>NZ_CP064684.1:5685000-8282742 GCF_023100665.1 Bradyrhizobium sp. CW1
TTGCGGTGTCGCGCGGCCCGATGTTCGGCATCGTCGCCCGGCTGGTGCACCAGAAGGGCATCGACCTCGTGCTGGCGGCGGCCGACGAGATCGTCGATGCCGGCGGGCAGATCGTGGTCACCGGCTCCGGCGAGCCGGCGCTCGAGCAGGCGCTAATCGACGCGCATCGCCGGCGGCCTGACGCGATCGGGGTCGTGATCGGCTTCAACGAGGCCCAGGCGCGCCGCATCTTCGCCGGTAGCGACTTCACATTGATGCCGTCACGCTTCGAGCCCTGCGGGCTCAGCCAGATGTACGCCCAGCGCTTCGGCTCGCTGCCGATCGGCCACCAGACCGGCGGCCTCGCCGAGACCATTACCGACGGCGAAACCGGCTTCCTGTTCTCAAAACCTTCGCATGAATCCTTCCTCGGCGGCGTCCGCCGTGCGTTCTCCGCCTTCATGGCGCAGGACCAGCTCGACACCATGCGTCGCAGTGCGATGGGACGGTCGTTCTCCTGGAGCATCCCGGCCGGCAGCTACAACGCGCTGTACCGGAAGCTGGCGGCGGTGTGAGGCCTGCGTGTCCTCGTCATTGCGAGCGTAGCGAAGCAATCCAGACTGTTTTCCGTGGCAGCAGCCTGGATTGCTTCGTCGCAAGAGCTCCTCGCAATGACGGTGGTTTGTGGCAACGGCGGAGGACTTCACCCCCTCCCGCGCACATCCATCTGCGACCGTCCGATCCAGGCACGGTTGAGGCACCGCGTCATCCAGTCGGGCTGCGGCTCTCCGCGCAGCCGCGCTTGCGCTTCCTGGTAGGGACCGACATAGCGCAGCCGGTCTGGCAACCTTGGATAGACCCGCCGTATCCATCGCAGCGCCTTCTCGGCGGATCTGGTGTCACGCTCGTCAAGCTCGAACCCGAATCCCACACGCAAGCTTTCCGGCAGCAGGCTCGCGGTGAGCGCGCGATACCAGCGCGGCGGACGCAACCACGGGCGCGCTCCACCAAAGATCTGCGCGGCGATATCGCGCGCGGCCGGGCTGACGGTCAGCGTATCCGACTGCGTCATTGCCGCGGTGTAGGCCGCAAAGCCGGACCAGTCCGCCGGCAGATCGTGCGCCGTCAACCCGAACAACGCACCGAACAACCGACTCTCGGCCCAGTAGCGTTCGCGTTCGTCCGCCGAGAGAGGCGGCAAGACCAGATCATGCGCCATCAGCGCGGTCTCGACCAGCGTGGCATGAACCCAGCGCAGCGACGGGATGTCGTTGGCACAGTAGCGCGAGCCTGCCGCGAACGGACCGACGGTCTCGGGCATCTCGCCGACGATCATGCTGTGGCGCCGGTGCAATTGCCGCGACGACAACAGCGCGCGGTCAAGCGAACCGAACACCATGGCAAAGACGATGTCGAAGGTGCGGTGAAATCGTCCGATCGGATCAGCGAGGGTTTTCGAATGCTCGGCGATGGCGGCGGCGACCCAGGGATGCGCGAGTTGAAGGAGCAGCGCCCGGCCGGCGCCGAGAAAGATCACGGCCTCGCGGTCGATTTGCCAGGTCACCGTGTCAGGGCCGAACACGCCGGCGACCGGTCCCGCCGCGTTGGCGCGGACGGTATCAAGGGCAGATTCAAGTTCGCTCCCGGACACCACCTGCAGGGACTTTCGATTGCGGACCAGGACCGACAATCCGCAAGGCATGTGGCAATTCGATGAAGGGGACGATCGCTTGCGGCCCTACTCCGCCGCCATCGGCATCTCGTCCATATGTTCGTGCAGCACCACGCTCGCGAGCGGATCGAACTCGCCAACCCACGGCCTTCGCTCAAGCACTGACTTTGTGTGCGAATAGCCGGCATCCCAGCGCCGCATGATGCCGGACGGACTGAAGTCGATATCCTTGGTGTGGCTCTCGCGGTCGAGCTGCGGCGCAAGCAGGCGCACGACATGCATCCTGGTCGGGCAGCCGTAGTCGATCAATTCCCTCACAGCCGGATTGCTGCGCTCGCTTTCAGGCAGTCGCGCGGCGAGCTGGCTAATGACGTGGCGCAGGCGATGGGTTTGCTGCTGGCGCGTGATCTGGCTCGCGATCCGGCTGGAATATTGCACATCCTTGTGCCGGTTCAGCACCTCCGCCATCGTGGTCGGCTCTGCGCCGGCGGGATTCCACAAATGCACGGCGAGGATCAGCGAATTTTTGCGTGGATTGTCGTCGAAGACGGCCTCGGTCGGCGTGTTCGACAGAATGCCGCCGTCCCAATAGAGCTCGCCGTCGATGCGTACCGCCGGAAACGCCGGCGGCAGCGCGCCCGAAGCCATGACATGCTTCACCGTCAGCTCGCCGTCGCGGCTGTCGAAATAGCGCATCTGGCTGCTGCGGACGTGAGCGGCGCCGACCGTCAACCGTGGCGCGCAGCGGTTGATCCGGCCGAAATCGACAAGCTCGAGCAGCGTCCGCTCCAGCGGCGCCGTCGAATAGAAGCCGGCGTGATCGGCTCCGAGCGGATAGGAATCGCCCGCATGCGCCAATGGATTGGGACGGAAGAAGCCGGGAATGCCGTGGGTCAAGGTCGACCAATAGGCGAGCTTTTCATTGAAGCCGGCAAACGGGGTGCGCAGATTCCAGACCGGATTCTGCTCCATCCGTTTCCAGAACTGCTTCAGGCGCAGCAGCCGCTGGTCAGGCGCGTTGCCCGCAATGAGCCACGCATTGATGGCGCCGATCGAGGTGCCGATGATCCAGTCCGGCTCGATGCCGGCCTCGTGCAGCGCCTGGTACACCCCGGCCTGATAGGATCCGAGTGCACCGCCGCCCTGAAGCACCAGCACCACCTGGCCGGGCAGATCCTTCGACACGCTGGTATCGCGCTTCACATCGTTCATATTCTGCTCCCTGAGAGCCCGTACCCTTGCCATGTTCGCTCCTAGCGATCCTATGTTACGCGCTCGCCTCAATGCGCGGTCCAGCCTCCGTCCACGGGCAACGCAATCCCGGTGATCGTGGCCGCTGCGTTGGTGGACAGAAATACGCTGAGCGCACCGAGCTCCTCGACGGTCGAGAAGCGCTTGTTCGGCTGTTGCGCCAGCAGCACGTCACGGATCGCCTGGTCACGCGAGATTCCATGCGCCTTGGCCTGCCCATCGATCTGCGCCTCGACCAGTGGCGTATAGACATAGCCGGGACAGATCGCGTTGCAGGTAATGCCCTCTTCTGCCGTCTCCAGCGCGGTCACCTTGGTGAGCCCGACGATGCCGTGCTTGGCGGCGACGTAGGCCGCCTTGAACGGCGAGGCGACCAGGCCGTGCGCGGAGGCGATGTTGATGATCCGCCCGAACCCGTTCTGTCGCATTGCGGGCAGCGCGAGCCGCGTGGTGTGGAAGGCCGACGACAGATTGATCGCGAGGATCTGGTCCCATTTCTCGACCGGAAACTGCTCCAGCGGCGCAACGTGCTGGATGCCGGCATTGTTGATCAGGATATCCAGGCGGCCGGCCTGCGCAACCGTCGCCGCGATCATTTCGGCGATCGAATTCGGTCTGGTCATGTCGGCCGGCGAAAACCTTGCCTTGACGCCGAACTCCGCCGCGATCTGCTCGCGCGTCCGGTCGAGCTCGGCCGCCACACCAAGGCCGTTCAGCACGATGTCGGCGCCGGCCGCGGCAAGTGCCCGCGCGATACCGAGGCCGATGCCACTGGTTGAGCCCGTGACCAGCGCAACCTTGCCCGCGAGCGCCCGGGAGGCGGACGTCTGCGGCTTGACGGACATATTCACGGGCAAACTCCTTTGACATGACGACTTGTGCTGAGCCGACTGTGAAGCATCGCCGGGTTTGACGGAAATGCCCGTTGGCTTCCGAAACCATGCCTGTGCGCTATTGCGGTCGGGATGTCATTCTCCGCGCCGATCGGCTAGCTTTCGGCTGATCTTGCCGGGAGCCGATCCATGGAAATGCACCAGGTCCGCTATTTCCTCGCGGTGGCGCAACTCTTGAACTTCACGCGTGCCGCCGAGGAATGCAACGTGACGCAGCCTTCGCTGACGCGCGCGATCAAGCAGCTCGAGGCCGAGCTCGGCGGCGATCTGTTTCGCCGCGAACGGCCCGCGGCGCAATTGACCGAGCTCGGCCAGCGCATGCATCCGCTGCTGAAGCAGTGTTTCGAAGCGGCCACCGGCGCCCGATCGCTGGCCTCCTCGTTCCGGAGCGGCGAGATCGGCGCGCTCCGCGTCGCGCTGACGCATGCGATCGACCTGTCGCTCCTCATTCCGCATCTCAACCAGATCAAGCGGCAGTTCAACCGGCTCGAATTCCGCTTCCTGCGCGGCTCGAGTCGTGAAGTGGCCGAGTTCCTGAAGAAGGGCGAGGCCGAGCTAGGGATTGCCGCGGACATCGACGAGGCCTGGGAGCGGCTCGATGTCTGGCCGCTGTTCACCGAGAGCTTCGAGCTCGTGGTCAGCGACGGACATCGCCTGGCCGGCCGCAGCAGCATCGCACTGGACGATCTGCGCGCGGAGCAGCTGCTGAGCCGGACGTTTTGCGAGCATTCCGCCCGTATCTCGGCGAGCCTGCGCGAGCACGGCATCGCGATCGAGCAGGGTCACGAAATCTCGAACGAGCGCGATTTGATCGAACTGGTCGAGGCCGACATCGGCGTCGCCATGCTGCCGCACACCTCGCCCGTTCCGGAGACGTTGACGCGCGCTGCGGTCGCCGGGCTGGACGCCCGTCGCACCGTCAGCCTCTACGGGGTGGCCGGCCGGCAGCGCACGGCGGTGGCCAATGCCGTTATGCGCATGTTGCGCGGTGCGGATTGGCGGGAGATTGCGGGGTAGCAGCCACGCTCGCTCCTCACTCTTTCAGGCCTCCCTGCTCGCGCCTTCCAACGCTTCAAGCAGATCATCGATCTCGATTCGCTTGCGGAAATCCGGATCGACGAAGCGGGCTTTCACGAGACCGTCGCGACCAACGACGAACGCGGCCGGGATCGGCAGCATCCAGCCATCATTGCCGTGGAATTTCGCCATGTCCTGATAGGACAACAGGTGCTGGATCTCGGCACCGAGCCAGATCGCGAGATTGAGCGACAACGCATAGCCGTTGTCGAGGTCGGTCAGGATCGGAAATGGGGCACCAGCTTCCGCCTTGAGCTGCTGGGTGTATTCCTGCGTCTCCGGCATGATCGCGACTATGCGCGCACCCATGGACTCGACGCGGTCCAGCGCCTGGACCACCGCGCGGACATTGAGCCGGCAATAGGGACACCAATGGCCGCGGAAAAACATCACGGCGACCGGGCCGCTCTCCAGCAGTGAGGACAGCGCGACGAGACGCCCGCTCTCGTCCGGCAACATGAACGGCGGCATCGACTCGCCCGGACGCGGCGCGGTCTCGCCGCCGCCGTTTCCATTCAATCTGGTCACCAGATTGTCGACTGCCTCGCCATAGGCCGGGAACACGTCGCGGCTGGCGTCGGCATAGGCGCGGAGTTGCTCGTTCAGCGTGCCATCCATGTCACGGCAGCGCTGGAAGGCGTGTTTAAGCCGCTCGGCATCGGCCGGCGAGAGAGAGGTCATCTTGCGCTCCAGCGTTCAGGGGACGAATATTAGGTGCCCGATCCGGCCGCCCGCAAGGGGCGGCCGTCATGCGCACGCGATCAGTTCACGTAGAAATTGCCGGTCGGGTCCAGCCGCCCCGAGGTGGAATACAGCGATCCGTTGTCCATGAAGAAGACGGTGTTGTCGGGGACTTTCTTGGCGTTCTTCATCATGGCCTCGTGGTTCTTCTCCGCCGGGGCCATGGCCATCGCCGACATCTTGCCGGGTCCGCCATACAGGTAGGCCATGCCGGCCTTGAAGTCCCATGTGGCTTCCGAGAAGGCCGATGTGGCGATGACCACGAACGCAGCCGTGGCAATCAAGGTCTTGGACAATTTCGTCATGAGATGTTCCTCCGGAGTGACGTGAACGCCCGCCAACCGGGCGCCCCACCATCGAACGCCAGTCGCTCGGGAAGCGGAAATGCCAATCCCCAATCGGTTCGATAGCGAGCGCCTATCGGGCCCGATAGCGCCGGTCTATCGCAGCGAGAGCGAAAGAGCATTTCAGAACGAGCGCCCTCTCGACGAAAGTCCCAACAGAGCCAGCGACCATTGCGGTTGCGGCCAACACAGGAGACGTCCCGATGTTCAAGCATCACACATTGTCGCGTGCGGTCTGGCCCGGCCTGGCCATCCTCGGCGTATTGACACTCTCGGCGCAGCCAGTCTCCGCCGGCGAATGCCCGGCCGACAAGATCAAGCCGAACGCGCAGCAGATGGTCGACTACAAGCCGGTCGGCGTCACCGACGTCACGCTCGGCGCCATCGACCTCGGCAAACAGCCGGCGCATATCGAAGGCCACGAGCTGCGCTTCCGCAAGCTGACCATCGAGCCCGGCGGCATCGTGCCCTGGCACAGCCATGACGACCGCCCTGCCCTGATCTTCGTGCAGCAAGGCGAGATCGTCGAACACGTTTCCAACTGCGTCGATCCGATCGTGCACAAGGCCGGCGACATCCGCCCGGAGGTGTCCGGCACCTCGCACTGGTGGAAGAACCTCGGCAAGGAAACGGTCATTCTCTATGTCGGCGACGTCCGCAAGGACCCGCACGACCACAACATGTAACGGGTGCGCGACCCCAGCGCACGCGTGACGGAATGTGGCGCCCGCGATCCCCATGCTGCCCCGCATGCGGGCGCCACATTCATCACAAGGGAGGCCTGCCATGACCGATCTTTCCGCGCCGATCAAACCAACCGCGATGACGATGGACGCGCATTCACCAGGTCTTGCGCTTCGCTCTCTCGTGATCGGCCTCACTGCCTTCCTGACGGTCGTCGATCTCTTCGCGACGCAGGCGATCCTGCCCTCGCTGACGCGCCGCTACGGCGTCACGCCGGCCGCGATGAGCCTGGCCGTCAACGCCAGCACGTTCGGCATGGCTGTCGCAGGCCTCGTCGTCGGCCTTCTCAGCCCGCACATCGACAGGCGGACCGGCATCCTGCTCAGCCTGACCCTGCTCGCGATTCCGACGAGCCTGCTGGCGACTGCGCCCAATCTTGCCGTCTTCACCGGCCTGCGGGTCGCGCAGGGCCTCTGCATGGCATCCGCCTTCGCGTTGACATTGGCTCATCTCGGCGAGCAATGCAGCGCAATGGATTCCGGCGGCGCCTTTGCCGCCTACATCACAGGAAACGTCGCCAGCAATCTCGTCGGCCGGCTGGTGTCGGCCGCGATCGCCGATAGCCTTGGCCTGGCATGGAATTTCTACTTCTTCGCGGCCCTCAATCTGGCCGGTGCCGCCCTGGTCTATTTCACCATTGCGCGCGTACAGCCGACGCGTGCAACGACGTCGACGGCATCGGCGTTTGCCGCGACGATCGCGCAGTGGCAGGATGCACGGCTGCGTGCCGCCTACGGCATCGGCTTCTGCATCCTGTTCGCATTCATCGGCACCTTCACATTCGTCAATTTCGTTCTGGTTCGACCACCGCTGTCGCTGGGCATGATGGACCTCGGCTTCGTTTACTTCGTCTTCCTGCCGTCGGTGGTCACCACGTTGCTGGCTGGCAAAGTGGCGTCGCGCCTCGGAACGCGTCCGACGATCTGGGGCTCGCTCGCCATCGCCGGGGTCGGCTTGCCGCTGATGTTGGTCCCGCACCTGGGCGCGGTCCTCGCCGGGATGGTTCTGGTCGGAAGCGGCACCTTTTCCGCGCAAGCGGCTGCGACAGGATTCGTCGGACAGGCTGCGGCTGTAAACCGCGGCATCGCCAGCGGCACCTATCTCGCCTGCTATTTCTGCGGTGGGCTCGTCGGCACCGCCGTCCTCGGCCGGCTGTTCGACGCGTATGGCTGGCATGCCTGCGTGGCCGGGGTGGGCCTGGCGCTCGCTGTCGCGGCCCTGCTGACGCTCGCCTTGAAGCGCTAGCGCTTGGCCGGCGCCTCCTGCGGCGGCTCGTCGTCGGCGATGGCGCGCCAGGCGGCGCCGTCGAGATCGTCGTACTGGCCGCTTCGAAGCGACCAAAGGAATGCGGCCAGACCGGCGAGACCGAGCATCAGCGCCAGCGGCACCAGGATGACCAGGATTTCCATCACACGATCTCCCGCGGGGCGCCGCGCGCACGCAGCGAATTCAGCATCACCAGGATCGACGATCCGCTCATGGCGGCAGCCGCGATCAGCGGCGTGACGACGCCGCTGATCGCGACCGGCACCGCGAGGAAATTGTAGCCGATCGCCAGCCAGAGATTCTGCCGCATCAGGTGCAGCGCCTTGCGCGAAGCATCGATGGCGGCGACAACCGGGGCCAGCGGCCGGCCGAGGAAGACGAGATCGGCGGTCGCTTGGCTCAAATGCGCGGCCGAGATCGGCGATATCGAGACATGGGCCGCCGCCAGCGAGGGCGCATCGTTCATGCCGTCGCCGACCATCAGGACCTTCATGCCCCGCTGCTTCAGGACCTCGATCCGCGCGATCTTGTCGGCCGGGGTCACGCCGGCTCGCCATTCGGAGATGCCCAGCGCATGGGCCGCCGCGATCACCGCCGGTTCACGGTCGCCGGAGAGAATCTCGATGCCGATATTGCGCGCCTTCAGCGCCGCGATCACAGCTTGCGCATCGGGGCGGAGGCCCTGGCGCACGGAGAGGATGAATTTTTCGCTGCCCTTGCTGAAACCGACGACCGAGGCTTCGGGATCCAGATTTGTCACGTCCGAGACCAGCGTCTCGGCGCCGCAGAAAGAAGGACGACCGAGGCGAACCTCGATGCCATCGACCACAGCACGCACGCCCTGGCCGGCCTCCTCGACCGCGCCGACGATCGGCGATCTGGCGTCAGAGGCCTGCGCGACCGCGGCGGCGACCGGATGATGGCTCGACAGCGCAAGCCGTCCGGCAAGCTCGAAGATATCAGCGGGAATATCGGCCGCATTCATCACTTCGAGATCGGGCAGCGTCAGCGTGCCGGTCTTGTCGAAGACGACGTGATCGGCTTCCGCGAGACGCTCGATGGCATCGCCGGAATTCAGCAGGACACCAGCCTTGAACATCGCGCCAGAGGCCACGGTCTGTACCGTCGGAATGGCGAGCCCGAGCGCGCAGGGACAGGTGATGATCAGCACCGCGACGCCGGTCACGATGGCATCATGCCAGCCGGCGCCCGCGATGACCCAGCCGAGGATGGTGACGAGCGCGGTGGCATGCACCACCGGCGCGTAGAGTCGCGAAGCGCGGTCTGCGAGCCGCATGTAGCGCGAGCGCGCCTGCAGCGCATTGTCGAGCAGCCGCGTGATCTCGGCGAGCAGCGTCGCCTCGGAGGCCGCCGAGACCCGCACCCGCAAGGTCCCCGAGATGTTCATCGATCCCGCATAGACCGGCGTGCCCTGCTCGGCCGTGACATAGAGCGTCTCGCCGGTGATCAGGCTCTGGTCGATCTCGGAACGGCCCTCGATCACAGTGCCGTCGACCGCGCAGCGCTCGCCGGGCCGCAGCAGCACGATGTCGCCGGGATAGATCGCGGCCACCGGCACTTGGGATATCTCGTCGGGCCCGACGAACTTGGCCGCGGTCTCCGCCTTAAGCGCGGCGAGATTGCCCGCGACCGCGCGGGTCCGCCGCCGCATGTTCTGGTCGAGGAAGCGACCGACCAGGAGGAAAGTGAGCAGCATGATCGCCGCGTCGAAATAGGCGTGCTCGGCGTGGTTGATGGTCTCGACCACGGACATGCCGAGCGCCAGCGTCACGCCGATCGAGATCGGCACGTCCATGTTGGTGGTCCTGGCCGACAGCGCGCGCCAGGCCGAGCGGAAGAACGGCTGGCCGGCATAGGCCGCCGCCGGCAGCGCGATCAGCGCCGACAGCCAGTGGAAGAAATCGCGCTGCTCCGGCAGCATGTCAGAGACGTTGCCGGACCACACCGGGATCGACAGCATCATCACGTTCATGGTGGCGAACGCGGCGACGCCGAGGCAACGCAGCAGGAAGCGCGATTCGGCGACCTCGGTCGCCTCCGCGCTCTCGGTCTCGTAAGGATAGGCCTTGTAGCCGAGCTCTTCGAGGCGATCGATGAAGCTGATAGGATCGAGCTTGCCCGCCTTCCATTCCAGCGCAACGCGCCGGTCGGTGAGGTTCACGCGCGCCAGCGTGACGTCGGGAATCGCGGACAGCCCGCGCTCGATCTTGGCCATACAGCCGGCGCAGTGCACGCCCTCGACCGCGAGATCGATGTGCTGGACGCCCTCGCCCGCAGTCCGGACGTAATGCGAAAAGTCCCGCGAGACGTGCATGGCAAAATCCTTCAGTTCAGGATCACGCGGTTGCGGGACATGAACACGCGCGTTCCCCGCGCCTCGCCCTCGATCACCAGGTCCCATTGGCCCGGCGCGACCGATGCGACATTGCCGCGATAGAGGCCGATGCCGGCCTCCGAGAGCTCGATGGCGAGATCGGCGCGCTTGTCGGTCGGCCGCTCCAGGCGGCCGCCGAATTTCAGTCCGGCGATCGGCTGGCCGCTCGCGTCGCGCACCTCGACCTGAAGCACGGCGCCGCCATCGGCGCGGCGCTCGACATGGGCGTTGACCTTCCATTTGCGCGCAGCCTGGTCCTGCGCCGCCGAGATCTCGCGGTCATAGGCGAGCCCAGCGGCATAGGGGCTGTCGACGTCCGTCCCTGGCAGCGTCGCGATCGCGAGCTTCATCATGGTCGCGTTGACGCCGATCACGACGCCGAAGAAGGCGACCAGCATCAGAAACACCTTGGTTCCGGTCAGCGGCTTGGTTGCCATGGCGAACTCCTGATCCTAGGGCGCGACGAAATTGTCGGTGGCGCTGGCGACTTCGCCGAGGCCGATATCGGTGACGTGAAAGTGAACCGGGATGGACTTTTCCGGATTGCCCTCCACCGGAGCGGTCACGAGCAGCCGCAGTTCGCTGGTGGAGTCGCGCGGAACCACGATCATCGGCCGGTCCGGCGTCACAGAATCGATTCCGATGACATGGATTGTCGCATTGACCGGGCCGCTCGCGTCGATCGCGATGACCCGGTCGTAACCGCTCTTGTTGAGCAGCCGCACCGTGTAGGCATTGCGGATCGAGCCGTCGCTGAGCCTGACCGCGACCGGGTTGCGGTCGTGCAGCACGTTGACGTCGAGCAGGCTGCGAGTCGCCAGCGTATAGATCATGATGCCGCCGACCGCCGCGATGATCGCGCTGTAGGCGACGGTGCGGGCCCGGACGATGCGGTAGATCGGCGCCTTGCCTTCCTGGCGGCGCTGGATGTTGACGTCGTTGTCATAGCCGATCAGCCGCTTCGGCCGGCCGATTTTCGTCATCACATTGTCGCAGGCATCAATGCAGAGCCCGCACTGGATGCATTCCATCTGCGGTCCGTTGCGGATGTCGATGCCGGTCGGGCAGACCGCCACGCACTGGTAGCAATCGACGCAATCACCAACCTGCTGCCCGAGCGCGCGCAGCTCGGCCGCCTTCTTCACCGACGTACGCTTCTCGCCGCGGTCGTAGCGGTAGGTGACGTTGAGCGCCCATTCATCGGTCAGCGCCGCCTGGATGCGCGGCCACGGGCACATATAGGTGCAGACCTGCTCGCGCATGTAGCCGGCGAGCAGATAGGTCGTCGCGGTGAGAATGCCGATCCAGACATAGGCGAGCATCGGCGCCTGGAACGTGACGAGTTCCTTGACCAGCGTCGGTGCGTCGTTGAAATAGAGCACCCAGGCGCCGCCGGTCCACCAGCCGATCAAGAGCCAGATCGAATGCTTGAGCACGATCTCGGAGATCCGCTCCAGCTTCATCGGGTCGGACGATTTGTCCTTCTTCATCCGCTCGCGCCGGTCACCCTCGATCAGACGCTCGACCGCATAGAACAGGTCGGTCCACACCGTCTGCGGACAGAGATAGCCGCACCAGATACGGCCGCCGACCGAGTTCATCAGGAATAGCGCCACCGCGGCGACGATCAGCAGGCCGGTGAAGTAGTAGACCTCCTGCGGCCACAGCTCGATGAAGAAGAAATAGAAGCGACTGTTGGGAAGATCGATCAGCACCGCTTGGCTGGGAGCGCCGAGTCCGCGGTTCCAGCGCACGAACGGCAGGAAGTAGTAGACGCCGAGGCAGAAGGCCATCAGGCCCCATTTGATCCGGCGGAAGGTGCCAGAGGTGCTCTGGGGATAGACTTTCTTCTGGGCCACATAGAGCGGCCCGTTGTCATCGTCTAATGGGAGCTCTTTTGGGTTCGCGGTCCTGTTCATCGCCTGCAGCTTTTCGAGAGGTGCGATAAAACCTACACCCGACGCCGCCGCGTCAGTTGATCCAGCGCAAGCGGGGGCTTTTTTTGTTCGCCTCCGCGTGTCCCGGATTGGCTATTTTCCGCCGCCCAGCGAGTGGACGTAAACTGCCATCGCCTTGATGGTGGCGGGATCGAGCCGCCCTTCCCAGGCCGGCATCACGCCCGCGCGGCCCTGGCTGATGGTCTCGATCAGCGTCGCCTCGTCCGAACCATAGAGCCAGATCTTATCGGTCAGGTTAGGGGCACCCATCTCCGGGTTGCCCTTGCCGCCGTCGCCATGGCAGGCGACGCAATTCTCCGCGAAGATCTTCTCGCCCTTGGCCGCGTCATAGCCCTTGCGGGTCGGAAGGCCCGACAGTGCCCGGACATAGTTGGCGGCCGTGACGATCTCATCCGGCTTCAGCACGCCGTCCTTGCCGAATGCGAGCATCTGGCCTTCATGCGTCTTGGCGTGGCCGGAACGTGCGCCGAACTGGATGGTCTGCATGATCTGGTCGAGCGAACCGCCCCACAGCCAGTCGTCGTCGTTCAGATTCGGATAGCCCTTGGCACCCGCGCCGCCTGAGCCGTGACATGGCGCGCAATTGTCGCCGAACACGGTCTTGCCCTTGGCGCGCGCGAGCGCCAGCAGCGCCGGGTCCTTCTCGATGTCGGCGAGCGAGGCCGCGCCCAGCGCAACCATCTTGGCTCCGCGGATCTTCTCGAGATTGGCGAGCTCGACCGCGACATCGGCGCGTGTCGAGTAGCCGAACAGGCCCGTGGTATTGCTGGAGATCAGCGGCCAGGCCGGATACACGATCCAGTAGCCGATCGACCAGACGATGGTGAGGTAGAAGCTGATCACCCACCAGCGCGGCAGCGGCGTGTTGAGCTCCTTGATGCCGTCCCATTCATGTCCGGTCGTGGACTTGCCGGTGACGGAATCGATGTCGCTATGATGATCGGTCATGGTCTCTCACTCCTCCCGCAACGGCAGGTGTGCTGCTTCGTCGAACGCAGCCTTGTTACGGGGCCATAATGCGTAGGCGATGATCGCGAGAAAGATCGCGACGAACACCGGCGTCCAGATCGTGGTCACGAGACCGGACGCGAGATTGTCGAGTGTCAGGATGGCTTTCATCGTGGGTGCCTTCTCAGCGAAGATTGGCTTTCTCGTTGTAGATCTTGAAATCGACCAGCGTGCCTAGCATCTGGAGATAGGCGATCAGCGCGTCCATCTCGGTCGGCGTGCCGGCCTTGCCGTCGAAGTTGCGCACCACGGCCTTGGCGTAGCGCTTGGTGAAAGCGTCGGAGTCGGCATTGTCAGGATCGGCCTGGGCCTTCATGTCGGCGCCCGCATTGGCGATCTGGTCGTCGGTGTAGGGCGTGCCGACGGTCCGCAGCGTGCGCATGTGGTCGGCGATCGTGTCCGGATCGACCTCGGTCTGGCTGAGGAACGGATAGCCTGGCATCACCGACTGCGGCACGATCGCGCGCGGATTGGCCAGATGGGTCACATGCCAGTCGTCGGAATATTTGGCGCCGACGCGGGCAAGGTCGGGACCGGTGCGCTTCGAGCCCCACTGGAACGGATGGTCGTACATGCTCTCGGCGGCCAACGAGAAATGTCCGTAGCGCTCGACCTCGTCGCGCAAGGGCCGGATCATCTGCGAATGGCAGAGATAGCAGCCCTCGCGGATGTAGACGTTGCGCCCGGCGAGCTCCAGCGGCGTATACGGCCTGATCCCGTCGACCGCCTCGATCGTGCTCTTGAGGTAGAACAGCGGGGTGATCTCGACGAGACCGCCGATCGCGATCACCAGCAGGATGCCGACGATGAGGATGATCGAGTTCTTTTCGAAGATTTGGTGGCGTGTCCAGAACGACATGGAAGACTCCTCATTCCGCCGGCTGAAGAGCGACGGGCATCTGGACTTCCTGTTCGCCGACGCGAACCGTCATCCAGAGATTATAGGCCATGATCAGCGCGCCGATCAGGAACAGCCCGCCGCCGGCGGCGCGGATGATGTAGAAGGGATGCATCGCCTCGACGGTCTCGATGAAGGAATATTCGAGGAAGCCGAGCGAGGTGTAGGCGCGCCACATCAGGCCCTGGAGGATGCCGGACACCCACATCGCCGAGATGTAGAGGACGATGCCAAGCGTCGCGATCCAGAAGTGCCAGTTAACGAGCTTGAGGCTGTAGAGGCCCTTCCGATTCCAGATCCAGGGCACGAGGCAGTAGAGCGCGCCGAAGGAGACGAAACCAACCCAGCCGAGCGCGCCGGAGTGCACGTGGCCGATGGTCCAGTCGGTGTAGTGGCTGAGCGAGTTGACCACCTTGATCGACATCATCGGGCCTTCGAAGGTCGACATGCCGTAGAAGGCGACGGAGACCACGAGCATGCGCAGCACGGGATCGGTGCGCAGCTTGTCCCAGGCGCCCGACAGCGTCATCAGGCCGTTGATCATGCCGCCCCAGGACGGCATCCACAGCATGATGGAGAAGGTCATGCCGAGCGTCTGGGTCCAGTCCGGCAGCGCCGTGTAGTGCAGATGGTGTGGGCCGGCCCAGATGTACAGGAAGATCAGCGCCCAGAAGTGGATGATCGAGAGACGGTAGGAATAGATCGGCCGCTCGGCCCGCTTCGGGATGAAGTAATACATGATGGCGAGGAAGCCGGCGGTCAGGAAGAAGCCGACCGCGTTGTGGCCGTACCACCACTGGAACATGGCATCCTGGATGCCGCCCCAGGCGATGTAGGATTTCGAGCCGAACACCGAGACCGGCAGCGCCGGGTTGTTGCCGAGATGCAAGACCGCGATCGTCACGATGAAGGCGAGATAGAACCAGTTCGCGACAAAGATGTGCGGCTCCTTGCGCTTGATGATCGTGGCAAGGAAGACCAGCAGATAGGTGACCCAGACGATGGTCAGCCACAGATCGGCGTACCATTCCGGCTCGGCATATTCCTTCGACTGGGTGACGCCGAGCAGATAGCCGGTGCCGGCGATCAGGATGAAGAAATTGTAGCCTACGACGACGAACCAGGGCGCGAGATCGCCTGCAAGGCGCACGCGGCAGCTCTTCTGGACGACGTAGAACGACGTCGCGATCAGGACGTTGCCGCCGAAGGCGAAGATCACTGCGGACGTGTGCAGCGGACGCAGGCGGCCGAAGCTGGTCCAGGGCAGATCGAAGTTCAGCGCCGGCCACGCCAGTTGCGAGGCGATGATGAGGCCGACGAGAAAGCCGGCAATGCCCCAGAACATCGCCATGACGGAGGAGAACTTGATCGGCCCCATGTTGTAGTTGGGCCGGCCGTTGATCTCCGCAGGCGGCAGCGCCGCCGGTCGGTCGAGGTAACGGTTGATGATGCAGAAGACCGCGGCCAGGCTCGCCGCCGCGCTCAGCGCGGCATGGAAGGCGAAGGGCGCATCGAGCGCCTTGGCCGAGGCAATCACGCAGAGGAAGGCGGTGACCGCGAACACGACAGCCAGGCCGCTTTCACCTGACGTCATGGACTTGGAGATGGAGGGCTGGCTCATGCGGACTCTCTCTGAAAGAACACAGGGCCAGAAACCACATTCGCCCTCGCGGGGAATTGATTGAAATCAAGCTATGTGGATTTCTGTTAATGTGAGACCGATGTAGATCGCAGAGCGATATCAGTCGCTTGGGCACCGCAGAGCATAAACGGGCAGCCCACCGCCTGCGTGACATGGCGGAGTCGAGAATTGCGAATCTGCAGCCGCCTCCTCAGTCGCGTGCCGTCGCCTTGAGCGCCGCGATGACGTCCTCGCGCGCGACGATTCCGATCAGCTTCTGCGCGCCGTCGAGCACCATGATGCTCCTGATGCGGTGCTCGACCATGATCTGGAGCACGCGCGTCAGCCGCGTGTCGGGGCTGACATAGATAAAGTCGGGCGTCATGACGTCGCCGATTTTGCGGGTCATCAGGTCGTGGTAGCGCGGCAGCATCTGGCTCGGCGTGAAGGCGAAGCACTTCAGGATGTCGAACTTGGTGACGATGCCGACGACCTGTCCGTCGTCCTCGACCGGATAGGAATTGAAATCATCGCGCTCGAACATCTCGCTCAGCGCGAGCAGGTCGAGGTCGCGCCTCACTGTCCTGACGTCCTGCGTCATGTAGCTTTCGACGGTCTGTTCAAGGAATCTGTACACGGCGCGTCCTCTTTGATTGGTCTTGTATCGCTCCAGCGTCAGTGCGACAGCAGCACGCAGCGGGCAGATTGAGTGACCAGATATTGGGTGACGCCGCCGAGGATCAGTTCGCGGAAGCGCGAATGACCGTAGGCACCGGCGACGATCATGCTGGCGCCGACGTCGCCGGCAATTTTCTCCAGTTGCCCGGCGACGGTTTCGTTCCGGGCCGCTTCGGAAACGCGCGTGATCGCGGTCACGCCGTGGCGGGCAAGCCACGCCGTCACGTCGGTCGCGCCAGCGACCGCGGCAGTGCGGTCGTCGTCACCTTCGGGAATTGCGAGGACGGTGACATCCCTGGCCTTGCGCAGTAATGGTAGCGCATCGGCGAGCGCCCGCCGCGCTTCCGGCGTATCCTTCCACGCCACCAGGACGCTGCGCAGATCGAGCCAGTTGACCCCGTCAGGCACGACCAGGATCGGTCGGCCGGCCTGCATCACCAGATCCTTTGGGCTCGCGAGCGCGAAGGCGTCGGAGAAGGCCGGGCTCTGCCCGCCAGCGACGACGATGTCGGCGCAACGTGCCTGAGCGAACGTAAAGCGCGCCGGGAAATCCATGGCGCTGCGCCATTCCACATGCCCGCCGCGATTCCTGATCGCGGCGCGGAATTGCGCCTCGAGCCTGCCCAGGCGTCGCTTGACCGAGGCTTCTCCCTCATCGATCAGTCCCTGCGCTGCGGCGCCATCGCTGAAGTAGAGCGGCGGGGCGAACTGCGCCGCAGCAACGCCGATGATCGACGCCTCAAATCGTTCGGCAAGCTCGCCCGCGACCTGAAGCCGCGCCTCGTTGGGCTGATCGAGCGCCAGGCTGACCATCACGGTCGCGTATGTCATCGGAGTCTCCGGGGCAATGAGCTTTGATCCGATCGTAAGCCCACCGCCGCCGGGGCAGGATGAGATAGATCAAAACCTTGGATCACCGCGACGGCCGGAAATCTGCCGATGGTATAAGACATCGGAACTTGCCTCTGGCCCCTCCTGGGGTACATTGCCAACGGTAACGCTGTGCGGTTCCCCGCATCAGAATGGGAGTGATCGTTTGGCGCCGACCCGCGTGATTCATCCGCAAGATGACGGCCGGGGCGAACATTTCCGCGTTCGAATCGAAGGATTTGGCGTCGGGACCTGGGACCTCGATCTCAAGACACTGGAGTTGGAGTGGTCGGAGACGGCCAGGATCCTGTTCGGAATCGAATCTGGCCAATCGGTGAGTTACGCGCTGTTCCTGTCCCAGCTGGAGCCGAACGACCGCGAGCGGATCGAGAGTGCGATCCGACACGTCTCCGAACGGGGCGGCAGCTTCGACGTGTCGTTCAGGGTCGCGGGGGCGTTGGGCAGAGCGCAGTGGATCCGTGCGCGCGCGGGGCTGATTCGGGACGACGCCGGCGCCGCCCGACATCTCAGCGGCATCTTTCTTGACGTCGATGAAGAGAAGCAGGTCGAGGAAACCCTGCGCACGCGCGAGAGTCACCTCCGCTCGATCCTCCAGACGATTCCAGACGCCATGATCGTCATCGACGGCCACGGCGTCATCCAGCTCTTCAGCGCGGCGGCCGAGCGCCTGTTCGGCTGGGCCGAGTCGGAGGCGATCGGCCAGAACGTCCGCATCCTGATGCCGGAGCCCGACAGCTCACGTCACGACGGCTACATCGCGCGCTACCGGACCACCAGCGACCCACACATCATCGGCATCGGCCGCATCGTGACCGGCAAGCGCCGCGACGGCACGACCTTTCCGATGCACCTGTCGATCGGCGAGATGCAGTCGGGCGGCGAGCCCTATTTCACCGGTTTCGTCCGCGATCTGACCGAGCATCAGAAAACCCAGGCGCGGCTCCAGGAACTGCAGTCCGAACTTGTCCACGTCTCGCGGCTGAGCGCGATGGGCGAAATGGCGTCCGCGCTCGCTCACGAGCTCAACCAGCCGCTGGCAGCGATCAGCAACTACATGAAGGGGTCGCGGCGGCTCCTCGCCGGAAGCCAGGATCCGAATACGCCGAAGATCGAGAGCGCGCTGGACCGCGCCGCCGAGCAGGCGCTGCGCGCCGGCCAGATCATCCGCCGCTTGCGCGACTTCGTCTCCCGCGGCGAATCGGAGAAAAGGGTCGAGAGCCTGTCCAAGCTGATCGAGGAGGCCGGCGCGCTCGGGCTCGCCGGCGCGCGCGAGCAGGACGTGCAGCTTCGGTTCAGCCTCAATCCAAATGCCGATCTCGTGCTCGCCGACCGGGTGCAAATCCAGCAGGTGCTGGTCAACCTCTTCCGCAACGCGCTGGAAGCGATGGCGAAGTCGCCACGGCGCGAGCTCGTCGTCACCAACACCCGCGCCGCCGACGACATGATCGAGATCGAGGTCTCCGACTCCGGCTCCGGCTTCCAGGACGACGTCATGCCAAACCTGTTTCAGACTTTCTTCACCACCAAAGACACCGGCATGGGCGTGGGACTGTCCATCAGCCGCTCGATCATCGAGGCTCACGGCGGCCGGATGTGGGCCGAGAGCAATGCATCGGGTGGGGCGACATTCCGCTTCACCTTGCCGGCAGCTGACGAGAACTGATCCATGACGACCAAGGGAACCATCTACGTCATTGACGACGACGAGGCGATGCGGGATTCGCTGAACTTCCTGCTGGATTCAGCCGGCTTCGGCGTCACACTGTTCGACAACGCGCAGAGTTTTCTCGATGCCCTGCCCGGCCTCGCCTTCGGCTGCGTCGTCTCCGACGTGCGGATGCCCGGCATCGATGGGATCGAGCTTCTGAAGCGCCTGAAGGCGCAGCGCAGCCGGTTTCCGATCCTGATCATGACCGGTCATGGCGACGTGCCGCTCGCGGTCGAGGCGATGAAGCTCGGTGCGATGGATTTCCTGGAAAAGCCGTTCGAGGATGACCGCCTCGTCGCCATGATCGAATCCGCGATCCGCGAGGGCGAGCCGGCCGCCAGGAACGAGGCCATGGGCCAGGACGTCGCCGCTCGCGTCGCGTCCCTGAGCCCCAGAGAACGACAGGTCATGGAGGGGCTGATCGCGGGCCTCTCCAACAAGCTGATCGCTCGCGAGTACGACATCAGCCCGCGCACCATCGAGGTCTACCGGGCCAACGTAATGACCAAGATGCAGGCCAACAGCCTGTCGGAGCTGGTCCGGCTAGCGATGCGCGCCGGAATGCTCAATGATTGAAGTCAACAGGAGTTGAGGCAAGTCAAAACCCTCCGCTCGCCCTGTGCTACCAGATCGGAATGATTGCGATCAGCTCCCATCCCGAGCGGCTCCAGATGTCGTCACCCGCAAAGCCAACTGTCTATGTGGTCGACGACGATGCCGCTGTGCTTGGCTCGCTGAGGTTTTTGCTGGAAACCGACGGTTTTGCCGTACGGACCTTCAGGAACGCCACGGCGCTGCTCAATGCGGCGCGCCCGTCCGGTGCAGACTGTTACGTGATCGACTACAAAATGCCTGACATTAACGGCATCGAGCTGGCCGGGCGACTGCGCCAGTCCGAGGGCGATACCCCCGTGATCCTGATCACCGGCTATCCCGACTCGAATATCTCGGCCCGGGCGGCGGCCGCGGGCGTGAATGAAGTGATTCTGAAGCCGCTTCTGGACGAAAACCTGGTCAAACGCATTCGCCACGCCATCCAGAACCGGGTCCATAGCTGACCTACGGGATTCTACGTAAGGCAATCTCCTTAAGATATCTCGCGAAATTTTCGAGGCACCCGATACCGCGTACCTAAGCGTCATCACAACGGAGATGGCGCAGATGCTGACCCAGACCTTCAACGCCCCGGCGATCAAGACCCAGATCGGCGGCAAGATCGCACCCGCCCATCCCGTCTCCGACCAGTTCGGTGCGATCGCCGGCCATGTCGGCCTCGTTGCCACCGAGTTCTCCTACCGCAAGGAAGAGGAAATCTATGGCGAGGACGAGTCGGCCGAGTATGTCTATCAGGTCGTCACCGGCGCCGTGCGCAGCTACAAGCTTCTCTCCGACGGCCGCCGCCAGATCGGCTCCTTCCACCTTCCCGGCGACGTGTTCGGGCTCGAATCCGGCACCACCCACCGCCTTGCTGCTGAAGCTATCATCGACACCACTGTGCGCCTCGTGAAGCGCGCGAGCCTCGAGAAGGCCGCAGCCACCGACGTCCAGGTCGCCCGCAAGCTTTGGGCGATGACCGCCGGTGAGCTTCGCCACGCCGAGGACCACATGCTGCTGCTGGGCCGCAAGACCGCGATGGAGCGCGTCGCAACCTTCCTGCTCGAAATGGACCGCCGCCTCGCGGTTGCAGGCATGATGGCGCTGCCGATGTGCCGCCGCGACATCGGCGACTATCTCGGTCTCACGCTCGAGACCGTCTCGCGCGCGCTGTCGCAGCTTCACGCCCAGGGCATTCTCGGCTTCTCCGGCGCCCGCCATATCGTGCTGCGCAACCGCGCACGCCTGCACAATCTCGACGCCTGATCTCCCCTCTCCCACCCCTCATGGCCGGCTGATTGATTCAGCCGGCCATTTCTTTTGCTGCGATCATGCCCTTGCGCCGCGTCTCCGGCATGACAAGCAGAATAAGCAGAAGTCCCGTCGCCGCGACGCCGGACAGTCCGGTGAACGCCATGGCATTGCCGAATTTATCGCTGACATAGCCGCCAAGCGCGGTGCTCAGCGACGCGCCGATGCCCATTGCCGTGCCGACAATGCCCTGCGCGAGGTTGAAATGGCCGCTGCCGAAGGCGACGTCGGCCACGATCAGCGGGATCATCACCGCGAACACCGCCGCTGTGAGGCCGTCGAACACCTGCACCAGCACCAGCAGATACGGATCGCGCACTGTCGCGAACAGCAGACCGCGAATCGTCAGCGCCGCGAATCCGATCAGCAGCAGCGGCCTGCGGCCCCATACTTGCGCCTTGCGCCCGACGCTCGGCGACAGCAGCGCCACGATCGCCTGCGGCACGACAATGCAAAAAGCGACGAGCACCGTCGCCCACTCGCTCGATCGCGCTGTCACCGCGCTTGCCATCAGCGGCATCATCGAGGCGTTCGCGAGCTGCAACAAGAGCACGCTGAGCGCAAAGACAATGAGCGGCCGCTGCCGGATCAGATGCCAGATATTGGTGTCGCCGCGATCCTCCGCCTCGCGCGGCATCTCGCCGTGACAGCGCGCGATGTCGACCTCATGCTCGCGGATGCGAGAGAGTGCGATCAAGGTGGGGATTGCGAGCAGAAAGGTGACCAGGAATACCGAGCGGCTCGACAGCAGATAGCCGGCCGTTCCCATCACCGCGGCCGCAACGCCGTTGCCAAGCGAAGCAAAGCGCGCGTTGCGGCCGAGACGCTCGCCGATCGCGAGCGGGCCGACCAGACCGAGGCTGATCGCCGCGATCGCCGGTCCGAGCACGCAGCTCGCAGCCGCGTGCAGGGTGGCCGCAGCCACCACCACGGGGAAGACTGGCATCGCCGCATAGGCGAGCGCGCAGCAGCCGATGGTGGCGATGGCGAGGCCTGCGACCAGCCGTTCGGATTTGGCGGCATCGATGATGGCGCCGCCTGGCATCTGGCCGATCAGGGCAACGATGCCGCCGATCGACAGCACGAGGCCGATCTCGACCTGGGTCCATTTCTGGGTCGTCAGATAAACTGCGATGAACGGCCCGAATCCGGTCTGCACGTCGGCGAGGAAGAAGATGAACCAGTCGAGGCCACGCAGGCTCTGGCGCGACGGCGCCGGAATGCCGGCAGGCGACGGCGCCGAGAATTTATCCTGCTCAACGCGGCCCTCGCGGTCTGCATCATTCGGCTTCCTCGACAACAGCACCGGCGGCCATCCCTCCCCGCGCCTCACTGAACGGCTTGCAGCGGCTGCAGGCTGCCGGACGCGCCGAGTACCACCATCGGCGTGTCCTCCTTGTATTCCGGCGCGGCTGCGACCTGTGCCTTGGTCAATTCCAGCGTGATGCTGTCCTTCTTGTTGGTGATCTTGCCGAATCGGAGCGCGTTCCAGTCCACCACGATCTTGCGGCTGCCGACGCCGAGGAAGCCGCCGAAATCGATCACGGCGGCGCGCACGTGCCCGCTCCGATCGACGATGACGTCGACGATGCGGCCCATGTCTTCGTTCGCCGCGCTGAGCACGTCACGGCCAAGCACACCGTGCGCATCGCTCGCGCCGATGATCGTGACCGACGGCGGTGGCGCGGCATTCTTTGGCGTGACGGGGACCGATGACGCCGGCGGCTGCGCCGTCGGCGGTGCATTCGCTTCCGTCGAGGGTGCGGGCGACTCCTCCGCGGCGCGTGACACGGCGAGAGTCGTTCCGCAGACGATCACGACGCCCAGAGCCAACCATCCGGCGGTACGCATGCACCCTCCTTCCGGCGCGCCGCTAGCGCGCCAGCACGATCGAGACCTGAATCTGGCCACGCGTGCGCAACACCTCCAGCGCCACGTCGTCGCCATGGCGGCTGACGCGCAGGTCCACGCTGGACTCGCCCAGACGCAGATCGCGCAAGATCACCTCGTGCAGGAACGCCGGCAGATGCGGATTGCGCAGCCGGATCTCGCCGCGCGCCACGTCGAACTCGATGCCCAGCGCCGCCTCCAATAGCGTGAACGCCGTTGCGCTGGCCCAGGCCTGCGGCGCGCAGGCGACCGGATAGAGCGTCGGGCCGCGCCGCTTTTCGCGCCGGAAACCGCAGAACAATTCGGGCAACCGGCGCAGGTCCATGTAGGTCGCGGCGTCGAACAATCCCTTGAAGACATGCGCGACCGAATGCTTGAGCCCATAACGCGCGAGCCCGAGCGCGATCAGCGCATTGTCGTGCGGCCAGATCGACCCGTCATGATAGGACATCGGATTGTAACGCACCTCGCCTTGCGCGACGGTGCGGATGCCCCAGCCCGAGAAGAAATGCGGCCGCATCAAATCGGCGGCGACGAGGCGCGCGCGGTCCTCGCGGATCATGCCGCTGAACAGGACCTGGCCGGCGTTGGAGGTCCGCACCTTGCAGGGCCGCTTCTTGCCGTCGAGCGCAAGCGCATAGGTACCGAGCTCCTCGCACCAGAACGCGGCCTCGAAACGCTCGGCCAGCGTCTTGGCCTCGGCCTCGAGCTTCTTGGCGAGATCAGGCTTGCCCAGGCGGAGCGCGCAGCGCGCGGCGAGCCGCTTGGCCGCAAAGACGTAACCTTGCACTTCGGCCAGCGCGAGATTGCCTTCCGCGAGCTGGCCATCAGCATGGAAGATCGCGTCGTAGGAATCCTTCCAGCCCTGGTTGGCGAGGCCCTTTTCCGTGGCGCGCTGATATTCGACGAAGCCGTCCTTGTCGGGATCACCGGGGCCGTCGATCCAGGCCAGCCCCGCCTCGATCGCCGGCCACAGCTCGGTCAATGTCGCCTCGTCGCCGGTGCGTTCGAAATAGCTTCCTGCCAGCAGGACGAACAAGGCCGTGGAATCGACGCTGCCGTAATATTGCGCGAACGGTACCTCCCGCAGCGCCGCCATCTCGCCGCCGCGCATCTCATGCAGGATCTTGCCCGGCGCGGCATCGGCGAGCGGGTCGACCGCCTTGGCTTGGAAATGGGCGAGCCGCCGCAGCACGCCCTTGGCGATTCGCGGATCGACCCACAGCATCTGCAACGCGGTGATCAGCCCGTCACGGCCGAACGTCGTCGAGTACCAGGGAATTCCTGCATAGGGATAGCGGCCCTGCGGCGTCTCCGTCATCAGCATGTTGAGGTCGGCCATGGCCTGGCACAGCACCTCGTTGAAGATGTTGTTGGAGGTCTCGATGCTGGCCGCCCCCATCGTCGATTGCCGCATCTCGCGGCGATGGGCGAGCAGGCTCCTGAAAAAGCGCGCCGGCTTCTCCGCGACCGGCCGGTTGCAGGACACGGCCACGAACAAGGATTTCGACTCATGCGGGTCGAGTTCGAGCTGCCAGGTCGCGGCATTCACCGACAACTTGGTTGGGCGCGGGTCGAAATGCAGGCCCGTGGTGCGCTCGGCGTCATCGAGACCGCGGTAATCGAACAGCACGTCGGTCGGTCCCAACAGCCGGCTCGAGCCGATGCCGCGGCGCGGGCGCCGTTCGCCGCGGACCTCGAACAGATCGGCGAAATCGTTGTCGAACAGCAGCGTCAGCGCAAAGCCGGCTGGGCGGTCGCCGTGGTTCTGCACGCCGATGCGCTGATACGCGGTGCCGCGCCACAGGAAGATCGTGCGCACGATGTGCAGCAGGTCCTTTTGCAGCACGAGGCTGCCCTGCCGGTAGATGTCCGGATTGGTGAGATCGACGGTCAGGGCTGAGTTGTCGTCGCGCAGGTTCGAGCCCAGCAGTAACGGCTGGAGATCGTCGAGCACGAGCTCGAGCCTCGCAAGGTAGCGCGTGTCGTGATGAAACAGGCCATCGGGCCCGCCGGCCGAAGCGCCGATGTCACCATGGCTGTCGAGCACGATAAAGGTGTCGTCGTGCTTGAGCGAACGCCGCGGCCGCGCTGACGGTCCCGTCATCGGAATATAGAAAGGCTGCTCCGCGACCTGGTCCACGGTCCGCGTCACAGAGACGAATTGGGTAACGGCTTCAGCCGACATCAGCAGCTCCCCTGCGCTTGTTTCGACACGCAACCGACTCGAACGCGACTATTGGTTTACGCGGCGGCTTGGGCGAGCCGGCTCATTTCCTGCGTGACCAGCTCACGATAGGGCCCGTGGCCCTGCATCAGACGCTCGGGCGACCCGTCCTCGATGATCTTACCACCCCTCAACACGACCACGCGATCGAAATTGCGCAGGGTCGCGAGGCGATGCGCGATCGCGATGACCGTCCGGCCGCGCATCAGCCGCGACAACGCCTCGCGGATCGCCTCCTCGGATTCGCTGTCGAGCGCGGCGGTCGCCTCGTCCAGCAGCAGGATCGGCGCGTCCTTCAGGAAGGCGCGCGCGATTGCGATGCGCTGGCGCTGGCCGCCGGACATCTTGACGCCGCGGTCGCCGACCATGGTGTCGAGACCACCAGGCAGACTCTCGACGAAATCGCAGCGCGCCGCAATGGCTGCGCGCAGCACCTCGTCGTCGGTCGCGTTCGGGCGACCATAGCGGATATTCTCGCGAATCGAGCGGTGGAACAAGGAAATGTCCTGCGGCACGACCGAGATGGCCTCGCGCAGGCTCAGCTGCGTCACCTTGGAAATGTCCTGGCCGTCGATGGTGATACTTCCCTCGTCGGTATCGTAGAAGCGCTGGAGCAGCGTGAACAGCGTCGACTTGCCGCCGCCGGACTGGCCGACCAGGCCGACCCGCTGGCCGGGTTGCAGCCGCAGGCTGAAGCGCTCGAAGATCTTTTCGCCGCCGGGATAGCCGAAGGTGACATTGTTGAACGCGATCGCGGCGCCGCTCTTCACCAGCGGCTCGGCCTCGGGGTGGTCGCGCAATTCATGCGGCACCAGCAATGTGGCGATCGCCTCGGTCAGCCGCGCAACGTGCTGGGTGACGTCGACCAGCGCCACCGCGAGATCGCGCGTCGCGTTCAGTATGGAGAGACCGAGGGTGCAGACCAGCACGACGTCGCCGGTCGTTGCCCTGCCATCCTGCCAGAGCATGATCGCCCATGCCATCAGGGCGATCGTGAGCACGACTGTGACGCCGGCATGGATAAGCCGCAGCTTCTCCAGATAGCGCAGGCTGCGGCCGCGCGCGGTGAGCTCCCGGTTCACGGTCGCGTCGAACCGCTCATGCTCGTGCCCGATGCCGCAGAAGGCGCGCACCAGCGGCATGTTGCTGATGACGTCGATCATCTCGCCGTCGACGACGGCGGCTTTGTCGGCGAAGTCGTCATGCAGCGGTTTCCCTGCGGCCGCAAGGCGGAACATCGCAAGCACCATGCCGCCGGCAATCACCATCAGGCCGAGTGCCATGTAAGGGCTGACGGTTCCAATCAGCGCGATGGCCGCAACTGTTGCGATGCACGGCGGCAACACATTCCAGACGAACATGTTTTCGACCGTGAACACCGCATTGGACGTCGCCGTGATGCGGCTCGTCAGCATGCCGGGCATCCGGTCGGAGAAGTAGCTCGGCGCGTGGCCGGTCAGATGACGAAATATGTCACGGCGTAAATCACCCGTGACACGGACGAAGGTGAAGCTGGCGGTCCAGCTCGCGATCCGCCAAAGGAAATTATCGGCGGCGATCAACGTCATGAGGAAAATGAATGCCAGCCATACGCTCCCACCATGCGAAGCGCCGGCCGACAAGCTGTCGACCAGGGATTTGACGCCATACTGAGTGCCTACTGAGCAGGCAACGGCCGCCACCACAGCGGTCAGGATCACGAGATGCGACGCGAGCCGACGCCGAAGATAGCGCAAAACAAAGGCAAACGGCCGGTGCGCATACCCAGAAAGATGATCCATGTGACTATTGACCCCGTCGTGATGATTCAAACTTTTGTTGTTAGCCGACTGAACATCGACCACTTCGCCTCGGTTCCCGGGCAACGCCATCACGACATGCGGATGCGGGCGTTCTGCGAAGATGTGATGGCAGCATCGCGACAGGCGTCCGACGTGTCGAATAAGTAACGTTCGGAAGGAGGAACTTCGCAAGTGCGGGAACGTTCCCTTGTCTGGCGTGCCGGTGCAGAACAGGCGGGGGCTTTCTACAATCATGATCGCACAGAGGAGATGGTGAGATGCGCATCGCGCAGGTAGCTCCGTTGACGGAGGCTGTTCCACCCAAGCTGTATGGCGGCACCGAGCGGGTGGTGCATTGGTTGACGGAAGAGCTGGTGGCCCTTGGGCACGACGTAACGCTGTTCGCCAGCGGCGATTCGCAGACCTCGGCGAAGCTGGACGCGTTATGGCCCCGGGCGCTCCGCCTCGACGGTTCCGTGCGCGATCCCAATGCGCTGCACATGGTGATGCTGGAGCGGGTGCGGCAGAAATGTGACGACGAGGAGTTCGACTTCCTCCACTTCCATCTCGATTATTATCCGTGGTCGCTGTTCTACCGGCAGCCGACACCGTTCCTGACCACGCTGCACGGCCGGCTCGACCTGCCGGAGCATCAACCGGTCTTCAACACCTTCTCGAAGGTCCCCGTCATCTCGATCTCGAACGCGCAGCGCCGGCCGGTGCCGCAGGCGAACTGGGTGAGGACGATCCACCACGGCCTGCCGGAGAACCTGCTGACGCCGAAGCCGGCGAAACAGGAATACCTCGCCGTGCTTGGCCGCATCGCACCGGAAAAGGGCGTCGACCGCGCCATCAAGATCGCGACGCATTGTGGCATTCCGCTCAAGATCGCCGCCAAGGTTGATCGTGCCGACCAGGATTACTATGACGAGCTGATCCGGCCGATGATCGAGAACAATCCGCTGGTGGAATTCATCGGCGAGATCAGCGATCACGAGAAGTCGGACTTTTTGAGCGGCGCGCTGGGCTTATTGCTCCCGATCGACTGGCCGGAGCCGTTTGGCCTGGTGATGATCGAGGCCATGGCTTGCGGAACGCCGGTCATCGCCTTCAACCGCGGCTCAGTGCCGGAGATCATCGACGAGGGCCTCACCGGCTTCGTCGTCGAGGACGTCCTCAGCGCGGCCGGCGTCGTCGGCCGCCTGCAGCAACTCGACCGCTCCGTCATTCGCAAGCAGTTCGAGACGCGTTTCACGGCGCGTCGCATGGCGCTGGATTATCTCGCGGCCTATCGCAGCCTCGGCGAGGAACAGGCGCCGCGGATCAAGCTGGTGAGCAGCGCGGAGTAGCCACTGTCATGCCCCGCGTAGGCGGGGCATCCAGTACGCCGCGGCAGCAGTTTGCTCACGCAACTCCCGCCGCGGAGTACTGGATCGTCCGGTCAAGCCGGATGATGACAGTAGGAACGCGGTGACGGCTGCCCTACCTCACCACGGCCCGCTTCGGCTCGACGATCTCGAACATGCGCGGGAATTCGTCCATCAGGCCCATCAGCTCGGCGAGGCGCATCGGGTTGCCGGCGAATTTGACCTTGCCGGCGGCCACGGCCTCCGGGAAGCTGGTCAGTTTTGCGATCACCTCGTCGAGCGTCGACCGCGCCAGCGTGAAGCTGGCATCGGCATTGTGCGCCTGCATGCCCTCTGTGTAAGTCAGCGCGCAGTTCTCCAGATTGAGCACGAAGGTTTCGCCGGTGTCGGAGAAGCTCCAGTTCAGCACGATGTGCTTTCCTTCCGCCTTTGGTCCGTTCAGGCGGATGCCGAGCACGTCCCAGAGCTGTGAGGTGCGCAGCGCCGCCAGCGTCTCGCGCGGCATCGGCGGGCGCGCCGGCACCTTCGGCATGCCCTGGCGCAATTCCTGCGCGCCGAACAGATAGGCATTGCGCCAGGTCGCGCTTTCAGCAGCGTAGCCGAGCTGCTCCAGCGTATCCGCAAGCAATGCACGCGCCGCCGCGTTGTCCGGCTGGGCAAAGACGAGATGGCCGAGCGCCTGCGCCACGAAGCGGAATTCGCCCTTGTCGAAATCGACACGCGCCCGCGCGAGGATGGCGTCGGCGCCGCCCATGTACTCGACGTATTTCTTGCCCGACTCAACCGGGGGCAAAGGATCGAGATTGACCGGATTGGCGTCGTACCAGCCCAGATATTTTTGATAGATCGCCTTCACATTGTGCCGGATGTGGCCGTAATAGCCGCGGCCGTGCCAGGCGCCCTCCAGGCTCTTGGGCAGCTGGATCGTTTCAGCGATCTCGGCCGCGGTGAGGCCGTGGTTCATCAGGCGGATGGTCTGGTCATGCGCGAATTTGTAGAGGTCGCGCTGCTGCCGGATCATCGTGCCGATGCGTTCGTGTCCCCACACCGGCCAGTGATGCTGGCCGCACATCGCCTCCGCCTTGCCATCCCAGAGCTGCAAGGCCTCGCCCAGATATTTCGACCAGGCCAGCGCGTCGCGCACGTCGGCGCCGCGGAACGGCAGCAGATTGTGGAAATTGTGGGTGCAGTTCTCGGCGAGGTTCAACAGCTTGTAGCGCGGGATGAAGAAATGCATCTCCGCCGGCGCTTCGCTGTTCGGCGCCATCTGGAATTCGAATTCAACGCCGTCGATCACGCGCCGGTCGCCGGTCGCCATGATCAGGTCGGTCGGCCGCAGCAGCGCCACCGAACCTGCCGCCATCGACTTGCC
This sequence comes from Bradyrhizobium sp. CW1, assembly GCF_023100665.1. Lineage (NCBI taxonomy): Bacteria > Pseudomonadati > Pseudomonadota > Alphaproteobacteria > Hyphomicrobiales > Nitrobacteraceae > Bradyrhizobium > Bradyrhizobium sp. CW1. The sequence continues at coordinate 5,714,667 of NZ_CP064684.1, forward strand.
GAGGCCGCAATCGACCTGCCCGCGCGCGCCCTTGGCGAGGAGAGGCCCGAACTGGTACTGCGCCCGGCGCAGCATCGCAGGTCCCGCGATGATGTTCTCGGAGACGGCATGCTCCATGAACAAGTTCGGCGCGATGATCGGCACGCGGCCGGTCGCGAGTGCATCCTCCTCCAGCACGCCGCGCGCACCGCCCCAATGGTCGGTGTGGGTATGGGTGAAGATCACGGCCGCGACCGGTCGCTGGCCACGATGCTTGTAGTAGAGATCGAGCGCGGCGCGCGCCCCCTCGATCGAGGTCAGGGTGTCGATGACGATGACGCCGCTGTCGCCTTCGATCAGCGTCATGTTGGCGATGTCGAGCCCACGCACCTGGTAGATTCCGGGCACCACCTCGAATAGGCCGTGCTGCATGTTGAGCCGCGACTGCCGCCACAGGCTCGGATTGACCGTGGCCGGCGCCTGCTCGGCGGCGAGAAAGGCGTACGGCTCGAGGCTCCAAACCGTCCGCCCTTGCGGATTGGTGATCTCCGCGTTCTCGATCGTGCCGAGGAAGCCGCGCGCGGCGTCGTCGAAATCGCGCGTGTCGGAAAACGGCAGTGCACTCAGCTTCGCCGTTTGCTGCGCGATGACGCACGGCGTTGCGCCCTTCGGCTCGTTGCTGGACGTGTCCGTCATCTCGATCTCCTCCCCGCCTGTTGCGCGGCATCTAACCGCATCCCGCGGCCGATTGCCATGACGGGAGGACGCAGCAATGCGTAACCCCGCGCCCACAGGTGGAGAGAAGCAGCGTGTTCGCGGGCTACATGCCCAACAGTCTCGGCAGCCACAGCGACAGGCCGGGCCAATAGGTCACGACCACCAGGAATCCCAACATCGTCAGCAGCCATGGCCACACCGCGACCGTGAGCTCGGTGATACCCATCTTGGCGATGCCTGAGGCCACGTAGAGATTGAGGCCGACCGGCGGATGGCACAGCCCGACCTCCATGTTGACCGTCATCAGGATGCCGAAATGGATCGGATCGATGCCGAGCTTGATCGCAACCGGAAACAGGATCGGCGCCATGATCAGGATGATCGAGGATGGCTCCATCACGTTGCCGGCTAATAGCAGCAGGAGATTGACGACGAGGAGGAAGCCGATCCAGCCGAGGCCCTGGTCGATCATCCATTGCGCGAGCGCTTGCGGCACGTTCTCGTAAGTCATCAGGAACGAGAACAAGACGGCGTTGGTGATGATGTAGAGCAGCATCGCTGAAAGATTTGCCGACGACAGCAGCACCCGCGGCACGTCTCGCAGCTTCAGATCCTTGTAGATGAACACTGCGACGATGAAGGCGTACACCGCGCTGACGGCGGCAGCTTCGGTCGGTGTGAACAGGCCGCTGTAGATGCCACCGATCACGATCACGATCAGCAGGATACCCCAGATCGACTTGCGGAACGCATCGAAGCGTTCGTAGAGGGTTGCTTTCGGCATCCTCGGATAGTCGTTACGCCAGGCCCGGTAGAACGTCGTGGCGCCAAGCAGCATGGCGAGCACCATTCCCGGCACGATGCCGGCGATGAACAGCTTGCCGACGGAGGTGTTGGTGGAGACGGCAAACAGCACCATTGGAATCGACGGTGGAATGAGAATTCCCAGCGAGCCGGAGGTCGTGATCACGCCCGCCCCGAACTTCTTGGGAAATCCCTGCGCGACCATCGCGGGCAGGATCACCGATCCGATCGCCACCACGGTGGCCGGCGACGAGCCGGAAATCGCGGCGAACAGCGCGCAGGCGACCACGCCCGAGAGCGCAAGGCCTCCGTACCAATGGCCGACCAGCGAAGTCGCGAACGTGATCATCCGGCGCGCCACGCCGCCATGGGTCAGGAAGTTGCCGGCAAGGATGAAGAACGGGATCGCCATGATCTCGAAGCTCTCGATGCCGGTAAACAGCTTCAGCGCCACCGATTCCGTCCGTACGTCGGTCAACGTGAACATGAAGCTGAGCACGGTCAGGCCGAGCGCGATGGAGATCGGCATGCCCGTGAGCATCAACGACAGCAGAAGGCCGAAAACCACGGCGACACGCAGGCCCTGCGGCATCGTGATCACGTGCGCCGAATGGGCGAAGCACACGGCGACGATCAGGACCGGCAACAACATCAGGACCCAGCCGAGCGGGCTGCGTTCGTCGCGGACGACCTGACTGCGCGTGACCGGGGCCGGATGGACCGGGTCTATTTCGACGCCCTCGACGCCTGCCATGTCGTGATGCGGCAGTTCGCCGGTGCGATAGAACGACCAGGCGACCTGCAGGAAGCGGAAGCACATCAGCCCGGAGCCGAGCGGGATGGTGAGATACACCAGCCACATCGGTGCTTCCAAGTCGTTGGATTGCTGGCCGGTCTGCCACATCTGGCCGACGAACGCGGCCCCGAAATAGCACACGATGGCAGTGAAAAGGGCGCCGCACATCAGGCCGAACGTGATGACGCGGCGGCGCGATCCGCCGGGAAGGACATTGACCAGGACGTCGACGCCTACATGGATGCCGGTGCGCACCCCGTAGGCCGCACCGAACTTCGCCATCCAGATGAACATGTAAATGCAGAGTTCCTGCGCCCAGGACAAGTCGAGAGCGGCAAGCCAGACGAACGCCGCTCGCGCGGGCGCGGCCAGCAAGGACAGATTGCGCGCCTCCGCCCATTTGGCGATGTCGATCGACAGCCCGGCGCCATATCGGTGCAGCACGGCAACGAAGATGAGCAATGTCGCGGCCGCGATCATCGTCGCGATCAGCCATTCCTCGAGATGATCGAGCACACGATTCAATGCACGCAGCAACTTGGTCCCCTCAGCTTGGCTCATCATTCAAGAGCAACGGCCGGGAGTGCGATCACCCCCGACCGTTCATGGTTGTTCTTCCAGCGCGCCGGCGTCAGTTCATCTTGACGTCGAGTTCCTTGGCGAGGAGATCGAGCACCTCCTGCCCGACCCGCCCCTTTGCCCATTTGTAGGTCGGCTGCATCGCCTCCTGCCACGCCTTGCGATCGGCGTCAGTCAGATAATGCAGCGTGGTCTTGCCCGTCTTCTTGATCTCGGCCAGCGCATCCTCGTTTTCCTGACGCGCGATCGAATTGGTGTAGTCGGTCGCCTCGTTCATCGCCTTCTCGAGCTGGGCGCGGATATCGGGCGGCAGGCCGGACCAGAATTTCGAATTGACGATGACGGCATATTGCAGGTGCGCGTGATAGGACACCGTGATGTCCTTCTGCACCTCGTAGAACTTCTGAGTCAGGTAATTGGACGCGGTATTCTCGCAGCCGTCGACCACGCCCGTCTGCAAAGCCTGGTAGACTTCGGAAAACGCCATTATCTGAGGGATCGAACCCATGATACGGAGATATTGGTCGGCGACCTTCGATCCGGAGATGCGGAATTTGAGACCCTGGAAATCGGTCGGCTTTATCAGGGCACGGTTGGCGGAGAGCATGTGGAAGCCGTTGTCCCAATAAGCGAGCCCGGTGATGCCCTTGGTCTCGAGCTTATCGAACAGCCACTTGCCGATCGTGCCCTTCATCGCGTTGGAATAGGTTTGATCGTCCTTGAACAACCAAGGCAGGTCGAGCGCCTCGAACTCCTTGATACCGAGCGGTGCGAACTTCGCGGTCGAGGGGGCGAGCATGTGCACCGAGCCAAGCTGCAGCGCCTCGATCTCCTCCTTGTCCTTGTACAGCGTGGAGTTCGGGTAGATTTCGACCTTGACCTTGCCGTCGGTGTACTTCTCCGCAAGTTCCTTGAACTTCAGGGCGCCCTTGCCCTTGGGAGTATCGTTGGCGACGACGTGGCTGAATTTGATGACGATCGGGCTCTGGGCCTCGGCAACGGCGGGCCCCACGAGAACAGCTGCGGCGGCGACCGCAAGAAGCAGCTTGCGCATGAACGAACCTCCCAACAACCTCTAAAACCGGGTCTTTTTTGTTTTCCGATTTCAGTACTGACAGCAATCCGCCACCCGAACAACTAGACCTAAGCCCAATTTGCCGCAGCCAAGCAACCTTCAAGCTATCTTGGCCGCTGCTGAATGCGCAACCGGCACCTGCTGCCGCTCCCGGAAACGAGCGCTTATGTCGCATTGCGGCAGTGCGATCAGCCGTTGCGCTGGGCGACCATGAACAGACGCCGGAACGGAAACAGCGTCTGTCCCGCGGCGTTCTTCGGATAGGCTTTCGCGACCCGCATCCCATAGGCGGCTTCGAACGCGGCCTTCTCGTCGCCCTGCAAGATGTCGAGATAGCGCGTCAGCCAGGTCCCCTTGGTCCACTCCTTCACGGGATTCTCGCCTTCCAGCACCTGCAGATATTCGGTCTCCCAGATGTCGATATTGGCCGACATCGGAGCAAGAAGACCGTGATAATAGGCCGGCGCTTCGACCGGCGGCGGCGTGACGAGATGCTCGACCTTGGACCGCCAGGGACCGTTCAGCGCGGTCTCGCCGATCAGCACATGCGAGGGCGCCAGAAAGTTGCGCGGCATCTGCACAGCGAGCATTCCGCCGGGCGTCACCTTCTCCATGATCGACGGAAACAGGGCCGCATGATTGGGCAGCCAGTGCAGCGCGGCATTGGAGTAGACGACGTCATATTGCTTCGTCGGACGCCAGTGGCCGAGATCCTCGTGTGACCATTCCACGTCCGGCGCCGCCTTGCGGCCGGCGGCGACCATCTCGGCCGAACCCTCGACACCGGTCACCGTCGCGTCCGGCCAACGCTCCTTGATCAGCTTGGTGACGTTGCCGGCGCCGGCGCCGAGATCGGCAATCGCACGCGGACCAGAATCCGGGATCCGCATCAAGAGGTCGACGGCGGGCCGGAGCCGGTGGCCGGAGAATTTCAGATATTGCTGCGGATCCCAGACCATCGCTCGGCGCCTTTTCTTTTTCGTGTTCCCTTCAACGCGGCTCTTGGTTACCACTGCTCCTCCCGGTCGGGCAAATCAGGCTGACGGGGACAGGGCAGGAAAACGAACAGAAGAACGAACAGCCCAGCGACAAGCAGAAAAGCGAACAAGAGGGCGTGTCACCATGGATCTCGGGCTCAAATCGAAAACCGCCGTCGTCACCGGAGCGAGCGTCGGCATCGGCCGTGCCATCGCCAAGGGCTTGGCTGCCGAAGGCGTGCGCGTCGTCGGCGTGGCACGGCGCACCGACCTGCTCGCCGAGCTGGTAACGGAAGTCGGCTCCGGTCTGATCACGCCATTCGAGCAGGACGTGATGGCCAAGGACGCGGCCGAGAAGATTTCGGCGTTCGCGCTCAAAGAGCTCGGCCATGTCGACATCCTGATCAACAATGCCGGCGGAAGCCGCCCCCTCCCCGTCGATGCGCCTGACAGCCAATGGGACGAGGCGATCGCGCTGAATTTCACCAGCTACCGCCGCATCGCGCATGCGCTGCTGCCGCAGATGATCGAGCGCAAATGGGGCCGCATCGTCAACATCACCGGCAAGTCCGAGCCGGAAGGCCTCAACGCCGCGTTTGCCGCCAAAGCCGCCGTGCACGCCTGGGCCAAAGGCCTGTCGCGCGAGATCGGCGAGCACGGCATCACCATCAACTGCATCCCGCCCGGCCGCATCATGAGCGAACAGATCCGCCGCAACTACGCGCCTGATTATCGCGAGCGCTTCGCGGAAGAAGAGATCCCGGTCGGCTATTGGGGCGAGCCGGAAGACCTCGCCGCGCTCGCGGTGTTCCTGGCATCACCCGTGGCGCGCTACATCACGGGCACGGTGATCCCGGTGGATGGGGGGTTGCGGAGGTATCAGTTCTAGAACCGATTGGACTTCGTAGGATGGGTAGAGCGCAGCGAAACCCATCGACAGCATACGACGTGAACCTGATGGGTTTCGCAAGTGCTCTACCCATCCTACGGCCTACCGCCTTACTCATGCAGCAGCGTTTGCCAGTCCGGAGGCACCGCGCCGTCCGGTCCGGGCACCGGCTGATCCAACGGATGCGCGTGAGGACCTTGAAGCTTCGGGCCGGCGAAAGCCTCTCCCGTGCGATAGTCGTAAAACCATCGTTCGCCCGGCTCGAAGCTCGTGATGATCGGATGACCTGTCGCCGCGCTGTGTTTCGTTGCGTGCTGATTTGGTGACGCATCACAGCAGCCGATGTGACCGCATTCGACACATCTGCGAAGGTGAAACCACCACCCGCCCGCAGCCGAGCATTCCACGCACCCCGTTCCGCTTGGTTTGGCCGCGAGATTGATGCCACCCCTCTCAGACTTCATAGGTCAGCTCACTGAAATTGCCCGCAGCCACCACCGATGCATTCACGCCGCGATCTCCGCCACGATCGCATTTTGCCAGTGTTTTGCCCGACGGGTCAACGTCATGGCAGCGGCGAATGCCGCCGCTGCGCGGTTCGGAAATCCCTTATTAATCAAGGGGCCTTCTACTGTGCATGGGGTTGTTTTCGCGCTTTTTTGTTTTGAGCCCTTAAAAAAAACAAGGCCCCGCATAACCACTCACCCGGCCTGCAGGATTTCCGCAATCGCCGCCCCCCGCGGCGATCGTGCCGAGCTTTCCGCCGACATCGCGCGTTGCCCTGCCCTCGCCGATCGCTTTTGCCACCGCCGCCTCGATCGCACGTGCGGCTTCCTCGTAGCGCACCGCGCCGCTATTCTCGCCGTGCCATCCGAGCAGCAGGGCCGTGGATAGGATCAGCGAGACTGGATTGGCAACATCCTGTCCGGCTATGTCAGGCGCCGAGCCATGCGCGGCCTGCGCCATGGCGAAGCTGTCGCCGACATTGAGCGAGCCGCCGAGACCGAGGCTGCCGGAGAGTTCGGCGGTGAGATCGGACAGGATGTCGCCAAACATGTTGGTGGCGACGATGACGTCGAAGCGGTCGGGGTTGCGCACCACATGCGCCATCATGGCGTCGACGAGGATGTCGTCGACCTCAAGGCCGGGATAGGCCTTCGCCGCCTCGCGGCAGATCTCGAGGAACATGCCGTCACCGAGCTTGAGCACATTGGCCTTGTGCACGATGGTGAGATGCTTGCGCCGCTTCATCGCCAGCCGGCACGCCGCATGCGCGATGCGCTCGCAGCACAGGCGCGTGATCCGGCGCAGCGAGATCACGACGTCCGATGTGACCAGCATCTCGCCGTTGCCCTGCTCCATGTTGCGGTCGGCGTAAAGCCCTTCCGTATTTTCGCGCACCACGACGAGGTCGAAATCGCCCACCCGGCCGGACCGCCCCGCATAGGTGCGTGCGGGCCTGACATTGGCGTAGAGGTCGAGGTTCTTGCGAAAATATCGCGACGGGTTGATCTCGCCATGGGCCTCGTCCTTGAAGTCGAAGGTCGCGGTCGGCCCGAGGATCAGGCCGTCGGCGGCGCGGACGATGTCGAGCAGCTCGGGGCGCACCGTCGTGCCAAATTGTTTGAGGCTCGCATGCCCGACCGCGTGCTCCTCCAGCTGCAGATTGAGCTGGAAGCGTTCGGAGGCCGCGCGCAACACGCCTGATGTCGCGGCCGTGATCTCGGGCCCGATGCCGTCACCGGGCAAAACGACGATGTGCATGGCGGTCCCCTGACATTGCAGCAGTTCGCGCGATCATACGCCGGCGCGCAGGTTCATCGCCCAGCCTTCGCGCATACACAGCATGCAAGCATATGCCTGTGGAAGGCGGCCGCGCCGTAGTACATGCCGAGTCCCCTGGAGCCGGCCGCCGGAGCAACGCGCTAACGCAATGACAATCACGTTACCCGCCGGCGCGCGCGAGCCCGACCACACCATTTCCGACGGCCTTCCAGCCGCACAGCGGCGCTGGGCCATTGCCGCGATCTTCACCGCGCTGGCGATGGCGTCGCTCGACACCGCGATCGCCAACATCGCGCTGCCCGCCATTGCCGGCGACCTGCATGTGAGCCCGGAGCAATCGGTCTGGGTGGTCAACGTCTACCAGATCGCGCTGGTGGCGACGTTGCTGCCGTTGGGAGCACTCGGCGAGATCGTCGGGCACCAGCGCATCTATCTCGGCGGCCTGATCCTGTTCACCATCGCCTCGCTGTTCTGCGCGGTGGCCTGGTCGCTGGAGAGCCTGCTGGTTGCGCGCACGCTGCAAGGGTTAGGTGCGAGCGGCATCATGAGCGTCAACACGGCGCTGGTGCGCTTCGTCTATCCCGGCCGGATGCTCGGCCGCGGCTTCGGCCACAACGCGCTGGTGGTCGCGACCGCCTTCACCTTTGGTCCCTCGATCGCTTCCGCTATCCTCGCGCTCGGCCCGTGGCCATGGCTGTTCGCCGTCAACATCCCGTTCGGCCTGGTCGCGATCGGCATCGGCTTTGCGATGCTGCCGAAGACGCCGCGCGCCGATCACGGCTTCGATTTTCTCGGCGCGGCCCTGGCGTCGGCCTGTCTCGGGCTGTTCATCACGGGCATCGGCAGTGCCGCGCACAATCTCTCACCGATGGTCGTGGGCATCGAGCTGGTCACTGCCCTCGCGCTCGGCTTCATCCTGACGCGCCGCCACGCCGACCATCCGGCGCCGATGCTGCCGATCGACCTGTTCAGCCGGCCGATGTTCGCGCTGTCGGCGGCGACCGCGGTGTGCTCGTTCGCAGTGCAGGGCCTCGCCTTCGTCTCGCTGCCGTTCTATTTCGAGGACGTGCTGGGGCGTTCGCAGGTCGAGACCGGCTTCTTCATGACCCCATGGCCGCTGGTGGTCGGCATAATGGCGCCGATCGCCGGGCGCCTCTCCGACCGGCACGCGGTCGGACTGCTCGGCGGCATCGGGCTCGTGCTGCTCGGCCTCGGCACGGCGCTGCTGGCGATGCTGCCTGCCAATCCTGCGATTCCCGACATCATCTGGCGGATGGTGATCTGTGGCATGGGATTCGGCTTCTTCCAGGCGCCGAACATGAAAGCGGTGATGTCGAGCGCGCCGCCACATCGCAGCGGCAGCGCCTCCGGCATCGTCGCCACCGCGCGCCTGACGGGGCAGACGACAGGGGCGGCGCTGGCCGCGCTCTGCTTCTCGCTGGCCGGTCACGACGGCGCAGTCGTGGCATTGGCACTCGGCGCCGGCTTCGCCGTACTCGGCAGCGTGATGAGCTTTTTGCGGCTGGCGGTGGAGTAGACGGTCAAGCCAGATGTCGGGCCGCCGTCACCTCGACTGTCGCGGCCGGAATGACAGTCTCCTCGTCGAGCGCAGCGAGGCGCTCATCGATGGCAGCGATGACCTTGCGCGAGAACGGCCCGAGATGCGCATAGGCAGCGATCATCTGCACGGCGATCCGCGCCGATGTTGTGTCGCGCTTGGCGCAGTTCATGAAGGTCTGCCACAGCGGCCCGCGCGCCTCGGGAAGGGCTGTGACCACCTTGTGCACCGTTTCCATCGCGCCGATCCGGGCACGGATATCGCCTTCCGCGAGCTCCTGGCGCTGGCGAGAGCGGTCGAGCAGCGTCATCAGTCGGTCGATACGCCTTGCATAGGCGGCCGGGCTGTAGATGTGCTCCAGCACGCGCTTGTAGTCCGTCAGAATGTCGCGCAATGGACGCACCGGATCGAAGTTGATCCCGGCGGTGCACTGATCCGCGCCGATGGTCGGCGCCAGGTCGTGGCCCGGATGCAACCGGCCTTCGCGCTCCAGGCGGCGCGTCAGCTGCGTGTTCGGCAAGGCATAGAGCAGGCCGACCATGCTGACCGGGATCGCCGCCTCTTCGATGAAGTCGATCATGGCATCCGCCATCGAGAGCTTCTCATTGTCGAAGCCGACGATGAAACCCGCGGTGACGAGCATGCCCGCGGCGTAGATCTTGTGGATGCTCTCGGCGATGTTGCGCCGCGTGTTCTGCTTCTTCCGCATGGCGACCAGCGTCGCCGGATCCGGACTTTCGATACCGACGAAGATGGCGAAGAAATTCGCCTGGCCCATCAGGTTCAGGAGCTCGGGATCGTCGGCCAGATTGACCGAGGCCTCAGTCGACAATTCAAAGGGATAGCCGTGAGCACGTTGCCATTCGGCCAGCTGGGGCAGGAACAGCCGCAACGACTTCTTGTTGCCGATGAAATTGTCGTCGACGAAGTCGAGATGGCCGCGGTAGCCCATGGCATAGAGCCTGTCGAGCTCGACCAGCATTTGCTCGTTCGTCTTGGTTCGCGGCACCCGGCCATAGAGCTCGATGATATCGCAGAACTCGCAGGTGAACGGGCAGCCGCGGGAATACTGCACACCGAGATAAAGGTAGTCCTCGAACTTCAGCAGATCGAAGCGCGGAACCGGCGTCTTGGTGACGTCGGCCTGGAATTTCGGCGCAATGAAGACGCCGGAGCGTGCGCCACTGTCCCAGGCCGCGACGAATTCGTGGAGAACGCTTTCGGCCTCTCCGAGCACCTGGAAGTCGGCCCTCTCATAGATATGGGGGCTCGAGGTGGGATCGGGACCGCCCACGACCACCGGCTTGCCCGCGGCACGGCAAATTTCGATCAGGCGCAGCGTGTCGGCCTGCTGCGGCATCATTCCGCCGGTGAAGACGACGTCGGCCCAGGAAAGATCCTCGTCGCTGAAGGATTCCGTGTTGCAATCGATCAGCCGGACCGTCCAGCTCTCGGGCAGCATCGCGGCAACGGTGATCAGCCCCAAAGGGGCCGCGGGCCGCTTCACACCCAACACTTTGCAGGATTCGCCAAAGCTCCAGAAGGACTCTGCCGAGAACAGCGGATAGAGCATCAGGACTTTGCAAGGCTGCGGTACGTTCATGGAACCCCTTTTTGGCTGATTCCACTGTAGCAGAGCATTCTCGACTTGCACCCTGCCAAAAGGGACAAACTGTCGCTCTCGGTTCCGGGGGCGTCGGCGCGGAAGCCAGTAGACGTCGCTCCAAGCCGTGCCGCGGGCGCCCGGGGAAGGAATCCCCGCCGGTTACCCCTCGGACTATTGATTTGAACGTTTCCAATTTGCCGGACACATTGCGCCGCTGAGTCCAGTCGGTGGATTGGGCCAATCAGGGGACTGCGATGGCAAACCTAACAATCAACGGAAAAACCTTCACGCTCGACGTCGAGCCGGATACGCCCCTGCTCTGGGCGATCCGCGAGAATGCCGGCCTCACCGGCACCAAATATGGCTGCGGCATTGCACAATGCGGCGCCTGCACCGTTCACATCGACGGCGTCGCCACCCGCTCCTGCGGGGTTTCGGTCGGCGAAGCCGCAGGCAAGAAGATCACGACCATCGAAGGGCTCGCCTCCGGCAACGCGCTGCACAAGGTGCAGGAAGCCTGGATTGCCCAGGACGTTCCGCAATGCGGCTATTGCCAGAGCGGCATGATCATGGCGGTGGCGGCGCTGCTGAGCGAGAAGCCGAAGCCGACCGACGCCGACATCGACGAGGCCATCACCAATATCTGCCGCTGCGGCACCTTCCAGCAGGTGCGCGAAGCGATCCACACGATCGCAAGCGCGTAAGGAGCCGCCACATGAACAAGCATGTCTCTCCCAGGATGAACCGCCGTGCCTTCGTCATCGGCACCGCCGCGGTCGGCGCAGGTCTCGCAATCGGCCTCGATATCCCCTTCGGCGGTCCCGCCGTGGTCCGCGCGGCCGACGGCTCCCCGGAGATCGGCGCCTGGGTCGTGGTCAGGCCCGACGACACCGTCGTCATCCGCATCGCCCGCTCCGAAATGGGCCAAGGCTCCCTCACCGGCCTTGCCCAGCTCGTCGCCGAGGAACTCGAATGCGACTGGTCGAAGGTCTCGACCGAATATCCGACACCGGGCCAGAGCGTCGCCCGCAAGCGCGTCTGGGGCGATTTCTCGACCGGCGGCAGCCGCGGCATCCGCTCTTCGCAAGACTATGTCCGCAAGGGCGGTGCCACCGCACGCGTGATGCTGATCCAGGCCGCCGCCGAGGCGTGGAAAGTGCCGGCGTCCGAATGCACGGCCGCCAACAGCGTCATTACCCACACGCCGTCCGGCAAGACCACGACCTACGGCAAGGTCGCCGAGGCCGCGGCCAAGCTGACGCCGCCGGCCGAGGTCAAGCTGAAGGACCCCAAGGACTGGAAGCTGATCGGCAAGGGCGTGAAGCGGCTGGACACCGCCGAGAAGACCACCGGCACCATGGTCTACGGCATCGATGTCAAGCTGCCGGGCATGCTGAACGCCGCGATCAAGGATTGCCCGGTGTTCGGCGGCAAGCTGAAAAGCTATGACGAAGCCAAGATCACCGGCATGAAAGGCGTCAAGAAGGTCGTCAAGGTCGGCGACACCGCGGTCGCCGTCGTTGCCGACACCTGGTGGCACGCCAAGACCGCACTGGAGGCGCTGCCGATCGTCTGGGACGAGGGCGACAACGCCAAGGTCTCGAGCGAGTCGATCGCGAAATGGCTGACCGAGGGCCTCGATAACGGGCAGCCGGCCTATGTCGGCAACAAGAACGGCGACGCGAAGGCGGCGATTGCCGGTGCCGCCAAAAAAATCGAGGCCGTCTACAGCTATCCCTACCAGAACCACGCCACCATGGAGCCAATGAACGCCACGGCGCTCTACACGGCGGACAAATGCGAGGTCTGGTGCGGCACGCAGAATGGCGAGGCAGCCTTCGCGGCCACGTTGGAAGCGTCGGGCCTGCCGGCGGAGAAGTGCGACGTGCACAAGGTGATGCCGGGCGGCGGCTTCGGCCGGCGCGGCCAGACCGACTATGTCCGCCAGGCCGTCTTGATCGCCAAGGAGATGCCGGGCACGCCGATCAAGCTGTTGTGGTCGCGCGAAGAGGACATGGCGCACGGCAGATATCACCCGATCACCCAGTGCAAGATGACCGGCGCGTTCGATGCCGACAACAATCTGGTCGCGCTGCACTACCGCCTGTCCGGGCAATCGATCCTGTTCTCGCTCCGCCCCGAAGCGCTGCAGAACGGCATGGATCCGGCCGCATTCCAGGGCGTCGCCCAGTCCGGCGAAGCCGCGTTCGGTTACTCCGTGCCGAACCTCCTGGTCGAGCATGCGATGCGCAACCCGCACGTTCCGCCGGGCTTCTGGCGCGGCGTCAACGTCAATCACAACGCGATCTACATGGAATGCTTCATGGACGAGCTGGCCCAGGCCGCAGGCCAGGACCCGCTCGAATTCCGCCGCAAGCTGATGGGCAATCACCCCAAGCATCTGGCGGTGCTCAATGCCGTGGCCGAGAAGATCGGCTGGAGCACTCCGGCGCCACAGGGCATCTATCGCGGCATCGCGCAGGTGATGGGCTATGGCAGCTATGTCGCCGGCGCTGCCGAAATCTCGGTGACCGACGGCAACAAGATCAAGGTGCATCGCATCGTCGCCTCCACCGATCCCGGCTACGTCGTCAATCCGGCCCAGGTGGAGCGGCAGATCGCGGGGTCCTTCGTCTATGGCCTCTCCGCGCTGTTCTACGGCGGCTGCACCGTCAAGGACGGCAAGATCGAGCAGACCAACTTCGACACCTACAATTCGATGCGCATCAACGAGATGCCGAAGGTGGAGTCGGTGATGGTGCCGAGCGGCGGGTTCTGGGGCGGTGTCGGCGAGCCGACCATCGGCGTCGCGGCGCCGGCGGTGCTCAATGCGTACTTCGCGGCGACGGGCAAACGCATCCGTTCGGTGCCGCTGCGCGACCAGAACATCACCTTCGCCTGAGAAACGCCGCGGCGGCCGCAATCGCCGCCGCGGCACACTTTCCGGACAAGACTCATGAATGCGCCGGTGACACGGCGGGATGCCGTCCTCGGCATCGCCGCTGCGGCCACATCATTCGCCGCCCCTACGATCCTGCGCGCGCAATCGGCGGGCCGCGTCGTCGTGGTCGGCGGCGGCTTCGGTGGTGCGGCGTGCGCCCGCGCGCTGAAGCGCGCGCAGGCAAACTTGCAAGTCATCCTGATCGAACCCAGTACCGTCTTCACTTCCTGCCCGTTCAGCAACGAGGTGATCGCGGGTCTGCGCGAGATCGACGTGCAGCAGTTTGGCTATGACAAGGTCGCCGCCGAAGGCGTCACGGTGATCAGCCAAGCCGTAACCACAATCGAGCCGCAGCTGCGCAGCGTCGTGACGGCCGATGGCGTTGCGCTGCCCTATGATCGTCTCGTCCTCTCTCCCGGCATCGACTTCCATTTCGAGGCTCTGCCCGGCTACGACGACGCCACATCAGAAAAGATGCCGCATGCCTGGAAGGCCGGTGCGCAGACGCTATTGCTGCGTGGGCAGCTGGAGGCCATGCCGGACGGCGGCACTGTCGCCATTGCCATCCCCGCCAATCCCTCGCGCTGTCCGCCGGCGCCTTACGAGCGAGCCAGCCTGATCGCGCATTACCTGAAAACGACGAAGCCGCGCTCAAAGGTCTTGATTCTCGATGCCAAGGACACTTTCTCCCAGCAGCGGCTGTTCGAGAAGGCGTGGAAGGAGCTTTACGGGGACATGATCGAACGCATCGCTCTGTCGCAAGGCGGCCGCGTGACCTCGGTCGATCCTGCGACCAGGACCATCGTCACCGAATTCGGCAATTACACCCCCGACGTCGCCAACGTCATCCCGCCGCAGCGTGCCGGACGCATCGCTGAGGTCGCGGGCGCGGCGGATGCCACCGGCTGGTGCCCGATCGATCCCGTTACCTTCGAATCGAAACTTGTCCCGAACATCCACGTCATCGGCGATGCCTGCCTCGGCGGGGGCATTCCCAAATCGGCATCCGCGGCAAGCGCACAGGGCAAGGCCTGCGCTTCCGCGATCGTGAACCTCCTTGCCGGCCGCGCACCAGAAACGCCGCGACTGACAGGCGTGTGCTACAACATTGTCGCACCCGGCTACGGCTTTTCACTCGCGGGCAATTACCAGCCCAGGGGCGACATCTTCGCCGAGGTCGAGGGCGGAGCGACCAGCCCGGCCGATGCGCCGCGCGAATTGCGCGCCCGCGAGGCGACTGAAGCCGAGCGCTGGTTTCGAGCCATCACGGCGGACACCTTTGGCTAGAACATCGGTCCATATCGCAGCGCTGATCGCCGCCAGTTGCGCCTTCGCCTGCCATGCAGGGGCCGAGGAGCTCCGGCACTACAACGTCGCCGGCGACGGCATCGCGGAATCGCTCACCGGCGCGCCCGGCGATGCCGCGCGCGGGCGCGCGCTGGTGCTCGCGCGCACGACGACCTGCATCCTGTGCCATTCCGGCCCCTTCCCGGAGACCCGGTTCCAGGGCGACCTCGCGCCTGACCTCTCGGGTGCGGGGAACCGCTGGACGGTGAGCCAGTTGCGGCTTCGACTGGTCGATGCGGCGCGCTTCAACCCGAAGACCATCATGCCGTCCTATTATCGCACCGATCACCTCGTGCGGGTCGGGCGAAACTTCGTCGGCAAACCGATCTTGTCCGCCGCCGAGATCGAGGACATCGTGGCTTTCCTTGCAACGCTTCGGGACTAGGACTGTTCATGCCGACCACGCGACGACAATTCCTGAACCTTGCTGGAAGCGTGACGGTCGCCGGGACGCTCCCGATCGTCACGCTGCGGCCGCTCGAGGCGACACCGGCGATGCTCACCGCCGCGATCCGCAACGTCGTCGGCGAAGCACCTGTACGCTCCGGCAAGGTGAAGCTCGACATTCCGCCGCTGGTCGAGAACGGCAACACGGTGCCGCTGACCGTGAGCGTCGCGAGCCCGATGACGGCGGACGACTACGTCAAGAGCATCCACGTCTTCAACGAGAAGAACCCGCAGCCGAACATCGGCAACTTCCATCTCGGCCCCTCCTCCGGCCGCGCCCAGATCTCGACCCGGATTCGGCTCGCGGATACCCAGAAGGTGGTGGCGATCGCGCGTCTTTCCGACGACACGTTCTGGCAGGTCACGACGGAAATCGTCGTGACGCTGGCCGCCTGCACCGAGGAGATGAACTGATGGCCGCGCTCATCAACGTTCCCGCGAAAGCCAGACGCGGCGAAATCGTCGAGATCCGCACGTTGACCTCGCACATCATGGAAACCGGCTTCCGCCATACGGCGGACGGCGCGCTGGTGCCGCGCGACATCATCACGAGCTTCACGTGCCGCTACAACGGTACCGAGATTTTTCGCGCCGATCTCTTCCCCGCGATCGCGGCCAATCCCTATCTGTCGTTCTTCACGGTCGCGAAGGAGAGCGGCAAGTTCGAGTTCGAATGGATCGGCGACAACGGCTATTTGTCCAGCGCATCGGCGTCGATCACGGTCGAATGAGTTTTTGGCGCGCGATATCGGCCGCGGCGTTCCTCGCCACGGCCCCTGCCCTGCTCGCCGGCGAGATTCCGCCGGACGCGCGCCGCTCCGGCTATTCGTTCATGGGGCCCGACACCCGCGCGATGCAGGATGACGACACCTCAAATCCCGGCATGCTGTTCGTGCTCGACGGCGAGGCGTTGTGGACGAAGAAGACCGGCAGCGCCGACAAGGCCTGTGCGGATTGCCATGGCGATGCACGCGGCAGCATGAAAGGCGTCGCGGCGCGCTATCCGGCCTTCGACAAGGCGCTGGCGCGGCCCGTCACGCTCGACCAGCGCATCAATCTGTGCCGCAGCAATCATCAACAAGCACCGGCGCTCCCCTACGAAAGCCGCGACCTGCTGGCCCTGTCCGCCTTCGTCGCGCATCAATCGCGCGGCATCACGATCACGGCCGGCGACGATCCGCAATTGAAGCCATTCGTCGAGCAGGGCCGCGACCTCTTCATGCAGCGCGAAGGGCAGCTCAACCTTGCCTGCACCAATTGCCACGACGACAATTTCAACAACCGGCTTGCCGGCGCGCCGATCACGCAGGGACAGCCGACCGGCTATCCGCTTTATCGGCTGGAATGGCAGACGCTGGGATCGCTGGAGCGCCGGCTACGCAGTTGCATGACGGGTGTCCGCGCCCAGGCCTATGATTTCGGCGCGCCCGAGCTGGTCGCGCTCGAACTCTATCTGATGTCGCGAGCGCATGGCTTGCCGATGGAAACGCCGGCCGTGCGGCCCTGAATTCCACAGATTAGGACTAGGCAGACGCGCAACGGCCGCTAGTATCCGCCCAAATTGAGTCACAGGGAGGGACCTCAAGTGGTCAACCACAAAATCTCGCGTCGTACGCTATTGACCGGCACTGCCGCAGCTGGCGCGCTCAGCCTGACGGGATTGCCGGCGCGCGCCGAGGTGAACTGGAAGAAATACGCAGGGACCAAGCTCGAGGTGATCCTTGCCAAGGGCCCCCGCGGCGACAACCTGCAAAAATACGTCAAGGAGTTCACCGAACTCACCGGCATACAGGTCGAAGCGGAGCAGATTCCCGAGCAGCAGCAGCGCCAGAAGGTGGTGATCGAGTTCACCTCGGGCCGTCCGAGCTTCGACGTCGTCCATCTCAGCTACCACGTGCAGAAGCGGCAGTTCGAGAAGGCCGGCTGGCTCGCCGACTTGACGCCCTTCATGAAGGACCCGGCGCTGACCGCGCCCGATCTCGTCGAGAGCGACTTCTCGGCCGCGGGCCTGCAATATGCCAGGAACGACAAGGGCCAGATGCTGTCGCTGCCCTGGTCGGTCGATTATTTCATCCTCTATTACAACAAGGAGCTGTTCGAGAAGAAGGGCGTCGCCGTTCCCAAGACCCTCGACGAGATGGCTGCGGCCGCCGAGAAGCTCACCGATACCAAGGAAGGGATTTACGGCTTTGTCGGGCGCGGCTTGCGCAATGCCAACATGGCGATGTGGAGCAACTTCTTCCTCAATTATGGCGGGGAATTCCTCGACGCCAAGGGCAACATCCTGACCGATGGTCCGGAAGCGATTGCCGCGACCAAGCTGTATCAGACGCTCCTGACGAAATCGGCACCGCCCGGCGTCGCCGGCTTCAACTGGATGGAGTCGATGGCCTCGTTCACGCAAGGCCGATCCGCGATGTGGATCGACGGCGTCGGCTGGGCGCCACCGCTGGAGGATCCGGCCGCCTCGCGCGTTGTCGGCAAGGTCGGCTACACCGTCGTGCCCGCTGGCCCCAAGGGCCAATATTCCTCGACCTATGGCGACGGCATCGGCGTTGCCGCTGCGAGCAAGAACAAGGAAGCCGCCTATCTGCTCTGCCAATGGGTGGTCTCGAAAACCCAGGGCGCGCGGCTGCTGCAGGCCGGCGGCGGCGTGCCGTTCCG
This sequence comes from Bradyrhizobium sp. CW1, assembly GCF_023100665.1. NCBI lineage: Bacteria > Pseudomonadati > Pseudomonadota > Alphaproteobacteria > Hyphomicrobiales > Nitrobacteraceae > Bradyrhizobium > Bradyrhizobium sp. CW1. The sequence continues at coordinate 5,732,831 of NZ_CP064684.1, forward strand.
CAATTCGATCCTCGGCGATCCCGAGGTCCAGAAGGGCGTCAAGACCAAGGAATGGCTGCAATCGGTGATCGATTCCGGCAAGATCAGCAAGCTGGGCCTGCCCGTCGTGATTCCGGTCGCCGAATTCCGCGACATCGTCGGCGCCGCGGTCACTGCGACCTTGTCCGGCGCCGATCCTGCCGCCGAGCTGAAGAAGGCCAACGATCAGTACCGGCCGATCCTGGAGCGTAGCGAGAAGGCGTGAGTGCGTTGACACAATCGACTCCGGGCGCGGCACAGTCTGATGCCGCGCCGGAGAAGGAGTTGCGGCCGCCGTCCTACTGGCCGTTCGTGGTCCCGGCGCTGGTCGTCGTGATCGCGATCATCATCTTTCCGTGGGTCTTCACGATCTGGATGAGCCTGAACGAATGGAAGGTCGGCTCGTCGACCACCTTCGTTGGCTTGTCCAATTATCTGCGGTTGACGAGCGATCCCCGCTTCATTGAGGCCATCGGACATACACTGGTCTACACCGCACTCTCCGTGCTGCTGCCGCTCGTGCTCGGCACGTTTGCGGCCGTAGTGTTTCACCAGAAATTCCCTGGCCGCGGCTTTCTGCGCGGCGTCTTCATCATGCCGATGATGGCGACGCCGGTGGCGATCGCGCTGGTCTGGACCATGATGTTCCACCCGCAGCTCGGCGTACTGAACTATCTGCTGTCACTGGTCGGAATCCCCGCGCAGCTCTGGGTATTCCATCCCGCGACCGTCATTCCCTCGCTGGTGTTGGTCGAGACCTGGCAATGGACGCCGCTGGTCATGCTGATCGTGCTCGGCGGCCTGGCAGCGATCCCGACCGAGCCTTACGAAAGTGCACAGATCGACGGCGCCAGCATCTGGCAGGTGTTCCGCTTCATCACCCTGCCGCTGATCATGCCGTTCCTGTTCATCGCCGGCATGATCCGCATGATCGATGCCGTGAAGAGCTTCGACATCATTTTCGCGATCACGCAGGGCGGTCCGGGATCGGCGTCGGAGACGATCAACATCTATCTCTACAGCGTCGCCTTCTCCTATTACGACCTCGGCTACGGCTCGGCGATCGCGGTCGTGTTCTTCCTGCTGATCGTTCTGCTCGCGGCGGTGATGCTTTATGCGCGCCAGCGCATGCTGTGGACCGAGATCGCGAGCGGCACATGACGCCAAGGCAAATCATCGGCAAGATCGGCCTGTGGTTCTCGGTGTTCGTCATCGTATCGCCGGCGATCCTGTTCTTTCTCTGGATGCTGTCGCTGTCGCTCAAATTCGAGATCGACAACGCCGCCTACCCGCCGGTGTTCTTTCCCGAGCATGTCGCCTGGAAAAACTATGCCGACGTGCTCGCCTCCAACCGCTTTCTGACCTATTTCATCAACAGCCTGATCGTCACCGGCAGTGCGACGCTGCTTGCCCTGCTCGTCGGCGTTCCCGCCGGCTACGGCATCGCACGCATGGCCGCGCATAAATCCGCGATCGTGATCCTGATCGCCCGCATCACGCCGGGCCTGTCCTATCTGATCCCGCTGTTTCTCATGTTCCAGTGGCTGGGACTGCTCGGCACGCTGGTGCCGCAGATCATCATCCACCTCGTGGTCACGGTGCCGATCGTGATCTGGATTATGATCGGCTATTTCGAGACGACGCCAATGGAGCTGGAAGAAGCAGCCCTCATCGACGGCGCCACGCGCTGGCAGGTCTTCCGCCATGTCGCGCTGCCGATCGCCAAGCCTGGCATCGCGGTCGCTTTCATTCTCGCCGTGATCTTCTCCTGGAACAACTTTGTCTTTGGCATCGTGCTGGCCGGACGCGAGACCCGCACCCTTCCGGTCGCCGTCTACAACATGATCTCGTTCGACCAGTTGAGCTGGGGACCGCTCGCGGCCGCCGCGCTGATCGTCACGCTCCCGGTGCTGCTGCTCACGGTGTTCGCCCAGCGACAGATCGTCGCCGGGCTCACCGCTGGTGCCGTCAAGGGCGGGTAGCTACTCCGCCGGTGCCGCGTGCATGTCCGCGTGCGGCATGTAAGGCTCGCTCGCGCCGAGCCTGCTGGCCGCGAACAGACCGGCGGCCATCACGGCATAGGCGAACGCGACCGCGGGCGTGACGCCAAATCCGCCGCCGATGCCGACGGCTTCGCCGTGCATGAAGCCGAAGTAGGTCAGGACTGCACCAACCAGCGCGAATGCCGAGGCTTTCTCGAAGTCGCGCTCGATGATGAAGACGCCGATCGCACCCAGGATCAGGCCGCCGAGGATGGAGCCGCCGCCCATCACTTCGAGTCCGTGATAGAACACGCCCTGCTGAGGCAGTGCTGCGATCGCCGCAGCCTTGACCGCGTCGGCCTTGTCGGCGGCCATTCCGCCGACGGTCGCAGCCGCGTTCATGGTCGAGCCCAGCATGGTGTCGATCTGGAGCTTGGCCCAGGCGGCCAGATGCGGCGTCAGCGCCAGCACGATCGCGGGCGCGTGCTTGACCGGCGTGGTCTGGAACGCCTGCGCGCCGATCAGCATGCCGATATAGAGCAAGATTGGCGAGATCGCGACGACCGGGACCAGCGCCAGCAGCACCGAGATGATGCCGAACCAGGCCAGCACCACCACCATGATGCCGGTCGCAGCCGAGTAACCGATGCGGCCGCCCATCGCCTTCCAGCCGGGATGGCCGATATAGACGGCGTTGATGAAGGGATTGCCCATCAGGCAGCCAATCAGGCTGACGATTCCGTCGGCGGTGAGCACGCGCGTGGTCGGATATTCGTCGCCGGCGGCCTCCGCGCTCTCGACATTGTCCATGGCCTCGACGAGATCATAGATGCCGAACGGAATGGCGGTAACCAGAATGATTCCGAGGAATTCGAAACCGGAGAAGACGTAGCCTACCGCCGGGATCGGCACCGAGAAGCCGAAATTGGCAAAGGCATCACTGACGCCTTTGACGCTCAGTCCACCGAGACCGAGGCCGAACAGGTTCGAACCCCATGCGATGACCATGCCCACCGCGATCGCGACGAGACCGGCGGGAATGCCGCGCCAATATTTCACGCCACCGAACCAGCTCACCAGAATGATGGCGAAGCAGACCAGGCCGATCTGCGGCGTCATGTACATTTCGAGCGCCGGCCGCATCGAGATGAAGGTGACGGATACGCCGGCGAGCGTACCGAGCAGCGCCGCGCGCGGTGTGATTTTTCGAATGAACGGCGCGATGAAGCCGCCGATCATCAGGATGAAGCTCTGGAAGAACACCCAGACCAGGCCCGCCGACCAGCCCTTGAGCGGATCGCCGGTCTTGATCGTGATCGGCAGCATGATCACGAAGGTGACGATGAACATGTGCGGTACGCTGACGCCTGACGGTAACGCACAGACGTCGTTGCGGCCGGTCGTCTGTGCCAGACGATAAGCGAGGAACGCGTAGTAGAAGGTGGAAAGGCACATCATCAGCCCGAGTGCGGGAAGGATGCGGCCGAACACCAGTGAGTCGGGCATCTTCAACACGAAGCGCAACAGGCCTGTGAGCACCAGCATGTTGACGAGGATGTTGGTGCCGAAGCCGAAAAACGCGTTCCAGTCGCCCGGTGTCCATAGTGCTGGCTTGAACTCGGAGGTGCCGGCCGTCCCTGTCGTGCCTGTGCTCATCGTGATGCCCCTACGCTGATGTGGAAATCTTCATCGCCTCCAGAACCGCGGCTGAGCTTGCAACCCAGCCGAAGATGCCGCCCTGGGCCTTGATCATCTTCAAGCCCATCTCGTGAAATTCGGGGAAGTAGGATGCGCAGCCGTCCGAGATAACGATGCAGCGATAGCCGCGGTCATTGGCCTCGCGCACGGTGGTGTTGACGCACACCTCGGTGGTGACGCCGCACACCAGCAGATTCTCGATGCCGTATTTCTCCAGCACGTCGGTGAGCTCGGTGGCGTAGAACGCGCCCTTGCCGGGCTTGTCGATCACGATCTCGCTGTCGAGCGGATAGAGCTCCGGGATGATGTCGTGGCCCGCCTCGCCGCGAATGAGAATGCGGCCCATAGGACCGGGGTCCCCGATGCGAAGCGATGGCGCGCCGCGCTCGACTTTCGCCGGCGGCGCGTCGGAGAGATCGGGCAGATGGCCCTCGCGCGTGTGGATCACCAGCATGCCGGTCTCCCGCGCCGCCTTCAGCACCGCACCGATCGGCTTCACCGCGCGCGCGAGCTGGCTGACGTCGTTGCCGAGCGTCTCGCCGAAGCCGCCGGGCTCCATGAAGTCGCGCTGCATGTCGATGATGAGGAGCGCGGTAGCCGACCAGTCGAGCTTGACCGGCTCCGGTTCGGCGATGATGACACCCAATGTCGGCTTGGTTGAGTTCAACATGACTCAAGGCCCCCGCGAGAACTCTCGTTGCCCGGAGTTCTGCAAGCGCCGTGCCATTGTGTACAATGGCAATCGGGCGGACAGCGCGGGAAAATTTCCTGCGCCGTCAGAATGTTATGAGGAAAGCCGGGGTCTGCTTATTCGCTGTGCGGCGGCTTTTGCGACGTGCATTTGCCCAAAGGATGAGCGACAACGAAGCTCGCTTCTACCGGGCAGTATCTCCGTACAGCCGTCGATATTCTTCCTCATACGGCGCGTAAGAATCCTTCAGCGTCGCCATGTTCAGCAGCATGGTCGCCACCACCGAATTCGTCTTGTCGAACACGCGCGTCTTCACCCAGGCGCTCTCGGTGCGTCGGCTGCCGGAGAGCGCGACGACCTCGCGCTCGACTTCGTAGTCCTCGTCCACAAACAGCGGGCCCTTCACCAGCCTGATCTCCTGGTCGGCGAACAGGCCGACGGCCGGGCCCTTGGCCGGGAGAGGATCGTCCTTGGAGCGGTACTGGAACAGCACGCTCAGCATCTCCATCGGGATGATCGCCCTGCCCCACGGATTCGCAGAAGGATTGCCGGCGCCTGAATAATACGGCGAGGTCTCGGTGATGACGGCGAGCTTCTGCCGCAGCGAGAACGGATAAAGCTCGCCCATGATCTGGTCGAACGCCATCCGCACCGCCTGGCGCCGGCTCGTCTGCGCCACCTTCACGTCGCGCAGGATCACGGGATCAGTGAGCGGGTTGAGTTCGCCAAGACGCGCCTCCAGCGCGGTTGCGGCCTGCGGTTCTCCGACCGAGGCCGTGCCACGCAGCACCTCGGTGCCGTCACGTTTGACCATCTGGATCTGGCACTGGCTGGTGCCGGGCAGCGGCTTCGACAGGATCGCCTGCACCTCCTCGCCTTCGTAACAGACGCTGCGGTAATGCGCGGAGAGACAGCCGCTCTCGAACCAGACCTGTCCCCACAAACGCGCGCCGAGCGGAGCAAACTGGCTGAAATGGGTCGGGCCCTCGATGGTGCCGCCCTTGAAGCCGAGCTTCTGCGCGGTGGCGTCGTCGTGGATCGAGGCGTGCGCGTCGTAGGTTTGGGATTGCAGCATCTGACGCGGCTGACGCCACGGCCCGATCAGAGCGCCGTCGGTCTCCGTGATCTCGGTATCGAACACTTGTGCCGTCATGGTGTCCTCCGCAAGCAAGCCATGACTAGCAGGAGCGCCACGGATGCGGCCAGCGATATTGACTTCGCCTGTGCATGCCCTTGACTGTCACAATTCGCGTCGCGCAGCCGCTCCTCCCTCCCGCAGCGCAAACCCCAAGTCGAATAAGAGCCGACCAAGAGACGAGGACTTCCGAAATGACGCTGATGCAGGTCGAGCTGGACGACAAATACCGGCTCGAATCGAAGCGGATCTTCCTGTCCGGCACGCAGGCGCTGGTCCGGTTGCCCATGTTGCAGCGCGAACGCGATCGACTTCAGGGCCTCAACACCGGCGGCTTCATCTCGGGCTATCGGGGCTCCCCGCTCGGCATGTACGACCACGCGCTGTGGCGCGCGAAGTCATACCTCCAGCAGCACGACATTGCCTTCGTCCCCGGCCTTAATGAGGACCTAGCGGCGACCGCCGTCTGGGGCAGCCAGCAGGTCGGCCTGTTTCCCGGCGCCAAGGTCGATGGCGTGTTCGGCATCTGGTACGGCAAGGGGCCCGGCGTCGATCGCTCGGTTGACGCGCTCAAGCATGCGAATGCCGCCGGCACCTCGCTGAATGGCGGCGTACTCGCGCTTGCCGGCGACGACCATGGCTGCCAATCCTCGACACTGGCACACCAGAGCGAGCAGGTCTTCGCAGCGGCGCTGATCCCCGTGATCAACCCGGCGACGCTGCAGGATTATCTCGACCTCGGCCTTTACGGTTTTGCGCTGTCGCGCTTCTCCGGCTGCTGGGTCGGCTTCAAGGCGATCAGCGAAACCGTGGAGAGTTCGGCGTCGATCTACAGTGATCCCGAACGCATCCAGATTAAGCTCCCCGACGATTTCGAGATGCCGCCCGGCGGCCTCAACATCCGCTGGCCCGATCCGCCGCTGGACGCAGAGAGGCGCCTGTTCGGCCCGAAGATGGCGGCGGTGCAGGCCTTTGCGCGCGCCAACCAGCTCGACCGCATCGTGCTCGACTCCAGGCCGGCACGGCTCGGCATCGTCGCGACCGGTAAGGCTTATCTTGATCTGCGGCAGGCGCTGGCCGATCTGGGCATTTCCGACAAGGACGCGGAGGACCTTGGCCTGCGCATCTACAAGGTCGCGATGACCTGGCCGCTGGAAGAAAGCGGGGCCAAGCGCTTCGCCGAAGGGCTTCAGGACGTGCTGGTGGTCGAGGAGAAGCGCGGTTTCATCGAAGACCAGCTGATGCGCATCCTCTACAATATCGATGCGTCCAGGCGCCCAACCGTTACCGGGAAGCGCGACGAACGCGGCGCGCCGCTATTGCCGAGCGAGGGCGAGCTGACGCCGACCATCGTTGCATCCGCACTGGTGGCGCGGCTGCGCAAGCTCGGCCACCACAGCCCAGTGCTGGAGCAGCGCCTCGCCCGGCTCGAGGCCTTCGACACTCCTGTTCCGGCCTCCGGGCAAATCAAGCTCGCGCGCACGCCGTTCTTCTGCTCGGGTTGCCCGCACAACACCTCCACGCGCGTGCCCGAGGGAAGCCGAGCCATGGCCGGCATCGGTTGCCACGGCATGGCTCTGAGCATGCCGACGCGCCGCACCGATCTGATCTCGCATATGGGCGCCGAGGGCGTGAACTGGATAGGACAAGCGCCCTTCACGACCGAGCAGCACATTTTCCAGAATCTCGGCGACGGCACCTACACCCATTCCGGGCTGCTCGCCCTTCGCGCGGCATCGGCCGCCGGCATCAGCATCACCTACAAGATCCTCTACAACGACGCCGTCGCGATGACCGGCGGCCAGCCGGCCGAGGGCGGCTTCAACGTCGCCCAGATCGCGCATCAGGTCTGGGCCGAGGGCGTCAAGCGGCTCGCGATCGTCTCGGACGATCCGACCAAATACCCTGACACCAACTACTTCCCGCAAGGCGCGACCGTCCATCATCGCCGCGAGCTCGACGCCGTGCAGCGCGAGCTGCGCGACATCCAGGGTCTTACGGTCGTGATCTACGACCAGACCTGCGCCGCGGAAAAGCGCCGCCGCCGCAAGCGCGGGCTCTATCCGGATCCCGCCAAGCGCGCTTTCATCAACGAGCTCGTCTGCGAAGGTTGCGGCGATTGCTCGCAAGCGTCGAACTGCGTCTCGGTGCAGCCGCTGGAGACCGAGTTCGGCCGCAAGCGCCAGATCGACCAGTCGAACTGCAACAAGGACTTCTCCTGCGTCGAGGGTTTTTGCCCGAGCTTCGTCACCGTGCACGGCGGCACGCTCAAGCGGATCAAGACCTCGGCGGTGGATTCAGGCCAGTTGTTTGCCGACCTGCCGCTGCCACCCGCGCGTGAGCTGGACGCATCCTACAACATCCTCGTCACCGGCATCGGCGGCACCGGCGTCATCACCATCGGCGCGCTGCTCGGCATGGCCGCCCATGTCGACGGCCGCGGCTGCTCGGCGCTGGACTTCACCGGCCTGTCGCAGAAGAACGGCGCGGTGATGAGCCATGTGCGCATCGCCGCGAAGCCGGAAGACATCTCCGCGGTCCGGATCACGACGGGCGGCGCCGACGTCATCCTCGGCTGCGACATGATCGTCTCGGCCGGTCCCTCCGCGCTCAGTCGCGCCGAGCGCGGAACGACGAAAGCGTATATCAACGCCGACCTGCAGCCGACCGCGAGCTTCGTGCAAAACCCCGACCTCGATTTCGAGATGGGGACGATGCAGACCGTGCTGCGCGACGCCGTCGGCGACAAGAACCTCGACATCATCGATGCCACCGGCATTGCCTCGGCACTGATGGGCGATTCGATCGCGACAAATCCCTTCATGCTCGGCTTCGCCTTCCAGAAGGGCGCAATCCCGCTGTCGCTGGAAGCGCTGCTTCGCGCCATCGAGATCAACGGCGCCGCGATCGAAATGAACAAGCTCGCCTTCACCTGGGGACGCCTCGCCGCCCACGACATGTCGCGGGTGCGGAGCGTGCTGCAATTCAGGAGCCGAACCTCCGCGCCGACAAAGTCGCTCGACGACATCATCGCAACGCGCGCGGAGTTTTTGACCGGCTATCAGGACAGGGCCTACGCCGATCGCTACCTCGCCGCCGTCGCCAAGGTGCGCAAGGCGGAAGCAGCAACCTCGCCTGCTAGCACGGAGCTGACCGAGGCTGTCGCGAAAAACCTGTTCAAGCTGATGTCCTATAAGGACGAATACGAAGTCGCGCGGCTTTACACCGATGGCAGCTTCTCCAAGAAAGTCTCGGAGAAATTCGACGGCGACTTCAAGCTGAAGTTCTATCTGGCCCCGCCGATCTTCGCGCAGCGCGACAAGACGACGGGACACCTCCAGAAGAAGGAATTCGGCGGCTGGATGATTCACGCCTTCCGCCTCCTCGCCGGGCTGAAGTTCCTGCGTGGCGGCGCGTTCGACCCGTTCGGCCGCACCGAGGAGCGCCGCACCGAGCGGAAGCTGGTCGCGGATTATTTCGACATGATCGATCAGCGCATCGCCGGGCTGAAAGCGGAGCAGATCCCGCTGCTGACGAGGCTCGCGCGGCTGCCGGAGACGATCCGCGGCTTCGGGCATGTCAAGGAAGCCAACATCAAACTGGCGGCGGCGGAGAAGGCGCGGCTGGAAGCAGAACTGGAGAACAGCCGCTTTGCTGCGGCTGCGGAGTAGCGGAAGACTGGCGCTACATTCTCGGTGTCATCGCCCGCAAAGGCGGGCGATCCAGTACTCCGAGGCGGTTGTGATTAGTCCGATGGGCTGCGGCGTACTGGATGCCCCGCCTGCCGCCTACGCTAAAGCTTCGGCGCGCCCAGACTTCGACCTCGGCGAAGCCTTGGCGTAGCCGGGTCGCGGGGCATGACAGCGGTGGAAATGGCTAGACCAACGCTGTGGCCGCACTCGCCCCGGCCACACTCCCCTCCGCCAGATGCCTTCCTGCGATGTACCCGAACGTCAGTGCCGGTCCCAACGCGATCCCCGGCCCGGGACAATTGCCGTTCATGATCGAGCCCATGTCGTTGCCGCAGGCGTAGAGGCCCGCAACCGGCGTGCCGTCCTCGCGCAATACGCGCGCCTGGGCATCCACCTTCATGCCGATCGCCGTGCCGAGATCGGCCGGATAAATCCGCATCGCAAAGAACGGCGCGTAGAGGATGGGCGCGACGCAAGGGTTCGGCTTGTGGCTGATATCACCAAGGTGTCGCTGAGAGATGGTGCTGCCGCGACCGAACTCGGGATCGCGGCCGTCCTTCGCATCGGAATTGTAGTTTGCGATCGTCGCCGCGAGTATCGACGGCTTGATGCCGATCTTCGCTGCGACCTGCGCGATATCAGCGGCCTCGACCAACTCGCCGCTCGCCACATAGCGTCTGATATTGCGGGTGAACGGCTTGATGCGGCCTAGGCCGTAACTCCACAGGAACGGACCGTCGCAGATCAGATAGAACGGCCGGTCCGATTCGCCGTCACCGTCACGCAGCATCGCGAGCACGAACTCGTGGTAGGACAGCGCCTCGTTGGCGAAGCGCCGGCCGGCCGCATTGACCGCGATCACGCCGGGCTTGGCGCGGTCGGTCGCTGTATGCGGGAAAACACCACGGCTTCCATCGGCACGCCGGAACAGCGAGGCCGGCACCCAATAGGCCGGGCTCGTCGCATCCGTGTTGAGCGCTGCGCCGGTTACAGTCGCGAGGCGGAGCCCGTCACCCGTGGCGGACGGGTGGGTCGCCGAGATGAATCCGGCAGCGGGTGGGAAGAAGCGCTTGCGCAAGGTTGCGTCGTGCGAAAAGCCGCCGGTCGCCAGCACCACACCGCGCCGCGCGGCGATCAGGCGATCGCGCGAGCCATGACGGATAATTACCCCGCCGACCCGCTCGCCCTGCGTGGACAGGCCTTCGACGTCCGCACTGAAGAGGATCTCGACCTGCCGGGCCAGCAGCGAGGCATACAGCCGTGCGGCGAGTGCGTTGCCAAGCTGCAGCGTCGTGCCGCGCGGGCCGCGCAGCCGCTGCCACGCATGCTCCGAAACCAGCCGCGCCGCGCGAAGAGTCGAGCGCAGCGATCTTCCGGCCCGGTGCAAATGCGGGATGTCGAGGCGGTTGACCATCATCCCGCCGAACAGCGTGAACTCCGGCACCGGCGCGCGCAGCCGCGCGAATGCGGCCCCCAGCCGCGTGCCGTCGAAGACGACCGGCTCGAGCACGCGCCCGCCCGGCGTCGCGCCCAATCGCTCCGGATAATAGTCCGGACACGCTTCCACCGGCTGGAGCCGCACTTGCGTGTTGGCTTCGAGATAGGTGACCGCCTCCGGTCCGCGCGCGAGGAAAGCGGCGCGGAGGCCCGCATTGGCGGGCTCCGGCACTGTGCTCGACAAATATTGCACGGCGTCCGTTACGCTATCGGAGAGCCCCGCCTCTTCCATCTTGGCATTGGCGGGAATCCAGACCGTGCCATCGGACCACGCGGTGGCGCCGCCGACGAAAGCGGTCTTCTCGATCACCAACACGCGCAGGCCTTCGGCGGCGGCGACGGCCGCGGCCGTCATGCCACCGGCACCGGCGCCGACGACGATGACATCGTAGGTCTCATGCGCCGGCATCATGCGGCGGGGTTCCCGAAGCGAGGCATGACACCGTCATACCCCGCTTAGGCGCCCACACGCTAGCGGGCCGGCTTGCGCTCGACCGGGTCGATATCGATCGCCCGCAGACGGCCGAGCCGCAGGACGTCCATGGCGAGCCGCCGGCCGATCCGGTCGCGGTCGAGCACACGGATCAGATCGTCGACGCCGTTGATCTCGACGCCGTCGAGGCCGATGACGACATCGCCGGACAACAGGCCCGCCTTCGCCGCCGGCCCGTCCGGCTCGATCTGCGCCAGCAGCGCGCCCATCTTGTTCTCGACACCCGCCAGCAACGCGTGCCGCCGCGGGATCGGCGCGGTCTGGCCGGCCACGCCGATATAGGCGCGACGGACATAGCCGTGGCGGATGATCTCCGACAGCACGAATTGCGCGGTGTTGCTGGCGACCGCGAAGCAGATGCCTTGCGCGCCGTTAATGATGGCGGTGTTGATGCCGATCACCTCGGCATTCGACGATACCAGCGGGCCACCGGAATTGCCGGGGTTGAGCGCAGCGTCGGTCTGGATCACGTCCTCGATGGTGCGGCCACTGACCGAGCGGATCGAACGCCCGAGCGCCGAGACCACGCCGGCGGTGACGGTCGATTCAAAGCCGAGCGGATTGCCGATCGCGATCACGAGCTGGCCCCGCCGCAAGGTCTTGGAGTTGCCGAGCGCCGCATAGGGCAAGTCCCGCACGCCATTGGCGCGAAGCAGCGCAAGGTCAGTGTCGGGATCGACGCCGAGCACCCGGGCGTCGCCGACATGGCCCTCGACGTCGCGCAGCCGGATCTCCTTCGACGAGCCGACCACGTGGCTATTGGTGAGAACGAGCCCGTCCGGCGAGATCACGATGCCCGAGCCGAGCCCGCCGCGCTCGCGGCCGTTCGGCACCTTTGGCCCGGTCTCGACGCGCACGACGGCGGGACCAACGCGGTCGGTCACGTCGATCACGGCATTGGAATAGGCGTCCAGCAGGGCCCGGTCGTTGCCCGGGACAGCCGCTGTCGCTCGCGATGACGATCCGTCATCGGCAATGTCTGAAGTAAAATCCAGCATGGCAACAGTCCTTGAGGCTCACACAGATGGTGGCCTGCTCCGTGAGGCGCAAGGGATCCGTCCGGCGCGCAAGGCTGGACTGCCCAGGTGGCTAGGGCGCCCGTCGCAGCGTGCCGGCCCTTGCCTTGACCGGGTCGAGCAGCGACCAGTCGCCATCCGGCAGCACATGGCCCTTGGGAAAAGGTGCGCGCGGCTCGATCCCGAGCGAGCCCAGCACACGGTCGTCGCGGTAGTAGCATTGCAGCACCACACGGACGAGCGTCGCGGCAGCCGGGCCGCCATGCCTGCGAAACTCCTGCGCCACCGCATCGCGCCTGGCAGCATCGAGCTCGGCCAACGGTTGGCCAGCAAGCCGCGCCAGATGGTCGAGCGCCGCCACCACCAGTTTGCTGTCCCGTCCCAACGTCGCCAGCATGTCAGCCTGGATCGCGGGATCGTCGGCGCCGGGCACCTTGTACTCTTCGCTGGCGGGAACGATCATCGCGGCGATGGCTCGGAGGTCGTCGCGCTGGGCGCGTGTCAGTTGGTTGTCTGCGGACATGATGGCCTCAGTCGAAGAGATTGGCGAGGCGCTGCTTCATCTGGTCGGCGATGTAGAGCGCGAGGGCCTGGATGGTGGACGTTGGATTGACCCCGCCCGAGGTAACGAAGATGCTGCCGTCGACGATGAAGAGGTTTTTGACGTCGTGCGCGCGGCCCCATTCGTTGACTACGGAGCGGTCGGGGTCGGTGCCCATGCGTGCCGTGCCGAGCAGGTGCCAGCCGCCCCAGGAGATCGGCGAGTTGACGCAGATGTCGCTCGCCCCAGCGGTTTCGAGAATCTCCCGGCCCCGCGCCAGCGCATGCTCCATCATCTTCCGGCTGTTCTCGCTGATCGTGTAATTGATCTTCGGCGCGGGAATGCCGTGACCGTCCTTCAAGACCGGATCGAGCGTGACCTGGTTATGCTCCTCCGGCAGGTCCTCGCAGATCGCGGAAAACCCGATCCGGTGGCCGTTGAGCTTGCGGAAGACGCGGTGATGATCGGCGCCCCACGGCAGAATGCCCTTCTGCTCGCTGACGACAGCCTCGAACACCGGCCCCGCGCCGCGCACGAACTGAACGCCATAGCCGCGCACGAAGCCGCGCGACAGGTCCGTGTCATACCATTCCTTGCTCCACAGGCAGGTCGGCGGCGCGCGGTTGCTATCGGTCGGCTCCTTCACATAGCCGTAGATCTGCGCATAGGGATGGAACATCAGGTTCTTGCCGACGAGTCCGGACGAATTGGCAAGCCCGTTCGGAAAGCGGTTCGATGCCGAATTCAGCAGCAGCCGCGGCGTGCCGACTCCGTTGCAGGCGACGATAACGACATGCGCCGGCTGAAACTGCTCGACGCCGTCCTTGTCGTAATAGACCACGCCGGTGGCCATGCCGCTCTCGTCGGTGGTAATCTCGCGCACACGGCAGTGCGTACGCAGCTCGACACCGGCGCGGACCGCATGCGGCCAATAGGTGATGTCGGTCGAGGATTTGGCGCCTTGCGCGCAGGCCGGCGTGCAATGGCCGAGATTGATGCAGCGCGCGCGGCCCTCGTAGTCCATGGTCGCGACCGTCGTATCCGACGGCCACCAGTGCCAGCCAAGCTTGTTCATGGTCTTGCCGATGATCGCACCCGACAATCCCATCGGCTGTGGCGGCATCGGCGGATGCGTCAGCGGCGAGAGCGGGTCGCCCGACAGGCCAGACGTGCCCATCATCCGGTCGTTCTCTTCGAAGAACGGGGTCAGCGCGTCGTAATCGATCGGCCAGTCGTCGGCGACGCCGTCGAGCGTCCTCACCTTGAAATCGGAGGGATGCAGCCGCGGCCAGTGCGCGGTGTACATCACCGTCGAGCCACCGACCGCATTGTAGTTGACGACCTTGATCGGCGAATTGTCGTCGTTGATCGGATAGTCCTCGGGCCGGCCGCGGACGTTGGGGCTTGACGACCACTCGCCGTAGAATTTGGCCTCCCAGTCCCGGCCCGTGCTGGGATATTCCGCCGGGTTCATCCAGCCGCCCTGCTCCAGGCAGAGAATATGCATCTTGGTCTCGGCCAGCGACCATGCCACCGCCGCGCCTGAAGCGCCGGCGCCGATGATCAGGACGTCCACAGGGTCATTCATCACAAATTTTTCCTCCCTTCGCCGCTTCCCGGGCGATTCGGCCTCCGCTCCGCGAGGCCGGCGAACGATAGGATCAGAGCTGCGGCCGAGTAAAGCCACGAGGCCGGAATGTCGCACTTCGCGGGGCGCAGACCATTGGTATCGCCACATCCGGATGCTAGGAACAAGGCGCACGAGCCATCGATAGCGAGACCTTATGTCCTTCCGAAAATCCTTTGCCAACGCCCGCGCTTTTGCGTTCGTTTGCTTTCTCGCCCTGTCCGGATTTCTGGGCACCACCGGCCCCGGCTCCGCGTTGACGGCCACCGCGACGGTCCGCGACGGCAACGCCGTTCAGCTCGGCGACGTCACCTACCGCCTCGAGGGCATCGACGCACCCGAGCTGGATCAGGTCTGCATCGACGATCACGCCGATCCCTGGACCTGCGGGATCGAGGCCCGCGACCAGCTCGCCAAGCTGATTGGCAAGCGATCGGTGCGTTGCGACGATGTCGGACCGGAAAAGAGTTTTGGCAAGCGGCACCGCGCGATCTGCACGGCCGAAGGCGACAAGACCAGCTTGAACGAGCAGCTCGTCAAGCTGGGCTATGCCATCGCCCGCGAGCCGGTCAAGGCGAACGTCAAGTCGGCCGCGGCCGATGCGAAATCAACCTCGGCCGGAATTTGGAAGGGCTGCTTTGTTGCACCGCAAGAATTCCGCACCGGCAAGAAGGACGGCGCGCTCCTGGGCGCCGCCTGCCGCGCCGACCGCGACAAGGAGATTCGCGCGGTGTTGTTTCCCGAGGATCTGACGATGCCGCCGAGCTGTGGCATCAAGGGCAAGCTTGCGGTGCGCGCGCGCGTGACCGGCAATATCGGCATCTACCATTTACGGGGCTGCCCGAGCTACCCCGCGACCACCAAGCCGGACCGCTGGTTCTGCTCGGAGGACGACGCCCAGGCTGCGGGCTTCCGCAAGGCCTACAATTGCCGGCGGCCAAAATAGCGAAGCTCATCACGCAGCCGTGAGCGGCAGCCGAAGACAGTATTCATCCGGAATTGAACTCTATCGGGAGTTGCTGCATTTGTAAGCGTACGCGAGCGCTTTGCGCGAGCGTTTCTTTAGCGGCAATCCGGCTCCGGCCCGATTGCTTTGCTCGGGCGTTTCCTCCCTAGACTTGGGCCGCTTGTCACAACAAGCGGCTCTTCTTTTTTGCACAATGCGCTAGCGGCGCATCGGCATGATCTGATCCATGGCCGGCATGTTCGCGTTCAGATGCGCCATGATCCAGACGGTGCCACCGACCACCAGGAACACCACCAGCAGCCCGAAGGCGAGCGCCAGCACGTTGTTGGTATTATCGGGGCCGGTGGTGATGTGCAGGAAGAACACGAGATGCACGCCCATTTGCGCGATCGCCAGCACGATCAGCGCGACGGGAATCGAAGGCTGCCAGACCAGATCCGTGCCCGCGATGAAGAACGACGTCGCCGTCAGCAGCAACGCGAGAACAAGACCGACCACGTAGCCGAGGATGCGCGTCCCGACACTGTGTTGCTCCTCATCGCCCGGCGCAAGATCATGGCCGGCCGGCATATGCGTCTGATCGCTCATACGCCACTCCCAAGCAAATAGACGACGGAGAAAACTCCGACCCAGACAATGTCGAGCGCGTGCCAGAACAGCGCAAAGCACATCATCCGGCGCAGCACGTCGGCACGAAAACCCTTTGCGAAGACCTGGGCCATCATGGTGAGCAGCCACAATATGCCGGCGGAGACGTGGAGGCCATGGCAGCCGACGAGGGAGAAGAACGAGGTCAGGAAAGCGCTGCGCGATGGGCCATAGCCGCGGGCAACGAGATCAGCGAATTCGCGAAACTCAATGACCAGAAAGATGAGGCCGAGCAAACACGTCACGGCCATCCCGAGATAGAACCACAGCCGGTTGCGCACATCGGCCGCGATGCTCGCCATGCCACACGTGAAGCTTGACAGCAGCAGGCAGACCGTCTCGATCGCGACGTTTCGCGGCTCGAATATCTCCGAACCCTTCGGGCCGCCGGCGGTCTGGTCGGCCAGCACCGCGTAGGCCGCAAAGAAGCAGGAGAACATCACGATGTCGGAGAGCAGGAAGATCCAGAAGCCATAGGCGGTCACGATGCGCTTCGGCGCCGGCCCGGGATGCTCGATAACGAGGCCGATGTGATGGGGATCGGCGTGCGCTCGGCCGGCGGTCGCGGTCATTGACATCAGACTGTCCCCGCCATGCTGACGAGGCTGCGCCGCTCCTCGAGGTTGACGCGGTCTATCGCCGCGACCTCCTCGGCCGGAATGACGTATTCGTCATGGTCGCGCCAGGCGAACACGACGAATGTCGCGAACGCTCCGATACCGCCCAAAATCACCATCCACCAGATGTGCCAGATCAGCGCAAAGCCCATGACGGTGGCGAAGAACGCGCAGACGAACCCGGTCGGCGAGTTCCTGGGCATCTCGATGTCATGATACTCGGGCGCATCATGATCGAGCGATTGCTGCTTGGCATGAGCCTTCATGTCCCAATAGGCATCCTCGCCGCGCACATCGGGATTGAAAGCGAAGTTGAAAACGGGTGGCGGCGACGACGTCGCCCATTCCAGCGAGCGGCCGTCCCAGGGATCGCCAGTGCGGTCGCGCAGGGCCTCGCGGTTGCGGATGCTGACCACGAGCTGCACGATCTGGCAGATCACGCCGATCGTCAGCACGGCCATGCCGACCGCTGCAACCAGCATCCATGGCCGCCACGCCGCGACGTCATAGTGCTGCATGCGCCGCGTCATGCCCAGCATGCCGGCGACGTAGAGCGGGATGAAGGTGACGTAGAAGCCGAGGAAAGTGAACCAGAATGCGAGCTTGCCCCAGCGGTCGTTGAGGCGAAAGCCGAACGCCTTCGGGAACCAGTACTCGAAGCCGGCGAAGGCGCCGAACAGCACGCCGCCGATGATGACGTTGTGGAAGTGCGCGACCAGAAACATGCTGTTGTGGAGAATGAAATCGGCCGGCGGCACCGCGACCAGCACGCCCGTCAATCCGCCGATGATGAAGGTGACCATGAAGCCTATCGACCACAGCATCGGCGTCTCGAAGCGGATGCGTCCGCCATACATCGTGAACAGCCAGTTGTAGATCTTCACTCCCGTCGGTATCGCGATGATCATGCTGGCAATGCCGAAGATAGCGTTGACGTCGGGACCCGCTCCCATCGTGAAGAAGTGATGCAGCCAGACCATGAAGGAGATGACGCAGATCGCCATGGTCGCCAGCACCATCGAGCGATAGCCAAACAGCGCCTTGCCGGAGAAGGTCGAGACCACCTCGGAGAAGATGCCGAAGGCCGGCAGAACTAGGATGTAGACCTCGGGATGCCCCCAGGCCCAGATCAGGTTCATGAACATCATGACATTGCCGCCGGCCTCATTGGTAAAGAAGTGGAAGCCGAGATAGCGGTCGAGCAGCAGCATCGCGAGGGTGGCGGTCAAGATCGGGAAAGCCGCGACGATCAGGAGGTTCGAGGCCAGTGTGGTCCAGCAGAACATCGGCATGCGCAGATAGTTCATGCCTTTGGTGCGCAGCTTTAGCACCGTCGTCACGAGATTGATGCCGGCCACCAACGTGCCGACGCCGGAGATCTGCAGCGACCATGCGTAATAATCGACGCCGACGCCCGGCGAGTAGGACAGTTCCGACAGCGGCGGAAAGGCGAGCCAGCCGGTGCGGGCGAACTCGCCGATCACAAGCGAGAGATTGACCAGCAGCGCACCGGTCGCGGTCAGCCAGAAGCCGACCGAATTGAGCGTCGGGAAAGCGACATCTCGTACGCCAAGCTGGAGCGGCACGATGAGATTCATCAGTCCGATCACGAACGGCATCGCCACGAAAAAGATCATGATGGTGCCGTGCGCGGAGAATATCTGGTTGTAGTGCTCCGGCGGCAGATAGCCTTGCGACTGGTAGGCGACCGCCTGCTGAATCCGCATCATGATGGCGTCGCTGCCGCCGCGCAGCAGCATCACCGAGGCCAGCAGGATGTACATCACGCCGATCCGCTTGTGGTCGACGCTGGTGATCCACTCGTGCCAGAGATAGGGCAGATGCCCCTTCACCACGACCCAGGCCAGCACGCCGAGAATCCCGACCAACACCACGGCGCCTGCGATCAGCGGTATCGGCTGATCGAACGGAATGGCCGACCAATCGAGCTTACCGAGCATCATGGCCTCCACTGTGCGACCGGCCTGCTTCGGATGCGAGCTCCGGCCCCGGTCCCGGCGGAATGTGCTGGGTCGCGATCAGGTCGAACAGTCGGGGATCGTCGAGCCTGTAGCTTGGCCTGCCCTTTTCGACGCCCTGCTGCATCAGCTTCTTGTAGCTGTCCTCATTGAGGACAGCATCGCTCTTCGCCGTGGTCGCGACCCAGTCCGGAAAGGCGAGCGGCGAGACCACGTTGACGTCGATCATCATGTCCGGAAATCCGTCGCCGGAAAAATGCGCCGACAGTCCCTGCAGCTTGCCTTCGTTGTCGGCGCGTAGGTTCAGCTTCGTCACCATGCCGTTCATGGTGTAGATCATGCTGCCGAGCTGCGGGATGAAGAAGGTGTTCATCACGCTCGAGGACGTCAGCTGGAAATTCAGCTCGGCGCCTGCCGGCACCGTCAGCGTATTGACGGTGGCGATGCGCTGGTCCGGATAGATGAAGAGCCATTTCCAATCGAGCGAGACGGCCTGGATGCGAACCGGGCTGCCGGTGCCGGGCACGGGTGCCGCGGGATCGAGCTGGTGCGAGCCGATCCAGGCGACGCCGCCGAGCAGGATCACGGTGAGCGCGGGGATCGCCCACACCACCATCTCGACGCGCCCGGAATAGACGAAGTCGGGCTGAAACTTTGCTTTGGGATTCGAGGCGCGAAACCAGAACGCAAAGGCCAAAATCGCGAAAATGGTCGGCACCACGATCGCGAGCATGATGAAGACGGAATCGACCAGGATGGTGCTGTTGGCCGCAGCCACAGGCCCTTGTGGATCGAGCAGATTCATCGGCAGGCCAATGACGGTTGGAAAGCCCCGGGGCAGAGCCTAGCGCGGGAAAGGCTCCGCAACAAACGCGATTGCGTGAGATCGGTTCCTAACGGCGCGGTCGATCGTTCGCCCTTCTCGCGCGGCGGCATGCAATTCCATGCGATGTCAATGACATGAAAGCGGGAGCCGGCCCTTCTCGCCGCTCCGCGCGATTGCTAGACTGCACGAAAATATTTGGGATGAAACGACATGCAGGGGCCCGAGGACGATCCCGGTCTCGCCGGCAAGGTGGCGCTGGTCAGCGGCGGGGGTGCTGCGGGCGACGGCATAGGCAACGGCCGCGCCGCCGCACTTCTACTGGCTCGCGCCAGCGCCAAAGTGCTGGTGGCCGATCGCGACCTCAAGCTCGCCGAACGCACCGTGGAGATGATCGCAGCCGAAGGTGGCACGGCCGCGGCGCATGGCGGTGACGTCACCAGCGAGAGCGATTGCAAGACACTGGTCGAAGCCGCGCTCGACCGCTGGGGCCGGCTCGATTTCCTCGACAACAATGTCGGCATCGGGAGCCGCGGCAGCGTGGTCGACGAAGCGCCCGAGCAATATCGCCGCGTCATGCAGGTCAATGTCGAAAGCATGTTCCTGCTCTCCAAGCACGCGATCCCTGCGATGATCCGGACCGCGCAGGGCGGTGCGATCGTCAACATCTCCTCGATCTCGGCGCTGCGGCCACGCGGGCTCACGAGCTATACGACCTCGAAGGCCGCCATCATCGGTCTCACCCGCGCGATGGCGGTCGATCACGGCCGCGACAACATCCGCGTCAACTGCATCTGTCCCGGGCCGATGTACACGCCGATGGTCTATGCCCGCGGCATGAGTGAGCAGGCCCGCGCCCAGCGGGAAAAGGCATCCTTGCTGAAAACGGAAGGCACCGGCTGGGACGTCGGCCATGCCGTCAAATTCCTGCTCAGCAATTTTGCGCGCTACATCACCGGCCAGGTGCTGGTGGTCGACGGCGGCGTGACGCTACAAGCCGCCGAACGTGAATCACAAGAACACTGAAAGGAACATCAGGGATGGCTCGCCTGCCCTATCTCGAGGCCGACCAGGTCGCGCCCGAATATCGCGACATGCTCAAGCGCAACACCAATCTGCACAAGCTGCTGATCAATTCGCCGGATATGGCGCGCGCCTTCAACGGCATCGGCGGCTACATCCGCTTCAAGAGCAAGCTCGACCCGCGCCTGCGGGAGCTTGCAATCCTCCAGGTCGGCTGGATGGAGAAGTCGGAATACGAGTTCACTCATCACGTGAAGATCGGCAGAGAGTTCGGCGTCACCGATGATGACATCGCCGGCCTGATGGCTGAGACCGAGGGCAAGCCCTCGACGCTCGAGCCACAGGCCAAGGCGATCCTGAAAGGTGCCCGCGAGATGGTACGCGAACTCGCGATCTCGGATGTGACCTTTGCCGAGATCAAGCAGCATCTCTCGGACGAACATATGGTCGACCTCGTGCTGACCATCGCCTTCTATTGCGGCGTGGTGCGCGTGCTCGCCACCATGAAGATCGACAACGAGCCATATTACAAAGAGGTACTCCAGCAGTACCCGATTCCGGGAGTGAACTAACATGCGCTTGAAGGACAAGGTTGCGGTCGTTGTGGGCGCCGGGCAGAGCCCGGGCGAAGGCATGGGCAACGGCCGCGCCACGGCGCTGACCTTCGCGCGCGAGGGCGCCAAGGTGTTGTGCGTCGATCATCATCTGGAATCAGCCGAGGAAACCGCCGCCATGATCGCCGCGCAGCATGGCACGGCAGCGGCGTTCAGGGCCGACGTCACAAAGTCTGCCGACATCAAGGCAATGGTCGCGGAGGCACAGGCGCGCTGGGGCCGGATCGACGTGCTGCACAACAATGTGGGCGTCAGCCTGTCCGGCGGCGACGCCGAGCTGCTGCAAATCACCGAGGAGGCGTTCGACCGCGTCGTCGCGATCAATCTGAAGAGCTGCATTCTGGCGGCGAAAGAGGTGATCCCGATCATGCGCGCGCAAGGAAGCGGCGTGATCATCAACATCTCCTCGATGGCGGCGATCACCACCTACCCTTACGTCGCCTACAAGGCGACGAAATCGGCGATGATCGCCTTCACCGAACAGCTCGCCTACCAGAATGCGGAATACGGCATCCGCGCCAACGTCATCCTGCCGGGCCTGATGAACACGCCGATGGCCGTCGACACCCGGGCCCGCGAATGGCACAAGACCCGCGCCGAAGTCGAAGCCGAGCGCGACAGCAAGGTGCCGCTGCGCAAGAAGATGGGCACGGGGTGGGACGTCGCGAATGCCGCGCTGTTCCTGGCCTCGGACGAGGCGAATTTCATCACCGGTGTGACGTTGCCGGTGGATGGCGGAGCGAGTGTGAGACGGGGGTAGACATCCTAAGCACGCTGCTCTTCCTTCTCCCCTTGCGGGAGAAGGTGGCGCGAGGCGCCGGATGAGGGGTTTCTCTCCGCACACGCAGAGGAGTTCGCCGATAGAACCTCACTCGTCCCGCCGCTGCGCGGCGAGCCACCCTCTCCCGCAAGGGGCGAGGGTACACCTTCATCGCGGCACGCTTGTCACCCGCCAGATCGTCCCGTTGCCGTCCTCCGACACCAGCAGCGATCCGTCCTTCGCCACGGCAACACCGACGGGCCGCCCCCACACCTCGGTGTCGCTCACCACGAATCCCGTGACGAAATCCTCATACTCGCCGGTCGGCTTGCCGTCCTTCATCCGGATGCGGATCACCTTGTAGCCGGTGCGCTTCGACCGGTTCCACGAGCCGTGCTCGGCCGCGAAAGCATCGCCCTGATACTCTGACGGAAACTGCGTGCCCTGATAGAAGGTCATGCCCAGCGAGGCCGAGTGCGGCTGCACCAGCACATCGGGCACCGTCACCTTGCCCTTGAGGTCCGGCCGCGCTCCGGCGTGACGCGGGTCTTCGTTGCCGCCGATATAGAACCACGGCCAGCCGTAGAACGCGCCTTCCTTCACGCTGGTGACGTAGTCAGGCACGAGATCGTCGCCGAGCCCGTCGCGTTCGTTGGTCGAGCACCAGGGCAGCCCGGTCTGCGGCTGGATCGCAAGTCCGACGCAGTTGCGGATGCCGCTGGCGTAGATCTTCCGCTCCTTGCCCTCGGGGGTGAAGGCGAGCACGGTGGCGCGTTCGGTCTCGCTGGCCCAGGCCGCACCGAGCGGTTGCGCTTTCGACCAGGCTTCCACGCCACCCGGCGGCGTGCCCATGCCCTCGGCGACGTTGCTGACCGAGCCGACCGACACCAGCATGCGCTTGCTGTCGGGCGTGAAGACGACGTCGCGGGTGGAATGACCGCCGTCATGCGGCAGGCTCGCGACAATCGTCTCCGCCTTGCCACCCGCCTTGAGATCGCCGGCCTGATAGGGAAAGCGGACGACGCTGTCGGTGTTGGCGACGTAGACCCATTGCGGATTGTCGCCGTTCGGGAAGAAGGCGATGCCGAACGGCTGCCTCATTCCGGCAGCGAACACCTCGTTGGTCGCGGCCTTGCCGCCATCGCCGGCGCGCAACACGCGGATGTTGCCCGCGCGCGTCTCGGCGACGAAGACATCGCCGTTCGGCGCCACGCGCACGATGCGCGGGGCGCGCAGGCCCTCTGCGAACAGCTCGATCTTGAAGCCGGCCGGGACCTGAAGCGCCCCCTCCGGCGGGCGCGGCACCACGCGCGACGAACTCGCAACCGACCGCGTGGCGCCGGGCCTGACCAGATCCTGCGGCCGGATCAACCTGACCGTGCCGGGCTTGTCGGCCTGCCAATCGCCGTAGGCGTCCTTGCCTTGCAGCACCGCCTCAGCCTGTGCGCAGGTCGCGACCGCGGCCAGCCATCCCGCGGACATCGCCGCGAATGAAATCCTGT
This sequence comes from Bradyrhizobium sp. CW1, assembly GCF_023100665.1. Classification (NCBI taxonomy): domain Bacteria; kingdom Pseudomonadati; phylum Pseudomonadota; class Alphaproteobacteria; order Hyphomicrobiales; family Nitrobacteraceae; genus Bradyrhizobium; species Bradyrhizobium sp. CW1. The sequence continues at coordinate 5,756,154 of NZ_CP064684.1, forward strand.
TCTTCAAATCGTTTCCTCCCGGCCTTCACGTATTGCGCTTCAACGCCGATCGACGCGCAAACGTTCTGCGACAGGTCAAATGCCTGCCGAATCCCACGTCAGCTCATGCCCGCACGATGTGCAACAGCCGCAGCCCATCGTACTGGAAAATACGGCTGATCGGTGCGACACATTGTAAGGGCGGGACCGCCGGTTGCGGTCATCAAGGCTGCGGCATTGGGGTCGCACCTGTTGGGGTGATCATGTGGGGATCCATCATATCGGAATGGGCGAGCCTGCTGCTCCGCTGGCTACACGTGGTCGCCGCGATCGCCTGGATCGGCAGTTCCTTCTATTTCATCGCCCTCGACCTCAGCCTTAGGCCCAGGCGCGATCTGCCGGACGGCGTGCAAGGCGAGGCCTGGCAGGTCCATGGCGGCGGCTTCTACCGGATCATGAAATATCTGGTCGCGCCCGCCCAGATGCCGGACGAGCTGACGTGGTTCAAATGGGAGGCCTACACCACTTGGCTGTCCGGCTTCGCGCTGATGGTGGTGGTGTATTATCTCGAGGCCGATTTGTTCCTGGTCGACAAGTCGATCCTCGATCTCACGCCATTCCAGGCCGGCCTGTTCAGCCTCTGCAGCCTCGCGCTGGCGTGGCTGCTCTATGAAGGCGCCTGCCGTACCGGGCTGGCGCAGCGCGAGCTGCCCTTCGCGATCGGCGGCTATCTGTTCCTGGTCGCGTTGACCTATGCTTTCACCCACGTGCTGAGCGGGCGCGGTGCCTTCAACCAGATCGGGGCGATCATCGGCACCATCATGGTTGCCAACGTCTTCGCGCTGATCATCCCGAACCAGAAGAAGATCGTAGCCGCCCTTCTCGCAGGGCAGGCGCCCGATCCGAAGCTCGGCAAGACCAGCAAGGAGCGCTCGGTCCACAACAACTATCTGACGCTGCCTGTCGTCGTGCTGATGATCAGCAACCACTATCCCCTGCTCTATGCCACCCGCTTCAACTGGATCATCGTCGCAATCATCCTGGCGCTCGGCCCCGTGATCCGCCATTTCTTCAACGAGCGGCACGCCGGGCGCAAATCGCCGTGGTGGGTGTGGGGCGTCGCAGCGGTCGGCGTGATCGCGATCCTGTTCCTCTCGGCGGCCGGCCCGCGCGAGGTCAAGACAAGCGCGCTGTCAGCGCAGCCGACGCTTGCCAATGTCGAGGAGATCGTGATGTCCCGCTGCAGCATGTGCCATGCCGCCGAACCGGTCTGGGCCGGCATCGTCACCGCGCCGAAGGGCATATTGCTGGACGCGCCCGAGCACATCCATCGCAACATCCGCCTGATCGGCCGCGTCGCCGCCTGGTCCAATGCAATGCCGCCGGGCAACATCACCGAAATGACCAGCGAGGAGCGCGCCATCCTCGCCGCCTATATCGAGCAGGCGCGCTGACGCCATCAAGTGTCAGATATCGCGCTTCACGGAATGAAATTTCCGCATGTCCCACCGATTTGAAAATGACTTGACCGCCTATCCGGCGTAGACAGGATTTGCGGCCGCCGACGGCGGTCCAGTCAGTTTGCACTCGGGGAAAGAACAGTGGCCCTCAAGAACGTCATCGGTATCGACCACGCCGTGGTCATGGTGCAGGACCTCGACAAAGCCGCCGAAAACTACCGGCAGCTCGGCTTCACCATCTCGCCGCGCGGCACCCACAGCGCACATATGGGCACCGGCAACTACACGATCATGTTCGACCCGGATTATATGGAGCTGCTCGGCGTGCTCGCGGCGACCGAGCACAACGCGCCGGCGCGTGCCTTCCTCGACCAGCGCGGCGAAGGCATCGAGCGCATCGCCTTCACAGCGGTCGATTCCACCGCCGGCGCGGAGGAAATCCGCGCGCGTGGCCTGGAGCCGATCGGCCCGACCGATTTCGAACGGCCCGTGACGCTGCCTGATGGCACGATCTCGGCGGCGAAATTCCGCACCTTCATGTGGCCGACCGCAGAAGCGCCCGGCGGCGTGCGCATTTTTGCCTGCCAGCACAAGACGCCAGAGACGGTGTGGATTCCCGAGCTGATGAAGCACGCCAATGCGGCCAAGCGGATCAAGCAGACATTGATCGCGACGCCCGAGCCCGCGAAGGAAGCCGCGGATCTGGGACAGCTGATCGACCGCGAGCCGAAGGCTGAAGCCGACGGCGCAGTGACCGTGCCCTCCGGTGGCGATCGTGCCGATTTCGTTTACTTGACGCTGGAGCAGCTCGGCAAACGTTATCCCGGCGTGCCGCTCGCGGGTCTTTCCGAACGCGGTGGCGCTGCCCTGGTGCTTGTCAGCGGCGATCTCGCTGCCACCGACAAGGCGCTTGGTTCGGCAGCCGTGCGCAGCGGACCTGCGATCTGCGTGCCGCCGGCCAAGGCGAACGGCACCCTGCTCGCCTTTGTTGCCGGCTGATTTGAACTAATTCTTCAACGAGCGTCTACAGGGCGGCCCCAGGCTTCGGGGCTACCCGCGCCTTCAGGGCCAAGCGCATGTTCAAAGAGAAATCGCCGATCGCCTATGACGCGCCGGCCGAACTGAAGAAGTGACCGTCGCTGAAGGGCCAGAGGCAAAAGGATCGAGGTCCGCCCTATCCCGTCTACAACGGCACGCTCGCCGACTGCGTCCGCGAGCTCATGGGCAAGCCATCAAGGGCATCTCGCTCTACGATATCATGACGAGGGCAAGCAGCGTTCGACCAGACCGTGCTGTCGCCCGGTGATGCCGCCGAAATCGCGATGCGCAAGGACTTTCCCAAAGACTAGTTCGAGGCGCGCCTACCGCCGGACTTCCGCCGCTGCTCGGACGAGGAGTCCGTCGGCGCATCCAGAAAGACCACCGGTGTGCCGCGCTTGACGTGCTCGCCCAGCGCGCGCACGTCCCAATTGGTCAACCTGACGCAGCCATGCGACGCGGACTTGCTGACCCTGTCGGGCTCCGCCGTTCCGTGGATGCCGTACCCCTGTGCGGACAAGCCGATCCAGTATGCTCCCACCGGATTGTTCGGGCCCGGCTGAACATCGAACGGCTGTTTCGATTTGACGCTTCTGAACTTGTAGTCAGGGTTGTAGTGATAAACCGGATTCTCGTGGGTGCTGGTGACCTTGAGCGTACCGCTCGGCGTCGGACGATCCGGACTTCCGATTGACGCGGGATAGAACGCGATCAGGGTGGCGCCCTGGTCGAATGCTTTCAGCGTCCCGTTCCTTTTGTCGACGTCGAGCCGCGCGATGTTCGGAAGCTCTCGCCGCGCCGGAACGTTTGCAACGACGATGGTCGCTCCCACCTTGTCGAAGGCCTTGTCCGGGTTGAGCGCCTTGAGCAGATCGGCGCTCATGTGGAATTTCTCGGCAAGCCCTTCGAGCGGGCTGGTGTAGCTCAGCGCCTTCAGCGGCTTCATGTCATCAAGCTTGCCGGGCAGCTCCTTCAGAAACGGGCCCTTCACATCCGCGTCCGTGATCTTGTATTCGACGAGGACGGCGCCTTCGCTCGCGGCGTTCAACTTGTCCCAAAGCTCGGGCGCGATCGTTTTATCCGATGCAACGCCGTTCTGCTCGGCGAATGCTTTCAGTGCCTTCTGCGCGTTCTCTCCGAGCTTGCCGTCGATCTCCCCGGGCGAGAACCGCGCACGGTCGAGCAGAATCTGAAGCTTCACGATCGCGGCGTTGAGCTTGTCGCTAGCAGGTTGCTTTGCGGGACGCGCAGCATCGTTTACCGCTGCCGCATCGAGATTGCCCGCAAGCGCCGAAGAGATCGCCGCCAGCGAAATCACCGCGCCAAGCATCCACCGCATCATCTCGCTCGTCCCCATTCGCCAACGCCCCCGCAAATTCGCGGAGCAAAGAGTTTCCGGCGGGAACACCGTAGTAACACCGTGGGAACCGACGAGACCGCAGCTTTGCCGCAATCGCTCGGTTAATAACTCCTTATCGCCGGCGCATCGCTGGCCGTTCACCCACAGTTCGAGGTTGCTCCAGCAATGCGATTTGTCGTCGCGGCGTGCGCCGCGTTCATGATTCTGATGTGCGACTTCGATCCGTCGGCGTCCCGCCAACCATCAGCTTTCGATCACGCCGTTCTTCAAAACACTCAGGCCTCGTCACTTGTTCCGGTGGTCGAGCTGTTCCTTGCAAGCGTGCAGGCCCTCGAGCTCGCCAATGCGCGTGCGGCCTATGAGGAGACCCCCGAGCCGCCGGATACGGTCGAACCCGTCGCGCAGGCGCCGGTTTCGCCGACGGAACGCTTCTGCCACGCGCTTCGCGGAGCTGCCGAAGCCAGCGGCATTCCCGTGCCGTTCTTCGCGCGTTTGATCTGGCAGGAGAGCCGCTTCAAGTCCAACGAGGTCAGCCAGGCCGGCGCGCAGGGCGTCGCGCAGTTCATGCCGGAAACGGCAGCGGAGGTCGGGCTAGATGATCCGTTCGATGCGATGAAGGCGCTGCCGGCATCGGCCAAGTTCCTGCGCAAGCTGCGCGACGATTTCGGCAATCTCGGCCTTGCCGCAGCCGCCTACAACGCAGGTCCCGGCCGAATCCAGAAATGGCTCGCCAAAGAGAGCGAGCTGCCGCGTGAGACACGCGACTATGTCCGCATCATCACCGGCACCAGGGCCGAGGACTGGACCGAACGCGCGGAAGCCCTCGCGATCCGGATCGACCTGCCGCGCGAAGCACCCTGCGAGGGCATCGGCAGCCTGTCCAAGACGAAGGACGTCGCCTGGGTTCCGGTGAACCTGACGCCCTCGGTCGCCACCATCATTCGCAAGGCCGAGCAACTGGCGGCGCGATTGACCGCCAGCCACGCACGCAAGCGGCTCGCGTCTCTGATCCGGAAGAACACCCACGGCAAGGCACGCAGCATGATCGCCGCGCGTGCGGCGGGAAAGAGCGCGAAGGCCCGCGCCATCCGTTTTGCAGCGCGCGAACGATCTTCGGGCTGATGCGCAAATCCGGAAGCCGCTCTATGGAGCGGCTTCCAGTGGCCGCGAACTAGTCGATCTCCTCGATGATGCGGCGTTCGCGGGGCTCGACGACATAGGTCCGCGTATCGCGGTGGATGTAGCGGTACTCGCGGAGGTCGGGCGCGTCCCGATAGACGGTGCTCGGGAATTCCTCGACCTCGACACTCTCGGGAACGCGGTCACCAACATGGATTTCGGACCGCGCGGTGCTGCCGGTGGTCTGTCGTTCGCTCCGTCCCTCGGTGCGGGTCTTCGCATGCTTGCGGATCACTTCGCGATCGCGATCCGAAAACTTGCTGGCGCTGCGCTCACGCGTGGTCGTCGTTGTCGCGGTGGATTGTCCCGAGTACGGCAGCACGGTTACGATCTTGTATGTCGCCGGATCGACCACGACGATTTCATCCTTCACCAGCGCAAAGCTGTAGCCGCGATATTGCGGCACGATCTCGACCACATCGGGTGGCAGCGTCGATAGCTGGACATCGCGCGGCACCACCGTGCCGACGTTGAGCGAGAAATTGACGCTGGTCAGCGGCCGCACGTTGAGATGCGAGATGGACGCGCTGATCTTGGTCTCCTGCTGCTTGTTGAGGTTGACGTCAGTGCGGGCGGCGGCCTGTGAATTGGCACCGGTCCGCTGGTCTTGCGCCTGATTGCTGCTCGGCGTGTTTGGCGATTGCTGGGCCTGGTTGGTACCAGATGAACCAGGCGCCTGCTGCGCCTGATTGGTATTGTTCGACGGAGGGTTGGAGCGATCCTGCGTCTGGTTCGAGTTCGCCGCCGGCGGATTGGCGCTCTGCTGCGAGGCGGGCTGGTTACCGGCCGCGTTGGAGTTTGCCGTACCACTGGGCGGCCGCGAGGACGTGTCCGCGCTGTTGGTGGCGTTGGTCCCGGAGCCGGAATTGGCCGATCCGGAAGACGGAGTGGTCGCCTGGGTATTCTGTGTCGACGCTCCGGGCGTTGATGATTGCTGCGGCTGCGATCGCGACTGCTGTGTTTGTGCCGCGCCAGACGGCGACGTGTTGGACGGAGCTGCGGAATTGGACTGGGATTGCGGCGTTTGCTCAGACTTGGTGTTGCTGCTTGGCGATTGCGCAAAGGCGGCGTTCGCCAGCACCAGCCCTAAGGCGGTCGTTGCCAACAGGCGGATCATGGTTCACTCCCTTGTTCGGTCAAAGCGTTAGCTATTAACCTGCGCTAAAAGCGTCTGTTCCACTTTTTCCCGGCCGAATGCGCCGCCTGAACGGAACCTGCGATGCCATCGAAAAGCGCCGGGATCATTGCCTATCGCAAACGTGGGGAGCTCGAGGTTCTGCTCGTTCATCCCGGAGGACCGTTCTGGCGCAACAAGGACCTCGGGGCATGGTCGATTCCGAAGGGCGAGTACGCAGACGAAGACGCAGAAACCGCCGCGCGACGGGAGTTTGCCGAGGAGCTTGGGCTTGAGCTGTCCACGCCGCTGACTTCGATTGGCCAGGTCAGGCAGCGCGGCGGCAAGATCGTCACCGCGTTCGCGGCCGAGTTCGACGTCGATTTGCGCAGCATTCGCAGCAACACATTCGAGATGGAATGGCCGCCACGCAGCGGCAAACGTCAGACCTTCCCGGAGGTCGATCGTGCCGAATGGTTCACGCTCGCAGCAGCGCACGAGAAGATCAACGCAGGACAGCGCCCGCTGCTCGAGCGGCTGGCTCAGGTGGCCGGCAGCACGCCAAGCAGACGCCCTACTCCGCCTTGATGTTCGCCGCCGCCACCACTTCGGCGAGTTCCTTGATCTCCTTCGCGATCTTGGCGGCGTAGTCGGCCGAACTCAGCACGCTGACGACGCCCTGCGTCTCCAGCCGCTCCCGTAACAGCGGATCGTTGGCTGCGGCGACGATCTCCCGGTGCAGCATCTCGAGCGTCGGCGCGGGGGTTGCCTTCGGCATGAAGAAGCCGACCCAGAACGAGATGTCGAAGCCGGGATAGCCGGCTTCCGCGACGGTCGGCACATCAGGCAACGCCGGCAGCCGCTCGGCGGAGGACACCGCGAGCGCGCGCAGCTTGCCGGCCTTCACCAGCGGCACGGCGGATAAGGGATCGAACACTGCCAGGACCTCCTGCGCGAGGATACCGACCTCGGACGCAGCACCACCGCGATAGGGCACGTGGATCATCTTGACGCCGGCCCTCTCGCTGAGCAGCTCCATGGCGAGATGGGCAAGGTTGCCGTTGCCGCCCGAGCCGTAGGCAAGCGCGCCGGGCGCAGCCTTTGCCGCGGCGACGAGATCGGCGACGGTGTTGATGTTGGCCGTCTTGGAATTCTCCGGATTGACCACCAGCACGAGCGGCGCCGACACGACGGTGGTGAGCGGCGCGAAGTCCTTTTCCGGGTCGTAGCGGATATCCTTGAACAGCGTCTTGTTGAGCGTGATGGTGGAGGAGTTGCAGGCCAGCATCGTGTAGCCGTCGCCTTCCGCACGCGCGACGCCTTCGGCCGCGATCATGCCGTTGGCGCCGGCGCGGTTCTCGACCACGAAAGCTTGTCCGAGCTTGTTGCTCAGCCGATCGGCGACGATGCGCGCGACGACGTCGACCGGGCCGCCCGCGCTGAAGCCGACCATGATCTTGACCGGCCGCACCGGATATTTTTGCGCGAAGGCCTCCGTCGTCACGCACAATCCGGCGACGATCGCCAGCAGGCGAAGCGTTCGTTGCATTCGTTCTCTCCCCAGAAGTTCTCGCCGCTTTTGCAGGTCGCGGCGCATTCGCGGATCATGATGAGCGGCCGCGCCGGATTTCGCAATCGCGTTTGCAGGCCGGCATTCCGTCGCGCGGCAGGTCGGAGCCGGTTCGAAACAAAAAACGCAAAAACAACCGCATGCACAGTAGCCGACGCTTGCGAGATCAAGGACTTGCACGAACGAGGATTTGCACGAACGAGGATTGCGCGCTTCGCAATCTTCGTTTGACACGTCGGGCAAAACACCGGCAGAATGCCATCATCGCAACAATCGTCAGCGTCCACGCCGCCCGACCACGGGGCGTCGCGCGGCGATTGCGCGTAAGCCCTTCATCAACATCCCGAAAACCCCACAGGCGCGCAAGCCGAGCGATCGATGTCGCGCGCAATGAGCCCGCGCGGGCAAAGGACACAGCACATGACGACATCTGCCAAACGCCACGGCACGCTGCCGGTTGCGGCAAACGATCGCAGCGGCCCCGACGCGAGCCCGCGGATCAAGCTCTACAAGCGGGGAATTGCGATCCTCCACGCGGACCCGCAAGCCGGCGAACGGCTGCTGGCCGAGGCGCTCGGCGCCGCTGACCGCGACGCGCTGCATGGTCTCCTCAAGCAATTGGTGAAGGCCAGCGTGACCGGACGCAAGCCCGATGAAGCCAATCTCGCCTTCATGATCTCGCTGGTGAAGAGCATCGCGCCGAAGGACTCGATCGAGGCGATGCTCGCAGTGCAAATGGCGTCCGTTCACGCGGCCACGATGCGCTCTGCCTGCCGCCTCGCCCTCACCGACGACGTTCCGCAGCAAGAGAGCCTCACCCGCGTGCTGACCCGGCTGGCCCGCACCTTCGCGAGCCAGATCGAGGCACTCAGCCGCCACCGCAACAACGGCGAGCGTGCGATCACGGTCCGGAACTTGTCGGTGCAGGATGGCGGCAGGGCGATCGTGGGCAACGTGACCCAGCACGCGAGCATGATCGTCGCGGAGCCGCACGCTGCGACAGTCGCAGGACTGGTCCCGCCGCGTGAGGCCGGCGCATGCGAACAGGCCGAATCCAGGCAAGGCAGCAATGCATGAGCGGCGACCAAATTCGCAAGACGCGTGCGATGTGGACGAGCCCGCGCTGTGGCGCCGAAACGCGAAACGGCACCACCTGCCGCGCGCCTGCAGTGCACGGCAAGTCTCGCTGCCGCATGCACGGCGGCGCACGGAGATCAGGCGCGCCGAAGGGAAATCAGAATGCGCGGACGCATGGCGAATTCACGGGTGATGCGGCCGCTGAACGAGCGCAGGATCGGGCCGTGCTGAATGATGCGTTGAAGCTCCTTGCGGAGCTGTCGCGAGTTGCCGAATAGGCCATAAAGGCGATGCACCGTAGATCGCAATCGTCGTTGACGAACGCGGTTGTGGAGACCCGCAACAGATGCCCTGCAGACTCATGCACCGTGGGTCATTTCCTTAAGTCTGTGAGGGCTTTGGTCGGCTACGCCGTCATGAGCGGACAAGCTCGGCGCCAGCTGAGAGGTCGGCTAAGGGCAGGCTAGGCCAAAGAAGCAGCTGCACTGACCTTTAGTTGAAGCGTTGTCGTATTTGAACCTTCGCTCGAATTTCCGGACTCACCTCAGTGGGGATGGGAATGAACTGTCCCATCACAGCATCGAGCGATCGTCAGCGGCAGTTGCAACGGATTTAGTTTCCGGGTTGCCAGCCTAAGCCGCACCAAGCCAGCGGATCGGCCGGCGAATATCGCGGAGGCAAACAGATGTTTCCAGCGAAACTTGCGGCATCGTTGCTGGGTTCAGCGTTGCTACTGACGCCGGTCCTTGCACGCGACGATGGCCGATACGACCACTCTCCGCTGAAGTCTTGGTTTGAAAGCTTGCAGAGCGAATTTGGAAAGTGCTGTACTGATGCCGACGGATACATAGTGTCCGATGCCGATTGGGAGTCCAGTCGGGGCCGTTACCGCGTCCTCATCGACGGCGAATGGGTGCTCGTACCTGACGGTGCGGTTGTCACAGAACCAAACCGCTTCGGCCGTACAATGGTCTGGAGGCATTACATAGACGGCCATCCGCGCGTCCGATGCTTCATGCCCGGATTCATGACTTGACCTCACTTTCAAGGTGCTCCGCTTCGGGTCATTCGCACCGATTTGCCCGCGTATTCTCGATGTCCGCTATGGCCCTAGCTGCCGGCGTGCCGGATATTTCGCCTTCAGGCCCACAAGCAGACCAACGACGATAGCGGCGGCGGGGTTAAAGCTCGAAACAGGCCCTAAGGCCGTCAAAAAGCCAGGAGCCGCATGAAAGGCCGTGCACGCTCATCCGGGTTTCCGACGACGCTTTCTTTGCTAGGCCACTAAGCCGCACGACGTCGGGAACTTGCGGTTGGTCGCTTTGATCCAAATCAACGGATTCCTGCCTCCGAGACCTAGCGTCAGACCCAGACCAGATCGTCGGAGAAAGAAGATGCTGAAGCACTTGCTGGCCATTCTTCTTTTGCTGGCTTTCCCCTCGGCAGTCCATTTCCCAGCCGCGGCAGATGACCGAACTGCGGGACAAGTAATCCAAGAGGAAATTTGGGCGCTGCCGTTTCCACTGCCGGTGCTTGCCTTCCTGGTACGGCCGGTCGGAGATGGTCCGTTTCCGCTAGTGGTTATGAACCATGGAATTTCGCTGGAAGCCAACCAGCGGACGATGTTTCCGGCGATCGAGTATCGTGACGCGGCACGTTGGTTTGCACGTCGCGGTTATGTGGTCATCTCGCCCGTCAGGTACGGGGCCAGCAGTCTCGATGATAAAGATCAGGGTCTCTACGGAGCCGTCTTTGCCCACGTCGGTAGCTGCGACAACCCAAACTTCCGTGGTCCCGGGCTCGCCATCGCCACTCTGAACGAGTGGGTCATCGACTACATGAGCAAGAAGAAGATGATCCAGCCGGGTAAGGTCATCGTCGTTGGCCAGTCGGGCGGCGGATGGGGCTCGATTGCTCTTGGGAGCCTAAACCCGTCATCAGTTCAGGCCATCATTACCTTTGCAGCGGGACGCGGAGGCCGAGTTGACGGCAAACCCAACAACAATTGTGCTCCCGACAAGCTCGTTGCCGCCACCAGCGAATTCGGCCGCACCGCACGCGTACCGATGCTTTGGATCTACGCGGAAAACGACAGCTACTTCGGTCCGGAATTGACGATGAGGATGCATCAGGCCTTTGTCGAAGCGGGCGGAAATGCCGATTATCGTATGCTCCCGTCCTTTGGGACCGACGGGCACTTCATGATCGATTTCGCCGACGCGGTGCCGATCTGGTCGCCCTTGGTATCGCAATTTCTGGAGAAGCATTCAGCGACCGCTCCGCCGCTTGGGCAGCCAGTCAACGGCCCTTCTGCCCAGCGGGAGCCTCCGTCGAAGCCGCCACGATTGCGGCTGCCTGAGAACATCCATTTCTCAACCTGGAAAAAGCTTTGTTTCGCCTCATCCGATCGAACCAACATATGCCGATCGACGTCAACCGCCACGGACGATCTCGATCAGATCGTGGCCCGTGTCGATCTGATCGAACGAGCTGACGGTCCCGCTCGCCTGCAGCTGTTCGTTCCGCAAGGGGCAAATCTGCAGCAGGGAGTCAAGGTGACGGTAGATCAAGGCAGTCCTGTCCAGGTTCCTTTCACCTGGTGTCTCACCAACATCTGCATCGCAGCACGTGGAATTGAACCAACGGTGGCGGCTCAAATGGAAGCCGGCCAACAGCTCAAACTCGAACTCACAGACCTTTACTCCTCTTCGGTGACGATAAAGTTGCCGCTGAGCCAGTTCGGGGCTGTTCACCAAGACCCGCCTGCCGAAACTTTCGATTTCAGCCTGACTGAAGAATGAATGGAGTTGGACCGCCTGACGGGGCTGACCGAAAGGAAGCTCGACTGTGAGTACGTCGGATATGCCTCTACGGAGCACGAGACAACGGATCCTCGCTCTTAACGGACTGAAAAAATTCTCCGGATCGACGATCAAGCAGTCAATCCGGCAGCGAATTGGAGCAATCGCTGTCGGACTGATCATCCTCATGCTCGTGACGTCGGTCCTATCGATCGCGATGGTCAGGCGAGTCGGCTACCTGCTTGATGAGCTCTCTGCACGTTACGCACCTATCAACGCCCCGTCTGACACGGATCAATACTCTATCGCTCGAACGAGGCCTCGGGCTCCGCCGCATGGTGATCGCGAAGATGCAGGAGCCGCCCGATGTGCTCGGATATAGAGCCCGCTTGGAGCTCTACAACGAGAAGGGAGCCGAGGTCGAAAGCGAAGCGCAAGCCGCGCGGACACTGATCAATTCGATCATTGAAAACACAAGTACACCATCGGACAACGCAGCCCTGGCGCGCATCGACAACCGGATTGAAAATCTGGACGATACTCGCCGCCAGCTGAAGCAGGAGACCAGAGAGCTACTTTCACACCTTGAGGCGAGAGACTTTCCAGCGGCGAGACGCAGCCTTGCGCGAGCAGACGCTGTTCGCGACGACTGGATGAGAAGGTCAGTGCTATTCGATTGAGTATGCTGACCGTCAGCGAGGGGGCTATCGCAAAAGTGAGGTCGGAACAGACCCGGGTGGCGCTGACCTCGGCCATCGTGACGCTGCTTGCCGCGATCGTCGATTGATCTTCGCCAATCTGGTCAGCGGCGGCATCATTCGCTCTGTCCGACTATTGCTTGAAGGTGCCCGCGCGGTGGAAGCGGGTCAGCTCGATCAATCAATCGATGTAAGGGCGACTGACGAAATCGGACAACTGGCTGCCGCCTTCAATCGAATGATTGTGCAATTGCGCAACAACCAACGCATCAAGGAAACATTCGGAAAATACATCGATCCGCGCGTCGTTGAAGGCTGATCGATCACCCAAATTTGACGGCCCCCGAAGGCCAGCGCCGGGTGATGACTGTGTTGTTCTGCGACTTGAAGGGCTTCACCAGCCTTAGCGAAGGCATGACCCCGCAAGGTCTCGTCAAGGTCATGAACCACTACCTTTCGGTCATGTCCGAACCAATCCGGAACAACCGAGGGATCATCGACAAGTATATCGGCGACAGCATCATGGCTTATTGAGCCCCACCTTTCGTCGATGAGGCCGATCATGCCCGACTTGCATGCCTCGCCTCCCTGGAAATGATCGAACGTATCGGAAAATTGCGCGAGGAGATTCCTGAGCTACTTGGCGTTCGCGCAACTCCAATGAAGCAATGCGATCTAAGGATCGGGATCGCGACCGGCGAGGCGCTGGTCGGCAGCATCGGCCGACGTGATGATGAGCTACACCGTCATGGGCGATGTGGTGAACCTCGCCTCGCGGCTGGAAGGCGCGAACAAGGTGTACGGCACCCGCAATCTCGTTTCCGAAAGAACTATTGCTGCCGTGGGCACTTCACTTGAGGCGCGGGAGATCGATCGCATTGTGGTGGCGGGTCAAACTCGTTTCGAGGCCGTTTCTGAAATCCTCGGAAGCCGAGCTGATGTCACGCCACAACAACTGGTCTTGCGGGACAAGTATCTGGAAGGGCTCTCGAACTATCGCAACCGGCGATGGGATGATGCGCTTGCTGCGTTCAATGCGTCGCTTGAAGCGATGCCCGACGACGGGCCTGCAAGGGCCCTAATCGAGCGCATCGGAAGCTTCAAAGCAGAACCGCCTCCGAACGACTGGGACGGGTCGTGGCACATCGAAAAATGAGCGCCGGGCTGATACGGCGGACGTCTCCAATGGGTCACAAGCGGTCCTCCACCGGCTGCGCGCGGCAGGTCAGCTACGGGACAGGACCCGACATGCGGGCCCGTGAGGGGCTCCTCGTCCTCGCGGCAGTCAACATGGGTCGGGTAAAAGCTCCCACTATTGTGGTGACATTTCCAGATTTTCGAGCGGAGCCGTGAGGCGGCAAGTGAGTCCGGTCGATTCATAGGACACCGCAACCGACCCTCTGAAGTCGTATTCCAGCGCCCCCGAAATGAGTTGCGAACCGAAGCCTTTATCGGTGGGCTCCGACACAGATGGACCGCCGAATTCTTGCCAGACGAAGACGAATTTTTGATCACCCGCCTGATCTTCGGTTGACCACACGATGGACACCCGGCCGCCTGTCACGCTCAGAGCGCCATACTTTACTGCATTGGTGGCGAGCTCGTGAACCGCTAAGGAAAGGGCGAGAGCCTGTTGCGATCTGAGAACAAGCGGAGGACCGGACGTCGTAATCCGGCCTTCGCCTGTTCTGTAAGGGCTCAGGGCCGTGTTGACGACATCTCGAAGTGGGGCAGCAGCCCAATTCGCCGCAGTCAGCAAGGCGTGTGCTCGTCCGAACGCGGCAAGTCGTGCCTTATACTTTTCAAGATCGGCGCGGCTCGATACGTCACGAAATGTTTGGCTGGCAACAGCACCAAGCACAGCAAAGGTGTTCTTGAACCGGTGCTTTAGCTCTTCGTTGATAAGCCTCAGGGCTTCCCTTGCCATGTGCTCGGAGGTGACGTCTTTACAGACAACGAGTACGCCGCCGACTTTATCTTCAAGGTCAATTGGACCGAAGCTGTACGTCCACCAGACATCCTCGCGCCGACCGTGGCGGGTTACAGGCACCAATTGATCCTCATGCCACGTCGCCCCCTTACCTGCCATGACGTATTCAATCTGGGGACCAATGATGTCCCATATTTCATCCCAGCATTCACGGCCGCCCGCGCCCAAGGCGCTCGGATGCCGCTCGGGACCCATCGTTTCGCGATACGCATCGTTATAGAACTGGATGAGGTCCGGTCCCCACCAAATGAACATCGGGTGGCGTGAGGTAAGAACGAGCCGCACCGTGACCCGAAGACTTTGCGGCCACGCTTCCGGCGAGCCGAGCGATGTTTTTGACCAGTCAAACGCTCTTGTGAGAGCGCCCATCTCGCCGCCCCCCGACAAGAAAAGGCTACCTGTGTCCCCGCCCATGCGCGCAACTCCTGACACGTTGCCCAAGCGTAAAGCCAAAATTCTCGGCAATGCAATGTCGATGGTTGGTCAAAGCGGTCCACGCCGGGCGCTGCGATAGATCAGTTTCGGGCCAGATGGGGGTGCCACTACACCGGGCGCGCCGGCGACATCGACCAGACCCTGGCGATGTCCGTTCCGGGTCAGTTTGCCCGCGTGTTCTCGATGTCGGCTGGCCCCCGCTCCGGTGTACCGCAGGCGATGGCGACCTTCGCCTTCGGGCCACAAGCGAACTTCAATCTGTTTGTCGTTTGATGACCTCTGCCAAGACAAATCGCTCTGTCGCTTGCAGAGCGTGGATGACTATCCGGCCGCGTGCGATGGCGAGGTGTTCCATCGCGCAAACAAAACGCCCCAGCGAAGCTGTCGAAGGCAAGCGAGGCAGAGAACGATGCCCGCACCGGCGATGATATCGATGAAATAGTGGCCGCCTACAGTAGGTGTTGCAGCAAGCATCAGCAAGTTCAAGACAAGGTATAGTGGGAAAAGCATCTTCACGCCTCGGCTGGCGTATATAAGTATTGTGGCCAGCGCAGCGTGGAACGAAGGAAATGTGATCAGACCATTCACGTGCGTCAACGAAATGCGTGTCATCTCGCCGCTTCGGAGTGCGTTGAAATCGATCAAATGATACGCGTCGACGCGTTCGACGACGCCAAAGTAGACCCATGCGCTCGCTGCCGGCAGTCTCCATGAGATCGGAAGAATCACGAGGAGCGATGTTACGAACAGCCAAACAAACTCTCGCATCCTTTCAAATCGCCCGCACGCACTCAGCCACACCAACAAGATGGCGACCTGCAGCATACAGCTGTGATACGCGACTGCGAGGACCGCTTTGATAATTGGTCTGACCTCAACCCACTCAAAGAAAGCCAGCCAATTCAGTCTCAGCAGGGTGTCGACGCCGGCCAGCTGGGAATCGACCAACGGAAACTTTGCCGTGATGGTTAGATAACTCAGGATCGCGCCCACGACCGTAAAGGCAATGATCTGAGCCAAAGCCGTGGCAAGCTCAGCGATACGCCGATCCGGCCTCAACCTCGTGTAAACAAAGGAGAGAAGAGCAGCAGCACAGAACGCAATCGCTTGCGTCGGATCGATAGCCATCGTCATCCCAGCGGCGCGAAGCCATATGAGGTCAACG
This sequence comes from Bradyrhizobium sp. CW1, assembly GCF_023100665.1. NCBI lineage: Bacteria > Pseudomonadati > Pseudomonadota > Alphaproteobacteria > Hyphomicrobiales > Nitrobacteraceae > Bradyrhizobium > Bradyrhizobium sp. CW1. The sequence goes on from NZ_CP064684.1 coordinate 5,772,020, forward strand.
GCTGCAACAATCGCAATTGCGATCCACAAGCGCAGAATTTCGCTGAACCGATAAGCATTGAGGACGGCAAAGACAAAGCCTTCATTTCGCATCACTCTGTCCATCTATCGCATCGTTTGGGATCCCTGACCCCTTCTGGAGCATCAATATCTGGTGCTCATCTAATGATTGTTTAATTTGGCTTATACAAATTCAGCGTGTTGGACTCGATGGGTTCCGCGCTGCTCATCAAATCTGACTACGCGTGTTCGCATTCATCGGCTGACCGTAGGCTCCGAGGGAGCTCACGTCCGCTTCGGGTCAAACTGCGACTCCGCTTTGCATGAGCGACGGTCCGGTCTAGCTCGCGAACGGACGTCACGATCGCTCGCGCGAAGGTCAGCCGCCGAGCCAACATATGACGCGCGTTGGCGCTCACGTGAGGATGCGATTTCGCCCTTGGCGGGCTCTGCCTGCTGTTTCAGCCTTTGCTTCCCCGGGCCAATATCAAGCAAAATGGATATGTGGGGCTACTTCGAAACGCGCAGCTTGGAAATGGATGTGCCGATCTGGGTGAAGGCGGCGTCGATTTCGCTGGGGTTGCTCAGCATGAAGAAGTTTGCCGAGCCGCTCGCACATTTGGGAAGCACGGGCGACACCCCGGTGCCGTCGTCGAGCTGGACCGTGTAGATGGTCGTGTTCTTGGCCTTGACGGCGGTGCACAGAGCCTCCATTCGCGTGTCGATCTTGCCGCGTTCAGTCGAGGACGAGGTCATGGACCCGTCGCCGTTCCACCGATTGACCGTGTTCTGGCCGTCGGTGAACAGGATGATCACGTGCTGGTACACGTTGTTGACGTCCTCGGCCGGCGCGTTCAGCGGCGCTTGCTGCAGCAGCGACAGCCAGCCCCAGTGCAGCCCGATGGTCTGATTGGTGCCGCCGTTCGCCGACATCGCGTCGATGGTGCTCTTGACGGTGCTGGCTGTGCTGGTCAGCGCCAGCAATTTGGCCGGGCAGTACGGGTCTTGGTCGGCGACAAATTGCGTTGTCAGCGCCGATGGCAATGCGTCGGAGACGTCGTAGCTCTGATCGCGGTCGGTCACACAGCCGTTCCAGTTCGAAGTTGAAGGCGAGCCTACGGAATGGCTCCAGGTGTAGCCATGCCCCTTGCACATCGCCATCGTGTACCAGGAGCTCCGTCCGCTGCTGCAATAGGAGTTGCTGGAGGAATCCTCCGACCTGGGGTCCCATAGATCCCAGCGCAGCCACGTGGCCGAGACCTTGTCGATGCCGACGTTGACGGCGCTCGCGAACGGAATCACGGAGAACATGACATCGCCCGGGGTCTTCGCCAGCGCCCCGAGCTTGTCGACAAGGTTCTTGGATGCGGTCTTCAGGTTGCTGATCTTGGTGCCCCCCATGGAACCGGTGTTGTCGAGCACCAGCGCGATGCGCAGCAGGTTGTTCCCCCAGGTCGAGGTCGAGCCGACGCTGAAGTCGAGGGTTGGAAAGCCGGCAATCTGCATGAACTGGCTCTTGATTTCGCCCGACGCCGCCATCGTCACCGTCGATCCCTTGCCGCTATTGTTGGCGGTGTAGGTGGCGGACGCCTTGACGTTCTGGCTGCCGGTGTGGGTATAGAGTGCGGCGAAGTAAGCGGCGCCAGCGGTCGGAACCTGGTCAGCCGTGATCTTCCCATCGGACAGGTTCTTGGCGACCATCAGCGCGGCCGAATCGAGCGCACCCTGCATCGCGGTGCGGGCGTGGGCGGCGCGGCTGTAGTCGATCGCAGCGCCGACGAATGACAAGACCGGCAACAAGGCGATGGCGAAGATGACGGCGATATTGCCGCGCTCGTCCCCGGGCTAGGCGACCCAACGTGGTGGCGGCGGAAGAAGGGCTCAAGGTCATCGGGAATCCTCTGCAACCTCCAATAGGCAGTGGACTCTAAAGTATACGTTAAGTTACGCGCGAAAATGCTGGCAAACCGCCTTCCGCATGCGCGGCGCCGCCAAGGAGACCCGGACCTCCTGCGGGTTCCGCAGGCCGCTTTGGTGATATGCGAACGGGGCCATCCTGCAGGGATCGCTGCCACATCTTCCGCTGGTGCCACGCGAGCCGACCAGCGCCGCATCCGGCGCCGGCCGCCTCTCGCCCGCTACTGCGACCGATCCGAGGTCCAGCCTTTGTACTCGCCGACATTGTCGCGCGTCACGAGTTTCGACGGCAGCAGCTCAACCGTGGACGCCGGCTTCTGGCCGTTGAGAATGCTGACGCCGACCTGCACGGCGCGGCGGGCCATGAAGAACGGGTCCTGCGAGGCGGAGGCCTGAATCTGCGTCGCCTGCGGGTCCTTGAGGGCCGCTTCGATGTCGGGGGCGCCGTCGACCGCGGTGATGACGATGCCGGTGCGCTGCTGCTGGCGCGCGGCGAGGTCGGTGCCGATCGCCTGCGGGTCGTTGATGGCGAAGATGGCGTCGATCTTGGCGAAGCGGGTCAGATAGCCCTGCGCCACCGTGAGGCCGCCTTCGCGCGAGCCCTTGCCGTCCTGGTCGCTGGACAGGACCTTGATGCCGGGATTCTTGCCGAGCACGTTCTTGCAGCCGACCACGCGATCGATCACCGCGGAGACCTGCGGGCCGTTCTCGATGATCACGTCGCCCTTGCCTCCCAGCTTGTCGACGATGTACTGGCAGGAGATCTCGCCGGCCTGGACGTTGTTGGTGGTCACCGTGGCGTCGGCGCCTTCGGCCGCGGTGTCGACGGCAACGACGACGATGCCGGCGGCCTGCGCCTTCTTGATCGCTGGTCCGATCGCCTTGGGATCGCCAGGGTTGAGCAGGATCAGGTCGACGCCGGCGGCGATGAAATTGTCGATCTGGGTGACCTGCTTGCCGAGATCATATTCGAAGCCCACCGTCGTGATCTTCACGTTGGGGTTGGTCTTCTTGGCCTCGAACTCGGCGCCCTTCGACAACGCGACGAAGAACGGATTGCCGAGCGAGCCCAGCGAAATGCCGATCGACTTAAGCTCCTTGGCGTAGGACGGCGCGGAGCTCAGGACGAGCGCCATCGCGGCGCCGGCAAGCGAGATCGACTTCAACATTGGCTTCCTCCCTGGTCTGTTTGAAGCTCCGGCGCGGCGACCAGTTGCCGTGACGGAATGAACATGACGGCGCGGTGCCGGCTGCATTTTCATGCTCCTTGTTTGAGCATGATCCTTTCGAAAAACCGCTTCGCACTTTTTTGGATCATGCTCTCAAGTCCGAGCCGAGCCCTGCAGCCGATAGCGGTCCAGCGCCACCGCGCCGATGATGACCAGACCCTTGATCACATATTGCCAGACGTCGGACACGCCGATCAGGATCAGGCCGTTCGACAGCACGGCAATGATCAGCGCGCCGACCAGCGTTCCCCAGATCGAGCCGATGCCGCCGACAAAGGAGGTGCCGCCCAGGATCACGGCGGTGATGGCGTCGAGTTCGTAGGACTGGCCGAGCTGCAGGCCATTGGCGGCGTAGAGGCGCGCTGCCTGCATCGCGCCGCCGAGGCCCGCGAGCAGGCCGGACACGCCATAGACGAAAATCAACACGGCCCAGACCTTGATGCCGGCGAGCCGCGCCGCGCTCTCATTGCCGCCGACCGCGTAGATGTGCACCCCGAGCACGGTGCGCTTGAGCACCAGCCACGACACCAGGATGACCAGCAACGCGATCACCCAGAGCCAGGGAATCGACAATACGCCGGGAATGAGGGTCAGAGCACCGTTGCCGATGAAGGCATAGGGGATCGACGGATTGAACACCGTGGTGTCGGCGCCGAGCAGGCGCGCCGCGCCGCGCACGGCGGTCAACGATCCCAGCGTGACGATGAAGGGCGGCAGGCGCAACAGCGCGATCAAGCCGCCGTTGAGAATGCCGAAGACGGTGCCGGTGAGCACCGCGGCCGGCAACCACAGCGCCCCGAGATCTGGAAATTTGGAGATGATCAGCCCGGCCATCGCCGCCGCCGCCAAGATGGAGCCGACCGACAGGTCGATGCCGCCGGTGAGGATGACGAAGGTCATGCCTGCGGCCAGCACGGTATTGACCGCGGACTGCTGCACCACGATGCCGATGTTCTGGCCGGTGAAGAAGCGGCCGTCCGACAGCACGTGAAAGCCGATGCACAAGAGCAGCAGCACCGGCAGCATGCCGACCGCGCGAATGATCATCCGCGTCCGCTGCCGCTTCGTCTCCTGCGCGGCGGCAAGACCGGGCGCGACGGGGACGGCTTTGGCGGGGGCGGTGTTGGCGGAAGCGCCGTTCTCAGGCATCGAGCTGCTCCGTTCCGGTGGCGAGGGCCATGATCTCCTCCTGATTGAGCGGCGATGTCGCGTCGCGCCGGATCTGCCCGGCGATATGTCCTGCACGCATCACGATGACGCGGTCGCAGATGCCGATGATCTCGGGCAGGTCGGACGAGATGACGAGAACCGCGGTGCCCGACTTCGCGAGATTGTCGATGATCGAATAGATCTCGGACTTGGCGCCGACGTCGACGCCGCGCGTCGGCTCGTCGAGGATCAGGATTTTCGGGCCGATCGCGAGCAGCCGCGACAGCAGCACTTTCTGCTGGTTGCCGCCCGAGAGCCCGCCAGCGGGAACACCGACATTCGCAGCGCGGATGCCGAGCCCCGCGAACGCGCGCTTGGCGCGGTCGCGGGCCTTGTCGCGATCGAGGATGCCGCCGAATTTCGCGTCGCGGCCGAGCACCGCGAGATTGATGTTGTCGAGACAGGACATGTCGAGGAACAGGCCGAGCGCCTTCCTGTCCTCGGTGAGATAGGCGATGCCGGCGTCCAGCGCCTCGCCGGGCGTGCGGATGGAGACCTCGCGCCCGTCGATCTCGACATGGCCGGAGATCATGGGCGCGGCGCCGATGATGAGGTGCGCAAGCTCGGTGCGGCCGGCGCCGACCAGGCCCGCGAGGCCGACCACCTCGCCCGCATGCACCGCCAGCGAACATCCCTTGACGCGCCTGCCGTCGGCGATGTCGACGGCCGCAAGCACGGGAGCTCCCGACCGCGCGTTGGGATCGTTCCTGGGATCATGCTCCTTCTTGTAGAAGGACGAGACGTCGCGTCCCACCATCATCCGGACGATGGTGTCGGCACGGATGTCTGCCTTGTCGAGCGAGCCGACCAGCGTGCCGTCGCGCAGCACCGTGACGCGGTCGCCGAGCGCATAGACCTCGTCCATGCGATGCGAGATGTAGATGATGGCGAGACCTTCGGCGCGCAGCTGGCGGATCAGCGCGAACAGCCTTTCGCTCTCACCGGCCGACAACGCGGTGGTCGGCTCGTCCATGATCAGGATCCTGGAGCGGGCGTGCAGCGCGCGCGCGATCTCGACCAGTTGGCGCTGGCCCATCGAAAGATTGGCGACCTGCGTCTGCGGCGTGAAATCCGCGCCGAGCCGCGCCAGGATCGGACCGACGCCGGCCTGCATCGCCTCGCGCGCCAGCAAGCCGCCGCGGGAGACCTCGCGACCGAGATAGATATTCTCCGCAACGCTCAGGTTGGGGGCGAGCGAGAGTTCCTGATAGATGATCGCGATGCCGGCTGCGCGGCCGCCGAGCGGACCGCTGATCTGCACGGGCTGGCCGTCGATGCGGATTTCGCTGCCCGGGTCCGGCCGGTAGGCGCCCGACAGGATCTTCATCAGGGTGGATTTGCCGGCGCCGTTCTCGCCCATCAAAGCGTGGATTTCGCCCGCGTAGACGGTGAGGTCGACGTCGCGCAGCGCCTTGATGCTGAAGAACGATTTAGAGACCCGGCGCATCTCGAGGATGGGCTCGCTCATCACACCTCCCCGATGCGCCGACGGCGGCATCGCAATCTCACCCGCGTCTCGTTGGTCCCTGGCGCGCGCGCAAGCATTAAACAAAAGGTTGTGGCGCAGGGCAATACCTCCGGCATACCGACCAACGGTCCGGCGCTGCTTTTATCTTTTGCAGACGGAACCGATCCCGCGCGTGATGCCTTTTCTTCGCCACATCATCGCGTATCGCGATCAGCGCCGCGGCCGGTACAGGCGGCGCCATTGCGGCAGCCGCTCGGCATAGGCCTGCGCAAGCGCGCCGTCGGGCTCGAAGGTCTCGACGCGCTGTGGCGCGGTGCAGACGGCGTCGATCGCCTCACCGGTGACGGCGAGGCGGCCAAGCCGCGCCGCACCGAACGCCGCGCCCGTCTCGCCGTCGGCAAAGCGATGCACCGGCACGTTCAGGACATTGGCCAGCACCGAAAGCCAGAACCGCGACCGTGAGCCGCCGCCGATGACATCCGCCTCCGCGATCACCAATCCGGTCTCGGCCAGCACGTCCCGGCAATCCGCAAGCGCGAAGGCGACGCCTTCGAGCACGGCTTGCACGATCGCGTCACGATCGGTGGCGTGACTGATCCCATCGAGCATGCCGCGCACGTCGGGGTCATCGTGCGGGGTGCGTTCGCCGGAGAGGTACGGCAGGAAGCTGACCGGCGACGGCGCCCGCGGGCGCAACCCGAGCGGCGCCAGCAGCTCAGTCTCAGGGATCCCCAACAGCCGCGCGATCCAGGCCAGGCACGATGCCGCCGAGAGGATCGCGCCGGCTTGAATCCACCTGTCGGGGACGGCGTGACAGAACGTGTGCACGACCCGCTCCGGATTGGCCGCGATCGTCTCGGTCGGCACCAGCAATGCGCCGGAGGTTCCGAGCGAAATGAAGGCTGCCCCGGGATTGATGGCGCCGATGCCGATGGCTCCCGCCGGATTGTCGCCGGCCCCGCCCGCGATCATCGGCCAGCGCTGCGCCAACTCGCTCCGCAGCCGTGCAGCCGGCGCGCAGCCCTCGACCAGACGGGGCATCTGCCGGCGCGATAGCGCGGTCGCGGCGAGTCCTTCATCCGACCAATCGCGGCTGCTAACATCGAGCCACAGCGAACCCGAGGCGTCCGAGACATCCTCGATCGCCTCGCCGGTCAGCACCAGGCGCAGATAGGCCTTTGGTTGCAGCACGAGTTTTGTCGCCGCGAAGATCTCCGGTTCGTGCCTGGCGACCCACAGCAATTTTGGCGCGGTGAATCCCGGCATCGCCTTGTTGCCTGTCGTGGTCCGCAAGGCGGGCCAGCGCCGCTCCAGCTCGGCGCATTCCGCAAAGGACCGTCCGTCATTCCAGAGAATGCAGGGCCGCAACGGCCTGTGGCTGGCGTCGAGCAGCGTCGCGCCGTGCATCTGGCCGGACAGGCCGATGCCCTCGACCTCGGCCAGCTCGCGCGCGTGATCCGCCTTCAGCGCGTCCAGCGTCGCGAACGTCGCCTCGATCCACTGTGCCGGGTCCTGCTCGCAATGGCCGGGACGCGGCGAGGAGACCGTCAGTGACCGGCTGCGGCTCGCCACCACGCGCTGCGCGTCGTCGACCAGAACGATTTTGACGGCGGAGGTGCCGAGGTCGATGCCGAGATACATGATGTCACTAGCCTTGCACGTTTAGGATCTTGCGCGTCCGTTGCCTTGTGCATCCACGACATTGCGGCCATGGCGGTCCCGATGTTGGCATGCACCCGTCAATCATGTAACCCCACCCGAAACCTTGCCGGGACGCAACGCCCATGACCACCGCCGCCACCCACGACGCGGGAGCCACCCGCGCGCTGATCTTTGCGCTGCTTGCGCTGGCCTGCGGGCACATGCTCTCGACCTTGCTGCGCACCATTCCGGCGGTCAGCCTCGACCTGATGGCGGCGGATTTCGGCATCGAACCGCAGGCGCTGGCGAGCCTCACCTCGGTCTACCCGTTCGCGTTTGCGGCCGCGCAGATCCCGGTCGGTGCGGCGATGGACCGCTTTGGCGTGCGGCCGGTGTCGCTGAGCCTGCTCGCGGGAACCGTGGTCGGCGCCATCGCGTCGGGGTTCGCAACGGGACCCGAAAGCTTCGCCATCGGGCAGGTGCTGCTGGGCATTGCCACCTCCGGCATGCTGATGTGCCCGATGACGTTGGCGGCCAAGCAATTGTCGGCCGCGCGCTTTGGGCTGTGGTCGGGCGCGATCCTCTCGATCGGCAATATCGGCATGCTGTTGTCGTCGAGTCCGCTCGCCTTCGTGGTCGACACTTACGGCTGGCGCGCCGGGTTCTGGATCTCGGCGCTCGGCGGCGTCGCCGTGGCGCTCGCGGTGTTCCTGCTGGTGCCGAGCCAGCCGGCCGAGCACAAGGACGAGTCCTCGCCGCTGTCGCAGATGATCGAGGTGCTCAGGCTCGGACTGTCGCGGCCCTTGCGCGGCCTGATCGCGCTGGCCCTGGTGTCGCTTGCGACCTCGCTGGTGCTGCGCGGCCTGTGGGGCGGACCGTGGCTGATGCAGGTCAAGGGATTGTCGCGGGTCGAGGCCGGCAACCAGCTCGGCGCGTTCACGCTGGCCATGATCGCAGGTCCGCTTGTCATCGGCATGATCGACCGCAGGCTGGGACGCCGCCGCGCGCTGGTGGCGGGAACGCACCTCGTCGGGGCATTGCTGCTGGCGCTGATGGCGTTAGGGGCCCCGCGCTATGCCATTTCCGTGTTGTCTGGTGTTGCGGTGATGCCGCCGCAATACGACCTCGTGCTGTTCGTGCTCATCGGGCTTGCCACTTCCGCACAGCCGCTGCTGTTCGGCATGTCGCGGCAGCTGGTCGACGCCCAAGTTGCGGGCAAGGCGCTCGCGGCGATCAACCTCGCCTTCTTCCTCGGCGCGGCGCTGATGCAATCGATCACCGGTGCGGTGGCGGCGTTTGCAGGGTTGCCGGCGGTGCTGCTTTTCATGGCAGCCATGCTTGGCATCGGCGCGCTGATCTTTTTGGTCTATACCTCGCCAAGACCGACGATAGAGTAGAGCCCTGCATCAAGGGGACATCTCATGCCTGTCGACACCAAAGCCGCCACCGACCGCCTCTTGCGCTTTCTCGCCGTCGAGGGCGTCACCGGACAGGAGGCCGCGATCGGGCGTGAGCTCACGGCTGCGCTGAAGGAGAGCGGCGTGCCGGCGAAAGCGATCCGGCTCGACGACGCCAATACCCGCATTCCGGTGCCGACCGAGACCGGCAACCTCATCGTCGACCTGCCCGGCCGCGGCGCGCTGCACAACCAGCCGCGCATCATGTTCATGACCCACATGGATACCGTGCCGCTATGCGCCGGCGCCAAGCCGAAAAAGTCGGGTCGCAAGATCGTCAATGATGCGAAGACCGCGCTCGGCGGCGACAATCGCTGCGGCTGCGGCGTGCTGGTGACGCTGGCGGCCGAGCTCGAAAAGCAGCAACTCGATCATCCGCCGATCACGCTGCTGTTCTGCGTGCGCGAGGAGAGCGGGCTCTATGGCGCGCGCCACGTCAAGCTGGACGAGTTCGGCTCGCCGGTGATGGCCTTCAACTATGACGGCGGCTCGGCCTCCAACGTCGTCATCGGCGCCGTGGGTGCCGACCGCTGGACCGTGGAAATCTTCGGCCGCGCCTCGCATGCCGGCGTCGCGCCGGAGCGCGGCATCTCCTCGACCATGATCCTCGCGCTTGCGCTCGCCGACGTGAAGGCCGGCGGCTGGTTCGGCAAGGTGGTCAAGCGCAAGCAGCAAGGCACCAGCAATGTCGGCCCCGTCACCGGCGGCGAGGGAAGGCCCGCGGGCGACGCCACCAACGTCGTCACCGACTACGTGCATGTGCGCGGCGAAAGCCGCAGCCACGACGGAAAGTTCTTCAAGGAGATCACGAAAGCCTACAAGGCCGCGTTCGAGAAGGCGGCCAAGAAAGTCACCAACGCGCAAGGCAAGTCCGGCAAGGTCAAGTTCAAGGCCGAGACCGACTATTTCCCGTTCCGCATGAAGGACAACCTTCCCGTCGTCAGACGCGCGGTGGAGGCCGTGTCCGCCGTCGGCGGCACCCCGAACGTGCGCACCGCCAATGGCGGCCTCGATGCCAACTGGATGGTCCGCCACGGCGTTCCGACCGTGACCTTCGGCGCCGGCCAGAACGAGGTGCACACGATCGACGAGTGGATCAATCTCGACGAATACGACCGCGCCTGCGCGCTGGCCGTGCAGCTCGCGACGATGCGGTGAGCTGCCTTGCATGGCGCGCGCTTGCCGGGCGGTGCGCGTCGGCCTAGCCTGCAAAGAAAACGCAGGGAGGCCGCATGCCGCGCATTTCGACCATCGAGACCGGATTCTACCGGATCCCCCTTCCCGTCACGCTGTCGGACTCGATGCATGGCGACATGGCGGCGTTCGAGCTGATCACCTGCCGCATCCGGGATGCCGATGGCGCCGAGGGCGTCGGCTACACTTACACGGTCGGACGCAATGGCGGCGCCGTCGCCGACATCCTCAAGCGCGAGATCCCGCCGCTCGTCGAAGGCCGCGAGGCCGATGATACCGAGGCGATCTGGCACCAGGTCTGGTGGGCACTGCATTATGGCGGGCGCGGCGGGCCGGCGGTGCTGGCGCTCTCGGCACTCGACATCGCGCTGTGGGATTTGAAGGCGCGGCGCGCGCAATTGCCGCTGTATCGATTGCTCGGCGGGTTCGACGCGCGCGTGCCGTGTTATGCGGGCGGCATCGATCTCGATCTCTCCGTCGAGGCACTGCTCGCGCAGACTGACGGCAATCTCAGCAAGGGCTTTCGCGCCATCAAGATGAAGGCCGGCCGCCCCGATCTCAAATCGGATGTGGCGCGGGTCGCGGCGATGCGACAGCATCTCGGTGACGGCTTTCCGTTGATGGTGGATGCCAACATGAAATGGACGGTCGAGGAAGCGATCCGCGCCGCCCGCGCGTTCCAACCGTATGACCTCACCTGGCTCGAGGAGCCGATCATTCCCGACGACGTCGCGGGCCACACTCGCATCATGCAGGCCGGCGGCGTGCCGATCGCGGCGGGCGAGAATTTGCGTTCGCTTTGGGAGTTCAAGAACTACATCGTCGCGGGCGCGGTGTCCTATCCCGAGCCTGACGTCACCAATTGCGGCGGCGTCTCCGCCTTCATGAAGATCGCGCGGCTGTCGGAGGCGTTCAACCTGCCCGTCACCAGCCATGGCGCGCATGACGTCACCGTGCACCTGCTCGCGGCCTGCCCGAACCGGTCGTATCTGGAGGCGCACGGTTTTGGGCTCGACAAATTTATCGAGCATCCACTGGTGCTGCAGGACGGGCTTGCGCTCGCGCCGGACCGTATCGGCCACGGCATCAGCTTCGATTGGGACGGGCTGGCGAAGCTGTCGGCGTAGACGGGAGCGCGTTGCTGCACGCGAGGCATTCGCTGAGGCTTGATGCAAGCTGCGGTTATTCGGCTATGGTGTCGACGCCGACACACAAGCCGAGAGATTCCCGCCTTGACCCCCGAGCTGCACCAGAAACTGACCGCGTGGCGCCGGCATTTGCATGCGCATCCCGAACTGTCCCTCCAGGAGAAAGTCACCGCGGCCTTCGTGCAGGACAAGCTCACCGAGCTCGGCATTTCCTTCGAGGCCAACATCGGCGGTCACGGCATCGTCGCGACCCTGACGCGCGGCCACGCCCAGGGCCGCGTCGGCCTGCGGGCCGACATGGATGCGCTGCCGATCACCGAAGATACGGGGCTAGCTTACGCTTCGCAAAACCCCGGTGTGATGCATGCCTGCGGCCATGACGGGCATACCGCTTCGCTGCTCGGCGCGGCCGCGCTGCTCGCCGCCGACACCAGCTGGAGCGGGACGGTCGATTTCATCTTCCAGCCGGCCGAGGAAGGTTATGGCGGCTCGCGCGCGATGGTCGCGGCCGGGCTGTTCGACCGCTTTCCGATGCAACGGGTGTTCGGCTTTCACAACTGGCCGGGGCTCGCCGCCGGCACCATCGCGGTCCATGACGGCGTCGTCATGGCCTCCGGCGGGCGCATCACCATCACCATCGATGGCCATGCCGGTCACGCCGGCATGCCGCATCTGACGCGCGATCCGGTGATGGCGGCCGGCCATTTGATCGTGGCGCTGCAATCGATCGTCTCGCGCAGCGTCGATCCGCTCGACACCGCCGTGCTCTCGCTCTGCACGCTCGAAGGCGGCACGGCACGCAACCAAATCGCCGGACGCGTCTCGATCGGCGGCACGCTGCGCTACCATCGCGATGCGGTGAAGGACACCGTTTTGGCGCGGATCGAACAGATCTGCGCCGGGATTGCCACGAGCTTCGGCGTCAAGGTCACGCCCGAGATCGTCATTGGCGTCGGCCTGGTCATCAACACGCCGGCAGAAGCGGATCTCGCGCGCCTCGCGGCGGACACGGTACGGGCCGAGTTGCGGCGCGACCTCGCGCCCAGCATGGCCGGCGAGGATTTTGCCCACTATCTCTCGCGGCGTCCGGGCGCCTTCGTCTGGATCGGCAATGGCGAATTGCGGGATGGCGCCGAGCTGCACGGCCCGCGCTATGATTTCAACGACGCGATCCTACCGGTGGCATCGAGCTGGATGGCGGAACTCGCCAAGGCGGCGCTGGCCTCGAACTAGGCCCGCTCACGAGATCTCGCGCGGCAACTTCCAGCCGGGCTTCGGCTCGAACGTCTCCTCGACCTGCGCGACGTGATAGCCGGCGGGCAGAAGGCGGCCGCCCTCCTCGTCCGCGACCGGTACGTCGGTTACCAGCCCCTCGATCAAGGCGGCTTCCCACACCTCCTTCTCCGTCGGAAAGGGATCGCCGATCTGCTTGTTGCCTTCGAACAGCGCGTACATCGGTTCCGGTCCTGCGTTGATCAAGCTCACGAGCAACGTATCGGCCGCACGGACGTTCCCATCCGGCAAATCGCAATGGATGGACACGTCGAACATGGCGCGCGTTCTGATCGGAACTTCCGGCTGGCATTACGCCTCCTGGCGAGGCCCGTTCTTTCCCAAGGGCGTGACGCTGAAGCAGCAGCTGAGCTACTACGCCGGACAGTTCGACACCACCGAGCTGAACGGGGTGTTCTACCGCACCCCGACGCCGGAGGCCGTCGAGGGTTGGCGGGAGCAGACCGGCCGCGATTTCGTCTTTGCCTGGAAGGCCTCGAAATTCATCACGCACTGGAAGCGCCTGTCGGATCGCTCGGTGAACAGCCTCGAACTGCTGGAGGATCGCATCTCACGGCTCGGCGGCAAGGCCGGCCCGATCCTGTTCCAGCTCCCGCCGCAATTCGAGGCCGACGCGGACCGCCTCGCCGGCTTCTTCAAGCTGTTGTCGCGGAAGCGGCGTTACAGTTTCGAATTCCGTCATCCGAGCTGGTATCAGCCGCGCATCTTGCGGATGCTGGCCGACGAGAACATCTCGCTGTGCCTGTCCGATCATCACGACGCGCCCGCGCCATGGAAGCGCACGGCGGATTTCGTCTATGTGCGCGGGCACGGGCCCAGCGGGCGCTATCACGGGCACTATACGAAACCCACGCTGGCGCAATGGGCGCGGCGCATCAAATCCTGGAAGCGGCAGGGCTGCGACGTCTACGTCTATTTCGACAACGACCAGAAGAGCGCGGCGCCGGCCGATGCACAGGCGTTGAAGCAATTGCTCAACGTGCGGCAAAGCGCGGCGATCACGACGGCAAGCCGCCGTGCAGGTGCCGTTGTTCACCGCTAGACGATGCCGCCTTGCCGGAGCGCCGCGATCGCGGCCTTGTCGTAGCCGAGCTCGGTCAGGATAAGATCGGTATGCTCGCCGAGCGTGGGCGGGCGCATCGCGATTTCGCCGGGCGTTTCCGACAGGCGGACGGCGGCGCGTGCCACCGGTGCGGGCTTCGGCAGACCTGGATAGTCGACGTCCTGCATGAATCCGGCGGCGCGGACGTGCGGATGATCCAGCGCCTGCTGCGGGCTCAGCACGGGGCCGGTCGGAATCATGGCCTTGCCCAGGGTGTCGACGGCTTCCTGCGTGGTGCGCTCGGCGCACCAGCGCGCCATGCGCTCGCTGATGACAGGGCCATTGTTGCCGCGGCTGATGTCGTCGGCAAAGCGCGGATCGTTCAGCCAGACCTCCTCCTCGCCCATCAGTTTCGCCCAGCGCTTGAACAGCGGATGCCCCGTGACCTGGCACAGCACCCAGCCGTCCCTGGTGCGGTAGATGTCGGCAGGCGCCGCGGTCTGGCCGAGATTGCCTGTCGGCACGCGATTGACGTTGATGACGGCCTGCTCGATCAGCGTCGCGTTGGTGAAGGACAAGGCGGTTGCGAGCAACGCGCCCTCGACGATCTGCCCGCGCCCGGATTTGCCGCGCTCGATCAGTGCGGCGAGCGTGCCGAACGCGCAATGTAGCGCGGTCCCGAAATCGACCCAGTTGACCGCGGCCCGGTAGGGTGGATCGCCGGCGCCCGTCATGTACACCGAGCCCGACATGACCTGGCCGACACCATCGAAGCCGACACGGTCGGACCATGGCCCCGGCCCGCCAAACGCGGTGGCCGTCGTCAGGATGATGTCCGGCTTGATCGCCTTGAGCGAATCGTAGTCGAGCTTCATCGCGCCCAAGGTCTGCGGCGGCAAATTGGCGACGACCACGTCCGCGGTCGCAATCAGGCGGCGCATCACCTCCTGTCCTTCCGGCTTCATCGGATCGAGCGTGAGGCACTTCTTGTTGCGGTTGACTTGAAGAAACAGCGCGCCTTCGCCAGTTTCGCCGACCGGCGCCACGAAACGATCCTCGCTGCCGTCGCGCTTCTCCACGCGAATGACCTCGGCGCCGAATTCGGCCAGCAAGGTCGCGCAATAGGGCCCCGCGATATAGCGCCCGAAATCAAGAACGCGGACGCCCGCCAGAACCCCTCCCATCGATCTCTTTCCTTTGTGCTTTTTGTCAGCTTACAGGGATTGGCATTTGCGGCAAGGTGGCAATGGACGCCATGCCCCACCCTCGAGATGTGATCGGCGAATCATTTCGACTGGCGGAAATTGTGCTCTAGTATGGACCTGTCCCTCCCCCATCAGAGCCCCGTCCATGCCGCAACAATTCGATCGATCCAAAGAAGATCTCGGCAACGCGATCCATTTCGAGCACGTCAACATCCAGGTCCCGGACCAGCGCCTCGCCACGCTGTTCTATGTCGCAGGTCTCGGGCTCACCCGGGATCCGTATCTGATGGTGTCCGACACCAACATGTGGATCAACGCCGGACGGAGCCAGTTTCATTTGCCGAGCGGCCGGCCGCAGGTGCTGCGCGGTCATGTCGGACTCGTCATCGCGGGCCGCGAGGCGCTGCTGGCGCGATTGGCGTCGGTCGCCAAAAAGCTCGAGGGCACCGCGTTCGCCTTCGCCGAGCATAACGACCATGTCGAGGCGATTTGTCCGTGGGGCAACCGCCTGCGCTGCTACGAGCCCGACGCCGCGCGCTTCGGCCGTGTCGCGCTCGGCGTTCCCTATGTCGAGTTCGACGTGCCGGTGGGATCGGCCGCTCGCATCTGCGCCTTCTACCCCGAGATCATGGGCATGCCATCCGAGTTACGGAACGGCGACGGTACGGTTGCCGCCGTGAAGACCGGCCGCGACCAGCATCTGTTGTTTCGCGAGACCGATCGGCCGCAAGGCGACTATGACGGCCACCATGTGCAGATGTACATCACCGATTTTTCCGGCCCTTACCGCAAGCTGCTGGCGCGCGATTTGATCTCGCGCGAGGACAATCAGTACCAGTACCGCTTCTGCGACATCGTCGATCTCGACAGCGGCAAGCCGCTGTTCACGGTCGAGCACGAGGTGCGCAGCGCCACCCACCCGATGTTCATGCGGCCGATGGTCAATCGCAATCCGGCGATCAACAACCGCAATTACGCGTTCGGTCACGATCAGGCGTCTTGGGCGATGGGACCGGATCAATACGAGGGATAGGTGATAACCAAGTCCCGGGCGGCTCCGCTGAGTGGAGCCGCCACACGTTGCGTGCGCTCCGGTGGGACGGGCATGCCCCACCTTTCGCATCAGACGGGTGAGCGTCCCGTCAGAAGTGGACCTCGGTGCGCATGCCAAGAACCACGGCGTTGTCGGTCTTCACGCCCGCCGCGTTATAGCCGCGCCCACCGGGATTGATGACATACTGAGCGTCGAACTTGAGGTTCAGCCAGCCGGTCGCCTGCCATCCGTACCAGACTTCAAGCGGCACTTCGTTGCCGCCGGCGTTCGGACTGAGGGCAGCCGTGTTCACGTGCGTCGTGCCGACCGCGAAGCCGACTTCGTCCTGGGGACGCCAGGAGAACGTTCCGGTATGCCTGAAGCCCAGGGCGATCTGGTAATCCTGGTACGAGGTCCGGTGATCGGCAACGGTCGTATTGAGGAAGGTGTACCAACCTACCGCACCGGGACCGTCAACGGTCAATCGTTGCAGGATCGATTCGTAGACACCGTAGCGGCCGCGTTGATCGCTGATATTTTGATCGGGCACACCACCGACGCCCGGGATGGTGCCGATAACACCCGGAAGGCCGCCATCAATGGACGAGGCGCTGTCGTACCAGCCGCCGAGTCTCCAGGTCCCGGTCAAGGGGCCCTTCGGCGTCCAGACCAACTCCACCGGCACCATCACGCCACTGGCGGGGTTCGAGGCGGGAATGCCGGGCAAGAAGTAGACGCCCGGGTCTGACGTCGTCAGGTAACCCGGATTGGCATCGTAGACACCGACCGACACCGTGAATTCCGGCGCGATCTTGTAGTGGACGACACCGGCCCACTGGCTCACCGGCCAATTGTAGATGTAGCCGCCCTGGATGTTGCCGGGCTGACCGCCGCAGAAGGTCAGGTTGATGAACTCGCACAGGCCGAAGAAGAAGTCGGAGCCGACCGGAAGACGGCCGCCCTTGAGTTCAAGGCTGTCATCGAAAAGCTTCTGCGAGTAATAGAGCTGCGTCAGGCGCAGAATATTGCCGCGGCCGAACACTTCGTTGGTCAGCTGCAGGGCGGGAATGTCCGCTTCGGTATTCAGATTCTTGCCGAAGCGGTCGACCAGCGTGAGACCGACGGTGCCGCCGGGAATGCCGGCGAGTTTTCCCATGTCCAGCTTCGCGCCGAACCACAACTGGCCGGCGTTGGCCGCGGTATTCCTGCTTCCGCCGGAGACATTGCCGACCGATTCGTTACCGAGCGTCAGGCCGACATCGATGCCCTGCTCCTTCAGCCTGGTCCTGCCGAGATCGCCGAACAGATACGGTCTCGTCCAGAAATCGTCAGCCGCATAAGGAACAGGCGCAGCTTTCGTCGAAAAGTCGGCCGCATACACTCCACCGCAAAACAGCGATGAGAAAGCAATCCCCACACCGCACACCCCTGCGGTGTTCATAAACCTGCGCAACATTTTACTCGTCCTCCCGCCGTCTCAGGCTTTACTTGTTTCGCCTCACGCCCCTGCCCAAAGCCCTCGAGCCTGGAACGCGCTCCCTCCCCCAGCGGCCGCCGACCAGGCAGCCTTGTGTCAACTGGAGCGTGGATCTGTCATGCCCGATCAACCGTTCTCGCCGGCAATGCATCCGCGGCGCGCGGTGACGTGCCCTGGACTTGCTCCGCCAATGTCGATTTCGGCGCAGTGCGGGCGACGCCGGCCAGTGCCAGCTTGCGCCGCCGTCGCGCCTGCAATTGCTGATCCGCCAACACGCCGATCAGAATGACCGTCCCCATCACCGCGAAGTTCAGCGAATTCGGGATGCCCAGGATATTCACCAGGTTCTGCAGCACCTGCAGCAGCGCCGTGCCCAGCACGATACCGAGAATGGACCCCTCGCCGCCGCGCAGGCTGCACCCGCCCAGCACGGCGGCAGCAATCGCGTAGAGCTCGTAGAAATTTCCGAAGGAGCTCGGCGACACCGAGTTCGTGTAGAACACGAACAAGACCGTCGAAACTCCGGCGAGTCCGCCGCTGATGATATAGGCGGTTGCGATCACGATATTGGTGTTGATGCCCGAGAAGCGTGCCGCCTCCTCGTTCTTGCCGACGGCATAAAGCCAGCGCCCGTAGACCGAGCGGTGCAGCAGCACGCCAAGGATCAGCGCAAGGATGATCAGGAGGATGAAGGTGTTCGGGATTCCCGCCAAATGGCCCGAGGCGATGTTGCTCAGTGTCGCCGCCTCGTCGCCGTAACCGAAGCCGCGGGTCGAATCGCTCGTGTAATAGCGGGCGGCGCCGCGATAGATCAGCAACCCACACAGCGTCACGATGAAGGGCTGCATCTTCAGGCGGGTGATCAGGAACCCCTGGATGCCGCCGAGCACCAGCCCGCCCAGCAGCACGGCCAGCAGTGCCAGGGGCCACGGCACCTGGTAGGTCGTCAGAAGATCCACGAACACGACGCCGAGCAGCGCAAACATCGAGCCGAGCGACAGGTCGATGCCGCCGGTGATGATCACGAGTCCCTCGCCGAGCGCGAACACACCGAAGAGGCCGATCAGATTGGCCATGTTCAAGAGGTTCACCAGCGACAGGAAGGCGGGATTGATCGCGCCGGTGATGGCGGCGATCACCACCAGCAGCAATGCCAGACCGAGCTCTTTCCTGATCATGGCGCGGCCGCTTCCGCGGTTTCCAGCGCCTGGCCCATGGCTAGCCGCAACACGTTGTATTCGCTGAACTGCTCCCGCTCGAGCACGCCGCTGACGCCGCCTTCATGCATGACCGCCACGCGGTCGGAGACGCCGATGACCTCCTCCATGTCCGAGGAGATCATCACGATCGCGACGCCCTGGTCGGCAAGCTCGCGCATCAACGCGTAGATCTCGCCCTTGGCGCCGACGTCGATGCCGCGGGTCGGCTCGTCGAAGAACATCACGCGCGGCTGCATGGACAGCCATTTGCCGAGCACGACCTTCTGCTGGTTGCCGCCGGAGAGCGTCACGGCCTCCATATCGATGCTTGGCGCCTTGATGGAGAGGCGCCTGACCTGCTCTTTAGCGACCTTGCGCTCGGCCGCGCCGCTGACCAGCCACATCCGCGCGTGATCCAATAGGCTCGCCAGCGTCATGTTCTCGCGGATCGGCAGCTCCAGCACGAGCCCGGATTTCTTGCGGTCCTCCGGCACCAGATAGATGCCTTGGCTGATCGCGTCGCGCGGCGATGCGACAGCGACCGGTGCGTTGTCGATCCTGATCTCGCCGCCCAGCAGCGGGTCAATGCCGAAGGCGGCGCGGGCAAGAGAAGTGCGGCCAGCGCCCACGAGCCCCGCCAGTCCCAGGATCTCGCCATGCCGCACGGAAAGATCAACCTGCCGGTCGGGAAAGGCCGATGTCACGGCGCCGACGATATCGCAGCCGCCCGGCCGCGGCGCCTGTTTCGGCGGGGTATGCAGCGCTTTGAGGTCGCGACCGATCATCAACCGGATCAGCGCGGCATGGCTTAGCTCGTTCCGCGCCAGCTCTCCCACGGTGCGACCGTCACGCAGCACCACGACGCGGTCAGCGCAGGTCATGATCTCTCCGAGCCGGTGAGAGATATAGATCACCGAAATGCCGTGCGCCTTCAGATCGGCAATCACCTCCAGCAGCCGTTCGGTCTCCGAGATCGTCAGGCTGGAGGTCGGCTCGTCCATGATGATCACGCGGGCGTCGATCGAGAGCGCCTTGGCGATCTCCACCATTTGCCGCTCGGCGATGGAGAGGTCTTCGACCAGCGTATCCGGCGCAAAATCGGCACCCAGCCGCTCCAGCAGCGGGGTCACCCGAGCACGCATCTCGGCATTGTCCACCAGCTTCAGCGGCCCGCCCATCAGCTTCTCGCGCCCGATGAACACGTTGGCTGCGACGTCGAGATTCTCGAACAAGTTCAGCTCCTGGTGCACGAAGGCGATGCCGGCCCGCGTCGCCTCGGTCACCGTGGTTCGGGCATACTCGCTGGTGCCGATGCGGATCACGCCTTCGCTCGGCGCGATCACGCCACCCAGCACGCGCATCAGCGTCGATTTGCCGGCGCCGTTCTCGCCGATCAAACCCAACACTTCGCCGCGATAGACGCGCAGATTGACGTCGTCGAGCGCCCTGACCCCGGGATAGGTCTTGCTGATCCCGCTGAGCTCCAGCAGTGTCTCTGCCATGTCTCCGCTTTCCTCCCGCCCAAAGCCCGGCCACCGCGGCGGCCGGGCCGTGAAGCACGCTGAAGTCACTTCTTCAGCAGCTCCTTCAGATGAGCGGTAAACTCCGCAACGTTGGACTTGCTGACCACCTGGGTCGGCACGATCAGCTTGCTGTCGGCCGGAATCCAGGACTTGTCGCCGTTCAGCGTCTTGATGATGTTGATGGCGGAGAGATACCCGAACTCGTACGGCTGCTGCACGACAGTGGACTCGATCGTCCCGTCGGATATTCCCCGCAGCGTGCGCTGATCTTCGTCGAAGCCGACTATTTTCACCTTGCCGGCCTTGCCAGCCGCCTTGACTGCGTCATAGATCAGCGGAGTCTCGTAGCTCCAGAGGCCGGACAAAAGCGCGATGTCGGGATATTTGACCAGCACGTTCTCCATGTTCGCCTTGGCCTTGGCGAAGTCCACCTGGTCGGTGAACACGTCGACCAGCTCGACCTTGGTGCCGGCGATCGCGTCCTTGATACCCTGCACCCGCTCGCGGGCGTTGTCCGCGTCCATCGTGCCGACGAACAGCGCGATCTTGCCGCCGTTCGGCAACGCCTTCTTGATCTCCTCGCCTGCCTGGCGCCCGGCCGCGACGTTGTCGGTGCCGATATAGGCGAGACGCTTGCTCTGCGGCGCGTCGCTATCCGTCGTGATCAACACGGTCTTGGCCGCAACCTTGTTGAGCTCTTCGGTTGCGTGCGGCGCATCGTCGACCGAGATGGAGATGCCGGCGACGCCGCGCACCAGCAGGTCATCCAGCTCGCGCCGCTGGCCCGCCGCCGTCGCTTCGTTCGTGACGATCAACTGGATGTCGTATTCCGGGTGCTCCTTCTGAGCCTTTTCGAGCCCCCGGCCGGCGATCGTCCAGAAATCGGCCGCGGCATTGGTGACCAGCGCGATGGTCTTTTTCTGCTGGGCCTGCGCCGCCCCCGTGGCGATGGCCAGCGCAGCTGCGGTCGCAAACAGCGACACCATTAGTTTTTTCAGCGATTCGTTCATGTACACCTCGCTTGGGTCACCCCGTTCAGGGGTTTCACAGCGCTTATGCGCTATCTTTTATTTACGTCGCGAACAAATGTCGCAGGGCAAACCAGCCGGATCAGGATGTACTTGCCCCTTCTTCAACTCTAAATAGTACAGACGGTACGATAATAGTAAATATGGCTGCTGAAAACCGAATCCGATTGTGCTTTTCCGGTCACACACGCATCCCATCCCTCAATTAAATTTACCTGATGAATTAAAGAGGCAGCATGGTTGACCAAATTGAGCCGTCCAGACGCGTGTCAAACACCGCCCGTGAATCCAACCGCGGCCGTCTCGTCGATGTCTTGCGACGCCAAGGGCCGCTGCCGCGCGTGGCGCTCGCCCGGAGTACAGGGCTGAGCTTCCCGGCCGTTTCCGGCCTGACGTCGCGGCTGATCGCAGAAGAGTTGCTCTGTGAGAGCGAGACGGCGGCAACGCCGTGGTCCGAGGACGGCGAGGAAGAAGATGCGGACGGGCTGAATGGCCGCCGCCGCGGCCGGCCGGCCGTGCTGCTGACCCTGAATCCGGAGTTCGGGCGCATCGCCGCGGTCTCCGTGCGCATGAACCTGATCGAGACGCTGATCGCGGATTTCCGGGGCTCCGGCGTCGCGCAGTCGCGACTTGCACTGTCGACGCGCGCGCTCGATGCAGGCGCGCTGCGCGATCTCGTGATTGCGCAGATCAATGCGCTGCTCGATGCGACGGCGACGCCGCGCCATCGGCTGTTGGGAATCGGGATTGCGCTGCAAGGCATCGTGAACGTCGACACCGGCACGACACTGTGGAGTCCCGCGCTGTCGATCACCGAAGTCGATCTGGCGACGCCGATACGTCAGGCGTTCGGCGTCGATGTCGTCATGGCGAACGACGCTGTCGCGGTCGCGCTCGCCCTCACGGCCGCCGAACCGGCATTGGCGCAAGGCCTCTCGGCCACGATCATGGTCGGTCACGGCATCGGGATGGGCGTCGTTGCCGATGGTGAAGCACGTTGGGGCGCCGGCAGCGAGATCGGCCATGTCAAGCTGGCGCCGGACGGGCCGCAATGCCGCTGCGGCCAGCGCGGCTGTATCGAGGCTTATCTTGCCGATTACGCGCTCTACCGCGACGCCCGCACCTTTCTCGATCTGCCGCCGGCGGACTCGCAGCAGCCATCGGAGGGACAGATGGCCCTGTTGCGCGAGCGCGCGCTGGGCGGCGATCCACGTCTCGAGCACCTATTCCTGCAGGCGGGTCGCGCGCTCGCCGAGGCGGTCGCAGCAACGATATCCGTGCTGCGGCCGCACCATGTCATCCTGGCGGGTCCAGGCCTGATGGCATTCGACATGATGCGCCACGCCTATGAGGAGCGGCTTGAGCAGGCGGTGTTGCCATGGCTGCTCAGGTCCACGGCGATCCATCTGCGTCCAAGCGAATCGGCGGTCATTGTCGAGGGCATGGTGCGACGGACGCTGCGGGTCGTGGACCAAAACCATATGGAAGCGACCGAGTAAGCGCCGAGAGCTAAGCGCTGGCTGGGGCGGGAGGGATCGAACCTCCGAATGGCGGAATCAAAACCTGCCCGATTATATAGTGATTTCAAGGCGCATTTGGAAAAAATGGTCGAAACACGCTCCAGTAATTTCAGTAGGTTGGCTAGTGTTTCCAAATGAAAAGGGGGCAGCTAGCGATCGATCGAGCAACGCAGCTGCCCTTCAGATTCGCTTAGTCATGGCGCGCGCTATCACGCATGCAAGCGCCTTGGCGTAAGCGTCTGAAGAACCCGATAAAGCGGCTCATTGAGAGACAGCCACAGCGGTAGAACAACCAATAACGTACCGGTCGCACCCTGGGCTTAACCAGCTGAAATTGGGCATTCGTCGCACGACATGGTGCCTCATTGCACTGTCTATGGTCCGCGTGGTCGGAACGTGCATTCGCGGGGCGAACCTTGGCATCTGTTGGTGCCCTATCTCCTGAAGCTATCCTCAGAACGGTTCACGGCGCGGCCTGGCGCCTTTTTCGTTCCGATTGATCCAATCTTCGGGTACCCTATTCTATCCGCGTCGGCGGAACTGCTGAAGTTGATAGATGGCTCCACGGAGAATGGAGATGGGCCGGCTCGATAAGCAGATGGATCCCTTCCACCCTGCCGCTCATCTGACTACGGAGGATCGCGTCCCCGAGGATCTAGAGCTTGAGCAAGTCGACACGGCGTCGTTAGTTGATCCGGCCCGAGAGGAAGCCGCCTCGTCGCCCGCGCATTTTGGGTCAGGCCGGTCGGCGGCAAGCGTAACGGGCTCTACCGACTGGATGCACCGAGCACGCCGCATCTGGCGGAGCCATCTCCAGCGCGAACAACTCCCCCGGACGGCCGGACGGTCGATGGGAAACTTTGAGCGGTGGTTGATCGCATTGCTGAGCGTCGGCTTTGTCGTGGGCTGCGTTTGCGCGATCATTGTCTTCATGCAGGCCAACGCGCGCAAATTGGAGATCGCAGCACTGCAACGTGACATCATCGCGCTCAAGCTACGCGTAGCCAGGCTCGATCAGATCGCAAGCACCAATGAGATACGTGAAAAAGCAAGCAGTGAAACATCCAAGCCGCCGTCGGAGACCCGTCCTGACCAGGCTCCGCTCATCCTATCACGTGAAGAGATTCAGCTTATCCGAGACTATATCAAGCCTGCACCAGTTGCAGGCTCCGCGACTGCGACGATCAAGGTCGGCGAACCCGTCGTGGGAGACACCGTTCCGTTTCCCTCTCCGATCACGGAGAAGGTGCGGAAACTGCTCGGCGCACGATTTACCGTTCGCAATGGCGTTGTTGTCATCGTCCGCAGCGGCAGCCGTCACGCTGATGCTGTGATTGGGCCAAATTGACGAGAACTGGCCGTGATCGCAGTATCCGGTCGATTGCTTATGGCTGGTTGTTTGGTGGTCTTTCAATGAACCGCCGGCTGCCATTGAGAAGCTCGAGGTTGTTGGCGATGACCGGATTACCTGGGTCGAGTGAATAGGCCTTCTCGAATTTCCGTCGCGCTGCATTCAGATTGCCGCGCAGCATGTACGAATATCCCTGGTCATTCAGAATCTGAACGGTTTCGCCTCCCAGCCGGATCGCTTGCGCATAGGCCTGATCGGCCAGATCGAAACGACGCAGCTTGTCGTAGCTCGCTGCGAGACCAATCCAGGCGGTGACGTCCTTGGGTGATTTCTCGACGGCGTCCTTGAAATAGCGCTGTGAGAGCCCGTAACTGCCGCGATTGTAATGCTCCAGCCCCAGCCGCACAGGCTCGTCCGACGGGTAGTACTTGACGTCGGTCGGCTCCTGCACCGGGTCCCCACCCGGTGGGTCTACGGGAGCCACGACGGCAGCCACCCTCGTGGTCTGGTCACATGCCGCAAGGCCTGGCGCCAGCCAGCAACAGGTCAGCAGTAGAATGGCACGTCGCATAATTTTTTGTCCCCCGCCCGGCCCAGCGGACTCACTGCACCGCACTCAATGTCCCGTCGCTGAACTCAACTACCAAAAGCCGCTACCTGCCCCCTGCCCCGCCGACTGGCACCGATATGCCCGACGATGCTCCCGCTCCCAATCCAGTTACGTTGACATTCTGCGTGACGGGCGGGCGCTGGCCCATTAGTTTCGTCGGATCACCGTTATCGGGAAGCTGATCCACCGGCTGTTGCTGGTTGCCGTAGCGCGTCACGGCCGAGCCCACACGTCGCGCGTCATACGCGATCCGGCGATCGCCCACGTATCGCGGCCATGGGTGGATGGTATGGGTCACGGCGTTGACCTGCTTGGCATCGCCGGCGGTCATCGTGATGCTGTTGGAACGCTGAAAGTAGCGGTCCACCTCGTCATGACCGGCGACGCCGTAACATCCCCCGAGCAGGATGGGCGCAAACAGAACCAGATGCCTGATCGTCATCTCGCGCGTCCTTTAGTTTAGAGTTTTGACGACCGTCTGATCGGCACTAGCGGCCGGGACGACGATGGGGGCCCGGACTTCAGGCGCGATGATGTGGCCATACGGTCCCTTCACTTCGCCTCCGGAATTGACGTAGTCATTGTAACGCTTGCGGACTTCCATCTGACCATTGAGGAAGAAATCGACGTCGTTGGCCGGCAGGCGGGAGTCGAGCGGCGAGGCCAATTGCTGACCGGGCGCCGCCGGCGCGACCAGGCGCGGCGTCACGATGATCACCAGATCGGTTTCTTCCTGCTGATAAGATTTGCTGCTGAACAGGCTTCCAATCACCGGCACCGAACCGATCCAAGGTAACTGCGAAACGTCCTGGCGATTGCGGGTCTGCAACAGGCCGGCGATGGCAAAGCTCTGGCCATCGCGCAACTCCACCGTGGTTCGCGCGTCGCGACGGGTCAGCGCAGGAACGGTCGTCCCCTGGATCGTCACCGCGTTGGCGAAATCAAGTTCGCTGACCGACGGCTCGACCCGAAGATTGATCACACCGCGCGAGAGCACAGTGGGGACGAAGGCGAGCTCAACACCGAACTTCTTGTAGTCGATCGTGATGGTGGGAAAGCCGTTTGTTGTCTGGGTCGGTATCGGTACCGGAAACTCACCGCCGGCAAGAAAGCGCGCGGCATCGCCGGACAGCGTGGTCAGATTTGGCTCCGCCAGCCGGCGTGCCAACCCCTTGGTTTCCAGCGCCGAGATCAATAGGTCCACCGAGCCGCCGCTGCTGGTTCTGACAATGCTGGTCAACAAGCTTCCGAACGGGGCCGGCGCGATGCCCCCCGCTGTACCGGCGAGCGTTCCCAGAGTTCCTAGTACCGGAAGGCTACCCGTCGGGGGAGCGCCGACATCCCCTCCCCCGGCACCGAGAGGACCGTTGGCGGTATTGATCCCACCAATCGGTGATCGACCGGCGGCGGTCACACGACCCAGCCCGGTGTTACCAACGTTCGTGCCGTTGGCATTGGCCGCATAAAGATTGACACCGAGGTTGCGGCCGGCTTCTCGGTTGACCTCGAGGAAGCGCACCTCGAGCATCACCTGTTGCGGGGCCGCGACGCTCATCGCGTTGACGACGACCCCCCCTTTCGCGACCGTGCTGGTGGCGATCGCCATGGCCCGCTCGGCCGTAACTGCGTCGGCCGCGACCCCGCTGAGCACCACCTGGCCCTCGGAAGCCGACACGCGGATACCTTGCCCGCCGGTGCTGGTCCGGATGTTCTGCTGCAGATTGCCGGTATCGATCACGACCTCGACGTCGAGAATCCCGATCTGCTTCATCGAGCTGTCGAACAGGATGACGTTGGTAGTGCCGGTCTGCTTGCCCTGCACGTAGATGAGGTGATCGCTCAGCGACTTCACGTCGACGATGTCAGACGAGCCCGCCACGATCGTCGCAAAGGCCGTGTCGACTTTGAAGGTACGTGACTTGTTGAGGACGAGCTTGACCCGCTGGACGTCGTTCATCTCGCTGACGATGACGCCGCCGGATGAGCCCCGCCGGTCTGCAGCCGCCGCGCGGTCAGCGAACCCAGACGAGGCGAGCGCCGCGCCCAGACCCATCACGCCGAAGGCGAGAAGCCTCCCGACCTTGTTACCCGAAACGCCATCGCCACTCATCCGAGTCCCCCACTGCGATCCACGAAGATTCCCGCAAATCTACGTGCTCGACGTCCTCAACATTTCCCCTCTGCGCACCACGTCGCAGAGCTTACAATCTGTCCCACTACAATTCGTTACTTCGTGTTTCCAAGATCATCCTCCCTGATGCAGGCAGCTTGCAAGACGAGATACTTACCGCACCGCCGCAAGCGGAAAGAAAACTCTTCAATGTTGCCAGCGCGCATCATTCCCACTGGCTGTGGGGAACTATCCCGCCGCACGAGTGCAATTGGCGCGCGCTTGCGTCGCGGCATTTGCTATCGAAGGACATTCGGTCGCACGCTCGGAGATTCGCTTGGCCGAGTGCAAATCCCTCTGGTGAAATTCCGCACCCGCGCGTTTGACCAAACTCGACCAACTTCTTAATCCCCGATCGAAAAGCGGACGCCCGAACGGCGTGGCCACGTAGCGCTGTCGGGCGAAACATGTCAGGCGTGCTGCCATATTCGCCCCTAGAAGGGAATCTGGTTGGAGGCGCTCGGCGCATTGAGCGCTGTGCCCCATATGGGCATCAGCATCGTAAACTTTGCTTGGGAAGCTGTAACACTCAAGCTGTTGCTGTTGGCCCCCACGGTCAGCGTTGGCGTCAGACCTCCGAAAAACAGGAAGGGAGCCGCGTTCTTCTTGGCGGCGGTGGACAGGGGATCCCCGGTGCAGCCGGCCGGCGACTGCGGCGGGCTTTGAAGCAAGGCAGGCGTATAGCAGCTGATCATGACCGCACGGGCGCCAGCACTCGCAAGCGTCCGCAAGGATTGCATCGTGATGGCATAGCGCCCAAGATCGAAGATGACGAACATCAATGTGAAAAGCGCCACGAACACCACGATGAATTCAAAGGGCGCGATACCGCGATTGTCGAGCTTTCTCATCATTGCACCAAAGCGACAACTTGGGTGTAAATGATGGTGGCCGGCGCACAGCCTTGCGTGCTGAGGTAGCCGCCACCGCTCATGTCGATCGTTTTGGCGATCACTTGCGAACAGGTCGTATTCGCACTTGAAGTCGTACCGGCCCAGCTAACGTCGACCTTGGGAAAGTAGGTAGCCCCGCCCAGGCTAACCTGGCCGCCGCCGTTTATAGTGACCTTGTTGCTGGTCTTGCTCGGGGCCTGATCATCAATCAGGACGCCATTTAGATCAGAGGAGAAGGTGTTAGTGGCAGGTGCGGATAGATCAGCCGTCCCCCCGTTGATGGTGAGCTGCGAGTCTCCGAGCAAGACGAGGGTTACGCCTGCGCCTTTCAGTTGTCCGCCGGTCATCTTTATATTTGCTTTGTAGAAGAAATATGTTCCCGGATCCAAAACGTACTTGTCGCCATTCTGCACCGTGAAATTGCCGTAAGCTCCAGTCCCGGCGCTATTGGGCGCGCAATGCTTCCACCCATCCGCCTGAAGGGTGCAGGGCATACTTGTATTGCCCGTCCTGCTGTTAAACGATGCGGTGTCCAGTTTGCTGAGCGGATTGCTAGCGTACGTCATGAAATAGTTGTGCGGCACGCTGACATTGCTGCAGCTGCCCGTGGGGGTGCAGCCACTTACACCATAAACTGCCCATCCCGAGCCGGTGAACGTTGGAGTGCTGGCAAGTTGAACACTGCTATCCGACATCAGCGCGCAGCCGGTTCCGTTGTTGCTGAGGTTGCCAGCAAGCTTGAGCGCGCCTGAGTCAGGTCCAAGCGCCAGGACGCAGGCCTTTGTCGGCTGCTGAACCATGGCAATCGCTTGGGCGGGGATGTTGACGGTTGTCAAACCCAGCACTGCCGCCAAGTACGCCGGTTGTTGCTGGCTGACCCTGGCGCGAACGGCATTGCCGGTGCCTGCAGGTGGCGTTGTGAACGCGCCCGCATTGTAATCGCCGATATCGATCTGCACGGCCCGCGAGGTTCTGGTCGGTAGGCTCGTCGGACAGTTTCTCCCCGGATAGCCGGTAGCGTCGTTGGGACTGTAGTTGCAAAACCCGTTCTGTGCCGCGAATTCCTTGCCGCGATAATCCACTGTCTGGGTTTCGCAGGCCGCGCCCGCCATCGTACATGAAAGCCGCAATGCGCCCGAATAGGCCGCCGAGTCCGCGGCGTTCTGCGCGTGCTGGCGGGTGACGTACCACGATCCGGCCTCGGCCCCGATCGCGACTACTCCGATGAGCGGCACGAGAGCGATGACTGTTGCTAATGCGGCGGAACCTCGTTGGGAACGGAGCAGATCACGCATGGAAACACCCTACTGGAAGCGTTCTGAGTGACGCAGCGTGTACGTGCAGGTGGTCGGACACAGCAGCGAACCCACAAAAGGCGGGCGTGCCCCAAGCGGGGCCAAAGTGACGGTTGTCGAAAATGTAATGTACTTTGGAGAAGCAAGATTGCTCGGCGAACAGGTGGCCCCTGCGTCGCCGCACAAAACCTGAAGGTTGCTGATCGCATGACCTGCGACTGTGGTCTGTAGCCCTGTCTTCCAGCTCACCGTGCCGTCAGGGGCGAGCGGATTAGCGTACTGCACATACTGCCCGAAGGAGCGCAATGCGCTCCATGCGGAGATAAACTGGAAGCCCGCAGCAGCCAGGTCGGCGAGCGGCACAAGCAGGAACGACGCCAAGAAAATGTAGACGATCATGGCCTCAAGCCCGACGGCGCCGCGTTGATCCACGATCAACGACTTCTTGTGGCTCATGAGTTGACCTCCACCGATACTCACCCTTCCGGTCTCCGACCGGAACAGCACTCACCAAACGTAAGGGACCACTCTCCAGCGCGATGCTTCGTAACCGGAATATTCCGGGCAGTTGCGACGAAGCAGGTCCTCTTCGTAATAAATGCGGCAAACCTGAACGCCGATATGCAAGACGAGCAAGGCCGCTGTCAGCGGCGTCGGGCTTCTCAGCACCACGCCCAACACGGCGATTTCCTCCGCAAGGTAGAGCGGGTGCTTGATCCACCGATACGGGCCCGTTTGCACCACGTTGCGCGCCTGTGGCACCAGACTGAACGACCTGCCAAGATGTCGGATGGTGACCAGCATCATGATCATGCCGATCAACACGCACGCGGTGGACGCCAGGTTTGGTAACGCCTTGTCGGTTTCGCCGAAGAAGGCGATCGTCCACGGCATGTAGGTACCGACGAACGCCGCTATCCTTGGCAGACGGCCGTTCGCTTGCGCCTTCGCCGGAGGCCGCGTGATGATCAACAGCGCCAGGAGCACGTAGAAGACAGCGAGGCAAACACTCGACAGGAGCGACGGCCAGGGATCATGAGCCGACGATCCGATCTTGATGGCGACGCCAAGCGCCAGCAACATGAACCACATGCCGCCGAACAGTTGCATCGTCCGATCGTAAGAGGAGGTTTTCGACAGGGCAATCGTGCTCATGGCTACTTACCGAAGCTGGCGAACGAACGCACGAGGTGCAGAATGGGACTTCCTCCCAAAATGACGAACATGGCTGGAAGCAGGAACAACACCATCGGAATAGTCAGCTTGGCGCCCAACTTGTGTGCTCTTTCTTCAAGCTTGGTAATACGTTCGCGCCGGAGGTCGACAGCGACACTCCGCAGAGCCTGGCCCACCGGCGTTCCGTATTGCAGGCTTTGGGCGACCATGAGTCCGAACCGGCGGAGCCCATCCGACGTAGATCCCAGTTTATCGAATGCGTCGCTGCGCCTTGGCAGGATTCGGAGATCATCAAGAAGGCCGCTCATGACCCGGGCTATAGCAGGATTGGTCTCATGCATTTCTTGCGCTACGCGTGCCAGCCCGCTTTCCAGGCCCATTCCCGATTCGCTGCACACAACCAGCAAATCGATCATATCCGGCGTGCCCAGTCGAATGGCGGCATCAAACCGCCGCTTCAGCACCGCCAGTATCAATCGCGGCGCTAAAATGCCGATCGCCACGCCAATAAGTGTGAAGACCAGCACATCCAGCAGTGCCTTCCCGAAAAGCTGAGCGACACACCCGGCGATGATCGGGCAGAGGGCCATGCTGACGGCTTTGACACCGATCCAGGTCGGCAAGGCTCGATGATGATTGAAACCTGATGATTGAAGGATGGTTCGTAGCTGATCCAGATTTTCCTCAGCATAGAAGCGACGATACCGCATGCCGAGTGACGAAAACCAACCGGTCACATCCTGGAAGGGGGCAGACTGGCCAGCAACGCCCATCACAGCGTTCGACACCCGGGCGTCCAATGTACGAACGTGTATTTCGCGGATAATCAACATGCAGGACGCAGTCCCAGCCACGACTGCGAGGGCCACCAGACTGAGACCAGAGGTCATAGTGCTGTTTCCCTTCTGACCATCCAACTTATCACCAGGGCTCCAACAAGCACCGAAACGACTGCGTAGACCAGCAGCTTGTTTCCGACCGGATCGGTGAACAACAGATCGACGGTTTGCGGATTGGCTGCGTATAGGACCCCACCTGCAATCAATGGCGAGACCGTCAGCGCTCGTGAGGAAAAGATCACCTCTCCCGCCAGTGCCTTGGCGCGAGCAGCCAGCGCAACACGTTGCCTGACAGTGTCTCCCAGGTTCTGCAAGGTCTCGGCCAGGCTGCCACCGGACTTCATCTGAACGGCAAGTGTCACCGCAAAGATCGCATACTCCGCCACCTGAGTTCGCCGATAGACAGCCTGGACAGCTTCCTCTGGAGGTCTACCCAGATTCACTTCGCTGCATACGATGGCAAACTGCCCAGCCGTTGGCTGCGGCATATCGCGCGCGAGGGCACGAAATGCCTCGTGCACAGGCAGGCCTGATCGCACGGTACTTGTCACCAGCTGGATCGCGTCAGGCAGCTGTCGAAAAAGCTGAAGAGCGAACCGACGTTTCTGCCATCCAAACAGGCCTCGTATCACAATAATGGCCGTGATTGCGGCGACGATGGACACGTAGACCAGGGAATATCCCAGCTGGCTGTTCGCATAAAGGATCGCTGCTGCTCCGAATGCACCGGCGAGCAGCACATAGGCCGGATGCAACACGTAGGGTATATCGGGATTGTAATTGGACAGCCGATTGAGAAACTGAGCCTGGGACCCGGTCTCCAAGCGGCGAATGGATGGTAGGTTAGCCGGATGCGACGTTGGCAGAGCAATCGCCAACTGGCGATTGATGCGTCTTTCCCGAGCGTCGAGCCACAACGAGATGGCTGCTGCACACATCGCGAGGGCCAGAACAGTGACGATCACGGACTCCAGCATCATACTTGCCTCATGGCCTCGGCCCAAGCACCATCTAGCCCGAAATAGACAAGACGGCTTTTGAACTTCGGAGTTGCAAGGTTGGACTTATAGCTGCCCGATATCCGCCCGTTCACATCCTCCTCTTGATACTCGAAGGCTGCGATGTCATTGGTGGTGATCACCTCCCCTTCAAGGCCGATCACCTCGCTGATCTGAATGATGCGGCGCTGTCCGTCCCGCATGCGTTCGACCTGCACAATGAGATCCAGCGCAGCGACGATCTGACTTCGAATGGCGCGCGACGGTAGATTGACCTGTCCCATCTGCACCATGTTTTCGATGCGGGTCAGGGCATCCCGGGTACTGTTCGCGTGTACCGTGGAGATCGAACCATCATGGCCGGTGTTCATCGCCTGCAGCATGTCGAATGCTTCGGCACTGCGCACCTCGCCAACGACGATCCGGTCGGGACGCATGCGCAGGGCATTCACCAGCAAATCGCGCTGTGTCACCTGCCCTGTGCCCTCGAGGCTGGGGGGCCGGGTCTCCAGGCTGATCACGTGCGGCTGCTGAAGCTGCAACTCCGCCGCGTCCTCGATCGTGACAATGCGTTCGGTGTGATCGATGAACTGGCTCATAGCGTTCAGGAGCGTCGTCTTGCCGGATCCGGTACCGCCGGAGACCAGAACATTGAGCCGCGAGCGGGCGGCGATCTCCAGCAAACGTCCGATGGCCGCGGTCATTGAGCCGTTTTCAATCAATCCGGCTATGTCCAAACGGCGGCTTGGAAATTTTCGGATGGAAATGCACGGACTATGGATCGCCAGCGGCGGGAGGATGATGTTGACCCGGCTGCCATCCAGCAGGCGACAATCGACCATCGGACTGGACTCGTCGACGCGCCGGCCAACCTGCGCGGCAATCTTCTGAGCGACGGAAGCAATGTGACCATTGTCCCGGAATCGCACCGCAACTCGTTCCAGCTTGCCGTTTCGCTCCACGTAGACATTACTCGGACCGTTCACCATGATATCGTTGATCGATTGGTCCAGTAGTAGCGGACGGAGCGGCCCGTAGCCCGTCATGTCGTCGGCAATTTCGTCTGCGAGCTGCAGCTGCTCACGGCCCGACAGCTCGAGCCGTTCCTGGTTGGCAATTTGATGGATGATCTCCTCAATCTGCCGCCGGAGAACTTCCCGCGAGACAGTTGCGGCCACCGATGGCTCGATCTGCTCAATTACCCGTTCGCGCAGCGAAGGCGGGATTATGGGTTGGTCGATCGGCGGTTCGTCGCGCCTTGGCGCGGGCGACGGCACGCTCGGTGCGGATACAGCCGTGCTGAGCGGCGGCAAAGGCAAGGCCATCGCAGATGCAGGGAGGCTTGTCGCCAATGAAGATATGTGAGCTGGTGTGTCGTCTTCACGCCTACCAAATTTTTTCATCGCAGATGTGCTGTGAGCACCCTCCTCCACCAGCCACTCCGCTCAGCAGCGACACCGCTGATCTCCCGTACGATCGGTGCCAGGTGGCGCCGCAATTTTCTGACGTGCTTCAGAGCTGGAATGCCCAGATTGAGCGCCTCGGTCATGCCCTTGCCGAGATCGGGAATGACGATGTCGGGCTCTGCACCCAACGCCTTGACGACCGCCGCCCTCGGCAGGCCCCCGGGACGACCGGCCCGGTTGAGCAAGGTAAAGACCCGGTCCTTGCCCGCGATGTTGATCACGGCGGCGCGTAGCGCATGGGCATTGCGAAGTCCGGTCACCTCGGATTCGAGCAGCACCATCACATGACGGGAAAGTTTAATCACGGGATAGATCGACGGCGGAAACGGGACGGGTACATCCACGACGATGTAGTTGAACCGTTGACGCAGCAGACCCAGCACGTGTCGTATGCCAGCTTCCGTAATTTCGAGCTGCGCATCGAGGTCCTCGTCGGCCGAGACCAAGCAAACCCTTTCGTTGACTTCGATTGCCGCGCGCTCGAGGAAGAGTGTGTCCGCCCGCATCGGATTTTCCAGAGCGATGCGCAGCCCCGGCCCGGGACGAACACCCAGCATCACGGCGGCCTCGCCGCCCTGCAAATGAAGATCAAGCAGCGCCACTTTGGCCTTGGTTGTCTCGGCGAGTTGCAGCGCCAGATTGATCGCGATGCTCGTGGCGCCGGCGCCGCCCTGCGCCCCGCAGATCGAGACCACGTGCCCGCCACGATCGATGTGGTTGGCTGCCACGTCGCCGAGCAGCTTGGGGCGCAGCTTGTCCAGCACCATATCGCGCGTGAGCGGCCGCGGCAGATACTCCGTCAAGCCGAGCTCCAGGAGCTCACGGTAGAAAGTAATCTCCCTGTTATCGCCGATCACGGCTACTCGGACATCGGGTGGACAGACGCCGGACAGCCTTTCCAGTTCAGTAAAAGGATCATCGATGCCACTGATGTCTGCCACCAGCGCAAACAGGTCGGTGTCGGTTTCAAGCATCCGTATGGCATTGCGGATCGTGCCGCGCCTGATCGAGAGGTTGGCGCCTTCGAGCCCCTTGCGCAACGCCGCAGCGCTGAGCTCATCATTTACGAAACCGACGATGCGGTTACGCGTGACGATTGAGGTCGATTCTTCAGGCGGAGTGGCTATGGCAATGTTCATCAGCGTTTCTCCGACAACCTGTTATCGTAACCCACCGCCGTTGCAGTCGGGCCTACGGCATCCGATGCACCGTCGCAGCTGACGAGAGCGTCTTCCACTTGCTTTCTGACCGTGTATTGCTTGACCTCACCGCCTGAATGAACGACTACTGCCGTTCTCTGTGCAGAAATTGCATACTGGCGGGCAAGTTCAGGCGACACATCACAGCTCGACATCGCGCCGGTGTCTGCCTTGTCCCACTGATCGACTGCTGCGCGTACGGCCAAGGAGAGCGTCCCGAGCTGCTTTGCGACGGTGACTTTCTTGACCTGGACCTGCGTAAGCTCCAGTGAAACAGTCTGCGTTTGCTTACCTGCCATCCCGCTAATGGGTCGCGCGCCCTGCACGATCTCCTGATCAATCGCGATGACTCGAACATTGCGCAGAACGGTTTCGCTCAGGGCGCGACGCGCGGTATCGACTTTCTCGAAAACCTGGGTCAACACGACGTCCACGTGATC
This sequence comes from Bradyrhizobium sp. CW1, assembly GCF_023100665.1. NCBI lineage: Bacteria > Pseudomonadati > Pseudomonadota > Alphaproteobacteria > Hyphomicrobiales > Nitrobacteraceae > Bradyrhizobium > Bradyrhizobium sp. CW1. The sequence continues at coordinate 5,807,039 of NZ_CP064684.1, forward strand.
GCCCGGCCTGATGAGGCCCGAGACACCGGCCTCCTCGTCAACCTTGATGCTGATGGCACGGCTGTCTGGCGCCAGGATACTGGCGAGGAAACCGCGGTCCCGCGGACGCAGGATATCCTGCAATGTAATGAGACTGCCCGCTTCGACGAAGTTGCGGATGAGTGAACCCGGAAGTCCGGACTTGGACTCGGGGGTTTCAAGGATAGCTCCCTGGGGAACGCGCTCCGGCGGCACCGCGCGCACGGCGAAATCCTCTTCGCGGGCCAACGTCCCCCTCGGCAACGGCCGTACCGCGATAAAGTATCCGGCCGTCGCCGGCGCCGCCGGCGCGAGGGTCGTCGCTGTCACCTGTACCGGGACCGGAGGCGTGGCCTTCGGCAGGTTCATGCTATAGGCAATCAGTCCGAACGCTGTGGTTGCAAGCAAAAGCACCACGATGATCGACAGACGCAGCGCGGATGACATTTCACGATCCTTTGCTCAGAATGGTCCAGATACCGCCACATGCGATAGCAACTCCGTAAGGCAGCGGGGCGTGTCGCAAATGGCGCCAACGCTCGATCGCGTAGATCCGCCGTACGAGCGACGATCCGGCGGGTGCCAACCTGGGATATGGCAGGTGGCGCATCATCAGATGCCCCAAGGCAAGAACGCCGCCGGCCAGCACGGTGACCGTTAGCAACTGCATCACGCCGCTCGGGGGGAGACCAACCGCCAGGGCAACCAACAGCTTGACATCGCCGCCACCAATTCCTCCGCGCGCGTATAGGACAAAAAGCAGCAGAAAGAGGATCGCGGCTGCGATCAGCGACACAGCGACTTGAATCGGGCTAGGCAATTGACCGGCGATCCCGAGGAGCGCCAGCGCGAGACAAATTTCGTTTCGGATCAGGCGCGTCGCAACGTCCATCGTTGCGACATAGAGCAACAACAGGATTTCCAGGATCGAGGCTGTGGGAGCAATCCAACTCATGAAATGCACGGTTCAAAAAAGGTGGAAGGCAAACTAGCGGGAGCACTCCTGCGGGAGGGGGGCAGCTTGCATTGCCCCCCTCTGGCGCCAAGATGGCCGTATCAACCAGCGATCGCGGTGGTGAAAGCGGTGGTGATTGCGGTGATCCCGGTCGTTAACGCCGCCCCGATCTGTCCACCGGCTCCGCCACCGAACACAGCACCCACTGCGCCAACGATGCAAACCGCGACGATGATGTACTCGAATGACACCACGCCATCCTGGTCCGTCCGCAGACGCTTCAACGCTTCCTTGGTCTCGATGTAATATTGCAACATTGGAAGAATCCCTTCTTTCAAGATGAATTTGCAGACACCTCGGCAACTTCCAGCGGCTGCGGATTATATCCGGCCGCCAGCGATAAACTATCCATTAAATGTTTATTAGCGTCAATATTTAATATATAATACCATCCTGAATTAACCGCCGCAAAACGCGCCGTCGTGACAATCCAAAAATCGATAAAACGTCGTAATACAAAGCCGATAGCCGGCCAACAATCGGAATCCTGGGCAGAGCGCTGGCTGAGAGTCATTAAAGAATCACCGGATTATTACGGGTGGCCGCCGGTATAATTTGATTATTCGGAAATTCGATATTTGTGCAAAGCCGATGAGCTGTCGGAGTGCATCCAACCCTTTCAATCCACTCGCATATGTCCGGCGGATGCAGCGACGACACCAGCGTGCATGGATCAAATTTCGCGAGGTCGGCCGGATGACCTAGCGCGCCGTCTGCAAGCCGTTGATATCACCCGTGCGGTAAGCGCTATGAATGCCTTGATGGCCTCGTGCCTCTCACACCGCACCTCCTCGGCCTCTGGCTTTTGCAGCGATTTGCGTCGTCCAGCGAAGTTGGCCTCCGGGACGAGGCCATTTGATCCTTCGTCGTCCGGCTCGGCGTCGCTACTGGATTGCCTCGTCCATCGGTTGCTTGACCGGTTACTTCTGCCGGAACGACTGATTGAATGACATCGCGAGCGGCCCGACGATGTAATCAAACGCGGTTCGCTGGACGGTCGGGATCATAACGGTCGCCGGCATGCCAGGGTACAGGCGAATGTTCGGCATGTCCGCCAACTCACTCTGATCAATCCGGACAAAGGCCGTGTAGTACGGCGCATTTGTCTTAGGATCAGTGAGGCGGTCAGCCGAAACCTGAATGACGTCGCCGTGAATGATCGGGACGATGCGCTGCTTGTAGGCAGTGAGATGGACTTCGGCGCGCATATTGGGATGTACGTCGCTGATGTCCTCCACCGCAACCTGGGCTTCGATGGTGAGTGCGTCCTCGGCCGGTACGATGTCGAGGATCTTGTCGCCGCGCTGGATGACGCTGCCGACGGCGAACACGGTCAATCCCACGACCCGGCCGGTATAGGGCGCCCGAATTTCCATGCGACCCAGGACCGACTTTGCACTCAACGCCTTCGGAATGACCTCGAGCAATCTGGCCTGCGTGTCACGCAAGTCCTTGGTGACATCTGTCATCCGATCATTGTCGAGTTGGGCGATCTGCTGCTCTTGCTCGGCGATGGCCTGTCGGGCCTTCGCGATACCGGCTTTTGTATCGGCGATCTGGCCTTCCAAACCGTACGCCGTCCGCTCCAGCTGGAGAATTCGCGGACGCGCAATCAGGCCCCGTTCGACCAACGGCGCAAGATCCTTTGCCTCGTTGCGGACCGAGTTGATCTGATCGGTGAAGGCCTTGACCTGTGCCTCGGCGCCCACAATCTGTGACCCAAGCTGGTTGATCTTCTCGCGAATGACGCTTCGTTGCCCGTCAAGCGATGCTCGCCGACTGTCGAACTGATTGAGCTGACCGGTCCATACGCTCTTAAAGTAGCGGTCATCAGAGCGCGCCCTCAAATCGGCCGGCATGGCCAGCTCGGATCCATGATCGAGCTCCGTCAGGAGCCGTACTTCCGTTGCACGAAGCACGGCATATTGTTGTGTGAGCACCTCATACTCGGCACGGACCTGCGTATCGTCCAGAACGATCAGGAGATCGCCTGCCAGCACCCGCTCCCCTTCTCGGACATGCAATTCCCTGACAATGCCGCCATCGAGGTGCTGAACGCTCTTGCGGTTGCCGTCGACCTTTACGATAGCATTTGCAACCACGGCGCCGTTGAGTGGTGCCGTCAGCGCCCAGGTGCCGAATCCGCCGAAAAAGATGGCGATGATCAGCCATCCCGCGAGTGCTACGCGACGAATCGAGTCGCTCGGTGCACCGCTCCTGAGTTGATCACTCGTCGAGCTCGGCGCTAATGCGCGTGGTTTCGACCAGCTTGTAAACTCCATCAGCGCCATGACCATGTCCTAACCCGTCGTCTCGCGGACCGTGTGGATCGGTACGGGCCTCGTCAGACGGGCCAGGATCTCGGCGCGCGGTCCGAACATCTCGACGACGCCTTCACGCAGCACCAGGATCTTGTCAGCCACGCCGATGGTGGCCGGCCGATGGGAGATAATCACCACCGTCGTGCCGCGCTTCTTGAGTTGAAGAATGCAATCGGCGAGCGCGGCGTCTCCTTCGGCGTCGAGATTGGAGCTCGGCTCGTCGAGCACGAGAAGGCTCGGATTGGCGAAGATGGCGCGGGCAAGACCAATACGCTGACGATAACCGCCCGAGAGTATGGCGCCGCCTTCTCCCACCTGCGTATCATAGCCATCCGGCAGGCGCAGGATCATCTCGTGCACGTCCGCCATCCGCGCCGCCAGAATCACCTCCCTGTCTTCGCCCTCCTGGAATCGGCTGATGTTGACGGCAACAGTGTCAGCAAACAGCTCAATATCCTGGGGGAGATAACCGATATGCTGGCCGAGTGACGTCTTGATCCAGCTCGAGACGTCCGCCCCGTCCAGTCGCACCGCGCCAGCAGATGGCGCAAGCACACCGACCAGATGACGCGAAAGCGTGGATTTCCCGGCGCCCGAAGGACCAATGATGCCTAGTACTTCGCCCGGCTCGATTGCGAACGATACCCCGCGCAGGATGGGCTTCGAACCAAACGGCGGCACATAGGAGAGCCCCTCGACCGAGAGTCGGCCCTGCGGGCGCGGCAGCGTCAAACCGACCTCCCGTTGGGGATCGGCTTTCAAGAGCTCGCGGATGCGCAGGAATGCTCCACGAGCAGATACAAGATTGCGCCAGGATCCAACGATCTGCTCTACCGGCTGCAGGGCTCTTCCGAGCAGAATGCTCGCGGCGAACATGGCGCCGACAGTTGCAAGTCGCTCGATCACGAGATAGGCGCCGAGACCAAGTATCATCGACTGCATGGCAAGCCGCAGAAAACGGATGATGCTCTGCATGGTGGCGGCGCGATCGCTCGCAGAGACCTGCCGTTCAAGCATGCGGGTGCGATCACGGGCCCAACGCCTCAGCAGCCCTTCGGTCATGCCCATTGCCCGCACCACTTCGGTATTGCGCAGGCTCATCTCTGTAAAGCTGTAGCTCCGGGAAGCCGCCTCGCCGGCCTCCGTCAACGGCAGCTTGACCCGCCACTCGTTAAACAGGGCCATAAGAATCAGCAGGATGGAGCAGCCCAATGCGAACGCCCCCAGGAACGGGTGCAGCACAAAAATCACGGCAATGTAGATCGGCGCCCAGGGCAGATCGAAGATCGCATGGATCCCCATGCCGGTGACGAACTGGCGGAAGGTGTCGAAATCGCGCAGCAGCTGGCTGCGCGCGCCGCCGGCGCCAGCGGAGCGATGAATGATCGCCGTCATCACGCGCGCCGCGATCGTCTGGTCGAGGCGAATGCTGGCGCGGGTCAGCACGCGGGCGCGTACGGCATCCAGCCCTGCCAGCGCCAGAAACGCCATCAACAGCGCGGTCGTGAGCATCAGCAGCGTGATCTCGCTGGCGCTTGAGATCACCCGGTCATAGACCTGCAGCATGTAGAGCGGCCCGGCCAGGTAAAGCAGATTGATCGCCAAGCTGAAGATCGCGGCAGTGACGAAATAGCCCCGGCAGCTTTGCAGCAAACGCCGGAGTTCGTCGGGTCTTTTGAACGGAGTACTCACACAGATCAGCGGAAAATCCGCCCCTCTTCAAAATCACACCGTAATCCAAAGTCGGGGCCGCAACATTGGCCCCGACCCATTTCCCCGCAGCGCATCAGGCCAGATGGTCGTGGTAGCTGATGAGCGTTCCCGTGTTCTTGTCTGCCTCGGTTTGGAAGCCCGCGGGGTCGTACTGGCCCAACAGGGTAATATTGGCGGTATGGACTCCGTCGGTCACCGACAGGGTTCCTCCAGCACCAGCCTGATTTGCGACATAGCTCGCGGTCGTGCCGGCCCCGAATGCCACATCGAGGAGATCCAGGTGGTCATCCCCGTTAAATCCGGACACGACCCCGCTAAAGTCGAAGGAGTCATGGAGCACGATTGTCCCGGTCGCTTGGGCATCAAGCGTGACATGCGCAGATGAGGCCGCTCCGAATTCGAGTGTGGCCGAACCGCTAATCTGAGCCGTTCCGTTACCGCTGACATTGCCATCGATTGTGACGTTGCCGCCATTGGCCCACAACACGCCGGTGTTGACGAGGTCGCTGTGGACCTCCAGTCCACCGGTTCCTGTTGCCTCGATCGTGCCGGTGTTGGTGACGGCGTTAGCTCCGGTATCGATGTCGAGCGCATTGGTGCCGGTGGCGATGATCGTGCCTTCGTTGACCAGCACCATCATCCCATCCCCGAGGTGGCCGGCACCGGAGATCGTGTTGTCCACGTTCGTCAGCGTAACGTCGGAAACCGTTCCGGTGATCACGTTCTCACTGCTGTCGGACAGGATGACCTGCCCGTGGCCCTGCAGCGTGATGCCGTGCTCGATCAGTTCGAGATCGGTCTCGCTTCCGCTCGAGTTCAACTCGATCGTGCCGGTATTGTCGATGATGCCGGAGAGCGGCAGGATTGCACCATCGGCGATCACCATGTGGCCGGCGTTTTCAGTGACCGGCGTTTGATCGAAGATGAAGTCGCTTGCCGTGAGCGACGAGGCATCGACCCCATGCAGCGTGATCGACTGCCCCTCTCCCGCTGAGATCACCGCGTTGCCGTTACTGTCATTGGCCGTGTGCGCCTGAATGTCGCCAAAGCCGGTGAACTCGGCATAACCGACCAGATCGATCTGGTCGTGCGCGGTGTCAAAATTGTAGATCGTATCCCGGCCAATCGGTTGAGCGAAAACGAGCAAGTCGTTGCCGCTCGAAGCGGTCAGGTTGTCGTCGCCCGAAATGGCGAAGATTGGTGAACCGGCCGCGTAAGCTTCAATATTGTCGAAAACAACCCTGGTTCCCGTGCTGCCGTCTGCCTCCGTCCACGTTTCGGCAACGTTCAGGACAACCGCACCCGCGAAGTCGGTGAGCGTGGTAACTGCTAGCGACCGGACATCATTTGTTTGCACCGTCCAGGTGCCGTTGCCTTCGTTCGTCCCCGCGTTCAAACTCCACCCCAACGGAACACCGCTGACTGTGACCGTTATCAGGTCGTTCAGGTCCGACGAGGGATCGGTCAGACCAAGGTTGATCTGCTCGCCGGCGATGCCGGCCGGAGCTACTCCCGTCGCAAAATCGGTGGCAGTCAATGACGTCACCCCTGCGAGGTGTATTTCCAGCAGGCTGGCGGTGCCGCCGTTGAGGGCGCCATTCGTGGCGTTACCGTAGACGATCGTCTGGTTGTTGGCAGTATCGACAAACCAGGCAAATGTATGGGCCGCAACTGAGCTCGTCGCCGTGGCCAACGACGTGCCGATCGATGTGATTGCAAGGCCCGAGGTGGCCGCGATTTTGTCAGACCCCGACGCAAAATCGGTGACAATATCGAAGCCGGCATGGTTTGAGTCGGTAACGGCCGTATACCTGAACGTATTGTTTCCGGTGCCGCCTGACAGAATATCAATGCCGGCCCCGCCGGTGAGCGTATCGTTTCCAGAACCGCCGAGAAGCAGATCGGAGCCGTTTCCGCCATTCAGGGTATCGTCGCCGCCGAGACCCACCACGATATCGTTGCCGTCGTTACCCGAGATTGTCTCACCGTTGGCAGTTCCAACCAGGGTATTATCCGAAGGATTGCCGGTTAACCCCGCAAGGAGATTGGGCAAGTCATCGGCGATCGCGGAATAGGTCGCAGCGCCACCTCCATTGAGTGCGAGCGCGAGATTTCCGTTTTCGAAAGCGGTGGCGCTCGCTTGCCAGCTCGAAGCTAAAAGGTCGAGAGTTCCTGTCGGAGAACCGTTAAAGTAGTTTTGTAACGCTCCTTCGAACGTTGCATTCGAGAGAACTTGCTCAAGCTGAGTGGAGGAGAACACCAGGGTGATGTCGTCTGCACCATTTCCACCGTTATAGGTGGTTGTCCCGTTGATGTGATTCCATGCTGTCACCAGAGTATCGCCGCCATTGCCCATCAAGACAGACCAATTGCCTGAAGGGGCCGGCGTATTTCCATCAAAAGTATTGTTGGCGAAATTGGCAATGTCAGTACCGTTTCCAAAATTGATCACGTGTCCACTGACGCTACCGGCCAACGTTATTGTGACGGTCACAGGATTGGAAGAGAGAGAGCCATCTGAAGTATGATAGGTGAACGAATCCGTGCCTAAGAAAGAGTCTGTCCGCGTGTAAGTAAATGAGCCATTGGGGTTAAGCGTCACCGTTCCGTGGGTCGGGTTGGTGTCTTTGACCGCAGTTATTGCACTGTCTGGATCAGAGTCGTTGGTGAGAACTCCTGGCGTTGTAACCGTCAAGATATTTCCGCCTGAAGTGTCGAGGATATATGCGTCATTCTGCGCCACCGGCGCGTCGTTGACCGGCGTCACCGCCACCGTCGAGGTCGCGATGTTGCTGGCGTGATTGGCGCCGGCCCCATCGTCCACCTGATAGCTGATGGTGCGGGTCGCACCCGAGGGGTTATCGCTTGAGCTCGAATACGTCACCGAACGTAGCGCCGCCTGGTAGTTCGCCACAGTCGCAGAACCGGTCAGCGTCAGCACGCCGGTCCCCGCATTGTAGCTGCCCGTGATGCCGTTCTGGTTGGTGAAGCCGAGCACATCCTGGCCTGAGGCGAAGTTGGTTGTGATCGATACTGTCGCCCCGGTCAGATTCGTGCTGTCGACATCCGACGCCGTCAGCACGGTGTCGATGGCCGTCGCCGCCTGGTTCTCGGTATAGGACAGCGTGCCACCATTAGCGTTCAACACCGGCGCGTCGTTGACCGGCGTCACGTTGATCGTGTCGGTCACGGCCACGCTGTTGGCGGCCCCGTCATTGGTGATGATGGTGACGGTGCGGGCCAGGCCCGACGGGTTGTCGCTGGTGTTGAAGTAGGTCACCGAGTCCAGCGCGGTCTGGTAGTTCGCGACGCTGGATGACCCGGTCAAAGTGAGCGTTCCGGTCGCTGCATTGAACGATCCGGTGATGCCGTTCTGGTTGGTAAAGCCCAGCACATCCTGGCCGTTGACGTAATTGCCGGTGATCTGCACCGTCGCCGAGACGAGATTGGCGTTGTCGACGTCTGACACCGTCAGCGCCGGGTCGATCGCGGTGGCGGCGTGGTTTTCCGTGTAGTTCAGCGTATGACCGGCAACCGCAACCGGCGTGTCGTTGGTGCCGGTCAGCGTGATCGTCAGCGTCGAGGGGGCGCTGGCGCCATGCTCGTCGGTGACCGTGTAATTCGCAACCACGACCTGCGTCGCGCCCTCGGCCAGGTGCTGGTAGGCCGCATTCGACGCCTCGAAGCTGTAGCTGCCGTCCGCGTTGATCGTCAGGCCGGCGACCGCGCTGGTCTGCGCATAGGTCAGCGTCGCGCCGTCATCCACGTCGCTGTCGTTGGTCGCCACAGAGCCCGTGATGGTGCTGTCTTCCAGACCGCTGTTGGTGTCGGCAACCGCAACCGGCGTGTCGTTGGTGCCGGTCAGCGTGATCGTCAGCGTCGAGGGGGCGCTGGCGCCATGCTCGTCGGTGACCGTGTAATTCGCAACCACGACCTGCGTCGCGCCCTCGGCCAGGTGCTGGTAGGCCGCATTCGACGCCTCGAAGCTGTAGCTGCCGTCCGCGTTGATCGTCAGGCCGGCGACCGCGCTGGTCTGCGCATAGGTCAGCGTCGCGCCGTCATCCACGTCGCTGTCGTTGGTCGCCACAGAGCCCGTGATGGTGCTGTCTTCCAGACCGCTGTTGGTGTCGGCAACCGCAACCGGCGTGTCGTTGGTGCCGGTCAGCGTGATCGTCAGCGTCGAGGGGGCGCTGGCGCCATGCTCGTCGGTGACCGTGTAATTCGCAACCACGACCTGCGTCGCGCCCTCGGCCAGGTGCTGGTAGGCCGCATTCGACGCCTCGAAGCTGTAGCTGCCGTCCGCGTTGATCGTCAGGCCGGCGACCGCGCTGGTCTGCGCATAGGTCAGCGTCGCGCCGTCATCCACGTCGCTGTCGTTGGTCGCCACAGAGCCCGTGATGGTGCTGTCTTCCAGACCGCTGTTGGTGTCGGCAACCGCAACCGGCGTGTCGTTGGTGCCGGTCAGCGTGATCGTCAGCGTCGAGGGGGCGCTGGCGCCATGCTCGTCGGTGACCGTGTAATTCGCAACCACGACCTGCGTCGCGCCCTCGGCCAGGTGCTGGTAGGCCGCATTCGACGCCTCGAAGCTGTAGCTGCCGTCCGCGTTGATCGTCAGGCCGGCGACCGCGCTGGTCTGCGCATAGGTCAGCGTCGCGCCGTCATCCACGTCGCTGTCGTTGGTCGCCACAGAGCCCGTGATGGTGCTGTCTTCCAGACCGCTGTTGGTGTCGGCAACCGCAACCGGCGTGTCGTTGGTGCCGGTCAGCGTGATCGTCACGGTCTGGGTGGCCGTTGAGCCATGACCATCATTGACAGTAACGACAAAGCTCTCGGTCACGCTCTGGCCCGCAGCGAGGTGCTGCGCGGCCACGTTGTCAAGGTTGTAGTGCCACTGCACCGACCCGTTGGCGGCATTTGCCGCCTCGCTCACCGGACCAAGCGAGAAGGTGCCGAGCGCAGTCGTGTTGGCTGGCGCAACGACGAATGTGGCGGTATGCCCGTCGCTTAGATCCACGTCAGTGAAGCTGACCGTGCCGGCTGCGGTCAGAGAATCCGACGGGTCCGGCGTCGCCGGGGCATCCTCGACCACTGTGCCGGCCTGAACACCAGAGGTGACGCTAACGACGTCATTCGCACCAGCTATGGTGATGGCGACGTCCTGAGTGACCGTCGAGCCTTGGCCGTCGCTCACTGTCACGGCGTAGTGCTCGACCACGCTCTGGCCCGCAGCGAGGTATTGCGCGGCCGCGTTGTTCAAGTTGTAGTGCCACTGCACCGAGCCGCTAGCAGTGTTGGCGCCCTCGCTCACCGTATCAAGCGAGAAGGTGCCGAGCGCGGAGGTGTTGGCTGGCGCGGCGACAAACGTCGCGGTATGCCCGTCGCTCAGATCCACGTCGGTAAAGCTGATGGTGCCGGCCGTCGTCAGGGAATCCGACGGATCCGGAGTCGCCGGGGCGTCCTCCACCACCGAGCCGCTCTGGACACCCGAGGTGATCGACACGATGTCGTTGGTGCCGGTGGTCGTGACCGTCACCGTCTGGGTGGCTGTCGAGCCGTGGCCATCATTGATCGTCACCACGAAGCTCTCGGTCACGCTCTGGCCCTCGGCGAGGTACTGCGCAGCCGCGCTGTTCAAGGCGTAGTGCCACTGCACCGACCCGTTGGCAGCATTGGCCGCCTCGCTCACCGGATCGAGCGAGAACGTGCCGAGCGCGGTAGTGTTGCCGGCCCCGGCGACAAACGTCGCGGTATGCCCATCGCTCAGATCTACGTCGTTAAAGCTGATGCTCCCGGCCGTAGCCAGGGAATCCGACAGACTTGGCGTCGACGGGGCGTCCTCCACCACCGCGCCGCTCTGGACACCCGAGGTGATCGACACGATGTCGTTGGTGCCGGTGATCGTGACCGTCACCGTCTGGGTGGCTGTCGAGCCGTGACCATCATTGATCGTCACCACGAAACTCTCGGCGACGGTTTGGCCTGCAGCGAGGTACTGCGCAGCCGCGTTGTTCAAATTGTAGTGCCACTGCACCGCGCCGTTGGCGGCATTGGGCGCCTCGTTGACAGGGTCGAGCGAGAAAGTGCCGAGTGAAGTGGTGTTAGAAGAAGCTGCTGCGAACGAGGCCGAATGCGTGTCGTTGAGATCGGCGTCGTTGAAACTGATAGTGCCGGCCGCGCTCTGCGAATCCGAGAAATCGGGTGTGGCATTCGCGTCTTCGACCACCGAGCCGCTCTGCGGACTCGATGTGATGAAGACCGAGTCGTTTGCCCCATTGAACTGGAGTGTCACGGTCGCCCAACTGAGCGTGCCATTGCCCAGCTGGATCGCGTAGGTGAACGTGTCAGTCAGCGTTTGCCCGGTCGCCAACGCCTGAAGCTGAACGTTGATGTCGCCCTTGTCGTAATGAACGGTGCCGTCCGCTTCGATCCAGATGCGTGCACCGAGGGCGCTGCGGTCACCGGTTGCGGCCATTCCGGCGGCATCGCTGCTGTACGCTACATCTTTGACCAGTAAGTCCGCTGGTGCGTAGTTTTTGGTGGACGCGGAGGAGCTCATTCCATCGTCCAGGGAGAACAGCGTCTTGGCCGCGCCCCCAAGATCATTTGCCAGCACGTTCAAGATGAGAATGTTGCTGGCGTCTTCCGCAAACGAGAAAATGTCCGTGTTGGCTTGCGGAGTATTGCCGAACGAAACTGTGCTGCCGCCGCCCGTTGCCTGCGTCGCCATAGCTTAAATCCTCTGGATGATGCGCCGTCCGCATTCGCGGACCGGCACAAATTGCACAATGGCGCGGGGATGATCGGCGAGCGAATGTCGTGTGCACGGTCGAGCGCCCGACAGCTGCCATGTTTGCAAACCGCAAACTTGGCTGGATCGAAAAATCGAAAATTGACGGAGAAGAATTCGAAATTTCCCGCGCCCGAGTGAACATTGCTACAAAATGCGTGCACGTCATTCGCAACCTCGCCTGCCAATGCAGAGCAGAGAGCGTCGCCGCAAAATCAATTCACGCAAATTGGTAGCGCTCGCTCGAACGGCGATAGGTCCGCCGACCGCAGCTCCATCAACTGCTGCCAAGTTACGCGAAAGATCTAGCGGTATCCCCCTTGCCCATCGTGGCCAGTGCTTGGCCGCCACGTTTGGCAATTATTGATTTTGCAATATTCGCCACTTCAGAAGCGACCACCGTGGCCAAGAAGCGTCACGATCATCCACTCCCCGATTAAATCGAGCCTATTTTAAATTAAAGCGCCAGTCTATTTATTTATTTATACGCCGCATTTAATGATTAATGCATGAAAATCAAGAAGAAGGAGGCTCTTGCGCCACTCCTTGCGAGGCGACCCCGGAATTTTACGGCTTTTACCCTGATGCACTCCGTCCGCGAGATGGTCATTGCTTCGCGTAGATCGACAGTCGCAGGGAGCCAACTGGAGCCAAACTCAGCCCTATCTGCGAAGACGAGGCATGAAAGCAACAGCCTCGCAATGCGTCGCGCGTGATTATTAACTTACGCACCCGACGCGCTCCAGGTCCGCCCGCCGTGACGCGGCGAATTTGGCTTTCGGCGAATTTGGCTTTCAATGTGATGCTGGTCATCCTCATGGAGGGCGGCAGCCGTCATTGTCGCCGGGGGCCCACGTTCCAGAGTGTGAGACCATCGCGGGACTCAAGGGTGGCGCGCTCCTAGAGCGAGGCGCGTAGCCAGACCGCTGACGCAACCCAACTGCTGGGTTATCGCTCGGTAGCCGACGCACGTGCCCTGGAGGGCGGCGAGGAGTCCTCGGCTGGGATTTCTGACATTGCGATGCTCGCGCATGAAGCTTCGCATCTCGTGCTGCCGTCCCGTGCAGTCTCGTTCGCTTTACCGCGCAGCGGGGGTCGGCGAGCAAGCATTCGAAATCCATGTGAAGCTTAAACCGAAAGCAGTTCCCGGTCGGCTTACAAATGGAACCAAATTGACTACCATTAAATGAGAAATTTGATTATGTCATATAATCATGATGACTCCATCGCAAAAACGAAAAATATGTTGGGGGAAAACATGGGAGGTTGAAATGGAAGCTGCCCGCCGCCTGCGTGCAATGGCGCTGCGTTGCCGACAGACTGCCGCACTCCAACCTGAGAGAAGCTGGAAACTGCTTGCAGAGGCAGAGTACTGGGAGCATCTGGCGGCTGCGGCCTTAGCTCATTGAGCTTCGGTGGAGTATTCTTTATCTTTCGCTTTTCGTCGACTTCTTACTTCAAATCATTTTCTGAGGCATGTGATGTCGAGTACGCGTCAGATTTTTTCTAGTGCTGTTCTGAATGAACGGCACCAGGCGCTTCTGGAGGAGCTTAGAGAGGTGGAGAAGCTTCGAAGTAAGCTCCGACATGTAGAAGCAAGAACAAGAAGAAAGCGTACCAAAGCGAGCGGCAGAGCAAGAGCCGTTTAGAGACGGCCGGGACCGCAGTAGCGAGCCCCGGTGACGACGTCGCTGCGACATGTCGGCAACCAGCCAGGCCGGGGTGCCTCACAATGCTCGAACTAACTCGGCGGCGAGACCGGCCGTCGATTCAGGATCGCGCGTTAGCTCCGACCTTCATTCGACGTTGCACTTCGGAACACAGCAACGAGTCGATCGCCTTGCCAAAGCTCAACGTCGTGCTCGTCATGCATTTGCTCGGCTCGGCGTCTCGCCGCCTGCTCGTCAATGCAGTCGAGCTTTGCAGCGCAGATCAGTTGCCGGCTGCCGTCCACCACGAACACCTTGTACCGCATAATGCAGTCCGATCCCAAAGGCGACCGTCATCGTACTCGAATGTCCGTCTAAGCCGGTGCCAAACTAGGCGTGGCGCACGGAATCTTTGTACGTGTGGCAGTTCGGCTATACCGGCTCGTGGAATCCATTGATTGCGCGGCGGATGTACCTCGCATCTAAGCTAACGTAATCTCCACGCATGCCGAAGCGTGCGGCTCGAGCTCAAGAGCGAGAGGCCACCAAGCGTCATCAGCAGTACACCGAACCAGGCCGTCCAGCTGCGCGCTTCGCCGTGCGCCTCTGCAGTGCGCGCGCCCAGCGGCATATCTTGAGGTGCGTCGGCGAGAAGCTGCCCAACGTCGACTTGGCCCGGCACGGAGTGTTCGGAGGTGATCTGGTTGGGAAGATCGACAATGGGGGCCGCCGACCCCGTGCCGAGATTGGAAGCGGCATCAGCTACCTTCATTTCGGGTACAGGCGGCTGAGATTGCTCGGGCGGTGCGGAGCGCAGCACCTCCGCGCGCGCATCAACGACCGCGCTCCACCTCGTCCCGTTCTCGTCCAAACTGGCGCTGCGGTCTTTGGCCATGCGAGCCCGAATGGGCTTCTTCACCGTCGCGATGCCCTCGGCCAGGAACCAGCATTTGCGGCGACCGTCCATTCGGTAGACCCAATGCTGTCCACCAGTGGTCGAGGTACCGGGACGCGGCACGCATTCGGCTTGCGGCGGAGAGGTTACCGTGGGTTGGGGCGTAGCAGTATTGAAGAAGTCGGCAAGAGGGTTGGCAGACGCAGGCGCCGCCGATAAACCTCCGACAAGCACCAAACTGGCGAAGTATAATCGCAAATGACCGGACATCGAAAACTCCCGGGTGCGCCCCACCCCCGCTCGAACCTTAGCGGCGACAACGGCTCCCATGCGGCTTAAATCGGGCGGCGCGATGAATTAATTAATTGTACTCTTGGCTACCTGATTAATATGCCGGTCACGAGGCAGCGCGATTCATCGAGCCGTCCGCGCCGCCGTCCGGTCGATCGCCATCTTTGCGCTCGTCCCCGAGCACGAAAGCGCAACTGGCCTAGGGTGAGTTTGTGGAGGTCACGAGACGTGGCTACCCCGCGCGGCGATTTAAATACTCCGCCACGATATTACCACTGTCGCGCCTTTCTCCCTGCTACCTCTCGTATTAAATGTGGATTGCATGATCAATATTTAACTGAGGGCTTGTCTGCTCCCGGATTCCCGACTTGTCTGCCTGGGCCTTCTGCCCAAGATTAGGGATGGAGCCATGAACACCGCGCATTTCAATTCGCTCTCCGTTGACGAGCTCTGGATATTTCACCAAGAGGTCGCCGCCAAACTCACTCAGAAAATGTTGGTGCAAAAAGCACATTTGGAGGAACGGCTCCACAGGATTGGACTGGCCAACGAGGCCACGCGGTTCAATCGCGAGCGCCGTCCATACCCGCCCGTTCGTCCCAAATATCGCAATCCGAAGAACCCGGCGGAGACATGGTCGGGTCGCGGCAGGCTGCCTCGATGGCTGCGGCCGCAGCTTCGAGGCGGCCGAAAATTGGACGATTTCCTAATCGATCGGGCTTCAGCCGAAAAGCGGCAGACAAGTTGAGCGCGCGTTGCGGCATTTTGGGATGGAAATGCTGGCGCCGGCTGTTCCCCCTTGGGCTCTGAGCTCCTCACATCATCGTTGAAGCGCGGGTCATAACCATGCTTCGAGGCATGGCCATAGCGAGAGCGCTGGGCTGATGGTCTCGCTGAATCGCTCGGGGGGCCCGCGGCGCAGTGAGGACATCGACGAGAATCTCAAGCACGCGATGGCCATGTCTAGTTGTCGTGCCCGCTGAAGTGCCGCCTAACCGCATTCCACGCTCGAAGGACTGGAAGGATGAGCACGATGAAAAGAACCCTGATTGCAACCGGCCTCATTGCGCGCTGCAGGAGTGGTGGGTCGTGATCGTCCAAGCGACCGGCCGTCGTGTTAATCGTCACCGGAGATGGAATTCCTGCTCGCCGAGTAGGTGCCGGTCTGCGCGAGGGCAGGACAACTACAACAAACAGAACGTTCACCAGTAGCCATATTCCCACAATGAGAAGAAAAGTACGCACGAGAACGACCATCGTTGATCTAAATCTGCCGAGCTTACTCCTGCCTCATACCCGGCACGCAACCGGCAACACTGCGTTCGCGGACGGAGCCGCTTCAGCGCAGCCGGCACATTTTCGCATCTCCCCGAGGCCGTTGGGCCCCGAGCGCTTTGCGAGCGTCCGGGATCGCTCGCAGCCTAGTCCGGCGCAACACTCGCGTCTGTGCGCTTTCGAACATTCATGCCCCTTCAGGTATGCTAGTTCTATGCATCATCCGGCGAGAGCCGGACAGGGATGGCTCATCGGCCAAGACGGCCGTCCTCAGCCCGCAATCCCTGAACAGCGGCTGGGTCATGCAGCGGGGCCAAATATCGCAGAACGATGAGCGGCGAATTTGGCGGTCCGCATAGAACCAGTATCGAGTTTCGGCAGTTGACTCCGGGTGGATCCGAACCAGCAAACTGATTTGTTCGGGCCAAGGATAAGTTTAAGCTAAGCCGGCACACATGAAGGACCTCCGACGACGTTTGGAAAAGGTCCGCGCTGACGCCAGAGAGTTTATGCTGATGAGCCAGCAAGCGACGGACATAGAAAAGCGCGAGCTGTTTAAGCGCTTGGCGGATGAACTCGCCTTCGAGGCTCTCGAGCTTGAGCTAATCGTCAAGAAAAATGAGCGAGCTAATCCGTGCGACCAGCACGAGGTCGTGGAGTTTAAGCCGCCCTCTCAGCGAGCGCGTGGCTGATGCGGAAGAGGTCAAGCCGGCTAGATCGGCGTGACAACGGAACTTTGCGCATGGCTCCGCCAGCGAACGCTGCTCCGCCTTCGCCGCATCGCATTGCGGTTGGGAGGGGCCCAATCCGGAAGCGGTGATGTCATTGTACGCCGCCAGCAGTTCATCCATATGGTCCTTCCGTCGATTTCGAAGAACAGCGGGGTTTCAGGCAAGGCGCCGAGGCTACGGAAGTGGTCGACTATTTCTCGGTGAACCTCGATCGCAGCCCACGGACCCACCCGTAAATTTCCCAAGTGTTCGAAACGAGGCGCGCTGGTTAACTGGTACGGGTGAGCACCGCACCATGAAAACGCCGAAGCCAAAGCAATGGACCGACCGCGAGGTCCAGCAATTGTCGAAGCTGGCACGGACGGGCGCTGGCGTATCGAAGATTGCAGCCGAGCTGGGCCGTCACGCAGGATCAGTGATGCGAATGGCGCGAACGATAGGGGTATTGTTGAAGAAGTAGCCGTCGAGGAAGCTCGCGCATGCCCCGCCCGAAGGAGCGCAGCACGGCTGACCTACAGGCCGGAACCACGACTAATGTCCCGCACAAGCCTGAGCGCGGCGCCAGTATTTCTACCGTAGAAGAGCGTCTGATCGAGCTGCGAAAGAATGGTCAGCCCAAATAGCGTGATGGCAATGCCTCTAAACATTGTCGTGGACCACGGTGCAGTGCAAGTTCAAACGGCCCCGGCCGCAGGTTGGGAGGAACAGCCGGGGCCGGTATTCCCATTCCATGTGCCGCAATCGGCGGTAATCGGCACGCACCTAGCAAGCCAGATAAAAGCTAACGAATTGTTTCGTAAGTCCCGAATTCGGAGCGAAGCGCTGCTTTGGTGTTGCAACGGCAACGTGCTTCGCAACCAACATAGCGCGAGCGCCGCCCGTACTTGTACGGAGGTTGAACCAAACCTCTTGCCGTTGCGTGTCGTCCATATTCAACGTCTACTTCAGATTGATTTTGTGACGATCCGATTTTTCAGACGAGGCCGGTCCATGAGCGTCAAAGCCATGATGGCGACTATCCTCAAGAACCACCTGACATCGCGCGGAGTGCATTCGCTGACGCATTCGGACTGCGCGGAGATCGTGGAGCACTTGATCGAAAAGCTCACTGAGCTTGAGCTTAGTTTAGCGCGAGAAGTAGCCAACAACCAGAAACTGCAGTAGCACGAAGCATGATGAGCAATCGAGACTGACAGCGGCGTGATTGCTGATCCGTTCCGCTGCCCGATGGCCGCAGTCTGAACACGCTGCACGTCGCCACGACCGACGACGCTCTCGGCGCGCGAGAATGATGCGCCGGAATGGTGCCCCTAACGACATTGATGCTGTTTGTGGCACTATCGGCGCAGGTCGCGCCCATGGGCGAGAGACCGTCTCGATTAACCCGACCGAGATGTGTAGAGCGCCGACAGCGACCCAACTCACGACTAGGTGAGTAGGCCATGTGCTTACAAGGCAGAGGCCCCAGGAGTGCCTGAGGCGGACCTCTTCCCTCATCAACTAATCGTCGTCCCGGTCGTGAGGATGGTGTTCGAGGTGGTGCTCATGGTGATGGTGCTCTGCCCCACCTCCGTTCACACCTTTTGCCCCAGACGCAGCGATGGCGTTTGACGTGAGTGAGGTCGATAGAAGCAAGGTCATGGCGGGCGGCGTTACGGCCGCAAATCTACCGCAGGTCCTCAAAAATTCACGTCGATCGTCATCTTCTGTCGAGGCATGACATCCACGTCACGAACGTCTTCGGACCGACAGAGGCACCACATTATTTTCAGTTATCCGAATTTAATTCGTTAAATGTATTTAATCGATCATGCAATGCAACGAAGGCAGCTTAATATTCGGGGTTGGGTGAATCCGAACGTGTACCTCCTCAGCGGCGGTGGCGCTCTTGAGTATGTCCAGAGCAGTGATCCGTCGGGAACGGATGGGAGTATCGTCCTAATTAAATGGACAGCTTCTTGATGTTGTTGTAATTTTCTCGGGTTTCAGCTTCGGAACTGATGTTTTGGAGCAACTCATGCCGGAGTATCGAGCCTACATTCTTGGATCGGACGGCCACATACAGCTTCGCCTTGAACTTGATTGCGTCGACGAACCAACGGCGAGCGAACGAGCCAAGCAGCTCGTTAACGGCCAAGTCGTCGAGCTTTGGGAAGGCGCGCGCAAAATCGCGACATATAGGCCAGAAGAGTAAGGTCGCCGACTCTGGCGCGCTGGACCAACCCACATTTCGATTGCCGCGACGAGGATCTTGCTCATAGGGGCATAAGCGCACACTGCGCGTCATTCGTGGTCGCCGTTGCTTCGGGGGCAATCGTCTCCCGGCGCGAGTAATCATTCGCCTCTGTGCGTGCTTGAGGCTCTGTTCTTTCATTTGCACAAGCGACGTTGCATTCTTGGAAATGGGACGACAGCTCAAGCTCAGCCAAGTGCTCCCAGTATTCTGCTTCCGCGAGGAGCTTCCATTTATTCACGCCATTGTACGCTGCTTGTTGACGACACAGCGAACCCATCGCGCGTAAGCGTCGCACCTTCTCCACTGCGGACCCCCTTCGGCTTGTTTTTGACAAACCTGTTATTTCTGAGTGTCAGAGTTAAAGTCTCGCAGATTGAAATGACAAGCCCGGTGTTTGACTGGTTTTATGACAGCGCAATAGTCTGACTTTTGCCGCTAGCGTGCATCCGGTTGAAACATTGACTAGATCGATAAACCCCGCTCTTCCGACTGCCCGCAATCCCCCTCGCGGAGGCGCTTAGGAAGGTGGCGGCTCCAGTCCGATGACTGGAGCCTTTTGTCCGCCATCCATCAAAGCAGGTGAGCAGTCCCAGCGCTGAGTGCAATGTCGAGTGTCAGCGCCAGAGCGTCGTCCGCCTGTGCTCTGCGCAGGCATGCAATAAGGTTCGCACCAGCAGCAGTGAACTTTTGAGCGATCCTTCTTCGATTATGGTTAGCTTTTCATCACTCCGACGTTTGATCCTTACTTTGTCTCGCCGCATTGGACCACGAACCTGCTCGACGACCGATGCCAATTGATCAACACAACCCCCGCTATTGCGCGAGCCTCGGAGGGCTATCAGTTACTGCAACTTGGACACTAAGAGCCCGACACACGCAACGAGCGTTGCCGTACTCAGGGTCAAGAGCTGCTCGGTGTGGGCTTGCAGATAGCGGTTAGCAACCAGCTGATTCAGTTGGTTTCGAAGCCCCTCAGATCGAATTTGCTGGAATGCCAGTTCGCAGAGCGCTCACACCATCTAATGGGACGTAAGCTCTGACAGATTACGACAGGCGCAAGCAGGAGCCTTTAAACGTTTATGGACGTGGATCGATCTGGAAGATGATCGACATGGACCGGACCGAGCGCTTCTTTGCCGGAATGACTGTCGTGGTCACGATCTGCCTCTGCGCCGCGTTTACGATGTGGATGCTCGTTTGAGCCGCCACTCATGCTGCCAACGGAGGCGCCCTATTTCGGTGGCTGCCATCTTGGCAAGGTCAGCCACTCGGTTACTGAGACGTGATTTCGTTCTGCCGGACCTTCCTAAGCAGACTGTCTCGTTTGTGTCCTGGCGGAAATGACCGGACTTCATCACGTAGCTGTTGAGCTTCTAGGTCAAGCCGAGCCCCACACTTCCGAGATCGCCGCGGCGTTTGCCGCGTCCCGGGAACCGGACCCTATGGTATTACCCATGCGCATTTCGCAATTGTGCAGCGGCGCGCTGGGACCTAACTCCTCAATCACCCTGAGAGACAACAATTCGCCTCCGAGCGCGTGTGGTTGGAGTTTTTGAGATTGAGAGCTTCCGCAGCTGAATTGGACTTCGGGGCGCGAGGCGTAGGCGGATTCAAACAAAGTTCGAGTTGGCCGCCCCATGACGCTCGAAATGCGATGCGGCGATCGTTAGAGGAGGCCGCAGTGACGCTTCCCGCCGAAATTGGTAACCGACTCTGGCAGCACTACCGGCGGCGGACCTCGATCTGCTGGCGCCCGAGCTAGAGATGGTAGCGCTCGATCGGGATGCGGTCGTCTCGCAGGCGGGTGACCAGACCGAGCACGTCCTCTTTCCTCATAGTGGCGCCATTTCTGTGATGATCGACATGGCCAACGGACAGACGGTCGCCAGCGCCGCAATAGGGCGCGAGGGAGCAGTAGGCACTGTTTCCGTGCTGGGGCTGTCCCCTTCGGCCGTTACCGCCGCCGTTCGTGCCGCGGGCATCGCCTCGCGAATCCCCGCATCGGACAAGGCGCACGTTTTGTCATTAGACGTTGGCAGTCGGTTGGGCCTATTTAGAGGTCCAAGGTCAGCTTTTTCGACTTTGCACCCGAATAGCAAATCATGATCGTCTTGTTTGTCTCTTGTTCCTGCTTGCTCAGAAACTGCTCGCGGTGATCCGGCATGCCTTCGATCACGCGTGTCTCGCAGGTTCCGCAGCCACCTTCCACAAGCGAAATTCCTGAATCGATCAGTGCATCCAGGAATCGACTTCCCGGGCTCAACGGCAACCGTACGATATCGAAACATAACGGCCGTGCCCATCTTCCAACCCAAGATCGCGCGAACCATCGGTTTGCTTCAGCGACGCGGAGCCATCTATCCACGGCCGCACGGGTTTCTCGCGACAGATTGATTTCGAAATGGCCTGGAGAAATATGAGATACCGCTCCACATGTCGGGCGAACTGAACTCACGGGCCAACTCAGCCAGCCGTCAAAGCCCCGACCTTGAGCCAGAAGGTGTTCTGCGGATTCCGACGCGTGTGCCATCACGGCCGGAAACACTTTTGCATTGGCGGACGCTGGTCGTGACGAGCGCCAAGACCCGATGCGACGAGAGCAACTTCATGAGTAGAATCCGAGAACGGCCTTTGTCTCGAGATATTCTTCCAAACCCCTCTAGGCCGTACTCCCGGCCGTTGCCGGAACGCTTGTATCCACCGAAAGGTGCGTTCGGGTCCCAGTCAGGATAGTTCACATGGACCTGACCAGACCGGATCTCTCCGGCTACGGCCCGCACCGTTTCCATATCCGTGCCCTGCACGTGGGCGCCGAGGCCGTAGACAGTGTCGTTGGCGATCTCGATCGCCTCCTCCACTGTGTTGTAGGAAATGATGGACAGCACGGCGAATTCCGCACCAATGCATTATTTCGACTGCTTGTCCGATTGTTCGCTGTAGTACCCTATCCTACGATGAGGGCGTAACAGACCACCCCAAGTAGCCTCGGCGGTATATACTGAGATGAAAGCCACGGAGATAGGCCACTATGGTCGATGTAATGCACGACGCCGTTTAGTTTGATTCGGGAACGAGCATCAGAAGCTCCATTTCCAAACGCGTTCAAAAAATTCGGCGGCATCAGAGCTGCTTACATAACGAACTCAGCAGCTTAAGCGCTGGCTGGGGCGGGAGGGATCGAACCTCCGAATGGCGGAATCAAAATCCGCTGCCTTACCACTTGGCTACGCCCCATCAGGCCCTCGGGAAACGGCGGCGACAGGAGCGTCCGCGGATTCCCTCGAGTGGTGCCGGTCTATAGGGAGAGGCGCGGCATTTCAACCGCCCGGAGGGGCAAAATACCACAGGCGCCGGTGGCGCCGCGCCATGCCTTACAGGAGCGCTACGCCAGCCCGTTGCCGACGGGCGTTCCGCCACCCTCCTGACAGTTGAGACCTCCCCCGTTTCATGGGAATACGGCGCCAAGAACTGTCCACGGGAGTGAGCCATGACCTACCGCGCGCCGATCTCTGACATGCTGCTGTCGCTCAACCACGGCGCCGGCCTGAAAGCTGCCATGGAGGCCGGCCATTACGGCGATTTCGACGGCGATATCGTGAGCGCCGTGCTGGAGGAAGCCGGCAAGTTCGCAACCGACGTGCTGGCGCCGCTCAACAAAGTCGGCGACGAGCACGGCATCAAGCTCAGCGACGGCAAGGTCACGACCGCGCCGGGCTGGCCGGATGCCTACAAGCGCTGGACCGAGGGCGGCTGGAACGCGGTCTCCGGCCCCGAGGATTTCGGCGGCCAGGGCCTGCCGCTCGCGATCAACGCCGCCTGCAGCGAGATCTGGAGCGCCGCCAACGTCGCCTTCGGCCTCTGCCCGCTGCTGACGGCGTCGGCGATGGAGGCGCTGGACGCGCATGGCAGCGACGAGCTGAAGAAAATCTATCTCGAGAAGCTCGTCTCCGGCGAATGGACCGGCACGATGCAGCTGACCGAGCCGCAGGCCGGCTCCGATGTCGGCGCGTTGCGCACCCGCGCCGAGAAGCAGGCCGACGGCACCTATCGCATCAAGGGGACGAAGATCTTCATCACCTACGGCGAGCACGACATGACCGACAACATCGTGCATTTCGTGCTGGCGCGCCTGCCGGACGCGCCCGCAGGGACCAAGGGGATATCGCTGTTCCTCGTGCCGAAATTCATGGTCAACGAAGACGGCTCGCTGGGTGCGCGCAACGACATCTTTGCCTCCGGCGTCGAGCACAAGCTCGGCATGCATGCCTCCCCCACCTGCACCATGACCATGGGCGATCATGGCGGCGCGATCGGCTTCCTGGTCGGCGAAGAGAACCAGGGCATGCGCTGCATGTTCACGATGATGAACCAGGCCCGCCTCGGCGTCGGCCTCGAAGGCGTCGGTGTTGCCGACCGTGCCTATCAGCAGGCATTGTCGTACGCACAAGAGCGCAAGCAGGGCCGCGCCCTCGGCAACAAGGGTGACGGTTCCGATGCGATCTTCGTGCATCCCGACGTCAAGCGCATGCTGATGCGGATGCGGGCGCAGACCGCTGCGGCGCGCACCATCTGCTATGCGACCGCGGTGGCGATCGACGTCTCGACGCGTGCCAGGGATCCGAAGGTCCGCGCCGACGCTGCCGCGCGTGCGGCATTGCTGACGCCGATGGCCAAGGGCTATTCGACCGACATCGGCAACGAGGTCGCCTATCTCGGCGTGCAGGTGCATGGCGGCATGGGCTTCATCGAGGAGACCGGCGCGGCGCAGCACTATCGCGATGCCCGCATCACCGCGATCTACGAGGGCACCAACGGCATCCAGGCCATCGACCTCGTCACGCGAAAGCTCGCGGCCAACGGCGGCGCGTCGGTGTGGGCGCTGCTCGACGAACTCTCCGCAATCGTGAAGCAGGTCGAAGCCTCCAACGATCCCGCCTTCGGCACCACGGGCGTGAAATTGCGTGAGGCACTGGAGTCGCTGACGCGCACCAGCAAATGGCTGCTGGAGCGGCTTCCTTCCGCGCCGAACGAGGCGCTGGCCGGCGCGACGCCGTATCTGCAACAGTTCGGCGCCACGCTCGGCGGCTGCATGCTGGCGTCTGAAGCGCTCGCCGCGAAATCCGACGGCATCGCGGACGCCGGGCGCTACGTCTCGCTGGCGCGCTTCTTCGCCGAGAACATCGCCGTGCAGGCCGGCGCGCTCGAGCGCACCGTGACGGAGAGTGCGGAGTCGGTCGCGGCAGCGGATGCGGTGCTGTTGGGGTAGCTGGGACGCGTAGCCCGGATGGAGCGCAGCGCAATCCGGGGCCATCATTGCTGGTGACACGAATTCCGGATTGCGCTGCGCTCCATCCGGGCTACGAAGCCGCAAGCTTCGTACGTCGCCCCGGCCGCCATAGTACGACGCTCGCCGCCACCACGTCGAGCACCACGCACATCGCAAACGCGCTCGTGCAGTCGCCGGTTACGCTGCGCACGAGACCGACGATGCCGGGGCCGAAGGCGCTGACGATGCCGCTGATCGAGGTGCCCAGCCCCATCGCAGCGGCGAAGGCGCTCGCGCCGATCTCCCGCTGGATGATCAAGGGCGGAAACGTGATCATGTTGCCGATCGAGAAACCGTAGACGGCGCAGCACACGAGCAGCACGGTCGGATTCGTGCTTTGCAGAAGCACGAACAGCGCCGCCGCCTGGCTCGTCATCGATGCCGCGCAGGCGAGCCGCGGATCGAGCCGGTCCACGAACAGGCCGAGCGAGAGGCGCCCGACCACCGCCATCGCCGCCATGACGGTGACGGCAAGGCCCGCACTGGCGCGGCCGATCAGCGGTTCGAGGAACGTCACCTGATGGATGATGAATCCCATCTGCGCCAGCAGCGCGACCGCGATCGGCAGCACCATGGTCCAGAACGCCGCGTTGGCGAGCAGCGTCTTGCGTGAGTGAACCGAAGGCAAGGCAGTGCCGCCAGTGGATGAATTCCCACCCGACGTCGGCGGCATTTCGGTTCGCCACCCGGTGAAGATGACCACCACCGGCAGCACCAGCACCACCATCGCCAGCGTGGCCGCCAGCATCGCGGAACGAAAGCCGATGCTGCCGCTCAGCGACAGCAGCAGCGGCACGAGCACGATGCCCCCGCAGGTCGCGCCGTTGTAGGCGAGGCTGAGCGCGAGCCCGCGGCGCCGTTCGAACCAGGAGTTCAGCACGGTCGCGATCACCACCGTGCCCATGCCGGTCCAGCCGACCGACATCAGCGCATAAGCGAGATAGAGCTGCCACGGCGTCTGCAGCAGCGCCAGCAGCACCGTCGAAGCGCCGAGCGCCGACAGGCCGCACAGGATCAGCGACCGCAGCCCGATGCGGGCGAGCAGATCGTCGGTGAAGATGACGAGGACGGCAGTCAGGAGAAAGGAGAAGGTGCTGGCCGCGGAGACCAGCGTGCCCGGCCAGCCATGGGCGCGCTGCAGTTCCGCGAGATAGACGCCCTGACCGTACAGGCCGAAGCCGAACATGAAGAAAGCCATCAGGAAGCAGGCCAGCACGACGCGCCAGCCGCGATAGTGCAGCGAGGATTCGTCAACACGAGTGGCGGCAATCATCAATCGGGCAATCGGCCAAATGGAACGGCGCGAGGCGATCGTGCACCACAACCAATGGTTTTTCAATCGAAAATGGCGGTTGATCATTGCAACGCGGAACACGGCGGCGAGCGTGATGCGCCCGTCTCGGGCGAATTCGGTCTCCAAAAGGTCGCGCTAGCGCATTGGCACGCCTGCAAGATGATGTAGGCTGACGTTTCGCGAGTCTAGCAATGTCAGTATCGCGGCGACCGCAGGGGCCCCTCATGCCGAATGGCAATATCGTCGTCAGCGAAGAGCGCGGAACGCGCGTGATCACCCTGCGCCGCCCGAGCAAGAAGAACGCGATCACGCAGGACATGTATCGGGAGATGAGCCGCGCGATCGACACCGCGCAGAACAATCCCGACATCCGCTGCATGATCATCACCGGGGGCTCCGGCGTGTTCACCGCCGGCGACGACATCGACGATTTCATGCACGCCGACACGTCGCGCCCCGAGACGCTGTCCGACGGCGCCAAGTTTCTCTATTCGCTAGCTCTCAACGCCAAGCCGGTGATCGCGGCCGTGGACGGCGCGTCGATCGGCATGGGCACCGTGATGCTGTTCCATTGCGACTATGTGCTGGCCTCGAACGCGGCGACCTTCTCCGCGCCCTACATCCATCTCGGGCTCGTGCCGGTCGGCGCGTCCAGCCTCTTGATGCCGAACACGATGGGCTACCAGCGCGCCTTCGCCATGCTGGTGATGGGACGGACTTTTACGGCCGCGGAAGCGCATGCCGCCGGCTTCGTCAACACCGTGGTCTCGCCGGGTCATACCGAGGTCGAGGCACGCAAGGTGGCGCGCGACATCTGCCGGCTTCCCGCCGAAGCGGTCGCGATCTCGCGCAAACTGCTCCGCGTCGCATCCGAGGAGCTCACCCGCCGCATCGATCAGGAGGCCCATCTGTTCGGCGAGCGGCTGAAGTCGGAAGAAGCCACCGCCGCGTTCAACGCGTTTATGAACAGGAAGAAGCGGTAGGCTGTCTTCCCTCTCCCATGGCGGGAGAGCCTGGCTCGCCGCAAAGCGGCGAGACGGGTGACGGGTTCTATCCGCGAGTCGAACTCACATTTGAATTTGCGGAGACCCCCCCTCATCCGGCGCTTCGCGACACCTTCTCGAGACGGGGAGAAGGAAGAAAGCTTCGTGAAATCTTCGTGCGGAACGACTAGTCTGGTTTCATGCAACATGTTCTCCGGCTGACCGTCTTCTCGCTCGCGCTCGCCGCCCTGCCCGCGTCCGCCCAAACCGCCGCACCCGTCGAGCTGCGCATCCTGGCGATCAACGATTTCCACGGCAATCTGCGCCCGCCGCCGGGCGGCATCCGGATCAGCGATCCCGAGGACAAGGCCAGGAAGGTGATGGTGGCGGCCGGCGGTGCCGAATACATGGCGACGCTGGTGAAGCAGCTGCGCGAGGGCCACAAGAACACGATCTTCGTCGCCGCCGGCGACCTGATCGGCGCGAGCCCGTTCCTGTCGGCGATGTTCCACGACGAACCTTCGATCGAGTCGCTCTCGATGATGGGGCTCGCGATCAGCTCGGTCGGCAATCACGAATTCGACGAAGGCAAGACCGAGCTCCTGCGGATGCAGAACGGGGGCTGTCATCCCGTCGACGGCTGTCAGGGGCCGCATTCCTTTACGGGCGCCAGATTCCGCTATCTAGCGGCGTCCACCATCGAGACGGCGACGGGCAAGAGCGTGCTGCCGCCTTACGAGATCAGGGAATTCGAAGGCATCCCCATCGCCTTCATCGGGCTGACCTTGAAGGACACCGCGGGCATCGTCTCGCCATCGGGCATCACCGGCCTCGAATTCCGCGACGAAGCCGAAACGGTGAACGCGCTGGTGCCGCAGCTGAAAGCGGGTGGGGTCGAGGCGATCGTAGTGCTGATCCACCAGGGCGGCGAGCCGGCCGGCGACTACAATGAATGCCCTGCTATCACGGGGCCGATCGTCGACATCGTGAAAAAAATCGATCGCGCCGTCGACCTCGTCGTCAGTGGCCACACCCATCGTGCTTATGTCTGCGATATTGACGGGCGGCTCGTCACCAGCGGCGACAAATACGGTACTCTGGTCACCGCGATCGACCTCAAGCTCGATCCGGCAACGCGCGACATCGTCAGCGCTAGGGCCGAGAACGTCCTCGTCGCCAATGCCTCGCTGCCTAGGGATCCCGAGCAGACCGCATTGATCGACGCTTACGACAGGCTTTCGGCGCCGATCGCCAATCGCCCGGCTGGATCGGTGACGCAGACGCTGTCACGCGTGCCGAACGAGGCCGGCGAAAGCCCGCTCGGTGACGTCATTGCGGACGCGCAGCTGGCCGCGACCAGGGACGCCAAGGACGGCAGCGCCGTCATCGCGCTCACCAATCCCGGCGGCATCCGCACCGACATCGTGCCAAAGGAGAACGGCGCGATCACCTTCGGCGACGTTTTCGCCAGCCAGCCGTTCCGCAACCGGCTCGTCACCATGACGCTCACGGGCAGCCAGCTCAAGGACATGCTGGAGCAGCAATGGCTCGATCCGAAGCGGCCGCGGATTCTCCAGGTCTCGAACGGGTTCAGTTACGCCTGGGATGCGGCGAAGCCATACGGCGAGCGCGTGATCAACGAGAAGATGACGCTCAATGGCAGGCTGATCGAAGCCGGAAGCGGCTACCGCGTCACCCTCAACGATTACCTCGCAGTCGGGGGCGACGGGTTTACGGTCGCCAAACAAGGCACGGGGCCGCAATATGGCGGCTACGACGCTGACGCGCTGTTCGCGTTCTTCCGGGCGCACGGACCGATCGGACCGCTGCCGCTGAGCCGCATCCTGCGCGTGAATTGATCCGGATCAAACAGGCCGCTCCGGGACACCCTTTGCCATTCCCGGGGGAACGCATAGATTGGGTTTTGCATTTGCGTTTTGGCGCCGGATGCGCCAAGCGACGTCGAGAGCCCGCATCCCATGAGGCCGACTGATGAGTACGCTTCTCCTCTCCCACAAGGCCTGCCTCGACCACGTCACGCCGCCGGGACACCCTGAAAGGCCGGACCGCCTGCGCGCGGTGGAGGAAGCGCTGTCGCATGAGCGCTTCCAGTTCCTGGTGCGCGACCAGGCGCCGGAGGGCGATCTCGACCTCGTCACGCTCTGCCACAACGAGCACTACGTCACGGAGCTGCGCCACATCGCGCCGACCAGCGGACAGGTCTATATCGATGGCGACACCTCGATGTCGCCTGGCACGTGGGAAGCGGTGATGCGCGGCGTCGGCGGCGCGGTCGCGGCGACCGAAGCGGTGATGGCGGGCGAGCATCGCAACGCCTTCGTCGCGGTGCGCCCGCCCGGCCACCACGCCGAGATCGGCAAGCCGATGGGTTTCTGCTTCTTCGACAACGTCGCCATCGCCGCGCGCCACGCGCAGCGTAAATACGGCATCAAGCGCGCGGCCATCGTCGATTTCGACGTGCATCACGGCAACGGCACGCAGGATATTTTCTGGTCGGACCCGACCGTGATGTACTGCTCGACGCACCAGATGCCGCTGTTTCCGGGCACCGGTGCCAAGAGCGAGCGCGGCGACCACGACACCATCGTCAACGCACCGCTCGCCTCCGAGGACGGCGGGCCGGAATTCCGCATCGCGTTCGAGAATCTGATCCTGCCGCAGCTCGAAAAATTCAGCCCGGAGCTGCTCGTCATCTCTGCCGGCTTCGACGCGCATTATCGCGATCCGCTGGCGTCGCTGAATTTGCGCGCGGAGGATTATGCCTGGGTGACGCGTAAGTTGATGGACCTCGCTGACAAGACCGCCGGAGGGCGCGTTGTTTCTGTGCTCGAGGGCGGCTACGACCTGCAAGGACTGAAAGAATCTGTTACGGCGCATGTCGGCGCCCTGATGGGCGCCTGACACACCCGCCACATTGCGCCCGCAAAACTTTGCTTTCTCCGACGTGAAGCGAATCGGGCAATCGGAAACTTATATGGCCGAAAATACCCAAATCGACATCTCCAGGCTGACCTTCGAACGCGCCATCGAGGAGCTCGAAACGATCGTGAAACGGCTCGAGGACGGCAAGGTGCCGCTCGAGGAATCCGTGACGATCTACGAGCGCGGCGAGGCCCTGAAGCGCCGCTGCGAGGAGTTGCTGCGCCAGGCCGAGGCGCGCGTCGACAAGATCACCACCGATGCCAGCGGCCAGGCGACCGGCACCGCGCCGCTCGACGTCCAGTAAGGGCCGCCTTCAAAGCCGCCTATCTCACGCAGCGCGCACCGGCAATTTTTCATGATCGCACGCCGCCGTCGGCGTTGCTGCTGCTTGATTCCAGGGAACCGGCGCTCCGGAGATTATGGAACCTCCCTCAGAGCGCCCCTCGTCCTCCTGAATCCGGCCTAAAAATAGCTTCCCCACGCGAAAAACCTTGCCGAGGAACCGGGCTAGCTTGGAACCCTTCCGATGGCGCCAGGATTAACCACTCTGGCCCGCGGGTTGCAGGTGCATGCCCGTAATCGGGCCCAGCGGGTTGGCTTTGGCCCAAGCTTTGGTGTAAAGCTGCGCGGAGTGTGGCTTTTTGTAAGCCTTGCGTGGGCACTGATTACCGACGACAAGCGCTTCAAACTGCTGATGAATTGGCTGGGATGGACGAAGCCGATCTAAGTGACAGGGATCACAGAGACTGAACCGGAGAGCACTTAAGCTCACCTAAGCTTGAAGACGGGGCTTTGCCCCATGCAGGTGGCTCCGACGGTTTAAGGACTCGCGCTGCGCCGATATTGAGCAAACCCATCGCGCGCCGGAACGATCTTCCGGCGCTGACAAATTGGAAATCGCCGTGAACGCATATAGTAAAACGCCGCTTCTCGACACCATCCGGACGCCGGACGACCTGCGCAAACTCAAGGTCGAGCAGGTTCGCCAGGTCGCCGACGAGCTGCGTCAGGAGACCATCGATGCCGTCTCGGTGACCGGCGGTCACTTCGGCGCAGGCCTTGGTGTGGTCGAGCTCACCACTGCAATCCATTACGTCTTCGACACCCCGCGCGACCGGCTGATCTGGGACGTCGGCCACCAGGCCTATCCGCACAAGATCCTCACCGGCCGGCGCGATCGCATCCGCACGCTGCGCACCGGCGGCGGCCTGTCCGGCTTCACCAAGCGCAGCGAGAGCGATTACGATCCGTTCGGCGCCGCGCATTCCTCGACCTCGATCTCCGCCGGCCTCGGCATGGCGGTCGCGCGCGACCTCTCCGGCGGCAAGAACAACGTTATCGCCGTCATCGGTGACGGCGCGATGTCGGCGGGCATGGCCTATGAGGCCATGAACAATGCGGGGGCGATGAACTCGCGCCTGATCGTCATCCTCAACGACAACGACATGTCGATCGCGCCGCCGGTCGGCGCGATGAGCGCCTATCTGTCGCGGCTTTACTCGGGCAAGACCTATCGCACGCTGCGCGATGTGGCCAAGCAGATCAACCAGCGCCTGCCCAAGATCCTCGCCAACCGAGCCAACCGCGTCGAGGAATATTCCCGCGGCTTCATGATGGATGGCGGCACGCTGTTCGAGGAGCTCGGCTTCTATTACGTGGGCCCGATCGACGGCCACAACCTCGACCATCTCCTGCCGGTGCTGAAGAACGTGCGCGACATGGAGACCGGCCCGATCCTGCTCCACGTCGTGACGCAGAAGGGCAAGGGCTACGGCCCGGCGGAAGCCTCCGCCGACAAGTACCACGCGGTCGTCAAGTTCGACGTCGCGACCGGCACCCAGGCCAAGTCCAAGCCGAACGCGCCGGCCTATCAGAACGTATTCGGCCAGAGCCTCGTCAAGGAAGCGGAGAAGGACGACAAGATCGTCGCCATCACCGCGGCCATGCCTTCCGGCACCGGCGTCGACATCTTCAACAAGGCGTTCCCGGACCGCACCTTCGACGTCGGCATCGCCGAGCAGCACGCAGTGACGTTCGCCGCCGGTCTCGCCACCGAGGGCTACAAGCCGTTCTGCGCGATCTACTCGACGTTCCTGCAGCGCGGCTACGACCAGATCGTGCATGACGTCGCGATCCAGAGCCTGCCGGTTCGCTTCGCCATCGACCGCGCCGGCCTCGTCGGCGCCGACGGCGCCACCCATGCCGGTTCGTTCGACAACGCCTATCTCGGTTGTCTGCCGAACATGGTGATCATGGCCGCGTCCGATGAAGCCGAGCTGGTGCACATGGTTGCAACCCAGGTCGCGATCAATGATCGTCCGAGCTCGCTGCGCTATCCGCGCGGCGAAGGCCGAGGCATCGAGATGCCCGAAGTCGGCATTCCGCTCGAGATCGGCAAGGGCCGCATCGTCCGCCAGGGCAGCAAGATCGCCCTGCTCTCCTTCGGCACGCGCCTCGCCGAATGCGAGAAGGCCGCCGACGAGCTTGCAGCCCACGGCCTTTCGACCACGATCGCTGATGCGCGCTTCATGAAACCGCTGGACACCGAGCTCGTGCTCAAGCTCGCGCGCGACCACGAGATCCTGATCACGATCGAGGAAGGCTCGGTCGGCGGTTTCGGCTCGCATGTCGCGCAATATCTGACCGATCAGGGCGCGCTCGACAGCGGCCTGGTGCGGTTCCGCACCATGGTGCTGCCCGACGTGTTCCAGGACCACGACACCCCGGCGGCGATGTACGGTCGTGCCGGTCTCGACGCCAAGGGCATCGTCGCCAAGGTGTTCGAGGCGCTCGGCAAGGACGTCAAGGCCGAGACGGTCAAGCTCGCCTGATAGCGAGCTTCGACCTTCCGCGAAGCAGCTGTGATGAAAATCTATCTGGCAGGCCCCGACGTGTTCCTGCCAGATGCGGTCGAGATCGGCCGGCACAAAGTCGCGGTCTGTGCCGCGCACGGCGTCACCGGCCTCTATCCCCTCGACAACGAAATCGACCTCGCCGCGCCCGACGCCTCGCGGCAGATCTTTTGCGGCAACGAGGCGATGATGGACGCGGCCGATGCGATCATCGCCAACCTCACGCCGTTCCGCGGCGCCGGCGCCGATCCCGGCACCGTCTACGAGCTCGGCTACATGGCCGGCCGCCGCAAGTTCTGCCTCGCCTATTCCAATGACGGTGCCGCCTATGCCGACCGTGTCAGTCGCTTCATGGACGTGACGTCCGAAGACGGACGGCTGGTCGACGCGCAGGGGCTGACGGTCGAGGATTTTGGCCTCGTCGACAATCTCATGATGATCCACGCGCTGGAGCTGCATGGCTGCCCGCTGGTGACGCCGGCGCAGATGCCGATCGACGTCTGGCACGATCTGGCCGCGTTCGAGGCT
Source organism: Bradyrhizobium sp. CW1 (assembly GCF_023100665.1). Taxonomy (NCBI): domain Bacteria; kingdom Pseudomonadati; phylum Pseudomonadota; class Alphaproteobacteria; order Hyphomicrobiales; family Nitrobacteraceae; genus Bradyrhizobium; species Bradyrhizobium sp. CW1. The sequence goes on from NZ_CP064684.1 coordinate 5,839,896, forward strand.
TGCGTCCGGATGGCGGCCGCGCGATTGATCGCTACATAAGCGCCTCAGGCGTCTTCGGAGAGATGATGTCCCCTGCCCGCAAGCGCGCGGATGTTCTGCTGGTCGAGCGCGGCCTGTTCGAGAGCCGGGCGCGGGCGCGCGCGGCGATCGAGGCCGGGCTCGTCACCGCCGACGACAAGCAGGTCGCAAAGCCGTCGGAGACCATCGCCGAGGACGCCGTGATCCAGGCCGAGCCCGCGCACCCCTACGTCTCCCGCGGCGGCGTCAAGCTCGCCGGCGCGCTGGAGCGCTACCCGATCGAGATCGAGGACCATGTCTGCCTCGACGTCGGCGCCTCCACCGGCGGATTCACCGAGGTACTGCTGGCGAATGGCGCGAGCCTCGTCTTTGCCCTCGATGTCGGCACCAGCCAGTTGCATCCCTCGCTGCGCGGTCACGCCAAGATCGTGTCGATGGAAGAGACCGACATCCGCGCCTATGACGGCAAGCGCCTGCCGGCGCGGCCCGATGTCGTCGTGATCGACGTCAGCTTCATCTCGCTCAAGACGGTGCTGCCCATCGCGCTGTCGCTGGCCGCCGCGCCGATGAGCCTGCTGGCGCTGATCAAGCCGCAATTCGAGGCGGACCGGAAGCACAACAAGAAGGGCATCGTCCGCGACGCCGCCGTGCACCGCGAGATCTGCGACGACATCGCCGCCTTTGCTGCCTCGCTCGGCTGCACCGATATCGAGGTGTTCCCGTCGACGATCACCGGCGGCGACGGCAACATCGAATTCTTCCTGGGCGCGCGCCGTGGTTGAGCGCGTGACGATCGATCACGTCGGCCATCGCGGCGACGGCGTCTCGCTCGACGCTGGCGATGCCATCTATGTGCCCTACACGCTCGGCGGCGAGACCGTCGAAGTCGATCATGTCGTCGGTAATCATCCCGACCGCCGCAAGCTGCTGGTAGTGGACGTCGCCAGTCCCGAGCGCGTCGCGCCGTTCTGTCCGCATTTCGGCGTCTGCGGCGGCTGCGCGATCCAGCACTGGGCGACTGAACCGTATCACGCCTGGAAGCGCGGCATCGTGGTCGAGACCCTGGCCCAGGCCGGCATCGACTGCGAGGTGACGCCGCTGGTCGACGCTCACGGCGCGGGGCGCAGGCGCATCACGCTGCACGGCCGGTTCGGCACCCATGACATCCTCAAGGTCGGCTTTTCGGCTGCCAGCGCGCACGACGTCATCCCGATTGATCGCTGCCCGATCCTCGATCCCGGGCTCGAGGGTGCACTCGATGCCGGTTGGGCGCTCGCCGAGCTGCTGACGTCCAAAATGCCGGTGACGAAACCGCTGGACATCCAGGTCACCGCGACCGCCAACGGTCTCGATGTCGACGTGCGCGGCTCCGGCCCGCTGCCCACGTCGCTCGTGACGGCGCTGTCGCGCGTCGCCGAGCAGCACCGCCTGGCGCGGCTGACACGGCACGGCGAACTGGTGCTGCAACGCCTGCCACCGACCCTGCAGATGGGCCGCGCCGAGGTGACGCTGCCGCCGGGCTCATTCCTGCAGGCGACCGTCGCCGGCGAAGAGACGCTCGCGTCGCTGGTCGCCGAGCGCATCGGCAAGGCGAAGAACGTTCTCGATCTCTTCTGCGGCGTTGGTCCGTTCGCGTTGCGACTCGCCGAGAAGGCCCGCGTCACTGCCCATGACAACGACGCCGGCGCCATTACGGCGCTCGCAAAGGCCGCGCGCACGCCGGGTCTCAAGCCGATCAAGGCCGAGCCGCGCGATCTGTTTCGCCGTCCCCTGGTGGCACCGGAGCTGCGCGATTTCGACGCCATCGTGTTCGACCCGCCGCGCCAGGGCGCGCAGGCGCAGGCCTTGAAGCTCGCCGCGAGCAAGGTGCCTGTGGTGGTCGCGGTCTCCTGCAACGTCGCGACCTTTGCCCGCGACGCGCGGCTGCTGATCGATGGCGGGTACAAGATCGACGTAGTCGTGCCGGTGGATCAGTTCCGCCACACGCCGCATGTCGAGCTCGTTGCGAAGTTCACGCGCTAGTTAGCGTCGAAGGCCACTCAACGCCGGCGACTCGCCGGGCAGCATGTTCGATCTGAGATCGCTGTCCATGCGGCCCGAGTCCTGCTGGGTGAACCCGGCCCCAAACGACAGGCTGAGGTTGGAGGTCGGCTTGAACTCGACACCCGCAAATGCGCCGTAGCCGGGCGAGGCGCTGGAGGTGAGCGGCGCAAGCGAGCTGCCAATGCCGCCGCCGTATTTCAGGGTGTCGAACCCGGCAAAGAACGTGACGGGCATGCCGCCCGCGGTCTTGGTGTTGTAGCCGAACTGCGTGCTGTCGTAGGAGAGCGCGCTGAAATTGCCGCTCAGTCCGGCCGGGCTGAGGCCGCTCCAATTGAGATTGCCATGCTGGCTGCCGACAAAGAAGCCGTTCGAATTGCTGCGGCCGCTTGCGTCGCCGCCATTGAAGCTCGGGAAAATGCCGTAGCTATCGGCGCTCTGGCCGGCAACACCGCCGAATCCAAAAGGTCCGCCGGGGATCCAATATTGCAGGGGTGCGGCTTGCGCATGAGCCGGCGCTTCGCCGAGGCAGAGCAGGGCAAGAAAAACCGCGAGACCGCAAGAGGGTGTAAGCCTGAACATTCAAATAACCGTCGAAAAGCTTGCGAATTATACCCACCAGACATCATGAATGCCAGCATAGCGACACCATTCTTCCCTGAGTTCCGGGATCACGTTTTTCTGCCAATTTGAACTTCCCCCATGCCAGATTGACCCACCTAAGGGGGCGCGTCAGCACGGAGGCTGTCATGGAGGTCAATTCCGACAAGTTGAATGCCTTTATGGGCAAGATGGTGACCGAATTCGGGGCGGCGATGAATGCGTCGCTGGTCCTGCTCGGGGACAAGCTCGGTCTCTACCGTACCCTTGCCGCCAAGGGACCGATGAACTCGTCCGAGCTCGCAAGCGCCACCGGGACGGCGGAGCGCTACGTCCGCGAATGGCTCGCGAGTCAGGCGGCGTCCGGCTACATCGAATACGATTCCGCTTCGGCAAAATTCTCGATGCTACCGGAGCAGGCGATGGCGCTTGCCGATGAGGACAGTCCGGTGTTCCTCGGCGCGTTCGGCAATGTCATTGCCTCGGCGTTTCTCGACGAGCCGAAGATCTCGGACGCATTCAAATCCGGCAAGGGCGTCGGCTGGAACCGGCGCAGCGAGTGCCTGTTCTGCGGCACCGCCCGCTTCTTCCGGACCGGGTACATGCATCATCTGGTGCAGGAATGGTTGCCCGCGCTCGACGGCGTCGTGGACAAGCTGAAGCGCGGCGCCAAGGTCGCCGATGTCGGCTGCGGGCACGGCGTCTCGACACGGCTGATGGCGGAAGCCTTCCCGAACTCCCGCTTCTACGGCTTCGACTATCACGAGGGTTCGATCGAGGCCGCGCGAAAGGCGGCCACCGAAGCCGGATTGGGCGACCGGGTCAGCTTCGCTGTTCATTCCGCCAAGACCTATCCGGCCGAGGGCTATGATCTCGTCTGCTTCTTCGATTGCCTGCATGACATGGGCGATCCCGTCGGCGCCATCGGCCACGTGCGCGAGACCATGGCAAAGGACGGCACCTGCATGCTGGTCGAGCCGTTCGCAGGCGACCGCCTCGAGGACAATCTCAACCCGGTCGGGCGGGTCTATTATGCGGCGTCGACCATGATCTGCACGCCGGCCTCGCTCGACCAGGAGGTGGGCCTCGCACTGGGCGCGCAAGCGGGCGAGGCAAGGCTGCGCAAGGTCGCGCGAGAGGGCGGACTGACGCGCTTCCGCCGCGCCGCTGAAACGCCCTTCAATCTGATTCTGGAGGCGCGGATCTGATCTTCCGATTCCGGCGCGTGGCCGCGGCATATGCCATGCCGATGCTGCAGCCACGCCCGGCGCCGACACCCTCCCTCGCTCGCGCTGCAACGTAAGCTGGCGATCGGACAAGGCGACGCGAGTCCGTCATGACGGGAGGACGACGAAGCCGCTCTCCATGAATTTGCGATGGCGCTGAATGGGGGCCGTGGATCATCGGAGGTGCCTGGCTGTCCGTTGGCGGACAAAGGGTCGATCTGCTCTATCGCAACGCCGACGCTGTGTCGTCATGGAATCCTGTCGGGCCGGCATCATCACCATGGACTACCAGCCCGGCCATCCACACGGCTTCTGCTCGGCGATCTGGATGGGCGAGATCGCCTATTGCCAACCACTGCGCGATCAGCAAGACCTGATCAACCGGTTGAAATCGATCGCGCTGCCCTACCTGCAACCGTTGCGGGATGCCCTGATCCGGCGCTTCCAGTGGGAAATCCTCTTCGGCATCGAGAATGCGGAGCTTGCGGCCGCACGTAACGAGCAGACCCATATCGCCGGATGCGTCTACCGGTCGCTGGCCTGCGTTGCGCAGATCGTGTTCGCACTGAACGAGCGCTATCTCATCAACGAGAAGGGTGCGCTATGGAAGCAGCGCGGTTACCGCTGACAATTCCGCATCTGGACGAGCAGGCGACGGAGATCTGGCGACTGATCGGCAATGGCGCTTTGGCGACCGCCTGCGACGTCTTGCGTCAGATCGACCGGCAATTGAAGGCGCTGACGCGGTCCAGCGAGCAGCAGCCGTGATCTGCTACGCCGTCCTGTCCACCGAGGACGATGTATCCGACGGCGGATATTTGGTCACGGGCACCACGAAGGACTTGTTGCGGACCTGGTAGATGATCTTGCCATTCTGCCCGTCGTCGGTCGCAATCTGCGCCTGGCCGAACATGATGACGTTCTTGTAGACGGTGCCGGTGCCCTGACGGGTGACGCCATCTGTGGTGACGCTGACCTGCGCTTCGTTGCCGTTGACAGCGAGCACCCTGAAGCTCGCGCTCTTGCCATTGTCACTGGAATAGCCGCCCCAGCTTCCCATCAGGCGGCTGTCGGAGGCCGGCGGCGCCTGCTTCTCGAGAGTCGCGGTCTGCTTGCCCGCGCCTGCAGATGACAACAGCACCAGACTCTTGCCGTCCTTGGTGCCGACCGTGACCGTGCCGAAGGTGAGAAGCGAACCGGCGACCTCGCCAAAGCCGCGCTCGGTGCGCCCGTTATGGGTGTACTCGACTTGCGCCCGGGCCCCGCGGATGTTCACGACCTTGAAGCTGACGGGCTGGTTGTTGCCAGCCCAATTGCCCTTCCACTCACCGAGCAGGGAGCTCTGGTGATACACTCGCTCGAGAGCGGGAGAAATCTGGCTGGTGCTCGAGGTGACGATGGCCATTGGGTTGCTCGGCGGATGTGTCTGACAGGCCCGCTTCTTTCGCGCCCCGACAGCAACGTCAGAACCTTATCCGGAAACAAATGAAAGCAGCCGATTAGGGCCACGCAACGGTAAACGCATGGTTAAAATTCCATCGCCGGCAAATAGGGCAAAAGGTCTCGTCCGGTGGCCGCGCTCAGCGACCCCAGCGGTCCGACCAGATCTTCTCGCCGATCATGCAGTTCACACGCGGCTCCTTGTCCTTCTCCGCAACCCGCATCACGGGACGCTCCGGCATACGGCCCGCAACCTCCATCAAGAGCTTGGTGCGGATGGCTTCCTTGAACTTATCGCGGTCCTTGATCGTGATGACGAAGGAACCGGGGCCGCCGATGACGCAATCCTCATAGTAGAAATCGAGATTGTCGATATCCATAGTCGAGTAGGAGGGTTCCTTGACCATGATCGGCAGGCCGTTGATGACGATACCCTTCTCGATCGCTGCGTCGCGCGCAATCGTGACCGGAGTGCCATTGTTGTTGGGACCGTCGCCGGAAATGTCGATCACGCGGCGCAAGCCCCGATAGGGATCCTCGTCGAACAGCGGCATCGCGAAACTGATCGCGCCGGAGATCGAGGTGCGCGAGGCACGCCGGATCGGCGTCTTCAGGATTTCGGCGGCGACGGCATCGGCGGTCTCCGGTCCGTCGACCAGCCGCCACGGAATGATGATCTTCTGGTCGGTCGAAGCGGCCCACTCGAAATAGGTCACCGCGATCCGGCCGTTCGGGCCCAGCTTCAGCGCCTGCAGGAATTCCTTCGACTGGATCGCCTGCGCATAGCCTTCACGCTGGACCGCGAGCTCGTCCATGTCCATGGAGTAGGAGACGTCGACGGCGAGGATCAGTTCGACATCGACCGTCTGCGCGTCTCTGTCGGCTGCTTGCCGCTGCGGCTGATTTTTGAGTAGCGCCAGTCTGGGCGACTCAAACTTGGGTCCTGGTGCCGCGATGCCCGCGACGTCCCCTCCGGCGAACATGCCGGTCACCAGCACAGCCCCGATCGAGAACAGCAAGCGCATCGCAGCCTCCCGTCGTATGACCTGATGGTGACATGCAATCGCCTTGCCGCAAAGTCCGAAGATCGCTCGCGCTTCACATTCCGGTTAGGCATTTGCCAGTTAGGCATTTGCAGGCGGAATTGCGAAGCAGTACGCAAAGCGGCCGCGATGTTGCCGCGCTCGCGCCGCTGGACTGCGCGATCGCTGGCGCCGGCATGCCGTCATGTGCGGTCCGCTCCCGGACTGACGGGCCACTGGACAGCGCACCTCGCCCACTTGTCCGGCGCGATTTCCATGTTAGGCTGGCCGGACAGATGGGGATGGAGTCCCCCGACAACCGCCCGGCGGCCTGTGACCGTAGTGGGCTGATGACTCCTGCTTGAGGAGAGGCAATTTCTAGGCCTCTGCCTTCGGCGGGAGCATGGACAAACCCGCCGCCGGCGGGTTTTTTGTTGCCTGGATGAAGGCCGAGGAGAGGTCAAGCAGAGGCCGAGGAGAAGTCCTGGACGTGATGACGACAACACCGAATGCTGCGCGTGCGGGGCTGCCCAGGGGGATCTGGGTGCTCGGTTTCGTCTCGATGCTGATGGACGTCTCTTCCGAGATGATCCACGCGCTGCTGCCGGTCTATCTCGTCACCGTGCTCGGCGCCTCCACGCTCACCGTCGGCTTCATCGAGGGCATTGCCGAGGCGACCGCCTCGATCACGAAGATCTTCTCCGGCGCGTTGTCCGACTGGCTCGGTCGGCGCAAATTGCTCGCTGCGCTCGGCTACGGGCTGGCCGCGCTGACAAAACCGCTGTTCCCGCTTGCCCCCAGCGTCGAATGGCTGGTTGCCGCGCGCTTCATCGATCGCGTCGGCAAGGGCATTCGCGGCGCGCCGCGCGATGCGCTGATCGCCGATATAGCACCTATCGGTCTGCGCGGCGCGAGCTTCGGCCTGCGGCAGTCGCTCGACACCATCGGTGCGTTCGTCGGGCCGCTGATGGCGATCGGCCTGATGTGGTGGACGGCGGACAATTTTACGATGGTGTTCTGGGTGGCCGTGCTGCCGGGCTTCCTGTCGTTCGGACTGATCGCGTTCGCGGTGAGCGAGCCGGAGCCGGACCCCGGCCGGGAGCCGTCAAGGAATCCGCTGAATACCGCTGCGATGCGCCAGCTCGGGTCCGTGTACTGGCGCGTGGTCGCGGTTGGCGTCGTGTTCACGCTGGCACGTTTCAGCGAGGCCTTCCTGATCCTGCGTGCGCAGAATATCGGGCTCAATGCGATGTGGGTGCCGGCCGTGCTGGTGCTGATGAACATCGTCTATGCGTTGTCGGCCTATCCGGCCGGCGCGCTCTCGGACCGGATCAACCGCACCGGCCTGCTCGCGCTCGGCCTCGTCTTCCTCGCCGGCGCCGATCTCGCGCTCGCGCTGCTGCCAAACCTTGGCGGCCTCGCCCTCGGCGTCGTGCTGTGGGGACTGCATATGGGATTGACGCAAGGCCTGCTCTCGGCCCTCGTCGCCGACGCAGCGCCACCGAGCTTGCGCGGCACCGCGTTCGGCTATTTCAACCTGTTCACCGGCCTTGCCTTGCTGGCCGCAAGCGTGATCGCCGGCGCCTTGTGGGATGCCTATGGTCCGGCCGGCACGTTCCTGGCGGGGCTCGGCTTCGCGCTGGTCGCGCTCATGGGACTATTTGCCGTCGGCAACGGGCTGGCAACGGAGGAGAAACGATGACGGGGGGCTGTTCGCCGTGCTGAGCGGAGTGCTTGCGATTATGATCGGCAGCGTGCTGGGCGGCTGTGCGCGCTATTTCATCTCCGGCGCGATCGCGCGGCGGCTGGGCGAGACGTTTCCGTGGGGCACCGTGACCGTCAACGTCACCGGCGCCTTCCTGATCGGCATTTTTGGCGCATTGGCGACCCATCCCGGCTCGGTCTTCGCCGCGCCCGATCCATGGCTGTTCGCGGTCACCGGCTTTCTTGGCTGCTACACCACGGTGTCCTCGTTCAGCCTGCAAACGCTGACGCTGGCGCGCAACGGCGAGGCGATGCACGCGCTCGGGAATCTCGCGGTCTCGGTCGTGCTCTGCCTCGCGGCCGTCAGTTGCGGCTTCCTCCTCGCGGACACTCTGGGAGGCTAGAGGCAGATGAAGTCCCCCTCCTCTGCCGATCGCTGGCGCACCGCGACGCTCTATGCCTGGATTGCCGCCGGCAGCATGGTCGGCGGGCTAACGCGCTATCTGGTCGGGCTCGCGCTCGACACCGGCTCCGGCTTCCCGGTCGCGACGCTGTTCATCAACGCCACCGGCTCACTAATCATCGGCTTCTACGCGACGCTGACCGGGCCCGACGGCCGCCTGCTGGCGCGGCCCGAGCACCGGCAGTTCGTCATGACCGGGTTCTGCGGCGGCTACACGACCTTTTCAACCTTCAGCCTGGAGACCTTCCGCCTGTTCCACGGCGGCATGAAATATACGGCGCTCGCCTATATCGCGGCATCCGTCATCTGCTGGCTGGTGTCGGTATGGGCAGGCCATATGATAGCCAGCGGCACCAACCGCTTGCGAAGGAGCTGACCATGCAAATCCTTAATCAGGCAGTTTCGCTCCGGATCTTCCTTGGCGAGAACGACCAATTCGACGGCAAGCCGCTCTATGAAGCGATCGTGATGACGGCGCGCGAGCGGCATCTGGCCGGCGCCACCGTGCTGCGCGGCCCGATGGGCTTCGGCAAGTCCAGCCGGCTCCACACTTCCAAGATTCTGCGGCTCTCGGAAGACTTGCCGTTGCTGATCGAGATCGTCGACAGCGAGGACAACATCAATGCATTCCTGCCCATCCTGGATGGCATGATGTCGAGCGGCCTGATCACCTTGGAGAAGGTGCAGGTCCTGCAATATGGTGAGAAGGCCGCGCGCTGAGCGCGCCGGCAGGAACCCGAGCCCGCCATATCCGGGAGGCGGAATGAACGATACCGTTGCCAAACCGAAAACCAGGACGAAGACCAAGGTCGAGCGGCCGAAGCTGCATAAGGTCATCCTGATCAACGACGACTTTACGCCCCGCGAATTCGTCACGATGATCCTCAAGGCCGAGTTCCGCATGACCGAGGATCAGGCCTACAAGGTGATGATCACCGCCCACAAGCTCGGCGCCTGCGTGGTCGCGGTCTTCACCAAGGACGTCGCCGAGACCAAGGCTACCCGCGCAACGGATGCCGGCCGCACCAAGGGCTATCCCCTGCTGTTCACCACGGAGCCGGAGGAATAGTGCACCGGTCCGGCTTTGGTGCTTTTGCGCCCGCTTTCGATTTCGGCGCCGAATCTGCTCTGCCGAATAGTGTATCTATTGGCTGTCAACAGGCGCATGCTGAGCCATCACCGGCTCATCACGGCATCCATCGGTGACTGAGAGAGTCTTTGCGCTCCCGCCCAATGCGGAGCGTCCTATGCAAGACACCACCAAGCGCACCATCCCTCTGAGCAATCGCATTGCCCAATTGGCAGCCGAGGCTCGCCGTCGCGCAGAGATTGCCCCGCCCGGCGTTCAGCGGGAATCGCTGCTCAAGGCGGCGCGATTGAGTGAAACGGCCTCGCACATTCATGATTGGATAAGCCTGCCTGGCCCCAAAACCCCGAGGTAATGGCAAGCAAACCTTGTCGACCGCCTGTTCACGTCGAGCGACGATCCGGGCCAAGGGCGGCATCCGCCTTCAAATCGCACTTCAAATATAAGTTGTATGAAATGAACTATATTTCATCTTGGTTGTTATAACAGCGTCCCCAAACGAAACGGGGCGGTCAACAGCCAAAGCAGCCCAAATGATGAAATCTCTTGTCGCGTTCGCGATGTTCGCGCTCCTCGGAGTGTCCGTAATGGTGCTGCCCGGTTTTGCTCCGCAAGTAAAAGCGCGCGAAACCGTTGCTTTGGCGAAGGCGGACCGGCTGGCGAGCCTTCCGGTGGCGCGGAATTGCCTGGGCCAGGTCTGGCCGGACTTCGAAGCATCGTGTCTGCGCCGGGGTGAATCCGATGTCAGGGTTCATGAAGCTCGTTTGGTGACGGCTCGCCGCTAGACCAACCATCGCAAAGCGCCGGCCGAGCTTGTCGGATGATCCAGGAAAGTGTCGTGCACAGATGTCAACGCCCCCAACCTCCTTGCCGAACGTTCTCGTCGTCGAAGACGAGATGATCCTGCGCATGCGCGCGGTCGATATCGTAGAGGATGCAGGCTTCTGCCCTGTGGAGGCCGTCAACGCCGACGAAGCCATCTCGATCCTCGAGTCGCGGTCGGACATCTCGCTTCTGTTCAGCGACATCCAGATGCCCGGGACCATGGACGGCCTGAAGCTGGCCCACGCGGTGCACGATCGCTGGCCTGCCATCAAGATCGTACTGGTCTCCGGTCAGGTAAAGCCGTCTGAAACCGAAACGCCGGCGGACAGCCGCTTCTTTCGCAAGCCGCTCGCCGTCGACGAAATGATCTCGCAGTTGCAGACGATGATCGGAGCGGGCGCGCTAAAAATCCTTCCGACCACAACGACGGATCCCGGGGAAAACCTTGGGGTTGCTCGATCGCCACAGGAATCGGTTCTGGTGGCGGAGAACGACAATCTGCGCCTGTTGCTGGAACAGGCCGACACCGACGCCAAGGTCCTGCTCGCTCAAGCCGGCATCGAAGCCCACGAACGCGAGGCGGCCGACAAGTTGCAAAAGCTCATCCTCGGAGAGCTGCATCATCGCATCAAGAATACGCTTGCGACGGTGAGCGCAATCGCAGCCCAGAGCTTCCGGGCCGCAATCAATCTCGAGCAAGGCCAAAAAGCCATGGATGGCCGCTTGCTGGCGTTGGGGCGCGCCCACGACCTGTTGATACAGGTCAGCTGGTCCAATGCGAGCCTCACTCATACCCTGAGCGGCGCCACCGATCCCTATGACGGTCAGGGAGGTCGACGATTCCATTTCAATGGGCCGGATCTCCGGATCACATCCGGTGCCGTGATAGCGCTCGCGATGACGTTCAACGAGCTCTGCACCAACACGACGAAGTTCGGCGCACTGTCCAGTTCCTCCGGACATGTCGAGATCGCATGGACGGTGGACGAGATCGAGCAAAGGCTGCGCCTGAAGTGGAGCGAAAGCGGCGGCCCCGTGGTGGCGCCGCCGACACGACGGAGCTACGGCACCCGGATGATCGAGTCGCTCGGCCAGCAACTGAACGGACAGGTGCGGCTGGCCTACGAACCGTCCGGATTTGTCTATCAGCTGGATGTACCGCTGAAGTCGGTGATGGCGTCGAACGCCTGAATTCTGCTCACCAGGCTGACGGCGGCGGACATCCGAGGATGACCTCAGGCCATCACCACCGGCGTCTCCTCCGTCAGCCCGTACACGCGCTGCGCCTTGGAAAAGCCCGCGATCGGGAATTCGCCGAGCTCGTGCCAGTCGTGGCGGCAGACATTGGCGAAGCCTTCTGAGGCCACGACGGTCCGCCCCAGGCGACCCGTGATCTTCTCCAGCCGCGCAGCAAGATTGACCGCGGGGCCAATGCAGGTGAAGTCGAGGCGGTTGCCGCCGCCAATATTGCCGTAGAGGATGTTGCCGACGTGGAGCGCCACGCCGAAGCGGAAGCGCTCGACGACGTCGCCGACAGGATACGCGAGCGCCTCGACACTGGCGCGAGATTCGCGCGCTGCCTCCAGCACCCGCGTGCAGACATGCGCGGCATCGCCGACATATTCGTCGATCGGGAATACCGCGAGCAGGCCGTCGCCCATGAATTTCAGCACCTCGCCGCCATGGCCGCGGATCGCGGCAACCTGGCAGTCGAAATAATGGTTGAGGATCTCGACCACGGTCTCGGCCGGCAGCCGGTCCGACAGTGCCGTGAAGCCGCGCAGATCGGAGAGCCAGATCGCAGCCTGCATGGTGTCGTTGTGGCCGCGGCGGATCTGACCGCCAAGGATGCGCGCGCCGGCACGATTGCCGACATAGGTGTCGAGCAGCATCTCGGCGGTGCGGCGCAGGCTGATGATCTCGGTGATGCGCGCGAGCGGCTTGACGATGGTGTGAATCGCCGCGATGTGTTCATCGGTGAAGCCGCCTGGATGGCGCGTTGTCCAGCTCGTCGCGTGGACCGAGCCGTCGAGAAACTGCATTGGCGTCGCGACGTAGTCGGTTACGCCTTCGGCACGCATATCGTCGAAAAAAGGGAAATGCTTGCTGCCGGGATCGTCCATGCGTCCCCGCACCTCAAGTCCCTGCTCGAACACGACCCGCAGCGGACTTCTGGCGAATTCCGGCGTCTCCAGGATCTCGAAATCGACCGTGCCGATCTCGACCTCCTCGCCTTCCCGCCAGATGAAGTTGCGACCGAAAATTTCGGGATGCAGCGTGCGGATGAAGATGCCGAACCGCCATAGCGGCAGACCGGCTGCAACCATCCGTTCGCAGGCTTCGGCCGTCATCTCGGCCGGGGCCTTCGACGACCAGGCGCCGTCGATCAGCCAGTTGGTGATACGTTGGAGCTCGGAGCTTTCCATGCGCGCATTTGCGGACGAAGTTGTGGGATCGTCAAGCTGCGCGGTGGACTAGTGGCGCGATACAAGCGCCCTGCGGAACGCTAGCGCCCGACCTGGCCGCGGTCGCGCAGGAAATGATCCGCCAACACGCAGGCCATCATGGCTTCGCCGACGGGGACGGCGCGGATGCCGACGCAGGGATCGTGGCGGCCCTTGGTCATGATCTCGGTGTCGGCGCCGTTGCGATCGACGGTGAGACGCGGCTGCAGGATCGACGAGGTCGGCTTGACGGCGAAACGCACCACCACCGGCTGCCCCGTGGAGATGCCGCCCAGCACGCCACCAGCGTGGTTGGACAGAAAACGCGTGCCGTCATTGCCCGTGCGCATCTCGTCGGCATTCTCTTCCCCGGTGAGTTCGGCCGCGCCGAAGCCGGCGCCGATCTCGACGCCCTTCACCGCATTGATGCTCATCATTGCGGCGGCGAGCTCGGCATCGAGCTTGGCGTAGATCGGGGCGCCAAGGCCAGCCGGCACACCTTCGGCGACGACCTCGATCACCGCGCCGATCGAGGAGCCGCTCTTGCGGATGCCGTCGAGATAGGTCTCGAAGAACGCGGCCTTGTCCTTGTCCGGACAGAAGAACGGGTTTTTCGCGATCTCGTCCCAGTCCCATTTCGCGCGGTCGATCTTGTGTGGCCCCATCTGCACCAGCGCGCCGCGCACCTTCACATCGGGCAGCACCTTTCGAGCGATCGCGCCGGCGGCGACGCGCGTCGCGGTCTCGCGCGCCGAGGAGCGGCCGCCGCCGCGATAGTCGCGCAGGCCGTACTTCGCTTCATAGGTAAAGTCAGCGTGGCCAGGCCGAAACTTGTCCTTGATCTCGGAATAGTCTTTTGAGCGCTGGTCGGTGTTCTCGATCAGGAGCCCGATCGGCGTGCCCGTCGTCACCTGCACGCCGGTCTCCGGATGCGCCATCACGCCGGAGAGGATCTTGACCTGGTCCGGCTCCTGACGCTGGGTCGTGAAGCGCGACTGGCCGGGTCGGCGGCGATCAAGATCACCCTGGATGTCGGCCTCGACGAGCGGGATCATGGGCGGGCAGCCGTCGACCACGCAGCCGATCGCCACCCCATGGCTCTCGCCGAAGGTCGTGACGCGGAACATGTGGCCGAAGGTGTTGAAGGACATCCGTATCTAGCTCGTAAGTCAGTGCTGACTTAACTCGCCCTGAAATTGGGGTCAAATGCCTACACGGTCGTCATGGCCGGGCTTGTCCCGCCATCCACGTTCTTGGCCCACAAGCGCAAAAGGGCGCCCCGGGCATGACGGCGCAGGACGCGCAAGCGAACCGGCTTAACTAAACTTCTCCAACCGCCCGTCGCGGAACACGTAGACGGCGCCCTGCTCGATATAAAGTTCGGCGGCGCTCGCCGGCGTCTCCAGGCCGAGTGAAACCATCAGGGCCCGGCAGGTCCCACCATGGGCGACCGCGACGGTGTCGGTCCGGAGTTGGTCGTACCAAGCGCGCACGCGGACCTGCACATCGGCGTAGGTCTCTCCGCCCGCGGGGCCCACCGTCCATTTGTCGGCGAGGCGCCGGGCGTAGATGTCGGGATCGGAGGCCTCGCTCTCGGCCAGCGTCAGTCCCTCCCAGGTGCCGTAGCCGATCTCACGCAGGCGATCGTCGAGCGTATAGCCCGCAGTCGGCAGTTCGAGCTTGCTCCGCGCCAGTTCCATGGTCTCTCGTGCGCGGCCAAGCGGACTCGACACGTAGGGTAATGCGGCCTTGTCGCGGCCCTCGCGCTTGAAGAGATCGGCGAGAATGCCGCCGGCCTGCACCGCCTGACCGCGACCGCGTGCGTTCAGCGGAATGTCCTTGATGCCCTGAAGCCTCCCGAGCGCATTCCACTCGGTCTCGCCGTGGCGAAGGTAATAAATCGTGGGCACAGGCATTGCTGGGTGAAAAGTTAGTCCTTCCCGCCGAACGAAATGTCCGGCGCTTCCGGGCGCTTCATGCCGAGCACGTGATAGCCGGAATCGACGTGGTGCACCTCGCCGGTGACGCCGCGCGAGAGGTCGGAGAGGAAATACAGAGCGCTGCCGCCGACGTCTTCCGTGGAGACGTTGCGCCGCAGCGGTGCGTTGGCCTCGTTCCACTTCAGGATATATCTGAAATCGCCGATACCGGACGCCGCGAGGGTCTTGATCGGCCCCGCGGAGATCGCGTTGACGCGGATATTCTTCTCACCGAGATCGACGGCGAGATAACGCACGCTCGCTTCGAGCGCCGCTTTCGCGACGCCCATGACGTTGTAATGCGGCATCCACTTCTCGGCGCCGTAATAGCTGAGCGTGATGAGCGAGCCACCGTCGGTCATCAGCTTCTCGGCGCGCTGCGCCACCGCCGTGAACGAATAGCAGGAGATCAGCAGGGATTTCGAAAAATTCTCCTGCGTGGTGTCGACGTAGCGGCCGTCGAGTTGCTCGCCATAGGCGATCGCATGCACCAGAAAGTCGATCTTGCCCCACTTCTCCTTCAGCACCGCGAAGGCCGCATCGATGGTCGCAGCATCGGTGACGTCGCAATGGCCGAGCACGAGCCCGCCGATCTCGGCGGCGAGCGGCTCGACGCGCTTCTTCAGCGCATCGCCCTGATAGGTGAAGGCAAGCTCCGCGCCGGCCGCGTGGCATGCCTTGGCAATGCCCCAGGCGATCGAGCGGTTGTTGGCAACGCCGAGGACCACGCCCCGCTTGCCCTGCATCAGACCTGAATTCTGCGCCATTTTGCTAACGTCCCGTCGAGCTCCCGGTGAGGTTTGGAGGTACACCAGCCCTCCGTTGCGGTACAGTCCTAATACGCGGCGTTAACGCTGTTTCAAGCGCCGGAATAGCCGTTCCGCTCGGGTGTTATGATCGTTGTGGCGCTCGCGCCGACATCAGGACGTCAAGACCGCAATGAGTGCGTTTCGCCAGAGTGTTGAAGCCATGATCCCGGCGTTGCGCCGCTACGCCCGCGCGCTCACGCGCGAGGCGGATGCGGCCGACGATCTGGTGCAGGATACGCTGGTGCGGGCGCTGCGTTCGGAGCGTCTGTTCCTCGGAGGCGACGTCAGGAGCTGGCTCTATACGATCCTGACCAACCTCAACAAGAACCGGCGGCGTTCGCTGGCACGACGGCCGCAATTCATGCAGCTGACGGAGAACAACCCGGATGCCAGCGGGACCGAAGCCGAAGGGCGCGATATCGAGAGGGCGCTGGCGACGCTCGTCGAGGAGCAACGCTCGGTGCTGCTCCTGGTGATGCTGGAGGGCATGAGCTACCGCGAGGTCGCCGACATCCAGGGCGTGCCGATCGGCACCGTGATGTCGCGCCTGGCACGCGCCCGCGCCCACGTCAAAGCCTCGCTGGAGGGCGAGCGCCCGGCGCTCAGGCGGGTGAAATGATGGCAGGATTGATGCATCGCGCCGGTCGTTTCTCCTGCATGGCGCGGGAAGCGGCGCAGTTGAACCACGAAGAACATTTTGGGCCGCAGAGCCAGAGACGATCGATATGAACGACCGCAAGATCCCAGTGACCGAGGACGAACTGCACGCCTATGTTGACGGCGAGCTGCCGGCCGAGCGCCGCGCCGATGTCGAGGCCTGGCTTGCCGCGCAGCCCGAGGATGGCGAGCGCGTGCAGTCCTGGCGCGCCATGGCCGAGATGCTGCACGCCCGCTACGATTCCGTCGCCCAGGAGCCGGTGCCGGCGCGGCTCGAGCTCGAACGGCTGGAGCGCCGCCCGCGGCACTGGCTCTATGGCGCCGCCGCGGCTGTGCTGGTGGCCTTCATGGCCGGCGGCACCGCCGGCTGGCTGGCGCACGGTGCCGCCAACGCGCCCTCGACTTTCCAGAGCTTTACGACCGACGCACTCGACGCCCACCGCCTCTATGTCGTCGAGGTTCGCCATCCCGTCGAGGTCGGCGGCAACGAGCGCGACCACCTCCAGGCCTGGCTGACCAGACGCTGCGGCTGGACCGTGTTTGCTCCGAACCTGGAGGCGAGTGGACTAAAGCTCGTCGGCGGCCGGCTCTTGCCGGGGCCGAACGGCCCGGCGTCGTTCCTGATGTATGAGGGCGCCTCGGGCGAGCGGTACACGATCTACACCGCCAAGACCGAGAATGGCGCGACGCAGATGCGGTATGCCAGAACGGACAAGGACGGGGCGCTGTTCTGGTCGGAGCGCGGCGTCGGCTACGTCGTCAGCGGTGGCGGCGACCGGGACCGGCTGACCAAAGTGGCGCAGGCGGTCTACGACCAAGCAGAGAAAAGCGGCACCTAGACAACCACGCAAACGCGGTGCCTCGATTCCGACATTGAAAATTTGGAATGAAGACATCGGCGCGTCTCATTATCGCACCGGATGATCACGCGAAAATGAGCAGCGTTCGATCCGCCGATCGACGCGGGCGGCCTCGATTGGGGTTTTTGGTACCGCGCTGGTCCCCCTCTCGAGGCCGCACCTTTTTATCGGCTGCCCCGCCGGACAGCCGACACGTCGAGCACGTGAGCCAAGAAGGGCTACCACGCCTCGGGCATATGATGAGCATCATCTCGATGCACGACGCTCTCAGTCTTTAGGAGAACCCCTCACACTTTCCGGATCACACTTAGCCAAGCCCGCTACGTGGATTGTAGGGGCGCTGCTCCCGCCACTTTTCCATCAATGCTTCAAGCTCGGCGTCGTTCCCGTCCGGTAGCATAATCCTGACGGTGACGAAGAGATCCCCGGTTCCACCAGTTTTTGGCAATCCTTTGCCCTTGAGGCGGAAGGTCCGGCCGCTGGAGGTGTTTTGCGGAACCGAAAGCTCCACGGCATTGCCGAGGGTGGGCACGCGGACCTTGCCGCCAAGCACCGCCTCGTAGAGCGTGACCGGCAGGTCGATCCTGAGATCGGCGCCCTCGATCTTGAAGAACGGATGCTGCGCGATGCCGATCGTGATCAGGAGATCGCCCGGCGGATGGCCCTGAGCGCTCTCGCCCTGCCCCCGCAACCGGATCTGCTGGCCTTCGGTCACGCCGGCCGGAATCTTGACGTTGAGCTCCTTGCCGTTCGGCAGCCGGACGCGCTTCTCGCCGCCCTTCACCGCCTCCTCCAGCGAGACGGTCATGGCGACATTGACGTCGAGATCGAGCCCGATCCCGCCGGTGTCGAATTCGAACTGGGCACCGCCGCCGGCCCCTGGGCGCGGACGCGGCCCTCCTCCGAACATGCTGTTGAGGATGTCCTCGAACGCGCCGCCGCCCGGACCAGGGCCCGCGCCGCCACCGCGGAACGTATAGCTCTCGAACCCGCCGGGACCCGCGCGCCCGCGCGGCCCACCGCCGCCGCCCGGAAAACCCTGGAAGCGCGGCTTGCCGTCGGCGTCGATCTCGCCGCGGTCGAATTGCTTGCGCTTGTCCTCGTCGCCGAGGATCTCATTGGCCGTATTGAGCTCAGCGAAGCGCTCGGCCGCCTTCGGGTCGTTCTTGTTGCTGTCGGGATGGTGCTTCTTGGCAAGCTTGCGATAGGCGCTCTTGATCGCGGCAGCGTTGGCGCTCCGCGGCACCCCCAAGACCTCATAGGGGTCGCGCATCCGTCACGTCTCCTTCAAGAAATCGAATTGTTCAAAGGGCTCCCCGCCCCAACTGAGCCTCATGTGGGGGGCGAGTGGTATTTTTGCAACTAGCCTGGTGAAGCGATTCCTAGCTCCGCCACGGCTTTAGCGTATGAATCTCCCAACTGCCACGGCTGCTTTGGCAGCCCGCGCCCTGGAGCCAGCTTTCGGTGCTGCCATTGACGTAGCTCGCCAGGAAGTCGCGGCACTTGCGGCCGTCCTCGGCGGCATAGGATTGCGCGATCGGCGTGACCGAACCGCGCGCCCCGGTTTCCGGATTCTCCCAATGCTGGCTGGAATCCTTATCGTTCTTGCTGAGCACGTCGGAGGCGGCGTTGCGGGCGAAGGCGAGATCGGTCTCTGTCGGTGCCGCCACCCTGGCCGGCATTGCGATCGAGCCGGTAAGGTCGCTGTCATCGGCCTTGGCGTAGGCACTCTTGTCGTTGCGGGAAAAGCTGCAACCGCCGGTGCCGAGTCCGATCAGAATGATCGTCATGACGAAGCCGAACGGCCGGATCGCCGATAGGCCAACGCGTCCCCATACCCTATATAGGGCGGTAGCAGACAACAACGCGTTTTGGACCGCAGGACGCAACTCGGACCCCAGACATGACCGACACGACCTCGATGAAACACCAGACACCCTTAACATCCGGTGATTTCACCGCCGCCGACGAGCCGTTTGCGCTGTTCGAGGCCTGGCTGAACGAAGCCATCAAGAGCGAGCCGAACGATCCGAACGCCATGGCGCTCGCGACCGTCGATCCCGACGGCCTGCCGGACGTGCGCATGGTGCTGATGAAGGGCTTCGATACCGATGGTTTCGTCTTCTACAGCCACATCGCCAGCCAGAAGGGCCGCGAACTCGCCGCAAATCCTAAGGCGGCGTTACTTTTTCACTGGAAGTCGCTGCGCCGTCAGGTCCGCATCCGCGGCAACGTGACGCCGGTGACCGAGGCCGAAGCCGACGCCTATTTCGCCACCCGTCCCAAGCAGGCGCAGATCGGCGCCTGGGCGAGCAAGCAGTCGCAGGAGCTCGAGAGCCGCTTCGCTTTCGAGCAGGCGATCGCCAAGGTCGCCGCCAAGCACATGATCGGCAAGGTGCCGCGTCCGCCGGGCTGGAGCGGCTGGCGTATAACACCGTCGCGTATCGAGTTCTGGCACGACCGCCCGTTCCGCCTGCACGACCGCATTGAATTTCGCCGTGACGCGGCCGGCCAGAAATGGTCCAAGACGCGAATGTATCCCTAGAATTTTGTTCGAGAATGATCCCTTCGGAAAACCGCTGCACAGTTTGCGCTAACGCGGCCCTCCGGGTCCGGATCATGCTCCAGCCTGAAAGATGTCCATGCCGCAGTCGTCCAATGCGCCGCGCCGTACGCTGCTCCTGACCGGGGCGAGCCGCGGCATCGGCCATGCCACCGTGATCCGTTTCTCCTCGGCCGGCTGGCGCGTGATCACCTGCTCGCGGCATCCGTTCCCGGAGGATTGTCCCTGGGACGCGGGCCCTGAGGACCATATCCAGGTCGACCTCGCCACCCCCGCAGATACCACGCGCGCGATCTCCGACATCCGCGACCGTCTCGAAGGCGGCATGCTGCATGCGCTGGTCAACAACGCCGCGATCTCGCCGAAGGGGGCCGGCGGCTCCAGGCTCGGCTCGATCGACACCGACCTCGACACCTGGACGCACGTGTTCAATGTCAACTTCTTCGCGCCGATCATGATGGCGCGCGGGCTGATCGAGGAATTGAAGGCGGCCAAGGGCTCTGTCGTGAACGTCACCTCGATCGCGGGCTCGCGCGTGCATCCCTTCGCGGGCGCGGCCTACGCCACCTCGAAGGCCGCGCTGGCGTCCCTGACGCGCGAAATGGCCTCCGACTTCGGCCGCGTCGGCGTGCGCGTCAACGCGATCGCGCCGGGCGAGATCGACACCTCGATCCTGTCGCCGGGCACCGAGAAGATCGTCGACCAGCAGATCCCGATGCACCGGCTCGGCACACCGGACGAGGTCGCCAAGATCATCTACGTGCTGTGCACGGACACCAGTTCTTACGTCAACGGCGCCGAGATCCACATCAACGGCGGCCAGCACGTGTAGGCTACCGCGTCATTGCAAGCGCAAGCGAAGCAATCCAGACTGCCTCGGTGAGGACAGTCTGGATTGCCTCGTCGCTTCAGTGCAAAATTGCTTCGCAATTTTGTCGCGAGCTCCTCGCAATGATGATGTTGGAAATTACGCCGGAGAAGCAAGGCGATCCAGACAACGCCGCCGCAAGACCTGGATCGCCCTTAGCTTTCCGTTCCTCAATCGAGTCGAATCCGACGTGACCTCTCGCGTGGCTGCGGAGCGGCCGTGCTGATTGCAGTCGAGCAATCGTCGTCGTTCTCGCCGTCGAGCAGCGGAGCACCACAGTGCCGGCACATGCGCGCCGACATCGACGACGCCTTGCCGCTCGTCGCGACGTGGCGATAGCTCGCCAGATCGATGACGTTGGGGGGCGTCGTTATGTGTTTTTCAACCATGGCTGTTCCTCGCGGCTTACCTGCTCCTTATCGCAGACAAGTTTCGCGCAAACGTTCAGCCCACCGCTCAAATTTTACCGGAGGAATTGGGGCGGCGAGCACACATCGCCGTGCGGCCGCAATCCCGCTCTATTCTGCGACACCAGACACTGTGTCTCTGCGTCCGGCGTAAGGTCTCGGTCACTATTACAGCCACTTCTTCCACTTGAAGATCCAGTACGGAACGATCGCCGCAATCAGCATCAGCACCAGCGCGAACGGATAACCGTGCACCCATTCGAGTTCCGGCATCGACTTGAAGTTCATGCCGTAGATCGAGGCGATCAGCGTCGGCGGCATCAGGACAACCGCCATGACCGAAAACAGCTTGATGATGTTGTTCTGCTCGAGATTGACGACGCCGAGCATGGCGTCGAGCACAAAGGTGATCTTGCTGGAGAGATAGGAGGCATGATCGGTCAGCGAGACGACGTCACGCTGCATGGTCTTGAGCTGCTCGCGCATGTCCTTCGACCATTTCACGCCCTCCACCACCGCGGAAAGGAAGGCGACGACGCGGCCGATCGAGACCAGGCTCTCGCGAACCTTGGAGGTCAGATCGCCCTTGCGGCCGATCGAGATCAGGATTTGCGAATATTGCTTGGCGTGACCGTGGCGCTCGCTCTCCGGCTCGAAAATGTCATGGGAGACCTGATCGATCTCGGCGCCGCAGCGCTCCAGGATGTCGGCGCAGCGGTCGATCACGGCATCGAGCAGCTCCATCAGCACCATCTCGCCGGTGATGGCCGGTGTGCAGGAACGGGCCAGCTTGGCCTCGACCAGCGCAAAGGGCTTGGGCTGGTCATAGCGCACCGTTACCAGGCGGTGGTCGCCCAGAATGAACGTGACCGCCGTGGTCCTCGGCATATCGGTATCGGATTGGCACATCAGCGTCGCGGTCATGTAGCGCGCGCCGTTCTCCATATAGAGGCGGCTCGAGATCTCGATCTCCTGCATGTCCTCCCGGGTCGGGATTGCGATCCCCGAGAGCTTCTCGACGGCTTTGTCCTCGGCCGCGGTGGGGTTGACCAGGTCGATCCAGACCGCATGCTCCGGGACTGCTGCGAGATCCTCGATGACGGCCTTCTTGAGGGAGGACTCGAAGGGAACGAACACAGAAAACATGCACAACTCCAGCAGGGGCCTGCGACAGACTGACAGCGCTTAGCGCGATTCTGACAAGTTGATGATGACAAGCACATTAACGAGCGTTTGCATTTGTGGCGACGGCATGGCCCAACTGTGGCACGGAATCGACACATACGACCGTTTTGCCCAAAAACCGGCTCTGGCCCGCAAAACTTGCGGCAGAAAAGCCACAGGTAAGGTCTTGCAGCGCGGGAGAAGCGTCGTGAGGCTGGAATTGTGGCAGATTTCAACGATAATGGGGCCAACGGAATCGTGGAATTGGGCTTACTCAAGCTCCACGAAGCTTGTTGTTGTCGATTGGAACCAAATCATGTCGTCGCTGAAAGTTACGCTGGGTATTTTGGCCGCTGGCCTGATGCTGTCGGGCTGCATGCAGGCCACGCATTTTGAAGCGACCGACACCAAGGCCTTCAAGCCGAAGGACAAGGAACTCCTTGCCAAGGTTCGGTACGAGAACACCCCGGTCGCAGAGCCGTTCCGCCGCGCCATCGTTGAGTACCACCGCAAGGAATCGCCGGGCTCGATCGTGGTCGATTCCGACAACCATTACCTCTACTACGTTCTGGATGGCGGCAAGGCGATCCGCTACGGCATCACCGTCGGTGAAGAAGCCATGGCTTGGTCGGGCATCGCCAAGGTGGGCAGCAAGACCGAGTGGCCGGCCTGGCACCCCACCCCCGGCGAAATTTCGCGCCTGGGCGTGCCCACCTTCGTCGCCCCCGGTCCGGACAATCCAATGGGCTCCCGCGCGATGTATCTCTACTCGGGCGGCAAGGACACATTGTTCCGCATTCACGGCACCAACCAGCCGGAATATATCGGCGCGTCGATCTCGTCGGGCTGCATCCGCCTGACCAACGAGGACGCGATCGACCTCTATGATCGCGTCAAGGTCGGCACCCTCGTTGTGGTGCTCGAGCCCAAGCATGGCGACTCGCCCTACAATTCACGGCTTGCGCTCGGCGGCAGCCAAACTGGCCAGGCGGGCAGCTACTGATCAGGTACCTGATCTCTGACATTCAAAAGCGCCGGTCTCACCGGCGCTTTTTTGTTGCCGGCTTGTGCGGCCGGGCTTTGTGGCCGTCGGCCGCCGGCTTGTCCGCAGAGGCAGCCGATGTCTCCGCCGCCTCGTCGTCAATTCCTTGCTTCGTCTCGGGCTTGGCCTCGGGCTTCGCTTCGGGTTTGGCCGCGACCTCACGCGGCGGCGCCTCCTCGGGCCGTTCCGCCGGCAGCAGCGGGGCAACCTGCGGCAGCGGATCCCAGACGTTCCACTGGCAGATCCGGTAGTCGTTGCGCCGCTGCGCGAGATCGAGATGGATATGGTCCTCGTGGTACCAATCCGAGCCGGGGCCGAGCACGGTCGAAAAGCGCGAGCAGACCGAATGCAGCACGCGCTCGCGCACCTCGCGCGGCATGGTGCGGTCGGTCAGGCCGATCGACTGCCCGTTAGCGAGCTTGATGGCGCGCACATCGATCGCATTGGCCTTGCCGTGCTCGGACAGCATGGCGCCGACGACGCGGTTGCGGCCGCGACACTCGAAGCTGTCGAAATTGTCGAGATCGCTGATGGTCGAGCCGAGGCTCGCGGCCAGCGGCACCACGTCCTTGCGCACCCAATCGGCGATTGCGGATGCCATGGTGCAGCGGAGGATCGCCGCCGGCTTGACCGCCACCTTGCGCTTGTCCGGCAGCACGATGGCCTCGAGCCGCACCAGATCCTCGCCGCCACAGGCGCCGGGGCCGCGGATATCCGGGATCGAAGGCGCGATCGCGATCTCCTCGGTCAGCGCGAGGCGGCACGCCGAGGCCTGCTTCTCGGGCGGCGGCGCCGCCTCGGCGGGCTTGGTGGCGCCTGGTTTGTCCGCGGAAGGCTTTTCCGCGGAAGGCTTGCCGCCGGTCTCCGCAGGAGCCTCGTCCGATGCCTTAGCCGACCCCTTGGGGGCCTCCTCGGGGCGAGGTTTTGGGAGCGGGATCCTGCCAGAGATATTGGCAGAATGAACCGTGGCGCGCGGCCGTGGTGCAGCAATACCAAAGATGTCCAGCGGGGACCCATATTTGCGCGCCTCTGCCCGATCCGCGAGCCCGAGCGCGACGGTAACCATTGCCGCGCCGACGGACATATAGCCGCGACAAGACCATTTGCGGCGAAAGGCGGGCAGGCTAAAACTCATGACAATTCTTTGGCCCAACGCTGAGAGCGACAATCCGCCCAGCGGCTTCTCGGAGGAACGACGGAATGCTTGGTTTGATGCAAGACTGGCCCCTGCTCTGCCACAGGATCATCGAACACGCCGCCAAGATTCATGGCAAGCAGGAGGTCGTGACGCGCTCGGTCGAGGGACCGATCCATCGCACCACCTATGCCGATATCCACAAGCGCGCGCTCAAGGTCTCGCAGATGCTGGAGCGCGACGGCATCAAGCTCGGCGACCGTGTCGCAACGATCGCCTGGAACACCTGGCGCCATCTTGAGGTCTGGTACGGCATCATGGGGATCGGCGCCATCTGCCATACCGTCAATCCCCGCCTTTTCCCCGAGCAGATCGCCTGGATCATCAACCATGCGCAGGACCGCATCGTGATGACCGACATCACGTTCGTTCCGGTCCTGGAGAAGATCGCCGACAAGCTGACAAGCGTGGAACGCTACGTCGTGCTCACCGACAAGGCGCACATGCCGCAGACGACGCTGAAGAACGTGGTCGCCTACGAGGACTGGATCGCGGAGGCCGACGGCAAGTTTAAATGGAAGGACTTTGACGAGAACACGGCGGCCGCGATGTGCTACACATCGGGCACCACCGGCGATCCCAAAGGCGTGCTGTATTCGCATCGCTCCAACGTGCTGCACGCGATGATGGCCAACAATGTCGACGCGCTCGGTACCAGCGCCTCCGAGACCATGCTCCCCGTGGTGCCGCTCTTCCACGCCAACAGCTGGGGCATCGCCTTCTCCGCACCCTCGCAGGGCACCAAGCTCGTGATGCCGGGCGCCAAGCTCGACGGCGCCTCGGTCTATGAGCTGCTCTCGACCGAGAGGGTGACGCATACCGCCGGCGTGCCCACGGTTTGGCTGATGCTGCTCCAGCACATGACCGCCAACAATCTGAAGCTGCCGGACCTGAAGATGGTGATCTGCGGCGGCTCGGCGATGCCGCGCTCGATGATCAAGGCCTTCCTCGACATGGGCTCGAACGTCCGCCACGCCTGGGGCATGACCGAGATGAGCCCGATCGGCAGCGTCGCGGCGCTGAAGCCGCCGTTCCAGAATGCGATCGGCGAGGCGCGGCTCGACGTGCTCCAGATGCAGGGCTACGCGCCCTTCGCCGTCGAGATGAAGATCACCGACGATGCGGGCAAGGAGCTGCCGTGGGATGGCACGACCTTCGGCCGCCTCAAGGTCGCCGGCCCGGCCGTCGCCAAGGCCTATTACCGGGTCGACACTGATATTCTCGACGAGGACGGCTTCTTCGACACCGGAGACGTCGCGACCATCGACGAAGCCGGCTACATGCGGATCACCGACCGCTCCAAGGACGTGATCAAGTCCGGCGGCGAGTGGATCTCCTCGATCGAGCTGGAAAACCTCGCCGTCGGCCATCCCGCCGTGGCGGAAGCCGCCGTGATCGGCGTGTTCCATCCCAAATGGGACGAGCGTCCGCTGCTGATCGTGCAGCTCAAGCAGGGCCAGCAGGCCAGCCGCGAGGACATCCTGAAGTTCATGGATGGCAAGATCGCCAAATGGTGGATGCCCGACGACGTTGCCTTTGTCGACGGCATACCCCACACGGCGACGGGCAAGATCCTGAAGACCGCGCTGCGCGATCAGTTTAGGGAATACCGCTTCCCGAACGCGGCGGCGTAGGCCATCTCGGACGTCGTGCCCGGGCTTCGTCCCGCCTGCGGGGTCAAAGCCCCTTCGGCGCGGCGACGGCCCGGACATCCGCGTCCTCATGGCAAAAAGACGTGAATGGCCGGTCAAGCCCGGCCATGACGATGCAGCCTTCTGCGGAACTCTTGAATTTGCCCGCCGGCCGTGGTCTCAACGGCCCATCGTCGTGCCAGATCGGCCGGCACCGTCCCCAAGATCCCGGCAGAGCTGACCCGATGGCCCGCAGGTTTTCCGCTCCCTACCAGTCGGAGCCCGTGTCCAGCCTCGCGAGCTGGGCGCGCAATCTGGCCGTGTTCGCCCTGGTAGCGGTGGTGGTCTCGATCATCATCGTCCGGTTCGGCTTCCTGGAGATGAAGCCGGCGCTCGCGACCTTCTTCGGCGGGCTCGGGATTGCCGCGCTCTCGATCCTGTTCGGGCTCGCCGGCTTCGCCGCGATCTGGCAGAACGGCTCGCGCGGCATGGCGCGCATCCTGCTTGCGTTCCTGATCGACGGCGCGATCCTCGCCTATCCCGCTTATCTCGGCCTGCAATACCGCAAGCTGCCGGCGATCCACGACATCACCACCGACCCGATCGACCCGCCGCGCTTCGACGCGCTGGCCCGCCTGCGCACCGGCGATGGTGCCAATACCGCTGTGTATGCCGGCCTCTATTCGGCCGAGCAGCAGCGTCAATTCTATCCCGATATCGAGCCGATCGAGCTCGAGATTTCAGTCGACCGCGCCTATGCGATCGCGCTTCAGCTGGTCAACAAGCGCAAATGGTTGATCATCGACGAGCGCGCGCCGCAGCCCCCGCGCCGCATCGGCCGCATCGAGGCGGTGGCGCGCTCACCGATCATGGGTTTCCGCGAGGACATCGCCATCCGGGTCGTGCCCGACGGCGAGGATTCCCGCGTCGATATCCGCTCCGCCTCGCGCTATTTCGAGAGCGACCTCGGCAGCAACGCCGCACGCGTGAAGAAATTCATCGACGATCTCAACACCGCCGCCGATGCCGACGCACTCAAACCGGTGAAGAAGACGCCGGTGGCGCCGCCGAAGGCGCCGGCAAAGACGGTGAAGAAGTGACGGAAGGCTAAGCGTTCGCCATCCGATAGGTCCCGCCGATCACGGGATCGCCGTCCGTCGCCACCACGCCGCGGGCGACCAGGTCTTCCAGATGCGCCAGCACGGAATAGCCCGCCGCGGTGGTGAGCCTCGGATCGATGCCGATATAGATCGCCCGGACCATGGTCGGGATGTCGGTCTCGCCCTTCGCAAGGCGGTGCAGGATGGAGGCCTCGCGCGCCTTGCGGTGACGGATCAGGAAGCGCACGAAGCGCGGGCCTTCTGGAATTTCGGGGCCGTGACCGGAGAAATACACATCCTCCTCGCGCGCGGCGAGACGATCCAGCGATTCCATGTAGTCGATCATCGAGCCGTCGGGCGGGGCCACAATCGAGGTCGACCATCCCATCACGTGATCGCCGACGAAGTTGAATTTTCGCTCGGGCCAGGCAAAAGCGAGGTGGTTGGCGGTATGGCCGGGTGTCGCCACGGCCTCGAGCCGCCAGCCATCTCCTTCGACCACGTCGCCATGGCCGATCCTGATATCGGGCGCGAAGTCGCGGTCGGCGCCGGATTCCGGGTTGTGCTTCTCGCTCTCGAAGCGCGGGCGCGAGGCGCGGTGCGGGCCTTCGGCGTAAACTGGCGCGCCGGTCGACCGCTTGATCCGCGCGGTGTTCGGCGAATGGTCGCGGTGGGTGTGGGTGACGAAGATATGGCTCACCGTCTCGCCGCTGACGGCATCGAGCAGCGCCGCCGCATGCGCCTCGTCGTCCGGACCGGGATCGATGATCGCGACGTTGCCCCGGCCCACGATGTAGCTGACCGTGCCGGTGAAAGTGAACGGACTCGGATTGTTACAGAGCACGCGCCGCACGCCGGGGCGGACTTCCTCGACGATGCCGGGCTTCAGCGGAAAGTCGCGGTTGAACGGGACGTCGTCGTTGTCGGACATGGCTTGCTCGTACCTTGCTGACTTCGTCATGCCCGGCCTCGTGCCGGGCATCCACGTTCTTCGCGTGGTCTAAGACGTGGATGGCCGGGACAAGCCCGGCCATGACGCGATTGGAGAGTTCAGTCGCATTCCACACTGGGGCGGTTTGCTCAGAAAAACGCCTGAATGCCCGTGATCGCGCGGCCCAGGATCAGGGCGTGGACGTCGTGGGTGCCCTCGTAGGTGTTGACGGTCTCGAGGTTATGGACGTGGCGCATCACGTGATACTCGATCGAGATGCCGTTGCCGCCGTGCATGTCGCGCGCGACGCGGGCGATGTCGAGCGCCTTGCCGCAATTGTTGCGCTTCATGATCGAGATCATCTCGGGAGCGAACTTGCCCTCGTCCATCAGGCGACCGACGCGCAGCGAGCCCTGAAGGCCCAGCGCGATCTCGGTCTGCATGTCCGCGAGCTTCTTCTGCACGAGCTGGGTCGCGGCGAGCGGCTTGCCGAACTGCTTGCGGTCGAGCGTATACTGGCGGGCGCGGTGCATGCAGTCCTCGGCCGCGCCGAGCACACCCCAGGAAATGCCGTAGCGGGCGCGGTTGAGGCAGCCGAACGGGCCTTTCAGGCCGGAGACGTTGGGCAGCAGCGCGTCTTCCGGAACCACGACACCGTCCATCACGACCTCGCCGGTGATGGAGGCGCGAAGCGACAGCTTGCCGCCGATCTTCGGTGCCGACAGGCCCTTCATGCCCTTCTCCAGCACGAAGCCGCGGATCTGGTTGTCGTGCGCGGCCGACTTGGCCCAGACCACGAACACGTCGGCGATCGGCGCGTTCGAGATCCACATCTTGCTGCCGGTCAGGCGATAGCCGTCCGACACCTTCTCGGCGCGCGTTTTCATGCCGGCCGGATCGGAGCCGGCATCAGGCTCGGTCAGCCCGAAGCAGCCGACCCACTCGCCGCTGGCGAGCTTCGGCAGGTACTTCTTGCGCTGGTTCTCGTCGCCATAGGCGTAGATCGGATACATCACCAGCGAGGACTGCACCGAGTTCATCGAGCGGTAGCCGGAATCGACCCGCTCGATCTCGCGCGCGACCAGACCATAGGCGACATAGCCTGCATTGGCACAGCCATATTCCTCCGGCAACGTGATGCCGATCAGGCCGAGTTCGCCCATCTCGTTGAAGATCTCGCGATCCGTCTTCTCTTCGAGATAGGCCTTGGCGACGCGCGGCAGCAGCTTGTCCTGGGCGTAGGCGCGCGCGGTGTCGCGCACCATGCGCTCGTCTTCGGTGAGCTGCTCGTCGAGCAGGAACGGATCGTCCCACTGGAAAGAAGCCGAAGCCGGCTTGTCCTTGGCCTGAGGGCGCGCGGTCATGAAACGTCCTTTCGTCTGGTTCCGTCAAAATTTGCCCGACAAAGTAAAGCGCCGCGGCAACAAGTGCAATTGCGTTGCAGATGTACGGGTCTGCGTGATTCCCGGGGACCCGCGAGGCGCGCCTCGGGGGATGCGCTTCGCGCACCCCTGGATAACAGCGCTAGCTTTCGAGTAGCTCGTTGGCGACGATCTCGATGCCGAAGCCCGAAAGGCCCTTGTAGTCGTGCACCGAGGAGGTGAGATGCCGGATCGAGGTGACGCCGAGATCGCGCAGGATCTGTGCACCGACGCCGACTTCGCGCCACTGGCGGTTGCGGTCGGCCTCGGTCGCGCTCTCATCGGGCAGCGGCGCCACAGGGACACCGGCCGCACCGTCGCGCAGATAGACCAGAACGCCACGGCCCGATTTCTTGAAGTGCTCGAGCACCGCCGCCATGCGCTTGTGGCCGGTGAAGATGTCCTTGACGATGTTCGGCTTGTGAAAGCGTGTCAGGACGTTCTTGCCGTCGCCGACGCCGTTGTAGACGAAGGCGACATGGGCGATGGAATCGAACGGCGAGCGGTAGGCATAGCCCTGCAGCGGCCCGATCGGGCTCTCGGTGACGAAGGTCGAGACCCGCTCGATCAGTTTCTCGCGCACCTGGCGGTAGGCGATCATGTCGGCGATGGTGACGTGCTTGAGCTTGTGCTGGGCGGCGAAGCGGGCGACCTGCTCGCCCTTCATCACGCTGCCGTCGTCGTTCATCAACTCGCTGATGACGCCGACCGGCGGCAGGCCGGAGAGCTTGCACAGGTCGACCGCGGCCTCGGTATGGCCGGAGCGCAGCAGCACGCCGCCGTCCTTGGCGATCAGCGGGAAGATGTGACCGGGACGGGCGAAGTCGTTGGCGCCGGCATTGGGATTGGACAGCGCGCGGCAGCACGAGGCGCGCTCCTCGGCCGAGATGCCGGTGCCGCCGTCGGGCTTGTAGTCGATCGAGACCGTGAATGCGGTGGTGTGCGCTGAGTCGTTGTGGGCCACCATCGGATCGAGCCGCAGGCGGCGCGCATCTTCGCTGGTGATCGGGGCGCAAACGATGCCGGAGGTGTGGCGGATGATGAACGCCATCTTCTCGGCGGTGCAGAACGAGGCGGCGACGATCAGATCGCCCTCGCCCTCGCGGTCTTCGTCGTCGGTGACGACCACGAGCTCACCCCGGGCAAAGGCCTGCAAGACTTCCTGGACGTTATCCGGCATTTCCCAATCTCTATCGGTTATGGCCCGGAGGCTTAGCCGGACTTGAGCCGGGGCGCTAGTGTCCCCGGCGCAACCGCATATGCCGGACCGCAGCCCTGCCCGACGGGCGGCTCGCGTCGGGCCTAAGCCCGGTGAGAAGCCGGCCGGGAGCGGTCAGGGCAGCACTTCGCGCCGCTCGCCGAGCCGCTGATCGAGCTCGGCCCGCTTGTCGGCCAACAGGCCGGCCTGGGCGGCCTCGATCACCGTGAACAGCTCATGGGCGTCGCTGAGCCGGGTCACGGTGACATAGCTGGCGCCAGCCGCGTAGAGTTCGTCTACATCCGACAACAGATCGGCCGTGGCAATGATCATGGCGGTCGGGTTGAGGGTGCGGACGTGGCGGACCAGCTTCTCGTTGCTGGCACCCTTCAGAAGCGCATCCGGGACGCTGAGGATGATCATCTCGGATTTGCCGACGCCGGCATGGAGCAGCGTGTCGGCGCTGCTGATATCGCCGTAGATCACGTGCAGGCCGCGCGACAGCAGCGTCTGGTACACATTGGGATTGAAGTCGATCACGGTGATCTGCTCGAGCAGCACCGGTGCCTGCCGCTCGATCTCGGCCAGCAGCGCGCTCGCCGCACGGAAAAAGCCGAGGATGACGATGCGGCGCGCCTCGCCATGGCCCTCGTGTCCTTCCTCGCCGTGGCCATTGCCGTGGTCGAGATCGCGCAGGCCGATCCGCTTCAGGGGACCGATCGCCCAGCGGGTGATCTCGTCGCTGCGGGTCATCACGAATGTCGAGAGCACCGCCAGCACCACGAAGGCGAAGGAGGCCGCGTTCGCCGTCTGGGCTGCGATGTGGTGGTCGGCGACGCCGGTCTGGATCACCACCAGCGAGAACTCGGAGATCTGCGCGAGATTCAGGGCCGGCAACAGGCTGGCTCGCAGGCCCTGCCTCATCAGATAGAGCGGGACGAAGGTGGTCACGAGGCGGCTCACCACCGTGAACGCCGCGATCATCAGGGCAAGTCCGATCACGGAGAGGCCGGGCACGGGAATGGTCATGCCGAGCGCGACGAAGAACAGCGTGATGAAGAAATCGCGAAGCGTGGTGACCTTGGCCGTGACATCGAGCGCATAGGGAAAGGTCGAGAGCGAGACGCCGGCGATCAGGGCGCCCATCTCGCGCGACAGCGACAGCCGCTCGGCGGTCTCGGCGACCAGGAAGCACCAGGCGAGCGCGCCGAGCAGGATCAACTCGGGGCGGCGGGCGATCTGGTGAAACAGGCGCGGCAGCACGTAGCGGCTCACCAGCAGTGCCGCGGCGACCAGCACTGCGACCCGCCCGATCGAGAGCAGGATCACGCTGATTTCCAGATTGGCAAGGCTCGGCTGCACCGCCAGAAACAGGATGGCGAAGATGTCCTGGAGCACCAGCACGCCGAGGGTGATGCGGCCGGGCAGCGTGTCGAGCTCGCGCTTCTCGTAGAGCACCTTGACGATGATGACGGTGCTCGACAGCGCGCAGGCGACACAGAGGTAAACCGCATCGAACTGTCCGCCCCCGAGCGACAGGCCGATGCCGACGAAGAACAGCACCCCGAGCAGGCAGCCGCCGAGGAGCTGGCCGCCCGCCGCGAACAGGATGACCTTTCCCGCCCGCACGATCTTCTTCAGGTCGATCTCCAGGCCGATCATGAACAGCATGAAGATCAGGCCAAGCTCGGAGATGACGCTGATCGATTCCTGCGACTTGACCCAGCCGGCGCCAAATGGACCAATGCAGAAGCCGGCGATAAGATAGGCCAGGATCAGCGGTTGCCTGGAGAAGTGGGCAAGCAGGCCCAGCATCCAGGCAAACAGGATACAGAGAGTGATGTCGCGAATGAGCTCGTGCATGCCAGATTGGTCCGTTTTGCCGCACCCTAGTGATCGAGTGCGTTGCGGCAAGCGAGCAATTCGTCACATGCGGATGGGGCTCGCCATTGCACTGCTGCTATGCCCCCTCGCCTGCTCCGTGCCCGCAGCCGCTCAATCCAAGGTGAATATCGAACAAAACTTTGCAGATTCCCTCACCGCACTGCCGAAAGAAGAACTCGCCGTCGCCGGCGGGTTCTACGTGCCCGCCTATTCCAGTGTCGCGATGAGCCAGGGCAAGCTGCGCGTCGACTTCTCGGTGACCCTGAGCGTGCACAACGCCTCCGAGACGCAAGCACTGGTTGTCAAACGCATCGCCTATTTCGACACCGCAGGCAAGCAGGTCGAGAGCTATCTGAAGGCGCCCGTCGCGTTGAAGCCCCTCGCCACCGTCTCAATCTTCATTCCGACCGACGACGTACGCGGCGGGACCGGAGCCAATTTCCTGGTCGATTGGGCCGCAGCAAGCGAGATCGCCGAGCCTGCTGTCGAGGCCTTGATGGTTGGCGGCGTCGCCAATGCGCATTACGCTTTCATCAGCCAGGGCCGTCCGACCCGGACGGCCGGCAAGAACTAAGGCCGTCTGTCCGCCGGATGCGGGCAAAAGAAATAGGCATGGCCGACGCAACGCCGGCCGGCTCAAAAAGAAAACAACGAGGAACGCTCCCATGACGTCCAGCTTCGATTTTGCGCCCCTGTTTCCCGCAGGGCTGCCGGCCCCCTCTGCGCGCTGGACGGGCCTCGCCAAATACAGTTTTGTCGGCGGCAACAACGACTCCGAGCAGGTGCCGCTCGATGATCTGATCGAGGCGGCCAATCTGGCTCTGCAACGCGAAGGCCGCTCGCTCGCCACTTACGGGCTGGCACATGGTCCCCAGGGCTATCTGCCCTTGCGCGAATTCCTGGTGGCAAAACTCAAGCGCGATGCCGGCATCAACTGCACGGTCGACGATCTCCTGATCGTGTCCGGCTCGCTGCAGGCGCTCGACCTCGTCAACGCCACGCTGCTGACGCGCGGCGACACCGTGATCTTCGAGCAGGATAGCTATCAGGGCTCGCTGACCCGCCTGGCACGGCTCGGAGTCAACGTGATTGGCATTCCCCTCGACAACGACGGCATGCGCATGGACGTGCTGGCCACGACGCTGGCCGACCTCAAGGGCCGCGGCATCCGTCCGAAATACATCTACACCATTCCGACCGTGCAGAACCCGACCGGCAGCATCATGCCGGAGGGCCGCCGCACCGAGCTGTTGCGGCTGTCGGCAGACTACGGCGTGCCTGTTTTCGAGGACGATTGCTATGCCGATCTGGTCTGGTCGGGACAGCGGCCGCCGGCGATCCATGCGATGAGCCCGAACGGCGGCGTGATCCATATCGGCTCGTTCTCCAAGTCGATCGCGCCGGCGCTGCGCGTGGGCTTCATCGTCGCGCCCTGGGATGTGATGTCGCGGATGCTGGCGCTGAAGACGGACGCCGGCTCAGGCGCGCTGGAGCAGATGGTGCTCGCTGCCTATTGCAAGCCGCATTTTTCGACCCACGTGCCGGCACTGACGAAGGCGCTACGGACCAAGCTTGATACGCTGATGGAGGCCGTCAACGAGCAGTTCGGGACGGCCGCCGAGTTCGAGGAGCCCAAGGGCGGGATCTTCCTGTGGGTGAAGCTGCCCGATCAGGTGGATACGCTGAAGCTGTATCAGGCCGCGCTTGCCGCCGGCGTATCGATCAATCCGGGGCCGGAATGGTCGACTGACAAAAACCACTCCAGATCGCGACTGCGGCTGTGCTTTGCGAGCCCCTCGCATCAGCAGATCCGCGAGGGCGTGGCCGTGCTGGCCGAGGTCTGCCGCAAGGAGTTCGGCGTGCCGGCCCGCAGTGCCAATGTGGAGAATCGAGCTTGAGCCTTCAGACGATCTGGGGCTGGCTGCCGTGGATCGCGGAGGCCAGCCGCAGCAGCAGCACAATCGAGACGTTGCCCTTTCCGGCCTCGATCTGGGCGATGTAGCGCTCGGATATCCCGGAGCGGCGGGCGAGCTCCCGCCGCGACAGGACGCAGCGCATGCGCGAGGACTTCAAGCGGTCGCCCAGCTCGGCCAGAAACGCGCTCTCGGAATAAGGCGGCACGGCGCAGCTCCCCGGCAGCACCTCGCCTGCGAAATCCCTGACTTGATTCAGCATCGGTTTATCCAATTTCCCTTCGGGAGCGCCATCCTACCGGGGAAACGGGCTGCCTCATTGACGCGGATCAAATTCGCGCGCGAATGGCGGTCAGCGTGGACGATGGCGCGCGGGATGCTACACTTCGGAATTCTTTGCAGGTGGGGCCTTTCAGGACATGAGACGTTGTTTGTGCCGCTCTATCGCGGCAGCAGTGCTGTGGGTTGCGTTCACGCCCGCGGCCGGTGCCGATTCGCTTGCGGCGACCGTCGAGCAATGGGGCCTGCTCGGCTCATGGGCGGTCGATTGCGCCGGCCGGCCCGACCGCGAGAAGGGCGCGCTCTTGACTTACGAGATCCGGAAGGACGGAAGGGTGATGTACCGGCGCAATTTCGGCGAGGCCAAGGACGAAAACGAAGTGGTATCGGCGATGGTCAACGCCGACGGCCTGCTCAATGTGATGGTGTACTTCCCCTTGCTGCAGCAGACGCGCGAGTTCGGTCTGCTACTCTCGAAGCAAGGCAGCTTGCGCGCAATCTACAATCGCAGTGAGCGCGGCGAGTACACGATCAGGGACGGCAAATACGTCGCGACCGGCGCGCCAACACCTTCACAACAGCGCTGCGATTAACCCACCTGAACAGGCGTTCAGAAATCTCCTGCGATTCCTCCGGAACGTTCCCGCGAATGCGCCGTTTAGATTTGCATTCCATTGGAGGAGGACATCATGAAGAAGATTGGTTATGTGCTTGCCGCTGTCGGCGCGCTCGCGGTTGCAATGCCGACGCTCGCCAGCGCGGAGACGGTAGTGATCAAGCGCGGTGGTCATCATCACGGCATGTATGGCGCCCGCGCCGAATACGGCATGCATCGCGATCACGGCTGGCATCGCGGCTGGCGCCATCGCGACCGCGTCGTCGTGATCAAGCGTGGTCACCGTCATCATTGGGACTAATGCGCAACGCAATATGGAAATGGCCCTTCACGGGGCCATTTTCTTTGCGTGCCTTCTTCCTTCTCCCCTTGTGGGAGAAGGTGGCGCGAAGCGCCGGATGAGGGGTATCCCTCGGCGAATTCAAACTGACAAATGTGCGCGCGGAGAGAGACCCCGCACCCGTCTCGCCGCTGCGCGGCGAGCCACCCTCTCCCACAAGGGGAGAGGGTCCGGCGGTGCGGCCCAGCGTCGACTCTCAGTCCCATGCCGGTGCGAAGCCGGGATTGACGCAGCGCCTGTCCTTCGGCAGCGCGGCGATCTTGTTGCGGTCGGCATCGTCGAGCGTGATCTTCAGCGCGTCGAGATTGGCCTGCTGGCTCTCTCGGCGCGAGGCTTTCGGGATCGCGGCCACACCGTCCTGGTCCAGCAGCCATTTCAGCGCGACCTGCGCCGCATGCATTATGCTTGGCGCCGATCTCGGCCAGCACCTCATCTGACGCGATGCGTCCCTGCGCCAGCGGGCAATAGGCGACCAGCGGGATCGACTTGGCGTTGAGATAGGCCAGCACCTTCGATTGATCGAGCAGGGCGTGGTATTCGATCTGATTGCATGCGATCGGCGCCTTGATGTCCTCGACCGCGATCTTCAGCAGCGCCGTGGTGAAGTTGGCGACCCCGATCGCCCGCGTCCGCCCCTCCTGCTTCAGCGTCATCAAGGTCTCGAACACAGCACCCCAGTTCGCCGCCTTGGACGGCCAGTGCACGAGATAGAGGTCGACATGGTCAAGCCTGAGCTTGGTCAGGCTGGCGTCGAAAGAGCGGCGGATGGCGTCGGGGCTGAGGTTCTCGTGCCAGACTTTCGTCGTGACGTGCAGCTCGCCCCGCGGCAGCCGGGCCGCGGCGAGCGCCGCGCCGATCGGTTCTTCGTTGCCGTACATCTCGGCGGTATCGATATGGCGATAGCCGATCGACAGTGCGCTCTCGACCGCCGCGCGGCAGGTATCGCCCTGCATGCGGAAGGTCCCGAGGCCGAGCTTGGGCATGCTGATGCCCTGTGTCTTGAGATTATCCATGAACAAGTTCCTGACATCGTTCGGCCCGCCGGAGGCCAGCAGCGATGCTGCGTGAGCAGACTCTTCGGGGATGGAAAAGAGGTGGCGGGAGCGGACAGCATAGTGCGGCAGACGCACGGCGGCCAATCAAGATCGGGTTAGGTGCTTCCTCACCGTCCCCCGGCTTACGGTTTCTTGACCGCGGGCCTACGGTTTTGCAACGTGCCGGATGACGGCTCGGAGCTGACCTAGTGCTTCCAGTTGCAGATGCCGCCGCTGCGGCACGGCCAGGTCTGGATCCGGGTGTCCATCGCCTGCGCGTCGAGCGGATTGCCGTGGCGATGCGCGAGCTTGGTGCGTGCCGCGCCGCGTGGCTGCGCGGGCTTGACGTGCGCGACCTTCGGCTCCGACACGCGCACGCGTTCGGCGGCGACCTTCTTCGGCACGTCGACCGGCTCGGCGCGCGCCTGCGCCTCGTTGCCACCGCGCGCCTCCAGCGCGACAGGCGCGAACCGGGTTTCGGGCCCGAGCCGCTTGGGCGACAATACCGCCTTCGAAAGATCGAGGCCGAGATAGTCGTCGGGCTTGTAGTCGTCAGCGCGCGCGACGCCGCCCCATGCGAGCACGAGGGCAACGGCCATTGCAAAAGGAGCGCTCTTCAGAATCACGGACGCCTCCTGAAATTGATTGTTAAGAGGTAATTTACCTCTATTTAGGAGGCGTCGCGCGCAATTCCAGCGGTCAGCTGCCGCCGTGGTTAAGAAGTTTGGCGGTGTCAGGCGACCTTTCGCGGTGCACCCGTCTCTTCAAGAAACCCCATTAGACGGGTACGGATGATGGTTTCCGCCTCAGCCATGATCCTGTCGACGAGTTCCTTGCAGGTGGGGATGTCGTGGATGAGGCCTGCGACCATTCCGCAGCTCCAGGCGCCGGCGTCCATCTGCCCGTCCAGCATGATCCTGGGATAGACGCCCGCGACCTGGTCGTGGATGTCGTCGATCTTCAGCTTGTCGCCCTTCTCGCGTTCAATCTCGAGCAGGCGGTCGACATTGGCGTTCTTCAGCACGCGCTCGGTGTTGCGCAGGCTCCGCATGATGAGGCGGGTGTCGCGTTCGGTCGCCGCGACCAGCGCGTTCTTGACGTTCTGATGCACCGGGGCTTCCTTGGTCGCGATGAAGCGCGTGCCCATGTTCATGCCGGCCGCCCCCAGCGACAGCGCCGCGACGAGGCTGCGGCCGTCCGCCATGCCGCCGGATGCGACGAACGGAATCTTCAATTCCTCCGCCGCGCGCGGCAGCAGAATCATGTTGGGAATGTCGTCCTCGCCGGGATGGCCGCCGCACTCAAAGCCGTCGACGCTGACCGCGTCGCATCCGATGCGCTCGGCTTTCAAGGAGTGGCGCACCGAGGTGCATTTGTGGATGACCGTGATCCCGGCGGCCTTCAGCGCCGGCATGTAGGCTTCCGGGCTGCGGCCGGCGGTCTCCACGGACTTGATGCCGCCTTCGACGATGGCGGCGATGTATTCCGGATAAGGCGGCGCGGCGAAGGTCGGCAGGAAAGTGAGGTTCACGCCGAACGGCTTGTCGGTCATATCGCGGCAGCGTGCGATCTCTTTTGCCAGCAGCTCCGGCGTCTTCTGCGTGAGACCGGTGATGATGCCGAGTCCGCCGGCATTGGAGACGGCAGCCGCCAGCTCGGCAAAGCCGACGAAATGCATGCCGCCCTGGATGATGGGGTGCTCGATGCCGAACAGTTCGGTGATCGCGGTCTTCACTTAAATTACCTCCCGGGCTTTTGCTTGACGTTCGCGCCAGTCTAGCCGGACTTTTGCGCCGCGGTCATCCTTTCTCTCTCGCCATTTCTCTCAGAACGGCCGTAGGCTCAATGCCCCCGCGCGGGAGCGCCCAGCTTGATCGGGCGCAGCGCCGCGGCGGTCGGGATCATCAGCACCGCGATGATCGCGAGCGTCCAGAACACGTCGATATAAGCGAGCAAATCGACCTGCTGCTGCAAGGTGCGCCCAACCCAGGCGACCGCCTGCGAGGCTGCATCACTCGCGTTCGAGCCCTGAGCCTGGAAGAAGCGGGTCATCATCTCGATGGTCTGCTGATAGCCGAGGTCCGATGGCGCGGCGTGCTCGATCAGGCGGCTCTGGTGGAATTGCTGGCGCTGCGCCAGAATTGTCTGCGCCAGCGCGACGCCCATGGAGCCGCCGATATTGCGGGCGACGTTGATCAGCGCCGACGCCTGGTTGGTCTTGTCGGGCGGCACACCGTCATAGGACGCGGTCGTGACCGGCAGGAACAGGAAAGGAAGACCGAGCGCGAGGAAGATCCGCGACATCGCGGCATAGCCGTAGGTGATATCGCCGGTAAGGCCCGTGAGATGCCACATCGAGAAGGCGACGATGGCGGCACCGAACATGATGAGATATTTCGGCTGCACGCTGCTGACGAGGCGGCCGACCACTGGCATCAGCACCAGGGTCGCGACGCCGCCGGGCGACAAAGCGAGACCGGCCAGCATGGCGGTGTAGTTCAAATCGCTCTGGAGCAGTTGCGGCAAAAGCTGTGTCGTCGAGATCAGCACCGCGCCGGTCGCAAGCATGACCAGGAAGCAGGCGGCGAACTGGCGACGGCCCAGCAGGCGGAGATCGACGATGGGATCCTCCCGCGTCAGCTCCCACGGGATCAGCGCAAGCAGTGACATGGCCGAAAGTACCGCGAAGAACACGATCATGTTCGAGCCGAACCAGTCGTTGCGCTGGCCCTCGTCCAGCACGTATTCGAGCGAGCCGAGCCCGATCGCGACCAGCAGGAAGCCGACATAGTCGACGCGCAGGCCCTTGCTCAGCAGCTTCTCCCTCTCCTCCTCCGCGCCCGAGGGCTCCTTGACCAGCGTGCCGACCAGGAACAGCGACAGCAATCCCATGGGGACGTTGATCAGAAACACCCAGTGCCAGGTGTAGGTGTCGGTGATCCAGCCGCCGAGCGTCGGACCGACCACGGGCGCGACCACGACCGCGACGCCATAGATCGCGAACGCCTGGCCGCGCTTGTGCGGCGGGAAGGAGTCGGCGAGGATCGCCTGCTCGCTGGTCGCCATGCCGCCGCCACCAAGGCCCTGAAGGATTCGGAACAGCACCAGCGCCTGCAGATTCCAGGCGAAGCCGCACAAAAGCGAGGAGACCGTGAAGATCGCAACGCACATCATGTAGAAGCGCTTGCGGCCGATCACGGTCGACAGCCAGCCCGAGATCGACAGCACGATGGCGTTGGCGACGAGATAGCTGGTGATGACGTAGGTGCTCTCGTCGATGCCGACGGCAAGCCCACCGGCGATGTGGCGCAAGGCAACGTTGGCAATGGTGGTGTCGAGCACCTCCATGAAGGTCGCGATCGAGACGACGAACGCGATGAGATAGGGATTATGACCGCCCGCCGCCGAGCGCTCCGGCGACCAGCCGCCCGCGGATGCACTGCCCTGCGCCGTGTCGGTCATCGCACCCTGGTCCAGGGCACGACCGACATGCCGGGACCAACGGGCAGATCGGCCGGCCAGCTGTCGACCACGATCTTCACCGGCACGCGCTGCACCACCTTGACGTAATTTCCGGTGGCGTTCTCCGCCGGCAACAGGCTGAACGCGGTGCCGGAGCCCGGCTGCACGGAGTCGACATGGCCGGTGAGCTTGCGCGCGGGATAGGCATCGATGCGGATCTCGACCGGCTGACCCGGCCGCATGTCGTTGAGCTGCGTCTCCTTGTAGTTGGCGACGATCCAGACCTCGTCAGGCACGAACATCATCAGGCTCTGTCCGGCTGTCACGAAAGTGCCCTTGGCGCCGCTGAGCTTGACGACGCGGCCGGACTGCGCCGCAACCACGCTGGTATATTGCAGGTTCAGCTTGGCCTGATCGAGCTGCGCCTGCGACTGCTGGAGCTGCGCCCGGGCGCCCTCGAGCTGCGCCTGCAGCGTCTTGATGCCGACCTGCGCGGCCGTCACAGCGGTCTTCGCGCGTTCCGTGTTGGCCTGCTGCGCCTGAAGATCGGAGCGGGTCTGCTGCTGGCGCTGCACGGTGCCGGCGCCCTTCTCGACCAGATCCTGGGCGCGCG
Source organism: Bradyrhizobium sp. CW1 (assembly GCF_023100665.1). NCBI lineage: Bacteria > Pseudomonadati > Pseudomonadota > Alphaproteobacteria > Hyphomicrobiales > Nitrobacteraceae > Bradyrhizobium > Bradyrhizobium sp. CW1. Next base: position 5,880,731 of record NZ_CP064684.1, read on the forward strand.
CGAATTCTTCCTGCGAGAACTGAAGCTGGGCCTGGGCCTGTTCGAGCTGCGCCTCCGCCTGCTTGATCTGCTCCTGCTGGGAGACGATCTGCGCCTCGACATTGGCGATGTTCGCCCTGGCGACCGCGACCTGCGCATTGGCCTGATCGATGGCGATGCGATAGTCGCGCTCGTCGATCTTGGCGAGAAGGTCCCCGGCTTTGACATGCTGGTTGTCCGTCACGGGTATGTCGGTCACGTAGCCGCCAACCTTGGAGGCCACGGAAAAGCTGCGCGCGGCGACGAAGGCATCGTCGGTGGATTCATAGTGGCGCACCTGGAGCCAATAGAGCACTCCGCCGATAAGGGCCGCGAGCAAGACGATGGTGCCAACGCTTGCCAGCAACCAATGCTCGCGAATCCGCTCTCGCAGCGACGGCGCCTTGGCCGGCTTCGAGTCCGTGGCGTCACGGGCCTGATCAGGAGATATCTTCGGAGCTTCCTTCGCCCTCTGCGGCTGCTCCGCGGACGGTCCACGCTCCCGTGTTTGAGCATCCACGGTGAACACCTTTCTCGGGGATCAAACTGGCGGCAGAGCCGCCAAGGCCGGCACACGCGCCGCGAGCCCAACTGCAACTCCTGATCATGGTTCCGCTTGTTGCGAGCACCATCGCGTTCGTGAACGCCTGCCCAAAAAGCGAGCGCGGCACAGTGCATGCCGCGCTCGCCTCGATATCTCATGGGAAGCGCACCCGGTCTCAGTGCGTCTTCGTCGCGTGCCATTTCTCGAGATCGGGTTTCACCTCGTCCGATTCCTGCTCCTTTTCCGGAGTGCCCTTCCAGGGCTTGTCCGTCTGCTTGTGCGAACCCCAGTCGCTCTGCTGCCGGGGATCGTCGTTAGGCCATTCCTTGCTCATCGAGCTTCCTTTCGTTGGAAACGCTTACGCGAAGGGGACACCGTAATAGGAGTTGATCCCGCGAACCGCGGCGTCATCACCCCAGTTCCAATCACTCCGTTCGCCGTATTTGGGCGCGCCTTCCAGTTCCTTGGTGGTGATGCCGGTGACGTAACCGCCGAGCTCCGTGTCGTATTTCAGCGACTGCCACGGCAGCGGATAGTGGTCGTTGCCGAGGCCCAGAAATCCGCCGAAGCCGAGCACGGCGTAGGACACCTTGCCGCTGATCTTGTCGATCATCACGCGTTCGATCGAGCCGATTTTGTTGCGATCGGCACCGTAGACCGATGTTCCCTCGACCTTGTCGCTGCCGATCAACCGACCCATCTCGTTTTGGTCCAGTTCACCCTGATTCAACATCTCAATTCTCCACTCAGCCAGTTGTGGAGACAACCCGAAGAGGTGCGCGATCGTTCCGGCATGTTCCGTCAGACTTGAGGAACATCGCCGGAAACGGGTGGTTCTCTCAACTTCAAATCCCGGAAACCAAATACCGGAAAACGAAGGGCCGCCCTTGATGTCCCAGACCGTCTCCGACTTCATCGTTCAACGTCTGCATCAATGGGGCGTGCGCCACCTCTTTGGCTATCCTGGCGATGGCATCAACGGCGTGTTCGGAGCCCTTCAGCGTGCTGAGGGCAAGATCGGCTTTGTTCAGACCCGGCATGAGGAGATGGCCGCTTTCATGGCGAGCGCCTATGCGAAGTTCTCTGGCCAACTCGGGGTCTGTATCGCAACTTCGGGCCCCGGCGCCTCGCATCTGATCACCGGGCTCTACGATGCCCTGCTGGATCACCAGCCCGTGCTCGCGATCGTCGGCCAGCAGGCACGCAATGCGCTGGGCGGGCAATATCAGCAGGAACTCGATCTCGTCTCGATGTTCAAGGATGTGGCTGGCGCCTACGTCATGCAGGCCTCCTCGCCGGCGCAGATCCGGCATCTGATCGATCGATCGATCCGGATCGCGCTGGCCCGGCGGACGCCAACGGTGATCATCCTGCCCAACGATATCCAGGAGGAGCCCTACGAGGACCCGCCGCGCGCTCACGGCACTCTGCACTCCGGCATTGGCTATAGCGCTCCAAGCATCAAGCCTCGTGACGCTGACCTCGACCGTGCCGCCGAGGTGCTCAATGCCGGCAAGAAGGTCGCGATGCTCATCGGCGCCGGCGCGCTCCACGCCACCGAGGAGGTGATCGCGGTCGCCGACCGCTTGTCCGCCGGCTGCGCCAAGGCGCTGCTCGGCAAGGCGGCGCTCCCCGACGATCTGCCGTGGGTCACCGGCTCGATCGGCCTGCTCGGCACCGAACCCAGCTACAACATGATGATGGAATGCGACACACTGCTGATGGTCGGCTCCGCCTTTCCCTATGCCGAATTCCTGCCGAAGGAAGGCGCGGCGCGCGGCGTGCAGATCGACATCGACGCCAGCATGATGTCGATCCGCTTTCCCATGGAGGTCGGCCTCGTCGGCGATGCCGCCGAGACGCTGCGCGCCCTGCTGCCGCGACTGAAACCCAAGAGCGATGGCGCCTGGCGCCAGGGTATCCAGGACGACGTCGCGAAATGGTGGAAGACGCTCGATGATCGGGCACATCAGCCCGCAGCACCGGTCAATCCGCAGCTCGTCGCCTGGGAGCTGTCTCCGCGCCTGCCCGACCGCGCCATCGTCACCAGCGATTCCGGCTCCTGCGCCAACTGGTTCGCGCGCGACCTGAAGATGCGCCGCGGCATGACGGCCTCGCTCTCAGGCGGGCTCGCCTCGATGGGTGCCGCGGTGCCCTATGCGCTCGCCGCGAAATACGCCCATTCCGACCGCCCGGTGATCGCACTCGTCGGCGACGGCGCGATGCAGATGAACAACATGGCCGAGCTGATCACCGCCGCCAAGTATTGGCGCGACTGGAAGGATCCGCGCTTCATCGTCTGCGTCTTCAACAATGAAGACCTCAACCAGGTGACCTGGGAGCAGCGCGTCATCAACGGCGATCCGAAATTCGAGGCATCGCAGCGCATACCAAACGTGTCCTATTCGCGCTTTGCCGAACTGATCGGCCTCTCCGGCATCTATGTCGACAGCCCGCGGCTGCTGGGCTCGGCCTGGGAGCAGGCGCTGGCGAGCGAGATGCCGGTGGTGCTGGAGGTGAAGACCGATCCCGAAGTGCCGCCGCTGCCGCCGCACATCACCTTGCAGCAGGCCAAGAACTTCTCGCTTGCGCTGCTGAAGGGCGATCCCAACGAGAGCGGAGTGATCAAGGGGGCGGCGCGGCAGGTGCTGGAAAAGATCCTACCTGGAAACGAATGAGGTGAAGCATGAGCGATTTCCGCGATATCCAGCACGGCGTCAACGATCCCGTGGATGGCCTCGACGTGAAGCGGCAGATCAACGACAACCGGACGCCGCATGAACGGGCACAACGCCATGCAGACGTGCGTGCCGAGGCCACTGCCACGCCGAGCGAGCCATTTCTGCCCGAACGGCTTCGGCGCAAGCCTACCGATCCAATCAACCCGCGGAGCGGGCGGAGACCGACGGATTAGCCGTTAGGAACTCCGGCCGCTGCAGTGTGTTGGTGGGCGCAACGTCGCGCGGCGAGAGGCTGCGCGCCCATTCGGAGGGATCGGACCATGAAACGAATGATTATCGCAGCTGCTTGCGTGCTGCTCGCAGGCCCCGCACTCGCCCAGTCGCTCGGCGAGAAAACCGGCGTCAACTCGGCGCTCGGCGTCGCGCCCGCCACCGCCGACTTCGTCAAGGAAGTCGCCATCAGCGATATGTTCGAGCTCGAGTCGAGCAAGCTTGCCGAGCAGAAAGGCAACGCGCAGGAGAAGACCTTTGCGCAACAGATGGTGACCGACCACACCAAGACCAGCAGCGAACTTAAGGGCCTTGTCAGCGGCGGCAAGGTGCAGGCGACGCTGCCGACAGCACTCGACAGCTCGCATCAGAGCAAACTCGACAAGCTCAAGAGCGCGAATGGCAAGGACTTCAGTTCGGATTACAATTCGTACCAGGTCAGCGCCCATGAGGACGCGGTCTCGCTGTTCGAGCGTTACGCCAAGGGCGGCGACAATTCCGACCTGAAGGATTGGGCCGGCAAGACGCTGCCGGCGCTCAAGCACCATCTCGACATGGCCAAGGAGCTCGGCAAGGCGCCGAGCGTCGGTCAGACCAAGTAAACATCTTACGAGGACGCCGGCCCTACCGGCGTCCTCTCGTTTTGCAACGATGCCTGTCTCCGCGCAGTGAGATCGAAGATCGCGGAGATCGTCATGACACATCACGACAAGACTTCAGTATCCCGCCGGCACGTCGTCCAAGCGGCGAGCGCAACGCTCGCTGCTGCTTCGCTGGCCTCTTCGACAGCGGAGGCATGACGCCGCTCGGCCGTTCCGGCCAGCCCGCCGAACTGGCCTCGATTTATGTGCAGCGTGCCGCGGCCGACGCGAGCAATGCGACCGGCTAGGTGTATGGGTCCGCTGGTGGATCGGGACAGCCGTAGTCGGCGCGGCAGACTTATGCCACGAGGCAGAGCCCAGGAACCTTCTTTGTCTCCGGGCTTTACAAAACTGTCATGAAGGACATCACGCTTGCAGACCGATGGCATTAGTAGAGGTTAAACCTAGCCGGATCGACACCGCGATCGCGGATACGATCGCTGATCACACCAATTCAGGCATCGAGCACACGGCGCAGACATTGACCTGGGCTGCCGACGAGCACGTGCTGCTCGCGCTGGCCGCGGCAGGGTGGCTCTACACTCATATTTGGCAGCCCCAACAGCGCCCCGTTGCAAATCACGTTCTGGCCGTGTCGCTGGCGACTGCCGTCCTCCCGCATGTCCTGAAATCCATATTCGATCAGACCAGGCCAGACCGGCTGACCATACGCGGACACCGACATGGAGTACCCATCTCAGGACAGGCGCGCGACGCCTTCCCGTCCGGTCACGCGGTCCATATGGGCGCACTTGCCTCGGCGGCGGGCCTGCTGCCAAAAACGCCGCGTCGGTTGGTGCGTGCGATTGCGGTCGCACTTTCGCTGACACGGATTGCGGTACTCGCGCATTGGGCAAGCGACGTCGTCGCAGGCTTTGCGCTGGGCGCGGCCGTAGAGAGACTCTTGCGGCCATGGACACTGACGCAATCGTTGCGCAAGCAGCTCACTTGGCGGAAACGGCCATGACCGAATATGTCGTGCGCTTCATCGCCGGTGGCATCATCGTCTCCGCTTTTGCGATCTTGGGCGATATGCTCAAACCCAAAAGCTTTGCGGGGTTGCTCGGCGCAGCACCGTCAGTTGCACTGGCGACGCTCGGCATCGCCGTCGTCCAGCACGGCCCGCAATACGCCGCGGCAGAAAGCTGGACGATGATCTATGGCGCGGTCGCGCTCGGCTGCTACAGCGTCGTCGTCTGCCATCTGCTGATCAGATACTGTGTGTCCGCGCTGCCGGCGACCGTCCTTGCTGGTATCGTGTGGCTTGCGGTCGCCTTCGGCCTGCTCGCCGGCTTTGGAGGTGCGGCCTGATGCCGGTCAAGCTGTCGCTCTCCGCGCTGAAGCAGACGCGCTGGTACGAATACGGCATTCGTTTCCTGCTCGGTGGCCTGGCGACCGTGCTCACGGGGGTTCTGGGAGCGCGCTTCGGTGTTTCCGTCGGCGGACTTTTCCTTGCGCTTCCCGCCATCTTCTGCGCGAGCGCAACGCTGGTCGAAAGCCATGAACGCCGCACCAAGGAGAAGGCCGGCCTCAGCGGCACGCGCCGCGGACAAGAGGCCGCCGGGCTCGACGCGGCTGGTGCCGCCTGGGGAAGCATCGGTCTCCTGGCATTCGCCGCCGTCTTTCATGTTACCGTGGCCGCAAGCGTTCCGGGCGCTTTCGCCGCCGCGTTGATAGCTTGGGCCGTGGTTTCGGTATTGGCCTGGGGGCTCAGGCGCAAGCTGCGCATCGTCTCCCGCAAACCGCACCGGTCAGCCCATTCGCCATCAGCAAAGGGTTCTCCCCTTACGAAGCGTTAGCCCGCCTTGGCATGCATTGACGGCTGCAATCTCGGCGGTTGAAGGCCCGGGCTGTTGGCCCAGCGCTCGACCTGCTCGATGACCTTCTGGTGGCTGGGGCGCACCGGCCTGGGTGCTTCGCTCTCTTCGACATGTGTGCGGGGCAATCTGACTTCGTTCGTCATGACGTCTCTCCCATTTGCCGGGAGTATACACCTGTCAAAGGATCCTTGCATCACATAAATTATTGATTTCATTATATTTTCTGGCTAACTTGGCGTCATAGCCGCATCTTGTGGAACCGCGGCCGAATGAGTTCGTTGAGTAAACTACTCAACTTGCTCATTTTGGGTGATTGATCATGAACGACCTTCGCGCCGAGCGGCTCCAGGTCATGCTGTCACCGGAAGAACTGGCCGCGGTGGACGACTTCCGGTTCAAACATCGCATGCCGACGCGAGCCGCGGCCGTGCGCGAGCTCCTGAAGCTCGGACTGGCCACCGCCGCAGTCGATGCAGGGGCGAATGTCAAATCGAGCAGGTTCGGAGTTTTCGGGCGCGGCCCGGACGGCCATACGCAACCGCATCCCGAGCGCGGCTCCGAGGATTAGTCCAGCCTGATGCTCAAGCAAACGGCCCCGGCACGGGGTGCCAGGGCCGTCCTTGGAGATTACTTCCGGATCACCGGGGGCATGACAACCGGAAGCAATCCCTCGACTCTTCGCGTGCGAATTCGTTCCTGAAGGAATTAGCCGCTCGGCGCGTCGCCGGAATCATCGGGCGCCATGCCGGAACCGGGCGTCTTGCTGTTGTCGTTCAGCTTGGGATCGCGCGTGGCCTCACGAGAGGGCGAGCCCTTTGGCTCCGACTTGTGCACGGTCTGCGCACGCTGCTTGTCCCGCGGCTGCTGTTCACCGCGCTGATCTCTGATGATGCCTTGGTCGGAATGGGCCATGATAGCTCTCGCCTCTTTGCTGTCTCGAAGCGCTTACGCGCCGGAGCGTCGAAGGTTCCGACCCGCGAGATCAGACTGCTAACTGTGCGCTGAGTGCACCGGGGTCGATGCATTTTCGTGATGCACCTGCCGCACTGTCGTCACGGTGGCGAACGCGACCGACACGCCAAAGGCGAGGATGAGCGAAAGAAGAGCCAGACGTGGAGCCATTGCAAAAACCTCCTGAAATAGGAAATCAACGCGATCGACTGTTACGAATGATCCTGCTTGTTGTCCGTGCGCAGTCTCACACGCAGATCCACGAACACGACAGAATTACGCATCCTGCTTTTGAGGCCTGCGCGTTGGAACGGGCGGCACCTCGCCGTCGAGCCAATCCTGCTCGTCGGCAAGTGCCGTCCACGCATTCGCCATGCGCAGAAAACGATTGTGTGCCGGCTGTGCTTCGGCCCTCTCGGCGAGCTGGAGGCAGTTGTCGGCGTTATCCCTGAAGATCTCGGACTGTTTCATCAACATGAATTGGGGACGGAACCGACGCGTCGCAACCGCCCTTACCGGATCGTAACATCTGCGGAACTTTCGACCGCCGTCCGCCATTGGACGTCCATGCGGATTCTTCTCGCGATGGTTTTGGCGTTCATCAGCACTGCACCGCTTGCCGACAGCACCGGAGAGCGACGGCCGACCGGCAGCACGCCGACCGCAACCGAGACCATCAGCGACCTCTACACTTTCAGCCGCTTTCAGCAGGGCTTGCTGGAGAGCACCGACCTGAAGGGCAATGCCGAGGTCAAGAACCTCGCCGCCCTGCGCGCCGAAGAAGCAGCCCGGCGCGACAAGGCCCTGAAACAGATTCAGGAGACGATCGGCACCGAACCGCGCGTCGCCAAGACGACCTCGGCGAGCGCGAGCCTGGTCGAGCCCGAAACTTCGGACGGACCGACTTTCGTCAGAAGCTTCTATGCCGCGCAGATTCCCGAGTATGAATCGGTGATCGACCTGCTCGAGCGCTATCTGAAGGCGCCCGACAATGCCGCGCTTGCAACATTCGCGCGCGAGCAGCTCCCACTGTTGCGCTCACAGGTCAAAGAAGCCGAGCGCACCATGGCAGACAAGTAGCCGTTTATTTATTGTTCGGACGACTTTGCTGGCTCTCCGGCCGCACGGTGCGGTCGCTCTCCGGCATCCGGTCCCGGCCGGCATCCCCATTGTCATCCTTGCCGCCCGAAGTCGAGGTGCCGCTACCGCTGGGATTGGACCGGGTCGACGCACCCGTAGTTGGTGTGTCCGCGCGTGGGGTGGCGGAGCTTGCGGCGGGGTCGCCGGTCACCGCACCACGGCCGCTGGGCGCGCCGCCTTGTGCGAACGCCGATCCAGCCAACAACATCACGGTGCCGATCACGGCAAATCCTGCTTTCATGTGCGCTCTCCCTGTATTCGAGGCTAACAGCAGGACCAGCGGTCAGTTCCGGAAGCGATGACCGAGGCCCGAACGGGCCCCCAAGGTGTCTTCCCTCGGCAGAAATCAGGAACCCAATGGAACCATTCCGAGGTATCGCTATTATGTTAATCGGGCTGAGCAAAGCAGGTTCCACGTCCTGGCGCCGTAACGTTGGCGCTTGATTTCGAATTTGGCTGACGCTCTATTTTGATAATCCGCGTCTTGCCTGGGAATCGGCTGACGCCTGCGGGGGACAAATTATGAGCGACCTCGATCCCGGATCTGCATCACGTTCCGGTCGTCGCGTTCCAAAGCCAAAAACCAACGGCATGTCGGAGCCCGATTCCCGGGCAGAATTGCTGCTCGCCCTGCAGGCCATGCGCAACGGCGATTTCTCCGTGCGCATGAGCGGCGACTATCTCGGCATCGACGGCAAGCTCGCCGACACTTTCAACGACATCATCGCCGCCAATCAGCGCATGGCGCAGCAGCTCGAACTGGTCGGCCAGGTGGTGGGCCGCGAGGGCAAGACCCGCCAGCGCGTGAAGTTTGGGCTGGCCTCCGGCTCCTGGGCCGACATGGAAGGCTCGGTCAATACGCTGATCGACGATTTGCTGTGGCCGACGCGCGAGGTGACGCGCGCGGTCGCAGCCGTGGCGCAGGGCGACCTGCTCCAGACCGTCAAGCTCGACGTCGATGGACGCCCCCTGCGCGGCGAATTCCTGCAGTCGGCGACCATCGTCAACACCATGATCAAGCAGCTCGGCGTGTTCACCTCCGAGGTGACGCGCGTGGCGCGCGAGGTCGGCACCGAAGGCAAGCTCGGCGGCCAGGCCCAGGTGCCTGAGGTGACCGGCGTCTGGAAGGATCTGACCGAGAGCGTCAACTCGATGGCGAACAACCTGACCAACCAGGTTCGCAACATCGCCGAGGTGACGATCGCAGTTGCGAACGGCGACCTCTCGAAGAAGATCACGGTCGACGTCCGCGGCGAGATCCTTCAGCTCAAGGAAGCCATCAACACGATGGTGGACCAGCTCCGCTCCTTTGCGTCGGAAGTGACGCGCGTGGCGCGCGAGGTCGGCACCGACGGCAAGCTTGGCGGCCAAGCCATCGTGCCAGGCGTCGCCGGCACCTGGAAGGATCTCACCGACAGCGTCAACGCGATGTGCGGCAATCTCACCGCACAGGTGCGCAACATCGCCAACGTCACCACCGCCGTGGCCCGCGGCGACCTGTCGCGCAAGATCACGGTGGACGTGCGCGGCGAAATCCTGGAGCTGAAGGACACCATCAACACCATGGTGGACCAGCTCAACTCGTTCGCCTCGGAAGTGACGCGCGTCGCGCGCGAGGTCGGCACCGAAGGCAAGCTCGGCGGCCAGGCCCAGGTGCCGGGCGTCGCCGGTACCTGGAAGGACCTCACCGACAACGTCAACTTCATGGCGTCGAACCTCACCGCGCAGGTCCGCAACATCGCCGACGTTGCCACCGCCATCGCGAGCGGCGACCTCTCCAAGAAGATCACGGTGAACGTCTCGGGCGAAATCCTTCAGTTGAAGGAAACGCTCAACACGATGGTCGACCAGCTCAACGCCTTCGCCGGCGAAGTCACGCGCGTCGCGCGCGAGGTCGGCACCGAGGGCCGGCTCGGCGGCCAGGCCAACGTGCTCGGCGTCGCCGGCACCTGGAAGGACTTGACCGAGAGCGTCAACTCGATGGCCTCGAACCTCACCGCGCAGGTCCGTAACATCGCCGAGGTGACGACCGCGGTCGCGGGCGGCGATTTGTCGAAAAAGATCACCGTCGATGTCCGCGGCGAGATCCTCGAGCTGAAAGACACCATCAACACCATGGTGGACCAGCTCAACGCCTTTGCCGGCGAAGTCACGCGCGTTGCCCGCGAGGTCGGCACCGAAGGCAAACTCGGCGGCCAGGCCCAGGTGCGCGGCGTCGCCGGCACCTGGAAGGATCTCACCGACAGCGTCAACTCGATGGCCTCGAACCTGACCGGCCAGGTCCGCAACATCGCCGAAGTCGCGACCGCGGTGGCCAAGGGCGATTTGTCGAAGAAGATTACCGTCAACGTGTCAGGCGAAATCCTTCAGCTGAAGGAAACGCTCAACACCATGGTGGACCAGCTCAACGCCTTCGCCGGCGAAGTCACGCGCGTCGCGCGCGAAGTCGGCACCGAAGGCAAGCTCGGCGGCCAGGCCGAAGTCCCCGGCGTCGCCGGCACCTGGAAGGACCTCACCGACAGCGTCAACTCGATGGCGGGCAACCTCACCGCCCAGGTCCGCAACATCGCCGAAGTTGCGACCGCGATCGCCGGCGGCGACTTGTCGCGCAAGATCACCGTGGACGTGCGCGGCGAGATCCTTCAGCTCAAGGACACGCTGAACACGATGGTCGACCAGCTCAACCGCTTCGCGGGCGAGGTGACGCGCGTGGCGCGCGAGGTCGGCACTGAAGGTCGGCTCGGCGGCCAGGCCAACGTGCCCGGCGTCGCCGGCACCTGGAAAGACCTCACCGACAGCGTCAACTCGATGGCGGGCAACCTCACCGCCCAGGTCCGCAATATCGCCGAAGTCACCACTGCCGTGGCGCGCGGCGACCTCTCGCGCAAGATCACCGTCGACGTCCGTGGCGAGATTTTGGAGCTGAAGAATACCATCAACACCATGGTGGACCAGCTCAACGGCTTTGCCGGTGAAGTGACGCGCGTCGCGCGCGAAGTCGGCACCGAAGGCAAGCTCGGCGGCCAGGCCGAGGTGCCCGGCGTTGCCGGCACCTGGAAGGATCTCACCGACAACGTCAACTTCATGGCCTCGAACCTCACGGCGCAGGTCCGCAACATCGCCGAGGTCGCGACCGCGATCGCCGGCGGCGACCTGTCGAAGAAGATCACGGTGGACGTGCGCGGCGAAATTCTGCTGCTCAAGGACACCTTGAACACCATGGTCGAGCAGCTCCGCTCCTTCGCCGCCGAAGTGACGCGCGTCGCGCGCGAGGTCGGCACCGAGGGCCGGCTCGGCGGCCAGGCCGTCGTGCCCGGCGTCGGCGGCACCTGGAAGGACCTCACCGACAACGTCAACCTGCTGGCCGCGAACCTCACCACCCAGGTCCGCAACATCGCCGAAGTCACCACCGCCGTCGCGCGCGGCGATCTGTCGCGCAAGATCACCGTCGACGTGAAGGGCGAAATTCTCGAGCTCAAGAACACCATCAACACCATGGTGGACCAGCTCAATGCCTTCGCCGGCGAAGTGACGCGCGTTGCCCGCGAGGTCGGCACCGAAGGCGAACTCGGCGGCCAGGCCCAGGTGCCCGGCGTCGCCGGCACCTGGAAGGATCTCACCGACACGGTCAACTTCATGGCGGCGAACCTGACCGAGCAGGTCCGCGGCATCGTCAAGGTGGTGACCGCGGTCGCCAACGGCGATCTCAAGCAGAACCTCACCGTGAAATCGAAAGGCGAGGTCGCGGCGCTCGCCGACACCATCAACAACATGACCGAGACGCTCGCGACTTTCGCCGACCAGGTGACGTCGGTGGCGCGCGAGGTCGGCGTCGAGGGCAGGCTCGGTGGTCAGGCCGACGTGCCTGGCGCCGCGGGCACCTGGAAGGACCTCACCGGCAACGTCAATTTGCTGGCAGCCAACCTCACCTCGCAGGTGCGCGCGATTGCGGAAGTGGCGACCGCCGTGACCAAGGGCGACCTGACGCGGTCGATCCAGGTCGACGCCCGCGGCGAGGTCGCAGAGCTGAAAGACAACATCAACACGATGATCACGAACCTCCGTCTCACGACGGACGTGAACACCGAGCAGGATTGGCTGAAGACCAATCTGGCGAAATTCACCAACATGCTTCAGGGCCAGCGCGACCTCACCACCGTCGGTCGCCTGCTGCTGACCGAATTGTCGCCGCTGGTGAATGCGCATACCGGCGTGATCTACCAGGTCGAGAATGAAGAGAATCCGCGGCTCCTGCTGCTTGCCTCCTATGCCGGCGACGGCGTCTATCCGTATCCGCGCGTGCTGCCATTCGGCGACGGCCTGATCGGCCAATGCGCGCTCGACCGGCGCCCGCGCGTGATTGCGGACATTCCGGCCGACGTGGTGCCGATCAATTCGGCGCTGCTTCGCGTCGCGCCGAAGAACCTCGTGGTGCTGCCGGTGCTGTTCGAAGGCCAGGTCAAGGCGGTCATCGAGCTCGCCTCGCTCACCTCCTTCACCACCTCGCAGATGACCTTCCTGGAGCAGCTTACGGACTCGATCGGCATTGTGCTCAACTCGATCGAGGCGACGATGCAGACCGAGGGCCTGCTCAAGCAGTCGCAGCAGCTCGCCGGCGAGCTCCAGACCCAGCAGCGCGAATTGCAGCAGACCAACGACCAGCTCGAACAGAAGGCGCAGCAGCTCGCCGAGCGCAACGTCGAAGTCGAGCGCAAGAACCAGGAGATCGAGCAGGCCCGGCGCGCACTGGAGGAAAAGGCGACCGAGCTCGCACTGACCTCGAAGTACAAGTCCGAATTCCTGGCCAATATGAGCCACGAGCTGCGCACGCCGCTGAACTCGATCCTGATCCTCGGCCAGCAGCTCACCGACAATCCGGACGGCAATCTTACCGGCAAGCAGGTCGAATTCGCCCGCACCATCCATGGCGCCGGCACCGACCTGCTCAATCTCATCAGCGACATTCTCGATCTTTCCAAGATCGAGTCCGGTACGGTGACGGTCGACGCCGAGGAAATCCTGACCGCGAATCTGCTCGAGACGGTCGGGCGGCCGTTCCGTCACGAGGCGGAGAACCGCAATTTGTCGTTCAAGATCGACGTCGATCCGAATCTTGCGCGCAGCCTCGTCACCGATTCCAAGCGCCTGCAGCAGGTTTTGAAGAACCTGCTCTCCAACGCCTTCAAGTTCACCGCCGAGGGCGAAGTGCGCCTGAAGGTCGCCGCCGCGGTCGGCGGCTGGGGCACGGATCATCCCGTGCTGAACTCGGCGCCGGCCGTGATCGCATTCGAAGTGTCCGATACCGGCATCGGCATTCCGCTGGAGAAGCAGAAGCTGATCTTCGAGGCGTTCCAGCAAGCGGATGCCGGCACCAGTCGCAAATATGGCGGTACCGGCCTCGGCCTTGCGATCAGCCGCGAACTCGCAAGCCTGCTCGGCGGCGAGATCCACCTGCGCAGCTTGCCGGGCAAGGGCTCGTGCTTCACGCTTTACCTGCCGCTGAAATATTCCGGCCCGACGCTCGCGCCCCGCGCAACGCCCCAACAGAGCCAGCCGCCGGCGCTGCAGCCCGCGACAGCCGAACCGCAGCGCGTGATCGAGCAGCTTCCCGACGACCGGCTCAACCTCGAACCCGGCGATAGCATCCTCCTGATCGTCGAGGACGACCCGCACTACGCGCGCGTGTTGGTCGACCTCGCCCGCGACAAGGGATTCAAGGTGCTGGTCGCGGCCCGCGGCGCGGAGGCGCTGGAGCTTGCAAAGCAGTACCAGCCGAGGGCTGTCTCGCTCGACGTATTCCTGCCGGATATGCTCGGCTGGACCGTGTTGAGCCAGCTCAAGCACAATCCGCTGACCCGCCACATCCCCGTGCAGATCATCACGCTCGACGAGGACCGCCAGCATGCGCTGGCGCGCGGCGCCTTCTCCTTCGTCAACAAGCCGACGACGACCGAGGGTGTCTCGGCCGCGCTGACCCAGATCAAGGAATATGCGCGACCGCGGCGCAAGCGGCTGCTCATTGTCGAGGACAACGAGGCCGAGCAGCTCTCGATCCGCGAGCTCCTGCATCACGACGACATCGAGATCGTGACGACCGGCACCGGTGCCGACGCGCTCTCGATGCTGCGTGAGAACCCCTGTGATTGCGTCGTGCTCGACCTGCGCCTGCCCGACATGACCGGCTTCGAGGTGCTGGACCAGATCCGCAATGACGAGGCGCTCTCGAACGTTCCGGTGGTCGTCTTCACCGGCCGCGAGCTGTCGGCCGAGGAAGATGCGGAGCTCCACACCATGGCGCGGAGCATCGTGGTCAAGGGCGTGGAATCGCCGGAGCGCCTGCTCGACGAGACCGCGCTGTTCCTGCACCGCGTGATCACGGAGTTGCCGATCGAGAAGCAGCGCATGCTCGAGAAGCTGAACAGTTCCGACGAAGACCTGATCGGCAAGACCGCCCTGCTCGTCGACGACGACGCCCGCAACATCTTTGCGCTGTCGAGCGTGCTGGAGCGGCGCGGCATGAAGGTGCTGACGGCCACGACTGGCAACGAGGCGGTGGCCCTGGTCGAATCCAACCCGGAGATCGCCATCGTGCTGATGGACATCATGATGCCGCAGATGGATGGCTATCAGACCATCGGCGTCATTCGTGAAAACCCCACCTTCGCCCGTCTTCCGATCATCGCGTTGACGGCCAAGGCCATGAAGGGCGACCGCGAGAAATGCCTCGAGGCCGGCGCGTCCGACTATCTCGCCAAACCCGTCAACACCGATCAATTGCTGCTTGCAATCCGCATGTGGCTGCACCGCTGAGTTGGATGCCCGTATGGACCACGAAAAGGTCAACATCCTCCTCGTCGACGACCAGCCGGCCAAGCTGCTCGCCTATGAGGTGATCCTGAAGGATCTCGGCCAGAACCTCGTGATCGCCTCGTCCGGTCGCGAGGCTCTGGAGGTGCTGCTCAAGACCGAGATCGCGGTGATCCTGGTCGACGTCTGCATGCCCGAGCTCGACGGCTTCGAGCTCGCCGCGATGATCCGCGAGCACCCGCGCTTCCAGAAGACCGCGATGATCTTCATCTCGGCCATTCAAGTCAGCGACATCGACCGCCTGCGCGGCTACGAGATGGGCGCCGTCGACTACGTCCCGGTGCCGGTCGTGCCGGAGGTGCTGCGCGCCAAGGTCAAGGTGTTTGCAGAGCTCTATCGCAAGACGCGCGAGCTCGAACGGCTGAATCAGGACCTCGAGGACCGCGTGCGTGCACGCACCGCCGAGCTTGAGAATTCCACAGCAAAGCTGCGCGAGAGCGAAGAGCGGCGCAGCATGGCGATCGCCGCCGGCAAGATGGGCTCCTGGGACTGGGACTGGATCACCGGCGACTGGATGTGGGACGAGGGACAATACCGCATCTTTGGTGTTGGCCCGGAGAGCTTCGAGGTGAATCCGGCCAACGTTCAGGCGCTGTTGCATCCGGATGACGTCGATCAGTTGCGCAAGGCGATCGCCGAATTCAACAAGGGCACGCGCTCCTATGAAACGGAGTTCCGCATCGTGCGGCCCGACGGCGATGTGCGCTGGTGTGTCGGCACGGCCGCCGCCACGGTTGACGATAGCGGTCGGGTCATGCGCGTCAGCGGCGTGACGGTGGACATCACCGAACGCAAGCGCGCCGAGGAACGGCAGACTCTCCTGGCGCGGGAAGTCGATCATCGCGCCAAGAATGCGCTGGCGCTGGCGCAATCGATCGTGCGCCTCACCCGCGCCGACGAGGTCAAAGCCTATGTCAGCGCCGTCGAGGGACGCATCAATGCACTGGCGCGCGTGCACACGATCCTGTCGCTATCGAGCTGGCAGGGCGCCGAACTCTCGAAGCTGATCGACGAGGAGCTTGCGCCCTATTCCCTCGGCGGCCAGATCAAATTGGCGGGGTCGGAAGTTCAGTTGCTGCCGGCAACCGCCCAGACGCTGGCGCTGGCGCTGCATGAGCTTTTCACCAACTCGGCGAAATATGGCGCGCTCTCGACGCGGAAGGGACGGCTCGCAATCGGCTGGCAGGTCGAGGACGAGCTGCTCACGCTGACCTGGGAGGAATCCGGCGGCCCGCTCGTCATGACGCCGAAATCCCGCGGCTTTGGTACGCGGAGCCTGCTTGCGAGCGTCGAGTCCCAGCTCGGCGGGCAGGCGCGATTCGATTGGCGCGCCGAGGGTCTGCTGTGCCGGCTCGAGGTGCCGTTGGTCCGCAAGACTGCCGCGACGACCGCGCCCGGCAACTTCGAAGCCGCCAGCTCCGCCGAATTGCAGCGCGCTTCCGGCTAACCGGAGGCCGCACTCTTCCTGCGCTGCGTCGTTTGCGGCTCGCGCGCGACCCGTCCTTCGAGCCAGGCTTCTGTTTGGGCGAGATCGCGCAGAGCCTTGGCATAGCGGCACGCCGCGCTTCGCTCCGCGCCGCGGGGCAGCTTGCGCGCTTTGCGGAGGATGTCCGCAGCGGCATTACGATAAGCCAGAGAGCGATAGAGAAAGACCACCTTACCCATATCGAATGTTCCCGTGTTGCGCGGTCATTCTCGCCCACCCGGCATGAACGTCGGATGAAGCGGACGATGACAATTCCTTCATGCGGGTGGAACCGGCGCGTGTCGCAGGCGTTGCATGCGAGATTGGGATAGAGTTCCATGCGCGCGAAGAAGTCGTCTGACCTGATCTCTCCCAGCGGGCTCGTCAAGCTGATGACGCACGCGATGATGGGCGCAGCCTTGGGACTCGCTTTCAGCCTCTTGCTCGTGCTGTCCAATCCCGGCGTCGCCAATTTGCTGAGTCACGGCGGAAGGCAGGCCGTTGTCGTTTTCGCCCTCACCTTGGTGACGACGTTCGCGATCGGCGCGACACTGACCGGCGTCGTTTTCATCCTGGCCGAGGACAAGCAATCTTGAACTATGCGTGCTTTACCGGAATTCTTTGTTCGGAACTCCTGCGACGAATGGCAGTTGGCTGCCTGCGTCAATTCAACTCAGGGAGTTCCCGCAGATGAAGACCACCAAGCTCGCTCTTGCCGTGATGTTGGCAACCGGCCTCGCCGCTGCACCGTTCGCCGTGCAGGCCAAGTCGCACAAGGCAAAACACGGATCATCGATGTCATCGTCGCAGACCACCACGGGCGCCAACACCAAGTCCTCCAAGGGTGCTGATCCCTCCGGTCAGGGCGGCTCCGGCCCCGGCTCCGACCAGGGCGGCACCATGACGAACAACAAAGCCGGCATGAGCAACACCAAGTAGGCGTTCGTCGAAAACACGAAGGCCCCGCGATCGCGGGGCCTCTTGCTTTGGTATTCGAACAGACTTCTCTCGGGCCGCTTCGTCAACATGCGGTATCGACGAGCCCCGCACCTCGCGTTGCGCGTAGGCTTCAGCTACGATGGCTGCCCAGGATGTCAGGATGAACGCCTGCAGGATCTGACTTCACCAGATGGTCGAGTCGTGCGCGCTTGCGCGCGATCAAGAGCTGGGCCGCGGCGTCGTCGAGCCCCTCGCGTTGCAGCTGCCGGATGGCAGAGCCCAGTTCGAGAATCTCGGCGCGCAGCTTTAGAATCCGGTATGCATCCGGATCTTCCTCCACCATGCGCTCCCAAGGCTCTCAGCGGCGCGCGATCACGCGCAGAGGACTACCTGATGTCTTCGCGGAACGAAGGCGCATCCTATCGCGGACATTCGGCAGGACATCGCCGCCACCTGCAGCCTTCCATTCGCCGATCAGCAGATTGATTTTCCGGCGCAGATCCATCTGCGCCAGGGCCTTCTCCGTGCAGTCCCGATCGCGCTCGACAAGCTCGCGTACGGCCGCCTCGACATCGGCCATTTCCAGCCTCAAGGCGCTGATTTTACGTCGAATTTCATTAATTTTGTTGTCCATGACTTGTTAGAACAAAATAAGAACATATAGTCAAGTCACGATTTCAGAAGGGAGAAGCGACATGCAGGTTCAAGGTAAATACGATGCCAAGTCTTTCCTCACCGAGCAGATGACGCGGGCGCAGGGCCTCCGGCTGAAACGGCTGAGCGAAGAGGCGTATCAGCCCGCGCAATACGCGCGGGATCTGTCCTCCAGCGAGGCAGCACGGCGCATTCAGGTGCTGGAAGCGGAGATCGAGCTGGCGGATTCGTTCTAGGCTAGGTCGCCCATCCGGAACGTTGCTTGCGCTTTCGGAACCATGCCTGTCCCGGATTGTTTTCCCAGGCCAAGGGAGAACATGCATGGCACGCAAGGCAAAGAAGCGCCGCTACTCGCGCAGCTCCGGCAGCGATGTCGAAGGCGAGATGAAGCGCTACAAGAAGGGGACCGCGAAAAGCGGACCGGGCGGTCGAGGCGGACGCGTGAAGAGCCGCAAGCAGGCAATCGCGATCGGCCTGTCGAAAGCGCGCAAGAAGGGCAAGAAGGTCCCGAAGAAGGCCGCGAAACGAAAGACGTCCAAGAAGACGTCAAAGAAGACATCTCGGAAAACATCCAAGAAGACTTCGAGAAAGAGTTCGAAGAAGACGTCGAAGCGCAAATCCTCCAAACGGTCGCGCTGACCTCAGTCAGATCATGCTGCCCGGCATGAAGCAGCGGATCGAAACGCCGAACGCGGTCTTCACCGGCCACACCATGGTGCGGCCGGCCCGGTTCGGCTCGGTGATCACGGCTTCGTCCGGTACCTCGACCCACTCGCCGTCGAGCCGCACGCGGTAATGTCCATTGTGCGAGTCCCAATCGGGATCGGCGACCGCAAACCCATCCGCATCCGAGCAGCACGGACCGAGATGGCTGCGCAGGCCGTCGAACCACGGCTTGAGAGGTGAGTCCGCGTAGCGGCCGTCGTCGCGCCCGAGAGCGTTTCCACCCCATAGCACGAGTGGCGCTACCAACGGCGCCACAAGCAGCGCACTTCTCAGCGAGAGCTTCAATCGATCCATGTCGGCACCGATCAAATACGAATTGCCGGCCGGCTCAGCGGCGGCAAGTTCGAAGTTCCACGCTTGCAATCGTCGGCGGCTTCATTGCCGCCGAGTCCGTACGAGATCCGCAATTGTGATGAGCGAACACGGCTTTTTCGGACGAAACCGGGTCATCCTCCCTGCCGTTAACGAGAATGTTATCGGCGATGTGCGGAAATCCTGAAGGCGAACGGGAAAGGCGGCCCGAAGGCCGCCTTTTTGGAGTTGCGCCGATCGACGTTCGCCTTATGCGAGCGGCACCGCCACGAACCGGGTCGTCTGCGCGCTTCTGACCTGCAGCAGCACGCTGCGCTTGCCGGACGATTTCGCTTGCGCCAGCTCCGAACGGACATCGCCGATATTGGCGACGGCCTTGCCGCCCACGTTGAGGATGACGTCGCCGGTCTGGATGCCGCGTTGCGCGGCCGGGCCTTGCGGATCGACTTCAGTGACGACGACGCCCTTCTGGCCGGCGCCCTGCACGTCGCCGGCCGGAGCCAGGCTGAGCCCGAGACGCGGCGGCATGCCGGCATCTGGCTGAGACTTGCCCTCGTCGGCTCTAGCCTGCCGCTCGTTCGGCAACTCGCCAAGCGCCAGTGTCACCGTCTTGCTGTCGCCTTTGTGGACGACATCGAGCTTCACGGACGTGCCCGGCGCCAGGGTGGCGATGGTGCGGGCGAGATCGCGGGAATCCTTGATCGCGGTGCCATTGACGGCGGTGATGACGTCGCCCGCCTCGATGCCCGCCTTCGCCGCCGGGCTGCCGTCCTGCGGATTGTCAACGATCGCACCGCGCGCCTCCTTGAGGCCGAGACTGTCGGCGATATCCGACGTCACCGGCTGCACCTGCACGCCGAGCCAGCCGCGTGTGACCGCGCCCTTGTCCTTCAACTGTGCGACGACGAGCTTTGCGGTCGAAGCCGGAATGTCGAAGCCGATGCCGACCGAGCCGCCGGAGGGCGAGAAGATCGCGGTGTTCACGCCGATCACGTTGCCGTTCATGTCGAAGGCCGGCCCGCCGGAATTGCCCTTGTTGATCGGCGCGTCGATCTGGATGAAGTCGTCATAGGGACCATTACCGATGTCGCGGCCGCTGGCCGAGACGATGCCGGCGGTCACGGTGCCGCCGAGGCCGAAGGGATTGCCGACCGCGACCACCCAGTCGCCGATACGCGGCTTCTGGTCGGAGAATTTGACGAACGGAAAATCCTTCTTGCCCTCGACCTTGATCAGCGCGAGATCCGTCTTCGGATCGGTGCCGACCACTTTCGCGCTGTAGATGGTGCCGTCGTCCATCGTCACTTGCACCGATTCGGCGTGATCGACGACGTGGTTGTTGGTCACGGCATAGCCGTCGGCGGAGATGAAGAAGCCGGAGCCCTCACCCGTGATCATCTGGCGGCGCTGGCGCGGCATGCCCTCCATGCCACCCGGGCCGCGGAAGCCGAATTGCCGCGAGAACTGGTCGAACGGCGTCGCCTCGTCCGAATCCATCCGGTTCTGTTGCAGCATCGCGCTCTTATCATTGTCCTGGTCGATCCTGACCCGCACCGAAATGACGGCGGGTTTGACCTTGCTGACGAGGTCGCCGAAGCCCGGCGGTGTCGCGGCGGTCTCCGCGGCCTGGGCGGGCGCAATGAAGGAGGTCGCGCTGAACGGCGAAGAGCCGGGAGCAGTCGCCAGCACGGCCACGCCAAGCGCGGCCACGGTGCCGAGCAGCGCGAGCCGGCGCGGCCTCAGGACCTTGCGGGACGTTGTGGTGTCGGAATTGACGTGATCGCTCATGTCGATATGTCCATGTTGGGTAAGTCGCCTTGCACCCAACATGGTGGTCGCCACCTTACAGCGTCCCGTCCACGCGATTAAATCTTGGCAAAGTAGCCGGGCCGGCGATACGGCCAAAGGTCAAGGCTGCACGTTTGATGCAGCTCAACGCGGGCCATGCGCACCGTGGAAGACTGCGGCCACCGGATGATGTCCATCGGAGGCACGTCATGTACAAAGACATTCTCGTCCACATCCCCACCGAGCGGCCGATCCGCCCGGTGATCGACGGCTCGATCTCGCTCGCAGCGGGCCTCAACGCCCATCTCGATGCAGTCGCGGTTGGCTATGTGGCAACCAGTGCGGCCTATATCATGGAGGGCGGCGCTGCGGTGGCGGCGGTGTTCGAGATGGAGCGCGAGAGTGCAGTGGAGCGGGCCGAGGCGGCGCTCGCGGTATTCAAGAGCAAAGCGATGAACGCCGGCATTTCCTACACATGCCACCCACTCGGGGCGATGCCGGGGGATGCGGTCGGCTTGCTCGGCGAGATGGCGCGGCTGCACGATCTCAGCATCGTGCTCCAGCCGGATCCGGCGCAAGGCTCACTCGACAACGATGTGCCCGGCGAGATCCTGTTCCAGGCGGGTGGCCCGGTGCTTTTCCTGCCCTACACCTTCCATGGAGCGTTCAAGGCGAAACGGATCGGCATCTGCTGGGATGGCAGCCGCCTCGCCGCGCGCGCTATGCGCGACGCCGCACCATTCCTGGCCCGCGCCGAGGAGATCGTGATCATTGCGATCAACGAAACAGATATGGTTCCCGAGGAAGTCTCGACGCGCAATCTGGCAAGGCATCTCGGCCGGCGCGGACTGTCGACCCGCACGGTCAACCTGTCGGCCCCGCGCTCTGACATTCAGCCGACCATGCTGTCGCTGGCAGCCGATGAGAACCTGGATGTTCTGATCATGGGCGGCTACGGCCATTCGCGTTTGCAGGAGCGGTTCCTCGGCGGCGTCACCCGCGCCATGCTGGAAGCCATGACCGTCCCGACGCTGATGTCGCATTAATCGAGGGCTTATCCAGGTCGGGCCGGTCACAAGCCTTGTCGTTCGGGCTGACAACCGCGTCTTGAGCGGTGCCGGCGTCGGCAAGTTCAGGTCATATTCGAACAAGTTGGACCGTCACGCCGCGGCGGGTCTCTCCCACGCCGTGGCCTCGACGCCGTCCTCGTCTTGTTGCGCATTGCACGCGTCGAAATGCGCCTTGAGTTCGACTTCGGCGAGATGTTCGAAATGTTCGGCCTGGCCGAGCAGTTCCCAGCTCTGGAGCGGCCGGTAGGCGGCCTGCTGACGACAGAGGGACGCTAGCGCGCGGTAGCGACGTACGTTGTCCATGAGACCCTCCCTCGCATTCACAGAGCTTATTGCCCTTATTTGCGTCAGGGCGATGGCGGTTGTGCAAAAGATTTGCTGCGCCCGCCGCGCGCTTGACTCGCTTGTTTCTAGGCAAACGCGTATCGAGGCGAAAGTTCCAATCAGCGCGGACTCAACCGCTTCGGACCTTACCGCAGGCCAAGGCTAGGGTTGTGGGTCATCCTCGTATATCTGCAGTGCAAAGGGGCACGCCCTGGCACACCCCATTACGGTGCCGGCTCGCCCGCCTGTATCCGGCAGTCTACCGGATGAGCGCGGGCTCACCGGCACGCATTGTCTGCGCCGAACTATGTTGCAGCATCGGAACCCTGCCGGCTTCCGCAGCGGCGCGGATGGCCGCGATGTTGCCGGCATAGTCCGCGCTGCTCTTGCCGCGAAACACGGCGGAGCCCGCTACAAGCGTATCGGCGCCCGCAGCGGCCACGGCGGCGGCATTGTCGCGCGTGATGCCACCGTCAACCTCGAGTCGGATCGGCCGGTCGCCTATCATGCTTCGAATACGCCCGATCTTCTCGAGTTGGGATTCGAGGAAGGACTGGCCGCCAAAGCCCGGATTGACCGTCATCACCAGGACGAGGTCGAGGCGATCGAGCACATATTCGATCGTGCTTTCGGGAGTCGCGGGACACAGGCTGACGCCGGCTTTCTTGCCGAGCGCGCGGATGGCCTGGAGCGAGCGATCGAGGTGCGGACCGGCTTCGGCATGCACCGTGATGACATCCGCGCCGGCCTTCGCGAACGCTTCGAGATAGGGATCGGCGGGCGCGATCATGAGATGCACGTCGAACATTTTCTTCGTCAGCGGCCGGATCGCCCTGATGACGTCCGCGCCATAACTGATGTTCGGGACGAAATGCCCGTCCATGACGTCGCAGTGAATCCAGTCGGCACCCGCCGCATCGATCGCCACGATCTCCTCGCCGAGGCGGGCGAAATTCGCAGCCAGGATTGACGGCGCGATGAGGATTTCTCTCGTCATGGCTTCGCACTCCCCTGCGCGTCCGCACCGCCGCTGAAGACGCGGCTCGCCAGGACGTCCATGGGATCGATCGTTTCGAGGTCGGCGATATCGAGCATGCGGTCGAGATCGGACACCAGCCGATCGGCCTGCCGCAGGCGGATGCGGTCGACGGCGTTGCGGATCGAGCGCGCATTGGAGAAGAACGGCTGGGTCCGACGTAGCGCGATGTATTTCTCGAACGCCTCGCGCGCCGCCGCCGAGAGGCGATAACCCCGTTCCTTCAGCATCAGCTCGGCGATGACGAGCAGCTCGGCTTCCGCATAGTCCGGAAAGTCGATGTGATGCGCGATCCGCGAACGGAAGCCGGGATTAGAGGCAAAGAAGCTCGTCATCCGCTCGCCATAGCCGGCAAGGATCACGACGAGGTCCTCGCGCTGGTTTTCCATCACCTGGAGCAGGATCTCGATCGCCTCCTGGCCGTAGTCGCGCTCGTTGTCGGGACGGTGCAGATAATAGGCCTCGTCGATGAACAGCACGCCGCCCATCGCCTTCTTCAGGATCTCCTTGGTCTTCGGCGCGGTGTGGCCGATATACTGGCCGACCAAATCGTCGCGCGTCACCGAGATCACCTGCCCGCGCCGCACGAAACCGAGGCCGTGCAGGATCTTTGCCATGCGCAGCGCGACCGTCGTCTTGCCGGTGCCGGGATTGCCGGTAAACGACATATGCAGCGTCGGTGGCGACGAAGCCAATCCCGCACGCTGCCGGATACGTTCGATCAGCAAGAGCGACGCGATCTGGCGCACGCGGCTCTTCACCGGCTTCAATCCGATCAGCTCCTGCTCGAGCTGCTGCAGCGTGCCCGTGATTCCAGCCTCTTCGGCCTCCTTGCGGAGATCGAAACTGGTCTCGCCGGGCTCAGTGGTCATGGCGTGGGGAACATCCAGCATCGGCACCTCGAAGAAAAGGGCTTCGCCGCGGGGGAGCGGCGAAGCAGTGGTCCGCCAAGGAAACGGAGCAGGGAGTGCTCCGCGCGGAGGAGAATGACTTAGGTTGGTGCGTGCGCGAGCTGCCGGCGCACGGTGGTGTAGCGGATCGCGCGTCCGCTCACCTCCTGCCGCACCAGCTCGAACTCGGCTTCCTGCGGCGGGCGGTTGACGATGAACGAGATCCGCACCGATTCCCAGCCATGGCTGGAGTCGAAGCCGCTGAGGCGGATGTATCGGTCGCCATACACTCTGCGGCATTCGGCGAGCTCCATCATCACGCCGGCGGCGTCCTGGAGATCGAACATCGGCAGGCCCCACATCTCCCAATAGGTGTTGCGGGGATGCGGATCGTCGGTGAACTCGATGTTCACCGCCCAGCCGTTGGTCAGGCAATACTGCACCTGCTTGGTGATCTGGTCGTCGGTCAGATCGGGCAGGAATGAGAAGCAGCCTTGGGTCAGCTTCATGTCAAATCTCCTCAAACGGTTTCGAGCGCGGTCGGCACGAAGTCCGGCGTGTCGGTGGATTCATAATTGAAGGAGACGTCCTTCCAAACCTCAAGTGCAGCTTTCAGCGGCGTACAGGTCTCGGCCGCCCTGGCCAGGATCTCCGGTCCTTCGTGGACGTAGTCGCGGCCCTCGTTGCGGGCGAGGATCATCGCTTCCAGCGCCACACGGTTGGCGATCGCGCCGGCCGCGATGCCCATGGGATGGCCGATGGTGCCGCCGCCGAACTGGAGCACGACGTCCTCGCCGAGCAGGTCGAGCAGCTGGTGCATCTGGCCGGCATGGATGCCGCCGGAGGCGACCGGCATCATCTTGTTCAGGCTCGCCCATGACTGGTCGAAGAACAGGCCGTGTTCGAGCTTGGCCGGGTTGAAGTCTTCGCGACAGACATCGTAATAGCCGCGCGTGGTGTTGGGATCGCCTTCGAGCTTGCCGACCACGGTGCCGGCATGGATGTGATCGACGCCGGCGAGCCGCATCCACTTGGCGATGACGCGGAACGACACCCCATGGCTTTTCTGCCGCGTGTAGGTCGAGTGACCGGCGCGATGCAGATGCAGGATCATGTCGTTGCGGCGCGCCCATTTCGCCATCGACTGGATTGCGGTGTAGCCGATCACGAGATCGATCATGACGATGCAGGACCCGAGCTCCTTCGCGAACTCGGCGCGCTCGTACATATCCTCCATGGTTCCCGCGGTGATATTCAGGTAGGTCCCCTTGGCCTCACCGGAGGCCGCCTGCGCCCGGTTCACCGCCTCCATGCAATAAAGGAAGCGGTCGCGCCAGTGCATGAACGGCTGCGAGTTGATGTTCTCGTCATCCTTGGTGAAGTCGAGCCCGCCCTTCAGCGCCTCGTAGACCACGCGACCGTAATTGCGGCCCGAGAGGCCGAGCTTAGGCTTGACGGTCGCGCCGAGCAGCGGCCTGCCGAACTTGTCGAGCCGCTCGCGCTCGACCACGATGCCGGTGGCCGGTCCCTGGAACGTCTTCACATACGCGACCGGGAAACGCATGTCCTCCAGCCGCAGCGCCTTCAGTGGCTTGAAGCCAAATACGTTGCCGATGATCGAGGCCGAGAGGTTGGCGATCGAGCCCGGCTCGAACAGGTCGAGGTCATAGGCGATGTAGGCGAAGTACGAGCCCGGCGTGCCCGGCACCGGATCGACGCGGTAGCATTTCGCGCGATACTTCTCGGCGGCGGTCAACCGATCGGTCCACACCACCGTCCAGGTCGCGGTCGAGGATTCGCCGGCGACTGCGGCTGACGCCTCGATCGGATCGACGCCCTCTTGCGGCGTGACGCGGAACAGCGCGATGACGTCGGTGTCCTTGGGCACGTAGTCGGGCTCCCAATAGCCCATGCGCTTGTATTCCATCACGCCCGATCGATATCTTTCCTTGCCGCGGACGGTTCCTGCATGTGCATTCATGGCTCTCTCCTGCTCTTCTCTCTCTGAATGATTAGGCCGCGACGGGCTCGCGGGCGTCGACGCGCGGATCGAGATCGCCGGCGCGGTAGCGCCGCGCCATCTCGCTCAAGGGAACGACCTTGATACCGCTGGCGTGGCCTGCGGTGCCGAACTGCTCGAAGCGCTCGCGGCAGAGCTCGCGCATCGCATCCATGGCGGGCTTGAGAAATTTGCGCGGATCGAACTCGGAGCGCGTTTGCGCGGCCACTTTCCGGAACACCGCGGTCATTGCCAGCCGGCAGTCGGTGTCGATATTGACCTTGCGCACGCCGCTCGTGATGCCGCGGACGATCTCCTCGACCGGCACGCCCCAGGTCTGCGGCATCTCGCCGCCAAACTGGTTGAACATGTCCTGGAGGGGCTGCGGCACAGAGGAAGAGCCGTGCATCACGAGATGCGTGTTCGGCAGCCGGCGATGAATCTCCTCGACCACCCGCATCGCCAGAATGTCGCCGTCCGGCTTGCGGCTGAACTTGTAGGCGCCGTGCGAGGTGCCCATCGCGATCGCGAGCGCATCGACTTTGGTGGCGCGGACGAAGTCGACCGCCTGGTCGGGATCCGTGAGCAACTGATCATGGCTGACCGTGCCTTCGACGCCGTGACCGTCCTCCTGCTCGCCGCCCCCATGCTCGAGCGAGCCGAGCACGCCGAGCTCGCCTTCGACGGAGGCACCGACCCAATGCGCGAGATCGACGACGCGGCGGGTGATCGCAACGTTGTAGTCGTAGTCGGCCGCGGTCTTGGCGTCGGCCTTGAGCGAGCCGTCCATCATCACCGAGGTGAAGCCATGGGCGATCGCGGACGCGCAGGTCGCCTCGTCATTGCCATGGTCCTGGTGCAGGCAGAGCGGGATGTCTGGATAGGTCCGCTCCAGCGCATCGATCATGTGCGAGAGCATGAGGTCGCCGGCATAGCTGCGCGCGCCGCGCGAAGCCTGGATGATGACGGGCGCGTCGACCTCGGCCGCCGCCTGCATGATCGCGATGCCCTGCTCCATGTTGTTGATGTTGAACGCCGGCACCGCGTAGCCGTGACTGGCGGCGTGGTCGAGCAGCTGACGAAGAGTGATACGGGCCACGACAAATCCTCCTGTTATTGCTTGCCGGCGCGGGCCATCGCCCGCCGGGCGGCTTCCGCAACGCCTTGCGGCGTGATGCCGAATTCGCGGTAGAGCACCGGGGCCGGCGCCGAAGCGCCGAAGCCGCGCATGCCGACGAATTCGCCCTCGGTGCCGATCCAGCGGTGCCAATCGCCGACGACTGCCGCCTCGATGCCAACCCGCGGCGCGGTGCCGAGCACAGCGGCGCGGTAATCCTCCGGCTGCTCCTCGAACAACGCGAAGCAGGGCGCGGAGACCACGGCCGCACGGACGTGCTCGGTAGCGAGCAAGCGGGCCGCCTCCAGCGCAATAGACACTTCCGAACCCGTTGCGATGAGCGTCACGTCGCGGCCACCGTCCGGCGAAACGATCAGATAGGCGCCGCGTGCGACGCGGTTCCTCCCGCGGACATCGCTGCGGAAGGTCGGCAGCGCCTGACGGGACAGGCACAGCACGGAGGGACGATTTTCAGCTTGGAGCGCGCAGTCCCATGCTTCCAGCGTCTCAACCGCGTCGGCCGGCCGGAAAACAAGCAGGTTCGGAATGACGCGGAGCGCTGCGAGATGCTCGACCGGTTGGTGCGTGGGGCCGTCCTCACCGAGGCCAATGGAGTCATGGGTCATCACATGAATGACGCGGATCCGCATCAAGGCCGCAAGGCGGATCGCCGGCCGGCTGTAATCGGAGAACGCGAGGAAGGTGCCGCCATAGGGAATGAAGCCCCCGTACAGCGCGAGGCCGTTCATCGCGGCCGCCATGCCATGCTCGCGGATGCCGTAATGGATGTAATCGCCGGCGAACGCGTCGCGCTTGACCGGGGTCTGCGCCTTGGCATGCGTCAGGTTCGAATGCGTGAGATCCGCCGAGCCGCCGACAAATCCGGGAATCGTCTCGGCGATGCCGTCGAGCACCTGTTGCGACGCCTGCCGCGTCGCGAGCTTCGGACGCTCGGTGGCAAAGCGCTCGCGCAATTTCGCCGAGGCCTGGGCATAGGCGTTCGGCAGGGCAACCGCCTTGCCCTCGATAAACAGGTCGCGCTGCTCGGGCGTCGCGCATTCATAGCGATCGAGCCAGGCGAGACGCTCGACCTGCCCGCGCTGCCCGATCATCCGCCATGCTTTCAGGATCGTGACAGGCACCACGAAGGGCTGATAGTCCCAGCCGAGCGTTCGCCGCGCCGCGGCCGTCTGCTCCGTGCCGAGCGGCGCGCCATGCGCCTTCTCGGTGCCCTGACGATCCGGCGCGCCGAAGCCGATGATGGTGCGGCAGGCGATCAGCGACGGTCTTGTGCTCTCACGCTCCTCGGCAATCGCCTGCGCAACTGCTTCGGGATCGTGCCCGTCAACACCGCGCACCGACCAGCCGGAGGCAGCGAAGCGCGCGAGCTGGTCATCGGAGGTCGCAAGCGAGGTCGGGCCGTCAATGGATATGCCGTTGTCGTCGAACAGCACGATCAGGCGGCCCAGCCCGAGATGCCCGGCGAGCGAGATCGCTTCCTGGCTGATGCCTTCCATCAGACAGCCGTCGCCGGCGATGACGTACGTGAAATGATCGACGAGGCCGTCGCCATGTTGCGCATTGGCCATGCGCTCGGCGAGTGCCATGCCGACCGCGGTCGCAATCCCCTGCCCCAGCGGACCGGTCGTCGTCTCGACGCCCGGCGTATGGCCGTATTCCGGATGGCCCGGCGTCTTCGAGCCCCATTGCCGGAACGCCTTGATGTCATCGAGGCTGACGTCGCCGCCGGTGAGATGGAGCAATGCATAGAGCAGCATCGAGCCATGGCCCGCCGACAGCACGAAGCGATCGCGATCCGGCCAATGGGGGTGAGCCGAGTCGAACTTCAGGAAGCGCGAGAACAGCACGGTGGCGACATCGGCCATGCCCATGGGCAGTCCGGGGTGGCCGGACTGCGAAGTCTCGATGGCGTCGACCGCGAGGAAGCGGACGGCGTTGGCGAGATCGCCATGCGATACCGCCGTGAGGTCAGCGTCGGCGTGGACGGAGATGTTCATCGGATCCTCCCCTCGTTCACTTCAGGTTTCGCTTACGCTCGATCAGCTGCATGATCAGCGGCGTCAGGATCAGCTGCATCGCAAGATCGAGTTTCGCGCCGGGACACACGATCGAATTGGCACGCGACATCCAGCTTTGCGGCAGCATCGAGAGCAGATAGGGGAAGTCGATGCCGCGCGGGTTCTTGAAGCGGATCACGACCATCGACTCGTCCGGCGTCGGGATCCAGCGCGCGATGAACGGATTGGAGGTGTCCACCGTCGGCACACGCTGGAAGTTGATGTCGGTCTCGGAAAATTGCGGGCAGATGTAGTGGATGTAATCGGGCATCCGCCGCAGAACGGTGTCGGTAACGGCCTCGGTCGAATAGCCTCGCGCACTGCGGTCGCGGTGCAGCTTCTGGATCCATTCGAGATTGATAACGGGCACGACGCCGATCTTGAGGTCGGCATAACGCGCGACGTTGACCTTGTCGGTAACGACAGCACCGTGCAGGCCCTCGTAGAACAGAAGGTCGGAGCTCTCCGGCAGCCGTTTCCATTCGGTGAAGGTGCCGGGTGCGGCGCCATGCAGCGCGGATTCCTCGGCGTCGTGGACGTAGTGCCGCGTCGTCGCCGTGCCGGTCTCGCCATAGTCGCGGAACGCCCGCTCCAGCTCCTCGAACAGATTGGTCTCGGGGCTGAAATGGCTGAAATGCCTGTTGCCGCGATCGGCCTCCTTCGCCATCTGCGTGCGCATTTCCGCGCGATCGTAGCGATGGAAGGCGTCGCCTTCGATGTAGGCGGCGTTGACCCTCTCGCGGAAGAAGATCTGCTCAAAGGTCTTCTTGACCGACGTGGTGCCGGCGCCGGAAGAGCCGGTGATGGAGATGATCGGATGCTTCCTGGACATCGGGGCGCCTCGCTCAGAGCCGGAAGAAGCCGCGCCGCGCGAACAGCGGTGCGGAGACGCTGGCGACCAGCAAGGGATCGCAATGCAGTTCCTCGACGCGCTGCACCTCGTTGTTCGAACCCATGATCAGCGGCACGCGTTGATGCAGGCTCTGCGCCGAGAGTTCGAGGATACGCTCGCGCCCGGTCGAAGCCGAGCCGCCGGCCTGCTCGACGATGTAAGCCATCGGATGCGCCTCGTAGACGAGGCGCAGGCGGCCGTCGCCATAGCCAGGCCGTGCATCGGAGGGATAGAGGAACACGCCGCCGCGGGTAAGGATGCGATAGGCCTCGGCCACCAGCGAGCCGACCCAGCGCATGTTGAAATTGTGGTTGGCCTGCCCTTCCACACCGGCGAGGCATTCGTCGACGAAGGCGCGCACCGGCTGTTCCCAATGCCGGCGGTTCGAGGCGTTGATCGCGAACTCCTCGCAGGTCTCGGAGATTTGCACGGCGCTACGCGCGAGACGGAAGCAACCGGACCCGCGGTCAAGCGTGAAGATGTCGACGCCCTCGCCGAGCGTCAGCACCAGCGAGGTCTGCGGGCCGTAGGTGACGAATCCCGCCGCGAGCTGCGCCGAGCCGCGCTGATGGAAGGCGAGCGCGAGATCGTCGGGCGCGGGCAGGATCGAGAAGATCGTGCCCACGGTCATGTTGATGTCGATATTGGAGGAGCCGTCGAGCGGATCGATCGCGACGCAGATCTTCGCCGCGCGGTCACCGATCTGCGGTTCACGCATCTCCTCCGACGCCAGTGCCGCGATCGGCAGCTTGCCGAGACAGCGGCGCAGGATCGCATCCGCCTGCACGTCGAGATCGCGCTGCACGTCACCGTCGCTGTTGCGGCCGGTGGTCAGGCCCGACGCATCCGCAAGGTCTCCCGTGGCGATAAGATCGGCGATCTCGATCGCGGCCGCCGCGATGGCATCGACCGCGGCCGCTACGGCCAGCGCATGCGGCGCCGTCTCGGAATACCGCTGAAGGTGGTCGTCCAGCCTGAGTTGCCCGGTCATCTGCGTCCATCCCTTTGCAGGCGCCGCATCCAGTTCCCTCCTCGCTGGGAGGTCGGTGCGGTCAGTGCCAACAACGACGAGATTGACAGAGGCGGCTTAATAAGGAAAATTTCTATTCATAATGAGCGCTAAAGAATTATCTTATAATGTCCATTCGGCGGCACAGCTCCGGCATCTCACGATCCGGCAGCTTCGCTCGCTTGCGGCGCTCTCGGCAAAAGGCAGCGTCACGGCAGCCTCGACCCAGCTCGGCCTGACGCAGCCGGCCGTGACCCAGCAATTGCGCCAGCTGCAGGATCTCGCCGGACTGCCGCTGCTGCAGCGGACCGGCGACGGCATGCTGCTGACGGAAGCCGGCAAGGAGGTGCTGGCGCTCGCCGAGCGCGTCGAGGCCGCAATCGCGGACTGCCAGGGTTCGCTCGACCTGCTTGCGGGGCGAACCGGCGGCACGGTGCATCTCGGCGCGGTCTCGACCGCGAAATATTTCGTGCCGCACGCGATCGCGGCATTCTCGAAGCGGTATCCGAAGATCGAGATCAAGCTCACGGTCGGCAATCGCGAGGAGATCCGCGGGGCCATGCACGGCTACGACCTCGACTTCGCGGTGATGGGTCGGCCACCGGCCGATGTCAGCGTCGACGTCCGGCAGCTCGGGCGCAATCCGCACATCATCGTCGCGCGCAAGGGGCACTGGCTGGAGAAGGATTCCGGCCTCAACCTCACCGACCTCGTGCACGAGACCTTCCTCACCCGCGAGCCCGGCTCGGGGACGCGGACACTGATGGAAGGCATGTTCCAGAGGTCGGATCTTGAGCCGATCATCGGCATGGAGATGAGCAGCAACGAGACCATCAAGCAGGCGGTCATCGCCGGGCTCGGTATCGCCTTCATCTCGGCCCACACCGTGGCGCACGAGCTCACCGAGGGCCGGCTGATCGTGCTCGACGTCGCGGGCCTGCCGATCGTGCGGCAATGGTACGTGATCCGCCGCAGCGACAAGGTGCTGTTGCCGCCGGCGCAGGCGATGTTCGATTTCTTGGGATCGGAGGGGTCGAACTATCTTCCCGACGTGCCCGAATTCGGCGCGCGATAGCCCGTCGAAATTCAGCCCATCAGCTTCATCGCGACCGTAGCCGCGAGAATGACGATGATCTGGAGCAGGCGCTCGGTCGTGAAGATGCGGTTGAAGGTGGTCATCGCTTGCCCCGGCCGAATTGGGATGTCTCGGTCGGGACGTTGCTAGCACAGACGGGCGACGAGATAACTCCGTAATCGCCCCGTGTTTTCCGTGCACGACCCGACGACCGGCCCTTCGGCGGGCCTGCGCAAGGCCGCGCCGATGGTTAACGATCAGGCCGCGCGTGTAGGGGCGTAGTCCATCCGCGCGGCGAAATAGGCTTCCAGCTCCAGCAGCGCCCGCGCTTCCCAATCCTTCGCCTGCTCGAGCAGCGACCAGCTCTGGTCCGGGCGGAATGCAGCGGTCTGGCGATAGAGCGATGCGATACCGCGGTAGCGGCGCACGTTCTCCAAGATGGCGTGACCGGTGATTTGGCCGTTCATGTCCGAAAACTCCCTCGTCATTCCCGAGGGAGAAATTGCGGCCAAATCTTTTTCGAAAAGTTAGCGCCGCACAGCAAGCGTGCGAATGGTTTCCGGACTGTTGCCCGCGCGCAACGTGCGCGGCCGCACAAGGCCGATCTATTGCGAATTCGTCGCCGCGCTCTCGCCCCGCGGCTTCAACCCACCGCGGCTGATGATCTCGCGGCAGAGATCGGCAAGGCCGATCACCAGCACGGCGAGCAGGCAGAACAGCTTGATGGAATCGGCATGCGCGCTGGTCAGCGAATTGAACTCGAAGAAGGGCGGCATGAATGCCCACCATACCAGCGGAATGGTGAGTAGTGCGGCGAACGCCGCCGCCGGTGCGCCCGCAATAATGCCGAGCACGAACAGGCTGGGCAGGAACGCCGCGAAATAGAGTTTTGCGCCGAGCGCGACACAGCCGCCCTGGAGCGCAGCCGACATTGCGACAACGATGAATCCAAGCAGAAACGCCTGCCACGACCATGGTCGTACCCGCGGTACGCCAACCAGCCCCGCACGCCTCATCAGCCTCCCCCTGCCGCCCGTTAACCAGGCTCGCTTGCGACCAAAGTACTACAGCGGCAGGGAAACTGCGAGGTGGAAATTGCCGACCCGGCGGCCTTGGTAAACGGGCCGGATCGCTAATTGGAGCAACCAGCCCCTACTCGGTGGCCGCATAGACCAGGCCTGCGACGGGCAGCGCGAGGCCAAAGGCCGATGCGAGCGTCCAGCCGCCTTGTGCAAACGCCCACGCGCCGACCGCCGAGCCCGCCGCGCCCGCGGTGAAGAAGGTCGCCATGTAGAGACCGTTCAGGCGGCTGCGGTGCTCATGCCCCAGCGCGAAGATCGCGCGGAAGCCGAGCACGACGTTGCCCTGCACGCCGATGTCGATCGCGATCGCAGCCACGACCAGGCAGGCGAGGTTCAGCACCGATCCGGGCGCGCCGACATGCGTAATCAGGAATCCTACGGCCGCGAGTAGGAGCGCGACCAGCGTGGCCATGCGGCTATGGCCGCGATCGGCAAGCCGTCCCGCGATCGGGGCTGCGAACACGCCGGCGACACCGGCAAGCGCGAACAGCGCGATGCCGCGCTGGGTGAAGCCGAATTCGCTCGCGAGCAGCAGCGGCGTCACGGTCCAGAACAGGCTGAAGGCGCCGAACAGGCTGGCCTGGTACAGCGCGCGGCGGCGCAGCAGCGGCGTGGTCCGCACCAGATGGAGCATCGACAGCAGCAACTCGCCGTAATGCATCCGCGCGACCGGCCTGCGCTTCGGCAGCGTCATCCAGAGTACCGCTGCGAGCACGATCATCAACGCGGCCGAGCAGAAGAACACTGCATGCCACGACAGCATCGCCGTGACGAAACTCGACACCGGCCGCGCCAGCATGATGCCGAGCATCAGGCCGGTCGAGACGTTGCCGACGACGCGGCCGCGAATGGCTGCCGGCGCAAGATGCGCCGCATAGGGAATGATGATCTGCACCGCGACCGAGCCGAGTCCGATGAACAACGCGGCGATCAGGAAGGGCAGCGCGTGGGACGCGAACCCCGCGGCGAGCAGGGCTGCCGCGCCGAGCGTGATGACGGAGCAAATCAGGGTACGGTTCTCGACGAGGTCGCCGAGCGGGACGATGAAGAGAAGCCCCACGCCGTAGCCGATCTGCGTCATGGTGACGATCAGTCCCGCCGCTTCATGCGACAGGCCGAGCGCGGCGCTGATCGGGGCGATCAGCGGCTGGGCGTAATAGATGTTGGCGGCGACCATGCCACAGGCCGCGGCAAGCACGAAGGTCAGTCGCTGCGACACCGCATCCGGATCCGGCGCGGTCTCGATCGTGGCATTCATCGTCATTCACAGGCTCTCCAGATATCGGAAACGGTCGTTTCCTAATATGACAAAAAATTCAGGCGAGCAGCTTCATCGCGACGGCGACCAGGCGCTTGCCGTCGAGCGAAAGGCCCGCCTTGCCGACCACGCGCAGGCCTTGCGTGATGCAGATCATCAGGCGCGCGGTGTCGGCGGCGGCGACATGGCGGGGAATCGAGCCGTCGGCCTGCCCCTCGCGAATGAGGCCGGCGATGAAGCCTTCGTTGGTCTCGAGCCGCGCGCTGACGAGGGCGGCGACCACCGGATCGACCGCGGACAATTCGACCGCGCTGCCGACCACGAGGCAGCCGCGCCGCCCCTCGCTGCCCTGGGAGTGCTCTACATACGACAGCAGCATGTTGCGCAGCCGCTCGCGGCCATTGTCGCCTTTTGCCGCCGCGCTGCGCGTCTGCTCCTGGCGCAGCGCGGCGTAGCGCTCGAAGGCGGCGAGAAACACCGCATGCTTGTCGCGAAACGCCTTGTAGACGCTGCCGGTCGCCAGCCGCATCGCCGCGGTGAGATCGCCGATCGAGGTGGCATGATAACCGCGCTCGGAAAACACGCGGACGGCCCTGTCGAGCGCGGTGTCCATGTCGAACTCCCGGGGACGGCCAGGCGGACGGCCAATGGGCGGGGATTTGCGGGCCGCTTTTTGCATTGCAGGATAATAGGGAATGTTTGTTTCCAAACAAAGACACTTGGTTGTGATTGGGGCGGTAGGGCCACTAACTCCGGCGTCGCCCCTGGCCAAGGCCAGGACCCATTATCCCAGGGAAGGGGTTGGGCGGACATTCGTTCGGTGGGATTGATATCGCCTTAAATCGATAGACCTCGCGGTATGGGTCCTGGCCTTCGCCACGACGACATTTGAGGTTGTTATGCCTGACTGCCGGGCATCGCCACGGCGCAGGCCACATCGCGGTCCTGCGCACATTTCAACTTGCAGACATGCCTTCTCATCCTCGCGGCTGATTCCGCCCGAGCTTTGCTTCGTCGCTTCACCCTCTTGTCCAAGAGGGCGCAGGGAAGGCCGGGTGCCGGCTGGCACCCGCGGTCCGCTGCGCGAAAAGCACACGCAGAGAGAACCGCACAGCAGCATACAGGTGTAGCCAATCACTCGGCCTTCCCTGCGCGATGGTTGGACGGCTTATGCCGTGCTCTCCCGGGAGCCGAGTTCTCTTTGGCCTCCCTCGTCCTCGCAGAAGTCACCGGCACCCGCGCCGGTTGACGCAGATGCCGCATCCGCAAGAGCTTGACCGTAGCAACGACGGCCAGGACCACACGGTTTTGCCGTACGCACGGCTCGCCATTTCGCCGCAGTTTTCCCAGCCCTGTCGACGGAGCCGGAAACTTACAGACGAGACGAAGCCTAGCAGCGCCGCTCGTCGGCACGCAGCCTTGGGCTCACGGAGAGCAATCCGCCCTGCCCTTAGCCTCTCGCACCCGAACGCTGCCGCGTCCACCGCAAGCCCGGCTCGCGAACATGACGACCACAAGATCGCCCCTCAAGGATGAGCCGGGATGGGCGACACATACGCCCTTTCCGAATTTCGGTAAAGCGGAATATTTTTGTGAGAGCGGATTGACACGGGGGCGACACAGCAAGGTCCCGTAGCCCGGATGAGCGAAGCGACATCCGGGGTCTTGCCACAAGCGACAGCGGTCCCGGGTGTCGCTGCGCTCACCCGGGCTACGAGAGCTCACCGCTTCGTTCGCACCGGCGTTCCGTCGGCCATGAGTGTCACTCCCTTCCGTTCGACAATCATCCCGTAGGCGTGCGGCTGACGGTGAACGTCGAAATTGAAAGTGGTGCGCTTGTAAGAATTGCAGAGATCGAGATCGCAACGGGCGAGCGCGATCTCGTCCCCCTTGGTCGTGCATCGCGAGATGATCTCGCCGGAGGGCGCGATGACGCAGCTTCCGCCGATGTGGTCGACGCCCTCCTCGACACCCGCTTTGGCGACGCCGACCACGAAGGTGCCGTTCTGGTAGGCGCCGGCCTGCATCACCAGATGATTGTGGAACAGCGAGAGATCGTCATGCTCGGGTGCGGGCGGATTGTGCACCGGCGTGTTGTAGCCGATCATCACCATCTCGACGCCCTGCAGGCCCATCACCCGGTAGGTCTCGCTCCAGCGGCGGTCATTGCAGATCGCCATCCCCATCACGCCGCCAAAGGCCTCGGTCACGCCAAAGCCATCGCCTGGATCGAAATAGCGCTTTTCCAGATGCTGGAATTCGCGCCACGGCTCATGCTCGGCATGCCCGGGCAGATGAACCTTGCGATATCTCGCGACGATGGCGCCGCTCTTCTCGACCAGGATCGAGGTATTGTAGCGCCTGACAATTCCGGCCTCGACCGTCAGCTCGGCATAGCCAAGATAAAATCCGATGCCGATCTCGCGCGCGAGATCGAACAGGCCTCTTGTCTCCGGCCCCGGCATCTCGCGCTCAAAGAAGCTGTCGATCTCAGCCTGATCCTCGAAATACCAGCGCGGAAAGAACGCGGTCAGCGCGAGCTCGGGATAGACGATCAGGTCGCAGCCGTTGGCCTTCGCCTGGCGCATCAAGGCCATCAGGCGCGCCACGACCGCGGTTCTCGTCTCGGTCCGCGCGACAGGGCCAAGCTGGCCGGCTGCGATCGTCACAAATCTCGTCACGAATCTTTCCCTCGTCCGCTTCCCGGGTCAGGTCGCGGCAGAGACTATCGCGCGATGCGCCGCGCGCACAGCCTCGCTGTCCGGCACGGTGCCCAACCGAGAGGCAGCCCGACCGTCACGTGGAAAGTACCGAGAACAGATAATCTCGCAAACCCCCGCTCGTGCTGCTCAGGCGATCGAGCATGGGCAGCTACACGCCTACCGGGGGGAAGATGCATCTCACGGAGCGCGACTTACCAACCCGCCGATGCAGGTTCGTTGAAGAACATCGTCTGATCGCGCGCCGCCATGCGCGAGGGCTGGCGTCGACGGTGCCTCTCCGCACTGCGCTTGTTCGAAACGGTCCGAGCTGCTTGCTTCGGCGTCGCATCAGGCTGCGCCACCATTGCAAAAGCTTGGCGGGGCCTCTCCTGCGTGGGCAGCGCGTCGGCGACGGCAGGCGCGGGAGTCGGCGGAACCGACTCGGCTTTGGACAGCGATATTTGCCGTACGCTGGTGTCGAGGACGATCTTCTCAGGCCAGGTTTGCGCGGAATGAACGCGCACAATCGACCGATCTGGCTCGGCCGGCGCGGCGGCGCTCACGGGGGCGGTCATGTACCGGTCGGCGAGGAAAAGGAGGGCGAGCAGAGCGCCGCCGGTGAAGACGAAATAGCGGATGAGCGGCATGGGTCCCTCGATCGCCTCGTTGTCGAGGCCCCTGCAGCAACGGGAAAGAGTGGCAATCGTTCCGGTGCGCTGTCGAGCAATCGCGGGAGACGCTCAGCCGCCCACTGGCATTCCGCTTGCTGCACGGGAGTCAAATCCCTCAGACCCGCAGTGGGTCTGTCTCATCGTGAGGCGATCATGCACCCGACGTCCCGTTTCGAAGCGACCATGCCGACACAGCTCCACGCATTGATCTCCGATCTGCGTTGGCGCTTGCAAATGATCGACGCCGACATTCTGGAGGAAGAACGGAAGGCCGGAATCTCCGATCCCCAAAACCTCGCCTACCCCATGCTAGCGCAGAACCTGCGGGCCCGGCGCGACAATATCCGGGTGAGCATCGCGATTCTCGAAAGCCGCCTCGAAAAGCGATCGACGGAGCGGCCGCGCGCGGCCTGATGCGGCGACGGCGATTGGCTCCCGTCGCACCCAGGTTAACGCGAAGGAACTCCCGTTGCCGATCTGCAACGGTTCCCGTCCGTCTGAAGCCGGACAAAAGAAACTCCCATTGCGGCCACGAACCCCTCTCACAACGCCGTGAGACGAGCAGGGGAACGACGATGCGTGCGCAAAGAGTCTGGGTGGTGAATGGGGCCGCCAGCGTCGAACAGTTGCAAACCAGATTGGACGATCTGAACAAGCGGCTCGGTCAACTCGAGACTCAGCACCCCGAGAGCTGGAAGGTCGAAGAGCTCAGATCGACTGCGCTCAGCCTGTCGCGCGAGATCGACGACATCCGCTGCGCCGAGGCGACGGCGGCGCTGAGCGAGCTCCTGCGGAAATAGCCGGCGTTCGCGATTCGCCCGTCGCGCAGGAACCAACGCCGCCTCCCCGCCATTGCCATGCCGAGCATGGAGCAAAATCATGACCAGGCACCTGACGCGGGCCGATCTCGCGCGCGGCGTGGCCGGCGCGGTATCCACGCTGGTCCTGTGCGCGACGATGGCATTCACCATCGCGCGCCACTTCGCTTTGTAAGGCATTTGGCGCTGTGAGGTATTTTCGATGACGTCCGACCCCGAGGAATCGGTCAGGCTGCAAGGCTACGGCGAGATGACCCTGCGTACGGCCGTCACGACGATGATGTTGCTTGCGCCGCGCGAGCGCGCGGATGCCGCCATCTTCCGCGTCCGCGACGGCGTCCGGCTTGCCTCAAGCGAGATTGCCGAACTCGCCTCCGAATGGGGCATCACGCCAACGCCGGAGATCAGGTCTCCGAACCTCGTCCCGGAGCAGCACTGGACCCACGTCGTTCGCGGCATGGTGCGTGAGGCGCCGCTGCCGGCGCTGATGATTGCGTTTATGGTCGGCGTGCTGGTGGCGAGGCGGTAGTCCTCTGACCTAGCTTGCAACGCCGAGTTATCGAAACAGGCAATGCCGAGCCATGCCACCGCGACAGACCGCCCTGTCCGGCCAAATCGGCCGTGGACCCGCCCTGAAAATCGTTGCAAGAAGACGCTCCCGGGCGCCGGCGGCTGGTCCGCCAAGCTTGGGAACGAGCCTCTAGAAAAACGTCGACTTTTGGAAGAATGGTCGGAGTGGCAGGATTCGAACCTGCGACCCCTGCGTCCCGAACGCAGTGCTCTACCGGGCTGAGCCACACTCCGACAAGAGGCCGGCTTATAGCGTCGGGTTTGGCGCACCGCAAGCGGCCGAGCTGAGGAATCTTATCCCTGTGAAAACGGGTCTTGAAACGCTGATTTTACCGGCCGGCGAGGCCGGCGCGGAAGCTGCCGCCCGGACATTGGCAGCCGGCGGGCTGGTCGCGTTCCCGACCGAGACGGTCTACGGGCTCGGGGCGGACGCCGGAAATGCCAGTGCCATCGCCCATCTTTACGCCGCCAAGGGGCGGCCGGCCTTCAATCCGCTGATCGCGCATGTCGCCGACCTCGCGGCCGCGCGCAGGATCGGACGATTCGACGCCTGCGCCTTGCGCCTTGCGGAGGCGTTCTGGCCGGGGCCGCTGACGCTGGTGGTGCCGAAGACGGAAAACTGCCCGGTGGCCGAGCTTGCCACCGCGGGCCTCGACACGGTCGCGATCCGCATTCCGGCCCATCCGGTGGCGCAGGCGATCCTGCGCGCCTTTGGCGGGGCGGTGGTGGCGCCGTCCGCCAACATCTCCGGCCACGTCTCGCCGACGCTGGCGGCCCATGTCGAGAGCGACCTTGCGGGGCGGATCGACCTGATCGTCGACGGCGGGCCTGTTACGGTCGGCGTCGAATCGACGATCGTCGGCTGTTTTGCGGCGCCGATGCTGCTGCGGCCCGGCGGGCTGTCTCGCGAGCGGATCGAGGCCGTGCTTGGTGCAGCGCTGGCGCGACTGCCCGCGGAGACCGACAGCGAAGACAGCCAGCCGCTGGCGCCGGGCATGCTGGCCTCGCATTACGCGCCACACGCCCATGTGCGGCTCAATGCGCTGGACGTCGCGCCGGGCGAAGCGCTGCTGGCGTTCGGCCCGGCGCGCCTGCCTGGTCTGGAGGCCGCCGTCGCCGTCATGAATTTGTCGCCCACCGGGGATCTCGATGAAGCCGCCGCCAATCTGTTCGGCTATCTTCGCGCCCTCGATGCTAGGGGGCCGCGGGCGATCGCCGTGATGGCGATCCCCGAAGAGGATCTGGGCGAAGCGATCAACGACCGCCTGCGCCGGGCGGCTGTGGCGCGATAAGAGCGAAGCAAGAGACAAGACAATGAACATTAATCATCCCGCCACCCCTCCGCTTGCGCCCGAGCTGATCGAACAATTCCGCAAGATCGTCGGCGAGAGGCACGCCATCACCGATGTAGCCGACATCGAGGCCTACGTCACCGAAGAGCGCAATCTATTCCACGGCCGCTCGCCGCTGGTGCTGCGCCCGGGCTCGACCGCGGAAGTCGCCGCAATCTGCAAGCTCGCCTCCGAGCACAAGATCGCGCTGGTGCCACAGGGCGGCAACACCGGGCTCGTCGGCGGCCAGACCCCGCACAATGGCGAGGTGGTGGTGTCGCTGCGCCGGCTCGACAAGATCCGCGAGATCGACACCGCCTCCAACACTATGACCTGCGAGGCCGGCGTCGTGCTGCAGATCGCGCAGCAGAAGGCCGCGGACGTGGACCGGCTGTTTCCGCTGTCGCTGGGGGCGGAGGGCAGCTGCACCATCGGCGGCAATCTCTCGACCAATGCCGGCGGCACGGCCGCGCTGGCCTATGGCGTCGCGCGCGAGATGGCGCTGGGGCTCGAGGTGGTGCTGGCGGACGGTCGCGTGCTCAACGTGCTGTCGAAGCTGAAGAAGGACAACACCGGCTACAATCTGCACAACCTGTTCATCGGCGCCGAAGGCACGCTCGGCATCATCACGGCGGCGACGCTGAAGCTGTTTCCGAAGCCGCGGTCGATCGAGACCGCCTTCGTCGGGCTGAAGTCGCCGGACGCCGCGCTGAAGCTGCTGGCGATCGCGCAAAGCGAGGCCGCCAATGCGCTGACGAGCTTCGAGCTGCTCTCGGAGATGGCGGTCGATTTCTCGATCCGCCACGGCATCGACGTGCGCGATCCGCTCGCGCAAAAGCATGCCTGGTACGTGCTGATGGAATTGTCGTCGCCCGGCGATGACGCCCGGACGCCGCTGGAAACGATCCTCGGCCGCGCCATGGAGGACGAGATCGTCGACGACGCGGTGATCGCGGCCAATCTCACCCAGCGCGCTGGCTTCTGGAAGCTGCGCGACGAAATGTCGTCAGCACAAAAGCCGGAGGGCGGCTCGATCAAGCACGACATCTCCGTGCCGGTGGCCACCGTGCCGGCCTTCATCGCCGAGGCCAATGAAGCCGTGGTGAAGCTGATTCCCGGCGCGCGGCCGGTGCCGTTCGGCCATCTCGGCGACGGCAATCTGCACTACAATGTCAGCCAGCCCATCGGCGCCAACACCGCGGACTATCTGGCGCGCTGGCACGAGATGAACGCGGTCGTGTTC
Source organism: Bradyrhizobium sp. CW1 (assembly GCF_023100665.1). Classification (NCBI taxonomy): domain Bacteria; kingdom Pseudomonadati; phylum Pseudomonadota; class Alphaproteobacteria; order Hyphomicrobiales; family Nitrobacteraceae; genus Bradyrhizobium; species Bradyrhizobium sp. CW1. Next base: position 5,922,712 of record NZ_CP064684.1, read on the forward strand.
GCCATCGTGCTGCGTATGGGCGGCTCGATCTCGGCGGAGCACGGCATCGGCGTGCTCAAGCGCGACGAGTTGCCCGACGTGAAGGACAAGACCGCAATTGAGTTGATGCGACAGCTCAAGGCGATGCTCGATCCGCTTGGAATCATGAACCCGGGAAAAGTGCTGTGAGTGCGCTCAAGATCGACGCGATCACCGAGGCCGAAGTCGAGCCCGTGGTCGCGCTGTGGCAGCGCTGCGGGCTGACGCGGCCGTGGAACGATCCGCATGCCGACATCGCGCTGGCGCGACGGCGCGACAATTCCACCATCCTGCTCGGCCGCGACAACGGCGCCATCGTCGCCACCGTCATGGTCGGCCATGACGGCCATCGCGGCTGGGTCTATTACGTCGCCGTCGATCCGGATAGCCGGAAGCGTGGCTACGGCCGCGTCATCATGGCCGCGGCCGAAGACTGGCTGCGCGCGGCTGGAATTTTGAAGCTCCAGCTGCTGGTCCGGCGCGGCAATGAGCAGGCCAATGCGTTCTACCAGTCGCTGGGTTTCGAGGAATCGACCTCGGTGATGTTCCAGAAGTGGATCGACGGCCGCACCACAACGCCAAGCAACTGAGATCGAAGCATGACCATATCCGACCGCGTTCGCATCAAGGACGTCCGCGTGCTCTCGGACGGCTGGACCCCCCTCAAGACCACCACGTTCGAGTACCGGCGCGCCAATGGCGAATGGCAGACGCAGCACCGCGAGACCTATGAGCGCGACAACGCCGCCGCCGTGCTGCCCTACAACCGAGCGCGGCGCACGGTGATCCTGGTGAAGCAATTCCGCTTGCCGGCCTTCATCCGCGGTTACGACGATCTCCTGATCGAAGCCGCCGCCGGGGTGCTCGACGACGCCTCGCCCGAGGTGCGCATCCGCGCCGAGGCCGAGGAGGAAACCGGCTATCGCCTGCACCGCGTCCACAAGGTGTTCGAAGCGTTTATGAGCCCCGGCGCCATCACCGAGAAGCTGCATTTCTTCGTCGCCGAGTACGAGCCGGAGATGCGAGTCAGCGACGGCGGCGGCCTCGAACACGAAGGCGAGGACATCGAGGTGCTGGAGCTCGGCATTGACGAGGCGCTGGCGATGATCGCGGACGGGCGTATCATCGACGCCAAGGCGATCATGCTGCTGCAGCATGTGGCGCTGCATGTGTTTCGGTAGGTTGTCTTCCTTCCTTCTCCCCTTGCAGGAGAAGGTGGCGCGAAGCGGCGGATGAGGGGTTTCTGTCCGCGCGCGCATCTCATGCAGTTGAGCACGCGGAGAGAGACCCCTCACCCGTCTCGCCGCTTCGCGGCGAGCCACCCTCGCCCGCAAGGGGAGAGGGGAAAAAGCGGACCTGGCTCTATCAGTGCAATTCTGACCTGCATTGCCTCGCCCCCCGTTGAGCTCACCCCCGACTATCTCTAGTCTGTCGCCAACAAGAACCAGGAGACGCGCCCCATGTCCGCTTCGCGCGACGACGAATTCGGCTTTGCGCCCGACTATGACGCCCCCGTTCCCTATATGCAGCGCACGCGGGACTATTACGCCGCGATTGGCTACACCACGGCGTATCGCTGGGCTCACTACACCGAGGCGCCGTTCCAGCCGCTAAAGAAGCCGTTGTCGCAATCAAGCGTCACCATCATCACGACCGCCGCGCCATACGACCCCGCCAAGGGCGACCAGGGACCGGGCGCGGCGTATAATGGCGGCGCGAAATTCTACCAGGTCTATGAGGGCGACACGGCGAAGCCCCACGACCTTCGCATCTCGCATATCGGCTACGACCGCAAGCACACCACGGCCACCGACAACGGCACCTGGTTTCCGCTGCCGCAGCTCTTGAAGGCAAGCACCGCCGGGCGCATCGGCGAGGTGGCCCCGCGCTTCTTCGGCGCGCCGACCAACCGCAGCCATCGCGTCACCCTCGACACCGACGCGCCGGAAATTCTGGCGCGCTGCCTTGCCGACAAGGTCGATGTCGCCGTGCTGGTGCCGAACTGTCCAGTCTGCCACCAGACCACGGCGCTGGTGGCTCGGCATCTCGAGGCGAACGGCATTCCGACCGTGATCATGGGCTGCGCCAAGGACATCATCGAGCACGCCGCCGTGCCGCGCTTCCTGTTCTCGGATTTCCCGCTCGGCAATTCCGCCGGCAAGCCGCACGACATCGCCTCGCAGGCGCAGACGCTCGAGCTGGCGCTCAGACTGCTGGAGACCGCGAGCGGCCCGCAGACCACGATGCAGTCGCCGCTGCGCTGGAGCGAGGACGCTTCCTGGAAGCTCGACTACAACAACGTCGCGCAGCTCTCAGCTGAAGAGCTGGAGCGCCGCCGTGCCGAATTTGACAAGCAGAAGGAGATCGCGCGCGGCAATCGCGCCGCCTGACGTCCTCCGACAACCAAAACAAACAGGGAGAGCGACGTGACGCGACCGTTCGAGGGCGTGAAGATCCTGGACTTCACGCAAGTGCTGGCCGGCCCCTATGCGAGCTACCAGCTCGCGCTACTGGGCGCCGACGTCGTCAAGGTCGAGCGGCGCGAGGGCGAGGACATGCGCCGCACGCCGCTGTCACGCGAATGGGCGGAGCGCGGGCTCGCGCCCGCGTTCCAGGCCATCAACGGCAACAAGCGCAGCCTGACGCTCGACCTGCAAAAGCCCGATGCGATCGCGATCGTGAAGAAGCTCGCCGCGCAAGTCGACGTCGTCATGGAGAATTTCCGCCCCGGCGTGATGGACAAGCTCGGCATCGGCTACGAGGCGCTGTCCGCGATCAATCCGAAGCTGATCTACTGCGCGGTGTCCGGCTTCGGCCAGACCGGTCCGGACCGGCTGCGCCCCGGCTATGACGGCAAGATGCAGGCGCTGTCCGGCATCATGGCGATCACGGGTCATCCCGAGACTGGGCCGACCCGCGCCGGCTTTGCGGTGTGCGACGTGCTGTCGGGCGCCACCGCTGCGTTCGGCGTGTCGAGCGCGCTTTACCAGCGCGACCGCGCCGGCAAGGGCCAGCTCATCGACGTCTCCATGCTGGAGGCGACGATGGCGTTCCTGTCGGGGCAGATCGCGGACTGGTCGGTCGCGGGCCATCGCCAGCAGCTGTCGGGGAATCAGGCCGTCAGCCGCAGGACCACGGCGAATTTGTTTAGATGCGGCGACGGTCACATCCTGCTCGCCGTCAACAACGAGAAGCAATATCGCGCACTGATGTCTGCGCTCGGCCGCGAGGACACGCTCAGCGATCCGCGCTTTGCCGACTGGTTTGCGCGCAACGAGAACGAGCCGGCGCTGCGCGCCATCATCGAAGAGGCGCTCGCGGCAAGGCCTGCGCGCGAATGGGAGACCATTCTGGAAGACGCCGGCACGCCCTGCGCCAGCATCTGGAAGGTCGAGGAAGTCATCGACCATCCGCAGATCAAGGCGCGCGGCGCGATCCAGGAACTCGATACGCCCTACGGCCGGCTTCGTTTCGCCGGCAGCGGATTCAAGCTCGCGCATGGCGGCGGCAGGCTCGACCGGATGGCGCCGGAGCTCGGCGCGGATACGGATGCGGTGCTGGGCGAGCTGGGATTTGACGCAGCGGAGATCGCAGCACTACGGGCGCGGGAGATCGTGTAAGGGCGAAGCCGCTTAAAACAACGACCCCTGCCCGTCATCAGCCGGCCCGGCCGCCGCTTTCCGCACCACCTTCTTCTTCGGCGCCTCCGCCTCCATGTCCTCCGCGCTGATCGGCAGGAGCAACTGGTCGTCGTCATTGGCGACGCGGTTGACGCGGGTGGAGACCGGGTGCCAGGCGAATTCGCCGATGCGCGGGGCGGTCATCAGCGGCAACACCGCATCGAGGTCATCGCTGCGGCTGTCGAGCCAGCGCTCGAAATCGCGCGGGCTGATGGTGACGGGCACGCGATCATGGAGCGTGGCGAGATCCTCGCTCGCCGCCGCCGTGACGATCGCGACCGTGTCGAGCTCCTCGCCGTTCGGCCCGACCCAGGTCTCGAACACCGCTGCAAAGCCGAGCGGCGCGCCGTCGGCGCGATGGATGAAGAACGGCTGCTTGCGCCCACCCTCCGCCTTCCATTCGTAATAGCCGTCGGCCGGAATCAGGCCGCGGCGCCGGCGAATCGCGTTCTTGAAAGCGGGCTTCTCCAGCACGGTCTCGGAACGGGCATTGATCAGGAGCGAAAATCCCTTGGGATCCTTGACCCAACCCGGCAGCAAACCCCAGCGCATCAGGCGAAAATGGCGCGCGCCGTTCTCGGCCAGCACGACCGGAATCGGTTGTGTCGGGGCCACATTGAACCGGGGCGGGAAGTTCGGCTGCTCAATGTAGCCGAACAGTTGCCGCAAAGCCGCGGGGGCCGAAGTTATGACGAAGCGTCCACACATCCTTGAGGGCCTATATAGGGTCCGTTCAGGTCCTTTTAACCCCGAACGTTAACACTGCGGCAGATGAGCTCAACGGTCTCCCAGCCGGCGCGAATGCATGGACAGACGGGGCCCGAGGCTGCAGCCTGGGCCGAGCGGCTGCGCGTGGCCAACATCAACCCGCGGACCGGGCTTGCCACCGACTATCTCAACCATTTCAATGAAGCCGTGATGCTGCTGGAAATGGTCCCCGACATGCCGGAATGCGCGGAAGATTTTCTGACCTGGTCGCCGCTGTCCTATGCCGAGCATTTCACCGCCTCGAACTTCAAGGCCCGGGATCTGGCGATCGAGGCCTATGAAAAGGCCGACCCGAACGTGCGCGCCCAGTTCGACCACCTCACCGACACCATGACCTCGATCCTGACGGCGGTCGGCTCGGCCATGCGCGAGGTCGAGAAGGACACGACCCGCGTTCGCCTCGCCGAGCAGGCCGCCCACTGGGTCAAGCCGCTGATCGCGGCCTGCGGCGGCATCATCAATGGCGGCGCGGAAGCCGACGTCGACAACATCATGGCGAACTGAGCCCGAGCAGGTGAAGTCATGGCTGCGATCGTTCAGCCCACCCGTCCCCAGATCGCGGTCAGTGCCGCGATTTTTCGTGACGGCAAGGTGCTTCTGACCCGTCGCGCACGCTCGCCGGCAAAGGGGTTCTATTCGCTGCCGGGCGGCCGGGTCGAGTTCGGCGAATCGCTGCACCAGGCGCTGGCGCGCGAGATCGACGAGGAGACCGGGCTAGATATCGAAATCATTGGCCTCGCGGGCTGGCGCGAAGTGCTGCCGGCCGCGGCCGGCGCCGGCCACTACCTGATCATGTCCTTTGCCGCCCGCTGGGTGGCCCGGGAGCCGGTTCTCAACGACGAGCTCGACGACTGCCGCTGGATCGCCCCAAAGGCCCTGGCGAGCCTTGGCGACCTCAAGCTGACCGGCGGGCTGGAAGAGGTCATCCAGTCCGCTCACCGGCTGATGGGCGCCTGACGGCCCCGCCTTGCGTCTATCGCCCCGAGGAGGCATACACCCGGCCGATGTCGACGCGATTTCTGGCCATTTTTGCCCTGATTCTCGCCTGCGCCTCGGTGCCCACGAGGGCTCAGGACGGGGCAGCGCCGTTTGACGGCGATTTGCAGCGACTGGCGGAGATCCTCGGCGGGCTGCACTATCTGCGCGGCATCTGCGGGTCCAACGAGGGCAACAAATGGCGCAGCGAGATGCAGGCGCTGATCGATGCCGAAACCCCCGCCGGCGAACGCCGCACCCGCATGATCGCCGGCTTCAACCGCGGCTATAACGGTTTTCAGCAGACCTACCGGAGCTGCACGCCGGCCGCGACGGTGGCGATCCGCCGCTATATCGAGGAAGGCGCCAAGATCTCGCGCGATCTCACGGCGCGTTACGCGAACTGAGACAGCGGCGGGAACCCTGTCATCGACTTTGTACACAGCCGTTAACCGTTCCTAAAGATGTGGCCTAGCGGGCGTTAACGTGCGTGCTACACCTCTCGCACAGCGCATCGCCGTGGATTGCGCCCCAGCCCCGACGAGTTTCATGAGCCATCCAGTGTCCTACGCTCCCGCACGCGCGCCGCTGCCCGATCACGAGCAGAAGCAGGCCGCACTGAGTTATCTCAACGAGGCCTGGGCCGAAGCGCGCCATGATGGCGTCGACGGCGACTGCCTGGCGCAGGCGAGCCTGTTTGCGGCCCTTGCCGAGCTCGTCGGCACCTATGGCGAGGACGCGGTGGCGAAGTTCGTCGAAGGCTTTCCCGGCCGCATCCGCAACGGCGAATTCTCGGTCGACATTTCCAGACAGTAAGTCTTTCTCCAGGCAGTAAGCCTTGCCGAAAATGACCCCGCCACGTAGGCGGGGCCAGCTTCCGCTACGGTCGGGAATACGCTCCGAGCCCGTTACGGCTCGATCTTGAGCGTCGCTTTCATGTTGGGATGAAAGCGACAGTAATAATCGATCGTGCCCGCCTTCTTCAGAACCAACGTCCCTGATTTTTTCGCCGGCAGGTTGACGTCGAAATCGCCGTTCCTGGCTGTCGCGGTGTGGACGAAGACGTCCTTGTTGATCCATTCAATGGTGTCGCCGACCTTGGCCGAAGCGTCTTTCGGCGACACTTCGAGATTCTCCATCGTGATCTCGATGGTCGCAGCGTGCGCCGGGACGGCCACCGCCACGAGCAGGACCGCTGTCGCGATCGCGGACAATCGTCCCAGCATCATCGCCTCCCTATTTCAGCTCCGCCGCGACGTGCTCGGCGTGCTGCTGATGGCCCTGGAAGATTTTCAGGCCGGTCTGCAGCAGGCTCTTCAGTTCGGCATTGCTGGCGGACGGAATGAGCTGGGTTTCCAGCGCGCCGTTGACCGTCTTGTGGTAGGCGACCTCGTTCGCGACATAGGCCTTGTCGAAGGCCGCACCGCTCAGCTTGTCCAGTTCGGCGAGCTTCTCGCTCGCCTGCTTTGACAGCGCTTTGCTGGTGTCGTTGTCTTCAGGCGTGACGTTCAGCTTCTTGACCAGCGCGAGCGCCTGCTTGTTGACGGCCTCGTGGTCGCGCAGCATGTCCTCGGCAAACGCCTTCACGTCCTTGATCTTGGCTTTCTTCTGCGCCTGCTTGGCTGCGTTGATGTCGATCACGCCCGCGGTGTAGGCGATGTGGGCGATCTGCGGATCGGTCAGCTTGTCGGCTGCTCTGGCGCCTTGCAGCAGCGCGGGGCTCGACAACAAAATTGCAGCGGCGATCGCCGTGGTCCAACGAACGAACATGGTTTGACACTCCTGTGGTGCCGGACGTTTTGCCGGCGCGTTGCTTCACAGGCGTTGGATGGAATTCTCGCGCAAACGTTCCCGAAAAATTCAGCCGCCGATGCCAAGCCGCTTCAGCACTGACACGGTCAGCCGCTCGCAGCGCCACCCGGCGAACGGGAACGCATCCATCACCACCGGACCGATCTCCTTTTCGACGTTCTCGCGCAGCATGGTCCGCGCACGGTGCAGCCGCGTCTTCACGGTCTCGGGCTTGACGCCGAGCAGCTCGGCGGTCTCCTCGATGTTCATCCCTTCCATGACGCGGGCGACGAAGACCATGCGGAAGACATCCGGTAATTCATCGATGGCGCGCTCGACGACGCGCTGGATTTCACGTTGGGCCATGGTCCTTTCCGGATCGCCTGGGGGAGAAGCGGGAAATTTGATGATCTGCGCCTCGAGCGTCGCTTCGGGCACCGAGCCGAGCTCGACCTGCGGCCTGGCGCTTCGCGCCCGGCCAAGTGCCTCGTTGATGGCGATGCGCGACAGCCACGTCGACAGTCCGGACTCGCCGCGGAATCCGTCGAGATGGGTGAAAGCGCGGACATAGGTTTCCTGAACGACATCCTCGGCTTCGCTGTCGCTGCGCAGAATTCCGCGCGCCAGACGATAGAGCCTGCGGTTGTTGGCCTGCATGATCTCGCGCAGCGCGGCCTCGTCATGGCCCCGCGCCCGCTCGACCAGTTCGGCTTCCAATGTCCTGATTTCTGAAGTCTTGGCGCCGGCGGACAGGCCGGCTGCGATCCGTGGCATGGCGGTCACCTGCTCGTTTGGCTTCATTCCGGACATTGGATGCCGCCCCAAGGGAAAGGTTCCCAACTTTCTGTCCCTCCCCTGGGGAGGGGCCAAGGAATGTCCTAATCCGTCTCGATCGGCAGCGCCGGATCCTTCGCCCACTCCCCCATCGAGGCATCGTACAGCGTCAGCTTGTCGTAGCCGAGTTGCGTCAGCAGCATCAGGTCGATCGTCGCCGAGATGCCGCCGCCGCAATACAGGATCACATTCTTGTCGCGGGTGACGCCTGCCGCGTCGAATTTGGCCTCGGCATCGGCGAGCGTCGTCAGCGTCTTGTCCGCATTGACGAGCGCTGCCGCTGATACGTTGACGCTGCCGGGAACGCGGCCGGGCCGCCCGTAGCGGCTCGGCTCGAGGCCGCGATGAAACTGGGGACCGAGCGCGTTGACGATAACAGTCGCGGGATCTCCGAGCCGTGCCTTGACCGCATTCTTGTCGACGAAGAAGCCTGCGCGCGGTGTGGCCTTGAAGGTCGTGGCCGGATAGCCCTTCGGGGCGCCTGTTAAGACCGGCCGTCCCTCGTCCTTCCATTTGTCGAGGCCACCGTCGAGCACCCGCGCCTCAACGCCGAGCGAGCGCAGCATCCACCAGAACCGCGTCGACCACATCATGGTGCCGATGCTGTAGAGCACGACGGATTTGGATGCATCGAGGCCGTGGCGGCCGAAGGCGGCCTCCAGCTGGGCCACATCAGGCATCATGAAGAATTGCTGCGCAGAGGCGTCGGAGAACTCGCCTTGCAGGTCGAGAAAATCGGCCCCCGGAATATGGCCGGCCTCGAACGTCTTATCGCCCGGCACGGCGCGATAGGGCACATCGCTGCCTGGCGGCACCGGCTCGTTGTAGGTCGTGCAGTCGTAGAGGCGCAGGTTGGGATCGCCGAGCTGGGCTGCAAGTTGCTCGGTGGTGATGAGGGGTGTCGGTTCGGTCATTCACTCCTCCCTCAGCGTCTCCAGAAACCGCACCGGCTCACCTTGCGCGGCCGTCACGAGCTCGCCCTGCCACATCACGCGGCGGCCGCGGATGAAGGTGCCTACGGGCCAGCCGGTGACGCGCAACCCGTCATAGGGGGTCCAGCCGGCCTTGGACGCGACCCATTTGTTGGTGATGGTCTCGCTGCGCTTGAGATCGACGACGGTGAAGTCGGCGTCATAGCCGGCGGCGATCCGCCCCTTGCAGGCCATGTTGTAGAGGCGCGCGGGGCCGGCGCTGGTGAGATCGACGAAACGCGCCAGCGACAGCCGACCCGCATTGACGTGGTCGAGCATGAGCGGCACCAGCGTCTGCACGCCGGTCATGCCGGAGGGCGAGGCCGGATAGGTCTTCTGTTTCTCTTCCAGCGTATGCGGGGCGTGGTCCGAGCCGAGCACGTCGATGATGCCCTGCTCGATGCCGCGCCAGATCCCGGCGCGGTGATCGGCGCCGCGCACCGGCGGGTTCATCTGGGCCAGCGTGCCGAGCCGCTCGTAGCATTCGGGCGCAACCAGCGTGAGATGATGCGGCGTCGCCTCGCAGGAGGCGACGTCCTTGTGGTCGCGCAAAAATTCGATCTCTTCCTTGGTCGAGATATGCAGCACGTGGATGCGCTTGCCGGTCTCGTGTGCGAGCTTCACCAGCCGCTGCGTCGCCATCAGCGCGGCGGTCTCGTCGCGCCACACCGGGTGCGAGCGCGTGTCGCCCTCGATACGCAGCGATTTGCGGTCGTTGAGGCGGTATTCGTCCTCGGCGTGGAACGCCGCGCGGCGCCGGATCACCTGGAAGATGCGGCGCAGGCTTTCGTCATCCTCCACCAAGAGCGCGCCGGTCGAGGAGCCGATGAACACCTTGACGCCGGCGCAGCCGGGCGCACGCTCCAGCACCGGCAGGTCCTGCACATTCTCGCGGGTGCCGCCGATGAAGAAGGCGAAGTCGCAATGCATGCGGTGATGGGCGCGCTTCACCTTGTCGGTGAAGGTGGCCTCCGTCACGGTCAACGGCGCGGTGTTTGGCATCTCGAACACGGCGGTGACGCCGCCCATTACGGCGCTGCGCGAGCCGGTCTCGAGGTCTTCCTTCTGCTCCAGCCCGGGCTCGCGGAAATGCACCTGCGTATCCATCACGCCGGGCAGGATGTGCAGGCCCTTGCAGTCGATCACTTCCGCGGCGGAAGCCTGCGACAGCGCGCCGATCTCGGCAATGCGACCGTTGACGACGCCGACATCGCGGGTCCCCTCGCCGTCCTGGTTGACGACAGTGCCGCCCTTGAGGATCACGTCGAAACGCTGGGTCATGGCTGAAGGCCTCTCTCGTCCCCAAGCGCGGGGCTTGAGGTCTTGTCGTTTTTGCCTTGCGGGCTTACGTTCCGGAGCAACATGTCGCAAGAGATTTTCGTATGAAATCAGCGTTTCTTCCGGACCGGGGCGTGATCAAGGTCGCGGGCGAGGATGCGCGCAACTTCCTCAATGGCCTCGTCACGACCGATGTCGACAAGCTGAAGCCGGGCCTGGGCCGATTCGGCGCGCTGCTGACGCCGCAGGGCAAGATCATCGTGGATTTCCTGATCACGGAAGCGCCTGCCGGCCATGGCGGCGGGTTCCTGATCGATTGCCCGAAGCCGCTTGCCGACGGCCTCGCCACCAAGCTGAAATTCTACAAGCTGCGCGCCAAGGTCACGGTGGAAAACCTGTCCGAGGATCTCGGCGTGCTCGCGGCCTGGGACGGCAAGCCTGCGGCCCAGCCCGACCTCGCCTTCGCCGATCCGCGCAATGAAGACCTCGGCTATCGCATCCTGATCCCTCAAGACCTCCAACAGAAGCTGTCCGATCTGATCGGCGCCGAACTCGTCGACGCCGCCGCATACGAGGCCCACCGCATCGCGCTCGGCGTGCCGCGAGGCGGGCTCGATTTCACCTACAGCGATGCGTTCCCGCACGAGACCAACATGGACCGCCTTTCCGGCGTCGATTTCGACAAGGGCTGCTATGTCGGCCAGGAGGTCGTCTCGCGCATGCAGCATCGGGGCACCGCGCGCACCCGCAGCGTGAAGGTGCTGCTCGAGGATTTCTCGCCTGAGCCCGGCGTCAGCGTCATGGCCGGCGATAAGCCGGTCGGCACGATGGGCTCGTCGGCGAAAGGAAAGGGTATCGCGCTGGTGCGCATCGACCGCGTCGCCGATGCGCTCGATGCGGGACAGGCGCTGACTGCCGGTGGGCTCGCTGTGAGGCTTGCGGAACCAGACGTCGTGCGCATTCCAACGAAGCAACCCATCGCATGAGCCGTGCCCCTCGCCTGCATCCCGACGGAAAGACGCGTTGCCCCTGGCCCGGCGAAGATCCGCTTTACGTCGCCTATCACGATACTGAATGGGGCGTGCCGGAATATGACGACCGCGCGCTCTATGAGAAGCTGATCCTCGACGGTTTCCAGGCCGGCTTGTCCTGGATCACGATCCTGCGCAAGCGCGACAATTTTCGCAAAGCCTTCGACGATTTCCAGCCGGAAAAGATCGCACGCTACAACGAGAAGAAGGTTCACGCGCTGATGAACGATGCCGGCATCGTGCGCAACAAGGCCAAGATCGACGGCGCGATATCAAGCGCGAAATCCTATCTCGCCATCATGGAGAAGGGCCCCGGCTTCTCGAAATTCCTGTGGGACTTCATGGACGGAAGGCCCAAGGTCAATCATTTCAAGACCACCGCGAGCGTGCCTGCCTCGACGCCGCTCTCCATGCAGATCTCCAAGGAGCTGGCCTCGCGCGGCTTCAAATTCGTCGGCCCGACCATCGTCTATGCCTTCATGGAGGCGACCGGCATGGTCAACGATCATCTCGTCGACTGCCATTGTCACGCGAGCTGCGGCAAGTCGCAGCGCAAGCCGCGCCTCAAGGCCAAATGAGCGCGAAGAAGACGGACCGCGGCGCCGACACCCGCGCCTGGCAACGCATGCTGTCGGGCCGGCGGCTCGATTTGCTCGATCCCTCCCCGCTCGATATCGAGATCGCCGACGTCGCGCATGGGCTGGCGCGTGTTGCCCGCTGGAACGGCCAGACCATCGGCGCACACATCTTCTCTGTCGCGCAGCATACGCTGCTGGTCGAAACCGTGATGCGGCACGAGAATCCCCGCGTGGATCAGCGCATGCGGCTTGCCGCGCTGCTGCATGACGCGCCCGAATATGTGATCGGCGACATGATCTCGCCGTTCAAGGCCGTGCTCGACGGTCATTACAAGGCGGTCGAGAAACGTCTGCTCGGCGCGATTCACATCCGCTTTGGCCTGCCGCCGGTACTGCCGGACGAGATCACGCTGGCGATCAAGGCCGCCGATCGCGGCGCGGCCTATCTGGAGGCAACGACGCTTGCCGGCTTCAGCGAGAGCGAGGCCAAGCGCCTGTTCGGCAAGGATCCCGGCCTGTCCGACAGCGTCCGGCGCGACTATCTCACCCCCTGGACGGCTGCCCGGGCCGAGAAGCAGTTTCTGGAGCGGTTTGGCGCCGTGTTTGCGTGATCGTTGTCGTGGGTTAGAGTCCTGCAGGGCGGGCAAAGGGGCCCTTGCCGCCCACTGTTTTGCGCAATGAGACGAAAGTGGTGGGTACGCTTCGCTTTGCCCACCCCGCCAACGCTCGCTATAATCTGCGGAAAAAGGTCCGCCATGATCCACGTCTGCTCCCTCGCCGCCCTTCCCGAAACCGTCCGCCTCACCAAGGCCAGCCACGTGCTGACCGTGATGGCCAATGTCGAACAGGTGGCGCGGCCGGTGTCGGTGCTGCCGGCCAACCATCTCAAGGTGTCGATGGACGACATCACCGAGGAGATGGACGGCTTCGTCGCGCCGTCGGAAACGCATATCGAGCAGGTGCTGAACTTCGTGCGCGGCTGGGACCGCGATGCGCCGCTGGTGGTGCATTGCTATGCCGGCATCAGCCGCTCCACCGCGAGCGCCTTTGCCGCCGTGTGCGCACTCAATCCGAATCGCGACGAGACCGAGATCGCGAAGAAGATCCGGGCGGCGTCCCCGATCGCCTCACCGAACCGCCGCATCGTCGGCCTTGCCGACCGTGCGCTGGGGCGCAACGGCCGCATGCTGCGCGCACTCGACGAGATGGGCCCGGGCGCGATGATGGTCGAGGGCCGCCCCTTCGTGATCGAGCTCGAATGACAGTTGCGCACCACAGCACAGGTGTGCCCCCTCTCCCGCTTGCGAGCAGAGCAATCGCATGCGAGCCTTTACGCAGACGCCTCCACATCGTCATGGCCGGGCTTGTCCCGGCCATCCACGACCTTTGCTGCGGCACGAAGAACGTGGATGCCCGGGACAAGCCCGGGCATGACCAGTTCACGGCCGCACCGGCGATCGCCATCGCATGAGCGAAAAGCTGCTGACGCCGATCGAGATCGGCCTGACCGCCGCGATCGTCGCGATCGAGGATCACGAACCGCTGATCCTCACCGCGCGCGACAGTGACGGCCTGGCCGGCCTGCCGTTCGGCCCGTTCGATGCGCCTAGCCATCGCACTTTCGAGATCGGGCTGCGGGCGTGGGTCGAGAAACAGACGGGCCTGCGGCTCGGCTATGTCGAGCAGCTCTACACGTTCGGCGATCGCGGCCGGCATGCCGAGGCTGGCGACACCGGCGCGCACATGGTGTCGATCGGCTATCTCGCACTGACGCGCGCCTTCGGCGGCGAACTGGCAGCCACGAGTGCGAGCTTCGCGCCGTGGTATCGCTTCCTGCCTTGGGAGGACTGGCGCGAGGGGCCGCCCGCGATCATCGCGGACGACATCATCCCGGCATTGACCGGCTGGGCCGAAGAGGAGACGCCGGGGACGACGCGCGCATTGCCGCGCAAGGATCGGATGCGGTTCTATTTCGGTCTCGACGGCGCGTCCTGGGACGAGGAGCGCGTGCTCGACCGCTACGAGCTCCTGTACGAGGCAGGGCTGGTCGAGGAAGCGCGGCGCGATGGTCGCCCTGCGGCATTAGCGCGCAAGGCGCTGTCCGCGCTCGGCACATCCATGCGCTTCGACCACCGCCGGATTCTTGCGACAGCGGTCGCGCGACTGCGTGCAAAACTGAAGTATCGTCCTGTGGTCTTTGAACTTTTGCCCGCCGAGTTCACACTTACCGAATTGCAGTATACGGTGGAGGCGATCTCCGGCCGACACCTGCACAAACAAAATTTCCGCCGCCTGGTCGAAATGGAAGCCCTGGTCGAACCGACCGGGGTGATGTCGACACAGACGGGCGGACGTCCGGCGGCGCTCTACCGCTTCCGTCGCGACGTGCTTCAGGAGCGACCCGCGCCGGGCTTGCGCGTACGCTCCCGGCGCTAACCCGAGATATGCGTGATCGGCCCCTGCCCGCCGGTTGCCTGGAGGCTTTATGTCTGACGGCCCGTTTGACGTCTTCGCGCTGATCATTGCGATCATCGCCTTCATCATCGCGATCAAGGCTTCCAGCCAGGCGGCTGAACTGCGACGACGGCTAAGCTCGCTCGAAGAGATGTTCCGCGCGCAACGGCCCGTGCAGCCGCCGCTGATCCCCGCAGATGTGTGGGCTGACGCGCCCCCCACAACTTCCGCAGCGCCGCCGCCGCTTGTGCCCCAAGCCGAAGCCAGAGCCGAGGCGCCGCCCCCGCTCGTCACCGAAGATATTTCACCGCCTCCGCTCGAAGCGAGCACCGAGGCCGACGCGACGCCGCCGCTGCCCGCACCCGCGCCCGGGTTCGAGGAACGGCTCGGCACGCGCTGGGTAGTCTGGATCGGCGGCCTGGCGCTCGCGCTCGGCGGCTTCTTCATGGTGCGCTATTCGATCGAGGCTGGCCTCCTTGGCCCCGGCGTGCGCGTGTTCCTTGGCGGCGTATTCGCGCTGGCGCTGCTGGGCGCCGGCGAATGGTCACGGCGCAAGGAGAGCATCTCCAACATCGCCGCGCTGCCGATCGCCAACATTCCCGCTATCCTCACCGCAGCCGGTACGGCGGTGGCATTTGCGACCATCTACGCGGCGTACGCGCTCTATGGCTTCCTCGTGCCCGCGACCGCCTTCGTGCTGCTCGGCCTCGTCGCGCTCGGCACGCTGGCTGCCGCGCTCCTGCACGGACCCGCGCTCGCCGGCCTCGGCGTGGTCGGCGCCTTCGTGACGCCGATCCTCGTCTCCAGCGACAAGCCGGACTATTGGGCGCTCTACATCTATCTCGCCATCGTCACCGCCGCGAGCTTCGGCCTTGCCCGTATCCGGCTGTGGCGTTGGCTTGCGGTCACGACAATCGCCTTCGCCGTGCTCTGGATCTTTCCGGGGCTCGATGCCGGCGACCTGCAGGTCGCGCCGCACGCTTTCCATGTGATCGCAGGGTTCGTTCTTGCCGCTCTTCTCGTGGTCTGCGGCTTCATGTTCGGCCCGACGATCGAGGACGGTGAGATCGAGCCGGTCTCGTCGGGCTCACTCGGTGCCTATCTGTTCGGCGCGATGTTGATCGTGCTGTCGAGCGCGCATGCGGATCTGGCGCTGATCGCCTTCACGCTGCTGGTCGGCGCGACGCTGCTGGTCGCCTGGCGCGCGCCTGCGGCGACCGGCGCACTCGGTGCCGCCGCCGCGACCGTCTTCGTCGTGTTCGCCGAATGGGCGGTGCGCGCCAATCCCGACATGCTCGTGCTGCCGAGCGGTCCCATGGCCGGCATCGCACCGACGGCGATCGATAGCGCGGTGACGCTGCATCTGGTGATGGCGGCGATCTTCGCCGCCGGCTTCGGCATCGCGGGCTTCCTCGCGCAGGGACGTTCGAACTCGGCGATCATTCCGGTGGTGTGGTCGGTCGCGGGGGTCGCGACGCCGATCGCGATCCTGGTCGCGCTCTACGCACGCATCGCGCATCTCGATCGCTCGATCCCGTTCGCCATCCTCGCGGTGCTGCTCGCCGCCGCCTTCGGCGCCGCCACCGAAGCGCTTGCGCGCCGCGAGACCCGGCCGGGCGCCATGATCTCCACGGCCTTGTTCGCGACCGGCACGCTCGGTGCGCTGGCGCTGGCGCTGACGTTTGCGCTGGAGAAGGGCTGGCTCACGATCGCACTGGCGCTGATGTCGCTCGGCACCGCCTGGATCTCGATGCAGCGGCCGATCCCGTTCCTGCGCTGGCTGGCCGCGATCTTCGCAGGCCTCGTCACCGCTCGGATCGGCTATGACCCGCGCATCGTCGGCGACGCCGTCGGAACCACGCCGATCTTCAACTGGCTGTTGTGGGGCTACGGCCTGCCGGCGGCATCGTTCTGGGCGGCGAGCCTGTTCCTGCGCCGCCGCGGCGACGACGCCCCGCTGCGCATGGTCGAGAGCGCCGCGATCCTGTTCACCGCGCTGCTCGCCTTCATGGAGATCCGCCATTTTGCGACCGGCGGCGACGTGACGTCGGCGCCGTCGCTGCTCGAATGCGCGCTCCAGGCCTGCGTGACGCTCGCCATGGCGATCGGGCTGGAGCGCCTGCGGCTGCGCAGCCGCAGCGTCGTGCACAATGTCGGCGCGGTGGTGCTCACGGTGATCGCCGGGCTCGTCAGCGTGTTCGGTCTCTTGATCCTGGAGAACCCGCTGCTGTGGCGCACCGACGTCGGCGGCGCCGTGTTCAACCTGCTGCTGCTCGGCTACGCGCTGCCGGCAGTGCTGATGCTGCTCTTGTCCTATGCCGTGGCCGGCGAACGCGGCAAGGCCTACGCCAACACGATTGCAGGCGGCGCGCTGCTGTTCGCGCTGATCTATGTCACGCTGGAGATCCGCCGCTTCCATCACGGCCCGATCCTCTCCTCCGGGGCGACGACGGGCGCCGAGCAATATACCTATTCGATCGGCTGGCTCGGCTTCGGCGTGGTGCTGCTCGGCGTCGGCATTCTCGTCAAGTCGGAGCGGGCGCGGCTGGCATCGGCCGTCGTGATCGCGTTGACGATCCTCAAGGCCTTCGTCATCGACATGTCGACGCTGACGGGCGTCTACCGCGCGCTATCGTTCATGTGCCTCGGCATCGTGCTGGTCGCGATCGGCTGGCTCTACCAGCGTATCCTGTTCCGGCGGCAGATCGCACCGCCGCCGGCTCCGCAGACGAGCACGTGAGCGTCAGGCCGCGCGAACCGATTCCAGGAACTGCGCGACCTCGACCTTGAGACGGGTGCTGTCGGTCGCCAGCGATTTCGCCGCCGACAATACCTCGGTCGAAGCCTCGCCGGTCTCGATCGCACCGCGCTGCACGTTGGTGATGTTCGACGAGACCTCCTGCGTGCCGACCGAGGCCTGCTGCACGTTACGCGAGATTTCCTGCGTGGCCGCGCCCTGCTCCTCGACGGCGGCGGCAATGGCCGCAGCCACCTCGGAGAGCCGCTCGATGGTGCCGCCGATCTCCTGGATGGCACTGACCGATTCCTGCGTCGCCGCCTGGATACCCGAGACCTGCGCCCCGATCTCACCGGTCGCTTTCGCGGTCTGCTCGGCCAGCGCCTTGACCTCGGAGGCGACGACCGCGAATCCGCGGCCCGCATCGCCGGCACGCGCGGCCTCGATGGTCGCGTTCAGCGCCAGCAGATTGGTCTGGCCCGCGATGGTGTTGATGAGCTCGACGACGTCGCCGATGCGGGACGCCGCCTGCGACAGCGCATTGACACGGTCGTTGGTCCGCGCCGCTTGCTCGACGGCCTCCGCCGCCATCCGCGCCGAATCCTGCACGCGGCGGCTGATCTCGGTGATGGAGGACGACAGCTCCTCCGAAGCGGATGCCACCGCCTGGACGTTGGTCGAGGCTTCCTCGGAGGCGGCTGCGACGACGGTCGCGAGTTCCTGTCCGCGCTGCGCGGTGTTGGTCAGCGTCGAGGCGGAGGCCTCGAGCTCGGTCGAGGCCGAGGAGACGGTCCCGACCACCTCGCCGATCATGGCTTCGAACTTGCGGGTGATGGCATCGACGCGGCGACCGCGTTCGATCTTGACTTCGGCGTCGCGCGCAGCGGCCTCGTCGGCGGCCTTCTTGGCGATCAGCGCCTCCTTGAAGATCTGCAGCGCATCTGCCATCGAACCGATTTCGGTCTTCTCGCCGCGATGCGGAACGTCGGCCGAGAGGTCGCCCTCGCCGAGGGACTGCATCGGGCGGATGATTGAGGCAATGCCGCGAGAAACGTCGCGCACGAGGTAATAGGCGGCGCCGATCGCGATCACGACCGAGAGCACGATGATGCCGACCAGCACGCGGAAGATCATGGCGTAGCTGTCGGCGGCCTGCTTCGTCTCAAGCTCGGCGCCCCGGTTGTTGAGTTCGATGCCCTTCTGAAGCAGGGGATCGGCGGCCTTGGCCATCTTCGCAACCTTGGTCTGCAGCAGCTCGTTGGCGTCGGCCGGGAAACGGCCAACGCCCTTGCGCGACAGTGCCATCACGTCCTGCACGCCGTTCAGATACTCGGCCCACGCCGTGCTCCATTGCCCATAGAGCGAGCGCTCCTCGGCCGAAGTGATCAGCGGCTCGTAGACCTTGCGGGTCTGGTCGATGCGCGCGCGCAGCGAGGCCAAGCGCTTCTCGGCGGCGTCCTTTCCCTCAACGCTGTCCTGCATCAGATGCAGACGGAGCGCGACGCGCAGCTCGTTGATGTCGGCGCGAAGCGAGCCGAGCGCGCGCACGCTGGGCAGCCAACTCTCCGCGATCTCGACCGTATGGGAATTGATGTTCTGCATGGTGCCGATCGCCGTCACGCCAACGCCGGCGAGCGAAAGGACCAGGACCGACAACACGGCCAGAAGCTTGAAGACGATCGACAATTTCGACATCACGACAAATCCCGATGTTACCTGGCAACGCGCAAATTGTCCGCGCCGCAAACCGCCACGAAGATGGCGAGACGGAGGTCAGTTCAACAATGCTGGCTGGTTCTTGTCCCGTGAGATTGCACACATAGTCGCAAGCAGGCGTTAACAGGGCCCTACGTAAAATTACGGGACAGCGCTGACGGTCGTTATTTCTCCTGCAACCAACTGTGCAGCTGCACAGCCACCTGATGCTGCGACGCGACCTGTCCACTTGCGACGCAATGTGCGGAAGGCGACGGCTGTCACGCCGCCCGTACCGAATCCAGGAAGCGCGCGACCTCGCTCTTCAGCCGATGGCTCTCCTGCGACAGCGATTGCGCAGCCGAATGCACCTGCGCCGAGGCCGCCCCGGTTTCGCCTGCGCCACGCTGGACATCGCCGATATTCGCCGAGACTTCGGAGGTGCCATTCGCGGCGTGCTGGATGTTGCGGGAGATCTCTTGCGTGGCGGCACCCTGTTCCTCGACCGCGGCGGCGATGGTTGACGAGATCTCCGACATCCGCGCGATGGTGTCGCCGATCTCCTTGATCGCACCGGCGGAATCTTCCGTCGCGGTCTGGATCGCGCCGATGTGCTGGCCGATCTCGCCCGTGGCCTTCGCAGTCTGCTCGGCGAGCGCCTTCACTTCGGAAGCGACCACGGCAAAGCCGCGGCCGGCCTCGCCGGCACGCGCCGCCTCGATCGTCGCGTTGAGCGCCAGCAGGTTGGTCTGGGCGGCGATGGTGTTGATTAGTTCGACCACGTCGCCGATGCGGGCGGCGGCCTTCGACAGTTCGGCGACGCGTGCATTGGTGCGCTGGGCCTGCCCGACCGCCACGTCGGCGACACGGGCCGATTCCTGCACCTGACGGCTGATCTCGGAGATCGAGGAGGTCATTTCCTCGCTCGCTGCAGACACCGACTGCACGTTCGCGGAGGCCTCTTCGGAGGCGGCCGCCACGACCGTGGCAAGCCCGTTGCCGCGCTCGGCAGCCTGCGTCAGCGTATTTGACGAGGCCTCCAGCTCGGTTGCCGCCGACGAAACAGTATCGATGATCTCGCCGACCGCGCCTTCGAAAGTATCGGCGAGCCGGTGCATGTCGGCCTTGCGCTGCTGGCGCCCGCGCGCCTCAGCTTCGACCTGCTCGGTGCGCAGCCGCTCGGCCTCCGCCATATTGGTCCTGAACACCTCGACGGCACCGGCCATCTCGCCGATCTCGTCTTTGCGCCCGATGCCCGGAACGGATATCGAAAGCTCGCCGCGCGCAAGCCGCGTCATCGCGCCGACCATGCCGGCAAGCGCCTTCGAGATCGAACGTCCCAGAAGGAAGCCCACCGCGGCGAGCACGACGACGGCAATGGCGAAGGCGACCATCATCCACATGCGCACGGCATCGCGGGTCGCAGCTTCCGCAACGTCGGCCTTCCTGTAGAGGTCTTCGACTGTGTTGCGCACCTCGATCATGCTCGGTTCTAACCCACGGAACGTTTTCATCATGCTGGCGTCGAGGGCCGCAGTTTGCTGCGCCGTCTCCACCCACGCCGTGAACTCGGATTGATATTTCTGCAGCTTGGCTGTGATGTCGTTCATCACTGCCGTAGGGATTGCGACGACCTCTATCGCCTTGGAGAATTCGACCGCGGCCTTCTTCATCTCGGCGATGTATTTTGGGTCGCGCCGCAGCATGAAGTCCTTCTCGTGCCGGCGCATCATCAGCATCCAGCTCGTGGACCTGGGATCGTCGATCTCCTTGAGCTTGGCCTCAATGTCGTGCACGGCGGCGCGGAGCGAGCCGGAGAGGCCCAGAGTCTCGTTTAGGCCGAGCCGGGTCTCCGCGGCCACCAATGCGCCGAAGTCCGACGCGTATCGCTTGAAGCCGTCCTGGGCCTGCTTCATCCGGTCGGACAGCGCGCCCAAGCCGCCGGCCGACATCAGCCGCTCCACCTCGTCGAAGTCGCGATTGATCGGCCCGATCAATTCGGCATGTGCCTTGGCGTAGCTCTCGTTGCGGCGCTGCTGAAAGTTCTTCTCGTTGCGGCGGGCCTCCAGCATCTCGACCGAGAGCTGCTTGTCGAGGTCAGCCATCGCACGAGCGCGGTTGGCAATCTCGCGGGAGGCGTCCTGGGAGAGACTGCCGATCTCGTAGATCGCGCCGAAGGCGACGAGACCCAACAATCCGAACAGTCCGATCGCCATGACCTTATGGGTGAGACGAATGGAAGGGCCACTCATGGAATGTGCTCCAATACGATTGATACGCAATACGAGGAGGGCGACTCGGCACCCGGAATATTGCGGGGATCATGACTGCATCGGTTTTCCGGAAGGTTAACCGTGCGGCTCATCGCGCCGCGACATCCAACTGCGAACGCATGCGAACCACCGCGCGTCTTCGCGCGGCGGTTGTAGTCGATCGATGATTGGTGACGGCGACCGCGTCATGCTGCGCGCACGGTATCGAGGAAGTTGCCGACCTCGAGCTTGAGGCGGTTGCTGTCGCCAGAGAGCGACTGGGCCGCCGCCAGCACCTGCGACGACGCCGAGCCGGTCTCGTTCGCGCCGCGCTGCACATCGGTGATGTTGGCCGAGACCTGATGGGTGCCTTCCGCCGCCTGCTGCACGTTGCGGGAGATTTCCTGTGTCGCCGCGCCCTGCTCTTCCACGGCAGCCGCGATGGTAGAGGAAATCTCCGAGAGCTTCTCGATAGTGCCGCTGATGTCCTTGATTGCGCCGACCGAATGCTCGGTCGCGGTCTGGATGCTGGCGATCTGCTGCCCGATCTCGCCAGTGGCCTTTGCGGTCTGTTCGGCGAGTGCCTTGACCTCGGAGGCCACAACCGCAAAGCCGCGACCGGCTTCGCCGGCGCGCGCGGCCTCGATGGTCGCGTTGAGCGCCAGGAGATTGGTCTGACCCGCGATGGTGTTGATCAGTTCGACCACGTCGCCGATCCGCGTCGCCGCCCTGGACAATTTGCTGACGCGCTCAGTGGTGACACGCGCTTGGCCGACAGCTTCGTTGGCCACGCGGGCCGATTCCTGCACCTGCCTGCTGATCTCGGTGATAGAAGACGACAGCTCCTCGGTGGCCGACGCCACCGCTTGCACGTTGGTGGACGCCTCCTCGGAGGCCGCAGCAACCATGGTCGTGAGCTGCTGCCCTCGCTCCGCGGTCGATTTGAGGGTCGACGCCGAGGCTTCGAGCTCGGTCGCTGCCGAGGAGACGGTGTCGACGATCTCCCCGATCGCGGCTTCGAAGCCGTCGGCCAGCTTCCGCATCTCCGCCTTGCGCTGCTCGGCTGCCCGGCTCTCGGCCGCAGCGTGATCGCCGCGCATGCGTTCGACTTCGAGGCCGTTTTGCTTGAAGACTTCAACGGTCCGCGCCATCTCGCCGACCTCGTCACCTCGGCAGGTGCCAGGCACGACCGTCGTGAAGTCGCCATTGGCGAGCCCACGCATCGCAACCGAAATGGCTGAAAGCGGCTTGAGGATCCGGCCAAAGGTGATCCAGAAACTGAGGCCAGCGAGCATCACCGAGGCGCAGAGCAACACAACTGTGAAAACAAAATTACGAGTGCTGACCTCTGCCTGCATCGTGGCTTCGCGGTCAGCGGCCGCGCCAATGGCTTCACCGAGCTTCAGCACTGCATTGATGCCGGCGGTGGCCCGCGTGAAGTACTCGGGTCCCGTGATTCTGTAGTCCCCGCCTTCGCCACCGGCGAGCACAGTCACCCGCGTTTCACCGTAGGCACCAAAATAGGATTTCTCGACCTCCGTCATCGCCTCGCCGATCTGCAGGGCGAGGTCCGAACGCAGCCGCACCGGCAATACCGTGTCCCATGCGAGTTCGACCTTGGCCCGCAGCGCCGAAAGGCGCTCATAGCCCTCCATCCCGAGCTTCGCGCGCGCACCGACGACCCCAGCCAGCAGGGCCCGCTCCCTTCCAGCATTCTCGACCATCTGAGCTGTCAGATGTCGCAAGCCGATGAGCTGGGCCAGCCTTGCCACGGGCGGGCTGGTGAGTGTTTCGAGCGTCAGCCGCAAGCGGTTGCTCGCGACGTCGATCACCTCCGTAATCGTTGGCGCGAAGCCATCTACGAGGTCAGGCTCGCGTTCGACGCGCGAGCGCGACATTCCCGCGTCGGCTTTCTCACGCAGGAGACGCAGCGCCTCGAATTTCGTCGCTGCGTCCGCAATCTGTCTTTGCCCCGCCGTCATTTCGGAAATCGCGCTGATATCGAGGACGGCTTGGCGAAAGGCCTCGTCGGCCGTCGCGCGCGCCTTTGCGATTTCCGCACGGCGCTCGGCACTGACGACATCAGGAGACTTCAGCACGGCGTTGGTCAGCCCGCGTTCAATCGCCCAATGTCCTGCGCTGCGCAGCAGCAGTTGCGCAACTGCATTGACCTTCAGGAATGCCTCGGACTCTCGCCTCTTGAGGACGGCCTCATAGGCGATGAATCCGGCCGAGGCCAACCCAAGCACGACCAGGGCAGAGATGATGATCGGCAAGATCGTGCCGATCCGAACATGTCCGAGCCGACTCCACGCGCTGGCGGACTGAGTTCGGACCTGCTGATGATGAGCAGGGCTCAACATGGTACGTTTCCCCCAAAGGAAACACGCAGCCAAGTCCTTGCCGGCTGCATGGACGTTGATCGCCCTTGCCGGAGAATCTATTCCTTAGGGTTACTCATTCTGGTTAACGGGAGGGCTCGGAGAAATACTGAGATTTCAACCCAAACAGTTGAAATGGAAGAGATAATCTCGCCAGAAAGTTGTAAATTTCAGCTTGAGGTCGCCACTGTTTGCTTTTGCAGCCGACGTTCGCCGAAGTCATGCGCGAGACGTTCGCGGCGAAGATCAGGATGCAAAAACGCCCCGCCTGAGGAGGCAGGGCGTCTTCCGAACTGTCTGGAACGAGGTTCTTAGGCGGCGCGCACGGTGTCGAGGAACTTGCCGACCTCGAGCTTGAGGCGGTTGCTGTCGCCGGACAATGACCGCGCGGCTGCCAGCACCTGCGACGATGCCGAGCCGGTTTCGCCTGCACCGCGCTGCACGTCGGTGATGTTGGACGAGACCTGATGGGTGCCTTCGGCCGCCTGCTGCACGTTGCGCGAGATCTCCTGCGTCGCCGCGCCCTGCTCCTCGACGGCCGCCGCGATCGTGGACGATATCTCGGACAGCTTTTCAATGGTGTTGCTGATGGCGCTGATGGCGGCGACGGAGTCCTGCGTCGCGGCCTGAATGCCGGAAATCTGCTGGCCGATCTCGCCGGTCGCCTTCGCGGTCTGCTCGGCAAGCGCCTTCACTTCGGAAGCCACCACGGCAAAGCCGCGACCGGCCTCGCCGGCGCGTGCCGCCTCGATGGTGGCATTAAGCGCCAGCAGGTTGGTCTGGCCGGCGATGGTGTTGATCAGCTCGACCACGTCGCCAATGCGAGCCGCCGCCTTGGACAATTCTCCGACACGGTCGGTCGTGGTTCGGGCTTGGGTAACCGCCTCGCTCGCGACCCGCGCCGATTCCTGCACCTGGCGGCTAATCTCCGTAATTGAAGACGACAGCTCTTCCGTGGCCGACGCCACCGATTGCACGTTGGTCGACGCCTCCTCGGAGGCCGCAGCCACAACTATCGTCAGTTCCTGTGCCCGCTCCGCCGTCGAGGTCAACGTCGAGGCCGAAGCCTCGAGCTCCGTCGCGGCCGACGACACCGTATCGACGATCTCGCCGACGGCGCCTTCGAAACTATCAGCAAGCTTGCGCATATCGGCCTTGCGCTGCTCGGCCGCCACCTGGTCCTGCCGCATCTTGGCTTCCGCTTCCTGGCGCGCCTTCTGCTCCGACACGACCTTGAATTTCTCGACGGCCGCGGCGACACCGCCGACCTCGTCCTTGCGGCCGAGACCCGGCAGGACAACAGAGAAGTCACCACCAGCGAGCTTGTCCATGGCAACCGTGAGCGCGCGGATCGGCCGCGCGATGGTCAGGAAGGACATCAGCCACGAACCGATAAGGACGAGCACGGCGCACGCACCGACCACCATGCCGAGACGCTCGCTCACGGCCATCTCCTGGCTCGCGGCAGCGATTTCTTCATCGCTCTTGTGCTTGGCGAAATCGGCAATCTCGCTGGTCAAATTGTCCAGCTGTGTGGCAAGCGGCAGCGTCACCTCGCGGATCTGGCGCGCGCCTTCCTCGGAAATCTTGGCGGCGCGGACGGGGTCCGTGGCCGCAACCGCAATGGCCTCGCTGCGAACAGAGGCGTTCTGCTGCGCGCCCTTCAGGTAATCGGCCGACGTAGACTTGAGCTTCTCCATCCGCGCGCGGTTTTCCGGGGCGTGCGACAACCTGAGCATGGAATCGACAACGCCGTTCAGTGCTTTCGACCGCTCCAGCAGAAGCTCGCTCGCCTTTTGCAAGTCACCCTGATTGTTGGCGAGACGCATGTCCCGTACGGCGAGTTGCAAGCCGCGTATCCCAAGCTTGGCTTCGGTAGCCTCGCGCACCAATTCCTGCTGCGCAAGCGCGGCCTGGTTGGAATGCCGCACGTTGTTGTTGCCGATGACCTGGCTCGCGATCATGGCGCCGACGAGAACAACGCCGAACGCCGAAGCGAGCGCGAGCTTGGTACCGATTTGCAGATTCTGGATGAGTCTCGACATGAGGGCGTTTCCCGGGTTGCGCGGCCAAGTCATTGTCGGCCGCCCTCGGCGTTGATCGCCCTTGCCTAAAAACTGAGCTTCAGGTGTGGTGATCTGGTTAACGATCGCCCCCGGACAAATACCGGACTTATCGGAAAATCCCTTGAAAACGGCACGGTCCGCGCGCTTAACAGGTTAACCACACGCGGCGGTAGGATGCCCGATTTCTAGCCAGTGCGACCAAGGGCCTTTTGGCTCTCGCCAATCAAGCTGATCCGGAACACCGGCTCCTTGTTCTCGTCGAGCAGCTCCATGCGCCATTCGGCGTCCTGTTTCAGGCCGCGCGAGATGCCGCCGAGCAAATTGGCACAGACTTCGGTCATCTCGGTCCAGGCCGCGGCGCGGTCCTCGAACTCATATGGCTGGTCGGCAGCACCGGAATAGCGGCCCGTGCTGATACGGAAGAAGTACAGCGACATCGTTGAACCCTTTTATCGGGCCGCGCCCCCGGCCGTACCTAAACTGGGGCGCGAACAGCTACCAACGCATGAAAGCCGCCGTCCGTATGACTACGGCGCGGCGGCTTCGTGTCTGATGGCAGCTCTCAACGACAAAGTGCGCGGACGCGCGCAGCCAACTCACTGGGTCGAGCGGCGCAGCTCCAGCGGGGCGTCGTCCCTGGCGGGCTCCGATTTAACTTGCGGCTTCACCGGCTCGAGCCGGCTACTCTCGACGCGCGGGGTCTCGACACGCGCGGCGACTTCGGTGTTGGGCGTGCCGACCGAACCCGTGTGTTCCGAGGTGCGCAGCGAGCGCGGCCGCGCGACGGCCCGCGCCATCAGCATCTGGTTGCCGCCCTGGTGATGGAAGTCGCAATAGGCGAAGCCCATCCCCGATACCGAGCCGCGGAAACTGCGATCGTCGGTCTTTTCAAGGTTGAAACAGGGCTCGAACGGAATGCCCTTGATCGAGGCGCAGACGTTCTGGCCGCGGATCTGCAGCGTGTTGCCGGGCAGGCGGAGATGTTTCACCGGACCTGCACCCGAGAACTGCACTGCGCCAGCGGCGCCGAGGTCGTCCATGATGCGGCCAGCGCCGCGGGTGCCGTCAAAACAGGTGAAAGCAAACACCTTCCCGGCGACGAAGCGGCGCGCCTCATCGGCGTTCATGCTTCCAGCAATGGCCGGCGTAAGCGTCGCTACCGCCGTGACCGCCCCCAACACAATACGCGCAAGCATGCTCAACTCCGAACCAACCCCGCAGCGGGCTATGCCTTATCTCTTTACCTGCTGCTTACCATACTAACCATGGCGACATTGAAGCAGCATGGTTGGTAAAGTCTGAACGCCGTTAGACAATTTTTACAACGGTGCGACCGCGGACCTGGCCGGCGAGGATTTTCGCGCCCCACTCCGGAACTTCAGAAAGCGGAATTTCGTGAGTAATTTCAGCTAGTTTTGACCGGTCCAGATCGGACGCCAGGCGTTGCCAGGCAGCTTTCCGCGGCTCGATCGGGCACATCACGGAATCGATGCCGAGAAGGCACACCCCGCGCAAAATGAAGGGTGCGACGGAAGACGGCAGGTCCATGCCGGCAGCCAAGCCGCAGGCCGCGATCGCGCCGCCGTACTTCGTCATCGACAGCAGGTTTGCGAGCGTGGTCGAGCCGACGCTGTCGACGCCACCCGCCCAGCGCTCCTTGGCGATGGGCTTGGCGGCCGCCGACAATTCGTTGCGGTCGATCACCTCAGCCGCGCCGATCTCTTTCAGATAGTCCGCTTCGGACGCACGTCCGGTGGAGGCGATGACGTGATAGCCGAGCTTCGAGAGCACGGCGGTCGCAACCGAGCCGACGCCGCCTGCAGCCCCCGTCACCACGACCGGACCGCTGTTCGGCGACACTCCGTGCTTCTCCAGCGCCAGCACGGACAGCATCGCGGTGAAGCCGGCAGTGCCGATCGCCATGGCGTCGCGCGCCGATAGGCCCTGCGGAAGAGCGACCAGCCAGTCGCCTTTCACCCGCGCCTTCTCGGCATAGGCGCCAAGATGGGTCTCGCCCATGCCCCAGCCGGTGCAGACAACCTTATCGCCCGCCTTCCATTGCGGATGCGAGGACTGCTCGACGGTGCCGGCGAAGTCGATGCCGGCAATCATCGGGAAGCGGCGCACCACCGGCGCCTTGCCGGTGAGCGCAAGGCCGTCCTTGTAGTTCAACGTCGACCATTCCACGCGGACGGTGACGTCGCCCTCCATCAGTTCGGCTTCGTCGAACTGCGTGAGCTGCGCGGTGGTGCCCTTGTCCGCCTTGTCGATCCGGATCGCCTTGAACGTCGCCACAGCAAAACTCCCTGACTTGTTTCAGGGGATGTTTAGCCGATCAGGCAGGCTGCGCAACCGCCCGCTGGACCGGTTTCTCCACGATCGGAAGATTGATCAGCGCCGAGAGCACGCCGAACAGGATCGAGAGCCACCAGATCGGCGTGTAGGAACCGAACCGCTCAAACACGATGCCGCCGAGCCAGACGCCGAGGAAGCCGCCGACCTGATGGCTGACGAAGGCGAAGCCATAGAGCGTGGCGAACCAGCGCGTGCCGAACATGATCGCGACCAGTGCCGAGGTCGGTGGCACGGTCGACAGCCAGGTCAGGCCGGAGACCGCGCCGAACGCAATCGCCGAGAACGGCGTGATCGGAAACGAGATGAAGGCAAGCGTCGCAAGCGCGCGGGTGAAATAGATGGTCGAGAGGATGTAGCGCTTGGGCAGGCTGTTCTGGAGATAGCCGACGCTGAGCGATCCCATGATGTTGAACAGGCCGATCGCCGCGATCACCCAGCCGCCGATCTGCGTGGAGATGCCGCTATCGACCAGGAAGGCCGGCAGATGCACCGTGATGAAGGCAAGCTGGAAGCCGCAGGTGAAGAAGCCGAGCACCAGCAGCACGTAGGAGCGATGGCCGAAGGCTTCCGCGAGCGCTTTGGTGAAGGTCTGCTGGTCCGCAGGCGCCGCGTTTGCCGTGCTTGCGACCGGCGGCGTCGAGAGCGCCAGCGACAACGGAATGATCAGCAGCATTAGGAAGCCGAACACGGTGAGCGCCTGCTGCCAGCCGAAATTGTCGATCAGGGCCACACCGATCGGCGCGAACAGGAATTGCCCGAACGATCCCGCCGCAGTACCGGCGCCGAGCGCAAGGCCGCGCTTCTCGGCCGGCAAGAGCTTGGTGAAGGCCGAGAGCACCAGATTGAACGAGCAGCCGGCGAGACCGAAGCCGACCATGACACCAGCGCCGATGTTCAGTGACAGCGGCGTCGATGAGTAGCGCATCAGGAGCAAGCCCCCGGCATAGAGCAGAGCGCCGACGCACATCACCCGAAACAGGCCGAAGCGATCGGCGACCGCGCCGGCGACGGGCTGGCCCAGTCCCCACAGCAAATTCTGAAACGCGATCGCGAGGCCGAACACGTCGCGGCCCCAGGCATATTCATGGCTCATCGGCTGTACGAAGAAGCCCAGCGCCGAGCGCGGGCCGAACCCGAGCATCCCGATCGCGCAGCCGCAGAGAATGATGATCGCCGGCGTGCGCCAGGAGGAGGAACGGGAGACCGAACCGAGCTCACCCATCTGTATCGACATGCTGTTCCTCGTGCGTGGTCGCGGATTCGCAAATGGCGGCCGCGAGCCAGCTCGTTTAATGCATCTGCATGGAAACCCCAAGTCAAAAACGATTGCATTCCGCGAAGAGCTGGCGCGGGAGCATTGCATTTCCTCGCGGCCTCAGCCGACGCGCCGGGCGCGACTTAACGGAAACGTGTGCGGCAAGATCTGGCGGCTCCCAACACGACGTGTTATTTTATATTTGCTCATATCGAGCATATCGAATGATCCCCGGCCTGTCGGCCGGATTTCTCAGGCTTTATATATGCTCAAAATGAGTACAAATGACATGCACGGGAGGCTTGGATGCCGCTAACTGGAATTTACGGCCCCGACGACTTTGCCAACCGGCCGCAGGGCCACGTCATCACCCCGGCACAGGCCAAGCAGTCGCGAACCGGACCTTCGCTGCCGATGCCTTCACTGGAATGGACGCCGGAGGTCGAGCGAGCCACCGCACCGCTTTACGAGCGCGTGAAACGTGTCATCCCGCCGATCGAATGGCCGCTGATGGCCCCGACGATCAAGGCGATCAACGAGCTGAAGCAGGCCCGGGGCGCGGTGATCCTCGCGCACAATTACCAGACGCCGGAGATCTTCCACTGCGTCGCCGACATCGGCGGTGATTCGCTCCAGCTCGCGGTCGAAGCCACCAGGGTGAAGGCCGGCATCATCGTCCAGTGCGGCGTGCACTTCATGGCGGAGACGTCGAAACTGCTCAATCCGGACAAGACGGTGCTTATTCCTGATACGCGCGCCGGCTGCTCGCTCGCTGCCAGCATCACCGGCGCCGACGTCCGCCTGCTCCGCGAAAAATTCCCCGGCGTGCCTGTCGTTGCCTATGTCAACACCTCCGCGGAGGTGAAGGCCGAGGTCGATATCTGCTGCACCTCGTCGAACGCGGTGCAGGTGGTCGAAAGCCTCGGCGCACCAACCGTGATCTTCCTGCCCGACCGCTATCTCGCCACTTACGTGGCCTCGAAGACCGACGTGAAGATCATTGCCTGGAAGGGCGCCTGCGAGGTGCACGAGCGTTTCACTGGCGCCGAGCTGCGCAGCTACCGCGAGGCCGATCCCTCCGTGCAGATCATCGCTCATCCCGAATGCCCGCCGGACGTGCTGGCCGAGGCCGATTTCACGGGCTCGACCGCGCACATGATCAACTGGGTGCGCGAGCGGCGGCCGCGGCGGCTGGTGATGATCACGGAATGCTCGATGGCCGACAATGTCCGCGCCGAGCTGCCCGATGTGGAGATGCTGCGCCCCTGCAACATCTGCCCGCACATGAAGCGCATCACGCTCGCCAACATTCTGGAGAGCCTGCTGACGCTTCGCGAAGAAGTGACGATCGATCCCGCGCTCGCGGACCGCGCAAGGCGCTCGGTCGAGCGGATGATCAATTTGAAGAACTGAGATAAAGCCATGACAAACAACATCAACAC
Source organism: Bradyrhizobium sp. CW1 (assembly GCF_023100665.1). Taxonomy (NCBI): domain Bacteria; kingdom Pseudomonadati; phylum Pseudomonadota; class Alphaproteobacteria; order Hyphomicrobiales; family Nitrobacteraceae; genus Bradyrhizobium; species Bradyrhizobium sp. CW1. Next base: position 5,953,273 of record NZ_CP064684.1, read on the forward strand.
CCTCCCCCGCTCCGACGACGTCGTCATCGTCGGCGGCGGCCTTGCCGGATTGTTCTGCGCGCTCAAGCTCGCGCCGCGGCCGGTAATATTGATCTCGGCGGCGCCGCTCGGACAGGGCGCGTCGTCCGCATGGGCGCAAGGCGGCATCGCCGCGGCAATGGCTGAAGGGGATACGCCGGAAGCGCACGCCGCGGACACGGTTGCAGTTGGCTGCGGCATCGTCGACGAAGCTGTCGCACTCGGGATCGCGCGCGAGGCCGCACCGCGGATTCACGACCTTCTCGCCTATGGCGTGCCGTTCGACCGCGATCTCGAAGGCAGGCTCGCAGTCGGGCGCGAGGCCGCACACTCGGCGCGGCGTATCGTACATGTGCGTGGCGATGGCGCGGGCGCCGCCATCATCGCGGCGCTGAGCGAAGCCGTGCGGCGCACGCCGTCGATCCGGCTGATCGAAGGTTTCGTCGCCGAAGCGCTGTTGACCGAGGACGGCGCGGTCGCCGGCCTACGATTGCGCGAAGCTGGCGACGCGGCAGCACAGCCGATCCTGCTCGCCGCGCGGATGGTGGTGCTCGCGACGGGCGGCATCGGCCATCTCTATGCCGTCACCACCAATCCGCGCGAGGCCAGCGGATCCGGCCTTGCGATCGCCGCACGCGCCGGCGCGGTGATTGCAGATCCCGAGTTCGTGCAATTTCACCCGACCGCCATCATGGTCGGTCGCGATCCCGCGCCGCTCGCCACCGAAGCGCTGCGCGGTGAAGGCGCGACGCTGATCAACGGCCGTGGCGAGCATTTCATGGCGGCGCGCCATCCGCTCGCCGAGCTCGCTCCGCGCGACATCGTGGCCCGCGGCGTGTTCGCGGAGATCTCGGCCGGGCGCGGCGCCTTTCTCGATGCGCGGCAAGCGCTGGGCGCACGTTTTGGCGACAGATTCCCGACGGTTCATGCAAGCTGCATGGCCGCTGGCATGGATCCCGCCACGCAGGCCATCCCGATCGCACCGGCGGCGCACTACCACATGGGCGGCATCGCCGTCGACCATCGCGGCCGCAGCTCGATCGACGGGCTGTGGGCCGGCGGCGAGGTGTCGTCCACCGGCGCGCATGGCGCGAACCGGCTTGCGTCGAATTCGCTGCTCGAGGCCGTGGTCTACGCCGCACGCATCGCCGATGACATCGCCGGCCGCACCAGCCCCTCGCCCGCCCGCCTTGCGGACGCGGCGACGCCGCGCGGCGGCGCACCGGATGCTGCGGCCGTGAAGCGGCTGCGGATGCTGATGAGCGCGCATGTCGGCGTGATCCGCGACGGTTACGGGCTTGCGGACGCGGTTCGCAGCTTCGCCGCGCTCGAACGAGAGGCCACGAGCATCGCGGTCCGCAACATGGCAACGGCAGCCCTGCTCGTGGCGGCGTCGGCCTGGAACCGGCGCGAGAGCCGCGGCGCGCATTTCCGCTCCGACCATGCCGCGGACGTACCCGCCCTCGCGCAGCGCACGATGACGACGCTCGCAGCAGTACGCGAGGTCGCGGACAGCCTGAGCGAACGCCCGACACCGCGCACCGCACAACCCATGATCGCCTGACGGAGTCTGCCATGATCACCCCGACCTCTCTGCTCTATCCCGACGCCTTTCTCTCCCCGCTCGCGATCGACGAGGCCGTGCTCCGCGCGCTCGATGAGGATCTCGGCCGCGCCGGCGACATTACCTCGCTTGCGACGATCCCCGAGGCAACGAAGGCGCAAGCGATCCTGGTCGCACGGCAGTCCGGCGTGATCGCCGGCTTGCCGCTGGCGCTCGCCACCTTGCAAAAGCTTTCGCCCGACATCGAGGTACGCGCACATGTTCGCGACGCCGCGCGCGTCGCCCGCGGGCAGCAGGTGCTGACGATCTCGGGGCCGGCACGCGCCATCCTCACGGCGGAGCGGACCGCGCTGAATTTCGTCGGCCGGCTGTCGGGCGTCGCGACGCTCACGGCGGACTACGTTGCGCGCGCCGAGGGCACCCGGATGAGAATCTGCTGCACGCGAAAGACCACGCCCGGGCTGCGCGCCTTGGAGAAATACGCGGTACGCTGCGGCGGCGGCTTCAATCACCGCTTCGGGCTCGACGACGCGATCCTGATCAAGGACAACCACATCGCGGTCGCCGGCGGCATCCGTCCCGTGCTGGAGCGCGCCCGCGCCCAGGCCGGCCATCTCGTCAAGATCGAGATCGAGGTCGACACGCTTCCGCAGTTGCGCGAGGTGCTCGACACCGGCCTTGCCGACGCCGTGCTGCTCGACAACATGGATATTGCGACGCTGCGCGAAGCCGTCAGGCTCAACGAGGGACGCCTCAAGCTGGAGGCATCCGGCGGTGTCACCCTGGACTCGATCCCAGCCATCGCTGCGACCGGCGTCGACTACGCCTCATCCGGCGCGCTGACGCATTCGGCGCCAAATTTCGACTGCGCGCTGGATATCGAGGCGTGAGGCGCTACCGCCGCTCGGTCGCGCCCATCTCGGCGGAGCTCTTGGCTTGCTGAGTGAGCTCGGCGGAGAGCGCGGCGGTCTGCGCCGGGGTGCCCCAGCTCGGCTCTTCGCTGCCATCGCCCCAGGCGCGTGGGCGATAGAAGGTGTGGACGCCGGTCTTGTACATCTTCTTCATCTCGGCGACCCAGGACGGGCGCACCCAATAGGCGTGGTAGTGCGTGGACTTGCCGACCTCGGGCAGCCAGATCTGGCCGTCGAGCATGGCCTTCGAGATCTTTTTCGCACGGTCCCACATCTCGGGCTCGCGGATCACGTCGGCATTGTTGTCGCAGGCAAAGGTGAACTGGCAAGCGAGATGGCGGTGCTTGTTCTGATAGACGGCGCCGCACACAGTGTCCGGGTATTTGCCGGAGAACACGCGGTTCATCACCACCTGCGCAACCGCCATCTGACCGCGCACGGCCTCGCCGCGGGACTCGAAATAGACGGCCTCCGCGAGGCATTTTTCGGACTTCGCGCGCGACTTGTCGTCGAGCGCGAGCCGTTCCGCCGGCGATCTGGCGCGCTGATTGTCGACGTTGACCTCACCCTTCGGCGCGACGCTCTCGCCGCTTTCGATATCCTTCGCAATATCCTCCGACGGCGGCGATAGCGACGCCGTCACCTTCATGTCGGGGTCGGGCATCACGATCAGCGGCTCCGCACCGGGTTGCCAGCTCTCGATGCTCTCGACGTTGCCTCCGAGCGAGGAGCTGCCGAAGAACAGGCTCGAGGTCTTGACCCGGAACGGATCGCGCGGCGGTGCAGCCGGAATGGTGGCCTGCTTCAGCGCTTCGAGCGGCTGGAGCGCGAGCGAGCGCGCAGCGTCGCTGGCTTGTGGCGCATTGGTGTATTGCGGCAGCGGCGGCGCACGCAGCGCCTCCGCGAGTTCGGGATCCAGCGCGGCCGCGGATTCCGGCGACATCGCCTGCGGCAGCGCGACGGTCTTGGCGCCGAACACCGAGCTGTTCGACGTCGCGGGATCCTCCTGCGTCGGCGCTGCCGTCGGCGCGCCCGCTTCGGGAGCCTGCGTCGGTGTGACCGTTGCGAGGCGGTCACCCTTCATGGAGCGATCGACCTTGGGAAAATCGGCGGCCTGGTAGCGGGGCGGCGCCTGCAGCGCCGGATTGCGGCTGATCGCGCCGGTGACGTCGCGGCCGTCGAGGCTCGCGAGACGAACCATCGCGCTCTGCGGAGCCGAAGTGCCGATCGGCCGGGAAAAACTGTAAGTGGCCAGTTGTATGGAGGACGCAGCAGAGAAAACCTGCTTCTGCCAACGCTCCGCGACGCCGGGTTGGCGCGCCAGCAGCGAGGCAATGTCCTGATAGCCGGTCTCTCTCGGCATCAATGCGAAGATGCAGAGACCGATGCCGAAGGACGCGAACCGCGCGCCCTTCGGATGGGTACGCAACAAAAACATCGATACGCTCACGCTACGCTTACGCTAGAAAAATCGAGCCGCAGTACATCCGTGCAATTCGATCTTTATCGTGAGTATCTAATTTAGGTTGCTGGGGCGTTAATCGGCGTTGAGCATGCGGCACACGCAAGCAATCGCAGGTGTTTTCACGGGGCGATGATGCGCCTTGGTAAATGCGCCCTCACGCGAAGGGGTAAACAACTGGTCAACGCGAATGGTGAAGGAACTCTTGCGCGCACGTGTCATTACGGGACGCGCGCGGTTCCATCGCCACTTCGACCACAGCCGCCATGCCCGCGAAGGCGGCCCATCCAGTACGCCGCGGCTCCTTCCCTATCACGTCACCGCCTCTGGAATACTGGATCGCCCGCTTACGCGGGCGATGACACTGAATGTGTGGCAAGAACGTCGCCTCAAAAGAAAGAGGCGGGGTTTTGGCCCCGCCTCTTTCGCTCTCAACATTCAACTCGCCGCTTACCTTACGCTTGGCTCGCGATCGCCTTGCCGAGCGCGGCTTGCGCGGCGGCGAGGCGGGCGATCGGGACGCGGTAGGGCGAGCAGGAGACGTAGTCGAGGCCGATCGCGTGACAGAAGGCGACGGAGGCGGGATCGCCGCCGTGCTCGCCGCAGATGCCGACCTTGAGCGAGGGGCGCGTCTTGCGACCGCGTGCGACGCCGATCTTGACGAGCTCGCCGACGCCTTCCTGGTCGAGCGCGACAAAGGGATCGATCGGCAGGATGCCCTTGGACACGTAGGTGCCGAGGAAGCTTGCGGCATCGTCACGGCTGATGCCGTACGTCGTCTGCGTGAGGTCGTTGGTACCGAATGAGAAGAACTCGGCGCTCTCCGCGATCTCGGCCGCGAGCAGGCAGGCGCGCGGCAGCTCGATCATTGTGCCGACCTGATAGGTCAGCTTGGTGTTGGTGTCGCGCATCACCGCCTTCGCGGTGGAATCGATGCGCGCCTTGACGAGGTCGAGCTCCATCTTGGTGGCGATCAGCGGCACCATCACCTCGAGGCCGACGGCCTTGCCGGTGCGCTTCTCGGCCTCGACCGCCGCTTCGAAGATCGCACGTGCCTGCATCTCGGCGATCTCGGGATAGGCTATCGCGATACGGCAGCCGCGGAAGCCGAGCATCGGATTGAACTCCGACAGCTCCCGCGCGCGGTCGGCCAGGCGCCGCGGGTCGGTGTTCATGGCGCGCGCCACTTCCTCGACCTCGGCATGGGTGTGCGGCAGGAACTCGTGCAGCGGCGGATCAAGCAAGCGGATCGTGACGGGCAGGCCCTTCATGATCTCGAACAACTCGACGAAGTCGGCGCGCTGCATCGGCAGCAGTTTTGCCAGCGCAGCGCGGCGCGACTGCTCGTCCTCGGAGAGGATCATCTCGCGCACCGTGCGGATGCGCGTCTCCTCGAAGAACATGTGCTCGGTACGGCAGAGGCCGATGCCTTCCGCGCCGAACTTGATCGCAGTGTGCGCGTCCTCCGGCGTGTCGGCGTTGACGCGCACGCCGATCTTGCGGACCTGGTCGGCCCATTTCATCAGCGTGCCGAACTCGCCGGACAGCTCGGGCTCGATCATCGGCATGCGGCCGGCGAGCACCTGGCCGAGCGAGCCGTCGATGGTGATGACGTCGCCGGTCTTGAAGGTGCGTGAGCCGATGCTCATGGTGCCGCGGCCGTAATCGACGCGGATGGTGCCGCAGCCGGAGACGCAGGGCTTGCCCATGCCGCGCGCGACGACCGCAGCATGCGAGGTCATGCCGCCGCGGGTGGTCAAGATGCCTTCGGCGGCGTGCATGCCGTGGATGTCTTCGGGGCTGGTCTCGATCCGGACCAGAATCACCTTGCGTCCGTCGGCCTGAAGCTTGGCCGCTTCGTCCGAGGAGAACACGATCTCGCCGGAGGCCGCACCCGGCGAGGCCGGCAGGCCGGTCGCGATCACGTCGCGCTTGGCGTTGGGGTCGATGGTCGGATGCAGCAGCTGGTCGAGCGAGGCGGGGTCGATCCGCGTCACCGCTTCCTTCTTGGTGATCAGGCCTTCATTGGCGAGTTCGACCGCGATGCGCAGCGCCGCCTTGGCAGTACGCTTGCCGCCGCGGGTCTGGAGCATCCAGAGCTTGCCCTGCTCGACCGTGAACTCCATGTCCTGCATGTCGCGGTAGTGCTTCTCGAGCAGCGTGTAGATCCGCGTCAGCTCCTTGAACGCCTCCGGCATCGCCGATTCCATCGACGCCTTGTCGGAGCCGGAGTCCTTGCGCGCTTCCTCGGTGATGTCCTGGGGCGTGCGGATGCCCGCGACCACGTCCTCGCCTTGCGCGTTGATCAGGAACTCGCCGTAGAGCTTGCTCTCGCCGGTCGAGGGATTGCGCGTGAAGGCAACGCCGGTCGCCGAGGTCTCGCCCATGTTGCCGAACACCATGGCCTGCACGTTGACCGCGGTGCCCCAGGATTCCGGAATGTCGTGCAGCCTGCGGTAGGTCACCGCGCGGGCGTTCATCCAGGATGAAAACACCGCGCCAATCGCGCCCCAGAGCTGGTCGTGCGGATCCTGCGGAAAATCCTTGCCGGTTTCGCGCGCGACCGCGTCCTTGTACTTGCCGACCAGATCGACCCAGTCGTCGGCGGTGAGATCCGTGTCGAGCGTGTAGCCCTGGCTGTCCTTGAAGGTGTCGAGGATTTCCTCGAAATGATGATGCTCGAACCCGAGCACCACGTCCGAATACATGGTGATGAAGCGGCGATAGCTGTCATAAGCGAAGCGGCGATCGCCTGACAGTTCCGACAGCGCTTCCACGGTCTCGTCATTGAGGCCGAGATTGAGCACGGTATCCATCATGCCCGGCATCGAGGCGCGGCCGCCGGAGCGCACGGAAACGAGCAGCGGATTCCTGGAATCGCCGAAGATCTTGCCGGTCAACTTGCCGACATGGTCGAGCGCCTTCTCAACCTGCGACTTCAATTCCTTCGGGTAGGATTTGTCATGCGCGTAGAAATAGGTGCAGACCGAGGTCGGGATGGTGAAGCCCGGAGGCACCGGCAGGCCGAGATTGGCCATCTCGGCGAGGTTGGCGCCCTTGCCGCCGAGCAAATCGCGCATCTCCGCTTTGCCCTCGGCCTTGCCGTCCCCAAAGGTGAACACCCACCTGCCGGCCTTGGCCGCAACAGGCGCAGCCTTGGTTGAAGCAGTCTTGCTCGGTACCGGCTTCGCGGCGACCTTCGGTGCAACCGGCTTCGTCGGTGCCTTTGCAACAGCCTTGGAAACCGACTTGGCGGCGGGCTTCACAGCCGGCTTGGCCACCGGCTTGGCAGCGCCCTTGGCCATGGGCTTCGGGACGCGCTTGGCAAGTGACTTGCGGGCCGCCGGCGCGGCTTTCGCCTTGGTCGAGGACTTTGATTTCGCTGGCATTTTCGCTGGAGTTTTCGAGGCGGCTTTGGCCATAGCTTGCACACAACCTGCGAGAGGAATGGGTAATTGCGCGCCTTACACCACTTTGGGCAGGTCCGCGCAAGTCGAAGAGTTCCCTAGAATGAAGGCCTAGAGATGGAGCCACTTCAACAATCCGAGCCCGATCGCACCATTTATGATGAGAAAAATCGCGACGATCAGGTTCAGGAGGCGCGGCATGATCAGGATGAGCACACCCGCAAGCAGCGACAGGATCGGCGAGATGTGGGCGACGGTGATGTGCATGAATTTTCTTTCCGTGGGTGGGGCGAATCGCGGCGGGATCATAGCGGACTGGGTTCCGCGGGTAGAGACGCACCGGGGGCGCGCGAGTTCCCGGCTTCGCGAAAACTGCCCGAAAATGCCGCGAATGCGGCGGGCGTTTTCCGGAACATCGCGGAGACGCATGCATTGGCAACCGGTCGCGCCAGTGGCGCTTCCCGAAAACCTTCTCGAAGGAGTTGCCCATGCGGAACAGGATTCTTGCTCTTGCAGCGCTCGCGGCCTCGATCGGCTCGCCCCTTGCGGCGCAGGCGCAAAGCAGCGTCACCGTGGGACGCGCGCCCGTCGTCGTCGAGAGCGGCCCGACCATTGCGGTCGAGCAGCGGCCGGCTTTCCGCGACTATGTCGTCGAACAACGCGTGCCGGCTTTCCGCATTCCGGATCGCGTGGTGGTCGGTGCCACCCTACCTGAAAGCGGTGTCACCTATTATGACGTGCCGCAACGTTTCGGCGCCACCACCTATCGCTACACCGTCGTGAACGGCGAGACCGTGCTGGTCGAGCCGCGCTCGCGGCGCATCGTCGAGGTGATGGACTAGCGTCTTCAGGGATCGACTAGGTGTCCGGCGCGTCACATCAATCAGGCTGACGCGAGCAGTATAGTCGGACATCAGGCCCCGCCCGGTCCTCCCCCCGCCGGGCGGGGCTTTTGTGTGGGCACTCTTCGCGCACAGCAATTGCGGCCACCAACTGCGTCGTCATGGCCGGGCTTGTCCCGGCCATCCACGCGTCTCCACGAGCGAAGAAGAACGTGGATGCCCGGGACAAGCCCGGGCATGACGGTGTCCAGTTGCGCCAAGACGCGCTCAATCCTGGATCTTCGAGAAATCCGCCACCGCACGCGTGGCGCTGCGGATCTCGTTGAGCAGTTTTAGCCGGTTCTCACGCACCTTCGCATCCTCGTCGTTGACGCGAACTTTCTCGAAGAACGCATCGACCGGCGGACGCAGCTTGGCCATCGCACTCATCGCGGCAGCGAAGTCTTCCCCGGCGACGGCGGCACGGGCTTCGGCCGTCACTTCATCGATCGCGCGGGCCAGCGCCTTCTCCTCGCTGAGAGCGTAGAGCGAGGCATCGGGTGCGCCGTCGAATAAGCGCTTATCCTTCTTCTCCTCGATCGAGAGAATGTTGCTGGCGCGCTTGGTGCCTGCCAGCAGATTCTTGCCGTCGTCGGTATCGAGGAATTTTCCGAGTGCTTCGACGCGGCGGACGACCGCCACTATTGGATGCCCTTGCACCAACGAACCAGCGTTGAGAACCGCATCGACGAGATCGTAACGGGCCTTCTGATCTCGCAATTGGACCTTAAGCCGGTCTTCGAAAAAGACCATCAGATCATCAAGCTTTTCTGCAACTTCCAAGTATTGTTTGTCGTACGAGCGCTCTAAGTGCCCCCAAGCGAGTTCTCGCAAACTAATCTTAGTCTGATTTTCGAGCACAATCCTGATCACGCCCAGCGCCGCGCGGCGCAGCGCATACGGATCCTTCGATCCCGTCGGCTTTTCGTCGATCGCCCAGAAGCCGACAAGCGTGTCGAGCTTGTCCGCGAGCGCGACTGCGACGCTGACCGGATCGGTCGGCACGCGATCGGCAGGCCCTTGCGGCTTATAGTGCTCCTCGCAGGCGGCAGCGACGGAGGCGTCCTCGCCCTGGGCCAGCGCGTAGTACTTGCCCATCAGGCCCTGCACCTCGGGGAATTCGCCGACGACTTCGGTCAGCAAATCCGCCTTCGCCAGATGCGCGGCGCGCGTCGCCTTGGCGACATCGGCGCCGACGAGCGGCGCGATCTCTGCGGCGAGACGCTCGATGCGCTTGATGCGCGCAGCCTGGGTGCCGAGCTTCTCGTGGAACACGATCTGCTCGAACTTCGGCAGCCGGTCTTCCAGCTTGGTCTTCAGGTCCGTCTCATAGAAGAATTTTGCATCCGACAAACGCGGACGGATCACGCGCTCGTTGCCGGCGACGATGGTCTTGCCGCCGTCGGGCGCCTCGATGTTGGCGGTGAGTACGAACTTGTTGGTCAGCTTGCCCGTCTTGGGATCTTTGACGACGAAGCACTTCTGGTTGTTGCGGATGGTGGCGCGGATCACCTCGTCGGGGATCGCGAGATACTCCGCTTCGAACGATCCCATCATGACGACGGGCCATTCGACGAGACCCGAAACCTCATCGAGCAGCACCTGATCCTCGACCAGTTCGAACCCTTGCGCAAAGGTCACCTCCTTGGCGTCGGCAAAGATGATGTCCTTGCGCGCCTGCGGATCGAGGATGACTTTTGCGGCCTTCAGCTTCGCTTCGTAGTCCTCGAAGCGGCGCACGGAAATCGCGCTAGGAGCCATGAAGCGGTGACCGTAAGTGGTCTGGCCGGCCTCGATGCCGTCCACCGAGAATTTGACGACATCGGGCTCTTCGGTCTCGAGCCCGAACGTCGCGGTGATCGCGTGCAGCGGACGCACCCAGCTCAGCGAGCCCGGCTTGCCGGAGCGCGCGCCCCAGCGCATCGATTTCGGCCAAGGGAAAGTGCGGATGATCACGGGGAGGATTTCCGCGAGCACGTCGATGGCGTCGCGGCCGGGCTTCTCGATCAGCGCGATGTAGAAGTCGCCCTTCGGATCGCGCTGGATCTTGGCCTCGTCCAGCGACGTCAAACCCGTCGCTTTCAGAAAACCCTGCACGGCCGCGTCGGCCGCACCGATCTTCGGTCCGCGGCGTTCGGTCTTCAGGTCAGGCTGGCGCGCAGGGATGCCGTGCACGGTAAGCGCAAGGCGGCGCGGCGTCGCGAACGCCTTCGCGCCTTCGTAGACGAGACCCTCGGCGACGAGCTTGTCGGTGACCATGCGGCGCAGATCGTCCGCCGCCTTGGCCTGCATGCGCGCGGGGATTTCTTCCGAGAAAAGTTCAAGCAAAAGATCGGGCATCAGGTCGCTCCGCCCGCTTCAGTATGTATCCAGGCCTCGCCGCAAGCTTTTGCCAGTTCGCGCACGCGAAGAATGTAGCTCTGCCGCTCCGTCACGGAGATCACGCCGCGCGCGTCGAGCAGGTTGAACACATGGCTTGCCTTGATGCACTGGTCATAGGCCGGAAGCGACATCAGATGCGCCTCGCGCTTGCCATCTTTCCAACCCGCATCGAGGTATTTCCGGCAGACGGCTTCCGCCATCTTGAACTGCTCGAACAGCATCGCGGTGTCGGCCACTTCGAAATTGTGCTTCGAATATTCCCGCTCGGCCTGCAGGAAGACGTCGCCATAGGTGACCTTGGCGTCGCCGTCGCGGCCGTTGAAGTTGAGGTCGTAGACCCGGTCGACGCCCTGCACGTACATCGCGAGGCGCTCGAGCCCGTAGGTGAGCTCGCCGGCGACCGGCGCGCATTCGACACCCGCGACCTGCTGGAAATAGGTGAACTGGCTGACTTCCATGCCGTCGCACCAGCACTCCCAGCCGAGGCCCCAGGCGCCTAGCGTCGGGCTCTCCCAATCGTCCTCGACGAAGCGAATGTCGTGCACGGCGGAATCGATGCCGATCGCGGCGAGCGACTGCAGGTACAGCTCCTGAAGGTTCGGCGGCGACGGCTTCATGATCACCTGGAACTGGTAGTAGTGCTGCAGCCGGTTCGGATTCTCGCCGTAGCGGCCGTCCTTGGGCCGCCGCGAGGGCTGCACATAGGCCGCATTCCAGGGCTTTGGCCCGAGCGCGCGCAGCGTGGTCGCCGGATGGAAGGTGCCCGCACCCATCTCCATGTCGTAGGGCTGCAGGATCACGCAGCCCTGCTCGGCCCAGAACCGCTGGAGCGCGAGGATAAAGCCCTGGAACGAGCGTTCCGGGCGCATATGGGCGGGCAAGGAGGCGTCCATCGTCAGATCGGGCTCTCGCGGGGGGTTGAATCGCGCGGGACCGTATCGACGGCAAGGGTGGGAATCAAGGTGAAGGGGGTGGATTCGGGCCTAGTTCTCCGTCATGCCCGGGCTTGTCCCGGGCATCCACGTTCTTCGTGCGGTGAGACAAGGCGTGGATGGCCGGGACAAGTCCGGCCATGACGACTGCAGCAGCTAACCCGGCCGATAGGCTCCGGTGACGGGATCCTGCTTCAGCGTCTGGACGGCCCCCATATGGGCGGCCTCGGCGACGCGCGAGAGGCGCATCTCCTCCAGCTCCTGGTTGATCCCGACGGCGGTCTTGTAGGCCCAGCGGACCACGGCAAGCCCGCCCAGGACGCCCGCGAATGCGACGAACGGCGGCATCGGTCATTCCTTGTTCACAATGCTCAGCCCCCACGCGCATTCTTGCGCAGACCGGGCCGCGCGGCAATTGGCACGGCTTCAAGTCTCCTTGGGGCCAAATGGCGCGGAGGGGCGCCGTCTAGAACCCGAATTTCGCCCAGATCGCGCGGGTCTCGACCGCCGAGATCAGGTCGTCCGGCAGGCTGGCCATTGATTCCATGGCCGAAAGCTGCCCCGCGCCGGGCGATTTCCGGCCCAAAAGGCCGGAGAGCAGACCGGTCGGCTGGGCTATCACGGGGGTGAGAACCTTCTCGCCATAGCGGGCACGAAGAGTTGAGCGGAGATCGCCGATGCTGTCGGCGAGCCCCAGCGTGATCGAACTCTCGCCGGCCCAGTATTCGCCCGTGAACAGGGTGTCGTCGGAGCCCTTCAACCGCGCGCCGCGGCTCTCCTTCACCAGCGCGATGAAGATCTGGTGGATCTCGCGCTGGAGCGCCTTGAGCTTGGCGACGTCGTCGGGGTTTTCAGGGAGAAACGGATCGAGCATCGCCTTGTGCGCGCCGGCGGTGTAGAGGCGCCGCTCGATGCCGAGCCGCTTGATCGCCTCCTGGAAACCAAAACTGCCGCCGACGACGCCGATCGAGCCGAGGATCGAGGACGGATCGCAGATGATCTCGTCGCCGGCGCACGCGATCATGTAGCCGCCGGAGGCCGCGACGTCCTCGACGAACACCAGCACCGGCAGCTTCTTCTCCGCCGCGAGCTGCTTGATGCGCAGGTAGATCTGGCGCGACTGCACCGGCGAGCCGCCGGGCGAATTGATCACCAGCGCCACCGCCTTGGCGTTGCGCGTCGAAAACGCCCGCTCCAGAACCCGCGAAACCGTCGCGAGCGTCATGCCCGGGCGCAGCGGCGTCACTGCGCCGATCACACCGGACAGCCGGACCACCGGCACCACGGCCGTGCCGGGACGGAAGCGCGCCGGCAGATATTGCATGAGCTTGTCGGCCAGGCCGGAACTCTCACGATCGTTCAATTTTTCGGCCATGCCATTACCTCTGATTAACCGTTTCTTATCACGCGACTGTCATTGGAAGGGCCCGGAACGTGTTTTGCAGAAAACCCGTTGAGAGGCTGCAATGGGCCAGCGGAGAACACCATGAAAATCTATCTGCTGATGCTGCTGATCGGTGCGCTGTTCATGGCGATCCGCCTGACGACTCCGCAAGAGCAGCAGTCGGAATCGCTTCCGCAATAGCTCAGCACGGTTCCACCAGGGGTAGAACCGCCCTTCCCTCCAGAATATCCATCACCTCTTTTTTCGACACGCGTGACTCCTCGTTGAGCATGAGGCCCGGCAACAATCGCGCCGGGGCCCTGCCGCCCTTGACCGCGCGCACCAGCACGCGGATCGCGGGCCGCCCGGCTTCACCGTGAACCGGCAGAATCGCGAGACTGCCGAAGCCGCGCGACAGCGCCGCCAAAACCTCAGCGATCCCATCTGCGCGCCAAATCAATGTCAGCGCGCCATGCGATCGGAGGATGCGCCGCGCCGCATGCACCCAGGCATTCAGCGTCTCATCCGTCGCCACATGCGCGATCTGGCGCGCCTGATCGGGCGAACCGCGATGGCGAGCGGGATCGTTGAAGGGCGGGTTCATCAGCACGACGTCGACGCTGTCGGGCGCGAGCCCGCTCGCTGCGAAGGCCTGCGCGTCCGCGGTGACGTCGAGCACGATCGTCTCGGCGGCAATCGCATTCGCGGCCGCATTGGCGCGCGCAAGCTCCGCCAGCTCCGGATCGATCTCGAGCAGGCCGAGCCTGATCCCGGCGACGCGCCGAGCCAACGCAAGGCCCGCCGTGCCGATGCCGGCGCCGAGATCGACGACACGGTCGCCCGCCCTCGCCTCCGTCGCCGCCGCGAGCAGAATGGCGTCGTGCCCGGCGCGATGGCCAGACCGCTTCTGCTTCAGCCGCAATTGCCCGCCGAGAAAGGCGTCCTCGGTGAGGTCTGTCAGTGTTTCACTCATCGCCGCGCAGTTCGTGGCTGAGGCCGGCCTCGGTCAGAAGCTGCCGGGCCTCGATGGCGTCGTCCTCGTGGACCAGGATCCGCCGCGGCAAAATGCCGAGCGAGCCCTCAATGATGCTCATGTTCTGGTCCAGCACCAGATGATGGATGTTGGCGCCGTCGAGCAGCGCGCCGATCGCCGACACCAGCACCATATCGTTGGTCCGAACCAGTTCTCGCAAAACACAGCCTCCTGCCTGACGGGGACTAAGCGCCAAATGTCAATGGTTCCACGGCCCTTGCCGCATCCCCGTCCAGTTTCTATTGTCTTTCCATCAGAATAGCCCTTCCGGGGCAAATATTGGAGACCGGCGTGGCCGTCATCGTACCTTTCGAAACTCCCGGCGCGTCGATCGAAGAGCTGGTTGCCCTTGTCGCCGGTGACATGGAGCGCGTCAACGCCACGATCCTGTCGCGGACCGGTTCGGACGTGACCATGATCCCGGAGGTCGCCAACCATTTGATCTCCTCCGGGGGCAAGCGCCTGCGGCCGATGCTGACGTTGGCCATGGCCAACCTCGCCGGCTACACCGGCGACGGCCATATCAAACTCGCCGCCAGCGTCGAGTTCATGCATACCGCCACGCTGCTCCATGACGACGTCGTCGACGAGAGCGAGATGCGCCGCGGCAAGCTGTCGGCGCGCATGCTCTGGGGCAATGAGGCGAGCGTGCTGGTCGGCGACTTCCTGCTCGGCCAGGCCTTCCGCATGATGGTCGAGGTCGGCTCGCTCCGCGCGCTCGACATTCTCTCCGCGGCCGCCGCCACCATCGCCGAGGGCGAGGTGATGCAGCTTGCCGCCGCCAAGAACACCGCAACCACCGAAGACGAATATCTCGCCGTAATCCGCGGCAAGACCGCCGAGCTGTTCGCGGCCGCCTGCGAGGTCGGGCCCGTGATCGCCAACCGCCCGAAGGCGGAGCAGACCGCCTGCCGCTCGGTCGGCATGAATCTCGGCATCGCCTTCCAGCTCGTCGACGACGTGCTCGACTATGGCGGCAAGAGCGCCAAGCTCGGCAAGAACACCGGCGACGATTTCCGCGAGGGCAAGATCACGCTGCCCGTCGTGCTCGCCTTCCGCCGCGGCAACGACACCGAGCGCGCCTTCTGGATCCGCGCGCTGGAGCGCGGTGAGATCGGCGACACCGACCTCGACCACGCCATCGGGTTGATGAACAAGCATCGCGCGCTCGAAGACACGCGCAGCCGCGCCCAGCACTACGGCGCCATGGCCGTGGACGCGCTGGCGCTGTTCCCGTCCTCGCCGATGAAGAGCGCGCTGGAGCAGGTCGTGGCGTTCTGCCTGGCTCGGTCGCATTAGCTACCTGCATCCTTAGCGCTTGCTGGTAGCCACACCCTCAGTGTCGTCCCGGCGAAGGCCGGGACCCATTACCCCGGTCAGCGTTGTCTTAGCGCCTGTGGCAACCATCGTGCACCACAACAACAGTCGTGGCTATTGGGTCCCGGCCTTCGCCGGGACGACATCGTTGAGATACGCGCCACCACCGCATTAACAGCGTCATTGCGAGCGCAGCGAAGCAATCCAGGTTCTTCCCGCAAAGGGACTCTTGATTGTTTCGCTTCGCTCGCAATGACGAGCTAGGTGTGCGAGGGCCGCCTTCCAACTTGCATTCAAATCCTGTGCGCCATCTTGCGGCACACCTCCGTCGGAGTGTTCCAACGGTTCGCCTACTAACTTGCATTTTGCAAGCCACTCTCCTACCTTCCCCTCATGCAGCCCAAATCCCCCTCCATTCAGGAATGTCCGGTCGGCCGCGCTGTGGAGACGGTCGGCGAATGGTGGAGCATTTTGATCCTGCGGGATGCATTCCAGGGCGCAACGAGGTTCGACGAATTTTCGCAAAGCCTCGGGATCGCGCCGAACATCCTGTCGCGGCGGTTGGCCCATCTCACCGAAAGCGGCATGTTCGTCCGTCGCCGCTACAATGAACGGCCGCCGCGCTACGAATATGTGCTGACGGACAAGGCCCGGGACTTCTTCCCCGTGGTCGCAACCCTGCTCGCTTGGGGCAACAAGCATCTCGCACCGATGGGCGAAGCGATCCTGCTCGCGAACCGGCACGATTGTCGTCCGTTCAATCCGGTCGTGGTCGATGCCGCCGACATGCAGCCGATCACGCTCACCAATGCGGTCGTCGTCGCAGGCCCCCGCGCCAGCCGTGTCATGCGTAAACGGCTGACCTCGCTCAAAGCCATGAACCCGGCCGTCGCGCCGGCTGGAGACTGACATGCGTCGTATCGTCGTGACGGGAATGGGCGCGGTGTCGCCGCTTGGCTGCGGTGTCGAACTTTCGTGGCGCCGGCTGCTGGCCGGCCAAAGCGGGCTGCGCCCGCTGCCGGAATGGTCGCAGGCGCTGCCCGCACGTATTGCCGGCCTCGTGCCCGACAAGGCCGATGACGCAGAGGGCGGCTTCGATCCCGCGCAGGCCGCCGCGCCGAAAGACCAGCGCAAGATGGACCGCTTCATCCTGTTCGCGCTGCTCGCCACCGCGGAAGCGGTTGCGCAGGCCGGTTGGACGCCGCAGGACGCGGCGGCGCAGGAACGAACTGCGACGATCATCGCCTCCGGCGTCGGCGGTTTTCCGGCAATGGCGGAGGCGGTGCGCATCACCGAACAGCGCGGCCCGCGCCGGCTGTCGCCGTTCACGATCCCCTCCTTCCTCGCCAATCTCGCCGCCGGCCACGTCTCGATCAAATACGGCTACAAGGGAGCGCTGGGCACACCGGTCACGGCCTGCGCTGCCGGCGTTCAGGCGATCGGCGATGCCGCGCGCATGATCCGCGCGGGCGAGACTGATGTGGCGATCTGCGGCGGCGCGGAAGCCTGCATCGACATCGTCAGCCTCGGCGGCTTTGCCGCGGCCCGCGCACTGTCGAGCGGATTCAATGACGCCCGCGCCTCGCGCCCGTTCGATCGCGACCGCGACGGTTTTGTCATGGGCGAAGGCGCCGGCATCCTGGTGATCGAGGAGCTGGAGCATGCATTGGCGCGCGGCGCGAGGCCGATCGCGGAGATCGTCGGATACGGTACGACCGCGGACGCCTATCACATGACATCGGGTCCGCCTGACGGCGACGGCGCCCGGCGCGCCATGGAGATCGCGCTCCGGCAGGCCAAGCTTGCGCCCGCGGATTTACAGCACCTGAATGCGCATGCGACCTCGACGCCGGCCGGCGACGAGAGCGAGCTTGGCGCGATCGCGGCGCTGTTCGGCCGCCACCGCGGCATCGCGGTGAGCGCGACCAAATCGGCCACCGGGCATCTGCTCGGCGCCGCCGGTGGCCTCGAAGCGGTCTTCACCGTGCTCGCCCTGCGCGACCAGATCGCGCCGCCGACGCTCAATCTCGAAAACCCTGATCCCGCCGCTGACGGCATCGACATCGTCGCCGGTGTGGCGCGACCGATGCCGATGCAGCACGCGATCTCGAACGGGTTCGGCTTCGGCGGGGTGAATGCCAGCGTGATCTTCCGCCGGATGGGCTGAACGACGGGCCTTAGTCGACGGGCCTTGCAATCGCGGCAAGCATCGGTACCAAAGCAGGATGATCAACACGAATTTCTGGCTGTTCCTGGCCGCCGCTTGTCTCATCGCCGCCGTTCCCGGCCCCGGCATTTTCTACGTCGCGGCACGGACCCTATCGGAAGGGCGCGGCAGCGGTTTTGCATCGACCGCGGGCACCGCGCTCGGCGGGCTGGTTCATGTGGTCGCGGGCAGCTTCGGCATCTCCGCGATCATTCTTGCCAGCGCCGAGCTGTTTGCCGCCGTGAAATTCGTCGGCGCACTTTATCTCGTCTGGCTCGGCATCAGGACTTTTCGCAGCGCCAGCCGCGCGCCGTCATTCGACAGCAAGCCCGTCGGCGACAAGCGCGCCTTTCGCGACGGCGTGCTGGTCGAGGCGCTGAACCCGAAGACCGCCGCCTTCTTCCTCGCCTTCATTCCGCAGTTCCTTGACCCGGCGGGATCGAACCCGACACTGCAATTCATCACGTTGGGCGCGCTCTCGGTGACGCTGAACACGCTCGCCGATATCGTGGTGGTGCTGATGGCCTCCGCGACACGTACGCAGTTGATCGGACGCCCGCATCTGATGCGACGTCTCACCCAGGGCTCCGGCGTCTTCATCGCAGGGCTCGGCCTGTCGCTCGCACTGGCGCGGCGGCCCGTGAATGGATAGCGCCACCATGCCCGCCCCGCAAAGCCGCATTTACGAGTCTCACGGCCTGCGGCTGCACTATGCCGACTGGGGCAACGACGGCGCGCCGGTCGCCATCCTGGTTCACGGCGGCCGCGATCACTGCCGGAGCTGGGACGTCATCGCCCGGTCGCTGCAGCCGCATTTTCACGTGCTCGCACCGGACCTGCGCGGTCACGGCGATTCCGACTGGACCAGGGGCGGCAGCTACGCGCTGACGGAGTATGTGTACGATCTGGCCCAGCTCGTCCGTGCCATCGCGGCGCCTCAAGTCACTCTCATCGGCCATTCTATGGGCGGCATGGTCAGCCTGATCTTTACAGGGGCATTCCCCGAACAGGTCTCGAAGCTGGTCGTGCTCGACGGCGTGACGATGTTGCCGGATACACCAAAACCGCCGGTGCATGAGCGGATCGGCAAGTGGGTCGGTCAGCTCGACAAGTTGCACGACCGCGCACCGCGCCGCTATTCGACCCTCGAAGACGCGGCGGCGCAGATGGTCCTTCACAACAAGCGGCTGTCTCGCGAGCTCGCGCTGCATCTCGCCACCCACGGCGCGCGGCAGAACGAGGACGGCACCTATAGCTGGAAGTTCGATCCCTACCAGCGCGCCTCTGCGCCGCACCGGCTCTGGCCGGACGATCACATCGCGCTGTGGTCGCGCATCACCTGTCCGACGCTGCTCTTGAATGCCGGCGAAAGCTTTCTGGCTGGCGCGAGGGCCGCGGGGCTGGAGCGCTACTTTCCGCAGGCGCGCGTCGAGACCATTGCAGGGGCCGGACACTGGCTGCAGCATGACAAGCCGCAGGAGGTGTTGGGTGAGATCCGGCGGTTTCTCGGGCTTGGCGAGGACGCTGCGGGCTAGCTCCGCAACATCCGCGTCATTGCAGATCTAGCTCAGCGTTCCCGAGTGCACCCACCAGCCGGAATGATCCCTGCGGATATTCTCGGCGGCGGCATGCGCCTCGGCAGATGCGCCATAGATCGCAAAGCACGTCGCCCCCGAGCCGGACATGCGGGCGAGCTTGACGCCGGCGGAGCCACGCAAGGCTTCCAGCACGTCGCCAATCACCGGCTTGATGCGCATCGCAGGCGCTTCGAGATCATTGGCGACGGTCTCGAGAGTATCGATCCAGTCGGCGATGGAGGCGCCCTCGCCTGGCCAGGCCGGGCCGTCGAAGACGGACGTGGCGCCGACCAGGAGTTCGCCGTTGCGCAGGCCCAGCTCCTGGAACACGTCCTTTGTCGCGACCGGCACGCGTGGATTGACCATCACGCAGGGCATGCTCGGCAGCATCAAGGGCAGCAGCTGCTCGCCGACACCGGTCATGTCGCAGGCGCGCGAGAACAGACACACCGGCACGTCGGCGCCGGTCGCAAGCGCAACCTTCTGGAGGCGGGCGTCGTCGAGCGACAGATCGTTGAGGCGCGCCAGCAACCGCAGCGCCGCCGCGGCGTCGGCCGAGCCGCCGCCGATGCCGGCGGCGACCGGGAGCACCTTGTCGAGCGCGAAGGCGCCCAGCTTCAGGTTCGGGACGGCTTCGGCCAGGAGCTTGGCCGCCTTGAACACGAGGTTGTCGGCCATATTGCCGCAGGCCGCGGCGAGCGGCCCCGTCGTGGTGAGCTTCAGCTCGCCGCCGGGCTCCAGCGTGAGCCGGTCGGCGCAGTCGGCAAAGGCGACCACGCTTTCGAGATCATGATAGCCGTCGGCACGACGGCCGACCACGCGAAGGCTCAGATTGACCTTCGCGCGCCCTTCTTCAATCAACGCCGGCATTGACGACACGCCCCCAACTTCAACTCACTCAGCCGCCCTTGCCGTCGTCCTTCTTCTTCTCCTTCTCCGCCTGCGCAGCCGAGGAGTTCGAATTGTCGTCGGTCATACCGTTTGCAATCTTGGCCTCGATCTTCGGAAGCTCATCCGCTTCGGGCTTGAGATCGCGGGCGTGGGCCCACTGGAACTTGGCTTCCAGCGTGCGGCCGACGCGCCAATAGGCGTCGCCAAGGTGATCGTTGATAGTGGGATCCTCGGGCTTGAGATCAATGGCGCGCTCGAGGTTCTTCACCGCGTCCTCGTAATTGCCGATGCGGTAATAGGCCCAGCCAAGGGAGTCGACGATGTAGCCGTCATCCGGGCGCTGCTCGACTGCCCGCTTGATCATCTTCATGCCTTCGTCGAGATTGATGCCCTGGTCGATCCAGGAATAGCCGAGATAGTTGAGGACGTGCGGCTGGTCGGGTTGCAGCTCGAGCGCCTTCTTCATGTCGGCTTCGGCCTTGCCCCACTGCTTGGAGCGCTCCTCGCAGATGCCGCGATAATAATACCAGACGCTGTTGGCCTTATCGTTGCCGGCCGGCAGCACGTCGACGCCTTGCGAATAGGTCGCGCCGCATTCGCCGAACTTCTTGCGGCCGCGCTCGATGTTGCCGAGCGCCATGATGGCTTCGAGATCCTTGGGATCCTCAGTGGTGACGCCCTTGAGGATCTTGATCGCCTCGTCGGTGCGGTCGGCGGAATCCAGATCGATGGCGAGCTGGATTTGGGCGTTGCGCTTGAGTGGAGAGGACGACGGCACCCGCTCGTAGACCTTGATCGCCATCTGCGGCCGCTTCACCGATTCATAGAGATCGGCGAGCGAGAGCAGCGCCAGGGGATGGGTGGGCTGCAGGTAGAGCGAGAGCTGGAGGTAGACCAGCGCCAGATCCTCGCCGCCGCGGCGGGTCAGTGTGGCGCCGATGCCGTAGAGTGCTTCTGCGGCGCCGGCTTGCGCGCTATCGACCAGCGGCGGCATCTTCTTGCCGGCCTTGGTGTCGCGCAACCCTTCCACGATCAGCGGATGGCGGGCGAGCTTCTTGTCGAAAGCCTGGTAGACCGTGGTCGCGGCGGCCGAGTCCTTGTTGCGAGATAGCCAGCGCGCATAGGCCTCGGTGACACGCAACATGGAATCGTCGAGCTTGTAGGCACGCTCGAACCGGGTGCCAGCGTCTTTCTCCTTGCCGGCGAGTTCGAGGATCATGCCGGCATGGAGATCCTTGAACAGCGGATACCATTCAGGACCGGCCAGCTTGTCGATGGTGGCGACGCCGCCCTTGGCATCCCCCGCACCATAGGCGGCCCAGCCCGACAGCAGCGTGGCGACGAGATCGGTGATCGGACCGCGGATCGACTGGTTGATGTTGGTCTGCGCGGTCGCGTACTTCTTGAACTTGAGATCGTGCACGCCAACGACGAGCCGTGCAACGCGGTTGGTCTTGTCGATGGTCAGGATGCGCTCGGCGAGCTTGACAGCCTCGTCGATGTCACCGTCGGCGACCGAGGAGATGAAGGCGCGGTCGAGCAGCTCGTTGTTCTTGGGGTCGGTGCGCAGGGCCGAGCGATAGAATGCAGCGGCGGAGGCCGCGTCGCGCTCGACGCTGGCGTGGCGGGCGGCGAGATAGCTGCCGGAGGTGGTCAGCGCCTTCAGATCGTTTCGGGTCGGAAACTGCGCCGCCGTGTCGGACGGATGGTCCGGCGTCTGCGCCCGGACCGCGCCGGGGACCGTCGCCATCGCTGAGCCCATGAGGGCAATGGCGGCAACAGTCCAACGGTTGAAACGATTTGAAAGCATCGGGGCTCGCCTTGAGTTGGTAGTGCCTGGGTTTGCAGAAGGCCGTATCGCAAGCGAACGCGGCCGGTGGCATGGGGACCCGGAACCGTCAGGCCGACAATGCCGCTTTTGGCGCTTCACCGCAAGGATTCGGGCCGGGCGATCCCCTCCGCACGGCACAAATCGGCCAAGTGACCCGTCAAGAGCGCCCCAAGACGCCGCCAGTATGGCCTTATCGTGACCACGGGGACCGCGGCCGGGTTCTCACGCGAACGTGCGTCACAGGGCGAAGATCACGCAACTCTGGTCACATTGGCCTCGGTCACATGGATCGTGACTTGCTGACCCCAGCCTACATGGCCTCGTAGTTCGGACCGCCGCCGCCCTCCGGGGGAACCCAGGTGATGTTGCCGTTGGGGTCCTTCACGTCGCAGGTTTTGCAGTGAACGCAGTTCTGGGCATTGATCTGGAAGCGCGGGCCCGAACCTTCCTCGATCCACTCATAGACGCCGGCCGGGCAATAGCGATTCGAGGGACCGGCAAACACGTCGTGCTCGGAGGTCTTCTGGAGGTTCATGTCCGTGACCTTGAGATGGACCGGCTGGTCCTCCTCATGATTGGTATTGGACAGGAACACCGACGAGAGCTTGTCGAAGGAAATCTTGCCGTCCGGCTTCGGGTAGGTTCTCGGCGCGTGGGTCTTGGCCGGATCGAGCGTCGCGCGATCGGGCTTCGCGTGCGACTGGGTGCCAAATAGCGAGCCGCCGAACAGCGTGTTGCACCACATGTCGAAGATGCCGAGCCCGGCGCCGATGAAGGTGCCGAACTTCGACAACAACGGCTTGGCATTGCGGACAGGATAGAGGTCCTTACCGACGACGGAATCGCGCCAACCGTTCTCGTATTCGACCAGCTCATCATTGGCGCGGCCCGCAGCGAGAGCCACGTTAACATGTTCGGCCGCGAGCATGCCGGTGCCCATGGCATTGTGCACGCCCTTGATCCGGGGCACGTTGACGAAGCCGGCCGCGCAGCCGATTAGCGCACCGCCCGGGAAGCTCAGCCGCGGCACCGACTGGTACCCGCCTTCGGTGATGGCGCGCGCGCCGTAAGCCAGCCGCTTGCCGCCTTCAAGCGTCGCGCGGACGGCCGGATGGTTCTTGACGCGCTGGAATTCGTCGAATGGCGACAAATAGGGGTCGTTGTAGTTGAGATGAACGACGAAACCGATCGACACCAGGTTCTCGTCATAATGGTAGAAGAACAGGCCGCCGCCGGTGTTGTTGTTCAAGGGCCAGCCAACCGCGTGCTGCACGAGGCCCTTCTGATGCTTGGCCGGATCGATCTGCCAGACTTCCTTGAGCCCGATGCCAAATTTCGGCGGCTCACTTTTGGTGTCGAGCGCGTATTTCGAGATCAGCTGCTTGGTCAGGCTGCCGCGCGCACCTTCGGCGAACAGCGTGTACTTGCCGAGCAATTCCATGCCACGGGTAAAGGAGTCCTTCGGCTTGCCGTCCCGGCCGATCCCCATGTCGCCGGTGGCGATGCCGCGCACCGCGCCATTGTCGTCATAGAGCACTTCGGCCGCGGCAAAACCGGGATAGATCTCGACGCCTAGCGCTTCCGCTTTGCGCGCCAGCCAGCGGCAGACATTGCCGAGCGAGCCGATATAGCAGTGATGATTGTCCATCAGCGGCGGCATGATGAAGTTCGGCAGCTTGATCGCGCTGGTCTCGGTGAACCAGAAGAAGCGGTCGTCCTTGACCTGCGTCTTGAGCGGACAATCGGAATCCTCGCGCCAGTCCGGGATCAGCTTGTCGAGCCCGGCCGGATCGATCACGGCGCCGGAGAGAATATGCGCACCGACCTCGGAGCCCTTCTCCACCACCACGACATTGAGATCGGCATTGATCTGCTTCAGCCGGATCGCCGCAGCCAGGCCCGAGGGACCGGCGCCGACGATGACGACGTCGAATTCCATGGATTCGCGCGGGGGAAGTTCTTCGGTGCTCATCTGATCTCAGCCCTTGAGACGGTCCTTGGTCGATTGCGCCCTCTTGTTTCCGATTTTTCCGGGTAGGACAACCTCGGAAATGCGTTTCGCCGGGGTGCAAGGCGCCCCAAACTGGACTAATAGTCAGACTTTCCGATGATCCCAGAACCCGCACCCACGGTCCGAGAGCTGCTCGCCTTCTATCTGGAGGCCGGAGTCGATTGCACGCTCGCGGAGGAACCGATCGACCGCCTGGCGGAATTGGATGTTCCACCTCCGGCCCCGCGCGCGCCACCTCCAGTCGAGGCCCCACGGCCGGTCGCCGCGCCCGCGGTGATGCGCGGCGAGGCGGCACCTGCGCCCGACATCGCGATCGCCTCGGCGCGCGAGGCCGCACGCACCGCGCCAAGCTTGGAGGCGCTGCGCGAGCTAATGCAGAGCTTTGACGGCTGCGCGCTGAAGCACACGGCGACACGTTTGGTTTTCGCCGACGGCAATCCGCAGGCACGCATCATGTTCGTCGGCGAGGCACCGGGCCGCGACGAGGACATCGAGGGGCTGCCCTTCGTCGGGCGCAGCGGCAAGCTGCTCGATTTGATGATAGGAGCCATAGGCCTCAACCGCACCACGGCCTACATCGCCAACGTGATTCCCTGGCGGCCGCCCGGCAACCGCACGCCGACGCCGCAGGAGACGCAAATCTGCCTGCCGTTCATCCAGCGCCAGATCGAGCTGGTGAATCCGGAGGTGCTGGTGACACTCGGCAATCCCTCGACGCAGACGCTGCTGTCGACCCGCGAAGGCATCATGCGTACCCGCGGCCGCTGGTTCGACTACGAGACGGGCGGGCGCACCATTCGCGCGCTGCCGACCTTCCATCCCGCCTATCTGTTGCGCTCGCCGTCGTACAAGCGGCTGGCCTGGCAGGATCTGCGCGCGATCGCGAAGGTGCTGGCGGAGGCGTGAGGGGCCGTACAGCCTTTCGCCGTCATTGCGGGCGCAGCGAAGCAATCCAGAATCTTTCCGCGGAGGGGCTGTGGATTGCTTCGTCGCAAGGGCTCCTCGCAATGACCACCGAAAGAGCGAGCAACTAAGTCCCCTTCGGCCGCACGATGGCCCAGCCGATGCGCAGGAGTTGCTGGCGTCCGGTCACCAGCCATTCGAAGGCGCGCGGGACTTCCGGCACGATGCCGGGAAAGCGCGCGAGGATGTCCGGCGGCGGCGTGCCGGCGGTATCGGAAGCGCGCCAGACCACGACGCCGCCGGTCTCGCTGAATTTGGCCTGATTGATCCAGGGTGTACGCGCGGGCTCGGCATCGATGAAGAGATGCGGCCGGCCGGAATGCAGCGTGATCAAGCTCGCAAGCTGGGTCTCGCCGGCGACCGCGCGCAGGCGATGATTGGTGCGGCGGGCAAAGCTCTCGTCGAAGAAGTCCGAAATCGCGCGGGCCGGCATCGAGGTCGCGATCTCGTTGGCACCGGTCCACGGCAGCAGCAGGACGGCGAGCACGACGCCGATTGCGGGCGCCACGACGGCAGCCGCCCAGACCATCCGCAGCATCCTCGCGCGGCGCATCGCGATGAGATCGCCGGCCCCCACGACCACGGCAAGCCCCGACAACACCAGCACGACGCCGGCGCCGCCGACGACGGCGTCGAGGCCCAGCAGGCCGGAGATCAGCACCGCGCCGAGCGCCGGCGCCAGCGCGAAGAAATAGACGAAATTACGTGCGAGCGGCTCGACCGGCGGGCGGTAGATGATCGGCGCCTCCTCGCTCTTGGGCACGAACAGGCCGGTGTTGAGGACGGTCAGCGCCGGGATCGCCGCCGCACCGAGCAGGAGCCCCCCGAGCAGCCAGGCCGCGTGCAGCGCACGGGCATTGAGCTGGGCGACCTCAGGCAGGGCCGGCAGGACGAGCGCCTCGGCGCGCGTCAGCCAGACGGCATAGGGCAATGCCAGCACGGCGACGACCACCAGCGCAAACAGCGGGTCGAAGGCACGCAACGTGCGGCGGCCGTCCGCGGTTGCGAGCGCGAAGACGACGATCAGCAGCAGCAGGAAGATCGCAGCCGGCGTCGTCAACAGCAAGAGGCCGGCCTCGATCGACCAGGCAAACCAGGCGTTGCCGCGGCGCTGTCCGATGATCTGCCAGGAATGCAGCAGCAGCAGCGCCCAGAGCGGTCGCGCCAGCACCAGAGGGCCGAAGTCGAGTGTGGGCGAGGAGAAGGCCAGCAGCGTCATGGTCAGCAGCACGGCCAGCACTGCCTGCTGGGGGCCGACCACCGCGCGGGACAGATGATAGAGCGTGATCAACGTCGCGATCCCGCAGAGTTCGGCCAGCACGTAGACACCGAACAGGTGGCCGCCGGCAGCGCGATAGGCGATGTCGGCGAGCCAGACCGGCAAGGGCGGCCCGAGATCGGTGCCGACCTGGTATTCGCGGCCGAAGGCCAGCAGGGTCGCGAGACTGCCGGGCGGGCTGCGATAAAACACGAGCGCCACGAACAGCCACATCGCGGCCTGGAGCAGCACGGCGATCCAGACGATCAGCCGCGGCCGCGCGCGAATGAGCTCGATGACCAGGGAGGTAAACCGCATGTAACGTCCGAAAGATGCAGCCAACCCGTGAAGCCGGCCCTATTCGCTCACGACTGTTTTGATAAAGGGCGTGACGCGTCGTGGCAACTGAGTCTCGTCTAGAGATTTGCCGACGCGTCGACTTCCAGGCTCGCGTCCACCTGCAGCTGGATCTCGGTCACCGCAAACAGATCCTGCGCCGGCTCGACCGTCCAGGGCATGTGCTTGGCGCGTGCGGCGGCGACGGGGGCGAAGAAGCTGCGGTGGTGGACGGTGGGACCGAGGCGGTTGAGCGCGTCGAGGTGCTCGGGCACGGCGTAGCCCTTATGCTGCTCGAAACCGTAGCCGGGACAGTCCTGCGCCAACGCGCACATCAGGCGGTCCCGCGTTACCTTGGCGATGATCGAGGCCGCTGCGATCGACAGGACGATGCCGTCGCCGCCGATCACGGCCTCGCAATCGCATTCCGTGTCGAGCCGGTCGCGGCCGTCGACGAAGACGTGCCGCGGCTGCTGGGGCAGCGCCACCACGGCGCGCTTCAGCGCCCACAGCGAGGCGCGCAGGATGTTGTCGCGGTCGATGCGGGAGCGCGAGGCGACGGCCACCGAGACCTGGGCGGTCGCGCAGATCTTGCCGAACAGCCTTTCGCGCTCCTCGGCCGTCAGGCGCTTGGAATCGTCGATGCCGCGCGGGATGCGGTCGGGATCGAGAATCACCGCCGCCGCCACCACCGGACCGGCCAGTGGCCCCCGGCCCGCCTCATCGCAGCCCGCTACCGGCCAAACGCCGCACTTGATCAGCGCGCGCTCACGGCGGAAGCTTGGGGCAACGATGATGGCGCTCTTTGTGCCGGCCAGCGCCTTGGCGATTTTTTTGGGCGCAGCTTTCTTGTTCTCAGGCGCAGCCTTCTCGTTCTTAGGCGCAGCCTTTTTGGGCGCGCCTTTGGCCGGCTTCTTGGCGGATTGATCCCGAATCATGGCCGGGATCGTGCGCAAGCGGCATGGCCTGCGCAATCGGGAACCTCGAACAATTCCCGTTATTCAAGCCAGCCGCCCTATTCCGCCAGATGCACCCGCCGGTCCTCGCCGACGTCGATGCCGGGCGCGACCACGACCTCCCAGGGATGGCCGTCAGGATCGGCGAAATAGCCGGAATAGCCGCCGTAGTCGGTCTCATGTGCTGCCTTCAGCAACGCGGCTCCCTTGCTGACGGCGAAGACCAGCACCGCATCCACCTCCTCACGCGCGCGGCAATTCCAGGCGAGCGTCATGCCGCGGAACGTCGATGGCCTCGGATGATCAGGCAATTTGGCGTCGACCGCGAGTTGATCCCAGGGAAACAACGCGAGCACCGGACCGCCGGTGTCATAGAACGCAACGGTCTCGCCGGTTACCTTGAGCCGGCGCGAGAAACCGAGCGCGTCGTAAAGGCAATGCTGGCGCGGATGTCGTTCACGCCCAGCGTGATGACGGTCAGCCGCGGGATAGGAGCTGGCGGTTCCTTACTCATAGACGCCTCTCTCACTTCGTCCCTCAGAACAGGCTGAGCTGATCGCCGTTCCGCTTCGGCTTGGCAAAATGATCCGTCGTCAGCTTGGCGCGCCGTTTGTTCAGCCCGAGCCTGTCGCAAGCGATCTCGAAGCGGCGGCCGATGGTCCAGGCCATCGGGCCGGTGCCCTTCATGCGCTCGCCCCATTTCGCATCGTAGTCACGGCCGCCGCGCATGTCGCGGATCAGCGTGAAGACGTGGCGATACCGGTCCGGATAGTTCGCCATCAGCCATTCCCGAAAGAGATCGCGCACCTCGAGCGGCAACCGCAGCAACACGTAGGAGGCCTCCTTGACGCCGGCATGGGCGGCGGCATCCAGGATGCGCTCGATCTCGGAATCGTTCAGCGCGGGGATCACGGGCGCGACCATGACGGTGGTCGGAATGCCAGCCTCGGAAAGCTGCTTCAGTGCCTCCAGCCGCTTCGGCGGCGTGGACGCCCGCGGCTCCATGGTGCGCGCTAGTTTCGGATCGAGCGAGGTCACGGAGATCCCGACCTTGGCGAGGTTGCGTTTGGCCATTCGCGCGAGAATGTCGATGTCGCGCACGACCAGCGCCGACTTGGTGACGATCCCGACGGGATGGCCGGCGCGCTCCAGCACCTCCAGAATGCCGCGCATGATTTTGCGCTCGCGCTCGATCGGCTGATAGGGATCGGTGTTGGTGCCGATCGCGATCATCCGCGGCTCGTAGCCCGGCGCCGCAAGCTCCTTCTCGAGCAACGCCGGCGCCTCGGGCTTCACGAACAGCTTCGACTCAAAGTCGAGCCCCGGCGACAGGCCGAGATAGGCATGCGTCGGCCGCGCGAAGCAATAGACGCAGCCGTGCTCGCAACCGCGGTAGGGATTGATCGAACGATCGAAGCCGATGTCGGGAGATTCGTTGCGGGTGATCACCTTGCGCGAGGTGTCGATCCCGACCGTGGTCTTGAACGGGGGCAGTTCTTCAAGGCTCTGCCAGCCATCGTCGAATGCGACGCGCGCCTCGGCCTCAAACCGGCCGCTGGCGTTGGACTGCGCGCCCCGGCCTCGCCTGCGCTGGCGGTCGATGGCGACCGCCAGCTCAGGGAAGTCAGAAGGCGCACCCGCCGGCTCGGAGGGCGCCGTGACCGGCGGGTGCTTGAGAGCATGAGAGGATGCTGGACTCATGAAGCCAAGATAGCATGTCAAAGGAACAAATCAAGAACACAAACAAAAAACGTGAAAACAACCCCATGCACAGTAGAGCTGCCCAAATTTCGGGCGGGGGTTTTTGACTTCACGCAACACCAGCGTGACCACGATTCCGTTTGATCACGGGAGGGATCGATCGTCGCGGAACATGGTTGATGACGATCGTTGGGTGAAGGTCGGCAAGAACATGACAAATCAACAACAATTGGCCGCAGCGAGCAGCAACCTCGAACTGCTCGACCGCTATTGGCGCGCCGCGAACTATCTCTCCGTCGGGCAAATCTATCTCCTCGACAATCCGCTGCTGCGCGAGCCCTTACGGCCCGAGCACATCAAGCCGCGTTTGCTCGGCCATTGGGGCACGACGCCCGGTTTGAACTTCATTTATGCCCATCTCAACCGCGTCATCCGCGCGCTGGACCTGAACGTGATCTATGTCTGCGGTCCCGGGCACGGCGGCCCCGGCATGGTCGCCAACACCTATCTCGAAGGCAGCTACAGCGAGCTCTATCCCGATATCGCGCGCGATACCGAGGGGTTGCGCAAGCTGTTCAGGCAATTCTCCTTCCCCGGCGGCATCCCGAGTCACGCGGCGCCGGAAACGCCGGGCTCGATCCACGAAGGCGGTGAGCTCGGTTACGCGCTGGTGCATGCCTATGGCGCGGCCTTCGACAATCCCGACCTGATCGTCGCCTGTGTCGTCGGTGACGGCGAGGCCGAGACCGGCCCGCTCGCCGCGTCCTGGCACTCCAACAAATTCCTCAATCCTGCGCATGACGGCGCGGTGCTGCCGATCCTGCATCTCAACGGTTACAAGATTGCCAATCCGACCGTGCTCGGCCGGATGCGCGACGACGAGATCCGCGATCTCTTCCGCGGGCTCGGCCACGAGCCGCTGTTCGTCGAGGGCGACGATCCCAAATTGATGCACCGGGCCATGGCAGACGCGCTCGACGTCGCGCTCGTCAGCATCCGGTCGATCCAGCAGCACGCCCGCGACGGCCGCAAGAGCGTCGAACGCCCGCGCTGGCCGATGATCGTGCTGCGCAGCCCGAAGGGCTGGACCGGCCCCAAGGAAGTCGACGGCAAGAAGGTGGAGGGCTTTTGGCGGGCGCATCAGGTGCCCGTCGCGAACTGTCGCGAGAACCCGGCGCATCTGAAGATTCTCGAAGACTGGATGCGCAGCTACGAGCCGGAAAAGCTGTTCGACGCGAACGGCGCGCTCATTGCCGAGCTCCAGGCGCTCGCGCCCGAAGCCAATCGCCGCATGGGCGCCAATCCGCACGCCAATGGCGGCCTTCTGAAGAAGGAGCTGAAGCTGCCGGACTTCCGCAGTTTCGCCGTCGAAGTAGCGCAGCCGGGCGGCGTCGTGGCGGAGGCAACCCGCGAGCTCGGGAAATTCCTGCGCGACGTCATCCGCCTCAACGCCGATGCCCGCAACTTCCGCATCATGGGCCCGGACGAGACTGCGTCGAACCGGCTCGATGCGGTGTTCGAGGCCACCGAACGCGTCTGGATGGAGCCGACAAAACCTTACGACGTGCATCTCGCCCAGGACGGACGCGTGATGGAAGTCCTGAGCGAGCATCTCTGCCAGGGCTGGTTAGAGGGTTACCTGCTCACGGGCCGGCACGGCTTCTTCTCCTGCTACGAGGCGTTCATCCACATCGTGGATTCCATGTTCAACCAGCACGCCAAATGGCTGAAGGTGACCCGGCATCTGCCGTGGCGGCGACCGATCGCCTCGCTCAACTATCTGCTCACCTCGCATGTCTGGCGTCAGGACCACAACGGCTTCAGCCATCAGGATCCCGGTTTCGTCGATCTCGTCGCCAACAAGAAGGCCGACATCGTCCGCATCTACTTCCCGCCGGATGCCAACACGCTGCTGTGGATCGCCGATCACTGCCTGCGCACCTATGACCGCATCAACGTCATCGTCGCTGGCAAGCAGCCGGCGCCGCAATGGCTGTCGATGCAGGAGGCAGCCACGCATTGCGCCGCCGGCATCGGCATCTGGAGCTGGGCCGGCACGGAAGATGCGAATGGCGAGCCCGATGTCGTGATGGCCTGCGCCGGCGACGTGCCGACACTGGAAACGCTCGCTGCCGTCGACCTGCTGCGCAAGGCGCTGCCCGAGCTGAAGATCCGCGTCGTCAACGTCGTCGACCTCATGACGCTGCAACCCAGGGAGCAGCACCCGCACGGCTTGTCCGACCGCGACTTCGACGGCCTGTTCACGCGCGACAAGCCGGTGATCTTCGCCTATCACGGCTATCCTTATCTGATCCACCGGTTGACCTATAACCGCACCAACCACGCCGGCATGCACGTCCGCGGCTTTGCCGAGGAAGGCACCACGACGACGCCGTTCGACATGGTCGTGCTCAACGAGCTCGACCGCTATCACCTCGCGATCGAGGCGATCGAGCGCGTGCCGGGGCTCGCGACCAGGGCGGCGCAGGTGAAGCAGCAATTCCGCGACAAGCTGATCGAGCATTCGCGCTATGTGCGCGAATACGGCGAGGACATGCCGGAAATCCAGGAATGGGTCTGGCAGAACAGCGCCGGCGGCAACACGCCGGCAGAGGCAGGCGACTGAGGGGAGCCATGTCGAACACGGTTCTCGTTCTCAACTCGGGATCGTCGAGCATCAAATTCGGCCTGTTCGATATCTCGGCGGCCGAGCCCGCCCTGCTCTGCAAGGGCCTGCTTGACGAGCACGAGACGAAGCCGCGGCTCGTCGTGAAGAGTCCCGCGGGCGAAGACCTGTTCGAGAAACGGAGGGAAGCATCGGATGCGGCCAGCGATCATCTGTTCGCCGACGTGCTCGGCTTCATCGAGGATCGTTTCGGCGACCATCGCTTGCGCGCCGTCGGCCATCGCGTCGTCCATGGCGGTCCGGACTATTCCGCTCCGGTCGAGCTGACGGAGGATGTCACCGCAAAGCTGCAAGCGCTGACGCCGCTGGCGCCCCTGCACCAGCCGCGCTGCCTGGCTCCGGTCCGCACTATCACGGCGATCAGGCCCGACCTGACGCAGATCGCCTGCTTCGATACCGCTTTCCACCACGGCATTGCGCCGCCCGCCAGCCGCTTCGCCATTCCGCGACGTTATGAAGAGCGCGGCATCCGGCGCTACGGATTTCATGGCCTCTCGTTCGAATATGTCGCGGGACGGCTCGCCCGAATCGCGCCGCAGCTCGTGGCGAAGCGCACTGTGATCGCGCATCTCGGCAACGGCGCGAGCCTGTGCGGCTTGCGCGACGGCCGCAGCATCGACACCACGATGGGACTGACGCCGCTCGACGGGCTGGTGATGGGCACGCGCTGCGGCAGGCTCGACCCGGGCGTGCTGCTCTATCTGCAACAGCACGAGAAGATGTCGGTCGAAGATGTCCAGCACCTGCTCTACCACGAATCGGGCCTGCTCGGCGTCTCCGGCATCGCGTCGGATATGCGCATGCTGCTTGCGAGCCGCGAAGCTGCGGCGCGGGAGGCGGTCGAGCTCTTCACCTTCCGCGCCGCGCAGGAGGTGGCGGCGATGGCGACAACGCTTGCAGGGCTAGACTGCCTGGTCTTCACCGGCGGCATCGGCGAGCATGCCAGCGAAATCCGCAGCGCGATCGGTGAGCGTCTCGACTGGCTCGGCGTGCGCATCGATGCCGCTGCGAATGATGCGGCGCGCGAGCGCATCAACGATGGCGATAGCGCAGTCGATGTCTTCGTCATTCCAACGAATGAGGAACTGATGATTGCACGACATTGTGCGGCGGTGCTGCGAACAGCGAGTTGACCGGCGTTCATTCGAAGCCCTCGTCAGCAGCGTGGTTGCACGTTTTCCCGTCCTCGCGCTCGTCCGCTATCGCATCCTCCTCTTGCATGATCGCGAACGGCCGGCGCGCCGCGCAATATTGCGGCTCACCTCCGGATTAATACGGACAGGACAGGCTGGGGCGACACATTCGGCAATATCGCCGCCCCGTACGGGACATATTTGGATGCGAGGGCTGCAGCGGTTTACCATCGTCTGCCGAGGCGCGGCCGGAAAGTTGCACTCGGCAGCGCCATGTTTTATGACGCCCTCATAATGAGCTACGCTTCTCCCGAAGTGTGGACAGTGAAGCTTCCATCATGCTGAGCGTCATCATTCCGACCGAAGGCGTCGAGCAGACGGCCGTCGCAACTCTGGCCGCGCTGGTACCCGGTGCCGCCGCAGGCGTCATCCGGGAAGTGCTCCTGGTCGACGGCACCCGCAATGGCGTCATCGAGCGCGTTGCCGACGTCGCGGGCTGCCGTTTCATCGGCTTCGAAGGATCCACTCAAGGCGCCGCGCTCGCCGCCGGCGCACTCCAGGCCCGTTCGTCCTGGCTGATGTTCCTGCCCGCGGGCGCCGTGCTGGAAACCGGCTGGATCGAGGAAACCACCCAGTTCATCCAGTCCGTCTCGACCAGCGGCCGGGATCGTGCGGCCGTCTTCCGCTATGCGCGCTCGCCCTACGCCGATGCCGGCTTCCGCCACATCCTCCGGGCCCTGATGCGCAAGCTCGTCGGTCCCTTCGGCGATCAGGGACTTTTGATCGCGCGTGATCACTACGACCGCATTGGCGGCTACCCGCCCCAAGCCCGCCACTCCGAGGCACGGCTGCTCCGGCGGCTCGGCCGCTCGTCGCGGATCTTGCTGCGCAGCCGGATCGTCATGGTCGGCTGAGGCACGTCGATACTTGCCAAGGTCAAATAATTATTTGACAATGGCAAATATCGGAGGTGACCCATGTCGTTCAATCCTACCGACGACCACATCGCAGCGGTCCGCGCCTTCAACCGCTTCTACACCCGCAAGCTTGGCGTGCTCGACCAGCACCTTGGCAAGAGCCCGTTCTCGCTCAGCGAGGCCCGCGTGCTCTACGAGCTCGCGCAACGGGACGACCTTGCCGCCAAGGAGATCGGCAACGAGCTTGGCCTCGACCCCGGCTATCTCAGCCGGATCGTGCAAAGCTTCGACGAAAAGGGCCTGATCACCCGCAGGGCCCTGCCCGCGGATCGCAGGCAATACCAGCTCAGCCTCACCGCCAAGGGGCGCCAGGCCTTTGCCAAGCTGAACCTGGGCTCGCAAAATGAGGTCGCCGCAATGCTGGCTCAGCTTTCGACCAGCGATGCAACGCGGCTCACGCAGGCTATGGCGACCATCGAGGCCGTGCTGGAGCATCGAAGCCACCCCGCGGCTTTCATGCTGCGCAGCCATCGCGTCGGCGACATGGGCTGGGTCATCTCCCGGCAGGCCGCCGCCTATGCGGCCGACTACAACTGGGATATCAGCTACGAGGCCCTGGTCGCCGAGATCTGCGCACAGTTCATCAAGAACTATGACGCCGCCCGCGAGCACTGCTGGATTGCGGAAGTGGGCGGAGAGCCGGTCGGCTCTATCTTTCTGGTCAAGGCCACGGACCAGATCGCCAAGCTGCGCCTGTTGCAGGTGGAAAAGAAAGCGCGGGGACTCGGTGTCGGCCGCGCGCTGGTCGACCAATGCATCCAGGGTGCGCGCGAGAGGGGCTACAGCAAGATGACGCTGTGGACGCAAAGCATCCTGGTCGCCGCGCGTGGCATCTATCAAAGCGCAGGCTTCAAGCTCGTGAAGAGCGAGCCGCATCACAGCTTCGGGCAGGATCTGCTTGGGGAAACGTGGGAGCGGGATCTGTAGAACTCTCGCAACGAGCGAGAGGCGCATGTATGCGCCCTCGCCCCTTGTGGGAGAGGGCAGCGATGCTGCCAGACGCACACTCACTAGGGCGAGGGGTATGTCTCCGAGCACTCCGTGCCGATAGATACCCAAGCTTCGCTTCGGCATTCTTTAAGGACGGGCGGCCGAAGGCGGCCTATGCCACCTTCCCCGCATCCGCCTTCGCTAAAGCTTCGGCCGACATGAGCGGAGAAGAAATGTCCAACTACACCGTCGCGCCCTGGGCCTTCGGCCGGCGCAGATGCTCGTCCAGCCGTGGCATGATCTCGACGAAATTGCAGGGGCGGGTGCGGTAGTCGAGTTGGGCTTTGAGAATGCCGTCCCAGCCGTCGCGGCAGGCACCGGGCGAACCTGGGAGGCAGAAGATGTAGGTTGCGCCCGCGACGCCGGCCGTGGCGCGGCTCTGGATCGTCGACGTTCCGATCTTGGCGTGGCTCAGCATGTGGAATGAGATCGAGAAACCGTCCATGCGCTTCTCGAACAAGGGCTCGATCGCCTCCGGCGTGACGTCGCGCCCGGTGAAACCGGTGCCGCCGGTGGTGATGACGACGTCGACACCTGCGTCCGCAATCCAGCGGCGGATGACGGTGCGGATCGCCTCGACGTCATCGGTGACGATCTCGCGCGCGGCGAGATGATGGCCGGCAGCGGTGAGACGGTCGGCCAGGGTCTGGCCGGATTTATCATCCGCCAGCGCGCGCGTGTCCGACACGGTGAGCACCGCGATGTTGAGCGGGACGAACTGTTTTGTTTCGTCGATGGAGGTCATTGCAACGCACCTTCTTCACAGACCACTGACGTCATCCTGAGGTGCGCGCTCTTGCGCCCTCGAAGGATGGGCCACGGGCTCGCCATCCTTCGAGGCTCGCCAATTGGCGAGCACCTCAGGATGACGGATAACCCCTACTGTCCGCCCCCAAACGTGTTGCAGGCCTGGACGGTGCCCTGCTGGTAGCCGGTCATGAACCATTGTTTGCGTTGCGCCGCCGAGCCGTGGGTGAAGGAATCGGGCACGACGCGGCCTGTGGACTGGCGCTGCAGCGTGTCGTCGCCGATCGCGCTCGCCGTGGTGAGTGCGGCGTCGATGTCGCCCGGCTCCAGGAAGTTCGGCCGCTTCTTCGCCTCGCGATTGACCCAGACACCGGACAGGCAGTCGGCCTGCAATTCGACCTTCACCTGCAGCGCATTGGCCTCCGCCTTGCTGCCGGCCTGCTGCTGCAGCCGCGTCACGCGCGGAATGATGCCGAGCAGGTTCTGGATGTGATGGCCGGCCTCATGGGCGATGATGTAGGCGGTGGTGAAGTTACAGGCCGACTTGCCGGAGCAGCCGCGAAAACGCGTCTCGACCTCTCGGAAGAAACCGGTGTCGAGGAAGATGGTCCTGTCGGGCGGACAATAGAACGGTCCCATCGCCGACTCCGCCCGGCCGCAGCGCCCGCCATTGGTGACGTTGCGGAACAGCACGACCTTTGGACCGGTAAAGGACTGGCCGGAGGCCTGGAAGATCTCGCTCCAGCGATCGTCGATCTCGCCGAGGATGCCGGAGATCATGCTGCCCATCTCGTCTGTCGGCGCGCCGCGCTTGCCGTTGGACGACGATTGGCGATCGGTCTGGTAGGACGGCGCCTGGCCGCCGCCGGTGAGTATCTCGGCGCCGCCGATCAGGATGCGCGGATCGATGCCGAAGGCGTAGCCGACCAGGCCGAGCACGATGATGGTACCGATCCCAAGCCCGCCGCCGCCCATGGGGAGGCCGAACCCGCCTCCTCCACCGCCGCCGCCACCATCGTCGCGACGATCCTCGATGTCGTCGCTGCGGCGGAAATCATCGTAGCGCATGGCGGCTTCCCTCGGTCCTAGCTCAATTCGGCGCGAAAGCGCGAAAGCTCAACGCGCCACATACGTTTCCGTTGCGTTAATCAATATCCCGCTCGGCAATTATTGCCTAGTGCGACAGCATGGCAATGCCAGCAATTTTTTCCGGGCATCGAGCAATTTTTTCCGAGAGGAATTTTGAGTCTTTTTGCGCTCCGATCACAGCCGCAACGCGAAGAAACGCGAAATACACTGCAAAACATGGAGAATGCGCGGAGCGAGCCGCGTGCAAGGCGCGATGTGAGGGCTGTTCACGAAAGCCACGGGTTAAGTCGATTTTTACTTTGCCGCTTCAATGTAACGGTCAGTCGGTTGTTTGGTCCCGCGTCGCCGACAGCGTCGCCTGAGTCAGAGTTCTTGAGTCATGGTAGAGTCGCGTCGCGGGGCGTCTGCAAAGGCGCCCCGCACAAATTTTGAGTCTCCTTCGCACAGCATCGTCCTCGGCGATTGCGTCGCCGAGATGTCGAAGCTTCAGGCTGGTTCGGTCGACCTGGTGTTCGCCGATCCACCCTACAATCTCCAGCTTAAGGGCGATCTCAAGCGCCCCGACGAATCTCATGTCGATGCGGTCGACGACGACTGGGACAAGTTCGATTCGTTCTCCGCCTATGACGATTTCACCCGCGCCTGGCTGCTCGCCGCCCGCCGCGCGATGAAGCCGTCGGCGACGATCTGGGTGATCGGCTCCTATCACAACATCTTCCGCGTCGGCGCGATCATGCAGGACCTCGGCTTCTGGCTGCTGAACGACATCGTCTGGCGCAAGACCAACCCGATGCCGAATTTCCGCGGCCGCCGCTTCACCAATGCGCACGAGACCATGATCTGGGCCGCGCGGGACGAGAAGGCCAAGGGCTACACGTTCAACTACGAGGCGCTGAAGGCCGCCAACGAGGACGTGCAGGCACGGTCCGACTGGCTGATCCCGCTTTGCACCGGCGAGGAGCGCCTCAAGGGCGCCGACGGCAAGAAAGTGCACCCGACGCAGAAACCGGAAGGCCTGCTGGCGCGCGTGCTGCTGTCGTCCTCCAAACCCGGCGATCTCGTGATCGATCCCTTCAATGGCACCGGCACCACCGGCGCGGTCGCAAAGCGCCTCGGCCGCTCCTATATCGGCTTCGAGCGCAACAAGACCTATGCGAAAGCGGCCGAAGCGCGCATCGCCGCGATCGAGCCGCTTCCGGAGGCAAGCCTCGCCCCGTTCATGACGGCGCGCGAAGCGCCGCGTGTGGCGTTCTCCGAGCTGATCGAGCGTGGCATGATCATGCCCGGCACCAAGCTGTTCGACGCGAAGAAGAAACTCGGCGCGCTGGTGCGTGCCGACGGCGCCATCATGTTCGGCGACAAGGTCGGCTCCATCCACCGCATGGGCGCAGTGGCGCAGGGCGCGCAAGCCTGCAACGGCTGGACCTTCTGGCACATCGAGACCAAGAAGGGCCTTAAGCTGATCGACGAGCTGCGCGCCGAGATCCGCGCCGGCATGGCGGCGGGGTAGCCTTCCTTTCGTCGTCCCGGAGCGCGCCTCCTGGCGCGGCCCCGGAATGACGAGACTGGTTGAATACAGCGGCCGGCGGGACTAGATTGACCGCCTACGCCCCGTCTTGATCGGTCGAGCCATGCGACGACAGTCCGAGACATTGCTGCTGGTGCCGCTGCTGCCGATCTTTCTGGTCGGCATGTTTCCGATGTTCCTGATCGCGCTGCTGGGATTTTTCGGCCTCGCCTTGTTCGGCGTGCTCGTGGTCTGTGTCGGGCTCGCCAGCAGCAACGAGGCCCACGACAGCTTCAATCACGACGTCATCGTTCACGGCTACGCGCGCGGATCGGAGCGCGCGGCGCGGGCCTCCGACATGCATATCGCTACCCGGCTCGGGTTGCGCCTGGAGGTCGTGGGCGCGGCCATGGTCATTACGGCGGCGATCGGCCTTTGTTACGCCGGCTGATCTGCGTGACGCGCAGACGCCGCCCGGCAAACTCGCCGGTTGCCCTCCCCGATAAGGTTCAGGCAAGACAAGGCCGCTTGCGGACATGTTGCTGACTCCACTCTCAGCCAACAAACACAGGGGAGATGCCCGATGCTCAAATTCTATTTCAACGGTTCGCCGAACCCGACCAAGGTCGCGCTTTATCTCGAAGAGGCCGGCCTGCCCTTCGAGCCGGTGAAGATCGACACCCGCACGGGCGAGCAGTTCACGCCGGACTACCTGAAGATCAATCCGAACGGCAAGGTGCCGGCGATCGACGACAACGGCACCATCGTGTTCGATTCCAACGCCATCCTGCTGTATCTCGCCGAGAAGACCGGCAAATTCCTGCCGGCCGCCAATGTTCGCGGCGAGATGCTGTCATGGCTGATGTTCGTCGCCACCGGCGTCGGGCCGTATTCGGGCCAGGCCGTGCACTTCAAGCATTTTGCGCCGAAAGACCAGAACCACGACTACGCGCATAACCGCTATCAGTTCGAGACCGATCGCCATTACAAGATTCTCGACGGCCACCTCAAAGGCCGCCGCTACATGGTCGGCGACAGCTATTCGATCGTCGACATGGCGCTGTGGGGTTGGGCGCGGATGGTGCCGTTCAAGCTCGGCGACGATGCCTTCGCGCGATACCCGAACGTCAAGCGGCTGGTGGACGAGGTCACGGCGCGGCCCGCGGCGGCGCGCGCGATCGCGCTGAAGGACAAGTTCACCTTCAAGGCGGAGATGGACGACGAGGCCCGCAGCAACATGTTCAAGCACATGACGACGAAAGTCGCCTGATCGTCTCAGGTCACAATGCGAGGCCACGCGCGTGCGCGTGGCCTTTTGCTTCTTGAGGCTCAGGCGGCGTGGGCCGAGTTCAGGAAGTTGGCGACTTCCTGCTTCAAGCGGTTGCTGTCGGCCGACAGCGAGCGTGCCGCCGAGAGCACCTGCGAAGACGCCGAGCCGGTCTCGGACGCCCCGCGCTGCACGTCGCCGATGTTGGACGACACGAGTTGCGTGCCTTGGGCCGCCTGCTGGACGTTGCGGGAGATCTCCCGCGTCGCCGCACCCTGCTCCTCCACGGCGGCGGCGACCGTCGACGAGATCTCCGACAGCCGCTCGATGGTGCCGCTGATTTCCCTGATCGAGCCGACCGACTCCTCCGTCGCAGCCTGGATGCCCGAGACCTGCTGGGCGATCTCACCGGTGGCCCTCGCGGTCTGCTCGGCGAGCGCCTTGACCTCCGAGGCGACTACGGCGAAGCCGCGGCCGGCTTCACCCGCGCGCGCCGCCTCGATGGTGGCGTTCAGCGCCAGGAGGTTGGTTTGGCCGGCGATGGTGCTGATCAACTCGACCACGTCGCCGATGCGGGCTGCAGCCTTGGAGAGCTCGCTGACGCGCGCGTTGGTCTTGCTTACCTGACCGACGGCTTCGCCCGCTATGCGCGCCGATTCCTGCACCTGGCGCGCGATCTCCGTCACCGAGGAGGACAACTCCTCGGTCGCGGAGGCGACCGCCTGCACATTGGCCGAGGCTTCCTGGGAGGCGGATTGCACTTCGGTGGAGAGATCCTGAGCGCGCCTCGCGGTCGCGGTCAGGGTGCCGGCCGAGCCCTCGAGCTCGTGCGATGCCGAGGATACGGTATCGACGATCTCGCCCACCGCCTGCTCGAACTGACTGGCGAGCCGGGCCATGTCGGCCTTGCGGCTCTCGGCCTGCCGGGCCTCGGTTGCGGTCTGCTCTTGGCGCAGCCGTTCGGTCTCGATCATGTTTGTCTTGAAGACGTCGATCGCCTTGGCCATGTCGCCGATCTCGTCGACCTTGCCGCGCGAGGGGATCTCGACGGCGAGATTGCCGCCGGCAAGCAGCCCCATTGCGCGCGTCATCGAGGTCAGCGGCCGCACGATGCTGCGGGCGGTCAGGAAGGCGACGATCAGTCCGAACAGGACGGCGAGGCCGCCCGCGATCTCCTGCAGCGAGGTCGTGCCGTCGATCACAGCATCGGCCGCGGTGCGCGAATCATTGTAATCCGTCTTCAAGGCGGTTTCCGCGACCTTGAGCTTGGCTATGCTGGCGGAGATGAGCGGTGCGAGATCCTTGTGGTAGATCTCGTCGGACCGCAGCATCGCCGCAGAGGTGGTTTCGAACGCGGATTTGTAGATACCAAGGGCGGTCTTCACAGGCGTCAGAGACGAGCGAAGGTCCGCCGCCTGCGGGCTCCTTTCGACGGCCGCCAGCCGCTGCACCGCCCTGTCGACATTGGTTCTGAAGGCGGTGGGCCCGTTGGCGTCGCGCAGAGCGAGGAAGCGCCAGTTCGCGATTCGAACCAGCAGGACCCGGGACTCGAGGTCCGCGACGAGCGACACCGTGTCGTCGTCGGCGGCGGCACGGGCCACATCGACCAGCTTGGCCATCTTGACGGTCAGCTCTTCGCCACTCGGCAACAGCGTCGCCTTGCCGGTCCGCGCCTCGTTGACGGCGTCGCCGAGACTGTCGCGCAGGCTTTTCATTTTGGCGATGTCGGCGATCAGATCGTCGTAGAGCTTCCGCCGCTCCTCCGAGAGGGTGCCCTTTGCTCCCAGCTGCAACAGCCCGGTCGCCGCGGCCTCTCGCTCGGCAGCCTCCCGCATCGCAGGCTCGTTGGCGTCGTAAATGTAGCGCAGATTGGCCCGCTGGATGGCCTGAAGATGGGTCGATATCTCCAGGACGCGCGCCGTGCTGTCCGACAACGCGGAGAGTTTTGCGACCTGATCCTGGACGGATCGCAAATTCCAGATGGCGACCACCGCCATCACAAGACCAACCGCCACCAAGGCCATGAAACCTGCGTACAGGCGTCCCCTGATCCGCAAACGAAAACTCGGCATTCCCACTGTCCACCCAGATGCATGTCAATTCGAGCGGCCGGCCTAATCCGGCGATCGTCACCGGCCACTCTGGCAGCCGCGCGTCGCGTTGTTCGCGACCCACGCTGCACCGCGACACAATGGGGGACACTCGTTAATTGAACCTTCAAATTTTTCGCGCGCGCATCCGTCGGATGGTACAACATCTGCTGATTTTATCGGCAGGTGAGCAAGGTTTTAGCGAGAAGCCCGCAGCGGCATGCAGGCCGCTGCAGCTGGTCCGGCCTGCGCCAGACCAACACGCCCCTCGCCGACCGCGGCGGACGGCACCGGTCGACGGAGGCGACGCTGCTCGATCCGCTCAGCTCGCGGCCCTCACGGCCGTTTGTGGAAACGGACCAAGGGCCTTCTCGGTCAGCACCGAGTCGCAATATTCCCGGATCTCCTTGATCTTGCCGTCCTCGAGACGAAACACGAGACAATAGTCGTTGTCGTAGCGCACGCCTTCTGGCGTGACATTGTCGCCCTTTGCTTCGATGACGACGATATCGCCGTCGGCGATGAAGCGATGAGCGACCGTCCGCGTCCGGTCGACAAGGCGGGTCCGCACATAGCCGTGCAGATCGTTGAGGATCGCCTGTTTGCCCGAAAAGGTGCGCGACCAGGAATACTGGCCGGTCACGATCCATTTGGCGTCGTCGGCAAGACTTTCGGTGAACAAGCCACGGTCGCGCGCAGCCGGATCGGGGCTGGCGGCGGCTGCAAAGATATCCTGCATCAGTTTCTTGTTGGCGCTCGCGCTCATGGCGGCATCTCCTTTGGTGAGAACACGGAAATCATCGCCGCCGGTGCTAAATTCTTCAAATCGATAGTGGATATGATATCTATTCGCCTCATGAATTTGAATTCGCTCGACCTCAATCTCCTGACCGCGCTCGACGCGCTGCTGCGCGAGGCCAGCGTCAGCCGCGCCGCATTGCGGATCGGGCTGTCGCAGCCGGCGGCGAGTCATGCGCTCCAGCGTCTGCGCGACATCCTTGGCGATCCGCTCTTGGTACGCACAGGCGCGCGGATGGAGTTGACGCCGCGGGCGCAAGCCTTGCGCGCGCCGCTGGCGCAGGCGCTCGACCAGGTGCGCGGGCTGTTCGTATCGGATGAATTCGATGCGGCGCGCAGCGAGCGGCAATTCCGACTGATGATGCCGGACCTCGCGGTCGAGCTGTTGATGCCGCCCTTGATGGAAAAGGTGACGCAGGCCGCCCCCAACGTCCGCATCGACGTGGTGCCGTGGCGAGGACCGGCGATTTTCCACGCCGAGTTCGCCCGCACCATCGATCTCGTGATCTCGATCGGCAACGCCTTCAAGGGATTTCACCGCCAGTTGCTCTACACCGACAGCGACGCGCTGGCGGTGCGGCGCGGCCACCCCATGACCACGAAGCTGAAGCGGCGCGAGACGTTCCTGGCCGCGCGCCATGTCGGCGTGATCATCCGCGGCCAGCCGGAGGACCTCATCGACACTTGGCTGGGCACCAAGGGCATAGACCGGCATATCGCTCTCGTCGTCCCGGGTTATCTCGAAGCGCTGCACGTCGCCGCCCGTACCGACCTCGTCGCCTTCGTGCCGCGCCGGTTGATCGCGGCGCTGTCCAAGCAGCTCGGCCTCGTCACGGTGACGCCGCCGCTCGACCCCGGCATCGATGAGCAGTTCATGTTCTACCCGACCCGCGCCCAGATGGATCCGGGCTCGATCTGGTTGCGGCGGCTAATGCTGGAGACGGGACGGGATTTGGAGAAGAAAGGGCGCGCTGGATAGGACGCAACTTCAAAGCAAATGGTGTCGTCCCGGACAAGCGCAGCGAAGCGGAGCGCCGATCCGGGACCCATAACCACAGGACGTGGTTTGGCGAAGACTCGTGATTGTCAGCTTGCGTCACAACTTCTCCCTGTGGTTATGGGTCCCGGGTCTGCGCTGACGCTTGCCCGGCACGACAGGGGAATATATTGCCGCGCTCCTACGCCTTCTGCGCGTCCATCACCTTGCGCACGGCGGGGCGGTCGGACATGCGCTTGAAATGGTCGGCGATCT
This sequence comes from Bradyrhizobium sp. CW1, assembly GCF_023100665.1. Classification (NCBI taxonomy): domain Bacteria; kingdom Pseudomonadati; phylum Pseudomonadota; class Alphaproteobacteria; order Hyphomicrobiales; family Nitrobacteraceae; genus Bradyrhizobium; species Bradyrhizobium sp. CW1. The sequence goes on from NZ_CP064684.1 coordinate 5,996,830, forward strand.
TGGGCGTCGCGTTGATGTCGACGCTGTCGCCTTCGAGCCAGGTCGACAGGGTGTAAAGATAAGGATCGCAGATCGTGTATTGCTCGCCCATCACCCACGGCCCCTTGTACATCTTCTGCTCGATCAGGGCGAAGCAGGCGCCCATGGTCTTCGGGATCATCGCCTTCATGTCGGCGAACGAGCTCTCTTCGCTCGCCCAGCGTGCGCCGCGCATCTTGTGGGCATGGTTGATGTGCACGGTCGAGCAGAGGTAGGAGTTGAACGACTGGACCTGGGCGAAGTCGAAGGGATCGTCGAGCGGCGCGAGCTTCGCCTTGGGGAAGGTCTGCGCGAGATAGGCGAGCATCGCCGGGGTCTCGGTCAAAACGCCGCGATCGGTCACCAGCGCGGGGACGCGGCCTTTCGGGTTGATCGCGAGGTACTCCACGCTGTTCTGCTGGTTGTCCTTGAAGCTCAGCCGCTCCGCCGCGTAGTCGGCGCCGGCTTCTTCCAGGGTGATGTAGGTGGCGAGCGCGCAGGTGCCGGTGGCGTAGTAGAGCTTGAGCATGTCGGACCTCATGGGAAAGCCGGAAGGTAACGGCTGCGGGCCCCGAGGTCCATAGCACGAACCTCTCTTCGCAGTTGCCCACCGGCGCCCGGCTGTGCCAAGACGCCCCGAGTTGGAGGGGCTTTCCCATGACCGTACTCATCGCCGGTGGCGGCATCGGCGGGCTGACGCTTGCGCTCAGCCTGCACGGAGTCGGCGTTCCCGTGAAAGTGTTCGAGAGCGCCGCCGAACTGCGGCCGCTCGGTGTCGGCATCAACGTGCTGCCGCACGCGGTGCGCGAGCTGATCGAGCTCGGGCTGATGGACAAGCTCGATGCCAGGGGCGTGCGCACCCGCGAGCTTGCCTATTTCTCCAAGCACGGCAAGCCGATCTGGAGCGAGCCGCGCGGGCTGGAGGCCGGCTATAAATGGCCGCAGTTTTCGATCCATCGCGGCACGCTCCAGCAATTGCTGCTCGACACCGCCATCGAGCGCCTCGGCCGCGACAACATCCTCACCAGCCATCATCTGACCGGCTGGAGCGAAACCGCCGACGGCGTGCGCGCCGATTTCGTCGACAAGGCCACCGGCAAGGCCGCGGGGACTTACGACGGCACGATCCTGATCGCCGCGGACGGCATCCATTCCGCCGCGCGAGAAAAACTCTATCCCGACGAAGGCCCGCCGATCTGGAACGGCCGCATCCTGTGGCGCGGCGTCACGCCCGCAAAAGCCTTCCTCAGCGGCCGCACCATGATCATGGCCGGTCACGAGATCCTGAAATTCGTCTGCTATCCGATCTCGAAGGAACTGGACGCCGCGGGCAACCATCTGATCAACTGGGTTGCCGAGCGCCACATGCCGCCGACCTATCAATGGCGGCGCGAGGACTATAACCGCACCGCGCGGCTGGAGGAGTTCTTACCCTGGTTCGAGAGCTGGCAGTTCGACTGGCTCGACGTGCCCGGCCTGATCAAGAACTGCCCGCACGCCTATGAATATCCGCTGGTCGACCGCGATCCGGTATCGCAATGGACTTTCGGCCGCGTCACGCTGATGGGCGACGCCGCACATCCAATGTATCCGATCGGATCCAACGGCGCCTCGCAGGCGATCCTCGATGCGCGCACCATCACGCGCGAGATCCTGGCGCACGGCCCGACGCAAGCGGCCCTGCTCGCCTATGAGGCCGAGCGGCGGCCTGCAACCACCAGTCTCGTCCTGCTCAACCGCAAGAACGGCCCCGAGCAGGTGATGCAGCTGGTCGAGGAGCGCGCGCCCGACGGCTACAAGGTCGTCACTGACGTGCTGTCGCAACAGGAGCTCGAGGATGTTGCCGCCAATTACAAGCGCGTCGCCGGCTTCCAGGTGGAAGCGCTGAATGCGAAGCCGCCGATCGTGAGCAAGGACGCGCGCGCGACGAAATGAGTATTCGCACGAAGCGAGACGCACGTTGATGCGCCCTCGCCCCTTGCGGGAGAGGGCAGCGACGCCGCTAGACGCAAGCTCACTCGGGTGAGAGGTCTGTCTCCGCGAGTCTAACTCTCATTTGAACTCGCCGAGACAAACCCCTCATCCGGCGCTTCGCGCCACCTTCTCCCGCAAGGGGAGAAGGAAAAAAGACTGCGCGGCAGCTATTTGCCCACCACCCTCGCCGCCTCCAGCAGCCGCTCGCTCGCCGTCGCCGTCGCCAGCAGCGTTCCGTCCTCTGCCATCAGCTTTGCCTCGACGAACGCAATCGTCTTGCCGAGCTGCGTCACCTTGGCCTCGCCGATGATCGGTCCGGGCTTTGCGGGCGCCAGGAAATTCACGGTCATGCTGATGGTGGTGGTGTAGAGCCTGCCCTCGCTCATCACCAGCACGGCGGGGCCCATCGTGTCGTCGAGCATGGCCGAGAGCATGCCGCCCTGGATGAAGCCGGCCGGATTGCAGAACTCCGGCTTGCCGTCGAAGGCGAGCTTGATCCAGCCTTCCCTGGGTCGGGCATCGAGCAGGCGCCACCCCAATAGCTCGGCACAGGGCGGCCTGGGAAAGTTGTCGAGCGCGGTCTTGATCATGCGAGCCTCCGTTGCCTACCACAGCTAACGCAGGCCTGCTGCCAGCATTTTGTCAGCAGGATGGGCTGCTAGGGTCCAATCCATGCGCAATCACCTTACGCATGACGTTGGGCAATGCTTCATCGGCGAGCGTGGCGATCGGCACCCAGCGCATGCTGGCGGGTGCCCGCGTCCGCGCTTCCACCCTCGCCGTGTAGACCACCAGTTCCAGCGGAAAATGCGTGAAGACGTGGGTGACCACGCCGACCTTGCGCTGCCAGCGCGACAGCCCCTTCAACTCGGGCGCCTGCCGTTTTGCCTTGGCGTCGTCCTGCCCGGCCAGCCAGTCCGACCCCGGTACTTCGGTCATGCCGCCGAGCAACCCCTTTTCGGGACGGGTGCGGACGAGAAGCTCGTCGCCGCGCGTGACAACGAAAGCGGCGCCGCGCCGTAGCGCGCCGCTCTTCTTCGCGGCCTTGCGCGGAAACGTGTCCTGCGTTCCCAGCGCGCGCGCCGTGCAGCCCTCGTTCAGCGGGCATAGCGAGCAGGCCGGCTTTTTCGGCGTGCAGATCGAGGCGCCCAGATCCATCAGCGCCTGCGCGCTATCACCGGCGCGAGAATCGGCAAGCAGCGTCGCAGCCAACTCCTGAATCAGCGGCTTGGCCTGCGGGAGCTCTTCCTCAACTGCAAAGAGCCGCGAGACCACGCGCTCGATATTGCCGTCGACCGGCATGGTGCGTCGATCGAACGCTATCGCCGCGATCGCTGCCGCCGTATAGGGCCCGACGCCCGGCAGCGCGCGCAGACGCACTTCGGTGTCGGGAAAGGTGCCGCCATGCTCGCGCGTCACCGCGACCGCGCAGGCATGGAGATTACGGGCGCGAGAATAATAGCCCAGCCCGGCCCACATCCGCAGCACGTCCTCCTGCGAGGCCCGTCCGAGCGCGGTGACATCAGGCCAGCGCGAGACGAATTTTTCGAAATAGGGCCCGACCGCCTTCACTGTGGTCTGCTGCAGCATGATCTCGGACAGCCAGACGCGGTAAGGGTCGGATGCTTCGCCGGGCGGAGCCCGCCAGGGTAATCGGCGGCGGTGGCGGTCATACCATTGGAGCAGCGCGAGCGGACGCGATGGGGTCTCCGGCGGAACTGGTTCCGATTTCGCCTTGAGGGCGGATTTGGGGCTCATGTCCGCACTGTAACGGCAATGCGTCGATCTCTCCACGTCGTGCCCACGCATGTCGCGGGCATCCACGTTTTTCTTCGCGGTGAAGAGCCTGCGGCCGACGCCCCGGAGTGCTATAAGGTCCCATGTCCAAGCTTCGACCCATCAAACCCGGTCCCATCAGCGCCAAGCCGCTATCGCTCCTGCTCAACGACGTCTTTGCCGAGGCCTATGCCAAGCAGGGATTTGCCGCGCGCGAGCTGGTGACGCGATGGGCGCAGATTGCCGGGCCGGAGATCGCGGCGCACGCCGAGCCGCTCAAGATGCAATGGCCGCGGCCGGTCGAGGGTCAGCCGCAGGAGCCGGCGACGCTGGTGCTGCGGGTCGAGGGGCCGATGGCGCTCGAGATCCAGCACTCCGCCGATGTGATCCTGCAGCGGGTCAACCGCTTCTTCGGCTGGAGCGCGGTCGGCAAGCTGGCCTTTCGCCAGGCTCCGCTATCACGCGCCCGCCGGCCGACCCGGCCCGGCCCGCCGGACGCCAAATCGGTGGCCGAGGTGGCTGAGCGCCTGGGCGATATCGAAGATGAACAATTGAAGTCGGCGCTGGCGCGCCTCGGGGCCGCCATCAAGCGAAATTGAGCCTTATTCTGCGGCCAAACTGGACCTGTCCTTGCCGCTCGCCATTGCCTCAAACGACGTTTCAAGCTAGCGACAGGCCGTCTGAATGGGAATTCGGGCGAGACCACGCCAATCCGGGAGCCGACCTTGATCATCACCCGCCGCGCCTTCACCTCGATGCTGTCGCTGACCGGGCTTGCCGCGCTCGCCGGGTTCTCTCCGCTGCGATTCATCTCCGATGCCATGATCCCTGAAGCCATGGCGCAGGCAGCGGCTGGTGACGTGGCCAAACCGGTGTCGCTGCCCGACATGGCGCTGGGCCCGAAGGACGCCGCCGTCACCATCACCGAATACGCCTCGATGACCTGCCCGCATTGCGCGGCCTTCAATGAGCAAGTGTTTCCCAAGATCAAGTCGGAATACATCGACACCGGCAAGGTGCGTTACGTCTTCCGCGAGTTCCCGCTCGACATCAAAGCCGCCGCCGGCTCGATGCTGTCGCGCTGCATCGCCAATGGCGACGCGCCGAAATACTTTGCCGTCACCGACATGCTGTTCCGCCAGCAGAACGATTGGGTCGTGAAGAACACCACGGAGACCCTGACGCGGATCGGCAAGCAGGCCGGTCTCACCCAGCAGCAGGTCGAGGCCTGCCTGAAGGACCAGGCGCTGCTCGACAAGATCGCCGCCGACCAGAAATATGCCAGCGACGTTCTGAAGGTCGATTCGACGCCGACGTTCTTCGTCAACGGCGAGAAGATCAAGGGCGAGACCTCGTTCGAGGAATTCGCCAAGAAGATCAATCCGCTGCTCAAGAGCTGATTCGCACGGCGCAATCCTGATTCGCATCTCGATAGCCGTATCTTTCCCGGCATAAATCCCTTGGGAAAAGCGGCTTTCGCCGGTTGCCCTCGCAGCGCACCGCGGCCATTGTCCAGCCGCATGAGGCGCCTCGCGCGACTCGCCCGGATACCGACATTGCCTTCCATGGTATTGTCCCGGCAGGGGGATTCGCGCCTGCCAACAGAGATGCGTGCTTATGAAAATCACCCGCCTGCGCCTTCACGGCTTCAAGTCCTTCGTTGAGGCCACCGACTTCGTCATCGAGCCCGGCCTGACCGGCGTGGTCGGGCCCAACGGCTGCGGCAAGTCGAATCTCGTCGAGGCGCTGCGCTGGGCAATGGGCGAGACCTCCTACAAGTCGCTGCGCGCCGCCGACATGGACGCGGTGATCTTCGCCGGCTCCGGCAATCGCCCCGCGCGCAACCACGCCGAAGTGACGATGACGATCGACAATTCCGATCGCACCGCGCCGGCGGCGATGAACGACAGCCAGCTTCTGGAAATCTCCCGCCGCATCGAGCGCGAGGCCGGTTCGGTCTACCGCATCAACGGCCGCGACGTGCGCGCCCGCGACGTGCAGATTCTGTTCGCCGACGCCGCCACCGGCGCGCGCTCGCCGGCTCTCGTCCACCAGGGCAAGATCGGCGAGATCATTCAGGCCAAGCCCGAGCAGCGCCGCCGCGTGCTGGAAGACGCCGCCGGCGTGGCCGGCCTGCACGCCCGCCGCCACGAAGCCGAGCTGCGGCTCAAGGCGGCTGAAACCAATCTCACCCGCGTCGAGGACGTGATCGGCCAGCTCGCGGGGCAAATGGAAGGCCTCAAGAAGCAGGCCCGCCAGGCCGTGCGCTATCGCGAAGTTGCGGCCAAGGTCCGCAAGGCCGAAGCAACCCTGTTCCATCTGCGCTGGATCGGCGCCCATGCCGACGTCAACGAATCCGGCCAGACCCACGATCTCGCGGTCCGCGAGATGGCCGAGCGGACCCAGCACCAGGCCGAGGCCGCTCGCATCCAGGCGATTCGCGCCGCCGAAATGCCGGCGCTGCGCGATGCCGAAGCGCGCGCCGCAGCGGGGCTGCAGCGCCTGACCAACGCCCGCGAGCTGCTCGATCGCGAGGAAGAGCGCGCCAAGGAGCGCGTCGCGGAACTCGAGCGGCGCCTCGCGCAGTTCGAAGGCGACATCTCGCGCGCCCAGCAGCAGACCATGGACGCCGATATCGCGCTGCAGCGCCTCGACGCCGAAGATGCCGAGCTGAAGGAAGAGATCAAGTCGCGCGTTGAGAAGCGCTCCGGCGTCGACGAGCGTGTCGCCGAAGCCGAGGCGGTGCTGACCGAAACCGAGCAGCAGTTCGCCGAGCTCACCACCGCGCTCGCAGACCTCACCGCCAAGCGCAACCAACTCGAAGCCAACGTTCGCACCCACCGCGACAAGCTCGCCCGGCTCGACCAGGAGATTTCGAACGTCGCGGCGGAAGAGCAGAAGCTCACCGAGGAGACCGGCGGCTTCGGCGATCTCGACGAGCTGACCGCGACGGTCGAGAGCGCCGAGCAGACGCTGGCGGCCTCGGAAGCCGCCGCTCAGGCCAGCGAAGCCGCGCACGTCGCCGCGCGGCAGACGCTGGAATCCTCGCGCTCGCCGCTGGTCGAAGCCGACAAGCGCGTGCAGCGGCTCGATACCGAGGCGCGCACGATCTCCAAGATCCTCAACGGCGAGACCAAGAATTTGTGGCCGCCGATCATCGACGGCATCACCGTCGACAAGGGATTTGAAAAGGCGATCGGCGCAGCCCTTGGGGACGATCTGGACGCCCCGGTCGATCCGTCCGCGCCGATGCGCTGGACCAATGCCGGCGTCACCGACGGCGATCCGGAACTGCCCGAAGGCGTCGTGCCTCTCGCCAGCCACGTGCAGGCCCCGGCCGAGCTGACCCGCCGCCTGGCGCAGATCGGCGTGGTGCCGCGCGAGCGCGGCGCCGAGCTGGTCTCGCAGCTCAAGACCGGCCAGCGGCTGGTCTCGCCCGAAGGCGACGTCTGGCGCTGGGACGGTTTTGTCGCAGCCGCCCACGCGCCGACCGGCGCAGCAAGGCGGCTTGCCGAGCGCGCCCGCCTCATCGACATCGAGAACGAGCTGGAGCAGGCCCGCATCGACGCGCAGATCAAGCGTCAGGCGCTGGAGAACGCCGAGGCCGAGCTGCAGATGGCCGCCAGCACCGAAGGTGCGAGCCGCGAAGCCTGGCGCGCTGCGCAGCGCGAACTCAACGTCGCGCGCGAGCGCCATGCCACGGTCGAGCGCGAGATCAGCCGCCACGCTGCACGCAAGGCGACGCTGTCGGAAGCGCACAGCCGTCTGGCCGCCGACCGCGCCGAGGCCGAAGCCGCCTACGAATACGCCGAAGCCGGGATCTCCGAGCTGCCGTCGAGCGAGGACACCGAAACCCGTCTCGCCGCTGTCCGCAGCGACATCGAAGGTCATCGTCGCATGGCCGCCCAGGTCCGGGCCGAGGCACAGGCGCTGGCGCGCGAAGCCGAGCTGGCCGACCGCCGCGTGCAGGCGATCCTCGCCGAACGCACCGAGTGGCAGAACCGCAAGGAGAGCGCGGCCTCCCACATCGACACCATCCAGGCGCGCATCGCCGAAGTCTCAATCGAGCGCAGCGATCTCGAGAACGCGCCGGCCGTGTTCGCGGAGAAGCGCAGCGCGCTGATCACCGAGATCGAATATGCCGAAAACGACCGCCGCATGGCCGCCGACGCGCTCGCCAGCGCGGAAACCGCGATGGCCGAAACCGATCGCGTCGCCAAGCTGACGCTCGAGGCGCTGTCGAGCTCGCGCGAGGCCACCGCCCGCGCCGAGGAGCGCATGGAAAGCGCGCGGCGCAGGCTCGATGACATCGAGCGCGAGATCCGCGACATGCTCGAAGTCGAGCCGCAGGCCGTTGCCGGGCTCGCCGAGATCGAGCCCGGCGCCGAGCTGCCGCCGCTGCACGACATCGAGGAAGACCTCGAAAAGATGCGCCGCGATCGCGAGCGCCTGGGCGCGGTCAATTTGCGCGCCGAGGAAGAGCTGCGCGAGGTCGAGACCCAGCATAATGGTCTGGTCACCGAGCGCGACGACCTCGTCGAGGCCATCAAGCGGTTGCGCCAGGGTATCCAGAGCCTCAACAAGGAAGCTCGCGAGCGGCTCCTGACCTCGTTCGAGGTCGTCAACAACCACTTCAAGCGCCTGTTCGTGGAGCTGTTCGGTGGCGGCGAAGCCGCGTTGCATTTGATCGAGAGCGATGACCCTCTTGAAGCCGGCCTCGAAATCATCGCCAAGCCGCCGGGCAAGAAGCCGCAGACGCTATCGCTGCTCTCCGGCGGTGAGCAGGCGCTGACCGCGATGGCGCTGATCTTCGCGGTGTTCCTCACCAATCCCTCGCCGATCTGCGTGCTGGACGAAGTCGACGCGCCGCTCGACGACCACAACGTCGAGCGCTATTGCAACCTGTTGCACGAGATGACCGCCTCGACCGACACGCGCTTCATCATCATCACCCACAACCCGATCACGATGGCGAGGATGAACCGCCTGTTCGGCGTCACCATGGCCGAACGCGGGGTCTCGCAACTGGTGTCGGTGAACCTGCAAGAGGCGGTGGACATTCTCGACCAGAACGTGGCGTGAGTCCGCTCCCGTCACGCACCCATTGACGTCGTCATCCGCGCAAGCGGATGATGACCACGAATGATGATCTCACCCACCCTCCCCGCCGAACTGAAAGCGGCCCTCGACGGCAAGCTCCAGGGGTTCTCGCGCACCGACGCTGCGCAGCGATCGCAGAAAATCTCGACCACCTATCGTGCAGGGGGCGGCTCGGGCACGATCAAGTCCGAGGCCGATGCGCTCGCCTATGCGCTCGCGAGGATGCCGGCGACCTACGCTGCGGTGGCGGCAAGTCTGAATGCGCTGACCGAGGTCGCACCGGACCTCGGTCCGGAAACGCTGCTCGACGTCGGCGCAGGTCCGGGCACCGCGAGCTGGGCCGCTGCGGAAGCTTTTCCGTCGCTGCAATCCTTCACCCTGCTCGATGCCAACGCCACGCTGAGCCGTCTCGCGCTCGAACTGGCGCGCGACAGCACGCGTCTGGCGAATTGCCGCTATCTGCCGGGCGATGCCGGCGCGAACCTCGCTGAGGTTTCGCAAGCCGATCTCGTCGTCGCGAGCTATGTCATCGGCGAGCTCAGCGAGGGCGATCAACGCAAGCTCGCGGAAGCGATGTGGGCGAAAGCGCGCCACGTGCTGGTCGTGATCGAGCCCGGCACGCCCGCCGGCTACGCCCGCATCCTCACCTTGCGCCAGCAACTGATCGCGGCGGGCGCCTATGTCGCCGCACCCTGCCCGCACGAAAAGCCGTGTCCGCTGACGGCGCCCGACTGGTGCCATTTCTCCCAGCGCTTGCCGCGCTCGCAGGCTCACCGCCAAATCAAGGGCGCCGAGGTGCCGTTCGAGGACGAGCGATTCATCTACGTGGCGCTAACCCGTAGGCCTCCCGCCACCCGCGCCGCGCGCGTGTTGGCGCCGCCGGATCTCGGCAAGGCCGAGATCACGGCAAAGCTCTGCACCGAGCAAGGCGTCGAACTCGCCAAAGTCCCACGGCGGGACAAGGTCGCCTATGCAAGCGCCCGCCGCTGGCGCTGGGGTGATGCCATCCTGTCCGAAAGTTAACCTGCTCCGGCGCTTTCGCCTTGAACTCGGATAGTCCCTCATCCGACCAAGTCTTACCTCTCGTCTGTACCGGGCTCTCGCTCGGCGTCAATTTGGTCTACCCTAGCGCCCGCCTTCTTCCCCCTTCAGGAGTTCTCCATGTCGACCGGCTGGATCGTTCTCGGCGTTATCGTCGTCCTCGTGTTCTTTGCCTTCGCCGCCTACAATCGGCTGGTGGCGCTGGGCCAGCGCGTCGGCCAGGCCTTTGCCGACGTCGACGTGCAGCTCAAGCAGCGCCACGATCTGATCCCGAACCTGGTCGAGACGGTGAAGGGCTATGCCTCGCATGAGCGCGGCACGCTCGACGACGTCATCAAGGCGCGCAATTCGGCGATGTCGGCGCAGGGACCGGCGCAGGTGTCCGCGGCCGAGACCCAGCTCTCCGGCGCGCTCGGCCGACTGATCGCGCTGTCGGAGGCCTATCCCGACCTCAAGGCCAACGCCAATTTCCAGCAGCTCGCCAGCGAGCTGTCCGATCTCGAGAACAAGATCGCGGCCAGCCGACGCTTCTTCAACAGCGCGGTCCAGGAATACAACACCGGCATCCAGCAGATGCCGGCAGCCTTGTTCGCCGGCATGTTCGGCTTCACCAAAAAGGACTTCTTCGATCTCGGCGCCAGCCGCACCGAGGTCGAGGCCACGCCGCAGGTGAAATTCTGAGTTGAGCCGATAGGCCGGCAGGGCATCGCGTCATGGCCGCGTATGGTCTCTACACGCACATCGCCTCGAACAAGTTTCGTTCGATGCTCCTGCTCGCCGGTCTGTTCGCGCTGGTCTACGTGCTGGTCTATGCCGGCGCGCTGATCGCCGAAGCCGTCATCAATGGCGACGAGACCGTCCTCCATTATCTGAGACGCGCCTTCTATGATCTGAAAGTCGCCGCACCGGTTGCGACCGTCGTGGCAGCGACCTGGATCGTGATCGCCTATTTCTTCCACCAGTCGATGATCGATGCGGTGACCGGCGGCCACGACGTCACCCGGCAGGAGCAGCCGCGGCTCTATAATCTGCTTGAAAATCTCTGCATCTCGCGCGGCATCACGATGCCGAAGCTGAAGATCATGGAAAGCCCGGCGCTGAACGCGTTCGCGACCGGCCTCAACCCGCGGCAATATTCGGTCACCGTCACCACCGGTCTCCTCAATGCGCTGGACGACCAGGAAATCGAGGCGGTGCTGGGTCACGAGCTGACCCATATCAAGAACGGCGACGTGCAGCTCATGGTGGTCGCCGTCATCATCGCGGGCGTGGTCGGATTCTTCGGCGAACTGTTCTTCCGCCTGTTCACGAATTTCAGCTGGAGCTCCGGCTCCGGCGGCTCGTGGTCGTCGGGCTCCTCCTCGTCACGATCGTCCTCGTCGTCGAACGACAGCAAGAGTTCGGGCGGCGGCGCGGTGATCGTCATCATCATCGCGGTCGTGCTGATCGTGGTGGCCTGGCTGTTGTCTCAGGTGGTGAAGCTCGCGCTGTCGCGCTCGCGCGAATATCTCGCGGACGCAGGCTCCGTCGAGCTGACGAAAAATCCGGACGCCATGATCTCGGCACTGCGCAAGATCGAGAACCGCGGCGAGCTGCCGGGCGCAACCTCGGCAGTGATGGAGCTCTGCGTCGACAATCCGCGCGAGGGTTTTGCCGATTTGTTCGCGACCCACCCCTCGGTGCAGTCGCGAGTCGACGCGTTGGTCAAGTTCGCCGGCGGCCATGATCCCGGCCCGCTGCCGCTTTCCGCCGACGAGGCCGAGGAGCCAGACACGCAGCCGACCAGCAGGGCGTCCGACCGCCACCGCGCCAGGGGCCCTGGAACGACGTAGGCGGCGCGGCCAGTCCGCCGCCCCTGCCCGCACCCAGCTCCGCCGGAACCGCCAGCAGCAACCCGATAGGCAATCGAGTAAGCAATCCCTTGGGCAATTCCTTGGGTCCTTGGGGCCGCCATTGAGCGTGATTTGACGCCATGCCCGGCAGGATTCGTCGTGCTTGGGAAAAACCTCGGGAATTGCCATAACTGGGCCCTGCGGAATTGAATTCTCCCTTGTTTCTGCCATGTTCGCGCCCAACAGCAGACTTGGGACATGTCTGCGACATCGATTTGGGGCCCGTCCGATTGCAACCTCGCGATCGGGGGCGCGCGTTAGGGGACAGCAATGGCAAAGCCGGCAGTGGTTGTGGTGGGCGCGGACAAGGGTGGGGTCGGCAAGACCACGGTGTCGCGCACCCTGCTCGATTATTTTTCCGCCAACAACGTGCCGACGCGCGCTTTCGACACCGAATCGCCGCGCGGAACCCTGAAGCGCTTCCATCCTGACATCACCGAGATCGTCGACATGACGACGACGTCGGATCAGATGAAGATCTTCGATACGCTCAACGCGACGAGCCCGTCGGTCACCGTGATCGACGTCCGGGCCGGCCTGCTCTCGCCGGCGCTCGCCTCCTTGCGCGACATCGGATTCCTCGACGCCGCCAAGGCCGGCCAGATCACCTTTGCCGTGTTCCACATCCTCGGACCCTCGATCGCCTCGCTGGACGAGATCGCCGAGACCGCGGGCTTCATGGGCGGCGCGAAATATTTCCTGGTGAAGAACTTCATCAACGATACTCAGTTCTTCCAGTGGGATCAGTCGACTTACCAATCGTATTTCAACCGCATCAAGGACGCGACCGAGCTGACCATCCCCAAGCTCAACGAAATGGCCTATGAGCAGGTCGAGGTGTCCTCCGTCCCATTCCTGAAATTCGTCGCCAACAAGGGCGTCAACGACGAGGCCGCCAACTACTCCTTCGTGCTGCGTGGTTATGTCCGACACTGGCTGGCGAACGTCTGGAGTGAGTTCGATCGGATCCGGCTGACCGATATCGTCGGCTCGACGAAATCCGGGGCCCGCAACAGCGAAAAATAGTTGCGCAAGCCGGGCGGATACGGCTGGATTGGTCGCCAAGTTCGACTGATATAGCTATCGATGTCCGCAACGCCCCTCTACATCATTTGCTCGCCCCGCCCGCAGGTCGGCAAGACCCTGCTGGCGCGGCTTTTGAGCGAATTTTTGCTGCTCAAGAACGGCAACGTCGTGGCCTTCGACGTCAACCTGAAGGAGCCGTCGCTGCTCGACTATCTGCCAACGATCACCGAGACCGCCGACGTGATCGACACCTACGGCAAGATGCAGCTGATGGATCGTGTCATCGTCGATGACGGGCTTGCCAAGGTGATCGACCTCGGCTTCCACGCCTTTGACGAGTTCTTCAAGATGACGGAGGAGATCGGCCTCTTGAAAGAGGCTGCGCGCCGCCACGTCGCGCCGATGATCCTGTTCGTCGCCGACACCGACCGCGTCTCGGCCCGCGCCCACGAGATGCTGCGCGAACAGATCCCGCGGATCAACCTGATCACGGTGGACAACGAGCACATCGTGCGCGGCGAGCTGCCGGAAGCGATGGCCGGCGGCCGGCTGCTGCGCCTGCCGGCGCTGCCCGGATTCCTGAAGACCTATATCAGCCGCCTGAATTTCTCCTTCACCGGCTATCTTCGCCAGGAGAAGGATGCCTCGACCGAGCTGCACCAATGGACCCGGCGCAATTACCTCGCCTTCCGCGAACTCGAGCTCAGCCTGATCCTGCAACGGTCCTGAATATTTTACCCGGATAATATTGACGCCCAGCGACGTTGCGGTTACTGAGTGTACGCACCATCGTTCCTCAGCAAGGCCTCTTCACCGTGAGCATCGACCGTAAAGCAGCAATCGCCGCCTATAAGGAGCGGAAGACCGTTGCCGGCATCTACGTCGTCCGCTGCGCGGCCTCGGGCGAGGCCTGGGTCGGCCAAGCCTCGAACCTCGAGACAATCCAGAATCGCATCTGGTTCTCGCTGCGCCAGGGTAGCCACACCTGCCGTAGACTCCAGACTGCGTGGAACATGCACGGTGAGGCAGGCCTGACACTCGGCGAATGCGAGCGGCTGAAAGATGAGGCGAGCGACTATGTCAGGAATGCGCTCCTCAAAGAGCGCATGCTGCATTGGCTGTCGGAGCTAAAGGCCGAGCCGATCTGAACGTCGCCAGCCGTGCCGTGCCCTCAGTGCCCCTCGAACGTCATCAGCGTGCGCACCGGCACGTCCATCGCGCGCAGCTTGGCGGCGCCGCCGAGATCGGGCAGATCGATGATGAAGCAGGCGGCGACCACATTGGCGCCGATCTGGCGCAGCAGCTTCACCGCACCTTCCGCGGTGCCGCCGGTGGCGATGAGGTCGTCGACCAGGATCACACGCTCACCCGGCTGGATGGCGTCGACATGCATCTCCATCTCGTCGATGCCGTATTCGAGAGAGTAAGCGATCCGCACGGTGGTGTGCGGCAGCTTGCCTTTTTTCCGGATCGGCACGAAGCCGGCCGAAACCTGGTGCGCCACCGCGCCACCGATGATGAAGCCGCGCGCTTCCATGCCAGCGACCTTGTCGATCTTGTTGCCGGCCCAGGGATTGACGAGTTCGTCGACCGCACGGCGGAACGCACGCGCATCTGCGAGCAACGTGGTGATGTCGCGGAACAAGATCCCGGGTTTCGGATAGTCCGGGATGGTGCGGACGCTCGCCTTCAGATCATGGTCAAAAGTCATGGTGCCTCTCAATCAGCGCGACGCATCCAGGCGGAACGCGTTCTCGACAATTCGTAAGCCCACCTCGCCGCTCAGCGACATCAGCGATTCCGGATGGAATTGCACGCCGGCGACCGGCAGGGTCTTGTGCTCGAGCGCCATGGCGACGCCGTCCTCGGTGCTGGCGGTGACGGATAGCACCTCCGGCATGCTGTCGCGCTCGACATACAGCGAGTGATAGCGGCCGATGACGATCTCGTTCGGCAGATTGCGCATCAGCCGCCCGCCACGTACCTGAACCCGCGAGGGCCGGCCATGGGCGGGATGCGTGAGCTGCCCGAGCTCGCCGCCGAAATACTCGCCGATCGCCTGGACGCCGAGGCAGACGCCGAACACCGGCAGCTTGTCCTCCAGCGCCGCGTCGATGGTCTTCTTGATCCCAAAATCCTCGGGCCTGCCCGGCCCTGGCGACAGCACCAGCAAATCCCACCGCTTCTGCTTGAGCATGTCGAGCGCATGCACATGGCGGACCACGGTGACGTCGGCGCCGACCTGGCGGAAGTAATCGGCCAGCATATGGACGAAGCTGTCGTCATGGTCGATCAGCAGTACCCGCTTGCCGCTTCCGGTGGCGTCGGGCGCAAAGGCCGACAGCGGCTTCGGCGGATCGCCGCGCAGCGCCTGGAACAGGGCCGCGGCCTTGACCTGGCATTCGCGGTCCTCGGCGGCGGGATCGGAGTCGAACAGACAGGTGGCGCCGACACGCACTTCCGCGAGGCCCTCCTTCATCCGGATGGTCCGGATGGTGAGGCCGGTGTTGATGCTGCCGTCGAAATTCACCGCCCCGATCGCGCCGGCATACCAGCGGCGGGGCGAGCGCTCGTGATCCTCGACGAACTGCATCGCCCAGAGTTTTGGTGCGCCAGTGACGGTGACGGCCCAGGCGTGGGTGAGAAAGGCGTCGAGCGCATCGAAGCCGGGACGCAGCATGCCTTCGACATGGTCGACGGTGTGGAACAGTTTTGAATAGGTCTCGATCTGCCGGCGCGCCAGCACCTTGATGGTGCCGGGAACGCAGACGCGCGCCTTGTCGTTGCGGTCGACGTCGGTGCACATGTTGAGCTCGAACTCGTCCTTCTCGGAGTTCAGGAGCTGGCGGATCTGCTCGGCATCGCCGATCGCATCGGTACCGCGCGCGATCGTCCCCGAGATCGGGCAGGTCTCGACCCGGCGTCCGTCCGAGCGCACGAACATTTCCGGAGAGGCCGAGACGAGAAATTCGCCCTCGCCGAGATTCATCAGCGCGCCGTAGGGCGACGGATTGATGACACAGAGCCGCTGGAACACTTCCGCCGGCGAGCGGTCGCAGGGCTCGGCGAAGAGCTGCCCCGGCACCGCCTCGAACAGATCGCCACGCGCAAAGGCAGCGCGCGCGGTCTCGACAGTGGCCTGATATTCGCCGGGGGCGTGATCGGCAAAACCCTGGCGCGGTGTCTTGAGGTAGGGGCTCTCGGCGGTCTCGTGCGGCAGGCCCGCGGTGGACTTGCCCTTCCACGCGAAATCGTATGTGAGCACGACGCCGCGGCCGGTGGCGCGGTCATAGGCGAGCAGGCGATCGGGGACGTAGAGCACGATGTCGCGCTGGTCGCTCTCGCGCGCGCGCTTCTGCACGAGGTCCTCGATCTGGAACACGAGGTCGTAGGCGAAGGCGCCGAACAGGCCGAGCACGCCGTCGTCATTGGCGGAGAAAGCGGCGACGAGATCGCGCACCAGCGACATCACGCTGGCGCGCCGCGTGCGCTGGTCTTCGTCGATCGGGGCTTCGCCGCGGACGATATGACCCGCAAGGCGCGTGGGCGTCTTCTCGGAGATCACGACGCAGGGCTCGCGCAAGACATCCGCAAGGAAGGCGATCAGGACCTCCCCGCGCGCGTTCAGCGCTTCCAGCTTGAAATTGACGCCGGTGGTCTCGAGCTTGAGCGGCGGATCGGAGAAGCCGAGGTCAAAACTCTCGTAGCGGCCGGGCACGGTCGTCCCCGACGACAGCACCACGCCGCGGCGACGGTCGAGCAGGCTGACGAGATCGTCGAGCCGGTTGGCGCCGCCGGAAAACTGTTCCGCCACGCGCGTGATCGCAAGCCCTGCGCGGGTCACGTAGTCGCTTCGAGCCGGAAGGGCAAAGACGGTCCTGTTCATGGGGTCCTCTTACGAAACTTGTCGAGGGAACGCCACACAGGACAAACGATCAGGCCGCCGCACTGCGTGGGCGACCTCAGACGATTTTGGGAGAATAAATCGCACCGGCCACCTCTCAGGAGGTGCGCCACCAAAGACGGGATGGGCGGACGGCGGTGCTCATGGGCGGATACTCACCATGGCGCGGGGACGACGTCAAGGCTGGCTGGGCTGGCTGCTCAACGCCGATCACCACAGTCGTCCCGGCGAAGGCCGGGCAATTGCGCACCAGGCCGGGGCGACACTGAAATGGTAGCGCGACTGGCGCAGCACACCTACCCCAGATGCTTCCTGAAAAACTCCGTCGCCCTGCCCCAGGCGAGCTCGGCGGCTTCCCGGTCGTGCACGGCCTGGCGCTGCTCGTTGACGAAAGCGTGCTCGGCGTCATAGCGGAACAGCTCCAGCGACTTGCCGGCGGCCTTCATGGCCTTTTCGAAACCGTTGACCAGCTCCGGCGTGCACCAATCGTCCTTGTTGGCGAAATGGGCCTGAAGCGGGATCTTGACGTCGGCGGGCTTGGCCGCCTGCTCTGGCGGGATGCCGTAGAACACCACGCCGGCGGCGAGCTCCGGCACATGCACCGCGCCGATGATGGTGACGGCGCCGCCGAGGCAGAAGCCGGTCAGGCCCACCTTGGCGCCGTTGCGCGACAGATATTGCGTGGCGCCGCGCACCGTCTGCGTGGTGGCGTCCATGAAGTCGAGCGAGTTCATCTCTTTGCCGGCGGCGTCGGTGTCATGATACGGCACCACCTTGCCCTTGTAGAGATCTGGCGCCAGCGCATCGAAACCGGCGAGCGCGAAGCGGTCGCAGAGGCCCTTGATCTGGTCCGAAAGGCCCCACCATTCTTGGATCACCACCACGCCCGGCGCGTTGCCGCGCGCGGCATTGGCGAGATAGCCCGATGCGTCCTTGCCGTCCGGGCGCTTGAAGGTGATGGCGGTTCCCATGGTGTCCTCCGACGAGTTTTTGGGGAGCGGTTGGCGGCATTTTGGCGTTTGAGCGGGCGATAGGCAATCGCGCCTGACAACACACTCTCGTGCCCAACAAAAAAGCCCCCTTGCGGGGGCCTCTTCATTCTCGCCTCGGGCCCCTCAGTGCGAGTCTGCCCAGACCTTCTTCTTGGTGAAGTACATCAGGCCGGCGAAGATGATCAGGAAGATGAACACCTGGAAACCGAGGCGCTTGCGCGCTTCCATATGCGGTTCGGCGGTCCACATCAGGAACGTGGTGACGTCCTTGGAATACTGCGCGACAGTGGTCGGCGAGCCGTCGTCATAGGTGACCTGGCCGTCGCTGAGCGGCTTCGGCATCTTGATGGCGTGGCCCGGGAAGTACTTGTTGTAGTAGGAGCCCTCCGGGATGGTCACACCTTCGGGCGCCTTGTCCTCAAAGCCCTGGAGCAGCGCCGAGACGTAGTCCGGACCCTGCTCCTGATACTGGGTGAAGAAGTCGACGATGAACATCGGGAAGCCGCGGCCGTAGGAACGCGCCTTGGTGATCAGCGACAGATCCGGCGGCGCCGCGCCGCCGTTCGCCGCACGCGCCGCCTGCTCGTTCGGGAATGGCGAGGGGAAATAATCCGCCGGCCGGCCCGCGCGTTCGAACATGTCGCCGGCGTCGTTCGGACCATCCTTGACCTTGTAGTCGGAGGCGAAGGCTGCAGCCTGCGCGACCGAATAGCCGGGACCGCCGGCTTCCGCGAGATTGCGGAAGGCGACGTAGGACAGGCCGTGACAGTTGGCGCAGACTTCCTTGTAGACCTTCAGGCCGCGTTGCAATGCGCCGCGATCGTACTTGCCGAACGGACCGGCGAACGACCATTTGTTGCCCGGCGGCTTGTCGCTGCCTTCGGAGGCGCGCGCGCTGTCGGCTGAGCCCGCAAACAACGCGCCCGCCAGCGCAAGCACGATCGCGCTCGACACCATCGGCGTCGACCTGCTCCCGGTTTTGGCCAGGACGGCATCCGAGATCGAGTTCGGCACCGGACGCGGCTTCTCGATCCGCGAGAGCAGCGGCAGCACGATCAGGAAGTAGGCGAAATAGCAGAACGTCAGGACCCGGCCGGCGATCACATAGATGCCTTCCGGCGGCTGCGCGCCGAGATAGCCGAGCAGGATGCAGACCGCGACGAAGATCCAGAAGAACTGCTTGGCCAGCGGACGGTACTTCGACGACTTCGTCCTGGCGGCGTCGAGCCAGGGCAGGAAGCACAGGATGATGATCGCCGAGAACATCCCGATCACGCCCGCGAGCTTGTTCGGGATCGAGCGCAGGATCGCGTAGAAAGGCAGGTAATACCATTCCGGCACGATGTGCGGCGGCGTCACGCCCGGGTTCGCCGGAATGTAATTGTCGGCGTCGCCGAGATAATTCGGCATGTAGAAGATGAACCAGGCGTAGAGCAGCATGAAGCAGGAGACGCCGAACATATCCTTGATGGTTGCATGCGGCGTGAACGGAACAGTGTCCTTTTCCGTCTTGGGCTCGACGCCATCAGGGTTGTTCTGGCCGGAGACATGCAGCGCCCAGACGTGGAGCACGACGACGCCCGCGATCAGGAACGGCAGTAGATAGTGCAGCGAGAAGAAGCGGTTCAGCGTCGGGTTGCCGACCGAATAGCCGCCCCACAAGAGCGTCACGATGCTCTCGCCGACATAGGGGATGGCGGAGAACAGATTGGTGATGACGGTGGCGCCCCAGAAGCTCATCTGGCCCCACGGCAGCACGTAGCCCATGAAGCCCGTCGCCATCATCAGGAGGTAGATGATGACGCCAAGGATCCACAGCACCTCGCGCGGCTCCTTGTAGGAGCCGTAATAGAGGCCGCGCAGCATGTGGACGTAGACAGCGACGAAGAACATCGAGGCGCCGACGGCATGCATGTTGCGCAGCAGCCAGCCGTAATTGACGTCACGGACGAGCAGCTCGACCGACTTGAAGGCGAGGTCGGCATGCGGCGTGTAGTGCATCGCCAGGATCACGCCGGTCAGGATCTGGATCCCCAGCATGAAGGAGAGGATGGCGCCGAAGGTCCACCAATAGTTCAGGTTGCGCGGGGTGGGATAGACCACGAAGGAGGAGTGCATGAGGCCGAGGATCGGCAGACGTCGCTCGATCCATTGCAGGGCCGGATTGCTCGGCTGGTAGTCGGATGGTCCGCTCATGATGCGATCCTGAGGAAATAATACGACGAGACGGCGCGAAGCTTCGGACGAGGGCCCGAAGCTCAGCCGATCTGGATTTTGGTGTCGGAAACGAACTGGTACGGCGGCACCGGCAGGTTCGCGGGCGCGGGCCCCTGGCGGATGCGGCCGGACGAATCGTACTGCGAACCATGGCAGGGGCAGAAGAACCCGTCGTAATTGCCTTCATGGGCGATCGGGATGCAGCCGAGATGGGTGCAGATGCCGATCACGACCAGCCACTGCTCATGGCCGGACTTGACCCGGGCCTCGTCGGACTGCGGATCGGGCAGGCTCGCCACGTTGACGGCGCGCGCCTCGTCGATCTGCTTCTTGGTGCGGTGGCTGATATAGATCGGCTTGCCGCGCCAGAACACCTTGATGTCCTGCCCCTCGGCAACCGGGCTGAGATCGACCTCGATCGGCGCACCAGCGGCGATGGTCGACGCATCAGGATTCATTTGGGAGATAAAGGGCCAGAGCGCGGCTGCGCCCCCTACTGCTGCAGCTGCCCCCGTTGCAACGAATAAGAAATCACGGCGTGTCGGATGGTCCGCCGAAGACGCTGTCGTCACGATTCCAACCCTTTCTTCTTATGCAGCCGGCGGAACCGCTCCGGGAGCCCCCAAGGTCCCCAGAACAGCCTGCCGGCGCCCGCGGCCCCCCCGCGGCGGCAGAACTTCGCGTGCCCCCACCAAAACAAGGCGAAAACAGCAGTCCAGAATCGTTCTATTGGCACCCTTGCCGGGCGAGCGCAAGCCCGCTATCGGCGCGGGAGCGTGCAATGCACGAATTCCGCGGCCAGCGATGTTTTATTGAGACATTTCCGGCCCGCACCGAACCCGGCACCGCCCATGCAGATAGCGCTTTTCCAACCCGACATCCCCCAGAACACCGGCACGATTCTCAGGCTCTGCGCCTGTCTGGGCATGGCCGCCCATATCATCGAACCGGCGGGCTTCCCGGTCTCCGACCGGCATTTCCGCAGGGCGGGAATGGACTACCTCGATCAGGTCAGCATCGTCAGGCATGACTCCTGGTCAAAGTTCGAGCAATGGCGGGCGGCGCAAGGCGCTCGCCTGCTGCTGTTCACCACCAAGGGGGCGACCGACTACCGCGATTTCCGTTACCAGACGGCGGACATCCTGCTATTCGGGCGCGAGAGCGCCGGCGTCACCGAGGCGGTGGTCGAGGCGGCGGACGCGCGGCTGGTGATCCCGATCGCTCCGGGGCTGAGGTCGCTCAATGTCGCCATGACCGCGGCGATGGCCGCAGGCGAAGCGCTGCGGCAGCTCCGGAACCCGCAAGTTTAATATGTTGAGGTATGTTGAGGAGAGACGGTTGAGTTACGCGGTCAAGGAAATCTTCCTGACCTTGCAAGGCGAAGGCGCCCATGCCGGGCGCGCGTCCGTGTTTTGCCGTTTTGCCGGCTGCAACCTCTGGAGCGGGCGCGAGGCCGACCGTCAGGAGGCCACTTGCAAATTCTGCGACACCGATTTCGTCGGCACCAACGGCACCCTCGGCGGTCGCTATGGCTCGGCCGCGGAACTCGCAGACACCATCGCCGCGCAATGGACAGCCTCCACCGAAGACCGCTATGTGGTGCTCACCGGCGGCGAGCCGCTGCTCCAGGTCGATACCGCGCTGGTCGACGCGCTCCATGCCCGCGGCTTCGAGATCGGCGTCGAGACCAACGGCACCATCGCCCCGCCCGAGGGGCTCGACTGGATCTGCGTCAGCCCAAAGGGCGGCAGCGATCTGGTGATCCGGCGCGGCCACGAGCTGAAGCTGGTCTATCCGCAACCGCTCGCCATGCCGGAGGCCTTCGCGGATCTCGCCTTCGAGCGCTTCTCACTGCAGCCGATGGACGGGCCCGAGGTCGCCCAAAACACCGCGGGCGCCATCGACTATTGCCTCAATCATCCGCAATGGCGGCTCAGCGTGCAGACGCATAAGTCGCTTGGTATCAGATAGGATTGGTTTTCGAACAGATGTGGGAATTGACGAAATCGTTTCGCTTCGAGGCGGCGCACTCATTGTCGGGAACGACGTTCGGCGCGGATAGCGAAGAGATCCACGGCCACTCCTTTCGCGCCGAGGTGACGCTGCGCGGCACGCCCGATCCCAAAACCGGCATGGTGGTCGATCTCGGCCTGGTCCAGCGCGCCATCGAGGATGTGCGCATGACGCTGGATCACAAGTACCTCAACAAGATCGAGGCGCTGGGCACACCGACGCTGGAAAACCTCTCGCTCTTCGTCTGGGAGCGGCTGGCTCCTATCGGCAAGCTCACCCGCGTCAGCATCCACCGCGACAGTTGCAACGAGAGCTGCACCTATTACGGTCCGCAGGGCTGACGAAATGACATCCACATTGGACCCGAGCTTGATCGAAGACCGCAAGACGCGCGCACGCGCCTGGTTCGAAGCCTTGCGCGACGACCTCTGCGCGAGCTTCGAGCGGCTGGAGGACGATGCCCCCGAGAGCCTTTATCCCGGTGAGGCCGGCCGCTTCAAACGCACACCCTGGCAGCGCACCGATCATACCGGCGCGGCCGGCGGCGGCGGCGTGATGTCGATGATGTCCGGCCGCCTGTTCGAGAAGGTCGGCGTGCATTGCTCCACCGTGCACGGCGAATTCGCACCAGAGTTTCGCGCGCAAATTCCGGGCGCGGCGGACGACCCGAAGTTCTGGGCCTCCGGCATCTCGCTGATTGCGCATCTGCGCAATCCGCACGTGCCGGCGGTGCACATGAACACGCGCTTCGTCGTCACCACCAAAGCCTGGTTCGGCGGCGGCGCCGATCTTACGCCGGTGCTCGACCGCCGGCGCACGCAGGACGATGCCGATAGCATCGCCTTCCACGCCGCAATGAAACAGGCCTGCACGCAGCCGAACGGCATCGCCGATTACGACAAGTACAAGAAGTGGTGCGACGAGTATTTCCACCTGCCGCACCGCAAAGAGGCGCGCGGCATCGGCGGCATCTTCTACGACTGGCACGACAGCGGCGACTGGGACGCTGACCTCGCCTTCACCCGGGATGTCGGCCGCGCCTTCCTGAAGGTCTATCCCGACATCGTGCGGCGCAATTTCGCGACAAGCTGGACCGCGGAGGATCGCGAGGAGCAATTGATCCGGCGCGGCCGCTATGTCGAGTTCAACCTGCTCTACGACCGCGGCACCATCTTCGGTCTCAAGACCGGCGGCAATGTGGATTCGATCCTGTCGTCGCTGCCACCGGTGGTGAAATGGCCATGACGACGATGAAGCCCGCAATGAGACCGCTGCCGCGCGCCATGCTGATCGACATGGACGACACCATCCTGTCGGCCTATGCGCGGCCCGAGATCGCCTGGAACACGATCACAGCGGAGTTCGCCGAGGAACTCGCGCCGCTGCCGCCGCAACTGGTCGCGAGCACCGTCCTGGCCTTCGCGAAGAATTTCTGGGCCAATGCGGACGCTTCGTGGCGGCTCAAGCTCGCCGAAGCCCGGCACCTCACCGTCAAGGGCGGTTTCGCCTCGCTCGCAGCCGCCGGTCATCGCGCCCTGCCCGACGACCTCGCCATTCGCCTGGCCGACCGCTTCACCGCCTATCGCGAGGAGGAGATGTTCGTCTTCCCCGGCGCGCATGACGCTATCGACAGGCTCAAGGCGCTCGGCATCAAGCTCGCATTGGTGACCAACGGCGCCGCCGACACCCAGCGCGCCAAGGTGGAGCGCTTCGAGCTGGCGCATCGCTTCCACCACATCCAGATCGAGGGCGAGCACGGCTTCGGCAAGCCCGAGGAGCGCGCCTATCTGCACGCGATGGAGGCGCTCGGCGTCACCGCAAGAGACACCTGGATGATCGGCGACAATCTGGAATGGGAAGTCGTGACGCCGCAGCGTCTCGGCATCTACTCGATCTGGATCGACGTGCATGGCGACGGCCTGCCCGAAGGCTCGATCGTCAAGCCCGACCGCATCATCCGCTCGCTGACAGAACTGGTGCCGGACTGACTGCAATCGGGGTGCGCAAACAAAAACGTCGAAAACAACCCCATGCACAGTAGACGGCCGCAGCAAAATCAAGGACTTGCGGCAAGCGCAAACTGCGGATCTGACGAAATCATTTGCGCCGTCGGGCAAAACAGGCGCATGGTGTGATGGTCGCGACGCACGGGACGGAAGAGCCCTTGTGCCATCCATCGAACAGGCACCATTGCCTCTCGTGATGGGATCGCTCCGGCCTAAAGCTCTCTGATCGACGTTTCAGCAGTCTGGCCGGTGGATGCGCGCTACCGCAACACATCCACTGACCGAGTAGCCCGTGATCGGCATGTCATGCCGGTTTGCTAGCTTCGCCGTCAATCAACCCGAAAGGACCATCCATGGAACTAAAAGCCGGCGATATCGTCATGCTGAAATCCGGCGGGCAGCCGCTCACCGTCGCGGACGTGAAGGGCGACGACGTGATCTGTCTCTGGATGGGCGCGGAGGGCGATCTGTTTCGCGAGACGCTCCCGGTTGCGGTGCTCGAGCACCTGGAAGAGCTCGACGACGAAGACGAGGATGAAGACGACGAAGACGAGGAGTAAGCGCGGCTGAGGCCGCGTCCTCATTAGGTCGGGGTGCTCGGCTCCGCCCAACCTGGTGTCCGCTCCTCTGTCCATATCGGCACGAGAGCGGACATCGCTGGATGCTCGAACGTCAATCCAACGGAACGTTCAAACTGGTCCCTTTGGTGATGATGCCGCCACGGTTACCGATCTCGATCGAGCCATAGCGCTGCTTGAAGCAATCGGGCAACGGCCGGTCGCTCTCCATGCTGAGCCAAAGGCGCAATAAATGACGCTTCTGGCCTGCATCGGGCCAATCGCGGAATCCGGTCCGGTCATGCAGCAAGGCATGATTGTAAACGAACTGCATGTCGCCCGGCTGAAGCCGCATGCCGAAATGCAGCGCGGGATCATTTGCGAGCGCGTCAAAAAGATCGAGCGCCTCGACGTGAGCCGGCGTCAGTCTCGGCGCATCGGGAAAGCGCTGCGCACTATCGATATATTGGCGCTGATAAAACCCGGTCAGGAACCCCGCATGCCAATTCAGCACCGGGATTTCAAGATATGGCTTTTCGTTCTCCGGCACCTCGCCCCGTCGGTCCGTCGCGATCGGATCAAACAAGAGAGCGGCAAGGTCGGGACGTCTGTCAAACATCTCGTTGTAGATTGTCGTCGTACTGACAAGGAGAGAATCCCCTCCCTCCATCGCCTCGCGAATGCATAACAATCCAACCACGTCGGACGAATCCGTGTGGAATGTTTGCCGTTCCGAGGTTTGATAAATTCGGGTGTTCGGATCCTTAGCATCGGCGCCGGTGTCACGGACGTGACCGAGAATGTGGCCCGCTGCATTCTGAGACCGCGCCGATCCAAGATGGGCGCCCACTCCGCAAAAGATCGTAGCGGCAAACTCCTGACTGTATTTTGCCACCGGGAGGCCGCGGATCACTTCGAAGCCAATGCCTACCAGGAGCTTCTTCTTGAGATCTTCCAGGTGCGCGCCGAGATGGGGAAGCGGAAAGCTTTCCTTCGTGATCTCGGCGATTTTTTTGTTTCTGCCAAGATATGTTTCAGCCACGCCCTCGAGTTCGGCGATTTCGCCGGCAGCAAGCGATATCAACCATCGATCAGGATTGGCTTTCATCTCAGCCCCCTCCCAGGCGGATGGGATATCGACCTTCCCTGGAGGGCGATGGATCCCGCTGGGCAGTGAGACCACATTCATAGGGTTGGTTCCTGAGGGAGATTTAACGTCAGACATCGGCGCGGACGATCGACGATATTGTGCCGACCGCTTGTTTGCAACTTGGCTGACGCGCAGCCCTGGGCCGAGTGCACTGTCGCCGACAACGGGTGCGCTCGCTTGACGAGATCCGTTCCGGGCAGTTGGCGATCCGCTTCCGCCAAGGGGATCGGTTAACAACATGGCCTCTCGTGCGATCGATCAAAGCCCGGGAAAAAATGGCATCAGCCGGAACGTTCGCGAAGCTGGCTGAGTTAAAAGCCATACGCGTCGCGCTGTGGTCATAGCCGCACCGCGCGCCCGATAAAGGCCCTGCACGAAGCGAAACCTACTCTGCGGCGTGCTTCGCAGCACGGCCGCGCGAGGATCGCGATGTACACGACGGCGATATACGATGAGCTGAGGCAGATCGAGCGCGACGTCGTCGAAGGAGAACGCCGGCTCGCCGAGCAGGAGGCGCTGATCATCGAAATGAAGCGCCAGAACGAGGACACAACCAAAGCTGAAGGCGAACTCGAACGGATGCGCATGGAGCAGCGAGGTCGCGATCAGGATCGGCAACGTCTGCTCTCACGGCTGCAACCCTGAACAACTGCTCCCCATCAGGCTGATCCGCCAAAGGCGTCGCGTTCCTGAGCCGTGGCTACGGTGACAGTTGCCATTTTCGGTCAATGACGATGCAGCGGTTCAGATCAGCAAATCATGATGCGCAGGTAGAATCGCTTGGTGCGGGCTGTTGGTGCCGTGATCGTCCGCGTGTCCGTTCAGTGCATGAGGGACGAGCTTGACGTTGAACCCGAGGCCTTCTTCCTGACCGGGCGGAACGTGCGCATCCAGCGGATGATTGAACTCTTTCAGTCCGACTATCTCGACGAAAGCAGAAGGAGCTACGCCGCTATCGAACCGGAATACCGGTCCCTGGTCTGCGCCGCCGGTTTCGAACGCAGCCTTGGCCGCGTGTGCGTCGTCTGCGATTGCTGCAGATTGCGCAGCGTGCTGCGAGTTACCGTGGTCCACGGTGGCTGGTTCTGCTGTCTTCACGGTCCCCGCAGCCTGCGAAGCCGAAGAGGGATGCTCGGCCCCATCGCCGGCGCCGTTGCCCGGTTTGCCTCCATGTTCCGTCGATTCCGTGCTTGCCGCCTTTGCAGATCCTGGCTCCGAAGCGCGTTGCGAGTTGCCGTGGCCCGCGCTGGCGGGCGTTGCGGCGGCCGGATCGATCGCTGCTCCGTCCAGCGGGCTTGCAGCGGCTGAGTGCCCGGATTTTCCGTGTTCCGCGCCGTCTGGTTCTGCCGTTGTCGCTGGTGTTTGCGCGCCTTCGGAAGCCGAAGCGTGATGCTCGCCACCACGGTCGGCGGCGTTGCCCGCTTTGGAGCCAGCTCCAGTCGATTCGCTGGCTGCCGCCTTCGAAGATTCTGGTTCTGAAGCGTGCTGCGCATTGCCGTGACCCGTGCTGGCGGCCGTTGCGGCGCCCGGATCGATCTCGGTTGCGTCTGGTGCGTTTGCAGCGGTTGAGTGCCCGGATTTGCCGTGTTCCGCGCCGTCTGGTTCTGCCTTCTGCGCTGCCCCTCCCTGAGCCTCCGGGTCCTTATCGTGATGCTCGGCGCCATTGCCGACGCCGTTGCCGGGTTTGCCCCCATCTTCCGTCGACCCCGTGCTTGCCGCCTTTGCAGATCCTGGCTCCGATGCGTGCGGCGGGTTGCCGTGGCCTGCACCGGCGGCTATCGCGGCGCCCGGATCGATCTCGCCTGCGTCTGGTGCGTTTGGGGCGGCGGAGTGCCCGGATTTGCCGTGTTCGGCGCCGCCTGGGTCGGCCTTCTTCGCTGGCCCTCCCGGAGCTTCCGAAGCCGAAGCGTGATGCTCGGCGCCATTGCCGACGCCGTGGCCCGCTTTGGAGCCAGCTTCAGTCGATTCGTCGGCTGCCGCCTTTGCAGACCCCGGCTCCGAAGCGTGCTTCGAGTTGCCGTGACCCGCGTCGGCGGCCGTTGCGACGTCCGGATCGGTCTCGGCTGCGTCCGGTGCTTTTGCAGCATTTGAGTGCCCGGCTTTGCCGTGTTCCGCGCCGTCTGGTTCTGCGTTCTTCGCTGACCCTCCTGGAGCGTCCGAGGCCTTATCGTGATGCTCGGCGCCATGGCCGACGCCGTTGCCCGGTTTGGAGCCAGCTTCAGTCGATGGGTCCGAAGCGTGCTGCGAGTTGCCGTGCCCCGCGCTGTCGGCGGTTACGACGCTGGGTTGGCCGATCTCGTTGGGCCCCGTCGACGAAACGCCGTTGCCCGCATTGATCGGACCATTGTTCGATGCGACATTTGCCGCTGCCGGGGCCGTCGCGCTATGAGCAAGCTCGATGGATGATGCGTGAGCCGACGCGGCAGACGCACCATCGCTCTCTTCCGTTGCATCCGCCGACGCGTCGCTGGAGCTTCTGAGCCTCGTCGACGTTCCCAAGCCGGTCCGGGCCGGCCCGAAATGGAAACCCGAGCCGTTGTTGGCCAGAAGGGCCCAGGCTCCAGCCGTCCCGAGCGTGCTCTCGCTCCCCTCGATACTGGTTTGGACATGATCCTTCGTCAGAGCGGCCTCATCGGTTGCGATCGCCGGTATCAGCGCGGCTTCGAGCTGCTCCAAGGTGGTCGCAACAGCCGCGCCATCTGGCTCGGAGCCGACATCCGCCTCCGCAACGGCCACGATCCCCTCGAGATGGATTTCCAGCAGGCCGCGATCGCCGATATCAAGGATATGATCGGTCGCATTCACATAGACGATCGTCTCGTTGCTTGCGGAGTCGTAGACCCAGGCGAGTGTATGTGGCGGTATAGACTTGGTTGCCGCCGTCATGTGCAGCCAGGCAAGCCCTCCGAAAGCCGCAAGATTGATCCTGCCCGGCCCAGATGCGAAATCGAACACGGCGTCGGAAGAGGTCGACTTGAACTGGTTAGACTCGGAGTCAATCGGGGAGCGATAAACAATTTTTCCAACGTCGCCGCCCCCGCCGACACCGGCATCGTGACCAGGGTCCGCGCCAACAAATTTATGGAGATTGTCACCCGCATCGCCCGGGCCCTTTTCGCCCAGAGCGCCTTCAGCGAGGTTGCCGCTTCCAGTGGTCACAGCGGCGAAAGACAGGCGGACATCGTGCGAAAGGAAACCCGGGGCTGAATTGTGGTCATGATTGGCGGCAGCATGGGTGATCGCGGCCAGTTTTGTGGTCGCACTCTCTTCAGTGACGGCCAGGATGCTGTCGATCGACGCTTGACGAAGGTCATGCGCGTGGGCGGCGAGATGGGGATCCTCCAGTGCGTAGATCAACGCACCGGTGAGAATAGCAAAGTTGCCATACCCTCCATGCATCGACATCGCATTGGAAAGAAGCCGCGGGAATTGATGTTCCGGGGCCGGGTCAGCTCCGACCTGTATGTCGTTTGCTCCTCGCAGTAAGGGCACGGGAAGATCGGGCGCGCCCGATCCAGCAGGAGCGTGGTGCGTCCACGCTTTCGCGCCCCCGAATTGCTCGGCCGCGCGTAGCGCTTCCATTGCCGCCGCCGGGTTGGTGATTTGGGCGGCCTTGGCGAACAAGTCTCTCTGAGCCTGCGTGGGCGGCTCGCCGGATTCCCAGACGACGAGGTGCCGGAGAATCCCTTTTTTCCAGGGCTCGTACCCCGCGTGCTCGTCCACGTGGCCGACGCCGTTCTCATCCGGGAAGATGTCGTTCGCTTCCGACGCCTTGAGTTCGTCCGCAATTGCGAGCGCCAGAAATGCCAGGGAGAGCGCGGCCAGGCCGGAGGGCCGTTGCAGCAATGCGATGGTCGCGAGCACAGTTCTGTTGGTGATCTCAAGCTTCTGGAAAATATTGTACAGGTGGACCTTGACCGTCCCGTCGGAAACGTTGAGCTGACGCGCGATCTCCTTGTTCGACATTCCTTCCGCCACGAGTCGTGCGATTTGACGTTCCCGTTGCGTCAACAGCTCCAGCATCCCTTCGACTTTGCTATCGCCGTCCGCCTCCTTGCCGGGTGCGGAGAGATCGGACTTCTCCAGTGCCACGCCGCTCTTCGTCATCAGCCGCAGCGATCGCAGCATCGTGGCGGGAGAGGCATACTTCGAAATTGCGCTGCAGGCGCCGGCTGCGATGGCTGAAGTCAGATCGTGGTCGGTATCGGACTCGGTGAAGAACACCAGGCGCGTGGAGAGCTTCTCCGCCTTCACAATCGCGAGGATCTCGGAGACCGTCAGATCCGGCACCTTGTCGGCAAGAAGCGCGACGTCAGGTGTCAGCTTCCGAATTGCTTCGAGGCAGCTTGTCCGATCGCTGGACGATGCGACAACGTCGAAGTCCGGCTGCGTCCCGAGGACCGACCTCAGTCCCTGCAGAACGATCGGCTGTGGATCGACGATCACGAGCCGGATGGGCTTGAGTATCCCCTGCCTGGCGGACGTGTCCAACATCGACTTTGGCCCTCGGCCCGGTCCCCTATGTCGTTCGCCATATGGCCGTGCCCGGGTGGGATATTAAAATCAAAAAAGGCCTGGCGGTTCCAGAGCCTACCCAGATTTGGACGCGATGCGAGTGAAAAATATGTCCTTTGACCCGATGGCCGTTGCGGTCGACTGGCTTGATGCCTATCGCGCGGGCGATATCGAAGCGATTTTGGAACTTCATGCCGAGGACGCCGTGGTCCACTGCGGCTGCGCCGGCGGCCAAACCATCACCGGCCGCGAAGCACTTCGTGCCTATTGGGTCGATCACCTCCGGAAATATCCGGCAGGCACGTTGGATGATCTCAATCCCTGGCGCAACGACGGCACCATTATCTCGTACCTCACCAGTGCTGGCGTCATGAGTGCACTTTTGGCATTTGACGCCGCCGGCAGGATCAAGGAACTGGACTGCAGTCCCTCACACTAGACCCGCGGCGTGAACCAAACTGGCAGCGGGACAGCGCCACATCCGATTGATTAGATGAGCTGCCTCGCCCCAGCCGAGATCATCACTACGCCGCCGGTGATCACCGCGACGTCGAGGATCGCGGTGTGGATGTGCACCGGCATCCGCTCGACGAAGGCTTTTGCGAGGAACGCGCCGGGGATTGCGATTGCTCCGATCAGCAGCGCAAAGGCGAGCACCTGTGCGGTCACGGCGCCGGCGAGGCCGAACACCGAGATCTTGATGAGGCCGGTGCCGAGCGAGATCATGGCATCGGTCGCGATCACGGCCGCGCCTTCCAGGCCCGCGGCCATCAGCAGCGACAGCAGGATCACGCCGGAGCCGGAGGTGCCGCCGACCAGCACGCCATAGCCGACCGAGCCGGCCGCAAGCCCAGTGTCGCCGATCTTGACCTGGCGGCGGCGGAGCACACGGCGCAGCGGCACGCTCAGGATCAGCATGGAGCCGATCACCAGCGCCGCGCCCGCATTGGTCAGCCGTGTGTAGCCGTAGGCACCAAGCGCTGCCGTCAGTGCCGCACAGGCCAGCACGATCAGCGCGCGGCGGCGATCGGCATAGCGGAGATAGGCGAGCGCGCGGCTGGAATTGGTGAAGATCGCGGAGATCGCGATGATCGGCACCACCGGTTCGGCGCCGACGAGAGGCACCAGCACCAGCGGCATCAAGGCGCCGGTGCCGTAGCCGGCGAGACCACCGATAATCGAAGCAAACAACGCCATCAACGCGACCAGCAGGAGCTGAAAGATCGAGATGTCGGCGAAGCCTGAGACGATGGTCACGTTCTCTCATCGCGGCTGACGCGTGCCGCAGCTTGATCGGCGATGGAAGCGAGTGCGGCTTCCTCTAGGGGAAAATCCGCCGCAAGCCAAGCGTCCTCCGCGAGCGTCAACACATGTCCGAGCGAGGGTCCTTCCGCCATGCCGCGCGCGATGAAGTCGGCGGCGCGAAGCGGAAATTTCGGCGCAGTCCAGCGCTGCGGCAGCTCGGCGAGCGCACGCCATCGCGACGAGCCGACGTCACCGCCGGCTCTCGCCCAGCCCAGCAACACGCGATCGTGATAGCGATCCGCACCGAGCCGGTAGAGCAGCCGCCGCGCATCGGCTTCGTCCTTGGTGGCCAAGCGCCACCAGCGGTGCCCCATCGAATCCAGCGCCTTGGTTTCCGCATTGGAGAGCCTCAGGCGCGTGGCGACGCGCTTGGCGTCTTCAGTCACCGCGATCGCCAGCGCGGCGAGGCGCCGCGTGCTGCTTGCGGTGAGGCCGAGCTCGCGCTCGATCACGATCATCGCCGCGAGCGGTCCGGTGTAGACCACGCCGCCGGTCAGCGCCTGCAGCAATCCGCCATCGGCCATCGCAAGCGCGGCGGCGGACGCGCCGGGAGCGACCAGAAGCTTCAGCGTCTCCATGCGCAGCCGCTCGGCCGAGAGGCTCGCGAGGCCGGCGCGTCCCCGGATGCAGGCGAGATAGCCGTCGCGGTCGGGATCGCCGGCGCCGAAGGCGGCGTGGATGCGGAAGAAGCGCAGGATGCGCAGGAAATCCTCGGCGATGCGCTGGTCGGGATCACCGATGAAGCGCACGCGCCGCGCGGCCGCATCCGCGATGCCTCCGACGTAATCGCGGACGACGCCGTCGGCATCGACCGAGAGCCCGTTCATCGTGAAGTCGCGGCGCTCGGCGTCCTTCACCCAGTCGCGGCCGAACGCGACCTTGGCCTTGCGGCCGAAGGTCTCGGTATCCTCGCGCAACGTCGTGACTTCGTAAGGTTGCCCGTCGATGACGAGGGTGACGGTGCCGTGGTCGATGCCGGTCGGCACAGCCTTGATGCCGGCAGCTTTGGCGCGCCGCATCACCTCGTGCGGGAGCGCCGTGGTCGCGATGTCGATGTCGCCGGGGACGAGGCCGAGCAGCGCGTTGCGCACGGCGCCGCCGACAACCCGCGCCTCCTCGCCATCCGCATTGAGCAATTGCAGGACGCGCGCGGTGCCACCCGAAATCAGCCAGGGCGCATCGGCGAGCATGGGCACCGCGCTCATCGGCCGGCCCTATCTTTCCACGCCCGGCACGAGCTTGCCGTTCTCGACATGGGCGGGGACATAGGTCGAATCCGGTGCGGCGCCGGAGAAATGCGCAAAGCCGATCAGCCCGGCGATCACCAGCACGAGCGCCGCCAGCATGAGACGCGCGACGATGGTGATCGGCCAGGACGATTGCACGAACAGGCCGGAACGCGTGGCGGCCAGGAACAGCGCATAGACGGCAAAGGGAACGAGGAAGATTCCGATCTCGGTCAGGATCGGCCGAATCATGACGAATAGATCCGCTCATAGAGCACACGGAGCATGCCGGCCGTCGCGCCCCAGATGTAGCGTTCGGCAAACGGCATCGCGTAGTAGGACCGCTCCATGCCGCGGAATTCCTTGCTGTGCACCTGGTGGTTGGCCGGGTTCATCAGGAAGGATAGCGGCACTTCGAACGCATCATCAACCTCGGAATGGTTGATCGTCAGCTCAAAGCCCGGGCGCACCCTGGCCACCGTCGGCAGGATGCGGAAGCCGAAGCCGGTGCCGTAGAGATCGAGATAGCCGATCGGCTCGACGAAGTCGCGCGACAGCCCGACCTCCTCCTCGGCCTCGCGCAGCGCCGCATCGAGCGGCGAGCGGTCGGTTGCGTCGATCTTGCCGCCGGGGAATGCGATCTGGCCGGCATGGTCGTTCAGATGCGCCGAACGCTGCGTCAGCAGAATGGTCGGCTCGGGATGATCGACCACCGCGATCAAGACCGCCGCCGGCCGCACCGGCTGCTCGCGCGCGATGATCTCGAGCATCTTGTCGGTGCCGGGATCGCCCGAGGCCGGAATGATGTTGGGATCGTAGAGGCCGGGCGGAACGTCGAAGCCGAGCCGCGCGGCGGAGCGGGCGAAGAAATCCGCCGCACCGATCACGGCGGGATCGTTCCTGGAGATAGGCTTGTTCAAAGCGCGGCCCTCACCTGCTCCGCATCGGCCATGGCGAAGAACTCGCCGGCCGACTCGACACCGAACATCGGCTGGCCATCGACCATCCGCTCCTCACCCATGTCAACCAGATCGTAATAGAGCGCGCGGGTGACCTTGGCCCAGAGCTCGGCGCGGATATGCAGATAGGGCGTCAGCCCGCCGTCCTTGGCCTGCTCGAAGCGCAGCCGGTGCGCCGCATCGCAGGTGACCCAGTCGTCGACATTGGTGCGGAAGCGGAGCACGCGATGGTTGGCATCGCCGTCCTTCTGCATCTCGACCGCCATGAACGGCGCGTCGTCGACGCGAATGCCGACCTTCTCCACCGGCGTGACGAGGAAATGCTTGTCGCCTTCGCGCTTGAGGATGGTCGAGAACAGGCGAACCAAGGCATGACGGCCGATTGGCGTCCCCAAATAGAACCAAGTACCATCTGACGCGATTCGAATGTCGAGATCGCCGCAAAACGGCGGATTCCACAAATGCACCGGAGGCAGGCCCTTTTTGGCGCCTTCGGCATCGGCAGCAGTTTTGGCAGCGGCAGTCAGCCCCTCAAGACCGCGATCGGCGCTCTGCCCTTGGTTCGCCATGGTTTGCCCTGACTTTGTCATTTGGCACGATCGGTCATTTGGCACGATTGGTGCAGGTTTACGTTGTATCCGGGTACTCGGTTCCACCCCGCATTCGTCCGGTGTGGAGGTCGCCACTTCGTGATGCCCTACATATCCCTAAGCCGATAAGGTGGGGATAGGTTAATTCAACGAATACATGGCCTTCCTGCAAGTCTAGCATAGGGCCCACGTCTTGAGTTGAGGACGTGATGACATGACGACGCAAGCGAGCTGCATGGCAGGCTGAAGGAGCTAACGGATGGCGGAGAGTGTCGAGAAGCTCGAAGACGGGATAGTCCGTTCGGCCGAGCAGGTGTCGAGCCAGATTCGCGCGGCAAAGGATGCGATCGCGTCCGTCATCTTCGGCCAGGATCGCGTGATCGAGAACACGCTGGTCACCATCCTCTCCGGCGGCCATGCGCTGTTGATCGGTGTCCCCGGTCTGGCCAAGACCAAGCTGGTCGAGACGCTCGGCATCACCCTCGGCCTCGATGCCAAGCGCATCCAGTTCACGCCCGATCTGATGCCGTCGGACATTCTCGGCGCCGAAGTGCTGGACGAGAGCACCTCCGGCAAGCGTGCCTTCCGCTTCATCTCCGGCCCCGTGTTCGCGCAACTGCTGATGGCCGACGAGATCAACCGCGCCAGCCCGCGCACGCAGTCGGCGCTGCTGCAGGCGATGCAGGAGCAGCACATCACCGTTGCCGGCGCGCGTCACGATCTGCCGAAGCCGTTCCACGTGCTCGCCACGCAAAACCCGCTGGAGCAGGAAGGCACCTATCCGCTGCCTGAAGCCCAGCTCGACCGTTTCCTGATGGAGATCGACGTCGACTATCCCGACCGCGACGCCGAGCGCCGCATCCTGTTCGAGACCACCGGCGCCGACGAGACGCTGGCGAAGGGCTCGATGACACCTGATGCACTCATCACCGCGCAGCGACTGATCCGGCGCCTGCCGGTCGGCGATTCCGTGGTCGAGGCGATCCTGTCGCTGGTGCGCTCGGCCCGTCCGGGTCCGGACGGCGGCGACACCAGCAAGTTCATCGCCTGGGGACCGGGCCCGCGCGCCAGCCAATCGCTGATGCTCGCGGTGCGCGCTCGCGCGCTGATCGACGGCCGCCTCGCGCCCTCAATCGACGACGTGCTCGACCTCGCCGAGCCCGTGCTGAAGCACCGCATGGCGCTGACGTTCCAGGCGCGCGCCGAAGGCCGCACGATTCCGGACGTGATCCGGCAATTGAAGACACGGATCGGTTGATGGCGGCGGAGAACGGGCACACAGCAAAGGAGGTCATCGCGATCCGACGTGCCGATGGCGAAAGCCGCACGCTCGCCGCTTCGCTGCCGCGCCTGGTGCTCGAGGCCCGCCGTATCGCCGCCAACGTCATCCACGGCCTGCACGGCCGCCGCCGCGCCGGCTCCGGCGAAAATTTCTGGCAATACCGCCGTTTCGTCTCCGGCGAACCGTCGCAGAATGTCGACTGGCGGCGCTCGGCGCGCGACGATCTCCTCTATGTCCGCGAGCTCGAATGGGAAGCCTCGCATACGGTCTGGATCTGGCCCGATCGTTCGCCCTCGATGGCGTTCGCGTCAAAGCAGGCGCGTGAATCCAAGCTCGAGCGGACGCTGATCGTCGCCTTCGCGCTGGCCGAGCTGCTGGTCTCCGGCGGCGAGCGCGTCGGCATCCCCGGTTTGATGGCACCGACCGCCAGCCGCAGCGTCATCGACAAGATGGCGCAGGCGATGCTGCATGACGATGCCGACCGCTTGAGCCTGCCGCCCTCCTTTGTGCCCGCGGCGCTGGCCGAGACGATCGTGCTGTCGGACTTCTGGTCGCCGCTCTCCGAGATCAGGACCACGCTCGCCGGCCTGTCCGGCTCCGGCGCGCATGGCACGCTGGTGCAGGTCGTCGATCCCGCCGAGGAATCATTCCCCTATTCCGGCCGCGTCGAGTTCGTCGAGCCCGAGGGGTTCGGCGTGATCACCGCCGGCCGCGCCGAGAGCTGGGCGCAGGATTACACCGCCCGGCTCGCGCTGCACCGCGATCAGATCCGCGCCGAGACCAACAAGCTCGACTGGCTGTTCACGACGCATGCGACCGACCGCTGGGCCGCCGAGCTCTTGCTGTTCCTGCATGCCGGCATGCAGGTGAGCAAATCGGGCGCGCGCACCACAACGATCAAGGCGGGGCCGGCAGCATGATGGGACTGCCGCTCGCCTTCACCGAACCGCTGCTCCTGATCGGCCTCGTCAGCCTGCCGGTGCTGTGGTGGCTGTTGCGCGTGATGCCGCCGCGGCCGCGCCGGATCGAGTTTCCGCCGACGCGCCTGCTGTTCGACATCGCACCGCGCGAAGAGACCCCGTCGCGAACGCCGTGGTGGTTGACCGCATTGCGGCTGCTGGCTGCGGCACTGGTCATTTTCGCCGCCGCCGGTCCGATCTGGAATCCGCAAACAGGCGCGGCCGCCAGCAAGGCGCCGCTGATGATCATGTTCGACGACGGCTGGAGCGCGGCCTCGAACTGGGACATCCGGATCAGGGCCGCCGACGAATTGATCGCCAGTGCCGAGAACGACCGCCGTGCGATCGCGCTGGTGCCGCTGTCCGAGCCGAACCGCGATATCACCCTGATGCCGGCGGGCGCCGCGCGCGTCGCGCTGCGGCAGCTGACGCCAAAGCCGTATTCGATCGAGCGCGTCGAGACCCTGACCGCAATCGATCGCTTCCTGAAGGCGACCGGCGACTGCGAGATCGTCTGGCTCTCCGACAGCGTCGATACCGGTCGCGGCGAGGAATTCGTGGCGGGCCTCGGCAAGACCATCGGCGATCGCAGCCTGACCGTGTTCGAAGGCGGCACCTCCTCAGCCCTAGCCCTGGTCGCGGCCGAGAACGCCGCAGCCAGGATGACGGTGAAGGTGCTGCGCACCGACGGCGGCATCGCCATCGGCACCGTGCGCGCGCTGGACCAGAAGGCCTCGCCGATCGGCGAGGCGCGTTATTCGTTCGGCCCGCAGGACAAGGAAACCGAAGCGTCGTTCGATCTGCCGGTCGAGCTGCGCAACGACATCACGCGGCTGGAAATTGCCGGTGAGCGCTCCGCCGGCGCAGTGCAGCTGCTCGACAAGCGCTGGCGCCGCCGCGCCATCGGCATCGTCTCGGGCTCGACCAGCGAGACCGCGCAGCCGCTGCTGGCGCCGACCTTCTATCTCACCCGTGCGCTGGCGCCGTTCGCCGACGTGCGGCTTGCCGACAAGGGCTCGCCGCAGCAGGGCATCACGCAGTTCCTCGATCAGAAGCTGCCGATGATCATCCTTGCCGATGTCGGCACCATCGCCCCTGAAATCCGCGAGCGTCTCAATGCCTGGATCGACCAGGGCGGCGTGCTGGTGCGGTTCGCCGGTCCGCGGCTGGCGCAGGCCGAGGACGATCTCGTCCCGGTCAAGCTGCGCAAGGGCGGCCGGACGCTCGGCGGCAGCCTGACCTGGGAAAAGCCGCAACATCTTGCCTCCTTTGCCGCCGATGGTCCGTTTGCCGGCGTCGTGGTCCCCAAGGACGTCACCATAAGCCGCCAGGTGCTGGCCGAGCCCGACGCCGTGCTCGCCACCAAAAGCTGGGCGTCGCTGGAAGACGGCACGCCGCTGGTAACAGGCGAGCATCGCGGCAAGGGCGTCGTCAGCCTGTTCCACGTCAGCGCCGACATGCGCTGGTCGGATCTGCCGATGTCGGGGACCTTTGTCGAAATCCTGCGACGTGTCGTCGACATGTCCGGCTATACCGCCAAGCCGGGCCCAGGCGTTGCCACTGAGGCGAGCGCCGAAACGGTGGCGCCGTTGCACATCCTCGATGGCTTTGGCGCCTTCGGCCCGCCGCCGGCCGCCGCAAAGCCGCTGCCCGCGGATTATCGCGACCGCGCCACACCCGATCATCCGCCGGGCTTCTATGGTCCGGCAGAAGGACCGCTCGCCGTGAACACGCTTGCCAGCGCCGACCGTATCGCAGCCCTGAACACCGCGAGCCTGCGCGCCCGGCATGCCACCTACACCAACGCCGAGCCGCAGGACTTGCGCGGTTGGCTGCTATCGACGGCGCTCGCGCTGTTCCTGATCGACGCCATCATCGTCGCGGTACTCGGCGGCGGCCTTGCCGCGCTGGTGCGCCGCCGCGCCGCGCCCGCGATGATCGTCTTTGGGCTGGTGCTCGCAGGTCTCGCCTCGTTCGTGCCGACGCCGTCGCATGCGGACAGCGCGCCCGACGAGTTCGCGATGAAGGCGGTGTCGCAGACCCGCCTCGCCTATGTCGTGACCGGCAATGCCGACGTCGATTCCATCGTCAGGGCCGGGCTATCCGGACTGACGCTGTTCCTGGCGCAGCGCACCGCGCTCGAGGCCGGCGATCCCGTCGGCATCGACCCGGCGCGCGACGAACTCGCTTTCTTCCCGCTGATCTACTGGCCGATCGTGCCGGGCGCGCCCAAGCCGTCGCGGGACGCCATCAACAAGATCGACGCCTATATGAAGCAGGGCGGCACCGTGCTGTTCGACACCCGCGACGCGGTCGAAGCGCCACCCGGCGCGAACGGCGCCGCGCAGACCCCGGCCATGCAGACGCTCCGCGAGATCCTGTCCTCGCTCGACGTGCCCGAGCTGGAGCCGGTGCCGCGGGAGCACGTGCTGACCAAGACCTTCTATCTGTTGCGCGACTTCCCCGGCCGCTTCAGCACCGGCCAGACCTGGGTCGAGACCTTGCCGCGCGAAGACGACGAGGACAGCGCGCAGCGGCCGGCACGCGGCGGCGACGGCGTCTCGCCGATCATCATCACCTCGAACGACCTGGCCGGCGCCTGGGCCGTGCGGCCCGACGGCCAGTCCATGCTGCCGGTGATCGGCGCCGACCCCCGCCAGCGCGAATTCGCCTACCGCGCCGGCGCCAACATCGTGATGTACACGCTGACCGGCAACTACAAGGCCGACCAGGTGCACGCACCGGCCCTGATCGAACGGCTGGGGCAGTAGGATCGATATGAATTACGGCATCGCATTCACGCCGCTTGTTCCCACGATCGTCCTGTGGCTCGCGCTGGCCGCGATCGCCGTCATCGCGCTCGTGCTGCTGCTGGCGCGGGCGCGCGGCGCTGCCGTGCGCGTGGCCGCGCTGGCGCTGTTCCTGCTGGCGCTCGCCAATCCCTCCTTTACCCGCGAGGACCGCGATCCCCTCACCTCGGTCGCCGCAATCGTCGTCGACAAGAGCCCGAGCCAGAATTTCGGCAATCGCAATCGCGAGGCCGCAACGGCGCAGGAAGCGCTGGTCGACAGCCTGAAGAAGATCAAGGGGCTCGAGGTCCGCGTCGTCGATGCCGGACAGGCTGACGGCGAGACCGACGGCACCAAGCTGTTCGGGGCGCTGGCCTCGGCCTTGTCGGACGTGCCGGTCGACCGCGTCGCCGGTGCGTTCCTGATCACCGACGGCCGCGTCCACGACATTCCGGCCAACGCCGCCGGGCTCGGCTTCCAGGCGCCGGTGCATGCGCTGATCACGGGGCAGAAGGACGAGCGCGACCGCCGTATTGCGGTCATC
The DNA here is from genome assembly GCF_023100665.1 of Bradyrhizobium sp. CW1. Lineage (NCBI taxonomy): Bacteria > Pseudomonadati > Pseudomonadota > Alphaproteobacteria > Hyphomicrobiales > Nitrobacteraceae > Bradyrhizobium > Bradyrhizobium sp. CW1. The sequence goes on from NZ_CP064684.1 coordinate 6,036,665, forward strand.
GCCGCGCCGCGCTTCGGTATCGTCGGGCAGCCCCAGACCATCACCTACCGCCTCGACGACCAGGGCGTCAGCGGCGAGCGCGCCAAGGTTACGGTCCGCAGAGACGGCGAGGTCATCAACGAGCGCACGCTTTCGAGCGGCCAGAGCGCAAGCGTCGACGTCGACATCAAGCATTCCGGGCCGAACATCGTCGAGATCGAGGCCTCGCCGCTCGAGCGGGAATTGACGCCGGTGAACAACCGCGCCGTCGTCGCCATCGACGGTGTGCGCGACAAGCTGCGCGTGCTGCTGGTCTCGGGCGAGCCGCATTCCGGCGAGCGCACCTGGCGCAATCTGCTCAAATCCGATGCCAGCGTCGATCTCGTCCACTTCACCATTCTACGGCCGCCGGAGAAGCAGGACGGTACGCCGATCAACGAATTGTCGCTGATCGCGTTTCCGACCCGGGAGCTGTTCCAGCAGAAGATCAACGAATTCCAGCTGATCATCTTCGACCGCTATGCCCGCCAGGGCGTGCTGCCGATCGCTTATTTCGACAACATCGCACGCTACGTGCGTTCCGGCGGCGCGGTGCTGGTCTCGGCCGGCCCCGACTACGCCTCCAACACCAGCATCTGGCGCACGCCGCTGGATTCGGTGCTGCCCGCCGAACCGGTCGGGGTGACGGAAAAGCCGTTCTACGCGCATCTGTCCGACGTCGGCAAACGCCATCCCGTCACGCGTGGCCTCGAGGGCTCCGCCTCCGAGCCGCCGCGCTGGAGCAGGTTCTTCCGCACCGTCGATACCCGCAATGCGGTCAACCCGCCCGTCATGACGGGCGTCGACGGCAAGCCGCTGCTGTTCCTGTCGCGTTTCGGCGAGGGCCGCGTCGCGCTGCTGCTCTCCGACCACATCTGGCTGTGGGCGCGCGGCTATGAAGGCGGCGGTCCGCATCTCGACCTGTTGCGGCGGATGTCGCACTGGCTGATGAAGCAGCCTGATCTGGACGAGGAAGCGTTGCGCCTGCAGGTGCAGGGCAAGAATCTCGTGGTGGTGCGCCAGACCATGGCGGACAGCGTCCAGCCGGTGAGTGTGACCTCGCCGTCGGGCGTGTCGCGCGACCTGACGCTTGCAGCCGGAGATCCCGGCGAATGGCGCGCCAGCCTGCCGGCGAGCGAGCTCGGGCTGTGGCAGGCCACCGACGGCACGCTGAAGGCGCTGATCAATGTCGGCCCGACCAATCCGAAGGAGTTTTCGGAAGTCACCTCCACCACCGAAACGTTGAAGCCGCTGACCCAGGCGACCGGCGGTGACGCCGTGCGCGTGGTCGACGGCGCCAGCGTCGAGCTGCCGCGCATTCTGCCGGTCCGCTCGGCGAGCGTCTTCCATGGCGACGGCTGGATGGGCGTGCGGATGCGCGACGCCAGCGTGGTGAAGGGCGTCGGCGTGCTGCCGATCTTCGCCGGCCTGATCGGGCTGTTGCTGCTGCTCGGCGCGTTTGCTGCGACGTGGATGCGCGAGGGGCGCTAGGCGGCTTACGCGCGTCCCTTCGCTTCCCGTTAGTCGGATAAATCCCATCGTCACTTCTTCGCCGGAAGCTCCATAACGCCTTCGACCCCGAACTCGGTCGCATGTAGCACGTTGTGAAATCTGGAGGCGGTTCTTCCTCGACCCTGGGCAGGCGTGTCCCTGTCCAGGCATCGCCCGCAGCGGACAAGAGCAGTTCTGAACGCAGCCCTTCGCAGCACTTAAACAGTGCGAGCGTTCGATGAGAAGCGGAGTTACTCGACCATGACAGACCCACTTCACCAGCGCACGTTCAGCTCGCCTCGTCAGACAACGCGCTATATCGAGTGCGGGCCGGTCGACAGACCGTTGATGATTTTCGTCCATGGCTGGCCGAGCATCAGTTTGATGTGGCGCGCGCAGATGGAAGCGTTTGCCGCCGACGGTTGGCACTGCGTCGCTCCCGATCTGCGCGGCTACGGCGGCTCTTCCACGCCTGCAGCCAACGACGCCTATACCATCGAGGAAATCGTGACGGACATGGCCGAACTCCATGATCACCTGGGCGGCAAGCCTGCGATCTGGGTTGGCCACGACTGGGGCTGTGTTGTGGTCGGTGAGTTGGTCGCGCATCAGCCAAAGCGCAGCCGCGGAGTCGTGCTGACCTCGCTGGCATATCAACCCGACGGGCACGCCCTGCGCACAGTCGTCCCGCTGGTCGACCGGACGATTTATCCGGTCGACCAATATCCGGATGGCCAATGGGATTACTACCGTTACTACAACACGCACTTCGAGGCGGCAGTCGCCGACCTCGATGCAGACTTGGCAGCATCGCTGGCGTCGATCTTTCGGCCAGGCGACCCCGCCGGCATCGGCAAGGTTTCGCCGAATGCGATGGTCACGCGCAATGGAGGGCGCTTTGGCGCCGCGCACCGCGCTCCGCCGACTGAGCCCGATTCGGCTCTCTGGCCGCCGGCGGACTTCGACGTGCTGGTGCAGACGTTCAAGGCTCATGGCTTCCGCCCATCCTGCGCGTGGTACATGAACGACGACGCCAACATCGCCTATGCGCGCAAGGCACTCAATGGCGGCCGCCTGTCGCAGCCGGTGCTGTTCGTTAACGGCGACTTTGATCAGATCTGCAGCATCACCGGAAATCGCCAAGGTGACCCGATGCGCGCCACCTGCCCGGACCTGACCGTAACGAGCATGCCCGCAGGGCATTGGCTGCCGCTGGAGCGCAAGGCAGAACACATCGAGGCCATCCGCACCTGGCTCCGGAGCAAAAAGCTCTGATGCCACCTGCTCGCGCTGACACTGAGTCCAATCGCCGTCCGCGTAAGCCGTTTGACAGGTCCTCAGCCTAGGCTTTCAGTTGCCTGCACGACACGGCAAGGAGCCGGCCCGCTCGGGTCGGCTCGACAGCGGTTGACATCCGCTGACGGATTGCGCGATGTTACATTATAACATCGCGGGATCAGGGGATGATACCTCGCGATGTGGGGTGGCGTTTCCAGATGAAGTGGTTCCGGTCGAATATCAGGCACGGCGCCCGGCTCGCGATCTTCGCGATGCTGGTGCAGTTCGCGCTGACGTTCGGCCACAGCCATTGGTTCGCCCAGGCGGCTCCCCTCGCCCAGTCCTCGCTGCAGCAGACCGACGGCGCCCAAGCTCCCGCTTCGATCGACCGTTCCGCGGTCGAGAGGCAATCGCCATTGGCTCCCGACAGGGAGCAACCGGGCGAGGACAATTGCGCGATCTGCGCATTGGTCGCGATGGCGGGCACCGTCTTGTTCGCGGCGCCGCCTGTGTTGCTGCTGCCGCAGGCGATCGACCTGCTCTACCGCACCACCGACGCCGAATTCGTCCACCTGAAATCGGCCGGTACGGCATTCCAGCCCCGCGCCCCTCCCGCGTCCTGACTTCCACAACGCTTGATCACGCCCGGGCTCGCCGCTTTCAGGCGCATTCCCGGGAGCAGCTGAAGTCGAATTCCGTCGCGCAGCGACGGCAGGCCGCCTCCGATCAGCAGACGAACATGCGGACGGCGCCTGACTGGAATCAGGACCATGTCATTCAAATTGCGGCGCGCGCAGCGCCTTGGCGGAGCAAGCCTGCTCCTGCTCGGCGCCGCCACCTCGGCGCTGGCCGAGGATAAGTCATCGACCGAGATCCCCGCCGTCACCGTGACGGCTCCGAGCCCCATCGTGCGCAGGGCGGTGGTGCCGACCCGCAACCCCGGTCGTCCCACCCGAACCGCGCGGGCACGCAGCCACCAACGCGCTGCGGACGCCACGCCGGCAACCTCCACGCCGGCCGCACCTCAGCAGGGCGTGCTGCCCATCGTGACCAACCAGTTCGCGACGGTCACGGTGGTGCCGAACGAAGAGATCCGCCGCGAGGGCGGCGGCCAGCTCGGCGACCTCCTGTTCTCGAAACCCGGCATCACCGGATCGAGCTTCGCGCCCGGCGCCTCCAGCCGGCCGATCATCCGGGGACTTGACGTCAACCGCGTCGGCATCGTCGAGAACGGCACCAATGCCGGCGGCGCCTCCGATCTCGGCGAGGATCACTTCGTTCCAATCGATCCGCTCGCGACCAACCAGGTCGAGGTGGTACGCGGGCCGGCTGCGCTGCGCTATGGCTCGACCTCGATCGGCGGCGTCGTCAGCGCCACCAACAACCGGATTCCGGATGCGCTGCCGAACTGCGGTGCCCAGCCGTTCCAGAGCTTCGGCCTGCCGGTCAAGGCGCCGCTCGCAGCGGCCGCGACTTCGCCTTGCGTCAGCGCCGAGACGCGCAGCGCGTTCAGTTCGGTCGACCGCGGCGTCGAAAGCGGCGTGCTGCTCGACACCGGCGGCGGCAATTTTGCCTTCCATGCCGACGTCTACGGCCGCAACACCACCGACTATAGCATCCCGAGCTACCCGTACCTGAATGACCAGACCCGGTCCGTCGCCAACGGACGCCAGCCCAACTCGGCGACGCGCTCGGACGGCGCCTCGATCGGCGGCTCCTACTTCTTCCAGGGCGGCTATATCGGTGCGGCGATCACGCAGAACGACGCGCTCTACCACATCCCCGGCGTCGACGGCGCCGACCACAACACGCGCATCGACGGCCATCAGACCAAGATCAACGTCAAGGGCGAGTACCATCCCGACGCTACGGCCATCGATGTCGTTCGCTTCTGGGCCGGCGCGACCGACTACCGACACAACGAGATCGGGCTTGCCGATCCCGCCGATCCCAACACCGACGGCGTGCGGCAAACCTTCACCAACAAGGAGCAGGAGATCCGCACCGAGGTGCAGCTGATGCCGTTCAACGCGCGCTTCGCCGAGGTAACGACGGCGCTGGGCTTCCAGGTCGGCCATCAGGAATTGAGCGCGCCGAGCCCGGACAATCCGGGCACGCTGTTTAACGGCCTGTGGGACCCGAACAACAGCACGCGCGTTGCGGGCTATGCTTTCAACGAGTTCAAGTTCACGGAAGCGACGCGGGCGCAGATCGCCGGCCGCATCGAGCATGTCGAGCTGCACGGCACGACGCCGGATTTTCCCGCGGACTTCCTGCCCGACGGCACGCCGCAGGCGGGTATCGGTCGCAATCCGTCCTTCACGCCGAAGAGCGGCAGCATCGGCCTGTTGCAGGACCTGCCGGGCGGCCTGGTCGGCAGCATCACCGCGCAATACGTCGAGCGCGCGCCGAAGGCGGCGGAGCTGTTCTCGCGCGGCGCACATGATGCGACCGCGACCTTCGACATCGGCAACCCCAACCTCACCATCGAGACCGCGAAATCCGTGGAGGTCGGCCTGCGCAAGGCAACGGGGCCGTTCCGCTTCGAGGCGACGGTCTACTACACGCATTTCAACAACTTCATCTATCGCCGTCTCACCGGCGTGATGTGCGACGACGACTTTGCCTCGTGCGGCACGCCCGGCGCCGAGGTGAACCAGGCGGTCTATTCGCAGCGGGACGCGAACTTCCGCGGCGGCGAATTCCAGTCGCAGCTCGACTTCGGTGCATTCCAGGGCGGCATCTGGGGCATCGAGAACCAGTTCGACGTGGTCCGGGCCACCTTCACCGACGGCACCAATGTGCCGCGCATTCCGCCGGTGAGACTGGGCGGCGGCGTGTTCTGGCGCGACGACAACTGGCTGATGCGCGTTAATCTGTTGCACGCCTTCGCTCAGAACAACGTCGCGGTGATCGCGGAGACGCCGACGCCGGGCTACAATCTCTTGAAGGCCGAGGTGAGCTACAAGACCAAGCTCAACCCGAATGCATTCGGCGCGCGCGAGATGCTGCTCGGCCTCGTCGGCAACAATCTGTTGAACGAAAACATCCGCAACTCGGTGTCCTACACCAAGGACGAGGTGTTGATGCCCGGCATCGGGGTACGGGCGTTCGCGAACTTCAAGTTCTGAAAGCGCGATTGCTAGCCGGACTTCATCGTGCTGTGGCTGAGGCGGCCGCTTCGGGGGCCCCCTCTGATGCCTCCTGAAACAGCACGGCAAACAGCAGGGTCCACAATGTCAGGAGAGAAATAGGGATCGTGTAGTACGGCGTCGCGATCGGATAGGTGAAGAAGAAGGCGAGGTTGAGCGCCAGATTGGCGATCGTGAGCAGCGCGACGCGGCGAATGCCGTTCGCCTGCCGCAACAGCCAGATCGAGCCTGCGATTCCGATGACGATCAGCAAGGTCTGGAGCGGATCGGCCAGATAGTCCCGGACCACCGCGAACGAAAAATCCAGTGGCCTGACATCGGGATTGTTGCCGTAGGTCGATGCGAACGGACTGCCGGCGTTGACGGCGTAAGAGACGATGGTCGGGATCACGCCGGCCAGCAACGCGACGCCGAACACAAGCCCCTGCAAGAACCGGGACATCGTCCGCTTCGCAAGAAACGCGACGAGGAGAAAGAGACCATAGCCCGACGCCAGGAAAAGGTTGGCCAATCGAAAGTCGACGGTCAATCCGAGCAGGAAACCGATTGGCGCCAGCAGCCAGATATTCGGTTGAGATCGCGGGCCCGCCAGCCATCGCGCCGTGAGACATCCTACGAGCGCGCACACGACGACCGTCGGGGCCATCGAATAGCTCGCCTTGACCGGATTGACCATCAGGTAGATCGCAAGACAGCCGAACGTCCCGGCCATCAGGACCAACCTCATGCTGCGCGCGAGAGAAAGCGCAAACAGCGCAAAGCCCAGGACGACAATGGTCGCCAGCATGTACATGGGCGCGACCTGGTGCCTTGGCGGAAACAACGCCAACACGAGGCCGACGCCCGGCGGGTATTGAATGACGACCTTCCCCGTGGCCGGCATCAGATTGTGACATGGCGCCGCGGTCGTATCGTTCCAGTCGGGGTAGCCGATCTCCTTCAGCTTTGCTTTCTGATAGCCATCGTCGTCGCGGGTGAGGCTGGTGTCGAATCCCTCCACCAGCCCGAATCTCTGGAACAGATGCGCCTGCCGCAGGTAGCAGATGTCGTCATAGACGCCGCGCGCCTCGTTCCATCGCATCATGGTCCAGAAATGGCCGACCAGCACCGCGAGAAACAACACGACGAAGAAGGCTTTGCTGGTGTGGATCTTCTTCATCGGGATCATGCTGGGGCGGGAGGCGCTGCTTCAGCGGAATGCAAGATAGAGATTGGACGATAGCGGGCCGAGCGACAAACCGGTGTAGCCCACAGCCGCGGACATGGGGTTGGACGACTTGGCACTCGCAGACTCGGCAACCAGCGCGGCGAGCCCCAGCAGCCGTTTTCGCGTCATCAGGATCAGGTTCTGCTCGTCGGTCCATTCCGACTTGCCGGCGATCATGCAGGCGATCCTGAAGGTGCCGTCCAGATAGTGCGCCAGCGGGATGGCCGTGTGGTGCTCAACCGGAAAGAACCTGTTGGGCACCGTGATGAAGACCCGCCGCGCGACGCGGCCAAGCTCCTCGACCAGGAGCACCTGGTTTTCATGGCTGCCGGCATGCTCGAGCACGGCATTGGACGTCGCGACGTCGAACGCATTGTCGTCAAACGGCAGCCGTGTATTCGGTTCGATCTGCACGTAACGGCAAAGCGGAAAAGCCGCCTTGAACCCGATACCTTCGCCGAGCCCGCAAGCCGTGATCTTGTGCTGATGCGGGTAGCTTCGCTCCAGCACGTTGGCGCCGTCGTTGATCACGTCGGACACGCCGACATCCAGGATCTCGTCCGCCGAGGACGGCTGCATCTGGGCGATGAAATCCTGGTAGATGCGGTCGCGCGCCGCGATCAGCAGCTTTTCCGCCGTGCTCCCGGACGCCACTTCCCGGTAATATTGCTGATCGACCGGCACTGCCCTACCTTCATGTGAGCTTCGAAGCGAGGGCGCGTCAGGTTCGCGTCTTGCTCCAGTCGGGACCGACCGGCCCCGATACGCCTTCGAACGCGCCCTCGACCAACTCGATGACGAGGAGCCGGCTGTAATCGACCGGGCCCGGCATGGTGACGCGTCCCTTGGGGACTTGCTTGAAGCCGACGCGGCTGTAATAGGGTTCGTCGCCGACCAGCAGCACCAGGCGATGGCCCTGCGCCTTGGCATCCTTCAGCGCGCGCTCGAGCAGCAGCCGGCCGACGCCGCGGCTGCGGAACGGAGGCTCGACCGTCAGGGGCCCGAGCAGCAACGCCGGCGTGTCGCCGACGCAAATCGGCAATTGCCGGACGGATCCGACCAGCAACGTACCGACGCGGGCGGTGAAGGATAGATCGAGCACATGGTCCACGTGCTCGCGGATGCGGTACGCGCTGAGCACGAAGCGGCCCGGTCCGAAGGTGCGTTCGTGCAGCCGCTCGATCGCCTGAGCATCGCCGACGGCTTCCGACCGGATGGTGAGGGAAAGATCGTTCATCGCGTCGGCGGGATATCACCTTGGAGGGCAGCGGTCCATACGATTGCGCCCGGCCCCCGGGGCAATTTCAGCTCCGCCCGAGCGGTGGTTGGGACAGGTAGGCGAGCATCTTCATTTCCCGCCGCCCGCGCGTCACGGTGTCGAGCACGAGCCCCGACGAAGCCGAAAGCAGCGCCATGATCATCAGACCCATGGAAAGCACGGCGGTCGGCAGGCGCGGTACCAGGCCGGTTTCGAGGAAGGTGATCACCACGGGCAATCCGAAAGCGATCGACAGCAGCGCGAAGACGATGCCGATCGCCGAAAAGAAGCGCAGCGGCCGCTCCAACCGGTTGAGCTTCAGCATCGTGTTGAAGATGCGCAACCCATCCTGCCAAGTATTGAGCTTGGAGAAGGAGCCTTCCGGGCGCGCATAATAGGGCGTCCCGACCTCGGCGACCGGCAGCGACAATTCCAGCGCATAGACCGCGAACTCGGTCTCGATCTCGAAACCGCCGGACAGGACGGGAAAGGATTTGACGAAGCGGCGGGAGAACACGCGGTAACCGGACAAGATGTCCTTGAAGGTGTGGCCGAAAGTCGATGCCAGGAAACCGGTGAACAGCCGATTGCCGATGCGATGACCGCGCCGGTAGGCCGCTTGCGATTGATCGACACGCAGGCCGACAACCATATCCAGATGCTCGTCGAGGAGCTGGTCGATCATGCGCGACGCGCTCGGCGCGTCGTAGGTCGCATCGCCATCGACGAGCACGTAGATGTCGGCTTCGATGTCTGCGAACATGCGGCGAACGACGTGGCCTTTGCCCTGGCGCCGTTCGCTGCGCACGATCGCTCCCGCCTCGCGCGCGACCGCCGCGGTACGGTCGGTCGAATTGTTGTCGTACACGTAGACCTCGGCCGCAGGCAGGGCCTTGCGGAAATCGGCGACGACCGTCGCGACGGCGGCTTCCTCATTGTAGCAGGGCACCAGCACGGCGACCCGAAATGGCCATGACGTCGTCGATTCAGACAATCTTCATCCCTCGTCCATGCGCCGACACCGCAGGCGCGGCGATCTACTAGCACGGGCAGCCATCATCGCCACGTCGCAATCCGCGGCCTGCCGTCCAGCACTTCGGCGATCCGCAGCCGCGTGCCCGGCGTGGTCCCTTCGGGCAGCGCAGTGACCGCGAAGAATCCGCACTCCGCGATCTCGCGGTTGGGCGCGGGCAGGCGATCCTGCTTGAACTGCCTGACGACGTAGACCGCGACATGGTCGCGGCGGGAGACGTGGCTGTTGAGGAAGATGCCGTGCAGCACGGCGTCGCCGGTGAGATCGATATCCCCCTCCTCCTTGAGCTCGCGGCGCATCGCGTGCTCCATGGTCTCGCCGAGATCGACGCCGCCGCCGGGCAGATACCAGCCCGTGACGTAGCTGTGCCTGACCAGGAACACCCTGGTGTCGGCATCCACCACCACGGCGCGGACGCCGAGCGTCATCCCGCGGACCAGCAGGAAATAGGCGTGGAAGATTCGCCGCAGCAGCGGCTCGAATTTCCGTCGGACGCTGTTCAGACGTTCCCCCATCGGGCTCCCTTGATGCCCCGCTTGCACCTAGCCTGCGACCTTGCCATTACAGCGGACGAATAGCGAGGCAATCGCCCCCCATGGCTCCCTTCACGCTCGCCCATCTGTCCGACCCGCATCTGCCGCCGCTGCCGAAGCCGCGGCTGATCGAGCTCGCCGGCAAGCGCGCGTTCGGCTATGTCAACTGGACGCGCAACCGTCACAAATACCAGCGCCGCGAGGTGCTCGACGCCCTTGTCGCCGACGTGAAGGCGCAAGGTCCCGACCACATCGCGGTCACAGGCGATCTCGTCAATCTGGCGCTGGAGGCGGAGTTCGCGCCGGCGCGCGCCTGGCTCGACGGCGTCGGTCCGCCCGACCGCGTCACCACGATTCCCGGCAATCACGACGCTTATGTCCGCGCTACCTTTCATCGCTTCGGCGAAACCTTCGCGCCCTATCTTGCGGGCGACGATGGCCGTATCGGCTTTCCGAGCCTGCGCCGGCGCGGGCCGCTCGCACTGATCAGCCTGTCCACGGCGGTGCCCACCTTGCCGTTGATGGCGACAGGCGCGCTCGGACGCGAACAGCTCGCGGCGCTCGAAGAGGTGCTCGAGCGGCTCGCAACCGAGGACGTCTTTCGCGTGCTGCTGGTGCATCATCCCCTGAAGTCCGGCGCGCGCCACAAGCGCATGACTGACTCCGCCGGGCTGCTGACGCTTTTGAAACGCCACGGCGTCGAGTTGATCCTGCATGGACACGACCACATTCATTCGACGATGTGGTTCGAGGGACCCAACGGCAATATTCCGGCCCTCGGCGTGCCGTCGGCCTCCGCGCTCGCGCACGGCCGCACCCCGGCTGCGGCCTACAATCTGTTCACGATCGAGAAGGACAACGCCGGCTGGCGTTGCGAGCAGACGGTGCGGAGCCTGGGGGTTGGACTTCAGATCGGACAGATCAAGCATGTGAGATTGATTTGAGGCCGCCCGTCATTGCTCGCAATGACGACGGCGAACGTCTCACCAGCTCCGCAGCGCCGCGAGCACGGCAACACCGAACAGCGCGGCGGCGCCGAGCACAAATCCGAACACGAACGGCCACACGCGCGAGCGGCGCCGCGGCGGCGCTAGCTCGGGCTTCGGCTCGGGCGGGACCACCATCGCATGCTCGCGTTCGATCATGCGGCGGGCGACATAATCAGTCACGGCCTCGACGATGACAGCGGTGTCGTGCGATTCGGCGAGCACGATGCGGCCGAAGCGGGTGTCCTGCACGAAGCGGTACATTCGCTTGTCACGCCCCATCAAGATATGCGCGACGACGTCGATCCAGAGCCTGGGCGTGTCGCCCTGGCTGATGCCACGGTCGAACAGGTCGATCTGATCGGGCACCTGCGCGAACAGGGGATCGAGCGAATCGTTGAGGATCTCGAGCCGCGCCACCTCGGCATCGCGCAAATCGACGACGACGCCGGTCCGGTCGGCGGCCTCGATCCGCGCGCGCAACAGCGCATCGCGCAGCCGCACCGGGCGCGGCTGGCTGGGATGGATCCCGCTGGTCTCGGGCTCTGACATTGGCGGCCTCGTCCTCACTTGGCGGGATTAACCTATCAGCAACCAAAGTGTCCGCAAAGGGCCTACAATTCCAGTGACTTACGACGCCCACAAATCTTTCACCTGTGCCAAAAACAGACGGTCCCACCCGGCTTGCGCCGGATGGGACCCTCCGTCCTTGGACGTCTTCTTATTCAGATTGGCATGCAAGTTCAGATTGTCACGCCGAGACCCGCGACGGCTCTTCCACGATCGAGAAGCGGACGCCCGCCTTGTGGCGGTTCTCTTCCGAGACCGAGCGCCAGGCGTCCTCGGCCTCCTTGCGGGTCTTGAACGGACCCTGCACCTGGGCCGAACCTTCCACGAGCTTGTGGAAGTTCATCGAACCGAACTCGCCGCCGATCACCCAGAAATTGCTGTTGGTCATTGTCGTCTCCTGTCGATTAGCGTGATGCGTTAGCCGAACTGGTTCATCGTGTTGTGGGCACCGCCCGCCTTCAGGGCAGCCTCGCCGGCGAAGTATTCCTTGTGGTCGTCGCCGATGTCGGAGCCGGCCATGTTCTGATGCTTGGCGCAGGCGATACCCTGACGGATCTCGGCGCGCTGGACGTTCTTGACATAGCCGAGCATTCCCTGGTCGCCGAAATATTCCTTCGCCAGATTGTCCGTCGATAGCGCCGCCGTGTGATAGGTCGGCAACGTGATCAGGTGGTGGAAGATGCCGGCACGCTTGGCCGAATCCGCCTGGAAGGTACGGATGCGCTCGTCGGCTTCCTTCCCCAGCGGCGTATCGTCGTATTCCGGCTTCATCAGCTCGGCACGATTGTACTTGCTGACGTCCTTCCCGGCTTCCTTCATGGCGTCGTAGACCTGCCAACGGAAGTTGAGGGTCCAGTTGAACGAGGGCGAGTTGTTGTAGGCCAGCTTCGCGTTCGGAACCACCTTGCGGATCCGGTCGACCATCTTGGCGATCTGCTCGATATGCGGCTTCTCGGTTTCGATCCAGAGCAGGTCGGCGCCGTTCTGCAGCGAGGTGATGCAATCCAGCACGCAGCGGTCTTCGCCGGTGCCCGGGCGGAACTGATAGAGATTGGAGGGCAGGCGCTTCGGACGCATCATCTTGCCGTTACGGTTGATGATGACGTCGCCGTTGCGGGCGTTCTCCGCGGTCACTTCCTCGCAATCCAGGAAGCTGTTGTACTGGTCGCCGAGGTCGCCGGGCTTGTGGCTGACCGCGATCTGCTGGGTCAGGCCGGCACCGAGCGAGTCGGTGCGGGTCACGACGATGCCGTCTTCAACGCCGAGTTCGAGGAAGGCGTGACGGCAGGCCCGGATCTTGGCCAGGAACACCTCGTGCGGCACGGTGACCTTGCCGTCCTGGTGGCCGCACTGCTTTTCGTCCGAGACCTGGTTCTCGATCTGGAGCGCGCAGGCACCCGCCTCGATCATCTTCTTGGCGAGCAGATAGGTGGCCTCCGCATTGCCGAAGCCGGCGTCGATGTCGGCGATGACGGGCACGACATGGGTCTGGAAGTTATCGATCTTCTCGATCAGCTCCTTCTCTCTGGTCTTGTCGCCTTCCTTGCGGGCCTTATCGAGGTTGCGGAAGATATCGTTCAGCTCGCGCGAATCGGCCTGACGCAGGAAGGTGTAGAGCTCTTCGATCAGCGCCGGCACCGAGGTCTTCTCGTGCATCGACTGGTCCGGCAGCGGGCCGAACTCGGAGCGCAGCGCCGCGATCATCCAGCCGGACAGGTACAGATAGGTGCGATCGGTCTTGCCAAAGTGCTTCTTGACCGAGATCAGCTTCTGCTGGGCGATGAAGCCGTGCCAGCAGCCCAACGACTGCGTGTACTTGGTGGGGTCGCCGTCGTAGGCGGCCATGTCGGCCCGCATCAGCGCCGCGGTGTAGCGAGCGACGTCGAGGCCGGTCTTGAAGCGATTCTGCAGGCGCATGCGGGCGACGGCCTCGGCCGACACCCCGTTCCAGGTCGGCTGGGTCTCAAGGAGCGACCGGGCCGCCTCGACCTCACTCTGATACGAGGCAGGGGCCTGGAAGGTGCTGATGCCGCGGGGCTGGTAATTCATGTGCCTGATCCTTTCACGACGATGGCACCGCCATCGACATTCTTGACAATGCATTGCGAGATGCGTGTCAGAAGCTAAACGCGAGAAAGCCTAGCTCGTATAGTAGTCTTGTATTTGAATGGTGATGTCATGTAACATAGGTGATTGTAATAAATGTCACTTTGTAAAACTTGTAAAGAATATAGGTCAGTAAGACTGCCTTACGACTTTGGAGACCTGAGAATGCCCGCCGGATCCGGTAAGAAGCTCTTCGTCGGCCCGCGCTTCCGGCGGATCCGGCAGCAATTGGGGCTGTCGCAGACTCAGATCGCCGAGGGGCTCGGGATCTCGCCGAGCTATGTCAACTTGATCGAGCGCAACCAGCGTCCGGTGACTGCGCAGATCCTGCTACGGCTGGCCGAAACCTACGACCTCGACCTGCGCGACCTCGCGACCGCCGACGAGGACCGCTTCTTCGCCGAACTCAACGAGATCTTCTCCGACCCGCTGTTCCGCCAGATCGACGTTCCCAAGCAGGAACTGCGCGATCTGGCCGAGCTTTGCCCCGGCGTCACCCATGCGCTGCAACGGCTCTATGCCGCCTATACCGAGGCCCGCCAGGGCGAGACGCTGGCCGCGGCGCAAATGGCCGACCGCGACGTCGGCACCCGCTATGAGGCCAATCCGGTCGAGCGCGTCCGCGAGCTGATCGAGGCCAACCGCAACTACTTTCCGGAACTCGAGCAGGCCGCGGAGACTCTGCGCGACGGACTGAACGTGCCGGCCGAAGAGCTTTATGCGGCACTGGCGGCACGGCTGCGCGAAAAGCATTCGATCCAGACCCGCATCATGCCGGTGGACGTGATGCGCGAGACGCTGAGGCGCTTCGACCGCCATCGGCGCCAGCTCCTGATCTCCGAACTGGTCGACCCGCCCGGCCGCGCGTTCCAGCTCGCCTTTCAGCTCGGCCTCGTTGAATGCGCGCAGCATCTGGAGACCATCATCGGCCGCGCCGGCGCGCTCGACGACACACCGCGCCGCCTATTCCGGATCACGCTCGGCAACTACTTTGCGGCCGCGGTGATGATGCCCTACCCGGCCTTCCTGGCCGCGGCAGAAGCGTTGAACTACGACATCCATCTGCTGGCGCAGCGCTTCAATTCCGGCTTCGAGCAGGTCTGCCATCGGCTCACCACCCTGCAGCGGCCGAACGCGCGCGGCATCCCGTTCTTCCTCTTGCGCGTCGACAATGCAGGCAATGTCTCGAAGCGATTTTCGTCGGGCACGTTCCCGTTCTCGAAATTCGGCGGCACGTGTCCGTTGTGGAACGTGCACTCGACCTTCGACACGCCTGACCGCCTGCTGAAGCAGGTGATCGAGCTGCCGGACGGCACGCGCTATTTCTCGATCGCGCAGATGGTGCGCCGCCCCGTCGCGCCGCACCCGCTGCCACAGCCGCGCTTCGCCATTGGCCTCGGCTGCGAGATCCGTCACGCCGCGCGCCTCGTCTACGCTGCCGGCATCGATCTGGAGAAAACGGAGGGCACGCCGATCGGCGTCAACTGCCGTCTCTGCGAGCGCGAAAACTGCGCCCAGCGCGCCGAGCCGCCGATCACGCGCACCCTGATCCTGGACGAGACGACGCGGCGGGTGTCGAGCTTTGCATTCTCGAATGCGAGGGAGCTGTAAAGCACACCGCTGTCATGCCCCGCGAAGGCGGGGCATCCAGTACGCCGCGGCCTATCGGTTCAATCCCTGCCGTTTCGGAGTACTGGACGCCCGGTCAAGCCGGGCGATGACAGTTGAATGTGCGGCTGCACCCAATCCCTACGCCAGCGTATGCACGATCACCGGCCCGGCGGCGGCGCGGGCGTCGCCTGCAAGCAGCGCGCCCAGATCCTTCTCGATCCAGGCGATCGCACGCCTGTTCGCCTCCTCCGCCTGCTCGAATTTGTCGAAGATCGAAATCGCCGTGACCGTGTCGTCACCGGCATAGACGACGTAATAGGCGCGGAAGCCGTCGACGTCGCTGATGATCGGAACGGCGCCTTCCTTGATACGGCGCGCCAGCTCTTCGGCGCTCCCGCTTTTTGCCTTGGCCTGACGGATGGCGGCATACATGGCATCCTCGCTTCCGGCTATCTGGTTTGAGGGCTTGGTGCCCGGACCGCATGCTACGCCGAAGCGCGCGGGCAATCCACGCTTGGTTAACTCGGCGCTAATTCAGTTCCGCGATCCGCAACGATCGATTAAGCACGCCTCAACATCGCTGCCTTAGTCTCGCCCCACTCACTTTTCGCAAACAACGGCGGCTTATTCTGCCGCGTGAAGTGACATCAGGGGGTTCATCATGCGCATTGCGTTGCTGCTGACCGCGACCATTGTCGGCGCGCTCTTTGCCAATCCATCCCATGCCGGACCGCTGGATCCGTCCTCCGGCGCAGCGCAGGCGTTACCGCCGGGCTTCCAGAGCTACCGCGGCTACATGTTCGACCTGTCGGAGAATTCCGACCGCAAGGATGTCGACAAGCTCACCGACAATGTGAAGAGCCAGATCGACGTGGTCGAGGCTGCCGGCCTCTCGCCGCGCGTGCTGCGCTTCTTCCGCACCGTCCCGATCATCGCCAGCGAGCTGGCCTGCCTCGACGAAGGCGCCGCGACCGCGTGCTACGGCCGGGTCACGCCTGACATCCAGCGCACCGCTCCCCGCACGCTGACGGTCTGGGACCCCAACAAGCAGCGCTGGAGCAATCCGAACGCCGTCGACCTCGCGGTCGATTCCGGCCTCGGCGTGATCATGCTGCGGCCGGATATGATGCGTTACGAAAAGGAAGCGGTGCTGCTGCACGAGCTCCTGCACGCCTACCATGCGCGGCTGTTGCCGGACGGCTACGCCAACAAAGGCGTGATCGGCTATTACGCCTACGCCAAGTCCAAGGATCTCCTGCCCAAGGAGTCCTATGCGCTGAAGAATCACATGGAATTCTTTGCGGTGACCGCCAGCATCTTCCTGGCCGGGAAGAGCGAATTCCACGACCCGAAGTCGCGCGAGGCGCTCAAGGAGAAGTTGCCGGACTATTACAAGTATCTGGTGGGGGTGTTCGGCTTCGACCCCGATCCGGCAGCTGCGAGCGGCCCGGTCGCCTCGCTGAAGTAAGACAGACAGCGCAAAACCAAGGCAGAGAGCCGCGCGCACAGCGCGGCTTTTTTGTTTTGGTCACCGGAAGCTGCGGATGACGCGCGGCCGGGAATTGCCAAGGTGGGGCCCGATCTGCATAGTCCCGCCCGCATCGATACCGTTTTCGAAGAGGATAGAACAACATGGCGGACGCCGACCTGGATGTCGTGATCCGGCAACTGGCCAGACAGCTGCATACGGGCCTGATGACCCGCGCCAAGGAGCGCCGGGATCGATTCAACGGCCTTGCGGCCAAGGCCAAGGGCAAGGAGACCGGCGACCGCTTCAAGATGATGGCCAAGGCCACCATGGAGCAGGCCGTTGCCGCCGCCAAGCGCCTGCAGATGTCCGCCGACAACGTCGCCGACAGCTACGCGCGGTCGATGCGGATCGCCGCCAGCACACCGGTCGCGGTGAAGGTGGAGAAGAAGGCGCCCAAGGAAAAGCCGGTGAAGAAGGCGAAGAAGGCCAAAACCAAGAAGTAGGAACGCACTTTCTTCCTTCTCCCCTTGTGGGAGATTCGCGCACAGCCTAACCGGTTGAAACGATGAGGAAAAGCTCGGCCGGTGTCCGTGTGGTGTCCCCATTACGGGGTTCCTGCACCGGCATCGGCCAAAGGATGCGCAAGCGCCGCGACGGAAGTCGAAGGTGCCCGAACCCAAACCACAATTCGTCAAATACTTGCGGACAAGCGTAAGCGCTTAGCCGCAACCCTATTGAGGCTGGCTTGACGTTTTGCGGAATCGCCACGGCATGAGGTCTTCGATGCGGCTATGGGGATGGCCGTCGATGATCGTCTCGAGTGTTTCGGCGATGTAGGCGGCCGGGTTGACGTCGTTGAGCTTGCAGGTGGCGACGATCGAGGCGAGCAAGGCCCAGTTTTCGGCTCCGACCTCATGACCGGCGAAGAGCGCATTTTTTCTGGTCAGGCAGACTGGCCGGATGGCGTTCTCGACAGGGTTCGTGTCGAGCTCGAGGCGCCCGTCTTCGAGGAAGCGGGTCAGACCTTGCCAGTGATTGAGCGCGTAGCGGATGTCCTCGGCGAGCGTCGAACCGCTGGAGATCATCGACAGCTGCTTCTCGAACCACATTTTCAAAGCGGCGACGAGAGCCAACGAATGCTCCTTTCGTGCGGCGAGCCGGATGTCCGGCGATGCACCGCGCACCATGGCTTCAATGGCGTAAAGCTGTGCGATGTGCCGAATGGCGGCCTCGGCGATCGGCGATTTGCTATTGCGGGCCAATTTGACGAAGCGTCGGCGCAAGTGGCTCCAGCAATGCACGAGCGTCCAAGGCCCTTGCAGTCGAGCGACTTCGGTCAGTCGATCATAACCGTCATAGGCATCGCATTGCAGGAAGCGTCCGCCAAAGCCATCCAGGAACTGCTCAGCGAAGGCACCGCTGCGACTGGGGGCATATCGGAACAGCACGATCGGCGGACTTGGGCCGCTGTGGCCGCGGTCGTCTGAGGCAATCGCCCAGAAGTAGCCTTTCTTCGTTTGGCCGCGCCCGGGATCGAGTACCGGCGCCTTGGTCTCGTCCATGAACAGCCGATCCGCCATGGCCAGGTGGTGGCGCATGTGGTCGGCGATGGGCTGAAGATGGAAGCAGGCGCGGCCGGACCAGTTGCCCAGTGTCGCCCGATCAAGTCGGATGCCCTGGCGCGCATAGATCTCGGCCTGACGGTAAAATGGCGTATGGTCGCCAAATTTGGAGACGATCACATGCGCGATGGCCGCTTCGGTCGGCAGCCCGCCGGGCACGACGTGCTCCGGTGCGTGCGCCTGCACGACGGGGCCGGAGCAGCGGCGACAGATGTATTTTGGGCGGCGTGTGATCAGCACGCGCCATTGCGCCGGGATCACGTCGAGGCGCTGGCTGACGTCCTCGCCGATCTTCGTCATGGCGCCGCAACCGCACGGGCAAAGCGTACTCGCAGGCTCGATGATCCGTTCCACCCGCGGCAAATGGGCAGGCAGGCAGCCGCGATTGCGATGAGAACCTTGATCCGGCGCGCTCCGCGATCGGCCCTTGATCACAGCCTCGGCTCTCTCCTGCGCCGCGTCCAGGATGCCTTGCGCGATCTCCACGTCTTCCAGCGGCAAGTGATACTGATCTGGCCGCAGCTTCTCGGACGTCGCGCCGAACTTCTCGCGTCGCAATTCGCCGAGAATGACCTCCAACCGACGCCGCGCCTCTTCCGACGTCGCCAGCGCCGCCTGATGTTCGCTCAAGGCCGCCTGCGTTTGCGCCAAAAGCGCTTTCAATTGTTCATTTTCGTCGCGCAGCGCCGCGATGCTCATGCGCTATTTCGAGCACATCGCCGCCGCGCGTGCCACATTCAAAATAGCTTCCGAGTCATTCTGCCGCAGTTATCCAGCCGCCTGGGGACGCCGCGCTTCTTCCGGGCGGACCAACCTCCAATCCAGCCCTTCGAACAAGGCAGCGAACATCGCGGGCGACATTCGCATCACGCCGTCTGCGATCGTTGGCCAAACGAACTTGCAACCTTCAAGACGCTTGTGCACCAACACCAGACCCGTTCGATCCCAGACCAAAATCTTGATCCGGTCCGCTCGTTTCGATCGGAACACGAAGGCTGCGCCGCTGAACGGGTCGAGACGAAGCATCTCCTGCACCTTCGCCGCAAGCCCATCGTGGCCACAGCGGAAGTCGATCGGCCGCGTCGCGATGTAAATCTTCAGATCGGCACCGGCCGCGATCATCGTGACGCTCGCATCGCGCGGATCACACGGGACAGCTGCTCGCCATCTATGGCTGTGTCCGTCCGCAGCACGACATCGCCGATCGCGATCTCGAGCTTGATCGCCGGAACCTGACGCTCCTCCAACGCACCTTCCACGACCAGCGGCGCGAATGTCGGCTGCGATGCCTCGCGCGGCGGCAACATGCCTCGCTGTCGAAACCGCCGCCGCCAATCGTAGATCTGCCAGCGCGTCGCTCCGTGCTTGCGCGCCACCTCGGACACCTGGGCACCGGGTAACAGACTCTCGGCGACGATCCGAGCTCTCTCGGCTTCCGAACGTACGCGGCGCCCCGATGGTCCTTCAAGAACCTCCAGCCGGCTCACCGACCCCCTCGTTGAGCCGTCCAAATGGACGTCCTTTTTGCTGTCCAATCCCATCCCAAACCTCCGTCCAAGCCGGAGGCTTCTTTCGCACGTTCATTCGAATTCTGAAGCAAGGGTATCGGCTTCGCGCTTACGGACAAGCTCGGCAATGGCTCGACTCAAAGTAGCGAGTCGGCCCACTACTATTGCACTACGGGTCCGCTAGCGCCGCCGTGCACCACGGCGTTAGGGACGATGCGGGCAACCTGTAGGCCTGTGGCCCGGCCCCAACGCACTCGCCATCAGACGGCGATCCAGCGGAAGGATACTCGGGGGTGACGCAGGGTCTCCTAGAGGCGGTTCTAGAGCGCCAATAGTGGGCCGATGCACCCATGAACGACGGCTTATTCGTTCGATGGGACGTTTAACGCAACCCTCACGGATTGCGCGCGCGTGATCCGAGGGCATCAGCAATGAAACCTCAGATCAGACTAATCATCAGCGTCAATGTTGCCGCCTGCCTGTTTGGCATCGCGGCGATAATAAAAGCGTTGATGTAACCCAAGGGGCGGGAGTTTGCTCAGGCAGGCTTCCGCTTCTTTGCTTCTTCACCTTGGGCTTTTCCTTCAACGGCTCATGAGGCTTCTTGAGTGCGCCACGTAGCGCAGCCTAGGAACGCTCTTGGGCCTCCTCATCGCTGACTCTTGCGTCATTTTTATCTGCCACGGGAGCCGTCCATGCCTGCTACCAAATTCTCTGCGATTGAGGCTGACCTGACCTCTCGCCTTGGACAGATTGCCATAAATACTGCGGTAATTGAAGAATGGCTTGGCCACATACTAGCGACACTAATCGATGCTGATCCGGGCGGCCTTCACGTTGTGACTAACGATTTGAGCATCGGCACGATTATCCAGTCTATCAAGACCGTAATCTCAATTTTTGAGCCAACCCGGCCCGACCTGTCGGAGCTTAGAGAGCTAATCGAGGATGCGGACGAAATACGCATTGAACGAAATGAATTTGTACATGGCCTTTGGGACCAAACAAATTGTGCACCTGGATCAGCCCTAGTCCAACTCACCAACTGGAAAAAGGCTGAGGTAACAAGGGAACGCCTTGTTACGACGGCGGAACTCCAAGAGCTTCTGGTTGATTGTGACGATTGGCTTGAGCGGTTCGTCATCCTTGGACGCAAGTTCGGCTTCCCCCGCCGGAAGGGGCAAGCCAAATCCATCTTTGCTTAGACCCTCGGGCGCGACGACATCGCCACTTTGGTCTACTTCCCCTTCCGCCGATATCGGCCGAGCGCCTCGGCGCTGCGCCCGGCGTAACCCTTCGCCCTCGCGATGTCGGCCTCGGTCAGCCTTGCCCTGATCCGCTGCCAGACCTTCCGGAACTGAGCCTTGGCGTCGTTGAGGCTGGCGCCGCCTCCGGCTTCGTCCGCCTTGCACGGCCTGCCGGCCAGCCAGCAATTCCACGCCCACAGCTCGGTGCCGGCTGAGCCGTTGGCCCGCCTGATGCGGCCGATGGACAGCCCGCGCCACAGCACCTCATAGTCGTCTTGGCAGCGCTCGCCGCCGATCACGGTGCCGCGCAGGGTCAGGGTCTCGTCGTCGGTCATACTGGGGATAAAGGGATTGCGTGGGTTGGGATCAAGCCTTCGATGAGCTGTAAAAGGCCCACAACGCCAAGCAAGCGTTCGGCAGCGAGCAAGGTAGCAACATGCGGTGGGTGAGTGCCCTAACCAGTTCCGCCTTTGCTAGAGGCGCGAATGACGGTAAGCGGCGAGCCTCCAATCCACCGATTAGGGATTACACCAGACGCCATTTGGGAATCCCAGCGATTCCGATTTGCATAGGCTGCGATTCGCGGGCATGAAGCTTGTCTCGTACGCACGACAGACACTAGGCCCCTCATCTTGCTGATGCGCAACGTCGTCCAAATTGCGCGGGCAATTTAACCTGTTATCTAAAGTTCTGCGGTAGAAACGTCTCTTCTCGGCCAAATTGGTACACGGGCAGCAAGCATGAGAATTGAGAGCTTCGAAGTCCTCGATCTGAACGGGCGCGAACACAAGCTAAGTGCTGCGTTCGGCCCTGGCGTAAACATTCTAACCGGCCGAAACGGCGCTGGAAAAACAAGTATCCTTAAGCTCCTCTGGTACATCATCAGCGGGAACATCTCCATCGCGCTCGACGAGGTCAATTTCCAGCGGGCAACGATCAAGACGGACATGTACGAAGTTACGGTTTTTCGAATCAACCGAAACACGTGCAAAGTCGAACTGACAATGCCCGGCCAAGAAACAATGCTCTTCGAGGACGAAAGCGATGACGACGAAAATTATCACATTGACGCGGAAATGCGCCCCAATCAGATGTTGCAGGAGTTGGGAGGATCAATTTTCTTCCCAACTTTTCGACGTATCGAAGGTGGCTTCACTTTGAACGCGACTCTAGCGCCACCATCGCTGCGCCCTTCCGTCAACGCTCCCCCACGCAAGAATGCCGTGGAAGAAGGTCTCCTCTTGCTTTCACGAAGACTCAGCAACGGCCCACACATGTTCGTGGCCGCAATATCGACTGTAGACATTGTGGGCCTTCTACTGCGTCAGTACACGGACCTTTCTGAGAAAGTTAATAGACATCAGCAAGAGACGTCGCAGAGCATCATTCAAATTATCAAGGATTTCAAATCTGATGAGACCGAAGTAAAGGAGATCAACAAGGCAAACGATGTTTTAGACGGCATAAGAGCGTCCATTGAAGAGATGGATCGTCAGCGCGCCATCGTCATGACTCCAATTGAGGGAATATCGACAGTAGTTGAGGGATTGTTCAAACACACCGGAATCACATTTGACAGACGCTTGAGCTTTGGTGACGCTGCGAGTGCGGTCAATTCAAACGCGCTTTCGGCTGGTGAAAAGCAAATGCTTAGTTTTGTTTGCTACAATGCGTTCTATCAGAACAGCGTCATCTTTATTGACGAGCCAGAGCTGAGTCTGCACGTTGATTGGCAACGACAGTTGTTTCCTATTCTGATGAAACAACAGTCTTCGAATCAGTTCATAGTTGCCACCCACTCGCCTTTTATTTACAGCAAGTATCCCGACGCCGAAATTAGCGTTGACCCGGATCGTGGTGATCAGGAAAATTAAGCAATGCCGACCGCGAACAAAGCTGAGCCCACCATCGACGAAGTGATTGCAACCTTAAATCACTCCAGTCTTCCTACGCTCGTAATTGAAGGCACGGACGACATCATCATCTTCCGGCGATTAGAAGAGCAGTCAGAGAACCTAACGCTTTCCGTGCTTCCGGTGGGTGGACGAAAGACGGTTCTAGCCCTCTTCGATCGACTTGCAGAGATTAAGTCAGAACAGGCTATCGCATTCGTCGCAGACAGAGACCTCTATGTCTTCACCGCAATTCCGGCGGAATACACTGCAGACAATCTGATTTTCACCGAAGGCTATTCAATCGAGAACGATGCGTTTCGCGACATTGATTGCGAGAGGCTTCTTGATGCCACTGAACGACAAACATTTATTGACGAGATGAAGCGTTTTTCTCATTGGTATGCATTAGCCGTTTCACGAGCGGGCGCCAAACTCAAAACCCATCCTAGTCGAATTTTGGACAATGCCGTCGAGTGGGCGCAGATGACGCAATTAAATCCTGCAGAAAGCTATCCGCAGGATATCTATGACAGCGTCATTGCAGATTATAACAAGCTCATCCGGGGAAAATCCCTCTTCGAACTTTTTTTACGCCGAATGCACGGCGGACGACCCGCCCAACACAATAAAAAAGCGTTGATGGAAATGGCCGCTACCGCTCCCGGCCCGTACATCAGGAGCTTGTTTGACAGAGCGGAAGCGCTTCTCGTGACGTGAACGCCTGTCTCTCGCACACGCATTTGAGACCTGAACGTCGATTGCCGCGCTCATCAAGCTCGCCCCCGCTACGGCGGTAACTTTCGAGCACCCCTCCCATTCGAATCACAGCTTCGCTATGCGGATCGCCGGGCCTGCCCCGGTTCAACGCCCGCATGATCCCGAGCCGAGCCGCCATCCTCGCGCTATTCCGCGTGGTCAACTGCTCGGCAACCTTCAGCCGATGCCCCGCGTGTGATTGCGCGTACGCCGCGACTGAACCGTGGACGTCCGGTCGTAAAGAATCCGCTACAGGTGTTCTTCTCGTCACACCGATCGCATTCTTCGACAAAACCATTTTTCCAGTCCGAGATAGACTGGAGCGCATGCGGCCAAGCTGACTTCGGAAGGACGCATTTCGGCAAGTTATAGATCGACACGTTGACGCCAGCGCCACTCAGGTGGTCAACGGCCTTGGCAAGGCCGTGGCCGTAGTCCACCGGATCCATCCAGAGCGTGGCATCATTTGCAATGGCAAAGCCCGTGTTTTCCAGACCCATTAACGCGACGTGATCGACAAATGGCAGATTACGGGCAATCCATCGGCCCGTGTCCTCGATGATCGGCGCGGTCAGCGCATGTAGGACAACGCGTATTTCGACGCGCTGTCCCCGGTCCTTCAGCTTAAGAATGCCCAGTAACGTTTCGTCGAAGGCGCCCTTGGCCTGAACGACGTGATCGTGGATATGATCGACCGACGCATAGACCGGGATGGCCGCCATCAAATTCGGATGGCTAATTTCCCTCCAGGCATCCACGATTTGCGAGTTCGCGAATGCGCGACCGTTCGTGAGCACTTGGATGGCGGTCGCCGGGAGCCGGTCGCGGCATTCCTTCAGGACAGCAATGAAGTCCTCCCAATCCGACAGCGTCTCTCCTCCAGTGAATGTCAGGGCACGCGTTGCTGGGTCAAGAAGAGGTAGGCTTTCTTTGATTTCGTCGAGAATCCACCGGTCATCGACATCTTTCGGCGGCTGCGAGCACATCAGGCAGTAATTGTTGCATCGCTCCGTGACCAGAAAGGAATTGTGTACCGAATTTCGGCGATACAGCGTACGGAATTTCCTCGACGCATGATCCAGGCCCATGACGTCGCCATCCGCGAGATAGTCATATTTCGGCGGCACCGCGAGTAACCGTCCTTTGAACGTGCCGGGTAGGTCGATCGCGCCGTCGGCGACGACGAAGATGGACGGCCAATCGGCTTCTATCGCGCGCCTGATTTCGTCTGGCGTTCTGGCGAGCGCGAAATCCGCCACATGACGTTCGGCGGCACTATCGACCGACCGGAGTCTAAGGACCGACCGAGCTTTGTCAGAGGAAAATCCAACGCTCTGGGAGGCCGTGCCGTAGAGAGGAAGGGTCATGCGGCGGCCCACCGTCGCAATATGGCAGCATCTTCCGGAGAGTTCTCCAGAATATCCAACAGCAGGCCCATGATGCCTTTCTGCCGGGCGCAAAACGCCGACAGAGGCTTGATTCCCAGCGCATCACCCTGCGTGGCGTGATGATAGACAGGATCCGCGCCGCAGTGGCTTTCATACACACAGGTCGAACATTCGGGCGCGCACTGGGTCAGTGACGACGAAATCGCGCCAATTAGCTTGTCGGACAGAATGAGAGAGTTGTAGCTGTCGTGTTCGACGTGACCGAGCCGGAAAGCGTCGTCACCGATCTCGGCAAGCATCCTGCCTTCATCCGAAGCGAAAACACTGCCGTCATAATTGTAGACGAGCGCGCCAAGCCCAGCGCCGGCCGGGCTACGCAAATCTACGTAACCGATCGGGCGATCCGAGAGCATCCGTGTGAGAAGCAACGCCGCATAAAACTCCCGGAACGGGGTACCCTGTCGGTTGATCTCCAGAACTCGGCGCAATCCTCGCTCGTAGAACGCAAGCCACTTCTGCGCGTCGTACTTGGCGAACTGCTTCGTTTTGATCGCAAATCCGAACGGAGAAAGCGGGCGCAGGAAGATGCCATCCAGCCCCAATTGGAGATATTCGTCGATGATCTCATCGACGCGGTCGAGGCTCGCCTCCGTGGTAGTCATCAAGGCCCCGATCCTGTCGGCACCTAGAATCTCCTTGGCTCGTCGGATTCCAGCAACAGCTAGTTCATAACTGTTCGCACCGGGTCGGGGACGGTTCTTGTTGTGCAGATCGGCTGGACCGTCGAGGGAGGTTGAGAGCAGTACGTTGTTCTCTTTGCAGAAATCGAGAACGGTTTCGTCCAACAAGGCCAAGTTTGAGGCGATGACGAAGTCGAGCTTCTTGCCGGACCGTTGCTGCGCAGCGGCAACAATCGTTCTGATCAGCGGAAAATTGAGAAGGGGCTCTCCCCCCTGGAACTCAATCTTGATGCGGGCGGCAGGACTGGCGAAGGCGATGTCCAACGCACGCATCGCGGTTTCTTCGCTCATGTCGAAGCGCGAGCGGTCGGTGCTTTGGCGGGAGACCTGGCAGTACGGGCAAGAGTGTTCGCACCGTAGCGTTACGACAAAAATATGCAGCGGGGTTACTTGTTGCAGGAACGACATCCGGCTTCTCAGCCGCGCTGCTAAAAGCTGCCGTTGGGCTTTCTGGTTGGTCCCGGTGACAAGATGAGCCGCGTACGCCTTTTCGTAGAGGCCGTCGCCAGGGCGTATCCGAAGGTCGACTAGCCTGTTCAGCTCATCTTCAGTCAAGCGAATGAAATCACCGACCATGTTGGCGACGAGGTACTGGCTTCTTCCGATGCGCTCAAGATTGAATGGCAGCAACGAAAGATCTTCTGCCGCCGCGCCGAAGGCGTCAGGAGGTAGGAAACGTGCCATGGTGCTCCGGCTGAACTTTATCCGCCATCATTGTGGGTAGCGGCCAACGACCCGAAGGCAAGTGCAAGAATGACGTTCCGGACGCCTTCGGTCTTCTCAGCCACCCGAGTTCGCAAATTCTCGTCGGCGACTAGGTTTAGGAACCGTTCCTTCAGGTCGTCCGGACTTAATGGCGCGCCTTTTTGCGGATGAGCGGTGGGAGCAAGACGGCAGACATAGCGCTCGCCCACCCGGTTAACCCGGCAAGTCGCCGTTCCGATCAGACGATAGATTGCCGCGTCCAACGCCCCGAGGCTTTGGACGCTTGAATCGAAATCGACAGTTACCTCGACCGGAGACGCCGCAAGATCCTTAGCGGCTAGAGGCATGTGACGAATGGGATGCATGTGACGCATGCGATGAGTGCCCCGCAACAATCGTCCCGTCAGGCTGTTTGGTCATCACGAAGCCGAGAAGATCCTCGCCCGCCTGAAAGTGCGCGTTAGGCGCAGGCTTCGCATGCAAATCCTGCTTCACCGCCGACGTTACGTCGTCATTGAGGACCGTCGGCTTGGCTTCTGCGCCGTGCACCGAGAGACCAGTAAGTGACGCAAGCGCCGCGCCAAGCGAGAGCAGTATTTTGGATTTGTCAGTCACTTTATCCCCCACAGGCCAAGAATTTGAAGTATGCGCCATCTACAACTTAAAGAGGTGACGAGTCCATAGCGTTTGTTCAATAATTGAGCATCCGACGTGGCGTAGCCTCCTGAAATCCCCAGCTCTATCGCTCATCAACGTGCCGGCGGCGAGCTACTGCCGGTCGTGGGTGTGGACTAGGGCACACTCATGAAGCGGCGGCCGCCTGATGTCCGGGTTTGCCGCCAACATCGGCCAAAGAGCGGGTGGGCTCCGAGGTCGCAGATGGGCCAATACCGGAAGTAGCCAACTTGTTCGATCACCCCTGTCGATGCGGACGCTGAACGTCAGCGAAAATTCGAGCGATGCCGCTCCCGGCATCATCTTCCCCACGCTAGGTGACTACCTATCCAAATGCCGCGATTGCAAGCACAACGGCGGCGACGAGGATCGGACCTGCATCGGAGAAAAAGGGAATCATGTGGCTGACCTACGCACTGCCCGATGATCATGAACCTAGAAATATCGCCACGGACAAGCACGCGCAATCTGTGCGCTAGGAACTTTGTTCAATCTCATGATCGTTCTAACATTTGCACTGACGCAGACAGGACAGAAGAACCAAGACTCACTTGCGATTACCCTCGGACCCGGACTGGGATTGTAACCGCACATCGTTCGATGACATTGAAAACCGTCACAAGCATCATAACCCATGAATGCAATTTCAGGGGCGGGATAACCTGAACAATACACTTTCGTTCCAGTCCAGCATTTGCCACCGTTCCCTTTTGAATCACTCTTCACGTATGTCATTCCCAGATCAGTGCAGTCTGCTGGCGACCCATAGCAAAATGGGGCTGTCCCGATCCACATCCCTGACTCCGCAAATGCATCTCTGCTTAGCAAGATAGCGGTTAGTGCGAAGACTATCCTGAATAGGATCATAGAAGCCTCCCTACCTGTAAGAGATGTGGAGGGGGCACCAGGTGGATACCCTGAGACCCACCGCAGAAGATATTTGAGCAACCAGAGACGCCTGTAAAGAAAAGATCCGCATGTCGCACGACTTACCAGTGGTCAGTCGCACTGCGCGTCGCAAGGCCCAGTGATGACATCAGCGCCCGCAGACTTTCCGTGATCCAGATCAAGGGATTGGCCTACCCTTGGGGGCCATATACGCCTAGGCAGGCTGGACATGGCTATGATGGCGCAGCGGACAGTTGTGGTCGTGATCGACGACGATGCGAGCCTTCTGAAGAGCGTGGCGCGGCTGTTGGCGTGCCACGGCATTGAGAGCCGGACGTTCGCCTCGGCCGAGGCGTTGCTTGAGAGCGACAGCGTGCAGACGGCAACCTGCTTGCTGCTTGACATTCACCTCGGGGGAATTTCGGGGATCGCGCTGCAGCGCCGGCTTGCGGCATCGGGATCGAAGTGGCCGGTCATCTTCATGACCGCGAGCGACGACGAGGCCACGCGCAATGAGGCGATGGACGCCGGATGCATCGCCTATTTACGCAAGCCGTTCGCACAGGATGACTTGCTGAATGCCCTATCGAAAGCTCAGGCTTAGCAGGCGCAGCCAGAACAAGAACGTTCGGGGGCGCTACGTCGGTTTGGCGTCCAGAGGGGCGGTCCAACCTTGCGCTCTGCCGGGTCCGGTCTAACCCTGACACCCGACTTATCCACGGGCGGCGGGATGATATGATTATCTGCGGCTAAACGTCCGATGCGCAACGGAGTGTTCGATGGCGAAGGAGATCAAACAACTGCGGAAGCAAGCTGAAAAGGCCGCGCGCGCTGCAAAGGCAGTCGCAGATGCTGAGGTATCTCAGGAACTACAAGCCTTAGCACGCGCCTTCAAAAGCCAAGCCGACGTTCTGAAGTCAAAAAGGCGAGCAGGCAAGAAGAGACGGTGAACTTGATCCTTGAAGAACAGCTGTAGAATACTTTGCGATTGGTTGCGCAAGCAGGC
This sequence comes from Bradyrhizobium sp. CW1, assembly GCF_023100665.1. Classification (NCBI taxonomy): domain Bacteria; kingdom Pseudomonadati; phylum Pseudomonadota; class Alphaproteobacteria; order Hyphomicrobiales; family Nitrobacteraceae; genus Bradyrhizobium; species Bradyrhizobium sp. CW1. The sequence continues at coordinate 6,065,809 of NZ_CP064684.1, forward strand.
TTCATTTATCCTGTTCTCGCCGAAGGAGGTGATGACCTTCGCATGCTGCCCTTGTCGCTGCGGAAAGAGCAACTTGGCACATCTGCTGGCGCGGCGTCCTGAAGGTGTCTTCATCAATCCTTTTAAACGCGGCGAGCTTGGGCCTGATCTGTTTCGCGCTTGCTTGCGGGCAAAGAAAGAGGCCGCCCGCTGCGGCGGCCTTAGTTCATCCGTTGCCGTAGCTGGTCCGTGATTGCGCGCTGATCGTCCGCGTGTTCTTGTGCCACCCGGCGGGCTTCCAGGCCGCGCTCATCCGATTGGGTGGTGAGATCGAAGATCATCTGCGCTTGGCGAGCCAACTCCTCGAAGTTCTTCGCAGCTTGACGGAGCGAGTCTCTGGTGCTCGGATATTGGCAGTTATCCGCTTTAGTGTGGAACTCCTCCGCACGCATAAGCCAATATTTCGGTGGGTGCATACGCTCCGCGCCCATAGGCCAATCCCTCAATGAGCCGTTTCAGGCCCTTAATGCAGGTTAAGTGGGAAGGTTCCCGGATGCACCTTAAAACAGCAAGGCAGGCGGCTGCTCAAATTAAACTGGCCATCTCGGAAAGCGACCGGGCATCATCGGCCGGAGCGATCGAGAACCCGCGATAGGAACGATGCCCATCAGCCACTCTTGGTTCTGCATGCGTTTCAGACGCATGAGGCTATCGGTTCGGTAGCCGGGAGCGGCCTCAGCCCTAGGTCGTGCCACCTTGGCCTGGGGCCGTTCTTTGGGCTGAAGGCTGAGCTGCGATGAGGGTGAGCTTCATCCCAGCTCGGCCGCGATTTATCGAAGACTGAGCGACGGACTTCCCGAGATGCCACTTACCTCTGATCCATCTGGCGAGTTCGATGCCGCGAACAACGAAGCGTTGTTCTTTGCGATGTTCGCGGGCGACGACCGCATTGATTGTAGAGTGGATATAACCGCCCTGCGGGATCGCGCTGCGGCAGACGGAACCAGCCCAAGCGACGTTATCGAGACGTTCAAGAGGCATCGCTCGACGATTGAGCGGATCGCAAGTGAACAATACGACACCGGCGCAACGATGCCCGTTGTGCGAACGCATCAGCTTACGCCGCAGTAGCGCGTTCGGCCTTCCTGTCTAGGTCAACGAATGGTCGATCTTGGCGGCTGCAGCCTCGCCAATACCCTGCCGTCGGCAGCTCTGACGGCAATTGCCTTGTTGAGCATGGCCGCCTTTTTTTCCCAATCCGCAAAGCTTCTAGCTCGTCCTCGGCATCCAGGGCCATGATCGAGCTTTCTGGACAAGCGACCTCACCGCATTCCCGCCAACGTCCGGGGTCAACAGGATAGCTCTTCAGGGCACCGCTCCATCGGTTTATAGGCCACTGTGGCCGTAAGCAGGCCCACCCGGACCGCGGAGACGGCCCCGGCTTCAGGGGGCTGTTATAGGCCGGGGCCGCTCCGCCAGCTCGGATGACCGAGCGAGACAACAAACCAACTACTGAGAGCAGGTTCCTAACCGGAGCGTCAGCAGGTCCTCGCGGCGTCAGCAGCCGCAGCGCGAAGTATCAACGATACATAACGGCAAATTAGCGCATCCGCCTGAACTTAGGACCTGCCGTTGCAGTGCGCCAACCGACCCATTGGACCACGAGCGGCGCTTGTTTCAGTTTTCGAAGAGGTCGCCCACTGAGGGCGGCCTTACTTTCCAGATTGGCCTGATAGGCTGTGAGGCGCTGAGTTTTCTAACCGCTTGGCGTCAGATGGAGATAGGTGCGATCGAACCCTGCCAGCTCTTCCAAGCGTTCCTGGTCGAGCAAGTTGAAGCCGGATTTGTCCGTTTCGACCAACCGTTCCCCGCGCAGAGCTTGAAGTGTACGGTTCGTATGGACCACTGAAAGTCCCAAGCAATCGCCAAGATCAACTTGAGTGATGGGCAAGCTAAACTCTCCGCCGCGAGTGCGCCCGATTGCTTGAAGCCGCTCGTGCACTTCGATCAACAGGTGAGCCATTCTCTGCAGGGCGGCCCGCCGCCCGACATTCACGATCCATTCTCGAAAGATAGAACCATCGATCAGCGTCTCTCGCCACAAGGCCGCGGCCAGGTGCGGCTGTCGCGCCGTTACCTCCGTCAGCTCGGCATGCGAAATGAACCCAAGCGTGCAAGGCGAGAGGCTGACCAGATCATGGTCCATGATCCCGAGGTGAAGGCTTTGAAGGTCAGGTATGTCGCCGGGAATATGCAAGGACAGGACCTGTCGCTCTCCGTCGGCCGTGGTTTTCGACCGCGAGGCAAATCCCTCAACGATCAGACAGCACTCGCCGGGACGACTGCCGTCCGCCACGATGATTTCACGGGCGCCAAGATGCCGCTCACGAATCCGCAGGCTCTGAATGGCGCGGATGTCTTCGCCATCCAGGTGGTTCGATACAGCGAGTTTCGTAATGAGCGCTGACGCAAGATTTGCCGGCATCGGATCACCCTCATGCGACCTGAATGACGACAGCCACTCCGGCCTGATAGGCGGGAGTCGCTTGAACTCTCAGCGCCGGCGCCCAATGGTATCTGCCGGGCATAGACAATAACTTATCAGGAATGAAACCGGTCCTGCGACTTCAGTCGCTTTGGTTAGTTAAGCGCGAGCCCATTGATCCAGGTTAAGAAAGTACCGCAGATTGCATCAATCGCTAAGGCCGACCGCCAGGACCGCACGCGGGACAAGGCGACACCTACATCGATGCCACTTTTTCGGTTTTTTGATCTCTATACGGGCCTCCCCATGCGGTCGGTGCGTCGTTGACCAATGGACAAACGATGCGCCCGCCACCAAGCCGCCCGAATCACGTCCCGTTACTAAGCATTGACTCGCGCGCAGCGTGGATAGCCCAACAGACAGGGCGGACTACTATGGCCGATGCGAACTGGGACGACTTGGATAGGTTTGAACAAAGGCTGCTGATCAAGTTGTTCGGCGGCGGCTCAACGCGATACGATGATCCGGTGGTTGTTGAGGGTCTTCGACGCCGTGGCTTTGTAGACGAAAACAACCAACTTTCCGTGCCAGGGCTGCGTGTTTTCGCCGTTGCTTTCCGCGAACAGCAAGCAAAAGCCCGATCCCATTTGGCTATCCGGACAAGCCACTGAGTCAGAGCCGCCGCAACAACCGATGACGCCGCCGCCACTGTCGCCATCCATTCGGTTGCTTTTGCTGCCGTTCCTGAAGACGTGCGAGGGATGCATCTAGTGTCGTTCCGTCGATTGCGCCGTCGTCGCACCGAACGCGCGGATGGCGACCTCCTGCGTTGCCCACATGCGCCACTCTTCGAGATCACCGGCATAGCGCAGCATCGATTTGCGAAATGCCGCATCATCAACGCTCATGCCTTTGTCGAGCAGCAGGTAATTTCCATGCTTGACCAATGCCTCGTTCCGACGATCGATAAACAATTGCTGTGCCTCTTCGAACGTCATTTCGAGCCTCCGCGCTTAACTGCCAATTTCCAAATTCTGTTTCCGCCTTCACCAGGCCGGACCCCAGTCGAGTCAAGCTCGGAATGCCAGACACTTCCCCCGTGCGTGACGAAGGAACCCGGCGGATACGTCCGCGATGCATCCCAAATGCCCAAGTACCGCAGTGTCGGGCGCGACTCGAGTTCCTTGATCCGCTCTCTCAGCGGCGTGATTGCTGCCAGGACGAAATCGCCGATCACCGGTGCCAGCGATTTGACGAGGCCTTCGATCTCGGCTCGCCGTTGTGGCGAGACTCGGGCTTCGATCGCACGGCGCTCTTCGAGAGTTGGAACGTTCGTCATTTACACGTGCTTGATGTTGGGAGCTTTCCCATGGCGTCGCTCATACGCAAGCGACAGCCGAGCTTGCTCGCGGACCAGCGCGCGACACGCGCGCATGTTGCCAGGATTATCGCGGCGCCAGAGCAGTTCGCGGATTTGTTTGGTTATCCGATTGATGGCAACCAAATCATCGGCTTCCGGCAAAATGCGAACCACCGAACGCCCCATCTTGCGGGCAACCAAACGGCGGCCAGTTTCTAGGTCCGTCGCTGATAACTTGACGACCATTGTCGTCTCCTCATTATTTCGAAGTCGACCTTCAAATAGCAGATCGCGACCTCAACCTTCGTTACGCTGTAACTTGCGGTGCTGTTTCTGCAACGCCAGCTTCAAAGCTTGGGCGAGTGCTCGCGCATCCTGCTCGTCCCACTCCGCCAATGTGCCCTGGCCGCGAAGCCAGTCCTTGTCGTCCCAGTCGAGATCGACGGCAATTCGCGTAGCGCCGCTCGCCTTGCGCGCGCGGTGTGCCCGCATGCGCTGGGCGGCGGCCGTCGGTGCAAGCTGCGCCTTCGCCTTTGTTTTCACGGTGGCCTCCTAAATGCCGTCAACTCCCGTCTAGGAATCTGATCCCATTGCACAAGGACCAGCCGGTGCGGTTCTCGGGGCTTTGCAGGCCGGTTTCGAGTCCACCCGCCCCGGTGTGCTGGCTTTCGATCCGCTGCGCCACCCGCGAGGGCGTACAGATCACGCAGCCGTTCAAGACCTTCATCGCGGCCCGCGAATACGGTTGATCAGCGATCATCGATTTCTTGAGCCATGCGTTGCAGACACATTGACGCCGTCTCCATCGCCTGCACGACGCAAAAGTGGCTCTCTTCATCGATCTTGTTCGCGGCGTGCCATGACTGGATACGCGCGCAGAATTCCGTGGTGTATTTCAGCAGCTCGTTGTGGAAGGCGCCCGCCTGCTTGATGACGTTCATGTCGATCTTCGGCGGCTTCGGCAGCTTGCGCGGCTCCGGCTGCGCCTCGTTGGCATGCTGCGGGCTCGGCTCAGGCATCTTGCGCGCCTTGCCGTCCTTGCCGATGCGCTTTTCAACTGGGGAATGATCCCCAGTTCGCGCGCGGGCTTTCGCGACAGTCTTATGATCGACTCCGATCTCTTCCGCGATGGCGCGATCCGATTTCTGCGGATGCGCTGCAATCGCGGCCCTCGCGACCTTGTGCGCAGGCACGTAGGTCATCAGCTTTTCAAGCTCTTTGCGGGGGCGATCGAAATAGTCGTACACGAATTGCTTCCAGCTCTGATTGTCAGCCTCGACGCGGGCGCGCAGCGTCACGAGCATCTCGCCCGCCTCCCTCCGGTGGTTGGCGGAGTCGTTGTCGTTCTGATCTGCGAGCCGCAGCTTGATGCTGATCGCTTTCACGACATCAACGAGCGCCGCGCTTTCATGCTGCGAAACGACTTTCTTCAATGCCGAGACGTTTGCTATTGCCATTCTTCACACTCCAATGATTTCTTCGGCAACGCCGACCTCGACGACGCCGTGACCGGTGACGTGACCTGACCCGAAAATCCCCTCTTTTCTACAAACCCCTCTTTTCTCCTCTCCTCTCCTCTCTTGCTCTTCAATTTCTTCATCTCTTCCAGCAAGAGAGTAAAATGGGTCACTAGTGTCACGACGGCTCAAAAGACGATTACGATCAGATGCTTGAGTCCGTGACCGTGTTCGTGACCAAGTCTCCTCGTTTTCGCTATTTCGGGTCACTGGTCAGTGACCCGGAACAGCATCATCATCGTCATCCTGGTCACTAGTGACCCGATTTGTGTGCCGCGCGCGCATCTTGATCACGCTCTCGCGCGCGTCCCAGGTCGGCGGGATCAGCGAGTTGACCTCGCGATCCGGCGCCGTGGCGGTGGGGATCTTGCCCTCGAACAGCCGGCTCCCGTACGCGGCCCTGTGGTAGCGCAGGCCGCGCTTGTTGAGCGCGATGCCGCAATAATAGCGGCTGGTTCTGTCGCGCATCTCCTTCCGATGCATGCCGATCCGGCCGTCTCCCATGGCCTTGAGCGCCTTGCTGATGGCTTCGTTCGTCGGCAGGCGCCGGTCCTCGCCCTTCAGCTCCAGCCACCACGCAGAGTGCGCGAGACAGAAGTCGGAAGTCTTGAGCCGCGCCATCGGGTCGAACTCGATGCACTCCTCCAAGAAGCCCGCCACGAGGTTGCTGTCCTGATGGATCGCTGTGGCAGTCTCGGCGATGCTGTCGGTGGTCGCGATCGAACCACGGTCCAGCGCCCTCCGCAGGCCCGCCATCGCCCAATTCAGGATGCCCGGCAGCTCGGCCGCCACGACGAATTCGCCAGGGCTGGCGAAGCCCTGCCGGATCGCTTCAGCCGCCGTGCCGATGGGCCGCTTGTCGTCGAACGCGCGGGTCACCTCGATCACGATCATGCGGCTGACGATGGCCCGCGTCGCCTCCTTGAACTGCGGCTGGAAGTTGGTCGCCCAGAAGATCGGCGAGCGCACGATCTGCTGCATCATGGGACCGTTCTTGATGTTGATCTGCACCGGCTCGCCCGTGACGATGGCCTTGACCGTGGCCGACATGTGCCATTGCGGCCCGAATGCTTCGTGCAGCACCCACGGCGCCCGCCGCACGAACGGCATCAGGCCATGCGTGCCGTCAACCGTGCCGATGCCGGCCGTAATCGGCTTGTTGCCGAACAGCCCACTGACCACCTCCAGCACGCCAGACTTGGCGCGATTCTCGTTTCCCCAGAACACACAGGCTTTGCGCAGGCCGCGCGCCTTCTTATCGATCAGCGCGGCGCCGATCAGCTCCTGCACCACGCCGACGAGATCGCGCTGCTCGTCGGCCGGCTTGTCGCCGAACATGTCACCGACCATGGTTTCCCACCACGGGCATTTGGCGTCGCCCTGGTACTCGACCTCGACCCGCCACGTGCAGAAATGATCCGGTCGCGCCGGCTCCAGCGCGCCGGTCTTGGGATCGATCAGCCCGGAGCGCGTCGGGATTTTGCCATGCTGATCCCAGGGCAATTCGCCGTCGCGCCACAGCTCGGGCCGGCGCAGAATCCAGTTGCGCGTCTCGCTGATCAGCCTCGTCGCGGTCTTATAGCCGAGCGCTTCGCAGTTGTGCTCGATTCGCACGTCGAGCCATTTGGTCTCGGCGCGCAGCTCCCAAATGCCGTTGGCGTAGAACCATGCACCGTCCTTGGTGTTGATCAGCTCCTCGCCCTCGCTCGCGAAATGCGCGATGACCGCCTTGCCGATCGCGATGTGCAGCTCGTGCGGTTTGGGCGGCGCCGGCGTGGGCAGCTTGACCACATTGCCCCCACGGGCAGTGCCGGTCGCCTGCTGCTCGACCTCGAAGTTGGCGACTTCACTCTCGACGACCTTCAGCTCAGCCTGGGCGCGCTTCTTCTTCTCCTCCGGCGGATGCTTCCTCATCCAGTCCTCGCACATCTTGACGAGGCCGCGTTCCTCGCGCCGCCAATTCCAGCGGCTGCCATAATCGCCTGCCGCGCGCTCGGTGTAGGCGAGCACGGTGGCGACGACCTCATCCTTGGGCACGCCGGAATTGAGCAGCGCCGCCGTGCATTGCAATTGGGTCTGATGCACCGAGGCGTCGCCGCCGGCCATGAACATCATGTTTTCGAGGCGCTGCTGCACGTCGATCGGCGGCTTCAGGTTGAAGCGCTTGGCGTACTCGGCAAAGAAGTCGAGCATATCATTGCCGGTGCCGGCCGGGTTCGCATGCTCGCGCTCCTTGCGCAGCATCACGGGCGATTGCTCACTCAGCCATTCTTCCAATTCTTCGAGGTCATAGCGGCGATCGGGATGCAGCTCGATGATCTCGACCGGGACCAACTCGCCGTTCTTGCTGTTGCGCGAGCCGGGCAGTCGCATCACGCGGCTGACCTCGCACACCGCGAGATCGCCGGCCATGACATCGGCGAGCTGGCGATAGAACGCCTCCAGGCGGTCTTTGTTCGCCTGGGTGTCGACCGGTTCCTTGAAGAAATAATAGACGTGGATTCCGTTGCCGGAGAATACGATCGCGCTCGGCTGATACTTCAGCCGCTTGAGCTGCTTCAGCACCTCGGCGCGCGGATCGGCGCCGAGCCCGTCGACACCTTTGAAGTCGATGTCGGTATGGCCCGCGTTGGTCTCCTTGCAATTCTCCTTGTTGCGCTTCTGCGTGCCCTCGCGCTGTGTCGAGACGCAAACGAACGTGCCGCGCCCGTTGATGTCCCACTTCTCCATGAAGTCTTGGACGTGCGCGAAATTGCGGCCGATGATGTGGCGCTCGGCGCCCTCCATGCGCTCATTGGTGAATGAGCAGATGTAAGCCGGCCCGGTGGTGTTGGCGAGGAGTGCTTTCAGGAACTCGATCGGGCCGATGGCCTGCGGGTTCGTGCTGTTGGCTTGCGCGCACGCGGGCGCCCTTGTATCAGTGACAACCATTCTAAAAATTCCTGAGATGACGATTGAGAGGCGGCTGGCAGGCCGCCTTTTCAGCGACTACGCGACTACGCCACATTCTCGCGAGCACGACGCCACGCTGCGGCAGCCTCGCGCGAGATCAGCACGCGCCTGCCGACGTTGAACGTCGCGGGCATCAGGCCCTTCGGCTTCAATTTATAGAAGAGCTGCGAGCTGATCCGATTACGCGTGCAAAACTCGTCAACACTGTAGGCGTCGGCGTCATCCGGACCGTTCGGTCGCATCGGAGAGTGCATCAGTATGCTCCTTATAATTTTCGGTGAAGCCAGGTGACCTCACCGCATGAGGAGCAGTATTAATAACGCCGCGTTTGCATTTGTCTGCAACAGCAAGGAACGCGCTGCTCGATAAGACACCTTTAAGATCAGGAACTGTTCGAAAAGACACGCAGCGTCAGGCGTGGATGGTCACAGCACCACAATGAAGAGAAGCCTCAAGCGGCACGGCACCTCGTGCTGGATGTGACGCTCGTCTCGAGATCGAGTAACGCCGCCCGCGTCAGCGATTCACTTGGATCGCCAATGATGTACCGGCTGTAGTTCTTCTCGATCATCGCGACCGATGTGTCGTGGTGAGCGGCAACAACGCGGGTCGGCACGCCTTTCAGCAGGTGCCGGACGATCGAACAGTGCCGCAGAGCATAGGGCGTCACCTCCGGGCCAAGCCCGAGACTTTCGACGACCGGACGGAAGCTCGTCGCCAAGTTCCACATCTTGTCGAACATCGAATCATGCCCGGCCCGGCCGGCAACCTGCTTACGCAGCGCCTTAGCCAACCGTGTCGAGATCGGCAGCGGCCGATATTCGATCTTGCGGTTCTTGCCCTTGCGGCTGGTCGGCATCATCAAGCGCGCCGCGTTCAGATGATCCTGCAAATCGGCTGGCGTCAGCTTGAACACCTGACTTTCACGAGCGCCGGTCTCGGCCAGAACGTCGATCAGCAAGCCGAAGTCACGATCCTCATCATACGACCCGGTAACTAGCGCGGCGACGGTTTGATCGGGCAGGATCACGTTGCGAGCGACCTCGCTATCGGGCAGCTTCCTGAGGCCATTCTTCCATGCGGCGGCATTGGTGATGCGCTTATCGTTCCTGGCAGCCAGCGCGAGCGCGGCCTTGAGCGAACGGCCGATGCGATCGGCGGATGAGGGCTTTAGGCCGGCCTTGACCAGGCCGGCGCGCCAGTCGCGCAGCTCCCGCTCGGTCAGCAGTGCGACCGCCTTGCTCTTCAAGGCGTCGGTCAGATGTAGGCGGAGCTGGGTGGCGTTGTATTTGCGTCCGCCGCGAGTTTCGAGATCGGCTTCATATGCATTGATGGTCTCGGCGACACTGATCGGCTGCTCGGTGTTGCCTTCGCCGGCACGCGCCAACATCTTGGCGCGCTCCAGCGCTTGCCAATATGACATGACGCTTTCGCCGTTGGCGTCTTCGTGGTCGTCGGCGAGACCGAACCGCTTGAGCCAGCCATGGCACTTCACCGACCACGTGCCGGGACCAGTGTTGCGACGATATGCGAGAAAGATGCCGGGCGCGATCAGCGCGGTGTATGGCTTCTTACGTGTCGCGAGCTTCAAGCGCGCAGTACGGTTTTCCAGAAATGACGAGCGGGTGCGGCGGGCCATGGTGTCCCTCGAAATGTCCCCAAAATGGGGGTGGGTCGGGATGGCACCCATCGTACCTGAATAGGAATAAGATAAGCAAACACAATGAGTTATGTGAGCTGTATGGGTCTGTATAGGTCGCTATGGACTTCGGTTTCTCCCCTTGTGGGAGAAGGTGGCGTGAAGCGCCGGACGAGGGGTGGTTTCCGCGAATTCAACTGCAGCAGACTCACGCGCGGAGAGATACCCCTCACCCGTCTCGCCGCTTCGCGGCGAGCCACCCTCTCCCACAAGGGGAGAGGGTTGCAGCGGCGCACGCAGCTCTAGATATCTCTACCGCCCTGGCGCGGCGAGCCGGGTCGGCTCGGCGCTCGCGAGTTCAGCGAGTTTTGCGCGTGCCGCGTCGCGGGTGCGGGCATCCTTGCCGGCGGGCAGCGCCAGCGCGGCTTCGAAATCGGCGCGCGCTTCATTCGCCTGGCCACGCGCCAGGAAGGCGAGGCCGCGATCGAGCCGAGGCTGCGCATCGGAGGGGTCGAGGCGGACCGCGGTGTTGTAGCTCAGGATCGCGCGATCGAGATCGCCGGCGGCCGCGAGCGCGAGACCGCGCTGGTGATAGGGCGCGGCGTGCCTGGGATCATGCGCGATCGCCTCGTCGTAATCCTCGATGGCAAGTTCGAGGTCGCCGTTCTGCCGGCGCGCCAGCGCCCGATCGCGATAGAGCGAGGCACGGTTGGGATTGAGATGGATGGCCTCGTCGAAATCCGCGATCGCCCGCCGCCAGTCGCCGTGGCGCAACGCGATCCGTCCGCGCCCCTCATAGGCGAACGCGATCAGCGAGCCGCGCAGCGGCGAGAAGCCGATCACCGCCGAACAGATGTCGGGCTCGTCCTCGTCTCCGCAATTGACGACGGTGTGCGTGGACAGGCCAATCAGCACGCCCACGACGATCAACAATGGTACTGCAGCTTTGGTCATCTTCGACGGTGGCAGGCAGAGGGCCGGCCACGCATCCCCTTTCGCAGGAACTGTCACGGCAGGGTGTTAACACCGGCCGGGACCGTCCTGTGTGCGACAGGTCACAAAGCGTGCAAATTAGAGCCGCTGCTGCGTCAGCCCCAAGGCCCGCGCGAGGAGGAGCGGCCCCACGGGCTCCGCGGCGGATAGTTCTCATTGGCGCCGACCGACGGCGACGCCTGCGCACCAAGCTCGGCTGCGAGCTGCTGAAGCGCCGCGATGCGATTTTGCGTCGAGGGATGGGTGGCAAACAGATTGTCCACGCCGTGGCCCGACAGCGGATTGATGATGAACATGTGCGCGGTGGCTGGATTTCGTTCCGCCTCGAAATTCGGGACCTGATGCGCCGCGCTTTCGATCTTCACCAGCGCCGATGCCAGCCACATCGGCTGACCGGCGATGCGTGCGCCGAGATTGTCCGCGGCGTATTCGCGGGTGCGGCTGATCGCCATCTGCACCAGCATGGCGCCGATCGGGGCGAGGATCATCATCAGGATCGAGCCGACGATGCCCGGGCCGTTGTTGTCGCGGTTGCCGCCGAAGAACATGCCGAACTGCGCCAGCATCGAGATCGCACCGGCAATGGTCGCGGTCACAGTCATCAGCAGCGTGTCGTGGTGCTTGATATGAGCGAGCTCGTGCGCGATCACGCCCGCAAGCTCCTCGCGGCTGAGCTGGTGCATCAACCCGGTGGTGACCGCAACCGCGGCATTCTCGGGATTGCGCCCGGTGGCAAACGCGTTGGGCTGCGGCTCGTCCATCAGGAACACGCGCGGCATCGGCAAGCCGGCGCGGGCCGCTAGCTCGGCCACGAGCCCGACCAGCTCCGGTGCGCTGCTGCGGTCGACCTCATGGGCGCCATACATGGACAGCACCATCCGGTCGGAGTTCCAGTAGGTGAAGAGATTGGTCGCCGCGGCAATGACGAGCGCAATCATGGCGCCGCCGGCACCGCCGATCAGATAGCCGACGCCCATGAACAGGGCGGTGAGGCCTGCGAGCAGCATTGCGGTACGAAGATAATTCATGGCCGTCTCCCGAGGCCGGCCGTAGCCGCTGGAGGCGTTGCGGGCCGGCGAGCATGAGGTAGGGATGACCCCGGCCCGCCCGCAAGGTTTCAAGGTGCGTCGCGGAGCCGCGGCACTGGTTTGAGGTCAATCGTTCCATTAAGCTTGGCCGAGAATCCAAGCGTCTCCTCCCCTTGCGGAAACCTCATGCTCCAGACCCGATTTGCGATCGCGGCCGCCGCCCTGCTCACGCTCGCCCTTCCCGCCTCTGCCCAGTTCGCGCCGCCGCCGGCAAAGCCCGCGGCTCCCAGGGCCACTGGGCCCTCGCCGCGCGCGGCGTCGTGCCATAACGGGGCGAACTTCGATCGCTTCCTGGTCGACGTGAAACAGCAGGCCGTTGCCGCCGGCGTGTCGCAGCGGACGATCGCGGCGGCCTCGCCTTACCTCGTCTACGACCAGGGCATCGTCAATCGCGACCGCGGCCAGCGCGTGTTCGGCCAGCTCTTCACCGAATTTGCCGGCCGCATGGCCGCGCCCTATCGCATGCAGAACGGCCAGCAACATATCAAGCAACATGCGGCCGCGTTCGCACGCGCGGAAAAGGAATACGGTGTGCCGCCGGCAGTGATCGCCGCGTTCTGGGGACTGGAGAGCGATTTCGGCGTCAACATGGGTAATCTGCCGACACTGAAATCGCTGGTGTCGCTGGCCTATGATTGCCGCCGCTCGGAGATGTTCGTGAACGAGACCATCGCCGCGCTGAAGATCATCGACCGGGGCGACCTGCAACCGGACGAGATGGTCGGCTCCTGGGCCGGCGAGCTCGGTCAGACCCAGTTCCTGCCCGTGCATTACGTCAACTACGCCGTCGACTATGACGGCGACGGCCGACGCGATCTCCTCCGCAGCGAGGACGACGTGATCGGCTCGACCGCGAACTACATCGCCAACGGCTTGAAGTGGCGGCGCGGCGAGCCGTGGCTGGAGGAGATCAAGGTGCCGCAGAACCTGCCGTGGGATCAGACCGACCTCACGGTGCAGCTGCCGCGCTCAAAATGGGCGCAGCTCGGGGTTACCTATCCCGACGGCCGGCCGCTGCCGAACGACAATCTCGCGGCCTCCGTGCTGCTGCCGATGGGACGCTTCGGTCCGGCCTTCATGGCATACCCGAATTTCGCGGCCTACACCGAGTGGAATAACTCGCTGATCTATTCGACCACCGCGGGCTATCTCGCCACCCGCATCGCGGGCGCGGCTCCGATGCGAAAGCCGTCCACACCGGTCGCGCAGCTGCCATTCAACGAGCTCAAGCAATTGCAGCAGCTTCTGGTCCAGGCTGGCTTCAATGTCGGCAAGGTCGACGGCGTGCTGGGCCAGCAAAGCCGCGCCGCGGTGAAGGCGATGCAGATCAAATACGGTCTGCCGGCCGATTCCTGGCCTTCGGCCGAACTGCTCGCTCGCATGCGTGGGGGCACGGCACAGGCGCAGCCAGTGGGGACGATCCGGTAAGCACCAGGATCGCTGTCATGCCCCGCGAAAGCGGGGCATCCAGTACGCTGCGGCCTTCAATCACAGCTGCTCGGAGTACTGGATCGCCCGGTCAACCGGGCGATGACACGAGGGTATGACGCCGATAGCACCACAGCCCGCTCGGTAGAATTTTCGCACTGCACAAGCCCCTCCGGCGATTGTATTTTTCCATGACGTTCCCATGTGAGTAGCTCAGGTTTCTCCTGAGATTTCCCACTTTTGAAGCGAGCATCACATGTCCTTCCACGACGCCGTCGTTCCTGCCTATTTGCAAATGTTGAACAGCCTGATCGGCCTGCTCACGAAAGCCGAAGCGCATTGTGCGGCCAAGAAGGTCGACCCCAGCGTCCTGCTGGGCTCCCGCCTGTTTCCGGACATGCTGCCGCTCTCGAAGCAGATCCAGCTGGTCAGCGATTTCGCAGCCAAAGGTTGCGCCCGGCTGACCCATAGCGACGTGCCCTCCACACCGGACACCGAGACCAGCTTTGCGGAGTTGAAGCAGCGCCTGGCGAAGACCATCGACTACGTGAAATCGTTCAAGCCCGAGCAGTTCGAGGGCGCCGACACCAAGGACGTCACCTTCCCGGCCGGCCCCGACAAGTCCATCACCATGAAGGGCCAGCAATTCCTGAGCGCGTTCTCGCTGCCGAACTTCTATTTCCACGCCGCAACCGCCCACGGCCTTCTGCGCCACGCCGGCGTCGAGATCGGCAAGCGCGATTTCCTCGGCGCGAACTGAAAGGCGATTATTCAGACGGCCGCGGCGGGAGATCCAATCTGCTGCTGCGGCTGAAATTGCACATGCTTTATGCTGCGCGGCTCGGCTGCGCATCTCGCCTGCAGTTTCTGTATGGCTCCTCCCTTGCGCTGATTGCCGCAATGCACAAGTGTTCCGGATCTCTCACCGCCTGGAAGCATTCTCATGAGCCGTTCGACCAAATTGTTTGAGACCTACAAGCTCGGCCCGATCACGCTGGCGAACCGTTTCGTGATGGCGCCGCTGACGCGCAACCGCGCCGTTCCCGGCACCTTCGTACCGGGCGCGCTCGCCGCTGACTATTACGCCCAGCGTGCCTCGGCGGGGCTTCTGATTACCGAAGCGAGCCAGGTCTCACAGCAGGGCCAAGGCTACCAGGACACCCCCGGCATCTACTCAAAGGACCAGGTCGCCGGCTGGCGCACGGTCACCGATCAGGTGCATCAGCGCGGCGGCAAGGTCTTCATCCAGCTCTGGCATGTCGGCCGCATCTCGCATGTCGACCTTCAGGCCAATGGCGCAGCCCCGGTGGCGCCGAGCGCGATCCGCGCCAAGGGCAAGACTTTCGTCAACGGCACTTTCGCCGACGTCTCCGAGCCCCGTGCGCTCGAGCTCTCCGAAATTCCAGGCATCATCGACGATTTCAGGCGCGCCACGAAGAATGCGCTCGAAGCCGGCTTCGATGGCGTCGAGATCCACGGCGCCAACGGCTATCTGCTCGAGCAATTCGCCAAGGACGGCACCAACAAGCGTACCGACGCCTATGGCGGCTCGATCGAGAACCGCGCGCGGCTGATGCTCGAGGTCTCCAGGGCCGTCGTCGCCGAGGCCGGCGCTGATCGCACCGGCATCCGCATCTCGCCGGTGACGCCGGCCAACGACATCTCGGATTCGAACCCGCAAGCCTTGTACGACCATATCGTCGACGGCCTCGCCGCGCTCAAGCTCGTCTATCTCCATGTCGTCGAAGGCGCCACCGGCGGTTCGCGCGACATCGCGCCGTTCGACTATGCGGGCCTGCGCAAGCGCTTCCCCGGCGCCTACATCGCCAACAACGGCTATGATTTCGACCTCGCTGCCAAGGTGCTCGAGGCGAACGCGGCCGATCTCATCGCCTTCGGCAAGCCGTTCATCTCCAATCCCGATCTGGTCGAGCGGCTGAAGCAGGGCGCGGCGCTGAACGACTGGGACAAGAACACGTTCTACGGCGGCGGCGCGAAGGGATACACGGACTATCCGACGCTGGCGGCTGAGCCGGCGGAATAAGGCGTCGTTGTCGCTCCATCCTCCGTCATTGCGAGGAGCGAAGCGACGAAGCAATCCAGACTACCTCCGTGGAAAGACTCTGGATTGCTTCGCTTCGCTCGCAATGACGTGTGGAAGCAAAATCCACGACAATAAAAAGAAAAAAGGCCGGGATTGCTCCCGGCCTTTCGTCGTTATGCTGATGTGCCTTACTGCAGCGAAGCGCGCTTCGGGGGCTGTGCCGGCCACGACTTGATCAGAGTGTCGTAGTCGACCGTCTCACCCTTCGGCTTCTCGTTGGCGAGCTTGCGCTGCGGGGCAATCGTGCCGTCCTTCTGGGCCTTGGCGAACCAGAACTCGGCCGACTCCTTCTTGTGCAGCTTCGGACCGCAGGCGCCCTGCACGCCCGACTTCTCCAGACGCTCCATGACGGAGTCCTGGGCCGCGGCAAGCGAGTCCATCGCGGCCTGCGGCGTCTTGGCACCGGACGACGCATCGCCGATGTTCTGCCACCACAGCTGCGCCAGCTTCGGATAGTCGGGCACGTTGTTGCCGGTCGGGGTCCACTGCACGCGCGCGGGCGAGCGGTAGAACTCGATCAGGCCGCCGAGCTTCGGCGCACGCTCGGTGAACGACTTGTCCCAGATGTCGGATTCACGGATGAACGTGAGACCGACATGGCTCTTCTTCAGCGACACCGTCTTGGAGACGATGAACTGGAGATAGAGCCAGGCCGCCTTGCGGCGATCCGGGGGAGTCGATTTGAGCAGCGTCGCCGAACCCGCATCCTGGTAGCCGAGCTTCATGCCTTCCTTCCAGTACGAACCGTGCGGCGACGGAGCCATACGCCACTTCGGCGTACCGTCCGCGTTCATCACGGCGATGCCCGGCTTCACCATGTCGGCGGTGAAGGCGGTGTACCAGAACATCTGCTGGGCGATGTTGCCCTGCGCCGGCACCGGACCCGACTCGGAGAAGGTCATGCCCTGGGCCTGCGGCGGAGCATACTTCTTCATCCACTCGAGGTACTTGGTGATCGAGTAGACCGCGGCCGGACCGTTGGTGTCGCCGCCACGCTCGACCGAGGAGCCGACCGGACGGCAGCCTTCCATGCGGATGCCCCATTCGTCGACCGGCAGACCGTTCGGGATGCCCTTGTCGCCGTTACCGGCCATCGACAGCCAGGCGTCGGTGAAACGCCAGCCGAGCGACGGGTCCTTCTTGCCATAGTCCATATGGCCATAGACCTTGACGCCGTTGATCTCCTTGATGTCGTTGGTGAAGAACTCGGCGATGTCTTCGTAGGCTGACCAGTTCACGGGCACGCCGAGCTCGTAGCCATACTTGGCCTTGAACTTGGCCTTGTAGTCGGCGTTGGTGAACCAGTCGTAGCGGAACCAGTAAAGGTTCGCGAACTGCTGGTCGGGCAGCTGATAGAGCTTGCCGTCCGGCGCCGTGCCGAACGACTTGCCGATGAAGTCGTTGACGTCGAGCATGGGGTCGGTGACGTCCTTGCCCTCGCCGGTCATATAGTCCGACAGCGCGATGGTCTGGCCGTAGCGGAAGTGGGTGCCGATCAGATCGGAATCGTTGATCCAGCCGTCGTACACGTTCTTGCCGGACTGCATCTGGGTCTGCAGCTTCTCGACGACGTCACCTTCCTGGATGATGTCGTGCTTGAGCTTGATGCCGGTGAGCTCGGAGAACGCCTTGGCCAGCGTCTGCGACTCATATTCGTGGGTCGTGATGGTTTCGGAGACCACGTTGATCTCCATTCCCTTGAAGGGCTCGGCGGCCTTGGCGAACCACTCCAGCTCCTTCTTCTGGTCTTCCTTCGACAGCGTCGAGGGCTGGAATTCCGCGATCCACTTCTGGATCGCGGCGTCGTCGGCGGCGCGCACCGGCGCCGAGACGGCCAGCGACACCGCGACGATGGCGGCGACGCTGGACATCGTCAGAAAGCTATTCTTGGTCAATGGACGTTCCCTTCTCCTAAACTGCCGCATGTTATTCCTCCGTTGCAGCGACAAACTTTTTACAGGCCCGGGTTGGTCCCGGATCTGGCCGTTCCTTCGCGGGCTAGACCGTGCGGAAAATGAGTACGGCCGTGGCCAGCGAAATTCCTGATGCGATCCAAAGGCGCGAAATTTCAACTCCGTCCTCGCCGATCGGCAGCGTGGCGAGGGGGTCGGTGCCGGCGAAGGCGATCCACAGCAAGTGGATGACCGCCGCCGTGATCAGGGAGATGAACAGGCGGTCGCCGCGCGTGGTCGGGATGCGCAGCACGCCGACGCGCTCGGCTTCGGGATAAGCCACCCCGAGCCAGGTCATCACAGCCAGCGTGCAGGCGAGCGCGACAAAAAAGATCGCCGTCGGCGGCGTCCAGGCCATCCATGCAATCCATTCCATTTGATGCCTCCCTAGACCCGACCGAGCGCGAAACCGCTCGCGATATAATTGCGGACGAACCAGATCACGAGTGCGCCCGGGATGATCGTCAGCACGCCGGCTGCCGCCAGCAGGCCCCAGTCCATGCCCGCAGCCGACACCGTGCGCGTCATGATCGCCGCGATCGGCTTGGCCGAGACCGAGGTCAGCGTGCGCGCGAGCAGCAGCTCGACCCAGGAGAACATGAAGCAGAAGAAGGCGGCGACGCCGATGCCGCTCGCAATCAGCGGCACCAGGATCTTGATGAAGAAGCGCGGGAAGGAATAGCCGTCGAGGAAGGCGGTCTCGTCGATCTCGCGCGGCACGCCGGAGACGAAGCCTTCCAGGATCCACACCGCCAGCGGGACGTTGAAGATGCAGTGCGCGAGCGCGACCGCCCAGGGCGTATCGAACAGCCCGATCGCCGAATAGAGATTGAAGAACGGCAGGGCATAGACCGCGGCCGGCGCCATGCGGTTCGAGAGCAGCCAGAAGAACAGATGCTTGTCGCCGAGGAAACGGTAGCGCGAGAACGCGTAGGCCGCCGGCAGCGCCACCGAGATCGAGATGATGGTGTTGAGGACGACATATTCCAACGAGTTGATATAGCCGGAATACCAGCTCTCATCGGTGAAGATGCGCTTGTAGTGCTGGAGCGTCGGCGCGTGCGGCCACAGCGTCATCGTCGAGACGATCTCGGCGTTGGTCTTGAAGCTCATGTTGACGAGCCAGTAGATCGGCAACAGCAGGAAGATCAAAAACAGCGCCATGATGAGGCGACGGCCGGGGATCGAGTGCATCACACGGCTCCTTCCTGCGGCTTCCGATCGCTGCCGGCGTTGGTCATGACGGTGTAGAAGATCCAGCAGACGATCAGGATGATGAGGTTGTAGACCAGCGACAGCGCGGCGGCCTTGCCGAGGTCGAACTGGCCGAGCGCGATCTTGACCAGCTCGATCGACACGAAAGTCGTCGAATTGCCGGGCCCCCCACCAGTCACCACGAACGGTTCGGTGTAGATCATGAAACTGTCCATGAAGCGCAGCAGCACCGCGATCAGCAGCACGCGGTTCATCTTCGGCAGCTGGATCGCCTTGAACACGGCCCAACGCGAGGCGCCATCGATCTGCGCCGCCTGGTAATAAGCCTCCGGGATCGACTTAAGTCCGGCATAGCACAGCAGCGCGACCAGGCTGGTCCAGTGCCAGACGTCCATCACGATGACCGTGACCCAGGCGTCGATGTCGTTGGAGACGTAATTATAATCGATGCCGGTCGCATTGAGGACATAGCCGAGCAGGCCGATGTCGGGACGGCCAAAGATCTGCCAGATCGTGCCGACCACGTTCCACGGGATCAGCAGCGGCAACGCGAGGATGACGAGGCAGGCCGCAACCGTCCAGCCCTGGCGCGGCATCGAGAGCGCGACGACGATGCCGAGCGGCACCTCGATCGCGAGGATCACCAGCGAGAAGAACAGATTGCGGCCGAGCGAAGCCAGGAAGCGGCCGCCGAGGTCGGTCGAAGGATCGAGCAATTCCTTGAACCAGCCGACACCGTTCCAGAAGAACTGGTTGTTGCCGAAGGTGTCCTGCATCGAATAGTTCACCACCGTCATCAACGGCAGCACTGCCGAGAAGGCGACGACCAGGAACACCGGCAGCACCAGGAACCAGGCTTTTTGGTTGATAGTCTTGTCCATCAGGCGGCTCCCTCCACCAGAAGGCTGTCGGCATAGACGTGGACGTGCGACGGATCGAATTTCAGGCCGCCCGTGCCGTCCGGGCTGGTGAAGCCGGCCGGCGCGCGCGCCGCGAGCTTGGCGTCACCGAGCCGCGCGCGCGCGAAGCGGATGCGGCCGAGGTCGTCGACGCGTTCGATCTTCGCACTGAGCAGGCCGGGCGCCGGCGCGACGGCCTCAACGAATTCCGGACGGACGCCGATCTCGATCTTCGCGCCAGCAGGCAGCTTGTCGTAGCTGCGGTTGAGCGCGATCACATGACCGCCGATCTTGGCCTCACGGCCCCTCACCTCGGCCGACAGGATGTTCATGCCGGGCGAGCCGATGAAATAGCCGACGAACGTGTGCGCCGGCTTGTCGAACAACTCGGCCGGCGTGCCGCTCTGCACCACGCGGCCGTCATGCATGACCACCACGGTGTCGGCGAAGGTCAGCGCCTCGGTCTGGTCGTGGGTGACGTAGATCATCGTCAGGTCGAGCTCGCGATGCAGCGCCTTCAACTTGGAGCGGAGCTGCCATTTCAGCTCGGGGTCGATCACGGTGAGCGGCTCGTCGAACAGCACGGCGGCAACGTCGGAGCGTACCAGGCCGCGGCCGAGCGAGATCTTCTGCTTGGCATCGGCCGTGAGCCGCGTCGCCTTGCGGTTCAGATAGGGCTCGAGGTCGAGCAAGCGGCCGATCTCGGCGACCCGCTTGTCGATCTCAGCCTTCGGCACGCCGCGGTTCTTCAGAGGGAACGCCAAATTTTGCCCCACCGTCATGGTGTCGTAGATCACCGGAAACTGGAACACCTGGGCGATGTTGCGCTTCTGGGTTGACAGCGGTGTGATGTCCTCGCCGTCGAACAGGATTTTCCCCCGCGACGGCGTGATGATGCCGGAGATGACGTTGAGCAGCGTGGTCTTGCCGCAGCCGGACGGCCCGAGCAGCGCATAGGCGCCGCCCTGCCGCCAGGTCATGGTGACAGGCTTGAGAGCAAAGCTGTCCTGCGGGGCATCATTGCCGCCGTAGGAGTGGGCGAGATCGACGAGGTCAATGCGGGCCATGTCGCATCCCCCTCAGGCTTTTTTCTTTGACGCGTTTTCTTCACGCGAACCGCTCGGCACTTCGCTTGAAAACGCTATGGGACCGGGTGCCGCGACCAGCCGGTCGGCAGCATCGAAAACGAACACGTCGTTGGGATCGAGCACGGCATCGAGCGTCTGGCCGGGCTCGAATTCGTGCACGCCGTGCAGCACCGCCACCCAGTTCGATCCGTCGCGGGTCAGATGCACGAAACTCTCCGAACCGGTGATCTCGGTCACCGTTACCGTCGCATGGAAGGCGTGGCGGTCAGTCTCGCCATTGGCAAGTGCGAGCTGATGGGCGCGAAATCCGACGCGATAGGCGCCGTCCGCGAGCGAGGAATAGAGACCGGACGCCGGCGCGGCAATGCCGCCCGCATATTGCACGGAACCGTTCTTCTTCTCGATGCCGACGAGATTCAGCGGCGGATCGGAGAACACCTGCGCGACCCGCAAGGTCTGCGGATGACGGTAGACCTTTGGAGTCTCGCCGATCTGGAGCGCCTCTCCCTGCCACATGCACACCGTGTTGCCGCCGAGCAGCAGCGCCTCGGTCGGCTCGGTGGTGGCATAGACGAAGATCGCGCCGGAGGCCTCGAAGATGCGCGGCAGCTCGGTGCGCAGTTCCTCGCGCAGCTTGTAGTCGAGATTGGCGAGCGGCTCGTCGAGCAGCACGAGGTCGGCGCCCTTCACCAGCGCGCGCGCCATCGCAGTTCGCTGCTGCTGGCCGCCGGAAAGCTGGAGCGGCGTGCGCTTCAGGAACGGCTCGAGCCGGAGCAGCCGGGCGGCTTCCGCAACGCGCGCCTCGATTTCGGCGCGCGGCTTGCCCTGCACGCGCAAAGGCGAAGCGATGTTCTCGTAGACCGACAGCGAGGGGTAGTTGATGAACTGCTGATAGACCATGGCGACCGAGCGCTGGCGCACGTCGACCCCGGTGACGTCCTTGCCGTTGACCAGCAGCTTGCCCGATGTCGGTTTGTCCAGGCCAGCGAGCAGCCGCATGATCGAGGTCTTGCCCGACAGCGTCGGCCCGAGCAGCACGTTGAGCGTGCCGCTCTCGAGCGTCAGCGAGACGTCGCGGATGTGTGGGACCCAGTCGACAGTCCGGGTCACGTGATCGAGTGTCACCGTCATGAGCGTCCTCCGGCTTCCAGCAGGGGACTTTGCTGCACGGCGTGGGTCCTGATCCAGTCGTCCAGCGCCGCGATCTCGTCGGCACTTAGTCGCAGGCCGAGCTTGGAACGGCGCCAGACGATATCTTCGGCGGTGACGGCCCATTCGTTGGCGATGAGATAGCGGACTTCGCGCTCGGTCAGCGTCGCACCGAAGGCCTGGCCGAGATCGACCGCCGATTTCGCATCCCCAAGCAGCTTGATCGCCCTCGTGCCATAGGCGCGCGCCAGGCGCCGCGCATGCTCGTGGCTGAGGAAAGGATAGCCGCGCTGAAGCTCGGCGATCAGGCCGTCGACATCGGACACGCCCATGTCGCCGCCGGGCAGCGGCCATTTGCCGGTCCAGCCTTCGCGTGCTTTCGCACTGCGAAGATAGGGCGCGAGCCGCTCCAGCGCCTCCTCGGCGAGACGGCGATAGGTCGTGATCTTGCCGCCATAGATCGACAGCAGCGGCACGCCGCCGGGCGTGTCGAGTTCGAACACATAGTCGCGCGTCGCGGCCTTGGCTTCGCTGGCCCCGTCGTCATAGAGCGGACGTACGCCGGAGTAGGTCCAAACCACGTCATCGGGCGTGACAGGCTTGGCCAGATATTCGCTCGCCGCCGTGCAGAGATACTGGATCTCTTCGGCCGTCGCCTTCACCTTGGCGGGATCGCCGTCATAGTCGCGGTCGGTGGTGCCGATCAGCGTAAAATCGTCCTGATAGGGAATGACGAAGATGATGCGGCCATCTGCATTCTGGAACATGTAGGCGCGGTCGTGGTCGTAGAGTTTTTTCACGACGATGTGCGAGCCCTGCACCAGGCGCACCTTGGCTTTCGCGTTGACGCCGGCGCCGCGGCCGAGCACATCCTCGACCCAGGGCCCGCCGGCATTGACAACCGCACGGGCCTGGATCGACGAGCGCGCGCCTGTCAGCGTGTCGATCATGCTGACGGTCCAGATGCCGTCTGACTGTTTGATATCCGTCGCGCGAGTGCGGGTGCGGATCTCGGCGCCCTTGTCGGCGGCATCGCGTGCGTTGAGCACGACGAGACGGGCGTCGTCGACGAAGCAGTCGGAATATTCGAACGCGCGGCCGTAGCGGTTCGGGATCAGCGGGCGGCCGACCTCGTCGCGTCGGAGGTCAACCGAGCGCGTCGCCGGCAACAGATGACGGCCACCGATGTGGTCATAGAGAAAGAGGCCGAGGCGCAGCAGCCAGGCTGGCCGCAGGCCCGCATGGTGCGGCAAAACGAAACGCAGGGGGCGAATGATGTGCGGCGCGATGCCCCAGAGAATCTCGCGCTCGATCAGCGCCTCGCGAACCAGCCGGAACTCGTAATATTCGAGATAGCGCAGGCCGCCATGCACCAGCTTGGTCGACCAGGACGACGTCCCGCTCGCCAGATCGTTCATTTCGCACAGGAAAACCGTGTTGCCGCGGCCCACCGCGTCGCGCGCGATGCCGCAGCCGTTAACACCGCCTCCGATAATGGCGAGGTCGAAAATACGATCCAACAGACGCATCCCCCGGCGACCGCCCGTTCAATCGAGCGGTTACTTTCGCTTTTGATTAGATCACACCAGAAAACGAAAGCAAGATGAAAGAGGAGAGAAACGAAGTGAAAGCGGAACTTTTAAGCGGGCACACGGGGGGCGAAATAGGCAGTTCAGGAGGGATTTGAGCGGCATTATTGCTCTTGAAAAGTCGTCGATGACCCTTATTAGTAAGAATAGTCATATTGGTCGTTGTTTGCATGACGGAACACACTGCACCAGATTCACCAGCGACGGACTCGTGGACGCTTGCCAACGCCAAGGCCCGGCTCTCCGAGGTGATCGATCGTGCCCAAGCCGGCCCGCAAATCATCACCCGACACGGCAAGCCCAACGCGGTGATCGTTTCCGTCGAGGAATGGGCGCGCAAGACGGCGCGCAAAGGTACCTTGGCCGAATTCCTGCTGGCTTCGCCGCTGCGCAGCGGCGACCTCGAGCTTGAACGCGTTCACGACGCGCCGCACGACGAGCTGCCGTGAATCTACTGCTCGACACCAACGTGTTGTCGGAGGTCCAGAGGCCCGCCCCTTCGCCGAAAGTCTTGTCATGGCTTGATACGATCGACGAGGATCGTGCGTTCATCAGCGCGGCATCGATCGCCGAGCTTCGTCGCGGCATCGCGTTGCTGGAGGACGGCCGTCGCCGTGCAGCACTGGCCGCCTGGCTTGCCCGCGATCTGCCGGAGCGTTTTGCCGGGCGCACACTGCCGATCGACCACGCGGTCGCGGAACGCTGGGGTGACCTGATGGCTCAGAGTCGCAGAAGCGGTCTCGCATTGTCTGTCATGGACGGCTTCTTTGCCGCGACCGCGCTGGCAAACAACCTCATGCTCGTCACGCGCAATGTGAAGGATTTTGCGGTATTCGGCGTGCCGCTGCTGAACCCGTGGGACAACCCATAGTCCTACCTCAGCCGCACCACCGGCGCGGCCTCGGGCGCTTCTTGTGCCTCGGCCTGAGCCTCATCGACGTCCGCCCCCTTCGGCATCGCGGCCATCACCTCGATGCCCTTGCCGTGGCAGATGGTGGCGAGGCGCTCTGGCAATTCCTGGTCGGTGACGAAGGTCTGGATCTGGCTGATATGCGCGATGCGGACCGGCGCGCTGCGCCGGAGCTTGGTGGAATCAGCGACCAGCATGACGCTGCGGGCGTTGGCGATGATGGCCTGCGCCACCTGCACCTCGCGATAGTCGAAGTCGAGCAGCGCGCCCTCCTCGTCGATCGCGGACGCTCCGATGATGGCATAGTCGACCTTGAACTGGCCGATCAGCTGCGTCGCGGTCGAGCCGACCACCGCGCCGTCGGCGCGCCGCACCGTGCCGCCGGCGACCACCACCTCGATGCGGGGATGACGATAGAGCAGCATGGCGACGTTCAGATTGTTGGTGATAACGAGGAGGTCCTCGTGCGAGGTCAGCGCGCTCGCGACCTCCTCGGTCGTGGTGCCGATGTTGATGAAGAGCGAGCAGCCGTTCGGGATCAGCGAGGCGGCCGCGGCTCCAATCGCCTTCTTCTCGTCGGCGGCGACGAAGCGCCGCGCCTCGTAGGCGAGGTTTTCGACGCCGGATGCGATGATGGCGCCGCCATGAATGCGGGTCAGCGAGCGCCGCTCACAGAGGTCGTTGAGATCCTTGCGGATGGTCTGCGCCGAGACCTCGAACCGGCGCGCCAGCTCCTCGACCATGACGCGGCCCGAGGCTCGCGCGATGTTGAGGATTTCGGCTTGGCGATGGGTCAGTCCGGTCACGGCGATGGCCTCAAGTCAGGAAGCTGCATGGTGCGGCGGTTCGCGCGCTCGGTCAATGCGCGCGCCGATCACGGTTAACGGACCAAGGTCCTCACCACGCCATTGCGGCGGCGAGACGCGCCAGCAGCTCCGGATCGTCGAAGGCGCTGGCGGAGGCGATGGCCCCGGCGGCGACGAGATCAGCATGGCTGAGGCTGGTCCGGATACCGATGGTCGGAATGCCGGCCGCTGCGGCCGATTGCACGCCGGTGCGGGAGTCCTCGAACGCGATCGAGGCCATGGCGCTGGCGCCGGCAAAGCGCAACCCTTCCTGATAAGGCAGCGGATGCGGCTTGCCGTGCAACAGCTCGGCACCGATCACGAGCGCCTTGAAGCGGTGCGTGATGCCGAGGCCGGACAGCAGCAGCTCCGCATTGAGCCGCGGGGCATTGGTCACGGCAACCATGGGAATACCGGCCGCATCCGCCCTGTCGAGCAGCGCCATCAGGCCCGGCAGCGGCTCGATCTGCCCGGCAACAAGCGTGCGGAAGACTTCCTCCTTCTCATCGAGGATCAAGGCACGCCGTTCGGGCGCCTCGTCGGGCAGAAAACGCTCGCCGATCGATACATTCGCGAAGCCTTGCAGCTCTCTGGAGAAGCGCGCGTGATCGAAGACGTGGCCGCGAGGGCCGAGCACCAGATTGAACGCCTTCAAGTGCAGCGGATCGGTGTTGGCGAGCGTACCGTCGATGTCGAACAGCAACGCCCTGCCGATAGCCTCGATCATGTCCGTACTTTCCCGAATATATGACGCATCAATACGAAAGCCGTATCAAT
This sequence comes from Bradyrhizobium sp. CW1, assembly GCF_023100665.1. Classification (NCBI taxonomy): domain Bacteria; kingdom Pseudomonadati; phylum Pseudomonadota; class Alphaproteobacteria; order Hyphomicrobiales; family Nitrobacteraceae; genus Bradyrhizobium; species Bradyrhizobium sp. CW1. The sequence continues at coordinate 6,091,778 of NZ_CP064684.1, forward strand.
ACAGCGTCAATCGCGCAATGACGCACGTGCATGACCAATACGCGACCCTCGACAAAGTCGCGTGCGACTGCAACACTCCATGCAAGACCAAAAAGGAGGAAACGATGACGATCAACCGACGCGATCTCGCTCTCTCGACTCTTGCCGTCCCAGCTCTTGCCGTCTCCACTCTTGCAGTTTCAGCGCTCACGACACCGGTGCTGGCGGCCTCGGCCGACGAGGAAGCCGTGGCGAAGAAGGTCGAGGCGTTCCGTCTCGCCCAGATCGCGGCCGATCCCAAGGCGCTCGGCGCACTCTGCGCCGAAGAGGTGAGCTACAGCCATTCCAGCGGCAAGGTCGAGGACAAGGCGACCTTCATCGCCAACGCCACCGACGGCAAATCCAAATTCCTGTCGATCGAGTACAAGGACCCGACCATCAAGGTCGTCGGCCCCGCCGCGATCGTGCGCTTCCACTGGGTGGCGGAACAAGAGATGGCGGCTGATGGGAAAAAAGTGCCGACCAACCTTCACATCCTGATGAACTGGCAGAAGCAGGGCGACGACTGGAAGCTGCTCTCACGGGCGGCGACGAAGTTGTGAACAACGGCTCTTCCCCTCTCCGTTGCGGGAGAGGGTGGCTTCGCGAAGCGAAGTCGGGTGAGGGGTTTCTGTCCGACAACGAATCCTCTCGCATTGGAATTCGCGGAGACGACCCCTCATCCGGCGCTACGCGCCACCTTCTCCAACAAGGCGAGAAGGGAAGGCAGAGTTCGCGGCAAAAGATTCCCACCTCTCGGGCCACACGCGGCCCGGAATGACCCGCGGGAGGACTAAGCCGCTTCCTTCACATCACCGTTAACCAGCTTGCGCGCGGCGCGCTCGGCTTCGCGGGCGTTGCGGAAGAGCTGGCCTTCGAGACGGTTGAAGCGGCTGGACGAGGCGAAAAAGCAGTAGCCTCCCTGGGAACGAACGACGATACCTGCGGTCTGCGAATCGACTTCGATGATGTAGCTGTCCGGCATGGTCCGTGGATTCCTCAGTGCGGGCAAACAACGGCAGTTCTGCCCAAAGGTTCCTGGGCATTTTGACGCCGTTTCCACCCCGGATCGACACGCGACGGAGTACGCCGGGACCTCATCCGTTTTATGACTGGTTCTTGGCAAAGCCGCGGCGGCGGGACTCAGTCGCGCCGCGTTTGGTGTTGCCGCACGCATCAGACAGATGAGGCGCAACGCCGCGTGCGATTACGTCGCGATCGCGGTGTCGGTCGGGCGAACCGGCTGCGGGCGGCCGTGCTCGTCGATCGAGACGTAGGTGAAGTTGCCGTCGGTGACGAGGAACGGTTGCTGCTCGCCGCGGCGCAGCGCCCATGCTTCCAGATGCACGGTGATGGAGGTGCGCCCGACGCGAACGAGGTGGGCGTGGACCGAAACGAGATCGCCGACATAGACGGCCTTGCGGAAATTCATCGCCTCGATGGCGACGGTCACGGTGCGCGACTTCGCGACCTTTGACGCAAACACGCCGCCGCCGACGTCCATCTGGCTGAGCAGCCAGCCGCCGAAGATGTCACCGTTGGCGTTGGTGTCGGCAGGCATCGCCAGCGTGCGAATGCAGAGATCGCCGCCCGGCCCGGCATCGGCTTGCTCGTTCATGCCGCTCTCACTTGAAGATTGCTCACTTGAAATTGCTCACTTGAAATTGTCCCAGCCCGGATCCGGCGCAAAGCGCTCGCCGAATCTTCCGGCCAGCGCGCGCAAGGTGGATACGACATGATCGACGCCACGCGTGCGCGCATAATTCAACGGGCCGCCACGGAACGGTGCATAACCGGTGCCGAAGATCATGGCGCCGTCGACCATGTCGGCATCATCCACGATACCCTCGCGAAGCGCCGCGACGCAGACGTTGGACATCGGCAGCACCAGGCGGTCGATCATCTGGTCGGTGACGCGCGGACCGGTCTCGGGCAACGGCGCCTTCTCGGCCTTGCCGTCACGCCAGACGTAAAAGCCCTTGCCGGTCTTGCGGCCGAGTTCGCCCTTGGCGACCTTCTCGCGCAGCCAGGCCGGCGTCGGCGGCAGCAGATCGCCGAACTTGGTGCGCAGCATGTCGCCGACATCGAGACAAATGTCGAGCCCGACCTGGTCGGCCAGTTCGATCGGCCCCATCGGCATGCCGAACTGCTCCGCGGCGGCGTCGATCAGGCGCTGGTCGATCTTCTCGTCCAGCATCACCATCGCTTCCAGCATGTAAGGCGTCAGCGCGCGGTTGACGAGGAAGCCCGGCGAGCTCTTCACCGGCAACGGCAGCCGATCGATCGCGCCGACGAAGGCGAGTGCCTCCTTCAGCACCTGCGTATCGTTACCGTCATGGCTGACGACTTCGACCAGTTGCAACCGCGACACCGGGTTGAAGAAGTGGAGACCGACCAGCCGCTCCGGCCGCGCCAGCGTGGTGCGCAAATCCTGCAGCGGAATGCTCGACGTGTTGGTCGCGAGGATCGCGCCCGGCTTCATTCGCGGCTCGAGGCCGGCATAGACCTTCTGCTTGAGCTCGAGCTTCTCCGGGACCGCCTCGATGATGAGATCGGCGTTGCGGACGCCCTCCCCATCCATGTCAGGCATGAGGCGATCGAGCGCGTCGCGCACCTCGGTCGGCTTGCGGATGATCTTGCCGTAGAGCTCGGCGGCGCGCTTGACTGCGCCCGCGATCGGCTCCGCCTTCATGTCGGCGAGCGAGACGCGCACCCCCTGCCCCGCGCACCAGGCCGCGATGTCGCCGCCCATGGCGCCCGCGCCGATGACGTGGGCATGCCTGATCGTGTTGCCGGAGCCTGCCGCTTTCTTCATCTGCTCGCGCAGGAAGAACACGCGGATCAAATTCTGCGCGGTCGGCGTCACCATCAGCTTGGCGAACGAGGCCTGCTCTGCCCCGAGCATCGCGGCCTTGCTGCCGCCATGGGTCTCCCAGAGATCGATCAAGGCATAGGGCGCCGGATAATGCTCGCGGGACGCGGCCTTCGCCGCCTCCGATCGCATCCGTTTGGCCAGCAGCCCGCGCACCGGGCCGAAATTCGCCGCACGCGTCAGAAAACCCGGCCGCGCCCTCTTGAGGCGGCCGAACAGCGCATCCTTGACGGCATTGCGAACGTGGCGCTCCTGCGTCACGGTGTCGACGAGGCCGAGCGATCTGGCGCGGCGGGCATCGATGGTGCGGCCGGTCAGCATCAGGGCCATCGATTGTGTCGGATTGACCAGCGCAGTGAAACGCGCGGTGCCGCCGAGACCGGGATGTAGCCCCAGCATCACCTCAGGGAAACCGAAGCGCGCGCCGTCGATCGCGATGCGCGATTGGCAGGCGAGCGCGACTTCGAGCCCGCCGCCGAGGCAGAAGCCGTGGATCACCGCGACCGTCGGCAGCTTCAGCGCTTCAAGATGATCGACCACCGCATGGGCGGCGCGGATCCGCGTCTCCACCATCCCGGCGTCACTGGCGCCGCGAAATTCGTTGACGTCGGCGCCCGCGATGAAGCCGGACGGCTTTGCGGAGCGGATCACGAGGCCGGCAGGGCGCTCGGTCTCGATCGCCGCCAGCACGGCGTCGAACTCCTCCATCACCTCCGAGGACAGCGTGTTGGCGCTGGCGTCAGTGCGGTCAAACAGCAGCCAGGCGACACCGTCGGCGTCGCGCGTCAGCTTGAAGTGCTTGTAGGGACGATCGGCGGCGGGCTTGGGCCCGAGCTCCAGCACGCCGTCGCCGAGCGCGGTCATGATCCTGGAATCCATGGTCATACCGCCTCGATCAGCATGGCGCCGCCGAGCCCGCCGCCGATGCATTCGGTGGCAACGCCGCGCCGCGTGCCGAGCCGCTTCATGGTGTTGACGAGATGCAGCACGATGCGATTGCCGGACGTGCCGACGGGATGCCCGAGCGAGATAGCGCCGCCATCGACGTTGAGTTTGTCGCGGTCGACCTCGCCGGCAGCGCCGTCCAGTCCCAAAATCTCGCGGCAGAACTTGTCGTCATTCCAGGCGGCGAGGCAGCCGAGCACTTGGGTGGCGAACGCCTCGTTGAGCTCCCAGGTCTCGACGTCCTGGATGGTGAGATCATTGCGCTTCAGTAACGGCGTCGCCGACATCACAGGACCGAGACCCATGATGCTTGGATCGAGTGCGGCCCAGTTGCTGTCGACGATGACGGCCTTCGGCGTCAGCTTGTGCCTGGCGACCGCTTCGTCGGACGCCAGGATCACCCAGGACGCGCCATCGGTGATCTGCGAGGAATTGCCGGCGGTGACCTGGCCCCAGGGACGCTCGAACACGGGCCGGAGTTTTGCGAGCCTCTCGGCCGTCGAGTCCGGACGCACGCCATCATCATGGTCGAAGAATTTTCCGTCGCGGGAGAACGCGGTTTCGACTTCGCCCTTGAGAAAACCTTCCGCCTGCGCATGCGCGAGCCGGCGATGGCTCTCGGCGGCATAGGCATCGGACTGCGCACGGGTGATGCCGAAGAGATGGCCGACGACTTCGGCCGTCTGGCCCATGTTGAGATCGGTAATAGGATCGGTCAGCCCGCGCTCGAGGCCGATGATCGGTTTGAGATAGCGCGGCCGCAGCTTGAAGGCCGCGGCAAGCTTCGCGGCGACGCCCTTGGCGGTGGCGAGGCCGGCGAACCAGCGCACGCCGGAATTGGGCCAGACCAGCGGCGCGTGGCTCAAGGCCTCGGTGCCGCCGGCCAGGATCATGTCGGCATGGCCCTCGCGGATGTAGCGGTACGCGGTGTCGATCGACTGCATGCCGGATCCGCAATTGATCTGAACGGTGAAGGCGACCATGTCCTCGCCCATGCCGAGCCGGAGCGCGGCGACGCGAGCCGGGTTCATTTCGTCCGCGATCACGTTGACGCAGCCGAGGATGACCTGGTCGAAGGTATCAGGCGAAAACGGCTGACGCGCCAGCAGTGGCCGGCCGCATTGCACGGCGAGATCGACCGGCGTGAACGGCCCCGGCCCCGAACGCGCCTTCAAAAACGGCGTCCGACTGCCGTCGACGATGAAAACCGGTCGTGCCATCAGCTCGCCGCCCTTTGTTCACCGAGTTCCTGGAAGAACTGATGCACGTCGCCGGTTTTCTTGTAAATCGGCGACAGCGCCTCCGGCGCAAAATCGTCGACCTCGATCACCTTTGTAACGGCTTCGCGGGCCGCGGCCAGCTGCTCGCCCTCCGCCTGCGTGATCACACCCTTGGCCACCGCATCCTTCCAGTCGCTCAGATGAGCCGCGCGCATGCGCCTGGCGATGGCGTCCGCACCTGCGATCAGGTTGAACGCGCGCTCCAGCCGGGCGAAGCCGCCATCGTCGTCGACATAAGCGAGATCGGGCGTGAGGCGGTCGCGCGCGGCCGACGGCTCCAGCACGAGGCTCGCGCATTGATGCACGACCCGGTCGGAGGGACCCAGCACGCGGGCGCCGAAGGGCTGGACCACGAATTTGAGGATGCCTGCGACGAAGCGGTTCGGCAGATTGGCGAGAATCTCGGCAAGCCGGTTCTCGATGGTCCGAAAGCCCGTCGCCATGCACCATTCGAGCGCGGCAAAATCCTCCTTCTGCCGGCCCTCGTCCTGCCAGCGCTTCAGCGCGGCAGAGAGCAGATACAGCTCGGACAGGATGTCGCCGAAGCGCGCCGACAGCATCTCTTTGCGCTTGAGCGCGCCGCCGAGCGTCAACAGCGCCATATCGGCGCAGAGGGCAAAAGCCGCCGAGTAGCGCGAGAGCTGACGATAGAATGGCCTGGCGTCACCCGCATCGGGTGCAAGCGCGAAGACACCAAAGCTCCAGCTCCGGCCGAACGCGCGCAAGAGTGTCTCGAAGCTGTGGCCGACATGTTTCCAGAACACCTTGTCGAAGGCGGTGAGCCCGCGCTCGCGATCGGCATCGGCAAGCGCATTCATCTCGTCGAGCAGATAGGGATGGGCGCGGATGGCGCCCTGTCCGAACACGATGAGATTGCGGGTGAGGATATTGGCGCCCTCGACGGTGATGCCGACCGGAACGGCGCGGTGGAGATTGCCGAGATAGTTTTGCGGACCGTCGATCACGGCCTTGCCGCCATGGATGTCCATAGCGTCGTCGACCGCGGTGCGCATCCGCTCGGTCGCGTGCAGCTTCATGATGCCCGAGATGACGGCGGGATGGATCCCGGCATTCAGTGCCGCGCAGGTCAGCCGTCGCGCCGCGTCGAGCTGATAGGCAGTGGCGACAATGCGGGCGAGCGGCTCCTCGACGCCCTCGAATTTGGAGATGGAGATGCCGAACTGCTCGCGGATGCGGGCATAGGCGCCGGTGGTGCGGGCGGCATAGGCGGCGCCGGCGGCGGAGAGCGACGGCAACGAGATGCCGCGGCCGGCGGCGAGCGCCGTCATCAGCATCTTCCAGCCCTGCCCCAGCCGCGCCTGGCCGCCGATGACGTAGTCGAGCGGAATGAAAACGTCGCGGCCCCAGTTCGGACCGTTCTGGAAGACCTGCATCGAGGGCAAATGGCGTTTGCCGATTTCGACGCCGGGAAGATTGGTCGGGATCAGCGCCACGCTGATGCCGAGCTCTTCCTGGTCGCCGACGAGATAATCGGGATCATAGGCCTTGAAGGCGAGGCCAAGCAGCGTCGCGACGGGGCCGAGCGTGATGTAGCGCTTGTGCCAGTTGAGCTTCAGGCCCAGCACCTCCTGGCCCTCGAAGGTGCCTTTGCAGATGATGCCGGTGTCGACCATCGAGGCGGCATCAGAGCCGGCCTCGGGGCTGGTGAGGCCGAAGCAGGGAATGTCGCGGCCATCGGCAAGACGCGGCAGCCAGCGCTGCTGCTGCTCCTTCGTGCCGAAGTGCATCAGGAGCTCGCCGGGGCCCAACGAGTTCGGCACCATCACCGTCACCGCGGCGGCGATCGAGCGGGTCGATATCTTGCGCACCACTTCCGAATGCGCATAGGGCGAGAAGCCGAGGCCGCCGAACTCCTTCGGAATGATCATGCCGAAGAATTTTTCGCGCTTGACGAAGTGCCAGACATCGGGCGGCAGGTCGCGCCATTCCCAAAAGATCTTCCACTCGTCGAGCATGGCGCAAAGCTCGTCGACGGGGCCGTTGAGGAAGGCCCGCTCCTCTTCGGTCAGCGTTGCCTGCGGGACCTTCAGCAGCTTCGACCAATCGGGGTTGCCGGTGAAGAGATCGGCGTCCCACCAGACGTCGCCGGCCTCCAGCGCCTCGCGCTCGGTGTCCGACATCGCCGGCAGCACGCCGCGCGCCCAGGAGAAAATCGGCTTGGTCAGGGTGTCGCGGCGGAAGCTCATGGCGGACCTCATGCATCGGCGCGGTGATCGGGCATTTTAGCGGAAAGTGGCCGGCGGCGGTGAAGACTTCGCCTGCGGAAAGACGCGAATTGACGCGGCCGGGCAGCCGCCCAGGGGCCATAACGGCCGAGGCGTGGTGGCAGTTCCGGGAGGGGATAGCTTCGCGGTCGGCCGGTCTAATCCGGCCGCACCATCTCGAACATGTTTTCCGGCTTGATTTCGAAATAATCCCCGCTGCGGCCGGCGCGTACGATCGGGCGGGCGGCGGCGGTCTGGTAGACGCCGTCCTTGATCATGGCCTTGTCGATGTGGACGGCAACGACCTCGCCGAGCGTCAGCCAGGCATTGGCTTCCTTGCCGTCGGCGCCCTTGAGGCGGACGATATCGGACACCTTGCATTCGAAGGCGACGGGACTCTCGCCGACGCGCGGCACGTTGACGAGCCTGCCGGGCACGGCGGTGAGGCCCGCAACTTTGAACTCGTCGACCTCAGGGCCAACATGCGCCGCAGTCGCGTTCATGTGCCTGGCCAGGTCCATGGTGGCGAGGTTCCAGACGAACTCGCCGGTCTGCTGGATGTTTTCGACCGTGTCCTTCCAGTTGGTGGAGGAGAAGCCGATGATCGGGGGGACGTAGCAGAAAGCGTTGAAGAAGCTGTAGGGCGCGAGGTTGACGTGGCCGTTGGTGTCGCGCGACGAAATCCAGCCGATCGGCCGCGGCGCGACGATGGCGTTGAAGGGATCGTGCTTGAGGCCGTGGCCCTTGGCGGGCTCGTAGAAGTGCAGGTCTTTGTCGGTCACGCGCTGTTTCCTTCTCGTCATTGCGAGCGCAGCGAAGCAATCCAAAATCCCTCCGCAGAGACAGTCTGGATTGCTTCGCAAAGCTCGCAATGACGGAGTTTGTTGATCCGTCCTTGCCCGCCATCAGCCGTCATTCCGTGGCGGTCGGCCTGCTTATAGGAGGAAATCCGCCGCCGCGTCAGTGGCGCGGGGACAATCCCGCGATGACGAAATCGATCATCTGGTCGATGGTCGGGCCCGGCTTGGTAGCGCACTGGGCGATCATCTGGGGGTGGAAAAAGCGCATCATCGCGGTGCAGGCGCACAGCGCAGCCAGTTGCAGGTCCGGCGCCTCGAACTCGCCGGAAGCCACGCCTTGCGTGATCATCTGGCCGATGACCCCGGCAATGCACTCCATGTGGTTGACGCAGACGTCCCAGTCCTCCTGCATCGCGATCTCGACCATCTCGTGCAGCTTATTGTCGCCGACATAGCGCTCGGTGTTCATGCGATTGATGGTGGTGAGCAGCTCACGGAATCGCGGCAGTACCGGACCGGGCCTGGCCACGATCCGCTGCGCTTCCAGCTCGACCTCGCCCATTAGCGAACGGGCCACCGCCTGATGGATCGCCTTCTTCGATTCGAAGAAGCGATAGACGTTGGCGGGGCTCATCTTGAGCTCCTTGGCGATGTCGCCGACCGTGGTCTTGAGATAGCCGATCTGGCGGAACAGCCTCTCGGCCACGTCGAGAATGCGTTCCCGGGTGTCGCCTTCGATATGTTCCGAAACCAGTGTCATCTGTCAGACTCGTCAATCAGCAGTTCATCTTCACTTATTCAGCCGCCTCAGCAAGCGGAATTGCGTTCTGGTCATCGCTCCCATGCTGCGGCGCGGCAGGCTGCTCGGGCGTGCCCGCCTCATCCAGGCTCTTGCGGAACCAGAGGGCGTAGAGGCCCGGCAGGTACAGCAGCGTCAGGAAGGTCGCGACGAACAAGCCACCCATGATGGTGATCGCCATCGGCCCCCAGAATGCCGAGCGCGACAGCGGGATCATGGCGAGGATGGCGGCAAGCGCCGTCAGCACCACCGGACGGGCGCGGCGGACGGTGGCCTCCACGATCGCCTCGCGGCGGGTCAGGCCGTGCGAGACGTCGGTCTCGATCTGATCCACCAGGATCACGGCGTTACGCATGATCATGCCGGCGAGCGCGATCAGGCCGAGCAGCGCCACGAAGCCGAACGGGGCGTTGGCGATGTTGAGCCCGAACGAGGCGCCGACGATGCCGAGCGGCGCAGTCAGAAACACCAGGATCAGGCGCGAGAAGCTCTGCAGCTGGAACATCAGCAGCGTCAGCATCACCATGACCATCAGCGGGAAGAGAATGAAGATCGAGGCGTTGCCCTTGGCGGATTCCTCGAACGCGCCGCCCGCCTCGATGCGGTAGGCCGGCTCCAGGTTGTCCTTGATTGCCTTCAGCTTCGGCGCGATCTGGCCGGTGACGTCGGGCGCCTGCACGCCGTCGACGACGTCGGAGCGCACGGTGATCGCCATGTCGCGGTTACGCCGCCACATGATCGGTTCCTCGTGCGCATACTCGATCTTGGCGATCTGCTGCAGCGGCACGGCCACGCCGTTGCGCGAGGTGATGGTGAGATCGCCGACGGCGCCGAGGTCGAGCCGCTCGGACGAGACGGCGCGCGCGACCACGCCGACCTTTTCGATGCCGTCGCGCACGGTCGTCACCTGCGAGCCCGAGATCAGCATCGACAGCGCCTGCGACACGTCCTGCGGGGTCAGGCCCATGGCGCGTGCGCGATCCTGGTCGACGACGAGCTTGAGGTAAGGCGACTGCTCGTTCCAATCGAGCTGGACGTCCTTGACGCTCTTGTTCTGCCGCATGACGTCGCGGACTTGGTAGGCGATCTCGCGCACCTTGTTGGCGTCGGGTCCGATGACGCGAAACTGCACGGGAAAACCAACCGGGGGACCGAAATTGAAGCGGTCGACGCGCACGCGGGCCTCGTTGAGCGCGCCGTCGGCAACGGCGTGTTCAAGCTTGGCCTTGATGCGCTCGCGCGCCTCGACCCCCTTTGCGACGATGACGATTTCGGCAAAAGCCTCGTTCGGAAGCTGCGGATTGAGGCCGAGCCAGAAGCGCGGCGAGCCCTGTCCGACATAGGCCGTGTAGGTCTCGATGTCCTTGTCGTCCTTGAGCATGGTCTCGGCCTTCTTCACCGCCTTTTCGGTGACGTTGAAGGCGGTGCCCTCGGGCAGGCGAAGCTGGAGGAACAGCTCGGGACGCTCGGACAGCGGGAAGAACTGCTGCTGGACGTGGCCGAAACCGACGATCGAGGCGATGAAGACGCCGACGGTCGCGACCACCACGGTGATGCGGTGGTCGACGCACCACTGCACGATGGCGCGCAGGCCCCGATACATGCGGGTCTCGTAGACCGCGTGCGGATCGTGATTGTGGTGCACCTTGATGTTGGGCAGCAGCATGACGCCGATATAGGGCGTGAAGATCACCGCCACGAACCAGGACGCGACCAGCGCGATCGCCACGATCCAGAAGATGCTGCCGGCATATTCGCCGACCGCGGAATTGGCAAAGCCGATGGGGAGGAAGCCAGCGGCCGTGACCAGCGTTCCCGTGAGCATCGGAAACGCAGTGGATTCCCAGGCAAAGGACGCCGCACGCATGCGGTCCCAGCCCTGCTCCATCTTCACCACCATCATCTCGACGGCGATGATGGCGTCATCCACCAGCAGGCCGAGCGCGATGATCAGCGCACCGAGCGTGATGCGGTGCAGGTCGAGCGACATCGTGTTCATGACGACGAAGACGATGCCGAGCACCAGGGGCACCGACAATGCGACCACGATGCCGGTGCGCCAGCCAAGCGCCAGGAACGACACGAACAGCACGATGACGAGGGCTTCCATGAAAGAGTGTACGAACTCGCCGACCGCGTGCTCGACCACCTTGGGCTGGTCGGCGATCAGTTTGACGTCGACGCCCTGCGGCACCGCCTTCATGAATTCAGCCGTCGCCTTCTCGACCTCCTTGCCGAGATCGAGGATGTTGGCGCCCTTGGCGGTGACGACGCCGATGCCGATCGCGGCCTTGCCTTCCTGGCGCACGACGAAACTCGGCGGGTCGACATAGCCATGGGTGACGGTGGCGATGTCGCCGAGGCGGAACACGCGACCGTTGCTCTCGACCGGGGTTTCGGCGACGGCCTTGGCGCCGTCGAGCGCACCGGTGACGCGCAGCGGCACGCGCTGCGACGAGGTCTCGACCGTGCCGGCCGGCGTCACGTTGTTCTGCTTGGCGAGCGAATCGAACAGCGCCTGCGGCGTGATGCCGAGCGTGGCGAGCTTGGCATGGCTGAACTCGACGAAGATGCGCTCATCCTGGTTGCCGTAAACGTCGACCTTGGTCACGCCCGGCACCTTCAGAAGGCGCTGACGGAAACCTTCCGAGACCTTCTTGAGCTGGGCGTAGTCGGCGCCGTCGCCCGTCATCATGTAGAGGATGGAATCGACGTCGGAGAACTCGTCGTTGACGACGGGCCCGAGAATCCCTGCGGGCAGCTGGCCCTGCACGTCGACCAGCTTCTTGCGCAGCAGATAAAAGAGATACGGCACGTCCTTCGGCGGCGTAGAATCGCGGAAGGTCACCTGGAGCGCAGTGAATCCGGGCTTGGAATAGGTCTGCACCTTCTCGAAGTAGGGCAGCTCCTGGATCTTCTTCTCGATGGGATCGGCGACCTGCGCCTGCATTTCCTGCGCTGTCGCGCCCGGCCACAGCACGGAGACGTTGACCACCTTCACCGTGAAGAACGGATCCTCGGCGCGACCGAGCTTCTGATAGGAGAAGAATCCGGCGACGCCGAGTATGAGCATCAGGAACAGGATCAGCGTCGGATGGCTGACGGCCCAGGCCGAAAGATTGAAGCGCTTCATCGCACTCTCCAAAGATGATCCGGTTGCAAAAAACCACAGCCACTCTGTTGAACGCGTCGTCGCGAGGCAGCGAAGCAATCCAGGGGGCTGGGCAGGTTCTGGATCGCTTCGCCGCTTCAGCCCCAGCATTTGCGCTTGGGCCGAAACTCACCTCACACGACGTAACTCGTAAAAGAGACTTAAAAGGACAGTGACGACACGACCCGTACCTTCTGGCCGGGATCGAGCTTCTGAACGCCGAGGGCGACGATCTTGGCGCCCTCTTCGACACCACCGGTGATGACGACGTCGTTGCTCTCGTAGGACTTCACCACGACCGGCTTCAGCGTGACCGCGCCGTTGTCGTCGACGACGTAGAAGGACGGCTTGCCGCCTTCGTTGAACAGCGCCGACAGCGGCAGCCGCGCGACGCGTTCGGTGGCGGCGTCCGACAGCGTCAGCGTCGCGGTCATGCCGAGCGAGACCTTGTCGTCGGCCTCGGGCAGCGAAAACTTGGCAAGATAGGTGCGCGTGGCGGGATCCGCGGTGGGCGCGATCTCGCGCAGCTTGGCCGTGTACTTTTTGCCCGGCTCCGACCAAAGAGTGACGCTGGCGGCGCCCGATTTGGCACGTCCGACCAGCGTCTCAGGGATCGCGACGACCGCTTCCTTTTCGGCAAAGCGGGCGACACGGATCGAGGTCTGGCCTGCGGCAACCACCTGGCCAGGCTCGATCAGCGTTGCGGTGACGACGCCACGGGCGTCGGCGTTGAGCGTCGCGTAGGAAAGGGAATTGTTGGTCAGTTCGACCGAGCGCTCGGCCCGGTTCAGGCGGGCGCGGGCCTCGTCGGCAGCGGCGCGGCTCGAATCCAGCTGCGCGTCGGTGGTCCAGCCCTTGGCCTTCAAATCCTTGGCGCGCTGCTCGGCCGCGGCGGCCTGGGCCAGCACGCCGGTCGCAGCGGTCTGTTCGGCGACGGCTTGCTCGGCCTGGAGCTTCAGATCGACCTCATCGAGGACCGCGAGCGGCTGACCGATCTCGACGGTCTGGCCAACTTCGACCAGACGCTTGGCGACCTTGCCCGCGACCCGAAAGCCCAGATCGCTCTCGATCCGCGGCCTGATCGTGCCGACGAAGCTGCGCTCGGGCTTTTCGGCATCGTAGTGGGCGGTGGCGACCAGGACCGGCCGCGGCGGGTCGGCCTTTTCAGCGACGGTGTCATTGCACCCAGCGAGGGCGGCAGCCATCAGCGCCAGCGAAACACCGGCCAAAAGCCTCGAATAGCTGGACAAAACGGATCGGACGAACATCGGAGGACACTCCCTCGGCTGCAATGAGAGGAATGTCGACTAATCACTGATGAAAGTCAATAATCGTCAGTCATCAGGAAAGCGTGATCGTTAAGAGGTGGTAACCTCCCCGCTGCCCTTGGCGGAAAGCCCGGACTGTTGGAAGAGAGCGTCGCGCCGCGGCCCAGAGGGACCGCACGGAATGGGCCTGGCTTTCGCCAGGGCGACATTTCGAGGCTACCGCCCCTGTTCGGCGAACTCGTGCTTGCTGTCGTGGCCACCGATGAAGACCAGGATGCCGGCGATCAGCGGCAGCACCGCGAGCACGAGCAGTCCGGTCGAGGTCTGCCCGGTGGCTTCCTTGACCCAGCCGATCAGATACGGTCCGCCGAACCCGGCGAGATTGCCGATCGAGTTGATCAGAGCGATGGCGCCGGCCGCCGCCGTGCCGGAGAGCCAGGCCGTCGGCAGGGTCCAGAACACGCCGAAGCAGCAGAACACGCCGATCGCGGCAACCGTCAGCACGATCATCGTCAGGGTGGGGTCGGTGAGATAGCTGGAGACGCCGAGAGCGACGGCGGTGAGCAGCAACGGCGCGCCGACATGCATCACGCGCTCGCGCGTGGCATCGGAATGCCGCGCCCACAGGATCATTGCGATGGTGCCGAACAGATACGGAATCGCGGTGACGAAGCCGGTCTGGGCGTTGGTGAGGCCGAACGCCTTGACGATCTGCGGCAGCCAGAACTGCATGCCATAGAGCGCGCCGACGAAGCCGAAATAGACGAGGCTCAGCATGATCACCTTAGGTGAGGTCAGCGCCTCGCCGAGCGACATATGCTTCACCGCCTGCTTGGCCGCGATCTCGGCATCGAGCTTGGTCTTGAGCCAGGCCTTCTGCTCGGCCGAGAGCCAATCCGCCTTCTCTGGCCTGTCGGTGAGATAGAACCAGGTGACGATGCCGAGCAGCACGGAGGGAATGCCCTCAATGATGAACAGCCACTGCCAGCCCTTCAGGCCCATGGCCCCGTCGAGGCCGAGCAGCAGGCCAGAGACCGGCGCGCCGATCACGGTGGAGACCGGAACGGCGATGGCGAAGGCCGCGAGGAAGCGGGCGCGATATTCGGCCGGATACCAATAAGTGAGATAGAGGATGATGCCGGGGAAGAAGCCGGCTTCGGCGACGCCGAGCAGGAAGCGCAGCACGTAGAAGCTCGTGACCCCGCTCGTGAGCGCCATCAGCGCCGAGATGATGCCCCAGGTCACCATGATGCGGGCGATCCAGCGGCTGGCGCCGAACTTCTCCAGCGCCAGATTGCTCGGCACCTCGAAGATGAAATAGCCGATGAAGAAGATGCCGGCGCCCCAGGAGAAGATCAGCGGCGTGAATTTCAGCTCGGCATTCATGGTCAGCGCGGCGAAGCCGAGATTGACGCGGTCGAGATAGGAGAAGAAATAGGCCAGCACCAGGAACGGGATCAGACGCCAGGAGATGGCGCGGATCGTCGAGGTCTCGATTTCCGACTTGGCTGCGCCGGTCGAACCGGCATAGGTCGTGGTCTGGCTCATGGCTTCCCCCGGGTTGTTGCTTTTATGGGCTGATCCGGGGTTTTGAGCATCGCCGCGAAAGAGTCAATGGAGCAAGCAATGCAAGGGGCGCAGCCGGCCACCACGTTGCGCTACGACAGAGCTCGGTGATCCCCGCCGCGCACAACTACTCTGCCAATTGAAACTTCGCAAAGCGATCGAGCTCCTCCTCGATCTTCCGTTTGAGCTCCTTGCGCCCCGCGGTCTTCTTCCCCTCGCCGACCCAGGTCCATTTCTGCATCAGCAGCTTCTTCGCCTGCCGGTCGGTCTTCAGATCGAGCGCGGCGACGATCTCGTCGCCGACCAGCACGGGCAGCGCGAAATAGCCGAGCTTGCGTTTGGCCTTCGGCACATAGGCCTCGAACAAATGGTTGTAACCGAAAATGAGATTGGTGCGCTTGCGCTGGATGATCAGCGGATCGAACGGCGACAGGATATGGACCAGATCCGGCGGCGCGCACTCGCCCGGCTCGAGCGCAGCCGGCACTGCCCAGTGCTCCTGCTTGCCGGCACCGTCGATGGCGACAGGCACGAGCTCGCCACGGCGGACGCGCGAGCCGATCAGGGCAGCCACCGCCGGCTTGCGCGGCGCGTTGAGATGGCAGACCGAATCGAGGCTCACGACACCTTGCGATCGCAGCGCGCGATCGAGCAGATAGACCGTGATGTCCTTTGCCGACGCCGGCTTCGGCAGCTTGTCCCAGCCGAAATGGCGCGTCATCAGCTCATAAGTCTTGAGCATGCCCTGGCGCTCGCTGACGGTCACGGCACCCATGTAGAAGGCGAGCTGCAATGCCCGCTTCGAGGGTTTTCGGCTTTGCCAGAGATGCTCCTTCTCGGTGAGCACGTCGTCCTCGATGTCGCGGATCGTCAGCGGGCCGGCGCGCACCAGCCGCATCACCTTGCGCATGTCGGCAGGTTTCACCGAGGCGAACCATTTGTGCCCCTCGCGGCGGTGCTCGCACATCGCCGGCAGGAAGAAGCGGAAGTCGCCGGCCGGCACGTAAGACAGCGCATGCGTCCAATATTCAAAGACGCTCTTGTCGACGCTCTGGGCATGGCGCAGGTCGGCGCGCCGGTAGGACGGAATCCGGCTGAACAGGATGTGATGATGGCAGCGCTCGATCACGTTGATGGTGTCGATCTGCACATAGCCGAGATGGGCGACCGCGTCGGAGACGGCTTGCGCGCCGTCACCGAACGGCGCGCGCTCGTCCAGCCGCTGGGCATGAAGCCAGATTTGCCGGGCCTGTGTCGTGGTGAGTGGAATCGGTTTGGGCGCGCGGGACATTGCGGAATGCAGTGTAGCGGGATTCGCATCCAGCCAAGAAGCCGATCCAGGAGCGGACAAGGAAAAACCGCGCCGCCATCTGCTGACAGCGCGGTCGGAAGGCGCTTGCTACTTCATCGACATGGCCTTCTGCGCCTTCATGTAATGCATGCAGGCGCTTTTCATCTTGCCGTTGCTCATGTCGGTGTTGGCCATGGCCATTTCCTTGTTCATGGCCGTCTTGGCCGGCGTATCCGCCGTGCCGCCCATCATGGCGGCGGACTTCATCATATTGTCGCTGGTGCACGCCATCATCGCGGCAGATGCAGGGGAAACGGCGAACGCGACCAAAGCTGCAGCTGTGAGCAAGATTTTCATCGAAAAGTCTCCTCCGCAAAACGAAACCGGCGTCATGTCGGCCTTCGCAATACGTATTCTCCCGCGAAGACGTTTCGTGGAGAAGACAATTTCTTGCTGCGGTGCGAAGACGGCAGGACTCAGCGGCCGGCTTTCGGGGCTTTGGACCGGTCGCCGACGCTGCCTGTTGCGACATCGGGTTCGCACGAGGCCTTGCCGCGCTCCTCCGCCTGGCAGCGATAGACGTTGCCGGTGAGACGATCGACCAGCCACATGTTCTCGTCGGTCGGCGCTTGAAGCCCGACATAGCGGGAGGTCAGCCCCGTGATTAGTGTCGACAGCAAGATCGCCACCGCGATCATCGCCGCCCCGATATAGATGGGCATGGAGCTCAGGGACACGGTCCGATCCGGCGGGCCATTGCGATAAAACTGGTAATCACTTGGCCTCGGCACTGGGTGGAACTCAGCTCCCTTCGTTTGCGCTTGTTGGAGGCTGTGCCCTGCTAGGCGTCCATCTGGCCGAAAAATTGTTCACAGACAGGCCAACACGCGACGGCTTTGCGACAATCGGTGAGCATGGGTTTCCTTGAGTGAACCGGCCCCCGCCGCCCGAGCGGCACCTCGGCGCGGCGGTCCTCAGTGATGCGGATCACGACAGGACTGCGACGGCTCGAACCATCGCCGAAGAGGTGTGCGACCACTTCTCTTCCCGCGCTGGCGCCCCTCCTCGGAGCGGACCGCGGGTCGGCTCTCTATGAACCGAAACCGCTTGAAATACGCTGCCGTGGTCCAGGACGGCCCCGTTTCCACCGTGACCAAGATCACACCAGGGCTTTTGAACCTGCCCTATGCTCGCAGCATCAAATAGCCATCAGGCGTCACAACGAGGATACGACAATGACCCGTTTCAATAACTCTTTTGCACTCAAGGCGGTGACCCTCTCGGCAATTCTGTCGATGACAGCCGGCTTGGCTATGGCCGGCGACGGCAATGTCTCTACCAACCAGATCCTGGATGCACTGAAGCCGAAGCCCGTGACCCGGGGTCTGTCCGCAGGTCCGCAGGTTGATCCGGCGGTCCAGGCCAAGGAATCGACGTTCCTGAACACCGTGCGCAACCGCTCGACGCGGTCGCTGTCGACGGGCGAGCGCGAGCAGATTGCCGAGCTCGCCGCGACCAAGCCGAAGATCGATCTGGAGATCCAGTTCGACTACAACTCGGCCGACATCGCCAAGACGTCGGTGCCGTCGGTACAGGCGCTCGGCAAGGCGCTGTCCGATCCCTCGTTGAAGGGCTCGACCTTCGTGGTCGCCGGCCACACCGATGCGGTCGGCACCGAGGCCTACAATCAGGGGCTCTCCGAGCGGCGGGCCGACACCATCAAGAAATACCTGGTGCTGAACTACGGTCTCACCGGCACCGATCTCGTCACCGTCGGCTACGGCAAGACCAAGCTGAAGGACGCCGCCAACGGCGCCGACCCGATCAACCGCCGCGTCCAGGTCGTGAACATGGACACCAAGACCGCGTCGAAGTGATTCCGAAATTGTCGCCCATCAAGACGCCGCCTGCCGTTCTCCCGGCGGGCGGCGATTTCATATCCAGCTTTGGAAGAGCATCAGCCGATTGAAGGTCTGCATCGATGTGCCGACGAAGGCCGCCGAGATCGGCAGCATGGCGGCAAAGCCGATCGCGACGACCCCGACATAGGCCCACAACAGCCAGCCCGGTAGACCGTCCCGCCGCAGCACGTAGACCAGCGCGAGCGACGCCACGGTCGCAGCCGGCAGATAGTAATAGATGAAGGCGAGCGTACGCGGCAGCAACGCCCAGGCGAGCCAGGACCCGAAATAGAAGACCGCGATCAGGAACGCATCCCGGCGACGCGCGACGACGAAATCGCGCAGCACGACGGCGAGCGCGAGCAGCGTCGGCCACAGCACCAGGGGGTTACCGAGAAAGACGATCGCGGAGACATTGTCGTCCACGGTCTTGTCGAACAGGAACCACACCGGGCGCGCGAGCAGCGGCCATGACGGCCAGGCGCTCATATAAGTGTGGCCGGCGATGGCAGTGGTGGTGTTGTCCGCGAAGATCCGGCGCTGCGCCTCGACCAGATCCGGCAGCGACACGCCGTAGAGTGGGACGAAGGCCGCAAGATATGTCATCGCGGGCAGGACAGTGAAGCAGAGCACGACGTGATGTAATCTGAAGTCGGGCCAGAGATCAGGCCGGTACCAATCCCCCGGCTTCGCGTCGGCAAACAGGGTGTGCCAGCCCTGCATCAGGCGGATCACCGCGACGATGACGATGCAGATTCCGAGCGGAAACAGGCCGCTCCATTTGCAGGCGGCCGCACAGCCGAACAGGCTGCCGGCAGCCGCGAATAATGCATGGGGACGATCCTTTCGAAAGCCATGCATGAAGGCGGCAATCGCGAGCAGGCCGAAGCCGAGTGCAAAAATGTCGAGCATCGCGACGCGCGCCTGCACGTACAGCATCTGGTTGCAGGCGGCGATCAGCGCGGCGGCGATCGCAGGCCCTTGCGCGGCGAACAGCGCGAGGCCGCACAGATAGATCGCGACGATCGCGAGCGCGCCGAACAATGTCGCGGGATAGCGCCAGCCCAGCGCGCTGTCGCCAAAGGCCGCGATCGATAGCGCGATCAGCTCTTTCGCCAAAGGTGGATGCATCGGATTGAGCATCGATTGCGACACCGCTGGTGCCAGCATCTGCCGCGCCGCCGGCACGTAGTGCACTTCGTCGAAGACGAACTTCTCCGGCGTCGTCAGGCCAATCAGCAGGGCAAGATGCGCGACCAGGAAAATCGCGACAGCAATCACTGCGCTCCGCGACACCTTCGGAACCGCAGGCAAGTCAAGTCGCGTTTGTGGGGATGTCTTGCGTGGCAATTTTGCGTCACCGCGGAGAATAATAGAGATCGCGGTTTTCATTGAACGCATTCTGCCGCAACTGTCACTAAGCATAACGCAGGTCTCGCGCTGCTTGTGATAATTCCGCCACATCGCAAGCGCGCGTGATCCGGTACGATCAGGGACACATCGATCGGTTGCGAAATGAATTTGCGTTTCTGGCTTTTCTCCACGCTGTTGTCGACCCTCTTGTGCGCGGCCCCTTGCGCCCAAGCCCAGACGCGCGTCGGTGAAGCCGTCTTGATCCAGAATGAAGTCGTTCGCGTGGCCTCGACCACGACGCCGATCAGCGTCGGCGACAGCATGCTGCGGGACGAGACCGTGCGCACCGGCGCCGGCAGCGCGGCTCGCTTCGTGATGGCCGACAGCACCAATCTGTCGCTCGGTCCGAGCGCCACGCTCAAGCTCGACCGCACCGTCTTCAACGACGAGCACAGCTATCGCGACGTCGCGATCCGCATGACGACCGGCGCATTCCGTTTCGTCACGGGACATTCCGAGAAGACCGCCTACAAGATCACGACCCCGCTCGCGACCATCGGCGTGCGCGGTACCACTCTCGATATCCTGTCCCAGCGCGGCCGCTCGGTCGTCGTGCTGCAGGACGGTGCCGCCAGCGTCTGCACGACGAGCCAGCAATGCGTGCAGCTCACCCAGCCCGGCGACACCGCAATCATCACCTCGACCGGCGGCAAGATCTCCATCAGTAAGACCAATACGCCGCCCTGGACCTTTGCCGCGACCTGCGCCGCGAGCGCGGGACTGTGCGCGGTCAGCCAATATGCGGAGGCCTCGCCGACCGTCACGCCCGCCATCCATGACGACGGCATGCTGTGCGGACGCTGAAGATGGCGAATCTCACCAGCCTCAGGCGCTTCATCCTGGCGAGCGTGCTGACCGCCGTGGCTGCGTTTGCGTTTGTCGCGTTCCATGCCCGTCCGGCGGCAGCCGCCGCGATTTGCGAGCCCGAGTGCGGAGGGTCGACGCCCACCCCGGCGCCGAGCTATTCCCCCTCGCCCACGCCGACCTACAGCCCCTCGCCCTCGCCCAGCCCCACCCCGTCATCGTCGCCGAGCCCTTATCCGTCATCCTCGCCGAGCCCGACGCCGACACCGATACCAACCGGCGCGGATTCAAGCGGCAGCTCGATCGGCGGCCTTGCCAATCAGCGCTTCAACCAGATGATCACCAACCGGGTGCTTGGCACGGTGCTGCTCGGGGTCAACGAGCAGATCAATTGCAGCAACTGCGTCAGCGCGTTCGGCTCCGCAGGCTCGTTCTCGGCCGGAATCCACGGCCGCAAGGAGCTGACCAACAATCTGTCGCTGCTCGCCGGCATCGCCTACACGCAGTACAGCGAGGGCGGCTACAACATCACAAGCGCTCCCATCGCCGCGTTCGCGCTGCGCTATGATTTCACCGACTGGGGCTCGTCGCGCCCGTTCTTCGACGTCGGCACGATCCTGACGCCGTGGGAGAAGGCGCGCTACACCCGCAGCTACAACACCAGCCTCGGCCCGGTGAACGTCACGAGTTCGACCAACGCCGCGAACTACGCCGTTTATGGCCGCGCCGGCTGGATGAGCCGCGTGTCGCCCCGCGACGAGGTCGCCGCCTCGATCGAGGTCTGGCAGCTCTGGCAGCGTGTCTCGGGCTATACCGACAGCGCAGTGGCGTTCAATCCGTTCGACGCCAGCATCGCGACCGGCACCGACCGCACCAGCCTGGTCAAGATCGGCGGCCAGTGGACGCATCTCTACGGCAGCAGTATCGAGGCCAACATCAATGGTGGCTGGGTGCAGTCATTCGCCAGCCATAGCGGCATCGTCGCCACCGTGACCGGTGACGGCATGGTGGTGCCGACCATGGGTAACCAGGGCTGGTTCGAATATGGCGGCCGGCTCGGCTTCCGCGTGCAGAAGGGCTGGATCGTCGACCTGTTCGCCAACGGCACGCTCGGCCCGCAGCCGGTGGGTAACACCATCCATGGCGGCGTGGGGCTGCGGATCAATTATTAGCGGCAGGCCTTCGCTCATATTCCGCTGTCATGCCCCGGCTCGACCGGGGCATCCAGTACGCCGCGGCCTATCGATTGACCAACGACCGTCTCGGCGTACTGGATGGCCCGGTCAAGCCGGGCGATGACAGTGAGGATGTGGCAAGGGGACGCCCTTCACGCCGCCGACTTGCCATCGAACGCCCGCCGCAGCGCCTCCACGTCCAGTTTCACCATCTTCATCATGGCCTGCATCGCGCGTGCGGCAGCCGCCTTGTCGGGGCTGGAGAGGAATTCGAACATCACCTTCGGCACCACCTGCCAGGCCACGCCCCAGCGATCCCTGAGCCAGCCGCACTGCTCTTCCTTGCCGCCATGGGCCAGGAACGCATTCCAGACGCTGTCGACCTGGGCCTGATCGTCGCAATGGATCATCAGCGAGATCGCGTGGGTGTATTCCATTTTCATGCCGCCGTTGAGCGCGACCAAAGGCTGTCCCGCCACCGAGAATTCGACGACGAGCACGGAGCCTTCCTTGCCGGACGGGCCATCTGAAACGTTGCGCTGAACATGCGTGATCGCCGAATTCGGCACGAGCGAGACGTAGAACTTCGCGGCTTCCTCGGCATCGCCGTTGAACCACATGCAGGGAACGACCTTGGACATCTTGAATGCTCCTCTTCGGTTTCTTGCTGTTGTGGGGTTAGATCAGGCGTTCGCCATGTCGGACTGCGCCGCGAAGGCTGCCATGTCCATCCAGTTCACGCCCCACATGTGGCCGTCCGGATCCTCGAAGCTGCGGCCGTACATGAAGCTGTATTCGTCCTTCGGGCTGGGATCGGCCACCCCGCCTGCAGCCGCGGCCTTGCTGACGATATCGTCGACCTCGGTCCGGCTATCGGCGGACAGGCAGAATAGCGCCTGGTTTGAGGTCTTTGCATCCGAGATCGGCTTCGGCGTGAACTGCCGGAATTTCTCGTGGGTCGTCAGCATCGCGTAGATGGTCTCGGAAAAGACCATGCAGCTCGCTGTTTCGTCGCTGAATTGCGGGTTCCTGGTCGCACCGACCGCCTCGTAAAAGGCAGTGGCGCGCTTGAGGTCGGTCACGGGCAGATTGAGGAAAATCATCCTGGGCATCGGAGCTCCTTGGGCGGGGTTCTGCCCAAGGACGGACAGCCAAGCGGCGATCCGACACGGCTTCCGGATCTTTTTTGGAGCCCTGCCCGCGAGGTTCTGTCACACAGAACCCGCTGGCTTTCAGGCGATCCTCACTTCTTCTCGTTCGGATCGCGGTGAATGGGATCGACCCACAGGACGGTCGCTGGCTTCTCGACCGGCTCGATATCGAGGTTGATCGCCACCGCCTCGCCGTCGCTGCGCACCAGCACGCATTCCAGCACCTCGTCCGCGCTGGCGTTGATCTCCTGATGGGGCACGTAGGGCGGCACGAAAATGAAGTCACCGGGGCCGGCCTCTGCGGTGAATTGCAGGCTCTCGCCCCAGCGCATCCGCGCCTTGCCCTTCACCACATAGATCACGCTTTCGAGATGGCCGTGGTGATGCGCGCCGGTCTTGGCGTCGGGCTTGATGCTGACCGTGCCCGCCCACAATTTCTGCGCACCGACGCGCGCGAAATTGATCGCGGCCGCGCGGTCCATGCCCGCCGTCGACGGAACGTTGGTATCGAGCTGGTTGCCGGGAATGACGCGCACGCCGTCATGTTTCCAGCGATCGTGGTGATCGTGGTCATGGTGGGAATGCGAATGGTCATGGCCGGTCATGGGACTTGCTTTCTATTGGTTCCGTGTGCGGCAAACTAACCCAAAGCCGCGACATCGAGCCATAACAAAATCGGAACCCTCATAACCGTCGAACGTTGTCTTGGCGAGCAAACCGCAGGAGAGTTTCATGGGTAGCACGACCGACAAGATCAAGGGCACCGCAAACGAGGCAATGGGCAAGGCCAAGCAGGGCGTCGGTGAAGCCACTGGATCCGAGCGCCTAAAGGGTGAAGGTGCAGTCCAGGAAGTGAAGGGCAAGGGCCAGCAGGCCATGGGCGACGCCAAGGACGCCGCGAAGGACGCGGTTGATCGCGCAGCCGCTGCGGCCAAGCGCGCGACGGAGTAACGGCCTCGCACTGAATGCGAAAAGACCGGCCGAGAGGCCGGTCTTTTTGTTTGCGGGCTTACTTCACCCCGAGCAATTCCACGTCGAACATCAGCGTCGCGTTCGGCGGGATCACGCCGCCTGCGCCCCGGGCGCCATAGCCGAGCTGCGGCGGAATGATCAGCGTGCGCTTGCCGCCGACCTTCATGGAGGCAACACCCTCGTCCCAGCCGGCGATGACGCGGCCCTTGCCGATCGGGAATTCGAAAGGCTCGTTGCGATCCACTGACGAGTCGAATTTCTTGCCCTTCTGGCCGTTCTCGTAGAGCCAGCCGGTGTAGTGCATCACGCAGATCTGGCCCGGCTTGGGCGAAGCTCCGGTGCCGGCGACGCTATCGGTAATCTGCAAACCTGAAGCTGTTGTCATGGTCTTCCCTGCGGTCTGGGCCGAGGCCGTGGTGGAAACGAAATCGGACACGCCGGCGATCACGGTGATCGCGAGTGCCGACATGATGGCGAGGAGCATGCGCTGTAAACGCTGCATAAGAGACCTTCCGTTTGAGGCGCAAGGTGTCTAGCGCAACGCTGACGCCGTTTCCACCCCTCACACCTCGATATTTTCGAGCCGCACGGGCAGCTTGCGGATGCGCTGGCCCGTGGCGTGATAGATCGCATTGCAGATCGCCGCATTGGTGCCGACATTGGCGAGCTCGCCAAGGCCTTTCACGCCGGCCGGGTTGATACGGTCGTCCTGCTCGGAGAGCAGGATCACTTCGACACCGGGCACGTCGGCATTCACGGGGACGAGATAGTCGGCGAGATTATCGTTGACGTAGCGTGCATTGCGCTCGTCGATCTCGGTGGCCTCCAGCAGCGCCGAGGACATGCCCCAGATCAGGCCGCCCATGAGCTGGCTGCGCGCCGTGCGCGGATTCATGATGCGGCCCGCCGCAAACGCTCCCACCAGCCGGGGGCAGCGGATTTCATGGGTAAAGCGGTTGACGCGGACCTCGACGAACTCAGCACCGAAGGCATAGGCGATCTTGTCTTTCATCTGATGGCCACCGACGAGCCGCGCGTGCCCGCTGTGCATGGCCGTGAAGGAATCCAGCGGCGCGCCTTCGGGCTTCCACTCGCCGTATTCCTCGACGATGCCGACGCCGAGCGCGTCGAAGGCCTTCTCGAGATCGAGTGGACGATCGCTCTGCGCCGCCTGCGTGCTCGGCGCCTGGCTGATGCCGACAGTCTCCTTGGCCTTGTCGGCGAGGCTGTCGCTCGGCATCACGGCCTTGAACAGCCTTTGGCGAATGCGGTCGCAAACCATCATCACCGCCGAGCAGGTGCTGGCAGTCGAGTTCGAACCGCCGGCAACGGGCGCCGGCGGCAGATCGCTGTCACCCAGGAAGACCGCGACCTTCTCCAGGGGCACGCCGAGCCGCTCGGCCGCGGTCTGGGCGATGACGGTATACGCACCGGTGCCGATCTCGTGACCGGCGATCTCGACCCGGGTACGGCCGTCGCGCTGGAGGCGGACGCGCGCGGCAGACGGCGCCATCTGCGTCGGATAGCAGGTGGCAGCACAGCCATAGCCGACCAGCCAGTCGCCGTCCGACATCGATTTCGGCTGCGGCGAGCGCTGCGACCAGCCGAACGCCTTCGCGGCCTCGTCGAAGCACGCCATCAAGGACCGCGATGTATAGGGCTTGCCGCCGATCGGCTCGACGGTGGTGTCGTTGATGCGGCGGAGCTCGACGGGGTCCATGTTCAGCTTCACAGCGAGCTCGTCCATCGCGCTCTCCAGCGCGAAGAGATACGGCACCTCCGGCGGCGAGCGCATGAAGCCGGGCGTATTGCGGTCGGCGCGCACGATCGACACCAGACTTGCGACGTTCGGGCAGGCATAGAGCCGCGTCGTCGTCTTGGTGCCGCCGACGCAATAGGCATCCGGACGCGACGAAACCTCCGCGCCGTCGTGCCTCAAAGCCACCAGCTTGCCGTCCCGACCCGCACCAAGCCTGATCTCATGGCGCGTCTCGGCGCGGTAGGTGGCGATGGTGAAACCCTGGTCGCGGGTTGGCACCAGCTTGATCGGCCGGTTCAGGCGTTTGGCAATGCCGGCGATGATGGCAGTGCGGGACGTCATCGAACCGCGCGAACCAAAGCCGCCGCCGACATAGGGATTGACGACACGGACCTTGTCGGCGTCGATACCGAGCTGCTCGGCGACGCCGTTCTTCAGGCCGTAGACGTACTGGCTGCCCTCGTAGACGACGAGCTCGTCGCCCATCCAGGCGCAGCTCGTCGTAAACAGCTCCATCGGATTGTGGTGCTGGGTCGGCGTTTCATAAGAGGCGGTGAGCTTGACCTCGGCCGCGTCGAACGCCTTGGCGAAATCGCCGACCTCCGGGTCTTCCTTGAACTGTGCGTTCTGCCCCTTTGCCGCTGCCGTGGTGGTCCCCGGCGAGTCGAAGCTCGCACTCGGCGCCGCGGCCGTGTAGCTGACCTTGACGCGATTGGCGGCCTCGCGCGCCGCCTCGTAACTCTCGGCGATGACGACGGCGATGATCTGGCCGTCATGGGCGATGTCGGCCGATTTCAGCGGCTGGATCGTGGTGCCGGCATAGCCGCCATTGCTGAACAGTTTCGATTCCTTCAGCTTCGGAGCGTTCTCGTGCGTGACGATGTCGATCACGCCGCGGACCCGCCTGGCATCGTCGAGATCGAAACTGTCGATGCGGCCCTTGGCGATGGCGCTGGTGACCAGGAATGCGTAAGCTGGATTGTCGAGCGGCATGTCGGACGCATATGTCGCCCGGCCCGTGACCTTTGCGGCCGCGTCATAGCGCGGCACCGGCTTGCCCATGTTCGCTTTCGGCTCGGGAGCTGCAGCGGTCATGATCAGATCTCCATCGTTACGGCCTGCTGGAGCGCGCGCGCCACCACGCGCTTGCCGAGCGCGATCTTGAAGCTGTTGTGCTGGCGGCCCCTGGCGTCGGCAAACGCGGCATCGGCCACACGCTGCGCCAGACCGTCGTCGAATTTCTGTCCCTTCAGCAGCGCCTCCGCCTCGCGCGCCCGCCACGGCACGGTGGCGACGCCGCCGAGCGCGACACGCGCGTCCCTGATCGTGCCATCCTGCACGTCGAGCGCGACCGCAGCCGACGACAGCGCGAACTCGTAGGACTGCCGGTCGCGCGCCTTGAGATACACCGAGCGCGGCCAGCGGCCGGGAACGGAGAACGCAGAGATCAGCTCACCGGGCCGAAGCGTGGTCTCGATGTCGGGCGTCCTGCCGGGTGCCTTGTGCAAATCCGCAAACGGCAGGTTGCGCGTTCCGGACCTGCCGGTAATCTCGACCATCGCATCGAGCGCGATCAGCGCCTGCGCAAAATCGCCGGGATAGGTCGCGATGCACTGATCGGACGTACCGAGCACCGCATGCATGCGATTGACGCCGTCCATGGCGGCACAGCCCGAACCAGGATTGCGCTTGTTGCAATTCTCATAGGAAACGTCGCGGAAATAGCTGCAACGCGTTCGCTGCATCACGTTACCGCCGAGCGTCGCCATGTTGCGCAGCTGGGCGCTGGCGGCGAGCTTCAGGGAATTCGCGATCACCGGATAGTGGCGCTGGATCTCGGCATGCGCGGCCACGTCGGACATCTTCGCGAGCGCGCCGAGCCGCAAGCCGTCACTGCCGGGCTCGATCGCCGACCAGCCCCGCGCCAGCGGATTGATATCGACGATCGCGGCGGGCCGCATCACGTCCAGCTTCATCAGGTCGATCAGCGTGGTGCCACCAGCGAGCGGCTGTGCTGTAGCCTTCGTCAGCGGATTGTTCGCAGTTGCGGCAGCACTGAGCGCCTGCACCGCCATGTCGGGGTCTGTTGCCCTTTGATACGAAAACGGTCGCATGCGCCTAGCCTTTCATGATCTCGGGCGCGGCCTGCTTCACGGCGGCGACGATGTTGGGATAGGCGGCGCAGCGGCAGATGTTGCCGCTCATGTATTCGCGGATGTCGGCCTCGCTGCCCGCATGCCGCTCCTTGACGCAGGCAACGGCGGACATGATCTGGCCCGGCGTACAATAGCCGCATTGAAACGCATCGTTGTCGACGAAGGCCTGCTGCATCGGATGCAAATGATCGTCGGTGGCAAGGCCCTCGATCGTGGTGATCTCCTGCCCCTCGGCCGCGAGCGCGAGCGTCAGGCACGACACCACGCGCCGGTCGTCGATCAGTACCGTGCAGGCACCACATTGGCCGTGGTCGCAGCCCTTTTTGCTGCCGGTGAGCTTGAGATGCTCCCGCAGCGCGTCGAGCACCGTCGTGCGGGCGTCGATGCGCAGGCGCTTGTCCTTGCCGTTGACCCGCAGCGTGACATCGACAGGAAGCGCCGGATCCTGGGCGGCCGACACGCTCGCATCCTGCGCGGCCGCACGCGCCGTCATGGGGACCAGCGCGCTGCCGGCAACGCCGGCCATGAAGGCGCGCCGATCGAATTCGGACGGTCCGGAACCTGATTTTTCGGACATGGAGGGCCTCCGCCGCTTCGAGCAAGAGCAGCGCACGCCTGCACCGCTCATCGGCCCTTAACCTGAAGCAATGAGCTCCGTTCCGAACGAGAAAGGGCGACGCAGCAAATGCCGCGTCGCCCTTCGTCAACTTTTCCTGATCTCGCGCGGGGAACTCCGTGCGCGGTGGTCAGTATCCAAGCGCGCAACCGTCTTTGCGCGGATCGGAACCGCCGGTGAGCGTGCCCTTGTCCCAGTCGATCCAGATCGCCTGCGCGCCGCCGAGCGGACCGACGACGCTGGTGGTCTTGTGGCCGAGCTTCTTCAGGCCTTCGACAATGGCGGCCGGCACGCTGTCCTCGAGCTGGTACTGACCTTCATAATGCAGGCCGCGCGGCATATCGATCGCCTCCTGCACGTCGCAGCCATAATCGAGAATGTTGGTCACCACATGGGTCTGGCCAACCGGCTGATATTGTCCGCCCATCACCGCGAACGGCATCACGGAACGGCCGCCCTTGGTGAGCAGGCTTGGCATGATCGTGTGCAGTGGACGCTTGTCGCCGGCGATGCAATTCGGGTGGCCGGGCTGGATGCGGAAGCCGCCGGCGCGGTTCTGGAGCAAAATGCCGGTCTTGTTCGAGACGATCGCCGAGCCGAAGGAATGCGCAACCGAGTTGATGAAGGAGCAGACGTTGCGGTCCTTGTCCACGACGGTGATGTAGATGGTCGACGGGTTCATCGGCGGCGCGACGTTCGGCAGGTCGAGCATGCCGTCCATGCGGATCTTGTCGATGTGCTCGTTGCAGTATTCCTTGGCGAGGATCCTGGCGACCTCGATCTGCATATGCTCGGGATCGGCGACATGCAGCTCGCGATGCATGTAGGCGATGCGCGCGGCCTCGGCTTCGAGGTGGAAGCGCTCGATGCTGAGCGGCGCGTATTTCGTCAGGTCGAAACGCGACAGGATGTTCAGCATCAGCAGCATGGTGAGGCCGGGTCCGTTCGGCGGGCACTGCCAGACGTCATAGCCCTTGTACATGGTCCCGATCGGCGTCGTCGTCTCAGTGGTGTGCGCGGCGAAATCGTCGAGCGTGTGCAGGCCGCCGATCCCGCGCAGGGTCTCCACCATGTCTTCCGCGATCGGGCCCTTGTAGAAGGCGTCGCGGCCGTCCTTGGCGATCGCCCGCAGCGTCTTGCCGAGCTCGGCCTGGCGGATGACGTCGCCGGCCACCGGCGGCTTGCCGTGCGGCAGCAGATACCGCTCCGTGTTGGTGCCGGCCTTCAGCTTCTCGAACTGGTTCTTCCAGTCGAAGGCGATGCGGGGGGCGACGACGTAGCCTTCCTCGGCCGCCTTGATCGCGGGCTGAAGCAGCCGCTCGAAGCCGAACTTGCCGTGATCGCGCAAGACGGTTGCAAAGGCGTCGATCACGCCGGGGATCGAGACCGCATGCGCCGAGGTCAGCGGCACGGAGTTGATCTTGCGCTCGAGATACCAATCGGCGTTCGCCGCCTTCGGGGCGCGGCCGGAGCCGTTATAGGCGATGATCTTGCCCTCGCCGCGCGGCTGGATCAGCGCAAAGCAGTCGCCGCCGATGCCGGTCGATTGCGGCTCGATCACGCCGAGAATGGCCGAACCCGCGACAGCCGCGTCCACCGCCGTGCCGCCCTCGCGCAGCACCTCGATCGCGGCAAGCGACGCCTGCGGATGCGAGGTCGCCACCATCGCGTTGGTGGCGTGGACCGTGGACCTGCCGGGGAAATGGAAGTTTCTCATCGAATTCTGCTCTCATTGGGCGTCTGGTGCGGATGGCGCGCCATCTCGGAAAAACCGGGCCTACATGACACATTCCGGCCGGCCGGGGCAATGCTGGCATGCCAGGGAAATGGCTGCCATCCGCCGGGAATAGAGCTGCTCGATGCGGGTTTTCCGGGCGAGCCCCGCCTGCTAAACGGGCGCCATGATTTACAAGGTCGCCGCCTTCTACCAATTCGCCGCGCTGCCCGATTACCGCGAGCTGCGCGAGCCACTGCGCGCGTTCTGCGCCGGCCTGGAGCTAAAGGGCAGCGTGCTGCTCGCGCAGGAGGGCATCAACGGCACGGTCGCGGGCGCGGGCGAGGCCATCGACGCGCTCACCCAAGAGCTCGCTCACGGCGACATGTTCGGCGGCAGGTTGAACAATCTCGAATTGAAGTTCTCGACCGCCGAGACGATGCCATTCGGCCGGCTCAAGGTGCGGTTGAAGAAGGAGATCGTCACGCTCGGCGACGAAAGCGCCGACCCGACGCGGCAGGTCGGCACCTATGTCGATGCGGCCGAATGGAACGCGCTCATCGAAGCGCCGGATACGCTGGTGCTCGACACCAGGAACGCCTTCGAGGTGGCGATGGGGACGTTCGAGGGCGCGCTCGACCCCGGCATCAGGAGCTTTGGCCAGTTCAAAGATTTTGCGGCCGAGCAGCTCGATCCCGCCAGACACCGCAGAATCGCGATGTTCTGCACCGGCGGCATCCGCTGCGAGAAGGCGAGCGCACACCTGCTCGCGCGCGGCTTTGCCGAGGTCTATCACCTCAAGGGCGGCATTCTCAAATATCTGGAAGAGGTGCCGGAGGCTCAGAGTCGCTGGCGCGGCGAATGCTTCGTGTTCGATGAGCGTGTCGCGCTCGGCCACGGTTTGCAACAACTTGGTTTGCAAGAATTTGGATTGCGCGAACGGGACAAGGACGCGGCACGTGACGAATGAGATCAAGACGCTCGGCGAGCGCATCGACACGCTGGAGACCCGCCTCGCCTATCAGGACGACGCGATTGAGACGCTGAACCAGACCATCACCGCGCAGTGGAAGCAGATCGACGCGCTGACGCGGAGAATCGCAGAGCTCGGCGAGCGGCTGCAGGAGGCCGAGGCGAATGCGCCGGGAGCCGCCAATGAGCGTCCGCCGCATTATTGAGCGGGCTTACTGACCGGACGCCTTGAGAAGAAGGTTACTCACCTCGCCCGACATCATCAGCCGGTTGCGCCCGGCCTCCTTGGCGGCATAGAGCGCCTGGTCGGCGGCCTCGACCAGCGAGGTGACGCCGGCCGTGCGCTCCAGCGCCGGCCGGCACGCAGCACCGCCGAGCGAAGCGGTGACGCAGCCAGCCACATGGTTGCTGGTGTGGACCAGGCCCGCATCACGGATCGCCCGTCGAATCCGGTCGCCGATCAGGGCGCAGCCCGCAGCGTCGGTGTTCGGCAACAACATGGCGAACTCCTCGCCGCCGTAACGCGCCGCAAGATCGCCGGAACGCTGCGCCTCAGCAGCGATGATCTGGGCCACCTGCCGGAGGCAGGCATCGCCCGCGGGATGGCCGTAGTCGTCGTTGTAAGACTTGAAGTGGTCGACGTCGATCATCAGCAAAGAGAGGCTGGAGCGCTCGCGATAGGCACGCGCCCACTCCTCCTTCAATCGTTCATCGAAGCGGCGGCGATTGGCAAGCCCGGTGAGGCTGTCTTCGATCGCGAGCGTTTCGAGCCGGGTCTCGAGCTTCTTCTGCTCGGTGATGTCGCGCGAGATCGCGACCACGCCGTCGACGCGGCCATTCTCCTTGCGGGTCACCCGCATGGTCGATTCGAGCCAGACTTCCGAGTTCTGCCGGTGCACATTGCGATAGGTGACCCGCGCCTCCTCCGCATCGCCGCGCTTCATGGCGTCGACGAGGGCCTGGACCTGCGGCCGGTCGTCCGGGTGAATGCCGGCCAGCGCGAGGGTACCGATCAGTTGATTGGCGCGCCAGCCAACGACGCCGATCGATGACGGCGAGACATAGCGCAGCCGCTCGTCGAGCCCGATACGGGTCACCATGTCACTGGAGCCTTCGGCAAGCAGCCGGAAATGCGCTTCCTTCTCGACCAGCGCGGCCGCCATACTCTGGCCCCGTTGCAGCTGCCGCACCAACACCGCACCGATGATCGCGATCAGCATGACCAGCGCGAGCACGTAGAGCATGCGGGAGATCGCCGCAGCACGCCAGGGCGCCAGCAATTCGGCCTTGTCGACGGTGGCGAGCAGGACCAGCGGATAACGGCCGGAGCGCTTGAAGAAGCTGACCCGGTCGGCACCGTCGAGCGGCGACTTGAAATGGTAGGCGCCGCCCGGCCGCTGCAAGGCGGTATCGCGGAACAGCGGCGTATCGGCAACGCTGCGACCGACGAACCTGTCGTTGCTGGGGTTACGCGCGATGATCAGGCCGTCGCCGTGCGTCAGCGCCACCGAGCTGTTGCGGCCGATCTCGAACTGTTCGTAGAAATGCGAGAGATATCCCGAGCTGATGGTCGCGAGCACCACGCCGCCGAAGCTGCCGTCCAGCTTGTTGAAACGGCGCGACAGGGTGACGACCCACTCGCCGTCGAGCAGGCTCTTCACGGGGCGGCCGACATGGGGTTCCCGTTTCGGCGAGAGCTGGTGATAGCGGAAGAACGCGTCGTCATTGAGCGTCGAGCCGATCGTGCCAGGCGAGGTCAACCAGTTGCCGCGCTCGTCGATGATGGCGAGGCTATGGATGCGCTCTATCGCCTTCTTTCGCGCCTCCAGCAGGTTTCGGAGCTTGGCGATCGTGGCCGGCTCACTGCCGTCCATCTCCAGCCGGCTGACGACGCCGACGACGCCTGAATCCAGGAGATCGAGGCTGTCCTCGGCATGTTGCGTCAGCGAGCGCGCAACGTTCGCCATTTCTGCCTCGGCGCCCTTGAGCACCGCGTCGCGGGCCGCCCATTCCCGCCAGCCGCTGACGCCGAGGATGGCCACGCAGGTCAGCGCGACGAACGCAGCCGCCCGCAGCGGCAGGCGGCTCCATCCGGCTCTTTGGGTCACAGCACTCATGCAGCAGAATTCTCCGATGCCCGGAAACTCTGCTGCTTCTGTTATTGAACTCTGAAACACCGGGAGAAATATGCAGTGATGTCCCCGGCTTTCCGTAGTCGTACGGACGCCGGAATCAGCGCATCGCTAACAAGGCATTAGCAAACCTATCGGAATCCGGCGCTCTCCGCCTTAGCTGAAGATCGCCTTAACCTTGTCCCAGAGCGAGGGATTGTCGGCCTCCGCATCGGCCTTCGAGGGCGTCGGCTGGGCGGCGCTCACGGGGTCGGACGCCGGGAAGGTATCTTTCAGACCGGCGTCGAGCTTGGCGTGGCGGTCGGCGGCGAGCGCTTCGTGCAGATCGTCGGCGTGCTTGTCATGCGGCGCGGGGTTGAATGTCTCAGCCATGGTCTCGTCCTCCGTTGGCTGGTCAACGCGGCCCAATTGCGCTTGGTTCCCCTGTTCCGCTTCGGGCCGTGGCGGTGTATCAGGAGCCCTAACCATCTTCAGGACCGTTCGTGCCCCAGTCTGCGACCAAACCATTCATCGACGTCCTCTCCGGCCCGCGGCAGGTCGTTCCGCCGATCTGGATGATGCGGCAGGCCGGCCGTTACTTGCCCGAATATCGCGAGGTGCGCGCCAAGGCCGGCGGCTTTCTCGATCTCTGCTTCAACCCGGAGCTTGCCGCCGAGGTGACGCTGCAACCGATCCGGAGGTTCGGCTTCGATGCGGCGATCATCTTCTCCGACATCCTGGTGATCCCCTATGCGCTCGGACGTTCCGTGCGCGTCGAGGTCGGCGAGGGTCCGCGGCTCGAACCGCTGGATGATCCCGCCAAGGTCGCAACACTGGCGAAGCACGCCGATTTCGGCAAGCTCGCGCCGGTGTTCGAGGCCCTCAAGATCGTGCGCAGCGCGCTCGATCCCAAGATCGCGCTGATCGGCTTCTGCGGCGCTCCGTGGACGGTGGCGACCTACATGGTCGCCGGCCAGGGTACGCCCGACCAGGCCCCGGCGCGGATGATGGCCTACCGGCATCCGGAGGCGTTCGCCGAGATCATCGACGTGCTGATCGAGAACTCGATCGAATATCTGCTGGCGCAGCTTGCGGCCGGCGCCAGCGCCTTGCAGATCTTCGACACCTGGGCCGGCGTGCTGCCACCCTCCGAGTTCGCGCGATGGTCGATCGAGCCGACCCGGCGCATCGTCGAAGGCGTGCGCGCCAAGGTGCCGGACGCCAAGATCATCGGCTTTCCGCGCGGTGCCGGTGCGCAACTGCCCGGGTTCGTCGAGGCGACCGGCGTCAACGCCGTCAGCATCGACTGGACCGCGGAGCCGGCCTTCATCCGCGAGCGCGTGCAGAGCAAGGTTGCGGTTCAGGGCAATCTCGATCCGCTGGTGCTGATCACAGGCGGCGCCGCGCTCGACCGCGCGATCGACGATACGCTGGCGAATTTCGCGCAAGGGCGGTTCATCTTCAATCTCGGCCACGGCATCCAGCCGGAGACGCCGATCGCCCATGTCGAGCAGATGCTGAAGCGGGTTCGGGGCTGATTTATTTTGCGCCTGGGGAGCGGAAAAACAAAAAAACGCGAAAACAACTCCATGCACAGTAGAGAGGCCACGCCCGATCAATGACTTAGGGCGGACTGAAATCAGGTGCGCCGTGATCGCATCAGAGCGCGCCAACATTTGACCCGTCGGGCAAAACAGGCGCATGATGCCATCATCCCACCGACCCCCGCCTCGCGGCCGACTTAGCGCGGCCGGCTGCGCTCGATGATCTCCGCGGCGCCCTTGGCCAGCAGATCCAGTCCCACCGCACGGCCGAGTTCGCGTGGGCGATTGGCGGGGCCCGAACGCAAGGCTTCGATGATGGTGTTGCCGGAGAGATCGAGCACGGACGCGGTGAGCGACATCTGATCACCCGCAATGGTCGAAAAGCCCGCCACCGGCGAATTGCAATGGCCGTTCAGCACCCACAGCACCTCGCGCTCTGCATCGGCGCAGGCGTGGGCAGCGGGATCGTCGATCGATGCGAGGACGCGACGCGTCTGCCAGTCCTGCGCGGCGCATTCGACGGCGACGATGCCCTGCCCCGCTGCCGGCAGCATCTCGGCTGCGGTAAACTCGTAGGCGATGCGCTGTGAAAGGCCGACGCGGTCGAGGCCGGACCGCGCCATGATGAGCGCATCCGCAGGCCCCACCGCGCCGCCATCCGGCAGGCGCTGCTTCTCGCCATTGTCGAGTTTTCGCACGCGCGTGTCCGCGGCGCCGCGGAAGTGGATGATCTCCACGTCCGGAAACAACCGCCGCGCATAGGCGGCGCGGCGGACGGCGTTGGTGCCGATCTTGAAACCCTTGCCACGAGATTGGCGCAACGCCTCCAGCGTCACGCCGTCACGCAGCACCAGCGCGTCGTTGGGAGGATCGCGCGAGAGCGTGGCGCCGATCACGAGGCCGGGCGTGTCTTCGTTGCCGGGCATGTCCTTCAGCGAATGCATCGCCGCGTGGAGTTCGCCCGACAGCACCGCGGCGCGGATCTGCGCCACGAAGGCACCGCCCTTGCCGCCATGGGGCAACAGCTTACTGGTCTGGTCGAGATCGCCCGTGGTGTCGAACTTGACGATCTCGACGTCGAGATCGGGCATGGCGGCGGTCAGGCGGCGCGCGATCTCTTCCGTCTGTGCCAGCGCCATCGCGCTCTTGCGTGTGCCGATCTTGAATCGCGTAGCCAAGCCCAAATCCTCTCAAGACGCGAGTTTACCGCGCATCCTCCAATATCATGTCGGAGGCCTTTTCGGCGATCATGATGATCGGCGCGTTGGTGTTCCCCGACACGAGATCGGGCATGATCGAACCGTCGACGATTCGGAGGTCTTCGAGGCCCCTCACCTTCAGCCGCTGATCGACCACCGCGAGCGCATCATTGCCCATACGACAGGTCGAGGTTGGATGGTAGATGGTGCTGCCCCGCTCACGGCAATAGTCCAGCAGCTCGGCATCCGTGGACACCTTCGCTCCGGGATCGTACTCGTCGACCACGAACGGCTTCAGCGCCGGTGCATGCAATATCTTGCGCAGGATCTTCAGGCCTTCCACGTTGGTGGTGCGGTCGGTCTCGGTCGACATGTAGTTGATGCGGATCTCCGGCGGCACTGTCGGGTCGGCGCTCTTGATGCGCAAGGACCCGCGGCTTTCGGGACGGAGCTGGCACACCGACGCCGTGAAGCCGGAGAAATCGTGCAGCTTCTCGCCCATCTTGTCGGTCGAGAACGGCAGGAAGTGGACCTGGATGTCGGGCGAGGCCAGCCGCGGACTGGTCTTGAAGAACGCGCCCGCCGTGCCGGCCGCGATCGTCAGCCAGCCTTTGCGGAACAGCGCATAGCGCGCGCCAGCCATGGTGCGGCGGAGCGGATGATTGACGGTGTCGTTCAGCGTGATCTTCTGCGAGCAGCGCATCACGATGCGGACCTGCATGTGGTCCTGGAGATCGTGCCCGACGCCCGGCGCGTCCAGCACGACGTCGATGCCGTGCTTGCGCAGGAGGTCGGCGGGTCCGACGCCGGAGAGCTGGAGCAGCTGCGGCGAGTTGTAGGCGCCGCTCGACAGCACGACCTCCTTGCGCGCACGGGCGCGGCGCAATGTGGCGCCCTGACGGTATTCAACGCCGATCGCGCGGCGGCCCTCGAACAGCACGCGCTGGCCAAGCGCGCCAGTTTCGATCTTGAGATTGCGACGGGCCTTGGCGGGGCCGAGATAGGCCACCGCCGTCGAGGCGCGGCGGCCGTTGCGCGTCGTGGTCTGGAACAGGCCGACGCCTTCCTGGGTGGCGCCGTTGAAATCAGGATTGTAGGGCAGACCGGTCTCGACCGCGGCATCGATGAAGGCCTTCGACAGCGGGTCGGTCACCACCATGTTGGAGACCGGCAGCGGGCCGCCGCTGCCGTGGTATTGATCGGCGCCGCGCGACTGGTTCTCGGCCTTCTTGAAATAGGGCAGCACGTCGTCATAGCCCCAGCCGGCGTTGCCGCGCTGACGCCATCTGTCGTAATCCTCGTGCTGACCGCGGACATAGAGCAGGCCGTTGATCGAGCTCGATCCGCCCAGCGTCTTGCCGCGCGGCTGGAACACCTGACGGCCCTTCAGCTCAGGCTCCGGTTCGGTCTGGTACATCCAGTTGACGGTCTTTTCCTTGAACAGCTTGCCGTAGCCGAGCGGCACGTGGATCCAGATGTTGGAATCCTTCGGGCCTGCCTCGAGCAGCAGCACGCTGTGCTTGCCGTTGGCCGACAGCCGGTTGGCGAGCACACAGCCGGCAGAGCCGGCACCGACGATGATGTAGTCGAATTCAGGGTCGGAGGGTGTCAGGGAGGAAGTTGCGTTCATGCGCTACTGTTCTTTTTGTTGACGGGCGTTTCCAATCATCACTTAGCACGATCATGCAGCCACGCGCAGCGCCTCGACCAGCGACCTGAACGCACGGGCATATTCCGCACCCGCCCTTGCGATATCGGCGCGTCCGGCGCAGGCGACGGCGGCCTCCGTTACCGCGCCGAGCAGCAGCCGGGCCAGCGGCTCGACCGGCTGCCGCGCGATCAGGCCGGCCTCCATCGCCGCCGCAATCGCGCGCGGCAGCTTGCCGCCGAAATGTTTGGCGTCGATCTCGCGCCAGCGCTCCCAGCCGAGCACGGCCGGGCCGTCGCGCAGGATGATCTGGCCGGTCGGGCCCTTCGCGGTCGCGGCGAAATAATGCTGGGTGCCGGCGACCATCGCGGCAAGCACGTCCTTCTCGGCACGGGCCGTGCTGTCGATTTCGGCGACGAGGTCGCGCGAGACCTCATTGAACACCGCTTCGAACACCGCCTCCTTGGTCTTGAAGTGATGATACACCGCGCCCTTGGCGACGTGGGCGGCTTCGGCGATCTCGTCCATCGTCGTCGCGACAAAGCCTTGCGTCCCGAACAGGCGGCGCGCCGCCGTCAGGATCGCCTCCGATGTCGCAGCCCGCCGCTCCGCCTGTTTCGCCATGGGTCTGCTGTAGTCGAAATGGACGAGGACAGCCAGTTGACTTTTCGACCGTCGGTCGGTATTTACCGACCAACAGTCGGTTTTATTCGTGAGGTGCACCATGCCGAGCCGTGATGTCGTCGAAGCTTTTGCCAAACGATTGGAGGACGGGGATTTCGTCGGGGCGATCCTCGACTACTACACGCCGGACGCCGCCACCTATGAAAACCAGGGCGATCCCGTGGTCGGACGCGACAAGCTCGCCGCCAAGGAGCGCGGCGTGCTGGCAGCCTTCAAGGAGGTCAAGGCGGTGCGCATTGGGCCGAGCCTGATCGAAGGGGATCATGTCGCGACGCGCTGGAGATTCAGCTTCACCAATGCCGAAGGCATCATCCGAACGTTGGATGAGATCGCATGGCAGACCTGGCGGGGCGATCAGTTGATCGAAGAGCGGTTCTATTACGATCCGAAGCAGTTGGGGCGGTGATGCCTGAAGCACAACTGTCATCGCCCGGCTTGACCGGGCGATCCAGTACTCCGAGACAGGCGTGATTGATCCGATAGGCCGCGGCGTACTGGATGCCCCGCCCCAGTGCGCAAGTGCGCACAAGGCGAGGCATGACAGCGGAATTGGTAGCGAACATAGCCTCCCGTCACAGCCGTAACGCGAGGCGCCGCATTTGTATCGATTTGTTATCGATACAATATCGCGAACACGCAGAAGTGGTCAGAGCAATCGTCGCAAGTTTGGATAATTCATAGTTCGTCAAAGGTTTGCAGCGAATTCTCCTGACCGGGCCGGACAAGCGGCCCATGCTGCTAGGCTCTGGAATGCGGACTCAAACGACCAGCTATTTCGCGCGGCTGTTCGCCGGCGATCTGTCGGCCTTTGGCGGTCCCGTAACCGACGAAGCCGTCGCCGGCCATATCCGCGCCGAACAGATGTCGCTGGTGCTCGGCTATTCGGTCGGCATCATGCTGGCCAATGCCTGCAACGCCGGGGTACTCGTCGTCGCGCTGTGGCATTCGCCGGACTTGAAGCTGGCCTTGATCTGGGCCGCCATCGTGGCGGGCGCCGCGATCGCGTTCGGCCTGCAATCCCATGCCGCGCGCCGCATCACCAAACCGCAATTCGTCTCGCGCCGGGCCATGCATCGGCTGGTGCGCAATGCTTTCATCCTCGGCGCCGCCTGGGGCACCGTTCCGGTCGCATTCTTCGTCAATGCCTCAACGGGCGGGCAGCTCGTCATCACCTGCCTTTGCTCGGGGATGCTGGCGGGGGGCGCGCTGGCCTTCGCCACCATCCCGATCGCCGCGATCGCATTCACGGCCCCGATCTTCGCTGGCATCGCGATCTGCCTCGGCAGGAATGGCGATCCGGCGTTTCTGCTGATCGCTTTCCTGGTGGTCGTCTACGGATCAGTGCTGCTGCGCAGCGTGTTCGTCAATTCGATCGCGTTCGCACGGCGCGTGATGCGGCAGATCGAGGCCGAGCGTACGGTGCGGCAGGACTCGCTGACCCATCTGCCCAATCGCGTCGCGTTCAACGAAACGCTCGATGCAGCCTTGAAGCGGCTCGCTCTGTCCGGCGAGGAATTCGCGGTGCTTCTGCTCGATCTCGATCGTTTCAAGGAGGTCAACGACAAGTTCGGCCATCCCGCCGGCGACGAGTTTCTGGTCCAGATCGCGAGCCGCCTGCAACGCTGCACCCGCGCGGCCGAGCATGTCGCACGCATCGGCGGCGACGAGTTCGCGCTGGTGATGGCCAATCGGGCGCGGCCGGAGGATGCGCTCGAGATCGCCGAGCGCTTCGTCGCGGCCTTCGACGAACCGTTCCAGATCGAGGGTCGCCAGATCGTCGGCGCGACCAGCGTCGGCATCGTGCTGGCGCCGCGCGACGGCAGCACGCAACTCGACATCATGAAGAACGCCGACACCGCGCTCTACCGCGCCAAGAAGGCCGGACCCGGCACGGTGTGTTTCTTCGAGGAAGCCGACGACCGCTCGTCACGCGACCGCAAGGCGCTGCAATCGGATCTGGAAGGCGCCGTCGCCAGGAACGAGCTGTTCCTGGTGTTCCAGCCGTTCCTCGACCTCGACGGCAACCGCATCACCGGCTTCGAGGCACTGCTGCGCTGGCAGCATCCCCAGCGCGGACTGGTGCCGCCGAGCGAATTCATACCGATCGCCGAGCAAACCGGCTTGATCCACGAGATCGGCGAATGGGTCGTCCGCCGCGCCTGCGCGACGGTTGCCGAGTGGCCCGAAGAGATCAGGGTCGCCGTAAATTTCTCGGCCGCGCAGTTTCACAACAACGGCCTCCTCCAGATCATCGTGCAGGCGCTCGCGGACGCGAAGATCGCCCCGCACCGGCTCGAGATCGAGATCACGGAATCGATGCTGCTGTCGAAATACGCCTCGGCCGCGTCGGTCCTGAACGCGCTGCTGGAGCTCGGCGTCACCGTGGCGCTCGACGATTTCGGCACCGGCTTCTCCTCGCTGACTTACCTGCGCAAGCTGCCGTTCAGCCGCATCAAGATCGACCAGTCCTTCATCCGCGACATGCTGGTGCAGCCCGACTGCGCCGCGATCGTGAAATCGGTGATTGGGCTCGCGCGCGACCTGCGCATCGGCGTGGTCGCCGAAGGCGTCGAGACCGCCGACCAGCTCGAATATCTGCGCCAGATCGGTTGCGACGAGGTGCAGGGTTATCTCATCAGCCGGCCGGTGTCGGCGGATGGCGTTCTGGCGCTGCTTGATCCGAAGAAGTTGCGGGCGACCTACGCGGCGTAGCCACCAAAGCATTCACGGCGTCACGGCCGGGCCTGTCCATCCACACCTACGACATCGCACGAAGAACGTGGATGCCCGGGCCTTCGCCTCGCCGAAGCGGCTCCGACCGCGCAGGCGGGACAAGCCCGGGCATGACGACCTCACCTCAGACCGGATCCGCCCGCAGCAGCGTGTCCACCGTGATGGTGCCCCGCGCGCGGGAAACGCAGGCGCAGATCTTCTGGTTGCTTTGCTTCTGATGGTCGCTGAAGAAGACGTCGCGATGGTCGATCTCGCCGTCGATCGCGACCACGTCGATGGCGCAGAGGCCGCATTCGCCCCGCTTGCAATCGTACATCACGTCGTGGCCGCTGGCGTTGAGCACGTCCAGCATCGAGCGCTCGCGCGGGATCTCCAGCTCGACATCGGAGCCCTTCAGGCGCACGCGAAATGTCTCAGTCGGCAGCGTGCCGCTGGAGCCGAAAGTCTCGTAGCGGAGATCGGGAAGCGGATGGCCGGCGCCGATCCAGGCGTGGCGCGCGGCATCCAGCATGCGCATCGGGCCGCAGAACAGCGCCAGCGTGTCTTTGGGCACCGAGGCGAACAGGGCGTCGAGATCGAGCCGCTTGCCCTCATCGCTGGCGTGAACGACCAGGCGATCACCCAGCGTTGCGGCGAGATCGTCGAGATAGGCGGCCTCGGTGCGCGAGCGCACCGCGTAATGCAGCGTGACATCGGTGCCGCGCCGGGCCAGCGCCTGCGCGGCACCGAGGATCGGGGTGATGCCGATGCCGCCGGCGATCAGGCAGTAGTTTTGGCGTGCCCAATCGACGGCGAGCAGCGAGGCGGGCGTCGTGATGTCGAGCCGCGCGCCCGGCCGTAACGACCACATATAGCGCGAGCCGCCACGCGAGTCCTCGGCGCGGCGCACGGCGATCCTTAGACCCTGGGACGAGGCTTCCCCGACCAGCGAATAGGACCGCGTCTCGGGCTGCCCGTCGATGGTAACGCTGATATTGATGTGGCTGCCGACCGGATAGGCCGTGCCGTCGAACTGGTCGGGCCGGATCAGGAATTCGCGGATGCCGGGTGCGAGATCGCGCATCGAGACGAGCGTCGCCGGAATCCAGGTTTCGATGAAGCGCATGGTGACTGCCCTCAATCGGTTGCGGACTTGATCAGCGCAAGCGCCGGCAAGAGGTCGAGATGGGTCCGGTTGCGCAGTGCGAGCCGCAAATTGCGCACCGCGAGCCGCGCATGCTCGCGCATGACCGCTTCGGCGCGGGCGCCTTCGCGGTTCTCGATGGCGTCGATCACGACGCGGTGGTGCTCCTGCCCGATGATCAGGATTTGCTGTGCCTCGGGCAGCGCCGACTGCGCCATCACGAAACCGCTCGGCGACGCAAACGGCAGCGACGAGGCGCGGTCGATCTGCCGGATCAGCGGCGGGCTACGCGACAATTCGGTGAGCAGGGCGTGGAAGCGCGCGTTCAGCGTGACATAGGACGAGAACGCATCGACCGAGATCGGCACCTGGCGCAACAACTCGTCGATCGCGGCGAGGCACTCCTTCAGCGGCTCGAGCTCGCGCGCGGAGACGCCGCGCTCGGCGGCAAAGCGCGCGGCGAGCCCTTCCAGCGTGCCGCGCAGCTCGATGGAATCGGAGATGTCGCGCTCGGAGAACGCCTTCACCATGAAGCCGCCGGAGGGAATCGCCTCCAAGAGGCCCTCCTCCTCCAGCCGCACCAGCGCCATGCGCACCGGGGTGCGCGAGGCGCCGGTGGTCTCCACCGCCTGGAGCTCGGAGATGCGCTCGCCCGGGCGCAACGAGCCCGACAGGAGCTGGTCGCGCAGCGCGAGCTGCGCCTTCACGGTCTGCGAGACGGAGCGGTCGACCTCGCGCTCGGCCATGTCGGCTTACTCCGCGGCCTGAAGATGCTGCGGCGGATTTTCCTTTGCCACCATCTTGTCGATCAGCTTGCGCGTCCACATCGCGCCGGCGTCGATGTTGAGATTGTAGAAGATGCGATCCGGGTTCTCGTCCATCGCGCGCTGCTGCGCCTCGAGGATCAGCTCGTCCTCGTGGAAAATGCCGGAGACGCCGTCCCGGATCTCGGTGGTGATGCGCTGCTCACCGAGCTGATAATTGCGCACGAAGGCCCAGAAATAGTGGCAGGTCTTCTCGGTCTCGGGCGTGATGGTGTTGAGCACGAAGCCGTTGACGCCCTGCGAGCGGTCGCCTTCCGGCGCGCCGGTGCCGGTCGGGGCCACGCCGACGTCGATGGCAATGGTGCAGGGCGCTTCGAAACGGATGATCTGCCAGCGGTCGACGAGGCCGGACTTGCCGAGTTGTTTCGCCCAGAACGGCGGCGCCTCGATGCCGCGCATCCAGCGCGTCACCGTGACCGTCTTTTCGCCATGGGTGACGTCGAACGGCGCCTCCGCGACCGCCTCGTTGCCGATGGAAGAGCCGTGCACGAAGGTCTCGTGGGTGAGGTCCATGAGGTTGTCGAGCACGAGGCGATAGTCGCAATTGACGTGGATGGTCTTGCCGTCGCCGGCCCAGGCGGGGTCGTGATTCCAGTGCAGGTCGGGCACCAGCGCAGGATCCGCCAGCGCGGGATCGCCCATCCAGAGCCAGATGTAGCGATGACGCTCGACCACCGGATAGGCGCGCACGCAGGCCGACGGGTTGATGGTCTCTTGCGAGGGCATGAAGGTGCAGCGCCCTTGCGCGTTGTACTTCAGGCCGTGATAGCCGCAGACGACGGTGTCGCCTTCGAGCCTACCCTTGGACAGCGGCACCAGGCGGTGCCAGCAGGCATCCTCCAGCGCAGCCACCGAACCATCGGCCTTGCGGTACATCACGACGTGCTTGCCGCAGATCGTCCGCGGCAGCAGTGCCGGCTTCACATCGGCGTCCCAGGCGGCGGCATACCAGGCGTTCATCGGGAAGGGTTTTGTCACCGGTTCACTCCCAAGGCTTGTGGATACGTTATGTATACAATAGCGATTCCGTTCAAGGGCGGATGGGAGCGTATTATAATACCTTTATCTCGCATCGTGTATACAAATCTGTTCCGCTGTCATTCCCCGCGAAAGCGGGGAATCCAGTACTCCGCGGCGGTTGTTGGTTTACTCAACTGGCGCCACGGCGTACTGGATCACCCGCTTTCGCGGGTGATGACACCTGTTGATGCGGCGAGTCCCCCCCGGGGGAGCAGTGGCAGCGGCGCTTTGGCTCGACGACTACGC
This sequence comes from Bradyrhizobium sp. CW1, assembly GCF_023100665.1. Classification (NCBI taxonomy): domain Bacteria; kingdom Pseudomonadati; phylum Pseudomonadota; class Alphaproteobacteria; order Hyphomicrobiales; family Nitrobacteraceae; genus Bradyrhizobium; species Bradyrhizobium sp. CW1. The sequence goes on from NZ_CP064684.1 coordinate 6,135,758, forward strand.
CCCGAACACCTTCGCCAACCCTGTCTGAGCCTCCTGCTGAATCGCCTTCAGGTGCTCGGGGCTGCGAAAACTCTCCGCGTAGATCTTGTAGACGTCCTCGGTGCCTGACGGCCTTGCGGCGAACCAGCCGAAATCGGTCTCGACCTTGATGCCGCCGAACGGCTGGCCGTTGCCGGACGCCTTGCTCAGGGTGGCGCGGACGGGATCGCCGGCGAGATCCTTCAGGCCGAACTGCTCGGGCGTGACGGACTTCAGGATGTTCTTCTGCGGCGTGGTGGCGGCGACGTCGATGCGCGCGTAATGGGGCACGCCGAACTCGACGGTGAGATCGTTGAAGAGCTGGCTCGGATCGCGGCCGGTCTTTGCCATGATCTCGGCCGCGAGCAGGCCGAGGATGATGCCGTCCTTGTCGGTGGTCCACACCGTGCCGTCGCGACGCAGGAACGAGGCGCCTGCACTCTCCTCGCCGCCGAAGCCGAAGCCGCCCGTGAGCAGGCCGTCGACGAACCATTTGAAGCCGACCGGGGTCTCGACCAGCTTGCGGCCGAGTTTTTTCGCGACGCGGTCGATGATCGAGCTCGACACCACCGTCTTGCCGATCGCGGCGCCCTTGCCCCAGTTCGGGCGGTGCGCGAACAGATAGAAGATCGCGGTCGCGAGATAATGGTTCGGATTCATCAGGCCGCCGGTGCGCGTCACGATGCCGTGGCGGTCGGCGTCGGTGTCGTTGGCGAAGGCGACGTCGAAGCGGTCGCGCATCGCGATCAGGCTCGCCATCGCGTAAGGCGAGGAACAGTCCATGCGGATCTTGCCGTCCCAGTCCACCGTCATAAAACGGAACGTCGGGTCGATCGCCTCGTTCACCACGGTTGCCTTCAGGCCGTAGCGCTCGATGATCGGATGCCAGTAATGCACGGCGGCGCCGCCGAGCGGATCGATGCCGATATTCACGCCGGCGGATTTGACCAGGTCGAGATCGACCACGTTGCCGAGATCGGCGACATAGGGTGTGACGAAGTCATAGGCGTGGACGTTCGCGGCTTTGCGTGCCCTGGCGTAGTCGATGCGGTTCACGCCTTTGAGGCCGTCGGCGAGATAGGCATTGGCGCGCTTCTCGATCACGGAGGTCGCGTCGGTGTCGGCCGGTCCACCATGCGGCGGATTGTATTTGTAGCCGCCGTCCTCGGGCGGATTGTGCGAAGGCGTGACGACGACGCCGTCGGCAAGGCCGGAGGTGCGGCCCTTGTTGTAGGTCAGGATCGCATGCGAGATCACCGGCGTCGGCGTGTAGCCGCCGTCCTTGTCGATCATGATGTCGACGCCGTTGGCCGCGAACACCTCGACGGCGCTGACCAGCGCCGGCTCGGCCAGCGCATGGGTGTCGATGCCGATAAAGAGCGGACCGGTCAGCCCCTTTTCACGTCGGTAATCACAGATTGCCTGCGTCGTCGCGAGGATATGGCCCTCGTTGAAGCTGGTTTTGAACGAGGTGCCGCGATGGCCGGAGGTGCCGAACGCCACCCGCTGCGCGGGATCGGCGACATCAGGCTTGCCGGCGAAATAGGCCGTCACCAGCCGCGGAACGTTGGTGAGCGCGTCCGGCGAGGCCTGCTTGCCCGCCGCGGGATGAACATCAGCCACTGGATATACCTCGTCCTGTCGTAGAATTGCGCGATACCATAGCATCGGCCAAGCCCCCGCCAAGAGCACAACACCCGCGATGGGGCGGCCGTTCCTGGGATCATGCTATGGTCTTTTGATCGGGGCTTTTCGAGTCGGGGCATGACGCTGTTTCAGAGGCTCTTGGTTGTTCTGATGGCCTGGTTTGCGACGGCTGGCATCGTGCCCGATGCAATGGCCGCGGAGTTCTACACCGAGGACTTGCGTATCCCGATGGCCGAGGCCGGACCGCAGGGCCTGGAGGCGTTCCTGGTCCGGCCAGCCGGGACCAAGCGCTATCCGCTCGCGCTGCTCAGCCACGGCTCGCCGCGCAGTTTCGACGATCGCGCGACGATGTCCGCGCACAAATATTACGGCATCGCTCTCGAATATGCCCGGCGCGGTTTCGCCGCGCTGATCGTGATGCGGCGCGGCTACGGCACCTCGCCCGGCGGGCGCGTCGACAGCGTCGGCGGCTGCGCCAATGCCGCTTATCTGCCGGCGGCGGCGGTCGCGGTGGCGGATTTGCGCGCGGCGATCGAGGCGATGGTGCGCAGGGCCGACGTCACCACCTCGGGCATGATCGCGGCCGGCCATTCCGCCGGCGGGTTCGCCACTGTCGCCTTGACCGCGCAGGCGCCAGCGGGTCTCGCCGCCGCGATCAGCTTTGCCGGCGGGCGCGGCTCGCGCGACGATGACGACGTCTGCAATCCGAACGGGCTGGTGCAGGCCTTCGCCACGTTCGGCAAAACCTCCCGCGCGCCGATGCTGTGGGTCTACGCCGCCAACGATTCGTACTTCGGTCCCGACCTCGCGCGCCGCCTCCATGACGGATTTCGCGCCAGCGGCGGCAACGCGAAATTCGTCGCAGCGCCGCCTTACGGCGACGATGGCCACTATCTCTATTCGGTGGTGAGCCGTCCGCAATGGACGCCCTATCTCGACGCCTTCCTGCGCGAGCGAGGTCTCGGCCACGACGTCCTGAGCCCGCCCGATCCGCTGCCGCCGCCGGGCCAGCTCAGCGAGGCCGCGCGGGCCGAGTTCGCGCGCTATCTCGCCAGCACGATGCCGCACAAGGCTTTTGCGGTGTCGCCGAACGGCGGTTACGGCTGGCGTACGGGGCGCGCGACCGCCGACGACGCCCAGCGCGATTCACTTGGCGCCTGCACAAAATGGTCACCCACCTGCACACTCTATGCGGTCGACGACAAATTGGCCGGGGCTGCGCCAAGCACATCAACCGACCAGAGCTCGCGGTCGCGATAGCTTCATTGCGCCGCTGGCCGGTCGCGCCGTCCGAGCCAGGCCGCCAGAAAATCGGTTGTTAACTCGAAAGATATAATACATGTCCATGCTGCGGGATCGAACACACATCAATGCCCGCGCGGCGTGGACACACGTTGCGATCGCTGTGCTTTGGTTGGCATCCACCTCCGTGCACGCTCAGGGCAGCGCTCTGAACGCCGCGGAACCGGCGTTGGCGGCTGGCGGTCACGATGCAGATCTCGGCGCTGGAGAGACGCCGGCCTCGCGGGCGGCGATTCGAAAAATTATCGAAAGAGAAACGGCCAGGACCGATCTGCCCGCCGACATCGCGGAGGCCGTCGTCTTCGTTGAAAGCGGATACAATCCGGGCACCATTGGCGCCGTCGGCGAGATCGGCCTCATGCAAATTCGACCCGAAACGGCAGCGATGCTCGGATTTCGGGGACATAACGCAGAGCTCGCAGAGCCCGATATCAACATCCACTATGGCGTTCTCTATCTGAGCCGCGCATGGCGCCTGGCAGGCGGGGACCTTTGCCGCGCCCTGATGAAATATCGAGCCGGTCATGACGAGGAGTCCATGACGCCGCGCTCCCAGGTCTACTGTAATCGCGCCCGCAATCGTCTTGTCGCCATGAACTCGACGAATGTGGGAAACCAGGCTGCCGCCGTCCCAGATGTGGCACCGGCGCCAACTCCGGCGCCCACCGTCTCGAAGTCGGCGCACAATCAGAAATCAGCGCACAATCAAAACAGACCGGCACAGCCGAAGGACGTTTACGCACGTTACGGTCAAGGCACGGCGGTCGCGAGCAGGGCATACTGGGCAGCACAGGAAGCCCGGGTCCGCATCATCAAGGCTCGCGTCGAAGCCAAGTGGAAACGGGTCGCATCACGCCAATAGAATTAGAGTCGCCTGCCTTGAGACGAGCAGCGATTGGACGAACGACATTTTTGAAACCGGACTTTGAAACCGAACCTGAATAGAGATCATGCACAATAGTTTGAGAGTTTTGTTTGCAATCTTCGCGACCGGCGCCGTGGCGCTGTCGGCCTTTCTCGCCATTCGGTTCCTGGTCGGCTTCAGTGGCTGAACCCGACGGCTCAGCCGGCACCGTTTCGTGCTGCGCCCGGCTTCTAGAGCCGCTCGCTCAGCGCGAGCTTTTAGCCGACGCCGGTGACCGTGGTGATGACGGGCGTGCCGCTGCCGACGAGCTTGCGGCGCAGCCTCGCCACCAAGGCATCGACGGTGCGGATGTCGACCTCGGCCTGGCGATTGCTGACGACCTCGATCAGATAGTCGCGGCTAAGCGGCCTGCCGTCGGCACCGACGAGCGCCGCGAGCAGGTCGAATTCGGCGCGCGTCAGCGCCACCGGCTTGCCGTCGCTGCCGAGCAGCTCGCGCCGCGTCAGGTCGATGATCCAGTCGCCGAAGGCGATCGAATTGTGGTTGCGCGCCGCCTTGCGGTCGATCGAGCGCCGCCGCAGCACGCTTCGCGCGCGCGCGAGCAGATCGCGCAGATCGATCGGCTTGGTGACGTAGTGGTCGCCCGCGACCTCGAGGCCGAGGATGCGATCGACGTCGGTGTCGCGGCGGGTCACGAAGATGATGCCCGCGTTGCTGGTCGCCTGGATCTCCTTGGCGAGATCGAAACCGTCGCCGTCGGGCAGCTGCACGTCGAGGAAGACGAGATCGGTCCGCGTCCGCAGCGCCTGGCGGCATTCCGCGCAGGAGCCGGCGCCGACCACGTCGAAATTGTTCTCGCTGAAATAGCCGACCAGCATCGTCCGCGTCACCGGATCGTCCTCGACGACGATCAGCCGCTCGCGGCCAGCGACACGCAATTCCTGAACTGCGGAATCAGCCACGATGTTGGATGTCCTGTGTGCTTGCGAACTGGCCTGGATGCTCAGGTCGCCGAGCGCGCCGTCCTGTGAACGTACATTCACGACTGTTCGAGCCCCCTCGAATTGCCTGCTGCAACACTAGGCGCGTTATCGCGCCCAAACAACATTGGTCACGATCTGGCCGAATTAAGTATGAATTGGCCCACACTTCTCGTCCCGCGCATCGTGTTCGGGGGCCCCGCACAAGCGGTTGTTGTGGGGGCTGACGGCCGTCCCACGGACGCTTGCCTCGCCAAACGCTTCAAATCTACTGTAACGCCCGAAAAGTCTGCCCCAGGAGGTGGCGCCATGGAAGTCATCCTGCTCGGCACCGGCGGCCCGCGCCCGGACCCGCGCCGCATGGCGACGACAACGCTGCTCAGGCTCGGCGGAGAAAATATCCTGATCGACGCAGGCCGCGGCGTCATGGTGCAGCTCAGCAAGGCCGGCGTGCCGCTCGGCTCGATCAACACGGTCTTTCTCACCCATCACCATTTCGACCACATCGGCGACCTCTACGACGTGATGCTCAATTCATGGCTGCACGGGCGCAAGGACGATCTGCGCATCTATGGACCGCCGGATACCGAACGGCTCGTCAATACGCTGGTCACGCAGGTCTACGACAAGGACATCGCCTGGCGCGATCAGGGCGAGCCGAGCTTCGGCGGCTGGAAACCTGTCGTCGCGACCGACATTATACCGGGCCCCGTTCTCGACACCGGGCGCTGGAAGATCAGTGCCGAACTCGTCTCGCATGGCGACGGCCTCGACATGTCGCCGGCCTTCCTCGCACGCTGGACGTGCCTCGGCTACCGCTTCGAGGCCGAAGGCAAGGTCATCGCAATTTCCGGCGATACGGTGCCGTGCCCCGGTCTCGAACGACTGGCTGAGGGGGCCGATCTGCTGGTCCAGTGCTGCTTTCTCGCCACGCCGGAGATCGACAACGAGCACCTGCGCCGGCTTGCGAAATTCACGATCGCCTGCGGCGATACAGTCGGCAAGGTCGCGGCCAAGGCCGGCGTCAAGAAGCTCGCGCTGACTCATCACCGGCCTCGCACCGATGATTCCATGCTGAATGCGCTGCTCGCGGATGTCAGGCGGGACTACGCGGGTCCTGTCGTGCTCGGCGAGGACCTCACGCGGATCGAGGTCTGAGAACTCGAGATGCGCGAAGGCCGTCCGGCCTCAGGACGATCCAACCTCAACCCGAAATGACAATTGCTCTTCCGTCCCGGGCGCGATGTGCATCAGGCCCGCCTTGTCAGTGAATTCGCCGTCGAAGCCGGCGGGACTGGCATAGCCGCGCCAGGGCTCGATGCAGAGGAACGGCGCGCCCGACGGTTTCGACCAGACGCCAAGCTCGCGAAAGCCGCGCCATGACATTTTCAACCACGGCCCGGTGGACGCGCCCTGCTCCGCGGCATAGCGGACCGAAGTGCTCGCAATCCGATCGAAGATGATTGCGTCGTCGACGAACAGGGATTCTGACAGGGGCAACACGGAGCCTTGGACCGGGCTCGGCTCCGTTGCCGGACGCAGCAAGCCGCCGTCGAGACGGCGGACGGGGGATGGCTCTGCGTTCGCGAAGCTCAGCGCGTAACTCTCCTTCGCCAGTCCTGGTTGCAGCGGCCAGTTGAAAGCGGGATGGCCGCCGAGCGAGGCCGGCAACATCTCCTTGCCGGTGTTCGCGACCACGAGTGAAAGATCGAGACCGGATTCGTCGAGCGCATAGGTTGCCGTCAGGCGGAACGCAAAGGGGTAGAGCGCGCGCGTCGTCTCGCTGTCTTCGAGCACCAGGATACAGCGACTTTCGCCACGTTCCATCCACGCAAAGCGGCTGTCACGCGCGAAGCCGTGCTGGGTCATCCGGTAGGTCCTGCCCCGGTGCCGCAATTCGTCATTGGCGAGACGCCCGACGATCGGAAACAACAGCGGCGCATGGCGCGGCCAGGCCGCCCCCGCCTGCCAAACGAACTCGATGCCGGCATCGCTCGCCAGCGAACACATCTCCGCGCCTTGCGCCTTGATGGTCGCGGCGAGCCCGCCGCAGCGGATTGTGTGCGTGTCGTCGGTCATAACAGCCTGCTCCGATCATCGCAATTCGCAGGACAATTTCTAAATGTTCGCGGAATGTTGGAGCGACATTCTGCTCAAGAGCGCTGATAGTCGTCTTCAATCCGGATGATGTCGTCTTCCCCGAGATAGCTTCCCGTCTGGACCTCGATCAGCTCCAGCATGATTTTACCGGGGTTCTCCATCCGGTGCACCGCGCCCATCGGGATGTAGATCGACTCGTTCTCGTGCACGCTTTTGACGGTGTCGTTGACGGTGACGCGGGCGGTGCCGCGGACCACGATCCAGTGCTCGGCGCGATGATGGTGTTTCTGCAGCGACAGACGCCCGCCCGGCTTCACCACGATGCGCTTGACCTGGTGGCGCTCGCCATTGTCGACCGACTGGTAGCTGCCCCAGGGCCGATGCACCTTGAGGTGCTCCTCGGTGACCTTCGGTGCGACCGCCTTGAGTTTCGTGACCAGCCGCTTCAGCCCGTTGGCATCCTTCTGACGCGAGACCAGCACTGCGTCCGCGGTCGCGACCACGATGAGATCGTCAACGCCTTCGAGTGCGACCAGCGCGGCATCGGTGGTGACGTTGCAGTTGCGGCTATCTTCGAACACGGCGGCGCCGTGCGCGGCATTGCCTTGCGCGTCCTTGTCCGACAATTCCCACACCGCGTGCCAGGAGCCGACGTCGGACCAGCCGCACGACACCGGCACGACCGCTGCGCGCGCGGTCTTCTCCATCACCGCATAGTCGATCGAGATCGCCTTGGCCGCGCCGAACGCCTCGGGCTCCAGCGTCACGAAGCCGAGATCGCGACCGGCATTGGTCACGGCATTGGAGATGGTCTCCACGCTCGCCGCATCGACCTTGCGGTATTCGTCGAGCAATACGCTGGCCGGGAACATGAAGTTGCCGCTGTTCCAGAGATAGCCGGAATTGACATAGTCGGCTGCCTTCACCGCATCCGGCTTCTCGACAAAGCGCGCGACCGCGTGCACCTCGCCGGAGATGACCTCGCCCGGGCTGATATAGCCGTATTCGGTCGCCGGCCGCTCCGGATTGACGCCGAAGGTGACGATGCGCCCGGCGCTCGCGGCGGTGAGGCCCTGGCGGCACGCCGCGACGAACGCGGCATTGTCCTGCACCACGTGGTCGGCGGCGAGCGCGAGCACGATCGCCTCACTCGAGCGGTTCTGCGCGAACACCGCGCCGGCGGCGATCGCAGGACCGGAATCGCGCCGCATCGGCTCGAGGATCACGTCGGCCTCGATGCCGATTTCGGCGAGCTGCTCCAGCACCATGAAACGGTAGGAAGCATTGGTGATGACGATCGGGCGATCGAACAGCGAGGCCTCCGAGACGCGGAGCAGCGTGTCCTGGAAGGTCGAGCGCGTGCCGAACAGCGGCAGGAACTGCTTGGGGCGCACCTCGCGCGAAGCCGGCCACAGCCGCGTTCCGGCACCGCCGCACATGATCAGGGGGATAATTTTTTGGGACACGTGTGAGCTACTCAAGAGAGGGGTTTATACGCGGTGATAATTTCGGTACCATTCGACAAAGCGGCCCAAGCCATCCGCCAGCGGCGTCGAGGGCGTGAAGCCGACGTCGCGTTGCAGGGCCGAAATGTCGGCGCGCGTCTCGAGGACGTCGCCTGCCTGCATCGGCAAAAGCGTGCGGATCGCGGGCTTGCCGATGATCTTCTCCAGTGTCTCGACGAACTCGATCAAATCGACCGAGCAATTGTTGCCGATGTTATAGACGCGATACGGCGCATAGCTCGACGAGTTTTCCGGCTGCTCGGCGTTCCACGCGGGATTCGGCGTCGCGGGACGATCAAGGGTGCGGATCACGCCCTCGACGATGTCGTCGACATAGGTGAAATCGCGCCACATATTTCCATTATTGAAAAGCTTGATCGGCTCACCCGCAAAGATCGCGCGCGTGAAGAGCCAGGCGGCCATGTCGGGCCGGCCCCATGGACCATAGACAGTGAAGAAGCGAAGTCCGGTCACCGGCAGCTTGTGAACATGTGCGAACGTGTGCGCCATCAGCTCGTTGGCCTTCTTGCTCGCGGCATAGAGGCTGACCGGATGATTGACCGAATGCTCGGTCGAATACGGCAAGGTGCGATTGGCGCCATACACGGAGCTCGACGAGGCGTAGACGAGATGCGCCAGGCCGTGGCGCCGGCCCGCTTCGAGCACGGTGACGAAGCCATCACAATTGGCGCGGATGCTGGTGATGGGATCGTCGATCGATGCGCGCACGCCGGGCTGCGCCGCAAGGTGCACTACGCGGTCGGGCGAGACCTCGTCGAACACACGCGTCACCGCAGCGAAGTCTGCAAGATCGATCTCGTGGAATGTGAAAGCCTCATGCTTGAGCGTCTCGAGGCGAGCGCGCTTGAGCGCGGGATCATAGTAAGGGGTCACTGCGTCGATGCCGACAACTCGTTCCCCGCGCGCAAGCAAGCGCTCACAGACATGCATGCCGATGAAGCCGGCAGCGCCGGTAACCACCACGGGGGCCAAAATAAACTCCGTTGTCCGTCCTCATATACCGCATTGCCAGACTGAACCGGTAGAGGCAAGGGTTCAGCATTGGAGAACAGCCCCCTAGCATCGGCAAGCTTAATGCCGGGCGCTTCGGATGTCAGCCTTCCCCAAGTTAACCAGACGGGAGCGCCCTCTGCCTGCCGACGCAACATCAGGCGCGCGTCCATAAAAGGCTCCCGGCTGCCCGGGAAGACTTTCAACAAGTGTTCCCGGGGAGCACCGAACGAACAGCGCGATCACGCGGCCGATGCCGTCATAATTCCGTGCCTTCGGGCTGCTTCTTTCCGTGCTCACATTTGGTTCGAAAGCACACATCGCGACCCACGCGTTGTGGCATCGACAACCCGAACGGCACAAAATTGAAGCTTTTCATCAACGGCCGCTTTCTCTCGCAAAAGCTGACCGGCGTTCAGCGTTATGCCGCCGAACTGGTCAAAGCGATCGATGCCCTGCTTGCGTCCGACCAATCGCCCGCTGCCCTCAGAGGAGCCGAGTGGCAATTGCTCGTGCCGAGCGAGACGAGCGAAGCGATCAATCTCGCCCACATCAAGGTACGCAAGATAGGACGGCTGAGCGGACATGCCTGGGATCAGATTGAACTTGCGCGCGCCGCCGCTGGAGGTCGCCTGATCAGTCTGGCCAATGCCGGACCTGTGTTTCATGGCGATCATATCGTCGTCATCCACGACGCACAGGTCTTCCGCCGGCCCGATTTCTTCAATTGGCGCTATTTGGCCGTCCACCGCACGATGGGCCGCCTGCTTGCACGGCGGGCCACGATCGCGACCGTATCGGCCTTTTCTCGCAATGAATTGGCTGCAATGCTTGGCCTTTCGAAAACGGACATTCCGATATTCCCCAACAGCGCGGAGCATTTCGCGTCCACAACGCCTGATCACGGTATTCTCGAACGATTAGGGCTTCAGCCGGGAAAATATTTTCTCTTTGTCGGCTCCAGAACCAAGAACAAGAATCTCGCCGTTGCAATCGAGGCGGCGCGGCTGCTCGAACGAAAGGACGTTCCCCTCGTCATTGTCGGCGGAGATAACAGCAAGGTATTTCAAGACAATCTGGGCGAGAGCGAATCGGGCCTGCTTCTGGCAGGACGCATGGCGGATGGCGAGATTGCAGCTCTGTATGCGCACGCTCTGGCGTTTGTCTTTCCCTCTCTATACGAGGGCTTCGGTGTACCGCCACTTGAAGCCATGATCTTCGGCTGTCCGGTCATAGCCTCGACGGCTGACGCGGTGATGGAAACGTGCGGCGAAGCAGCTGCTTATTTTTGCGCCAACGATGCTCAAGCGCTGCAACAGCTTATGCTCGAAAGGTTGGCAATCGGCGCAATCTCTGATCAGGAGCGCCGAAAGCAACAAGATCGTCTTGCATTATATTCGTGGCAAGACTCGGCGCGAGCACTGTTGGATTTTCTCGCGTCGCGCGCATAGCGGCGACAACGGCCGCCATCCAACGAGTTCCGTGTGTACGTTCGACTTCGAAGCAAGAGAGCTTCGACATCGCGGCGCAACAACACCACACCGCTGCCCAAATCTCGCTATGGATTGGATGGATTGTGATCGCATCCGTTGATGCTCAATTAAGGATGCGCCATGTCGATCTTCCCAACTCAATCTTCCGCAAGGCAGGCGGTGAAGGTGCTGCATGTCGCGGAAACCATCCGGGGTGGGATAGCGAGCTACCTGAACGAATTGCATCCGCAGCAGCAAGCGAGCTTCGGCGCGGAGAACGTGCACTATGTTGTGCCATCGGATCATCGCCACGACCTCGTCGGAATCGATGACAGCCAGATCACGACCTTCGACAGATCGGGCCGCAGCATCGCCGGACTATTTCAGATGCTGCGGGCGAGCATGCAGGCGCTCGACGCCTTCAAACCCGACGTAATGCATCTCCATTCGTCGTTTGCCGGACTCGTTCTCAGGCCCGCGTTGGCGGCTCGTTCCGAAGGTCCTCGCGTCGTCTATTGCCCGCATGGCTGGGCGTTCTCGCGAGAGACCGGCCGCCTGAGCCATCTGGCGGCAAAAGCTGCAGAGACTCTTCTGGCCCGCACGTCGGATCGTATCATCTGCATTTCCGGCGATGAATTCAATGAAGCGGTCCGGGCGGGAATTCCGACCGACCGTCTGACCCTGGTGCACAATGGCATCTCCAAGAGCCGCCCACTGCCGTACGGCGCTGCGACAGATTGGACTTCAAAGAAGGCCAAGGTCCTTTTCATTGGCCGTCTTGATCGACAAAAGGGCTTCGACCTCCTGATCGAGGCCGCACGATCCCTCGAAGATGTCCTGGATGTTCGCATTGTCGGCGCCTCCGTGGTCAACAAGTTCGACGGAGCTGCGGTTCCCGCCAACGTCTCGCTGCTAGGCTGGCTGGATCGTCAGCAGATCGAGGCTCAGCTGGAGGCGGCCGATCTCGTCGTCATCCCGTCACGATGGGAGGCCTTCGGCCTCGTCGCTCTGGAAGCGATGCGCGCGGCCAAGCCCATCCTGGCCTTCCACAGCGGAGCGCTGCCTGAAATCGTCGTTGACGGCGTCACCGGCGTGCTTTGCGAACCTGTTGCGGTTCAACCTCTCATCGACGGCTTCCGACGGATGCTCGATCTGGATCTCAAGGTCCTGGGGCAACGCGGCTACGATCGCTTCAAGCAGTTTTATGACGTCCAGAAGACACACCGCCAATTGCATCAGGTCTATGTCGAACTCCTCGACGACAACAAGAGCGGAGTCGAGCAGAACGTGGCACTGCAATCGGACCTCTCGAAGCCTTTTTGAGGTGAGTTGCGGCAGGCGAGAAATGATGACGGGTATGATCCAGGCGATGGCGGGCCACCGCACCTTGGGTCGCAACAGGCTGCTCTGGATCGCGAGCCTCATCGCGTCTGTTTCTCTGTCTGTCCCGGCATGCGCTCAACAGGCTCAGACGCTTGAAAGCAGATTCCTGTTGGGTATCGGCACCCATCAGGGACTGGGAGGGCCGGTCAGTTCGCGAGGCTACGTGCCCTCCGTGAACGTCAGCCAGATCAAGCAACTGGGCTTTAACGCCTTCCGCGACGATTTTCCCTGGTCTGATTTCGAATTGCCGGGACGTCGGATGGGCTTCACGCCGCGGTTGGGCAGGCTCGACGCGCAGGTTCAGTCCGGCATCGCCCGGCCGCTCCTCATCCTTGCATTCGGCCATCACCTCGTGCCGAACTCATCGCCTCCGACGACGGACGAAGCCCGGCAGCGGTTCGCGGACTATGCGGCAGCGGCCGCGCGATCGGTCGCGCCGCAGCGCCCGATCTTCGAACTCTGGAACGAGTGGAATCTGGCAGCCAAGAAGGACCCTTCATTCTCAGCCGACAACTACCTGGCCCTCGCGAAGGTAGCACGGCCCGCGGTCAAGCAGGCGGTGCCGAATGCACCTTTCGTCGTCGGCGCGATCGGCGACGATCCCGGTTGGACGTGGACGGAGAAGATGCTGCAAACCGGCATCCTTCAATACGCCGATGGCGCCTCGATTCATCTCTACAATTTCTGCATGGCGCCGGCGAAGCGCAATTCGGCCGAGATTATCGACCGGCTCACGGCGTTCCATCGACTGGTCGGCCAAGCGAGCGGCAATCCCGACTTCCCCATTTACGTGACCGAGACTGGCTGGACCACGGCTGCGAACAAATGTGGTGTCAGCGAGCAGGCTCAGGCCGATAACACGGCACAGCTCATCCTGTGGGCCTCGACAGCGGCGCGCTGGCTCAAGGGGATGTGGATCTATGAGCTCAAAAATAGTGGTCAGAATCCAGCCGAGCTGGAGGACAATTTTGGCCTCTACGGTTTCGACAATTCGCCCAAACCCGTAGCCTGCGCGGCGCGTGGCGCCTGGGCATTCGTCCGTTCCACTCTAACCGCCGAACGAAGAAGCCTTGCCAACGGGGTGATGTCGATCGGAGCATCCTCGACCACCGGCGGCAAGATCGCGGTCTGGTCCGAGGATCCGGATCGACGCTACGAGGTCCGGATCAGAGGCGATCTGCCGGGGGCGACTTTCGCGGCCCCCTGCGATGCAACTGCAAGGCCAGCCTCCGGGATCTGGCTGCCGGTTTCGAGCACGCCGGTGCTGATCGCCGCCAATAATGACGCCATTCCCGCACTGGATATACGGCCGGCACGGTAATCGGATCGGCACAAAGAGGTTGACGCGATGAAGATCCTTTTGACATCCACGCTTTATCCGACCCCGCAGGCACCAAAGATCGTCGGCGGAGCAGAGATCTTCGCGCGGAGATTTGCCGAGGGCCTGGCTCAGCGCGGCGACGAGGTCGAGGTGGTGCGCGCCGCATCCGCACCCGAGCAGGGCCGTGAATTATGCAACGGTATCAACGTCTATTCCGCACCGGTGCAAAACGTCTATGCGCCGTTCACGGAGCAAAAGAACGTCGTGAAACGAAGCATCTGGCATGCGATCGACGATTGGCAGATCCAGGCCCCGATGATCGCGGAGCGCATTCGCGCTTTCAAGCCGGACGTTCTGCATTCCAATAATTTATCGGGCCTGACCACGGCGATCTGGCGGGTAGCCGCCAAGCTCGGAGTTCCGGTCCTGCATACGCTTCATGATTATTATTTGACGTGTCCACGCTGTTCCCGCTTCGACAAGGGCCGCTCCTGCGAACACACCTGTACGAGCTGTGGGATCCTGACGTACCACCGCAAACGGGCGACGCATTGGCTCGATGCCGTGGTCGGCGTCAGCGAGCGCGTCCTCTCCATTCACACCGATATGGGCATGTTTGCCGAGACGCCAATCCGCACCGTCATCCGCAATGCCTCGACCGAGCCGCCGCGCTCACCCTACCCGCGGCCTGTCTGCACGACGGAAGTGACATTCGGCTTCATCGGACGGATCACCGAGGAGAAGGGCATCGACAATCTCATGCGAGCGCTGGCCATGCTGCCGCCCGATCGGATCCGGATGATGATTGCCGGCCGCTTGGGCGATCAGGAACAACAGCGCCTGAGAGCACTGGCGCCGCATGCACGGGTCGAGTTCATGGGATTCGTGTCTCCCGATGAATTCTACAGGCAAGTCGACGTCGTGGTCGCTCCGTCCATCTGGCACGATCCGGGCCCGCTCGTCGTCGCCGATGCCAAGGCGGCGGGCAGACCGCTGCTCGGTACGCACTTTGGCGGCATGCCGGAGGCGATCGAGCATGGCGTAACCGGGTGGTTGACCGAAGCAGATCCACAATCCCTGGCCACGAGCATGCGCGAAATCGCCGCGGACCCGCACAAGATCGACGAGATCAGCCGTCGGCTTATCGCCGACACGAACAAGTGGATCTTTTCCGACGTATTGTCGTCGTACAAGAACCTGTATGAACAACTGCGTCAGCGACGGATGTCGTCCGTGCGCCCGGCAATAGCCGGGGTACCACAAGCGCATGCGGTGGCAAAGAGTAGCTTCATTCCGAGATGACACGTCTCTTCGCGATCGCCGGCTACGTTTACCAAAGCGCAGCAGCGATCATCCTGATCTTTGTGATCAGTCACCTGCTGCCTGCCGCCGACTACACCAATTATTCTCTCGCAATGGCCTCGAGCCAGTTGCTCTGCGTCCTCATGTTCGAGTGGCTGCAGCTCGCGGGGCTGCGCTTTCTTGCGGCCGCCAAGGAGAGCGAGGCGGCTCGACTGAGATCGTCGCTCTTTGCGGCGGCCCTCATGAGCGCCGGCGCGCTCGTTGCGGTCGGGAGCTGCGCCTCCTTGGTCAGCGGCCTCACGCCACGGCTGGTCGTCCTCGGCCTGAGCGTGGCCGTTCTTCAGGGCTCGACCGATTTGTACTTCTTGTCGGTACGACTGTCGAACCGGCTGGGGACCGCCTCCTGCCTTCTTGCCTTGCGTGCGACGGCTCTTTTGGGCGGGGCCGTCTCGGGCGGAATGATCTCAGGCACGGCCGAAGCAACGCTGCTCGGCATCGCATTGGGTCACCTGCTTGGGCTCCTTGCCGGTCTCATCGCATATCGCACGCCGCTGGATCGCGTGTCGCTGCGAACAATGCTGGCTGACTGGAAGGACTTCTCGCGTTACGGCATGCTTGCAGCCGGCGCGTCCGTGATCCATTTGTCCGTGCCGGTTCTGCTTCGTATCATCGTCGTCGGGCGACTCGGCGCCACAGGAGCCGGTGCAGGATTTTCCATTGCGCTCGACCTGCTGCAACGTCCCTTCTGGGTCCTCAATGCGGCGATCCACACCGTGAGTTATCCTGAAGTGGTCAATGATTTCGAGCACGGGAGCGCCACGAAGTCGAGACAATCGGCGCGGCACATGTTCGAGTTCATGATCTGCACAACCCTCGTCCTGCTGGGCGGGCTTGTCGCCTTCATTCCGGACGCGGCCCGCATCCTGGTCCCGCGGGAGAGCGTCGAGGGCTTCCTGGCGACAGGGCCGGCGGTCGCTGCTTTCTACTTCCTCCATACCCACCTGCAGGCGACGATCGCGGTCGTTCCCCACCTGGAAAAGCTCGCGACCAGGCTCGCCCTCGTTGCTGCCGGGCAGCTGGCAATGGTTGCGGCGTTCTCCCTGGTTGCCGTCTGGGCCGGCCTGTCACCCCAAGCGGCAGTCACCTGCGCCTCGATCGCCACGCTCGCGGCGATCTTGGCCGGGCTTGGCCCTACCCTCAGGTTCGATGCGTTCCCGCGCTGGCCCTTGGTGCTTCAGGCGCTCGCAGCCGCCATTCTGATCGGATCGCTCAGTCATGCGCCGAGCGAACCGGCGGCGTGGCTTGCTGGAAAGATCGTCATCGCCGCAATCGTCACGGCTGCGGTCGGCTGGCGCGGAAACTTTCTCCTCCTGGCCCGCCCGAGCTGATCTGTCGACCGGTCTCTTGCAAACCTTCTTTGGAGCTAGATGCGCCCTTGACGCTCTGCCCGCGTCCGCGAAGTTCCTACCGTGGAACTCTCTACTTCGCTTCAAAATGCGGCGAAGTGACTGACAACCAGTACGAGAATATTGAGTGACTTGCTCGTGCCGGCAAAATCTACCAGCGCATCGGGTCGGCCTGACAGCTTCACAGCTCCGCGCCCCAAGTCACATGCATCATTGAAGCGCGACATGCGCATAGATTCAGCAGTGAAACCTTGCGAATTCTTGGAAGCGCCATGTTGAGGTCATGCTGCGTCGGCACGACATCGTTATTGTCTTGAATCAGAGTCGAGCTGTTCCTGCGAGGAACTGCTGATCGCTCTCGATTTGTAGCTCCGATTTTTATCTGAAATTCACACTCGATCGAGAAGGTTGAACGCAAATCCCTGCGAGCAATTTCGTTCGCGTAGAAACTCGAGTGTGAAATGTCGTCAGATCAAACCGTCCTCTCCGCAAGCGGCTTCATCAACTCCATCGGCGTCAACACGCATGCCGGCTTCGGGTGGACCGACTACAATAACCTCGCATTGATGGTCGATGACCTGAAGTATCTTGGCGTCACCCATTTGCGCGACGCGATGGGAACCAGCCCCGCCGCACAACCGGTCGTTGAAGGGCTGGCGGCTGCCGGCTACAAATTCGACTTCCTGGTGTCGTCCGCCCTGCCCCAGCTGGGCACCGCCGGCCTCCAGAAGTATATCGTGTCGCTCGAGAAGTTCGTGGCGAGCCATCCAGGCAGCATCAGCGCCATCGAGGGGCTCAACGAGGCCAATCACCAGCCCTTCAGCTACAATGGCAGCTCGAGCCTTAGCGCCGCGGCCCAGTTCCAAAGCGCGCTCTATCAGGCGGTCAAGGCAGACGGCACGCTTTCCAGCATTCCCGTCATCAATTTGTCGCTCGCCTACAACGATCCCCAAGGCTACAGCCAGCTCGGCAACATGTCGGGCTCGGTCGATTTCGCCAATGCGCATGCCTATGTCAGCACCAGCTTGACGACCAGCAGCTCACTTGCTGCCACCTTGAGCGCCGTCTCGACCGCCGCGCCGGGAAAGCCCATCGTGATTACGGAGACCGGCTACACCACCCAAGCCAACACCCAATATCTCGGTGTCGACGAGACGGTGCAGGCCAAGTCGATCTTGAACACCCTGGTGGATGCCTACAAGGCTGGCGTGAGTGCGACCTATCTCTACGAGATGTTCGATCGCGACTCGTCCGCCAGCAACACCAATCCTGAAGCCAACTTCGGTTTATTCAACTCCGACGGAACGCCGAAGCTCGCCGCGACGGCAATTCACAACCTGACGAGCATTCTGGCCGATGACGGCAAGGGCGGCCTGCAGCCGACTAATCCATTGAACTACACCCTCAGCAACATGCCGGCCTCGGGCAACAGCATGGTGCTCGGCAAGAGCAATGGCGCCTACGAGCTTGTCGTTTGGGCGGAGCCGAAGCTCTGGAATGATGCGGCCGATGCCGAGATCTCCAATCCGACCCAGACGGTCACGGTGAACCTGGGCGGCGTGCATCATTCGGTCAAGGTGTACGACACGCTGACCGGGACCACCGCGATCGCGAGCTACACGGACGTCAGCACCATTACGATTCCGGTCAGCGATCACCCGCTGATCATCGAGATCGACGCGCCTGCGACCACCCCGATTCCGCCGGACACCCGAACCAGTGTCAGCGGTACGGCTGCCGAGATCGTGCCGCAACTGTCCGACCTGAGCACGTCGACGGCGCTTCAAGCCATTACGCTCACCGACTCGCATGTCCTGCCCGTCGCTTCGAAGGCGACGATGGACTATATGATCGCGCATTACGGCAATGCGCTGTCCAAGATCCAGGGCGGCCATTCCTTCTCGATCACGAACTCGGCCGCGACCTGGAGCAGCACGAAAACCTATGATGCCAGCGGCAACCTCCTGTCGAAAGCGGACACCGGCCTGAACGCAAGCGGACTGCCCACTTCGACCACGATCGTCTACACCGACGGGTCCAAAGACGCGATCGGCTACACCGGCGGCGTAAAGACCACCTCCGTCCATTTCGCTACCGACGGAACCAAGACCACCGACACCTACAACACCACCGGCACGCTTCTCAGCGAAGTCGTGCAAAAACCGGACGGCTATTATTCGACGGCCATCTACACCAACGGCGTGAAGACCACGGTCTACGTCAAGAACGCCGACCACACCCAGGACAACTATACCTACAACATCAAGGGGCAGAGCTACACGAGCCAAGTCCAGCACCTGGATTCAACCGGCAAGGTCACGTCCGTGGTCCGCAGCCATGCGGACGGCTCGCTCGATTCGACACAGGTCTACAACAGCGACGGCAGTCGCGTGATCACCACCTATAGCGCCACGGGGGTCAAGCTGGTCGAGACCGACTACCATGCCGATCGCAGCAAGGACGTCTGGACCTACAACATCAAGGGCCAGAACTACGCGACCGAGCACGACGTTTACGATACGACCGGCTTTCTCACGACCCTGACGCGCCTCCACACCGATGGCAGCCTGGCGTTCAAGCTGGTGCAAACGACCGACGGCACCAAGACGACCGATTGGTACAATGCCGCCGGCAGCCTCACCAGCGAAGTCGTCCAAAAGGCCAACGGTTTCAGCTCGACGACGCTCTACAGCAACGGCGTCAAAACCAACGCCTATGTCAAGAATGCCGACGGCAGCCAGGACAATTACGCCTATGGCATCACCGGCCAGAGCTACAGCACACTGATCCAGCACGTCGATCCCTCCGGCAAGGTCACGGCCGTGACCCGCAAGCATGCCGACGGCACGCTCGACTATACGCAGGTCATCAACAACGACGGTAGCAGCGTCGTCACCAACTATGACTCAGCGGGAAAGCGGACGAAGGAAACCGACTATAACGCCGATGGCAGCAAGGATATCTGGCTTCTCAACATAACCGGCCAGACCTACACGACCGAGCACGACATCTACGATGCGGCGGGCTTCCTCACCTCGCTCGTTCGCACGCACGCCGATGGCAGCCTGGCTTTCAAACTGCAGCAGGGCAGCGACGGCACCAAGGTCTCGGACTGGTACGACGCCAGCGGCATCCTCACCAGTGAGGTCCTGGAGAAGACGAGCGGCTACAGCGCAACGACGATCTACACCAACGGCGTCAAGACCGCGGCCTACATCACCAATGCGGACCAGAGCCACGACAATTACAGCTACAATATAACAGGTCAGAGCTATACCACGCAGTACCAGCACCTCGACCCCTCCGGTGTCACGACCGAAGTGGTCCGCACGCATGCCGACGGGTCGCTCGACTACAGCCAAGTCGTCAATAGCGACGGCAGCAGCGTGGTGAGCAACTACAATGCCTCCGGCGTCAAGATGACGGAGACCGATTACCACGCCAACGGTTCGAAGGACGTCTTCCAGTTCAATATCGTGGGCCAGACCTACACGACCGAGCACGACAGCTACGATCCGACCGGCTTCCTCACTAACATCGTGCGCACCCACGCCGATAGCAGCCTCGCCTTCACGCTTGTCCAGAGCTCAGACGGGACCAAAACCTCGGACTGGTACGACGCCAAGGGCGTTCTGACCAGCGAGGTGACGACGAAGATCGACGGCTATAGCTCCACGACCGCCTACACCAACGGCGTCAAGACTGCCGCGTACATTACCAACGCCGATGGCACGTCGGACAATTGGAGCTACAACATCAAGGGGCAGTCCTACACCACGCAGCATCAGCACCTCGATGCCTCCGGGCATATCGTCGAGCTTACCCGGACCCACGCCGATGGCACGCTGGACTATACCCAGGTCATCAACAACGACGGCAGCAAGCTGACCGGCATCTACGACGGCTCCGGTTCCAAGACCCAGGAGATCGCCAACAACGCCGACGGTTCGAAGGACGTGTTCCTGTTCAACTTCAACGGACAGGCCGGCACGACGCAGCACGAAAACTACAATTCAGCCAATGCACTCCAGTTCTTCGACGACACCAAAACCGACGGCACACACAACGTCACGGCGGTTGCGAGCGGCGTGACGATCCAGGGCGGGGCCGGCAACGACCTGTTCTCGGCGGCGCCGAGCTCGACCACAATCGTCTACGATCACGGCCAAGACCAGATCGTCAACTTCCAGGCCGGCGACGCCGCCACTCACGACGTGATCCAGATCTCGAAGCTCCTCGCCGCGGACTACGGCCATCTGCAAATCACGCAGTCGGGCGCGAACGCCCTGGTCACGCTTTCGGCCAGCGACTCGATCCTCCTGAAGAACGTCAACGTCGCCAGCCTGACGAGCCACGATTTCCTGTTCGTCTGACCACGGCGAATTGTCCGCAGGATCGCATCAATATCTCAGGCGCCGGGACCAGCTCAGGCAAGTCCCGGCGCCGTTCAATAATTAGGCGGTTGCCTTGTCGCGAGGCAGGAGCTGCATAACGGCTATTCGCCTGCCGTCGAACGCCGGCCCAGCGAACTTGCGTCACAATTGACCGCTAAGCAGACGGTAGCGTCAGGCAAGGAATTCGACACGCGATGGAAGCCAATGAAGCAAGACGGTTCGTCGTTCTCGACTTCTATCGTTTCGTTGCCGCTCTCGGCGTTTTCATTTTCCATCTGAAGACCATCGACAGCGGTATCGCGCCGATCTGGAACGGATCTTATGGCCTTTTCGTGGACATGTTCTTCATCTTGTCCGGGTTCGTGATCTCCTATTCCTATCCGTCTGACGCGCGTGGTCTCAAGGCATATTCCCGGTTCATGATCCGCCGCATTGCGCGGATCTATCCGCTGCATTTTCTGACTTTACTCGTGTTCGTATTGCTGATCGGGTTCGGTCTGGACCGATCGGCGAGGTCGACGCCGCTGGACTTCCTGTACAACCTCGTGCTGCTTCAGGCCTGGGGCGTTACCGATCATTTGAGCTTCAACTCTCCGTCCTGGTCGATCAGCGCGGAATTCTTCTGCTATCTGATCTTTCCCCTGCTTATGCTGCTTGCACGCAAGGTCCATCCGCTGGTGCTGGCCGCCATCGTCGCTGCGCTCTATCTGGTCCTGGCCCACGGCCATTTGCCGATCTGGCAAGAACGATCGCAGATGTATGGAGCCAATTATGACTACGGGATGCTCCGTGCGCTGCCGAGCTTCTTGAATGGAATCCTGCTCGCCATATTGTTCAGGTTGTCGCACCCGTATCGGCACAAGCCGGTCGTCTTCGCCGGCATCGCCCTGTTCGGGATCTCCGTGCTTGTCCTGAACATCTTCGCCAAGCCGGATCTGGCCATCATTCTGTTCTCCTGCGCGATCCTGCTCACCGCCGTCGGGGAGAGCGCTTTCGTGCAAATTCCGGGCAGCCGCCTCCTCGGGCGGCTCGGCAACACTTCATACTCGATCTACATGCTGCACGACGCCGTCCTCATCGCCGTATTCAAGCCGTTGTGGGCGTCGCTTGGTCTGCGTCCGGATCAATTTGGCCTCTTTGCTCTCGCGTGCTGCGCGATCCTGACCATCATCGCCGATCGCACCTATGCCTATTTCGAGAACCCGGCGCGGCGGCTGATCAATCGTGGGGCCGACATCGGATTTGGATCGCCGCGCAAAGTGCAATCGTCCGCCAAGACGCCTGCCACCAACAAGACGTCTGTCACCAAGACGTCCGTGCGTTTCGACGAGACGGAGCAGGCCGCCAACTGACGTCCGCCCGCTTCCCTCAGGCGACCTTACCGTCGGACACCGCGTCAACCGACATCAAACCATCGCCCCGCAGCGGAGCGATGTTGGCGCGCGACAGCTCCATGACTGCCGGCAGCATATTGCGGACCTGCGCGCCGGCCGTCTTGTAGGCGCCGAGGAACCTCAGCAGAAACTTCTCGAGATTGTCTCCCGCGAGCAGTTGCTCAGGTGAGAGAAGAAGCGATTCGCTCACACCGAAATGAGCGAACAGGCCCTGGAACTTGTCCTGGTATGTGATCGCCGCAACCGGCGTTCCCTGTCCGAGAGCCGCAATCGCAAGATGCATGCGGCCGGTGACGACGCCGTCCACCAGACCGACGACTGCCTTGATCTCGCTCGCTGACAGCACGTGCTCGACATGATGAACATGGTTGCCCAGCGCTGCGCTCAGGCGACCGGCCAGCGGTCGAAGGCAATTGTCGTCGGCGATCTCCGGACGATAGTCGTGCGCGAGCAACACCCAGCTCGCGTTATGCTCTCGAGACATGCGCTCGATTGCGCTCGCCGCGAGTTCGATCATTCGCCGTAACTTGGCCGGCTCGGATTTCCTGAACAACATCGGGTGGATATTGAAGACAAAGACGTCGCGTCCCTGCCTGCGCTGCTCCGCAATCGCGGCCGCAATCTGCTTCACAGCCGCGGTCTCCGCCTGTGGCACCAGCATGAATGCGGAATCAGCGACGAGGTGCGCACGATTCGGGGCGAACTCTTTGAAGCGCTGAAGAGATAGTGCATCGCGCAAATTCAAGACCACGCCGGGATCGAGCAGCCGAAACACCTCGCGCAATGCCTTGGCCGGACGGGAGTTGAAGCTGAATCCGAGCACGCTGACCTTGGCGCCGCACGCTGCCATGAGATCGGCGACGAGCAGCATGCGAGCGGCGTCCACGGGGGAATAGTAGCCGTCCAGCACGTCTGCCCCCAGAACCATTCCGAAATCCGGCCTGGTGAGAGAAAGCTCCTGCGCCACCGTCATATAGGAAAACGGCTGCCTCCAAAATTCGAGCGGCTTGAACCCCATTGCGCGCACTTCCGCGCTTGCCGCTTTGGTGGCGGTGACAATGTAGACCTCGATGTTCGGATGGGCCTGCTTCATCTCGCCGACGGCCGCCTCGATCATGGCCTCATCGCCGCGCGACTGATGAATGCTCCAGGGGTCGGACGGGAGCAGGACGAGCCGGCGCGGGTTGTTGCGCGGCGCGGCACTGCCGCCGATAGCCTTCCTGGCGATCTGCCACCTGCGCAACTCGAGCAGATCGACCGCAAAGGGCGTGTTCTTCGCGCTGTTGAGCCAGCCTCGGAGATGCTTGCGAACGGGTACCGGAATCAATTGCTTCACGACGTCTTCCTCGTCTTCATCAGGCGGTCGCACCACGCTTCACGACGAAAGCGATCAGGGAGAACAGCTGCTTTCGCCAGAACAGCAAGATGCTCATCAGATAGGTCGCCCCGAAACATGACGAGAGCAGTCCTATCCGCAAATAGGGATTCATGTCCGGGGTCGCTTCGCGGCATAGCGCAACTGCGCCATAAGCCAGAAGGATGGCGCAAAGACAGCCTGCGACGGGCCGCAGAAACTGGTTCCAGCTCAGGCCCAGCAGCCTGAGCGCCAGCGCGAACGTCACGGGCGTCACCACGAGCTGCGCGACAGCGAAGATGGTGGCCAGCTGACCAATGTCGTGCGACGGCAGCAGGAACATGGCGGGGACCACCGTGGCGAATTTGAGAATGTTCAGCAGGAAAACGTAGTTGGGCTTGCCCATGGCGCCAAAATAGGCGCTGTTCACGAACTGCACCGTCTGAATCGCGCCGATGAGCATCAGCGGCCTCATCACGGCTTCGCTGCCGGCCCATTTTGAGCCGAACAGCAGCAGGGAGAACTCCGGCGCGATCGCCGCCAGGAGCACAAAGACCGGAGAGCCAATCAATGCTCCGAGGCTCACGCTTCGCAGATAGGCGTCGGCAATACGGTGACGCTCATGCGCGATCTTGGACAGTGCGCTCAGCGCGACGTCCATGACCGCCTGTGTCAGCAACTGCATCAGGATAATGTAGACCCGCGCGCCCACCGTGTAGATGCCCAAGGCCGCGACGCCATAAAGCGACAGGATGATCATGTCGATCGTACGCACGATGGCGAAGTCCAGCAGCCTGTTCGACACGACGTGGATGCTGTAGCCGGAGAGTTCGCGCAAGCTCTTCAGATCGTAGCCGCGCATCGGGAGCCATCTGGGCTGGCTCCAGAGCCACAGGCCGCTGACCGCGCTCTGAACGACCACCTGGATCACGAGACTGAGGGCACCGAACCCGGCATAGGCACAGGCGATCCCGACCACTCCGGAGATCGCGGTCGCCACCATGGTCCTGAGCGCAAGCACACGAAAATCCATCTGGCGCTTGTAGAGCGCCTCCTGGAACAGCGTGGCGGTACCGATCGGAAGCGAGAGGCTCGCAGCCGTCAAGAGCGGCGCAAGTCCCTTCACGTCGAGCCAACGCTCGATATCGGTCGCCAGCAGGGCGATGAGAACGGCAAGGAGGACCGATGCCGCCAGTGAGCAGAAAAATGGCAGCGTCACGTCCGCAGGCTCGAGCGTGCGTCGCTGGATCAACGCGTCACCGCACCCGAATTCGGAAATGGAGCTCAGGAGCAGCAGGATGAAGCCAACCAGCGCGGCAAGACCGAAATCCGCAGGATTGAGCAGCCGCGCCAATATCAAGAACAGAACAAATGACAGCGCACGGCCGCCCCAGTTCTGCGCCAGCGACCACAACAACGCGACCACGACCTGATGTTGTTTGCCCGGAGTGACGTTCATCAAAAAATCGACCCAATTCCGACAGATCCAATCACAATCGCCCGCTAGACAAACAGGGAATCGATGACCGCGCGTGACGTCGCCCTTTTCCACTCCGTCCCGATGGCGGCAGCAATCGCGCAGCAGTACGACGACGTTATGGCAATCAGATGAGCACCATCTATCATCCGATTTAGCGTGGAAGTGAGTTCAAATCGTGGACTACACTCCAACCGGCTCAGCGATGTGATGCAAAATGGATGCCTTGATGAATTCGCCTACCACCGCCTTCAATCGCAACTCCAGGCGCTTGCGCGTGGCGATCTACGCGCCGCATTTTGCAGAATATTCCTACCGGCTCGCGTCGGGCTTGGCGCGCCATTGCGATGTTCGCCTCGTCCTCAACCGCAAGGATGCGAACCAGCAGTGGGAACTGGCCGATATCGCGGTGACGACACCCTTCAACACAAGGATCCGCGATTTGAGCCTGCGCCGCGCCGGCGCCATCGGCATTCCAGCTTCATTCATGGACATAATTTCGTTTCGTCCAGACGTGGTTCATTGTCACGAAGTTCCGGAAGTCTACACATCCAAGCTGATCCAGTTCCTGCGTCCGCTTGGAATCCCGCTGGTGCTGACCGTTCACGACGCAATTCCTCATTCGGAAGGCGGCTCGGGCACCTCTCCGCGCGAGGACGGCTGGCGCGCGCGCATGCGCGCGGCAGCGTCAGTCGTCACGACGCACGGCGAGAGCTGCATTGCAGATTTCCGCCATGCGACGCCGGACTTTAATGGAGAAATCGTCTCCAGCATGCACGGCGTGCTCATGGTGCCCCCGACGCGCGCCGCGGCCATCGAACCCGAATCTGCACGAATCCTGTTTTTTGGGCGGATGTGGGCTTACAAGGGGTTGGACATCTTCATCGATGCGATCGACCTGCTGGACCGGCGCGGCGTGGCGCACGAAGCGATCGTCGCGGGCCGCGGTCCCGAGATGACGCGGCTCGGCGCGCGCATGGAGGCCATGCCGACGGTCAAAACGATCGATGCCTATATCTCGCCCGAGGATACGGGACAATTATTTCAGTCTGCGACCGTGGTCGCCCTGCCCTATAAGGATGCGACGCAGAGCGGCGTGCTGGCGTCTGCTTACGGGAATTCCCGTCCCGTCGTCGCCAGCGCCACCGGTGGCATTCCTGACGTCGTGACAGACGGCGTGAACGGGCTTCTGGTCCCGCCTGGTAATGCTGCCGCCTTGGCCGATGCGCTCGAACGCGTCCTGACCTCGAAATCGCTTACCGCGACATTGACCGACGGTGCACGGCAGACAGCGGCGGGCCAGTTGAACTGGGATCGCATCGCCGATGGCCTGTTGCCATCCTACCGCAAGCTTGCCGGCCGTACCGTGAGCTGATCGTGACTTATATTGCGATCTTCTAGGCGGACTGTTCCATCTTGCTCAATGACCGAAAGAACATGCCGCGGACCGCGCCATCCAACAATCGTCTCAGCCTCACCTCGATCAGCTCGTAGGTGATCGCGCTTGCAACCAGCGACATCAACGATCCCAGCAGGATGAATGCTGCCCACAGCAGCCAGCGGTCGACACCGACAGCGACGAGCTTGAGCCCGATCACCTGTAACGGAAACAGGACGAACGGGTGCACGAGATAAAGGCTGTAACTTATCTTGCCGACATACTGCAGGGCCGGCGTGCTGAGCGCCCTGGCGAGACCGGAGTCCGGGGCCAGCACCATGGCGAACAGCAAAAGGCCCGGAATAAGACCTACGAACGGGTGAAACAGCACCAGGCTCGCGTACATGGCGACCCCGCACGTCAGGCCCGCCATCAAGCCAAGAGGTCCCGGAATGGAGATGCGCCAACCCGTGGCGCTGAGAAGCATGCCAATGCAGAAGAACGCCGTGATCGGGCAATGCAGGAGACAGGCCACGCCCAGCAAGATCAGGGGCGCCGCCAGCATTCTCCCTCCGATGCGCCACACCGAGAATGTCAGCCCGAACCAGATGTAGAACGCCCATTCGTAAGTCAAGGTCCAGGCATTCTGCTGAGCAATGGGCAAGCCGAGAGCGTCCTGCACGAAGAACAGATTGGCCGTGAAGATCGCGAGATAACCGGTCAGATCGATCCCGCGGAAGAATTTGTAGCCCACGATCGGGCCAATCACGAACAGCGCGAGATGCAGCACGACGAACACCGGCATGATGCGCAGGACACGGTCGAAGAAGAACCTTGGCAGCGAGCCGTGCCGCACCAGACTGGCCGGGATCAGGAAGCCGCTGATCATGAAAAACAGCTCGACACCGTGGCCGCCGACATTGATCACCGATTGCAGCCAGAGCCAGAGCGGCGGCAGGAAGCCCGGATCCGGAATGTCGTACACGCCTCCCTTTGGCATGTCGTAGAAATGATCCATCAGCACGCTCAGCGCCGCAATGCCACGAAGTCCCTGGACGGAGGGAACGAAAGATCCGTCGTATCCGGCATTCGGCTGGCGCGTTTTTTCGATCACTCAGCTGCCCCTTGCGCGCTGAGCGCCGGCTCGAGAACGACCGCCCTCCTGCGCTTCGACCGGAACCTCTGGCCGAACGATATGCTGGGCTTCTCGACGAACGCATATGTCGACCAGCTGACCAGAATTGACAATGCTGCGACCAGCGCGGCGAAAGCGGCCCATCCCAGCGGTCCATCACCGAGCCAGACGAGGCGATGGATCCAGACGATCACGAACGGCGACATCAAATAGACGGAATAGCTGATGGTTCCCACGAACGCCATCGAGCGCCAGGCCATCCTCTCACCGAACGCCGCAAACGCGATGAAGACGAGCGCTGCGCAGACATAAGCCGACCCGATCGAATAGCTGTAGAAGAAGTTCTCCTGATAGACGCCGCCGAACCGCCTCTCCGCCAGCGTGATGGCGAAGATCGCATAGAACACCGTACAAACGGCGACGTGCGGCCATCGCAGCTTTCCGCCGATGACGGTGTCGCGGATGACCTTGCCCAGGAACATCGCCGAAAGGTTCAGCCCAACCTCCATCAGCGACGACACCGTCCTGCTTTCGATCAGAAGTGCTGCGGCGGTCCCGACCAGCGCCGCAGCAATGACAATCGCAACTGCAGTAAAGCGCCGGTTCAGCAATCCCATCGCGAAAAGAATGGTGCATCCGACATAGAACAGGAGCTCGATCGCCAACGTCCAGTAGAAGATCCAGAGGTTCGGGATGTTCACGAAAGTCTGCAGCATCGTCACGTTCGCGATGACCTGCGACAACGGGTAGGCATTGGCCTCCAGCACCTGCATCGTGACGAGCCCGATCACCATCGACGTCCAGTACGCCGGGTAGAGCCGAAAGAAGCGGCTGATCGTGAAATCGCGCACAGGAGTAGCACTGTCCGGAAAACTGAACGGGATGACGAATCCGCTGACGAAGAAGAACAGCACGACTCCGAACCGGCCGAAGTTCATGTAGTAGCCGATCGCATCGTGGAAGACCCAGTAATACGCGCCGGTGGGGTGCTTCTGGACGATCACCTCGAACACGTGCTGGAACAGCACCGCCAACACGGCAATGCCGCGCAGCGTATCGATGAATGCAAGCCGTCTATGCATCGTTTGTCTCATCTGCTCCCACGCGCTGCCGTCCCTGGCATATCTACGCCGAGACCCTCCAATGAGCGGATCGGCCGCGGCAATTCTATCGGAACGGTATCGGCTGCCCGTGCGGAGGTCGCCCGCCGGGAGAATACTTCGCTGAAGCTCAATGCGATGATCAGGAGCCCTGATGCTGGACCGTAGTTCAGGACGGTGATGGTAAACAGGTTGACCACGAAGAGCAGCGTCAGCTTGTAGACGTCGGTCGCTCCGAAGTTGGCGCGGAACACCATCACCATGAATGCGACGAACGGAAGCCCGAACATCAGGTATGTTCCGATGTAGAAGTTGTCGACCGGTACCCAGTACGCCGCGAGCGGCGAGAAAAGCTTCTGCGGATAGTTGAAGCAACCCGCGCCGCAGCCGGTTACCAGACCGATCGGCATCAGCTGGCTCATGTAGACGAACGGCAGCTGCCAGCTGTTATTGATGCGGTCGAGAATGCTGAACAAGGTCGAGTGCGGCACTGCTGCGGTGCCCGATGCGACCACGATCATGAAGAACGGAACGAGGATCGCAGCGAACGACCACAACGCGATCGCGCGGATCGCGGGGAAACGCGACTTCTCCGGCAGCATTCGCACGATCACCAGCAGCACCAGGTACAGCACGAGAACGATCATGGTCGTCTTGCTGGTGGTCAGACGAATGACGTAAACCGCCAGGGAGCCGTACAGAAGGCACCAGAGCGTGCTCTTGCGGATCGACGTGATCGCAAACGACACGAGGATGAAGAATGCGGCCATGGTATTGTCGGCGGCAAAGCCCATCAGCCGCTGATCGTCACCGCCATAGGCCCACCATAGCCGGCCCGCCTCACGCACGGCGCCAAAGGATTCATATTTGTAGCCGACCCAGGGCATGAGGTAGAACTTGGTCAACAACACGCCGATGACGGAGAGATAGAAGGTCACGGCGATGATCGACAGCAGCTTTCGGTAGGAACCCAGGCTCGAATCGCAGAAACAGAATCCGACAAACACCGGCAGCATCATCTTGAAAGCCGAGATCGCGGCGGTCGCAGTGCCCATCATGAAGTAGCCGAGCACCAGCGACAGCATGATCTGCGCGAACACCAGGAGCGCCAGGGTGCTGCGATTGCGCAAAATGCAATGCACGAAGAACTGGGCCAGACACAGCAGCGCGACGCCGTCGGGCAGGTACCAGAGCGTGTCCAGATGAAAGATGCTGGTGTAGTAGCGGATCACGCCGCCGAAGGCGTCTCGGACCAGATAAACCCCGAGCGCGATCGCCTCGATGTTGAGGCTGACCAGCGTGATCTGCGGGCGCTGCAGCGCAAGGGCCGTCATGCTCGCCTCAATTCGTCAGCCGCGCCGATGGCGCCGGAGATGGCGAAAAATCGGGCCGGCTTCCAAGGGCATTCCGAAGCAGCTTACCGCCAAGACTCTCGATGTAGAGATAGCTGAAGTTCGAAACTACCAGCACAGCGGCCAGGGAGATCACGAGGTTCAGCGTCGCCGGCAGCCCCGTCCAGATCGAATCGAGCGCCGCGATCGGCCGTGGCCCAAGTGCCCGCACGAAGTACTCCGCGAAGAGCACCACGAGCGCATGCACCATATAGATGGAGTAGGATCTGCGCCCCAGCCACACCAGCGGCCGCGCCACCAGAATCTTCGGCACCAGCAACGCATCCGGAAACGCCAGCAGCGTGCCAAGGAAGGCTGCGAAAACAAGCGGCGCCAGGAAGGTGGTCGCCGGATTGGTCTCTGCGAGGCTGACCAGGACGATACTGGCAATCATGGCGATCAACTGCAGCCCTCCCTGCACGGCAGGGCTCGGCTTGCCTGGCAGCCGACGAACGATCCTGACGGTCAAGACACCGAGGAAGAAGCTCACAAAACAGCGAAGAATGCCGAAATCGGTCTGGAGTCCCAGACTCCTCTTGTCGAGCACGAAGACGATCACGACAAGACTTGCGACCGCGACGAGCCCGGAGACGGCGTAGAACCACGACAGCGAACGCATGCGCTGGGCCAGCAGGACGATCAGGCCGAACACCAGGTAGGTGTAGAATTCGACACTTATGCTCCAGCTCGGAGCGTTCCAGCTGAGATAGTCGATCAGTCCCATCGAATGCAGGAGAAAGACGTTGAGCAGGAAGGAATAGGCGTTGTTCACCTCGAAGGCGGCTGGCGCGGCAACCACGACGCCTGTGGCGACCAAGCCGATACGCAGGAGGCGGAACAGCAGGTTTGCGATCAGCATGACGATGTGAAGCGGATAGACCCGCGCCAAACGCCGCACCATGAATTCGCGCAGCGAGAAGCGTCCGAAGTCGCCCTCGACGTAGCTCAACGACATCACGATGCCACTGAGAACGAAGAACAAGTCGACCAATAGCCACGCGCTTCTGAAGAACGAGCAATTGATCCACGCATTGTGTGGGAATGCCGCGAGAAAGGTCGGCATCAGCAGGAGATGGTGGATCACCACAGATGTCGCGGCGATACCCCGGATGCTGTCGAGCGGCAGGACATGCGCTTTCTCACGATGAACCAACTCCGTCACATCGACATTCCGTAGCTGTTGCACCGCAGCAGTCTGTATCAGGTCTTTGCGTGCTTTCAATCGTCACGATTGAGGATTCGCGTATGACGCATGACGACCGGCGATAAATTCAACGCTCTCTGTCATTCGAACATGCGCGCGACAACTTTGCGCCATTTTTGCTGATCGAGGAGCATCGGGACGAACGAACTGACTCGCCGGCGAATGGTCGCGAGCATTTGCGAACAAAGTATGCGCGAAACCCGGCGGTGTTGCGATTTAGCCTGTACAGAAGATGTTTCTTGATCCAGGCGCTATCCAGCGCTGCTCGCTCGAACAATTTTCGTGTGTCAATTTCGCGACAAGATTTTTGCGACCGCCTCATAAATCTTCAAACTGCAAAAATCGCAGGCGCCATTGTGCCGATCTCGCAGGCATTGCAAATCGTACTTGCACAACCGACGAAAGGTAAGGCACTGATGTATCAATCGATGGGAAGCGCGACCGAATGAAACCCGCTTTTGCATCGCACAAAAATTGACACAGTTGGCTGCCACTCTTCGCGTGTACTGGTTTGCAGCAACGACGAAGGGACACGGATGAGCTGCGAAGTGACGCGTCGTACGAAGCCGAGATGGCTACCCATCATCTTGACGGGATTTGCTCTGATCGCATCGGGCGTCGGTCCGACCCGCGCTCAATGCGTTGGATTCTCGGACCGCGCCTCACAAACCGAACTCGACGCCTTCGTGAAGGCGCCGTCTTCGCTTCTGGAACGGCTACGCAACGACAAAGAGAAGCTGAGGGCTCGCCTTTCTTCATATATCGCGACCAATCCATCGGTGTTGCCGTCGGTGCAGACGCTCATTTCCGAATTGGCTTCCCCCGACCGCTCGACCATCGGCGCGGCGCTGCGGCTCGCAGAAGCGCTGTGCACGTCAACGAAACCGGACGCTGCGCGCAAGATTAGGGATTTCACGCAGCGAGTCGGTGACCTCGCCGTGCAGGCGGGCTATTCCGCGGCGGGAGAAGATGGCTCCAGCGCCCAATTGCAGCCGAGAGACAACAAGCCGACGCAGCCTCGGGGCGGAGCGCTGTTGGAAGGCGAATGGAAGACCAAACTGGCCAATCCATTCAAACCTGTTCCCCTCCCGAATTGATCCTGACCATTAAGGCAGCGAATTTCAGATGTATCAGCCTAGAGAACACTTCCAATCGGGACACCGGTTTGGCATCGAGTTTGGCGGCGCGGTCCTCAGCTTTGACCGTGTCACTGATGTCCTTCGTCGGCAATGGCCGCTGATCGCTGCGGCAGTTGGCGCTTCGCTGGCTCTGGTGATCGTCTATCTGGTTCTGGCAAAGCCGATGTATACGGCAAACGCCCGTATCATGATGGACACCCGGCAAACCCAGGTTCTGGACAAGGACAGCGGGACCAACAGCGCTCTGATCGACACCGGCTATGTCGACAGCCAGGTCGAAGTCATCAATTCTGACGATCTTATCCTTTCAATCGTTCGCCGCCTGCGGCTCACCGAGGATCCGGAATTCAACGGATCCAATCCAGGACTTCTCGCCGTCGTTACCGGCAAGATCATGTCAGTGTTCGAATCCGGCGAACCGCCCACGCAGGAGCGGATCGAACATGCCGTGGTGGAATCGATTCAAAAGAGTCTCAGGGTCGAGCGCGTCCTGACCACATACGTCTTGTCGCTCAATTATCGCGCACACAGCCCGGACAAGGCAGTCAAGATCGTAAATGCGATCGCCGATGCCTACATCGTGGGTGCACTGGAAGCAAAATACCAGTCCACTAAACGGGCGACCGAATGGCTCCAGCAGCGGAGCGTCGAGCTCAGCGAGCAGGCGACGGCCAGCGACCGCGCGGTGCAAACCTTCAAGGCAGAGCACAATATCGTCGGAACCAGCCGCGGCCTCATGTCCGAGCAGCAATTGTCGGACTTGAATACACAGCTGGTTCAGGCGCGGGCGGCCACGGCCGAAGCCAAGGCGCGCCTCGATCGGATCGAAGCGATTTCCGACCAAGACCTCGCCCAACCCACCGTGACGGACGCCCTTAACAACTCGGTCATTACGCGCCTGCGCGCCCAGTACCTCGATTTACAGGCCCAATATGCCGATTGGTCAAGGCGTTACGGCAAGACCCATCTTGCAGCGGTCAATTTGGCCAACAAGATGGAGGAACTGCGCAAGAATATCGCCGATGAGCTTCATCGGATTGGGGACGCTTATCGCAGCGACTACGAGATCGCAAAAAGCCGAGAGGCTTCTCTCGATAAGAACGTGAAAGAGCTGGTCGCCCAGGCGGGTCACACCGGCCAGGCAGAAGTCAAGCTGCGCGATCTCGAAAGCGCGGCCGACACCTATCGCAATCTCTACAACAACTTCCTGGAGAAGCTGCAAAGCGCCACCCAAAATCAGAGCTTCCCGCTCAGCGAGGCACGCCTGATCAGCACCGCGACCAAGCCTGATCGCAAAAGCTCGCCGCGGACGGTTTTGGCCTTGGTGGGAGGCTTGGTCGGCGGCCTCTGCCTCGGCTTCGGCGCCGCCTTTGCGCGCGAGCTCCTCAACGACGTCTTGCGGACCCCCGGAGAGGTCGAGGACGAACTCGGCGTGAAGTGTCTTGGCGTTCTCCCAGATATTCGCCCGCCGACAAAGACGCGCGCGTTGCTTTCGGCATCCGCGAAAGCCGACGAAGCGGGACTATCCCGCTATGTCGTCGATCATCCGTTCTCGCGGTTTGCGGAAACGTTGCGCAACATCAAGGTCTCAATCGACGTTGCGCGCATGACCCGAGAGATCAAGGTCATCGGCATTGTATCGTCGCTGCCAAAGGAAGGAAAAACGACAGTCGCGGCCAATTTCGCTCAGTTGATTGCCATGACAGGTCACCGCACCATCCTCATCGACGGCGACCTGCATACGCGCTCACTCACACGGGAACTCGCGCCGAACGCCAACAGCGGACTGGTCGAGGCCCTCAGTGATCCCACGGGCTTCAGCTATCACGTGCAACGAAGCAAGGAGACCGGTCTCGATTTCCTGCCGTCCATCGTTGCTTCGCGCATGGTCAATTCGGCCGACGTCATCGCATCGAGGCCAATGGCCGACCTGCTCGCGATGCTCCGGGAACACTACGAATATATCATTATCGATCTTGCGCCTGTGATGCCGGTGGCGGACTCAAAAGCGTTCAGCGTCCTCATCGATGCAATGGTCTATGTGATCGAATGGGGAGCAACCACGCGAGCTGCGCTTCAAGAATCAATTTCGGGGTCGGAGATCCTTCAGAAGAAGCTGCTGGGTGCTGTCCTCAATCGCGCCAACCCGAAGATGCTTGGACGCATCGAGGCGTATAAGGGTAAGCACCGCAACAGCTATTACGTCGAACATTCCTAGAGCGAGGGGCGCAGCAAGCCGCACAGTCCGCGGCTGCGCCCCTAGCGCAGGCCCCGACCTGCTGACGGCCGCCGCGGAGCCTTCCGAAGAGACTGCAGGGACCCACTTTTCGGTCCCATCGTCTGCAGGAGCCGACCGAAACGGGCCGTCGGAAATTCGCAGCCGTGGGGCGGGACGCCAGGCGGGGCGAAGATGCGTCAGCGGGGCTCTATTTGAGTTCCGGGGCCGCGACGACGTCGGAACCAACCCGCCAAGTGACCCCATCGTCGGGCTCCGATACGCGCCCAATCCCCGTATTCATCCGGAATCCACAAATGCCGATCTCTGCCATAGCCCAAGGCATGGATTGACGACGGCGATCCGGACGAAAGATAGTAGATAGTGACGTGTTGCCTGCACAAACCTGCCCCCGGCACGAAGGGCTGTTGATCGTGACCGCAACCTGGACTGCCGAATCTTTGAGCACCTTTCCTTCCGAGGTTCAGGGGGCTAACGTGCGCTCATACTCTTCGCATTTTTTCGGCAGGTTCGGATGGTGATTGCTCTTATTGTCCTGAGCATCTGGGTGTTGCTCAATATTCTTTTCGTGTTGATCGTGGTTCCCCCGCGTAAGGCCCGCCGGGGATCCCGACCGCTGGCGACCACTCTCGCGCCTGCCCCGCTCGATCCGAATCGCCGAGAGCTCGAGCATGACGAGCCTTTTTCGCTTCGTCACGTCGTTGCCTCAGTCGCCATGGGAGCGTTCTTCGTCCTTGTGCCGCCAATGCTTGCGCTGCGGGACGCCGTCCTTCGTCTCTTCAAGAAGACCCCCGGCAACGGAAGCTGAGGGCCGATAAGTGCCGCCGCCACCTAGGCGGCTCCTACTAATAGGCCTCCTGGAACAGGACCGTCGAGGCCGTACGCGCCATGATCTTCAGATCCAGCCAGATACTCCAATTGCTGACGTACCAGACGTCATATTCCACCCTTTTTTCCATCAAGTCGATCGTCGGGGTTTCTCCCCGGAAGCCGTTGACCTGAGCCCAGCCTGTCAGGCCCGGCTTCATGTGGTGGCGGTAGACGTATTTGCTGATGAGTTCATCGTAGTAATTGTCATGGGCGAGCGCATGCGGGCGCGGCCCGACCAGGGACATGTCGCCGCGCAAGACATTCCAAAGCTGCGGCAACTCGTCGATGCTTGTCATGCGAAGGAAACGCCCGATCTTAGTGACCCGAGCATCCCGTTTGGTGGCCTGGGTAATCGTCTGGCCGTCCTCGCAGACCGTCATGGTCCGAAATTTCCATATCTCGAACGGCTTGCCGTTGAACCCTCGGCGCGACTGGCGGAAGATGGCAGCTCCCGGCGATCCGAGCTTGATCAGAACGGCGACTGTCAGCAGCAGCGGTGCAAGTATGACGAGCGCCAACAAGGCCACCCCTCCATCAAGACAGCGCTTTTGGAAACGCTCGAAAACACTGAGCGGCGGCCGCTGAATCTCGACCGCTACGGTCCCGCTGACTGGCAGGAATGGGCGCGACACGAGGTCGGCGATTGAATCATCCGGCAGAAGGCGTACCGGTTGGGGCACCGCGCGCAGGAAGGGCCCGATCTTTCGGAGCATCGGCAATTCGTTCCAATCGATCGCTAGAAGATATTCATCGACGTCCGCCTGGCGCGATTGCCGAATAACATCGCGAATCTGTCGCTCCCAATGGCCGTCGCCGCTGTCGATCCCAAGCACGAAATGACGCATGACGTCGAAACCGTTTCTGCGCAAATCCTTGAAGCGGCTTGAGGTGAAATCGAGCGGCTTCAGGCTCAACAGGATCACCTTGCGATCGACCAAGCGGCTTCTGGCATAGTTTGTCGCGAGTACGAACTGCCAGACAAAGCGCAGACTGATCAATCCGGCGCCTCCGATTGCAGCAAAAATGATCACTGTGCCGCGAGACAGATTGTCCGTGGATTTGAGCAGAAATGCCGCCATAGCGAGGATCGTCAGCGACGCCAACCAGATGAAGACGGCCTTGCGCAGCTGCCAGACCAGATTCAGCAAGCGGTGCGTGGCGTAGACGTCCTGGGAATATGCGACCGCGACGAACACAACGCCGACAATCAATCCTGCCCCCATCGACGCGCCGTCGCCAGTGGAGGCAAGCGCAACATTGTAGAGCGCCGCCCCTGCACCATAACTGAGCAGGATCAGCAGCAGGTCGGCAGCGATGATGACGATCTGAAAAGGCCGCTGAAGAGCCGTGCCGCGCGTTGACGACAGTGCACCAGCGCCTTCAGAACCATAAGTTGCAACAGCCATTCGAACCTCTGCTATCGAGAATGCTTGACGCTGATCCGTGATGCTGAAGATCCGTCACTTCCCCGAACGCAAACTGTGAAGTGATCACAGCGATATTGTGGCGCTGCACGCGAAACTTTTGCGATGCATGAATGCATCGCGTTTTGTTGAGAGGTCATGGGCGCGGAAGACCTGCGTCACAGTGCTGACACACGATCGAAACTCGCTGCCCTATTTTGAATCAGGTTCCGCGTCGAATTCGCTGGGGCGCCTGCGTGAAGCGATAGCAGCTCATCTTTGATGCGCCTGTTGCCCACATTGAGTGACTCCGCAACCGATGTGATTCGATTAGTAGAAGTCCGATGAATTACGATCTAGAGCTGTATCC
Source organism: Bradyrhizobium sp. CW1 (assembly GCF_023100665.1). NCBI lineage: Bacteria > Pseudomonadati > Pseudomonadota > Alphaproteobacteria > Hyphomicrobiales > Nitrobacteraceae > Bradyrhizobium > Bradyrhizobium sp. CW1. The sequence goes on from NZ_CP064684.1 coordinate 6,172,915, forward strand.
GCCCAGCTGTCTTCAGCGAGGCAGGCATCTTCCCGCTGCCGGGCGCGATGCAGCCCACGGCAGAGTTGCCTGATTTGCTCAGCGCGCGCCGACAAGCTAAGCAAGCGAATACCCTCCTTTCCTTCGGCGCAATCGGGCTGTCTGAGAGGCGACACCCTTCAATAAGGTCCGGCCGCGGACCGACTTGGCGAAACTGTCCCCACCACCTCACCGAGTGTGCGCGCCATGACATCTTTTGCCCAATCACACCCGCCGATTCATAGGCCGCAACTGCCGGATGGCGTCCGAATTTACGCGATCTCGGATATTCATGGCTGCTCGCATTTGCTGCAGCCCATGCTGCGGGTCATCGACGCCGACTTGGCCCACAGTCGGCCACGCTATGCGATCGAGGTGTTCATGGGCGACTATGTCGATCGCGGCCCGGACACGCGCGCCACGCTTGACCTCTTGGTCGAACGAAGCCGGCGGGGAAACTCGATTTTTCTCAAGGGAAACCACGAGGCATTTTTAGTGAGGGTTTTCGAAGACCCTTCGTTGTTTGAAGATTGGCTTCGCATCGGTGGCGCCCAGACACTCATGTCCTATGGACTCGCGCCGCCAGACCTGAAGCGCGACGACCCAGCGTCGATCATGCGCGATTTGATCCGCGCAATGCCGGGTGAGCATCTGGAGTTCCTGGACGAACTACGGCTTAGCTTTACCTGTGGAGATTTTTTCTTCGTCCACGCCGGCGTTCGCCCGGGTGTCCCCTTGGCCGAGCAAAGCGAAAGCGACCTGCTTTGGATTCGCGAAGAGTTCCTTCAGAGTGAGGAGCAGTTCGGCAAATATATCGTTCATGGTCACACGCCGGTGCGCACCGCCGAAGTTCTGGCAAACCGGGTCAACATCGATACGGGCGCCTACGCGACGGGCAATCTAACTCTCATGAGCATACAAGGCAGCCGGATGCTCGCGGTATGACTGCCCAGGATATGACTAGCCTGGGAATGTCTCCCGATTCGTCGGGAAGATTGTTCCTGAAGCCAATGGAATGCCTCGGCGGTCACGAGCTAAGAGCATCACCTAGTTGAGCACGAGTGGCATTTCCCCTCCAGCCCGCGTGTCGGCCATCCAGTTGCGCCAGGCCCGCTCATGCTTGGCGTAGAGCTCCAGCCATCGTTGTCCCGGCTTGTTCTGATCGAAGCGAAGGCCAGGGCCGAGGGGCGCGTCGGGCTTGTCCAACGTCTCGAACTCGATGGTTTCCGCGATCGTCAAACCGAAAAGGACACGCTGTCCTGTACCGTCCACGATGTACCGTCGCGGTGCGTCCCTCATCGGCTGGGTCATGTTCTGTGTCGCCTATGGTCGTGAGAACAAAGGTGTCGCTCGCACGCTGGACGAGGCCTAAAGGGCACGTCGGACGCGCCCGAATGCCGAGCTGGGAGTCGATCGGGCTGTTCTGCGCGAGGTACCGGAGGGTTCGTTCGTCGTCGTTCGTTGCGACCGCCGCGGACGCAGCGCATAGACCGACATGACGCCGGCGCAGAAGATCAAGGCGAAGACAAATGCAGAAGCCATAGGAGTCGTCCCTGAATAGTGCAGTGCTCATCAAGAGTGAGCAGTGTGTCGACATCATGATTCCTGATGATCTTGGTGGCTCTCCTGCTGCCAAAAGATTGCCCACGCGTGATCGTGTCCTGAGCAGCAGCATCTGAGTTGTCTGATAGCGCGATCTTTTGGCCGGACGCACCGACACGGATGGTCACCTTCAAATCTGTTCTGTCCCGTCCAGGTGGATTCGCGCACCTGAAGAGCTGGATTTCGCAGCCATTCTATGGAACGATGCGCTTGCAACCTTTTAGAGGCCGTCGCGTTATTTCTCGCCCATTTCGAGAGGGATTGATCCAATGAACTTCCGCACCCTTGCTCCATCCATTGCTCTTTCTGTTCTTGGCCTTGCTTTGATAACGACCGCAGCTTCAGCCGCGGAGCTCGCGCTTGCTCCTGCGCATCATCGGTCGGCCCACCTCCGAACCGGTTACGTGTTTTGGGATGATGTCTACCCGCCTGCGATCTATGGCCCCAACCTTCGCTCTGTCGAGGAAGTCGCCGCGCTCAAGGCGGAGGCCCGACCTGTGTCGCAACGCTGGTGGGGGTATTGGTACGCTCGGTGAACGGCACAGCGTTTAGCGACCAGCCGCGTTCACCCATGAATCGCCGCAACACCGGGCAGCCGGTGGCGGCGATTTTGTTTGAGCTTGCCTGGCCGATCCAACCATGATCACCGCATGGGCGGCAGCATGAGGCCCAAAACAGCGGCGGCAAGCCTATGTTTTTTCGCGGGATACTGGCTGCAAGCGCATGCTGCGGCCGCAGGTGAATGCGCCTTGCGGCCCGAGCGCTTCGTACTGCTTTCCGACACCGTGTATTGGGTTGTTTCAATCCCAGCCGGCACGGAATGCCTGCAAGGCCTGCGCGGCAGAACTCAGCTTCTGGATGAAGTTAAACTGGCAGAGGCGCCCAGTGCCGGTCATGTGACGATCGTCGGCCCGTCATTTCGCTACCAAGCCCCCTCACGTCCAGGGACTGACCGGTTTCGAATTGCGGTGTCAGGCGAAAACCGCAGGCAGCGCGGATCCTCGATCATCGCTGTGGAAGTGACCGTCAGATAGGGCCGTGCCGACTGGCGAGGAAGCGGAGCCGGAGCGCTGTCGCTGCACTGGACGGCTCGATGGAGAAATTGAGGCAGCCCCAGCCCGTGCCGCCTAAACTCAGTTCCGTCGCGGAAGGATCCTCACGGAAGGCTGCTGCCGATTGCCGGCAAGCTTTCGAGGTCCCGTCGGGAACGCTGCTACTTCGCCTGCGCACCCCGGTCCCAGGGCCGCTTGCCATCCGCGCCCCTGTCCCACGGCCGCGCGGTCGGGGCGTCCTTCTCCTGCGTGGCGGCCTGCGCACGATCGGCCTGAACCCGTTCGCGATCGGTTAATGGGGCCTTCGGGGCTAGCGGTTCGGGCTGCGCCAAGGCCGGCGTCGCGATGAGCAGCATCGCCAAAATCAATTTTTTCATCCCCGGCCTTAACACACTGGCCGCAGGCTGTCCGATCTATTCGGAGCCATAGCTCGAAGGAAAAGGCCCACAACGGTGGGCCTTTCGGTGAGAGCTGATGAATAGATCGCCCTATTTCTGATCTTCGTTGCTGGTGCCTGATCCGGGGCTTCCGATCGGCAAACCATTAGCTGAATGACCAACCCCGGAGTTACGCTCGGCTTGCGCGGCGGCCGGCGTCTTTCCGTTCGCGGTTGGGGGTTGGACGTTCGGATTGTTCTGGCTGGGGTTGGGGCTGCTCGTGTTCACGTTAGCGCCGGTGGTGGTGCCTTGAGTCCCTATGCCGGAAGGAGCCGAGGGGCCCGAGGTCGCGCTGCTCGACGAGGTGCCTGTCCCAGCACCAGAGCTTGCCGCCGAACCCGCGCCGCCGCCGGCTCCCCCACCCGAGCCGCCACCGCCGCCTTGGGGGAACGCTGTCGACGAGAATGCTATGCAGGCAAGGACAACGAACAGAGGTTTGCGGATCATGGATGCGTCTCCCTGCGCTTGAACAGCAATCACGACAGACGCAGGAAGTTCCTTCGCTGCCGCGGTCCGAATTCCCTGCGAACAGGGAATTTTACAGGGAAAGCGCGCCTGCGGTGAGGCCGCTATCCCATGAAAATGCGAACATTTGCCTCGAAATTCAGTGCATCCGGGGCGCGATCCGCCAAATCCGAACAGGGAATTTATCGCTAGCGAACAGGGAATTTGCGTGCATACGGCTGGACGAAACAGGCGATGTGCGGGCTACGGATCCGTGCCGCATGCCGTGGCGCGAATAGCGCAAGCATCGCCTGTGGATCACCGCCAGTGCAGGGGCGGCGTCTGCGCACGGCGAGGAATCCCGAACAGTCGCCGAATTTAACTGGCAGCAGGGCCCTCCTAGGCTAGGCTGTGTACTCATTAAGCAGCTGGCCGCGTTATGTCCGCACTTTCGGCAGACCTAAGCGTGCTGGCCTGGGGCCTCCTGACGGACAACGCCCGCATGTCCGTTGAGGGCAAAAGCGTCGCTCTGGCGGACGGCGGCAAATTTCCGGCTTTACCCCAATCGACCGACGGATAATTGCACCGTGTCAACGGAAGCGCCGGGCCAAAAGACGTGCACGCCCCACACCGCCGAAGACGTCAGCTAGGAAGCCAAGAGCAAGCGCTGCCGGAACCATCACCGGTTGATCATCCCGCAGGGCCCCGCTCGCCGAGTCGCACAACGGGCGTGAATAGTATGATGTATGCAAGATCCTGCTTGCGCGGCGAGACGCCGGCAGCGTCTCCGCAAATGTCCGTGCTTGATCTCGACTAATGGCTCTGTTTGGATAGTTGCCTTTCGGCAACTCATAATTCGGATAATCCTAGTGAATGAAATAGATGGACGCGGCCGTTCAGTGGGGGCTCTTTCACAAGAAAGCATCGGGACCGTCAACCGCACTGGCATCGGGAATCGGCTACTGGCAGCGCTGCCGCCAGCGGATCTCAGCTTGCTCACGCCCTACTTCCAGAAGATCTCGTTTGAGCCAGATGCGGTTCTGGTGCGCTCGGGCGATGAGATGGACCCGGTCTATTTTCCCCATAGCGGCGCAATCGCCTTCATGCTCGATATGCCGGACGGGCAAACGGTCGCAACCACCTTGATGGGACGGGAAGGCGCTTTGGCCTCTTTCTCCGTACTCGGCCCATCGCTTTCATCCGTGACCGCGATTGCACGCATCGCTGGCACAGCATCATTGATTTCCGCCGCCAAATTTCGGGATGCCTATGCGCAAAGCGCAGCCATCAGGAATGTCGTTCAGCTCCACGCCCGCGCGGTGTTATTGCAACTCCAGCACGTAGCCGCTTGCAACGCGCTGCACCGGGTGGATGGCCGCATGGCGCGGTGGCTTCTGCAGCTTCACGACCGCGTTCCCGATGACCTCCTTCCGGTGACGCAGGAGGCGCTTGCGCAATTGCTTGGGGTGCGGCGGACGACAGTGACTCTGACGATGAGCAAGCTGCGCGCGGCCGGCGCCGTCCCCTCCGACCGGCGCGGGTTTATCGAGATCGACCGGGTGCGGCTCGAGCGCGTTGTATGCGACTGCTATGCGCTCATGCAGCGCAAGATCGATCGGATGTATTGCCAGGAATTGTCGGCGCCCCAGCCTACCCGTGCGCCGTTCCGGGAAAGCGCCATCGTCTCGTCCGGCGGAGCGAGTGGTGAATCCAGAGCCGTTTCGCAGAAATAGAGACCATGCGATAGCCGCCTTCGGTCAGAAGCTGCCATTAGGTAGCAGGCCGGCGCAGGTCCGCAACGGGACATGAGCCGACTTCGCTCCAAGCAGCGATACTTGTCAGGCTCCTTAGCGGCCGTAGGGGAAGCAGCGGTGGCGATCGAGTGTGAGACCGAAATGCGCTCCTAGCGCAGCGATGGCCGCATCCTGCTCAGGATAAGGATCGGCATTGCATGCGGCAACGATGATGATCCGGAACCCGCCGCGATCCTTGCCACCCGGTGGCAGCATCGCTGTAGCCAGTGGATTACCCTCCCTGTCACGCAACGTGAGGAAAAGCGGCATCTCTCGCTGTACATGGGCCTCGAGGCCGATGTCGCGCTCGATCGCGTTGGGCTGCTCCGGACGCCAGGATTGGACTGCCTTCTCTCGCTCGCGGCAGAAATATTTCTCGACTGTGTGGCGCATCAGGCGCGACTCTTGCACCGCTTCACCTTCCGTTTCGATACGGAACCAGGTCTTACCCTTCGGCGTGTCGCAAACATACTGCATTTCGCCCATCCTGATCGCCGCAATTCTAGGGCGGCGGGCCCGCAAAGCCAGAATGTCATTCTCGTCGCGTTTCGATCTTTGCGTTTTTACACAGCCAGGGTCAATCGCGTCACTTTGGCCGCGTGCCGTTCTCTACCGGTCTACCCCTGTGAACGGATATCGTCAGACCGCTTCGGCATGTCTCAATGGGCCAACAGGCGACATGGTACCACCACAGCCGGCACTTGGCCGGGATCGATACTTCACGCCTTTTTGGTAAACCAAATCGTTGGAGCTTTCGCTACTCCCGCATTCTGCATGGCATTCTTCAATTCAGCACTCTCCGCGAAGGCTTGCGCAGCTTCAATCGTGGCAAACTCGTGAGTTACTGTGATGTCATTGGGATTTTCGACTGCTCGGTAGACAGCCTCGGCTGTTACGCCCTTCGTCTTCTGAACCGAAGCAAAATCGTCGTAAACTTTCCGCCAGGTCTTGTAGTCGGAAACCGTGTGTCTAACAAACATAGTCGTCATCAGATGTTCCTCCCAGACTGGTCGTAGCAATCTTTCCACGAACGCTTGAAACAGCACTTCCAGTAGCACCAGTATAATACCGGCCACCGCTGGGAGCTATTTCATTTCCGGGTTGCACTGATGGCATCGGACCCTTGCCCTTTGTCCGATAAAACTGAGGCGTGCTGCCACTTCGCTGATGGGCTAGCTCCGGGCGGTCTTGCGGGAGCAGCATCATCGCCTCCGCACTCGACGCCAATAGGTCGTGGCCGCGCACTTACTGCGACCCGCCACAGGACCAGTCAGTGACACTGACTTGCGTATTCAGTTGTCGCAGTGTGAAGTTGCTGACGCCGGGTCCGAACTTCAGGCCTAAGCAAACTGAGGCATTATGCCTCTTGGGCGAAACACCCATTTCTAGGGCGCGTCCGTTCTCGTAGAATGTGGTTGCCCTTGAAGCGGGATGTGCCGAAGTCACCGTTCGGGACGAACGAGCAGTACTAGCGCTGTCGGCAGGTACGCTAGCCTAAGAGACCGCCCCCTTTTCGGTTTCACACCACGATTTCACATTCCACACGCGCGCAGCTTTTGCGGCGGCTTGTTGCAAGTAACCCAGGGAGAAAAGCGATGAGCAAGATCGATCGAAGGTCTGCATTGACATTCGGGTTGGCAGCGGCATCGGCGGCCATGATAAAGCCCGCCGCCGCTCAAACGACGGGCTACAAGGACACAACTCCGTGGCCAGGTGTGGTGGTGCGTGAGTATGATGGCGAGACACCATCGCTGATCCCGGGTTTTAAGACCGTCTCAATGCGCGACATCATCATGCAGCCGGGATCGAAGACCATGGGGCCCCCGATGATGAATGCCATGGTCTGCCATATCACCGAAGGAGAGCTTCGGCTTGAGCAGGACGAAAAGACCTTTACCGGCAAGAAGAATTTTGTCTGGACCTGCAACAAGGACACAAAGGAGCAGGCGTTCAATGATGGGAACGTGGTCGCGATTATGCGGATCACGGACCTAAAGGCTTAAGGTGCGTTTCTTCGCAAAAAAAACGATTGTAGTTGCGAATGGCGCACGCGACGGCGCACCGATCGGGTCGGTTTGCCCTCTGACGTGACTTCCTGGTTGCGCCGAACTCTAGATATGTCGCTGCGCCAACCGACGCGAGACAAACGTCTAAGGGCTAGTTGGCGGACGATATGAAATCGACGAGCGCCCCGCCAATTGGTCGGGGCGTCTCAATTCAAGACTACTGCAACATGAAGAGAGAGAGAGAGGGAGAGGGAGAGGGAGGCCGATGTCTGAATTGGGGTCACAAGCGGTCCTCGCCGGCCTGCTCCCGACAGGTCGGCTATGGGCCAGGAAGAGACATTTATCTCGCGCTGCGCGTCATGCGATCTGAGTCCGTCTCGCGCGCCGTTGCCCTTCTATGCCTCAGCGGTTGTGTGAAACCTCCGCGCGTTCATAAATCGTGAGTTGTGTTTGCCGTTGATCAGATCATGCTCTTCCAGTCGAGGTAAACGTGTGCCCGAATCGGACATCTAGTGCGCTGCCAGGCTCGCCGCTCGGCACGCAGTGACACGCAAGGTTCGAGCCGAGCTGACGCGGCTTTAAACGGTATCAGTCAGCCCCACCTTGACATCTTTTCGCGACAGGTCAGTGCCGCTGCTTGAACCCGCTGCCGCTGCTGCACTCCCCGCTGTGCCACTGCTCATCGAAAGGTAGGGCTCAGTTCCTGGGCGGTTGCAGCGATCAGCGCCGTTCACGACGTACCATATTTCGTTAGGTTTCTCGGGCCTCGCGACGCCGCGATGGCCGCAATGTCTCGATCTCTGGGAGGGAGAGACATGATGAAGCGATCGCCTATTCTCTCTCTGGTGGCTGTCGCGAGCTTCACCGTCCTATGGTTTGTTCTGGATGCCGATCTGCATTTTAGAAGGGCGGCTGCCACTGCAACAACAGCCATGCCACCCGAGGTCGTAGCTGCCGAGCCTTTCAGAACGGCCCACGCCGCTAACAAAAGGTCGATGAGGATACTTGCACTGGATCAGGCTAAGCATCTCGCTTTCTGGACGTCCGTTTTGAAGAATAGAAAGCAGGCCTGTGGAGCTGTTGTTCGGACCATGTATCAAGGCGGCACCGAATCTGGGGTCGATGCTTGGCGCATTGGCTGCCGGGACGGCAGCGAATATTCGATAACAATTAATCCGGACGCGCATGGCTCTGAGGCGGAGTTTCCGGTTTCGGTTTGCAGTGGAATCGCTTTCGCCGGAGGTGCTGAATAGCCCCGTCATTGAGCGTTCAGCACCTGCGAGATCGCCTCTTTATGCCAGCTGTTATCCGCTGTCCCGGCGCGTCCTCGCCAACATGCGAGGATGATCATGACGATTACCCGATCACGACGTGAAACGGTGGAGTTCGAGCACCCATTTCGGATCACAAGCTTCGAGCGGATACTACCGGCTGGCTCCTATGAAGTGATTACCGACGAAGAATTAATGGAAGGAATGGAAGGAATGGAAGGATTATCATTTCCGTCCTTTCGGTCCGTCGCCACCATGATGATGGTGCCTGCGCCGCCGCCGCGCAGCTCTTTCGTCGAGATGGTGGCGATCAGTTCGATCGATCTGTCCGATGCCCGGGAGCCGATGCGATCGTATCCCGTTAGTGACGCGCCGGCCCACCTCGACAAGCACCGGACTGCGCTGAACATTGACAGTCGCCGGATGCTGGCGGAGATCGAGCGAAACGCGTTGCGCGGACTGCATCCGCAGCCCGAACCCGAGTTGCTCGCGGCGCCTGCGATGCCATTGGCGGGCCCGCGGCCGGAGCCGAAAGGGCTAGGCCGCGACCTACGCATCGATGCTTGCCGCGGCCTCGCGCTCTGGTGCATCTTTTTGAATCATTTCCCCAACAACATCGGAAGCTGGCTGACGCTGCGGAACTACGGCTTCAGTGATAGCGCGGAAGTATTCATGTTCGTCTCGGGTGTGACCTGCGCACTGGCTTACGGCAGCGCACATTCGCGCGATGGCTGGCCCGGCGTCATCACCCGTACGCTGTGGCGAAGCTGGGACATTTATGCTGCATTTCTATTGCTCACTATAGCTTGCGCCATCATGGTCTACCTAACCGGCGGTGGCCGGATCGCCGACGAGAGCAACACGCGCCTTTTGCTGGAACATCCGGGTGCGGCGCTCGCGCATGCGGCGATCCTGCAATACCGTCCGGTCAATACCGACGTCTTGCCGATTTTCGTGGTTTATCATCTTTTGTTTGCACCACTATTGTGGTTGCTGTTGCGAGTGCCGAACGTGACACTCGGCGCGTCGCTCTTGCTTTATGCGCTGGTACACGTCTTCGGCTGGACCGTCCCGGCCTGGCCCAACAACGGTGGTTCTTCAACCCGCTGGCTTGGCAGCTACTGGTTGTGCTCGGCGCCTGGTGTGTCATTGCGGGCAAGGGAGTCTGGCCCTGGATGACCTGTCGCATCGCGCTTGTACTTGCAGTTCTCTATCTGACTTTTAGCCTGATCGTCGCATTGAGTTGGTGGCTCACGACCCTGGAAGATCTGGTCCCACAAGCGCTCGCCAGTGTGGTTTACCAAGTCGACAAATCGGATCTCGCTCCCTTGCGGTTGCTGCATTTTTTAGCGCTTGCGATTGTGGCGGTATGGCTCGTACCCCGCGATTGGCAAGGACTGCCGATGCCGCTGATGCGCGCAGCGATCCGCTGTGGGGAGAATTCGCTGGCAATCTATTGTCTCGGTGTTCTGCTGGCGCTCGCCAGCCAAATAGCGCTGGCCGACATCTCGAATGGTCTTGCGATGCAGATCGCGCTCAGCCTCGCCGGCATCCTGCTGATGATCGCCGCCGCAACGCTGCTGAACTCAATCAGGATCAAACCCAGGCAGCCACGATTGATTTGAAGACTTGAGGAAACTTGTTGGCCAGAGAGGCGAGCAGGCAAAATTCGGAGAAGGCTGCCGACGGCCAGCCTCCACGTCTTCTCTTCCGGGAGGCGATCAAGCTACGAACTTCACGCGGTGACACGATTTGCAGCGTGATGCGAACGTTGAGATGCTTCCTCCCAAAATCGCAACATGACCGCTTCGGGTCAAAACGCGAAGAACTGAACGTGAGTTGATCTGTCTGCCATCCCTCAATCAGCGGACCTTGTGGAGGGGCTCGACTTTGTCGCCCAAAACGGCCGCCCGATCGCCTCTCAGCGCACGGGAGGAATTATGTCGACACATGAGCTTAAGGATGCTCAGAGTCGGCAGCGCATCATTGGTGGTCAAGCCGCACCACGTCATTCGCCAATTTCGGCGAGCTGCGGCGCAGGAGGAAGCACACCCCGCAAAGTGTCTCCTTCCTCCACATCAGGCGGCAGGTGAAGGTTTCGGAATGTTCGTCGAACGATAGCGCAAATTCGCTGGCGAATATGTAGTACGGCGTGGAGATGCAGGTTCCCAGGGCGCTGATGTCGCGCACCACGCACGGATGGATCCCACTCATCCACCAAACGACAGCCGCGCCGCCCGGTTGATCGGTATCCGCTCCATTGCTCGACGTTCGACCATGGCGAGATTCTCCAATGAAGAGGTAACTTCCAATCGAGCCATCGCAGCGATCGCGATTGCACCTCTACAGAGTCAGTTTTCCGATCCCGCCGAGCCCGGAAAACGGCAATATCTGCACGTTGATCTGCACCGCCTAGGCTAACAAGCAGTATTTTGTCTCATTAAAATTAAACCGGATCGCGCGGTTAATCCGCCGACGTTGGTACCCACCTCACAAGCAAATGAAACCGCTCAGGACACGTCTTTTCCACGAAAATGAGGTATTTCACAGCACTTTCAGCGAACCTGAGCTACTATTAATTGAAATGAGTGATTTTACGTCCTCCGGCCTGACAATGGCGGTTTTTAAATAGTCATAGTAAGGCGCGCTGATGAGTAGGCCTGGTCAGGGGCACAACCGCATGACAGTTCTGCACGAACGCGTTTGGTTTCTAAGATCTCAACTGACAGAGCTTCAGAACCCTCGCAGCCGGGTTGAGCAAGCCGAAGAACGAAGTCGGCAAACGTTCAAAAGTCACAGGTGTCTCGGCGATGCGTCGCCGATTGCGGCGACAGCGGCGTTTTGTTTTCTAGCCACACACCGTGGCGACGAACGTGCCGTAGGCTCGCAGCCACGAAGCATCAGAGATCTCTGGCCGAAAAAAGCGCCCGCGTTGACTTGTTCGGCTTGGGTCAAAGGCAGCCCTCGGCAGCTTGCATGATCGGGTCGGCTCATCTCCCGGAAGCGGCCCTCGCAGCGCTCTAACTGAGGTCGGTCACGGGCCATGTGTGGAAGTCGTTCGTACACTGGCTACTCGCAAGCCGAGCGAGACGGATCGCTCGGCTACAATTTAGTTATGGCAGCCCAGGAAAGTCGTTCCTGATCAGATCAATCTCACGCTGCTTTCACCAGCACGTCAGTCAACCAATCCGGCTCGGCGATCATAACGGAGTGGCCAGACGTCGCGTTTTCGAGGACGGTCCAAGAATTATCGGACTTGCACTCCCCTGCCGCTTTGTCCAAGGCCGCTAACTGGAATTTGGGTAAGCGGATGTAGGTTTTCTTCGCGACCCTTTCGCGTGCGCCGGAGAGCTTCACAGGCTGCAGCCATGTGCCAATCGGTTGAGGAGTTACCTTCGATAGAACCCAAGCAACGTCTTTGGGGTCGCTAAAGGCCGTCGGGGGGAGCGCTTTGGGAGCCGGACGGCTGATTGCACCCTCCTCTATCGGGAAGGAGACCAAGTCTCGGAATGACTCCCCGTCGGCAGGCTTTATTGCATCAACCCAGACGATAGATGACACACGGTTTCCAACGCGCTCAAGCGCGCCCGATGCGGGACATCCGGCATACGAATGGGCAACGAGGCAAATGTCTGTGAGGTCTTCCCATTCGACGAGATTTGCGATGTCCGTGATGTGCGTGTCGAGATTTATGTCTCTGCTGAGGAGATGCGAGCGTTCTGCCAATCCCGTAAGCGTAAGCGCATAGACTTTGTGGCCCTGTTTTTCGAGCCTCTCGGTGACGCGATGCCAACACCAAGCTCCGTAAAAGGCTCCGCCAATAAGAACAAAAGCCTTTTGCGCGGATTGAGCACGTGCGCTGCTGATGCTTGATGAAGTTACCGAGACCGCGCTTACTCCGGCCGCGAGACTGCCGATCAATCTGCGGCGGGTGACGTCTGACAAGGTCATGAAATCTCTCCGTGCAAAAAAATTGGGTACCATACGAGTGCAACAGTGTAATCGCCAAAACCGAACAAATGGAAGATGACTTCAGCGGCCTCCGAAGGAATATTTTTTTGACCGGTCACTGACTTCCGCCATGGGTCACAAGCGGCGGTCGGCGACAGCTCCAGCCGTGTCCGGTCCACCTCAAACGGCCGACCTTGCGCCGCCTCGGGTGTAGTCTTCAGCTCGGGGCCGACGTTGTAGGCAATCAGGTTGAGGAGGAAGTCGGGGGTGACGCGAGTTGGGCCTCGATGTTGGGTCTTTGCTCGCCTCGTGTTAGACATCGCCTGACCGACCAGGGAGAACAGCCATGACCGCCGAGTTCGATGAAGACCGCTTCAATATGGCTATCCGTAAATTTCTGAAGCATGTTGGAGTTACATCGCAGCGCGAAATCGAAAACCTAGTGCGCAGCGGGGCGGTGAAAGGTGGCCAGCTCAAACTGCGAATGACCCTGTCGGCTGAGGGAACGGCGCTGAAACATGTAGTCGAGGAAACAATCGCACTCTGACGATGTCCCGGCTGCCCCGGCATTGCCGCCCTGTTGGTGGAGCATTCAATCCTGTTGATTTCCAGCAACGACTGCTTTGGGTCATTTTCGACAGTTTTGGCACAGAGTGCGGGATGGTTGATGCCCGTTCCTGTCCAAAAGGCGCGTACCAGTGTCTGCCCATGAGCGTTGCGTTTGGCCGAATGGCCGTGATTCAAACTTCCGAACTGGAGCTCGAATCATGCGCTACGAACTCGCTGACTATGAATGGACCGCTATCAAGCCGATGCTGCCGAACAAGCCGCGTGGCGTCCCCCGGTCGAACGACAGACGGGTCCTCTTCTGGATCCTTCGATCAGGAGCACCCTGGCGCGTGATCTGCCGGCGGCGTTTGGGCCATACACCACTTGCTACAACCGCTTCGTCAGGCGGCGGCGGGCTGGCGTCTGGGGCCGCATCATAAAAGCGCTTGCCACTGCCCATGATGCCGCTACCCAGATGATCGACACCTCCATTGTCAGCGTACATTAGCATGGGGCCTGCATCGCAAGGAACCAGCCAATCGATGGGAAGGTCCCGCGGCGGTTTGACGAGCAAAATCCATGCGGTGGTCGACAGCAATGGTCTGCCGGTACGGTTGGCGCTGAGCCCCGGTAAGGCCAATCCGTTCGACTTGCCGGATCAAACAATGTCGTCGGGTGGCGAGGCGGTACATAGGCTGGCCGCCAACTACCTTGCCTTCGTTCAGCTCGCGTCAATCAGGCTATGGCTGCGTCCTTATGAGTCCGCGTCTTAGTTCTTGCCAAGGCGGTCCGATGCAACATCGCGATGTGCGGTTTCGTTCTACCCCTTGTCATCGATGCCGCGCGAAGGGTTGGTGTCCGGCTGGGCACTGGTACCTTGCCGAGACCGAGCTGCTGGGCGGCTGCGATGCCGATCGTCACCTTGCACGATCTGAGCGAGGTGCCAGCTCCGGATACTGCGACTTGCGCTCAAATGCTTGAGCAAGGACGCCGCCTGGGACGTGGCCGGCCCCGCGGGTCGAGCTGATGAACCGCGCGACGTCTGGATCCATGCGCAATGGGATGAGGCGAAGGTGCCTTAGCGGCCGTTGGTGGAAGCTATGCTTAAAATCGTTCAGGGCGCGGGACGGATAAGACAAGCCGACCGCCCAGCCTCTTTCCGCATCAGCCGCGCTTCTTGTGAGCGGATGGCTTAAATTCCACGACCTCGTGCTGCTCGCTGGAATCCGAGTGCCCTTGTTGTTTTACGATGATCTCAAGCTCAAGAGCTTCGAAGGCGAGTTCATCCGCCAAGCGTTGAAAGAGCGCGCGCTTTTCGGCATCGGCCGCCGACTGACTCATAAGAGCAAAGTCTCTGGCGTCCGCGCGGAGCCTCTCCAATCGTCGCCTGAGGTCCTTCATCGTCTTGGCTCAGGTTCTAAACTCATCCTCGACGCAAACAGTAACCTTGCTGTCCGGGATGACGGATGATTCAACCACGGAAACAATATATTTGTTCTCCTAACTGTTAGTTAGCGGCGTATTCACCGCGCGGTGCATAGGCACGGTCGCCCGTGGGACCAACTTTGGATGGACGGGCTGGTGGTCACGGCGCGAGGCCTCGGCATTCCGACCTCGCCGCAGGTCCACCCAGCCAGGGTGCCATCAAAGGTACATCAAGGTCTGAAACCGAACAGACCCGAGTTTTGCACCGGACTAGGCTTCGACTAATTCTTTGTGTCCCTAGATGCGCTGGGATCCGACGGTGTCGGCGTCCCAGTGAGGTGGATGTCGAGGCCGTTTTCGCCCGGCTGCGCAAAGGTGGCTCCTCGCGACCGGCTCCGGTTTATGGCGCGATATTAAATGATCCAATTATCCGGCGTCTGGCAGGCGAGTTGCGGCGCCAGCCATCGGGACCCTGCCACGCCCCCCGGATCTCGGTCGCAAGTCTGCTCGCCGCTTCGCTCGCAGCTACAAACCCTGCTTTATCTAGCCAGGACACGTTTGGGCGAAACGGTCGTTCGTCGCTCGACCTGCGCTTTGGCGTCCAGCACTTTATCGCCAGCTCGCGCGGCGCGCGGCCGACTCACCTGGTCCGAAAGACTGGGGCCCTTTCCAAACGTTCCGACCGGAAGACCATTTGTCGCGTGACCACCACTGATGTTTCCTTTGGCCTGTGCTGCCGGGGCTGATGCGTTTCGGGCGGGTAATGAGCCGATGATCATCTGGTCCTCGTTGCTTGTACCCGTCCCAACGGCCCCGATCGGCAGGCCATTTTGCGCGTGGCCAACCCCGGCATTTCTTGCGGCCTGTGCGGCCGTCCGCGACTTTGTCGGCGTGGCGGGTTCAACGTTCGGATTGTTCAATTGATTGTTGGTGCTCGGATTTGCGCCGGTGGCGGTGTCTTTCGTCCCCATTCCGGCAGGCGCTGAGGGACCAGCGCCGGCGCTACCCGCATTCGTCCCCATTCCGGCAGGCGCCGACGGACCAGCGCTGGCGCTGCTCGCGCTTGTCCCCGTGCCCGCACCCGCCGACCCAGCATTTGCGGCGCCTCCTGGCGCGAGGACCAGCAGAGCTGAGCTGGCGACGATGGCGGCGAGCACCAAAGGGGTGGCATGGGGCATTGGACGATCTCCTTGCCAGACCGTTAACCATGATCCCCCGGCGCGGTTCCTCTGCGCCATGGCGGGTTCTGCCGCATGGTGCTGGACCGCACGCGCGCCCTCGATTGGTCGCACGCAAAACGCAAAACCGCGCCGGCTACTATTGCCGATTCAAGGTGCCATTGCAGATTAGTCAGCAGCTCTGACGGAGGTGGCCGCTTTAATGTAACACTCGGGTTGCTTCTGCTAGCCGGACCTTCTCTCTCAGCTCCTCAAGATCCTCGAGCGCGTCGAGTAGTTGCATCAGATTGCGGGTAACATGTGCCAGATTGGGCTTTGGGCGTCTGAAGATTCGAATTTTTGGTCCCATTGCTAGACGTCTCCTCGCAACGAAAATCACTGGTCCGACTGATTGGCAAGGAGCGTGCCATCTGAGCGTCCGCGGAGAGCTCCGGTGATGGGAACGCCAGTCGCGCTCCCGCCCCAATCTAACAGGGAAGGAGAGCGCCAAAAGGCTTCGCCATCCCCCACATTGGGACGATTATCTCCCACCCGGTTGCGAGTGAACTATGGGCTGCAAGCCGCGCGATGGCGGCAGCTGCGGAGCAAGCAACAGCCCTCGGCGCTCCGCACCGAGGTCTCGCAGCGATCGGACGCGTTGAAAACAGCTAATCCCTAGTCCTGCACGGCCTGGTCGGTCTGCAGCGGCGCGTGTGGCCGCCCCCTGTCTTGCGGCCGCGGAACGGTTGGCACAGGTTTGCGGATCGTGGCGGCAATTGGCCTGGGCAACGGCACCGGCGTCTTGGGGCGTAGGATCTGCTCGGAAGCGTTAGTGGTGATGCCGGCCAATCGTTCTTGGACCATTCTGAGCTGCTCGGCGGCATCCGCTCTGTCTCGCACCATTTGTGCCTGGACCGCCGTAAGCTGGTTGGAGAGCTGGCCAAGGTCGCGGACGATTTGATCTTGGCTGGCCTTGAGCTGCTCGATCGCTTGCTGCGGGTTGGTAAGGTCGCCCGACAATCCCTGGAGCGTCGGCGCCAGCTCCGGCGAACTGGGGCTGGCGGCTGCCTGGATCGCATCGTGCGGTGTAGTCAACGGCCCCGGTTGCTGAAGTGCCACATAGGTCGCACTCGTCTGAGTGGTAGGCAGAGCCGAGGAGATCTCGGCTCTTTCTTGCGGCAACGACGAAGGTGAAACGGCATGCGCGGACCACCGATACATCATTGCTCTGACCGCATCGCCGTCGGATGACTGCGCTGCAAGAGCAGCTAAACAGATGCCGCTTGCCAACAGCAGACCGATCAGGCCGCGCAGTGCCGGCCTTCCGCGCAATGAGCTCGCCCCGCGGTCAGGTGGTCGAAACCATTTCGCGGAATTCTTCGGCTGAGAAGGATGGCCCGTGCCATCCTGATCTAACTTGGAAAGCTGTTCGTTGACACGCGCCAGCTGTTCATCTGCATGTGCGATCTGATCATAGGCGTGGACGAGCCGTTCATCCGCGCGCGCAACAAGCTCGACGTCTTCTGGTGAGAGCGCGGGACCATGAATTTGTGAGCCGGGATATATCGGTTTAATCGGCGAAAGCATCGGCGTTCCCCATTGCACCCAATGTCACCCGGACCGAAGCCGAGCATTAAATCGGGCAGGTCCACACTCCCCAACGCCGGTTTGACCAAAGCAAGGCCACAAGATGAAAACCGGAGGGCGGATTTTCGGCGACAGCGCACAGGGCTCTAATCCGTCGAGGGTCTTCGGGATCGACGGACGGCGGCGCATCGCCCGGCAACCCGACGGAGCTGGCCCTCGCGGTTCGCGGGCCCATTCAAAGCGGTCGTAGTGCCAGCGACTGCACGCTTCTCCCCCAAGCCCGCCACCAGGGCATCTCGACCACTCTCGAAGACCTGACTTTGGTGGTTACAACCCTGGCGCTGCACGCCATGAACTCCGCCGCGCGCATCGAGCAGATGCCTGCCAGCGGATGCATCTTCGTTGCGGCGAATTCGTTTCCTTGTCGCGATCGTAAACCGTTTTGACGCCGCGGCCTCGGCCTTTCTGACCCGCTTTCGTAGCTCGATGAGCTGACGGTACTCGGCTTCCAGCGGGTCGCGATAGGAGAACTGCGCGGCTGGTGCACGATAGTTCGAATTTCCATACGACGAATATCGAATCATGGAAATCGAACCCGTTTTCAGGCAACCCCCGCTAACTGGTGGTTCGGAAAAAAAGCCGATCGACGCGATCGATATTCCGTCTGGGCAAGTTGGCAACGAATGTCACTCGTTAGGCTTGATGCTACCGAGGAGGCTGGATTGCGCTCGCGCTCGTGAACCGCCTACACGGAAGCTGTGCGATCGAGATGATCCTGATGCGGTGGAGCATCAGTAGCTTGACTTCGATGCACCGACCGCAGATCAACTCGCCGTCCCCGGCCGGTGGCGCAAGAACTATCAGCTCTTCTGGCGCGAACTCTTCTTCGCAGTGATCGCAGCGGGGGATTTCGAGCATCCGCGCATTTGCTCACGCAGTTGTGGCGGATTCGATAGCCTCTTTACCCGACCGCTCGCAAGAGCTTGATCAATACCCACGGCCGAGCTGCACCAAGTTCGTTCCCAATCGGGAACGTTGTTGAAGAAATCCCGGACGTTGCAGATTTACAACCCGCGCAGCCATTCGCGATACTAAGCTCGTCCATGGAGACGACCAGACATGCTTACTTCAACATGATCGCGGGGGGCGAAATGTATGATGTCTATCGCAATGACAGGCGCTTCTTGCTCGTTCTAAGTTCAGGCTCTCCCGTGCCCGTGCTTTACTCTGCACATAAGTGGCGGAAGAGCAGGAAACGAGTTCTCAAGGTCAGCGACGAAATCAAGTCAGCCGTTCAGGCACAAGGCTATTACGTCCGCAGCCTGCGGATCACCAAGGAGCGAATGATCGACGTCGAGTAGGTGGCGAGCGGGTGTTCTCGTTGGCGCGTTTGATCACCAGCAACCAAGCCGCCATAAGCGCGCTGTTCCGCGTCGTCAACCGCCATGTCGGCAACTTCGCACCGATGCCGGGGTGTTTCCGAACCATTCGGATCGGGGCTTTTCGGAGGGTGCAGAGTGCGAGATCCTCACGATTGCGGGTGGGCATGCCGCCTAGCACGGGCGGGCCGCCCTTACGTCTCAAACGGAACTCCATGAGCAGGCCGAGATTTTGGCTTTCTCCATTGAACCTTTAATCGAACTGTCGGACGAACCTTCAATCGGAAACCGGAGGTTTCCCATGAAGCGTCTGATCTCATCTGCAATCGCCGCCGTTGCCTTCCTCATTGTTGCAACCACTATGCTGTGGTCTTACACACCTTCGGCTGAGCGCCATGTCACCCGTACAGCCATAGGTCATTGCAAGAATTTCCACAGCCTGGCCGGGACAAAAGCGTCCGAACTATTGCCTTACTAAGCGCCAATAAAATGCGTCGAGACGATGTGACCTGTAGCAGGTGGCTGGATGCCACGCCGACATGAGAGTAGGCGAAGGCGCTGCAATGGCCCGTTGCCGGATGATGTGCTCAAGATCATTATGCGCGGGACCGAGAAAGAAGCTAATCGGGCGGCTTGAACCGCGAACTGCTTTGGCAGCTTAGCTCGCCGCCGCGCCATCCAACCGCGCCAGCCCAGCCTCGATCACGGCGATATCCTCCTCGATCTGCTGGACGGTCGTCCCGAAATCAAAACCTGTACGTGCCTTTAGGTCCACGGCCAGTTTCCGACGCTGCATGCGGAGATCATCCAGAGCCCTTCGATTGTTCAAGCGAACGTAACCGTCCACAATCAGCTCGATTGCGTTTGGCATCCCACCCCCTGTCGTGATCGACCGGCGCCGAACCGCTTACACACTTCAAAACGGCATCTCTTCGCAAATTGTGTGCAGCAGCCCAAGCCGACCTGAGGCCAGGAGAGCAAGGGGCTGCACAGTTTAATGGAAAGACCGGCTCCCAATGTCGCGATTGCGCGTTGTTCATCCCTTTCGAGATCGCCCCATGAGATGCCGTCCATGACGGGTCTCCGTCGCAAAAGAACTATTTAAAATCCAAACGCGCGACCGATCTGCCGCAGCATAGCCATGGCCGCGTCGGTGTACCGACCGTGGGTCAGGTATTGATCCACTTGCGCTGTACTGATCAGCGCAACAACGAAGACCGTGAAGCCCTTAAGCATTGGGGCGTCTCCTGAAAGAGACCGCCAACCGGGCGTGTCGAATAGACTGTTCTCAGAATGCGCTGCCGCATAATGCGACTGTATGTAAATGGTGACAGTGACCGGTAACCAATCCCTTAACCGGCGTTAGGTGCGCGCGCCAAGGGCCGAGGCGAAGGCGCTGCAAGAGCCGTTGCTCATGTGCTCTAGGTCTTGATGCGAGAGTTAGGAAAGGAAGATTAGCCGCTGCACAGAGGCGCGCGGTTCCTCGATAGCGCAAACAAGAAGCGGCGAGTGTTAGTCCCCACAAAATGGAAGTCACTTCTTCATGGCGTCTGCTGCATCGGGGGACCACGAACGGATTTCCGGTCTATTGTTTGACATCGCCCATCCATGCCAGCAAAAGAACCGCGAGTTCCATTGTAGGGCAGAGCTAACTGACTCTTCTCCGCCTAAAGATCCTCGAACGAGACCCCGATAAGATTTCCACTCAACCAGACTAGGCGGCAACTTCGGATGATGCGATCTTTCTCGAGCATTAGTTTGAATGTGGAGGCCACGTGCCGCTTCGACGGAAGCTCAACTGCTGCCCCTTCTTCCGACATGTTGACCACGCGGCAGCGTAAGCTGGCGCCGTCGCCTGAAATGTAGGCGACCTCGTCCACATCGATGCGCTCCAGCTTTCGACGTTCTATCATTTCATTATAGCCGCAACGTGATCATCTTCGCCCGATGTGCACCTTGTCTCTAGCAGCTTAAATTGTCGCTCGATCTGTGTTGCTAGGTCTGATCGTTCCTTAGCAAGAGCTTTTCTTTGCTCAAGCATGTCGTGTCCGTCACGCTCGAGCACCTGGATCAAGGTGGTTTGACTTTCGATATAAAGCTGCTTGGTTGCGATTGCTCGAGCGATAGCCGCTAGTTCATCATCGCAATCCGAAGTCATTAGCAATCTCATGGCTGGCCTGTCGGCGAGTAAAGCTACATCCTACCTGGCCTTACCTGCGAAAACGTTACACTTGTCCCAGCAGCCCGGCGCCTTCTTTTCCAACGGATTAGTCTGAAGGCGCACACGCGACACATTCTCCCGTTTGTGCGGTGTCCGTACTCTTACGGACGTTGCGCATCCGCAAGCTTTGACGTCTACTTCTGATTGTTTTTATGACGATCTTTGTTTCCCGACGAGAGGGCCCATGAGCGTTAAAGCCATGATGGCGATGATCCTCCAGAACCAACTGGCCTTGCGAGGCGTGCATTCGCTGAAGGCGTCTGACTACGACCAGATCGTAGAACTTCTGATTGAGCAGCTCAGAGAGCTGGAGCTGAGCTTGGCTGTGCGAGAGATTACCGACAAGCCCCGGGAATAGCAGCAGCACCCGATTTTTTAAGGGAGGACGAAGACGAATGCGGAGATTATTGTTCAGCACCAGTGCCCAAAGCCGACAACCGCTACTGGCTGATCCGATAGAACAGTGGCGGATACCCGGCCAATCGGGTCCAGAGCCACGCGTTGGTGCGGCCTTCAGTCAGATTTCGTCCGTGCAGCAATCTCTTTGACCTTTATCAACGTTCGTTCGAATTCTGATTTGAGATATTGCTCGTGCGCCCGGTCCGTTGGCTTCAGGAGAAATGCGACTTTCACGAAAAAGCGGTTCAACAGCGAAGTAATTAAAAGATTGTCCGAGTGTTTCGACCGGAGCGCCGTAAGTCGGCGACGCATCTCGATGAGATCAAGCGTTTCGTGGTCCGGCTGCTCTCTCAAGTGAAGCTCGCGCGACTGTCCAGCGTCGAAGTCGCTGCACCGAATATAATGGTGCGGCGACTTCGCTGGGGTGGAGCGGACAAGGACAATGTCCGTGTGCGCAAACTAGTCCTCTAGCGCGCGGCCGCAATCGCGGTCTGGAATTAAGCTTGATGTTCGTGTTGCAAGTTAATTCTGGAACTGAGCAGGGCGAACGATAGGAGGTGTTGAATTTCGGATGCACTGCCCGGGCTGTTCAATGTTGAGCGCAACGTGGACACTCCCCATCTGCTGCTTTGCCGAGCCATCATGCGAATTCTTGTCTGAGGTCTTGCGTCTCCCAACGTGCACCATCGCTCCTGACGATCTTCTTGGCGCGCTCGAAGGCGTGGCTTTCGGCTGCATCGTCGCCGACGCGGACATCCTAAAGACGTTGGCCGTCTTCCGGCTCGGCCCCAGGGCGATCATCGGCGGCTCGTGCGTGACGCCCTTCGTCTCTCGTCAGAGAGGCAAGTCGGTCCAATTGATTAGCTAATCCGGTGAGTGTCCTTGCGACGCTCTTCAACAAAATTGCTCGTTCGGTGGAAATTGCGGATGATTTAGCAACGGCCTTGTATTCAATCGCGAGTTCTTGACGTCGGGCGGCAACATACAACCAACGGCCGGTCTGTCCGGTAGCGGACACACCCACCTGACCTGAGGCCGGCTCGCGGCCTTTAAATAATAAAAGGAACTTAATTTATTTAATTGCTTTAAATTTCGTGCGGCTTAATATCCGCACGCCACCGACCGGAGCTCAAGCATGCCAAGCCCCACAGAAGACGAGGACCGCCGCGAGTTCTTAAAGACCTGCGGTAGGTTTGCCGTCGTGACGCCTCCAGCGATGACGCTCCTGCTATCAACATCGCTGACGTCTAACGCCATTGCGCGGTCTGGCGGGGGCAGCTCGCATGAGCATCACCACCACCACCATCATGACGATTAAGGCAGTGGCATTTCGATAGGCGTTGCCTTGGGCAACGCCGTAGGCGATCATGCCGGCCTTACGCCGTCGCCGGCATGGAGTGGGCGGCCCTGGGGCGCTCCTGAAGCCCCCCTGCGCTCCAGGGCGCTTTCCACAGGCGCACGACCCCGATCCGGGCGAACATCACCGGCGCGCCTCGCTCCGCGACCAGTAGCAGCACTTTCATTCTGGCCGATCGCCGACCGGCAGCCCACCTCGCTTGTTGGGCGCGAATCGGCGAACTGTATAGGCAGGCGTAGGCGTGCAACAGGCTGGGGGGCCGCTGGTGAGAAGGTGGACGCCGGAAGATCATCAGCGGCTGATCGCTATGGCCGCCGCAGGAAATCGACCCGACGACATTGCTCGCGCGCTGGGGCATGGACAGAACCGGCTGTGCGAGGTCGCGCGCATCTCCACAACATCCCCTTGCGATTGGTGACGCAAAAGCGGAAGTGAACCGGAGTTGAGGCGGCCTCATTCGCGCGTAGGGGGACCTGATTGAGGAGCTGCGAGATCGCCGTGACAAGTTGGGCCGGCGCAAACGGCTTCTGCAACAGGATGCTGTTCGGGACGCTCTGGGACGCCCAATGGTCGGCCGCAGCGCCGGTCATGTAGATCACGGGAAACGTCGGCTCTTGTTCTCGAACCTGTCTGGCCAAGTCCCAGCCGCTGAGCGAGCCCATAACGTTCACGTCCACAACAAGCGCCCGATACTCTTTCATTCCGCTCTTAAAGAGAGTCAGAGCTATCGGTTTAATCGGCGAATGCATCGGCCCATCGCACCCGATGTCACCCGGGCCGAGGCCGAGCATTAAATCGGGCAAGTCCACACTCCCCAACGCCGGTTTGACCAAAGCAAGGCCACACGATGAAAACCGGAGGGCGGACTTTCGGCGACAGCGCACAGGGCTCCAATCCGTCGAGGCTCTTCGGGAAAGACGGACGGCGGCGCATCGCCCGGAAATCCGACGGAGCTGGCCCTCGCGGTTCGCGGGCCCATTCAAAGCGGTCGTAGTCCCACCGACTGCACGCTTCTCCCCCAAGCCCGCCACCAAGGCATCTCGACCCCTCTCGACGACCTGACTTTGGTGGTTACAACCCTGGCGCTGCACGCCACGAACTCCGCCGCGCGCATCGAGCAGATGCCTGCCAGCGGATGCATCTTCGTTGCGGCGAATTCCCTTCCTTGTCGCGATCGTAAACCGCTTTGAGGCCGCGGCTTCGGCCTGTCTGACCCGCTCTCGTCCCTCGATGAGCTGACGGTACTCGGCTTCCAGCGGGTCGCGATAGGAGAACTGCGCGGCTGGTGCACGATAGTTCGAATTTCCATACGACGAATATCGAATCATGGAAATCGAACCCGTTTTCAGGCCACCCCCGCTAACTGATGGTTCGGGAACAAAAATGCCCGATCGACGCGACGATATTCCGTCCCGGCAAGTTGGCAACGAATGTCACTCGGTAAGCTTGATGCTACCGAGATACGTTAAACCTGGAACTGCTACCAGAAATGGATCTGCACGTGAGCCGGCTAGCTATACGAACACGCGAGATCGAACCGCTCCGAATACTGACGACGCCAAACCACGAACATAATACCGCAAATATTCGTTGCGAGTTGCGGCCACTTCTGTTTGAGCTGTGGAGAATAGTGAAAACCAGAAGAAATAAGAGCGCAGCTCGCATTTAATCCGACGCAGTGAGTCGGAGTGCCTGAAGTGCCGGACATTTGGTTTCCACTTCTCGCGACCGCCATCGTCGGCACACTCCTTTTCCTGGCGTTCCGACGATAGCGCGCCGTGTGGCAATAAATCCTCAGCGGCCGCTGAAATCGCGGTTCCCTACGTGATGCCTTTGACTGTGCATAAACAGGAAGGTTCACTTCCAAGACAGGAGGTGGACGTGAGTACCTGGTTGCTCATTTTTCTAGTTATTTTGAGCGTGGGCATTTTAATCGCACACGCTATCGACGCGATGCGCTCCTGAATCGCCGGACGTCACGTGCCATTTAATTGGATTTTCCTGAAGAAGACCAAAATCGCGCACTTGTCTAATCGTAAGCGCTGCTCCGGCTCGAAATAGAGCGGCTGAGGGCTGAGTCTTCCCGCATCGGTCGTCAAGGCGAGGCAGACTGGTGAGTCGGGAAGCAAGACAAAGGAATGCATGTTGGTTTTGGCACTAACAAGGCGAAGGCTGTCTTCGCGCAGCTATGCAAGTCGCAAAGCGTTCATTGTTCAGACGCCTAGCGGCTAAGTTTGCTCTCTCAAGAGAGAAGAAGCCCCGCGGATCACCACCCGGAGAGCGAGACCGACATCGGCTCGCGCCTTACTAATGCTAGCAGAAGGAGGGAGAACCACCGCATGAAAGCCGCGCAAATCGGGCGTTATTCGCAATGCTCAGCAGACGCCCTGAAACTAACCTCCTGCGAGACGATCCACCGCCCGATGGGAAAGAGCCGCGCGAGCCGATATTCGGCCCCGGAGACAGCCCCGTGTTGAGATCCACGCTCCTGCGCTTTCCCGCGCCAGCGTTTCGCGGCGCTCGCTTGCAGCTGTCGAACTGCGGGACCTTTCGAGATTAGGTAGCCAAGGCCAAGCAGAGATCTCGTCGTCGTCGGCCAAAACGCGCGATCTGCCGATTTTCCTTGGCGCGGGATGCTACATCCGGCGGATCCAAGCTAACGCGCGCAGATCGCGGCGGTGCCGGGGCAGTAGACGGTGCTGGCGGTGTTTTGTGCGATTGCGAGATCCAAGGCGCGGCCTTGTCTGCGGGCGGCAGTCACCTGGAAGCCGTCCATTTTGCGAATTCGAAAACCGTGAGGCCCGAGCGGCAGGCCAGCAGCAATATCTTGCTTGCCGCTCGCAGCAACTCGACGCGCGGCAATCCACCGAGGCAAAGCCTACAGCGAGTGTGCGAAAGCGAACAGACCTGATGGGTGAATTTGACTAGTCTCGCGGTGGTCCCAATTGCGGGCCACGTCTTCTGGGGCAGTACCATAGAGGGGCGTGCAATGGACGCTCGTGCGCGACTGGATGGTTGTCATTTCGCTCTGCACCAAAATTGTGAGGCACTCGCGTCTCAAGTATCCGAACTTGAGGCTCTTCGAGACCGAGTAGCCAAGGCCGAGCGCAGAATCGTCGGTGCGGCACGCGAAACTGGAGCTGGAAAGGCGGTTTATGAGCGCAGTGCGGTCGGCCCGGCCAGCAACGCGATCATCTGATCAGCGTAAGGGTCCGGGCTTTCAAGACTGACTTCGCTGCTACCCGCCCCAGCCGGGGGGCCGGACTGTGGACATTCGTGATTACCAACCGCAATTTGAGCAGATGTCCCTCGATGAGTTGTGGGCTCTCTACACGGACGTCGACCAGATTCTCGCCGCGAGGATCGTTGCCAAAAAACAAGAACTCGACAGGCGACTCCAACAACTCCACCAAACTTATGGACCGGGCGGTTCATCAGAGCTCAGTGTCCGCGCATCATCGTCGGGTCGCGACCGCCTCTGACAAGGGCGTCGCGCTTGCCGCAAACCCAGCGCGCGAGCGAGGCGCCCCGCCTACGGTGATCGGGCCATCGATCAATGTCTGCCGGCGGTGGCTTCAGCTTGTGGCTGCACCTGTCGTCCTGGCAACAGACCAAGAGACCGCGGCCGCCGAACCAGCTGATGTCCATAACCGGGAGCAATGAAAATGCAACACCACAGCATCGCCGACGTCAGCTGCGTCATTCTTCAATGCCTGGATGCATATCAAGCCGCTGACGTTGAACCACTCGTGTTGAAGTGTTTCCCGGATCTCGACCGGCATACGCTTTGGCAGGCGTACAACGTCGCCTTGGTGGCATACACGTCAGGCACAGGCCTTCACCACCAACAAAAGGAAGCAGCGGCCGCTGCGATAGTGAATTTGGAAAATGCACGGGTTGATCGATCGCCTTAATAAATTCCGTTCGGAGACCAAGCTCGACACGTCGATCGACGCTAACACCGGCGCGATTGTTGGCACACCCGAGGCGACCGGCGGCCGCTCAAAGCGTTGGGGTCTGAGCGCGTCAACTTGCGGAGCTAAGTTGAATCGCTTCAACAAAATTGGGTTCGTTCTGCACATTCCGAGTCTCCCTTCATCTCGCGGGCGGAGCCGCGCGCGAACATTCCAGTCCCAGTGCGCCATCTCCGCTCGGGCTCGCCTTGGGCTCAAAGCGGTGCTTGAGCAGCTGACGGGTGTGGTCGGCTGCTTGTGCAAGCCGGCTATCCCCACAGCTTTCCGCCTTGGCGCGCCGCAGCAGCCTTGAACCGACCGCGGCTATGTGCCTGCGCCAGAGAGGCAAAGTCGGACCAACTTATCCCGCCTTGCCTGCGAGCGACGAAGATACCGCTCGACCATCTTGAGGTCGTGGAACGTATGGAGGCCCGCGCCCGGTCGCAATGGTCGCCACGGCACTAGGGCCAGATCGCAGTCAGGCACAGTTCCGTACAATTCCGTCAGAAGCGCGCCAGCCACCGCGCGCGCCGCGGTGACATCGAGTTCGGCCTGCGCGATCGATCGCGCTTGCATCAGGTCGATCTGGCCGGGCATTGAGGCGATGATCGCGCGGGCGAGTTGATCGACGCGCTCGAGCCGATCAGAGCCGAACTGCGCTTGCGCGGCCAAACCATGGCGACGGGCATTTCGGCTCGCCCGCGACTTTCCAGCCGCGGATGCTGGGCCGGTGCTTCGTTTCGCGTTGGCGCGATTGGCGGCGCGTTGCCGGTCAGTGGTCATTGCTGGGCGGCTCCCGCAAACGCAACACGTCGGATGCAACAGCGTCCCGGTCCGGCTGCGCCGGCCGTTGCCCTTGCGTCTGCATGCGGCGGTAGAACGCAAGCCCCGCGAGTGCCCTGTCGCGCCGCGCGACCTTTGACGATTGTAACTGCTCGAGCACGAGCAATGTCGACAATGAATCGAGTACCGCCTCTGCCTCCAGGCAGAATTCGTTTAAGCCGGCCTCCTTGAGGACGGCTGCCACTTCGGCCCTTGCTTTCAGATCGCCACGTGACCAGCGCTCCACCAGAGCCACACGGTCGGCGTCGTTCGCAGGGTGATGTTCTGCAAGGAAATTGTAGAGTGCCTGACCCTGGCGCGCCGCGATGACGTGAGAGGTGGCGCGCCGGAAGATTGTAGTCTGCCGATCGCTGTGCGCCAAATCCTCGGCGTACATTTCCTCGATCCGGTCGCGCGGCTTGAGGGCGGCCTTGACCTGACGATCATTCCCCTCGGCTTCATCGCCCCAGGCGCCCGGAAGCGCTCCTCCGTTGATCGAATCTGCACCGCGCGCGGGTCTAGACATCTTTGACCTCCAACAGGGCAGCCCACAATTGATTGCATAGTCGCGAAGGCTCCTTTTCATGGAAGCTCTTGCGCTCCTGCAAGGAGAGGCCCCGCTTGGCGGCCTTCAGTCGTGTCAATCGATCAAGCGCCCGATCGAGTATCGCATCGCATTCGCGTTCGTATTCCAGCTCGCGCGCCAGCACGTCCTCGGTGAGAAACTCAGCGGCCATCATCATCCGGACCTCCTCGCAAGGTGGCGCCAGTGCCGGCAGAAACTTCTTCTCGACTTCCCGGCGTAGAGCCTTGATCCATGCTTTGGTCGTCCTGAACTTATATCTCGGGCAATGTTCGCTGAGGTGACCCGTCACATGGCTGCGCAGGGACGCGAGCGCTATCTCCACCTCATGCGCTTCATGCGCGCGGTTCAGCATCTCCAGGAATACCTGCAGCCCCTGAGATTCGTCATACGCCGCATGCCTGGGGTCGAGCCGCGCGGAGTTCATGCGGGTTTTGAGCAGTCGCTGGTAGCTGTGCTTGCGCCAGACCCACTTGGTCATCGTTAGCACGCAGTCTTCTTCGTCCGCCCCGCAGGGCATGTGCTCGTTGGTCAACCGCATCAGCAGAAGCGCAAACTCAAGCGGATCTTCGCCGTCCAGAAACAAGAAATCCATTTACCTTTCTCCCCACTGATCAACATCGCTGAACTGACACAACTGGCGTCTCACCAGGCGCGGAGACGGGCTGCGACAGATGCGCAACGCCGCGCCGGTCCACGGCTGGATCAAACAGTTCGCCAACGCTGGCCGCGAATGATGTCCGACGACGGTTCGATCAACGTCGTCGACCCACCTCGCCTGGATTCCATCATCGGTGTAAGGGTGCACAATCACGGCCGCCGCGCGGCGGCCGTCGAAGGGCCGTTGCGAAACCCGCCGTGCGCGGCCGTGCCGAACAATATGGGAGCAATTGAGCTTTGATCGCGCGGTCATTTCCTTGCCTCTCGTAGAGAGAGAACTCGTCCGACCGAACGTCGGACGAGTTGTTTCCCGGAAACTCCCGTGGGAAAAAATGAGCCAACCCAAATCAAGCGGTCTTGGCTTCACCGAAAAGGTGACACGCCAGAAGTTAAAGCAGACCTAACGAGCGCCGACAGGGTCCGCGGCTGCGTTCTACTTTTCAACACCTATATGCGGCAGGGAGCATCCACACGGCAGCCCCTGCAAGTCCGAGACGGCGCGAACGCAAAGTTTGAACGGCGATACGATTGAAATGCTTGATTTCGCGCACCAAAATTGGGTTCGTTTTCGCATTTGAATTCCGGATGCGATTTCTGATGCTCCGAGCCTGCCGCTGCTCAAGCTGCGAGCTTCATGCGCGAACTACGACACCATGACGCTTCGCCTCGATCCTTAGTTTTCGAGTTCGCTGATTTCGTAGCCACACGCCCGGTCCGCCGCCGTTTTCGATGAACTCGACCCGGGCGAACTTGAGCGCTTGCCGAAGGGGCTGCTCGTTCACTGAAGTGACCGAAATTTCCCCATCAAGGGACTGCTCGCCGGATGGTCTTGCGGGGCTGTCAGACTAAGGCCGCCGCAATTTCCGTATCGATGAAGTCATCGCCTTTGAAGAGCAGGGGCTCACGTGGTCGTTGCCAACGCGTAAGCAAAGCAGTCGCCGAAATTCAGCTTGGCGGGATGTCCGCTGCCCTTGCCAAAATCACGGTAGCCTCACGCGCAATTCGTGCCTGAGGTTCAGTAACCGGCTCGATGGCAATCCGTGCTTCCTTAAGCAGATCATGGAAGCGCCGGCTGGCGATCGGATCGCGGCTTCCATCGATCACGAGTGCCGCTTCCAACGAAGTTGGCGGCCGACATGCAGCGCGGCGAATGGCTCTCGATCGCAAGTGCGGAGGCTTCCGCTTCGGGTTCGTCACGCAGGATGGCGACCAGCGCGGAGGTATCGATGATCATCGGGGCAGTCCACGATTATCGTAAAGGAGTTCGCTGTGATTGGCCGAGCGATAAGGTTCTTTCAAGCGCTTGGCACGGTCTGACCGATCTGCAGACGTCGGTCCGATAGCCGGGCGTCCTGCTCGCGGTGGACGCGCTCAAGGCGCTTGGGGAACGGCGGTCGTGACCGCGGCAGCCATGGGTTCACCGGTGCGCTGCGCGAGCTCTGCAGCCAGACGGGTTTTGATGTTCAAGCCCATTGGTACCTTCTACCATGTAAGTCATGCCATTCTACCCGACCGCGCGCAGCGACCGCACACCTAAATTCCAGGGCGTGGTCTGCGGGCTATTGGCGCGGTCTTTCCTCGGCTGCTTTCCGGAGGCGAACGCCGGGACCTCCTCCATTCGAGTCGATGAACTCGACGCCGGCCGACTCTAGGGCTCGGCGGATTGCCTGATCATTCGCCGCTGTCAACGAAGTATCTCCGTCGCTTACTTCCGCGCGGCGAATAGTATTGGCGCCAAGCGCCGAAGCCTCCGCAAGCTCAGCCGCGCTCCACCTCACCAATGCTCTACCGGCCCTGATCTGAGCGCTAGAAAGCTTGCTTTTCATGTTGACTTTTAGCCTAAATGGGTTATATTTGCCCATATGGAGCGATTCGTGTAGGGAGCGATCTTGAATGAAATCCACCAGCTGGACAAAGCGTTTCGAAGACCGCCGCTCGTTCATCGGCGGGTCCGATGCTCGGATCATTATGGGCAACGACGCAGGCGCACTGCTCCGGCTCTGGCAGGAAAAGCGCGGCGAGGTCGAACCTATCGACCTGTCGGGCGATCTCATCGTCCAGCTCGGCACCGCGACCGAGCCCCTCAATCGCGCCTGGTACGAGCGCCAAACCGGCCGCGCCATCGAGCACGTTCAGCGGCGGGTATTCCACCACGTGCACAAGTGGATGGCCGCGACCCTGGATGGGCGGGTGCACCAAACCGGCGCGGTGTTCGAGGCCAAGTTCATGCTGCCCTGGAATTTCTCTGAGGAAGCGGCGGCCGACAAGCACATGGCGCAGCTCCAGCACAACATGTGGGTGGTCGCCGCCCGCGCCGCGGTGCTCTCGATCATCACCGGCGGCGGCAAGTGGCTGGAAATCGAGCTCCATGCCGATCCCCTGTACCAGCATCTGCTGCTCACCGCGGAGAAGAAGTTCTGGCGCTGCGTGCAAAATGGCGAGGCGCCGCAGCTGTTCGGCATCGAGCCGCCCCGGCCGCGGCTAGCGGCGGTGCGGGTGGTCGACATGACCGGCTCGAACGTCTGGGCGGAACTGGCCGCGCTCTATCGCCAAACCCGCGCCGCGGCGCTGGACCACGAACGGGCGAAAACCGAGCTCAAGGCACTGGTGCCGGAAGACGCCAAGGAGGCGAGCGGCCATGGCTTGCGGGCCAAGCGCCCCAAGTCCGGCGCGATCAGCTTCGAAGTGGTCGACGCCGCGTAAGCAGCCGGCCAGATCAACCGCGGGCCGCGGCTTGGCGCGGCGCCAGCTCCCCGCCTTCAGAGAGTCTGTCGATGCGGCCGCGCTTTGACTTTATCCATCTCGACCCCTCCTCGGATCCTCCGGAGCCGTATCAGGAAGCGTTCGAACTGCTCGGGGAGTTGTGGGCCAAACTCCACGGCTTTGAAGCGTCCTGCGCCCAAGACCACGTGCTGCTCGGCCTGGTCCGTCACCTAGAGCAGCAGCTGGTCGTCGCCGGAGTCGTCTTGGCGGTCCAGCTGGACGTCCTGAACAACCGATGATTTCAGCGGAGACGGCGATGCAGCGATGCAGCGAGACCATCAGCCAGATCGCCGGCGCGCTCGCCAAGGCGCAGGCCGAGCTGGACAACCCGGAGAAATCATTGACTGCCACGATCGCATCACCCTTCCCGCGCGAAGAGAGCCGCACCTTCCGCTACGCCTCGCTCGCCAGCGGTCTTGAGATCGTGCGCAAGTGCCTCACCAAGTACGGGATCGCGACCGTGCAAGCGACCGCGATTGATTCCGACACCGGCCTCATCAGGCTCACCACCACCCTACTCCACAGCTCGGGCGAATGGATCGCCTCCGACTGGCCGGTGTGCCCGGTCACTGAGACCGCCACCCCGCACCGGATGGGCGCCGCCCTGACCTATGCCCGGCGCTACGCGCTGTTCACGCTGGTCGGCATTGCCGGCGAGGACGATCTGGATGCGCCGGATCTGCTGGCTGGCCCGCCGCTCGCGTCGCTGACCGGACCCGTGGCAAAGCCGAGGCCGGTCAAAGGCGTTGTGAACCAGCCGCTGCGCGATGCGCAAGCATCGGCCGAGCTCCGGAACCGCCTGCTTGGCGAGCTGGGGTCACTCCCGAGCGGGGATGACCTCCTGAACTGGGCCAAGACCAGCCTGCCGCTCAAGAACACCCTCTTGGAGCGAGACGCTCGCGCAATTGAAGCCGCCTATCAGACGCGGCTCGAGGCGGCCGTCCCTTGCGAGATCAGCATCGCGCCGGACGAGCTTGCGCTCGGAGACCCGGTGCGGGCGGAACGATCTGTTGAGGTTGGCGCCGAGCGAGTTGGCGCGGCCGACGGCCAATCCAACCCCGAGCCAAGCATCGGGCTGGCCTTCCCCAAGGAAGCCTCTCGCAAGCGCAACAAGGCGCACCTCGCATTCGTGCGCGACCAGCCCTGTCTCATCTGCAAGCAGACGCCCTGCGATGCCCACCATCTCAAGTTCGCGCAACCACGAGCGCTCGGCCGCAAGGTCAGCGACGAGTTCACGGTGCCCTTGTGCCGCGCGCATCATCAACAGCTGCACCGCCATGGAAACGAAAGGGCATGGTGGTCGGAGGTACAGATCTCACCGCTGCCCCTTGCAAAGGAGCTTTGGGCAGCGAGCCCAGTCCATGAGCGTGCGACAGCGTCCGCCATACCACCTCCGCCGGCCTCAGGTCCGGGGACCACTGCACGATGACTCGGCCGCAATGTGGGGTCAGCGAAGCGAATGGCGCGAAGGATGGGGACTTAACCGCCGAGCGATCTTTTTGTGTCCTGCCATGGGTCGCGCGGCTGAACCTTACAGCCCAAAACCCCGGCCAATCTCCCGCATCAGTCTGAACGCGGCGTCAGTATGGCGGCCATAGAAGAGCGCGCGATCAAGCTGAGAAAAGATGCCCATTCCGAATAGCGCGATAGCAATGCCTCTAAGCATGGTTGTCGACCGGGTTGAACGATGCTGTTAAAATTCAAAACGGCCCCAGCCGCAGGATGGGGCCAACAGCGGGGCCGGCATTCCCATTTCAATGTGCCGCAATGGGCGGTAATCGGCACGGTCCCAGCTGGCCACATGAAAGCTAACGAATAGTTTCGCAACTCCCAAGCCGATCATGGTGCCTCCATTGGCTCCCTCGTTTCGCGGGTGCCAAGCCGACCAAGCAAGCAAAATCACCGTTCGGGAGCACGCCATGTGTTTGAGCGTTGTCGTCGCCGGCCAACGGCTCGACGACGGCACGCGGACCGCAAATGCCTTTGCGGCCGCTAGGGTAGCTAACTCTCGCGATCATGGCGCGCCGATACCGCACGGAAGCGACGCTGTATGTCGCGCATTCGCTGTTCAGGACCTTAGGCCGAAACGAGCAGGATCGAGTTCGGGGCTATCCTGCCGCCATGAAAAACGAACGCGAGAAGGGCTGAGCGAAGCAGCGCCGTTTTATCAAGCCTCAGACCGAAAGGCTTGAGCTCACCGTACACGCGAGTGCTCAGCATTGAGGTCCAAACCGCTCGCTTCAGGTTTCGCGGAACGCGCGGGAGAGGCTGTCGAGGACAGGCTTCATGATGTACTCGAAAAACGTACGTTCTCCGGTCTTGATGTAAATGTCCGCGGGCATCCCGGGCGTCGGGATGAATTCAGGCATTTGCCTGAGAATATCGTCCTGGTCCAGGCGCACCCGAACAACATAGAATTCCCCACGCGTGTCGCCGTCGCGACGGGTTTCGGCCTTCCCCTGCACTTGCTCCGCCAAGGCGTCCGCTGACACGTAGATGACGCTCGCCCCGACCATGGGCGTGATGCGCTGGTTGAGCGCCGACAGCCGCACCAGCGCCTCCTGGCCTACGCTCACATGCGAAATGTCCTTGGGGTTCACATGTGCCTCGATGATGCGCTCGTCGCCAATCGGCAGGAGCTCAAGGATCACGGCACCAGGAGAGACCACGCCGCCCGGTGTATGGAAGTTGTTCTTCACCACAATACCTCGAACGGGCGACCGGACATCGACCCGATCGACCACATCCTGAGCGGCGCGAATCTGCTCCTCTCCGTCGTCCAGCTCGGCCTCGGTCTCGCGCAACTCCTTGATCGCCTCCCGAAGTGCCGTCGTGTGGAGCTGCGCTATTCGTTCGTTCGCCTGGGCGATCCGCTCCTTCGAATCGGCGATGCGGCCGAGATATTCGCCTAGCTCACCCCCGAGACCCGCCTCTGAGCGTCGCAACGCAAGCACATCCGACTTGCGGACCAACTGCTGGCCAAGAAGGGAATTCTTGTCCTTCAGCTCTTCGACGAACAAGGAAATTCGCTCTTTGGTGGACTGAACTTGCGCCTGATATCCGCGGATGCTTTCCTCCAGCCCAGCGATTTGCTTTAGGAGTACGCTTTCGTCGGTCACCAGACTTGCCCGGCGGGCCTGAAGCTCGGCACGTTGCCGCTCAAGAATCGCTTTGATTTCTGGATCACGTGCGTTCTCGCTGAATGCGGCCGGGGTTTCGATTGCGTCAGAAGAGCTCATTTCAGCTTCCAGACGCGCCTTCATGGCGAGCAGTCGATACTTCTTCAAAACCAGCCGTTTCAGCTTGGCGTTGGCAGCGGTATCGTCCATGCGAACCAGGACCTGGTTGGCCTCGACGGCATCCCCGTCCTTGACCGCAATCTCGCGGATGATGCCGCCCTCGAAGTGCTGGACAAGCTTGTTCTGCCCGGTAGCCACGAACGTACCCGAGGCGACGACCGCACTGTTGAGTGGAGCGACTGCGGCCCAAACGCCGAAACAGCCGAGCCAAACAACCAAGATGGCGAGGCCGGTGAAGATGGGCCATTTGGCGCTCAGCGGAACACCGCGGTACCACTCGCCGATGTCGTCCTTTACCGCTCTCATGCTGTCCTCCCGCGCTCGTCACCCGCCCGAGGATTCGATGCGTTGCGGCTGCTCCGGCTCATCACCGCCGGCCCTGGCGGGCGACCGAACCAGGCGATGCAACACCTCGCTCGGAGAGCCGAATGCTTCCGCGCGTCCGGCCCGCAGTATCAGCACTTTGTCAACACTGTTCAGTAGCGCCGGGCGCAGGGTTACGACCACGGCGGTGACCCCCCGCCTCTTGGCGCGCTGCAGGGTCTCGGTCAGAGCCTGCTCGCCCGCCGCGTCGAGATTCGAGTTGGGCTCGTCGAGCACGACAAGGGACGGATTACCGAAGAAAGCCCGGGCGAGCGCGATGCGCTGCTTCTGTCCTCCCGAGAGCGGCCCGCCACTGCGGTCGAGCACGGTCTCGTATCCTTGCTTCAACTGGCAGACCATGTCGTGAATTCCCGACAATATCGCCGCCTCATAGATGCTCTCGTCGGGCAAGTCGTCGCGCATGCGGCAGATGTTCTGCTTGATGGTCCCGGGAAATAGCTCGACCTCCTGGGGCAGATAACCGCTATATTCCCCGAACTGGCGGCGATCCCAATTGCGCAGCTCCGTTCCGTCCAGCCTGACCTTGCCGGCTGTCGGCACCAGACAACCCACCAGAATGCGCGCGAGCGTCGACTTGCCCGATCCGGACGGTCCGACAATGGCCAAAGACTCTCCGGGCGCGAGCTCGAGCGACACGCCATTGAGCACCGGCTCCTTCGAGCCCGGCGGCAGATACAAGACCCGATCAACGCTCAGGCGCCCTTGCGGTCTGGGCAAGCGCAGCTTAGGCGCCTCGCGCTGAAATGACTCGACGGCCTGCTTGACGCGGGCATAGGCCGATCGCGCCTGAACGCAGCTGCGCCATCCCTCAATCAAGCCCTCGAGCGGCTGCAGGGCGCGGCCGGCAATGATCGAAGCCGCGATCATCATACCCCCGGTGATCTCGGCGTGCAGGGTCAGATAGGCACCGGTACCAAGGATCGTGATCTGGGCCACGAGGCGGACGAATTTCGACGCACCGCTGATCCAGAAATTCCGGTCAAGGGCTTGGCTCTGCACCGTCAGCGCCGGCGCCTGCCGGCGCCCCCAGTGGAGAATGCTTTCGCTGAGCATTCCCATCGCATTGATCACCTGCGAATTTCGCGCCAGCGACTCCGCCGCCGCATCGGCCTCGGCGGCATGCAGGCCAGCCTCGCTCAGACGCTCCGAGGTCGCTTTCTGGTTGATCAGCGCAATAAGTGCCAGGACCAAACCCGATACGACTGCGATCCAGCCCAGATCTCGGTGAACGAGGAATATGACTGCGAAGTAGAGGGGCGAGAGGGGCGCGTCCATCAGTAAAAGCATGATAGGGCTCGAGATGAAGCCCCGCACCTGGTGAAGGCTGCGGATCGCCTGGATGGTTCCTCCCTCGCCGGCCCTGGCGTTGTTGATGCTGCTCGCCAGCACTGCGCCGCCCAGCACCGCTTCCATCTTGGTCGCAAGACGCCCCAGCACCTGCCGACGCAGAATGTCCACGATCGAGAGGACACCGATGAACGTCAGCGCGAGAGCCGAGAGCATCAGCAGTGTCTCGAGACTACGGCTCGTCAGCACGCGATCGGATATTTGAAAGAGGTAGATCGGCAACGTGAGCATCAGCAGATTCACAACGACCGAAAATGCTGCGACCGCTACGAGGTTGGTGCGCGCGACCGAACGCCAGGCGGCCAGCGCGTTGACAGGTCCGACATAGTCGCGGGCCTCGCCGCCGGGTGCGACGCGATGTTGAGCTCCGGAATGATGGTTGCGCGGCGGATCGTCCAGTGTCTCGACAGCTGCCATGTTTGCCTCCCACTAGAGGATGGCATCATGAGTTCCAACATGATCGATCGGAGTATTATCCACGATGTCGGGAGGCGGCGGCGCGGGTTTTTGGACGTCGGCAGCCAGCGGCGCCGAAACGTCTTGCGCCGATGCGGTGTCCGCCTGCGACACGGCAGTCTGGGAGGGCGCGATCTCGCTGCTGAGCGTGACGCCATAGTCTGTATACTGGGTTCCGTTGAACAGCGAATCTGCCGGCGGCGGTGGCGCATCGTTCAACGCGATCACATCGCCCGCGACGGCGGTCGTCGCCGCGGCATTTGAGGTGTCCGTCACGACGTTCTCCGGGGCAGTGGTGGCGGATGCCGAACTCTCGATCGGTGCGTCAGCGGTGGTGGCGAGCGCAAGAAGCGTGTCGGCCGATCCAGGAGTTTGAGCGCTGCTGGTGTCCGGCACGGCCGGCGCCACCGGTTCGGTCGCGGGGGTGCTGAGCGAGTCTCCGGTGCTGGTGAGCACCGGCTCGGTCGTGTCAGCGACGGGTGCCGCACTCGCCAAAGCATCGCCAGCCACGCTGCCCGTGTCCGCCGGTTGCGACACGTCGCTCGGCGCATCGGTCGGAGCCGCAGCTGTGGTGAGCGCCGGCTCGCTGATGTCCGCGACGGGCGCCGCACTGGCCAAGGCATCGCCAGCCACGCTGCCCGTGTCGGCCGGTTGCGACGCGTCGCTCGGCGCATCGGTCGGAGCCGCAGCTGTGGTGAGCACCGGCTCGGTCGTGTCCGCGACCGGCGCCGCACTCGCGAAGGCATCGCCAGCCACGCTGCCCGTGTCGGCCGGTTGCGACGCGTCGCTTGGCGCATCGGTCAGCGCGGTTGTGGTGAGCACCGGCTCGCTCGTGTCCGCGACCGGCGCCGCACTGGCCAAGGCATCGCCAACCGCACCGCCCGTGTCGGCCGCTTGCGACACGTCGCTCGGCGCATCGGTCAGAGCCGCAGCTGTGGTGAGCACCGGCTCGCTCGTGTCCGCGACCGGCGCCGCACTGGCCAAAGCATCGCCAGCCACGCTGCCCGTGTCCGCCGGTTGCGACACGTCGCTCGGCGCATCGGTCAGCGCGGCAGCCGTTGTGGTGAGCACCGGCTCGCTGATGTCCGCGACCGGTGCCGCACTCGCCAAAGCATCGCCAGCCACGCTGCCCGTGTCGGCCGATTGCGACGCGTCGCTGGTCGCATCGGTCGCAGCCGCAGCCGTTGTGGTGAGCGCGGGCTCGCTCGTGTCTAGGACCGGCGCGGCACCCGCAAGACCATCGCCAGCCACGGTCCCAGTGTCGGCCGGATGCGACACGTCGCTGCTCGGATTGGTCAGAGCGGCAGCCGTTGTGGCGAGCACCGGCTCGCTCGTGTCAGGGACCGGCACCGTACTCGCCAGAGCATCGGCAGCCACACTACCCGTGTCGGCAGGTTGCGACAGGTCGCTCGGCGCATCTGCCAGAGCGGCAGCCGTTGTGGCGAGCGCAGGCTCGCTGGTGTTAGCAGCGGGCGCCGCACTCGCCAAAGCATCGCCAGCCACGCTGTCCGTGTCGACGGGATGCGACACCTCGCCGGCCGGATTGGTCAGAGCGGCAACTGTTGTGGTTAGCACAGGTGCGCTCGTGTCAAGGACCGGCGCGCCACTCGCAAGTGCATTGCCAGCCACATCGGTGGGCTGTGATACATGACCAGGGGCACCGTTACCGGTGATCAGTTCCGCCTCCGCGATCTCAAGGGGTGATGCTGAACTATCAAGCGTGTCAGTTCCCGTGCTTTCCGATGCAACCGTTTGCGACAACGCGGTCGACTGAGTGTCTGGACCCGTCGTCTGGTCAACCACCTCGTTGCTCACCGTGCTCACGGTGTCGATCGCCGTCGCAAGCGCCGGCGGCACCGTAGCCTCGACCGGCGCAATTGTTCCAACCACGTCATCGGGCAGCGTGCTCGCAGTGTCGGCCAGAGTCGATAGCGTCGGCTGCGCCGCCGACTCGACCGGCGCAATCGCGCCGACCACGTCGTCGGGCAGCGTGCCCGCGGTGTCGGCGAAGGTCGTGAGCGTCGGCTGCGCCGCCTCGACCGGCGCAATTGCGCCAACCACGTCGTTGGATAGCGTGCTGACGATGTCGGTCGCCATCGCCAGCGCCGGCGGCACCGCCGCCTCGATCGGCGCAATCGCGCCAACCACGTCGTTGGGCAGCGTGCTGACGGCGTCGGTCGCCGTCGCGAGCACCGGCGACACCGTCGCCTCGACCGGCGCAATTGCGTCAACCACGTCGTGGAATAGCGTGCTGACGCTGTCGGTCGCCGTCGCGAGCACCCGCGGCACCGTCGCCTCGACCGGCGCGATCGCGCCAACCACGTCGTTGGGCAGCGCGCTGACGGTGTCGGTCGCAGTCGCCAGTGCCGGCGGCACCGCCGCCTCGATCGGCGCAATTGCGCCAACCACGTCGTTGGGTCTCGTGCTCACGGTATCGGTCACCGTGGCGAGTGCCGGCGCTACCGCCGCCTCGACCGTCTCAATCGCGCCAACCATGTCGTTGGGTAGCGTGCTGACGCTGTCAGTTGCCGTCGCCAGTGCCGGCGGCGCCGCCAACTCGACCGGCGCAATTGCGCCAACCACGTCGCTGGATAGCCTGCTGACGCTGTCGGTCGCCGTCGCCAGGGTCGGCGGCACCGCCGTCTCGACGGGCGCAATCGTTCCAACTACGTCGTTAGGCAGCGCGCCGACGCTGTCGCTCGCTGCCGCCAGTGCCGGCGGCACCGCCGCCTCGACCGGCGCGATTGCGCCAACCACGTCGTTGGATAGCGTGCTCACGGTGTCGGTCGCCGCGGCGAGTGCCGGCGGTACCGCCGCCTCGATCGGCGCGACCGCCTCAACCACGTCGTTGGGCAGCGCGCTGACGGTGTCGGTCGCCGTCGCCAGTGCCGGCGGCACCGCCGCCTCGACCGGCGCAATCGTTCCAACTACGTCGTTGGGCAGCGCGGTGACGCTGTCGCTCGCCGTCGCAAGTGCCGGCGGCACCGCCGCCTCGACCGGCGCCATTGCGCCAACCACGTCGTTGGGCAGCGCGCTGACGGTGTCGGTCGCCGTCGCGAGTGCCGGCACCACAGCCGCCTCGAGCGGCGCGATCGCGCCGGCCTCGTCATCGGATCGCGTGCTGACGGAGTCGCTCGTGGTCGCGAGCGCCGGCGGCACCATCGCCGCGACCGACGCAATCGTGCCGGCCACGTCGTTGGGCACCGTGATGACGATGTCGCTCGCCGTCGCGAGCGTCGGCGGCACCGCCGCCTCGACCGGCGCAATCCCTACCACCACGTCATTACTAAGGCCGCCGAGCATTCCAAGCGGGGGAAAGGAGTTGACGATCGACGGGCTAAACGAGTCGCAAAGCACATTAGACCCAACGGATTCGAGCGTTGACTCACCGGGCAATTGAGTGCTTCCGAGGTCGGAATCCGCTGAAAGCGAGTTGACGCGACTGACGCAACTAACGTCGGCTGAGGCGTGAGCATGGTGCTTGCAAAAATCGACCTCGTCGCCACTCCCACCCCCACCCCCAGAGTTCGCAGTAGCGACTGCTTCGCCACGAGCGGTGCTCGGTCTGGGCGCGTCTTCATGCGGCTCCGCCAGGAGCCCGGTCGGATCGAGCTGAGCCACATGCGTGTCCCACGAGGCGGCCGGCCCTTTTGGCCTCTCATCCTCCGCGCCCGGTTTCGCGGGATCGCTCGCAGGCAGCTCGTCATTTGTCCCTTGCGGCCCCGCACCTGCTTGAGCGGCTGTCGTGTCTTCTTGCTTGGCCAGCGCAGATTTGAACGGGGCGGCAAGAAACTCCTCGCAGGCAACTAGCTGGGCAATAAAGAACGACCGGGTCAAGAAACTGAAAGAGCCGGATCGCTTGTCGGCGCGCTGCACTCCGGCTTCGAAAATCTTCCGCTCTTGTTCGAACAATTCGCGCTTTTCTACCTGGTGCATGACCGCCGCCTTTCTTGATCAAAAATCACCCTCGCCCGGCAGCATTCACCGCCAGGCGAGTCTCTTCGGCATGTCAGGCGTCCGTGTCGTGCGACGTATCCGTCGCCGTGTCGAAATGCCCTACGTCGAAGTAATCCATTGGGCCCATCAAACCGATGGCGTATTCGAGCGCATCGTCGCAAGACATCGAAGCTAGCGCGCCGTGTATGTCACCCGAATGATCTGGACCGTGCGAGCTGAAATCACCCGCGAACTCACTATGGGAGAAGTCGAACTTGGCCAGCGCGTCACCCGGACTGCGATCGGTGTCGCCCCTGCTGCCATCGTCAGCCGGCTCGAGATCGCAATGGTCCTTGGGCTGGTATTCGCCGTCGTTGGCGTCCTTCCAGCCCCCATCGTGCTCTGGGTAGTCGCCCTTGGGGTAGGCGCCGCTAAGCTTGGCATAATTGTCCTTGCCGTCGCCGTTCTTCGAGCAGTCGTCGTCAGCGCTGTGATCGTCGTTCCATTTTGACAGCCTGCCGTCGTCATAATCGTCGGGCTTGGTTGACGTGCATTGCTCGGGTGGGGCGCCCTTTATCAGCCCGAGAATGCTCGTAACACTGCTCAGGATAGACATGGCTTCGCTCCTCGCTTCAGCTTTGCGACAGTCGCGGGCACGTGCGTCACGCGCGCGTGCCCTGCCCGGATCACCGCGCCATCACCCCTACTGTCGCCGAAGCACGCCGATGGATGCAGCGGCGAAAAAACAATTCACGCGTCATTCGAGCTGCCGGCGCATGGCCACAAGCTCTCTCCGGATCCACGCCTTGACGGTTCCGACAGGAACCCGGAGGTATTCGGAAATCTCCTCGT
This sequence comes from Bradyrhizobium sp. CW1, assembly GCF_023100665.1. Taxonomy (NCBI): domain Bacteria; kingdom Pseudomonadati; phylum Pseudomonadota; class Alphaproteobacteria; order Hyphomicrobiales; family Nitrobacteraceae; genus Bradyrhizobium; species Bradyrhizobium sp. CW1. The sequence continues at coordinate 6,214,618 of NZ_CP064684.1, forward strand.
GCGTGCGCCCGTCGACGATCGCCAGAAGCAGGCTCGCGCGGCGCTGTGGCTCGAGTTGATCGAGCATGGTTCGCAGCGTCATGCTGTCTGGGATACAAGAGGCAGGGTTCGGAGCGGCCTGCTCGCGCGCGCAAATGGCATTCAATGCATCGTCCTCGAGCGCGAGTTCGCGCCTGGCGTTCTGCCGCATCTTGAGCGCCGTGTTGCGGACGATCGCGTAAATCCAGCCCCGGGCGGATCCTCGTGCAGGATCGAAGTTTTTCGCATATCGGAGAATCTGCGCGAATGCGTCGTGGATGACGTCCTCGGAACGCGATCTGTCGTGCACGATACGGTGCGCCATCGCGCGCAACTGTTCCTTCTCCCGCGCGTAGATCTGGCCGACGGCAGACTGCGATCCGGAGGCGCACTCAAGCAGAGCTGTTTCGTAATTAAGAGCCGTCTCGCCAGTGAGATAGCTGTCATGGCGCGCTACGCCGCAGCGAGACCTTGCCTTTGTTAAATCGAGGCACTGATGGGGCATGGTCGAAGTCACCCCTCATAAGGCAGAGCAGATGCGCGACATTTTTCACGCACAGGGCCTGCGGCATTTAATATCGCGCATTTAATTCATTTAAATGATCGGTTTTAACAAAATACGAAATCGCTGTCGGCGAACTCAAGTCAGCAAGCATCGAATTCGTTCCCGGAAGTTTTCGAAAATTTTTTTCCCAATCGCCAAAGGGTGACGTGGTCGTCAGAGTGCAGGCGGACCATAGCACGTCGTTCTCGGCTGCTAGGTGAGCCGCTGAGAGGAGCAACGTAAGTCCTCGAGCCAACTTCCAAAATGGAGAGCGTCAACATCGTCGCTAGTCGCGTTTATAACTTCAGAGCACGCATTGGATCCGACCACCATGTAATGCCATCGAGGGACATTCGAAGCACCTTCAACGCGCTATGTGACAGGACGTGACAGGGCGCGGCGACTTGCGCAGCTTCCGCGATGAGTGCAGCGATCGAAACAAGCTAAGGCGCTTCTTGGGCCGAGCTCGCCACATGGCGCGTCATCGCGCTTTCCTTCGAAGGCGCGATGTCGCATCTCAGCCGCGCAGAACATCCAGCAGACCAGACCGTCCAACTCACTGTGACGAAGCCGCCACCGAGTCCCACTTTAAAGCGCCTTGCACACGACGCTGCAGAACGCGATACAACAAGCGTCAAACACGTGCCGCTCACAAAATTTACGCGACCGTGCATCCAGATTGGCGTCTCGCACCTAGTGATGACGTGGCAACAGTTACATCAATGTTCCGCCACTTACATCGAAAGGAGACCAACATGCTGGAGATGACCAAACTTGCTCACCCTATCGAACTGTCTGATGAGGAGCTCGACCTCGTGGCCGCCGGCACCGGCGGCTGTGGCTGCCAGGATGGCGGATCACTGATCCGAACTGGCGACATCAATGTGCTCAGCGGAAACCAAGTTCAGGTTGGCCTGCTGTCCAAGCAGTCCCAAGTCTTTATTGGGTAAAGGCGGGATGCATCGGCGAACCGCTTCTCCAACAGGGGAAGCGGTTCTCCGGTAGCCATCCGCAGTCTTGTTTTGGCGGAAAGATACTCCGCGCAGCGCTTCAGTAAGGTGCGTCCATGGCGAACCGACCAACTCTGTTTCGTAAGGAAGCCGTCGACTTTTTGCATCAGCGCCACACCTGGGGTGAGGTCGTATTGCTGCAGCCGCTGTCGAGCACACTTCTTAGCTGGAGCCTTGCGGCGCTCGTTGTATTCATTTTGTGTTTTCTCTCCATCGCGCAATACGCCCGCAAGGAGACCGTCTCCGGGTATCTGACGCCGACCTCCGGCACAGCTAAGATTTTCATATCACAACAGGGCTTCATCAAGGCGATACACGTGAAGGAGGGGCAAGAGGTTGCGGGGGGCGACCCGCTCCTGACCATAGTTACTTCCCAAATCACGGCCAATGGCGATGACGTCAATGCGACCGTACTTGCGGTGCTGACGCAGCAACGCAATGTGGTCGAGCGACAGATCGATGCCGAAGATCGCCGAACCGCCTCAGAACGGGATCGCCTCGGTTCCACGATCAAGGGGATTGAAGGAGAGATTATCCAACTCGAGGACCAGCGGAACATCCAAAACGAGCGACTGAAACTTTCCGAGAGCTTCGTATCAACGGGCGCTAAGCTAACCGCGAGCGGCGCATTACCAACGATTGAGCTCAAGCGCCGCGAGCAGGCCGCACTTGAGCAAAAGCAGAGTGTGGTGTCGCTCGATCAGCAGATCACCGCGCGACACACCCAGTTGACAGACGCTCGGCATACACTCGAGCAACTCCCAACCATCGCCGCAGAGAGGATCCGAGGACTGCGTAATGAACTGTCCTCGATCGAACAGCGCGTGGCCGAAGTGAATGGGCGGCAGGCTTACGTTATCAAGGCGCCAACGAGTGGGCGCGTATCGACGCTGCAGGCGACAATAGGCCAAATCGCGGATCCCCGGCATATGCAGCTCGAAATCATTCCCGTTGATGCGCCCTTGCAGGCCGAGCTGTTCTTTCCGACACGCGCGTTTGGTTTTGTGCGTCCCGGCCAGCAGGTTCGGATACTTTACGATGCATTTCCTTATCAGAAATTCGGCACCTACCGCGGCAGCGTGACCAACGTCTCTCACACCATTCTGACCGGCAACGAAACGACCGGGCCGATCGCCCTCAAGGAACCGGCTTACCGTGTGACTGCGGCTCTCGAGCGGCCCGACATCGACGCCTATGGCCGTAAGATGCCGCTTCAGCCGGACATGCTGCTCAGGGCCGACGTGATCCTCGAGCAGCGGTCCCTGATGAGCTGGCTGCTTGATCCGGTGTTAAGCGCAAGGATGTAGCCCATGCAGGGACTATTGAATTTCAGCGGACGCAGATCCCTCCCGGTCATCCGGCAGACGGAGGCGACGGAATGCGGGCTCGCATGCCTCGCCATGGTGGCGTCTTATCATGGTCATCGAACTGACTTGAACAGCCTGCGGCGGCGGCATCCAGTGTCCCTAAAGGGCGTCACTCTCCGCGACCTCATGCAGATAGCAGCTCACCTGGGGCTGTCATGTCGGCCGCTGCGAATCGAGATCGGCCATCTCTGCCAATTGCGTCTGCCGGCTATTCTGCACTGGGACATGGCTCATTTCGTTGTACTGAAAGCGTACAGGAGGAAAGGGATCGTGGTGCACGATCCGGCAGCCGGCGAGAAATGGTTTCCCCTCACTGAAGCATCAAGACATCTTACCGGGGTCGCGCTCGAACTCTCGCCTATTGAAACGTTCTGCCGCACAGATGAGAGAATGCGATTGCCGTTCTCGGTTTTCTGGAGCGGAATGAACGGAAGCAATTATGCTCTGGCCCAAATACTAGTTCTGTCAGTGGTCATCGAATTGCTTCTCCTCGCCGCCCCTTTCTATATGCAGCTCACGGTTGACGAGGTCATCGCCAGGGGAGATGTCGATCTCCTGGTCGTACTCGGGCTAGGATTCGCGCTCCTTCTCCTGATACGGATCGCCTCGACCGCAACCCGCTCCTTCATTATTCTCGTTCTGCAAAACACGTTGAGCTTTCAAATCGGCGCGCGGCTGTTTCATCATTTAGTGCGCTTGCCGCTCTCATTCTTCGAAAAGCGGCACATCGGCGACATCCTGTCACGCTTCAATTCGATCGAGCCCATCCGCAACGTGCTCGCGGAGGGATTGATCACGGGGTTGATCGACGGTCTCATGTCGGTGTTGATGCTGGTGTTGATGTTCACCTACAGCATCCAGCTCGGACTTGTCGTCCTGCTGGCGTTCGCGTTGTATGCCGCCCTGCGGCTCGCTCTCTTCGGGATGTTCCGACAACGGAGCGAAGTGGCCATTCACAGCAAGGCAGACGAGAACTCCACCTTCATCGAAACCGTGCGAGCGGTGCAAAGCCTAAAGTTGCTCAACCGAGAGAACGAACGGGAGGGCCAGTGGCTGAATCGCTATGCTGCGTATATTAACGCCAACGTGCGGCTAGGCCGGGCCAGGATCAGCTTCAAAGCGATGAACGACACGATATTCGGCTTGGAGAACGTAATCACGATCTACCTCGCCGCTCGTCTCGCACTGGACAACCTCATCACGGTTGGAATGATATTCGCGTTCGTCAGCTACAAGCTGCAGTTCGCTGAGCGGACAGCGCTGTTGATCGAGAAGCTGGTAGATGTCCGCATTCTCGGACTGCACCTGGAGCGTCTCGCCGACATTGCGCTCACCCCGCTCGAGCGCGGGCACCACCTGGACCTGTCGTATATCCGGCAGATTCGCGGCGCGATCGAACTGCGGAACGTGTGCTTCCGGTATGCAGAAGGAGAGTCTCTGATTCTTAACAACGTCAATCTGTGCGTTGCTCCCGGACAATTCGTGACGATCATGGGACCATCGGGCTGCGGCAAGTCGACTCTTGTCAAGATTATGCTTGGGCTGCTCGAGCCAACGAGCGGAGAGGTTCTGATCGACGGTCTTCCGCTAGGCCAGATTGGACCGCGCGCTTATCGCGAGCAGATTGGCGCGGTGATGCAGGAGGATCAATTGCTGTCGGGATCGATTGCCGACAATATCTGCTTTTTTGATACAACCTTCGATCTGCAAGCGATGATCGATTGCGCGCGGATTGCCGGCATCCACGACGACATCATGGCAATGCCGATGAGCTACAACAGCCTCATCGGTGACATGGGAAGCTCGTTGTCTAGCGGGCAGAAACAGCGAGTATTGCTTGCGCGCGCGCTCTATCGCCGACCAAAGATCCTGTTTCTCGACGAGGGCACGGCACATCTCGACACCGAGAAGGAAAAGGAAATCAATGCGAATCTCCGGCACCTTAGTATGACTCGCGTGAGCGTAGCGCACCGACCGGAAATTACCCATGGAACAGATATGATCATCCATCTTGCCGCGGCGGCCAGACCGTTTCGGGCCGGAATGACGAGCCTCAGACGAGAAGCGGGGCCTGCGCAAGATGTCGGCGTCACCGGGTTTGCCGCCGAAGGTGCGAAATCGGCCGAGACCGGCCACGATGACTGCCCCGGTGCCCCCACGGGCGATTGCTCGAAGCGCGATAGTGACTGGAAAGACGCCAAGGACGACGACTGCCATTCACAGAAGGACTGCTGCCAGCCGCGGAAAGACTGCAACCCCAAGCCGTCCGACGACTGTGGCAAAGCCGACAACCCCGGTGAAGCGCTGGCCAGGATCGACTTCTCACGATGCTGATTCGGCTCGCGCAGTCCGGATCCTTCGCGTGACATGCAAGGCGCACTCGCTTCGATGACCCGCTCGGATACGCCATCGGCTGGCCAAACGCCTGCTGAAGTCGCGCGAGGACGTCCTGGCCGGATAGGACTCAACAAGCCGATTCATTGTTGCCTGGATTCCGATGTAAGGCCGGGCTCAACTTTCCCCCAGCCTTGAGCCTGGGTCGCTCCGAACCTCATGGAATTAGTCTCGATGCTCACGCTCCGGTTGGCTGCTGCCGCCATCAAGGCATTCGAAGAACGCCTCGAACAAACCAGTCGCGGTCTCGCCTGTTCACGCGGGCGGGGCGCCATCAATATGCGAAACACCGACGTTTTCGCAGATTGAGACGAACGCCCTCTTCGCGTCAGCGTCCTCAAAGCAAAATCGTGTGCCTTGGACTCCGCGCTCGATCCACCAGTCGATTTTGTTTGCCCGCGAAAATGCGGGATGCCTCTCCGCGCAACTGATCCAATTGCCTTCCATAGGCCCGAACGATCACACAATTTGTCATTCTCTTATCCCCCAAAAAAGCGCTGTTCTAACTATCCCTGAACGCAAGAGTGCTTCCGGCTGCTCATCGCGCACGCGCGGTGAGCTATCCCTTCAAAACGCCAGAAAGTCATACAGTCAGTCGCTCCGCAGCGATCGCACGTCAATCGCTCCTGGCCGAGCATGTAGCGCCCGTGGATCCCGGTAGCGGCATTTTTGCACGATGGACAAATCAACAAAAAATTGCGCATACGCCAGCGCATCACCAGACCGCCCAACACCTTCGACGCCCCTTCGTGAATCAGGTATCTCGCTGAGGAGGAGCTTAGCGAAACTTTGCACGCCTGAATGTTCGATCGCGAACACAGGAACCGCCCTGCGCTTGCTCAGAGCGTGGTGGTATCCTTTCGGAAAGCTGCTAGGCTACCCTCAACTGCGAGAGAGCGAATGAGCGATGACGCGAAAGATGCAGGCCTTGCGGCGTTAATCAGTGGTATTTTTGCTCGGTCCGCGTCGCCCGTCGCCGCGCCTCCGGCGCCGGAGATGCCGTCAACACTCCAACGGGAGCCCGCGGTCGCGGCAGCGCCGCCAGCCAAGCCGCTCGTTCCCTTGTCCCCGGGCGGCCCCGATGAAAAACGAGCGCGACTGCCCGCGGTGGCGATCGCCGACCTCGTCCTTGGTGAGCTTCGCAAAATGGATGGCTTTCCGAAATCCGGAGTCTCGATCACCGTCTACGGAAGTCGACCTTGGAACGCCATGATCAGGTTCGCACCGTTCTCGACTACGTCGCAAGACGCTGCACGCCTGCGCCACGCTGTGCCCGACATCGTCTTCAGGCTTCGGGGGTACGTCGAGCTCGAAAACTAGGTTCTGCCGATCACGTTCGCCAAACTCGCCTCCTATCCCGCCGGGCTCGGCGTGCTTCCGACAATTGGACTTGCTGCGCCCATCCCCCTGCCGGTGTGAAATCTAGGAAGTCGGAAAAGGGCGCTCATAGCCCTCAGCGGAAGTATGGATGTGCCCTCGTTTCGTCCGCGGCCTAATAGCACGCCCTGTTCCCGCGAGTTCCGATTTCGCGAACTGGCCAGCAGTAGTATGATGGAGGTCACTAAGCCAATTCTGAGGGAGGGAATCATGCCGAACCTGGCCTCCTCGACGAACTCCGACGTGAGAGCCGAAGTTACCGGAGCTTATGCCGCGTGGGATACGGCGTTCAACAAAGCTGACGCCAAAGGGGTCGCCACAGCGTACGTTTCAAACGCGAAAGTGTTACCACCAACGCATCAGGTTATATCGGGTCCGGAAGAAATCGAAAAATTCTTTGCTGGGCTGTTTTCAGGCGGATTCACTGATCACAAACTAACAATCATAGATGCGGGTGGAGACGAGAAGGTCGTCTACAGTACCGCAAAATGGACGGCCAACGGCAAGGGACCGGATGGGAGCCGCCAAAGTGCCGGCGGCATTGCCACCCATGTGTTCGAGCGTCAAGCGGATGGCTCACTGAAGCTGAGGTTACATACCTTCAACTGAACTCGCCGTCGTATCGCTTGGCGCCGCGCGAGGAGACGTCGCGTGGATATAGCCGAATGGCTTCGCAGTCTTGGGCTGGAGCGCTACACTCGCGCTTTCCAGGAAGCCGAAGTCACGCCTGATGTCCTGCAAGACCTGACTGAAGCCGATCTGCGAGAACTCGGCTTGCCGCTCGGGCCGCGCAAGACCGTATTGAAAGCGATTCAGGCGCGCATGTCATCGATCGCTTCCGTCGCCACTGATGCTGGTGAGCCAACCGAACGGACAAGGCCGTCACTGCCCTCAGAGGCGGACCGTCGGCAGCTTACGGTCATGTTCGTCGACTTGGTCGGTTCCACCGCGCTCGCCTCAGGGCGCGACCCCGAGGAGCTGAGTGACCTCATGCAGGCCTACCACAACGCCGTGGCGGGCGAGATCGCCCGGTTCGAAGGCCACATAGCCAAGCTCCTGGGCGACGGCGTTCTCGCGTATTTCGGTTGGCCGCGGGCGCATGAAGATGAGGCGGAGCGTGCCGTCCGCGCCGGGCTTCGAGTGACCAAGGCGGTCGCCTCCCTTACCGAGCCGGGCGGTGTAGCGCTTGCCGCACGCGTCGGCATTGCAACCGGTCTCGTCGTGGTCGGCGAACTGATAGGCGAGGGAGAGGCTCGCGAGCGCGCCGTGATCGGCGAAACCCCGAACCTGGCTGCCCGACTGCAGAGTCTGGCCGAGCCCGGTGATGTGGTGATCGCCGAGTCAACGCGCCGCCTGCTGGCCGAAGCCTTCATTTACCAGGACCTCGGCACAGTGCCGCTCAAAGGTTTCCCGGAGCCGGTGCAGGCCTGGCTTGTCAGTGGTGAGGGCGCAGCCGAGAGTCGATTCGACGCCCAGCACGGCATGGCAACGACCGCGCTGGTCGGACGAGACCAAGAACTTGCATTGCTCCTGGAGCGCTGGGAGCAGGCGAAAGAGCGAGAGGGACAGATTGTCCTGCTCGGCGGCGAAGCAGGCATTGGCAAGTCCCGGCTCGTGCGGGCGCTGCGCGACCACCTCGCAGGTGCGCCGCACACGCCACTGAGCCATTTCTGTTCTCCGTTCCATACCAGCACCGCCTTGTATCCTGTCATTGGGCTCCTTGAGCGGGCAGCAGGAATACGACGGGAGGACGCTCCCGAAGAACAGCTCGATAAACTCGAGGCCATGCTCGCTCTTGCCACAAACGACGTGCATGAGAGCGCGCCGGTTCTTGCGGACCTCCTGGCAATCCCGACGGGGGAGAGATACTCGCCACTTGCACTTAGCCCACACCAGAAGAAGGAGCGAACGTTCCAGGCTCTCCTGGAGCAGATACAAGGCCTGGCGGCAAGGCAGCCGCTGCTCGCCGTCTACGAGGATGTTCACTGGGCAGATCCTACCATGCTCGAACTCCTCGACCGGGCCGTTGACGAAGTGCAGCAACTCCCGATTCTGATCATCATCACCTTCCGGCCTGAGTTCGTTCCGCGCTGGGCAGGTCATGGGCACGTGACGGCGCTCTCTTTAAGCCGACTAGGCCGCAGGCAAGGGGCGACTGTCGTGGACCGGATCACTGGCGGCAAAATACTTCCACAAGAAGTGCTTGAGCAGATTCTGGCTAAAACTGATGGCGTGCCGCTGTTTGTCGAGGAACTCACCAAGGCCGTCCTCGAATCCGGGTTGCTCAAAGACCGGGGTAGCTACTATGAGTTGATTGGTCCTTTGCCGCCCCTAGCGATCCCGACGACGCTCCAGGACTCGTTGATGGCGCGCCTCGATCGATTGGCGCCGGTAAAGGAAGTCGCCCAGATCGCGGCATGCATTGGGCGCGAATTCGGACACGAGCTTCTAAGATCGGTAACGGCGCTCGACGAACACGCGCTGCAGCGTGCTCTCAATGATCTAATGACAGCGGAACTCATATTCCGCCGTGGAGCACCTCCGGATACGGGCTACAGCTTCAAACATGCGCTGGTCCAAGACATCGCGCATGAGAGCCTTTTAAAGAGCAAGCGGCAGCAGATCCATGCTCGCATCGCTGCAGCTCTCGAGGAACATTATCCTGCCCGTGCAGAAGCTGAGCCGGAAACGATCGCTTTGCACCTCACGCAGGGGGGACTGGCGGGAAAGGCGGTCGGCTATTGGCTGCGGGCGGGCCGGATTGCCGCGGGGCGTTCCGCCAATCTCGAGGCGATCGCTCATCTCACAAGAGGGCTGGATGCACTCAAGTCGAATCCAGAAGGGCCGGAGCGCGATCGCCAGGAACTCGCCCTGCAAACGGCGATCGGAGGTCCGCTGATTGCCATTCACGGATACACGGCTCCGCAGCTTGGCACGGCCTTCAGCAGGGCCCATGCGCTCTGCTATGAACTCGATGACACGGATGCCTTGTTCGCCACCCTTAGCGGCAAGTTTGTTTTCCACTTCGTGCGAGGCGACTTTGGTGCCATGCAGAGCCTTGTCGCCGAGGCCCAGCGCGCTGCCGAGCGCACCGGGGACACGGCGCTCAAACTAGCTACGCATCGTTTGGCGGCGCTCACCGCCATGCACGCCGGCGACTTTCTTACGGCGCGCTTAGAGCTCGAAGCGATCGTGAGGCGCTATCAGCCGGATACGCATCGGCCGCCACCTGTCCACTATGTACATGACCCGAAGGCCTCGGCGCTACCCTACCTGGCGATCGTGCTTTGGATACTTGGCTATTCCGAACAGGCGCAGAGGGCCAGCCGCGCGGCGTTTGAATACGCTGCGGAGTTAAATCAAACGAACCTTACGGCGCACGTGCAGGTCTATGGCGGAGCGGGGCCTGCGGAGCTGATGGGTGACGTGGCGGGTGTGCATGCGCACGCTGAAGCCATCATCGATCTCGCCGATCAGCACAGTTTGAATTATTGGCGCTTGAGCGGTCTCATCCTACGGGGTTGGGCAATGGCCCAAGAAGGTAACGTGGAGGGCGGCATGGCCCTCATGCGCCTCAGTCTGAACGAGAGGGCCAGGCTCGGAGCCAGTTGGTACCAGGTCCGGTACTTGTGGATGCTCGCGGCGATGCACCATCAGTTAGGTGACGACGAAAACGGGCTGGCCACCCTGGCCGAAGCGAAGGCCATTGCTGCGCGCAACGAAGAACATATGTGGGAGGCGGAGCTTGCATGCATGGAGGGCGAACTGCATCGCACTCGTGGTGCTCCAGCTGAGGAGGTCGAGAACTACTTGCAAGCTGCGCTCAAGATTGCTCAAAGCCAAAGCGCGAAAGCCTTTGAATTACGTGCGGCCATGAGTCTGGCTCGGCTTTGGCGCGACCAGGGCAGGAAGGCCGACGCGAGAGGCCTCCTTGGTCCCGTCTACGGCTGGTTTACGGAAGGGTTGGAAACATCAGACCTTCGTTCTGCCAAAGCACTCTTGGAGGAAATCGCTTAAGTTTAACGTCACGTGTTCAGCGGTGCACCATTCGCATGGTCCGGGGCTTCCGGTGGACCGAAGCTTCTGCTGAGGCTCGCGCAAACTGGAAAACTAAATTGGTTGTCGGTGGGCACCCGGGTGTCGCGCGCCATGGAAAACTGCCCCCTCAGCGTCACGAGGAATTGCCCCCTCCTCGGATGGCTGAGGAGAGAGTGAATGAAGCGGGAACGAATCGCTGAAAGCTCGGCGTGGAATGATCCACGGGGGCAGGTGATGAAGACGCCGGATGACGTGGCGGAGATGATGCGCCTGAGGGCGTGCGGGTGGGGTGTGAAGCGGATTGCGCGGCAGCTGGGCTGCAGCCATCACACAGTAAAGGACTACGTGGCGGCGGGCAGGGTGAAGCCATTCAAGTCGCCTAAGCGGCCGAAGCGTCTCGACGGCCTTGAGGGTTGGCTGCGCGAGAGGCTCATTCGGCATCGCGGCAATGCCGACGTGGTGCGCCAGGACCTGTTGGCGGACAAAGGCGTGGCCGTCAGCCGGCCCACGCTGCAGCGCGCGGTGCAGCCCTATCGGCAGGCGCTGAAGGCGGAGGCGCTGGCGACGACTCGGTTTGAGACGCCGCCGGGCCGGCAGCTGCAGATCGACTTCGGGGAGCGCCTGGTCGAGATCGGAGGGACGAAAGTCAAGGCATTCGTGTTCGTGGCAACGCTTGGACACTCGCGACGGCTCCATGTGCGTGCGTTCCGGGCCGAGAGGCAGGAGCATTGGTTCGCCGGGCTCGAGAGCACATTCACGACCTTCAGCGGTGTGCCGGAGGAAGTGCTGATGGACAATCCACGCGTGCTTGTCGTGCGCCACGACGCGGTGAGCCGGTCGGTTCAGTTCAACGACAAGCTGGTAGCGTTCGCAAAACATTGGGGCTTCCGTCCTCGCGCCTGCGCGCCATATCGGGCGCGCACGAAGGGCAAGACGGAGAACGGCGTCGGCTACCTGAAGAAGAACGCGATCGCCGGTCATTCCTTCCCAAGTTGGGAAGCATTCGAGGCGCATCTCGACAGATGGGAGCGTGAGGTTGCGAACGTTCGTATCCACGGCACGACCGGCGAGGCGCCGATCATCCGCTTCGCGCGTGACGAGATACATCGGTTGAAGCCGCTCGGCCGGCAGCCGTCGTTTGGATCCTTTTTTGAACTGACCCGCGTCGTCGGCAATGATTGCGCCGTCGAGATCGACACGAACAGCTACTCGGTGCCGTGGCGCCTGATTGGCGAGCGCGTGGCGGTAACGATCGCGGCCGGCGAAGTGCGGATCCGCCATGGATTGCACCAGGTAGCAGTGCACAAGCAACCGGAGGGGCGCCGGCTGTCATTCGGCCTGCAATATTGACCCCCTAAGCCGGGGGATCGGCGTCCAAAATTGACCCCCTACAGGTTGGTCTGTTGCGCTGCCTGCTTCGTCATGAAGCAGGTGGTCGGGGATGCTGATCGTGGAGACAATCGCCCGGATACGGCGCGAGCACTTCATCAAGGGCAAGACGATCAAGGAGATCGCCCGTGACCTGAAGGTGTCGCGGAACACAGTCCGGAAGGTGCTGAGATCGGGAGAGACCTCATTCGAGTACGAGCGTGTTGTCCAGCCGCGGCCGAAGCTGGGACGATGGGCAGCAGAACTCGACGGGTTGTTGTCAGGGAACGCGGGCAAGTCCGCTCGCGAGCAACTGACATTGATCCGGATGTTCGAGGAGCTGCGTGAGCGCGGCTATGACGGCGGTTACGACGCCGTGCGGCGCTACGCCAGGCGATGGAGCAAGGAGCGCGGACAATCCACGGCCGCTGCCTACGTCCCGCTTAGCTTTGCGCCCGGAGAAGCTTACCAGTTTGACTGGAGCCACGAGGTCGTCCTGCTCAATGGCGTGACGGTGATGGTGAAGGCCGCCCATGTCCGGCTCTGCCACAGCCGGATGCTGTTCGTGCGTTGCTATCCGCGCGAGACACAGGAGATGGTGTTCGACGCCCACGACCGGGCGTTCGCCCTGTTCAAGGGCACCTGCGTGCGCGGCATCTACGACAACATGAAGACGGCGGTGGAGACGATCTTCGTCGGCAAAGGGCGTCTCTACAATCGCCGCTTCATGCAGATGTGCAGCCACTACCTGGTCGATCCGGTTGCCTGCACGCCAGCGTCGGGTTGGGAGAAGGGCCAGGTCGAGAACCAGGTTGGGCTTGTCCGGGAGCGCTTCTTCACGCCGCGGCTGCGGTTCAAAACCCTCGACGAGTTGAACGCGTGGCTGCTGGACAAGTGCATCGCCTACGCCAAGGCGCACCGGCATCCAGAACTGGCCGAACAGACGGTCTGGGAGGTGTTCGAAGCCGAGCGGCCGAAGCTCGTTCCCTATGCCGGCCGGTTCGACGGATTCCACGCGGTGCCGGCATCGGTCTCGACGACCTGTCTGGTGCGGTTCGACAACAATAAATACTCGGTCACGGCCAACGCTGTCGGGCGGCCTGTCGAGGTTCACGCCTACGCCGACCGCATTGTGATCCGTCAGGACGGACGCATCGTTGCCGAGCATGCTCGCTCGTTCGGCCGCGGCGAGACGACCTATGATCCCTGGCATTACGTGCCGGTACTGGCTCGCAAACCCGGTGCCTTGCGCAACGGCGCTCCCTTCAAGGACTGGGTGCTTCCGGCTGCGATCGAACGTGTGCGGCGTAAGCTTACCAGTGCCGACGATGGCAACCGGCAGATGGTCGATATCCTCAACGCGGTTCTGACCGACGGCTTGCCGGCCGTCGAAGCAGCCTGCGCCGAGGCGATCGCTCACGGCGTTCATTCCGCCGATGTCGTGCTCAACATCCTGGCCCGCCAGCGTGATCCTGCGCCGCCAGCCAACATTCTCACCCCGGCCGCACTGACATTGCGCCACGCCCCGATCGCCGACTGTGCCCGTTACGACAACCTCAGGAGAACCATCTGATGGAACGTACTCAACTCTTCGACCTCATGGGCGAGCTCAAACTCTACGGCATGAAGGCTGCCTTCGACGAGATCATGGCGACCGCTGTCAAACGCCAGCACGAACCCCAGCGCATTGTCGGCGACCTGCTCAACGCCGAGATCAACGAGAAGCAGGCCCGCTCGATTAAGTACCAGCTCACCATCGCCAAGCTGCCGCTGGCCAAGGATCTCGAGGACTTCCAGTTCGAAGGCACACCCATCAACCAGACGCTGGTCAATGATCTCGCCGGCGGCGGCTTCATCGCCCAGCAACGTAACGCCGTGCTGATCGGCGGTACCGGCACCGGCAAAACACATATGGCCATCGCAATCGCCAGAAGCTGCATCCGATCCGGTGCCCGCGGCCGCTTCTACAACGTGGTCGACCTCGTCAACCGTCTGGAGATCGAGACCCGCAATGGACGGCAAGGTCGGATTGCCGAGCATTTGACCCGGATGGACTTCATCGTCCTCGACGAACTCGGTTATCTACCGTTCGCCCAATCCGGCGGCCAGCTCCTGTTCCACCTCGTCAGCCGGCTCTACGAGCGCACGTCCATCGTCGTCACCACCAATCTCGCGTTCGGTGAATGGCCCAGCGTCTTCGGCGACGCCAAAATGACCACCGCGCTTCTAGATCGCCTGACCCACCATTGCGACATCGTCGAGACCGGCAACGACAGCTGGCGCTTCAAAAGCCGCGACGACGATCACGCAACCCGCGCTCGCACCGTCTCCGCAACCCCGACCAGCTCCGACGGTGCGAGCGCTACCGCCAAAACCCGCCGCTCGAAGGGGTCAAAATTGGACGCCGATACGGGGTCAAATTTGAACGCCGATTGACAGCGCCGGCTGCGGATCGTCGACTCCGCCCATCTCGATGGTGTTGCTGGTCGCAGGGCGCGGTCCGCCGGGCGGAGATCGCGGCGGTGCTGGCGCCGTCCTCACCGCCGTCGTTGTTACGTCCTCTTGCCGAATACGAAGCCGTGGTCGGAGGACGCTTCTGATGACGCGGGCAAAAAAGGTAATGGAAGCGACGACCGATCCGCTAGATGCCATGCTGGCGCGATTGCAGCTCTCCGGCATCCGCGATCAGCTTGATAGTTTGCTCGACGAGGCGGCGCGCGCGAACCTGTCGGCGCGTGAGACGCTGATCTTGCTGTGCGAGCGCGAGATCGCACGCAAGGACCATCGCCGCATCGAGATGGCGCTGAAGCTCGCACACTTCCCGGCCGTGAAGGAGCTTGCTGGCTTCGACTTCGAGGCGCAGCCCTCAATTGATCCAAAGCAGATCCGCGATCTTGCCGCGTCACGTTGGATCGCCAACGGCGAGAATGTGCTGCTGCTCGGGCCGCCCGGCGTCGGCAAGACGCACTTGTCGATCGCGCTGGGGCGAGAGGCTATCCTGGCCGGGTACACGGTGCAGTTCACCACGGCGACGACGCTGGTCGCAGGTCTTGCCAAGGCCCACGGCGAGCGACGCCTGGACGAGAAACTGCTCGCGCTGTCGAAGCCAAAGCTGCTCATCGTCGACGAGCTCGGCTACTTGCCACTTGAACCTGACGCGGCGCATCTGTTCTTCCAACTGGTCAGCCGGCGCTACGAAACCGGCGCCATGCTGATCACGTCCAACCGCAGCGTTGCCGAATGGGGCACAGTGTTCGCCGATCCCGTGGTCGCCACCGCGATCCTCGACCGGCTCCTGCACCACAGCCATGTGCTGACGATCCGCGGCGACAGCTACCGGCTCCGCGCCAAGCGCAGGAGCGGCCTCATCAAAACGCCGACCGCCGGTGACGACCCTCCGGTCGGCTCCGCCTCCCTCCGGCCCGTCACCGGCGGAAACAACCTTCACCGAGATCATAATCCCGATGGTGGGGGCAGTTCTACATGACGCAAAGGGGGCAGTTCCGGATGGCGTTTGACACCCGGGCCCGCACTCGCGATCGTACTGGCAAGACCCAAGAGGGCGCGGCAGCGCGAGAAGCGCCAAAAAGAGCAGGTATTTCGTTGAGGGCTGCTCTGCTGGGCAAGGGCTTTAACGAGGCAGAGTACCAGCGCGTCTTCAGATCGATGGAACAAGATCACTTGGATGCGCTGATGGTACGCGATGAAGCATCAGACAGCTCTGTTGCTCGTTCGTCTTGGTCGGCACGAACCGCATGTTGGGCCTTGTGACCGCCTCGCAAATAGCCTCCGCGTCGGTGCTGTCGTTCTTCTGCCGCTTGACGTAGGGCTTCACATAGGCCGGAGGCATCAGACGCACCGTATGTCCCAACGCCTGCAGCTCGCGGGACCAATGGTGCGATGAAGCGCAAGCCTCGATCCCAACTAGACACGGCGGCAACTTCTCAAAGAAGGACAGCACGAAGCGGCGCTTGAGCTGACCGCGTATGATCACTTGGCCGGCTGCATCGACCCCATGCACTTGAAAGACCGACTTCGCGATATCCAGACCAATCGTTGAATCTGACTGCATAGTTTGCTCCTCCGAATCGTGGGAGCCTTAAACGGCGCCCAGTCTTTTGGCACTCTCGTGCCCGTGGAGGAGCCGTCCACAGCATCAGAAGCGGGAATGCCAAAGAGCTCCCTGCTCAAGCCGCACCTCGCAAGAACCGATGACGTTCACTCCTTCAGGGCAGCAAAAAGCCCGCAACAATACGCGGGCTTTGGTCGCAGGACAGAAAATCGTTAGCTTTCGTCGTTCTGCCAAAAGCTCAGCGATGGTTTGACCACGACCACGAGGCCGGCAAGGGCGAGAAAGGCGACGGCGACGAACGTGATTGCGATCTCTTCCATGAAGTCTCCTGAGACGCCCTTGCGGAGGATGCAGGTGCGTTGCGGCGGGATCGTGGCTCCAAGGTGAACTTAGCGTGCCGTTTACCAACCATTGCGTGACCGCCACTCCCGTCAACCTAGGCCCGATCTCGCAGTTCTATTCGTCGACCCACCAGGTAAGCGACGGATAAATGACCAGCAAGCTGACGAGGGCCAGCGATCCGGCCAGTAGCGTCCCTATGATCAAAGCGCCTATCATGGATTATATTATAAACACATTAAATTTTAACGCAATTAAATTATTTAATTGGTTGTTTCCCCTTCGGAGTCCGCTGCGGCCAAAAGTGTCGGTCGGGCGCTCGGTTGCGAACTGCCGGGCTGCCCTATGAACAGACATATAGCTGCACCGCATTAACAGACGCCATGGACTACCAGCAGACGTCGCTTGCGGGCTGAACCAACGAGATCGCGCACCGAGGCGCAGCCTCTGCCTTTACAGATTGAAGTACAACATAGAGACTAGAACCGTCGAAAATACACCTAGCCCTATTATGGCAACTTTAAAAACCAGGTCGGCTGCCAAGTGCACCTCCCTCAGTTTGCAAATCAGTTAGAAGCATACGCCTTACTTCCGCGCCTGCAATCCGGGAAAGGAAAGCCATTCATCAATATGGGCGGCGATATCGCACGTGGGCCTTCGTCAAAAGGTCTTCACGTTCCGCGCCCGGAGGCAGGTGCCCTGCCTTTTCCCTTGCCCCTAGCTTCCTCGAGGAGTCGTTGGCCTAGCGTCCTATCTGTTTGAACCGGTGGCGTTTCATAAACGTCCTCCCGATGTGATATCTGCTACTTAAACGCTCTCAGAGTCGCGCAGTGCGTTACGGCTATCGCGTGGTGCGGCATAGACTTCTGAATACTTGCCGTCAAAAAGCAATCGAGATGACGCTGCGGCGTATTGATGTCGCCGGCATTGCGCTGGACTTTCAGGATGTAGCTGAAATCTACACGATCGATAACGCACGGGACTGGCAGCTAGATCCTTCTGCTGCGCTCGATATCGAGGCCCGCCTGCGATCGTACGGCTTCGATCAGCATGAGATCAGCATGGGAGTCTATGTTCAAGCGCGCGATATCCTCGTGCTGTTTGAATCGCCCCTGAACGGAGCACAGCTTCGACGCCTAATGATGCTGAAAGAGATTAACAACTTTCGGCGCTCAAAAATGGCTGATCTTGCCAATCCTGCGGAGCGCAAAGGTTGGCCAAGCGGCGTCAAGCTCTAGCGAAAAGGTCTTCCTGACGAGACCTTGCCTCGACGTTAGCTTCATCCGGCAACGATCTTATGGTCCAGATTGCCCAGCGCACTGCTCCACAATTGAGCATGAGTTGCCTCACAATTGTCATAGCACCTCCACTGCAACCCAATATAGTTCGCCCAAGCAATCAGGAATGATCAGGCGAATTTCAATGATCAGACATGCTCTCCGCATGCTGGCCACGTATTGTGTTTGCAGCTAGCCAGCTTATTCAAGCTACGAATCTCAAGCAGTGGCTCCGCCGCTGTCATTCTCACAATTCTGCGTCCAGTATCCGGAGGACTGCCAACGCCACGACGATCGCAGAATCAGAGACTTCCGCTCCTCAATTCAGCGTTGGCGAGAACTCGCTGAGATCAATTCGACGGTGAATTTCGGCATAGCGCCAAAGGATCTGCTCGCAAGCCGACGTGACGCGGAATGGCAGATATTTCCTTCCGAGGGCAATTGCGGCGACTATGCCGTTACCAAGCGCCATCTATTGCTTCGATCGGGTTGGCCCAGCTCGGTTCTTCTTCTCGCAGAGGTCATCATTCGGGCAACCGGAGAGCACCACCTTGTACTTCTTGTGCGCGAGGGAAGAGCGGTCCTTGTACTCGACAATCTAAGTCCGGTAATCACGCCCCTCGTGGATGCCCTGGACCGATACATCCTCGTGCGGTCTGAACCGGGAACTGATCCCCAGCATTGGACGCGCGAAGTTGGCGCTTTCTAGCAGGAATTCGAAGCACATGCCTCGCGAGTATCCTTCACGTTGGCAAGCAGGCGCAGAGTAACCATAACGCAGATTCCGGAGCATCCCGATGGGACCGAGTAGGCCGTTAATCTAGGCTTGATTTTTGCTCGGTTTCACTCTCCCTAATGAAGTCAATTTCGTGTAAGCACAAATCTTCATTTTGGGATTGATATGACAAAGAAACGAGCACTGATTACGGGCGTCACCGGCCAGGACGGCGCCTATTTGGCTGAACTTCTTTTGCAGAAGGGGTACGAGGTCCACGGCATCAAGCGTCGAACCTCCCTTTTCAATACCGACCGCATTGACCATCTGTATCTCGATCCACACGAGCCCAATCCGCCCTTCCGGCTTCACTATGGCGATCTCACGGATTCCTCGAGCTTGATCCGCATCGTCGGCCAAGTGCAGCCAGACGAGATCTACAATCTCGCGGCGCAGAGCCATGTTGCGGTTTCCTTCGAGGAACCCGAGTACACGGCGAATTCCGACGGCCTTGGCACGTTGCGCATCCTTGAAGCGATGCGCATTACAGGCTTGGAGAGGAAGGCGCGCTTCTACCAGGCCTCAACGTCTGAACTCTACGGTTTGGTTCAGGAGATCCCCCAAAAGGAGACCACGCCTTTTTATCCGCGCTCCCCGTATGCGGTTGCCAAGCTCTACGCCTATTGGATCACGGTCAATTACCGTGAAGCCTACGGCATGTACGCCTGCAACGGCATTCTGTTTAACCACGAATCTCCTGTCCGCGGCGAGACCTTCGTGACCCGAAAGATCACGCGCGCCTTGGCACGGATTCATTTGGGTCTGCAGGAACGGCTTTATCTCGGCAATCTCGATGCGTTGCGCGATTGGGGACACGCGCGCGACTATGTTGAGATGCAGTGGCTGATGCTGCAGCAGGAAAAGCCGGAAGATTTCGTCATCGCAACGGGCGTTCAACATTCGGTGCGAGACTTCGTCAACGTCGCGGCGAGCGAAGTCGGCATGAAGATCCGATGGGAAGGCTCCGGCGTCGACGAGAAGGGCTATAATGTTGCAAACGGAAAATGCGTGGTCTCGGTTGATCCGCGTTATTTCCGGCCGACTGAGGTCGCCACTTTGCTTGGAGATCCGTCCAAGGCGAAGGAAAAGCTTGGCTGGCAGCCGCAAACCTCTTTCGAGAGTCTTGTGGGCGAGATGATGAAAGAAGACCTTGAATCTGCAAAGCGAGATGAACTCATCAAGCAGCACGGCTTTAGGTATTTCCCACGTCATGAATAGGCAATAATAGAAAGAAGCGGCGGTCACCCTTGTGACCGCCGCTTGCGAGCCTGCCGAACCGTTTGCCTAGAATTCTACTCGAACCGCCCCAGCGCGGAAGATGAGCGCCAATCTTGGAGAGCGCTCACAAGATCGAACCTCCTTACAAAACCAGTTTCTTGAAGTTTTCGCGGCACTATGTTTGTCGACCGAAACAACTTCATCACGCGAGCTCGATTAACAGAAGTTTTGATGCCGATCTTCGAAAGCACTTCGAAGAGAAGTCCCGCAAGAAGGATCAGCTGCAACGGTATCGTGCCTACGGGCTTAGGTAAGTGCGCCGCATCCCGAAATGCGGCGCAAATTCCTTCAGTCGTAACTGGCTCATCAAACGCAAAATTGTAAGTAATAAGCTTCTCATCGCTCCTTAGCGCGAATTCAAACGACGCAACGAGGTCTTTGACGTAGCCACAGGCCTTCTTCGTATCCCGCCTGCCGGGATAGAAAAATGTTCCTCTTTCCAGAGTTCTAGCTAATCGCGTAAAATTACCCCGCTCCTGAAAGCCAAAAACGACAGCAGGCCGAACAATAACAAGCTTCCGATCAACGCCCTCGCGCTGCCAGACTTCGTGTACCCGCTCAGCCAAGAGCTTCGATTTGCCGTATGCGCTCTCGGGATTTGGTTGGCACAACTCCGAGACTTCCTCTTCACTTGGCCCGTATATCGATATCGAGCTAGTGAAAAGCAAAGCACTGACACCAGCCCGACGGGCATAATCAGTTACGTTCAAGGCACCAGAAACATTTGTCCAATAGTACTCCCAATCGTCGTGACCTGGAGTTACGTGGACGGCCGCGAGATTATAGATATCCGTCACGTCAGGAACGAACTCAGGAGGAATCGGATATCGGACGTCACAATGGACATACTCGACCCCAACCGTCTCGAATCTTGGATGAGGCGCGATATCGGCGCTTACCACCCTCGAATAGTCACCAGACTCAATGAGGGCTCGAACTAGATGCGACCCAATAAATCCGTGTCCCCCGAAAACAACAGCAATTCGTTTGTCAATTTTCATAACAACCTTCTAAGGTCATGCCTTTTCAATCACCGATAAGTATTGACCCATAATAGCCTGCTTGTTCATGCAATCGGCCACGAAAGACTGACCGTTTTGCCCCTTTGCTTCCAATTCCTCCCTGCTGTCGATGAGAGTAACAACGCTCTCAAACAATGCGGTTTCATCGCCAGGGGAAACGCATATCCCTGCCTTGGAACGTTCGGTCAAAACATCCAGGGGACTACTTGGCTCTGCGATACAAACATAAGGACGCCCAGCCGCCATGATCGAAAATAGCTTCGACGGCAACGCATAATTCGCAACATCAAGCGCTTGCGGGACCATATGGAGGCTGGCCGCCTGCAAGCTTTCCGTGAACTTCTCGCTGCTTGCCAGCGGCAAAAAGATCGCATCAGCAATGCCGGCGTCCTGAAACAGCCGAGCAATGCGCTGCTTTTCCGAGCCGTCTCCCTGCATGACCACTCTCACGTCACCACGCTCAACCGACAGCCGCTTGATCAAAGGCAAAAGCTGATCGAGGTTCTGCTTTTTTCCAAAATTTCCAGAGTACATCAAAACTGGCGGCGAATGCGGCATCGGCGCCTCCCGTGAAGGAGTCGCCCAAATTGAAATCACAGAAATCGGCTTCTTACAGCCAAGCTTCTGAAGTTCACTTTTCATGCCGTCGGTCAAGACAACGATCTGGTCGGACCGATTGAGCGCGAATCGCTCGACCACCTGCATTAGCGAAATCAATACCGGACTGGTGGCGATCTTGAGAGAACGAGCCAAACCGCTCTCAATATCGTGCACAACCGTAACGATCTTTGCTCCTGAAAGCAGCTTGATTACTAACGCTCCGAACACCGTTAGAATGCTGGGCACGTAAGCGACCACTATGTCAGTGGCTCCAAATTGGCGGCGAACAGCCCGGTTGAGCACACCAAGCAGAAAGCGAAAGTCGTTCTTTACTCGCTCTTTGAAGCCTCCCGCACCTCGCTCGCTTACAGGAATGCGAGATATTTTTATCTCGTGCAGACTCTCCTCGTCCCGCCCACCATCAAGCCAGTCGCCGAACTTTTCAACTGTTGGGTAGTGTGGGCGGAAAGCGACCACACGAACTTTAAATCCGTGTTCCTGGAGCCAAATCGCAAGCTCCGTGCAATATGGCGCAGATCCGATCTCTTCAGGCCAAAAATACGGGGAAAGATAGAGGATATTCTTGATCACTTGCATATCTCTTCTGAACGGGCAGAGCTCTAAGCTTGGACGCCAACACGCATGTTCCGTCCACCCATCTCGAGAAAATCTGCATAAGCAACAGCCAGCCCAACCGACAAGGGGGTCTTTGGCGCCCACCCAAGTTCGCGAACGCGGGAACTGTCGAGGAGCTTGCGCGGCGTGCCGTCGGGCTTGGACGCATCGAAAATCAATTTACCTTCGTAGCCGACAACATCAGCTACAGCCGCTGCGAAGTCTGCGATCGACAACTCGTCTCCGCTACCGACGTTTATCGGCAGGTCACTCGAATAATTCTTCAGAAGAAAAACGCACGCGTCCGCAAAGTCTTCGACGTTGAGAAATTCACGAAGCGGCGTACCGGTGCCCCATACGGCGACACTGGGTGCTTTTGCGAGCTTGGCTTCGTGGAAGCGCCGGATCAGTGCCGCCGGAACGTGACTATGATCCGGATGATAATTGTCGCCACGGCCATAGAGATTGGTCGGCATCACCGAAATGAAGTCATCGCCATATTGCCGACGAAAGGCTTGGCACATCTTGAGGCCGGCGATCTTCGCGATAGCGTACCACTCGTTGGTCGGCTCAAGCGGCCCAGTCAGTAATTCGCTTTCGGCGATCGGCTGCTTGGCGTGTTTGGGATAGATGCAGGACGAGCCAAGGAACAGTAGGCGCTGCACGCCAACCATGTGACTTGCGCGGATCACGCTCAATTCCAGCGCCAGGTTGTCGCAGAGAAAATCGACCGGGAGATTGTTGTTGGCTGCGATACCGCCAACCTTTGCGGCGGCGTGAACCACCACCTCTGGACGATTGGCCTCGAGCCATTTCAGCGTTGGCTCTTCCCTTGTGAGGTCCAGCTCACGCCGGTCGGCCGTCAGGACAGTGCAGTTCTCTGACGCAAGCCTGCGGACGACGGCTGATGCGACCATGCCGCGGTGACCCGCGACGAAGACACGTTTGCCCGTGAGATCGTAGGTTGAAACCCCTGCCATCGTATCCTCTACCAGCGGCTTGGCCGGATCATCCGGCGGCCGCCGCACTACGCAATCACGCTGCCGATGCAGCCCGGGCAGTCTGGTAACACAATCTTCACCATGCGACAGCCTGTCCCGGTCTGACAAAGATATTCATGGTGAACCTGCGCTGCGCGCACAAAAGGTCAGCACACAATGAAACAAAAACGAGCAAGGCAGCCGCATCAGCTGTGCGGCTGCCTTTAGACATCATCGAAAAACGGCAGACGCCGCCTGTTAGCTCAACCTCAGTACGCCCGGCGCAGGACAGGACCGAGAGGCGCGCAGACCCGATCCATATACCAGCCATAGGGCGTCTCGACCCGCACCAGCGGGCAACGGCGCCACGGCGCATACCGATACGGATAAGGCTGCGCCCAGAAGGTAATAGGGGTCACCTGGCCCTCACCCGTAAGCAAGGCCGCAGGTGCCGGCATCTGCATCGCGGCGCTCGCTCCGCTCGCCGCGGAAAAGCTAACAGTTGCGGCCAAAAGACCCGCTCGCATCAACGTCTTAAACATCCCAAAAAGCTCCTTGCCCTGCGGATTTGATCCCCGAGTCGCTTGTCAGCCCCCAGCCGACCAACGTCACGATGCATAAGCCACTCCGCGATTGGCCCAAATAGTGAACCGAACTTTACCAAGGCCACCGGTGGAAATGCAACTCATGCCGGGCGGCCGACGGACTTTCGGAACGACATGGCGCACGGGTGTGGCTTATTGGTTCTATTTCTCCCCACTCCAGGCGCCTGGGGTGGCGAGGTCCGGTGAACGGCGGTACACATCCCGAAGGAACTGGTAGTTGACCGTCTGAGCGAGCGGCACGTCTTTCTCGCCTAGGTTGGCGAAGAGGAGGATGTCCCGAAGCGTCCGCCAGCGGCTTTCGTCGTAGTCGCCGATACGCCCGCCTGTCGGCAGTACCAGCGGGCGCAACTGCTGCAACTCGAATCTCAGCCGCTCGGAGTTCAGCCTGGCCGGGCCGGCGCCAGCGAGAACGGGCACGCTCCGTGCATAGTCCCCGTAGGCAAACTGCCATCCTCGAATGAGGCCCTGAAGGACATCGGCGATCACGGACTGCTGGTCATGGATGAGATCATTGCTCGCGAAATAGACCTGGCCTGGGACATGGATGCCGTAGTCCTGCGGCTTGATCACGTTCAGCTTGACGAAAGTCGGACTGGAGGGATCGGGCTGCTCGTCGGTCGGGGCAATGATCGCATCCGCCTCTCCCGCCCGGAGAGCATCGAAGCTGTCGCGGTCCAGGACCTTGGTAATCTGGCTGCGGGGAAGCCCGAGCTGCGCCATCATGGCATCAAAGACGACCTCTCCCTCGCTCGCCTTGCGATACCCGACCCGTTTCCCGACCAGGTCAACCGGCCGCCGCAATCCCGAGCTTTCGAGCGTGAAGATCGCAACCGAGGTATCGAGAAAGCTGGCCGCGAAGGCCGTGACGGGGACGCCGCGCCAGCTCGAAAGCAGAAACTTCTGGCCACTCGTCACCCCGATGGCATGTTGGTGTGCAATCGTCTGGACGAAGTCAGGGTCGGGTTGGGCAGCCAGCTCAATGCGGGAGGAGAAATATCCCTGCTTCGATGCAGCGAGTTCGCCGGCAAACCGCGCGCGATATGGCCCGTCGAGGAGGAGCTTGACCGCGACGGGCTCGGAAGTCATCGGAGCTCGGAGGGGGGCCGCGTCGGGGCGAATAAGGAGCAGCACGGTTCCGACCAAGGCCACAACAGCAAGGCCAATGGCGAGGTAGCGCTTTCCTCTCGGCCGGGTCCGCCGCCGGGACTGGGTTCGAGGCAACGAGATCTTCCTAACGGGTTGTGAAATTTAACATATCAGTCGAGGCGAGATGGACTACAATGCAGCTTGTGGGGTAAGGTTAATTTTTCCTTCGCCTTGTTCTAGCAGCGATTTTGACCGATAGCACGACGTGTTCGGATAATGAATTTTGAGTCAGTGGGTTTGGCAGGATGACGATTCTTTCCACTCGACCAGTACCGGTGGCTGATTCTGCGACGGAAATTCGTGTGGTCGAGCCGGCCGTTGCGGCTTCTACAGGTTTTGCACCGAGCTGGCTGCGCCCTGTGATTGTGGAAGGTTTAGTAGCGGTGGTCGATGCGGCGCTGGTCGTGATCAGCGGGATTGGCTGCGCGGTCGGTTATCTCCTGGCGAGCGCAGGGGTCGTCGGCAAGGCCGACGTCTATGCGGGGGCGAGCGTTCTTGTCGCCATCAACTTCATCCTTCTGACGACCGTGCAGCACGGCTACCGTCTCAAGGCCCTCACCAACCTGCCGCGCACGTTCCGGATGACGCTGGCGACGTGGACAGGCTTGTTCGGCGCGCTGCTGGCGATCGCCTTCACGATGAAGATCAGTGAGGAGCTCTCCCGCGGCGCCGCCATCTCGTTCTATCTTGTCGGCCTCACCCTCCTCCTCGCCTGGAGGACGGCCGCAGCGCGCTGGACGGCGCGGGCCCTGCGCACCGGCGCCTTCGCCAACGGACGGGCGATCATGATCGCCGAGTTCGGCCTTGCGGCCTCCTCCAACGCGATCGACGAGCTCGGCCAGCACGGCTACCGCCTGATGCGTGTGATGGAGATCCCGGCCAAGGACCTCGCCTCGCCGCTGCTGCTGTCCTCGCAGGCGCCGCGCTTCGAGGAGATGGTCGCGTATGCGCGCGAGAACCGGATCGAGCACGTCTTCCTGCTGATGAACTGGAGCCGGCAGCACGCGATCGACAGCATTCTGGACGCGCTGAAGATCTTGCCGCTCCCGGTGCATCTGGTGCCTGACGCCAACACGGCGCGCTTCCTGCGCTATCCGCTTGAAGGCACCGGCAACACCTTCACCGCCGAGCTGCGCCGCGCGCCCTTGTCCTGGAAGGAGCGCGCGCTGAAGCGCGCGCTGGACCTCGTCGGCGCCAGTCTTGCGCTTTTCGTGTTCGCGCCGGTGATGCTGGTGACCGCGATCCTGATCAAGCTGAGCTCGAAAGGCCCGGTGTTCTTCCGCCAGACCCGCCACGGCTTCGGCGGTCGCGCGTTCAAGATCTTCAAGTTCCGCACCATGCGCGTGCTGGAGGACGGCCCGACGATTCGGCAGGCAGAGAAGAACGACCCGCGCGTCACGCCGATCGGCAAATGGCTGCGCAAGACCTCGATCGACGAGCTGCCGCAGCTCTTCAACGTGCTCAAGGGCGAGATGTCGCTGGTCGGCCCGCGCCCGCACGCGGCCGCCCACAACACCGAATATGAGCAGATCATCGGCAACTACGCCTTCCGCCACCACGTCAAGCCTGGCATCACCGGCTGGGCGCAGGTTAATGGTTATCGCGGAGAAACCAGGACGCTCGAGCTGATGCAGAAGCGCGTGGAGTATGATCTTTGGTACATCAACAACTGGAGCATTGCTCTGGATCTAAAGGTAATCTTTCTAACCGCGCTGACGGGAATGCGCGCCCCGAACGCCTATTGATTCCTTTCGACGGCCACCATCGAACTCGGTGCAAACTGGAGTGCTGAGCAACCGTCGAGACTAAATTCCCATAAGCATGCACAAATTACTCTGAGGCGCCAAAAAGCTATGTCGCGTGAAAAAAAAATCAGACTTCTCGCGGTAGCGACCCATCTCTTACCCGCGAGAGGCTGGGGCGGAGTTGCTGTTACAGCCCGCACTTTCTTCGAACTCCTCGCCTCTCGCGGTCAGGCCGAGTTGAACGTCGTGACCAGCGATGCGTGCCGGGAAAAAGGGCATATAAGCCATGACGACCTACACTTTGCCGATTATGTCGAGCTCTATTGTGCGAGCAATTTAGATAAGAGCGCGTTCAGCTGGGCCGCAGTACCGGCCATACTGCGACAAATTCGTCGAGCTGATTTCGTCTACTCCGCCGGTATCATGACATGGCCAACCACTTTAGCCGCTATCGGCGCGTACCTTTGTCGTCGGCCGTTCGCTTTCCACGCTCATGGTGGTCTACTTGAAGATCGCTTGCGCGAACTCAAATCAAAGCACCTCAAGTGGCTTTTGTTCAAAGGCGCAATTTTGCCTTTTCTGAAGCGAGCATGTTTCCTCAATTGCTCGTCGGAGTTCGAGGCTACGAACGCCAGGAGAATCTTCCAGAAAACGATTCTCATTACTCCAAATTATCAGGACATTTCGTCTATTCCCCTCATTGGGGCGCAAGAAACACGCACCAAGGAACTTCGATTGACCTTTGTGGGCCGCCTGCACAAAGACAAAGGCATCCATCGCTTCAGCTCCATCTGGAAATCATTCGCTCGCAATGGCGATCTTCTGCAAGTCATTGGGGGGCATGATGATGAATACGGTCGTACATTGATTGGGGAATTTGGCAACGATCCGCGTTTTTCCTTTCTCGGCGAGCGAAGCCGATCCGAAGTATTCCAACTGATTGGCAGCTCAGACGCCCTTGTGCTGCCCTCGGGACTAGAGGGGACGCTACGCGAGAACTTCGGCAACGTCGTGCCGGAAGCTCTGGCTGTTGGACGTCCAGTCTTAATCAGCTCTCGTCTTGCTTGGCGCGACCTCGAAGAACGGGGGGTCGGATTTTACCTTCCCGAGAACGATCATGAAATAGTGGACACGCTAGCGACCCTTCGTGAATCTGCGAAACCTTTGGCCGATCCCACAAGCTGCCGAGAATATGCAATGAGCTTCGACCGAAAAGCCTCAGGCAGCGAAATCGATCGTTTCCTCAGCCTCGTTGAGCAAAATACACGAGGCAAGACGCCCCGCACGTGAGGCGATTCGTGGTCCACGGATCATCGAACAGCAATTGAGCAATCGCAGACGAAAGTCCTCCACTTCTACCCGGCGGCACTTTTTCCAGCGCCAGCTACGCCTTGGTCGCCGTGGGCGTCCACATTCTGAAGCTTCTCCTAAGGTCGACAGATGACCAGACAGCGCCTTGTTCGAGCAATCGCATCGGCCGTAATCGCCCTCACCACAAAAGGGCAATCACTCCTCTTTCTTCTTGCGCTTCTCGCTTACGGCGGCCAATCGGATATTGTTCGTTTTGGCCAGTATACGTCCATGCAAATGCTGATCGGATACGTACTATTCTTCAGCACCGCATTCGCGCACGGCCGGCTCATCTTTACTGGCAAAGAGACTCGCGAATACCGATACATTCCAGTTACAGCCTCCGTACTGTCTCTTCAGTGTATCATACTCCTTCTGATCAGCTTGATCGTCCACGTGCTTTGCAATCCGATGAGCATCGCCGCAAATCTGCTTAGCGTTTCCATCGCCTGCTCGATAATTCTCTATCTCGCATCGGAGCATTTCGTAACAACCGCGAGGTCCGTAGACAATTCCTACTACCTCGGCATGACCGGCGTGATCCGCCTTTTGTCGGCTGGCGGTCTATTTGGAGTTGGATATTTCACCAGGTCCATCACCTTTGACCAATTTTTGTTTTCCATCTCGACAGCGTCGCTATTGGTTAGCGTAATAGGGTACATCGTGTTTAGAGACAAATATCAACTCTTCTCTGGAGCTCGACATTTCTGGATTGACTCGAGATTCGCATTTGGAGCGATGGCATTCTCCCTGCAATTCTCGCTCCTGCCTCTTTGCGTCTGGATACAAAATCTCTCTGGTCGACTAATCGTTAGTCCACAGGCGTCATCAGCCCCCGGCTACACAGTGTATTCGTTCGCCGCAGCCAACGCTTCAATTGTGACATTGATCGTATTCGATTCAATGCGATCGAGCATATACAATATCTCGAGCGATCACATTCCAGATCAGTGGCTGAGAGTATTCCGGATGACCACTCTAGTTAGCGCTTTGAACTTCGCGCTTTACGGCTTGGTGATAGTAGGAGCGGTCCACCTTTACACGCAAACGCACGATCTACACTTTGACGCACGCTGGTACACACTGCTCTCGCTGTCGATTGCCCTAACTTTTCTCTCCGGTGTGAGCGAGTGGCTTTGCGTCTCGGTTGGCACGTTGAAGATTCTCAATCTGGCGATGACCTTCTCGACAATTCTTTTCGGACTCCATTTACTCATGCAGCGGACGCTTGCATCAAACGACATCGAAACGGCCCTAATAACTTCGTCTATTTCTTCGAGTCTGTTATTTTCCTGCATCTGCATTGCAGGAAATCTTTCTATTGTGCGACGATTGGTAGCTGCCTCGCTTGGACCGACGCCAGGAGCAGGTGGGCTGCGATGACTCCGGATATTCGACACAGCCGATGTAAAGCCGATCTGCGAGCGAGCCCACAATGAACGACCATCCGACAGCAATCGTAATCCTTACAAGAAACGAAGAGATCAATATCGGAAAATGCATCCAACATCATCAGCAGCACTGTGACGTTTACGTAATAGACTCTGAAAGCACAGATCGCACGAAGGAGATTGCCGAATCCCTGGGAGCGAAAGTTATAGAAAGAACATGGAGCGGGTTCGCCGACCAACGAAATTTCGCACTCGACACGCTCGGCCCTACGTATGAGTGGCTGATATTCATCGATGCAGATGAAATGTTTGACGCGGCAGTTTTTGATTTCGTGAAAAGCCGGGCCTACCCCTCCGAGAGCGATGTAATTTACGTTTCTCAAACGATTTACCTGAATGGCAAGCCGCTACGATATGCACCCGGTTATCCGATATACCATCCTCGCATCGCGAGAACTTCGCGCGCGCGATTCTCTCAGAATCAATCCGGGCATGGCGAAATGATCGACGCGACAAAGGATCTGAAGACTTACCACCTCGACATTCCGTACAAGCATTTCATTACTAGCCACGGAGTTGACCAATGGCTTGTTAAGCACATCTCGCTCGCAAGACTTGAAGCAAGCCAAGTTAAACAGGTGAATGAAGCGACTACCGCTCGAATGCGCTTGAGCTTGCTTATACCCGATAATATTCTTAGGCCACTCATCCGGTTCGCCTATCACTACATGATAAAGGGAGGATTCCGGGACGGCCGCGAGGGATTGGTCTTTTCCGTCATGTATATGTGGTTCGAACTCTCGAAATGGATAATTCGGACCGAACGACGATACTCTCAGCACTAACGCGCCCAACGACGTCGACTAGTTCGCAATAGTAGCAAGGCTTTGTTTCAAGCGCTCACGCCTGGGACCGACAAGTCAATCGAAAAGGAAGAACTCAGTTGCTGACGCTGCTGGTAAATCTATCGACCGTAGCGATACTTGGACCGGTCGTTATTAGAAGTTTTGGTGCGATCAGTTATCAGGTCTTTGTTTTTGCATTGCTTACCATCGGGTTGCCGATAAGAAGCTTGGTTCTACATATTGACATGAATCAATTTTTGCTCGGGGGAGCACTTATATCGAGCGACGACCTAGAGTTTGCAGATGCGATTGGTGCCGCCAGTATTTTTGGCTACACTCTTGTAATCCTCGCATTGAAGCAGCGTCGGCGCCCACACCCCGATGGGACGACAACCAATTTATTCAAACACAACCAACTACTCCTGTTTTCTCTCGCACTGTTAATTCTTGTCGCCCAAATCACCTTGTCGCTGAATTATTCCTCGGGCGATCTAAGTTCATTGGAGGTACTGTCTCAACGGAGCATCGTTTCGGGAAGTGCAATCGTCCTCGCGATAAATTTGTCGCCCATCGTGTTGACGCTCGTAATCGCCAACATATTGGTCTCCTCCAGGTCTGGAAGTCATGTTGCCGTCGTAGGCGCATGGCTCCTCCTCTTCATAGCGCTTGGTTGGCTTGCGCTGCTATCGGGCCGGGCTACTGCTGCCATTGCGCTTTGGTCGCTTATCCTCGCAATGAAGTATATTGGCAAGGCGAAGGTAAATGCACTGCACGTTAGCTCGGCAGGAGTTCTAGTGGCGCTTGTCACGATCGCTGGGCTTGCGCTGAGAAAGGCGAGTCAACAAAATATAGACGTTACCGCCTCCGTTGCCTTGTCTTTGGGCGACGTGCTCAATTCCTTGTCTGAGGCGTTGCCGTCAGTAGATCACTTTCTCGTTGGCATTCTCTATTATACGAGGTCCGGGTTCGATTTCGGAGCGCATATTTTGGATGCGCTGGTAATTCTCGTTCCACGCGACATCTGGCCGGATAAGCCAATTCTAATGCCGCAGAAGATTGCTACCGCGCTGACACGGTATGACAAATCCGGGCTACCTGCGGGCTTTCTGGGTGAAGGATATATTGCAGCGGGAATTGTTGGAACAGCCCTATCGACCGCAATACTGGGATTCTTTGCTCATTTTTTCCAGCGGGTTCTCGAAAGAGTTCAGGGTCGCAATATGATTGTTGCGACTTGGGCGATTGTTATTATGTCGTCTATACTCGCTGAGTATGTGCGAGTGGGACCACAGGGAGCCTTGTCAACTTTGATTATTGATCTTGGTCTGTTTCCGATCGTCTATCTTGCAGCGAAGCTCACACCAAAGAGACCGCTGCGGAAGAACGTTGGATATTTTCCGCAGGCCAATTCGTCGGGCGAAACACACGGCTTGTCGTGAGGCGGCCTGCGGATTGACTTGACCAGCTGTGGAGGGCGCATTGGAAATGCAGGCCAGGATTTTAGGTACCGAGTTGTCGGCGGCGATGAGATCACGACACGCGCCATACGGCCGTTGTCTTATTTGTCGTAGCCAACCACGTAGTTATCTGAGAACTTCACGTCTTCGGCACCGATCATGATGAAGGCCGCAACCTCTGCCCCGTGGTCGGAATTATTAACCAATAAATTATCAGAAATAGCAACGTTCGCGGGCGCCAGATATCCCCTTCCGCGGAACCGCTCGCCCACCGACACCACGATCCCATTTCTGTTGCGAGAATAAATAGCGTTACTTCGAATCTGCACATCGTCGGCGAACGGCCCGGCTAGGTAGCTCGAATCTCCACCAGAATTTCGATTTCCAACAACGATGGCACAGTTGTAGTACTTGTCCCGGCTATAATCAGAGCGCACAACATCGACAATTGTGTTGTTCTCGATCACTATTCGTTGGTTGGTCTCCTGCCTGTTATTTGTATCTGTGATGATCGCAATTCCGTGTTTTGAGGCGCCGATGATGACATTATTGTAGACTTGGATGCCTTCTGATCCGTAGATGCCAATGCCACCGCCCTGCGGACCTTGCCGCTCGCAAAAATTGTGGTGAATAACAATTTCGGACGGTGTGCGCTTTCCTTTCTGGTCCACCTGCGATCCGACGGCGATGCAATCGTCGCCGTTAAACTGAAAATGGTTATGACTAATCTCCCCGCGAGTCAGGCTGGTTCCTGACGCTTGACTGCCCTGATTTGACGCCTGAATGCCATCGGCGACGCTGTGCAGAATGCGATTACGAGTCAGCCTAAAGTCAGAGACATTCCGTAGGAAGACACCATACGAGGCATTTTCGACAACGTTTCCCTCGAAAGTGAACGATCTGACATTCTGCGCGTAAATGAGAGGCCGGGATGTAAGCTTGTATCTCTTTCTGGCGCAGAGAAAGTGCAGTCCCATGACCGAGACGTTCGATATAACGGAAGCCGACGATATGCTGAGGAGCGCAATATCTTCTCCCAGTGAGGCATCCGCCTCCCGATAGACGAGAATAGGAGGAGCGTTCTCGTCCCCCAACAGATGAGTGCCTCCCTTTGTGATCTGCAAGATATCGTTTGATCGGGCGCGAACAACATACGTTCTTCCTGAAGAGAACCTAATTGCGCCTCCTTGAGATAATGCACTTTGAATTGCCTCAGTATCGTCGGTCTCACCATCTCCCTTAGCTCCGAACTCCTCGACATAGCGCACCACTAGCGCGGGAGCGGGAGGGGAAAGGCTTGCGGCTTGCGATGGACGGAGCGCAAATAGCGACATCAATCCCAATAACGTGCGGCGATGGATCTTTAGTTCATGATCAGGGCTTGCGTTGCCCATCCAACGACAAACAAAAGATCGTCTCTCCAAGTAGCCCAACCAACTCCAGTTCATTTTTGATCGACTGAGTAGCGAAATGCCGTCACCTTGGTCATCGTTCCCAAAATTGTGTCCACCCGCTTGTAGGCTTGGACATTGAGAGCATTGCACTGCTGAGTATTGTGATAGCAGACCTTGAGTTTAATTGGCCTCGAGCAGTTGTTCTTCACGCTCACCACGTGGTCAACAATGTCCTTGTTCGCGACGTGAACACGCGCGACCGCCTCGATGTCCAAGCATGGCTTACCTAGCGGGTCCCGCACGATTGATAAGGACGCTTGTTCTGCCGGCCCCTGAAGAGTGAAGCTCGACCTTTTTTGCTCGCTCTGGGCATAACAAGAAGAGGAATAAATCAAGGCGACGATAAGTCCTCCTACTTGAACAACTCTCCAAAACATCATCGCCAAAACCTCTCATCTATACTCACCCCAGGAATGCTTATACTTACAGCCTCATTGGCCAAGCGCTTCGCAAACAAAGTGCGGGGGAGTATATGTATCTGCGAAATACCCTGGAGCAGTCGATTTCGTTGCTGCCATCCGACGCCAACAAAATTGAACACCGCAGCATCAATAAATTCGCTACTAACCAATGCACAAAACTCGGAAACAACTTTAGCCTGCAAAGATTCGTCCAACATTGGAAAGGCAGCCAGCGCCAACCTGTTGCGTCGGATAGCAATCCATCCTTCCATCGGTCCCAGGAAGTATGACGTATCGAGGTAGCTAATCGCTTCCGGATCAAAACCTTCGCTGAGAAGTTGAGTAGAATACAGCGCTAGCCAAAGATAAGCGTCTCCAGGATTAGACGCCAGCGAAGACAATATACTCGCCTTCGCATGAACTTTCTCGGTACCTGCCTCCTGAAGGTCTATACTTCTGATCGACTCCTCGGCAATTCGGATTTTCATGAGCGCTTCTGCGCGCGTTATCTTAGAATACTCGGGAAACCACTTGGCTCGCCCCGTAAATACTGCAAGCGACTCTCGCAGCGCACCCGGCTTAAAGCGATCATCAGCGAGAAGGCGCGCAGTAACTTCGTTCTTAGTTGCCGCCATCCCAAACGGGGGCACCGCGAAGCCAACCCAACTCAAGGAAACAGCACCTAATACGATCAAAAAAGCTCGCGCAAACGTCTTAATATCGCGCATTGTTTCCCTCAATGCTCCGATGTGGGACGCTCTCTGGCGAACCTACTCCACATACCCGTACCGCGCGTAGTATTTTTGATAGTAGTAGCGGCCATGATAAGACTCATATCGAGCAAGGAGCTTTGTATCTGCCTTATTCAGTACCACGCCCAAAAGCTTGTCGTGTATCTCCGGCGCTCCGCGTAGATTATGACGCACGACGTCAATCTTGGTCTTGCCCCATTCCACGACAAAGACATAGGAATCCACGTAGTTTGAGGTAACGCGGACGTCGACCACAGGCGCCATAGGTGGCATGTCAAGTACGACGTAGTCATACTTCGTCCGCAATAGTGCCATCAAATCGCGCATCGGCTTGGACGCTAGGATTTCGTTGGTATGCAGCAACTTCGAAGTGGTGCCGGCGGGCAGGATTGCAAGTTTAGTCTGTGGGTCAACCGTCAGAACATCATCGAGTTTAGCGTGCTGCGCAACGACGTCGACTAGGCCAGCCCTTGCATCCGGCAGCAAGGCGCGGGAGAGCGAGGGATTACGCAAATCGGCGTCGATCAGAATCACGCGCGCGCCGCCATGGGCAATGAGCTGCGCAAGGTTGGTCGAGAGCGTGCTTTTGCCTTCGTTGGGCAGAGTTGAGGTCACCGCCAGCACGCGATTCTCGCGCACGATCGAGTTTAGATCAACCGCAACTTTCAGCGAACGCACCGCCTCTGAAAAGCGCGACAACGGGTTGTCGACGACGTAGCGCAGAAAGTCCGGCTCGGGATTTCTCTTCTTTCGGTCAAGCTTGCTGGGCCACGTCGGAGCCGACAGTTGCGGCCCAAGCGTCGGGAGGATCGCGATGCAGTTCGTGCCGAGCTGCTCCTCGACTTGGCTGGTGGTACGGAAAACCTTGTCGGCGAACTCGCGCGCAATAGCAGCTCCGAGACCCAGCATCAGCCCGCCGAGCAAGCTTACTGCCAAGATAATCAGCGTCCTTGGATAGCTCTTGACTAACGGGGTGGTCGCGGCGCTGATGATCCGAGCCTCGGTGATCGGAAACGACTGCTGCTGCACGCTCTCCATGTAGCGCTGCAGGAAGTTGTCATACATCGCCTGATAGCTCTGCGCGTTGCTTTCGAGCTCGCGGAGCTGCACCTGCGCCTGGTTCGTGAGCTGCGATTCCGAGACGACGTTAGCGAGGCTCGACTTGATCGCTTCCTCCCGCGTGACGGCGATGTCGTAGTCGCTCTTGTAGGATTCCTGGATGCGCCTGAGCTCGTCGATGATGTTCTTCTTGATCTCAGCCATCTGGCGGCGGAGATTGACCGCGGCGAGGTGATCAGAGCCATATTTCATCGCCCAGATAGATTCCTTCGAGGCCATGTCGACATACTGGCCGCGCAGCTTGACGATGGTCTCGTTCTTTAGCGCGTCGGCGACGCTGGCATCTGGAATCTCCTGCTTGAGGATGTCGTTGATGCGATCCATCCGCGCCTTGGCTTCGGCGGTTGAGGCATGCGCCATCACCAGCTGGCTGTTAACCTCGGCAAGCTGCTGCTCGTTCATCAGCCGCCCACCCGTGTCCACGATGTTGTTGGCGGTCTTGAAATCCACTACCGCCTTCTGCGCGGCCGAGGCCTGCGTGCGCAGCTCCTTGATGCGGTCCTGCAGCCAGACGCTGGCGCGGCGAGTGGCCTGGTATTTTGCTTCGAGCTGATCAACGATGTAGGCGTCAGCGACTGCGTTCGCAATCCGAGCGGCTTTCTCCGGATCGCGCGACGTGAAGCCGATTTGCATCACATAGGTGAGACCAAGACGCCTAATCGTTCTGCTGCTCTCAAAACGTTGAAGCGCCTTACGCGTCAGCTCGAATTCGGAGGACTCAATCCCCGAGGTGAATAGGCCAGCAATCGAGCCGACGATCGCTCCGAACAGGCCGCCGCTGCTGCCAGTGAACTCCGGGTCTTCCGTGAGATGTAGGTCGCGGATGACGGCGAGGCTGATGTTCTCGGATTTCAGAATCTCGACCTGAGTTTCAATGGTAGCCGAATCGATCGCGATGTCGCCGAGCACGGATTGCTGCTGGAACAGCTGCACCTTGCGCGTGTCGATCACCATCGAGGCGGTGGAGGTGAACAGCGGCGCGGCGGTGAAGAGATAGAGCAGCGCCAGGATCACGCAGGCCGAGACGATCGCGACCATGGTCGGGAACTGGCGCCTGATAATGTCTAGATAGGAGGTCAGCGTCTGCGACGGAGAGCCGTCGGCCTCGGCGAAATCACGGTTGATCTCCGAAGGCGGCTTGTTCACCTGCAACATCTAGCAATTCCTGAAAATGGATCGATCTGTGTTCTTGGAATCAATGTTCGCCAGAACCTGGCTGCGTCCGGAGCAAGCCGGATGCCAAAGCCCGCGCTGCGCGCAACATTAGCACAACTCTGCCTGCAATTGAACGCGCTCGATGCAGTGCACAGCGGACGTCACGCGACTTTTTGTAGCAAGCTTAACGGCGCAAAAGCAAAGCGGCGCCCGCTGGCGCCGCTGCCGTGATCGTTTCATCGGGCGGCCGAGAGGGCCGGGTCCGGTCAGCGCGGGCTGACGTTGCCGCCAGCGTTGGTCGTGCCGCTGACGCCATTGCTCGCGTTCGGGTTGACCGTCGTCGCATAATGCAGGCCGCCGAAGCTCGGCGCGCCGTTGTTGGAACCACCGGTGTTGCCGGGGTTGCCGGTCGGTCCGCCCGCGCCGGAGCCGCCGCCGCCGCCTGCGCCACCGCCGGCCGCCGCGATCGCGACGTCGCCGGTTGCGGCCTGGTAGGCTGCGATCACGTCGGGGTTGTTGGTGCCGGCGATCGCCGCCTGGATCTCAGTGGCGAAAGCCTGGTCGGCGACCGCGGCCATGCGGGCGAGCTGGGCCAGGCCGGCGGTGATCGCGCGGATCTGGTCCTTGGTCGTCGCGGGGTCCTTGAGGAGCGCGATCAGCGCCGGAACCGTGGTGGGATCAGACGCGCCGAGGTCGCGCACGCGCGAGATCAGCTGCGCACCGGCCGGATATTGCGTCAACAGCGTGCCTGGTGTGGCCTTGAACTCGGAAATGACCGTGGCCGGCAGCTGGCGCTGCGGCGGATAGACGGCAGCGCTTGCGGCGCTCGAAATCGTCGCGGCCAGGGCCGCGCCCGCAGCCATGCGAAGCGCAATCTTGATAACGCTCATAATAAAACCTCCAAAAAACGTCTGCCCACTTTACGTCTCGGGCCCGGGCAAGTGGCTGTGTAGTGTCGGAACCTAGCGGAAGAGCAAATCGCTGTCCACTTATTCTAAAGACTTCGTAAACGGCGCAACTGCTTCAAAACTAGACAGTTTTGTGAAGCGCGCGGGCGCGGCGCAGGCCCCGCGCGGGCCGCGTCTGGCGCCCCTTCTCGTCCGGTGCGGCGATCGCCTCGCCTTGCGCCCGCGCCGGCTCGCGGATGCGGAACGATTGCGCCAGGCCGGCGCCAAAAAGCGCAAAGAACGGAATGGAATAGCCGGGGATCTGGAGCGTGAAGTCCAGGCAGGAATGCAGCAGCGACAGGCTCGCGGTCGCCGCCGCCGCCAGCGGGATGATGGCATCGCGCCGCCGGGCGAACACGCCGCGGCCCAGGATGACGAACATGACCGCCCATGCGGCCGCCACCAAAAGCGCCATGGGGATGCCGACGTCGGAGGCGAGCTCCAGCGGCGTGGAATGCGCGATATCCCAGATTCCGCGAATCGAGATGTTGGGGCTGCGGTAGGGCGGGAAGGCCCATTGGAAGGTGCCCATGCCGGTCCCGAACCAGGGATTGTCGGCGATGATCTGAAGCGTGGATTTCCAGGCCTCGATGCGGCCCTCGTCGACCAGGCCCTGGCTGTCGAACCGGCTGGAGACGCGGCCGCCGAGCAGCTGCATCAGGCCGAGCGCCACCACCACGCCGGAGCCGAGCGAGATCCAGATTCCGGTCCGCGGCGGCAGGTCCTTGCGCAGGAACACCGTGAAGGAGGCGATCATCGCGAGCAGCGACAGGCTGACGCCGGCGCGCGAGCCGGTCATGAACATCGCCATCAGGCAAATCAGAAGCGCTCCGAGATGCGGCAGGATCTGGCGCGGCGGGATCTCGGCCACGTCGCGCGACACGCGCTTCCATTCGACGTGCCGCTCAGGCAAGCGCCGGCGGACATCCTCCAGGATCAAAAGCATCCAGATCACCGCGCAAGACCCGAAATAGGCGGCGGCCGTGTTGCGGTTGATGAAGGTGCCGGTGACGCTGCCCATATAGGCCGTCTTGTCCCGCCACAGGATCATGGTGGGCTCGATCAGGAACGAAGCGACGCCATAAAGCGCGTAAAGGCTGCCGGAGACGGCGATGACCCAAAGCAGACGTCGGGCGCGCTCACGCTCGGCACCGACGGTGATGCCGAGGAGGATCGCCAGAATGTTGGCGAGCGGCGCGCCCAACGCGAAGAACGCCTCGTTCTTGACGATGGATGCCGACGGCGCAATCGGCACCCCTAGGAGATCGGACGCCTGCTTCCAGATCGGGTTGAACGGCGCGATCCAGGGATGATCGGAGAGCTGCTCATGCAGCACGAAGGCGTATCCGGCCACGATCACCCCGATGCCCGCGATCATCCAGAAATGGGGGCGGCGCAAGTCGCGCGTCGGCGCCACGATCAAGGCGAGGCCCAGGCACAGGCACCAGAACGCGATCGAGAGGTCGTTGGTCGAGCCGAACGGGAACGGCGCCCCGGCGACGACGAAGAACAGGATGAAGGTCGCAGGCCAGCTCCACGACCAACGTATACGGGGAAGCGGAAAGCGCATCGTCGGTTAGCCGGCCTTGGCTCTAGCTCTAGAGGAAGCAATCGATCGGATAGATCTTCAGATCCACATTCAAGCGGCTGATCCGGGTCTGCGCCCGGAAGCCGTAGAATAGCCCAAGGTTATCACTCCCCGCGTCCAGTTTTATTCCGGGGGTCAACTCATCCGGCGGGACCAGAAGCCCGATGTGGCGGTTGATGCCGGCTATCTCGATTCGCCCGTCGCCCTCGCCGAAATGTCCCGCGAGCTGGGTCACCGTCACCTTCGGCAGCCCGCGACGCTGATGGCAGACCTCCTCTTCCCATAGCTTGGTCTGCCGAACGAGAGGTTTGCCCGCGCCGTCGGGAACAACAATGTCTGAGAAGTTGGGGTGCAGCATTCCGAAGAAGCGGCTCTCCTTGGCGTTTGCTGAAAGCCGGACGGTGAAGGAGAGCTCGCCCTTGGCCTCGCGCAAGTGCCGAAAAATTGGTGCATCAGGCTCAGCCGAGACCACCACGTCGATCCGGTGGCGGACACCGAGCTGTTGGGTTTCGCCGGCAGCCTTGCCCATCAGAGACGGCCCCGCGATGACGAGAGCCAATAAGCACCGAGCTGCTTGCCGTCCAAAGCACATGAAGACCTTGCAACCTGCGGGGTGACCGATCGGCGGTGAATCTTGCTCGGTGAAGCCTTGATCCACCCCGAACAGAACCGCTGTGATTGCTAAACGAAAATGGCACCGGGACAAAGCCCCGGTGCCATCGCTCTTGGTAGATCAAGTCGGCTGATTACGGCGCCAGCTTGATGTTGTTGCGGAAGATCAGGGCGTTGTTTCCGAGGTTCACCGCATCACTGCCGGTCGCCATGATCACACGCAGGTACTGCAGGAACTTGGCAGTTTCGACATTGCGCGAGTTCGAAACGTAGATGATGTCGCCGTTCTTCATCATGACCTTGGTGCCGAGGAAGAAGCCACCCGGATCGCGGAAGTTCACGTTGAAGATGACCGGGATGGTCTCGGTCGTGTATTTGCTGACGTCGATGCCGAGCTGGGCAGCGACCTCACGCGGCTCGCGGCGATAGAGATACACGGCAGCCGGATCGGCCTGACCGTCGAGAAGACCACCGGCCTTGCCCACGGCTTCGCCGAGGTTGATGCGCCATGCGTCGAAGTTGAACTCGCCGCTCTGGCCGCTGGCGCCGAACGCCAGGAACTTCTGCTGTTCGCGATAGACATAGATGCTGTCGTCGGGACGCACATAGATGTTGTTCTCAGGCGACATGACCAGATTCTCGAACGGAACGGTTGCGCGCCGTCCGCCGCGTTCCAGCATCACCCAGGTCTCGAAGCCCTGGCCTCGGATGCCGCCGGCGCGGGTGATCGCGTCGAGCACCTTGTCCTTCGCGCCCGCAGCGCTCGCCGGATAACGCGCGGGCGCATTGACTTCGCCAAGCACGCTGATGAGCTGGGTCCGCTGCGACGACATCGCCACCACGACCTGCGGCTCGATGGCGCGGTTGGATATCTTTTCAATGATCGCGCGCTGGATCTGAACCGCCGTGAGACCCGCGGCCTTGACCTGACCGGCGTACGGCACGGTGATGAACCCGTCATTGTCCACCGACTGATCCGGAATGGTGACGAAGTTACCGGGCCTGACGCCGGCTTCCGCCGGAATGAACAGACCACCCGCAGCCGCTTCGAAGATGGTCACGCTGACGACGTCGCCGATCCCGAACACAATGCTCGCCGGCGGTCGTTTGTCCGTGAACGCGCCCGCGAGACCCTTGGGTTCATGGGTATGTAGAATGTTCACGGTGGCTGGGTTGAGCGGCACCAACTCGTAAGCCGGCGCACTTTCAGTCTGTATGTGGTTGTTAACGTCGTCCGTTAGCGGGCCGGAGCCTGGATTCGTGGAGCAGGCGCCAAGCGCCAGCGCCACGGCCAAAAACGCGGGCTTCAATAAATAGGTCTTAGCAAAGGAATGCATCAACGCGGCCCCAATCGTCCCAATTACCTCAAAGTGGTACGGGCTAGCGGACGGCGCGACAAGGGTTCCAGGCCGAAACCGATGGTTAACGGCGCAATGAGTCCGCCGGTGTTGCGCCCGCGCCACTACTTTGGAACCCCTGCTAACCCTTTGTGACTGTTTGTTGTAATTCGTGTGCCCGATCGGTAGGCAACCGCTCAACCGACGGGCGAGGCGTTCTCACCCCCGCGTATCTCTGGTAATGCTCCGACCGTCTCATAAGGAGTTCCGGCGTTGCTCTTGGCGATTCTTTCCCTTGCTCTGACAGGATGGTTGCTCGCCGGACCGGGGGACGAAACCCCGGGGCGCCCCTTCATTGAGATCGCAGGCCCATCCTCCTCGATTTGGAAATTCACCCGCACCCAAGGCCCAAAAGAGAGCGAGAGCTTCGCTTCCATCTCCAAGACAGCCGAGACGATGCAGTCTGACCCGGAGTTCGCCGGCCTGATCGTCCGCTGCGCTCCCAAAGCCAAGATCGACGTGTTGGTGGCCTTGATCCGCCCCTTCCCGCCACGGAGCCGCCCTAAGGTCACGATCGCCTCCGCTACGGGGGGCACCGTGACGGTCGAAGCCAGCATGGCAGCGGCCGGGGCCGCAGTCCTGTTACCGGACGAGGTCTCGGCCTTTGCCGCCGGCAAGTGGCAGACGACGCCCTCGCTTTCCGTGGTGGTGAAGGAAAGTGACACCGAGATCAAAGGCGTGGTGGCCCTGAACGGGCTTCGCGAAGCCTATAATTCCCTGGCGGCCAGTTGCGGCCAATAGACAAAATTTAGCCATACGACTTAAGGGTCTTTTTAGGGTGGGGAACCTAAGGTCCGGAGCACGGAGTGTTTCGGATGACCGAGCTTTTGATCTTCAGCTTTCTGGTAGGCGCAGTTCTGGGCCAACGCTTTCGCGTCCTGGTGCTCCTGCCGCT
Source organism: Bradyrhizobium sp. CW1 (assembly GCF_023100665.1). Classification (NCBI taxonomy): domain Bacteria; kingdom Pseudomonadati; phylum Pseudomonadota; class Alphaproteobacteria; order Hyphomicrobiales; family Nitrobacteraceae; genus Bradyrhizobium; species Bradyrhizobium sp. CW1. The sequence goes on from NZ_CP064684.1 coordinate 6,256,551, forward strand.
GACATTCGTCATGCTGCTCGCCGCGATCCCGGTCGGCTGGATGGCCAATCTGGGCTTCCTTGACGGCCTGAAGGGCGTCGTGTTCGCGGCTATCGCGCTCCAGGCCGGCTATCTCTTCGGCTCGGCCGCCCGCTTTGCTCTCGCCGCCGGTCGTGCCGCCCGCGTGTTTGCCCGTCCGCTCAAGACCGCCCGCTGACCTCTTTGGCGCATCAAGAGTCCGTCTGATCCCCCGCACGCGACGCTGCCTTAATGTGGGTTGGGTTGGGGTTGGGAGCTGCGTTGGCTGCAGAGCTCTGTTTGAAAACTTGCCTCCGGCTTGTATGGTGGCCTGACCCTTTCAGGATTCCTTCCAGGCGCACGTTTGTCCTTCGCTTATTTTGCCCTCATCGTTTGCCTTGTTTCTGCATCCGCTCTCGACATTGCCGGCGCCAAATTCGGCGTACAGCTCGGGATGACGGCTACGGCCCTGGGGCTATTTGCAGCGGTCTTCAGCGCACGAAAGGCCGACTACGAGCACTATCTGCGTGCCACGGTCTGGGGCCGTTGGATCCTGATCGGCATTCCCCTTTGTATCGCGGCTCAGCTGGTGCCGCTGTGGCTGAGTTGGGCGCATCCGATCTGGGCGAGCAGCCACGATGCTCTGGCTGGCCTGTCGCTTGGGCCAGTGACGGCGGATCTCGGCCTCACCCTGAATGCGCTGTTTCAAGCCCTCGCAGCGATCTCGTTGCTCAGCGTGACCATCGTCGTGGTCCGTGACCGCAGCCGTGCCGAACTGGTGCTGTTCGTGCTGAGCGGGGTAACCGCGGTGTCGGCTCTGACCTTGGATTTGCGTCCGTTCTCATCCGCCCTTGCAACCGCCGTTCCTTCCGACCTGGCGACAACGATGGCCGGTCTTGGCGTCATGCTTAATATAGCCGTCATGCAGCTGGCCGCCGAGCGGGCCGAAACGCGCCACTCGGTCGTTCGGTCGGTCGCCATCGGCCTTTGCGGCCTTGTGGGCGCTCTGGCCAGCGCGGTCGCGGTTTTTGGCTTGTCGGGGACGAACAGCGCGATCGCCGCGGCCTTTGGCCTCGTGTTGATGTTGCTGATCCTTGTCATTCGAAGGATCGACCTATCCCCGTTGGCCGCAGGCGCGCTGTCCTTAGCCGCGCTGGTCGGAGCGATCATTGTCCTGAGCTTCTTGTTCGAAAAGAATGCAGGGCCGATTCTTTTGCGGCTCGTCGCGGAGGTGGGGGCCGAAACCAGAGCCGCGCTGGAGCGAATGTTGGCCGACACCAGGTGGTTCGGTGCGGGGGCAGGCACCTTTTCTGCCGTTGGCAGGATCTACCAAAGCGATTCCGGCGCGGCTTTGATGGCGCCCTCGACGGCTTTTGCCATCTTCGCGGATACCGGATGGATCGGTTTTTCCGCCGCGCTGCTGGCGGGCATGTTGGCTTTGGGCCGCTTGTTTTTGGGGGCTTTGCAGCGCGGCCGCGACTCGTTCTTCCCTGCGGCGGCCGCGGCCTGCCTTGTCTTCGCGCTGGTTGAGGGCTTCGCCGGTTCAGGACTGCTGCATCCGGCAGCAATCCTTTGCCTGTCAACGATCATGGGACTCGGCTTGTCCCAAAGCATCACCCAGTCCCCACGCGGCACGGGTCATTAGTCGTTCGTCGTTAGACGTCGCGATCAGCCAGTGACGCCCAGTAGGTCGGGTTCTTGGGCATTTGGATGCGGACCCACCGATAGGACTTTTTCGACCAGGGCAGGATGTGCCCGGTGAGGTTATCCAGCACGAGATCGCCGGCGAACGTGCGCACCACGACCACAAGATGATGCTCACCCCAGGTCGTCACGACCTCGCTGAGCAACACCGATCGCGCCGGGAAGCCCTTGGCAATCAGATCGTGGCGTTTTGTCACGGCGTAGTCGTTGCAGTCGCCGCTGGTGGGATGCAGCAGCCACTTCTCGCCGCGCAGCCCCTCCAAATTAGGCTCGGGTCGGATCGCGCTGTTGACCCGCCGATTGACCTCCTGAAGCTGGGCCATGCGCTCGGCCGTGAGCTTGAGACGTCCGCCCCTGAACACGATTTGCTGCGGTCGCGGCTTACACTCGCCCTCGTACTTCAGGCAAAAGAGCGTGAAAGCCATCGGCGCCAGGGTCGGCTGGTCGAACTTGATGTACTGGATGGCGCCGCGCAACGCCGACGGCGCACCGACAAAGGCGGCCTCGGCCTTGTGTTGAGCCGCCCCAGCCAACAGAGCGGCGGCAATCGCCAGGAACTTTAAAGTCTTGCGCATGTCGCGCTCCCCATTTCTTGTTGGGGAAACGCTACGGGACACGTCTTGAAATCCGGCTCAAAAGCCGAGCGATCCTTTAATCAAAACCGCTGCGACTCCGTCAGAAACAATTAAGAATACCGATGCGTAACTTGTTCTGCTATGAGCGACCATGCCCTCCATTCATGACGCCAGACCCGATTCGACCAGCTGATGGGCCTTTCCAAGCGTTTTCGTAAGAACGTCAAGCCGCGGCTCCCCGACGGCGTGAGGATCTATGCCATCGGCGATGTGCATGGACGCGCCGACCTGCTTCAGTCGCTCTTAACTGTCATCGACGCCGACCTTGCCCGCTCCGCTCCCGAACGAGCGATTCAGGTCTTTCTTGGCGACTACGTCGACAGGGGCCCGGACTCGCGCGCTGTGATTGATCTCCTGATCGAGCGCTCGAAGTCGCATGAGACAGTGTGCCTCAAGGGCAATCACGAGGTGTTCCTGCTCGAGGTCCTCAAGGACCCGGCGCGCCTGGAGGAATGGCGTCGCTACGGAGGCCTGCTGACCCTTGTTTCATACGGCATCAACCCGACGATGAATCCGACGCCGGAGCAGCAGATTGAATTGATCGAAGGGTTGAGGCAGGCGCTTCCGCGGGAGCATCTTTCGTTTCTTCAGCAGCTCCGCCCGTCCTTCGCGTGTGGCGACTTCTTCTTTGTGCACGCCGGCGTCAAGCCGGGCGTAGCCCTGGAACGTCAGAAGGAGGAGGATCTGCTCTGGATCCGCGAGGAATTCCTCGAGTCCGAAAGACGCTTCGGCAAATATATCGTCCACGGCCATACCCCGGTCAGCGTCCCGGATATCCGCTCAAACCGGATCAATATCGACACCGGCGCTTACGCGACCGGCAACTTGACCTTGCTCACGATCCAGGGCGATAGTCTGCTCGCAATTTAGGACTTTTGCAGAGTTGCTGGCCAACTCCTGCGCCCTTCCACACGGGCATCGAAATTCATCATGAGCCGCATGACCTTGCTTCGCATCATTGGCGCCTGCATCGCAGTGATGTTGCTGCTTTACGCAGCATTGGGGTTTTACGGCGATCTCACGCGGTCGAACTTTCGGGCGAGCGATTTGTTCTTGGGCGAGTTTCCGCCCGAGAAGGTCAACGTAGCCGCTTCGGGCGTTCTGGCGCCCCTTTCATTCGACGGCGACTTGCTGGCGAATTATGCGGCGGCCAAAGCCGCGGATTTTCTTCACCGTCCTGCAGCCGATGTGAACAGCAGGGCCGCCGAGAACAAGGCTGCCCAGGATGCCGTTGTTGCGGCTCTGAAAGTATCGCCCATCCGGCCCGCGCTTTGGCTGACGCTCGGCACGCTGAAGACGCAGGCGGGTGAGCTGGCGACGCCTGCAGTGAAAATGTCTTACCTGGCCGGCGCGGTGCCGATCGCCGTCGCCTTCGCACGGCTCCAAACCGTCACATCGAACGCGGCAGCAGCCGACGAAGAGATCAAGCTGCTGGCGCAATCGGACGTCCGCGCGGCGCTTGCCAACCGCTCTCGCTACGAGCAGCTCCTGATCGCTGCCTACCTGCAGGCCACGCCGCAAGGCAAGTCGCTGCTTCTGGAGACCACGCAGGGGACCGATCCCAAGTTCAATCAGATTTTGCGGCGGTACTGAAGTTCGAGCGCGAGTTAGCCTGCTGGCTTGCAGTCAATTTTTCAGCGCGTCGCTTTTGGTGCGATCGGCACGAAATCCCGCTCACGGCGCGGTTGATCCGGTCGCCCCTGGTAGACGAACATGCCCTTCTTGGTCGAGACGATGTCGCCGCGCTGCAGGCTGTCGTCGTTGAGGAGGCGTTCGGTCGCGACAAGGTCCGGATCCTCCGGGACCGGTTTATAGAGCTCTGGATGGTCCCGCCGCTCGCGCGAGAGCTCCTTGGCTCGTCGCCGCGCATCTTCGATACGCTGACGCCACTCGTCACGGCTGACTTCCGGCTCGCTTGGTGGAAGATAGTCGCTGACCGAGGGCTCCGGTTCGGTCTGCGCAAAACACGAGGGCGGATTGGCGAGACCGAAGTCGATTGCACCGGCAACGGTCAGGACCACTCCGGCCAGCTGCCCAAGCCGCCTGGCATGAGCTAGAAAGGTGTGAGGTCGCGCGGTTGGCACGCTGTAACTCCAGGGCAGAGCGAGAAGAACGAGCAAGGGCCGGAAACTTCTCGTCCATTCCCTTCAATCTATACGTTTGCCGATTGCACGAAAGCCAAATCGCGGGCAAGCTTCGTGCTTTAGCTCGCGAGGATATTGACCACTGGTCCGCAACGTTACTTTCCTGGTTCTGGTGATCTTTTTAGGCACTCACTTTGCGACAGCAGGCCAGATCGAATACCCGCAAGTGATCCATACGCAATACGAAGCCGTCGATCAGAAGACCGGGGGTCACTTCGTGCTGTGGTCGGAGCGGGAAAAGATCTTCTATGGCCTGGACCAGAAGCTTTTCCCGGGAGCTCGGTTTGTCGACATCACCCAGGTAACCCCAAGCGTGGGTTCGATCACACTGACCTATGTCGAGGTGCGGACCGTCAGCAGCACGACGTCGGACTATCTGTATCTGGCAGGAAATGTCCGCTTTCGCGTCAGTGGGATGGCGCTCAAATCCAGCAACTTCCCCGCCGGCGGCGGAATGACACCCAACGTACAGTAGCCAGACTAACGCCTGCTCGACCCACTAGTCCGCGTTCTGTTGCCGTAATAGGAGCGCGCGCGCCCTCCACTGACCAGAGGCGGCTGAATCTGGCTCGGAATATTCCGCGTAGCCGTGCTCGGCGCGGGCTGCGAGGGATTGACGATAATTACATTTCGATCGGGGGTCGATGGATCATTGACCCCCTGGGCCCGAGCGCTGAGGGCCCACGTGCTTGCCGTCACAAGAAGCGTAAACGCGGTCAGGACTAATCGTTTCATAAGATGTCTCCCAAGCGAGAACATCGGGAGGCGATCACCGTTCCTTCACGGTTGCTTGGGTCGTCATTGCCGAGGCACGGCGATCAACTTGCCGTCTCTCCAGACCCCCTGAGCCGCCATCCCGCTCGGCAGCTTGCCCGGCGCCAGGTTTCGGGTGGCTGTGGGTCGTGAGGCGCTCTGGGCCGTTTGGGTTTTCTTCGTAGGGGTGGTCACGATGCTGGTGCTCGTCAAATTGGCTTTGTCCTTGGTCCCTTGTGCAAAAGAAGGTTGCACCAGGAGAGCCACAAACGTGAGTGCTATGAAACCGTCGCGCATGATCAAAATACCGGAAAGAGGAGCTCGTCGAACTGTCACAGCTTTCTGCCCAAAAGCAAGCCCCCGAAGCTGTTCGACATGGGCTCTTGCAAGGCTGGCGATCAGAGCGGCTTTCGCCGAGATAGGATTTTGACGCGGAAAAGCCTAGCGAAACAGCCTGTTCCGGGTTACTTGATCGGCCTTGATGACCGACCCCAGCGACACCGCCGCCGGCGCGCCAAATATGCACGCGATCAAGGCCGGGTTTGTGCGTCTCCTGTCCGGGCGGATTCGCGACATATCCAGCGACCCCCGGCAGATCCGCGAAATCGTATACGAGCTGGCTCGCATCAAGCTTCTGGAACAATTAACGCATGGCGACGCACGGGAGTCCCGCGAGCTCCAGCAAGTGCTTGAGCGCGCCATCCGGGAGGTTGAGCTTTCATTTGACCGTAGCGAGCGCGACGCGCTGTCCAAAGCGCCGGAGTTGGCGCTAGACGTCGCTTCGCATCAGTCGCCACCCAGTCCCCCGGCTCCTCAGCCCGTTCCGCATCTGGCGCCCGTTCCGCCCTCGCCGCCCGTCCCGAAGCCTGCGGAAACAGGGCGCGGTTCTGTCGCACCGCCAAGCCCGCCCGACCAATCTCGGCGAAGCGGCATCCTCAACTCCCTCATCCGATTAGCCGCCATCCTGGTCGTCATTGCCGGTGCCAGCGCGGCGGTTACTTATTGGCCGCGGTTGAGGACACAATCCCTCGCATTGTGGCAGTCCGCGACGCTGTCCAAGCGCACCTCCACAAGCCCCGAGCCTCACCCCACCGGGGCTGTGACTCCATCGAGCGGTGAGAGCGTCGAACGGACACCGGATCAACCGAAGGAGCCGGTGACGCCTGCGCAACCCTCGATGCCGTTGCCAACGACCTTCGGCGTCTACGCCCTGAGCCAGGGCCAGCTCCAGGAGCTCAAGCCGGTCCCCGGGAAGATTCCGGATCGTCGTGTCGCGATCTCAGCAGCAATCACCACACCGAGCGCGACGACCCTGACAAGCGGAGATGTCAGCTTCATTGTTTTCAGGCCCGACGGTGGTGTCGATGCAACCGGGACCGAGGTTCGAGTAGTCGCAAAAGTCTCCCGAGCGATGGGCGTCGATGCAACCGGGAAAGCGGCCATGGTCTCTGCCGGCGACACCTGGGTCATCCGCAGCATGTCCTTCCCTTACAAAGTAGGTCCGGTCGAGGATCAGCCGAGAATGCTATCGCTGCAGCCGGAGCAGGACGGCTTTACGCTTTCGCCGGGTCGCTACGTCGTGGTCGTCAAAGGTATGGGCTATGACTTCACGGTGGCCGGGACGCCGACTGATCCCAACCAATGCGTCGAACGCATCAATGCAACGAACGGCGCATTCTACTCCCCCTGCCCGCCGCGACGCTAAAGTGGCGCGACGCGTTCCGTTTATTTCTTGGCCTTGGCGTCTTTAGGCGCATCCGCGGGCGCATCATCGACCTTGCCGTTGTTCGTGACGCATTTGCTGAAATAATCGCGCCGCTCCTTGGCTGTCCCTGCGCTGCCGGCAGCGGGATTGCCGATTTGCTTTGGAGGAAAGGCCTTGGCCAAAGCTGCGTCGCATGCACGCGCTACTTCTACAGTGACGGCCGACGCCGTTACTGGCGCGCCAATAGCCAAAACAAATGCCAATCCCATTGACCTTTGCAAATTTCTGGAGATCACCTGGCTCGCTCCTTCAATCCGTCCGAGAACGCTGGACGGGACCATATCAAAACCGGCAGAAGAGCCAAACGGCAAAGCGGCGCCCGAATTGTCCCGTGGCAAAGCTGTTCAGCGAGAGATTATGCTTTTCGGACCGAGATATCCATCGTGCCCAAACCTGCTGCGTTTAGCAGACGGAAGGGTGCCGAGCCAAACCCTCGATCCTAGCTATTGAGCTGCGGCGGCTTCAGGTTCGGAAAGCGCGTGAGCATCGCGGTCCTGATAAACCTCAGATGAGCGATGGTGTTTGCCAATTCCTTGAGCCGCCGCTGGCCGTTGGAGATGTCGGCGGCAAAGAGATCTTGATGATGACTGTCGATCGGCTCCCGTTCGAGATATTCATCGGTGCCGTTTCCGAAAGTGACGGATGCACGCGCGAGTGCGTCATCAACACGTCGTCCCAGGCCGACCTGCTCCCTCTCCGCATCGCGCAATGCCGTATCGATCGCGACCATGACGGCATCGATTCGAACGCGGTCCGTCTCCGCATCGCGCTCGATGGTACGGGCCTTGAAGCCTTTGTCCTCACGGCGGGAGCTGAGAAAATTGTGTGCGCGCGCTCTCAGGAACAGCTGAAACATTTGGGCCATCCCACGTTCGAGATTTGGACCGCTAACATCGGTCAGACATAGTTAACAAAGCTTGAATCTTGTGGCTGCTCCGCCTGGCTTTGTACGATCCACGCCCGCCAGGCTCCTTCGTGTTTCGAATAAAGCTCAAGCCATCGAGCTTCGTGCGCCGCGGCGGCCCCATCGCCCGGACCGATTTGAACCGTCTCTCCCGATGTGATGTCCAGCGCTTCGAACTCCGCCGTTTCCGGAAGCGACAGCCCTATCAGCACCCGCTTCCCTTGCGCATCAACGAAATACCTGCGGGGCGCGTTGTGCCTTTCAGTCATTCGAATGAGTCTCGTCCATGATCCAAGGACCTGGAAGATCTTTCAGGTGTCGATCATAGGCGCGAACGAAAACCATCAAAATAACGATGCAAATTATCGCGCCTAGCAATGCAATCAGATACGTCATTTACGCCTACCCTAACGCGGGGCCACGGAAAAATCGGGGCGGCTAAGCTTCCGCCGTGAATCGAGATGTTCTAGGTGGCATTGGCTAGGCTCTCAAGAATTACGACAAGTTAACCTAACCGCACATGGTTATTTCGATAATGCTACAGAGATCGCTCGGCAAACAGGCCAGGCGCGAAATACCATCATTAGGAGGGCGACCGACTTCGTCCCGCCCCTGTTGCGGGAGTATAGGGCGCATAGAGACGATATCTTGCCGATCGCTTGCGTGAGCGCCACGCCCTCGCACCATAGCCGCAAGCAAAACCGCCCGCGAAGATCGAACCCAAAATCACAATTGCCAATATTTGAACGTCCCATTTTTTCGGCGCGTTCCTCCCATTGCATTTCATCTTGTCGTTGTGACGACTTCAAGATCGGCACCGCTGAAAGTTTTGCCAGGCGATGACGAAATTTGTGCAAGGAGCTGATTGAAGTTTGGTCGTTGCCGGACAGCCGCGGGCCGGGGAATGACAAAACGTCTCACTGATTGAAGTTGGATCCGGCCGGATGTTAATCGGGGTTCACGCAGTCCATGCAGCCTTCAAAACCGGCGCCCGACAATTCGGCTTCCAGCCATTCAAAGCGCGGTAACGGCCGCCGCTGATCAGCATTGACACCTCCGTGATAGTACGGAGCGACAAAGCCGGATTAGACGCGTTAAGGTTGAGCGGTTAGCTTAATCCGCGTTGTTTGTTGCGAATTCTCACTAATCACTTATCCCATCGTCTCACCGGGCTCCCCCAAGCTCGGCCCACCCAAGCAAAGCCGTCGAGCGACATGGGTCCGCTTGGCGGCTTTGTCCTTGTCGCGACGAGAGGATGATTTCGGTTATGGCGCGCAAGCCCTGGTCGTTCAAGGAAGACCGCCGGCTGATGGAGTTGGCTAAGTCTTCGGCTTCATTGGAGGAGGCGGCGAAACAGCTCGGACGATCGCCCGATGCGATCAAGCGCATGGCCCTGCGCCTTGGTCTTTCGTTGAAAACGAAGGCGAGAAAAAAGGCCTAAGCGAGCGTGCGGCGGCGTTCCGCCAACGACGTCATGATGGCCGCGGGCGCGCGATCGCCGGTTCTGACGAAGAACGAATGCGTCGTGTTGCTGATCGGAGTAGAGCAAGGACCTCAAGGCAAGGTGAGGTCGCCGTCCGCCCCGAAGGCTCGACTCCGGCTACATGAAATAGATGCGCTCTAGCCCGGTTCGCCAGGGAACCGAACCAGCGCGCTCGCGTTGACTCCAACTTCATCGCGAGGTCTGGCCGTGGCCCATCTTGCCATTTCCGTCATTCTGGTCTGGTTGGCTATCAATATCGCCTTCGTGGTCTTGCGCTTGCGAGCCACCCGGCCACAGCATGGTGGCAGCCCTCGGCAGGCTTCCATCGCGCCCTACAATCCCGCACCCGCTTCGCTCCGCCATCGAATGGGCCGCCAGAACTTGGGAGCGGAAGGTTAAGTAGCATTTTCGATAGGGTCCCCCGGTCCGGGGGCAGACGGGTCCCTCGCCTGCCCACCCCCAAAGGCCGGTTCCACATGCCTCGCCCGCGCATTAAACCCTATCTTAGCGCGTCCTGATTAGGATCGGCCGACGCTTCCCTCTGTTCCGCCGGGCCGAATGAGATTGCAGCGACCGACTTTCGTATTTGCGGCGTTCGTGCTCGCGAGCGCGGCCGCGTTCGGCGTGGCTGGCCACTTTGCGGCAACTTCGTTCATTCGGTACCAGCAGGCCCACCAGCTCGACGAATTGACCGAGGTGGTTCTGCGTCGCGCCGAATTTGCGGTCGACTTTGCCGGCGCGAGCCTGGGCGAACTCGCGCGGCGCGATCTTGCCGATTGTGGGCCCGCGACGCTGCAGGCGATCCGGCTCCACGTCTACCAACGTTCCGCAATCAAGGATGTGCGCCTCGTCAACCCGGATGGCTCGGTGATCTGTTCGGCCTATTCCGAAACGCTGGAATTCGACAAGGGATGGATCGACCGCCGCGATATGCTTCCCTCGCACGACAAGAACCTTTCGCTCTTCCGTGTTGAGCAATTCGGCGGGGATGCTCTGGGCGTGCTCAAAGACATCAACGGCAATGCCGCATTGGTCGCCATTCTTGGCGTCAACGCCAGCCTGTTCGACATCATGCCCGCCGAGTTGCGCGCCCACAGCGAAGTGATCCTCGCGTTGAGCAACGGCGAGAAACTTGGCGAATTCCTGCTCGATCCCGACAAAGCCTTGCAGGCCCCGATCGATCTCGACAAAAATTCAGCTCGATTCCCACTCCATGCGACCATTCGCCTCGAACGCGGCATCCTCTCGACGTGGAACAACGAGGCTTACTGGCCGACGCTGGCCGTAGCATTTGCAATCGGCGCCCTTTTCGGCGGGCTTTTCGCGCGGAGCCGCCGCATGGAAGGGCCCGTCGCCGATCTCGACCGCGGGCTGGCCGCGAACGAATTCAAGCCGTACTACCAGCCCATCTTCGAGCTCAAGACCGGTCGGATCAAAGGCTGCGAGGTGTTGGCTCGGTGGCTCCTCAAAGACGGATCGGTCGTGCCTCCGATGAACTTCATCCCGCTCGCGGAATCCAGCGGCCGCATCCAGGTCATGACCTGGCAGATCCTGCGATCAGCGCTGTCGGATCTGCAGCCGCTGTTGAAAGCGAACAAGGATTTTAAGCTCTCCCTCAACGTCGTACCAAAGCATCTCTTGAGTGCGGGCTTCATTGAAACGCTCCGCCGCACGGTCATGGCGGCGCAAGTCTCCGCGCGCCAGATCGTCATCGAGGTGACCGAGCGCGACGAGCTCGACGACCTCGCACGCGCCGCAGCCGTGGTCAGCGAATTGCGGGACTGCGGGTTTCGCGTCGCCATCGATGACGTCGGCGTCGGTCATAGCGGGCTATCCCGGCTCAAGGGCCTGGGCGCCAATACAATCAAGATCGACAAATTTTTCGTCGACACGATCACCGTGGACGCATCGACTGCCACGATCGTGGAGATGCTGGTCGCACTTGCGAAGGACCTCCAAATGACGGTGGTCGCGGAAGGCATCGAGACGGAGGAGCAGGTCCGGGCGCTTATTTCATCCGGCGTAGAGGAGGGGCAGGGCTATCTGGTCTCCGCCCCACTGCCCTTCCCTCGATTCAACGAGTTGGTCGAGTCACGCTGCTTGGCGCAGAGCGCTAAATTGCCGACCGACGCGGCGTTGGTGGCCTGAAAGGATTGAGCCGTTAACCCGGGACGGCAAACGCGCCGCGCCCCTTGCTCAATCAGCCTTAACGATACTCTCATCTTTCAACGCGGCCTGGCTCCGGTCCGGCTATGGTCGTCCAATGCGCCGCAACCACCTTATCGCAGCCGCAGGCGTCTGCTTCGCGCTCATCGTCTATGCCACGCTTGCGAGACTGGCGGGGAGACCCGTGCTTATTGGCCATCACGAGGCTTATTGGGTCGTCGTGATCGAGCGCTTCAGCGTCTACGGGTTGCTGGGATTTCTCTTGTCCTTCCTGTTGCCCGGTCGGCTCACCCTCGCATGCTCGCTTGTCGTGGCGGTCGCAATGGGGCTGGAAATCCTGCAAGCGATGACGCCCGATCGTGATCCGGGTTTCCTGGACGTGCTGCAAAAAGCAGCAGGCGGGACCGTCGGGGTCCTCCTCGCTCAAACAATCCTGGCCTTCTTACCGAGGCCGCCCTCCTGAGCAGATGCATGGCCTGCACGTCTGCATCGGGAAGTGACCGTCCTTATTTTATCATTTGTCCGCGTAGTTCACCGCCCGGGTTCGCGGCCGTATGAATGTTGGCATACCATTTCCCAGCCAGCAGGTCCGCAGCCTGAGCTTCGGTGAGCGTTGCGCTCCCCTGAATCGGGCTTTGGACCGTCTTGAACGGCAGCACGATGCCGGCGTTCTTGCCGGCCTCCACGGGGCCATGGAAATGTGCCCCCATGGCTGGCCCGGTCAAGCCGGCGAAGCTGACTGTGTAGGTCAGGGTTTTCGCCTCCGTATCGTAGGTCGCCTCGGCCTTGCCTGTTCCAGGCGAGTTGTTCGGAGGCACTTCATTGCTGCCTTTTAAATCGGCCTGCAACTTCACGAGCTCTGCATTTGCCGTTGCGGCTGTCATGATGATCAGCGCACCCAGCATCGCCGCTGCCAACAGTGTCGCGTAGCCTCGATCGCTGTCGTTCCTCATGGCATCCTCCTTCAGGCTCTACGGCCCGCTGCGGTTAAACCCCGGCCAGCAATGAAAATTCCGGATGGAGATTTATGCCTGATTCGGAACAACTATCGCGAGAATCTCGGCTCCTTGTACCCGGAGCCTGATGGATTGCGTGCGGGAGCTAAGCCGAGCGGCGCCGGCCCAGGAACTGGTTCGGCGTCAGGAGTTCTGCCATCTGCCGATGGGTGGCCTGGAGCGTCTCGATGGCGCCGTCCAGATCAAAATCGGCGTCCCGGACAGAGGCGAAATATTTGGCCGTCAGCGCCAGATCGAGCTTGACGCGGGTTGCGCCGTCGCGGCTTTTGCGGCGGTCAAGTGACAAATGGATGGCCCGCATTCGTGCCTCGGCAGACGTGCAGCCGCTAAGCTCGGCGAGTTCGTCATAGGTCATCCAGATCTGTGCCATGTTTCAGTCACTCCTTTACTCGGCATCAGCTTAATTTTGGTTCTTAAAGCTTCGGTTGCCGCGATGCGCGCGCCCACCGTTTCGCAGCGATAGGGTCAATGCGAGCTAAACGAAGAAGGACGATCGTGCCGAGCCGCCGGTGGGTTGCATACAGCGAAGATCAATCTATGCTCACCAGATCGATCAACTATTGAACTGAGGCAATCGCATTGGGACAGGTCACTTCGGAAGCCCTCTCCTTGATTGATGTCGTCTCCCGTGGCGCCACGCGGCATGTCCTCGCCTTCCGCAAACGTCCCGCATGGCTGACGCTTGCGGTGCTCGTGCCGGGTGCCGATTTGGTGCTGGCCGCGGACGCATGGATGATCGTTGATTTCACCTCGAGGTAAGCAGACATGACCGACCGACCGACTGTCCTCGTTACGGGAGGCGCGGGCTATATCGGCTCGCATGCCTGTCGCGCCCTGACCGCCGCCGGCTATCAGCCCGTCGTTTATGACAATCTGTCGACAGGTCATCGCGGCTTCGTCGCCGGCCCGCTGGTAACAGGCGATCTGCTCGACGGCGCCACGCTGGCGCGCGCCTTCGCCGAGCACAAAATCACGGCGGTCATGCATTTCGCGGCGGCGAGTCTCGTCGGCGAGTCCATGACCGACCCGCAAAAGTACTACATCAACAATGTGCAGGGCACGCTGTCGCTATTGCAGGCGATGCGCAATGCGGGCTGCCATCGTATCGTGTTCTCCTCGACCGGCGCCGTCTACGGCAATGCCGATTCCAAGGAACTGCCGGAAGACTTCCCCTGCGCGCCGATCAACCCCTATGGCGCATCGAAGTGGATGATCGAGCGCATGCTCGCCGATTACCGCGCCGCTTACGGCTTCGGCGCGTTCTGCCTGCGCTATTTCAATGCCAGCGGCGCCGATCCTGCCGGCGGCATCGGCGAATTGCGTGACAATGAAACCCATCTCATTCCGCGCGCCATGATGGCATTACAGGGCCATGTCGATTTTGCCGTGTTCGGTCAGGACTACGACACGCCCGATGGCACCGCGATCCGCGACTACATCCACGTCACCGACCTCGCCGCAGCGCATGTCGCGGCGCTGAAGCTGCTGGAACAAGGGCATGCCGGCGGCAGCTTCAATCTAGGCACCGGCTCCGGCTTTTCGGTACGGGAGATCCTGACCGCCATCAGGCAGGAGACCGGGCGCGAGGTGCCCCACACCGTCAAACCGCGCCGCGCCGGCGATCCCACCTATCTGGTCGCCGATCCCTCCGCAGCGCGAAAAGCGCTGAATTTCGTGCCGCGATATTCGGATCTGCCGACTGTAATCCGCACCGCCTGGGCCTGGCACCAGAGGGCTCATCCGCTTAAGCAGCCCTGACAACATCCTCGAAGTCGATCAGGCGGGATAAGACGTGGCCTTATGGTCTATTCCGTTCTGAGCCGAGCGATCCCGGCGCAAACGGATGGCGCGATCGCGAACGGCCGTCGAGCCCCTTGGGCAGCTTGTCGGCGTTGAGCTTCACGACCGCACCTCGGGCGTCAACGGCCGGCACCTCGTCCTGGCTGTAGATGAGCGTCGCCTCGAAGGTCACATCGGGGGCCTGCTCGGCCGTTCCGGAACAGGTCGCCATCGCACCGCTGCACACGCCCGCGAGCTTGACCTCGACCTCGTCGAGCCCGAACACGGTCGGCGGCCCCTCGGCATGACGCCGCGTGGTCAGAACCGCCGTGAAGCGCTGCTCGTCAATTCGGTAAGAGCCTCCATAAGTGAAGAAGCTGTCGCTGCCGGAGATTCGTCCCTCCGCCAGATGCACGACGCCCGTGCCCTGACCGCGCGGGGTCCTGAACCAGGCCGCATATTTGCCGTCTCTCAGCATGAAAACATCCACCGTAAAACTCCAACGTATTTGCAACCAACTCTGGGGCGCGACAATGACCCGCGCGGGGAGCATTCCGCCACGGTTAACGCCCTGCAAAATCAACCCGTCAATTTGACGCCGAGGCGCAGCGACGCGGGCGCACGCTTCCCGTGCGGCGGGCAAGAAAGCTGGAGCTGGACCTCGTTGCATACCGCGCTAAAAACGATCGGCGTGCCGACCTCGTTTGGCAGCACGCATATAACCGCTATCAACTCCAGCCAGTTCGTGACAGCTAGCCTGTCACGCTGGGAGGAAGTGGTCGAGATCGCCGCCGGTCAGCAGGCGACGCCGTATCAGAAAACCGAGGCTACGCTCGCGCCCATCATAGATATGGAGAGTGCAGCGGAGAGCCACCCGGTTGAGGCCGTCCCAGCCGAATGAAATTATCCATCCAGCTTGCCGGCGCACTGTCTTCTCGAGTCGCCGGCTTGAACCTCTTCCTGATAGAGTGCACCAATATCAAAGAGTGATTCCGGTCACACTTGCCTGGGCGTTTCGCTGCTAAGCATCGGGCCTGGATGGGGACCGGCAAATATTGGTCGAACTGGATGAGAATTGCCATGAAAAGCCTGATCGGCGCTGTTGTCGGCACATGCTGTCTTGCTGCTCCGGCTTTGGCGGAGAGCCCGACCGCCATCGTCGAGGACGTGCAAGGCAAGGTCGACGGTGTCGCGTTCATGGATTATGTGGTGCCGGGCAAGATCATCAAGCTGGGGCCCAAGGCAACCATTACGCTCAGCTATCTCAAATCGTGCCAGCGCGAGACCATCAGCGAAGGCGTCGTCATGGTCGGCACCGAGCAGAGCACCGTGCAACTCGGCGAGGTCAAGCGGGAAAAGGTCCCCTGCGATACCAACGCGGCAAAACTGTCGGAGCGCGAGGCGAACCAGAGTGCCGCGACGACCTTCCGCACCATGCGGTCGGACGCCAAGGGCAGCGCTCCGGCCAAGCTGCCGACGCTCTACGGTGTCGCGCCGTTGGTGCAGGCCAAGAGCGGCAGCACCCTGGTGATCGAGCGCACCGATGGCAAGGAGCCCACGATCAGCGTGCCGCTCACGAGCGAGACCATGGTCGGAGGCAAGTTCTATGACTTCGCCAAGGCCGGGAAGTCGCTGACGCCGGGCGGCAGCTATCTCGCCATCCTCGGCACCAAGCGTTACGCCTTCCAGGTCGATCCCAGCGCCACGTCGTCGCCGACGCCGATCGTGGGACGCCTGCTGCGGCTCGAATAGGCAGCTAGCGACGGGGCGATGCGGCGGATCGGCAGACGGGACATCGTTGCAGCGATCCTGATTGCGCTTCTTGCAGGCGCCGTCGTCACGTCTCCGCCGTTCCAGACGCTGCAGGGCCTGTCGCTCGACGTCCTCACGGCACTGCGCGGCAAGCTCGTCGGCGACCACCGCGATCCCGCGACATCACCGGTCGTCGTCGTGGCCATCGACGGCGAGACCTACGACACTCCGCCGTTCCAGGGGTCGCCGACGCTGACCTGGACGCGCGAGATCGGCCGGGTGCTCGGCAGCATTGCCGACGGCGGCGCCAAGGTGATCGGTTTCGATGTCATCTTTCCGAGCTCGATCGAGCGGTCGGAGATTCCCTTTGGCGATGCGCCGCTTGGCGCGCGACTGAAGGGATTCGACCGAGACTATCTCATCGCCTTGCGGAAACTCTCTAGTGACGGCAAGCTGGTGCTGGGCGAGGTCCTCAGCAGCGATCATCCGGACCGCGCACAGCAATTGGCTGTGGGGAATAACGTCCGCGGCCTCAACGTCTATACCGACACCGACCATGTAATCCGGCGAATGCCGCTGAGTTTTCCTGTCGGCGACATGCCAGCTTCCGCAATGGCCGTCGAACTCGCCACCCGCGCGCTCGGCGCAAAACCGCAGACCGCGCCTTCTGGCGTGACTGCTTTGTCCGGCTATACGATCCCGAGCGCGGTGCCGAACACGCTAACGCTCAATTTCCGAGGGCTCGGCCGCGACGTGCCGACATATTCGTTCGCAGACCTGCACGCCTGCGTCGAGAAGAACGACCGCGACTTCTTCCGCCGCGCCTTCGGTGGCAAGATTGTGGTGCTCGGCACGATCCTCAATGTCGATGACCGCAAGATCACCTCGATGCGTCTTTCCGGCGGCTATGACGGAACGCCGGCCGCAAGATGCGCCCTGCCTGCACCGGCAACCACCGAACAAAAAGCCCGCAGCGACATCGCCGGTGTCTTCGTGCATGCCAACGCGGTGCGAAATCTGATCGAACGCGATGCGGTGACCGAGCTCGGCTTTCCACTGCGGAGCATTCTCACCATCGTGTTCGCAGCGATCGTGGCCTGCGCGGCCTGCGTGCTCGCACCGGGTGGCGCACTGATCGCATGGTTCGGCCTCACCGCTGTATACGCCGCTGTGGCTGTCGGTGCATTCGTCCATGCCTTGGCGCTGCCGCTGACGGAGCCGGCACTCGCAAGCCTTGCCGCGCTCGCGATGATGATCGGCTACCGTTTCGTGCTGGCCGATCGCGACGAGCGTTTCCTGCGCAGGAGCTTTGCGTTCTATCTCGCCCCCGAAGTGATCGACACCATGGTTGCCTCCGGCAAGATGCCGGCGCTCGGCGGCGAAATGCGCAACGTCACCATGTTCTTCTCCGACCTGAGTGGCTTCTCCTCCATCGCCGAGACGATGACGCCGGGCGAACTGGTGACGCTGATGAACGAATATCTGTCGGCCATGACCGACATCATCGAGAGCCATGGCGGCTATGTCGACAAATATATCGGCGATTCCATTGTCGCCATGTTCGGCGCGCCCGCCGACGATCCCGCGCATGCGCGCCACGCCGTCCATGCCGCGCTGAAATGTCACGCAAAGCTGGCGGAGCTCAACGCCGGCAGCGCCGCTTTCGCCCGCCGCGGCCTGTCGCACCGCATCGGGCTCAACAGCGGCGAGGCTGTCGTCGGCAATATCGGCTCCCGCCGCCGCTTCAACTACACCGTGATGAGCGACACCGTGAACGTCGCCTCGCGGCTCGAAGGCGCCAACAAATATTATGGCACCGCAATCATGGCTTCAGAAACGACTGTCGCGCAGACAGGCAATACTTTCACCTGGCGCGAGCTCGACGCCATCAAAGTGATAGGACGCGGCGAGGCGATCAAGGTGTTCGAGCCCCTCGCGGAGAAGGGCACGGAGAGTGCCGGGCAGACGAAGGTTGCCGCCGCGTATGCGGAAGGGCTGGCGTGCTGGCGGGCAAGGGAGTTTGCGAAGGCGGCTGATGCGTTCGGGCGAATGGCGGAAATGGATCCGGCGTCAGCGCTTTTTGGCAAGCGCGCGACTGCGCTCGCTACAAATCCACCGGGGTCGGATTGGACGCCGGTGAACATCCTAGAAGGAAAGTAGCGCAGCGTCCCACCGCTTTTCGGGTCCACTCCCCGCTAGAACGGCAACCCCACGTAATTCTCCGCCAGCAGACGCTGCGCCGTCTCGGACGACAGCAGATACTCCAGCTCCGTCTGCTGAAGCCTCTCTTCATACTCGGAACGGTCGGGGAAGCGATGCAGCAGCATCGTCATCCACCACGAAAAGCGTTGCGCCTTCCAGATCCGCGCCAGCGCCTTGGCGGAATAGCCCTGGAGCCCGGAATCATCGCCGTTCTGATAATGCGCGAGCATGGCGTGGTAGAGATAATAGATGTCGGAGCCGGCGCTGTTCAGCCCGCGCGCGCCGGTCGGCGGCACGATGTGGGCGGCATCGCCGGCGAGAAACAGGCGACCGTAGCTCATCGGCTCGGCGACGAAGCTGCGCAACGGCGCGATGCTCTTCTCGATGGACGACCCCGTGATCAGGCGGTCGCCGACCTCGTGCGGCAAACGGCGCTTCAGCTCGGTCCAGAACGCATCGTCGCTCCAGTCCTCCACCTTGTCGGTGAGCGGCACCTGGACGTAGTAGCGGCTCAGCACTTGCGACCGCAAGGAACACAGCGCGAAGCCGCGCTCGTGCTTCACATAGATCAGCTCCGGCGACACCGGTTTCGTGCGCGACAGCACGCCGAGCCAACCGAACGGATAGATCTTCTCGTATTCCCGCAGCACGTCCTTCGGGATCGACTTCCTGCTGACGCCGTGAAAGCCGTCAGCGCCGACGATATAGTCGCAATCGACTCGGACGGTTTCGGCATTCGAACGATAGGTCACGTACGGCTGGTCCGAGGTCAGGTCATGCGGCGTCACGTCCTCGGCATTGTGCACGACGTTGCCGCCAAAGCGATCGCGCGCCTCGTAGAGGTCGCGCGTCAGCTCGGTCTGGCCGTAGACCAGCACCGAATTGCCGCCGGAATGCTTGTGGAGGTCGATCTGGGAGAGCACCCCGTCATGGGCGATCTCGAATCCCTTGTGGATCTCGCCCTCGCGGTCCATCCGCTCGCCGCACTGTGCCTCGCGCATCAGCCTGGCGAAGCCGTGCTCGAGCACGCCGGCGCGGATCCGGGCAAGCACGTGGTCGCGGCTGTACTTTTCCAGCACGACCGTGTCGATGCCCTTGAGGTGCAGGAGCTGGGACAACAGCAGCCCGGACGGCCCGCCGCCGATGATACAGACCTGGACTTTCATTTTTGCGTCCTCCTCGGCACTTTCTTGCAGATTCAGCGCCGCTGACGGATGGAGGCTTTCGTCTTTGTCTTGTACTATTCGAACATGAGAAACCCAGCCCCCGCCCCGGCAATCCGGGTCTACAATTTGTTCGGCGAATCCGGTGATCTGCCCGATGTCGTGCATTGCGAGACGATAGCGTCGCGCTCGGTGCTGCACGATTGGACGCTCGCCGTGCACCGCCATGCCCGGCTGCACCAGGTGCTGCTGATCGAGCGCGGCGGCGGCGAAGCGACGCTCGACGGGCGCGTGGTGCAGCTGAAGCCGATGCAAATCGTCAACGTGCCCGTCGGCCACGTCCACGGCTTCCGTTTCGTGCCTGATACCCAGGGCTGGGTGCTGACCATCGCCGCGGAAATATTGGACGAAGCGCTGCTCGCCTCCGAAGGGCTGCGAGGTGCCTTGTCGCGCTCGGCCGTGATACGCGGCACGCCGCAGATTCGGACCACCATGAAGCAGATCTTTGCCGAACACGCCGCGCGCGATTTCGGCCGAGCGCATGTGCTGCGTGCACTTTCGGCGGCCATGATCGGGCTGGTGGCCCGCGCGCTCACCGGCGAGAGCGGTGGCAACGGCACGGCTGAAAGCGGACTATTCCGCCGCTTCGAGGCGCTGCTGGAACAGCATCATCTGGAACGCTGGAGCGTTGCGGACTATGCGGGTGCGCTGTCGATCACGCCGACCCATCTCAACCGTGTGACCCGGGCAGCAACCGGCGACACCGCCTCGCACCTGATCCTCAACCGGCTGATCCGCGAGGCGCGGCGCAACCTCGTCTACACCAATTTACCGGTCTCGACGATCGCCTATGCGCTTGGCTTCGAGGACCCCGCCTATTTCAGCCGGGTCTACGCCGCCGCCACGGGCGTGTCACCGCGGGCCTTTCGTGCCCAGCTTCATGGCGATGAAGGCTGACACACCGGCCGATCGATCAGCCGCGCCTGTGGTCGAAGGCCACGCTGGGAACCGCAATGGCCTTTGTGCCAGCGCTGCCACTTAACCTTCGTATATGGGGCCCTATCCTTTGGATAGGCGCCCTTTACCTCAGTACAATTGAGTAGGGAATGCGCGCGCCTTAGCCTGGCTGCATTCGGCGCCCTGGCGCCGGTGGCATTGTATCCTCCCTAACCTGGGCGCAAGACGGCCGCCCCTGTCCGGTCGTCTGCGCTGCTTTTTCGGCAAGCCATCGGTGCCTTCAATGTTTTTCCGGCCGACACACCGCCCCCGGCGGTTGGACCGGCCACCTTTCGCGTACAACTGGAGATTTGTGCATAATGTCTTCGATTGAGAAGATCGCACTCTTTATCGATGGCTCCAATCTCCATGCCACCTCCAAGGCGCTCGGCTTCGACATCGACTACAGGCGACTGCTCGGCGAATTCCAAAGCCGAGGTGCGCTGTTGCGGGCCTTCTACTACACGACCGTCGTCGAGGATCAGGAGTATTCGTCAATCCGTCCGTTGATCGATTGGCTCGACTATAACGGATACACCGTCGTCACGAAACTCACGAAGGAATTCGTCGACGCCATCACCGGCCGCCGCAAGGTGAAGGGCAGCATGGATGTCGACCTCGCCGTAAATGCGATGGAGCTCGCCGAGCACGTCGATCAGATCGTTTTGTTCTCGGGCGATGGGAATTTTCGTTCGCTGGTGGAAGCCCTGCAACGCCTCGGTGTCCGCGTGACGGTCGTCTCCACACTCTCCACTCAGCCGGCCATGGTCGCTGACGAGCTGCGCCGACAGGCGGACATATTCATCGATTTGGCAGAACTGAAACCAAAAGTGGGGCGCGATCCGGCCAATAGGCCGGGATCGCGCGAGATGCGTCAGTCACCGCAATTCCACGCGCGCGTAGCGATCGATCGCAGTGACCAGGTGGAGTGAACCTTCGGGCGGCGGCTCTCAGACGTCGAAGAACATCGTCTCCTCCGGCCCCTGCAAATTGATCGTGAAAGCATACACGATCTTGGCGCCACGCTCGCTGCGCTTTGCGATCAACGTCGAACGTCGCACCGGCTGCTCGATCAGGCTGAGCACGGGGTCGGCGGCGTTCGCAGTCTCTTCATCGGAGAAATACAGCCGGGTGTTGAGCCCGATATTGATGCCACGCGCGACGATCCAGATGTTGACGTAAGGCGCGCATTTGCGGCCCGCCTTGTCGGTGATGGCCCCGGGCTTGATGGTCTCGAACGTCACCAGCCCGCTCTCGAAGTCGGAGCCGGCGCGGCCCCAGCCACGAAATTCCTCGTCGAGCGCGCCGGTCGACCGATCGGCCGGATGGTTGTAGCGGCCGGCCGCGTTCGCCTGCCAGATCTCCAACAGCACGTCACGCAGCGGCGTGCCGCTGCCGTCGAACACCTTGCCCTCCAGCGTGATGCGTTCGCCTTGCGTGTTCGGCGTCACCAGCACGTTGGAAAAGTTCTTCTCGAAGATGTCGAAGCCGGCCATCGCCGGGATCAGGCCGATATGGACGTAGGGCCCGGCGGTCTGCGAGGCGGTTTCCTTGAGGTAGTTGAGCGGCTGCGGCATGGACCTAGTTCCCTGCGGTGCGATTTTCAAAGTAAGTGGAGCGCTGGCCGCGCAAGACGATGTCGAAGCGGTAGGCGAGCGAGTCGAACGGGGTCGATGCGTTGAGGTCGAGCGGCGCGATGAGGCGCTCCAGCGCATCCTTGTCCGGGATCGTCGTCAGGATTGGGCAGACCGGGATCAGGGGATCGCCCTCAAAGTACATCTGGGTGATCAGACGCTGTGCAAAGCCCGAGCCGAACACCGAGAAGTGGATGTGAGCGGGACGCCAGCTGTTGACGTAGTTGCGCCAGGGATAGGGTCCCGGCTTCACGGTGCGGAAATAATAGTAGCCGCTGTCGTCGGTCAGCGCGCGGCCGCAACCGCCGAAATTCGGATCGATCGGCGCCAGATACGTGTCCCTCTTGTGCCGGTAGCGGCCGCCGGCATTGGCTTGCCAGAACTCGACCAGCGTGTTCGGCACGCCGCGGCCCGTCTCATCCAGCACGCGGCCGTGGACGATGATGCGTTCGCCGACGGGATCGCCGTCCTTGGCGTAGTTGCGGATCAAATCATTGTCGAGCGGGCCGAGATCGTTGTGCCCGAACACCGGCCCCGTGATCTCCGAGACCGAGTTCTCAAGCGACAGCAACGCCTGGCGCGGCGAGCGCAGCACCGAGGATTTGTAGCCCGGCGCGTGCGCCGGCGGATGCATGGAACGGTCGCGCTGGAAGAAGCCGCCGTCACCGAGCGGCGGCGTGAACGGCTCGGGACGGTTGGGGCGGGATTCCCGCAAGGCTGGCGCCTGGGCATGCATCGGCGTTGTCTCTCCCTCTGGCGCGCTCCCGTTGGGGCGCACGGCTTATCGGGAGATGATGGCGCCGGCTATTCTCAAGATAAATAGATCGATTATAATGCATTCCATGAATAAAATCGATCATTTGGCGCTCGATGGCCACGCGCTTGAGCTGTTCCTGGCCGTGTTGGAAGAAGGTTCGGTGACGGCGGCCGCAACGCGGCTCGGCCTGACGCAATCCGCGGTCAGCCACGCCCTGAACAAGCTGCGGCGGATCGTCGGCGATCCGCTGTTTGCCAAATCCGGCCGCGGCATTGTCGCTACGGCGCACGCCCAGGCGCTCGCGGCAAAGGCGCGAGCGCTGATCGACGAGATGCGCAGCTTTGCCGGCGGTGTCACGTTCGAGCCGGCGAGCGCGCAGCTTTCGCTGACAATCGCCGCCAATGACTTCCAGCGCGACCTGCTGCTGCCGCGGTTCTTCGATCATGTCGCAGCGCAAGTGACGAGCCTGAACCTGCGCGTGATCCCCTCGCAGTCGCCCTCGCCGGCGATGCTGCGCGAAAACCGCTGCGATCTGCTGATCACGCCGCTGCCGCCATCCGGCGTGGACATCGTGCAGAAGCGCCTGCTGCAAGACCATTACGTTTGTTACTACGACCCCAAAGCGCGCGCGGCGCCGGCTACGCGCGGCGACTATCTCGCGGCGCGTCACGTCACGGTGGTCTACACTGACAATGAGCGGCTCGACTTCGATCGCCGGCTTGCAGCCAACGGCTTCCACCGCGACATCGCGATCTCCGTGCCGAGCTTCTCCGGCGTGCCGTCCTTCCTGCGTGGCTCGCAGATGCTGGCGAGCATGCCGAGCCTGCTGGCGACCGGCGTGATGCATGGCTTCGCCCAGGTGCGGATTCCGCTGGCCTCGCGCACGCGAACCCTGGCTGAGTTGCCGATGTTCATGGTCTGGCACCAGCGCTATCAGAAGGACCCCGCGCATCGCTGGATCAGAAGCCAACTCGAGACCGTGGCGGCGACGGCCTCGCACCCCGCCCCCGCGAAAACCTGATCCCCGTCAAACCCACTGGTTGCGCCGCGGCCGCCACGCTAGAATTCCCCCATGACAGTGACCGACATTGCGAGCCGGACCTACAATCACAGCTGGCGGCTGGATCCCATCATCCGCAGCCTGCTTGATACCGACTTCTACAAGCTATTGATGTTGCAAATGATTCGGGAAGCTTACCCGAATCAGCAGGTGACATTCTCGGTCATCAACCGATCGCGCCATGTCCGGCTCGCCGAAATCATCGACGAGGGCGAGCTGCGCGCCCAGCTCGACCACGCCCGCACCATCCGCTTCACCAAGAAAGAGCTGATCTGGCTTGCCGGTAACACTTTCTACGGCAAGACCCACATGTTCTCGGCGGACTTCATCCGCTGGCTCGCCGAATTCCGGCTGCCCGAATACGAGCTGCGCAAGGTCGAAGGCCAGTACGAGCTGCACTTCCACGGGCCGTGGAGCCATACCACGATGTGGGAAATTCCTGCGCTCGCCATCCTCAACGAATTGCGCTCGCGGGCGGCGATGAAGGGCCGCGGCCGCTTCGAGCTCGACGTGCTCTATGCCCGCGCGAAGGCCAAGCTGTGGACCAAGGTGGAACGCCTGCGCAAGCTGGATGGCCTCCGGCTCTCCGATTTCGGCACCCGTCGCCGCCATGGCTTCCTCTGGCAGCGCTGGTGCGTGGAGGCCGTGAAGGAAGGCCTGGGCCCGTCCTTCATCGGCACCTCCAACGTGCTACTCGCGATGGACAATGATCTCGAAGCCATCGGCACCAACGCCCATGAACTGCCGATGGTCGCGGCTGCGCTGGCCAAGGACGACGAGGAATTGCGCTGGGCGCCCTATCGCATCCTCGACCAGTGGCGCCAGACCTATGGCGGCAACCTCCTGATTGCGCTGCCCGACGCTTTTGGCACCAAGGCTTTCCTGCGCGATGCGCCGGAATGGGTTGCCGACTGGACCGGCTTCCGCCCCGACAGCGCGCCGCCGATTCAAGCCGGCGAGGAGATCATGAAATGGTGGGAGCAGAAGGGCCGCAATCCCAGGGACAAGCTGCTGGTGTTCTCCGACGCGATGGACGTGGGCTCGATCGAGGAGACCTACCACCACTTCGTCGGCCGGGTGCGGCTCTCCTTCGGCTGGGGCACCAATCTCACCAATGATTTCGTCGGCTGCACGCCGGACGGCTCGTTCAACCTCGATCCGATCTCGCTGGTCTGCAAGGTGTCGTCGGTGGACGGACGTCCGGCCGTCAAGCTTTCCGACAATCCCGAGAAGGCGACCGGCCTGCCTTCGGAGATCGAGCGCTATTTGCGCGTCTTCGGCGACGCCGGCCGCGTGCGCAAGCCGGTGCTGGTCTAGCGCCAGAGCAATCTATCTCCATCAAGTAAACCATCTGGGGCAAATGCGCGACATCAGCTCGCCGATGCCGCGTCAGTTCCGGGTCGACGGCATTTGCGACGATCTGCAAGCATCCACTTCACAACGCCTTCACCCTGCGACGCAGTCTCCTGGCATTTTCAAGTCGAGTTAAGCACCTTTCGCGCGTAATCCGCGTTATGAGCGGATCGCTCCGCTGGGGTCGTTGAGCGACTTGGGGAACGCATAGTGTTTCGCAGAACAGCGCCGTCAACGAAGGGACGAAGCTTCCTTCACGTCATCAAGCTCGTTTCGCCTTTCGTCACCGTCGTTCTGCTGCAGGCGGCGATCGCCGGATTCAGCCTGGAGGTGATGTCCTCGGTCCGCGCCTATGTCGCGGGCGAAGCGTTGTGGTCGCGCTCGCAGAAGAACGCCGTCTATTTCCTCAATCTCTATCTGCATTCGGGCGACGCCAGCCAGTTTGCGCAATATCAGACCTCGCTGGCCGTTCCCATCGGCGACGAGTTCGCGCGCTGGGCGCTCGAGCGCGATCCGGTCGACGTCGAGGCCGCCCGCATCGGCTTCCTGCAAGGCGGCAACCATCCCGATGACGTGCCGGGACTGATCTGGCTGTTTCGCTACTTCAAACAGGTCAGCTTTCTCAAGGAAGCGATCAGCGAGTGGGCTGCCACCGACCCCATGCTGCTGGAGCTGAGCGTTTTCGGCGAGGTCATCCGGTCAGAGTTGAAGAGCGGACCGGTTCAGGACGGCAACCGCCTGCAATTATTGTCGTCGCGGCTTTCGGAGCTCAACACTCAGTTCACGGTGCACGCCAAGCGGTTCTCCACCGTTCTCGGCGAAGGCTCGCGCGCCATCAAGATGACGCTGACTGGCGTCAATATCGTCACAGCCATGACGCTGATCCTGCTCCTGATCTGGCACACGCGGCGATTGGTGCTGCAACGACAGGCGTTTGAGGATGCCCTGCATGCCGAGAAGGAGCGCCTAGTCTGGCAGGCGTCGCACGACTGGCTGACCGGCTTGTCCAACCGGCGCGCGTTCGAGGCCCGCCTGCAAAGCGAGTTGGACGACACCGCGGCGGGTTCGCTGGGCCTGGTCCTGCTCGATCTCGACCAATTCAAGGACGTCAACGACAGCTGCGGTCATCTCGCCGGCGACCGCCTGCTCTGCCAGATCTCGCGTCTCCTGCAACAGGAACGACGGCCGCATGACCTGGTGGCCCGGCTTGGCGGTGACGAATTCGGCCTAATCCTTCCACAAAGCACGCCGTACGACGCCGTGGATATCGCCGAACGGCTGCGCCGGTCGCTCGAGCTATCCGTCTTCGCGTGGGACGATCGTTGCTTTGCAGTGACCGCCAGCATCGGCGTTGCCTGCATCACCGACGGCAACACCATGCTCGAGGACGCGATGCGGCGCGCGGATGCCGCCTGCTATCGCGCCAAGGAGAACGGACGCAACCGTGTTCAGGTCGACAACGGGACGACGGACGTCGTCGTCGTCACCTCGCGGCACCGCAAGGCCGCCAGCGCGTAGCTGCGCTCCACACTTTATCGTACTGGCACAATCCCGAGCCCTGCGAGATGCGCATCCAGAAACTGATCGACTTGCTGGCGCAGCATCTGCGGCGGCACGGCTACCATGCGTTCTTCGAGGCCGAGCGAGATGATCCCGTGCACGGCGGAAAACAGGGTGCGTGACAGCAGCGCGATCTGCACGTCGTCTGCATTCGGAAGCAGCCGCACCAGGGGTGGATGCATCAGCGCGAAGGCGTCCATCACCATCTGAAGGATGTCATCGGGGTAAGGGCGGTCGTCCTCCATCCGATGTTCGAACAGCGAGCGCAGCAGATTGGCGTGCTCCGCAAAAAATTCGAGGTAGGTCGCGGCCAGCCCGTAGAACTGGCGAAAGGGATCCTCGGCGGGAACCTGGCCCAGCCGCACCGTCAGCTCCTTAACGGTCTCCCGATTCACGGTCAGGATCACCCCGTCGAAGTCGCCGAACTCGTTGTAGACGCTCCCAACCGAGCAGCCTGCGGCGTCCGCAACATCCCGGACTTTCAACGATTTCAGCCCCTTAGCCGCGATAATGCTGCGAGCGATCTCCACGATCTGCTGCCGCCGGCGAGATTTTTTTCGGTCTCGCAACGATTCGTCTTGAACATTGTTCATTTTCAAGGTACTCATTTGAACAATGTTCAAATTAACCTGGAGATCTGCAAAATGCAAACCCTCGCTGTTGATATCGCCTCCACCTTCGTCGATGACGCCACAGCTCTCGTGACCGGATCTGGCCGCGCCCTCCTGCGGTTCGCGACGGGGCCGATCGATCGCATTGCAAATGCCTGCGACATCGCCGGCGTCCTGACCGAGCGGCGGGCGACCTTCCGGATGTGGCGGGCCAACCGCGACCGCGCCCGTCATGAGGGCCGCCGCATTAGCCTGCTCGGCCGCCTCTCGCCCTTTCGCCGCCTTGCCCACCTTACCTGAGGCGCGCACGCCTCCTTGCCGGGGCGTGATAGAGCCGCGACCAGCCATTTGCGAACCAAACGTCGCCACGCGGAGACCAACAGGATCGGAAGGTAAAGGCGCAGAGCAGGCCGGGGCGATCGTTCGTCAACCCGCAAATGCCCGTCGCATCTCCTCGGGTCCCGAAGCCCATCCGACAATGAAACAACCTCAGACAGCGTTTCCAAAACAGGACTAGTCATGATCAGGGATTTGATGTCGTCACGCCGCTTCGCGCCGCTGTTCTGGGCGCAATTCTTCTCGGCGCTGAACGACAACGTGCTCAAGAACGCACTCGTCATCATCCTGCTTTACAGTGCCGCGACCGGCCACGGTGATGCGCTGGTGACGGTCGCGGGCGCGGTGTTCATCTTCCCCTATTTCATCCTGTCCGGGCTCGGCGGCCAGCTCGCCGACAAATACGTCAAATCCGTCGTCGCAAGGCGGCTCAAATTCGCCGAGATCTTTGCCGCGGGCTTTGCCGCGGCCGGCTTCTTCCTGCACTCGGTGCCGCTGCTGTTCGCAGCGCTCGCACTGTTCGGCGTCATCGCCGCGTTGTTCGGACCCGTGAAATACGCGATGCTGCCGGACCAGCTCGAGCTCGGCGAGCTCGCGACCGGCAACGCGCTGGTCGAAGGCGCGACCTTCATGGCCATCCTGCTCGGCACCGTTGCCGGTGGCCAGTTCGTGGCCGGCTCCGCGCATATGGGCTGGGTCGCATCGGCCGTGGTCGTGCTGGCCCTGCTGTCCTGGACCTTCGCCTCCCGCATTCCCGCGACGACGCCGTCTGCACCCGATCTGCCGGTCAACGCCAATCCCTGGACCTCGACGCTCGGCCTGTTGAAGACGCTGCACGCCGACCACCGGCTGTGGGACGGCACCGTGATCGTCTCCTGGTTCTGGCTGGTGGGCGCCATCGTGCTCTCGCTGCTGCCGGCGCTGGTCAAGGAGGTCATCGGCGGCACCGAGGGCGTGGTGACGTTGTGTCTCGCGATCTTCGCAATCGGCATCGCCATCGGCTCGCTGTTCGCCGCGAATCTGAGCCACGTTCGCCCAAACCTCGCGCTGGTGCCGATCGGCGCCGTCATGATGGGGTTTGCCGGCATCGACCTCGCTTGGGCGATCGGCGTGACCGCCAAGGGCCAGGACATCACTGCTGCCGACTTCGCAACTTCGTTCGCGGGCCTGCGCATGCTGCTCGACTTCGTCGCCTTCGCATTCGGCGGCGGGCTGTTCGTCGTTCCGTCCTTCGCCGCCGTCCAGGCCTGGTCCGCCCCCTCCGAGCGCGCCCGCATTATCGCCGCCGGCAACGTGCTGCAGGCCGCCTTCATGGTGGCCGGCTCGCTGTTCGTCGCGCTGTTGCAGGCCGGCGGATTGCACATCGGCTGGATCTTCTTTGGCCTCGGCGTCATCAGCTTCGGCGCAGTCTGGTTCGTGCTGACCAAGTGGGGCAAGGAAGGCGTGCGCGACTTTGGCGGGCTGCTGTTCCGCGCGCTGTTCCGCACCGAGGTCCGCGGGCTGGAGAACCTGCCGCCTGCTGGCACGCGCATGCTGATCGCGCCCAATCATGTCAGCCTGATCGACGGCCCGCTCCTGCACGCCGTGCTCCCGATCGACGCGAGCTTCGCGGTTGATACCGGCATCGCCAAGGCCTGGTGGGCCAAGCCGTTCCTGCGGGTGGTCAAGCACTACACCATGGACCCCACCAAGCCGCTGGCGGCGCGCGACCTCATCAAGCTCGTCGCCGCCGGAGAGCCGGTGGTGATTTTCCCGGAAGGACGCATCACTGTTTCCGGCTCGCTGATGAAGGTCTATGACGGCACCGCGATGATCGCGGACAAGGCCGACGCAGTCGTCGTCCCGGTCCGCATCGAAGGCGCCCAGCGCTCGCATCTCAGCTATCTCAACGGCAGCCAGATCAAGCGCTCGTGGTTTCCGCGGGTGACCGTCACCATCCTGCCGCCAGTCAAGCTTCCGGTCGATCCGTCGCTCAAGGGCAAGGCGCGCCGCAACGCCGCGGGCGCAGCACTTCAGGACGTGATGATCGACGCCATGGTGAAGAACGCCATGCTCGATCACACCCTGTTCGAGGCGCTCGGACACGCCTATCGCGACCGCGACACCGGCAAGGTCATCGTCGAGGACGCGCTCGGTACCAAGCTGACCTATCGCAAGCTGATCCTGGGCGCGCAGGTCTTGAGCCGGAAGCTGGAGAACGGCACCGCTATCGGTGAGAATGTCGGTGTGCTGCTGCCGAATTCCGCTGGCGTCGCCGTCGTCTTCATGGCGCTGCAAAACATCGGCCGGGTGCCGGCAATGCTCAACTTCTCGGCGGGCCCGGTCAACGTGCTTGCCGCCATGAAAGCCGCGCAGGTCAAAACCGTGCTGACGTCGAAAGCTTTCATCGAGAAGGGCAAGCTCGACAAGCTGATGGCGGCGATCTCCGCGGAAGTTCGCGTGGTCTACCTCGAGGACGTCCGTGCTTCGATCGGCACGGCCGACAAGATCAAGGGCCTGCTCGCCGGCACCGCGCCCCGCGTCGCCCGCCAGGCGAGCGATCCGGCGGTCGTGCTGTTCACGTCGGGCTCGGAAGGCACGCCCAAGGGCGTTGTGCTGTCCCACCGCAATATCCTTGCGAACGCCGCACAGGCGCTGGCGCGGGTCGATGCCAACGCCAATGATAAGGTGTTCAACGTGCTGCCGGTGTTCCACTCCTTCGGGCTGACCGGTGGAATGATGATGCCGCTGCTCGCGGGCATTCCGATCTACATGTACCCCTCGCCGCTGCACTACCGGATCGTGCCCGAGCTGATCTACCAGACCGGAGCCACGATCCTGTTCGGCACCGACACATTCCTCACGGGCTATGCACGCTCGGCCCATGCCTACGACTTCCGCACCTTGCGCCTGGTGATCGCCGGCGCGGAGGCGGTCAAGGATCGCACCCGGCAGGTCTTCATGGAGCGTTACGGCATCCGCATCCTCGAAGGCTATGGCGTCACCGAGACGGCACCGGTGCTGGCGATGAACACGCCGATGGCCAATCGTCCAGGCACGGTCGGCCGCCTGTCGCCGCTGATGGAAAGCCGCCTCGACCCGGTCCCCGGCATCGAGGAAGGCGGACGCCTGTCGGTGCGCGGACCCAACGTAATGCTCGGATACTTGCGGGCCGAAAATCCCGGCGTGCTCGAGCCGCTCGCCGACGGCTGGCACGACACCGGCGACATCGTGGCGATCGACCCGGCCGGCTTCATCACCATCAAGGGTCGCGCCAAGCGCTTTGCCAAGATCGCCGGCGAAATGGTCTCGCTGTCGGCGGTCGAGAACATCGCGACAACGCTGTGGCCGCAGGCCGGTTCAGTCGCCGTGTCGATCCCGGACCAGCGAAAGGGCGAGCGCATCGTGTTGCTGACGACGGAGAAGAACGCCGAGCGCAGCGCCATGCAAGGCCACGCCAAGGCGATCGGCGCGTCCGAGCTGACCGTTCCCGCTGCGATCATGGTGGTCGACAAGGTGCCACTGCTCGGGACCGGCAAGACCGACTACGTCACGGCAACGACGATGGCCCGCGAGCAGGCGTCTGGACCAGAGCGCGAGGTGGCATAAGAGAGATGCACGAGGCGCCTCAATCAGGCGAGGCGCGGTGCCCCGATCGGCCGCTTCCGCGCCGCCTGAATCTCAAGAACCGGCTTCTCCGCGTCGCTCCTGCGCATAACGCACCAGCGCCGCGAAGCGATAGATGCCGTGCACGAACTTGCCGTAGGGCATGGTGATGAACAGCGCGAACACTGCACCTAAATGGAGTGCCAGCAGCGGTCCCATGGCGGCAGTCTCCCGCAGAATCAGAAGCAGCATGCCGGTGAACCCGGTCAGGAACAGCATGGCGATGAAGCCGACATCCATGCCGTAGCGCTGCTCGTCGAGCAGCGCCGGATCACGCCGCATCTTGGCGACGAACAGGCCGATCGGCCCGATGATCAGGCCGATGCCGCCGAGCGTGCCGAGAACCACCGGCAGATCCCACCACGGATACGGCGCCTCGCGGCCGAGCAGATAGTGATACAGCGTTGCGGCCGAGGTCGCGGCGAAGCAGAGCAGGAAGCCGTAGAAGGTCAGGTGATGGAAAAGCTTGCGCCGGTCGGTCGGCTTGTCATCCTCATTGTAGCAGCCGACGCCGCCACCATGGAGGTAGCGCAGCTCACCAGCGTCGCGCATCGCCTGAAAGATCGAGCCGCCGTCCGCACGGCCGCCGATCGGCGGGCCGATATCCCGCCAGAAGGCACGCACGCTCATCACCAGCGCGAAAATCGCATAAAGGAAGGCGGCGCTGAACAACGCTGCCATCGCGTTGTGCGGCATCAACTTGTAGAACGCGCCGGGGCCAGTGTGCACGCCAAACAGCACGCTGCGGTCGTTTAGGGCAGCGAAGCCGAGTATGAAGGCGGCCATGCTGAGCGCGGCGACGATGCTGATGACGAGACCATTGCGGGCGAAGGCACCGGACAGCGCCTGCGGCCAGGCATAGGTCGCATAGGATTCCGCGCGCGCGATCGCCAGCGTCTGCGGGACGTTGACGTTGAATTCGTGCGGCGGCGAGAACTGGCAGTCGACGTAGCAGGCGCCGCAGCCATGGCAGAGATTGGCGAGATAATTGAGGTCGCCGTCGGAGAAGGCGCGGCGCATCTCCATGGCGGGAAAAACCGCGCAAAGGCCTTCGCAGTAACGGCAGGAATTGCAGACCGTCATCAGGCGGTCGCCTTCATCCAAAATTCTGCTTCCGTGCATGGCTTTACTTCGTCAGGCCTTTGCCCTCGAGCCATTTCTGGATCAGGGCCGCGACCTCGAGATTGTTCTTGTCCATCATCACCATATGCGAATTGCCCTTGATGCCTGTCTGCGGGAGATCGATGATGTCGACGCTGCCGCCGGCCGCCTTGATGGCGTCCGCAAAGGCGATGCCGTTGGCGCGGATCTTGGGCCAGCGCGAATCGCGCTCGATATAGTCGCCGTAGATGATGAGGGTCGGGACGTTCTTCAGCACATCCGCTTTGGCGGGATCGCCGATGCCGGCCGGCTCGATCGCAATCAGCGCCTTGACCTTGTCAGGGCGGGCTTGCGCGACCTTGAAGCCGAAGGTGCCGGCCTGGCTGTGGAACAGAAGCACCGAGGGGCCGACGCGATCGATCTCAGCGATATAGGCGGCGATGGTCGCATCGTCGGTCGTGGTCCAGCGCGGTACGTTCTGCTTGACGAAATTCTCGTAACCCTCGACGGGGAACTGGTTGCCCGGCAACAATTTTCGCTTGGCGGGATCGGGATCGTACGAGTTCGGCCCATCGCCGATGCGGAAACGCTCGAACGGGTTGGCCGTGGTCAGGAAGACCGGCTCGCCTTTGAAGATATCGGGATATTGCGCCCAGCCCGCGCGTCCGCGCTCTACTGCGTCGGAGTTATAGACCCCCCACCCCATGCGTAGAAAATAATTCAGCCAGCCTTCGCGTCCGTCAGGCGTGGTCTCGTAGGTGACGCCGGTCAGTCCGCCGCCATGCCACATCAGCAAAGGATAGGCACCCTTCTCGTTTGCCGGCAGGAAATACTGAACATACATCTGCTCGACCTGATACGTGCCGTTGGGATCAACCTTGGCCGGCACTCCGCCGGGCGCGAACACGACCTCCCTCACCGGCTTGCCCGAGATTTCGACAAGACGGCCACCGACATGGAACGAGCCCATGTCTCGCAGCGTGATCGGCTCGGCCGCGTGGGCGTAGCCGACGGTCAGCAGCGCCGCGATCGAAGCAATGGCAATGCGTGACATGGTTCCTCCCTCGTGTCTGTTCTTCCGCCTAATTCTTCGCGTGGCGTGCCGCTTCCCGTCCTGCGATCCGCCCGAACACGCTGCCGATGGTCATGCCCATGCCGGCGGCATAGCCCTTGCCGAGCACGTTGCCGGCCATGATCTCGCCGGCCGCGAACATGTTGGCCGACGGCTTGCCGTCAGCCATCAGCATGCGCGCTTCCCTGGTCACGCGCGTGCCGAGATAGGTGAAGGTGATGCCGGGCCGCACCGGATAGGCAAGGTAGGGCGGTGTCTCGATCCGCCGTGCCCAATGCGTCTTCGGCGGCGTGATGCCTTCCGTGCGGCAATCGTCCAGAATGGTGTGGTCGAAGGTGCCGGGCTGCACCGCGGCGTTGAATTCGGTGATCGTCTTTTCCAGCGCGGCCGGATCGAGCTCGAGCTTGCCGGCAAGCTCAGCCACCGTCTGCCCTGCGATCGGCGGGAATAGCGTCGGCATGAAGCTCGTGACCACGGTGGAGTCGAAGATGATGTAGGCGATCTGTTCGGGCTGCGCGGCCACCAGCCGGCCCCAGATCGCGTAACGCTTCGGCCAGATGTCCTCACCTTCATCATAGAAGCGCTGCGCGTGCTTGTTGACGACGATGCCAAACACGACAGAATCGTGCCGCGTGATGATGCCGCCGTCGAATTTCGGCGCGCGCGCGTCGATCGCGACCGCATGGCACTGGGTGGGGTCGCCGACCTCCTGCACGCCCTTGGCGAGCAGCATCTTCAGGATCGAGCCGCGGTTATAGGGGGTACCGCGGATCAGGAAATTGTCGGCGGCCTCACCCCAATATTGCTTCAGCCATTCGATGTTGGCCTCGAATCCGCCGGCGGCGGCGACCAGCGACGTCGCGCGGATCTCGGTGTCGCCCTTGATCGGCCGCCTGAGGTGGGCGGCGAGAAACATGCCGTCTTCGATCATGAGGTCGATAACCTCGGCGTCGTATTCGATTTCGACGCCGAGCTTCTCGGCGGTGAGATAAAGTGCGTTCAACATCGCGCGGCCGCCGCCGAGGAAGAATGAGTTGGTGCGGCCGAGGCCCAGCGTGCCGCCGAGCGAGGGCTGCCAGCGCACGCCCTGCTCCACGATCCAGTTCAAGATGTCCTTGGACTCGCGGATCATGTGCCGGGCGAGCACCTCGTCGGTCTGGCCGCCGGTGACGCGCAGGAGATCCTCCCAAAACTCTTCCTCAGTGTAGGGGCCGGTGAGGATTTCGGTCGCCTCGTCATGTGCGCAACGCATGTTGCGGGTGTGGCGCGTGTTGCCGCCGCGATAGAACTTTGGCGCGCCTTCGAGCACCAGCACCGATGCCCCACCGCGTCGCGCGCTGATCGCCGCACACAGCGCCGCGTTGCCGCCGCCGATCACCAGCACATCGTATTTGCTGCTCATGCCGTCTGTCCGATGCGACGAAGTTGGAGACATTCTGCCCGCCGGCGGCCCCGGCCAATCCGGCTGGTCATTGCGCACCTTTGTATACAAAGATATACGAATGTCCGGCAAGCGTTATCCTGCATGGGAAGGATGCGCGTGGCGAGCACGAGGATGCATGGCAAGACGCCCGACAAAAGCAGGCGGCTCGATCGCGCGCGGCAGCGGCGTGGCGCTCGGCGAAGCAGTGTTCCGCTCGCTCTGCGAGGCGCTGCAGGCCGGCAGCTACCGCGCCGGCGACCGCCTGCGCGAGGAAGAGGTCGCCCAGCGGCTGAAGGTCAGCCGCACCCCGGTGCGGGAAGCGCTCGGGCGGCTTGCCGCACGTGGGTTCGTCGAACCTGCCGGCGGCCGCGGCCTGATCGTACGCAACCTCGACATCTCGGAGGTGCTCGAGCTCTACGCCATGCGCGAGATCATGGAGGGCGCCGCCGCCCGACTTGCCGCCGAGCACGCGTCTGCGACCGAGGTCGACGCGCTCAGGGACATCGAGCAGACCTTCGTGGAAGCGTCGGGGACTGATCCCGCCGAGATGGCGCGGCTCAACCGCGCCTTCCACGAGGCGATCTGCCGCGCCGCGCGCAACCGCTATCTCGACAACGCTTCGCGGGAATTGCAGGACTGGATCGCCCTGCTCGGTCCAACCACGTTCACCGTATCCGGTCGCCCGTCGACCAGCCACGGCGAGCACCAGGCCATCATCGACGCCATCGCGGCTCGCGACGGCGGCAAAGCGGAGCAGCTCGCGCGCACACACATCCGCGAAGCGCTGCGCTGTCGGCTGAAGCTGTTGCAAAAACAATAGCAGAGCGCCGCGCTCAGGCGACCAGTTCCGCGACGATCGCCTTCAACACGTCCCGCACATCGCCCGGACTGAGCCGCACCTGCAGTCCGCGCTGACCGCCATTCACGTACACGTAATCATGTGCGAGCGCGCTCTGCTCGATCACGGTGCGCACAAGCTTCCGCTGCCCGAATGGGCTGATGCCGCCAACCTTGTAGCCGGTGAGGCGCTCGGCCTCAGGCGGCTTCATCATCTGCGCCGACTTGCCGCTAACAACAGCGGCGAGCTTCTTCATCGAGACTTCCTGATCGGACGGGACGATCACGCAGACCGGCTTGCCGTCGACCAGCGCCATCAGCGTCTTCAAGACGCGCGCGGGATCCTCGCCGAGTGCGGATGCAGCCTGAAGGCCGATGCTCTCGGCGTCGGGATCGTAGTCGTAGGTGTGGACAGTGAAGGCAAGACCGGCGGCCGTGAGCGCGCGTGTGGCTGGGGTGGCTTTGGACACGGACGATGTCTAGCACCGCCGCTGCGAGGAGCGAAGGGACGGCGACACGGGTGGACACATGCACCACAGCCTCAGCGTCGTCCCGGCGAAGGCCGGGACCCATAACCACAGGGAGGAGTTTGGAGAAGACTCGTCGTTCGGTACGCCCACCATCCGCTAACGAGACACCTCGCGGTATGGGTCCCGGCCTTCGCCGGGACGACACCGCAGGCATTGTGTCGCCAAATAACCGGCGAGCGCGCTGCCCTACTCCGCCGCGTCGCGCATCTCGGCACGTTCGGCCCTGGCCGCGCAGAACTTGAACTCCGGGATCTTGCCGAACGGATCGAGCGCCGGATTGGTCAGGAGATTGGCCGCCGCCTCCGCGTAGCAGAACGGCATGAACACCATGTTCTCGGGAACGTCGCGGTCGGAGCGGACCTTGACCTCGACCGCGCCGCGGCGGGTCTCGAGCCGGATGAAATCGCCGGGCGCGAGCTTCTTCCTGTGCATGTCCTTTGGCGACATGAACGCGACCGCCTCGGGCTCGATCTGGTCGAGCACCTGCGCGCGGCGGGTCATCGAGCCGGTGTGCCAATGCTCGAGCACGCGGCCGGTCGAGAGCACCATCGGATATTCGGTGTCGGGGATCTCGTCCGGCGGGATGACGTGAGCCGGAACGATCTTGCCGCGGCCGCTGGCGGTCGGGAAGCCCGTGGTGAAGATGATCTCGTTGCCGGGCACGTCGGGACCGTCGACGGGATAGGTCACCGCGCCTTCGCGCACCAGCCGCTCCCAGGTGATGTTCTTCAGCGACGGCATCAACTCCGCCATCTCGGTGAAGACCTCGCCGGGACCGGCATAATTCCACGGCAGCCCCATGCGCTTGCCGATCTCCTGGATGATCCAGAGATCCTGCCGCGCATCGCCCGGCGGCTTGATCACCTGGCGTGCGAGCTGCACGCGGCGATCGGTGTTGGTGAAGGAGCCTTCCTTTTCGGCAAACGCCGAGGCCGGCAGGATGACGTCGGCGTGGAACGCGGTCTCCGTGACGAAGAGATCCTGCACCACGAGATGGTCGAGCATGGCAAGCGCCTGGCGCGCATGCTGGAGATCGGGGTCGGACATCGCTGGGTTTTCGCCCTCGATATACATGCCCTTGATCTCGCCGGCATGGATCGCGTTCATGATCTCGACCACGGTCAGACCGCGCACGGGATCGAGATCCTGGCCCCACAGCTTCTCGAAGACGCCGCGCATGTCGTCGCGGCCGACCGGCTGATAATCCGGCAGGAACATCGGGATCAGACCGGCATCGGAAGCGCCCTGCACGTTGTTCTGGCCGCGCAGCGGATGCAGGCCGGTGCCGGGACGCCCGACCTGGCCGGTGATCAGCGCCAGCGCAATCAGGCAACGCGCATTGTCGGTGCCGTGGACATGCTGGCTGATGCCCATGCCCCAGAAGATGATCGACGATTTTGCCCGCGCATAGGTTCGCGCGACCTCGCGCAGGGTCTGCGCCGGGACACCGCAGATCGGCTCCATCTTCTCCGGTGTGAACTCCTTGATCTTCTCCTTGAGCTCCTCGAACCCCTCGGTGTAGCCGGCGATGTACTGATCGTCGGTCAGCCCTTCGGTGATGATCGTGTGGATCATCGCGTTCAGCATGGCGACGTCGGAGCCCGGCTTGAACTGCAGATGCTTGGTCGCATGGCGCGACAGCGTCTGCCGGCGCGGGTCCATGACGAACAGCTTTGCGCCGTACTGCTTGACCGCGTTCTTGATGAAGGTCGCGGCGACTGGATGATTCACGGTCGGATTGGCGCCGATCACGATGATGACCTCGGCGTCCATCGCAGCCGAGAACGGCGCCGATACGGCGCCCGAGCTCAGACCTTCGAACAGCGCCGCGACCGACGAGGCGTGGCACAGACGGGTGCAATGGTCGACGTTGTTCGAGCCGAAGCCGGTGCGCACCAGCTTCTGGAACAGATAGGCCTCCTCGTTGGAGCCCTTCGCCGAACCGAAGCCGGCCAGCGCCTTCACGCCCTTCTCGTCGCGGATCTTGACCAGGCCTTTGGCCGCCATGTCGAGCGCTTCTTCCCAGCTCGCTTCGCGGAAATGCGTGAACGGATTGGCCGGATCAACCTGGTCGTTGGAATCCTTCTTCGCGTTGGGCAGCCGCACCAGCGGCTTGGTCAGGCGATGCGGATGATGGATGTAGTCGAAGCCGAAGCGGCCCTTGACGCAAAGGCGGTTGTGATTGGCGGGGCCGTCACGGCCCTCGGCATAGATCACCTTCTCGTCCTTGACCTCATAAGTCACCTGGCAGCCGACGCCGCAGAACGGGCAGAGCGAGTCCACCTTCTTGTCGGCATAGACGACACGGGTCTGCTTCTCGTCCAGCATTACGGCCGGCATCAGGGCCCCGGTCGGACAGGCCTGCACACATTCGCCGCAGGCGACGCAAGTGGACTCGCCCATGGGATCGTCGAAATCGAACACGATTTTCGAGCCGTGGCTGCGATAGGCCATGCCGATGACGTCGTTGACCTGGACCTCGCGGCAGGCGCGCACGCACAGTCCGCACTGGATGCAGGCGTCAAGATTGACGCGCATGGCCGGATGGCTGGCGTCGGTCGCCCAACGCTCGGCGGCGGGGAAGCGACTCTCGGTAACCCCAGTGGTTTCGGCCCAGTGCCAGAATTTGGAGTCCGGATCGTGCGAGGTCTCGCGCGCCGGCTGGTCGGCGACCAGCAGCTCCATGACCATTTTTTGCGCGGAAACCGCGCGCGCGCTCTCGGTCTTCACCTTCATGCCGACCGATGGCGTGCGCTTGCAGGACGCCGCGAGCACGCGCTCGCCCTCGATCTCGACCATGCAGGCGCGGCAATTGCCGTCGGGGCGATAATCCGGCGCGGGCGAGTAGCACAGATGCGGAATCTCGCGACCCTGGCGTTTTGCGACTTGCCAGATCGTCTCGCCTGCATTGGCCTCGACCTGCTTGCCGTCGAGTTCGAACGTAATCTTGGTCATTCGGCCGCTTCCTTGAACTCGTCAGGGAAATATTTAATCACGGTGGCAAGCGGATTCGATGCCGCCTGTCCGAGCCCGCAGATCGAGGCATCGCGCATCGCCTGGCTCAATTCGTCCAGGAGAGCGCGGTTCCAGACCGGTTGCTGCATCAGCAGCGCGGCCTTCTGGGTTCCGACGCGACACGGCGTGCACTGGCCGCAGCTCTCGTCCTCGAAGAACTTCATCAGGTTCAATGCGGCCGCGCGCACGCTGTCCTTTTGCGACAGGATCACGATCGCGGCAGAGCCGATGAAGCAGCCGTATTTTTCAAGCGTGCCGAAATCGAGCGGGATGTCGTCCATCGCCGCCGGCAGGATGCCGCCGGACGCACCACCCGGGAGGTACGCGTAGAACTGATGGCCATCGGCCATGCCGCCGCAATATTCGTCGATCAACTCGCGCACGGTGATGCCAGCAGGCGCGAGCTTCATGCCGGGATTCTTGACGCGGCCCGAAACCGAGAAGCTGCGCAGGCCGTGCCGCTCATGCCGGCCGTGGCCCTTCCACCAGTCGGCGCCCTTCTCGATGATGTCGCGCACCCACCACAAGGTCTCGATATTGTTGATCAACGTCGGCAGGCCGAACAGACCGACTTGGAATGGATAAGGCGGCTTGTGCCTGGGTAAGCCGCGCTTGCCCTCGATGCTTTCCAGCAGCGAGGATTCCTCGCCGCAGATATAGGCGCCAGCGCCGCGGCGCATGTGCAGCGTCGGACCGCCCGGCGGCAGCTTCGCGATCTCACGTTCGAGGATTTCGCGCGAGGCCGGATATTCGTCGCGCAGGTAGATGTAGATATCCGAGGCCTGCACCACATGCGCACCGATCAGCATGCCCTCGAGGAAACGGTGCGGATCGCTCTCGAGATAGACGCGATCCTTGAACGTGCCGGGCTCGCCCTCGTCGCCGTTGATCGCCATCAGGCGCGGGCCGGGTTCACCAAGCACCGCGCGCCATTTACGTCCCGTCGGGAAGCCGGCGCCGCCGAGACCGCGCAACGAGGCGTCGTCGAGCGCCTTCAGCAGGTCGTCCGTCGGTAGTTCGCCCGAGCACAGGCGATTGAGCAGCTTGTAGCCGCCGCCGGCGACATAGGCTTCATAGCCGATATAGTTGGGCAGATGCGCGTGGGTATCGCCAGCCTTCGCCGCCGCCATGACATTGGCCACCGTCGCATGGTCAACAAAGTTGTGTCCGACTTCCGCGGCAGGCGCCGTATCGCAGCGGCCGACGCAGGGCGCACGCACCACGCGGATACCGGGACCTGACGCGTCTTGCAAATCCGCGAGCAGCTTCTCTCCGCCGAGCATCGCGCAGGTCAGCGAATCGCAGACGCGGATCGTCAGCGGCGCGATATCGGGCTCGCCTTCCTTTACCACGTCGAAATGCGCATAGAAGGTCGCGGTCTCGAACACTTCGGCGAACGCGAGCTTCATCTCGTCGGCGAGCGCGGCGAGATGCGCGGCCGAGATCTGGCGGTACTGATCCTGGATCAGGTGCAGATATTCGATCAACAGGTCGCGACGCCGCGGTCGGTCGCCGAGCAACTGCGCGATCTCATGAGAGGCGGTGGGATCGACCTGCCGTCCCTTGGGTGTGGATTTGGCGCGCTTCCGTCCCTGGCCGGGATGTTCGAACTCGCGAACCTTGTGAACGTCGTCGTTGCTGCTCATGGAGACGTCGCGTTCTCTTCAAATGCGTGATGAGTTTGGACCGGACCGCCAAGGCGATCAGTCTTCATTTCCCGACTCGATCAAACGGAACCACCGGTTCCTGCGTCCCGCCGATCAAGCCAAATTCGACGCAACTCTAATCTCTGGTATGCCAGATGCAAGAGAATTTAGAGCGTCTCTAGAATGATTTAGGAGGCAGGCGGTCGCCCGCCGTGCCCTTTTGCGCAAGCGTCGGATGGAACCCGATCTCAAGTCTTGCTCATGCACTCTTCAATGTAGAACCAGCGATCGTCGCCGGCGAGGCCCTTGGACTTCACGTCGGCGCGGCAGGCTTTCAGCTTCGGCTTGTTGGTTGCCCATTTCGCCTTCATGTCTTTCAGCTTCTGCATGGTGAGCTTCATCTTGCCAGGTTTGGCTTGCGTCGCTGCAGCAGGCGCCGCCGGCGGCGTCGCCGTCTGCGCGGATGCGGCATGAAGGCCAGCGACGAGCAACACGGCCGCGAGGCAAATTCGAAGGCAAATTCGGGTGCGAATCATTTCAATCCCCCTAAGTCCCATTTCTGATGATGTCCGAAAGGCCAACGAAGCGGGACGCCTGATGAGCATCCCGCTTCTGTCTCGACGACGGTCAGAAGATCTTGACCGCGCTCTCCAATGTCTTCCAAACACCCCAAAGCAGGGGGACGCCGACGAACGCCCAGAACAGCGCCGCCTTGGCGTCAAGCCCGCCAAATCCGATGCCGTAGGAGCCGTGCGGCCCCGCGGCGGCGGCGCTGGCGCTTGCAGCCTGCAACTTGGCGACATCGGCGTCCTTCATGTGCCACTTCGAATCGACCGGCTTGATCAGATAGTTGCAGATCAAGCCCGCAATCAGCATCGCACAGAGGATGTACATAGTCGTGTTGTAGAGCTGATCGCGC
Source organism: Bradyrhizobium sp. CW1 (assembly GCF_023100665.1). Lineage (NCBI taxonomy): Bacteria > Pseudomonadati > Pseudomonadota > Alphaproteobacteria > Hyphomicrobiales > Nitrobacteraceae > Bradyrhizobium > Bradyrhizobium sp. CW1. The sequence continues at coordinate 6,298,509 of NZ_CP064684.1, forward strand.
GGCACGCCTGCCGCGAGCTGGAACTCGCGGATGTAGTTGACGACGACGGGACCGATGATGCCTGCGGTGGACCACGCCGTCAGCAGCCGGCCATGGATGGCGCCGACGAACTGGGTTCCGAACATGTCGGCGAGGTAGGCCGGCACGGTGGCGAAGCCGCCGCCATACATCGACAGGATGATGCCGAAGCCAAGCACGAACAGGAGCTTCGAACCCATCGCGGCAAAGGTCGGCGCCAGCGCGTAGAGCACGATGCCGAGGATGAAGAACGTATAGTAGGTGTTCTTGCGCCCGATCTTGTCCGACAGCGATGCCCAGAAGAAGCGGCCGCCGATGTTGAACAGCGACAGCAATCCGGCGAAGCCCGCGGCGATCGCGGCGATCTGCGCCTTCTGTCCCGCATCGAGCGCGTTGAAGCCCACCTCCGGCAGGCCGATCAGCTTGCCGGCGAAGATCTCCTGTAGCATCGGCGATGCCATGCCGATCACACCGATGCCGGCCGACACGTTCAGGCACAGCACCCACCAGATCAGCCAGAATTGCGGCGTCTTGTGCGCGTCGTTGAGATGGACGTTGGCCTTCGAGATCATCGCGTTGGCCTTCGACGGCGCGGTCCAGCCCTCGGGCTGCCAGCCGGGCGGCGGCAAGCGATAGCGGAACGCGCCGATCATCATGAACACGAAGTAGATGACGCCCATCGTGACGAAGGTCTCCCAGACGCCGACCGAGGTCGGGGTCTTGAAGTAGTTCATCAAGAGGTTAGCCAGCGGCGCGCCGATCATGGCGCCGCCGCCGAAACCCATGATGGCCATGCCGGTCGCCATGCCGCGACGGTCCGGGAACCACTTCACGAGCGTCGAGACCGGCGAGATATAGCCAAGACCGAGACCGATGCCGCCGATCACGCCCGAACCCAGCCACAACAGCCAGAGCTGATGGGTGTATACCCCGATCGCACCGAGGAAGAGGCCGCCGCACCAGCACAAGGCCGAGACGAAGCCGGCCTTGCGCGGGCCTACGCGCTCCAGCCAGCCGCCCCAGACCGCAGCCGCGATACCGAGCAGCACGAAAAAGAGCGTGTACATCCACCCCATGCTGGCGACCTTCCAGTCGCAGCTGGTCGTGAACAGCTCCTGAAACAGTGACATGTCCGCGCACGCCTTCGGCGCGGTAACTCCGATCGCGCGCGACAGCGGCAACCAGAACACCGAGAAGCCGTAGGCCATGCCGATACAGAGATGGATGCACAGCGCAGCCGGCGGCACCAGCCAGCGATTGAACCCGGCGGTCGCGATGGTCCGCTCGCGATCCAGAAAACCTGCGCCGGCACCCGAAAGTGTTCCAGCGCTCTCGATGGTAGACATGCATTCCTCCCCTAAAGCCGCCCTTCTGAACGGCCTGCCACGACGGTCCTGTTCCTCAGCCTGCAGCGCAGCCTTTGTCCCTGCTGCTCCACAATGATCGACGCGCGCCAGGATCGTCACGCGCATCCGAGACGTTAAACCCCTAACCGTGGGGACTATGCCCGACGCCACGGCCGGGCTTCTTTCGACGGCCCATTTGCTCCGCATATCGCAGGCACGACTCGACCTCCGCGTCTCGGCGGAGGACGTCAATTGGGGCAGAAGTGATGATCGATGTCGATAGACAAAAGGTAGGTATCAACCGAGTGACCGCGAGCTAAGTGGGCGGCGCACCATTGATATTTTCTATCGATCGATCGGCCTTCTCAATCAAGAACACGATGCGCGCGTCGTTGCGCTCGGTGATCTCCACCGTGTCGCCGGTCTCCCGGATCAGGTTCGGAATGTCAATCACCGACAGCGGATCGGTGCAGTACACTTCGAGCTGATCCCCCGGATGCAACGGCTTCAGCGCTTTGCGCGTCTTCAGGGCGGGCAGCGGGCATTTCAGTCCGGTGAGATCGAGCGTCGTTCTGGTCATCGGCGCAACATGGCGGGAGCGACCGATGGCGTCAACGCCGAGCCAGCACCAGCATCACGTTCAGACTCAGAGCAAATCGGCATAGGACAGGAAACCCACGCTCTGCCCCGGCTCGACACGCGTGACCTCCTCATCGAGCTCGATGAGGCCGTCGGTGTCGATCAGAGAGGACAACAGCCCAGCCCCCTCGCGTGGAAACTTGATTGCCTCGAATGCGCCGTCCTGCGTGCGCCGCAAGGAGGCGCGAACATATTCGCGTCGGCCCGCCTTCTTCTTGTAGGTGAATGCCGCGCGCACCGGGATCGGCAACAGCGGCGCCGGCAGGCTCCCCGCAAGCGCGAGCACCGTCGGCCGCACCACATGCACGAAGGTGACGAAACTCGCGACGGGATTGCCCGGCAATCCGATCAGCGGCGTGCCCTCGATGATGCCCATCGCCACGGGCCGTCCCGGCTTGATCGCCATCCGCCACAACACCAGCGAGCCGATGCTTTCGACCGCGGCCTTGACGTGGTCCTCCTCTCCGGTCGAGACGCCGCCGGTGGTGAGGATCAGATCGTGCGTGCCTGCGACTTGCTTGAGGCCATTCGCAAGCGAGGTACGTTCGTCGCGCAAAATGCCGAGATCGCTGACCTCGCAGCCGAGCCGGCGCAGCATCGCCATCAGCATGAAGCGGTTGGAGTCGAACAGCTGCGAGGCCGCGCGCGGCTCGCCGGGCGAAGTCAATTCGTCACCGGTCGAGAACACCGCGACACGGATGCGCCTGACGACGTCGAGCCCGACCAGGCCGAACGCCGCCGCGAGCGCGACATGTTGCGGCAGCAAGCGCTGGCCTGCGCGCAGCGCGATGTGGCCCTGGGGGATGTCCTCTCCCGCAGGGCGGACATTCGCGCCCGGCTTCAGCCCCGGCGGCAGCACAATTCGGCCGGCGTCATCGACGCGGACGTCTTCCTGCATGAAGACGGTTTCGGCATCCGGCGGCATCGGCGCGCCGGTGAAGATGCGCGCGGTGTGGCCGGCCTTGATCGGCGCTAGTGCCAGACCGCCGGCCTGGATGCGGCCGTCGAGCGGGAGTGCCCGCTCGGCGCTGTCCGGAAGATCGGCGTTGCGCACGACGTAGCCGTCAACAGCGGAATTGGTGAAGGGGGGCAACGGCAGCGGCGCCGCGATATCGCGGGCCAGCACCCGCCCATCAGCATCGATGAGCCTCACGGTTTCGAGATCGACAATCGCGTTGACGCGCGTCGTGATCAGGCCAACCGCCTCGTCGACCGACATCATCGGTCCGCCGAAGGCAAAACAATCGTCCGACAATTGCGCCATGGTGCCTCGTCAGCGCATCGCAGCGCTTTTCGCGACCGCTTCCTCGACCGGCATCGCCGCGCGCAGCAGCAATTCCGCGGCAGCGGCGATATCGTCGAGATGGACGGTCGGCAGTCGCGTTTCAATGGCGACATCGGCCGCGATCCCGTAAATTCCGGGATCATCGGGAAACAGCAACGGCTTGTCGTTGGCCGCGCGATGCACCTCGATCTTGCGATGCGGCTCGCGCTTGAAACCCTCGACCACGACGAGGTCGACGGCTGACAATTTGCTCAACAGTTCCGGCAGTCGCGGCTCCGCCGCCCCGCGCAATTCGTGCATCAGCGCCCAGCGATTTGACGAAGCAACCAGCACCTCGGCCGCGCCGGCCTCACGATGGCGCCAGGAGTCCTTGCCGGGAACGTCGACGTCGAACTGGTGATGCGCATGCTTGATGACCGAGACGCGCAAGCCAAGCGCATTGAAATGCGGGATCAGCCGCGTCAACAGCGTGGTCTTGCCCGCACCGCTCCAGCCCGCAAGGCCGATGACTTTCATTCCAGCTCCGTCTCCGCGAGCGACCAGGTCCCTGATGGAACCACTCTCTCCTCCGTCATTGCGAGCGCAGCGAAGCATCTAGGAATGGATCCACAGCGGCAGCCCGGATTGCTTCGCTTCGCTCGCAATGACGAAAAGGCGGCATTTCGTTCTTTCGCTAGCATGCTTATATCGGCTTGACCCGAATGTCATGCTAACGTCGCGGCCATGATGAAGATCGACAAAGCCCCAGTGCCCCTGATCGTCCCTGATACCGACGACCCGCGCCTCACCGAGAGCGTGACCGGGACCGACCAGTCCGGCGCCAGAATCGAGATCAAGGTGCCGGTGGAGCGCCCGCTGACGCTCTACCTGAATTCGCAGGAGATCGTCACCATGATGACGATCGGCGACTATCCGGAATATCTGGCGCTGGGCTATTTGCTCAACCAGAACATGCTGAAGTATAATGACGCGGTCACCGAGGTCGAATACGACGACGACCTCCAGGTGGTGGTGGTGCGCACCGAGCATCACACCAATTTCGAAGCCAAGCTGAAGAAGCGCACGCAGACATCGGGCTGCGCGCAGGGCACCGCCTTCGGCGATCTGCTGGAGGCGGTCGAGAGCGTGGCGTTGCCGAAGGCGGAGCTGCGGACCTCCTGGCTGTACCAGATGACGCAGACCATCAACACCATGCCCTCGCTCTATCTGGAGGCCGGTGCGATCCACGGCTGCGTGCTGTGCAGGGAGGGGGAGCCGCTCTGCTACACCGAGGATGTCGGCCGTCACAACGCCGTCGACAAGATCGCGGGCTGGATGTACCGCCACGGCGTCGATGCATCCGACAAGATCCTCTATACCACGGGACGGCTCACCTCTGAGATGGTGATCAAGACGGTCCGCATGGGAATTCCGATCCTGGTGTCGCGCTCCGGCTTCACCGCCTGGGGCGTCGATCTCGCCCGGCAGGTGGGCTTGACGCTGGTCGGCCGCGCGCGCGGCAAACGCTTCATCGCGTTGTCGGGGGAAGAGCGCATCGTCTACGACCAGAACCTCGCTTATGTCGAGGAGGAATCGGCCAAGCACAAGCGCAAGGGTGAAGGTGGTGACGATTAGCTGTCCGACCACGCAAGGCGTGCTGCTCGCCGGCGGCCTCGCGCGGCGCATGGGCGGCGGCGACAAGCCGATGCGCACTATTGGCGGCCGCACCATTCTGGAACGCGTGATCGCGCGCCTATCACCCCAATGCAGCGGGCTGATCCTCAATGCCAACGGCGATCCCGCCCGCTTCGCCGCGTTCGGTTTGCAGGTCGTCGCCGACGACGTGCCCGGCTTTCCCGGTCCACTCGCCGGCATCCTTGCCGCGCTCGACTGGACCGCGGCGAACCGGCCTGAGGTGGAATGGGTGCTCAGTGCCGCCGGCGACTGTCCATTCCTGCCGCGCCATCTGGTCGCGCGCTTGCATGACGAACGCATCGCGGCGAATGCCGAGCTCGCCGTTGCGGCGTCGGGCGGCCAGTCGCATCCGGTGATAGGCTTGTGGCGCGTTGGCTTGCGAGACGAACTGCGTCACGCGCTGGTGGTCGAGGATCTCCGCAAGATCGACCGCTGGACCGCGCGTTATCCGCTCGCGACCGTGACGTGGCCGAGCGAACCGCTCGATCCGTTCTTCAATGCCAATACGGTCGAGGATATCGCGGAAGCCGAGCGGCTCGCCGCACTGGATGCGGCGTCCTAACCAAGCTCTACGCCGGCCGGAATCCGGCCCGCTCCAGCGCGGCACGCGCTTCGTCCGAGCCGAGCGCATCGAGAAAGGCCCGCACCGCCGGACGCTGCTTCCGCGCCGTCACCAACGCGAAGTCATAATGCTCCTCCGCGAGCGGAATGAAACCGAGGCCGACCGCCTTGGCGACCGGCGCAATGGTCATGCCCCAGTCGGCGCGATGCTGCGCGACCGCCGCGGCCACCGCGTTGTGCGAGCGTGGCTGGTTCCAGTAGCCTTCCGGGCGCGCACCACCGAGCAACCGGTCGATCAGGATGCGCGTGCCGGCGCCCTGGTTGCGGTTGACCATGATGCAGGAGGGATCAGCGAGCGCCGCGACGACGGCGTCCTTCGCGCTGTGGCCTTCGAAACGCTTGTCGCCCTTGCGGAACACGATGCCCTGCATCCGTCGCCAGCCCGGCACGAGTTCGAGACCTTCGACGAGGTAAGGCGCATTGTAGGTCTCGCTCTTGTCGTCGAACAGATGGATCGGCGCCAGATCGCATTCGCCGCGCCGCGCCGCCGCAAGTCCACCGAGACTGCCGACCGCGATCGAGCGCACGGTCAGCCCGGCATGCGCGAGTTGCGCCGTGACGAGATCGAGGCCGGCGCAATGACTGCCGACGATGACGAGATCGGGCACCCGCACATGCGGCGTGAACAGCGTCACCTCGGCTTCGGTCCCGGCCGGCATCTGGTCGGCGAGTGCGTCGATGCGCAGAAAACCGTCGGCCTGCGCGAACGACGTGATCGCACCGGACCCCTTGCCGGAGGGATAAGCGATCAAGCCGTCCTTGCCTTCGACCAGCGAGACCATGACGAATTCGGTGCGGCCGAGCTCGGAAGCAATGCGCACCGGCACGGTCGCGCTCACCTTGGCATCGGAGCGCGGCGGCAGTCCGGCCATTTTGCGCAGCACCGGTACGATCATGTCGTGAAAGGTGAACATCGCCGAGGTCGGAAAACCCGGCAGGATCACCACCGGCTTGCCGTCGCACACCGCAAGACACAGCGGCTTGCCGGGCTTGAGCGCAATGCCATGCGCAATGATGCCGGGCTGGCCGAGCCGGCCGATGATGCGATGAGACAGATCGCCCGCGCCTTTCGACGTGCCGCCGGAGAGCACTAGCATGTCGGCGTCCGCCAGCGCACGCCGCATGGCGGCTTCGAGCTGAGCTTCGTCGTCGGGAATGGCGCCGAGGAAAACCGCCTCTCCGCCGTTCTCGTCGATCGCAGCAGTGACGATCGCGCCGTTGGTATCGTAAATCGCAGCAGGCGCGAGCACCTCGCCGGGCTGAACCAGTTCGTCGCCGGTGGAGATCACGGCCACACGAGGTTTGCGCACGACGCTCACCTCGGCAAGACCGCAAGCCGCCAGCATGCCCACCTCGCGCGAGCCCACGATCGTGCCGGCGCGCAGCAGCGCCTCGCCGCGCGCGATATCGGATCCTGCGTAGGATATGAATTGCCCGGGCGAGGCGGCGCGACGGACGTCGATGGTGGCCGATCCCGCCGGCTGGGTATGCTCGACCATGACCACGGCATCGGCACCGCGCGGCAGCGGACCGCCGGTGGCAATCGGCGTTGCCGTTCCCGCCGCCACTTGCAGCGCGGGTACGGTGCCGCAGTGAATAGTCTCGCCATTCAGCCCGAGGCGAACTTGCGCACCTTCGCCGGCTGTCGCAAGGTCCGCTGAGCGCACCGCGAAGCCGTCGACGTTGGAACGGTCGAACGGTGGCACGTCGATTGGCGCAGTGATGTCTTCAGCAAGCGACGCGCCGAGCGCTGCTGCGAGCTTGCGTCTTTCGCTTGGGATCGCGCGAGGGAACAGCGCAGCCTCGAAGCGTGCCAGGGCCTCCTCGCGGGAAACGATTTTCAGGAACTGTTCCTGTTCGAGTGCGCTGCGGACTTGCGATTGCGGGATCATGGTCATGCTAAACCCATATCATTCCCGCATCAGATAGGCATCGACCGGCGCGCCCACTGCAAATCCCTCGTGGCCGGCGGGAACAAGCAGCCATGCATCGGCACGGGCCATTGCCTGGAGCGGCCATTCTCCTACCGCAAGCGGCACCCACGCATGATGTTCCTCGGCCAGCAGGACCATTTCGGCGATGCCGACGCTGGATGCAATCTTTCGCGCGAGCGGCAAGACTATCTGTCGGCGCGGCTGCCGCGCCGACAGAAGGTCGACGAGCGGCAGCACGAGCGCGAGCCAGACCGCGAGCGCATGGTCCGGCGATCCGGGCAAGCCGACGACAGGAATGGTTCCCAGCCGCCCGATCGCGGCGGTGCGTCCGGGCTGGAGCGCAAGACCATGGGCAATCACGTCACCACCCTGGGCCAGCGCCGTGACCGCGGCATCCTTGCGACCGACGCCGCTGCCGCCGATCGTCAGCAGGAGATCGCAGGTAGGCGTCCCCAACGTCTCCGCGATCGATCCCGCGTCTCGCGCGCCGGCCTCGCTCGTCTGCACATCCAGTCCAGCGGCGCGAGCAATGTCCGCGATCAAATGCATGGTCAGCGTTGCACCTGATACATTGACAATGCGCAGCCGCGGACGGCGCACGCTCAGCCGGTCCAGCCCGGCGGCGCGCGCGAGCAAAAGAGCGGCAGGACCGACCGGATACCCCTCTGCGGCGGCAGGCGTTCGTCCGTCGATGTCGCTTCCTGCGCGCCTGACGCCCTGCCCCGGCACGCCCTCCGCCAACACCTGGGCGAGCGGACCAGACACCTCGACTGAATCGGCATCGAGCACACAGTCGCATCCCGCTGGCATCGCGTCGCCGGCATCGACCCAGGCGGGCGCTGTCGGCAGCGGCAGCGGTGAATAGGAGGACGCGCCGACCAGATCATTGGCGCATAACGCCCAGCCGTCCGCGGCAGCGACGTCACAGGATGGTCGAGGCGCGAGCAGCGGATTGCCCGCGGCGATGCAGCCGGCCGCTTCGCTCAGCGGCAACTCCACCGGCGTGAGCGGATCAAGCCCCTTCAGCAACGCGGCGAGCGCGGTGTCGAGTGGCGTCAGCGATGGCGGCAGGCGCTGGGTCATGCGCCATGATGGACCATGCATCGCCCGGTTTGGCAACCGCTGGCGACACGAACGTCAGCCGCCCGACTTGTCCGCATTGGGGAAGAACAGTTGTTGTCCGTCGACCTTGTATCCGGCGATCGCCGCCTGCCCGTCCGGCGAGATCAGCCAGTCGACGAAGTCTTGCCCCAATTCCTTCTTGACGTTCGGAAACTTCGCGGGGTTCACCAGCATCACGCCGTACTGATTGAGCAGCCGCTTGTCGCCTTCGACGACGATGTCGAGATCGCCGCGATCCCGAAAAGCGATCCAGCTGCCCCGGTCGGACAGCACATAGGCGTTCGCCGTGCGCGCTGCATCAAGGGCTGAGGCCATGTCCTGCTTGGCTTCGCGATACCATGCGCCCTTGGTACGGGCGATGTCGATGCCGGCGACGATCCAGAGCGCGAGCTCCGCGGCATGCGTGCCCGAGCGGTCGCCGCGCGTCACGAACGGCGCGCCCTTGGCCTCGATCGCCTTCAGCGCGGTCGCGATGTCCTTGCCCTTCACGCCGGCGGGATCGCTCTTCGGCCCGATCAGCACATAGTCGTTGTACATCACGTCAAAGCGCTTCACCGCAAAATCGTCGGCAACGAATTTCTCCTCCTGCGGCCGTGCATGCATCAGCACGACGTCGACTTCGCCCCTTCGTGCCCCCTCGAGCACCTCGTCGGCGCGCCGCGCGATCACCGTCACCTCGATGCCGGTCTTCTCACGGAACATCGGCAGCAGATAGTCGAGCAGGCCGGACTCCTGCGTCGCTGTGGTCGTGGCGAGCACGATCGCGCGGTCCTCCGCGGATGACGCTGCAACGCCGGCGACGAGGCCGCAGAGAAGCGCGAGTGCAACGGAGAGGCGGCGGACGGCCATGATCGGGTTCCCACTGGCTATGACGCGATCATGATGCTGATGGATTGCGCCGCACTCGTGACGCGTTTGCACATTGTGCCCGCAGCGTCGGGAAATTCCGGCAATGCGCCGCGCGCGAAGACCGCAAGATCCGCACCACGCGAGCGATTCAGGATCGTTCACCAAGGCAGAGATCGCGCGTGGGGATGTGTTGCAAAGCAGCGAGATGATCGGGCATGGTCGTGGCGGACAAAACTTGAAATGCAGAATTCCACCTGCGTCGAACGTCAAAAAGAAGCAAGAATTTGCATAGGAATGCAGGATGGAATTCCTGACGACCAGCGAAGCCGCCGACTATCTTCGGCTCGGCGAACGCAAGCTTTACGAACTCGTCACCACCGGTGCGATCCCCTGCACCAAGGTGACCGGAAAATGGCTCTTCCCGCGGCACGAACTCGACCTCTGGGTGCTGTCCGGACTGGCGCGCCCGGCCGGCATGCTGATCGCGGAGCCGCCGCCGGTCGTCGGCGGCAGCCAGGACGAGCTTCTAGATTGGAGTCTGCGCGAATCCGTCTCGGGCCTGGGCTCGATGAGCGAGGGCAGCGCACGCGGGCTCGAGCGCTTACAGCGCGACGAGGTGATGGCCGTGGCAATGCACTTCCACAGCGTCGACGCCGACGGCAATCTTGCGGCCGAGGCCAATGCGACGGTCCTGCGAGACGCTCCGGACCTGCATGATGCATTGCTGGTCGCGTTCGCGCGCCGCGAGCAGGGTCTCGTGCTGCCGCCGGGCAATCCCAAGCGGCTGCGCGGCCTTTCCGACGTGCTCGCGCTCGGGGCCAGGATGGCGATGCGACAGCAGGGCACGGGCGCGCAGATGCTGCTCGATGTGCTGCTGAAGCGCGCCGGCGCCTCGACGCGCGATTTGCGCCGGATCGAGATGCCGGCCCTGACCGGGCCGGATCTCGCCGAGATCGTTCGCGCGGGACAGGCCGATTGCGGCATCGCGACGCGTGCGTCCGCGCGCTCGGCCGGCCTCGATTTCGTGCCGCTGGTCTGGGAGAACTTCGACCTCGCGATGCGGCAGCGCAGCTATTTCCGCCCCGCCATGCAGGGCCTGATCCGGTTCCTCGGCGAAAAGCGGTTGGTCCAGCGCGCCGAGGAGCTGACCGGCTACGATCCCTCCCCGGCCGGACAAATCCGCTTCGCCGCCTGACGTTGACGCCCGCCCCCAAATAGTTGCAAAAGAAACCAATTCAGCCGGGCCATACCCGGGGGTACACCGGCCAACGCGCCGGATCAGGGGAGGACAAATATGAAGCCAACGAGATTTGGACTGCCGGTCGCTGCCGGCTTTGCAGCGACGTTCCTGGCGGCGACGCTGCTGCCGGGCGCCGCAATGGCGCAGGTGTCCGACGACGTCGTCAAGATCGGCGTGCTCACCGACATGAACGGTCCGGCCTCGGCGCCGACCGGCCAGGGTTCGGTGACGGCGGCGCAGATGGCGATCGACGATTTCGGCGGCACCGTGCTCGGCAAGCCGATCAGCATCGTCGTCGGCGACCACCAGCTCAAGGCCGATATCGGCGGCGCCATCGCGCGGCGCTGGTACGACGTCGACCAGGTCGATCTGATCGTCGACGTGCCGGTCTCCGCGGTCGGGCTCGCGGTGCAGAACATGGCCAACGAGAAGAAGCGGCTGTTCATCACCCACTCGACCGGCACCGCGGATTTCCACGGCAAGTTCTGCTCGCCTTATGCGATCCAGTGGGTGTTCGACACCCGCGCGCTCGCGGTCGGCACCGCGGACGCGGTGGTCAAGCGCGGCGGCGACAGCTGGTTCTTCATCACCGACGATTATGCCTTCGGCCATTCGCTGGAGCGCGACGCCTCGGCGGTCGTGACCGCCAATGGCGGCAAGGTGCTGGGCTCGGTGAAGCCGCCGCTGGCGACGCCCGACCTCTCCTCCTTCGTGCTGCAGGCGCAGGCCTCCAAGGCCAAGATCATCGGCATCGCGGCGGGTCCGCCGAACAACATGAACGAGATCAAGACCGGCTCCGAATTCGGCGTGTTCAAGGGCGGCCAGCAGATGGCGGCGCTGCTGGCGCTGATCACCGACATCCACGGCCTCGGCCTGCAGGCAGCCCAAGGGCTGTTGCTGACGACGTCGTTCTATTGGGACTTGGACGACAAGACCCGCGAATGGTCGAAGCGCTACTTCGCCAAGATGAACAAGATGCCGTCGATGTGGCAGGCCGGCGTCTATTCGAGCGTGATGCACTATCTCAACGCCATCAAGGACACCGGCACCGACGATCCGCTCAAGGTGGCCGCCAAGATGCGGGAAAAGCCGATCGAGGATTTCTTCGCCCGCAATGGCCGCTTACGCGAAGACAATCTGATGGTGCACGATCTGTGGCTGGTGCAGGTGAAGACGCCGGAGGAAAGCAAATATCCGTGGGACTATTACAAGATCCTCACCACGATCTCGGGCGACAAGGCGTTCGGTCCGCCGGACCCGGCGTGCGCGATGGTGAAGAAGTGAGGGTGTAGCGACGCCGCGCTGACGGTGCACCCTCTCCCCTTGCGGGAGAGGGTGGATTCGCGAAGCGAAGCCGGGTGAGGGGTCGTCTCCGCGAGTCCAACTCGCTGTTGAGTTCGCGGAGAGATACCCCTCATCCGGCGCTTCGCGCCACCTTCTCCCACAGGGGGAGAAGGAAGGAAGCGCGCTACTTCACCACCCCGATCTCGCGAAAGTACTTGATCACGCCGGGATGGATCAGCTCGGGCTTCGGCGCGGCGGCGACGGTGTTCGCGGCCGTAGTCTCGCAGGCTTGCGCGAGCTGCTTGCAGAAGGTCGGCTCGACACCGTGAAGCGTCTTCGCCAGGCGATAGGCGACATCGTCAGGCAAATCTTCGCGTGTCAGCACAAAGCTCCAGGAGCCGAGCGAGGCGATCGGCTCGGACTGGTTCGGGTAGCTGCCGGCCGGGACGGTGAGCGGCTTCAGGAAGGCATGCTTGGCGCGGATGCGCGCGATCTCCTCGGCACTGGGCGCGATGAAGCGCGCGCCTGATACGCTCGAGGCCACCGCCGCGAAACCGGGCCAGCCGATGCCGGCGCCCCAGAGTGCTGCGACGCGGCCATCCTCGACCATCGCGGGGCCGTCGCCGGCGCGGTCGAGATAGATCGCCTTGAAGTCCTCGTCCTGCTTCAGGCCGAGGCCATCGAGCACGTAGCGCGCCAGGATCGGCAGGCCGGAGCCCTTGGCGCCGAACGCGACGGGCTGACCGACGAGATCGCGAATGGTCTTGTACTGACTGTCCGCGCGCACCACGAACATGCCGGGGTTGGAATAGATCGCCGTGAGAATCTTCAACGAGACCTTCGCACGGCCGATGCCGGCGAAGGCTTCATAGGCCGGCTCGCCCGCGACCAGAGCGAGATCGAGCTCGCCCTTCTCCAGCAGCGGGATGTTCTCGTTGCTGCCCTTGGTGTTGCGCGGGGCAATGATGGTTTGCGGATCGGCTGCGTTCATCGCTTGCGCAAAGGCGTTGCCATAGAGCGGAAAGCCGCCGCCGGGCGTCGCAGTGCCCAAGCTGATCGTCAGGCTGGGTGTGTTGGTCGGAATGGCGTTGGCTCCGGTTTGAGCGGCGGCGGGGCTTGAAAGCAGCGCCGCGCCGAGCAGGAAAACAAAAGCGAATCTCATGGTCGGTCCCGGCGGGGGCGCGTCAACATCGACTTGCGGCGATGTAGGCAGCGCCCCGATTTTGTGAAAGCATGCAGCCCAACGACAATAGAACAATGGGAGACGTCATGTTGCGAATTTTGCGTAACAGTGTTTGCGGGCTGGTTTTCCTTTCAACGCTGTTGGGCGCCGCACCTCCCGCCTCCGCCGCTTATCCCGACCGTCCCGTGCACTGGATCATCGGCTTCTCCGCCGGCGGCCCGGTCGACATCGTGGCGCGGATCATGGCGCAGTGGCTGACCGACCGCTTCGGCCAGCAATTCATCGTCGAGAACCGCACCGGCTCGGGCGGCAACATCGCGGCCGCTGCCGCGATCGCCTCACCGCCGGACGGCTACACGCTGCTGTTCGTCGCGCCCAACAACGCGATCTCGACCTCGCTCTACAAGAAGCTGCCGTTCGACTTCCTGCGCGACACCGTGCCGGTCGCGAGCATCATGCAGCTCACCAACATGCTGGTCGTCTCCAACGCGTTCCCGGCGAAGACGGTTCAGGAGTTCATCGACTACTGCAAGGCCAACCCCGGCAAGATCTCCTTTGCCTCGTCCGGCAACGGCACCTCGGTGCATATGTCGGCGGAGCTGTTCAAGGTGATGAGCAAGTGCGACATGGTGCACGTGCCCTATCGGGGATCTGCGATCGCCTTCCCCGACATCATCTCCAACAAGGTGCAGCTGATCTTCGACAACCTCCCCTCCGCGATGGAGCAGGCCAAGGGCGGCAATGTCCGCGCGCTCGGCGTGACCTCGCCGCAGCGCTGGCCGAGCGTGCCCGATGTGCCCGCGATCGCCGAGACGTTGCCCGGCTTCGAATCGGTCGGCTTCTACGGCATCTCCGCGCCGAAGGGCACGCCGGCCGACGTGATCGAGATCCTCAACAAGGCCGTCAACGAGGCGCTGAAGGACCCGAAGCTGGTCGCGCGCCTCACCGAGACCGGCGGCATCCCCAAGCCGATGACGCCGGCCGAGTTCGGCAAGCTCGTCACCGACGAGACCGAGAAGTGGCGCAAGGTGGTGGAGTTCGCCGGCGTGTCGGTGGACTAGGCCTGCGGAACTGCCGCGCGCCTGCAGCGCGCCAACGCGACATCGGAGGGGATCGGAAGACCCCTCTCCAACAAAATGTGCGAAAACAACCCCATGCACAGTAGAAAGATCTTGGCATTACAAGGGGTTACAGAATCGAAAACCGAACCCCCTGGCGCGATTGCCAGAGGGCGGGGACGAAGGCTCGGCGAGATGGGCTTGCGCCGTCGGGTAAAACAGGACTATAAGGGCATCATCGCCAATTTCGGTTATTCAAAAATCCCAAGGCTTGCCGCGCCAACGTTTGCAACCGCCGGCGCCAGCATTGCACCCCCGCCTCCGTCCCTGTAAACGAACCGCGCACCGTTGCCGGCCGCAGCTTTCGCGGCCGTCTCGCGGCGGGGCCTGTAGCTCAATGGTTAGAGCCGGCCGCTCATAACGGTCTGGTTGCAGGTTCGAGTCCTGCCGGGCCCACCAGCAAATGTTGGACGCCATGGAAGTTTGGACTTGCGCCACCCAGGCTGGACTCCGCGCCATGTATGTCTGGACGGGTGGAGCAAGTACCCTGCCTCCACTAGTGCGTTTATGGTTAGAACTAGCCGCCCATAACAGCGGCGTTGCGGTTCGATTTCACGCATCCGTCGACGAAACATTATTCATGTGAGCCGGATGTGGCTTCCGACCACGCGTGGTGAGAATCTAGTCTGCCCTGTCGCTTCGGAGCGAACCGAACATGTCGCGGACGCTGTCCTCGGAATGGCCGGACTCTCTCTGGCGATCACGATACTCGTCCATCATCTGGTCAGCTCGCTGCTCTTCGTAATCCGTGTACTCAGCGTATACTTCTTCCAGCCTCTCCAATTCCGGACTAACGTCCACGCCAAGGGTCGACGCGAATAGCTCATAGGCACCTCGAAGGCCGTTGAAGTCGTCCTCTTTGCGGCATTCGTCGATATCAGAGGCGATCTCGTGTCTTGAGTTCTCGAACGCTGCCCGTAGCACAGCTAGGTTCGCCGCGCTTCTAGGTTCTTCGAGGTCGAGCACGCTGACAATTTCACTGAGCTCAACTGACCTGCAGGAAACCTGCGCCTGCTTTAAGAGCTGTTCAATTAGCTCGTGCTTCAACGTTGGAGATTGTAGTGGTGCCCACGAGACGCGCTCAAGTGCGCGGAGAGCTTCGACACCATCGATGATCGACATTTCACGGTCGCGCCAACTTGAGGACATATCACCCCCAAGCGACTTGGCGAGATCTAGCATATCCTTAGTCTTCATCGCATCTGCGAGAGGGACGATTGCGGCGAAGCGCGTTTCTTCCGTCCACTCTATCAGGAAGGTCCCATTCTGCAATTCGACCAGCCGATGCGATCTCGATGTAGCGTTTCGTATAGCAGCGGCAATGGATTCGCCGCCTTGGACGAGGGCTGCTCTAACCCCTTTGACGCCACGTTTGCTTATATTCCAGACTCGTTCGATTTGGCTGAAATCTACGGCGCCAACGACTAGGTCGACTGCGTTTTCCGGCGCCCTGCGAATGACTGCGTTGACCAAGTCGATGACCGAGGGATCAAGAACTTCGAAGGCGTTACCACCCGTCGGCCGGAGGAACGCGTTAGCGAGTTCGGCCATCGCGGTAGCCCAGTCTTCCGGCTTTCGTTGGAAGCCCCACCGCTTTGCACGTGCGTCGTGGAGCTTTTTGAAGGTCGGCTGGAGGACTACGCCCTCCGCCTTGCCGCCGAGGCTGTAAAGTGTCAGCAACAGGGAGCGACCAGCGTCGCTAAGTTGATGGTCGTAGGCATGCAACCAGACCTCAGAGGGGTCCTTGAGCAAATTGCGAACAAAATCTCGGTACTCGCCCGGCGAAATAGCCTGAATTCGGCTGAAGCTCGACAGCCATTCGATCAAACGCGGATTAAACTTTGGGTGCCGGACGACTTCGAGATAAAAGTCGGATCGCAATAGAGCATCCTTGTAAGCGCCAGGCAGCTCGCTGAAATAGAGGTGATTGTACAGGATTTGAGCCTTCTGGGCGAAGCTGTAGTCTCCAATTTGCAGGACGACTTTGTGGCCGTTGAGGCCGACTTGACGGAGTCGTTCCGACGCGGCGACGGCTTGCCCAAAGATGTGCTCGCGAGTGGTTAGCACCAGGCGGGCCTTCGGTGAGGCCCTAACCATTTCGATGAAGTCGGAAATGGCGCGGTCTTCGTTGCGAAGCAAACCGGATGTGCGATCGCCGAGGAAGGTTGCGCCCATAAAATCGTCAAAATAAAAAATCTGTGACTTACCACGCTGAAAGAGTTTCTGTCCTTCGGCAAGATCGCGGCGGATCACCACCGGCTCCCAACCGCGTTCAAGGTGCTTGTAAAGCAGCATGTTAGCCAGAGTCGTCTTTCCAACGCCGGGCGCCCCAGAGATGATAACCACTCTGCTCCGGTCGAGGATATCGAGGGCGTTCGGATAAGGTCCTTCGCGCGTCGACGCGAGGAGCAACAGGAGTTGGAGATCAAATCAGAGCAGGCGTTCGAGTTCCTGATCTAGGTGACAGTGCAGTCATGAGTACCACCGTTTTCGCGGATTCGATGGCTCACGAATTTAGTGCACCGTCACCCTAATACGCCTCACCAAATTTCCGGTGGACCGCCTGATTTTGTTGGTGCCAGACATGATTAATATCACGACACTCCCGTTGCGACACGCGATGTCCGCGAGCGCATCCAGCGGCGGACGTGTGGCGCCGCTTCGGCCTCTCTCATGTCGGGACTGATGATGCGCAAGCTTCTGGCGATTTTGGTGATCTCGTGCTGGGCCAGTTTGGCTTACGCACAAAAGGCCGACCTCATTGTCACGAACGCAAAGCTCGTGACGCTGGATCCCGCATCGACGATCGCGCAGGCTCTCGCAGTCCGCGACGGCAAGATCGTCGCAATTGGCGGCAACGATGCCATGGAAGGCCTGATCGGGCCCGCGACGCGCCGTGTCGACGCAGGTGGACGCACAATCATTCCGGGATTGATCGATTCCCATATTCACGCGGTGCGCGCCGGCCTGACCTACGCAACCGAGGTCAACTGGATCGGCGCAAAGACGATTCCCGAGGCCATGGAACGCTTGCGCCAGGCGGCAACAGCGCGCCCGGCATCCTGGATCATCGTGGCCGGCGGCTGGAGCGAATTGCAGTTTACTGAGAAGCGGCGGCCAACGCTCGCCGAGGTGATGGCGGCCGTTCCCGACAATCCGGCTTACATCCAGCTGTTCTATTCGGCGGTGCTGATGACGCCAAAAGCGCAGCAAGCCCTCGGGATGTCCGCGGATCAGTTGCCGGCCGGTATCACGACTGAGCGCGCCGCATCGGGCGACGCCACGGGGTGGCTCAACGGCTCCATCGTCAGTATCTCCGCGCTGTTCGATCGGCTGCCGAGGCCGAATTTCGAAGAGAATGTCGCCGGGACCCGGCAGTTCTTCACGGAGCTCAATCGTCTCGGCGTGACCGGGATCGTGGATCCCGGCGGCTTCAGCATCTATCCCAGCCACTACGCGGCCTTGCAAAAGCTCTGGCGTGACAAATCATTGTCGGTTCGCGTTGCCTTCAGCCTGTTCGCCCAGAATGTCGGCGCGGAATTCGACGAGTACAAGACTCTCACGCCGTTCCTGCCGATGGGATTCGGCGACGACATGCTGCGGTTCAACGGACTAGGCGAGCGGATCACCGGCGCCATGTACAACAACAATGCGCCTGACGCGGCCGCCAAGGACAAGTTCCGCGAGATCATTCGCTGGGCGGCCAAACAAGGGCTGACAGTCACCATCGACTGGCAGGAAGACAAATCCGTCCATCACCTCCTGGACCTCTATGACGAGGTCAACAAGGAGACGCCGCTCGCGCCGTTGCGCTGGTCCATCGCCCATCTCGACAACACCTCGCCCCAAACGCTGGCGCGCATGAAAGCCCTTGGTATCGGCTGGACCATGCAGGACGCGATGTATCTCGGAGGTGACCGTATCGTGGCGCAGGTCGGCGAAGCCGCCCGCAGCATGCCACCCCTCGTCACGGCGTTGCGCATGGGAGTCCATGTCGGGGCCGGCACGGATGCGCATCGGGTCGCATCCTACAATCCGTTCGTGGCGCTGCAATGGATGCTCGACGGCAAGACCGTCGGCGGACTCTCGACGCGCGGCCCGGACGAAACACCCAGCCGCGAAGATGCCTTGCGCCTCTACACCGTGGGAAGCGCGTGGTTCTGCTTCGACGAGACGCGGCGCGGCACGCTGGAGACCGGCAAGCTCGCCGACTTCGCGATTCTCGATCGGGATTTCCTGTCCGTCCCCGTCGAGCAGATTGGCGCCACGTCGTCTCTGCTGACGGTTGTGGGCGGCAAGGTCGTCTACGCAGCGGATGCTTTCGCGAGCGCGAAATAGGAGCTGGAGGGCCGCCGTCCGCTCATGACGGTCTGGTTGCAGGTTCGAGTCCTGCGGGCCCACCAGCTTTCCATTGAGAAGGATGGCCGTCGCACTTGGAGGCTGTCGACTTACCGGCGCGATTGCATCTTTGCGCGGTTTCCGCAGGTGGCCATTTCGCACCAGCGACGGGATCTGTTTTTGGTGCGATCGATGAACAGCCAGTGGCAGTCGTGCTGTGGACATCGTTTCAATCGGTCGAGTTCGTCGCCGCGCAGCAGGTCGACCGCAGCCCAGGCAAGCGGACCAAGGATTCGGTCCCCGTGCGTGAATTCGATGGTGGCCGGCGAACCGGTCAGCAATGCGGCCGTGAAGGTACGGGCCGCAACATCGTGGATCACCGCCATGCTCAGCGCCGGCGGTTCATCGCCGTCCGCGATCGCAGCGCCTACCTGGTCGATCGCGTTGCGCAGGCGCCGGCCATCGTAGACCAGCAACGCCCGCTGCCTTGCATTAGGCGAAAAATCGACGCCCACCAGTCCAGCATCCCTTGCCCAGGCCAGCATTCCCTCGGCGTCGCGCAAGTGATCGGCCTCTTGGTCCGTGCCGCGCCAGCTGATCGTGTTGGCGAAATCGAGCGCCAGATTCCCCGCTACGCGGTGAAGCGGCGGCGGTCGATCGGCGATGCTGCGCAAACGCTTCACGTCGGACGTTCTTCCCAAGGCCGGAGCAGCGCCATCGCGGCGGCCACCAGCATGAGGGCAGCGCCGCCGATCTCGAGCCAGCCGATCGCCTCGCCGAACAACCACGCACCGGTGCCAAGCGCGATGATCGGAGAGACAAAGGCATACAGACCTGCGCGCATCGTACCCCATTCACGCAGCAGCACGAGATAGATCGTATAAGCCACGATCGTTCCGAGCAGCAACAGGAACAACAGGCTGCCGATTGCCGCCGGAGTGAGGAAAGCGTCGAGCGTGTCTCTCGATACGGGTTCCAGCACCAGCGAAAGGCCGAGCAGGGCGGCGCCGCCGATCGCCGCCTGCACCATCGTCAGCGCCAGGGGCTTCACCGGACCGACCAACGGACGCGCGACCACGCTGCCGACGCAATAGCTCACGGTCGCGGCGACGATCGCCGCGAGCCGAAGGCCGCTCGCATCGGACCCGGCCCCGAGCCGCGCCCAGAACAGCCCGATGACACCGACACAACCGATCGCGAGCACGACGGCATGATGCCAGGTCGGCCTCTCCTCGCCGGTCAACGCGGCGAGGGCAAACAGCAGGACCGGAATCAGGGTAAGGTTGACCAGCCCCGACAGCCCTGATGGCACGTGCTGCATCCCCCAGAACAGCAAGCCGTAGGTGCCGGTGTTGACCAGCAGAGCTGAAACGATCGTTGGCCGTGCGCGGCCTTCGGCGAATGCGGCGCCGGCGCCACGCACCCCGATGGCTAGCAGTGCGGCCGCCAGCAGGTATCGCGCGGCGGCGAGCAGCAGCGGGGGCAGATCGCCGAGCCCGACCTTGATGGCGGCCCAGGTCAGCCCCCAGATCAACGACATTGCGGCGAAGAGGACAAAGTTGCGCACCATCGTGCTCAGCGCATGCCGTACCGATCGACCAGAACGCGGTGGATTTCCACCCTTTGAGGGAGTTCGATCAGGAGTTCGGGATCGCGGTCGAGGTGATGCACCTTGGTCGGCTCGGCCTTGGTGAAGGCAGTCATTGCCTGCATGTCGGACCAGTAAGAGATGGTCGTGAACCATGTCTCCTCGTCAAGGTCCTCGCGCAGCAGCTGGACGCCGAGCGCCGTCTTCTCGAGCGGCGGAATGCCTTCAGCGCGCAGATATTGCTCGTAGCTGTCGGCGATGTCCCGCCGGGTACGACCACGCCAGATTCGTGCGATGGAAGGATTGGTTGGCATGCTTGCTTCCTCCTTTAGGCGGCGAAGGGACACCAGCGCGGCGAAGGCCGCGCCGTGGGACGATCAGGCATGGACACGCGCAAGGAAGGCGCGGACCAGGGGCAGCGCCTCATCGAAATGCGTCTCGAGCAGCCAGTGTCCGGCGCCGTCGAGCAGGTGCAGATCGACATCAGGCAAGTCGCGGCGATAGGCGCGGGCGGACTCGGCCGGCATGTATCCGTCTTCGGGGCCCCACACCACGAGCGTTGGAGGACGGTGCTCGCGCAGATACGCCTGATAGCGCGCGAACCAGCCGAGATTCTCCTCCAGCTTCTCCATCAGCCCGACGCAGACCTGTCGGCGCACTGGCGTGTCCATGAGTGGCCAATGAAGCTTCCAGAGGTCGGGCGGCACCCGGGCAGCGTCGTCGTCCGCCACTTCGCCAACGAACTCCGCACGGAAGCCATCCTCGCTCACGGCCTCCTCGAGCGGCCGGTGCCTCGCCGGCGTCTTGTCGGCCCACCAGGCCTTGATGGTCGCGTATTTCGGGCCCAGCACATCCTCATAGATACCGCCGTTCTGGATGATGAGCGCGGCGATCCGCTCGGGGTGAGCGATCGCGTGCCTTAGCCCAATCTGCGAGCCGTAATCGTGGAGCCACAAGGCGTATCGTCGCAGGCCGAGCGCATCGGCGAAGCGGGCCAGCACGTCTGCATAGGCATCGAAGTCATAGGCGAATTCCGACGGGTCGGGCGTGTCGCTGTAGCCAAAGCCCGGCCAGTCGAACGCGATCGTCCGCCATTGGTCGGCGAGCGCCGGCATCAACCGGCGGAACTGGAAGGAGGAACAGGGATAGCCGTGCGGCAGCAGCAGGACCGGCGCGCCGGCGCGTCCCGCTTCGCGATAGAAGATCGACATCCCGTTCAACGCCAAGCGCCGGTGCGTGAGCCCGCTCGCCATTCAAGGCCTCCATCATCTGACACCACCTAAATGCGTTTAGGCGGTGAACGTTCCGAGGCCGGGGAGCCGTGTGGCGACGAACAATCGGCGCGATCACGCGCCATCGTTGTGCGGGTGGTGCCGAAGCCGACATGAGCGGAGGGCTTATCTGGCACCGTTCGGCTGTTCCGCTGGGCTGCCCCACCAGAAACGCTGCGTGTTCTCGCCGAGAACCCGCCCATACAATGCTCAATCAACCGCTCTTTCGCGGCAGGAGCCGTCCATGACCAATGAAAAAGGCCCGAACATCAAGAAGAAGCAGAAATGCAAGAACTGCGAAGGCAAAGGCCTGCTCAAGAAGGGCGACAAGGTGGTGAAGTGCCAGCGCTGCAAAGGCACGGGCGTGCGGTGATGATGAGGTGATGGCCTCCAATGCGGACGGCGTACTTTCCCAGGTTGCGCAGGCTCGCGACTGACGTGCACCGCATCTGACATCACGATTGGCACTTCCTGCGGCAAGACGCGTTGCGGTCTTTTCGAGGGAGGTGCAGATGACCAAGACCGACACGGAGGGCGTAAAGACCGGGACACCGCCGACGGGTTCGGCGGCGCTCAACCCCGGGGATGAAGCCGCACCGGGGACGATGGGCACCGGCGAAGATGTGTGTCCGGATTGCCATGGCAAGGGGCGGATCGACGGCGCGCCCTGCGCGACGTGCGGCGGCAGCGGGACCGTGATCCGGGCCGTCGGCGGGGCCTGAGCAAAGCGCGGGCCGCGCGGCGCTTGAGCCCGGCTGTGGCTTTCGATCGCGGCTTCATTGTTCCAGCAACGAACGGCCCTCGCCCGTGTTTTCCGGATGCGAGACACAATGAGGCGCGCCATGACCAAGGATGCCGGACTGAAGCCCGACGATTTTCCCATCGAAGCCGACAAGGACAAGCTCAGGACCCACAAGGGCGAGCCGGTGGCCTCGGCCGAGTCGGAGAAGATCGCGGATCAGATCGCCGAACGGCTGAACGAGCATGCTCACCAGGAAGAGCAGGATCGTTGGTCGGCCTAGGCAATTCGCCTTGCCGACACCCATCCGGAAAGAGCAACGGATAGTTTGTAGGACCGAGCTCGCAGGAACGACGTCGTTGGAACGACCTGGGGCCGTTGCGTATTGGGCCGCGCCGGGTCCTTGCGATTCCGGCAATGGCGGCCTCGGCTCGAAGCCCCGCCCCCGGGCCACAGGCCGGGGCCGCCTGACGGGGGATCGGCCCGGCATCTCAGGCCGTCTTGGAGGACTGCGCGAGAGACCATGGAGGCGCCCACACCAGGGATGCAAAACCCGCTTCGACAGGCGCGGCTCTACGGCTACCTGATCGAACGCGAGGGCGCGCTGTTTCATCCCGGCGGCAGCCACCCGCTGTGCAGCGCAGGCATGACGCGACGCATGATCGAGGCGGGCTGGCTGGTGAAAGCCGGCGATCGCTACGAGTTGACGCCGCAGGCGCAGGAACGGATCGCCCCGCGTGCGATGAGCTCGGGATGACTCATCGTCGCTGTCGCGGGATTTCCGCTCCCGCCCAGGAACAGGTGCGTGCCGAGATCTTTGCCTCGGCACGGCATGTGACGACGTCAAGCACAGGAGCGGACATGAAAAAGCTGGTTCTCGCAGGGCTCGTTGCGGCTCTCGCATTCCCCTCTTCCGCATTCGCGCAAGGCGGCGCGGGTGCGTCCAGGACCGGGTCGAGCATCGACTCCTCAGGCACCGGCGGCACGACGGGAGCGGGAGCCTCCGGCCTCAACACGTCATCGGACAACAATGGCGGCGGCGCGAACGCACCGGCCAAGTCCTCCACGACCCGGCCAGGCGACAACGACACCAGGCAAACCCAGGGCGGTCAGCAGGCCATGCCGGGCTCAGGCTCGACGGGAGCGAACCGCAAATAGACGCGGCGCGACGCGCATCCAGTGGATGACCCTCACGCAAAAGGCCCGGATGATGGTCCGGGCCTTGTCTCGTCACCACCAGGGATCCCAATAGGGCGGTGGAGCGTAGGCGTAAGGCACATAATAGGCCCGCCGCACGACGCGCGGTCCATAATAGCCGTAGGGCGGGCCATAGAAGCGCGGGCCATAATAGGCATCGGCCGCCAGCCCCGCCGCAAGCGCACCGGCAACAAGACCGAAGCCGATGCCGGGACCGCCCCAATGGCCGTGCCAGCCGCCGCGCCAGCCATGGGCTTCCGCCGGCGAGGCCGCCGCCACGAACAGGGCCGAGATCATCGTCAGGACTAAAGCAAGTTTCTTCATGTGCGACTCCCAGAACTTGGAAACCGACCGCAAAACGCCAGACCGGAATTGAAGTTTCCGAGCGTTCCGGAAAATTTTGCAGCGAGCCGACGGACGCAAATGCGGCCGCCGGCCGGACGCGGGCGGGAGCGGCGGCTCCCGCCCACGGCCATGCTTACACATGGTGCTTACTTGCCTTTGATCGCGATGCGCCTCACCTTCTGTTGTGCCGCCGGTGACTTCGGCAGGGTGACGGTGAGAACGCCGTTGTTGAAGGAAGCCGCGACATTGTCCTGGTCGACGTCATCGACCGGAATGCGCCGCTCGAAACGGCCATAGTAACGCTCGCTGAAGAGACGCTCCTTGTCTTCCGTTTCGCTCTTCTTCTCGCCGCTGATCGTCAGCACGCCGTTTGCAAGCTCGACGTTGACGTCCTTCTGTTCGAGACCGGGAAGCTCGGCGACGACCTTGACTTCCTTGTCGCTCTCGTCGAGTTCGACGTTCGGCCAGCCCATTGCGGTCGAGGAGCCGAACGGACTGAGATCAAAGCTGCGGAAGGCGTCGTCGAACAGCCGGTTCATCTCACGATGAAGCGCAAGCAGCGGGTTGCCGGCTTCGCCGCGTTGAACGGCCATGTTGCGTGAGCCGTTGTTCCACGGAATGAGATCGCGTAGTGCCATTGTCGTTTCTCCTTATCTCCTGTCTTGATTGTCGATTGGCGCAGCTCGGCGCGCGGCGAGGGCCACGCACGCGCTGCAAAGCCCGGACGATCAACTCGTCAGGCCGCCTGCTTGTGCTCGATTTCGGGTCGGCATTGCCGGCAGCATCGATCGCGATGCGACGCGGCGGAACGGCGGTCGAAACCGATGGTCGAACGCCAGAGGGGAGACATATCGTCGGTTCTCATAACCACATCCTCCTGTGAGCAACATGGATTAAGAGCATCACCGGGGCGAGCCCCGATGGCCTTGCCGGACCCTGCTTTGGCGTCCGGCACCGCACTCGCATGCGGCTGCCAAAAGAATTAGGAGGCGCCGATTTGGTTTCAAGAGCCGGCTGCCAGGCGTCCGGCGATAGCAGCCCGAACCTTTTCGAACGCGCGCATTTCGATCTGCCGCACCCGCTCGCGTGAAACGCCATACCGTGCCGCGAGCTGCTCAAGTCTCAGCGGCGGCTCGGAGAGCCAGCGCGCCTCGAGAATGTCGCGCTCGCGCGGCTTGAGGACGTCCATGGCGCCGGCGAGGGCTTCACGCCTCCGTCTGGTTTCTTCCCGCTCGGCGTATTCGGCTTCAGGACTGGACGCGGGGTCGACGAGCCAGTCCTGGACTTCCCTGCCGTCGGCGTCGCGCACCAAGGCATTGAGCGACAGGTCGCCGCCGAGGCGCCGGTTCATCTCGATGACGTCGTTCTCCTGCACGCCGAGCCGCCGCGCGATCCGGCTGGCGTGCTCGGGACGGAGATCACCATCCTCCAGGGCGGAAATTTCCGCCTTGGTCCGGCGAAGCTTGAAGAACAGCTTCTTCTGCGCCCCGCTGTTGGCAATCTTGACCAGCGACCAGGACCGCAGGATGTATTCCTGGATCGACGCCTTGATCCACCACATCGCGTAGGTCGCGAGCCGAAAGCCCCGCTCCGGCTCAAAACGCTTGACGGCGTGCATCAGGCCGACGTTTCCTTCGGAAATGATGTCCGCAACCGGCAGGCCGTAGCCGCGATATCCCATCGCAATCCTGGCAACGAGCCGCAGATGGCTTGTGACGAGATGATAGGCTGCCTCGCGGTCGCCGTGCTCGCGCCATCGCTTGGCGTAGGCGATTTCCTGATCGGGCCGCAGCATCGGAAACTTGCGAATTTCCGCCAGGTAATGTGTCAATCCGCCCTCAGACGACAGCATCGGAACAGTTGCAGTGCTTCCCATTGCCCACCTCTTCGAGTTGGTCTGCTTACGCTCCAAAATCGACATGACAAAAAATGGTTTCGGCCGACGATGTAACGACCGGTGGGGCCGGCGCGTGAGTTTGCGGCGGCTCTGGCCGGGTCACGAGATAGAGCTCGCCCGCCACCAACAGGAGGGCAGCGACGGCCAGGGCCAACATGCCGAGCACCAGATCGCTGTAGTCATCCATGCGCGTTCGAAAGTATGTCGATGTCGAAGATCGGCAGCCATCGCTTTTGGCTGTCCGCGACGTCGAACGTCGTCACCGGAATTTTGTTCCGGACTTTCGGCGCCCCGCCGGGACGCGGCCTCACCCCGCCAGCGAATTCCTCGTCGCGCGAAGAATATCGTCCGACAGCTTGGGATCGTCCACGGCGCGGGCAAGCACGAGGGCTCCCACCATGGAGGCGGCGGCGGCGAGCGCCTTGTCCTCGCGCTGGCGTGGCTTCAGCGTGGAGGCCATCCGGCTGCTCAGCAAACCGATCACGCCGCGCACGCCGGCGGTGAAGCGCTGCCTCAGGCCGCCGCTTTGACGTGACACCTCACAGGCGAGCGCAGCGAAGGGGCAGCCGGCGGCGGGATCGTCGCGATGCCCCGGCGAGAGATAGTGCGAAACATAGTCCTCGAGCTCGAAGGCCTCGGGGAATTCCTGACCCTTGGCGTCGATCGCATGGGCCACGGCTTCCTCGACCAGCCGCTCCTTGGAGCCGAACTGGCTGTAGAGGCTGCCGTGCGTCATCCCGGCCGCCTCGGCGAGTGCGTCGACACCGACGCCGGCGATGCCGCGCTCCCGCAGCAGGCGCGAGGCAGTCTCGAGAATATGCTCGCGATTTTTGGCGGCCTGTTCCTTTGAGACGCGCATGCGACCGATCCTTAGAGGCGGGGCTTGACTTTTATAATTACGATCGTCATGTATATCAATAGTTACGATCGTAATCAAACGATTTCAGGCCCGGAAGTGGCGTCGGAGAGGCATTATGAACAGGATTACACCGAAGATCGCGCTGGTGACCGGCGCCTCCTCAGGCATCGGCCAGGCGACGGCGGAGCGACTCGCGAACGCCGGCTACAAGGTGTTCGGCACCAGCAGGCGGGGCGCGCAGGCGGGCAAGCAGGCGTTCGAGATGCTGGCTCTCGACGTCACCAGCGATGCATCGGTGGAAGCCGCCGTCGGCGAAGTGATCCGGCGCGAGGGCCGCATCGACCTGCTCGTCAACAACGCCGGCTTCGGCGTTGCCCCTGCCGGCGCGGAAGAGAGCTCGATGGAGCAGGCGCGCGCGATTTTCGAGACGAACTTCTTCGGCCTGATCCGGATGACGCGCGCCGTCGTGCCGCACATGCGGCGCCTTGGAAGCGGCCGCATCATCAACATCGGCTCAGTGCTCGGCTTTCTGCCGATGCCTTACGGCGCGCTCTATGCCGCGACCAAGCACGCCGTGGCAGGCTATTCGGAATCGCTCGACCATGAACTGCGCACGCGGGGCATCCGGGTCTCCGTAGTCGAGCCCGCCTACACCAAGACGCCGTTCGACGCGAACTTCATGGAGCCCGACGCCACGCTCGACGAATATCGCGAGGCGCGCGCCGGCGTGACCAAGCGGGTGAACGAGGTGATGGCGACGGCCGAACAGCCCGGCGTCGTGGGCGATGCCGTGCTGAAGGCCGCGAGCGCGGTGCGCCCGCAACTCAAATACGCGGCCGGCAGCCTTGCGAAGCGCCTGCGATTTCTGCGCCGGTTCGCGCCCGCAGCCCTGGTGGATGCCGGAATCCGAAAGGATTTGCGGCTGGATGCGACGGCGGCGCTGCAGCCCGCCCGCACCGCGCGGGCTTTCTGAGGGCCGCAATCTTGCCAGTGCGAAGAACCTTCGAACCGAGAGAAAAAATGAGAGCCCTCGTGTTCAAGCGCTACGGCAAGCCGGACCAGATCGCGTTGGCCGATATCCCGCGGCCGACGCCGAAGCCGAACGAAATCCTGGTCCAGGTTCATGCCGCGGGGTTGAACCCGATCGACAACATGATTCCGAAGGGAACGTTCAAGCCGATCCTGAAGTTTGAACTGCCGGCCACGCTGGGCAGCGACCTGGCGGGCGTCGTCGTCGAGGTCGGAAGCCGCGTGACCCGCTTCAAGCCGGGCGACGCCGTCTTCGCCAGCATCTTTGATCTCGGCACAGGCGCTCTCGCCGAATTCGCGACCGTGCCGGAGGATGCCGCCGCGCTCAAGCCGCCGAACCTGGACTTCGTGCACGCGGCCTCGATCCCGATGGTCGGCCTGACATCGTGGCAAGCTCTTAGGGAGCGCATACGTCTCAAACCCGGCCAGAAAGTCTTCATCCCCGCCGGCGCCGGCGGGATCGGCACGTTCGCGATCCAGCTCGCGAAATATTTCGGCGCCAAAGTGGGGACGACGACCAGCACTGGAAATATCGATCTGGTGCGCAGCCTCGGGGCTGACGAGGTGATCGACTACAAGACCCAGCAATTCGAGGAAGTGCTGCGGGACTACGACGCGGTGCTGGGCACGCTCAGGGGCGATGCGGTCGAGACATCGCTTCGGATCCTGAAGCGGGGGAGCAGGATTGCCTCGCTGGTCGGGCCGCCGGACGCCGCGTTCGCGCGCGACCGCGGGATGAACGTCGTCATGGTGTTCCTGTTCGGATGGCTGAGCCGCAAGATCATTCGCCGCGCCGGCAAGATCGGCGCGGAGTATTCGTTCGTGTTCGTGCACCCGGACGGCAGGCAACTCGCCGAGATCGGCGAGCTTCTCAAGGCGGAGCGTATCCGGCCGGTGATCGACAAGGTCTTTCCGTTCGAACAGGCGAAAGACGCGCTGGCCTATCTCGAAAAGGGACGAGCCAGGGGGAAAATCGTCGTCCAGATGAGATGAGGGCGTGGATCCGCCCCGCGCGCAATCGCCTCAGTCCCCACCCCGCCACCGCTCCGGCACGCTCTTGAGCCCACACCCTCGTTCATCGTCGTTTCGAAAACGCAGATGCGTTTTCCGATACGCACGATCGCCCATGTCGGGCCTGATGCAATCTTCTGCATGATACCACATCATCGCTGCAGCGCTCTCATCAGCACGGGAAGACAGAATCCATGATGTCACAATCTGACGAGTCCGCGCCGATGGCGGACATTCCGTACGGTGAGCGGACGAAGATCACCATCGAGCGCAAAGGCCACATCGTGCTGATCGGCATCAACCGGCCTGGCATCGACAATCGGCTGGACCCGGAGGCGACAGAGAGCCTGGCGAGAGCCTACTACCAGTACGATCGAGATCCCTCGCTGCGTGCAGCGGTTCTGTTCGGCTACGGCGAACGCTTCTCCAGAGGTGTCGATGTCGACGCCTACAAGGCATTTGCTCAATCGGGAAAGACGATGATGGAGGGACCCGGCTTCATCGACCCTCTCGGGCGGACCAAACCGGCGCTCACCAAGCCGCTGATTGTCGCGGTGCATGGCGATACCTGGAATATGGCGCACGAAATCTTCCTCGTTGCGGACATCCGCATAGCATCGGAAGACACGGATTTCGGCCAGGACGAGAACACGCACGGCCGCTTTCCCGGCGGCGGCTCAACCGTTCGCTTCCCACGAGAAGCCGGTTGGGGAAATGCCATGCGGTTCATTCTGACGGGCGATCATTGGGATGCGAACGAAGCGCTCCGGATGGGAACGGTTCAGGAGGTGGCAACAAACCGCGACGCCGCTCGCGCGAAGGCCGTCGAGATCGCCGAGAAGATCGCCGCATGCGCTCCCCTCGGCATCAAGACCTCGATTGCGTCCTCGCACCTTGCGCTCGAAGACCCCGAGGCCGCGCTTGCCAAACTTGGCGACCAATATCGTGCGCTGCTCACGACCAGGGACTTCCAGGAAGGGCGGGATGCCGAGGCACAGAAGCGTCCACCCGTTTACGAAGGACGGTGAGAGCTTCACCCACTCTCACCCCTCCACTCTATAGAGTCTCCATTTTTCCGGCACGCCCTTGAGCCGGTGAATGCCGTGATCTTTCAGGTTGATCGCCGACTGCGACGCCATCAGCTCCTTCACCGCGCTCGACACCAGCACCTCGCCGGCGCGCGCCTTTGCGGCGACGCGGGTGCCGATGTGGAAGGCGAGGCCGACCGCCTCAGTGCCGCTCACGGTGTATTCGCCGGCATGCAGGCCGACCCTGAGCTCGAGGCCGAGCGTACGCACGGCCTTCTGGATCGCGGTCGCGCAATTGATTCCGGCGGCCGGCGTCTTGAACGTCGCCAGCACGCCGTCGCCCGTCGCCGTGACTTCCTTGCCGCGCGAGCTCTTCAGCTCCTTGCGGACCGCCGCGTAATAATGGCCCATGATCTTGGTCCAGCGGACATCGCCGAGCTTTGCGGCTTTTGCGGTGGAGCCGACGATATCGACGATCAGGATCGTGGCAAGCGCCCGCTTGAGCTCGGTGTTGCCTGCGGCCGGTCGGCGCCGGAGCACGATCGCGCCGGTCAGCGGTTCATAGCGATGATTGCGGCGCCGCGCGATCGCGGCCTTGGCGTAATCCTGGGCACGCTGCGCGCTGCCGCAGCGAATTGTCTTCTGCTGCGGCAGACGCGTCCAGTAGACCTTTCGTCCGTCACCCGCGCCCTGGACTTCCACGGCGCCCCATTTCAGGAGGATCGCCGTGCCAACGCGCCGGACACACCACGCCTTCGACGTGTAACCCGATACGTTCGACTGATGGATTCCGATGCGGAGGAATTTTGGCATGAACGTGCGGCCGATCGATGACACGCTTGGACGAAACGCTTGGGCGGCGTCGCACCGAGCGTAGTCACACAATCCTGCGTTGGCAACAGGACTCGATGATCGCCCGCTGCTTAGCCGGGGGCCTCCGTCATCTTCAAAACGCAAAAAGCTCGATCGGATCGCTGAAGCCGCGCACCTCATATTTTCCGACCTGCTCCAGCTCGAACTCTCGCTCGACCAGCTCGGCAAAGTCGCGTGACAGCAACACTTTCTTTCCCAATTGCTTGGTCAAGGCCTCGAGGCGTGAGGCCATGTTGACGGCGGGACCGATCACGGTGAAGTCAAGCCGGGTGGACGATCCGATATTGCCGTACATGACGTCGCCGACATGGACGCCGATGCCGTAGTTCAGCGGCGCTCGGCCGGTGCCGTCGTTGCGCGCGTTCAACGCGATCATGGCCTGCCTGGCTTCGGTCACGGCATGCAGCAGGTTTGCGCAGGCCTTGGGCTCGCTCAGCGGAAAGATGGCGAGCAGGCCGTCACCGATGAATTTCAGGATCTCGCCGCCATGCCGCGCGATCGGCTCCGACATCGCGTCGAAATAATCGTTGAGCAGATCGATGACGTCGTCGCGCGGCCAATTGTCGGAAATCTTGGTGAAGTCGCGCAGATCGCAGATCATGATCGCGGCGCGCACCGTCGTACCGGTACCGCGCCGCGTGGCGCCGGCCAGGATGAGCTCGCCGGCATGGGAGCCGACATAGGTCTCGAGCAGCGTTCGCGCCAATCGATTCTTAACGCGGATCTCGCTGACCAGCGCCAGCACAGGCAACAAGTTCTTGAGGGCAGCGACATGGGTGTCGTCGAAGCCGCCGGGCCGGTTGGTCGCGAAGGTGACGAGATGGCGCTTGCCGAGCGTATGATAGAGCGGCCAAGCCACATAGTCGGTGAGGCCCTGCGCGCGCATCTCGCGGTAGAGCGCGTGCTTGCGGCCGAGCGCTGGGTCCTGCTCGAGATTTTCGCGCAACTCGGTCGCGCCGTCGAACATTTCGTTGGCGGGACTGCCGATATATTCAGACCGCTCGCGGACGTCATGGTCGACCCGTGCAATCTCTGCCTCGCGCATGCCGTCGGCCCACATGAAGCGGGCGCCCAGCCATTGCGGGTGCTGGATCAGCACGTGAAGGGTTGAGCGCGCCAGCGGAATGCCGGCCTGCTGAAGCCGGATGCACATCTCGGCAAAGATATTGTCGATAAAGCGCTGGTCGCGCGTGCCGTTGATCAACCAGTCGACGACGCCGTCGGACAGCGTGGCGGATTTGTTCTCTGGCGCGGTCATATCTGCCCGTTCATATCGTGGCCACCCATATCGCGCTTGGGGCGGCGGCCTGCATCAAGGCAGATATCGTGCTCCGGCGCGACGGCGTCAACCTAGCCAGTTGCATGGATTGTACGCATCGCTCTGATCGGCGGGAACGCCGTTCAGCCGACGACCTGGATAGAGCCCAGCACGGCCAGCCCCGAGACGAGCGCAAGCGTCGATGCCCCCGTCAGCTCGACTTTCAAGGTGTTTTCGTGCGAAATCGAAAAATCCGTGCCTTCGAGACGGATAGTGCAGTCGCCGCGCGCCGCATAAATTAGATGCGTGCCGGCGGAAAATCGCCGCTCACCGGGCTCCTTAAGCGCTTCGAGCTCAAGCGCGACCGCACCGCGCCGGCCCATCAAATTCACCACCTCGACTCGCCCTTCCTCGAGCCGGGTCACGATCTCGAGCTCGCCGGTGAAGCGCACCGTCGTAAACGGCTCGCGCTCGTCGAATTCCTCGGTGGGCGACTTCAGCACCAGCCCGCGTCCGCCGACCACCATCTGCAGGCGGTCGATGCCGGGCATATGGGAGAATGGCCCCGGCGCCACAATCGGCGTGGTCGCGAAGCGCCAGAGCAGGCTGTCCCAATCCTTCACGGATTCAGCGCGATGGGCATCCGCAATATCGGTGAAGATGCCGCCGCCGTTCTTCCAGGGCGAGCGGGCGTAGTCTTCGGATTTCAGCAGTGTGGTTTTCATGCCTTTGAGGCTTATCAGATGAGCAGGCCCTGCGAAACTGTCGCGTCGAGCCGCAGCCTGTTACGGATCGACGTCACATCCCGCTCAGGCCGCTATCGACCGCGAGCGTTTGCGCGGTGACGTAGACGCTCTCGTCCGAGAGGAAGAACAGCACGGCATAGGCGATTTCCCAGGCGGTGGCCTGGCGGCCGAACGGGACGTGACCCTTGCCGCGCGAGGGGCGGCCGGCGCCGGCCTCGCGACCGTTCGGCGTGTCGACGAGACCGGGATAGACGAGGTTGGCGCGGATGCCGCGGCGCGATCCGAGATGGGCGATGTTGCGCATGAGGCCGCCGAGCGCGGCTTTCGAGGAATCATACACCGCCATCTGCGAGCCGGCCTTCAGAGCGGCGATGGAGGAGATGAAGACGATCGATCCGCCGTTGCCGAATTTCGGCAGGCCCGCGCGGCAGCACAGCATCGGACCGCGAACGTTGACGTCGTAGATCGCATTCCACTCCTCGGGGCTGACGGCGTCGAGGCCGACCTTGCCGAAGGTGCCGATGTTGAGGACCATGCCGTCGAGCCCGCCCATGGCGCGATGTGCTTCCTCGATCATGCGCTGGACGTCGGATTCAGAGGTGACATCGGCCGTGATGGCAAAGCCCTCGCCGCCTTCGTCGGTGATGTGCTTGACGGTCTGCTGCGCGGAGGTGTGGTTGAGATCGGCGACCGCGACCTTCGCGCCCTCGCGCGCGCAAAGAATGCTCATGGCGCGGCCGTTGCCGATCGGATCGGTGGCGGCGTCGAACACACGCTGGCCACCGCCGACGATCAGGATGCGACGCCCCTCAAGGCGTCCCCTGCCCGGCGCTTCGCCCAGCGATTCCGCACTCGGCGCGCGAACATAGCGCTCCAGCCTGGTCTCGGAATTCTCACGCATGCGCGCCGCCTATCTCTTGCCGCTGTCGTAGACCTTCATGCCGGCTGCCGGGTCGAGATCGGTCTCGGTCGCCTCGGTGACACGCGCCATCATCATGTAGAAGCCGAGCGCGACAATGGATTCGACGATCTCCTGGTCGCTGAAATGCGCGCGCATGGCGGCGAAGATCTGCTCGGGAACGCGAACGTGCTCGACCACTTCGCGGCCGAATTTCAGCAGCGCGCGCTCGGCCTCGCTCAAACCGGCAGCATCGTAATCGGCGCGCTCGACCGCATCGATCTGTGCTTGCGTGCAGCCGACACCAAGCGCGATCGGCACGTGCTGGCGCCATTCATAGGCACCGCCTTCGAGCTGGGCGGCCTAAAGGATCAGGAGCTCGCGATGGACCGCACTGAGCTTCTGCTTGTGCAGGATCGAATTGCCGAGCCGCATCGCCGGGATCATGTTGGCCTCGGCATGGGCCATCATGCGGAAAATATTCAGCTTGACCGGCATGCGGTCGAACGAGGCGCGGATGTCGCCGCTCGTCGTCTCCGGATCAATCAGGGGCAGCCTTGCCACGAGTCTCTCCCTTGGCTTTTCGTTTCTTATTGTCCTGTGTCCCGCCATCCGCCGCGATCAGCGACAGGAAGAAGGTGAGATAGCTGTCGATCGCCTCGATCACCTTCGGCCGCGGCGACGGTGCCGCGCCCATCACGTAATGCTCGAGACGGATGTAGATCAGCCCGGCCGCGAACAGCCGCGCGGTCTCGCGTGGGTCCGGCGTCGAGACGAGACCGGCGAGCGCAAAGCCGCGGAAATAATCCGTCATCATGCTCTGCTCGCGCGCATAGAAATGATCGGCGAATTTGGCGCGGATGCCGGGCACGCGGTTGCGCTCGGCGGTGATCACTTTCTGGAACTGGTGCTCGCGCGGATCGGACCATTGCTCGACGAGATCCAGTGCAAACTGGCGGCAGAACGCGGCGGGCTGGCGCGCGAGCTGCTTGTAGCGCGGCTCTTCCAGCCGGCTCGCCGAGCTGGCCGGGCCGTGCTCGCTGACGATCGCCTCGAGGATCGCGGCCTTGCCGGCGAAGTGATTGTAGAGGCTGCTCTCGCGAATGCCGACGCGACGCGCGAGCTCGCGCATCGAGGCGCCGCCATAGCCGCTCTGCGCGAACAGATCGAGCGCCTCGGCGAGAATGCGCGCGCGGGTCGTGGGCGCAGCCGCTTCCGCCGCGCTGGTGGTGTGGACAGCCATGCGGGCTTGACTAACGAACGATCGTTCGCTAGTCAACCGCCGGCACGATCGCTCGTTCGGTCTTGCGCTTCAACTCCGCTCTCAAAAGAAGCGGAGAGCAATCTGGGGAGATCAGGTCATGGCGCGCTTCGTCCATTTTCGTCTGCTGCGCGCCGCAACTTTGTCATTGGTCATAACGTTTTCGGCAATGCTGCCTGCGCGGGCCGAGGATCCGGCCGCCTATCCCACGCACAAGATCAGGATGCTGCTGCCTTATGCGGCCGGTGGCGGCGGCGACGTGATCGGACGACTGCTCGGCGACAGGATGGGCAAGACGCTCGGACAGAGCGTCTATATCGAGAACCACACCGGGGCTGCCGGCACGCTCGGCACCCAGATGGTCGCGGCGTCGGCGAATGACGGCTACACCATCACCGTAGGCGGCATGACCACGCATGTGCTGGCGCCGGCGATCTATCCGAAACTGCCTTACGATTCGATCAAGGATTTCACCACGATCGGGCGCATCGGCACGTCCTCGATCATGCTGGTGGCGACCAAGGATTTTGCCGCCAACGACATCAAGGGCCTGATCGCGCTGGCCAGGAAGGGCGAGCCGATCCAGTACGGAAGCTGGGGCGTCGGCTCGACCGGACAGTTCTGCGCGGAAATCCTGATGCAGCAGACCGGAATCAAGATGGACCACGTGCCGTTCAACGGCATCGCCAAACTGGCCGGCGATCTGCTCGGCGGCCACATCTCGCTGGCGAGACTCGACATGGCGACCGCGACGCCGCTGGTGAAGGACGGCTCGATCAAGGCGCTGGCCGCCTGCGGCGAACGCTCGCCGAGCCTGCCGGATGTCGCAAGCTACAAGGAACAAGGCGTGCCGTTCGACCGCAGCCTGTCCTGGGCGATGTATGCGCCTGCGGGGCTTGCCGAACCGATCGCAAGAAAGCTGTCCGCGGCGCTGAAGGACGCGCTCGCCGATGCCGACGTGAAGGAGAAGCTGCTGGGGCTTGGCATCACGCCGCAATTCGTGCCGGGCGACGAGCAGCGTGACATCAACGCCAGCGACATCGCGGCCTGGAAGCAGGTTGCCAAGGACGCGGGCATTGAACTGAAGTGATCAAGCTGACAAGAGGAGCGCGGGCATGAGCCGCATCTTCGGCGCGGTACGCCAGAACGGTTATGTGGTGCGGGACATCCACTCCGCGATGAAGCACTGGATCGAGGTGATGGGCGTCGGTCCCTGGTACTACATGGACCGCGTCAAGACCGACTGGTTTTGCCATCGCGGCGAAAACTCCGCCCTCGAGATGAGCATCGCGCTGGCCAATTCCGGCGACCTCCAGATCGAGCTGATCCAGCAGCGCAACGACGCGCCCTCGCTATATAGGGAATTCCTCGAGTCCGGCCACGAAGGCCTCCAGCACATGTCCTACTGGAGCCACGACTACCAGGCGCTCTACGACAGGGCGCTCGGGCTCGGCTACAGGATCGGCCACGAGGGCCAGATCGGCGGCGACAGAGGACGCTTTGCCTATTTCGACACCCAGGCCCATCCAGGCACCGTGATCGAGATCTCCGACATCAGCGGCACCAAGGGGCCGTTCTTCGAGAAGGTCCGGCAGGCGGCGGCCAACTGGGACGGCACGCGGCCGATCCGCGAGGTCGGCGCAAGCCGATGACGCCGGCGGCCAGCAAGGCGATGCAGGCATCGGCCGGATTCACCGCGCTACTGGCGCGGTAGACGGCAATCCATGGTAACGTGAGCCTCGTCTCCGAACTTCAGCGAGGCAAGCATGTCCAACACCGACAAGGTTTTCGCCGGCTCGATCCCGAAGCTTTACGACGAATATCTGGTGCCGATGATCTTCGCCGTTTACGCCGACGACATCGCAAGACGTGTCGCGGCCCGGTCTCCCTCCGTGCTGCTCGAGATCGCGGCAGGCACCGGCGCCGTGACGCGCGCGGTGGCGGCGGCGCTGCCGCGCGGCGTTCGTTATGTCGCGACCGACCTCAACGAGCCGATGCTGGCTGTCGCGGCGCAGCGTCAGGCAGACGACGATCGCATCTCGTGGCGCCAGGCCGACGCATCGGCCCTGCCCTTCGACGATGCAGCCTTCGACGTGGTCTGCTGCCAGTTCGGCGCCATGTTCTTTCCGGACCGCGTGAAGGCCTACGGGGAAGTGAAGCGCGTCCTCAACGGCAATGGCACGTTCGTGTTCAACGTCTGGGATCGCATCGAGGACAATGTGCTGACGCATGAAGCGACCGTCGCGCTCGAAAAGCTGTTTCCCGACGACCCGCCTCGTTTCATGGCCCGGACGCCGCACGGCTATCACGACAAGGCCGTCATCAGAACCGACCTCGAACGCGCAGGCTTCCGTGACATATCGATCGAAACGCGAGCTGAAATAAGCCGGGCCCCGTCGCCCGAGCACGTCGCGATCGCGCTCTGCCAGGGCACGCCGCTGCGCAGCGAGATCGAGGCACGCGATGCCAGCAAGCTTCAGGCTGCGACCGACATCGTTGCCGAGGCGATCCGAACGCGCCATGGGTCCGGACCGATCGAAGGCAAGATCCAGGCTATCGTCATCGAGGCGCGGCGATAGTGGCGAGCTTCGATCCGCCCGCTCCTACCAGAAGCCCCGCTGCATCGGCTGTGCCGGCTGATAATATTGATACTGGCCGCGCCGGCGCGGATTGACGGGCTGCGGATTCGGATCGCGCTGGAAGAAGAAGCCGAAACCGTTGCCGCCATTGTCCCAGCCGTCATCGCTCGCCATGGCCATCGGAGGCGCGGTCGGCTTGCGCGTGATGAAACCGCCCTGGGGCTGGTTGCTCAGCACTGCGACGAACTCGGTGCGGTAGTTGGTCTCGCTGCTCAGCGGCTCGTCCGAGATGATGATCGAGGAGCGCGGCAACGCGGTCGGCGCGATGCGATCGAGCACCTCCTGTGGGATGGTGATGCGGTCGAGTGCGTTCCTGGCGTTGTCGCTGTCTTCGATCGTGACCACGCTCCAGCGCAGGCCTGTGTCGGTCTTCGCCATCGCGGTGAAGATATGCGTGCCGAGCGGCTGATCCGGATTGCGGATCGCGACGGGAACCTCGATGCTGGTGTCGAACACCTCGCCGCCGCCGTCCGGTGCCGGCTTGTGCGTGTTCCGCCGCACGTAGAGCTTCTGCGTCGCGCGGCTGATGTAGACCGAGACCGGCTCGAGTGCGAGCTTTGCGTCGGTCGCGGCCTTCACGGCATCGGCCTTCCTGGCCGCTGCCGCCTTGGCGGCCTCTTTCGTGGCAGCCACCGCGTCGCGCTTCGGTTGTGCGGCGCTCTTGGCGGCATCGAGCTGCGTCGCCGCGTCGGCGGCCTTGGTGGCGGCCTTCTGCTTCAGCTCCTCGGCCTTGGCGCGGGCCTGATCGGTCTTGGCGGCCGCGAGCTGCCTGTCGGCGAAGGCGAGCTCGGCGTCGGCGCGGGTCTTCTGCTGTTCCAGCTTGCGCAACGAGGCCGGCAGCGATGCCGCCTCTTTCGCGGCCGCCGTCGCGGCCTTCTTGGCCTCGTCGGCCGCCCTTGTGGCCTCCTCGGCCTCGCCGGAGAGCCTGCCAATT
Source organism: Bradyrhizobium sp. CW1 (assembly GCF_023100665.1). Taxonomy (NCBI): domain Bacteria; kingdom Pseudomonadati; phylum Pseudomonadota; class Alphaproteobacteria; order Hyphomicrobiales; family Nitrobacteraceae; genus Bradyrhizobium; species Bradyrhizobium sp. CW1. Next base: position 6,336,733 of record NZ_CP064684.1, read on the forward strand.
TGGCCCGGCGCCGCCGCAATGGCGTCCCGCTTCGGCATGAACAGTGCGGGATGAACGATGTCGATCGGAGCCGCGTCGTTCGGCGAGATGATCACCCGCATCCCGATGTTGGTCTTGTCGAACAGGCCCTCCGCAAAGCCGAACGGCATCCGCACGCAGCCATGCGAAGCGGCGTAGCCGGGCAGCGGCCCGCCATGCAGCGCGATGCCGTTCCAGGTGATGCGCTGCATGTTCGGCATCCAGGCGTCGTCATACATGGTCGAGTGGTGGTCCTTGTCCTTCTCGATGATGGCGAAGACGCCGGCCGGCGTCTCGCGTCCCGTCGTGCCGGTGGACACCGGCGCGCGAAAAATCCAGCCCTCGGCGTCGTAGAAGGTGACCTGCTGGCTCTTGATCGACACGATCGCCATGATCGGTTCGCCAGCCTCGCGCGGTGCCACCGCCTCGGCCGGCTGACGCGCCTGCTTGGCCGCATTGGCCGGAGCCACGGCCGCAAAGGCGAGCATTGCCGCCAGGGTCACAATTCCGGGGGGCCCCCAACGCCGCATCGCCACGGTGGATTGCGCCGTTGTCATCAGGTTTCTCATGCCATCCTCGGTCGAAATGCCAGTCCGCCGGTCATTGATCAGATTGCGATCTTTGAATTAAGAAATCGCCGCCGCCTTACGTTCCGTCTGTGGCGACATTCGGCACGTTCCGGCGATAAATCTCATATACGACGGTTAACGCAGGCGGAAGGGCGCCGCGCGGCCGAAGCTGGCGGTCTATCGCTGCGACAGAATGACCGGGGATCGGTGACACGGCTGCCAGCGCCCGGCGTCGGACGGCGAAGCCACGTTGAACGGCCGCTAGACGCCCATCGCGTTCCGATCGCGCGAATTCACGCCGGTCGGCGGCCGCGCGGGGCAGCGTAAAGCTAAGCCACTGGAGTCAAGGCTGCCTTTTCAAACAAGGCTGCCTTGCCAAACAAGGCTGCCTCTCCAAAGGAGACGAGCCGCTGCCGTTCCTCGTCCCACAAGGTCAGCCGCACGGTCCGCAAACTCTGGAGCAGCGTGATCCGCCCGACACCAGCGAACTGCGGATGGTCGCGCAATACGTCCTGCAAGCGATAGCAGGGAATTCGACTGGACAAATGATGGATGTGGTGGACGCCGATATTTGCCGTGAACCATCGCAAGACACCCGGCAATTGGTAGTGAGAGCTGCCGTGCAGCGCGGCGTCGTGAAAGTTCCAGGTCTCGTCGTGGGCCCAATGCGTGTGCTCGAACTGGTGCTGGACGTAGAACAGCCACACACCGATAGACGCCGCCAGGACAACGATCGGCAGATGCACAAGCAGCAACGGCCCATAGCCGACCAGCCAGATCATCGTGACGGCGAGAACCGCGAGGGCGATGTTCGTGCCCATCGTGCTCAGCCAGGGTTTCCAGCCGCGACGCATCATCCCGACCGGCAATCGGTGCTTCAAGATGAACAAATACGAGGGACCGGCGCCAAACATCACGAGGGGATGTCGATACAAGCGATACAGCGTCCGGCGCCATCGCGACCGCCCGAGAAATTCGCGCGTGGTCAACGTATCGATGTCGCCCAAGCCCCTGTGGTCGAGATTGCCGGAATTCGCGTGATGGCCCGCATGGTTATGCCGCCAGTAGCCGTATGGCGTCAGTGTCATCACGCCGATGGCACGGCCGACCCAATCGTTGGCAACGCGGCCGCGGAAGAACGAGCCGTGTCCGCAATCGTGTTGGATCATGAAGAGGCGGACCAGCAAACCCGCCGCGGGCACCTCGAGCAGGAGGGCAAACCAATAGCCCTGGTCAAGAGCGACCCAGATCAGAGCCCAGATGACGACGAACGGGATCGCCGTGATCGCCAGTTCGAGGACACCCCGCGTATTGTCAGGCTCGCGATAGCGGGCAAGCAACTGCGCCGATGCGCGGATTTCCGGCGTTCCTTGGGTCATATCTGCTCTGCTCCCGACATGCCGCCCAAGAAGCACAGTTATGGCCACGGACGCAACAAAATCGCCCTCCGCCCTAGCATTACAGTTGCTTTTTTGATTTGAAGTGGGCGCGTTGAGCGGCAGCCTGGTGAGCTCTGCGCCAGAAGGACCATGCGATGATGTGTGCGGGTTGAATCCGCTTCCGCGCAAGTCTGATAGCAATGCGGCGGATTTCCTGGATTGACCAACGGATCAGTGGTGGGGTGGTTATGTTTTGGCTTTTGCCGGGGGGCGCCGTTTCGTTTTTTTGGGCGGTGGCGGATTAGCGCGATGTCGGATCGCGGCCATCATGGCGAAGGCGAGCATCACCAAGGACACATGACGGTGCCAGCCATGCCAGGATCTGCTCTCGTTGTGATCGAGCCCGAACTCGTTTTTCGCCGTTTCAAAGCTGTCCTCGATCGCCCATCGATGGCCTTCGACCGCGACCAGCGTTTCAATGGCTGTTCCCGCTGGGCACCAGGTGGTGAAGAAGGCGAGGTCATCATCGGCAATGCGACGACGGATCAGTAGACCGCGTGTCCACAAACCGTCATTTGCACTGTTGGACTGCTCGGCCTCGAGATCCGCCAATTCGAGATAACACCAATCGTGCAGCCGCGGTCCTTTGGTTCCGGCTCCCGCCGACAGGCGCTTCCAGTCGGATGAGCGCCGCGTCCGGGCGAGGTCTGCAGCCGTACCGGCGACCGGCGGTCGCTTGCCCCAGGATCGAAACACATGAGCGCTGCTGACCCCAAGCACGTAGCCTTTGCCTGCCCGACGTAGTTGCTGTTCGATGTTGCCAACACCGTAGACGGTATCACCGGCAACCCACTTGAATGGTACAGACCCGGCTATCGCGCGTGCGATCATTCTCGTCGCAAGCTTTGGTTTGGTCGCAAAGCCGACATCGGCAGGCACATATGTGGCTTCCAGACGATCTGGATCGTCGGTCCATTCCTTCGGAAGATACAACGCGCGATCGATGAACGCATGGCCATGACGCGAAACGTAGGCAGCGAAGACGCCGATCTGGCAGTTCGTGATCTTTCCTGCCGAACCAGTGTATTGCCGCGCCACTCCGCATGACGCTTTGCCCTGTTTGAGAAAACCGGTCTCGTCGATCACGAGCACCGCATCGTCATCCGCCAAATGCTCGATGACATAGTCGTGCACGATATCGCGCAGGGCATCAGCGTCCCAGTCTCCACGACCCAGAATCGCCTGCTGCCGCCATGGGCCGGGATCGCCAGCCGCCTCCGCGCGCATCCAACCGGTCTTGCGCTGCTCATCTCCGAGCAGACCTTCCAGGAACAGACCTGCATTCGTCGCAACACGCTCTTGCGTGAACAACGGACGTATCCGTTGCTTGATCTCTCGAAGCGACGCCGCCCACAACGCAAGCGTCGCCTCAACCGACGCGGCCCGCGCCCACGACATTCGAATCATGGTTGCCCATGGATTCAGAAGCCCGCAACAAAAGCAACTGTAATGCTAGACCCGGGCGGCTGTGCGCTTCCGGTCGGAACCGAGCCATCGCCAGGCCAGGCGGCGCTTTCAGAGCTTCAGACGCTGAGGCCGAGCCTCGTCAGGCATCGCGGCTTAAACGCCCAGCGCCTTGCGGTTGAAGGTTCGCAGGAAACGCAGCGACAGCGTCCGGACGTTTGCGATGTTCAGCAACCACGCGGCAGCGGCATAAGCGAGCCCGCCGGCGAGGCTCACGAGCATGAGCGGGACGAGGCCGATGCCATTGACCTGGGATCGTGCCACGAGGATCGCAGCCGCCATCGCCGCGGCGGAGACCGCAACGCCGGCGAGGCGGTGGAGGTCGAACGGGACCGGATGGGCGCGATGCATCAGCACGACGGCAACGAGGAAACCGATCGCTTCGGTTGCAAGGGTCGCCAGCGCCGCGCCGTAGAGACCATGGCCGGCCACCAGCACGAACATCAACGCCACGCTGACGACCAGCGTCAGGAACGACTGCGCCGCCAGCATGAACGGTCGCTCGGCAAGCTGGAAGCTGATCTGCACATAGAACTGATTGGCGATGCCGAACAAGCGCGCGAGCACCAGGGTCGGCAGCAATACCGACACGCCGGCGCGGAAGTCGACGCCGACGAGCGTGCCGGCGACCTGGTCGGCTACGAGCGCGAGCCAGACCGCGACGGGCGCAACTACGACGAGCAGAAGTTCGAGGCTCTCGGTCAGCCGCTCCCGCGTCGTCTCGATGTTCTTGTCCGACAATGACCGGAACACCAACGGCACGGTCGCCGCGGCGACGCTGGAGGCGATCATGACCATGAACTGTCGCGGCAGATCGGCGGCGACGCCAAAGATTCCGGCGGCGTCCTTGCCGAGCAAATAAGCCACGATGAGGCGGTCGCAGGCCGAGTAGACCGCAACCGACAATCCGGCCAGCGTCAGCGGCAGGCCGTAGCGCGCGAGCTGCACGAACTGGCTGCGCTGAAAGCGCGCGATCCTGGTGCGGTCACCGAGAAGGTTCAGGATGATCCCGGCGAGCGAACCCAGGCCGAATGCGGCGAGCAGTCCCAGTCCACCCCAGCCGAGCCAGATGCCGAGCAGGCCGAAACCGACGCTCGACACGCTGCGCACGATCGAGATCGCCGCGAACCTGTAAGGGCGCAGTTTTGCGCGCTCGAACTCCTGGCCGACATCGACGGCATTCGCCATGATCGCGACGAACATGCTGGCAAGCAGCAGCCCAACGCTGAGATCATTGCGGAACAGGAAAACCAGCGGCGTGGTGGCGCAGAGGACGGCAACGGTGAGCGCGAAGGCGACAATCGCTGTGCCGCGAAAATCGACCTCGGCCGACATCGCCTGATAGCGCGACACCGACAGCTTGATCCAGGCGAAGAAGATTGCGCCTAGAATGCCAGCCAGGCTGATGCCGACGACATAAACGCCGTACTCCGCCGGCGTCAGCAGCCGCGTGTAGGCCGTGACGGCAAAGAAGCCCACCGCCGCAGGCAGGATGTAGGCGACGAGATAAATCGAGAAATGGCGGTTCAGCATGCGAGCACGGGACCGGCAACGTTGTTGCGAGTGTGACGGCCGTTCATCAATTGGACCATGGCGGGGCCAACGAATTGCGCCGCAACATCTCTCAAGAGTGTCACATAAGTCTGGAGATCGGGCGGCGAATCCGGTTTTGAAGCCGCTTTCGCGGGTTAGCGTTAAATTTGCCCTTCCCTGACGGCGCCACGGCCACCGAAAGGAACCGTGATTCGCACTGGCAAAGTTAACCCAACGAGGGAAATCCCCGGCGTTGCAAGGCGTCGCTTGGTACGGTGGCGCGTTGGCTCCGATAAGGAATGCCGTGACCAGGCTCGACAGACGCGAATTTCTCCTCGGCAGCGCCGCAGCACTCGCGGCAGCCGCATCGGCGTCCGCAGCGCCGGCGTCGAAACTCGCCCAGCGCTATCAGGGATTTGGTGCCGCGGCCACGCTCTGGGATCTGCAAGCGGATCCCAGGCTCGGCGAAGCCATCAGCACCTACTGCACACAAGTCGTGCCGGTGCTCGAGCTGAAATGGCCGATGCTGCGTCCGGACGCGCACACCTTTGCCTTCGAACGCGCCGACGCGATCCTGGATTTCGCCCGGCAGAACGACCTGACGATGCGCGGCCACGCGCTCGCCTGGTATCACGACATTCCGGACTGGACCAAGCAGATCAAGGATACCAAGGGCGTCGAGCGCGCTTATGTCGACCACATCGGCACCGTCGTCTCCTATTACAAGGACAAGCTGACGTCGTGGGACGTAGTCAACGAGCCGATCCCGGACAATCCGCACAGCCCGAAAGACCGACGCGAGTCGTTCTGGACGCAGCATCTGGGCAACCGCTGGATTCCGCTGGCGTTCCGCACGGCGGCCGCGGCCGATCCCTTCGTCAAGCTCGCGATCAACGAATACGACATCGAGTCGGCCAAGGACACGTTCGTCGCGAAGCGCGCTGCCTACCGCCATCTCATCATGGAGCTGCTCGACCAGGGCGTGCCGTTGCACGCCGTGGGACTGCAAGCGCATCTGCATGCCGAGCTCGAGATCGACACCCATGGGCTTGCCGAATTCGTCACCGAGCTGCGCGCCTGGGGCCTCGAGGTGCTCGTCACCGAGCTCGATGTCGACGACCAGAAGCTGACGGGGACGCCGGCGGAGCGCGATGCCATCGTCGCCAAGCGCGTCGATGATCTCTTGACCGCGATCTCGACCAGCGGACCGGTGCGCTCGATCCTGACCTGGGGCCTCTCGGACCGCTACAGCTGGATCAACGGCACCTTTGCCCGCGCCGACAAGCAGCCGAACCGTCCTTTGCCGCTCGACGGCGAGTTCAAGCCGAAGCCGTTCATGAACGTGATCAGCAAGTTCACGAGAGACGTGTAAGGTCTAGCGAGCTTTCGGCACTTCGAACTGAGCCTCGTCGCCCATGTGCTCGGGCGAAAGACTCGGACCGCGACGGTCGCGCGAGCTGAGGCGGAACACGTCGCGGATGTCGTCGATCGAGGTCGACGAATAGGACTGGATGCACAGCGCGACCTGGTCGGGCGAAGCGGCGCGCATCATCGCTTCGATGGCGGGACGGTCGAGGCGGGTGTCGTCCCAATGCGAGACCGCGATGCTGTCCTCGGTGACCCGATGAGTGGCCAGATGCGCGGGCGCGTTCGCGACGAAATGGCCGTACATGAGATATTCCGAGAACTTCTTCTTCCGGCACAGTGCCAGAACCCAGTTCAATCCCGTTGCCGACTTGATCGAATCGGTCATCGCGCGCGCGGTGTCCTTGTCCCAGACCAGCGCGTTGCCGACATAGTCGTCCGCGGGGAAGGACCGGTCCTTGATGCCAAGGAGCTGATCGACGGTGCGGAGCCACAGGACATGCAAGGGGTGGGCGGCGTCGATCCCGTTGCGCGTGACGAACAGCGGGGTCTTCTCGGCGCCGGCATACTCACCGACGTCGAATTCGCGGAAGAACAGATTGTCCGAATCCAGGATGCAAACGCGCTGCTCTGGCGCGTTGAGGACGCCGGCGATCTTGAGGATCTGCTGAATGTGCCAGCCATGAACAGGTGACGACAGCAGCGACAGCCAGACGCGCCGTTTGCTGATGAACTGCAGAGCCGGCGGCAACGCCCACAGCCATTTCGGCAAATAGCGCGAGGCCGGAACGATGACGCGTTTGTCGGAAGCGAACCGCGCGAACAGCGGCAGATCCTCATCGTTAACGAGAACATAATGCCGTGTGTAGCCCGTCAACCAGATGTCGATGCTCTCGCTGAGCAGCGAAAAGCGCTCGATATCCTTGGCGTAGCTGGCGGTCAGCAGGGCAACGGAATGCATGGCGCGCGCTCGTATGGCGATCAGGCCGCAGTCATAGCGGCGCCGAGACGCGTTGGATACTTACATTCGCAATCAAGGTAAAATGAAACGAAGCATTAGCCATCCGACGGCAACCCCTGCGCGATGCCGCGAAAGCGCAGCGGCGCCAGCGCGGAGGCGCGCTGCCACCAGTCGGCGACGCGGTCGTCGAGCGCGGTCAGACCGCGGCCTTGGCCGGGAAATATCCGGATCTGCTGCACCGCCTCGGCTTCGAACCCCCTGCCCTTGCGGGTGATCTTGAGGGCGGCGCCTTCGCGGTCCCGCTGGGTCAGCGGCACCAGAAGCCGGCCGCGCGGACGAAGCGACCGAAGCCAGAGCGGATGCGGCTGCGAGAAGCCGGCATGAACGATGATCACGTCGGCGGGTTCGCCGATGTCCTCGCATCCGTCGCCATGGACGACCGCGACGTTGCGATAGGCGCCAAGATAGGTTGCGGCGCGCGCCGCAAGCCGCTCGTCGCATTCGATTGCCTGCACCCTGCCCTTGGGCCCCACGATCTTCGACAGCACGGCTGAGAAATAGCCGAGCCCGCAGCCGATCTGGACCACACGGTCTTTTTCCCCGACGTCGAGCAAATCGATGAAATGCGCCCACAGGCTCGGAAGTCCGGTATCAAGCTTGCGGCGCGCATCGATCGCGACCAGCACATTGTCCTGGAGATGAACGGGATCAGCATCCGGCGTCAGCCGATAGTTGCGCGCCGCCTCGGTCTTGATGCGCCACGGCCCCTTCGCCAGAAACTTTTCGCGCGGAACAGTGCCGAGGGCTTCGAGCAGGCGCGTTGAAGAGATCCGCTCGCGTTTTGAGATCAGCTCCACGTAACGCGCACGCGCGGCGGCAAGATCGCTCATCTCACGGAATCGGCCTGTTTACGAACAAGCGCGTCCACGCCGAGCTCGTCGATCAGTTGCATCGCCTGTTTCAGGTCCGGCGTGGAAAAGCCCTCGCTGAACTTGGCCACAATCGGTACGAGCAGGAGACGAGCGTGCTCGCGCTTGCCGGCTTGGTGCGACAGGCGCGCGAGGCTGACGGCGGTGCGAAGCTCCCAGGACAGAGCGCCCTGCTTACGCGCGATCTCCAGCGACAGGTTGAACAGGTCCTCGGCCTCCTGCACCGAGGCCGGATTCTCATCCGACAGGGTGATCTCGCCTTGCAGGCGGTAGACTTCGGCGAGGTAGGAGTGGTCGCCGGTCCGTCTTGCGGTCGCGAGCGCACCGTCCAGCGCGCGCAAGGCGGCATCGCGCATTCCGACCTTGGCGTAGGCCTCCGCGAGCAGGCAGCGGAACCAGCAGCCGGCGAGCCAGGAATCCATCGCTTCGTATTCGTCGAGGCCGAACCGCATCTGGCTGAGGCCTTCGTCGGCCTCGCCGAGCTGCGCCAGCGCCCAGCCGCGCAGGATCGCCGCCTGCTGCTTCCAGTGCAGGAAATTGTGCTCCGTGGCGATGATCATGGCGCGGTTGGCATGGTCGCGCGTGCCCTCAACATCGCGCAAATGCTGGCAGAGATAGGCGCCGAACACGAGCGCGAAGGCGAGCGTGAATGGGTGGCGGATCTTCTCGGCGTTCGCGATCGCCTGTTCGCTGTGCTGGCGCGCCGCGTCGGGCCGGCCGAGGAACCACAGGAGGTAGCCGAGATAGGACAGCGAGACGACACCGGGATCGGTGCCGTGCCGCTCCATCAGATCGGAGTGCAGGTCGGGGCTGTAGAGGTTGATGCAGCGGTGCAGATGATGCTGGGACGCGGCAAAGCGCCCGCGATAGAGCATAGTCATCGCGATCGAGCGATGCGCCTCGATCAGATAGCCGGTCTGCTGCGCCGGTTGCGTCCCCTCGTTCAGCCGCTCGCGCTTGGCGAACTTCAACAGCTCGACGCTGAGATCGTGCGCGCGGGTCAGATCGGCGCGGATGAAATGACAGACCCAGAGCCCGCGCGTGGCGGCGAAGGCCTTTTCGTCGTCGTCGAGCTGCTGGCCGAGTGCGAGGGCGCGGACGTAGTTCTCCTCGACCTCCTGCACGGCATAGCCCTTGGCGGCGATCAGCGCGTTGCCGAGCGCGATGCGCAATTCGAGCTCCATCTCATCGGCGCCCTGCATGCGCGCATTGGCCTGCACGACGCCGAGGCCGCGGCCCAGATGCCCGATCGCCTCTAGATTGGCGCCACTCTTGGCCGCCTGCTTACCGGCCTTAAGCCAGAAGCTGGCGGCGCTCTCGCTCTGGCCGGATTCGGTCATATGATGGGCGAGCAGTTCCGGTTCGCGCTCGGTCTTCTCGGGATACATCTCGGCCAGCACCTGGGCGATCCGGGAATGCAGCTTGCGCCGCTCGCTGTGCAGCAAGCTCGCATGCGCGGCGTTCTGAATCATCACGTGCTTGAAGGAGTAGAGCGCGTCGGGCGGATGGCCGCGGCGCATGATCAGTCCGGCCTCCTCCAAATGATTGAGCGCGGCCTCGATCTGTTCGGCGGGTGTGTTGGCGACCGCGTGCAGAGTCTCGTAGGAGAATTCGCGGCCGATGGTGGCACCGATTTGCGCGATCCGCTTGAACGGCCCCATCCGGTCCAGCCGCGCCATCAGCGAGTCCGTCAGCGTCGCCGGGATCGCAAGCTGCCGCCACGGACCCGACAGCACGTAGCGCCCGTGCCGTTCGGTCAGGAGGTTGGATTCGAGAACCGTCTTGGTCAGCTCCTCCAGGAACAGCGGCACGCCGTCGGTCTTGACGATGATCTCCTCGATGACCTCCTTGGGAAGCTCGCGTCCCGCCACGCGCTCGACCAGCGTCGCGCGCAACTGCCGGCTCAACCGGTTCAGCACCAGGGTCGTGATATGCGAATGGGCGTTCCAGCTCGGCTGGAATTCGGTGCGCGCGGTGATGATGACCAGGATTGCCCGGTTCTGTGCCCGGTCGACCAGGAGATCGATCACCTCACGGGACGTCGGGTCGATCCAGTGCAGATCCTCGAATGCGATCACCAGCGGCTGCTCGCGCGCAAGGCCGAGGAAATGATTGACCAGCGCCGCGACGGTCGCATCCTTTTGCTGCTGCGGCGACAGCTCGAGCGGCGGATAGCGGTCGCCGGTCGGAATGGACAACAGCACGGCAAACAGCGGCGCAACCTGCTCGATGTCGCCATGAGCGGCGGCGATCGCGGTCTCCAGGCTCGCCAGCGACTGAACGGACGCATCCTCGCGATCGAGACCGAGAGAGAATTTGAGCTGCTCGGCGAACGGATAGAACGCCGTGGAGGTGTAATAGGGCGAGCACTGGAACGAGACCTGTCCATGGCGATCGCCCGCGATCCGGTCGAAGATCTCCTGGATGATGCGCGACTTGCCGATGCCGGGCTCGCCGAACTTGACCACGACCTGGCCCTCGCCCTCCTTGGCCTGCTGCCAGCGCCCCATCAGCAGCGCAATCTCCTCCTCCCGGTTGACGAGCGGGGTCAGCCGCGTGCCCATGGCGGCGGCGAAGCGGGTCTCCACCCGCGAGGCGCGCATCACGTGCCAGGCCTGGGCTTTCTCCGAGATTCCCTTGAGCACGTGGACGCCGAGATCGCGGTAGTCGAACTTCCCCTTCAGCAGCGACTGGGTCGACGTGGAAATCACCACACCGTTGGGCGGCGCCAGGCCCTGCAGGCGCGCGGCGAGATTGACGGTTTCTCCGACCGCGGAGTCGCGCTCTTCGGTGCCCTGTCCGACGAGGTCGCCAACCACGACGAGACCGGTTGCGATGCCGATGCGGACGGCGGGTGAGTGGCTGAGCGCGCCACGCGGCTCGATCGCGCGAGCGGTCGACAGCACCCGGACGATTTCCAGCCCCGCACGCACGGCGCGCTCGGCGTCGTCCTCATGTGCGGTCGGATAGCCGAAATAGACCAAAATACCGTCTCCGACGAAGCGGGCAGCAAAACCTTCGTAATGCTTCACGACGCGGACACAGGTTTCGCGGAAGCTCGCGATCATGTCGCGCACGTCTTCCGGATCGAACTGCACCGAGAGCGAGGTGGAATCCACCATGTCGCAGAACATGGTGGTGAGCTGACGCCGCTCGGCGCCGACCTCCGTCCGGATTTGCGGGCGCGCCGTCGCGTCGGGCTTCTCCGCGGTTTCGGCCCGGAACAACGCGGTCATGGCGCGCTGGAGCCGCTTCCGATCGCCGAGCGGCAATCCGAGCTCGACCAGATCGGATTCGGTCAGGTCCGCCATGACGTCGAGATCGAGACGGTGCTGCGCGAAGAGATCGGTATAGTGGCTAAGACCGATACCCTCGAGCCAGCGCTTCAGCCCGCCTTCCGCTCCCGTGCCCGGCTCATTCTCCAGCATGGTGATTCCGCCCGACCAATCACTCCGTCGAAGGGCTTAGGGCCCCGCAACCACAGATTTTGGGGCCAAAACTTCACCTCAGACTGGACGCCTTTCCTAACTTCTTGGAAGAATAGCCCAATCGGATCAAAAGGGAACGGAATTGTCGGACGCCACACGCCCAGCCCCGCGGGAAGCGAGCACGACGGCCGAAGCGAAGATATTCGAGGATATCGGCGGTCTTCTCGATTTCCATGCCCGCAAGATGCCGGTGGCCCCCGCCCTCCTCGCCCCCGGCCAGCCGGTCCTCAACTACGGCGGGATTGGCGCGCGGACGCAGGATCTCGTCCGCACGCTGCGCGGGCTCGGCATCGCTCCTACCGACCGCATCGCGGTTGCGTTGCCGCGCGGTGCCGACAGCGCACTGGCCCTGATCGCGGTAGCCTCGAGCTGCGCTTGCGTTCCCGTCAATCCCGATCTGACGGCGGACGAGCTGCAACGCTATTTCAGCGAATTGAAGCTGACGGCGCTCGTCACCCCGGCCGACACGAACTCGGCGGCCCGCGATGTCGCCAAGGCGCTCGATATTGCGGTGATCGATTTCGTGCCGGGGCCGCAAGACGATCTCGGCGGCTGCGCGTTGGTCGGGCCGGCGGTCGGACCGGCGAGCAGCAGCGGCGCCTCGCGCGGCGACGACGACGCGTTCATCCTGCTGACCTCGGGCACGGCGGCGCGACCGAAGATGGTGCCGCTGACGCATCGCAATGTGTGCCTCTCCGCCTACAATGCCGGCCGCGTGCTCTCGCTCGCGTCCCACGATCGTCTGCTCAACGTCCTGCCGCTGTTTCACGCCCATGGTTTGATTTCCGGCCTGCTGACGGCGCTGGCCGCGGGCTCCAGCGTAGTCTGTACCGAGGGTTTCGACGCAGCCTCCTTCTTCGGCTGGATGCGGCAGCTGCGACCGACCTGGTACACGGCAGTGCCGACCATCCATCGCGCGCTGCTGACGGCGGCGGAAGCCAACCCGGATCTTGCCCGATCGTCGTCGCTGCGCGTGATCCGCTCCGCCTCGGCCTCGCTTACGCCTGCGATCCTCGACGGGTTGGAGGCGACGTTCGGCGTTCCCGTGCTCGAAACCTACGGCATGACGGAGGCGGCCTCGCAGATCGCGGCCAACCCGTTCGAGCTGCGCAAGGTCGGATCGGTCGGCCGCGCCGCGGGCCCCGAGATCACAATCATGGACGAGACGGGCCGCGCGCTCGCCAGCGGCCAGCACGGCGAGATCATGCTGCGCGGACCCAACATGAGCCGCGGCTACTATAATGACGAGCCGGCGACGCAGGCTGCCTTCCGCGACGGTTGGTTCCGGACCGGCGATCTCGGCTATCTCGATGCCGACGGCTATCTCTTCATCGTCGGCCGCATCAAGGACGTCATCAACCGCGGCGGGCAGAAGATCTCGCCTCTGGAGGTGGAAGAGGTTCTGCTCAGCCATCCGGCGGTGCTGGAGGCCGGCGTGTTTGCCGTCCCGCACCCGAAGCTCGGCGAGAACGTCGCCGCAATCGTGGTGCTGCGGCCGAATTCCGAGGCGACTTCGGACCAGTTGCGCCAGTTCGCCCGGAAACGGCTCGCGGCCTACAAGGTGCCGAGCCTGATCCGCAGCGTCGCGACGCTGCCGAAAGGCGCCAGCGGCAAGGTCAAGCGCAATGCGCTCGCCGAATTGATTGCAACGGACGGCGGCGAGGAGGAGGCCCGTCTGCCGCGCAACGCGCTGGAGACCGAGCTCGCCGGGATCTGGGCCAATCTGCTGGAGCTGCCGCAGGTCGGGGGCGATCAGGACGTCTTTGCGCTCGGTGCCGACTCGCTCGCGGTGACGCAGATGCGTTCGCGCCTGCGCGAACGCTTCAATGTCGATTTCTCGTTCGAGGACGTTTTTGATTGCGCCACGGCCGCCGCGCTTGCGGCCCGGATCGAGACCGCCGCAATCCATCGCGAAACGATGCTACCGGCCTGGCGCCAGGCCGGGGAAGCAGACGCGCCGCTGTCGTTCCAGCAGCAGCGGATGTACGTGCTCTCGCGGCTCGACCCCACGCGCTACAATTATAACGTCGTCGAAGTCGCGCTCCTCAAGGGTGGGCTCGACGTCGCCGCACTTTCTGCGAGCCTCACCGCCGTATCGGCGCGCCATGAGGCGTTGCGGTCGGTCATCGTCGAACGCGAGGGCGAGCCGGTGCAGCTTGTGCTGCAATCGCCACCGCGGTTCGAGCGGATCAAGCTCAAGCCCTGCCCCGCGAACAAGCGGGTCGCTGTTGTCAGGCGCGAAGCACTCCGGCTCGCGCAACATCCGTTCGACCTTGCGAACGAGGCACCGCTGAAGGTCACGCTGCTCTCGTTCGACAAGAGCAGCCATGTGCTGGTGGTCAACGTCCACCACCTCGTCACCGACGGCTGGTCGCAGCGGCTGTTCTGGGAAGAACTCGCCGCCCATTATTCGGCAGCGCGCAAGAACGACGTGGCAGCACTGCCTTCGCCCGCCTTCCAGTATCGCGACTTTGCGCTCTGGCAGCAGAGCTGGGCGCAGACGCCGGCGGCCAAGGAGCAGCTCGATTACTGGCGGGTGCAACTGGACGGCGTCATCACGCTGCCGCTGCGAACCGACCGCCCAAGGCCGGAGGTCTGGAGCGGCCACGGTGCCCGTCACTATCTCGAATTCTCCAAAACCCTGTCGGCCGACCTGCGCGCGCTGAGCCAGAACAAGGGCGTCACGCCCTTCATGACCCTGCTCGCCGTGTTGCAGTGCCTGCTGTTCCGTCACACCGGACAAGAAGATGTCGCGACCGGATCGCTGATCGCCAACCGCAATCAGATCGAGAGCGAGCGCCTGATCGGAGTGTTCGCCAACACCCTGATCCTGCGCAATGATTTTGGCGGCGATCCGAGCTTCGGCGACATGTTGCGCCGGGTACGGCAGGTCACGCTCGATGCCTATCGCAATCAGGATCTCCCGATCGAGGAAGTCCTGCGCTCGCTTCAGATCGCACGAAGGACGGACGGCAATCCGCTGTTCCGGATCATGTTCATCCTCCAGAATGCCTCGATCGAGGCGGCACGATTCTCCGGTCTGTCGACGCGGCGGATCGAGATCGATCCAAAAGTGGCGCGATTCGACATCACGCTCGAACTGGTCGAGGCCGACGGCCGTTTCACCGGCTTCTTCGAATACGCCACCGATCTGTTCGACGCGGCGACGATCGAGGGCATGGCCGCTCAGTTCAAAACCCTGCTCAAATCCGTCATCGCCGATCCGGAGCAGCGCATCTCCCGCCTGGCACTCCTGACTGAGGCCGAACGCCGGCAGCTGCTGGCGCAGGGCCGGGGCGTGCCGGCCAATTTCGTCGCGCGCGGCAATTTGAGCGAAGGTTTCGATCGCCAGGTCAAGAAGACGCCGAACGCGATCGCGGTGTCGGACGGCCGCACATCCCTGAGCTACCGCGAGCTGGCGCGCCGCAGCCAAGCGGCTGCGCGCTGGCTCACTCTCGAAGGCGTCGGCGCCGAGGCCGTGGTCGCCTTGCTTGCAGATCGCGGGCCCGACCTGCTCGCCGCGATGATCGCCGTACAACGCGTGGGCGCCGCCTTCCTCAATCTCGATCCCGACCAGCCGCGGGAACGGCTCGCAACCATCCTCGGATCGAGCGGGGCCCGCATGCTGCTGATCGAACGGGCGCAGTCATCCATGGCGGAGGCGCTGCTCGAACCGCTGGTCGAGCGCATCCAAATGGCCGAGCTCGAGGACGCGATCGCGCCAGCGTCGGCCAAGCCGGCCCCCGCAAAGCGGCGCGCGGCGTCGAGCCTTGCCTATCTCATCTACACCTCCGGGTCCTCCGGCGCGCCCAAGGGCGTCATGATCGAGCAGCGCGGGCTGTCAAACCATCTGGCGTCGCTCATCTCCGAGCTGAACCTCTCGTCCCGGGACGTGATCGCGCAGACCGCGCCACAGAGTTTTGTCATCTCGGTGTGGCAGTTCGTCGCGGGGCCCATGGTCGGCGCGCGCGTCCACATCTGCGGGACCGCGATCGTGCAGGACCCGATTTTGCTCGCGCGCGAGATCGAGCGCGAGGGCATCACGGTGCTCGAGATCGTCCCATCGCTGCTGCGCGTGATCCTCGATCGCATGGACGAGGCACAAATCCGACGCGCCTTTGCGAGGCTGCGCCTTCTGATCTCGACGGGCGAACCGCTGCCCGTCGATCTGTGCAAGGCCTGGTTCGCCCGCTGTCCGAAAGTGCCGCTGATCAACGCCTATGGTGCCTCGGAATGTTCCGACGACGTCTCGCTGCATCGCCTGACCAGGGCGCCCACGACCACGACGGGCAACGTCCCGGTCGGCGCGCCGCTGCCGAATACCCAGCTCTACGTGCTCGACGCAAGCCTGCAGCCGCAGCCGGTCGGCGTAACCGGCGAGCTCTGCATCGGCGGCGCCGGCGTCGGCCGCGGCTATGTCAACGATCCCGCGCAGAACCGGCAGCGCTTCCTGCCCGATCCGTTCTCGCGCAAAGCTAGCAGCCGGCTGTACCGGACCGGCGACCTCGCCCGTCGCCGTGCCGACGGCACGATCGAATGCCTCGGTCGCGCCGACCATCAGGTCAAGGTCCGCGGCTACCGTATCGAGCTCAAGGAGATCGAGAACGCGCTTACCGACCATCCCAGTGTGTGCGCCGGCATCGTCGAGCCGCGTCGCGAAGCAAGCGGCGATATCAGGCTGATTGCCCATATCGTCGCGAGATCCGGCAGCCGGAGCAGCGCCAGCGAGCTGCGCGATTTCCTGAAGAGCCGGCTGCCGGGCCATGCCATCCCGTCCGCGTTCCTGTTCCTGGGTCAGGTGCCGCTCAATGCCCATGGCAAAATCGATCGGGCCGCGCTGCTGGCGTCGGCGCAGCAGGAAACGTTCGGACCGGATGCGGCCGTGCCGGCGCGGCGCTTTACCGAAAAGGTGCTGTCCGACATCTGGATCGACCTGCTGAAGGTCGAAAGCCTCGGCGTCACCGACAATTTCTTCGACCTCGGCGGCCATTCGCTGCTGGCGGGCCAGGTCATGGCGCGCGTCGCTCGGGCGCTCGGCGCGTCGCTGCCGATCAAGACCATCTTCGAGGCACCGACGATCGACGAGCTTGCCCGGCGGGTCGACGAGGCCGTGGCGGCAAAGCCGCGCAAGCCGGCCCCAACTGTAGCGAGGTTGGCTAGTGCGAGCCTGGCCGAAGGCAGCCCTCTCTCGATCGCGCAGGACCAGATGCTGCGGATCGAGCAGAATCTTCGCGGACTGCCGCTGTTCAACCTGCCTTTCGCTTTCCGCCTCCAGGGGCCGCTGAATCCGGCCGCCCTGGCGCAGGCGATCGACGACATCGTGCGCCGGCACGAATCGCTGCGGACTCATTTCGGCTGGAGCGGCGGGGAGCCCGTCAGCCGCATCGCCGCGCCCGGCGCCCTCGGCCGTGTCCTGACTGTCGGGACGATCGGCGACGGTCAGCCCCACAACAACAAGCGGCGCAAGGCGCTGGAGCTCCGCAAGATCAATCTCCTGATCGAACAGGAGACCTATGTCCCGATCGACACCACGCGCGCGCCGCTGCTGCGCGCCCGGCTGTTGCGGCTCCACGATGGCGATCACGTGTTGCTGCTGACGCTGCACCACGCCGTCGTCGATGGCTGGTCGATCGGCGTGCTGTTCGAGGAATTGTCCTACCGCTATGCGGCGCTGGCCGGATATTCGTCGGTGCCGCTGCCGAAACCGCCGCCGGCCTTTTCGGACGTGGCGCGCTGGCAGCGCTGGTGGTGCGGCACCGATGCCGCCCGCCGTCAGGCGGCCGACTGGACCGAGAATTTGCGCGGGGCGGCTCCCCTCTTCGAGGGCGAATCAAGGCCGGGCCCGTCCAGGGGGCACCATCCGGTCAGTCTCAAGCGTGAGCTGATCGGCCGGCTCGCGGCTTTCGCCGGCCAGCACAATTGCACGCTGTTCATGTGCCTGCTGACCGGCTTGAAGGCCGTGCTGCTGGCGCGGACCGGCCGCGACGACATCTCGATCGCCACCGCCATGGCCAATCGCGCCCAGCCGGACACCGACCGGATCGTCGGTCCGTTCGAGAACACGGTGATCGTTCGCACCAAAATCACGCCGGAGCTGTCGTTCGCGCAGGCCGTAGTCCGGGTCCGCCAGAGCGTGCTTGACGCGCATGCGCGCCAGGAGCTGCCTTTCAACATCCTGGCCGATCATTTGGAGCAGGAGGGGGTCAATCCAGCCTCGCTGCTCCAGGTCTATTTCACCCTGCAAAATCCGCTGCGCCAGCCGCTCGATCTGCCTGATCTCACGACAGGATCGATCGGCAACATCGCCCGCGAAGGCCAGCCGGTGCTGCCGATCGACCAGACATGGCTGTCGCTGATGCTCAAGGAGCGGCCGACGGGAATCACCGGTTCGTGCAATTACAAGAGCGAGCTGCTCGACGGCGCTACGGTCGGCCAGTGGATGGAGGATCTCCTCGCGCTGCTCGCGGCCGCCCTCGCCCAACCCAACACACCGCTCGGCCGATTGCTCAATCGCAGGGCGGCATGACCGGCCGTACATCACGGATGAATACGGGGTCACTCGTCAAAGCTGTGAATGACCAAGTTGCATCTTGATTATTTGGCGCCATCGCGCAAGATTATTCTCGCGTTTTGATTTGGACGAGTATTTTCAACCGGGGAGTTCGTTATGGGTTTCATCAAATTTACCAAGGGCACCTCGTTGAGCGACAAGGACCGCAAGGCCCTGCAGAAGTTGCTCGGCGCCGAGAAGAAGAAGCTGCAGTCCGCGCTGAAGGACGTCGACGCCAGCATTTCGATGTTGGGCAGCTCCAAGAAGTCCAAGAAGAAGAAGAAGACGTAAGACTCGTCGGCCGGGACGCCGCACGAATCTTCAGGCTTCAGTTTTCGGGCTTCATTTTTCACATTTGGCCGCTCGCGTGTCGAGTTGGGGTCTCGCACAAGCTTGCGCCCGTAAACCGGCCAGCAATCGACAAGGATTCGCCCGAGTGGACCGCTAGAAGCGGTCCGCTTAGTTGATTCTTGCTCAGTTGATTCTTCCGTCATGGCAGGGGATTTGGCCCCGGCCTGGCGCCATGGGCCCAATTGATGGCAGACGACAGAATTGAACTGTTTGTCGGATTGATCGAGAATTTTGACACGCCAGGTGCGATCGATACGTGCCGGCGCCTGCTCTCGGTCGACGAACGGGTACGAGCCGACCACTTCGTGTTCGAGCGGCACCAGCGACAGTATATTTTCGCGCACGCGATGTTGCGCCTTGCGCTCTCGCACGTCGCACCTGAGGTCGCACCGACCGACTGGTCATTTGCGGCCGGGCGTTACGGGCGGCCGTTTGTCGCATCACCCAGGACATCGAGCACGCTGCATTTCAGCCTGTCGCACGCCGACGGCTGCGTCGCCTGCGTCGTGTCGGGGCATGAGACCGTCGGCGTCGATGTCGAGACCGTGTCGCGTCGGGTGGCGCCGCTGTCGACCGCGCTTCGGTTCTTCGCGCCGGAAGAGGTCGAAACGCTGCGCAGGCTGCCGGAGCCCGCCGCGACCGAGCGCTTCTTCGACTACTGGACGCTGAAAGAAGCCTATCTGAAGGCCAGGGGTTTCGGCCTCAATTTGCCGCTCGACGCTTTCGCGATGCAGGTATCGCGCGAGGCCATCGAGATCAGCTTCAAGCCCGATATCCCCGACGATCCGCAAGGCTGGCGATTCCAGCTGATCTCGCCGTCGCCCTCGCATCGTCTCGCGATCGCGGACGGCTCCCGCGCCACCGGCGGCCTTCCCATCACCCGCAATGGATGGCCGCTACAGGAGGCGGCTGAATGACGCCGCGGCGGCTGCGCGTCTTTCCCGCGATTTCGCGCAACCGCGACCCCAAGAAATATGTCGACGAGCTGATGCGGGTGGCGCAGTTCGCCGATCGCAACGGCTTCGAAGGCATCCTGCTATTCGAAGGCAACGACGTGTTCGTCGAGCCCTGGGCGATGGCCCAGCACATCATCGGCGAGACGACCCGATCCTCGCCGCTGATCGCGGTCAATCCGGTCTACATGCACCCGTTCACGGCGGCAAAATTCGTCTCGTCCTTTGCGCAGCTCCACGGCCGCAAGGTCTATCTCAACATGATCACGGGGACGGCGGTCAGCGATCTGCAGGGGCTCGGCGACGAGCAGTCGCACGCCGATCGCTATGTCCGGCTCGGCGAATTCGTTGCGCTGATGCGCCAGCTGCTGGCAAGCCCGCGTCCGACGACTTTCGAGGGCCGGTTCTACCGCGCCAGCAACCTGCAACTTCGGCCGCGCCTGCCGCCGGAGCTGATGCCGGAATTTCTGGTCGCAGGCCAGTCCGAGCCGGCACAGCGCGTCGCAAAGGAGACCGGCTGCATCAAGATGCAGATGTTGCCGCCGGATCTCGACCGCGGCCTCGATGCGCCGGGCATGAATTTTGGAATTTTCGCCCGCGAGGGACGCGACGAGGCGCGGCAAGCGGCAAAGGCGCGTTTCCGCGATAATGCCGACGATCGCGAGCTGCTCGCGCTCACCGTGGAGAACAGCGATTCCGTGTGGAAACGGCGCCTCTACGAGAGCCAGAGCGGCGAGCTCGCGGACAATGGCTATTGGCTGCTGCCGTTCCTGACCTTCCAGGCCGACTGCCCCTACCTCGTCGGCAGCTACGCGGAGATCGGCGCGAAGCTGAAGGAGTTTGCCGCGAAGGGGCTGACCACGATCATGCTCGACATGGTCGCGGACGAGACCGAGATGCAGCACGTCTGCAAGGCGCTCGCGGCAAGCGGGATGTTTTGAGTTGTGGATGAAGTCGACCTAACCATCCACATCGTCATTGCGAGCGTAGCGAAGCAATCCAGAGTCCCTCCGCGGAAAGATTCTGGATTGCTTCGCTACCCTCGCAATGACGGAGAATGATGGGCTACTCAGCGAGAATCAGCGCGCCTCTTCGAAGCCGGCCAGCACCGAGGTCAGGTTCGCGCCGAGGATGTCCGAGAGGTAGCCGCCCTCCTGCACGAACACGGTCGGCAGGCCCATCTTCGCGATGGCCTGTCCGATGCGGCGGAAGCCCGGCGTGGTGACGGCGAGACCCTTGAGCGGATCGTGCTCGGAGGCGTCGAGGCCGAGCGCGATGACGAGGGCGCCGGGCGCAAAGGACTCGATCGCCTTGCGCGCGACGTCCATCGCCTGGATGTAGCCGTCATCGCCGGTGCCGATCGCCAGGGGAATGTTGAGATTTGTGCCAAGGCCGGGACCTTCGCCGCGCTCATGCGCATAGCCCCACACGTAAGGATAATACGCGACGGGATCGGCATGGATCGAGACCGTGTAGACATCCGGCCGCGCGTAGAAGATTCCTTGCGTGCCGTTGCCGTGATGGACGTCGACGTCGAGGATCACGACACGCTCGTGCCTCTGCCGCAGATGCGCCGCCGCGATCCCGCTGTTGTTGAGGAAGCAGAAGCCGCCGGCCATGTCGCGATAGGCGTGATGGCCGGGCGGCCGGCAGAGCGCATAGGTCGCATCCTCGCCGTCCATCACCATCTGTGCCGCGGTGACCGCGACGTCGGTCGCAGCGCAGGCCGCAGCCCAGGTGCCCGGGCCGATCGGCGCCGCGGTGTCGGCGGTGTGCCAGCCGAGCTTGCCGGTGATATGGGTGGGATAAGTCGCGGCATGGCGCACCGGATGGATATTGCCGATCATCTCCGGGCCGGAATCGCCGAGCGCGGTCCAGGCCTCCCAGGCCTCGCTCAGGAACGACAGATATTCCGGACTGTGGATGCGCGCACGCGGTCCCTGCCCGAATGTGGTCGGCTCGACCAGTTGATGCTTGCCGTCCTTGAGCCCTTTGAGCAGGCGGTCGGCACGTTCGGGCTGCTCGGTGGTGCGCTTGACCACACCGCGAACCAGGAAGAATTGCGGATCGTGGCTGCGATGCAGCTCGGTATGGACGGCTTTCACTCGAACACTCCGTGGTCGCTTTGAGGGTGCCACAGATGTCTAAATCCCCGCGGCGGCGAGATGCAAGCAAGAAGAATGCCGCCCCTGTCGCACCGCCCTGCGCCGGAAGCAGATCCCTCGTGAAGCTCAGCAGCGCCCGCGCTGAAGGCAGTGCTCGCGGCCCTGCTGGTCGGTGCGGAAGGACTCGACGAAGCCGCCCTGACGCTGAGTGACGAAGATCGTCTTGCCGTCGTGGCCTCCGAAGGCGAGGTTGGTCGGCTCCTTGGCTCTCAGCGTGATCTCCCGCTCCACCGCGCCATTGGCCTTCATCAACGTGATCGTGCCCTTGAGGATGCGCGCAACATACAGGCGGCCAGCGATGTCGGTGCGCAGGCCGTCGACAGTGTCGGGCTGAAATGCCTTGACGAGTCTTGGACTGGTGAGCTCGTTGCCGGCGACCGTATAGGACCAGATCTGACCGCTGCTGGATTCCCCGACATAGAGCGTCTTGTCATCAGGGCTGAGATCTATGCCGTTGGTCGTGCCCATCGCGCGCGGCGCCGACATCAGCTGTCCCTGCACCGTTCCGTCGGCTCCCTTCGCGATGCGCCAGATGTGGCCTTCGCGACCTTTCCAGTTCGGATCGCTCGCGTAGATCGTGCCGTCGCGGGCGATGGTGATGTCGTTGGGCTGGTTCATCTCGTCGGAGTGAAACCAGATGGCGGGCTCGGTCGATCCCTTCGGGATCGCGAAGATGTTGTGCTTCTTGTAGTCGGCGATGAACATGGTGCCGTCGCGCGCGAAGCGGATGGCATTGCCGACGCTGCCCTCGGGCAGCGCCGTGAACGGCTCGGACGCCGTGCCGCCGACGGGCAGCTTGCCGATGGTGCCGGGCTTGCCGAAATTGACGACGAAGAGATTGCCGTCGAGATCGGCGGCCGGCCCTTCGATGCCGAACGTGTATTCGCCTGATGGCGTCACCTGCACGCTTTCGAACAGTTTCGTTTCCGCTCGGGCCGGTGCCGTCGCAAGGACGAGAACAACGCTACTGCACAGGCACCAGAAATTCCTGCCGGATGTAATAGCCATCGCCGTCGCTGCACTCGCCATTCAGATAGGCATCGGCCGGTCGGAAGAAGCGGCTGAAACCGGGTTTGTCTACAGCGTTCCTTTGTGTCACGACGACGACCTTGGCAGCCGGTATTTCGCCGCATTCCTTGTTCGTTTTGCCAAAGAACTTGCGCTGCGGCGGGCCGGACTTGATCCGCATCCGGATGCCTGGAACCATTCTTGACACCAGCAGATCCGCCGTGTCGAGCAGGCGCGTGTAACCGGGTTCGGCCTTCGGCAGGCCGTCGCCACCCGGCGGCATCAGTTTCTCCGCGCCCAACCCACGAAGCCGCGTGCGCAACTTTCCGGAATCGGGATCACCAGGATAGATCCAGCCATCCTGCGACAGCATGAAGCGAAGCACCGTCGCGT
Source organism: Bradyrhizobium sp. CW1 (assembly GCF_023100665.1). Taxonomy (NCBI): domain Bacteria; kingdom Pseudomonadati; phylum Pseudomonadota; class Alphaproteobacteria; order Hyphomicrobiales; family Nitrobacteraceae; genus Bradyrhizobium; species Bradyrhizobium sp. CW1. Next base: position 6,359,919 of record NZ_CP064684.1, read on the forward strand.
CCTTCTGAGCGTCCGATAGGCCCGGCTTCAGGCCGAAATCCGAGTGACAGCCGACGCAGTGCTTTTCGACGAGGCCCTTGCGCAAATTGGTGAGCCGGACGCTGTTCTGCGCGTCCCTGGCCACGAAGACCGCCAGTTGCTCGATCAGCGCCTGGCTACGCACGTCGCAGGGCAGCGGCGACGGCGCATCGCCCGCGGCGCGGTCGATCCGGATCACGGTCTGGTTTTTGTCCTCGACCAGCCAGATTGCGCCGTCCTCCGCGACCGTCATGCCGACCGGCGCACCTTGCGGCCGCGCGCCGTTGACGCGGTGCCAGCCTGCGATCAGCTCCTCGAACGGCGCGGCGGCGACGGCGCCGGCCTCGGTCTGAAAGCTGTGGGTCGGATCGGCCGCGCAACTGACATGATAGCGTACCGGCGCCGGGGCGGGCTTCGGGAAGCCGTGATCGTCGACGTCATAGACGATGACGCGGCTGCCGGTCGGGCGATAGCCATGCAGGCCGACCAGCAGCTTGCCCTCGAGCTCCGGAAATTTCGCGCCGCGATAATAGAGCATCGCGAGCGGCGCGCCGTGCGGCGGCAGCAGCGAGAACGGCGCCTTGTAGAGAGCGTTGGCGGTGCACAGCGATTTGTAGACCCCCGACCGCAATACGATCCTGAATTCTAGACTCGGCGTCGACAAATCGTAGCAATAGGGCCAGCCGTAATGCCTGCCCTGCTCGATCGCGTTGATCTCCTCGTTCGGCTTGAAAATGTCAGGCAGGTCGCGGCCGTTCTCGCCTTGCAGAAAGGCATAGCCCGCATCAGGGAAGTTCGGATGCAGCGCCAGCGCCATCGAGTTGCACAGGCCGCGCGCATAGACACCGTGCGGCGGGTCGGGTTCGCCAGGCTTCAACGCCGGGAAGATACCGCCCGGGGGCGGCGTGAACAGCCAGATCGACGCCATTGCGGAAACGCCCTCGGCCGCCGCGCAAGGTCTCGTGATCGGCGCCGGCGTGATGCAGTCGTCGCTGTGCGAGCCGACATTGACGAACAGCCGGCCGTTCTTATCAAAGACAAACTGCTTGAATGGATGCGCGCTCTCGTCGAGCTTTTTGCCGTCGGGCAATGTGATCCGGCGGCCGGGCATGTGACGGACGACGGTCTTGCCGTGTCGCGCGGATTGTCGGCGAGCGGATCGAACCGGAAGATCGTCTCCGCGCTCGAGGCATAGAGCTTCTTGTCCGGGCCGATCGCGAGGCCGAACGGATATTCGATTGCAGTCAGCAACTCCTTGAACAGCTGTCCCTGGGGTGCCCGCGGGTCGAGCAACAGCAGCCGGCCAACGGTATGGCCCCAGCCCGCCATGTCGGCGACCACGAACAGGTCACGACCGGGCACCTGGATGATCGAGCGCGGGAATTTCAGCCGATCCTCCTCGCTGGCGACGAGGCCAGCGCAAAATCCCGCCTTCATGTCGATCTGGATTCTGGGAAAGGCGAGATCGGCGCTGCCGCAGGTCTCCGTGCCGATCGCATAGCCGCTCTTGCGGACCGGTTCTGATGAGCCTACCGAGGCGAGGGTCAGGAGGACCACCAAGGCGCCCGTGCATGCGCGCAGGCTTCGGCTTTCACGCCAAAATGTGAGGTGGTTCACGGCGCCTCCCGGACGTTCCGTCCAGGGTTGTTCCATGCCGCGGGAACGCCGTCCAGTTGATCAACACCCCCTTGTGATCAAACCAGCAGGGGGCTTGGCGCCGACCAATCTCCGTAGATTCCCTTACCGGGCTCGACCCGAATGTTTCGCGAAGGCTTGGAATGGTATCGGTTTGCCGTCCCAATCGCTCCCAATAGGAGACGCATATGGTCCAGGTCTATTTTCACTGCTCCAACTTGGACGGCACGCTGATCGATCGCAGCGGCACAGCCGTGACCAACCTGACCGAGGCGCGCGACCGTGCCGCCCAGATCATGAACGCGATGATCCTGACGCCCGGCGCTGAGGATTGGCGCGACTGGGTAATCCATGTCAGCGGCTCCGACGGCGAGGAGATCTTCGACCTCCCCTTCACTGCCATGCTCGGCAAGCCGCACTGAGGTGATGCCATGTTGCTCGCGTCACTGACCCTGCTCCGCCAGCCCCTGAACTTCATCGCCAGCAAATGGCTGACGCTGATCCGGATCGCGGGCAATCCCTACCGCCCCGAGCTCCACTACATGCGCGGGCCTGGCCCGAAATGGCACGCCAGGTATCAGGCCAGCCGGCTGGATCGCGCGCGCTGAGCCCTGCGGCTTCCGCTTCCCACTGATCGGTCTCATAACTCGTCATGCCCGGGCCTGTCCCGGGCTTTCTCGTCTTGGCATCTACGTCTTGCCGACTGCGCCACCCCCGCTGTACACACCAGCCATGCCGCGTCGCCCTTTCGATGTTCTCGATGGGGGCGATGTGCCATTCTTCGCGGAGCTCAGCGCAACGAAGCCAAACCGAAGACAGCACACAGACATCATCATGCCGCACCAGTTCAGCCACACCCAAACCGTCCGCAAGCCCGCCGTCACATCCAAAGGCGGCATCGTCGCCGCGCAATCGCGGCGGGCGGCCGAAGTGGGGGCGCAAGTGCTGGCGGCGGGCGGCGACTGTGTGGACGCGATCGTCGCCACCACCTTCGCACTTAACGTGCTGGAGCCCTGGAACAGCGGCATGGGCGGCGGCGGCGCGATGGTGCTCTACCGTGCCGCGGAAAATCTCCACGAGGTGATCGACTACGGCATGTGCGCGCCGCAAAGCCTGCGCGCCGCCGACTATCCGCTCAGCGGCGAAGGCGCGGCTTCCGACCTGTTTCCCTGGCAGCGGGTGAAGGACGACCGCAACATCCACGGCCCCGGCTCGATCGCCGTGCCCGGCGTCGTCGCCGGCATGGAGGAGGCGCATCGCCGTCACGCCAGGCTGCCGTGGAAGGATCTGGTCGCGCCGGCCGTCGCCCTCGCCGGCGAAGGCCTGCTGGTCGATTGGTGGACCACGCTGACGATCGCGGCATCGGCGTCCGATCTTCGGCGCTATCCCGCGAGCGCGACAACGTTCCTGAAGGACGGCCTCCCGCCGAGCGCGCCGTGGGGCATCAAGTCCGAGACGCGACTGCCGCTGGACACGCTGAAGGCGACACTGGCGCACCTGGCCGACGCCGGTCCGCGCGATTTCTACCAGGGCGATCTCGCCAGGAGCATCGCATCCGACATCAAGGCCGACGGCGGCGCGCTGTCAGTGGAGGATCTCGCCGCGTTCCGAGCTCATCGGCGCGATCCGCTGGCGATCCCCTATCGTGGCGGCAACGTGTTTGCGACGCCGGAGCTCACAGCCGGACCGACAATGGCGCATGCGCTGCGCCTGTTGCAGCAGAACCTGAAGCCGGGAAGCGCGCCCGACGCGGCCGCCTATGCCGAATATGCCGCCGCGCTGCAATCGGCCTATCGCGAGCGACTCAAGGATATGGGCGATGCCGACGGCAAGCGCTCGCTCGGCGCGGAATATCTGGCGCCCGCCTGCACCACGCACTTCTCCGTGGTCGACCGCCACGGCAACATCGCGGCGGTGACGCAGACGCTGCTGTCGTCCTTCGGCTCGAAATACGTCACGCCGCACACCGGCATCGCCATGAACAACGGCATCATGTGGTTCGACCCGAAGCCAGGCACCACCAACTCGCTCGCCTCTGGCAAGCGCTGTCTCACCAACTACACGCCCGTCATCGCCGAGGCCGAGGACGGCAGACGGCTCGCGGTCGGTGCCTCCGGCGGTCGCCGCATCCTCCCGTCGGTGATGCAGATCGTGTCGTTTGCGATGGATTTTGGCATGGATCTCGATGCCGCAATCCATCAACCGCGCATCGACGCCAGCGAAGGCGCGATCGTGATCGGCGATACCAGGCTGCCGGCGGACACACGCGAGATGCTCGCGGCCCGATTCGACTACGAGGAAGCGCGGGTGCAGTACTTGCCGCAGAAGTTCGCCTGCCCGAGCGTCGTGATGCGCGACGGCGACACCAATTCCGGCGCGGTCGAGATTTTTCAGCCCTGGGCCGACGCAGTGGCGGAAGGCTGAGCTTAGATCCCCAACCGGTCCCGCACGCGGCCAGCGATCACTGCCGTCGTCACGCCAACCGGCCAGAAGGCGTGCATCGGGATCGGCTTGATGCCGGTGACGGGCATGTCGATCTCGGCCTTGGCGCCGCCGATCAGACGTCGTGCGAGCTGCGCGCCCATCGCGGTCGAGAGCGCGACGCCGCGGCCGTTGCAGCCGAGCGAGATCAGGATGTTGTCCGCGGGCTCGTGCACATGCGGGTAATGATCCGCGGTGATGGCAAGCCGGCTGTTCCAGCCATGGGTCCAGGCCACGCCCTTGAGCTGCGGCCATAGCCGTTCGGCGTATCGCATGAGATAGGCGACGTCGCGCGGCGAACTGATCCAGCGCATCGGGCCGCGGCCCCCCATCAAGAGGCGGTTCTGCTGATCGATGCGGTAATAGACGGTGATGTGGCCGCTCTCGTAAAGGACGGGACGCGTCGGCATGATCGAACGGGCCACGTCGTCAGAGAGCGGGGCCGTGGCCGCGATCGAGGAAAACACCGGCACGATGGTGCGGCGAAGCGCCGGCCAGAGATCGTCGGTAAAACCGTTGGTCGCGAGCAGCACCTTGTCGGCATGCACCACCGCGCGCGGCGTCTCGATGCGCCAGCGGCTGCCCTCGCGACGGAGTGATAGTGCGGGTGTTTCGCCATACACCTTCGCGCCCGCGGAGATCGCGGCGCGCGCGAGGCCGCGGGCATAGCTGAGCGGATGCAGATCGCCGCCGCGCGCATCCAGCATGGCGCCGATGTAGCGATCCGTGCCCGTCATCTCGCGCAATTGCTCGCGATTGAGGTACGACACCGGCATGCCACGGGCGATGCACTGCTGTGCGGTTGTCTCGATCGCGGCGGCGCTGGCCTCGTTATAGGCCGCGCGCAGCGTGCCGTTCTGCCGTGCTTCGCACGGGATCTGGTAGCGGCGGATCAAATCGTGGGTGAAGTTCGTCGTGCCGTAGGAGAACGCGACCATGCGGCGGCCGAGCTCAGCGCCGAAATCCGCCTCGATCTGATCGGGATCGTGCTTCAGTCCGGGATTGGTGTGACCGCCATTATTGCCGGATGCGCCCCAGCCCGGCTCCTGCGCCTCCAGCACCAGTGCCTCGACACCCTGCTCCGCCAGGTGCAACGCCGTGGACAGGCCGGTGTAGCCGCCGCCGACGATCGCGACCGAGACCGTCCTGTCGATTTCGAGCGGCGGCGTAGTCGGCGGCACGACGGCGGTGTCGGCGTAGAGGGACGGCGGCAGAGGCAGGCGCGTGGTCATGGCGAAGACCGGTCAGAGCGGATGCAGCACGCGGCGCAAAAAGTCCTGCGTGCGCGGATGCTGGGGTTGATTGAGCAGCGACTTGGCCGGCCCCTGCTCGACGATGACGCCGCCGTCGATGAACAGCACGCGGTCGGCGACGTCGCGGGCAAAGCCCATCTCATGGGTGACGACGACCATGGTCATGCCGTCGTCGGCGAGCTTGCGCATCACGCCGAGAACGTCGCCGACCAATTCAGGATCGAGCGCCGAGGTCGGTTCGTCGAACAGGATGGCCTTGGGCTGCATCGCCAGCGCCCGTGCGATCGCGACGCGCTGCTGCTGGCCGCCGGAGAGCTGGGGCGGATGCTCGTTGGCTTTCTCGGCAAGGCCCACCTGGGCGAGCAGCGCGCGGCCACGCTCGAATGCGGCAGCGCGTGGCTCCTGCTTCACATAGAGCGGACCTTCAACCACGTTCTCCAGCACCGTCCGGTGCGGAAACAGATTGAAGCGCTGGAACACCATCGAGACCTGGGTGCGGACTTTCACGATCGACGGCGCGTCGCTGTCGACCTTCAATCCCTCGACGCTGATCTCGCCGCGGTCGTAGCTTTCGAGACCGTTGATACAGCGCAAGATGGTGGACTTGCCGGAGCCGGAGGGGCCGACGATGCAGACCACCTCGCCCTTCTGGACGGACGCCGTGATGCCCTTGAGCACCTCGTTCGCACCGAAGCTCTTGTGGACGTCGGTCAACTCGATCATTTCTTGCCGGCCCGCTTCTCGAAGTGACGGACCAGCAGGATCAGCGGAATGCTCATGGTGAGATACATCAGCGCGACAAGCGTGAACACGTTGGTGTTCTTGAAGGTCGAGGACGCGATCAGCTTGCCCTGAAGGGCGAGCTCGGCGACCGTGATGGTCGAGGCCTGCGAAGAGTCCTTCAGCATCATGATCATGACGTTGCCATAGGGCGGCAGCACGATCCGCACCGCCTGCGGCAGCACGACCCGGCGCATGGTCAGCCACCAGCCCATGCCGATCGATTGCGCCGCCTCGATCTGCCCTTTGTCGATGGCCTCGATGCCGGCGCGGAAATTCTCCGCCTGATAGGCCGAGTAGGCGATGCCGAGCCCGAGGATCGCGGCCTGCAACGCGGACAGGGTAACGCCGAGATCGGGCATCACGAAATAGAGGTAGAACAACAGCACGATGATCGGAATGCCGCGGATCACGTTGATCAGGCTGGCGCTGAGCAGCGACAGGACGCGGATGCCGGAGACCCGCATCATCGCCCAGACGAGGCCAAGAACCGTCGAAAGCAGCAGCGAGCCGATGGTGACGACGATCGTCAGCGCGACGCCGCTCATCAGGATCGGGAAGAATTCGGCCGCGTCGTGCCAGAAGCCTTTCATCGATCAGCTTTCATCGATGGCCTCTGCCGATCAACCCTGTGCCTTCAGACCCCATTTATCGAGGATCTTGTCGATGGTGCCGTTGGCCTTCAGCTTGGCGAGCGAAGCGTTGATCTTGCCGAGCAGCGCGGCCTCGCCCTTGCGCACGCCGATGCCCACCGAGCCGACGGTGACGGGCTTGTAGCCATCGACCAGGCGCACCTCGGGGAAGCCGCCCTGCTTCAGATTGTAGGCGAGGATCGGATAGTCGGCGTAACCGGCCTTGAGGCGGCCGGTGTTCACGTCGCGCAGGATGTCGGGGATGGTGTCGTAGGCCTTGACGTCGGCGAACAGGCCGGACTTCTTCAGCGCGTCGACGAAGGCGGTGCCGACCTGAGCGCCGACCGTCTCGCCCTTCAGATCGTCCTGGGTGGCGTAGGCCTTGGTGTCGCTCTTGGGGACCACGAGGCCTTCGCCATAGGTGTAGATCGGGTCGGAGAAGTCGACGACCTCCTTGCGCGGCGCTGTGATGAACATCGCGGCCGCGATGATGTCGATCTTGCTTGATGTCAGCGACGGGATCAGGGCCGAGAACTGCATCGGCTCGATCTGCACGTTGAAGCCGGCATCCTTGCCCACTTCAGTGACGAGATCGACCATGATGCCCTGGATGCTATTGGTCTTGGTGTCGAGGAAGGTGAAGGGAATGCCTGTCGGCGTCGAGCCGACCTTCAGCACTTGCTGCGCCGAAGCCGGCGCTGCTGCGGCAATCGCGAGTGCCGCGAGCGCGGCCAGACCAAAACGCTTCATCGCATCCCCCTTGGGCCCGACCGATGGCGGCGCTCGCAAACCTCGTTCATCGCAGACGTTGCGGGCAAAGCCGTTTCGGCCTATTTTCACCAATATGAAAATTTGGTCACACTTCTGCGGCCGATGCAAGTGGTTTTCATGCACATGAAGGAAGCGGTTTGACGTGAGCGGTGGCAAGAGAATGCACAGGCCGGCCGCCGCAAAGCCGGTGAAGAAGGTGAAGGTGAAAGCCTCCGCCCGGGCTATCGCCAAAGCGGCCGAGCCGGCGATGGATGTTGCGGTCGGCCGCCGCATTCGCGATCTCAGGCGCATCAGGCAATTCTCGCTCGAGACGGTCGCCTCGCGCACGGAGCTGTCGATCGGTTTCCTCAGCCAGATCGAGCGCGGACTGTCGTCGCCGTCGCTGCGCGTGCTGGCCACGCTCGCCGACGTGCTCGGCGTCGGCATCGCCGCGCTGTTCGGCGCGAGCCCGAACGCCGACGGTGCACCAGATCAGGTGGTCACGCGCGGACTGCAGCGGCCCGAGCTGAAGCTCTGGCGCACCGGCGTGTCCAAGCAGTTGCTGAGCCCCGCCAGCCCCGACAACCGGCTCAACCTGTTCCTGGTGCATCTGGAGCCGGGCGGCTCCACCGGTGACGAGCTCTACACCCATGACGGCGAGGAAGCCGGCCTCGTTCTCGAAGGCGAGATGATGCTGACGGTGGACAGCGAGACGTGGTCGCTGAAGACGGGCGACAGTTTTCGGTTTGCAAGCCGTCGGCCGCACCGGTTTTTAAATCCAGCCAATGACGCGAAGGCGGTGGTGCTGTGGGTGAATTGCGTGACGGGGACGGCGTAGCGCAGCCGTCATTGCCAGCGAAGCGAAGCAATCCACATTCTCACCGCGGAGACACTCTGGATTCCTCGTCGCGAGAGCTCCTCGCAATGACGGGAGGATAGAGTCTTAGCCAAACCGGTACTTGTACCGGTCCACTGTCAGCGCACTCACATCAATGTCCGGCTTCTTGCCTGACAGCATGTCGGCGAGCACGCGGCCGGAGCCGCAGGACATGGTCCAGCCTAGCGTGCCATGGCCGGTGTTGAGGTGAAGGTTGGCGTATTGCGTCGGGCCGATCACGGGCGGGCCGTCCGGCGTCATCGGGCGCAGGCCGCTCCAGAACGTCGCCTTGGAGAGATCGCCGCCTCGCGGAAACAGATCGGTCAGCGAGTGATCGAGCGTGGCGCGCCGCGCACCATAGAGCTGGCTCGAGAAGCCGGAGATTTCGGCGGTGCCGCCGACGCGGATGCGATTGCCGAGGCGCGTGATGGCGACTTTATAGCTCTCGTCCATCACCGTCGATTCCGGCGCGCCGGAAGCGTCCTTGATCGGTACCGTGATCGAATAACCCTTCACGGGATAGACTGGCAGCGAAATATCGAGCGGCGCGACCAGCCGCGACGACCAGCTTCCGAGCGCGAGCACGTAAGCTTCTGCCTGCAACATCCCAGCGCTGGTCGCGACGCCGCTAACGCGCGCCCCGTCGGTGACGATGCGGTCGATGCCGGTATTGAACATGAAGCGCACGCCGAGCGCTTCGGCATGCTTGGCCAGTGCCTGCGTGAACATGTGGCAGTCGCCGGTCTCGTCCTGCGGCAAGCGTAGTCCGCCCGCGACCTTCTCTTTCACGCCCGCCAGAGCCGGCTCGGCCGCGATGCAGCCCTCGCGGCTCAACACCTCGAACGGCACGCCGTATTGCTTGAGCACGGCGATGTCCTCACCGGTGCCGTCGAGCTGGGCTTGGTAGCGAAACAGCTGCAGCGTGCCCTGCGAGCGCTCGTCATACTGGATGCCGATGTCGCGGCGCAGGTCGCGCAGGCAATCGCGGCTGTATTCCGCGATCGGAATCATCCGGCTCTTGTTGATCGCGTAGCGTTCGCTGGTGCAGTTGCGCAGCATCTTGAGCAGCCAGACCCACATCACGGGATCGAGCTTCGGCCGGATCACCAGCGGGCCGTGCTTCATCAGCAGCCATTTGACCGCCTTCACCGGCACGCCGGGACCGGCCCAGGGCGAGGAATAGCCGGGCGACACTTCGCCGGCATTGGCAAAGGAGGTCTCGAGCGCCGGTTCGGGCTGACGGTCGACGACCGTCACCTCATGGCCGGCACGCGCGAGGTAGTAGGCAGAGGTGACACCGATGACACCGCTGCCGAGGATCAGAACTTTCACGCTTGGTCAAACTCCTGCGGCATCACGCTCGCCGCTGCAAGAGGGAACTCCGCAACGGCGAGAGCAATTATCAGGCCACCCGCTTGATGGCATCGCCGAGGATCGACACGATATCGTCGATGTGGCTCTTCTCGACGATGAGCGGAGGCGACAGCGCAAAGCTATCGCCACTCATGCGGAAGTACAGCCCGCGATTGAAGCAGTCGACCATGACGTCGTAGCCACGCACGCCGACCGTACCGTCACGCGGCGACAGCTCGACCGCGCCCATCAGGCCGCAATTGCGGATATCGACGACGTTGGGCAGGCCCTTCAGCGAATGCAGCGCGTCGCGCCAGTATTCAGAGATCGAAGCACCGCGCGTCAGCAGGCCTTCATCCTTGTAGATGTCGAGCGTCGCGATGCCCGCGGCGCAGGCGACCGGGTGCGCCGAATAGGTGTAGCCGTGGAACAGCTCCATCGCGTTCTCCGGGCCGACCATCAGGCCGTCGTGAACCTTGCGGCTCGCAAACACGGCGCCGCAGGGAACGGTGCCGTTAGTGATGCCCTTGGCCGTCGTCATCATGTCAGGCGTGACGCCGAAGAAGTTGGCGGCGAACGGCGTGCCGAGGCGGCCGAAGCCGGTGATGACCTCGTCGAAGATCAGGAGAATACCGTGCTTATCGCAGATGTCGCGCAGGCGCTGGAGATAGCCCTTCGGCGGCGGCAACACCGCGGTCGATCCGGGCACTGGCTCGACGATGACGGCGGCGATGGTCTCGGCGCCATGCAGGGCCACCAACCGCTCGAGATCATCGGCGAGCTCGGCGCCATGCTCGGGCTGATCCTTGGCGAAGGCGTTGCGGGTGAGATCGTGGGTGTGACGGATGTGGTCGACGCCCGGCAGCAGGGTCGCGAAGGCGCGGCGGTTGGCGACCATGCCGCCGACCGAGGTGCCGCCGAAGCCGACGCCGTGATAGCCGCGCTCGCGGCCGATCAGACGGGTGCGGCTCGCCTGGCCGTTGGCGCGGTGATAGGCGAGCGCGATCTTCAGCGCGGTGTCGACCGACTCGGAGCCGGAATTGGTGAAGAAGATGCGATCGAGGCCCTTCGGCGCGATCTCGGCCAGACGCTCGGCGAAGTCGAATGCCAGCGGATGGCCCATCTGGAACGACGGTGCGAAATCCAGCGTCATCAGCTGGCGCTCGACGGCGGCGGCGATCTGCTTGCGGCCGTGGCCGGCATTGACGCACCAGAGGCCGGCGGAGGCGTCGATCACCTTGCGGCCGTCGACGGTGGTGTAGTGCATGCCCTCGGCCGAGGAGAACAGGCGCGGCGCCTTCTTGAATTGCCGGTTGGCCGTGAACGGCATCCAGAACGAGTCGGTCTTGATGGTGTTCGGAATCTGATGAAGGGTCACGGGCCACGCTCCTTTGCTGACCTGCTACCAGAGGCACGGCTTGAAAAGCGCAACAAGTCCTTTTCTGAGAGGCTGCAAGCCATTGATTTGACTGGGGCTGCCGGTCCATATTTGCGCGATCCGCAACACCTGCAACACGGGACAGGGACATGAGCGTCGATATCGGTGGACGGCTGCGATTCATCCGGGCGCGCCAGAAGCTGTCGCAGCGCGAACTCGCCAAGCGCGCCGGCGTCACCAATTCGACGATCTCGCTGATCGAATCCAACCAGATGAACCCGTCGGTCGGCGCCCTCAAGCGCATCCTCGACGGCATTCCGATGGGGCTCGCCGAATTCTTCGCGCTGGAGCCGGAGAGCCGGCGCAAGATATTTTACCGCGGCGAAGAGCTGACCGAGGTCGGCAAGAAGCCGATCTCCTATCGGCAGATCGGCGACAATCTGTTCGGTCGCAGCCTGCAGATCCTGAAGGAGCGCTACGAGCCCGGCAGCGACACCGGGCGCGTTCACCTCGTCCATGACGGGGAGGAAGGCGGCATCGTGATCTCGGGAAAGCTCGAAGTCACCGTCGAGGACGAGCGCCGCATCCTCAATCCGGGCGATGCCTATTACTTCGAGAGCCGGCGTCCGCATCGCTTCCGCTGCGTCGGCGGCAAGCCGTGCGAGGTGATCTCGGCCTGCACACCGCCGACATTTTAAAGTTATCCGCGATCCTACGGAGCCACCGGTATCTTACGGAGCTTGAGCCATCTCAATTTCCGCAGCCTGATCCTCTATATATTTCGAGCCATAGCCAAGCAGCCTCCGCTTTCCGGAGCCGCTTCGTAACAGGGCTCGCTATGAAGATCACGCTCGCAAATGCAGAGGCCGCACTCGATGAAGTGCAGCGCGACAACGACAAGCTCCATTCGGAGGAGCTGCGCAAGGCCATCGCGAACTACATCGAGTCGCAGCGAGAAGCGCTCAAGGCTCTTCGCAAGAAGCTGCACTAGCAGGCGGAGAGCGAGACAGCCTCGCCGGCCCGCGGCCTCAGGCTACGTCAGCAACTCCTCGATCCGGATCGGAAAACGGCGGACACGCACCCCAGTCGCATGCCACACCGCGTTGGCGACCGCGCCCGCACTGCCGGTGATGCCGATCTCGCCGACACCCTTGATACCGAGCGCGTTCACGTGCGGGTCGTGCTCATCGACCGTGATCACGTCGAGCGGCGGCACGTCGGCATTCACCGGGATATGGTACTCGCCGAGATTGGCGTTCATGATCCGGCCCGTGCGGCGGTCGGTGATGGCTTCCTCGTGCAACGCAAAGGACAGGCCCCAGATCATGCCACCGAACAGCTGGCTCTGCACCATACGCGGGTTGACGATGCGTCCCGCGGCGAAAGCGCCGACCATGCGGGTGACGCGGACCTGGCCGAGCTCGGGATCGACCTTCACCTCCGCGAACACCGCGCCGTGGGCGTGCATCGCATACTCCTCCATCGCCGCCGGATTCGGCGCGCCCGTGCCGCGCGCCTCGAGCTCGGCGACGCCGGCGCGCGCGAGAATCTCGGAATAGCTTTCGCCGCGGCTCTCGTCGTCGCGCCGGATCAACCTGCCATCGCGCGCGATCACGCCGGCATTGCCGGCGCCAAACAGCGGCGAGCGCTCATCGTTGGTGGCGAGATCGGCGAGTTTTGCAATCACGGCCGCGCCTGCGCTGTGGATCGCGGCACCCGCGGTTGCCGTGTGTGCCGAGCCGCCGGCGATGCCGGCATCGGGCAGGTCGGATGAACCCGCCTTGAACTCGACGCGGTCGATATCAAGCCCCAGTTCGTCGGCCGCAATCTGCGCCAGCGCCGTCCAGGCGCCCTGCCCCATGTCATGCGCGCCGATTTCCATGGCGCCGGAGCCGTCGCGGCGAAGCACTGCGCGTGCCTCGGCCTGGAACATCAGCGCCGGGAACGTCGCGGTGCCCATGCCCCAGCCGACCAGAAGGCCATCGTCGTCGCGCATCTGCCGCGGCTGGAGCGATCGCTTCGCCCAGCCGAAGCGCGCCGCTCCCTGCTCGTAGCAGGCGCGCAATGCCTTGGACGAGAACGGCTTGCCGGTGATGGGCTCGACCTCGGCATAGTTCTTCAGACGAAAGGCGAGCGGATCGATGCCGCAAGCCCACGCCATCTCGTCGATCGCGCTCTCTAGCGCGATCGAGCCGGTGGCCTCGCCCGGCGCGCGCATGAACAACGGCGTGCCGGTGTTGACGCGCACGGCATCATGCGAGGTGCGGATCGCGGGCGCCGCATAGAGCGTGTGCGAGGCATCAGCCGCGGGTTCGTAGAAATCGTCGAACGTGCTCGACACGGTCCTCGCATGGTGATCGAGCGCGGTCAGGCGCCCCTCGCCATCTGTGCCGATGCGCAGCCGCTGCCGCGTCGGCGCGCGATGGCCGACCGGGCCGTACATCTGCTCACGGCGCAGCACCAGCTTGACCGGTTTGCCGACGAGCTTTGCCGCCATGATGCCGAGCACCGGAGGGCCGGCCATGAGCCCCTTCGAGCCGAAGCCGCCGCCGAGGAACGGGCTGCGGATGTGGATCTTGTCGTGCGCGATGCCGAATAATTCGGCAACGCGCGCCAGCGACAGCATGAGACCCTGGGTCGGCATGTCGATCTGCAGACTGTCGCCGTCCCAGGCAGCCACGATCGCATGCGGCTCCATCGCATTGTGATATTGCGGCGGCGTCTCGTAGATCGCGTCGATCCGCTTGTCGGCGGAGGCAAGCCCCGCCTCGACATCGCCGCGGTGATTTTCCGTGGGGTTGCCGACACCGACGACCGGCGGCACGAAGCTTTCACCCGCATCGAGGCCGATGAGCGCGGGCAGCGTCTCGTAGCGCGGCGCCAGCAGCGCCGCGCCTTCGGTCGCAGCCTCCAGCGTCTCGGCGATCACGACGGCGATCGGCTGGTTGGCGTAGCGGACCTCATTGCTCTGCAACACCTCCATCCGGAACACGAAGGGATTGGTCTTGATCTCGGGATCGATCGCGAGCCCAGGCTTGTGGTCTGGCGTCATGACATCGACGACGCCGGGGTGGCGCTTGGCGGCGCTGACGTCGAGCGAAGTCACGCGGCCGTGCGCGATGCTGGAAACGGCCATCACTGCAAACAGCATACCGGGCGGATGATTGTCAGCGGCGTAGGTCGCCTGGCCTTTGACCTTAAGCACGCCGTCGCGGCGGGTCAGCGGCTGGCCGATGTTCGAGCCGTGGCGCAGATGAGCGGGCGCGCTGGTGAGATTAACCTCAGGCATGAATGGCTCCGGACGTCGAGGCAAAGGGAGAGGCCGGCAGCGCGGGGATGCGCGCAGGCGTACCGGCAGCGGCGAGGCTCAGCGCGCGCACGACGATGCGGCGCGCGAGCTCGATCTTGAAGGCGTTGTCGCCGGACGGTTTTGCGTCGGCGAGCGCGCGCGAGGCGGCTTCCTGGAAAGCGTGCACCGTGGGCGCGACGTTCCTGAGCATGTCCTCCGCAGCGCGGGCGCGCCAGGGCTTTGCGGCGACGCCGCCGAGCGCAAGCCGCGCCTCCGCGATCTTGCCGTTCTCGATCCGCAGCGCAGCCGCAGCCGAGACGACGGCGAACGCGTAGGACGTTCTATCGCGGACCTTGAGATAGCGCGCATGAGCGGCAAAGCCGCGCGCCGCGGGCGGCAGACGCACCGCGACGATGAGATCCCCCGGTTCGAGCGCCGATTCACGCTCAGGCGTATCGCCGGGCAGGCGATGCAGTTCGTCGAGCGCGATCTCGCGCCGCCCGTTCCTGCCTTCGATCTCGACGATGGCGTCGAGCGCGACCAGCGGCACGCAGAAATCGGACGGATGCGTGGCGATGCAGTTTTCGCTCCAGCCGAGCACGGCGTGGGTGCGGTTCTCGCCGTCGCGGGCGTCGCAGCCGCTGCCGGCCTCGCGCTTGTTGCAGCGGCTTGCGGTGTCGTAGAAATACGCGCAGCGCGTCCGCTGCAGCAGATTGCCGCCGACGGTCGCGGCATTGCGCAGTTGCGCCGATGCGCCGGAGAGCAGCGCTTCGGCGACGGCCGGATAGGCCTTGGCAAAGTCTGCGTCATGCGCAAGATCGGCGTTGCTCACCAGTGCGCCGATGCGGATACCACCGTCGGCGAGGCGCTCGACCCGATCGAGTCCGTCGAGATGGGTAACGTCGACCAGACGATCCGGACGGCTGACGCCGCCCTTCATCAGATCGAGCAGATTGGTGCCGGCGGCGAGATAGACGGCGCCCGGCTGCGTCGCGGCCGCGACGGCTTCGGCGACCGTGGCGGGCCTGACATAATCAAATTGCTTCATGCGGAGCGCCTCTGATTGGATTCGTCCATGCCGGCCTGCGCGTCGAGCACGGCATCGACGATGCCGGCATAGGCGCCGCAGCGACACAGATTGCCGCTCATGCATTCGCGAATGCGCTCGGGATCGTTGCCGGCCTGTGCCTCGCTCATCATGCCGATCGCGCTCATGATCTGGCCGGGCGTGCAGAAGCCGCACTGAAATCCGTCGTGGGAGATGAAAGCGGCCTGCACGGGGTGAAGCTGGTCGCCGCGCGCCAGGCCCTCGATGGTGAGAATGTCGGCGCCATCATGACTGATGGCCAGCGCGAGACAGGAGTTGATGCGCTTGCCGTCGACGAGAATGGTGCAGGCGCCGCATTGGCCGCGGTCGCATCCCTTCTTGGTTCCGGTCAGGTGGAGGCGCTCACGCAGGAGATCGAGCAGCGTGACGCGCGGATCGTCGAGGACGAAGTCGCGCCGCGCACCGTTCACGGTGAGGCTGATGGAGTGGTTCATACAAGGCTCCGATCAGGAATAGACATGAGTGATCGCGCAGCGCGCCACCGCCGTGGCCGCCGTCGATATGCGCCCCCCGAACATCATCCGGGGCAACGACTTCAGCGAAGATACGGAGGCAGCCTCCGCTTAACAAGGGCCGGCGGGAAATATTTGGAATTCGTCAAAAGCCCGTGCGCATCAGCGCGATGCAGCCCCGTAAGGGTTCAATCTAACCAATTCGTGATCTACATTGCGTGGATGGACGACCACACCACCGACCAGACCCGCAAGCCCCGTGCCGATGCCGTGCGCAATCGCGAGCGCGTGCTCGAGGCGGCCAAGGCCGTGTTCAACGCGGGTGGTCCGGAGGCGAGCCTGGAGGCGGTGGCAAAACGCGCCGGCGTTGGCATCGGCACGCTCTATCGGCATTTCCCGACCCGCGAGGATTTGTTCGAGGCGGTGTACCGGCGCGAGGTCGAGCAGCTCAGCGAGCTCGCCGAGCAGTTGAAGAACGCCAGTGACCCGGTCGACGCGCTCAGGCGCTGGCTGCGCTCAGGAGTCGAATTCGTTGCCACCAAGAAGGGCATGGTGGCAGCCTTGGCACTCGCGGTGCAGAGCGGGTCGGAGTTGCATGCCTTTTCCTTTGAGCGCCTGACCAAGGCGATCGGCTCGCTGCTCGATCGCGCAGCCGCGGCCGGCGCGATGCGCGCGGACGTCAGTCCCGAGGACTTGCTGCGCGCGTTCTTTGGCATGTGCTACATGCACGACCAGCCCGGCTGGCAATCCTCGGTGCTGCGGATGCTCGACGTGTTCGTTGACGGTTTGCGGGTGCAGCCTGCCATGAAAGCCAAGGTCCGCGCGTCCGCCAAGCCTGCGAAGCCGGCTGCAAAGCGGAAGCGATAGCCCTCGAGATGTGCTAGGATCGGCGCCGCCGGGATTTCAACGCGGAGCTTGTCATGCGCATCGCCGCCTTGCTGGTCTTTCTCAGTGTCGCCTTCGGTCCCATCTCAGCGCGCGCCGACGATGTCGCGACGGCACAGAGTATCATCCGCGCCCAGGAGCAGGCATTCGGCCGTGACGACGCGCGCGGGGCCTATTCCTACGCCGCTCCTGCGATCCAGGAGATCTTCCCCGCGCCCGACATCTTCATGTCCATGGTGCAAAACGGCTATCCGCCGGTGTACCGGCACAAGAGCTTTGAATTTGGCGGCAGCAAGAGCGAGGGCAGCCGGATTGCCCAGCACGTCCATATCATCGATGCCAATGGCGAGGCCTGGGAAGCGCTCTACACGCTGGAGCAGCAACCGGACGGCAGCTACAAGATCACGGGTTGTTCGCTGCTGAAGGTGGGACAGGCAGTCTAGGTCGCAAAACCCGGACCGGTCCTGACTGCATTGATCCGCGAGCGGATCAGCAGCGTCAAGACGATGCCGATATTGAGCGCGTTCCACGCCACGCCGTTGGCGAACGCCGCCGCGTAGGAACCTGTCGCGTCGAAGATGACGCCCGAGACCCAGCCGCCGAAGGACATGCCGAACACGGACGCGAAGATCACGATGCCGACGCGGGTTGCGGCCTCGCTCGCCGGCATCGCCTCGCGTACGATGATGGCATAGCTCGGAACGATCCCGCCCTGGAACAGGCCGAACATCGCTGAGATCAAATAGAGCGAGGTCAGGCCGTCGAAGAACAGATAGAACACGAGTGCGAAGCCTTGCGCCACCGCACCGATCAGCAGTGTGGGGATGCCGCCGATCTTGTCGGCGAGGTAGCCCGAGCCGATCCGGCTGACGATGCCGCAGGCCATCATCAGCGACAGCATCTCGGCGCCGCGCGCCACGCCATATCCGAGATCGCCGCAATAGGCGACGATATGCACCTGCGGCATTGCCATGGCGACGCAGCAGGAAATGCTGGCGATCGAGAGCAGCACCGTCAGCGTGTTGGTCGAGAGCTTGAGGTCGACCCGCGGCGGCGCTGCATTGGCATGATCGTGAACCTTGTCGTCGCCCATCTGCGCGCGCAGGACCAGCACCAGGATGGTCATCAGGCTGACGCAGACGAGGCCGATGCCGATATGAGTGAAGCGCCAGCCGATCGTCTGCATGCCCGTGCTCACGAGCGGCGGCCACATCGTGCCGGCGACATAATTGCCGCTGGCGACGATCGTCACGGCCAGGCCGCGATAGCGCTCGAACCAGTGCGAGGCCTCCGCCATCAGCGGCGCAAAGGTCGCCGACGTGCCGAGCCCGATCAGGAAATACGCCGCCACGAACTGCCAGAGCTGGGTCGACAGACCCGCCAGCACATTGGCGACCCCGAGGAAGGCAATGCTGATCGCCATAGCCGCCACGATGCCGAAGCGGTCGGTGATCCTGCCGGCGATGACGCCGCCAAGCCCGAAACCGAACATCATCAGGGTGAAAGCCAGCGACACCGCGCCGCGCGTGGCGGAGAACTCGGCTTGCACCGCGGGAATCATGACGACGATCGCCCACATGCCGACGCCGCCGATCGAGCCGATCAGAAGCGCAATGACGAGGCGCATCCAGGCCTGACGCGAATCAGGGGTGAATGCTTCGGGTGTTTGTCCTGACTGATTTGGTGCGTGCACGGGCGGGACCATGGCCCGCGGATCACCACAGGGTCAACCATTGTGGCGCGATATTGGGCATGCACGGTGCACTGCGGTAAGATGGAGCTTGGCGAACGCGCGTTTTGTCATTATTTTGCAAATCAGCGCATGCAACACGGCGGCGCGGAGAGCATGTCGGCGGAATGTTGCTGCGATTGACACGATCGATGCGGATCAAGGTGGGGCGCTTCATTGCCTTCGCCTATCTGTTCTGCGTGATCGCGCCGGCCGCAAGCCTCGCCTGGGGTAGCGCTCCAGCACCGTGCCTCGACGACGCGCTTCTCGCCGACCGCGTGCCGGTGCATCACCAGATGCAGGCCGGCCACACGCATGACGGCGCCTCGCATGACCACGCCAGGCCGCATGCGCATCATCAGGGCGCCGCGCAGGACGCGCCCCCCACCCCTCATCATCACGGCGGCAAGGGTACGGCGGGACCGTGCTGCGCGATGATGTGCGTGAGCGCGCTGCCGGCCGACCTGCCCAGCGTCGCAAAGTCGCTTCAGCCGGTTTCCGCCTGCTCGCCCGAGATCGTGGCCAGCCTGCACAGCGCGGCGCCGCCCCTGCACTACCGCCCTCCGATCGCCTGATCTGACGCGCGACGACGTCAGGCCGAGCGCGCATCCGCGCGCGCGCACCTGTGGTCTCCAGACAGATCAGGGATGACTCATGCTTACGCTTTCCGGGGCGAAGTCCGCCGCTGCATCCGCGGCGCGGGGACGACACTTTCGATTCAATTGGCCGCTGCTGGCCGCGACGGCCTTGGCGTTGTCCGGCTGCATGCCGGCAACGATACAAGTCGCTGGCGCTGATCCTGCCGATCCCGCGGCCAAGATCGCGCGCGCCGGCTATCGTTCGACGATTGCGCCCTACACCAGCCTGCGGCCCGCGACGCCGGCACCATGGCGCGAGCGCAACGAGAGCGTCGCGCCGCAGCTCAAGCAAGACCGGTAGGAGCGCGCCATGACACATCGTCTCGCGCTAAGCCTGCTCGGTCTCACCTCGTTTGGACTTGCAGGCTGCGCCGCCTTCTCGCCCGACAGCGGCATGAAGGCCGTCTCGGAACTGACGAGCCAGACCATCAACAAGGATGTCGCCTTTGTGCGAACAACCGAAGGAGCCGGCGCGGTCGACGCGCGCGGTCGCCAGCTGCTGTCGCGAACACTCAGCATCGAGACCGCCGTGCAGATCGCACTGCTCAACAACAAGGGGCTTCAGGCCGCTTATAACGAGCTGGCGCTGGCCGAGACCGATCTCGTCGAGCAGAGCCTGCCGCCCAATCCCGTGTTCTCGGTCTCCCGGATCTCGGGCAACGGCGCCAGCGAAATCGAGCGTCAAATTGTCGGCGACATCCTCGCGCTCGCCACCCTGCCGTTCCGCTCGGAAATCGCCCGCGACCGTTTCCGCCAGGCGCAATTGCGCGCAAGCCTGGCGACGTTGCGGCTTGCCGCCGATGTCCGCCGCGCTTATTGGCGCGCCGTTGGCGGCAACGAGATGGTGGCGTTGCTGACGGATGCGAAGGCGACGGCGGAATCAACCGCGCAGCTCGCGGTCAAGCTCGGCGAAACTGGCTCGATCAACAAGCTCGATCAGGCCCGAGAACAGGTGTTTTACGCCGAAACCACCGCCGACCTCGCCACCGCGCGACAGACGGCGACGAGCGCGCGCGAAAAGCTGGCGCGCCTGATGGGGCTGTGGGACGGCGGCCTCGACTTCCGGCTGCCCAATCAACTGCCGCCGCTGCCACGCCGGCCGCAGGCTTTGCCGTCGATCGAAGCCGACGCGGTCGCCCATCGCATCGACCTGCAGATCGCGCGGCTCGAGCTGAGCGCGCTCGCAAAGTCGCTGAACCTCACGGAGGCGACGCGCTTCGTGACCCTGCTCGATCTCGCCGGCATCTCCCGCCGCACCCGGGATCCGGAAGGCGCGCCGTTCCGCGAGCGCGGCTTCGACGTGCAGTTCCAGATCCCGATCTTCGACGGCGGCGAGGTGCGGGTGCGGCAGGCGGCGGAGACCTACAATTTCGCCTTCAACCGGCTGACCGAGCGCGCCGTGAATGTACGCTCCGAGGCACGCGATGCTTATCGGGTCTATCGCTCCGGCTACGACATCGCCAGCCATTATCAGCGCGAGATCATCCCCTTGCGAAAAATCATCACCGAGGAGATGCAGCTCCGCTTCTCCAGCATGCAGGTCGATATCTTCGCGCTGCTCACCGAGGCGCGGCAGCGGCTCGCGTCGCTGCGCGGTGCAATCGATGCCAGGCAAAGATTTTTCCTTGCCCAATCCGACTTGCAGACCGCCGTCAATGGCGGCGGCGCGCCTGCTGACGGCGACAATTCAACCACTCTCGCCGCGGCAGCGCCTGCCGATGGCGGTCACTGACATGGAGGCCAACATGTTTTCCCGCCGAGGATTTTTGGGTAGCGCCGCGCTCGCCGGCGCATCCGTCGTCAGCGGCCGCGCCCAGGCCGCCTCGATTCCGGAAGCCCCGCACATGGACAAGGTCGTGATGCAGCCGCCGCTGCACCCCGTCAGCGGGCCGGACTATCGACCCGTCGTCACGCTGAACGGCTGGTCGCTGCCGTTCCGGATGAACGGCGACTGGAAGGAATTCCATCTCGTTGCCGAGCCCGTGGTGCGCGAATTCGCCGAGGGCATGAAGGTGAATTTGTGGGGCTATAACGGCCAGTCACCGGGCCCGACGATCGAGGCCGTCGAGGGCGACAAGGTCCGCATCTTCGTGACCAACAGGCTGCCCGAATACACCACCGTGCACTGGCACGGCATGATCATTCCCAGCGGCATGGACGGTGTCGGCGGACTTACCCAGCCGCACATCCAGCCGGGAAAAACCTTCGTCTACGAGTTCGAGATGAGGAAGAGCGGGACCTTCATGTACCATCCGCATTCGGACGAGATGGTGCAGATGGCGATGGGCATGATGGGCATGGTCGTCGTGCATCCGCGCGACCCGAGCTTTCGGGCCGTGGACCGCGACTTCGTCTTCGTCATGAGCACCTATCGCGTCGATCCCGGCACTTATCTGCCGAAGGTCAACGAGATGACCGACTTCAACATGTGGACCTGGAATGCGCGGGTGTTTCCCGGCATCGATCCGCTGCCGGTCAGGCTCGGCGACAAGGTGCGCGTGCGCATCGGCAATCTCAGCATGACCAACCATCCGATCCATTTGCACGGCCACAGCTTTGCGGTGACCTGCACCGACGGCGGCTGGATTCCGGAGAGCGCGCAATATCCGGAGACGACGACGGACGTACCGGTCGGCGCTGTCAGGGTGTTCGACGTGCTCGCCGACAACCCCGGCGACTGGGCGTTCCACTGCCACAAGTCGCATCACACCATGAACACGATGGGACACGACATGCGCAATATGATCGGGGTGTCGCGCAAGGATCTCGTCAAGGCGGTCGGCAAGCTCGCGCCTGACGGCATGGCGATGGGCTCGACCGGCATGGCGATGGGCAACATGGAGATGCCCGCGCCCGACAACACGCTGCCGATGATGACCGGCACCGGTCAGTTCGGCCCGATCGAGATGGGCGGCATGTTCACGGTGATGAAGATCCGCGAAGGCCTCGCGCGGGACGATTATCGCGATCCCGGCCCCTACCAATTCCCGCAGGGCACCGTCGCCTACGAGGTCACGCCGCCGGCCCCGGAGCCCGTGCGGCAACAACCAGGCGGACCGCCGATGAAGAACATGAAGATGTGAGCGTTTCGATGAACCACCACCAACTGGAGCTACCAATGAAGACGACGATCAAGCTCGGTCTCGCGCTGGCCGCGCTTTCCACCGCGCCGGCCTTGGCCCACGACCAGCACGGGCACGGCACCTTTTCGGCCGGCGAGCCCGGCGATCCCAAAAAGCCCGCGCGCACCATCGAGATCCTGCTGAACGAGATGGACTATGCCCCCGCCAGGATCGAGGTCAAACGCGGCGAGCAGATTCGCTTCGTGCTGCGCAATGTCGGTAAGGAGGACCATGAATTCCTGCTCGCCACCACAAAGGAGAATCTCGCGCATGCGGTGGAGATGAAGAAGCACCCGCACATGGAGCATGACGATCCCAACGGGGTCAGGCTCGCGCCGAGCAAGACAGCCGAGATCCTCTGGAAGTTCAGCAAGGCCGGCACGTTCGAATTTTCCTGCCTGATTCCCGACCACCGCGACTACGGCATGGTCGGCCACGTCACCGTGAAGTAACGCAAGGGAGGCTCCCATGAACCGCATCATCCGTATCGCCGCCGCGCTGGCGCTGGCCGTCGGCCTTGCCACAGGTGCCCTGGCAGCCCAGGGCGCCGCGATCAGCGGCGAGGTCAAGAAGATCGACGAGGGCGCCGGCAAGATCACGCTCAAGCACGGGCCCGCGAAGAACCTCGGCATGGATGAACCCATGACCATGATCTACCGCGTCAAGGACCCGGCCGTGCTCAAGCAGGTGAAGGTCGGCGACAAGGTGACTTTCGAAGCCGAAGAGGCGACTTCGGGCTATACGGTGACCCGGATGGAGAAGGCGAAGTAGGGCCACTTCCTCCGTCCGCCGATATCGGCCCCAGACGCTTCCACAAATCATGGCCGGGCTCGTCCCGGCCATCCACGCCTTCGGCGGGACAAGCCGGGCATGACGACTGCTTGCCTGCCAGATGGCCGAAATACCCCGGTCAGCCCCCATGCCGCACCCTTTATTAACCCTTTGCTAACCATACACCCGGCAAGAATTGCCCAGTGGAGTCGAGTGTCGTCAGCCGCGTAGAACGGGAGCTCCCGTGGACGCCAGTGCGGTGCCTCACTTTCGGAACGGCGGCCCCTCGGCCGCCGCGCAGACATTTGGGGCGCGCGGACGGCAGTCGCGCGGAGGGGCAGCTACCATGGTCGACGTCACCGCAGGACAGGGCGTAGGCAGCACGAACGCCGGTTTCCCGACCCTTGCCGAAGTCGGCAACATCCTCAAGCGCGGCGATATCGCGCTCGCGCTCGGCGTTCTCACCATCCTGGTGGTGCTGATCCTTCCGCTGCCTGCGATAGTGCTGGACCTGTTCCTGGCGATTTCGATCACACTCTCGATCCTGATCCTGATGACGTCGCTGTTCATCCAGGCGCCGCTGGAATTCTCCGCTTTTCCGACCGTTCTGCTGATCTCGACCATGCTGCGGCTGTCGCTCAACATGGCCTCGACCCGCCTGATCCTGTCGCACGGGCACGAGGGCACGGATGCCGCCGGTCACGTCATCGAAGCCTTCGGCAGCTTCGTGATGGGCGGCAATTTCGTCATCGGCATCATCGTCTTCGCCATCCTGATCATCGTCAACTTCGTCGTCATCACCAAGGGTTCGGGCCGTATCGCCGAAGTCGCGGCACGCTTCCACCTCGACGCCATGCCCGGCAAGCAGATGGCGGTCGACGCCGACCTCTCCGCCGGCCTGATCGACGAGACGGTCGCCAAGCAGCGGCGCAAGGATTTGGAGGACGAGAGCGGCTTCTTCGGCGCCATGGACGGTGCCTCCAAATTCGTCCGCGGCGATGCCATCGCCGGCCTCCTGATCGTCTTCATCAACGTCGTCGGCGGCATGATCATCGGCGTGGCGCAGCAGGGTCTGTCCTTTGCCGATGCCGGCCGCAGCTACACGCTGCTGACCGTCGGTGACGGCCTCGTCACCCAGGTGCCGGCGCTGATCGTTTCGACCGCGGCCGGCCTGCTCGTCTCCAAGGCCGGCGTGTCCGGCGCCGCCGACAAGGCGTTGATGAAGCAGTTCTCCGGATATCCGCAGGCGCTCGCGATGTCCGCGGCGGTCATGCTGGTGCTGGCGGCCCTGCCGGGCATCCCGACCCTTCCCTTCCTGGCGCTCGGCTCCGGCGCCGGTGCGCTCGCCTGGCACGCCCGCAACCGCAACCGGGCGACTGCCAGGGCTGAGGAAGTCGCGAAGACCGCACCTGCGCCGGGAACGCCGGGCGCAGCCGGCTCCGCTGCGGCGGAGGAGCCGATCTCCGCGGCGTTGAAGATCGACGATCTCAAGATCGAGCTCGGCTATGCCCTGCTGCCGCTGGTCAACGGCCCCGACGGCACCGATCGCCTCACCGAGCAGATCAAGGCGCTGCGCCGCTCGCTCGCGATCGAGATGGGTTTTGTGATGCCCGCCGTGCGCATCCTCGACAACGTCCAGCTCGAAGCCAACACCTACATCATCAAGATCAAGGAGGTCGACGCCGGCACCGGCAAGATCTGGCCGAACCAGTTCATGGTCATGGACCCCGGCGGCAGCCAGGTGCAGGTGCCCGGCATCCACACCACCGAGCCGACCTTCGGCCTGCCCGCGACCTGGGTCGATGCCAGCCTCAAGGAGGAGGCCTCGCTCAAGGGCTATACCGTCGTCGACGCCGCGACCGTGCTCTCGACCCACCTCACCGAGCTGCTCAAGGCCAACATGTCGGACCTGCTCTCCTATGGCGAGGTGCAGAAGCTGCTCAAGGAGCTGCCGAAGGAGCAGGGCGAGCTGGTCAAGGACATCGTGCCCGGACAGGTCACCGTCTCCGGCATCCAGCGCGTGCTGCAGCTGCTGCTCGCCGAGCGCATCTCGATCCGCGACCTCTCGACCATCCTCGAAGGCATCGCCGACTCGCTCGCCTTCTCGCGCAATCCGGCCACCATGGTCGAGCACGTCCGCGCCCGCCTGGCGCGGCAGATCTGTGCGCAGAACACCTCTTACAGCGGCTACCTGCCGCTGATCGCGCTGTCGGCCCGTTGGGAACAAGCCTTCGCCGAATCCATTATCGGCCAGGGCGAGGAGCGCAGCCTCGCGATGCAGCCCTCGAAGCTGTCGGAGTTCATGACCGGCGTGCGCGACGCCTTCGAGCGCGCGGCGCGTGAAGGCGAGGCCCCGGTGCTGGTCACCTCTGCGGCAATTCGTCCCTTCGTGCGTTCCCTGGTCGAGCGGTTCCGGGCCCAGACGACCGTGCTGTCGCAGGCTGAAATCCACCCCAGGGCGAGGTTGAAAACGGTCGGAAGCATCTGATTTGCCTTAAGAAGCCGTGTGTTTTTTGGCCACAGGCAAATGGTTTTTCAGGTTTTGGCGCCTTGCCGATCGACGGCGGGCAAGGCGCTTGGCAGACACATTACAGCTTTGAAATAATTGCTAAATTGCACGATCAAGGGTCGTTTTCTGATCGCGGCTTCTCACGTCCTGTCACGCCCTTGTGATCGCCTCTTGGGAACGAATCCCCCCAATACTAGGTTGTTGGGCACCGGAAGCATGAACCTGCCCAAGCACGCAGGCGACTACTTCGGGTAGATGGCGGCAGGAGCCTTCCATGAACCACTCGATTTACAGCGCAGATCGCTCGACCCACCTCAAGATCGTGGTTGTCGCGCTCGTTGCCGGCATCACGGTGGCGGGTCTCGGGATCACCGCGCGTACGAGTTCAGATGACGGCCTGACCCAGACCGCTCGCGTCATGAAGGCGGGCAAGCCGATCGCTATCACCAGCTCGAACGTTTCCCTCGTTCGCTAAGGAGATTTGAGTTTCAGGAATTCACGCGGCTCTTTATCAGCCCCCCAAAGTCGCCACGTGGATATGTAGACGACCCCAACCCCAAGTCGACTACAGAAAGCGCCCGCCCCCCACGGGCGCTTTCTCATGTCTGGGGTATGTCGTCACCGTGAGCGCACGCGCGTGCAGCTGCGTCATTGCGAGGAGCTCTTGCGACGAAGCAATCCAGAATCCCTCCGCAGAGACATTCTGGATTGCTTCGTTACGCTCGCAATGACGATGGAAAACGTACCGCCGTCATCCCGCAACAGGCACGGATACTACCGCGCCCCATACGTCGGCGGCGGCGCCTGCACGGTTGGGACTGCCGCAGCGAATAGCTCGTCCTTGCTGCCCGACAACGGCGGATAGATGCGCTTGCGGTTGATCGTCTGCTTGGTTGCCTTCGCGGCCGCGCCGGTGGCGCGGACTTCGCGGTCCCACCCTTCCGTATAGAGTGCGCCCCAGCCGCCGAGATCGAGCACGGTCACGTACCAGTCTATCCGCAGCGGCAGCATCGGCAGGCCCGCGAGATCGGCGACCACATTGTGGCCGGCGAAGCGGCCCATCGGACGCGCGAACTGGCAGGACATCACGGTCGGATGCAAGCCGTCGACCACGCTCGAGGCGACGTCGCCGGCCGCGAACACGCCGCCGGCATCCGCAACCCGCATCATGGGATCGACCAGAAGACGCCCGAGGCGATCGCGTGCGTCCGGAAAGCTTGCGGCCAAGGGGCTCGCGCGCATCCCGGCACACCAGATCACCGTCCGCGTCGGAATGAATTCGCCCGAGCTCAGACGCAGTCCGGCGGCCTCGACGGAGACGACGCGCACGCCGAGCCGCGTCTCGACGTCAAGCGAGGCCAACGCCGTCGCGATGACGGGACGCGCATGCGCGCCGATCGTGGCGCCCACCACCGGATTGGGATCGACCAGGATGATGCGGCGGCTGCCGGTAATGCCGGCGCGCGCCAGCCTGTCGGGCATCTCGGCCGCGACCTCGATGCCGGTGAAGCCGGCGCCGACCACGACGATCGTCGAGCGCCCCGGCGCGGGCACGCTGCGTCCGAGCGAGGTGAGATGATCCTCGAGGTGGCGCGCCGCTGAATAAGTGTCGACATCGAAAGCATGCTCGGCAATCCCGGGAATGTCGGGACGCATCACTTCGCTGCCGAGCGCCAGCACCAGCCGGTCATAAGCCAGCGTCTCGTCGCCGCCTCCCGTGACCAGCGAAATCTCGCGCCGTGCCGGATCGATGGCTTCGACCTCGCCGATCCCGTGACTGACGCCGATCGGATCGAGCAGCTGCGGCAGCGGAAGCGCGACCTCGCTGAGATCGGCCTCGTAATTGCGGACGCGGATGTTGTGGTAGGGATTGCGATCGATGACACGGATCTCGATGTCACGGCCGGCCGCGCCGATCTCCTCGCGCTTGCGTGCGGCACCGATGGCCGCCCACAGACCTGCAAACCCGGCGCCGAGCACGACGATACGCGCCATGTCCGTTGACTGCATTTCCCAAGAGAGCGACGACGAAGCGACGAACGATCAAGCTGTCTGACCGCGCAGACAAATATAGCTCATCCTGCCGGATGGACCAACTGCGGTGGTACCGGCGCGCCGCACAAATTCTCGGTCGGCTCAGGCCTCGCGCAGTTCCGACGGCGTCGCGGCAAAGCGCTTGCGGAAGGCGCGGTTGAAATAGGACAGATCGGAGAAGCCAGACGAATGCGCGATGTCGCTGATCTTGCGGGTCCTGGCGCGGGGATCGCTGAGCAGCTTGCGCGCCTGCAGCAGGCGCTGCTCCAACACGAATTCGGTGAAGGTCGTTCCGGCCTGCTCGAACAGGCGCTGTGCCTGACGCGGGCTCAGGCCGGAGCGCGTAGCAATCTCGGACAGGCAGAGATCGTTGCGGCCAAGCGCAGCCATCACGTCGGCGCGCATGAGATCGAGACGGGCCGCCGCATGACCTCGCCCGCGCGCGAGACTTGCATGTTCGGCGTCGGTGCCGAGCAGCAGGCCGACGAGATCGACCATGTGCTGCGCGGTGAGGCGCTGGCCGACGGCATCGAGATGCGGCGCATGATGGGCGGCAAGGGAGTGGTAGCGCAAGATCGTCTCGGCGAGCGCGCCGTCCGAGAGCACTTGCGACAGCTTGTCCTCGGCGCGCGGATGGATCTCGAGCAGCGCGCGGCGCGGCATGCGGATGGTGGTGAAGCGATCTTCCTCGGTGTGGCCGACGGTGCCGGTGATGCCCATGTCGACGAGCACCATTTGCGCGGGCGCAAGCTCCACGGCATGGCCGTTCTGCCCGACGCGGACGAGGCCCGCATGCGCGGCGATCAGGACGAGATCGTCGCTGCCGTCGGCAAGATGGCTCTGGGTGCGTGAATATTGCGCGGAGGCGCCTTCGGGAATGGCGAGCGCGATATTGTCGACCACGCTGACCTGGAGCCGGCAATCGATGCTATCGCCTCGGCTCGGCCCGATATCGAGGCCGCAGGCCCCGAAAGTCCGCTCGCGCCAATGCTCGAAGGCCGGGCCGTGTGGCAGCCCCGCATATTGGTGAATGAAGATGCCCGATGTTTTCGCTGCATCCATCTGATTTCTCGCCCCTCTCCGGCACCATGATTGGGGGGCGCCGACTGCAAATTCCGGGCATTTGACGCCGCGAAGCGCGGAGAGGTTCAAATCGAGGGCGGATTCGGCGGAATTTGTCGGAAGACGACGGCGGGACGGACCGTGGCGACAGAACCGATCAGGCATTGCCACCACGATGTTGAAGCGTCCAATGCCCCCGGTGTCGTCCTGGACAAGCGAACAGAGCGAGCGCCGATCCAGGACCCATTACCCCGAGATTGAGTGGTTGCTCACCCGTTGCAACAAGCTCTTGGGGCAATGGGTCCTGGCTTTCGCCAGGACGACAATGGAAACCTACTTCTTCGCGGGCGCCTGCGGCTGTGACGGCGGCACGGTTTCGATCAGCTTGCCGGAAAACACCGGCGCCGAGGTCGGCTGGCCGTTGGGCGAACCGCCCGCCTGCTCGAGCGTGACGGCGTAGGTCGCGCCGTTGACGACGTCGGCATCGTACGAGCCGAGCACCGGTCGTGCGGTGAAATCGCCGGCGCCGATCACGCCGAGCGAACGCGGACGCGGCAGCTTGTCGGAGATCAGCCAGAGCTCGAAACTCTTGCCGGGCTCCGGTGTCGCGCCCACTTTACGCACCGTAAAGTTCTTGGTCGCGCCGTCGATGGTGAGGATGAAGGCGGGACCTCCGCCCTGGCCCTGCAACAGGGCGACATATTGCGACGACGCCGGGAGCGGCGCCGGTGTCTTCACCTCGACGGTCTGGATGCGCGGTGCCGGTCGCAAGCCGCCCGGCAGCGCGTCGGGCAGGAAGATCTGAAGCGACAGCGTCACGAGCAGCGCGGCCGCGAGCGCGCCGACGGCGGATGCGATGGTGCGCCAGCGCTTCACGCGGCCCTCGAGCCGGATCACGTTGCTGTTGTCGGCAACCGGCGGCGGTGGCGCACGCGCGACCTCCGGGTCCGGCGCGTGGACCTGCGGCATGAATATCGGCACGACGTCGGGAATCGCATCGGTCTCAAGTCGCGCCGCGGCAGGCTGCTCCGCTTCAGGAGGCTGCGGCGCCGGCTGCATATTCTCCGACGGCACCTGCGGAGGCACGGTCTCGGGCGAGGAATATTCCGGCACAGGTGGCGGCGGCGCTGCGTCCGGCAGTGCTGGCGGATCCTGCGCAAAGCCCGTCCGCGCGAGCTCGGACCTGATGTTCTCCCACACGATCGGACGCGGCTCGATCGAGCCGACCATCTGGTTGAGGACGCCGAGCCGGAATGCCCACGCCTGCACGACATCGGCGAACGCCTTGTCCACCGCCATCATTGTCTCGACCTGCGCGCGCTCGCCGGCGTCGAGCGTGCCGAGCGCATATTCCGCGGCGAGCGCGATATGGTCCTCCGTATAGGCCATCACTTGCGGTCCAGACCCACCCTCACCGTATGAGCTCCCGTAGCCCGAATCTCATAGCCCGAGACATTCGCGAATATCCATCATGCTGCGCCGAAGCCACGTCTTCACCGTGTTGACGGGCGCCGCGAATTTCTCCGCCAATTGCTCGCGGCTCCAGCCGTTGTAATAGGCGAGAAGCACGAGCCTCTGACGGTCCGGCTCGAGCCGGCCGATACATTCCAGCAGCCGCTTCAATTCCTCGGTCATCTCCCT
Organism: Bradyrhizobium sp. CW1; assembly: GCF_023100665.1. Taxonomy (NCBI): domain Bacteria; kingdom Pseudomonadati; phylum Pseudomonadota; class Alphaproteobacteria; order Hyphomicrobiales; family Nitrobacteraceae; genus Bradyrhizobium; species Bradyrhizobium sp. CW1. The sequence continues at coordinate 6,390,316 of NZ_CP064684.1, forward strand.
CCGCGCCAGCGGATCGGGGCTGTCGCTTGCGACTTCCATCGCCTGGGGCTCTTCCTCGATGGAGACTTCCGTCTTCTTGCGCACGATGTCGATGGCGCGGTTGCGCGCGATCGACGCCATCCATGTGATCGGCGACGCGAGAGCGGGATTGAACTGGCCGGCGCTGTTCCAGATCTTGACGTAGGTCTCCTGAATGACCTCCTCTGCGAGATCCTGTCGGCGCAAGATACGGAGCACGACGCCATAGAGTTTCGCGCGCGTGGCGACGTAGAGGCGCTCGAACGCGGCCTGATCGCCCTGCGCCATCGCCCCAATCAGCCCGACCAGCTCTGCTGGCGTCAGCATTCAGCCCCCCAATGCGCGGCCCGTCGCATTCCGCGCAGGCGCTGGCATTCCGCCACCATAGCGCGCGACAAAGCCGACCACCAAGGGGGCGCGGCGCCACACTGTGGACAGGGCATGCGAAAACCCGGACCTTGGGGTCCGGGTTCTGCAAATTCTCGCAGGTCTGGCGGCTAGCGTCTCAGGCGACGGCGCCCATGCGGGCACGCATCAGGCCGATGCTGTCGAGATCGGCCTGCTCGCGGGCGTTTTCCTCGGCGCGTTCGCGGGCCTGATCGCGCTCGTCAAGGAGCTCGACCTTCTTCAGCTCCTCGAAGGCTTCGGCCAGCGCAGCCTTGGCTTCGTCGAGCTGGCCCTTCAGCTCGTCGGCCGAGCGGGTCAGGTTCTCGCGACGCTGGATGGCAGCCTTGGCGTAGGTCGGATAGGCGAAGTGCGAGGGATCGTTGATCCCGGCGCGCTCCTGCTCGGTCGAGATCTCGCGTTCAAGATCGGTCGACATCCGCTGGAAGTCGGCGATCATGGTCTCGATCTGGGTGACCCGGCGGCGCTTCTCGTCGACCTGAAATTTCTTCAGGCGGATGAGTGTATCACGTGACTTCATCGACTCGTACTCCCCAGAAGTCCCTTGGCTGCACGTGGGACAACACCGGTCTCCCCACAGGCCCGACGGGGGCCAAGACCGGCTCTACTACTCTGTGGGATGGGATGATGACGGGACAAAGTTAGCGTTCCGTTTCCAAATCACCAAGGATTTGCGCCAACTGGCGGTAGCCGTCCGCCAGCGATGCATTTTCATCCTTGCGCTGGCGCAGGAAGGCCTCCAGCGGCTCGTGCAGGCGGATCGCCTCGTCGACCTCGGGGCTGGAGCCGGCGCGGTAGGCGCCCAGACGGATCAATTCTTCCATGTCGGCATAGGTCGCCATCACCGCCCGCGCCTTCTGGATGGTCGGCCAGAACTGCGGGTCGGCCGATTTCGGCATGGTGCGGGAGATGGATTTGAGGATGTTGATGGCGGGGTAGCGGCCGCGCTCGGCGATCGAGCGCTGCATCACGATGTGTCCGTCGAGGATGCCGCGGACGGCATCCGCAATCGGCTCGTTATGGTCATCGCCATCGACCAGCACCGTGAAGATCGCGGTGATGGCGCCCTCCCCGAGGCCCGGACCGGCGCGCTCCAGAAGCTTCGGCAGCTCGGTGAACACGGTCGGCGTGTAGCCCTTGGCGGTCGGCGGCTCGCCAGCGGACAGGCCGATCTCGCGCTGGGCCATGGCAAAGCGCGTCACCGAATCCATCAGGCAGAGGACGTCCTGCTCCTCGTCGCGAAAATACTCGGCGACCGCAAGCGTCAGATAGGCGGCCTGGCGGCGCATCAGCGCCGGCTCGTCGGAGGTCGCGACCACGACCACGGAACGGGCCAGGCCCTCCTCGCCAAGGTCGTCCTGCAAGAATTCCTGCACCTCACGGCCGCGTTCGCCGATCAGCCCGATGACGCTGACGGCGGCATCGACGTTGCGCGCAAGCATCGACAGCAGCACCGACTTGCCGACGCCGGAGCCTGCGAAGATGCCCATGCGCTGGCCGCGGCAACAGGTCAGAAAGGTGTTCATCGCGCGCACGCCGAGATCGAGCGGCGCGCCGACGCGCTTGCGCGAGTGCGCCGGCGGCGGCGAATTGCGGTACGGCATCGGCGCCGGGCCCTGCGGCAGCGGCCCCTTGCCGTCGATCGGCTCCCCCAGCGCATTGACGACGCGGCCGAGCCAGGCCGCGCAAGGCCGCACCTGATTTGCGGCATTGGCGATGACGGCCTTGCAGCCGCGCCGTACGCCGTCCAGACCGGCGAACGGCATCACGACGGCGTTGTTGCCGGAGAAGCCGATCACCTCGCAGGGGATGGAACGGTTGCCGCCGGTCTCGATCACGAGCCGCGCGCCGACCGACATCGCATGGATCGGACCGGCGACCTCGACCATCAGGCCGCGCACGCCGACCACACGGCCATAAATATTGATGCCGTCAATGTCGCCGATCTGTTCGGCAAGAGCCTTCACAAGAGGGCCTTCATGAGGTGATCGCCTTCATAATCCGGGGTTTCGTGGCGAGAACCTTAAGTTTCGCCATATTTCTGAACGGCGCTTAACTTCGTGTTTACCCGCATCGTTAATCATTGCGTCACTGTCTTTGTGACTGAGCGTGGCTCCCCTTCAGAAGAAGGCTGAGTCGCGGGAGTCGGTTAGGCCCGTCTCTTAAAGTGGAACTTGAACGCAACCGGATAACGAAAGCTGCTTCGCACACAAGACCTTAGGGCGATTCGACGAAAATTGCATCTACAGGGCTTGCGTTCCAGAATCAGAATTTGTTAACCATCTGTTGTCAGGATCCGAATCAGTTGTTCAAAGGCGTTTTGTTGTGTGCCGCGAATGCGGCCGACCTGACGCCCAGGAGCGGCGACTATGGGGAACTGGCATGCGCGTTTTGCTGATTGAAGATGACAGCGCCGTCGCGCAGTCGATCGAGCTGATGTTGAAGTCTGAGAGCTTCAACGTCTACACGACCGATTTGGGGGAAGAAGGCGTCGATCTCGGTAAATTATACGATTACGACATTATCCTTCTCGACCTCAACCTGCCCGACATGTCCGGCTACGACGTGCTCAAGCAGCTTCGGGTCTCCAAGATCAAGACACCCATTCTGATCCTCTCCGGCCTCGCCGGCATCGAGGACAAGGTCAAGGGTCTCGGCGTCGGCGCCGACGACTACATGACCAAGCCCTTCCACAAGGACGAGCTGGTTGCCCGCATCCACGCGATCGTGCGCCGCTCCAAGGGCCATGCCCAGTCGGTGATCCAGACCGGCGACCTCGTCGTCAACCTCGACACCAAGACCGTGGAAGTCGGCGGCCAGCGCGTGCATCTGACCGGCAAGGAATACCAGATGCTGGAGCTGCTCTCGCTCCGCAAGGGCACGACCCTCACCAAGGAAATGTTCCTCAACCACCTCTATGGCGGCATGGACGAGCCCGAGCTGAAGATCATCGACGTCTTCATCTGCAAGCTCCGCAAGAAGCTCGCGAATGCCTCCGAAGGCCGCAACTTCATCGAGACCGTGTGGGGCCGCGGCTACGTGCTGCGCGAGCCGCATGAGGTCGAAGAGCGCATCCCCGCCTGATCCTGGGTTTTACCCGCGAGCCCTTCGGGGCTTGCTCCTCCCAGCCTGGACCCCGCCGCAAATGGCGGGGTTTTGTTTTTTGGGGACGCGAACGGGGCCTCATCGTCCTTGCGCCGTTGAACCGCTATCCTTCCCCCGCCGACGAATGGTCGCTGCACGATGGGGGAACGATGATCCTGCAATCACTGACCGGCCTGCCCGCCTTCCTGGTCTATTTCTGCACCGGGCTGATCGCGATCGTGGCGTACCTGTTCGTCTACACCCGCATCACGACGCATAACGAATTCCAGCTGATCCGCGACAACGATCCGGCTGCGGCGATCGCACTCGGCCTCAGCCTGCTCGGCTTCGTGGCGCCGCTGGTCAGCGCGATCGCGCATTCGGCCAATGTGCTGGACTGCCTGATCTGGGCGATGATCGCGCTGATCGTCCAGATCGTCGTGTTCTTCCTGGTGAGAGTGCCGGTGCCGAACCTGTCGGCGCGGATTGCCGCCGGCGAACTTGCAGCTGCCATCTGGCTCGGGCTGTCCTCGCTCGCCGCAGGCCTGCTCAATGCCGCCTGCATGATCTACTGACATGGCCGGCAAGCCCTCCAAAAAGGAGTTCGGCAAGCGCCGGCCGGCGGCCGGACCGCCGCCTGCACAACAGCCGGTGAAGCGCTCCCGCCATGTCGCGCTGCTGGTGATGGGCACGATCGCGGTCGGCACCACCGCCTACACGCTGATGCCGCGGCAGAATTGCGAGCCCTCTCCTGCCGGCACGGACCCGGCGGTGCAAGCGAGCACCTCGTGCAGCAGCAGCCGCAGCTCCTCCAGCGGCGGCGGCAGTTCGTCGCGATCGAGTTTCTTCAGCAGCGACTCCTCGAGCCATTCCTCGTCCGGAACGTCGTCCGATTCAGGCTCCGGCGGCGTGAGCCGCGGCGGCTTCGGCTCGTTTGGCCATGGCTTCTCCGGCGGCGGCTGACCCATGCAACGCATCGTCTGCCCCGAGCGCGACGACTGGCGGCAGACCGCCGAACAATGCGGCTTCGCCTTCCACACCATCGACGGTGAGCGCTATTGGGACGAGCGCGCCTATTACGCCTTCACGCTCGACGAGATCGAGCGTGGCATCGAGGCGCCGACCGGCGAGATCGACGCGATGTGCCTGGAGCTCGCCGGCCGCGTGATCGGCGACGAGCGCCATCTGCAGCGCTTGAAGATACCGGAGGCGTTCTGGAGCCTGATCGCCGAGAGCTGGGCACGAGACGACCGCAGCCTCTATGGCCGGCTCGATCTGAATTTCGACGGCAAGGGACCGGCAAAGCTGCTCGAATACAACGCGGATACGCCGACCTCGATTTTCGAAGCCGCGGTCTTTCAATGGACCTGGCTCGAACAGGCGATCGAACGGCGCATCATCCCGTCGCGGGCCGACCAGTTCAACTCCATCCACGAACGATTGATCGAAGCCTGGAAGCAGATTGCCGCTAGCCGCCACGTCCATCTCACCGGCACCACGGGCAATGAGGAGGACGCCGGCACGCTCGCTTATCTCGAAGATACCGCGCGCCAGGCGGGACTGACGACCACGCTACTCGACATCGAGGCGATCGGCTGGCGCAATGATACCGGCGGCTTCGTCGATCTCGGCGACCGCGACATCACGCTCGCCTTCAAGCTCTATCCCTGGGAATGGATGTTCCACGACAGCTTCGGCGCAAAGCTCAGGGACGCACAGACACGCTGGATCGAACCGCCGTGGAAGGCGGTGCTCTCCAACAAGGGCATCCTGCCGCTGCTATGGGAGATGTTTCCGAACCATCCCAATCTGCTACCGGCGTTCTTCGAGGACGATCCGCAGGCAGCCGAGCTCGGCAGCTCCTATGTGCGCAAGCCGCTGCTGTCGCGCGAAGGGGCCAATGTCACGCTGGTGTCTGGTGGAATGCCGCTCGACGAGCAGGCAGGCCCCTACGGCGCCGAAGGATTCGTGCGGCAGGCGCTCGCGCCGCTGCCGAATTTTTCCGGCTTCTATCCCGTGATCGGAAGCTGGCTGGTGGATCACGAACCCTGCGGCCTGTCGATCCGCGAGGACGAAAGCCCGATCACCGGCAACGGCTCGCGGTTTCTGCCGCATGCGATCTTGTGAGGTGCGCTCTTCATTCCTTCTCCCGTTGTGGGAGAAGGTGGCGCGAAGCGCCGGATGAGGGGTTCTATCCGCGAGTTCAAGTGTCGGTGGGCTCGCGGATAGAACCCCTCACCCGTCTCGCCGCTACGCGGCGAGCCACCCTCTTCCGCAAGGGGAGAGGGGAAGAACGCATCTCAACGCGCCGCTGCTACCTTCAATGACGGCGGCATCAGTCCACCCATCGGGCGGCCGGAACGCGTCGGATTGAGCTGATAGAGGCCACGACGATCGGCGATCGGGCGGAACGCGTCGGTAATTCCGACGACGGATTCGGCGGCGCCCAACAGCAGCGTGCCGTCGGCTTCCAAAACCTTCGCCATGCGCTCGAAGATCACGGCCTTGGTGTCCTGGTCGAAATAGATCAGCACATTGCGGCAGAAGATCACGTCGAACGTGCCGAGATGGGAGAAGTCCTGCAACAGATTGAGCTGGCGGAACTGCACCATCGCGCGAATGTCGGCATTGAGCTGCCAGACTTCGCCCGCTTGCGTGAAGTATTTCATCAGGTGCTGGATCGGCAGGCCGCGCTGCACCTCGAACTGGCTGTAGACGCCGGCCTTGGATTTCTCCAGCACCTCCTGCGACAGATCGGTGGCGACGATCTCGATGCGCCAGCCGGCGAAGGCTGCGCCCATCTCCTTCACGCACATTGCAATCGAATACGGCTCCTGTCCCGTCGACGACGCCGCCGACCAGATGCGCAGCGACTTGCGCGCCGCGCGCGCCCGAAGCAGTCCCGGCAGGATCGTTTCGCGCAAGTGATCGAACGGGATCTTGTCGCGGTAGAAGAAAGTCTCGTTGGTGGTCATCGCCTCGACCACGTCGCTTGCAAGCCGTCCGTCGCCATTCCTGATCTTCAGCACGAGATCGGGAATCCCGGCGAGGCTCGCCTTGCGGGCCAGCGGCAGCAGCCGGCTCTCGACCAGATACTGCTTGTCCGGGGAGAGATCGAGGCCGGAGCGCTCTTTCAGGAATTTGCGCAGATAGTCGTAGTCAACCGGCGTCACGAGCGGTCTCCCGCGAACAGGCGATTGACCCGGGCGCCGATCTGGTTGAGCGGCAGGATCGCCGCACAGATGCCGGCATTGGCCGCTGCGCCCGGCATGCCCCAGACCACGCTGGAAGCTTCGTCCTGCGCGATCACGCTGCCGCCGGCGGCGACGATGTCCTTGCCGCCGCGCATGCCGTCCGAGCCCATGCCCGTCAGGATCACGGAGAGGATGGCGCCATGCCAGATGTCGATGGCGGACGTGAACAGCGGATCGACCGCGGGCTTGCAGAAATTGACGGCGGGACCGTCGTCGAGCGCGATCGCCACGTCGGCGCCGCTACGCACGACGCGCATGTGCTTGCCGCCCGGCGCAAGATAGATGCGGCCCGGCTTCACCGGCTCGCCATCCACCGCCTCGGCCGCCGGCTTGCGGCTCGTGCGTGCCAGATGCTCCGCGAGAATGGTGGTGAAGGTCGGCGGCATGTGCTGGGTGATCAGCACCGGGACGCGGTCGATCACGGGGCCAAGCTCGGCGACGAGCGCCATCAGGGCCTGAGGACCGCCGGTCGATGAGCCGATCAGCAGCACCCTCGGGGCTTGGGTCGAGAACGGACGCGTGGATAGCGGCGAGGACGACGACGCATGCAAAGCCGGAGCCGCCGCGGACGCGGCAGGCCGCGCGACAACCGGCCCACGTGTCGCCGGAGCCGGGCTTGCGGGCGCGAGCGGCGGGCTCGCAACCGCGGCCTTGCGGCGCAGCCGTGCGCCGAGGTGGCGGATTTTCTGGATCAGGTCGTGATGGAAGATGTCCGCAGCCGAAGCCTCGCGCGTCGATTCCGGCTTCGGAATGTAGTCGGCGGCGCCGAGCGACAACGCCTTGAAGCTGATCTCCGCGTTGCGGCGGGTCAGCGTCGAGGCCATGATGATGACGAGATCGCGCTTCTTCGCCAGAAGTTGCGGCAGCGCCGAGATGCCGTCGAGCTCGGGCATTTCGATATCGAGCACGGCAACATCGGGATTGATGCGTTCGATCTGGTTGACCGCCTCGAGCCCGGTGCGCAGCGAGGCCGCGACCTCCATGTCGTGCTCGGCGCCGATCCAGCGCGAGATCAGACCGCGGATGACGACGGAGTCATCGACGACCATCACCCGCAACGGTCCGGCTTCCCGCGACGAGCCCGGGGTCGAATTACCTGCGAACGCAACACTCATTACTCACCAACTCAGACTGAAACGGTCAGTTGAAAACAAACGCCGAAGGAGCCGTTCAGCCTCCAGGGCGGTCGCTCAGATAAGGCCGACTTCCTGGAATTTCGCCGTCACGATGTCCTTGTCGAAGGGCTTCATGATGTACTCGTTGGCGCCAGCGTGCAGCGCGCGCGCGATATGCGCGACGTCGTTCTCGGTGGTGCAGAACACCACCTTGGGCTGGTCGCCGCCGGGCATGCGCCGGAGATGGCCGAGGAACTCATAGCCGTCCATCACCGGCATGTTCCAGTCCAGCAGCACCGCATCGGGCAAGCCGCGCTTGCAGGCCTCCAGCGCCTTCTCACCGTCCTCGGCTTCGAGGATCTGGAAGTCGAGGCCCTCCAGGATCCGGCGCGCAACCTTGCGGATGACGCTGGAATCATCAACGACGAGACAAGTTCGCATGTGAACCTCTGCTTCCCCCCCTTTTGCGGGGGCACTTCCAATTGCAGGTACGTCGGCGGATGTGCCGGCGTATCAGGCCGCCATCATATCGGGCGCGAGCTCGAGGACGCGATCGACGTCGAGGACGACCATGAGCTGGCCGTCGAGACGGTGGACACCGCCGGCGAGCTTGGCCATGCGGGGGTCGAGATTGACGGGGTTTTCTTCCATGCCGTCCTCGGCGAGCCGCAGCACTTCGCCGATCTGGTCGATCAGGAGGCCGTAGGATTCACCGCGCAGGTCGACGCCGACCGCCATCGGGATCTTGCCGTCCTCGGGCTTGGGCAGGCCGAGCCGGGCGCGCATGTCGACCACGGTGACGATGCGGCCGCGCAGGTTCAGCACGCCCGCGATCTCGCGCGAGGACAGCGGCACGCGGGTGACGCGCTCGGGCATGAACACGTCCTGGACGCGGGAGATCGGCAGGCCGAACAGCTGGCCGCCGATCATCGCGGTGACGTATTCGACCATGGCGCCTTCGCCGGACTGGGTCTTCTTGGTCATGTGCGTATCTCCTGATCCCGCTGGTTACGCTGCTGCGCGGCTCAGCTCGGAGGCACCGGCGGCGCCCGCGGTCTGTTCCTTCAGCGCCGCGATCAGACCGGGACGGTCGAACTTGGCGACATAGTCGTGGAAGCCGGCCTGACGGCCGCGCTCGATCGCCGCCGGCGACACCAGCGCGGAGAGGCCGATGATCGGCATCGCGCCCAGATTGCTGTCGGAGCGGATGGTCTCGGCAAACTCGAACCCGTTCATGTCGGGCATCTCGATGTCGGTCAGGACCACGTCGAAGCTCTGCGCGCGCAACGCCGCGAGGCCCTCCTGCGCGGTCGGCGCGGTGCGGACGCGGTAGCCGGCGGCCTTGAGCACCGGGGCCAGCATGTTGCGGAAGAACGCCGAGTCGTCGACCAGCAGCACCGATTGCGAGTGCAGCGACGGTTTCATCTCCTTGCGGGTGAACCAGTCGGCGAACGCCATCGGCAGGAAGTGGCCGACGTCGATCACTTCGGTGGCCTGGCCCTTGATCACGGCCGAGCCGAGAATGCCGGAGGAGGATCCGCCGACCTCGATGTTGAGCCGTTCCTCGACGATGTCGATGATCTCGTCGACGACGAGGCCCATGGAGCGGCCGTCGTCGGAGAACACCAGGATCGGCTGGGCGCCCTGGCTCGCGATGGTGACGCTCTCCATGGCAACGAGCGGCATCAGCTGCTCGCGGTACTGCACCATGTAGCGGCCGTTCGAGAACTCGATCTTGTCGGCCGGCAGCTCTTCCAGGCGCGTGACGAGCCCGAGCGGGACCGCCTTGGGCTGGGACGAGCCGGCGCGGAACACCAGCAGCGAGGTGGTCTGCTCGCCCGATCCGATGCTGTGCGTCCCGTTCTCGCTGTTCATGTCATGGGCCGAGGAGCCGGCGGCGCCGAGCGCCTTGGCAATGCCGTTGGGGTCGATGATCATGATGACCGCGCCGTCGCCCAGGATGGTATTGCCCGAGAACATGTCGATGTGGCGCAGCTTCGTCGACATCGGCTTGACCACGATTTCTTCGGTGTGGAACACGCCGTCGACGACGATGCCGAAGGTCTGGCTGCCGACCTGCGTCACCACGATGAAGCCGTTCTCGGGATCGGAGACGGCGCCGTCGTCGATCTTGAGCAGCTTCTTGAGATGGATCAGCGGCAGCAGCTTGTTGCGCAGCCTGAGAACCGCGGTGTCCTTGATGCGCTCGATGCGGTGCTCCGAGTTGGCGCGGGCCCGCACCAGCTCGACCACGGAGAGCTGCGGGATCGCAAAGCGGTCGCCGGCGGCTTCCACGATCAGCGCGGAGACGATGGCGAGCGTCAGCGGGATCTTGATGGTGACGGAGGAGCCTTCACCGGCGACCGACTTGATGTCGATGGTGCCGCCGATCTGGTCGATATTGGTGCGCACCACGTCCATGCCGACGCCGCGCCCCGACACCGAGGTGATGGCGGCAGCAGTGGAGAAGCCCGGGGCGAAGATGAACTTGTGGATCTGGGCTTCGCTCATCTTCTCGAGCTCGGCCTCGGTGACCAGACCTGAGGAGATCGCCTTGGCCTTGATCCTGTCGGTGTTCAGGCCACGGCCGTTGTCGGCGATGCAGATGATGATGTGGCCGCCCTCGTGATAGGCGGACAGGCGAATGGTGCCCTGCTCGCCCTTGCCGCCTGCGAGACGCTCGGCCGGGGTCTCCAGGCCATGGTCGGCGGAGTTGCGCACCATGTGGGTGAGCGGGTCCTTGATCAGGTCGAGCACCTGGCGGTCGAGCTCGGTGTCGGCGCCGTGCATCTCCAGCTCGATCTGCTTGCCGAGTTCGCTCGAGAGGTCGCGAACGATGCGGGGCAGCTTCTGCCAGGCATTGCCGATCGGCTGCATGCGCGTCTTCATGACGCCTTCCTGCAGCTCGGCGGTGACGTTGGACAGCCGCTGCAACGGCACCTTGAACTCGGTGTCCTCGTTGCGGCGGGATATCTCCAACAGCTGGTTGCGGGTCAGCACCAGCTCCGAGACCATGGTCATCAGATGCTCCAGCGTATCCACGTTGACGCGGATCGACTGGTTGGCGATGCTGGCTCCCTCAGCGGCGCCCTCGTCGGCGATCGCCTTCTTCGGCACGGCCTTGTCCTTGGGCGCCTTGGCTTCCTTCGCTGCTTCCTTGGCAACAGGCACCGGGGCTTCAGCGGCAGGCGGAGGCTCCGCCTTGACTTCGGCCCTGGCAACCGGGACCGGCACTTCGATCGCGGTCTCGCGGAAGGCACGCTCGAGCTCGTCGAGCGAGACTTCGCCCGGACGCAGCGGACGCTCCAGGCTCTGGTCGGCCAGCACGCCGGAGGTCGGCGCGGCTTCGACGGCGACAGGCGCGTCCGGCACCAGCGGCGGCGCTTCGGCAACGGCAGCAGCAGCAGCGCCGGCCGGCATCGGCTGCGCCGAGCCTGACGCGATCGGCTGCGCCGACGCTGACATAGCGGCCATGCCCTGCTCGACCATCGCTTCCAGCTTGTCGATGAGATCGCGGTCGGTGCCCTCGGGCTCGGCTTCGGTCGCCTCCAGCCCGGCCAGAATTTCCTTGATGCGGTCGATCGAGGACAGGATCACCGTCACCGCCTGCCCCGTCACCGGCATGCCGTCACGGAATTTGCCCATCAGCGTCTCGCCGGCATGCGCCAGCGCTTCCAGTCGCGGCAATCCGAGGAAGCCGCACGTGCCCTTGATGGTGTGGACCAGCCGGAAAATGTTATCCAGGATCTTGGCGTTGTTCGGCTCCTGTTCGAACTTCACCAGCTGATTGTCCACGGTGTCCAGGCTCTCGCTGGTTTCCGTCAAAAACTCCCGCAACAGATCATCCATGAAAACAGGCCTTCATACAGGGAGGGCGCGCACACAAGACGTGATGCGCCAATTCGGAATGGGGCCAGCTTCACCGCAAAGCGTTTAATAATGGTTGAGTATGTGGAAAAGAACGGAACCAACAAAGAGATAAGGCGCTCCGGACAAGCCGAAGCGCCTCGTAAAGATTCGATTAACGTTTGAGAGCGGCGGCGTGTCTACGACGCGATAATGGTGATGGCCTCGCCTTCGTGCGCGAGCCTCACGGTCAGCCCGCAAGCCTCTGCCAACAGCCGCGTATAATAAGGCTGGATCGCATGTGCATCCGCAGCCGGGCCGCGCTCGCCGCTCAGGAGCTCGGAGATGTTCTGCGGCAGGCGCGCATTATGTCCGGTCGCGGTGATGCGGAAGCTCATGGTCTCGCCCTCGCCGATCGGATCGATCGTCAGCGTGCCGCCGCGCGGGATCGTGTGCTGCGAAACGACCAGCATGTTGAGCAGCAGCTTGACGCGATTCTTCGGCAGCAAGATCCGCGGCAGATTCCAGGTGATCGAGCACTTGCCGTCCTCGATGTGGCCGCGCGCCATGGTCTGGGCATCGCCGAGATCGATCTGCGCGCCGGACGAGCCGGCCGCACCAAAAGCGAGGCGGCAGAACTGGAGGCGAGCGGAGGCGGTTTTCGCGCTCTTGCGTATCAAGTCGAGTGCGAACTCGCGGTCGTCGGGCTTGGGATCGTCGTCGAGCACTTCGAGCCCATTGACGATGGCGCCGACAGGGCTGATGAGATCGTGGCAGACCCGCGAGCACAGCAGCGCAGCGAGTTCGAGCGCATCTGGAGCGGTGGCGGTAGCGGGTGACGAAGCGTCAGACATAAAGGGTTCCTGGAATTGCACGGCGCGGACGCGGCGAATCAAGCATGCTTGACGAATGCCGCAGGTTCTAACATTCGCTGGCACGTGGCAGCTAGCTTGCGATCGGTTCGAAGCGGCCCTAATGCCGCGGCGAATCACTCGCTTAGGGATGGAATTGCCGATGAATGAGGCATGCAGGTGAAGCGGATCATCGACGGCGCGGCCGCCTCCCACCTGATGGAGCCGCTCACCGCCCTGGTGGTGAAGGCGGGCGAAGCCATCCTCGCGGTCAACCGCGCAGCGATGCGGGTCGACGGCAAGCAGGACGGCTCGCCGGTGACCGAGGCCGACCTTGCGGCCGACCGCATCATCGCGGACGGGCTGGCACAGCTTGCGGGCGACATCCCGACGCTCTCGGAAGAGCGGACCCAGCTCGCCTCGCCGCCGTTCCGCGCCAGCTTCTTCCTGATCGACCCGCTCGACGGCACCAAGGAGTTCGTCGCCGGGCGCGACGAGTTCACCGTCAACCTTGCCCTGGTGACATCGGGCGTGCCGCTGCTGGGCATCGTCAGCGCGCCGGCACTCGGGCTGCTCTGGCGCGGCATCGTCGGCCGTGGCGCCGAGCGCGTCGGGTTCGACGGCGCAACCATCGGCGCTGCCGAGCCGATCCATACCCGCAAGCTGCCGCCCCTGGGCGAACCCTGGATCGCCGCGGTGAGCCGCTCGCATGGAGATCCCCGAACCGAGGCGTTCATCGATCATCGCCCCAGCGCCGTCAGAAAGGCGGTCGGCTCGGCCGTGAAATTCGGACGGATCGCGGAAGGCAGTGCCGACATCTACCCCCGCTTGGGGCCCACTTGTGAATGGGACGTCGGGGCCGGCTACGCGGTCGTGACCGCGGCCGGCGGCAGCGTGACCGACGGCAAGGGCGGCGCGCTCCGCTTCGGCGAGCGGCACGATGGCGGCTTCATCATCCCGGAGTTCATTGCTTGGGGTGACCCGCAGGCGGCAAGACTCTGAGGTCGTAAAGGGGCCTACTGGCTGAGCTTGTCCTGGAGGGCGGGCCAGCGCTTGCCCACCTCATAGAGGAAGCGCTCGGGATTGGCGGCGAAGGCGTCGCGATTGGCTTCCCGGCTGAACAGATAGAGCCGCTGCGCCGCGATCGCGAAGAAGCGGGGGTTACCGGCGATGATGACGCCGCGGGCGATATCGACCGGATCGTAGCCGCCGAACTGCGGCCCGTAGACCTCGGGATGGGCGAGGAAAGACGCCCGGTTGCCCTCGTTCCGAAAGCGCCAGACGGCGCCCCACAGGTTCGCCTCGAACTCGGCCGTCCCCTGCACGGCCGTGCCAGCGACGAAATAGGCCACGGGGTCGAAGCCCTCGATCGCCACGCCACTGAAACGGTTGACGACGATCCGCTCGGTGGTGGCCGCCTGCGCCGGCAACCCCGCGCAGAGGATCCAAATGCCCGACAGCATGCAGACCAGAAGGCCGATCAAGGCAATTCCGGGGCGCAAAGGGCTGGCTTCCTGCCGTTGTGCCGTCATAGTTGCTGCGGATAACATCCGAGTCGAGGGGACATCCGGCGCAACCTAGAGCCGCGCCTGTTGGCGCCAGGTTAAGGAAGCGACCGGATTCGATACCAGGGGTTCTTTTATGACTTTCGCATCACGCCTTGCCGCAGTCGCGCTTGCCGCGATGGTCGGGTGGATCAGTCCGGCTTCCGCCCAGCAGCCGCCGCCGCCCGACTTGCCGCCGCCGCAGCGGACCCAGACGCCCAGCACCTATGGGCCGGACGAACTCGTGAACGCCGGGCATCGCTTCTTCGGCAACGTCTCGCGCGGTCTCGCCTCGATCATCGAGAAGGCGGTCAGCCAATGGGGCCTGCCCAACGGCTATATCCTCGGTGAGGAAGGGTCCGGCGCTTTCGTCGCCGGCCTGCGCTACGGCGAAGGCACGCTCTACACCAAGAACGCCGGTGACCTCAGGGTCTACTGGCAGGGTCCCTCGCTCGGCTTCGACTGGGGTGGCGACGGCGCGCGCACCATGACGCTGGTCTATAATCTGCCCGCCACCAACGCGATCTACCAGCGCTTCGCCGGCCTCGACGGCTCGGCCTACATCATCGGCGGCTTCGGCATGACGGCGCTCACCGCCAACAACATCGTGCTGGTGCCGATCCGCTCGGGCCTCGGCCTGCGGCTGGGAGCCAATATCGGCTATTTGAAATTCACCCCGCGCGCGACCTGGAACCCGTTCTAGCGTTCCGCTTTCCCCTCCGGCGACGGATCAAGGTTAACGACATGTCGGGGCTGGCTTTTTGCCGGCCCCGCATGCAATGTCCTTGGTAAATTTTTCCTTAGCTTTGGGAGTTCTGGCCCATGGTCGAACCGATCATGTACCTGGCGATCGGTTTCCTGCTCTCGATGCTGTGCGGGCTCGCGATCGTGCCGCTGGTGCATAACCGCGCCGTGCGCCTGACCACGCGCCGGCTCGAGGCCGCCACGCCGTTGTCGATGGCCGAGATCCAGGCCGACAAGGACCAGCTCCGCGCCGAGTTCGCCATGTCGGCGCGACGGCTGGAGATGAGCGTCGACCAGCTCAAGAACAAGACCACGAGCCAGCTCGCCGAGCTCGGCAAGAAGAGCGACGCCATCAACCGCATGAAGATCGAGCTCGGCGAGAAGAACGCCACGATCTTCGCGCTCGAAGCGCGCGAGAAGGCGGTGAAGGAGCAGCTCCGCGCCACGGAAGAGGAATTCAACACCAAGACCGCAGCCCTGCGCGCCGCCGAGCTCGCGCTGACCGACAAGCAGGGCGAGCTCGCAAAGATCAATTCCGAACTGTCCGACCGCTCGATGATGGCGGAGAGCCGTCAGGTCGAGCTGGTCGCGGTCCGTGCGCAGATCGAGGAGCTGAAGCACCGCGTCGGCGACGCCGAAAAGGAATTTGCCGCGACACAGGCGCGGCTGGCGCAGGAGCGCACCGAGTCCGAGACCGCTTCGCGCGAGCTCGGCGACGCCCGCGGCCGCGTCGAGAATCTGAGCCAGCGCGTCACCGACCTCGATCGCCAACTCATCGTGCAGGTGAAAGAGGCCGAGATGTTGTCGGGCCGCGTCGGCGATCTCGAGGGACGCCTTGCCACGCAGGGCAAGCTGCTCGCCGAACGCGACTATGAGAACAACCAGCTCCGCCAGGCCAACGAGGCCAATGAGCGCATCATCAAGGAGCTGCGCGTTGAGATCGCGGCGTTGAGCGGCGGCAAGTCCTCGGCCGCAATGGAATCGATCCGCGCGGAAAAGACCGCGCTCGAGGAGCAGCTGCACACCGCCCGCGACGAGCGCGCCAAGCTCCAGCGCGACATCAACGCGATCCAGCAACAGGCCGAGAGCTCCTGGGCGACCGAGCGGATGGAGAACGCGCTGCTGCGCGAACGCATCAACGACATCGCAGCCGAGGTGGCCAAGCTCGCGATGCAGCTCGAAGGGCCGAACTCGCCGATCGAGGCCCTGCTCGCGGCGGAGGCCGGCCAGCCGCCGAGGCCGGCGCCACGCCCGGCCAACGACGCCCCTGCCAACGGCACCGCCGCAGGCACCCTGCCCGAAGGCGGCGGAACACTGGCCGAACGCATCCGCGCGCTCCAGGCCCACGCCTCCCGCGCCCGCCAGCAGGGCGCGTAAGCGGCCCCAAGATGGTCTGACCGCCGAATTGCGGGTCCGGGGGAAGGTTTTCCGGCCCGGCAGCGCCTCGAAACTTGACACCTTCGGCCTGCACTTCTAAATCGCGGGCTCCAAAGCATCGGCGGCCGAAACTCGGGTCGCCTGCATGATGGTTTCGGGTGCATAGCTCAGCGGGAGAGCGTTCCCTTCACACGGGAGAGGTCCAAGGTTCGATCCCTTGTGCGCCCACCATTAACCTAGCTAAATCAGCCACTTAGCGGCGAGGTTCTCCAAGTATGTGCCCCAAAAAAGCGGGGGCACAATAGGGGCACGAAGCGGGCAATGATGGTGCGAGGTCTACAGAACGGCTCGGCTGGTCATCGTACGACCGTTCGATGTTCTCCCCACCCAACCAGTGTAGGCGACCTCGTTTGTCTCGACGCGCTCTTGTCCTGCGACGTTCCTGCACTGTTTCGCTCTACCTTTAATCCTTCTCAGGCGGTAAGCGATCACTCTGCCGAGCAGCAGGACTTCGGCTGCGTCCCTAAAGAAAAACCCGCCAGCGACGTAGGGCTGACGGGTTCTCATTTGCCCGCGCGTATCCGCGGTACTCGTCACCCATCCGCGATGGCACATCGTGCAGCCATAACGATCGACGTTTAGGTTATCACCGTCTCTTGCTGGCTGATGTGTTGCTCGCCTTGATGAAGGCGACGCTCGGCCAAGGTCAAGAATGAGGGGCGGCAGCGGTCTCGCTTACCTTCGCTCTGGCTCAAAGCGACCGAGCCGCCGTGGGCCACACCAGACTTCGATCGGTTGGTTAAGAGCGGCGCCTGTGCCACCCCATTTGGGGGACCGGCAAAAAGAAAACCGATGCTGGCAATCGGAAATCGAAACCCGATTCAAACACCGCTAGGTGGCCAATGTCGCACGTCCGTTCGGCGCGTTTCAGCGCCCTACTCCAGATTTGCGCTCCCGAATATTTCACCGAAGCCGTAGATCGTGCGGCCGATAGGCGCGCTCAGTCGCGTTCTGACTACGTGCGTGCTGCTGTTCTCGATCGCCTTCGCGCTGATGGAATCGAAGTCGAGCGAGGGGCAGCCTGACATGCTTGCCAATTTCGCCCGCGCGGTCGCGCTTGGCTCACTCATCGTCATTGGCGCTGTCGCGCTGTTCGGCGGGGACAAGTCCGAAGGCGCCTTTGACGTTTCGTTTGGCCTCGCATTCGATCGGGGCCGCTGATGTTCGGTGACTCGTTCAAGTTCGTCATCGGATCGCTCTGCGTCGCCTCGCTGGTCTTAGCCGCCCCCGCATTCGGTCAAAAGACTAAGGCGCAACTCAACACAGAAGTCGGCACGACCTTCCCGGATCAGTCCACCCGCCAGATCACCCCTTCGGGCGTCCGGACGTTTCAGAATGACCTGATCAACTCGATCATGCCGACCGCGCCGGTCATCAGCGGCAATCTTGCGTGCTTCAGTGGCACTACAGGGTTGCTTCAGGATTGCGGATCGGCGCCCTCGTCAGCTCAATTGCAGCCGTACACAGCTGCGAATACATCCCCAGCATCGCAGACAATCCAGGCGCAGCTCCGCAAGATACCCGTGTCGTGTGAGGATTTCGGGACGTGCGGCACGACCGACGATACGATGAATGTGCAGGCGGCGATCAACTACGCCGCAGCTCAGGGAAGGTGTTTCCAATTCAATAGAATTTATACATTAACGACAATTATTATCGATACTGTTTCAGCGCCTTGCATGAATGGCAGAGGTGGACTAATTGCGAAAGCAGGCTCTGTTGCCAATGCACTGCTTGAAATCAAGGACTCGGTCGGTATCGTTATCGACGGCAATATTTCGCTAAACTGTAGCGGAGAAGCCGGCGTAGCGAATGGGTTCAAGTTTTGGGGCACAGGTGCCAATGCCGCTCAGTACAATCCAGGACTATTCTTTGCGGCAATCGCTGGCTGTAAGAACATGGCACAGTGAGCGCAAAACCTATCGCACCAGGAACGAGGCCAGAGCAGATGTGTTCGATTACATCGAGCGGTTCTACAACCGCGCATCAGAACACCCATCTGTCTATGTTGTTGAAGAGAAAAGACTTTGCTGATTGGGATTCGATCCCGTGGGGTATCTTGGGTTCTGTCGCGCTCGTTCGGCGATAGATCGAGCAGCAGTTGTTATCAGCGAGCTGCGGGCGAAGATCCAAGGACCATCCGACAGAGGATGGATGGCTTCGATTTCACCGGCTTCAGCGGCCAGCCGGAGCGTCTTGGGCGCGATCTTCAGGAGCTTGGCGGCGTTGCTGAGGTTTAGCCAGTGCTCGATGCCGTCCTCGGCGGGCTTGAACACCGGGATGCGATAGTGCGAGCGCAGCGAGGTAACACGCTCGCGCGTCCAGCGATTGCCGTTACCGGTCTCGAGGCCGTTGCGGTTGAGGAGGCCGGCGATCAGATCGTCGCTGGCGATCAGCACCAGTCGGCGCACAGCCTCGATGATGTTGGCGGAGGTGCTGTTACGCTGCCCGCGCCGGCGCTTGGGCAGGCGTATCTCGCTGTGAACGCCGCCGACCCAGTGGACGATGAGGACGATCTCGGAGGCCGCATCGTCGATATCGGCCACGACCTCATGGATGAGGGTGCGCACAACGCGCTTCTTGAGGCGAGCATCCGTCGTCGGCGCATCCCAGACCGCTTTGAGGTTCGAGGCTAGAACGCCGAGCGAAGCTGGATCGGCAATGGGGGCGGGCGTCGCCGCCTCATGCATTGCGATCTTGCCCTCGACCTCCGCCGCGTGAGCGAGCGCCCTGTTCCAGCGCGCTTCAAGCTCGCCCGCCACCAGCCGGTTCGCGGGGTCAGCGGCATCGTACTGCCGGAAGGCCCGGTCGGCGGCATAGCGCGCCGCTTCGAGGTCGCGACTGAGAGCATCGCGCACCTGATCCCGCCGTTCCCTGGCTTCCTTGGCGGCCGCGGTTGCAGCGGCGATAGCGCCCGGACCGACGACGCCAAGCAGCGCTTCCTCGACTGCATCATCGACGCGCAGTCCGCCGAAGCCGATGCAGTGAGGGCCACCATTGTCCATCCAGGCGCGGCTGCAGCTGTAGCGCGGGATATGGTGCTTCATGCCGGAGTATCGGAGTGTGAGCTTGCGGCCGCAGCGCTTGCACCGGATCAGGCCGGCCAGCAGCCCGTCACCATGCTTGGGCGCGCCGTGATGCCGGCCGGTGGGAATGTTGCTGCTGACCATAGTGCGGATCGCCTCGAACCTCTCCCAGCTCACATACCCTTCGTGGGTGTTGGGCTTCAGCGCCAGCCATTCGTTCCGCGCCTTGCGGCGGATCTTCACGCTCACGCCTGCGGCGCTGTATCCCGCCGCCACAGCCGTCTTACCATAGGCATAGGCGCCGCCGTAGACCGGGTTCTCAATGATCCGGTGGATGGCGGAGTAGCTTGGTCGCCGCCAGGCCGTGTCGCCGCTGGTCTGCTTCACCGGCAGATCGAGATTGTACTCGTGGAGCCAGCAGAGCGCCTGTCGCGCGCTGCCCAGTTCCTCGACCTTGTCGAACACCAGCTTGATCGCTTCCTGGACACGCCCATCCGGATCTTTCTCATAATGGTCGCCGGGCTTCACGAAGCCGACGGGCGCCGCCACAACCAACTCGCCCCGGCGCGCCTTCTCGTAGCGGGCCGAGAGCGAGCGCTGGCGCAACAGATCCAGCTCGTACTCGTTGAGGCTGCCCTTGAGCCCGAGCAGCAGGCGGTCGTTACCGTGCCTCGGTGCATAGATCGTCTCCTGATCGACCAGGACGGTATCGACCACACGACACATCTCGATGAGTTGCTGCCAATCCCGGCTGTTGCGAGCGAAGCGCGAGACCTCGCGGGCGCAAACCGCGCCAACCTTACCGAGGCAAACCTCCGCTACCATCCGCTCGAAACCGGCGCGTTGTACCCCGCCGGCGGCTGAACGACCGAGATCATCATCGATCACTTCAATCTCTGACCACCCGAGCGCCGTCAGCCGGTCCCGCATGGCGTACTGCAACGCATTGCTCTCGCGATTGTGCAACACCTCATGCGCTGAGGATTGACGCACGTAAAGAAGCGCCTTGCGCTCGAGATGATGAGGCCTGACCTTGTCAGAAATCATGACCGACCTCCTTCGCGCGCGGCGTCGCCGTCGTCGCAGCATGGTCGAGGATCAACTGCGTCATCAGACTCATAAGGGCCGCCTGCGCTTCCGCCGGCAGCTCCGACCATGCCGGCGCGCCGATGGCGCCGTTCGACAGGCCGCTCCCGAACAGATCCATCTGCTGCTGCGGCCGCGGTCGTTGATTGTGTCGGTATCCGCTCCCTGGCATTGCCGTCTGGCTTGACATGAGTCGCTCCCCGATTCTGGCCGTGAGAGCCTCTGGATGCGCCAGAAAGCGGGGCAGCTGATGGCGTTCGATCCTTCAACGCTACATCGAGAAGCGCAGAAAGCGCCGCAAGTGCATCGATCCTAACAAGCGGCTGAGCTGTCAGAAACCCGGCGTCATGGCATGCCGTCCGGTCGAACATCCATGCGGGAACTTCCAGCCAACGGTCTGCTTGCGATCCGTCCAGGGTGCAGCGAAAAACGACATCGTCGGCCTTGTCGATGGCTCCATGAACGCAAACTCGGCGCCCAAACCAAGGATGATGCCGATAAAGAACCTCGCGAAGAACGGTCCTGTGGGCGTTCTCAAACGTCGTTGTACAACACGACCCGACGTCACTCGACGATCGGTTACCTCAGCCCTGTTGAGTTCGAGCGCAAGGTGGGATTAGCTTAACCCGGTGTCCATCAAACCGGCAGCAGCTCACCTTCTTCTGATCGGTCGCCAGCTTTATCTTCTCTCTCAAAAGAAGGATGTTCGAATATTCCTTCTCGATCTCGGGATCGATGCGAAGGGATTCAAGCTGTTGGGCGTGCAGTTTGAATAGCGCAGCAATGTGCTCACTTTGGATGGGGCGCATGGCAATCAACCCCAGATTGGAAACGAACTCAGTCAGCGCAAATCAGGTAGAAAATTTTCCGAACGCACATCATAGAGCGAATTTCGGTGCGGCGTCTCGTAAAATAAACTGCCAACGTTACTGTCTTACTTTTGTAGCGCGTTACTCCTCGGGGCACGCGCCGATCACTCCCTTCAACGGAGCGAATTGCTAGAGCCCGCTAAGGACGGTATCGGACATCACAAATCTGATGATCGGCACTTTGGCTAAGCGCCATAGGCGGTCATTCTTTTGCGCAGGGCACAACCACCGATATGCGAGACGGCGGTGGGAAGCGTGCCGAGCTGCCGGGTGCACGCCACCTTGACGGCGGTCCGGATGTTCCATCTAGGGATCAAATGGACAGTCCCGCTCGCAGCGGCCAAGCTCTCACTTCCGAGCCCACGTCACAGGCGAACGACGTTCTAATGATGCCTGACCGGAATCAGCGAAGGACCATTCAGGTTAACCGGCAGTATTTCGAAGAGCACGTGCACCATAGGTGTATCCGTCTTGTTAAAAACGGTGTGGTTTATATCCCCAGATTCAAAGAAGAAATCGCCCGGGGCGTAAACTACAGTCTTATCCGGCAAGACGTAAGTCATGTAGCCGGAGGTGACTTGGCGGATGCCGGGGCCCTCGTGATTGTGCTCACCCAAAGCGGCCTTCAAAGTGGCTCGAAAATCATCTGCCAGCCCTTTCGGGTGTCCATGTATTCGCGAACCAGCTTGATCCGCTCGCCCGAAAGGACAAAAGCGAAGCAATAGTCATTCTCGTAGGGCTTGCCTCCAGGAAGAGTGGCTCGCATTCGCTCCTCGACGACCACAGTATCGCCATCGGCATGAATGCCCCGAAACGAGATGTCGACGTTCGAGAACAGATGATGCATTTCCGAGGCAATAAAGTGTGCGATTTGGTCCGGTCCAATCATGTGGTCGGTGTGCTTGAGAGCGACCGCCGTGGCATTTCCGGCCGGTGCGATCCATTCGGCATCGGGAGTAAACAGCTCGGCGATTAGCCTCGCATCACGGGTTTGAAACGTCTTCCAGGCATTGATCACGACCTCTTTAGGATTCGTGCTGTTCATCTTTTGCTTCTCCAAGTGCTCAGCGAGTCTGCACCTTCTCTATAAGAAGGGCGCACCGATATCGCTGGCCGGAATCGGACCTGATCATCTCAGGACTGTTATTCTGGCCACCCCTGCGGTAAGATGAGTCATGCTCAGTTTTGAGGTATGCAACACCGCGCGCTTGCAGCGCGATACGCGCTATGACGGCCGTTTCTACACGGCAGTGAAGACCACGGGGATCTACTGCCGCCCAGTTTGCCCAGTGAAGCAGCCGTTGACCCGTAACGTGGCCTTACTATCAAACTGCGGCGGCCGCCGAGGCTGCGGGATACCGGCCTTGCCTGCGTTGCCGTCCGGAGACCGCGCCCTTCTGTGCTGCCTGGAATGGCACGCGTTCGACAGTCGCGCGGGCCTTGAAATTGATCGATGGTGGCGCGTTAGATGACGCTTCGGTTGCCTCACTGGCCGATCGGCTCGGGGTAAGCTCGCGCCACCTTGCGCGTCTGTTCGAGCGGTACGTCGGGGCCAGCCCCCAACAGGTCGCGAAGACCAGGCGTGTACAGCGGGCGAAGCGCCTCCTTGACGAGACGACTGAACCATTGGCCCAGATCGCCTACCGAGCTGGCTTTGGCAGTGTGCGCCGATTCAACGTAAGCGCGAATTTCCCTGCACCTTTTGCTTTTGAGTGCTCTGATGCATGAGGTGTCCACCAAAATAGGTGGACACCTTGTGATGGCAGACGATGATCAGAAACTGCGGGTCAGGCTTGTTGGTCGGAACGGTCGCCGGCGCTACGAGGCGGCATCGAAGGAGCGTCTTGTCGCGAGTTGTCTTGAGCCTGGCGTTTCGGTATCGAGACTTGCGCTCGAACACGGGGTCAACGCGAACCTGCTTCGGAAATGGATCAAGAAGCACACCGCGACCAGGTCTCTCCCGCGGTCTCCCCCATCGGCGTTCATCCCGGTTCAACTTGAGGGGGCTTCCGATCGCGCCCTGTCGCGGGGGAGCAGCGTGGCGATGGTGGGTTTGCCGGCGGCTTGCGATGAAGTGCGCGGGTCGGAACCCAAGGGGACTACAGCTTTTTGTTCTCCGGCCAAAGTGAGCGCGTCGCTGCCGAACGGCGTGAAGGTCGCGCTGGAATGCGGCGATGTGGATGCATTGACGGCGATCATCGGAGCCCTGGGCCATGTTCAGACTGGGCGGTGACCTGCAGGTCTATCTGCACCGTGAGCCGATCGACTTCCGGGCTGGCATCAACAGCCTTGCGGTTCTGGTCCAGGAGACGATGGCGCTCGATCCGTTCGCTCCGGCGGTTTTTGCGTTCTGCAATCGCCGTTGCGACCGGATGAAGTTGCTGTTCTTCGACCGGTCCGGCTTTGTGCTGGTCCTGAAGCGGCTGACCGAGGACAAGTTCCGATGGCCGCGCCGCCAGGAGGCGGTCGTCACGCTGACGACCGAGCAATTGCACTGGATCCTTGACGGCATCGATATCGATGCGATGGTCCGCCATCCGGTGCGGCAATATCAGGTTGCCGGCTGAGCTCTCGACTTGAGCGGTTGACGCGTCGGTACGGTTCAGATTCAAGAATCCGATGAATCGAACCGGCGAACCGAGTGTCGAAGCGCTGTTGGCGCGCATTGCTGCGCTGCAGGTGGAGAATCGTCAGCTCACGGAGCGCGTCGTCAGGCTCGAGGAAGAACTGGCGCTGGCACGCCTGCATCGTTTTGCGCCGCGCAGCGAAAAGCACGTCGACCGTCTGTTCAATGAAGCCGAGCAGGCCGCCGACGAGGATGATGCCGGCAGCGAAACGGACAATATCGCCGAACTTCCGGACACGGGCTTGCCACCCGTCGAAAGCACAACGGGAAAGAAGCGCGGCCGCAGACCGCTGCCGGCGAACCTGCCGCGTGAGCGGGTCGAGTATGACCTGCCCGACGATCAGAAGGCGTGTCCTTGCTGCCGTGGCCAGATGCATCGCATGGGCGAGACTGTCACCGAGCAACTTCATATCGAGGTGAAGGCGAAGGTTTTACAGAATGTGCGCTTCAAATATGGGTGCCGCCATTGCGATCGCACCGGGATCAATGCCCCTGTCGTGACCGCGCCGATGCCGACGCAGCCCTTGCCGGGCAGCGTTGCCACGGCCTCAACGCTGGCGTTCGCGCTGGTTCACAAATATGTCGATGGCACGCCGCTCTACCGTCTGGCGCAGGCCTTCGAACGCGCAGGTGTTCCTGTCAGCCGCGGCGCTTTGGGTCACTGGGTGATCGGCTCGAGCGAGAAGCATCTGCATCGCATCTCAGACGCCCTGAAGCTGCGGCTCAGACTGCAACCTCTCATCCATGGCGACGAGACGACGGTTCAGGTCCTCAAGGAGAAGGACAAAAAAGCCACCAGCACATCGTACATGTGGGCTTATCGCAGCGGCCAGGGCAGTCACGAGCCCATCGTTCTTCTGGATTATCAGCCGGGCCGCGGCCAGATCCACCCGCAGGCCTTCCTCGGCGATTACCGTGGCATCGTGATGAGTGACGGCTATACCGCATGGCGCACGCTGGAAGGGACCACCCACATTGGATGCATGGCCCACTCCCGACGGCGCTTTGTCGATGCCCTCAAGGCGAGGAAGAAGGGCGGCGGCCCGCCAGAGCAGGCGCTGCGGTTCTTCGAACAGCTTTACCGGGTTGAAAGGCAGGCGCGGGACGAAAAACCAGACAGAGGCGAAACGCCAGATCAATGCATTCGCCGCTTCCGCCAGCAACACAGCATTCCCGTCCTGAACGCCCTCAAGGAATGGCTCGATCAAATCGCCCCGAAGGTCTTGCCCGACAGCAAGCTTGGCGATGCCGTATCCTACACTCTGAACCAATGGTCATATCTGACGCGCTACACGCAAGACGGCAGGATGCCGATCGACAACAATCTCCTGGAGCGCGATATCAGAATCTTTGCCACTGGCAGAAAGAGCTGGCTGTTCAGCGACACCGTCGAGGGAGCCAGGGCCAGTGCCGTCGTCTACAGTCTGATGCTGACCTGCCGCGCCTCACGCGTCGAGCCGTTAGCCTGGTTGCGCCACGTGCTCACCGAATTGCCTCAGCGCGCCGACGACGCCGATATCACCGACCTGCTGCCCTTCAACTTCCCCAAAACCGCCGCTGCCTGAACGGGTCAGATGCCGCCCTCGATACGAAGGCCATCCGTCAAAAGCGCGGGCGTCATCGTGCGGAGAAAATCGCGCTTACGATTCAACGCCGTCTTTCGCGAACTCTATGGGCGCTCGCCCTCCAGCATTCGCCACCGCCGCAGAGTATTCGCCTGAGATCGGGCATCCCAACGTTGGTCCGCTGTTGGCCCCTTCGCGTCCGTTGATGCGGCGTCGGTCCATGTCCGCTCAAGAGGACAGACCGGAGGTTTGCAGCAGCGCTAGACAGACCGACCCATTGCAGAAGTGAGATGGTGTTGGGGTGATCTTGCGACCGGTACTGTGGGCTGTCGTTCTCCGACGCTTCTAAGCGATTGCGGCAACCAGGGCTTAACCAGAGACTTGAGCGGGAAATTCACCAGTGCGCTCTACCCAAAGTCGGGCTTTGATTGAACGCCTCAAGGAACGTTGAGCAGAGCTGAAAGGGTGCCCAGCATGGAAGTACAAGCGGCAAGATCTCTCTTCAAGACGATCGGCTTCGTATTCGGGCTGTTCTGTCTTCTTCTGACCTATGCTTCAGGCGTTCGATTTTACGAACACGTGCTGGGGGGCCGATCCATGCCAGAGCACGGGGCGAGCCTGGCGCTCGACGTTGGCGGGAATGTCCTCCTCTTGGGCATGAGTGGCTTCGGGTTGGTTGCAGTGTTGCTCATCGCCCGAAGAGGGTTTGACCGAGTTGTAGGGAACTGGCCATACGTCGTTCCTGCCATCTTGGTCGCTGTGTTTTGCGCGACGATGGCCGCTACGCTGGGCGCCAGACGAATGACCTGGGTTCTTCCTGCGGCCAGTCTCTTCGGCCTCATCGGGCTATGGGCCGGATGGAGTGTTCTTAGGCAGCATGGATTGCCGATCACTGCCCGCGTCTCGGATATGTCCCTGATCCGAAGACAGAACGAGACCGGCCAGTGACGGGGGCGTCCCGAACGTACGTCAGCTTTGTGGCCCATCGCGTCGGCTGGCGCAGTGCACAGGCAGGCCGGGACTCAGGGGCGAGCAGAAGTCATCGCCTCCGGTGCGGACCGCCGCCTTTGACCCAAGTCGGACATCATTCCTCCGGTACGCCGGCCACGCGCAGCCCTTTCAGGATGCGCCTACTTCCCTCGAGATACACCGCACTATTGCCCATTGAGATGCTCTGCACCCGACGAATAGTAAATGTGGGATCGAGCGCTTGCCCTGCTTTCGCAGCGGCGTACGCGTCGTTCAGCTTGCCAAGTAAGGCGAGAGCAGCCGCAAGCCCAAAATGTACGAGGGGATAATTTCGGTTGACTTCGATACCGCGAAGGAACCAGCTGACTGCTTCGTTATCTGCTCCGATCTGCAACTTGGAAAACCCGACTGGCGACAGCCATCGGTAGGCAAGGATGTCACGAGGAGAGAGGCGCAATGCTTGATTTACGTGAGCCTCGGTCTCTGCGCCGCAGCCCATCATATACTTAGCGAGACCAATCATCGCGTGGGCGTCAGCAAAATTGCGATCCAATTCCAACGCTCGCTCGCACTCTGTCAGGCCTTGAAGCGCGCGGTTCGTATGCATCAAGACGATCCCTAGGAGCAAATGTGCAAAGGGATGATTCGGTGCATGGGACAGCGCCTCTAGGAGTATCGTCTCTGCGGCTGCTAGCCGAAGAGATAGGTCGTCGATCAAAAAGATCGATGAGGATGTCACATCGACCGCCGCCATCCAGACCGTCGCGTCAATGTTTTCAGCGTCGATCGCCAATGCCCGCTCGAAACAAAGGCGAGCTTGTGTCAGGGATCTAGACGTAAGGCCCTCATTGAATGAATGGCGGCCTCGGAAAATCAGATCCATGGCGTCGGGGTTCGGCGTGTTTTCCGCTCGCCGTGCCTCAGCCTCAATCAGCTGGGCATTTACTGTGTTCGCCAGCCGCGCAACGATCTCGTCCTGCATGTCGAGCAGGTCAGCGATAGATTTGTCGAATCGGTCAGCCCAGAGGTGACTACCTGTTTCGGTATCGACAAGCTGCACGTTCACTCGCAGCCGGGTGCGGTCACGCTGTATGGAACCTTCGAGTGCGTACCGGACCTTCAGTTCGCGACCGATCTGTTTGAGGTCAGCGACCTTTCCTCTGTAGGTGAATGCTGTGCGTCGGCCAATGACGAACGAGCCTCTAATGCGCGACAAATCCGTGGTCAGGCTCTCGGTCACGCCATCTACGAAGTAGTCTTGCTCGGCATCACCGCTGAGGTTGGTAAAAGGCAACACAACGACGGAAAAATGAGGTGGCGAAACCGGGGCCTGTCTTGTGCGCCTAGTCTCTGATGCCAACTTATCTCCATCCCGGATCATCGCATAAGCCCGGACAGGGTTGGCGATGTTCTTGAGATGTTGTTCGCCCATATCGGCGAACTCAGCGTCGACCTTGCCTCGGACGTGTTCGTAGACAGAAGCCGACACGCATATGCCACCCGGCTCTGCAATGCTCTCCAGCCTTACCGCTTTGTTGACGCCGTCTCCAAAGATATCGTGGGGCTCGACGATGACGTCGCCAATATTGATGCCTACGCGGAAAGCAATACGTGTTTCGTCGGCGTCACCTATTGTAAGTTCCTTGATGAGCGTTTGAAATTGTACGGCAGCCCGCACCGCTTGGACGGCGCTCGAAAATTCTGCCAAGAACCCGTCGCCGGTATTCTTCACGATGCGGCCCCGGTGTTCGGTGATTGCTGGGTTGACAGCGTCCGCCAAGAGCGCGGCAAATTTGGCATGCGTAGGCTCTTCATCGGTATGCATTAGCCGCGAATAGCCAGCCACGTCGGCCGCCAATATCGCTGACAATCTGCGTTCGACCCGGACTGGCCGTTCTTGCACCATGGCTTAGAATCCAAACCTGGGCGATTGTACATCAGATCGAACAGGATTCCACCTAACCGATGTCTCCTATTGGCCGATTTTGTTGCAAAAGTTGGCTGCAATGGATTTGGCCGCTGGGCCTTTTGTTGAGCCGCGCTTTGAAGCGCTGGCCCTGACGCATTTTACGCAACTTTGACGCTACGCTACGCGATGCGCAGAACCTGAGCCGGCGGCGGTCGTGCGACCAGCGATGCAAACCGCCTCAGATTCTGAGCGATGGCGGCTAGAACAAACTCATCCTGGGCACCTTGCGGGCCTCGCAATCGGAGCCGACCAAGCTTCAGGATGCGCTTCAAGTGTGCGAACCTCATCTCGATCTTCTTGCGCTGACGCCGAGAGAGCTCGAAGCCCTCGGTGCCAGCGAACGACCGGGCAACGTCTCGGGCATGCTCATGGATATCGCGCGGGATCTTGCGTGATGGTTCCTTTGGGCAGCACTGCGGTTTGAGCGGGCATACATCGCAGTCGAGCTTGCTGGCACGATACAGAAGGGTCTTGCCCTCGTGCACGGTACCGCTCGTCCCAAGCCGCTTACCACCCGGGCAGTGGTAAACGTCCCCGGTTGGGTCATATCGAAAGTCGCTCCGCGAGAAGGTGCCATCATCCCGCTTCGACTTATCGAACACAGGGATATGCGGCGCGATGCCCTTCTCCTCGACCAGCCAGTTCAGCATCGGAGCCGCTCCGTAAGCGGTATCCCCGACAAGTCGCTCTGGCTTGAGACCAAAGCGCTCCTCGGTTCGTTCGATCATGGTTTTTGCTGCACCGACCTCGGCCTGGCGAATGGCGCGGGAGGCCTCGACATCCACGATGACGCCGAACTTCACGTCGATGAGATAGTTGTCGGAGTACGCGAAGAATGCCGGCCCCTTGTGAGCGCCGGTCCACTGCGCTGCCGGATCGGATGGCGAGACAAACTTCGGGATGACATCGCTGGCGGCGCCCCACGCCGGATCGTCGAGGGTTGCCAAATACTCCTTCACCGCGCGGCTGGACCTGGCCGGATCGCGATCCCTGCGCCAGTCCTGACCTGCGATCGAGCGCTGCTTGTTCGCGTCGGCCGCAATCAGGCTCGCATCGACTGCAAATCCTTCGCCACCAACCAGACCGGCGGCAATGCATGTCTCGACAATCCGTTCGAACACGCGGCGGAGAACATCTCCATCACGGAAGCGCTCGTTGCGGGCGCGCGAAAATGCCGAATGATCCGGGACAGCGTCCTCGATACCAAGCTTGCAGAACCAGCGATAGGCGAGGTTCACCTGCACTTCACGGCAGATCAGCCGTTCCGAGCGGATCGCAAAGACATACCCCACGACCAGCATCCGGATCATCAGTTCCGGATCAATCGACGGGCGCCCCATCGACGAATAGTGAGATGCTAGTTCACCGCGAAGCCAGGACAGATCGAGAGCAGCATCGATCTTCCGCACCAGATGATCTTCGGGTATCGCGTCGCCAAGACGAAACTCGTAGAACAGTTGACCTTGGTCACTCTTCAGACGGCCCATCATGGATCGACCTCGCCGAGATTCGCGTCAACACAACGGAATCACGATTCGTGACTTGTCTCAACCGACTTTTGCAACAAAATCGGCCCTTCGACGAAGTGGCAGCATCGCTCCACGAGGTCCGCTTATTGAGGCATGGCAGGCCAGATTTGCTCACGTTCAGTTCTTCGTATTTTGACCCGCAACTGACTTTCGAACGGTTGCGATGTTGGGCGGCCCCGAACTCATGCTGATTCGATGAAAAAGGGTGTAGAGCCAGAGCGCTCGCTCGGTATCCGGGTGATCGACTTGGCCGTAGCCTCTTAGGAGGGCTGATGGCTGCGCGGGTCTTCGTGGGAAGAGCAGAACAGGGCCTTGGCCAAGTCGAAGAGCTTGGTCGGTGAAGCTTGGTGCGTAACTCTAATTTGCATTCTGGCCAAGCCGCTACAGCTGGCTGGAAGTTGGTTGAAATCTACTACGGGATCGTCAAGCAAGACCTTGGATGGGGGCACGCATTAGGCTCGTCGGAAATTTCCGAGCTCCAGAGGCTTGCGCCTGTCGATAACTTGTTAAACCATGGCTCTCTTTTGATGAAGCTTGCACATGGCCCTTTCCGTTAGATTTTACCTCTTTGCCGAAGACGGGCTAAAGCGCATTTCGCAGCGCGTGATGATGGCGCTGGTGCATGCCCAGGATGCCATGCCGCAATATGCCGGCACAAAACAAAAGGTTGCTGATGTAATTCTGGAGGTGGAGGACGGAAAGCCGCTCCGTATCCAGCAGGCAGAAGGCACCTTTCTGAGATTTGATGAGCGTGGACAAGTTCGCGAGGGCCTCGTCGCCTCAGGATTTGCGGCTCTCAATACAGGTCTCGCACTGCAAGAAGCTCTTCGAAAACCGCCTAGCAAAGTCGTCAACCTCGCTCCAAAGCTCAATCGAGAGAAATGGGAGCGCGAGAATCGCTGGACGTTGTCCAAAGAGGATCTCGATCTGATCGCTGATGACATCTGGGGCCGTAAGCGCGTGGCTGCATCCAAGGTGGAAAGGGCGAAGGGGACAGTACCCAAATCTCCGCAAATCACTTTTGACGCGCGCGAGGCGCTGCGAGAAATTCAAACCGGCATCTCGAGTATCGACAACAAGCTGACCTGGTTGAGCGAACCGTCCCTGAAGGGGGTTGCGCATGAATCCCGACAGAACGCCAAGAGTGACGTGGACGGACCGTTCTGGCTCGCTGTGGCGCAGGCCGCCGATCGTTATCATGAGCTTCTTGTCAGACGCCGCACTGGACGAGGCGCTTGGTATGCCGTGGTTTCTATTCTGCATTGGGACGCTGTCCGTCGAACGGCCGATACCAGCGCCTCTTTTCATGAGCGTTGTGCTTCCAAAAAAGAAGCAGAGGACGCGGTGCGGCGGCTCTTGGCCGAGCACGGAAAGCTTTTCAGCGCCATAGCGCGATCGGCAACAAGGCGCCGATATCGCTGTTGAATGGCTCATCGGCGCCCCCGCCGGCATGAGCTAAACCCCGGAAAATTCCAGCATCAGCTGGCCTAGTTTTGGGGAGCACTTCAGCACTTCAAAGCGGAAGTGCTCTCTGAATTGGAATGGGATGATAAGGAGGAGCAGCGCGCTACTTAATGGCCAGAACAGCGCATGAACATATTCCCCGGATTTCCCCCGGGTGTTGCAGCTTCGTTCTGCCATCTAGTGCCGGTAACTGCCGAAAGCCAGCAAACCACAAAGGGCGAATACGCCTATAATATCAGAGGGATTGGTGGTGGCCGCACAAGGGATCGAACCTTGGACCTCTCCCGTGTGAAGGCGCTACCAGCCATTGTAATTGTTGATGGATTTTTATCTGATCGGGCATTCCCCGCGACTTCCCCGGTTCACCCACCTTGTTGAGCATTGGTTGCGACTCTGGCAATCTTCTGTGATGGCCTCTAATCCGGACGCTCAACTTTTTGCGCAGTTTCTGGACGCCAAGGGCGTCTCGAACAAATGTCCTCGCTGCAATACCTCGAATTGGTTGTTGAACAACCAGCCTTCCCCTTGGGGTGGGATTTGGGGGAAGAATGCGGAGGGCAGCTTTTCGCTGGACTCGCCGATTTTCGAGATATCGATCTTGATCTGCACCAACTGTGGATTCGTCAGTCCCCACGCGAAGCATTATTATGACCAATGGGTGGAGGGGCGGAAAGAGAAATGAGCGAGCAGTCAGCGACTTCCGGAGGCATTGCCGAAGGGCATACGCCTGCTGCTCGCATATCAATGCCTGCTTTTGTGGATTGGCACATGATTCTTGATCGCGAGCTTGACCAACTTACCCAGCCGCAGTCGGGGCTGCTTGGGTCCCTCGGCTTCGTAGGCTTGGGGGCGGTGCTCGGCCTGATCGGCTCTTTTGTCGCGGCGCTTGAGAAGCTCGCCACGATTCCTGCCGCTCCTGTATCCAAGGCCGATATCAGTAATCTGCTGGCGTTTCCGGCCTGCATCGTGCTTACCGCTATTTGTCTTTTACTCGCGTTCCTGTCATGGCGGCGCAATTCTGGCCTCGCTGATGAAATCCGTAAGCGACCTAAGCACGCTTCCTTCTAGAAAGAGCAGTATCCGGCACCGGCAGCAGATCCGCCTGCCGCGCCTCCGCGCTCGCCATCGTGTGATTGTACCGATCAGCCGAGTCAGGATCCTTCCATCGGCCGGTGCGGGTCAGCCCATAGGTGTCGAGCCCGCCGTAGCGGTGCATCCAGGTGCCGTAGGTGTGGCAGAAGATGTGGAAGCCGCGCATGCGGCGCGGCAGCACGACGCCGGCGCGGTCCAGCGCCAGGTAGAGCATCTTGTAGAGCCGGCCGCCTTTGCAGAACCGGAACAGCCGCTCATCGCCATGGCGGTCGAGGAACGGCTCACCGGCACCAATGCGGTTTCGGCCGGCAGCACCGTTGGCCAATACCGTCCCGGCGGCCTTTCGGGGCCGGGTGGGGCGGGGCGGCGCCTTTCGAAACGCTTCCACCACGATCGGTGGCAGGTGTACCGGGCGGGGCTCGCTGTTCTTTGTGGTGCCCAGATAAAGCAGCGCCTGGTCCAGCTTCAGCCCGCGTAGCAAGGCCTCTTCCGTCACATCCCCAAGCCGCATACCTGTGTAGAGCAACGTGAGACAGAACAGGCCGAACTCAGGCTCGATTGCATAGGCCTCGCGGATCACGGCAAAGGCCTGGTCCGGCTCGAGCCATTCGGTGGCCTTGCTGCCGCGCCAGCCCTTGGGCCGGCGGATCTTCAGTTCGATGCCGGCGTGCTTAAGCACGGCCGATACGGGCGTGTAGAATTGGCGGTTCAGCGTAGTAGCGGGCGCCAGAGGGTAGACGCCGCGCGCGGCGTTGTCGATTGCGATCTGGTCGATGCTGGAGAGCGGTTTGTCGCGCAGGGCGTGGTCGCGAGTGGCTTCGATGATCTTGCCCAGAAACTTGGCCTCGCCGCCGGCCTTGAGATAGGCGAGCGCCGCATCGGCGAAGGTGGGCGGCCGAGGTGCCTCGACTACCTCCGGAGCGGGACGATAGCCTCCCCGGCAGAGCCAAGCTGAAGAGCTTCTTCCGCGTTGCCGCACTCGATCTCCTGCACATCGAGTGTCTTCTGCCCCAGTCGTCGAGCGTCGATCCGCGCGAAGCTAATGACCTCCACGGAAGCATCTACTCAAAGTTCATCGCGAAGTTGCGGATTGACTTCGCTCAGGTCAGTCCGCTCCGAGAGCTACTGCCGGATCGACTCCTGGTAAAGCTCGTGCGCTTTATAGGCTTCGAGTTCGACTTCGTCCTCGAATTCACCGCAGACGATCACGTCAATTTCGTTGCCAAGCCGGTCACTCTTGCGCTTGCGAGCGAGCTCAAGCCGGCGTGCGTGCGGGATTTTGCCGAGAACGGAAAGGCCGTCGCGCCGATCTCCCGGCATTCCAGGGCGGCGCCGCCGCCTTTTTTGGCTACGAGCTGAACAGGACGCTGGAACGATACCGTCGGGAGGCATCGCTTGCCTCAGGCACTCCTATATCTTTACGAGGCGTGATAAGCTTGGATTACCGCCATGACAAATGCTGGTCCTTTCTACCGGGTGGCCGGAGCAGGATCCGGTTCGCCGGCGTGAGAGAGCTCGCCGAACAGTCGAAGAATTTGTTGGGCTGGTTACAGTCTCAGCCCCCTCCTTTACACCAGGCCAGGCCGTCACGGCTGTACAACGCGTGATTGATCTGTCGGGTGACGCCTTCCAGGTCAACATTGCGCAGCGCTTCAGCGCTCGCCTGGCGAACTCGTTCGATCTGATAGCCTTCTATTGTCAGCTGCGGAAAATGAATTCGGCTCCCTTTGCCGACCTTCTTCGGTATGGCGAGCTCACCATTGCATCGAGTTCGCCCGAGCATTTCACAAAAGTTTGACGCGCCGGCAGATCAGCTCAAAAGCGCGGCCGATCGCGCGAAATGCCTGCTCACCATCGCTGAAATCGCCGCTCACCATCAGCGAAACGCGGAGGCCTTGGGAATAAAGCTCGCGAAGCGTGTCGGTATGAAAAGGCAACGTCGCCATTGCGCACAATATCTCTGTGATCCTCCACTGCATTTCCCTCGACGGCACGTCGTTTGACTGGGGCCACGCGCCGGCCCGGCCTTAATTTGCAAGTTTCTGGCCCGGTCCGCCGGGCCGGCGATGTCCCGCTGAGACGGTGGTCGTGGTGACCTCGGTCAATCGACTGGTGGCGAGCTCGCCCGCCCGCCGTTGCAGAGGATGACCCACCCCATCCGGACATCATCATGAGGCGCTTGCGATCTCGGAAAGGACCATAACCCCGGCGACGGGCAGCTGATCGCATTGCATTTAGGTGACGGCTAATCGACCAAGAGAACCGAGCTGGTTATCGATCCGAGTCTCTTTACACCGCATTCTGGTGCTCCAGGCCGGGAAGCGCAATCATTGGTAGGGCGCTAAGCACGGCGCCGCAGACACTTACGAAGCGATCGGCGATGGGATCTCGAACACAAATGCGCAAAACTGTTTCATTCACGATCTGAAGCATAGCCGGATCCTAGGCTATTCGGACCCGGCCATCGCAAGCGCGGCGACAAGGGCCGCGATGCTGTTTTTCAAGCGAACGGAAGTCGGGGTCTCCACGCTCCCGATCGAATTTCAGTCGGACCCGTTGTCGATCTGTTCGAGGAGCCCGCGCGGGCTTCGAGTGCATCGAGGATTTCCTCTCGGTGATACGGTCTGCTTGATGGTGTCAGCACAGCGACGCTCTGGCGCGAGACACTCAGGTAACTACATCCTGAGGCGCGCGAACTGCATCGACGCGTGCTCCGCCTCGGGAAGGGAGGCGATGCTCAACAACGACTTACAGAACGCAGGCGCGAGCTTGCCGCGGTGGATCACGACGTTCTTGTGCCCCGTGCGGGCTTGAGCGCTCTGCCATTGCCGATTGTAGCCGCGCTGTTCATTGGACTTCACGTGGCAAGCGGCGAAGTCGGCGACGCCCAGCGTCGCCAACTGCAAGGCATGTACCGGCAGCTTGGTATGGATGTGCACCCACATCGGATTTGGCATCCTACCACTGCGCAGCGCCTTGGGCTGCAGCTCGACCTCGAACAGCGTCGTTGGCTCGATCTTCAATGCGTGGGGTGGATACACAGACGCAAGTTCTTCGGCCGCCCGCAACTGTTCAAGGTACTTCTGCGATGGAAACGCATAGGTCTTCATGCAATCGATCGTGATCGCCGCCTTTTGCGCGTTCACTGAGTTTGCCTGTCCCTGAACCTCGGACAACATCGCCTTAAGCCGGACTATTTTGTTGTGCACTTCGGTCATTTGCGCAGGCGTGAGTAGGCCACGTCGGCGGGGCTCCTCCAGCGCGGCTACACAGGTCTTAATCTCGATGGTCTGCGTCTGCAGGCGTTTAAGGACGAGATCCACGACGTGGTCGGCGTCCTCGGGCTTCATCTGGCGCGCTTGCGAGACGGCGCTTTGCTGAGCCGGCAGATCGAACTGCAGCAGCTCGTCCAATCGCTTGAGTAATCCCGTCAGTGCGTTCCTGGAGGGCGGAGCCTTCCACATGTCCAGGTGCCCGGTCGCCGATGACGACGCCCTCGCGCGCGCCTCCTCTGCACTCGCGAGTTTCTTCGTACCCAGATCCGAGAGTACGATAACCGTGGCAGCGTCGGGCCTGGCGAGCTGCGGCTCGCGCAGCCTGGCAGTTGAACTCGCCTCGCCTGCGGCCGGTGCGCGCTTGCCTTTCCCTTTCCTGCGCGCCGCGTGGTTCTCAGCCGCTAAGTTGGTCTTTTCCGATATCGCAGTCTGGGCAGGCGGCTCCACTTGCCTGTTTGGCTGCACTGCCAAAAGTCGCGTGACTTGGTGCGCGGTGACCCATGCACCTTCCACGATCTGGTCCAATTGTTCCAATGGAAGGTCGGCATCCGTTCTAGCATCCCTTAGGCTGGCAACGATGCGTTCCACCCCTGAGGCAAATTCCGAATGCCGTTCCATGGCTCCTTCCAGAACGGCGCAGTGCTCTGCGTCGAGTGGTTCTCCGTCCTCGTTAAGAACGGCTTTGCACGTCGAGTTGAATGCCGGAAAAGCATCCTGGATATAGGTCCCGAGCAGACGCACCCGCCCCTTCTCATCCATGAGGGCGTCCCTCACGACTGGTTCAAACGTGCTCGCCTGAGACTCAAT
The DNA here is from genome assembly GCF_023100665.1 of Bradyrhizobium sp. CW1. Taxonomy (NCBI): domain Bacteria; kingdom Pseudomonadati; phylum Pseudomonadota; class Alphaproteobacteria; order Hyphomicrobiales; family Nitrobacteraceae; genus Bradyrhizobium; species Bradyrhizobium sp. CW1. Next base: position 6,426,891 of record NZ_CP064684.1, read on the forward strand.
CAGAAGCTTCGCGAGCTTAATCCGCGATTCCAGATGCAAGCACCCATCATAAAGTGCCGAGCCGGTATGCAGGCGTAGTGCGGCCTCGATGGGCTTCCGCATCTCGGCCGTCGTGCTTGGCAAGTTGGCAGCGGTCTCGCAGACGGACACCATCCGTTCCGAGCGTAACAGCTTCTTTCCCCACCACTCGATGACAGGCATATGGTCCTTCACCATACTGGAAGCCACTCGGCTCAGCTGGTCGGGGGTAGCGTTCGCGAAAATCCGCTGGAACAGGTCTGCCGAATTCTTTCTGCGGTCTTGCAAGGCGGAGATAATCGCCGAGCCCACCAATTTGGCTTTCCCCCCAGCATCGAGCACGACATAGCAGCATCGACGGACGTCAGCGTCGGACAGAATGCTTGGCGCCACGGCCGGGCGCAGCCTCGCGTAGTACTCCAGAACTGCCGAACCTGCTTCGACGAACCGATCGATCAGCTCTAGCGTCTCCTCCAGCTCGGCATCCTCGCCCGGCTGACGGCAAGCGGCAAGTTCCTCACGCAGGCGCTCCATGTGCCGCCTTGTTGCGTTGATTTCTTCCTCTGACGAAGAAATGGGGACTGCCACACCGGAAGTTGGCGGCTGGCTGGCGACCGGTGCCGTGTCTCCACCCTCCGACACTGAGGGAAAGCCGCGCCGCCGTGCAGTGACTGCACGTGGCGCAGCGGCTGCACGTGCCGCAGCGCCTAGGATTCGATCTGGGCCAACGGAGGGACCGGAAGACCTGTCGCCAAGGGCATCGTCGGCACCGCGCGCCGTGCTAGCGGACGGCGTCCCTCCATCTTGGGGCCCAGAGCGCATCCGCTCCACGACGGAATCGAACGATTGACTGCCTTCCCCAGGGGCTAGATTTGAGTGCGAGCGTGAACTGCTCGATCCGGCTCCAGCATCCCCAATGCGCGATCTGCCAGATCGGCCAATGCCCGTCATATTCCATCTCCGATCAAGTCGAGAATGCGTAGCCTGTCTGGATAGACAGGCTGGCTGACGAGTAGCTGACGAAGGGCGTTTTTCCGGTTGCACAGGAAACCCACATCGCCGTGGATCGTGGTCGAGTAGCGAGGCCATTTGGCTTTGCCCTCACACATCCGGGCAGACGGCTTGGCGAGTAGGCCGGCGGAGTCTCACCGCCGGGCTCTCATGGATCCCAGCGTGAGACTCTCCCGTCACTGGGCTCCCATCAGGCGAACGAGCCGCGTATGCCGGTCTTGCATTGTGCAAAAAACCGGGACGTTCGCGAGATAGCCGTTCGAGAACGCGGCCGGTCTTCGCCTTGCGACCCATAAAGCGTTTGGACCTCCGCATCATCCAAGCCTCGATTGTCTGATTGACGTATCGGAGGATTGCCCCAGAGGCGCCCGCCTGAATCGACCGTATTACACAATCCCCTCCCGCGGAGCGGATTGAGCTGCCGAGCGATGTCACCATTGACACATGGGTCCGTTTTCGGAGGTCCAAATCCCGGATTGCCACCCGCATAAACTTCACCGCCGAAGCGCTGAGCCGAGGCAGAAAACTGCAAAATGCCGACGCGTTTTGTGAGTTCTTTGCCCGTCGCGGTCGAAGCGTAGCCGAGGAAGTCGAACTTGACGTTCCAAACTGGGCATCTGTCACGCGCGAGGAGCCCTATTAGGCGCGAGCGCTTCCTTCAAGTTCACTACTGAACCGGTCCCTACAATAGCGAAATACCAGTCGGTTCCGCCAGCTTTCATCATTCCGAATCGCGTTGTCCCACAGCCAATCTTCGAACAGCGCGCTCCAGGTAATACGAGGGATCATCGTCAGACGAAATCCGTCTCGCAGCTCTCTTCACCATCGCTATCCTCGACTTTGGAAAGATACTTTGTAGGGCTGTCTACTCGGTGCCACTGGTCGTTCTCGTTCTCCGTCCACACTTTGGGATGCTGTTGAGGATCAAGCACCCAGTTTTTGCGACCCGCCATGAACAGAACCTATTTCCGCTATACGGGGTTCCATACCTCCTACGCCAGGACGTGATAAGACCAACGGATGATCGCCGTCCATTCGCAGTTCATGCTCCAGCAGGATATCGCCCGCGTACTCGTCGAGCGGATGAGTAACGCGTAGATCTACCACGGACGTGATAACGTTACGCCCGAACTGTTGGCGAAACTGGTCTCCCTCGATCCGGACCGAGCCTCCGGCTCACAGTTTCGTCACCCGACCTGATAGCTGAAAAATCGCGCCGGCTTATCCGGATCACCGTAAGTACTGGAATAGCCTTCACCGGCAGTTGCAGCCGGCTCGGCTTTCTCCGACAAAATCCGAATACTCCTGCGGGTTACTGGCGATGTGCATGATGTCACTGGACAAGACTGTCTCACTTTGCGCATGAACGATTCTCGGTCGACGATCTTGATAATGGGCGGATTGGAACGCAAGGAGTATGGCGACGCGCCCGCCGACGACGACCCACCTCGCTCCAGGCCGGCAACCGCTTCCGCAACGGATCCACCGATTCTGCCATACATCAGATCGCTCCCGCATTGGCAAAGTGCACGCGATTGAGCTCGTGCGCGGCAAGCTTTGCCAGGAGGATATACAGCTTAGCTGACCACAACGTGACCAAAGCAGCTGTCCGCGCTCCAATGCGCCGGCCAAGCACTCTGCGCAAGACTTATTGGCCGTCAAGCTCTCTAGGACCGGGGCGCTTCGGCTCAGACGGGACAACTTGCAGACGCGCGGTCATGCACCATGCGATTTCCTGAGCAAGTCGCCCACCGATTCCGAGATGCTGCACATTCTGATCAGACGTAGAATGTCGATCAGAACAACATTTTTCTCACGTCCGGATGGAGCAAAACCGACATTGCTGGGCGAGTGACCATGACTGGGTTTGCTAGTCCAGAAGAGTCGGTGCCCAATGTGAGCCTTGCAGGAAGACGCCGTCATGCAAAATCACCAAAATCATCGCTCACCCTACCAGAGCTGCCACCGACAGATTGCGTTCGGTCATCAGAGCATCAGGTGCGACTAGGAGACTGAGACACAGACCTCAGACGTCTTGTCACTATCCAGGATGTGAATGCAATCTATCCAAAGAATTGATTTCACACTTCATGTGCTGCCGGGTAGGGAAAGCGCCGTGCATCACGCAACGTCGTAGGTTTGCTGTCGGCAAAGCTGCGATGAGTACGTGATCATGGACACCGCGATCGGATTGTAGGCACGGTTTTGCCCGGTGCGGCCAAGTTCATGTCACCCCCGTTTTTGGATTGTCCGGCCGTTGAGCAGTTCTTTCCAAAGCGTCTCGGTGATTTTATAAAAGTCAAAAAAATAGGAAGGCGCGGCAGGACGGCCTCGTTATGGCGTTCTCCAGCTGAGCGTAGCCGCGCTTGGCCATCACTGTCGCTCCGGTGATCGGAGCACGAAGGAGGCTCACCTTTTTGGCCGAATGAGGAAGTTCGTTGCTCAAGCACGGAACGCCTGCCCGCGTGTGAGGCTTTGCAAATTGAGGGCCGCGATGCAAATCGCATATCATCGCTGCTCCCCCATCAAACCTGCGGCCGTGCGGCTGCGCTCGCCATCGGAAGCATCGATCGTGATGAGGAGATTTAGATCCAGACCATGGAACGGCATTGTCACTAATCCGCCTTGTGAATGCATCGAACCAAACCATCGATTTCACCAATCAATGTGTTCTCGGCAATCATCTCGACTTCACGATGTCGGCGACAACTGCCGCGATTGTTCCGGCGCCGAGCGGGTGCTGCCCGCCTATCGATGCATTGTATTGATTGCCGCCTACGCCCCGGTGGAAAGAGCACATTCGACGTCACCAAGATTCACGCGCGCCACGTGAGACAGTAAACAACGCCAGTCGAGCTCACAATGGAATCCCGATCCAATATGCGATTCGCCAGTACCGCAGCTCTTCGTCTATTCCGGATTCCAATGCTTACGCTGAGGCCGGACTGTTCAATTCCGCTCGGGGGTGGCGTGACGTGGTGGGTGTCTTGGCGTGACTTGATAGGAGGTCCTGGAATGCGAACGCTACTCGTTGATCATGAGAGGGACCCCGCGCGCGTTGTACAAGATGCGCTCTCCGATTGCGGTTTTGCCGTTGACGTAGCGTGCACCCTGGACGAGGCCGCCGCCGCTTTTTCTTGCGCCAGCTATGACATTCTCTTGCTCGAGTTGGTTCTACCGGATGGAGACGGCTTGGATTGGCTGAAGCAGTTGAGACGTGACGGACATTCAATGCCTGCCGTGATGATGAGTAACTTCAATGAGCTCGGTAGGCGGATAGCGCTATTTAATGGCGGTGCGGACGACTTCCTGCCCAAGCCCGTATCTACTGATGAACTCATCGCACGAATGCGCGCTACTCTGCGCCGGTCAACGCAAATGACGGCCCCCATTGTTACCTTTGGCAATCTACGGTTCGATTCGATCGGTCGGCAAGCGACGGTCAATGGTCGACCACTGAAGATTGCCCGCCGCGAGGTGTGCATTCTTGAACATCTGCTCAGCCGCGCCGGCCGCACTGTGGCTCGTGCGTCATTGGAGGATAGCCTCTATGCATTTGACGACGAAGTCTCAACCAATGCGCTTGAGGTCGGAATCTATCGTTTGCGCGGTCATTTGAGTCGGTCCGGTGCGACGCTACGGATCAAAACCGCGCGCGGGATCGGCTACGTCCTTGAATTGAAAGGCGCGGCATCGACCGCGTAGTTAATTGAACTTGAAAGAAACGACCATCTTGAGCATCATTCTTGACAAGCATGCTGGCGTCACTCGAGGATCGATCGCCGCCAACGGCCTTTCGTCCACATTTCTTCCTTGTCTTTGGCAGCTTTTGTGCGTGGTCATCCTGCTATTCCCGGCTGCGGCCGTAGCTCAGATCAAGCGGGATGATGGAAGTGGGCCGCAGCGTACGGCTGCCGACGGCATTAGCGCAACGCTGACCCTTTCCTCTTCGCTAGGTAAGACGATTCACCTGCCAGCGCCAGCCGCGAGCATCTTTGTCGCAGATCCTACGGTCGCGGACTATCAGGCACCTTCGAACAGGACCATCTTTGTTTTCGGCAAAAAATCCGGTCGGACCACCTTGTTCGCACTGAACGAGGCCGGGGAGGCTCTCGCTGAGCTGCGTGTTGTCGTCACCCAGCCGATCGAGGATCTGCGCGCCACGCTGAAAGCCCAGGTCGGCGACTATCCCATCCAGGTAAGCTACACCCCGCGCGGGGCCATCCTTAGCGGTACGGCGCCCAATGCGGAGATCGTCGATATAGCGATGAAAGTGACCGAGCAGTTTCTTGGGTCTGGTGCGCTCGTCGTGAACAAGATTCAGGTGGCGGGGTCATTGCAGGTGAATCTGAGCGTGCGGGTGGCGGAGGTCTCCCGGAGCGCCATGAAGGAGCTCGGCGTCAACCTCTCCGCTTCCGGTCAAGCTGGCCCTTTCACTGTCGGCTTGGTCAGTGGCAGTGGTGGTGGATACGGCGCGGCGCAGGGCGGCGGTACGGCGAAGATGGGGGTCAACACTGGCCATGTGAACGTCAGCGCTATGCTCGATGCACTGGCTCACGAGCGCCTCGCTTCCGTACTCGCTGAACCGAACCTCACCGCAATGTCAGGCGAATCCGCCAGCTTCCTCGCCGGCGGCGAATTTCCCATTCCGGTGTTGCAGGACAATCGGCAGGTCTCTGTCGAGTTCCGTCACTTCGGCGTCAGCCTGGAGTTTGTGCCGACCGTTCTCAGTAACAATCAGATCAATATCCGCGTGAAGCCTGAAGTCAGCGAACTATCGTCACAAGGTGCTGTCAACATCAACGGCATCTCCGTGCCGGCTCTCTCCACCCGGCGTGCAAACACGGTTGTCGAGCTCGCCAGCGGCCAGAGCTTTGCAATTGGTGGGCTTATCCGGCGCAACTTCAGCACTGAGATCACGACTTTCCCTTGGCTCGGCGACGTTCCGATTCTTGGTGCGCTATTTCGCTCATCGTCATTTCAACAGGATGAGACGGAACTCGTGATCATCGTCACGCCTTACGTCGTGCGGCCAAGATCGAACTCGAAGCAGATGAGTGCGCCCACCGACCGCATCGCTCCGCCCTCAGACCTCGCGCGCAGTCTGACGAACACATTGGCAACGCGCTCGCCTGTTCGCGGTACTCCCCCGATAAGCGTACCAGGCGCGACAAGGGGCACCGGCCACACCATCGAATGAGGATCGACCAATGAGATTACGATTCGTGCGCCCCTTCATCGGTCTGACGGCCAGTCTAGGTGGCTGCGCAAGCACCGCGCCGACTTACCTCGAGCCGACCGCGCAAGCGATCCTGGTTGAACAAGAGAAGAACGTCTTACTGTTACAGACCCTTGGAGGGCCCGAACGGCAGCGTCTGCGTTACTTCATAGCGAGTACCAGTCGCGGTCGGTACGACACGCTCCATCTTGATATCGTCGGCTCACGTCGGCTCGGGGCGCAGATAGCAGCTGAGGCCCGCGCAGTGGGCGTCGACGCTCACAACATCCGCCTGTACGGTCCATTCATCGATAGGCGTGATGGCTCTGCCGCCCGAATCGAGGCGATTACGTACGAGGCGCGCCCTCCCGTTTGTCCGTCGATTGCGATCGTCGGCCCTTCAGTGAACGACAATTCTTTCGATCCGACGCTTGGCTGCTCGATCCGCAACAACTTGGCCGGCATGGTCAACGATCCGCGCGACTTGATTGACAATCAGGCCGTTGTGCCGAGTGATGGCAATCGTGCGGCCATTCCCGTTGCCACATACAAAACCTTCGCGACCGGCAATAACAGCAACTTGGGTATGGCTAACAACAAGCTGCCGTCAGATCCCACGTCTGCCGGCACCCAGACCGTGCAGCCCTCTCGATAGCGAGAACATCAGTCATTCGATGCGACCTCATTCACAACACGAACTAGACTTGGCCGGCGGCAAAGAGTGCTTTTGCGACAGCCTCGAAGTACTGGACAGGAATGGAATTGCCAAGGCTAGTGTTGCGGATTAGCTCACGGACCAGGACGTGATCTTCGACGATACTGAGACGAAGGCGCCTCGCTTCATCAAAGAGCCGTGAAGCCGCCTCCCCGTCGCCGCGGCAAACCAGGACCGGGACGCCCGTTTCGCCACGGATGTAGCGTACCCCGACCAGCAGCTCGCGCCCAGTCAAGATCAATGTCGCGCGACTCACGCCGAGAGGAGACTCGCTCGCCTGCTCCCGCCGAAGGCGTCGGTGTTCGCGTTTCACCTCCGGATTGCCTTGCTGCTCCTTGTCCTCGCGCTTCATATCGCTCTTAGTCATGCGCATGCCGCGCAAGAACAACCAACGCTGGATGAGGAGATCGACCAATCCGCCGATAAGAAATGCACCACTTGCAATCCCGATCAACAGTTTCACTTGAATGAACACGAACTCGAAGCAGCCCGTGCCGCAAACCGGCAGATAGACCAGTGTCTTCCACGCGCCGACAACGACGAGGACAAAGATCGCGCCGAGGCAGAAGACCTTGAACAAAGTCTTGCCAAGCTCGATGAGGGAACGCAAAGAGGCGATGCGCTTCAGTCCGTTGATGGGATCAATGTTCTCGAATTTCGGCGTCATCGGCTCGGAGGAGAACACTAATCCACCATTGGCTAGGACCGTCGTCAGAATTGCGCAGGTGACCATACTCCCAAGAAGCGGGCCAACGATTCCCAGTGCAAGTTCGGGCAAGACGCCGAGCGCAAGATCGACCGCAATATTGAACGGCTTATCAAGCAGCTTGTCAGTCAGCATGAGCGCTTGACGACATTTGTCGTAGATGGAACTCGCTTCTAACCAGACATAACCGAGACCGGCGCAAGCGCTGAGGGCCCTGACTAGATCCGTGCTATGCGGAACCACGCCTTTCTTGCGCGAGTCGCTTAGCTTCTTTTCAGTGGGGGCGAGCGTTTTCTCTTCGCTCGTGTCGCTCACTTCAGTTTCCTCTCAAGCCTCTCCAGCTCTCGGCTCGACTGCATGATTTCGGCTTGCATGTATTCGATGAGGTAGAGCGTATAAGTCACCATGACGATCGCAAAACCTATATTCTTGATCGTCAACGATAGGTCCCGCGGGTTGAATTGCGGCGCAAAGCGCCCGAGCAGAAGCGCTGATATGTCGGCCAGCAAGAGGAAAGCTACCACAGGTCCAGAGACCAGGACGGCGGTACGTATGATGCTGTCGAGCACGCCCCACAACTCCAGCGTCCCTCGCATGCTCAGCGTGGGTCCAAGCTGATAAGCCGGCCAAACCAGATAGCTGCCGTAAAGCCCGCTGATCATGGTTTGCAGGCCCCCCGATACGACGAAGATCGTGGTCGCGGTGGTCCCGATAAGAAGTCCCGTCGCCGAAGCCTGACTGCGTGTCGCGGGATCGGCGGGAGTGACCACGCTGCTGATGCCCCGTTGCGCGTCGATGAACTCGCCGACGGCCTGAAGACTCCAGAGGGGAATACTGAGGAGGGCGCCGATCAGTAGGCCGACACACGTCTCCTTAAGACCGAGTAGCGCGATCTTGAGCAGACGAGTGTCCGGATCTAGCTCCTTCAGGCCATCGGCGATGTGCGCCAAGTATGGTAGTTCGAGCGCGACGGCAAGGCAACCGCGGATCAGGCCGCCGATCTGCGGACGCGTAAATACCGGAAGCACCAGCATGATGCCCACGGGGCGGGCCGCACCAAGGCCGGCAGCAACGACGAGTTCGATGGTCGCCTGGATCAGACTTTGCGTGTCGGCGGTTGACAGATCATACATGACGGCTGCTGCTAGTAGCCCGTCGTGAGCGCGGGAAAATCAGTAAAGATCTGCTTGGCTTGTTCGATGAGCGGGGCGCTCAGCACCGGAGCAAACAAACCTATAATCCCAACAATGACCAAAAGCTTCACAGTCAGTGGCAATGTCTGATCCTGGATCTGCGTTGCCGCCTGGATGATGCCGATGATGGTTTCGGCGACCGCCGCTGCAATGAGCGGAGGCAGAACCCAGGTCATGAAAAGCACCAGTGATCGGCTCATAAAAGGGAGAATAGTGGCCTCATCCATGCTCACCCTCCAGGTGTTGAATAGCTCAGCACCAGCCCGTGCATAAGCCGCGACCAGCCGTCAATCGCCACGAACAGAAACAGCTTGAAAGGAACTGAGATCACTGTCGGAGACACCATTGACATGCCCATGGCCATCAGAATGGTCGTTACGATCAGATCGATAGTGATAAACGGAAGGTATAGTAAAAACCCGATTTCGAAGGCACGCTTGAGTTCTGAGATTAGAAAAGATGGGACGAGAATGACAAAATCATCGGCTGTCGCTCTGCCGCGCATCTCTTCCGGCCAGACACGCTCGGTCGAGGACAGGAAGAAGCCTCGCTGTTCTTCATTGGTGAAGTTCTTGAGATAGCCTCGCAGCGGCTCCTGCCCCACTTTCGCGGCGGCTACCCAATCCTCGAGCGTTTGATAGCGGAGCTGCAGATCGGCGACTCGATTGTAGCTCTGCTCAAAGACGGGGGCGCTCGTGAAGGCGGTGAGCATCAATGCTGCGCCGTATAGAACGATGTTCGGTGGAATCGATTGGGTCCCAAGCGCATTGCGAACGAGGAAGAGAACGACAGATACCTTTACGAACGCCGTGGTCGTGACGACAGCGAAGACCAACAAGCCGAGCGCGGCCGTTACCGCAAGAAGCGGCAGTATTGCTGGTTCAATGTTAGTCATTGCCCGCTAACCCGCCACGCAGTCTAACGCCGAGCTCGTCCCCAATACGTACTATGTCGCCACTCCCGATACGTACGCCGTTTGCAAGGATATCGACCGGGCCGTCGACCGGCCGGCCAAGTTCGAATACATATCCTTTGCTGATGCTTCTCAGGGCTCCCAGCGTGATGGGCCATCGGCCGCATTCAAAGACAAGCGAAATCTCAATATCGTCGAGATCGGCTTCCGAAGGCGACTGCTGTAAACCGGGCAGTGTCGTCATATGCGCATACTCCAGAGGGCGCGGCCGCAAGCGAAACGGTCCGTGCAGAATCAGGCGGGTGCCAGTGACATCTGCCGCGGCCCATAACGGGCCGGCAGTGAGGATGATCTGACCGCGGGCGAATGGCATTACATCCGGCAGCAAAGCGTCGCCCTCACGTGTTTTGCGAAGAAGCGAGGCTGACGCCCGGAGGGAGCCGATCTCTCCTGCAATTGTAACGGGTAGCTGTGCGGGGACCTCACACAACTGTCGCGGCAATTGGCCGAGCAGCTCGCCTAAGGCGCGGAACGCCGGCGGTATCGGTCCGTCAAGAGGCGAGAAAAGAAATAGGCGACCTTTGCCCCTGACCGGACCGTAGATGATGTCGAGTTCGATATAAGGCCCGTTCTTCTCGGCCTTTCCAACATGAAGGAGTCGCAGTTGCTGCTCTGTCTCAGTCTCCAGGTGCGCGAGCAACGATTCAATTGCAAGTTCGAGAACCAGCGAACGACTTGGCTCGGAAAGTAAAGCTAGGCCACTCTGTACTGTCGAGATCAAGACCTCCGCAAGCGCATGCGGTATCGACAACACGAGCGCATCATCACCGAGGCGCCAAACGCAATCGAGCATCGACAGAGCCGGAGGTTCCTCCTGCCACACAAGTCGTTCCAGTCGCACCGATAGCGGCTTGTCGCAAAGATTACTCCGCAAAGAGGCGGAGGGCCGCACGTTTCTGTTGAGCCATGAGACGAGACTCTGGGTTAGACGCTGGCTCGGCTCGTACTTCGCGTATGCGTTCGCGCGAGTTGCAGGAGGCGACTGTACAGGGCAGCGCATTTGGTTCCCAACTGGACTAGCGGTCATCAAATTGAACCGCCCGCCACCAGCGTGGGCAAACCCCTCCCATGGCGAAGCAAGACTTCATCATCAGCCTCTAGCTCGGCTGTTACTTCCGAATGGGTATCGGCCGCACGCCGGACGTCGGTCTCGATTTGTCGCCATTTATGAGTCGCTGCGGAACGCTTCGCCCAGTGCGCACGCCTCTCGGATGCCGCTGTCTCGGCCTGCTTCTGAGTGATACGCGCCTCCTCAAGTGTGCGGCGTTTCGAGCTGATCTCAATCGCTAGCCTCTCAAGAGTGAGCTGGCAATGATCGAGTTCAACGACGGACAAGGTACCGACCGACATCAACTGCTGGTAAACCTCCGCCTGGGCCTCTGTATGATGCTTTTCAGCAATTCCAAGTTCCTGCCATGCGTGCTCCGCGGCCGAGGTCGCGATATGACGCTTGGCTTCCATATTGGACAACTCACTACGAGCACTACGCTCGCGCATATCCTTCACTTGCCGCAAGCTCGAAACGTGTATGCAACTCATGCGGTCAGACGGCACATCCATGTGACGGTTTCCTCAAAAGTGGACGCATCGTTTTCACCCTGGCGTAAAAACTCGCGCAGATCATCGATCGAAGCGACAGCTCGGTCCGTCAGCGGATCGCTGCCTTGCTTGTATTCGCCAACCTTGATCAAAAATTCGGCCTCTGCATGACGGGAGATAAGATCACGGAAGAGGGATGCTGCCTTGCGATGCGGTGCAGATACGACGGCATCCATGACGCGACTGCGGCTCGACAGTACGTCGATGGCGGGGAAATGCGCCCGCGCCGCGAGAGAGCGTGAAAGAACGATATGACCATCGAGAATGCCACGCGTTTCCTCGGCGATTGGATCGCCCGTGCCGTCACCTTCCACAAGCACGGTATAGAAGGCGGTGATTGAGCCACGCTCACTCATACCAGCGCGCTCCAGCAAACCTGGCAACATTGCAAAGACAGAGGGAGGAAAGCCCCGGCGAGTCGGTGGCTCACCGGCAGCAAGCCCGATCTCCCGCATAGCGCGGCTAAATCGCGTCAATGAATCCATCATCAGAACGACGCGCAGGCCTTGATCGCGAAAATATTCGGCGAGCGCGGTTGCCGTATAAGCACATTGCGCCCGCTCCGTCGCTGAGCGATCGGAGGTCTCAACGACGACGACCGTGCGGCGGAGGGCAGTCTCCCCAAGATGCCGCTCGATGAATTCACGCACTTCGCGTCCACGCTCGCCTATCAGCGCAACCACGGTCACGTCAGCGACCGCGCCTTTTACGATCTGCGACAGTAACGTCGACTTGCCGCCACCAGGCTCTCCATAAATGCCGATGCGTTGGCCCTCGCCGCATGTCAGAAGACCATCCAAGACGCGAACACCGAGTGGCAGAGGGCGAGCGATGATGCACCTCGTCATTGGATTTGGCGCTTTGCCGCGCAGCGGGCGCGTCTCCATGGCTTTGACTGCGCCCTTGCCATCGAGTGGACGGCCGAAACTGTCGATCACCCGGCCAAGCAAATTGGGGCCGACCGGCACTTCGTGCATTCGGCCAGTGGCAACGACTTCTGCGCGGCCGGACATCCCTTGCAGGTCACCGATCGGCGTCAGCAACACCCCGTCCTGCAACAGACCGATCACCTCGGCCTCAAGCGACCATCCGGTGCGCGGATCCTTGAGCACACAAACTTCTCCAATACGAGCATCCGGCAAGACTGCATGGATCAACGTGCCGATCGCACGCGTGATCCGCCCGCGTACGGCACGCGTGTCCACATGGCTTGCCGTAGTTCGCAGACGCGCCAGCGCCGCGTGCAGAGTCCCATCTCCATCAGGACAGCTATGGTCTGGTCTCGGCGCCGTCACTATTCGTCTGCCTCATGATCTAACCCAAGCCCCAAACGCAATGCGCGGAGCTGCGCGTCAAGTCCGAGATGGATATTGCCAAATTCGCTCCACAGCACGCATTCGTTCGCTGACAGCGCCGGGTCCGGAATAATTCGGACTTCCGGCCGGTCCTCCCGTCCGTCGCAGGCAGCAAATTCGCGCGTAAGCGCATCAGCATCCATGGGGGACGCATGAAGGGACAGTTTCGGCCCGCCATATCTGTGCGAAATCGTGTGACGAACCGTCCTCACCAACATCTCGCCGGGATCGAAATCGCCCAGTAGATCAGTTACGATGTCCATCACGAGCGCTGACAGTTCCTGCTCCAGAACGGCCTTTCGTCGTGCCACTTCCGAGGCAGCCTGCGCGACCAGCTGTGCCATTTCCTCGGCGCCGGCCCTCACCCCCTCAGCATGGCCGCGCGCACGCTCCTTCTGATAAGCTCTGCGCGCCCAGCCGCGAACGCGCTTCAGATTGCGCTCGGCCACGGCACGCGCCTCGAGGGCGCTGTGCCAAATCTCGAGATCCCTCGCCGCTATGAGTGGCCCAAGGGGGCGGATCTGCGGAGCGACGGGCGGCGCAGTTTCGTCGTCTGTCATCCCGCTGGGGCCTCCCTCGCCAAATGGGCCAACACCGGCGAAAACAATTGGCCCGCGGCATCGCGGTGTTCAGTCGCCGGATTGTCGGCGGCCGTTCCGACAGCTAGGCGTAGAAGCACGCGGCGGCAATCAAGCGTTGACGCTTCATCGAGCCAAGCGCCGAGGCAGGCATGTCCATCGTCTTCAATCCCTAGCGCGAGTTGTTGAGGATCAGCAATTAATCTGGTCGAAACCGCATGCGCTGCATGTCGGATCCCGAAAGCCAGCACCTCGGTGCCGACGTGCTCGACCAGAACGGCGACATCATGCTTTGAAACCAGCCTTGTCAGCGAACGGGCATGCCAAATGCCGCCGGCGAGGAGGGCAGCCCTGCTCGGATCATGCCCGAGGAGAAGGTCTGGCCCGAAGTCACCTCCGTTCAAGCCCAGTTCATCTTCAAGCAGCAACGCTTGCAGTCTTATCTGCAGCCTAGGACTCTTCTGCAGTCGCACCAACGTCGCAGACGAGAGGTTCGCGTCAAGTCGCGCGGCAAGGCGGGTCGGATGAATCGTGGCAGCAAGCTTACGAATACCTACAGAGGCTAGTTTAAGCGGATCATGCCGCTCGGCAGACGGATTCGGTCTCGTCATGTCGGATACCACACTACGCCGCATTAGGCTTAATCGCTTTGCGAATCATCTCCATAGCAGAGACAGCCGAGCGCCCACCGACAGCGCTAACTTTCTGAGATGATTGCCTGCGCTGACGCCCACGAGCGCTCAGCAAGACGCAGGACAGCACGCCGAATACAGACCCGCCGAGACCCATGGCAACCGCAACCAATGGCGTCGAAATGACTCCAGATGCTTGGGCGAGACCAGCCGCAGCCGCCGGTCGCGGCTCTAGTGCGGGCCGCTCGACTGAGACGAAAACAACAGCCACCTTGTCATAGGTTAAGCCCTCGATGCTGTTGGCGACGAGCATTTTAATCTGCGGCAGCAAGATTGAGAGATTTGCCCTCGAGTCATGTCGGATGAAAACCGACGCCGAAGATGGCGTGGTGTCACGTCGCAACAGGTCGTTCTTTGGCAGAACAACGTGGACGCGCGCCGAGAGGACACCATCGATATCACTGATCGTGCGAGATAATTCCTCGCTCAGCGCATAGACGTAACGGGCGCGCTCCTCGATTGGCGAAGCAATCAGACCCGCCGCGCTGAACACTTCGCCTAGACTCTTGAAAGCGTGGCGCGGCAACCCTTCGCCATTCAGCAGGTCGATTGCGGAAGCAATCTGAGTCTGCTCGACCTGGATCGTGATAGTCCCGTCCTTAGCAGCAACGCGGAGCGCATCGACCCCGTTCTTGAGGAGGACCGCAAGCATCTCATTGGCCTCACGCTCCTGAACTTTCGTGTAGAGATCGGCTTTGCAACCAACCAGGGCAAGCAGGAGCGGCAGCAGAGCCACAAGTTGAAGCCGCTTGCGGAATGGGCGCGCCTGATCGCTTTCGCGATCGATTAAACCAATCATTTGCCCCACTCAGCCCGCCGATATCAGCTTATTCAGAGATGAACCGAGGCTACCGATACCATTTGAAATGAGTGTTACCTGGATGACGCTGTCAGAAACATCCTTCAGATTCGCCAACATCGCCTCGAAGTCACCTGCGCCACTGGGGGCGCCCGGCACACCTGCTTCCGCTTTGCCGGGTTGCAGCAAAAGGGGCTCCGACGTCGACCCGGTCTCCGCACCTTTTGGAACTGCATTGACCGGATACATCGCAGAAAGATTCTGGAGGATGCGATCGCCCAGCGGGCTCGCCTGTGTTGTTGCACGCGATACCTCGGATGTCGACGGAACCGCCGCCGCTCCCGTTACTGGAGGCGCAAGGTCTTGAACCGAAGCCGCTTGCAAGAGACTCTGCTGAAACTGGACCTGCTCGTCGACCGCTGTTGCCGAACAGGCCTTGGACAGGCCTTCTAGATTGTGAGAGATCGGCGCAGCGCCTAACATCATCATGGAAAGACTCGCTCTCATCGAGATGTGATACGACCAGCCGTTCAAGCCGATTAGCGGCTCAATGTCCTAGACAGGCCAGCTGACGACAAGCTGACGAGTTCGCCCGCACATCGCCATCTAAAGATCACGTTTCGCGTTCACGTACCGAACGTACTCCTGTTAGTTTAAGTCAAAGAGAACCATGAATGCTCATCCGATCCATAATCCCGCACGTTTTGAACGGAGTTCTGTGTGTCGCCGTTTTCGTTTCCGGCGGAACACAGATCGCGCGCAGCGCTCCCCTGTCGCTGCCCTCGACCCCTTATCGATATACGGTTCTGGATCAGGAGCTTTCTGCCGCGCTGCAGGAATTCGGCAACAACCTCAATATTAAAGTCACCATCAGCGCCGAGGTGAAGGGTCGGATTCGCGGGCACATGCCGGACCTGCCACCGCGCGAGTTCCTTGATCATCTGACTCAAGTCTACAATCTTCAATGGTATTACGATGGGCTCGTGCTTTACGTCTCTACCGCAAAGGAAGCGCAAACTCGTCTGCTTCTGCTAACTTCAATCAGCTGCGACGCGCTCAAGGCAACCCTCGATGCGCTCGCCATTTCCGACGAACGCTACATCATGAGATCGGCTCCGGGAAATGGCCTAGTCCTTGCGTCCGGTCCACCACGCTTCATCGCACTCGTGGATCAGACGCTCAATGGTCTCGTGGCGGAGGCGCAGGCGCGACCTCGCTCCATCGAGATGCCGTCTCGGGAATCTGTGCTGATGTTATATCGCGGCGCCTCCGCGACGATCGTTCGGGATGGGCGAACTGAAGCCCCGTACTCTTCAGACCTGCCGCGTCAGGAGGGTACCTTGCCTGCGCAAGGGCCGGGCCCAAGATGATACCGCTCAATCAGCCGTTACGCGGGGTGTGCAAGGAGGCTGGACCGATCGTCTGATCAGACGCCGCACAAGCAGGGCGAGACGAACGTGTCGTAAATCGGCTCCAGAACACGAGAATTGTCGCTGCGCGACCTTGTCCACCAGTATCGGGATATCCGGTGGTAGTGTGCGGGAGGTTCTGCAAAAGCTAGCGGCTGAAGCGGTCATAGTAAATCCGGTGCTTGCGAAGATCACCGCCCCTAGCGGAGCAAGGCCACCAAGACCGTGACGAAGATTAGGACGGATGGCTCTACCGTCAAACAGCTTATTGCGTCGGAAAGGGATCCTGAAACCGCTAATCCGGGGTGCGGTGCAGGAAGCTCTCGAAGCCACGATGGCGGAGGCGCTGGGCGAGGCGCGGCTGGGCTATCGCTCCGGCTACTATACCCGCTCGCTGATCACCCCGGGTGAAGGTGCCGCAGGACCGTCAGGGGCGGTTCTCGACCAAGCTGTTCAACGCTATCAGCGCTCGGAGAAGGCACTGGTAGCGGCGCTGGCGTTCGGACAGCAGTCTTGAATGGCCCCGGTTTTGCGACTGCACCGCATTTTGCGGCTTGGACGGGTTAACACCGAGGGCACAGTCGAGCGGCGGGAAAGAAAGGCTCGGGGCAGTATCAAAGCCTGAAAATCGGCAACTACGGACGCACTTGATCGTTGGTGCGACCTCAATCATCAAGCTTGGCAAGCGAGGCTCGAAAGCCCCGCTCTGGATTCGGACCATGCTGCAAAGACGGGCCGTCAAGCTCATAGCGGTGGAGTTCGCCAACAGCTTGCGCGCACCATATGGGCCTTGCTGGTCAGAGGCGGCATCTATCATGCGTCGCGTGCAATGCTGAAACCTAATCTTAAGAAGTCTCCGGCGGAAGAAGAAAGCTGCCGAGGAGGCAAGGTGCAAATCTGGATGAACCCCGAATGACGACATTCCCGGTCGCAATCAGACCGCCTGGCTTACTGCGCTTCGAGCGCGAGAAATTGATTGGCCGATTGCTTCCGCGGATATCATCGTGGCCAGCGGCCGGGCGCCGCGTTTACAGGTCGAATATATGACCGCACCGTCATCCCTTGTTCGACCAGAGAACGATCTTGCAGCCCGGGCCGTTCCACACATGAGTCAGAGCCCCTTTTGGATGCCGATCGGGGGTCCAGTCCAATGCCGAACGCCACCCGTGTCAGCCACGACGGGCTCGTGTGGATCAGTGGGAACTATTACAGCATACCCGACCATACGCGGCGCAGTGTCGAGGTGCAGCAATTGCCCGATGTAATCCCATTCTCGATCAAGCGCAATCGTTGCCGTCCATCCCGTTCTAGAGAAGGCCGCCGGCGAACTCGCGTCGCGCCCGAGCATCGACAGGCGGTCAACCGGTCTAGGTCGCGACCAGGCGTATCCGAAGCCCTCGTCGATCGGGCCGGCGATCACACGCCAAGGCGGTCGCTGGGCGTTACCGAGGTGTCGCAAGCGCCTCCCCCAATCGGAAGGCCGGCCATAACCATCCACGCGCAGCCGGCAGCGATCGACAGCGTCAAGAAAGGCCTAATCGCACTCAACATGCCAGGTGCGCTCAGAATGCTGGACACCACGCTGCGGCGGATTGAAAGAGGGTGAGGTCACCTGGATTGAGGCGCTCGAAACGCTTATCGAGGAGCTGACCGTGCGCGACAGTCGCGGTGTCAGCACCGCGCTGAGAATGTCTCGCCTGACCACGGTCAAAAAGGCTCGCTGGCTTCGACTTCGCATTCCAGCTCGATCGCAATCGCATTCTGGCGCTTGCCCAATTGAAATTCATCTGCTTGCGACACCGGCAAGAGCGATCTCACGCCGGCACTCGCGGTCGAGGCCGTGAAGGCGGGAAAGAGCGTCGCGTTCGCCACGATCGCGGACATCGTGACGACCACCGTGCGCGAGCACCTGCGGTTCCTCGCCCGCGCCTCCCTCCTTGTCGTCGACGAAATCGGTTACCTCCCGGTCGCGCCTGGCGGCGGCAATCTGTTCTTCCAGTTGGAAGACGCCCGCTATGACAAGGGCGCGATGATCCTCAATTCAAACTGGCCACAGCAGTGCTTGATGGACTGCTTCCCCACGCAATTGTTATCACATCGAGGGATCGAGCTATCGGCTCCGCCAGCACGCCGCTCTCGTCCCGGAAACGTCCGCTCGCCAACCCGCCGCAGCCCAAGCGCCGCGGCCGCCCGCCTGGAAGGACCAATGACTTAGCGGCTGATCCCCGAAGCACAATCGCCGTCACCCAGGGAAATCTGGACATTCTCACGGAAAGTTCGCTGCCCGTTGACAGAGGTCCATGATCGCCACCAGGTACAACAGCCATCTGCAGTCGAAACGTAAGTGATGTCGGCGAGCCAGATCCGGTTCGCTGCTGCGGCCCTAAAGTTGCGATCGATGAGGTTTGGCGCGATCGGCAGGCCATGACGGCTGTCGGCAACGCGGTGCGGCCGGGCCATCATGGCGCCGATGCCTTGCCGATGCATTAGGCATTCGATCCGGCCATGGCTGGCGCCAGGTCCTTGTGCCCGCAGCGCGGCATAGACCCGTGGGTTGCCGTCCCCGAGCGCCGCTGTCCTGATGAGATATCAGTCGAGAGCGCAGCATTGGTCGTCGTGCGTGCTCTGTCCGGACGCTCGCGCCAGGCGTGATAGCCGGCCGGCGAGACCTCGAGCAAGAGACAACAGAACCAATACGTCCGCTACTATTAGGTATGCCCGGGTCACTTGTGTAGGGCGGCAGCGCCAGCGCAGCGGGCGGGTGCTTGCATTGCGCGATATCGTGCACCGATCGTTGCGGACAACGTGATTTGGTCCGCGCAATCGGAATACGCTGCGCTGACGCGATTGCTTGTATTGCGGTTGTGGCTCACGAAGCGTCCCACGTTCTCAAGTTAACGCATTTAGTCTTGAGCGCATATAGGTCGCAGGTCCAGGCAGACGTTGACGAGCAATCAATGCGAGGCGCTTTCGCATCGACACGCAAGACCGATCCGCTGCGTTGATCTTCCGAGCTTTTTTGCTTCAACGCGTCGCGCAAAGCTCCTGGTCAGGAGTCCGGCCGATCGCGCACTCAATGCGTTCGCGCATAGCTGGATCGATATCTTTGGCGCCGAGCAACTTTGGCGCCGGCCGCTCTTGCATTTGAAGAGCTGGTCTATCCCAGCTAGCGCAACTGCAGAGCCCCAGAGTGGCGAAGAGAGCCGAGCACGAAAGCAGACAAAATGAACCCAAGCGCCACCGCGCTGCCTTACGAGGTGAATTCATGCGGTCCTTCTTAAATTGACTGCTGCGCCTGTGAATCGGGCGCAAGGAGCGTGTTGCTGAGTTCCTCGGACGGGGCGTCGTCGTCCTTTGCAGCTGCGAGTGTAATGGATCCAACAGGCTGGATTGTGAAGTCCGAGGCAAGGTCCTGATAGGATAGAACAGCAAGATCGATCCCATTACGGGTGAGAAAGCCGCGGACAAAGCGTCGAATATCCATCGAAGCAAGGATAACCGGCTTGATCTGCGCCCGAACTACGTTCGAATGGATGTGACGCATTTTTGAGAGCAGCGCCTCGCTTTGCCCGTCGCTCAAAACCAAGTAGGGTCCTTTGGCAGTCTCTCGAACCGCGCTGCGCACGATATCCTCGGTTTGACGTTCGATGACAAAGACCGGCACGACGCGGTGTGCGTTGGCATACCGGTGGCAGATTTGCCGTCTCAGACCGGAGCGAACATGTTCCGTGAGCAAGACGACGTTTTGTTCACGTCCGCTCCATTCGGCCAATGCCTCCAGAACCAGCCGTGTGTTCCGGATCGGAATACCCTCCTCCAGGAGGCGCCGCAAGACGTCGGCTACTTTAGGGATCGGCGTCGTACGCAACACCTCCTTGACCAGATCGGAATATTCCGTCTCCATGCGGCCCAGCAACTGGCGCGTCTCCTGGATACCCACCAAGCACTGTGCATAGCGGGTCAACGCCGAATGGACGCGCAAGGCCAGGATTTCAATGGGACGGTGGTGCCCGATGCCGGCTGCTTTGAGAGCCGGTGCATTGCTCTGTTCAATCCAGATTTGATCCGTCTCCCGGTCATGCCGAAACGGGATGCCACTCAATTCAATGTTGGCCGGATCGTCGTGGAGTGCGAGCTGGGTTGGATCAATTAACTCCTGCTCGACGGGCACGCCCTCGACATCCACCCTGTACTGCAGGTCTGGCAAGCGCTCGTCGACCTCGATGGGGATGCGCGGAATTGTGATGCCGAGATCAGACGAGATCAGTCCCGAAACGCGTGCAATGTGCTGTTGCAATTCTTCTTTGTCGATCGCCCGTGTCAGACTTGACGCAAGGAACAACGCGATGGGAAGCGCCTCCGCAGGCACGATTTCCTTGTTAGACTCTGTGGGAGCCGGGCGAGAGACATCAGCGCTTTTCTTGCCGCTTTGGGTCCCACCGTCGGCAAAGCTCGCTGCCGCAAAGACTGCAGCCAAGACGAGAAAGACAGGGAGCGGAAAACCCGGAATAGCCCCCATTACAACGAGGACGCAGGCAGACAGCCGCAATGCGTGCGAGTTTGCTGTGAGCTGGTTAACGATGTCGGTCCCAAGATTGAGCCTTACGACCCCATTTACACGAGTGATGATTGTCGCAGCTGTAATCGAGAGCAGCAGCGAGGGAATTTGTGAGATTAACGCATCACCTATGGTCAGCAGGGTATATTGATGCAGCGCCGCCTGGAAAGACATGCCCTTGGAGAGCAGGCCGATGGTGATCCCGCCCAGCATGTTGACGCAGATAACTACCAATCCTGCGATGGCGTCGCCCTTTACGAATTTCATGGCGCCATCCATAGCCCCGTAAAGCTGGCTTTCTTTCTCCAATGTAGCGCGCCGGCTGCGCGCTTCGTTCTGATCGATATGGCCATTGCGCAATTCCGCATCGATTCCCATCTGCTTGCCTGGCAGAGCATCGAGCGTGAACCGCGCCGCCACCTCCGCCACGCGTTCAGCCCCCTTGGCCACGACGATGAACTGCACCATGGTCACGACTAAAAATATGACAATACCAACGACGATATTCCCCGATATGACGAAATCACCGAACGTGCGAATGATGCTGCCCGCATCCCCCTCAGCCAAGATCAGCCGCGTCGTTGATACGGTGAGCGCCAGACGGAATACCGTGGAAATCAGAATGACGCCTGGCAAGGACGAGAAATCAAGTGGAGTGCTAATATAGAGAGCGACCATCAGCAGCAATATGGCGAAGCCCAGATTGAAGCCGACGAGCGTATCGATCGCCACTATCGGGATCGGCATGATCATCATGCCGACCGTCAGAAGCAGCATCAACGCGACCATCAAATCGGAGCTGGCCGACGCGCGCGCAATGATCTTACGCAGGACGCTGGTCATGGGGACCTTCCGATCGTTGATTGATCAGGCCAGTGCCGTCACGCAACGAGACATAGCGTTGGAAAGCGGCGAGCGCCTCGTCTATGAGGCCGGCCCGCCGCAGGGCGTGGCTACGCAACAGCATCAGAGAGATACGCGCCGAGGGTTCGTCATCAAGTGTGTTCAGCCTATCTATGACCTGCAACGCCTCACCTCCGAGACCTTCCAAGATGAGGGCATAGGAGAGAATCCGTAATAGATCGACATCTCGCGAGTCCTTGCCGACGATGAGTCGTAAGAGAGCCACGCATTCTGCGCTCTGCCCACATGCAAGGTGAAGATACGAAAGTGTACAGAGCAAATCGCGCTCCTGCCCGGAACTCAGTGAGTCGTTATCGGATTTGGAAACGTTGGTCGTCCGTTGCGCTCCATCGGAGTTGAACATTGTTAGGCTTCGATCAAGCTATTCCGATTCCGGCGGAGCAGCGCTAGCCAGTGCAGTCCCTGCCGTAGGACGACGATACCGCCCCCAGCTATCGGATCCGCAGGCGCGGCCGCCAGCTTATGGACGAGACCTTCCAGAACAATGCTATACCGCTCCGCCCGCAGCATGTCCGGATGACGAAGGCTTGGCGTGACGAAGGAGAGTAGATCGTGCGCGATATCGCGCCCGTAGAGCGATGCCATCCCAGCGCGTTGCTCGAGCTCATAAATGCGAGTGCGCATCTCGTTGAGACTGACACGCCCGACTGCATCAATACCTTTGGCCTCCGATGCGGCTTCGATCGCTAGATCCAGCGGCATATAGCGCGTGTTCAGCTCGCCCCAGATCGACGCCAGCTCCTTCTCGCCGTTTGCACGAGCACCGTCCGCCTCACCTTTATTGGGTTGGATTGTCGGCCCTATCACTGGTTGATGATGGTGCTCGCTGAGTCTCTGCGAAGCAGTGCCAGGCCCGACATCGTAGCGGGACACCTTTGACATGACGATCTCCTTATCCTTCCTTCGGGCCCGGAAACCCTAATACGGAACGGCAACAACGCGGCCATTGCGGCTTAGCAGCACACGCCCATCCTCGATTCGAGTGACCGCCCATCCGTCGGCCAAGAGAGCGCCGACGAAATACTTCTGCCCACCGACAAGGAGATAGGGCTGGGGTCCGCGCGAAACAGCTTCGATCGCGATTGAGGATGGCTGCTTTTCCTCCTTGACGATCACTCCGTTCACCAGTGTCACCGCACCGTATGTACGACCATCGAACCATTGCTGGAGCTCCTGCCATTTCGCAACGGTTGCAGGCGTGACTTTTCCCTCAGCGCTAACAAAACCCGGCCCCGAACCAACCCTGATATCGAGCAGGCCCGCCTTATCAATTTCCTGTTTCAGCACTTCGGCCGCAGCCTGAGCTCGCCGATCGTCAGGCCGGTTCATACCCAGCTTGGGTACAAGCTCTGCGGCAGGCGGAGCAATGCCGGTCGGTGCACTTCCGCTGGCTTTGAAGAAAATCGTCGAGAGACTGCCTACGCCAAGAAAGCTGAGGAGCACGAGGGCGAGAGCTGAGATCCAAACGCGCGAGAGGCTGATCGACCGAGCCTCAATCGCATTCTGCATCGACCAGCGAATAGACATGGCGCCCGCACGAATGACGGCGGGAAGAAAAAGAACAACACGCTCACCTGCGGCGATATCCCCTTCGCCCTCTGGGGTGCTTACGGTCGCAAGAGCCTCAAGCTCGATTGAATTGCCAACGAGGGTGATACGTAGGTGATGCGGCTCAAGCCCTTGTTCGACGAAAACCATATCCGCGTCGAGGCCGCTACCGATAAGACTCGTTCCGACAGCCGCCTTCCCGCTTAGCCCAGCATAAGGTCCCGACAGTACCTCGAAATGTAAGGAGGCGGCCTCATTCACGGACAATTCTCCGAACTATGAGGAGCACGGCAGGGCGATTGGTCGCACGACTCATTCCTAGGCCGCACCACTCACATCACCCCGACGACGGGAACGGCGGGGCGAGATTCGCCCCGCCTTTCACCGTTATCCGTTGACGCGCTCGCTGGCCGCCTTCCTCTCACTCGAGAGCTCGGTCGTCAGTGCACGCAACTTTATGTCCTGCACCATGGCCTGCTGGTTAACCGCCTTCAATTCGTCGATCAGTTTCTCGAAAGTACCCGTCCCACCAACGTTATCGGTCGCCGAGTTACCGACGCCGGGACCCGCGGACTTGGTATCAGTCTTGTTATCAGTCTTGCTAGCATTCTTGCTATCATGGGAGTCGTGGACACCACCAGTAGAAGGGCTAGTAGAGCTTGTTTTGGTCATATCGCTTCACCTTCCATTTTTTTGCTGCCATCAATGGCAACACTCCACTGACGTCGAAGAACCGGCGTCAGGTATCCTCTTCTGTTTCAGCTATAGCTTCGCGAAGATTTGACATGTTTCGCTCCATCGCCTGCATCGCGACGTTGGCAAGAACCGAACCGAAAGCCGATTCGAACTTCTGACGATCAGCTACCGACTGCGAGCTGCCACTGTCAGAATTGGTATGGATCACGCCTTCGATTGCCCCGGCCATCTGGTGCCTCTCACTTCAGTTCCGCCAAAACGGTGGTATCACCACCGAGCGATTCACATTGCTCACGCTACTGGGATTAGCTGTCGAGAAGCTGACGAGAATGAGAACAACCTCACTATCGTCAAGTGAACCCAGCTGAGAGCGCGCATTCGCAGGTACATGCCGCGACTGCCACCGCGCGAATTTCTCGGCCCCACTTTCAATCTCTACATAATGCCGACGAGCGCCAGATCGCGGCGCCGGCCCAACGCACCTCATCACATCGCTCGATCAGCAATGGTGTGATGGCAAGTCGGAGGCAAAACCGTGCGCAGTTAAAAATGCTACCGCGGGAATCGGTGGTGATGTTGTTTCGTGGCCCCACAGCGATCGTCACTCGGGACTGACGACCGCAGGCACCTGCTTTGCGAAAGCGTCAGAGCAGCGTCGTGCCTGCACATGCTCTGAGCCGGAGATGAGTTTCATGAGCACGATGACGCCTCTCCGGGATGTTAAGACGACCGACACTGGCTCGTCCTGCTCCGTCTAAAAGTCGTCAGCTTCTCGAAAGCTCGCCCCCTTAACGTGAAAGCCTCGATCTTACGATGTCGATGCCAAGTATTTACCGCAATGGAATGGAAATGAACCTAATGCAGCTCAACAGCGTTTCGCTGCCCGCCAGTGCAGATCCAGCTCTGTTCGGGCTTGTCCCGGGGGCTTCGTCGGCCTTGGAATCATCCGCGCAGACCCCCGGCCAGATTCGGGAAGGCGAACCTTCGATGTTCGAGGCGATCGTGTCCATCTGCTCGCGGGAAGAGAAATCCGACGTTCCCTCCACGCCACCGGATCTGCTGCAATCAGAACGACAGATCCCGCAGGATTCGCTGGACCAGTTGTCAGCGCACTCGAAGGCGGCGATCGAGGCGGTGATGAAGGATCCGGTTTTTTCTTCCTCGGTCGATTCCTCCTCGGTCGACACCCCTGGTGCAGACGCATCGTCGACGGCTGCTCCATCGCCTGACGTACCGAGCACTCCGGTGCCAAGCTCTAGGATCACGTGGAACGGCGGCACGCTCA
Organism: Bradyrhizobium sp. CW1; assembly: GCF_023100665.1. Classification (NCBI taxonomy): domain Bacteria; kingdom Pseudomonadati; phylum Pseudomonadota; class Alphaproteobacteria; order Hyphomicrobiales; family Nitrobacteraceae; genus Bradyrhizobium; species Bradyrhizobium sp. CW1. Next base: position 6,452,168 of record NZ_CP064684.1, read on the forward strand.
CCAATGCCGAGTTGCAGATCGTGGCAGTGCTGAACCGGCATAAGGACCAATGCCCACTCAGCTGGGACTCGCTGGCAGCCAAGGCCAGCGATCCGTCGACGCCCCCGGATCTGAAGGAGGCGATCGAAGGATTGCGACGCGATCCAGAGCTCTTCTATGCGATTGGCTCCCAAGGGGACGGCCGCTGCGGCGGCAAGATCAAGGCCAAGGATCTGTCAGAGTTTTCCGCCAGCCATTCGCAGGTTGCTACATTCCAGGAGCAGCAAGCGCAAAGCTACGAGCAGAACTATATTCCATCCGACGGCACCTCGAATGGACAAGCATCGGTCATGACGTTGAATGATGCATTGCGCGAGCTTTACAAGTATTCTGACTACCTGCCCAAGAATTTGAGCCTGGACGATTTCAAGCGGATCGTCGACGGCAAAGCCGACACTGGTAAGTGTCCGCCTCAGCTGATCGCGGCGGCTCAACACTTCCTCGAGCACCCGGACGCCTGGGAGCAGTTGTGCGGTGGTGCGACTGATAAAATCCACAAGGAAGACTTCTTGCAAGTCGCCTCCTCGTCGATGAATTCCACGCAAAGCGAGCTGAACACGCTCGACACGATCAACAAGAATCAGAACGCCTTCTTCGGGGACGGTGACCTGACACGACACAAGTTGGCGAGTATGGTCGAGGACAAGACTCTCGACCCGAAGATACGAGAAGCGGCATCGCAACTGCTCTCGGACCCGATCTTGTTCCGTTTGCTAAACAATTCGATTACGGGCTACAAGACCCATCAGGAGTTCTTCGATTTAGGCGGCGGGCATACGGTCGACTCCGGTAATATCAGCAACAACGACTTCAGGCACTTCTATAGCAACATGTCACCTGCGAACCATACCGTTCAGCAGATCAAGACCCATGTCCCCAAGACCGCCGCTGAACAAAATGCAGTCACAGACATGTTGATGGGGGTATCCGACCAACCCGATGTCGCGTCTCCGAAGAAGAATGGCGGGGTCCTCATGCATGCGGTCGATGACGTAGCCAAGGTGGGCTCGAAGGTGCTCGACTGGGAGGCCACGGCAGTAGGCCTGCTCGGCGTCATTCCGGGACTGGGCGAGTTGGCCGATGGCATATCGATGGTGCTCGAGCTCGAGTCGCAAGCATTGAGCCTTCTGCATACGGGCATTAGCGGAGGTGATATGAAACAGGCTCTGAAAGAGGTTGGCCTTAATCTTGCGGGGCAGGCCATTAGCTTTGTTGCTGGGCCCGAGGTCAAATTCGCGCTGCGCGAGGGCCTCGCAAAGGAGATGCTCGAACAGACCGTGCAGTTCGGCCTCGATACGGCGATCTCGAAAGTGCAGTCCTATGCCGAGGACCATTTGGACGACCTGAAGGCACGCCTTACCGAGCCCATGCAGGCCGCAGGCGTTCCGAGTTAGGTCGCTACGCCGCCGTCGTCTCAGAAGGTGGCCTGAAAGGCCAGTTGCGGGTAAGGTGCGATTCGTATCTACCTTTTCAGGGACGGACGCTTGCAACTTCTGCGCCGCTCGACAGTACGGCCTCGAGAAAGTCGGTATGTGCCACGTCATCAGGGCGAAGCCGCCGCTCGGCAAGCGGCGGAAGAACGCGCGCTGCACTCGAGGCGCACCCCACGCGCGATGAAAGTCGCCTGTAAAAGCCGCCGAGCGCGGTGTCTGTACGGCCCACGGTTACGGCAGCAAGGCGCAGAATTGCCGCCGCCCTACCGCCGGATCCGCGCGTTCGGGACGAGAGCATTCTGCCGCCGGAGACCTTGTCGTTCGGCGCCAGTCCCAGCCAGGAGGTAAAATGCTTTGCACTTCGCCACGAGGAGAGGTCGTCGCCCCATTCAGCGATCAGCTTCAGCGAGAGGTAAGGACCGAGGCCGTCGAGCGTGGTGATGTCCTTTCCGAGCAACGGAACAGCGCCACGCGGACGTTCGTAAGCTAGAGCGTTCGCCTGATCGGTTCGATTCCGACGCGCCTTCAACACGGATTCGATCCGGGGCGTCGCAGACAGATGCTTTCTCGTGGTAGGCGTCCTAAAGCGCAAGTGCCTGCTCGAGCGCAAACAGACGCTCGGCGCGATAGCTTCCGGTGAGCGCGTTCACGATCGTCTCCGCGCTAGCGTGGCAACTGTAATGGGCGCAAGCACGCCAGCGCCTCAGGATCGCGCGGATGAGGCGCAGCCGGTGGCGCCGGTGATGTCGGCGAGATCTGGTGGAGTTGAAGATTATCTCCGTCAAGGCCTTGTGCATATGCTTGATGTGGGAGGCCGCGTACCCAATCAGACGCTCGCGCTGGCGCACGTAGGCTCGCAGCTCCGCAATCTGTCCTTTGGGCCGAAAGCTGGCTCGCGACAGCCCAAACGAATGGAGCCGCTGCAGCCACTGCGCATCGGTGATATCGGGCTGCCTCGAGCATCGGCACCACTTCTGACTCAAAACACATCGGCCAACCGGTCCGGCCGGCGCCGGCCGCGCCACCCTTCTTCTGCGATGGTAGGCGGGGTTGTTCTGGGTCCGATACGCGGTTGACGGACTAAACGACGCCTTGGCGGCGGCCACTGGCGGGCTGACGGTACTTCGTGTAGAGCCTTCTGTCGTTGCCGCCCGTGATGCAAGAAGTTTCTGACCCGTTCGGCGTGTGGACGATGCGCTCTTCTGTCAGGCCTTCCTTTACGGCGTCCTCAGAAGCCGCTGGCCGGTACGGTGATCCGCGGATCAAGTCCAATTCTCATCTCCGAGCACCTCGGCTCTTCAGCTCTAACTGGTTTTCCTGATCCAGATCTGTTCGATCGTTCCGCCCATTAGGGTCGTCCCCTTCTCACACCCTTCACCAACGTCAGGCTATTTCGTGCTGCATTCGTCATGATGCCGTCACTGCCTGCGCTGGGTTCCGATAATCCACCTTCCGGGTGGCCATGGCCCAAATCGTCCCAGCCATCTTGGCCGCGAAGGCGATCGCCACGAGCAGTGCGCGGCTTCCGCGAGAGCGCTTCGGCGAGCACAAGAGCTGCGTTTGCGCTCAGGTAATCTACCACTTCGCCGGCGGCCAGACCGTCGTCCGCCACTGATCCAGCAGAGCTGGCTCGAGACCGGAAGACGAGCCGCGGGCGTGGTAGTCGATGGCTCAGCTCCGGCTGCCTGTCTTCTCGACTCGGCTTCGGAAGGCGGAGCTTCCATGAGTTCGAGCACGGCGCGCCCCTTCCTACGCCAACCGCCGTTCAGGCGCTCGTCGAACGGCAGTGCCACGTAGTAGGCGACGTCATCCGGAGTCACTCTCGCGATCGCGTTGCGCGCCACGCGCCCACGATCCAGTCGACACTGCGTGCAGTTCGCTGCCTCGGACTGGGAGTGCCACCAGGTCGAGCAAGCCATCCAGCGCACGAGACGCTCGGGCGGCGGTGGAAGTCGCTTTCCTCGCGGCGAGCTCGACGCCTCGGCGGGTCCGAGTGCCCCGCATCATCTTCCCCTTGCGACGTGCCGCTTGCACCAGTCCAGCACCTCCTCGCCTCGTGCTGGGTGGATAACGTGGAAGCCTGCATCGCGCAACGCCTCGACGATACGCGGTCGAGCTGCCCAAAGGGGTCGGATTTTCCCTTTATGCGCTGGCGTCAGCTTACGGACAGCTAAGCTGTCTATCAATCGGGTAAGGTCTAACGACCTGAAGCAATGCAAGACGTATGATCCAGGTGCAGTCGTCATGTACGGTCGAGTTAACAATTGGCCCGATATTCCGGCCGAAGAAAGATATCATCGGGCAGCAAACGCTGAGGAAGCGGGTGCCGAAAGCCAGGGCTTCGCGGATGCGTTCGCTAGAACGCGATTGCAGGAGTCCGCTGGCAGCTCACCTTCGCAACCGAGTTATTCCCTCGTTCGAAAACCTCCTGTGGTCGAGATCGACAGAGCTACCTTCAGGACAGAAGTGAGGACCTTTCATGGCGACGCAATCAACCGCATCGCCAACAATCCACACGAGTACTCGGAATTTGTATCCGCAAGAGCTAAGCGCACAGCAGAGGTCGCTAAGGAATACGGTATCAGAAGAGATTCAGAAGACGCCCGATATTACAGCTACCAATTAGGAAATGTGAGCGTTGGCCTCCAAAGAACGGAGGCCGGATTCAACATGACTGAGTTCGAAAGCGATAAGTGGCGAAAACAGTTCCCTGGACGCAGTGAAGTCACCTCAATTGTTGATTTTCAGGTTGCTCATCCGCTTGTCGCGAACGCCGGCGATATTCTGCTCGAACATCAGCTTCGGCAAGACGGCGAACGACCATTGGTGAACTGGCGTCCTGCTAATGCAGAAGCGAAGGCCCGCGCAGAGACAATGGGCTTCGTTGAAGTGGACGAGGACGACATGGTACTTGACCCCACTCAGTCCGCCCAGTGGACAAAAAACAGCCTCGGTGAATGGCAGCGCGCAACTAAATCTCAGCTTTATCTCTCCAAGGTCGATAGTGATACGGAGGTTGCAGCAGATTCCGAAGAGGATGGTGACTTTATGTAATGCCCAGATCCGCTGGCATTCATGTTTGGGCAGGCGGTGGAGCAAGGAGCGCAGGCAAACGGACAGCTGCGGCAAAGGTCAAGCCTCAGCCGAGCGAAACCGACAATTCGACTGGATCGATGCCGACAACCCGGCAGCATCCTTGCCGAGCAGCGCAGCCAGCGCCTCAGAGAAGTCGCCGGTCGAGATACCCTTCAGGTAAAGGATCGGCAGCAGCGTCTCGATCGACTTCGACCGGCGCATGTAGGGCGGCAGGATCGACGGCGAGAACCGGATGCGGCCAGGATCGGCGGCGTCCGCTTCGCGATCGCGTACACGCGGCTGGCGGACGGCGACCGGACCGATGCCGGTCATCACTTCGCGCTCCGGCAGGTGACCGTGGCGGACGACGCGCTGGTGGCCGTCCCGGGTCTTCAAATCGGCATGCTGGCCTAGAAAGTCTGCAACCTCGGCCTCGACCGCCTGGGCCAGCAGGGCACGCGCTCCATTGCGCAAGACTTCTGTGAGTTGATCGTCGAAGATTCCTGGCTGAATCAGATGGATGACGTTATCGTTGGACACGGCATATCGCTCCTTCGGTGGAGAAGTGGAGGCGTCAAGCACCCCCACGATATGCCGCCTTTCCGATTCCCGCCGTCACCAACTTTGGGCGATAGCTCATAACCGGCGTGCCCTCGCTCGTGCTGACGGACCATGACCAGCTTCGCTCACGGCGCTTAAAGGAAATCTCAAAGAACGAAAAACGATCGGACATAAACACCGATGGTCTGTCTGTACCGGAACGCCCGCCGCGGCTGCCCCGGAGATGGATTCGCCGTGTGGTGGAAAATAGACACTCTGGCAAGTGGCGAGACATCGCACGGACATCGCGGCGAAAATCGTCAAAAAGAGCCCCTCCAGCGCTGAATTCCACCAACGATGCGGTTCCTCCAGCACTGGAGTGGCGGAGCAAGACCAGCACAACTACCCTGTACGTGGAGGGCACAGCAGCAACGTCTCGGGCACCTACGAGCAACGACGACTGTGGTGAAGTTCATACTCGACTTTGGAATCAGCTAGTAGTCTCTTTGAGCGGTTCACCGTGCTTCCTCTGCTACCATTCTTTGCGCCTTGCGGAGTCGCCAAGTGTTGGACGCAACGACCACTGCGCTTTTGCGTGCTGTTCTTGAGGAGGTTTGCGACGGTCTGCCTCGCAGCGAAACCGGCACTCGGGCCCATGTCGCTTCCAAAATCTTGGAGGCCGCCAACAAAGGTGAGATCACAGCGGAGCGCCTTCGGCAGGTCGCAATGCAAGCTCTTCGCTCCGCGCCAACGATGTGGCGGTAGATGCAGACAACTCTGATAGCGCTCATGTGAATTTCCAGGTCACGGTGTTGAAGATCTTTGTCAGCTACCCGGACGGGTTCGCATCCATGCCGGATCTCAAGCGAGACATGGCCATTTTGGCCACGAGCGGTCCGGATTGGGCGGCGCGCACCAAGAGAATGGGCGCCCGTGTGCCAGAGCTCGATTTTTTTCGCAGCAACTCGTCGAGCGCTTGAATGGAGGGTGGCGCATCACGGAAAAGGGACGAGCGGTGCTCGAGTGTCATTCGGCCTGCAAAAATTTGCAAACGATGACGTAATTGCGGTCGGCACTCGTGGCAGACAACCTCCGTTATCGTGGAGCCTCGCAATTAAATGATTCGAAGGAGCTCCCATGAAGCAGTACGTCCGGCTGGACGTCTCACAGAGAGAAACCGCTGTGTGCGTTGTCAACGAGACTGGTCAAGTGATCTTCGAAGGGAAAGCAAAGTCTAATCCTGGTGCCTTGACTGACCTGCTTAACAAACATGCGCCTCATGCCGAGCGTATCGGCTTCGAGACCGGTGCTATGGCGAGTTGGCTATGGCATGAACTCCGCAGGGTTGAGCTTCCCGTGGTCTGCATCGACGTTCGGCATGCGCACGCAGCTTTGTCGGTCCGAATGAACAAGAGCGATCAGAATGATGCGCGAGGGCTTGCCGAACTGGTGCGGCTTGGATGGTATCGAGAGGTAAAAGTCAAAAGTGAGGAAAGCCAGAAGATCCGAGCGATCCTTGTCGCCAGATCTCGGCTAGTGTCCATGCACCGAGACATCGAGAACCAAGTTCGCAGCTTGATCAAGGAATGTGGATTGCTGTTCCCTCGCGCGATCGGCCAACAATTCCGCAACCAGGTCAGCGAACTCTTGGGCGTCGATCATTTGCTTCTCAGCGTGATATCGCCGCTGCTCTCGATCCATGAGAACGTTTGTCAACAACAAGGTAAGTTCGACGACCAGGTCCGCCGGTTGGCAAAGCTGGACGACACGACGCGTCGCCTGATGACGGTCCCCGGGGTCGGTGTCGTGACGGCCCTAACGTTCCGCCACACGATCGATGACCCCTCGCGCTTCCGATCGGCTTCGACGGTCGGCGCCTACCTAGGCCTTACGCCGAGGCGCAGCCAATCCGGCGAAACCGACACCAACGGAAAGATATCTCGATGGGGCGACCGGCTTCTCCGAACTTACTTGTTCGAGGCCGCCACTGTCCTTCTTTATCGAACCAAAAAGTGGTCTTCCCTAAAGGCCTGGGGCATGAAGCTCGCCAAGCGGATCGGCATGAAGAAGGCAAAGGTCGCCATCGCCCGAAAGATCGTAAGCGTCGCTCTGAGGCCCATTTGATTGGTGCTTGACGTCTATTTTGAACGCGTGGTGCGCCGGCGCGGCTTCCATATTTCCGACAATGCGTTGACGGCGGCCTCGAGCGCCTTCCGGTCGACGACGTTGGGATCAAACTGCTCAGGGCCCCAGAGGCGCATTTGTTCGTGCTCCGGATGGGTGGGGTCGCGGATGGCGTCGAGGTATTCGGTATAGCCTGACGCACCGCCGACATCTTCCGGAGGACAACGGCCGGCGGCCTCGAGCAAGAGGGGAAGTCGCTCCGTTGTCGTGTTGTCGAACCACTTTTCGAGCTTGATCACGTGATCCCAGCTGTCGCCGAAGTCGTAGAGATAATGGATCGTCTTCGCGCCGGTCTCGTGAACGATATTGGAGAGCCGCGTCTTGCGAGCATCGATGGGCTGAGGGCCAAAATCTCCATCGGGATCAGGGATACCCCAACGTCCTTCGCCAGCCAAAAACTCGAAGAGATGGCTATTCGTCCAGCCAAACGCCGCCTGAAGCGTCAGATGCAGCCGATCAAGGCGCAGCGTGAGCGGCACGACAAGGCATCGCATCACCTCCGGTTTCACGTCCTTGAGGGTCACCTTGATCCGGACCGCGGTCGTGCTGAGGCTCATGCCGCAAGCCTCGGATCTTGTGCATGCATCGTATAGGTGGATGCCCAGGGAAGCAGTTCGTCCAGCCGTGCCGCCGGCCAGCCATTGACGAGCTTTGCGAGAACGTCGGCAAGCCAATACTCGGCGCTGACGCCGTTGAGCTTACAGGTCTCAATGAGCGACGCCAGCAATGCCCAATTCTCAGCACCCTCGTCACACCCGGCGAACAGGGCGTTCTTGGCATTGAGCTTGATCGGCCGCATCGCACGCTCGACTGCGTTGGTGTCCATTTCGATGCGCCCGTCATCAAGGTAGAGCGTCAAGCCGTTCCAATGACGCAGTGCATAGCGTAAAGCTTTCGCCGTCTCACTCTTCTGCGCGAGGTGACCAAGCTTCGCCTCAAACCACTGCTTCAAGGCTGCAGCCAACGGCCGGGCATGCGCCTGCCGGCCCGCGCGGCGCTCGGCGTCAGATCGGCCACGGAGGGCTTTCTCGACCGCGTAGAGCTGGGCGATGCGCTCGAGGGCCTCGCGGGCAACCGGCGCCGGCGCCGGCGAAGCCTCGCGCTCGATCTTCACAAACTGGCGCCGGAGATGCGACCAGCAGAATGCGAGCGTCCCGGACAAGGCGTCCGCACGCGTCTCTCGCATCATGGTCTTGTAAGCCTGATAGCCGTCGCAGTGGATGATGCCGCGATAGCCTTCGAGCAGTCGCAAGCCATGAACGGCGCCGCGGCCTGGTGCATAGGCATAGACCACGCCGGGCGGATCAGGCCCGGCCCAAGGCCTGTCATCGCGCGACAGCGCCCAGAAGTAGCCGGTTTTGGTCCTGCCGCGCCCGGGATCCAGCACCGGCGCCGGGGTCTCATCGACACAGAGCTTCGGAGAGGCGAGCAGAAGCTGGCGCAGTCGATGCCACAAGGGCTTCAATTCCTGGGCCGCATAGCCGACCCAGAAGGCGAGCGTGGAACGGTCGATGGCAATACCGTGCGTCGCCAGCATCTGCGTCTGGCGGTAAAGCGGCAAATGCCAATGATACTTGGCATCGATCACATGCGCGACGAGCCGCTCGGTCGGCAGTCCTCCCCTGATCAATCGCTCGGGAGCAGCATGCTGGAGGACGACGCCGTGACAGGCGCGGCAGGCCAGTTTGGGGCGGCGGGTGACGATAACGCGATACTGCGCCGGTACGACGTCCAGCCTCTGGCTCTCATCGTGACCGATCTCAAAAAGGTCGCCTGCGCAGCATGGGCAGCAGGTTGCAGCGGGCATCAGGTCCTCGATGATGCGCGGCAAATGCTCCGGCAGCTTGCCACGATTGGCCCTGCGCTCGGCAGCTCTCTTCTCGCGTGTTTTGGGATTGGCGCGGTCCTCGGCTGCTTCGAGAGCCGCGACAGCCTGATCAATATCCTCCAGAATAAGCTGGAGCTGATCAGCGTCAAGCTTTTCCGACGATCGACCGAACTGCGCGTCTTTTGCAAGCTTGAGCAACCGCTCGAGCCTGGCGCAGCGATCCAGCAGAGCCGCGGCAAAGGCACGCAACTCGGCTGGATCGCTCGGCAGTTCATCAGGCAAATCACTCATTGGCCCGAGTCTGCCATGCTTCGCGCCCCGATGCAGCGAAGATTTTATGTCCTACGCAAGCGCTTTCGGCTGCGGGATTCGAGGCGCATGCATGCGTGTCCAATCCATGCCGGCCAGAAGCGCGGACAACTGCGCGGCGTTCATTCGCATGACGCCGTCAACGACCGGCGGCCACTTGAAGGCGCTGCCCTCAAGCCGCTTCCAATACAGCACGAGGCCACTACCATCCCAGACCACGATCTTCACCCGATCAGCGCGCTTCGCACGGAAGACCACCGCCACGCCCTTCATCGGATCGTGGCCCAGCGTCTCCTTCGCCAACAGCGCCAGACCATCCGCGCCCTTCCTGAAGTCTACAGGTCGGGTCGCAACGTAAATCATGAGGCCAGCGGGAGCCGTCAGCATGAACGTGCCCGGCGCAACGCAACAAACACATCACTCAGCACGGCAAGTCCAGGCGTCCCTCGCACCTCAACTCGTGCCCCCTGGAGCTCAACCGTCACAACGGCTGCTTCCGGCGATGAGGAGGGCGCGGCAGCCGCCGATGGCGACGATTCCGACACCAACGGCACAAACGACAGTGCACCCGCCGCAGCTGGCAGCACCAGTTGACCTAAACGCGCCCGGCGCCGCCAGTCATGCACCTGCTGTGGCCGGCAGCCATGCCGGCGTGCGATATCTGTTACAACCGCGCCCGGCTCAAGGCTTTCCGCGACAATCCGGGCCTTCAAATCATCCGGCCACTGCTTACGGCCTGCGCCGGCGTACACTTCGATACGCTGTGTCAATGGTCGTCTTATGTCGTCCGAATGGTCGTCCATTATGAGCACCCTTGCAGAAGATGACTCTTCTAACGGTGCTCCCAAGATCGCGCACAGACAATCTAAAGGGCCGCGGCGCTACGCTTACGAAAGATCGCCGTGATTCTCCACTGCATCTGGGTCGATGGCACGTCGTTCGACTGGGGCCAGCCGAAGCCAATCTGATATTTGCTCGCAAGTTCCTGGTCCGGTCCGCCGGACTGGCGATGTCCCGCTGGGACGGTGGTCGTGGTGACCTCGGTCAATCGGCTGGTGGCGGTTCGCCCGCACTCCGCTGCAAACGTTGAGGCGCCCGATCCGGACATCATCATGAGGCGCTAGCGACCTCGGAAAGGACCATGACCCCAGCTACGACATCAACCCAACCCGACGAAGCCGCCAACGACGTCGATTGCCAAGCCCGCTAGGCAATCGTCTCGCCATCCGCGATCGCTCCGTCTCCACAACCTGATCAGCTCCGACGGAGCAATCGCTACCGGCGTGTCACTGGAGAGAGGAAGAATGGTAGCTTGACAACAAACCGCAATTAAAGGGCCGATTGACACCCGAGGGCAAGGCGCCATTACAGGTTTTGATCGCCGAGGAGACGATCGAAGAAGCCAAGATACGGGCAATCCGGGAGAAGACCAGCGTGTCCGGGGTCGTCGAGGAGCTGCTGCAGGGTGGCTAAACGGCACCTACAAGCTGAAGTAATAGTGATACACGCCGACCGAAAATTCGCGTCCTAGCGGGTTCCAGAAGACACTTTAGTCATACCGTTGCAGTCGAGCCGACTCGATTGACAAGCTGCGGCGCCAGCGCCAAGCCGACACCCGTCTGAACTCGGCGACCCGCACATCCGCCCGCCACTCTTGTGGGCGTCCGAACAGAACCAGCATCAGGACCTTAGACAACCGAGCGTCGCGTGACAGAAGGACGCGCCGCAACGCGCGTTTGTCGGTCCCGCTAAGACGGCCAGACAATGCATCAGGATGTGTGTGCCAATCACCGACATACACGTTCGTACGCCCCGATCGTTCGTATTCTAAGCCGATCTGAGCCGCTTCCCAAACGTGATCGTGTTCGTAGGAATAGCGTTTATGGACGGCGGCAGGACCTGCCCCCATCACGGCGGTGATCACGACGTTAGCATCGTCGGCCCAATATCCGGTAAGCACCCCGCCGGTCTCGTTCGGGTAGAAGCGGTCGGCGTCACCGCGCAATTTTTCCAGTGACGGCGACGAAATCCAGGCGGCTAGGCCTTGCATGTGCAGTTCGCATGTCGGGTCAAGATCTCGCTACGCCACGAGGGCAGTTTTACCCCAGCCTGCTCATTGAAACTCAGCGTGTGAACGGTAGTTGAGCCGTTCCCTCCACCGGCAGCAAGAAAAGCTGAAGCGACTCGCATTCCATGCAACGAGATTTCCTGCAGATCGTAAGACACACCTGTGAACGTTCGCTCTGAGCAACCTGGAGGCTGGACGAGACCGCTTTCGTCACCAAGGCCAGGCGGTTTGGAGATCAAGCCGTCGTCCCAAGCGCGCAGAAGACAAGCGGGGCAACCTCCTTCCGGACCATAGAGCACCACGACACCTCCACTAACCGGAGGCGATGCATGCATTGCCATGACGGGAAGGCCGAGCCGCGCCGTAAAGTCGTGAATGAATGACATATTCCAGTACGCCGCCGTGGCGTCGATAACCAGGTCAACTCCGTCGGCCGCATCGGTCAAGGCGCGCTCATCCCTGAACGGATATTTCTGCGACTGCGTCCCCAATTGGTGCTTGATAAAGCGCACGTCACAGTTGGGGAATTCGTTCTTAATGAAGGCATCCAGAGCCTCAACCTTCGACCGTCCCCAGGCGCTCGCCCCCAACGGCCAGCGCATGGAGTTGCCAGGCTCAACGATGTCGGAATCGAGTAGCCTGAGCTCTTTGACGCCGTTGCGAGCCAGATCAATTGCGAGCGGCGCTCCGATGGCACCCGTGCCGATGACGCAAACCTTCTTGGCAGATCGATCAGACGCTTGCGGCGCCCTCGAAGCCAAATCGGAAACACCCGCCCGTAAGGTGCGAACGATGCCCCCTGACAGGGGTTTGCGGCCTTGGAAACTCTTTTTGCTGCCCACAGACAGTGCGAAGAGCCAGCCGTCCCCGTTCCGCTTCCACTCGAGCTCGGAAGGATAAAGGAAAGCATTCAAACGGAAGCTCCGTGTGGACAGGGACGATGAAGAAAAAACTGGAGACGAAGAAGCGATTTCGAGGCCTATGAGATTCCGCAGAACGTCCTCGGTCCCGGGATTCGGAGTTGTATCGAGACGTTCCCACGGAATGGTTAGGTCCCTCGCGTTACCATTGGCGAGAAACGCGGGGAGTCGTCTGTTCCAGTCTGCCAGTACAGCGCCATCCTGTGCGAAAACCGCGGTCACCGACGCGCGCAATCGAGGCGTCTCCGTTTCGCCATTCTCGATGGTGTATTTGACACTAAGCCGACCTGAATCGATACGCTTGGCCCAGAGATCCCAAGTTGTCTCGATCAGGCAGTATGGAAGGTCATCTACTGGCGATCCGTTCCACCAAACTTCCGCTGGCTCGCCCTGCCGATCTTCATTGGCGCTTGCCTTCAGCGCATCGGTGAGCATCTCTCGAAGTAGGGCCGGTACCGTCAGACTAGAGGTCCATTGCCGACTATCCCTGCCGATAAGGCACAAGGTGCCGTCGGGGGCAACGTGTCTGCGATCGCGAAATGGCACCGGATCCCGCAGCAGGACCTGAGGCCGAAGAAAGGGATAACTGTCCGGATATACCGCCCTGAGTGGAAGAACTCCGCCCTCATGAGGCCACTCGAAATCAAGTACAAGTCGGTGGTCTTGCAGAGCACCGTCCTCGGGGCGAGGATCTACGTTTTCGGACTGAAACGCGTCGAGCTCCATCTGGAGCCGACCGGGAAAGCGTAGATCCCACTGCGGTATTCCGCCCCTTGGCTGCAGGACAGTATCGCCCACTCGCCTTACCCCACGACACGTGGCGGCGGCTTGGGAGGCTCGGGAGGACCGGGTGGCTTGCCGGGGTGCGGTGGCGGACCGTTGCCAGGCGTATCGCTGGGCGGGCCCGGCGGCACGTCAGGATGCTCCGGATGAGATGGGTGGGGCGGCTTAGACATCTTAAAACTCCTTCTGCTCGCTTGGGCCACGGGGCCGACGTACGCACGCTGCAAGGGCACAGATCCACACGTTCGTCGTCGGTACCCATCGATCCAGAGCCAAAAGTGTGGTCCCGTTACCTCACTTGCAAGAAAACACCGCAAAACTGCGGGATTTTCACGTTTTGCGGCATTTTCGCCGCAAATCACGGACTTTCTTTTGTGTGAACTAGATCAGGTCCCGTTTTGCTGAGCCGATAGTAATAACGATTATTCGTGCCACAACACGGCCGAGTAGCCTTGTGTGGTGCTCAAAAAATGCATTTTCGAGGCGCAACAGCCGGAAATCTGTGCAGAATCAGATGGATGACGTTATCGTTGGACACGGCATATCGCTCCTTCGGTGGAGAAGTGGAGGCGTCAAGCACCCCCACGATATGCCGCCTTTCCGATTCCCGCCGTCACCAACTTTGGGCGATAGCTCACGCAGCCGCCTCAAGTCCTTCAAACCGCCGATAACCGATGATGCGTCGGACCACGGCTCCGTTCTTCTGTTCGACAAACGCCTGGTCGTTCTTGCGGTAGGGTCGGCAACGCGTGAACTCGATGTTCATCTGCTCACATGCCGTGCAGCGAGAGCGGCAGCTGTCGGCGAACTTTTGTCGTCACGGTGCTCAGGAGCGTTTGCTCGCGCACCAGCAACGGCGCACACTCCGTCCAACAGGTCGCAATATCCGTGAGCACCAGCGTCTGTATAAAACCGGCGCGCGCCGAGGGCCCACTGTGAGCGACCAGATCGGCTTCGACTAAGCCCGGCGCCGGATACTTCCAGCCGGCGGACGTCCGTACCGGGATTCCGTCGCTCTGCGCTCGCCACCGGGCGGCACCGCTGGCGTCCACCTTCCTCTCGGATCTTGCCCAGCGCCCTATCGATCGTGGACGCGCTCCCCGCCAGTAGCTTCGCACAGGATTTCAGGAGCCAGGCCCATGTGACCGTTGCGTTCCATCGACTCGATCAGGAGCGGCAGCAGCGCTTTCAGCCTCTTGCCGCAGATCCGGTCGGATGCCTCACAAAGCACTACCAGCGCATTTCGCTCAGCTTCCTCGTAATCCGGCGACGGGTGCGCCGAACCGAGGATTGCCTCATCTCGCCTCGGAGCAGGCGCATCGCATGCTTTCGATGCAAGCCCGTCACAAGCACAAACTGGTCCAGAATTCGCGCTTCTCCGCGCGGCTCGCCTCTCTGTAGCGCTGCCCCACAGCGCCCGTCAGCTCTCTCCGAATCGCCATGCTCAGTTGCCTCATTATCGCGCCCGCAGTCCCATCCCACTGGGGAGCAAATTACGTGAGGCAGGCACAGCACAGCATTCAGGAACATTTCAACCGACTTCTTGCCATCCTCGTATGGCTTCCGACCGGGACGATCGCCCATGATGCCCTACACGCTTGAGGCCGATCCGTGTGCCACATCCAGGCGCACCGCTCTCGAGCGCTTCCTAAGCGACGGTCGCATCAAGCTCGACTCCAACGCCGTCGAGCGCGCAATCCGGCCACCAACCATCACGAGAAAAAACGCGCTCTTCGCGGGCAGCCATGGTGGCCGGACCTCGGCCACCATCGCCACGCTGCTGCAGACCAACGAAGATGAACAACCAGACCCGCACTCCTGGCTCACGCAAACTCTCGAACGGATCGCGCGGCGCTGGCCGATCTCTCAGATCGATACTCTCATGCCCTGAACTTCCAAGCCTGAACGGCCAAAGTTTCGCGCTTACGCCACTGCCAACACGTCTTACCGGCGGCGGCGCGCCTCGCGCAATTAAGGTGCTCGAAAGCGGGGTAGATCACCAAGCTGCGAGGATTTGCCGCATCGTGAAACGGGTATGAAAACCCAAGCAGGCTCGACGCGACAGCGATGGGGGCTTGAAGTCTACGTAGCGTCAGGTTGTACAGTCTGAATCATACATACGGCCTTCTCTGAAGCTTCATGATCACTCGGAGCGGCTCGGTTGGTTGTAGCGAATGTGAGGACGTTGACCTGAAGAGGAAGCAGAGCTTGCAGTGCAAGTATTGAAACCCGGTCGCCTTCCAACAGCAGTGGGGCGGCCCAATGTCGGTCGCCGATGTGCCGCATGCGATGTCCCGGAAGGAGGGGCGGCAACACCGTGGCTTTTTGAGTCGTGCGAGTATTTGGGTTTCGTTTCTCCTGGATCGTTTTGAGTTTGGCGAGCGGTCACCTGTTGCCCAGGAGCCGGGGCGCTTTTCTGCAGCAGCCAAGACCGGGCAGGTGTGAGTAATGCACGAGCTCGGAGCGACGCGCGATAACAGTCCCTTTTTGTTCAATTTGGCGATCTTGACGCCCGGCTTTTTGAAGCCGGAGTCTCTGTGGTCAATGCGCCGGAGTGTGGCTCCGGGGCAGCTATGAAGAATCTTCTCATCTTAGGAGAGTCGTGTGGAACCGATCTATAACGATCCGAACTCTTGGATGCGCTGGTACGCCGAGCAGCAGGCGTTGCAGCGTGCGGGGCAAGAGGCCGACGTCGACCCTGCGGATCAAGCCGGCTTCGAGCAGCAATTGGGCGAGCTGCAACTCCGCTCTCCTGAGGAGAGTTCCGGGGTTAGTTCCCCCGACAGTTCAGCCGCACGGTCGCATGAAAACATCCAGCGTACGGACGTTGGTGGTTCGATGCGAATGCGGCCAAGGTACAACCTGCGGGACAATTCGTTCAGCAGCACGCGTCACAGTGTCGATGTTCCGCACGCTCATCTTGGCTCGCCTGCAAATAATTACCGGTCTGACTTGCAGGACAGGCCATTCAGCAGCATGCGTTACGCAGCGCCCTCGGAGGAACAACCTACGGCGCGGACGAAGGACAATAAGCCGCGTGGACTGTTCTCTCGGGTCAAATCAGGGTTAAGCAAAGTCTTTGGAGGAAATCACCGTGAGAAGTGGTCCGGCGGCCCAGCCTCTGATGACGTCTACTCGGAGCTTCGCATCGACTTTGCAAAGCGCAGTCGCCCGTCCGAAGCAGACCTAGCGCTGATTGAAGAGTTCAAGACGGCATTGGGCAGCGCGAACCGTAAAACGAAGACGATCGAGAATTATGTGATGGCTCTTCGAATGTTCAGCGAATTCCTCCAACCCAAAGGCGTCACTCTGAACGACCTGCTTGGCAATGCTGATCTGCTGACAGCCTATAAAGATGAATTTAAGAAGGTGGCGAGCGCCAATAGCAGGAACTATGTGGGTGGAGCCTTGGATACACTCCAGAATTTCCAGGCTGGAAATCCCATATCTGCTCCAGCTGGGGTGGGTACGCGAGAGCAACCGATGCACCCCCAAGACGAGCGGATGATCCGCCAGTTCGTGGAAAACGTCAAAGACTACAGAGTAGATCCCGATGGTACCAGAGGCCGCGGGACTGGAAAGGTCCCGCTTGCAACGATCAAGGGCAATGTGCAAGCGCTCAACGCGTTTGCTCGTTGGCTCCGAGCGCAGAACAAGGGGCCCCTGGCTCCTCGGGCATTCAATGAGCCAAGGTCGCTCGCCGACGACATCAACGAGTACTTCGTAGCTGGCGGCGATGATCGTGACCGCCTCAGCGCGGCATTGTCTCATCTCCGCAGGATCGGGGCTGACGGGCTCCAAGCTGTCGGTGCCGGGCCCCGCCTGATGGGGCGCGAAACGTTGTCGGCTCATCCGAAGGACGTCTCCACGATCAGTGACTTTTTAACGGACGCTCTATCCAAGCTTGGATCCGACGCGACTCGCAAGGAGAAAATCTGCGCTTCGGCGAGGGCTTCCAGGCTACGCTCTTTTAGTGATTGGCTTCAAAGAGAGGGCAGGCCGAGCATCATGGACCGTATCGAGGGCAATGCTAAGCAGCAGTCGTCATTGAGCGCAGATTATGCGGCGTACAGCAAAGCCACAAAGCAGACACCCCCACTCGATCTCCTTCGACAATACCTGGGTCTCGAGCCCCAACAAGGACTTCGTGCTTATGACGATGACGCCAGCCTGATCGAGAGCCTGGCCAAGGAAGAGCTGAGAAACCTCGACCCAGCTTCCGAACAGAGAAGAAAAACAATTCGTAATACTGCTTCGGCCCAACGCAATTTCAGTAATTGGCTCCGCACAGAGGGTAGGGAAAGCATCGCGAGCCGAATCAACGGCAATAGTGAGCAGCGGCGCTCGCTGGAGGCAGACCACCGGGCTTTCACGGAAGCCAAAGGGAAACTTGGCCTGAGTCTCAGGAAGCTCAGGCAGTATCTGCAACTCGTTGAGGCGAACAGAGGGCTGGGTGTGACCTTCCCTCAGCAGAGGGCTAGCTCGAACTCAACCTCAACCTGGGTGCGAGATTTGCCGACGCCGCCGTCCGAAAGTGAGTGGCCGCCGCTGCTAGATCCGTTTGGGCAGGCTGGCTTGCAGGAACCGGCCAGGTCGAGCTCGACCTGGTCCCCGCACGTGCCGTCCGACTTTGATCCAAGTGAGTGGCCGGCAGCGCAAGGCCCGGTTGGCCCGGGTTGGCAGGACCTGGCCGGCTCGAGCTTAACCTGGTCTCCACGAGTGCCGTCCGACTTCGAGTGGCCAACTCCAGAGGGCGCGCCAGCTCGGTCCTCAGACATCTACCACGGTTTGGCTTCTTTCACTGATCTGCCGTCCACACCGCAGGAAATGCGTGACGACGCCCAGTCAAGGCCGGTGCTCAGCCCTGCCGGCAGACCGCCGTTCTTCATCGGTTCATCAGGCACGCCGCAAGAGCTCGAGGATATCGGATATCTCGTCGGCGAGGATTGGCAGCATGGCTCACAGCCGGTGCCGGACTTCCTGCTCGATGTACTGGACAATAGAATGCTGTTGCCGAGTTCGCGAATGGCTCCCCAGCCGGTCTCTATCAACGGTGAGACCTACTCCATTGCGTTGGGGCCGCGAGGACGCCGCGACGCCCAGCTGATCCATCACCCTGGCCCATCCTCGGTTCCTGATGCCCGGATCGGCGCTTCGAGGGCGAGTGCCTCTGCCAGCGACCGCAGCGGACGGGTGCTCGGAGCCTCGGAATGGCTGGGTGATCAGCATATCCAGCGGGACTACGAGCTCCTGTCGCAGGAGTTGCGGCAAAGCAATCCAAACCTCGCCGCCCGGACCCGGTTCGTCGATCCTCTCATCGCCTTTCAGGTGGGCCATGGTACGGACGGCGACGCCCTGGACGCATTCCATCGCATTGTCAACGATCGGAATGGCAACGATACGGCCGACTTCCTGTTCTTGCCGGTGAGTGATGCGAGCGCTACGAACCTTCATGCCCGCGGCTCCCATTGGTCGTTGCTGCTGGTAGATCGCCGCGATCGCGACAGGCCGGTCGCCTATCATTACGACTCCGCCAAGGCATACTACGACTCCGCCAAGGCATACAATGCCACACCTGCAGCAAAGCTCGCAGCGCGGGTGGGAGCCGATTTGCGAGATGCCCCCATGCGCCAGCAGGGGAACGGCTATGATTGCGGAGTGTTTGTGGTCGACGGTACCCGGGCGCTGGTCAGACGGCTCGCGGGAAGACGGCACGCAGATCTGAGCCTCCTCTACCTCGTCGTCGATCGGCAGGCACTGCGAAACCGGCTAAGTGGGTGAAGTGGCTTCAACTGAATAGCGCGTGCAGCTGGTTGAACTGTATCCGTCCGAGATAAGCCGGGGACAGTACGCCTGAGGGGTTCGGTTCCTCTGTGCATCCTGATGAGCTCCATCAGGTTAGCCGAGTCGGTGAACGCCATGAGCCGTCGTTACCTATGCTGTAAACCGAGATGACGCCGCCCACCGGGTCCACTCCGTTGGCCACATCCCAGAGCCAGTCCTCGTCCTCGCCGAGGTCCTTTGCCACGCGACCAATGGTGAAGACGAAATTGACTCTGTTGACGTGTGCTGAGCGGAGGACGTCGACGTGAGCGACGTCTAATTCCACGGCAGCAACTGGTGTAGGCAGCTCTGTGGCATGTCCGCGATGCGCGCGAAGGCGTCGGCGAGCCACGCTTTCGCATCGATGTTGTTGAGACGCGCCGTATGATGAGCGTCATCCGGCGGGAAGTTCCGAACCGGACGTTTAATTGGACAGCCCGCGGCCGGGCTTCTGCGAGGTCGACATGGCCGCCCCTGGCGGCACGTCGGTGGCGGGATCGTTCATCCAGACCATGACGATGGCCGATTCGCGACGGGCTGGACGGAGTGCCTGCCGTTGGTGAGGCGGGATGGCTCGCTGGTTGTCGAGGCTATGAAACACGCACAGAGCCGGTTCCGCTGGCTTCTACGCGGTGTGGACTTCGACAACGACAGCAGGTTCATGAACGAGGTCTTCGCGCCGCGGTGCGCCAACCGAAGCTCGGGGTGACGCGCTCGCGTGCCTACAACAAGAACGGTCAGGCCTTCGTCGAGCAGAAGAATGGTGCGTTGTGCGTCGCTTGATGGGCTACGGCCGTTTCGTTGCCCTCGACACGGCGCACGTGATGGGCCGTCACTATTCGGCGGCAACTCTACGTCAACTTCTTTCAGCCGTCGTTCAAGCTCAAGGAAAAGCGCCGAGAAGGGGCCACGCCTGCACCCTTTGGTTTTAAGAGTTGGTACGCGGCTTGCTCCGTTCGGAGCAACATTATGGCGCGAGAGACACACGTGCGCGTTGTAAGGAGCGGTTCATCTGCAGGGTTTGCGATAAGCGTGGCACCATCCTAAGGGAACGAAGTGACCCAACCATGCCCATGAGAAAGCGTGCCGACCAAAAACTGCAATATCTTCACGTCGTGTACGCGTCAATCCAGCTTTCTCTTCTGGTGCCGACTTCGAGACTCTTCCATGCGAGATCCGTACGAAGGCCGATCTCGTGGTCCTTCTCACTCTCGTCGACCCTATCGAGCACCGCCCGCACTGGCGAGGTTGTCTCGGCTTCGAACGTCGGGATAGTCCCGAGAAAGAATGATCAAATCGACCGGGCTTGCAGAATTCGATTGATTAAGGCCACCGCACAAACCTGTCCAGGGGCTGCGAGATACCAGATACCGGTATTTCGAAGTCCGTGAGGTATCAACGCCTGCTCGGCGAACGTCCGCTTTGGGCAATTGGGTTGAACGCTCGAGCTTGCGAACAGCCGAAAGCGCGGATTCACATAGGCATAGAAGCCTGGGATGAAACGATTGGGCGAACAGCAAGCGCATCAAGCGACCTATCGTAGGCATGAAGGCAGATCTCTGTAAGAACGCGGACCACCAATCGCCGGGCCTGAAGCACTACCGGAGAAGCGCACCGCTTTGGGACCAGCAAAAAGTAGCCGATCATCGGCGCCAGGCAGATATCAGCTAGCCACCTCATTGCCGTCTCGATCAGAGACAAGACACGATCGGAGCTTCTCTTGCGCGCGGGTGCCGCTCTTTCACGTTTCAAACGCATTCACCGTGTGTTCGCCGTCGCGATCGGCGCCAAGAGCACGACGAGGCACATGAGCCCGGCTAGGACCCCAAATGCGGCCGGCAGTCCCACGTACTTGGCCAGTAAGCCGATACCAGCTGGCCCAATGAGAATTCCGGCATAACCCACCGTCATGATCGCGGCAATCGCCGGACCAACGGGCATCGCCTCCTGCGTGCCGGCGCGCCGGAACAGAATCGGGGCGACATTCGATAGGCCAAGACCAATGAGCAGCAAGCCGATCATGGCGATGACGGCCGCCGGTGCCGCCAGCAGAGCTCCGAAACCTGCCAAGGCCAGTAGACTTCCGAACATAAGTGTCGCGCGGTCCCCCGCCCGTTCGACGACGGCGTCGCCAGCAAGGCGTCCCACCGTCATGGCTATGGAGAACAGTACATACGCTAAGCCGCCCTGCGTCTTTGGAGCAAGACCAGCGCCGACGACCAACAAGGCAGCCCAATCGAGCATCGCGCCTTCGATAAGGAAGGCGATCGCCGCAATCACGGCTAGAAGGAGCACGATGGAACGCGGCAGAACGAACGACGGTCCCTGGTCCGCCTGCGCCGTTGGTACCAATCGCGGCCACGCCAGCATGATCGCGATCACTATCAATCCCGAGCAGACCACAGCCGAAACAAATGCGTCAATCTGCAGCGAGAGAAAAGCGGTCATGGCTGCAGACCCCACAAGTCCCCCGATGCTGAATTGAGCGTGGAAGCTGGACATCAGCGGGCACTCCGCCGTGCGCTCCACCTCCATCGCATGAATGTTCGCGGCCACGCTAATCGAGCCTATCGAGGCGCCTAAGGCGAAAAGCGCGACGCCGAGCGCCAACTTGCTAGCTGTCGTGAGGCACGGCAGGACGATCGCGAGACTAAGCCCACCCACAAGAATGATCAGCCTGACGCCGTAGCGGGCGCTCAAAACACTGGTCAGAAGCATCGCGATGATGGATCCAGCACCCAGGCAGAGCAGTAGTAGGCCAAGCACGCCGTCATCGGCCGCCAGCCGGTCTTTCGCAAATGGTACGAGCGGGGCCCAGGCCCCGAAGCCAACGCCGGGAACGAAGAATGCAAGACGCGTTGCTAACCGAGAGGATGGTTGACCAGCAGACGCCATGACAGGGACCCTATTGATAGACGACCTGCGGGCGCTGTACCAACGACGGACTCCCGAGCGACAGAGAGTGCGCAGGTTCGGCGGTCGAGAGGACATCGTTTGTTGGCGCAATCCGCCATGCCGGACGGTTCAGCGCGTGATATCGGATCGCGTCGATCGTCACTGTTCTAGTTCGATCCGCGACAACATCTTTGATTGCAAATACGATGCCACCGCGAAAACGCACGTGACGACTCGATACGATCGGGCAACTGTGCCGGCTAGGCATGGAGCGTCGGGGGCTCTCAACAAGCTTGATACTTGCTGATTGATGAGCGCGGTCGCGCACTGAAGGAGCACGAAGCACCCGAGTGCGCCTCGAGACCGCGTATTGCGATTCCGTGACGCCCTTCAGCGCGCCAACGCGGCCTCGCCTTCCGTAGTCATATCCGCGACAAATCAATATGGCTCAGTCGCAAAGCTGACGACGAGATGAAATTGTCCGCCGATCGCAATGGGCCTCAATGCGAGGCGATTGGTTTGCAACCCTGTTACTCTGGGCTTGCGTAGCCTGAGCTTGTGGCAACCGACATCGCGATGTAGACGCCGACATAAACAGTTGATCATCGAAGGTACGCAGAGGCTTGTGTGCCTGCTAGACCCATCGTCTTTGTCAACGCCCCCCGTCACGGCTCGCCATTGACGACTTCTTCATCGAATTGGCTGTGCACATGGACCGGCATTGATTCTTGTCCGTGTGCGGGAGGGATGCGCTCGTTGCCCAACATTCCATCGAGAAAGCTGCCCCGCCGAGATCGCGACCCGCTCCTACGTAAACAGCGGACGAATCCGTTGCTCGGTCTGCCGCAACAAAGAAGCCCACAGCGTCGCGCATCTTCGACCGACGCTCCACCAATCATCAAATCCCGAATGATGGTGGCCCATAGATTCAGAACCACCCGAAAATTGCAACTGTAGTGCTAGATCCGGTGCGCCAAATGCATCGAACTCCGTCCGGATCGCGTGTCGGTGTTTCGTTACGCGCATATTCTCTCCTTCAAGAAGGATCAGTGCAAGATCGGCGAATGCGCGCTGCCCCAGACAGTCGCGCGTCATCTTCAGTCGGAATTGATTACGGAAGCCCCGGTCGACGCGGGCTACGTGCGCATTAGTTTCGACCACTTCGATCTACCCCGGCTAGAAATCTTGCCGCGGCGAAGCGCGAGGGGCGGCCGCGTCGGAACTTCCAGGGTTACACCGACGAGACCGCCGAAACAGATAAGAAGAACACAGTTTGTCGATTTGGTTCTGAATTGCGCTACAGAGTTGGCAACGCGAGCAGTACGTTGTCGATCAGCCGGGTCGAACCGACGTAGGCTGCGGCACAGAGCGCCGCCGGAAGCCGCAGCGGACTCGCGGCGCGCTTGAGCGTATCACCATCGACAAGTTCAAGGTATTGCAGCCGATCAACGGTCTCAAGATGCCGCTCCGCGATCGCAATCAGCTTATCCACCTCGCGCACTCCTGAGCGGAACTCATCCGCCGCGGCGAACAGCCCACGACTGATGGCAACGGCTCGCCGACGTTCTTCCTCGCTCAGATTGCGATTGCGACTGCTCATCGCGAGCCCGTCCGGTTCCCGAACGGTTGGCACGGTGACGATCTCGATCGGAAGATTGAGATCAGTTGCCATGCGACGCACGACCGCGCATTGCTGAAAATCCTTTTGCCCGAAAAACACGACGTCCGGACGCACCATGTTGAACAGCTTGCATACCACGGTTGCGACGCCGCGAAAATGCCCAGGCCTAAAAGCCCCGCATAGTGGCTTCGCCAATTCGCCCGGTTCGACGAAGGTCTCGAATTGAGCCGGATAGACTTCCCGTGCACCCGGCGCGAAGACAATCGCAACACCGGCATCGCGGCACAATTTTTCATCGCGCAGGAAATCGCGAGGATAGCTGCTGAGATCCTCGTTTGCTCCGAACTGCGTCGGATTGACGAAGATGCTAACGACGGTGACGTCGCATTGCGCTCGGCTCGCCTTGACCAGGGCCAGATGGCCCTCGTGCAAATAGCCCATTGTCGGCACTAGCCCGACGCGTTTGCCCGCGCTGCAAGCCTTCGCCAGTTCACGACGAAGCTCAGCGACCGTCGTAATCGTCTGCATCGTAGCACCTTACATCAGGTTGTCTTAGGAGGAGCCCAGTTTGCGATGATGTCACCCAGGCTTTCAGGAAGCCGATAGGACTCTTGCGGCGCCGGGAACGCTCCACTGCGGACATCGGTAGCCCAGCGCGACAGCGCCTCCTGCAACAGCTGAAAACCATCTGCATAGGCGCGAACGAATTTGGCCCGACGACCTTCGGTCAGCCCCAGCACGTCATGGAATACGAGCACTTGGCCCGAGCACCCGGGACCCGCGCCTATTCCAATAGTTGGTATCGACAGCGATTCGGTCGCTCGCTGGGCGAGCTCGGCCGGAATGCCTTCAAGCACCAACGCGAAGCATCCGGCCTCCTGCAGACGGTGAGCGTCATCAAGCAGCCGCAAAGCGTCATCGGCTTTCCGGCCCTGCACCTTGAATCCGCCCATGATATTGACGCTCTGCGGGGTGAGGCCGAGATGGCCCATGACGGGAATTTCGCAATCGACCAGGGCGCGCACCATTTCCACGCGCTTGGCCCCGCCCTCGAGTTTCACTGCATCTGCACCTCGCTGCAGGAATCCTCCGGCGTTACGTATCGTCTCCTCCGGACTGAGGTGAAAGCTAAGAAACGGCATATCGGCCACGAGCAGGGCACGGGGCCTTGTGCGCGCAACAGCCTCGAGATGATGATTCATCATCGCCACGCTGACAGGCAACGTGTTGTCGAATCCGAGGCAGACATTGCCAACACTGTCGCCGACAAGAATGATGTCGACGATGGGGTCAGCGATGCCTGCAGTAACCGCATCGTAGGCGGTGGTCATGGCGACACGCCGCCGCTCCTGCTTCCACCGCTGCAGGATTGGAATCGTGATCCGCTCAACTGATACTTCCGAAGCGTGGCTCATTTTCGATCCGTTCCGTCAGATGGCCTCAGGTCGATTTCGCAGCTCTAAGCGATACAATTTAATCTCACCTGTCTCGCCTACGATTTTGAAGCCACCGCCCTCCCGAAGTCCCCGCGTCTCCGAATATGCTAGGCGAACGGTAATCCGATTCTTGCGACCGAAGCAGTTGAGTATTGCGCGCATCCCGGGGGACCACCCTTTTTCTATGGCGGACGAGTGAAAACTGTCAACCATGAAAGGGAAACATACGCCTCCAAAGTAGTAGGCGCGTGCATAAAAACTCCAATGGTCGCGCGACCATCAAGCAAGAACTCACCAGATTCAAATTGTCATTTGGAAGCGCGTTGCGTCACGCTGGGTCTCAGGGCGCGCCGATGCGATCATTCTGGCAATTTGCCTGCGGCGTTGTCTTAACCGCATCTCTTGCATGTCGGACTGGCTGGCTCTGCCCAGGGAGGCAATACTCTACCGGAGCGAGTTCTTTTCCGAGCCTCATCAAGTTCAACTGCAGCCCGAGGATTTGTTGCCGCTCACACCTGCTGCGCTGCATCAACGCTCCGGCATACTTACTTCCCCATACAGAGCTGATAGAAATTGCGTACCATGCCCTGCTCCAATCCCTTCCCCGGGATACTTGGCACTTTCCAGCTCCCGAAACAGGCCTCGCGCTCACCTCTGTTGTAGCGGCATATCGCGATCGATTAGTTCGATGAACCCCTGCCTGTCGGCCGAAAATTGCGTTGCGCGTATTCCGCGGTGAAATCCTTCAAACGAGCTCGGAGTGACCGCCGCGCCTTCGTCAAATGCAAGCGAGTGCTTTCCAGCGCAGCAGATCGTGAAGACGCGCGTCTGCCGCCGCTAATTCGATGGCGTGTGGATAACCCGACCGTACAGACTTGTCAGGCGAGCCGCTTAGAGGCGTCGCTGACCTGAGGCGCCGGTGCGCTTGCCGTCGGCTTGCTGCTCAATTCGTAGCAGCCGTGGCAACCCAAGCGTCAGGCCATCGAAGACTCGACAGTTTGACACGGCCAGCCAAGTCATGCGATGCAAAAAGGGCTAAGCGGGGTTAAGGCGCAGTAGTGCGGTCGCAATCTAAGCGGCGGCCGCCATTGCGAGGTCAGCAGCTTCTGCTGCACACGTTCAAAGGCCATTACTATTCGTCGAAGACACGATTTCGTCAACAACACCCCGCATTCCCTTGGTGCGTCTTTTCGTGGCGTCTTGTACTGGTTGTCAGCGCGATCGTTCTACCCGCCGCGCCAATGCGTATGTCGGGTCGATACCGCAATAGGCGTCCGTCCCCGAACGAGAACTGGCAATTGCCAGGATCCCCCGGATACGTCCTTGCAGACAAGAGCGTCCTGCCAAGCGGTCGCAGGACGTACGCCCGAAGGCGAGACAAAGCCAAGTGGCATGGGAAGTGCTAGCAGCGACAAACAGCAGATTGCGCATGTCTTGCCTCCGCTAGGCTTTGCCTAAGGATAGACCATCGAATTACTTGTATTGATGTCAAGCAAATGGCAGCCGCGCTTCCCTGGGCAATCGCATCCACCGATGTACCAGCGCGTTGGGCTCTCACGCGCATGCAAGCAACGCGGTCCAAGTGAAGGCCGTCTAGGAGTGCTCGATCAGAACCGCGGCACCTCGGGCGGCCATTTTTTTCCAAAACTTGGCGAAGGCGGAGCAGCATTTCAGCGACTTTCCGGAAGGCAGCGCAGCCTTCCGGCGCGATGCAGCTGCGCGTTGGAAGCGCCTCCAGGCAAGCGTGTGCACCAGGTACTACCCTTCTTCGTTACTTCGCGACGAGCAGCGCCGAAACGATAAGCTCCTCCCAGGCGACATGTATGGCTAAGACTATCGCCACGTTCCGCGATTGAAAGTCGTTTCACGATCATCTCTCTGCGGTGATCAGCCGAAGAGCGGAATCAACCTTGAAGTCACGCGTCGATGTCATCGCTTCAGGGGCTGGCGGCGGCCTTCCCCCTTCTGTTTTGTGACCCAGCCTGTATTCAACGAAGGAGCGCATTTTGCTGCAGTTCTTATGCGCCGATCCTGCAAGTGAGACCGTTTCATGCACGAGATCCGCGCGAAGCTAATGACCGTCGACGGAAGCATCTGCTGAACTTGTCCTAGCGACTATGATCAGGCGGTTCCTTACTTCGATGCAGAATTTCGTCTCAGAGATTGTCTACCTTGCGTAATAGCGGAGGAAGAACAGCAAGCTAAACACCCGCCACCGCAATGGTGCAGGGCGCCTGCCGTGCAGTGGCATCTGAACGGCTGCCCGAGGCTTGCAGACTTTGCGATGAGGCATCTGTCGCTTTGGGCGAAGTCAAACCGGAATGTTCGCGATCACCGACGGTCATCTATGATTCGACACATCGTATTCTTCACCGCAAAAGATTAGGCGCATGTCGACAAAATAGTCGACGGCCTTTCCGTACTCGCCAAAATCCCGCACGCACGCCGGCTTGAGGTCGCTCGCAACCGCAAGAGTGACCGGCCTGGCAACGAAATTGACGTGATCGTCTACGGTGAATTCGACGACGATGTCGAACTGGTAGCCTATAAAGCGCACGAGCTTTACCAGGAGTCGATCCGGCAGGTAAGACCGCTCCGAGAGCTACGTCTCGCGGCCGATTACAGCATGTCAACAGATGCGGAGCCATTTGGCAGGCCCTACCCGCGGGCGTAATTAACCTGGCAGGCACGTAGGGGTTTTTGGGTGCCCACGAGGCACGCCTTCGCCGGACGGGATTACAATCGGCCATGTATCGCTGAGCGACAGACTGCGGATTCCGATCGATGTCGCCCAGGATTCCGAGATGATCTCGCCCACCATTCCGATTTGAAGTCGCCCACCCGTTCCGAGATGATGTCGCCCACCATTCCGGGATGATGTCGCCCGGGTGACGAGGCCTCTTCTGGCTCCCATAGGGTCAACTCTTTCGCTTTGCGAAGGGGACCCTGGATGCCGACGGAGAGGCTTGCGATGCGCCGTGTGCGCGATGTGATCAGAATGAAGGCGGCCGGGCTGCCGAGCCGCGAGATTGCGCGACGGGTGGGCGCGGCGCCCTCGACGGTGCGCCTGGCGCTCCGGCGGTTCGAGGCCGCGGGCTTGAGCTGGCCGTTGCCAGACGACGTCACCGACACGGTTCTGGAACTTCGCCTGTTCGCGAAGACCGGCAATGGCAACCGTCAGGGTCACCGCCGCATCGCCGAGCCCGACTGGGCGAGCGTGCACCGCGAGCTCAAACGCAAGCACGTGACGCTGTCGATCCTGTGGGAGGAATATATCGCCGCGGAGCCTGGCGGATACCGGTACTCGCGCTTCGGTGAGCTCTACCGCGCCTGGGAAGGCCGTCTGTCGGTGACGATGCGCCAGGCCCATGCGGCCGGCGACAAGTTGTTCGTCGACTATGCCGGCGATGGCGTGCCGGTGGTGGTCGACCGCCTTACCGGTGAGCGCAGAACGGCGCAGATCTTCGTCGCCGTGCTCGGCGCATCGAGCTTCACCTACGCGCAGGCGACGTGGACGCAGGGGCTCGCCGACTGGATCAGCGCCCATGTTGGCGCCTTCGCGGCGATCGGCGGCATACCGGCGCTGCTGGTGCCCGACAACACCAAGGTCGCGGTCATTAAGGCGAGCCTGTACGACCCGCAGATCAATCGTACCTACGCGGAGATGGCGGCGCATTACGGCACCGCCATCTTGCCGGCGCGGCCGCGCAAGCCGCGCGACAAGGCCAAGGTCGAGCAGGCCGTCCTCATCGTCGAGCGCTGGCTGCTCGGCCGCCTGCGTCATCGCACCTTCTACAGCCTGGCCGAGGTCAATGCGGCGATCGGCGAACTGCTCACGAGGCTGAACGAGGAACGGCCGATCCGGCGGATAGGCGTGACACGCCGCCGGTTGCTCGAGGAGGTCGACCGGCCGGCGCTCAAGCCATTGCCGGGTTCCCCCTACGTCCCCGCCGAGTGGCGGATCCGCCGCGTCAGTCTCGATTACCACGTCGAGGTGGAGAAGCATTACTACAGCGTTCCGCATCGCTTCGCCCGCGCCGAGGTCGAGGTGCGGTTCACGGCCCGCACCGTCGAGATCTTCCACAAGGGCGAGCGGATCGCCGCGCATCAGCGCATGAGCGGCAATCACAAACACACCACCGTGCCGGAGCACATGGCCTCCAGCCATCGGCGCTACGCCGGCTGGACCATCGCGCGTATCCGCCAGGACGCCGCCGCGATCGGGCCGGCGACCAGCGCGTTGTGCGACCTCATTCTCGACGAGCGCTCGCACCCCGAGCAAGGCTTCCGCGCCTGTCTCGGCATCCTCAGGCTCGCCGCCTCCTATGGACGCGAACGGCTGGACGCTGCGGCTGCGCGGGCGATCGACATCGGCGCGCGCACCTATGGCTCGGTCAAGTCGATCCTCGCCAACAATCTCGATCGGCGTCCTGCTCACCAGCGCTCCGCGGACGATGCGCCGATCCTGCATGCCAACATCCGCGGACCGCGCTACTACAATTAGGAGATCATCCCTTGCTCACCCATCCGACCCTCGACCGCCTCAACGCCCTCGGCCTCCATGGCATGGCCAAGGCCTTCGCCGACATCGAAGCCACCGGTGAGGCCGCAAGCCTCGGTCACGCCGAATGGCTCGCGCTGCTGCTCGAACGTGAAGCCTCGCTGCGGCACGACAAACGGCTCGCCACCCGCCTGCGCTACGCAAAGCTGCGCCAGCAGGCGTGCGTCGAGGACATCGACTACCGCACCCCGCGCGGTCTCGACCGCCCGCTGTTCGCTAAGCTTGTCGAGGGCCGTTGGATCGACGACCACGTCAATCTCCTGATCTGCGGCCCGGCCGGCGTCGGCAAGAGTTGGCTCGCCTCGGCGCTCGGCCACAAGGCCTGTCGCGACAATCGCTCTGTGCTCTATCAGCGCGTCCCGCGACTGTTCGACGATCTGGCGCTCGCCCGCGGCGACGGCCGCCATCCACGCCTGTTGCGCGGCCTTGGCCGTGTCGATCTGCTGATCCTCGATGATTGGGGACTCGAGCCGCTCGACGCCGGTGCCCGTCACGACCTCCTGGAAATCCTCGAAGATCGCTACGGTCATCGCTCCACCATCGTCACCAGCCAGCTCCCCGTGGACCAGTGGCATCTGCTCATTGGAGATCCCACCTATGCCGACGCCGTGCTCGATCGTCTCGTCCACAATGCCCATCGGCTCGACCTCACCGGTGAGAGCCTGCGGCGAACCCGGCAATCCGCCCGAAAGACCTGAGCCCGTGGCGCTGTGGACATGCCGCTGCGCTTGGACGACGCAATCGCGTTGCCCACATGCCCACAGCAACCGCAGAAGAAGAAAACAGGTCGAAGTCGCGATTCCAGATTGACCACGCGGCTTGACCGATGCCAGAGAACCAGCCGGCCAGAACGCCTCGCCGCTGGGCGAGATCAAATCGGAAAGGTGGGCGACATCGTCTCGGAATCCACGGGCGACTTCATATCGGTACGCCTGGGCGACTTCGTCGGAATCCGCACGACAGACTAATGCATGTATTGGAATTGCAGTGGATTGAGCCCGTCACAGCCATGCGACGCCTCGCACATCGGAGGCACCTCACGGTCCTGGATAGCGCATCGAGACACGCGGTGCTCGGGCAGTACTCGTATGTGACGTGCGATCCCTTCATCACTTACGTAATCGCGGACGGGAGAGGTATTTGCAACGGAGAGTCCATTGTGGGCGATCCGTGGGCGGCACTTCGCGCTCTGCTAGCCAACTATCCGCAAATGCATCGCGCCGATCTCCCGGCATTCCGGGGCGGCGCCGCCGGCTTTTTTGGACACGAGCTGAACAGGACGCTGGAGCGATTGCCGCTGCCGACCATCGGGGGGCATCGCTTGCCTCAGGCACTCCTACATCTTTACGACGTCGTGATAAGCTTCGATCATCGCCATGATAGATGCTGGACCCTTTCTACCGGGTGGCCGGAGCAGGATCCAGTTCGCCGGCGTGAGAGAGCTCGCCAAAGAGCCGAAGGATTTGTTGGGCTGCTTACAGTCTCAGCCCCTCCTCCTGATTTTAAACCTGGCGAGGCGGCTCATGGCATTCAAACTTCAGTCGCCAGGGATACATCGCGGCGGTACAGCGCGTGATTGATCTCATTCTGTCGGGTGACGCCTTCCAGGTCAACATTGCGCAGCGTTTCAGCGCTCGCCTGGCGAACTCGTTCGATGGATAGCCTTCTATTGTCAGCTGCGGAAAATGAATCCGGCTCCCTTTGCCGCCCTTCTTCGGTATGGCAAGCTCACCATTGCATCGAGCTCGCCCGAGCGTTTCCTAAAGTTTGACGGCGATAGGTCGAAACGCGACCTATCAAGGGGACGGTGGCGCGTTCTGCTGATTGCGAGGAAGACCGGCGTCGCGCTGAGACGCTGGTACATTCGGAGAAAGACCGCGCCGAGAACACCATGATCATCGACCTCCTGCGCAATGATCTCTCGCGCGTTTGCACGCCCGAATCAGTCCACGTCCCGTCCTTATGCAATCTCGAGTCCTATGCCTCACTGCACCATCTCGTGTCCGTCGTTACGGGTGAGCTAGCACACGGAGAGGATGCCGTAGGCCTACTTAGGGCCTGCTTTCCCGGCGGCTCAGTTACCGGAGCTCCCAAGGTACGCTCGATGGAAATTATCTTGGATATCGAGCGTGTGGCGCGAGAGGTGTATTGCGGGGCCATAGGCTACATAGGATTCAATGGACATATGGATGTAAATATTGCCATTCGCACCGTAACGATCGGCGACGGCCAGGCCGTCTTCCATGCAGGCCGGGATAACAGCAATGTCCGATCCGGCCGCCGAATATGAGGAGAGCCTTGCAAAGGCAGAGCGCATTTTTCACGCATTCATTGCTGAAGACGCCGGTGCATCTTGATTGTCATTATCGACAACTACGACTCTTTCGTCTTCAACATTGCGCGATATTTTCGCAAGCTTGGTGCAGCAACACGTGTCGTCCGGAACGACGCGATGGACGTGAGCGAACTTGCTGACCTCAGGCCCCGCGCGGTTGTCATCTCCCCCGGTCCGTGCACTCCAATTGAGGCTGGAATATCGACAGCCCTCGTTCGTGAACTTTCGGGTCAGGTGCCAATTCTCGGGATTTGTCTCGGACACCAGTGCATTGGGACGGTGTTCGGCGCACGCGTAACGCGCGCCCGTCGTCCTATGCACGGTCGGTCCTCGTATGTCACACATGAAGGCGGCGGGCATTTCAAAGAACTACCGTCTCCACTTCGTGTGGGGCGCTACCATTCGCTTATCGTCGAATTGGATCCTTCATCTGCCCGTCACCTGACGGTGACAGCACGCTCGGATGATGGAACTCATGGCCCTCGCCCATTGCGATCAACCAACATATGGCGTGCAGTTCCATCCAGAGTCGATACTCACCCCACAAGGGGACGTACTGTTCGCAAACTTCCTACGCGCTTGAACCTTAGAAGGGCCAAGCGAGCGCGAGCTTACTCACAGGCAAAATGGCTGTTCTGTTCGCTTCCGCACATCGGCGATACAATTCCGGTCAAGAACCGCACAGGAGCTGCGGCTCACCCTGGTTTTGCGCGGTGTGAACAAGTCGCCGCGGTAATCTCTCTTGCCTCCGTTGACCTGGCGATCTCGGGCATTCTTGATTCATCGAAAGCTCGCAATCCAAATGCCGCAGCGGCGCCGTCCTTACGATCTCCTTCGGCTCCCCAGTGGGGTATGCCCAGCGCGCCGTCAGGGATCGCAATTTCTGTGCAAACCTCTCTCGTCCGCTGCACCAGTTTCTCGGCCTCAGCTTGCTCCAAAGCATCCTCGCTTGATTGCCGCCGCAGCCTGCCGAGAATTTTATAGCTGTCGTGATTGGCAAGCTTGGCTTGATAGCTGCCTGGCGTGTGGAACTCCACTTCGAAGCGATAAGAGTCCGCCGTGGTGAGCACTGTCTTGATGCCGACGAAAGTCGGACTGCGCATTCTGAACCAGTTGGTTGTCTGGCGTTCGGTGTAGTCCCGCTCCTCGAAGGCCAGCATGGCTTTCTTGAAGGCACGTGTAAAATCCTTGTCAGGAATTTCTAAGACGTGGCGTACCGCGTTGCTGAAGAGCTGTGGGGCGCTGCTGGGTGGGATGCTCATGCCGGTGAGCTGATCTGTCATGGAGGCATGCGATTTCAAGCGGCGCTCCAGATGGGGCATCTTCACCTCGATGCCGGCTTGCGCAAGGATTCCGGCAACCTCGCGTGCCGCTGCGGTGATTTTCCTCTCTTCGGCTATAGCTCGGCCAGCCTCATTTTGAGCGCGTTCTGAGGCCTGCTCGCGGGTCAGCGTGATCATGTCAGCATCGTCAGCGGCTGGCCGGAGGCCGGACGGTTTGCGCAAAATGCCCTGCTCCGCAGCGAGTTTGATCGAGGTCTCCATGATTGAAGCCGCCAGAGTGGGGTTGTCCCTCAGATCCTCCAAGGTCGCATCGACATCAAACCTTCCGCGGGCGAGGGTCGCCGCCACGCCCTTGACGTAGGGCACGGACTTCAAGCCCGGCGTCTCGTAGAGGAGCCGCTGAAGATGACTGCTCTTCTGGAAAAAGAGGTTGGCGCCAGTATCGGATTTATAGGCGTCGGTGCCGACCTTGATGCCGAGGCTCAGCAAGTTGTTTGCGCTTTTTACGAGGTCGTCCGCATTGTAACCATCCGGGCGGGGATCGATGCGAGCAGGATAGTGGTCGAGTAAAAGCTGGATGCGGTCTCGTGGCTGAGGCGTTGCCGGATAGGTCTCCGCCAGATCCGGGAAAAGGTTGCAGAGCCTTGCGCTGAGGCTCGGGTTTGCGGCGTTCGAGCTTTCGATTATTTCGGGCAGGGGTTGCTCATTCGGCTTCACTGCCCATGCCGCTAGGTTGTCGACGAGCAACTCGGCCATTTCGCGAGCAACCAGATGTTTGGCGACCTCAATCTCGCTCCTCGCTCTCGCAAACGTGTTCTGGATATCTTGGCTACTCACCTCTTCCTGGCCCAACAGCTGACGGATCTCTCGCCTGAGCTCGTGGTGAACGCCCTCATAGGTGCCAAAGACAGCACGCTCGGCAAACCAGCGTTGTGCTTCATGGGATTGAGCCAGAAAGTTTCGCTGCAGGCAGCTATAGGTTCCCAGGACATCCTGCGTGGCGGCGAGGATCTGGCGGGCGCGACCGAACTGGTAATTGTCGCCCTCAAG
Source organism: Bradyrhizobium sp. CW1 (assembly GCF_023100665.1). Taxonomy (NCBI): domain Bacteria; kingdom Pseudomonadati; phylum Pseudomonadota; class Alphaproteobacteria; order Hyphomicrobiales; family Nitrobacteraceae; genus Bradyrhizobium; species Bradyrhizobium sp. CW1. The sequence goes on from NZ_CP064684.1 coordinate 6,486,351, forward strand.
CGCCGGGGTATGCGACTTTGGCGGCTTCAGCGACGGAAGTCCGAGAGCTTGCTCCTTGCGATCGAACTGGCGCACATGCTCATAAAGCTGCGGCCGGTCGCCGACGATGACGACGGTGTCCCCGTCGAAGTCTCCGTCAAGTTTTTTCTGTTCACCGATCGGGACGGCAACCAACGAGCCCGGAGCGAACACCTCGGTAGCCTGCAGGATGCCGACGCACTCGAGCGGCGTGTCCACCTTGGCGCGGTCCTTGCTCGAGGTCCAGCTCGAATGGCATTTGACGTCCTCGGCAGACAACACCAGCCCACGGTCGGCGTAGCCGGCCGGCCACATCTTATCCGGCACAACCATCAGAATGCCTTTGGCAAAAAAAGTCGGATCGTCGCCCGCCAGTTCCTTCCCCGACTTCTGCGCGACATTGAAGCTGTATTGGATGGCTGTGCAGTTTTCGAGGAACACAGCGGTCGGGTCCCCCTCAACGGCCGACTTGACTCGCTCGGCGGCAAACGGGCGCAGATTGGGCTTGTCGTAGGGCGAGCGCCCGATCAGCACGCCGCTCGCCCCCATCAACGTCTCGCTCTTGAGCGTCGGCACATGGAGACAGTCATCGCTGGACGGTACGGCAACCGCGCCGGGACCGTCGATGTGTCCGGCCGTCACGGTGCGAAACAACTCTTCAGACGTCAACTCTCGCCCTTGTCTGCTCTCGAGCCAGGTTTTGGCCTTCTCCCGCGCCTCATCGGTCACCGGCTCGCTTCGGGGATAGTGTTGCAGCGCCGATGCGGGAACGGACATTCTTCTTCCCTCAGCAAAGGCAGGCACCCGATCAGGACCTTCCTGTCGGCGGGCGCGATTTACAGCTGGCATACGGTTGGCCAGCGAGGCCTTGATAAAACCGCAACCATCATGCGGCCGCAAGGCGATCGGGCCTTCTGGCCCAGTCAGCTTGAAGGGATGCTCCTCGCTGGCAGGACGGTCCGGCAGCAGCGACAGTTTGAAGGCGCCCTCCAGCGCGTAGTCCCGAGGACCTAGGTCCTTGATTGCCGGCGGCGCGGCAAAACCCCTGCGCTGAGTGTAATAGTATGCCTCTTTGAAAGGGGCCCAGGCACGTGACAGCTGCTCGAACGCTGTGCCCGGCGCCGTTTCGGCATACGGAATCGCCAGCAGCTTTCCCCCGGAGGACTCTGCCCTCGCCACACCTGGAAGGCGGCCGGCGATCTGCGACACGGGCTTTTTGGGCGGCTTTAACTTGCTTCCGCCGAACAGGTCCATGCGGTATGGCACACCCTGGACGGTGATCGTACGCGCCAGCATGAACGCGCTCGGCTTTCCTGGCAGCTGGACCGCGACGACGGGCAAAACCCCCGAGGTCAGGCGATGAAAAATCGAATAGCGTGTCTCGGGCTCCGTGGCCACTGGCCGGCCCTGCATGTCCACCACTGACAACTGCATAAGTCCCGCGTCACCCTGCGGAGGTCTGGGCTCGTGGGCCATGGTTCGCAACACCTGATGGACGTCGAACACGGACGCTGGATGTTGGGCCTGGACCGTCGCCGCATTCTGCGCCAAGAACGTGTCCAGCGCATCGACCGGACTCTCCGCCGCGATCTCCGCCATCAGGTTCCAGCTCATGTTGGAAAGATCGCCTTCGACGAGGCCGCCCGTTTTGTCCAAAATCTCCTTAGTCTTGCGCTGCAGCTCTTCCTGCCTCACCCGCAAATCGGACTTCTTGCCTTCGACATAGGGCCGGCGGAACAATGCCGCGAAAACCGCACGGGCCTTGAGCGTTTGATAGATCGACAAGGCGGGGCAACGGCTCGAGTACGGCCCTCGGGCTCGCTCGGCATCGCTTGCTTTGAGATGCCCCTCGATCTTGTGCTCGACGATCGGTTGAATGTCGTTCAGCAAGTTTAAAGCCCGCCTCCGGTGCCAGCGCAGGTGCGGGCTGCGCGCCAGCGGCAGGAGAGCGACGCAGAGAGTACCCATGGTTTCGAGGTCGTTCTCAGCGGCAAAGCCAGGGGCACGATGCAGTTCCGTCAGCCGGTCTAACCCCGTGGGTGCGAGCAAACCGAGATCGTCAAACAATTGAGCCTTAGCCAGCGCTTTGAAAATCATGGCGATGTTCAGAACCTGGGTCTGCTCCAGGCGATCACTGGCATAGTGAAGGTAGTGGGCCATACCGTGCAGCCGATTCTTCAGCAGAGCGGTCTCTATGATCTCTCCAGTGCCCTCTCCCCTCGTGACACCTCGCCCGAGAGCATTGGCTATCATGCTGAGCTGAGTTGTGGTGAACGCTCCGAATCGGAGGTCTCCCGAGCCGAGTTTGCCCGCTATGTCGATTATCGCCCCATGGCACACCGCCTCTTCCGGCCACTTGCTAAAGCCGTTCACCAGGATCGCCAGTTCCCGCGGAGTAAAATCAGAGAGCCGGTTGTCACGGCGAGAGACCTCGTTGGCAATCGCGACTGTGGCTTGGCGAGCGTCCTGCTCTTGCAGCCACTTGCTGAAACCGTTCACCAGGTTCGCTAGACCCTGCGGAGTGAAATCAGACAGCCGGTCGGCGCGAAGGACCTCATGGGCGATTACAACGGTGGCCTGACGTGAGTTCTCCTCTTGTGGGTACTTGCTAAAGCCGTTCACCAGATTCGCCAGGTGCTGAGAGGTAAAATCGGAGAGCCGGTCGGCGCGGCGAAGCACCTCACCGGCGATCACAGCGGTGGCGTGACGTGAGTTCTCCTCTTGTGGCCACTTGCTGAAACCGTTCACCAGGTTCGCCAGACCCTGCGGATCAAACTCAGAAAGCCGGTCGGCGCGGCGACAGACCTCACCGGCGATCGCCAGCGTGGCTTCGCCACAGCCCGTCTCGTCAGGCCACTTGCTGAAACCGTTCACCAGGTTCGCCAAACCCTGCGGATCAAACCCAGATAGCCGGTCGGCGCGGCGACAGACCTCACCGGCGATCGCCAGCGTGGCGTCGCCACAGCCCGTCACATCAGGCCACTTGCTGAAACCGTTCACCAGGTTCGCCAGACCCTGCGGATCAAACCCAGACAGCCGGTCGGCGCGGCGACGGACCTCGTCGGCTATTTCAATTATAGCGCTGCAGCAGTCTGTCCTTTCCGGCCACCTGCTGAAGCCGTTCACCAAGCTCGACAAGTGCCGGGGAGTAAAACTGGAGAGCCGGTCCGCTCGGCCAGCGCGGCGACGAACCTCGTCGGCGATTGCAAGTATAGCGTCGTTGCACTTCGCCCCCTCGGGCCACCTGCTGAAGCCGTTCACGAGGTTCGACAAGTGCTGGGGAGTAAAATTGGAGAGCCGGTCGCCGCGGTGATGGACGACCTCGTCGGCGATTTGAACTATAGCGTCTCGGCAGTCCTGCGGCCACTTGCTGAAGCCGTTTACCAAGTTCGACAACGCCTGTGGATCAAAATCAGAGAGCCCGACATCGCGGCGGCCCGCGCGGTAACGGACCTCGGCGGCGATTTGAACTATAGCATCTCGACAGTCCTGCGGCCACTTGCTGAAGCCGTTCACCAGGTTGGCCAACGCCTGTGGATCAAAATCAGCGAGCCAGACATCGCGGCGACCCGCGCGGCGACGGACCTCGACGGCGATTGCCCTCATTGCACCGCGACACTCCGCCTCTTCCGGCCACTTGCTCAAACCGTTCACCACGGTAGCCAAGTTCTGCGGACCAAAGTCAGAGAGCCAGACATCGCGGCGGCCCGCGCGGTGACGGACCTCGCTGGCAATTGCCCTTATAGCACCGTGACACTCCGCGTCTTCCGGCCACTTGCTCAAACCGTTCACCACGATAGCCAGGCTCTGCGGACCAAAATCAGAGAGCCCGGGAGCGCGGCGGCGAATCTCAGCGGCAACTGCTATTGTGGCCTCACGAGAGTTCTCCTGTTCCGGGCACTTGCTGAAGCCGTTGACCAGCAGGGCGAGACTTTGAGCGTTGAGCTCCGAAAGTGCTCCGCGTTGCTCACGAAAAAATCTGGCGATTCGGATCATTCCATTGCGACATTCCGCCACCCCGGGATATCGACTGAACGACAATACGAATAGGGAAAGCGTTTTGCTTTCGACGTCGTATAGTGCATTGCCGAGGCTCGACACCTGAGCTGCCATGGCCCTGCAAGCTTCCACGCCTGCCTGACCTCCAGCCTCCCGGCTCATCGTGTTGCATGAGGTGGCGTACCCCCATGTATTCCGGGCGCGGATATCTTGTTCCCATCTTGGGACAAATTCGCGTTTGAACTCGGAAGCGGCCTTTTGCAGGAATGTTGCGTGGTCCGCTCGACCCTGCAGCTTCCTGTCATACTCCACCACAGCGCATGAGAATTTAGTGATGTCGCCAGCGAAGGAAATGTCATGTAAAGCGTTATTAAGTAGTTCCGAGTATCCACGCTTGAAGCTCTGTTCGGCTACATGGACGAAACGCCGCCTTCCCGGTCCTGCACCCGGGTCGGTCTCCGTTTGCCTGTGGGGTGGCACCGTGTCTGGTTGCCAGCTTCTGGATCCTTTATTGCCGAGCCAGGGTTTGCCATCAGAACCTAAAGAAGTTTCTTCTCGACCTGGCGCTCCACCCTCCGGCAATGGGGGAAAACCGCACCGTCGCGCAGTGGCTTCACGTGGCGCAGCACCCAGGATCCGATGTGCGCCAACGGAGGATCCGGAAGATCTGTCGCCAAGGGCATCATCGGCACCGCGCGCAATGCGAGCGAAGGACGTCCTTCTATCTTGAGGCCCAGAGTGCATCCGCTCGACGGAATCGAACGATTGGCTGCCTTCCCCAGGGGCAAGACTTGATTCCGCGTTCGCCGCCTTCGCCAGTCCCTGCGCCTCGGACAACTTCATCTTGAGCCGGACTGTTTTCTCGTGCACTTCGTGCACATGCGCAGGCGTGAGCAGGCCGCGTCGACCAGGCTCTTCCAGCGGGTCCAGACAGGCCTGCATCTCGGCGGGCTGCGTCTGCAGGCGCTCGACCACGATGCCCACTACGTGATCGGCGTCCTCGGGCTTCATCTGGCGCGCTTGCGAGACGGTCCTTTGCTGACCAGCCAGATCGAACTGCAATAGTTCGTCCGACCGCTTGACCAGTGGCGCCAACGCCTCCGTCGATGCCGGGGCCTGCCAGACCGCCGAGTGTGCCGCCGCCGACGACGCACTCGCATGCGCCTCCTTGGCGCTCACAAGCTTCTTCGTACCTAGATCCGAGCGCACGAGAACCTTGTCCGCTGGCGCGGTGTCGCTGTCGCCCGCGGCGACTTGCGGCTCGGGCCGCCCGGCCGAACTCGCGGCATCAGCAGCCGGCTTGCGGTTGCCTTTCCCCTCCCTGCGCGCAGCGGTGCCTTTGGCCGCCGCTGCCTTGCCGGCAGTGTCGGCCGGTACCGTAGCGCCAGCGTCGGCCGGGGATGCAATGATGGCTGACGTTTTCAGCTGCAGTGCCAGGAAGTGCATGACCTCGTGCGCAGTGATCCGTGCGTCGTCTACGATCTGGCCCAACAGTTCGAATGGGAGGCTGGCACCTGTTCGGTTATCGCTTAGCTTGGCAAGGATGTCGTCGTGCAACGCCAACGCAAATTCCGAAAGCCGTTCCATGACTCCTTCCAGAACGGTGCAGTGCTCTGCGTCGAGTGCCGCTCCGTCGTTGTGCAGAACGGCTTCCTCCGTCGAGAGGAATGCCGGATAAACATCCTGGACAAAGGTCCCGAGCAGATGCACCCCCCCGTTCTCACCCATGAGGGCGTCCCTCACGGCCGGTTCAAACGTGCTCGCCTGAGACTCAATCATAAGCTGCGTGAGCGCAATCCGCGATTGCAGACGCATGTACCGCGCATGAAGTACCAAGCCGGTATTCAGGCGTAGTGCGGCCTCTTCGGGCTTCCGCATCTCGGGCGTCGTGCTTGGCAAGTTGGCGGTGGCCTCGCAGACGGACACCATCCGTTCCGAGCGCAACAGCTTCTTTCCCCACCACTCCACGCAAGCCGCGTGCTCCTTCGCCACACTGGAAGCCACTCGGCTCAGCTGGTCGGGGGTAGCGTTGGATTCGAAAATCCGCTGCAACAGGTCTGCCGAATTCTTTCTGCGGTCTTGCAAGGCGGCGATAGTCGATGAGGCCAGTGCGTTGCATTGGTGGGCCGCATCGAGCACGGCATAGCGGTATCGACGGACCTCAGCGTCCGACAGAATGCTCCGCGCCACGGCCGGGCGCAGCCTCGCGTAGTACTCCAGAACTGCCGAACCTGCTTTGATGAACCGATCGCTCAGCTCTTGCGCCTCCTCCGAGTTCTGGGCGTGCATGGCCGCATTACGGCAAGCGTCAAGTTCCTCAACCAGGCGATCCATGTGCCGCCTTGTTGCGTTGATTTCTTCCTCTGACGAGGAAATGGAGACTGCCACACCCGAAGTTGGCGGCTGGCTGGTGACCGGCGTCGTGTCTCCACCCTCCGACACTGAGGGAAAGCCGCGCCGCCGTGCAGTGGCTGCACGTGGCGCAGCGGCTGCCCGTGCCGCAGCGCCTAGGATTCGATCTGGGCCAACGGAGGGACCGGAAGACCTGTCGCCAAGGGCATCGTCGGCACCGCGCGCCATGCTAGCGGAGGGCGTCCCTCTATCTTGGGGCCCAGAGCGCATCCGCTCCACGACGGAATCGAACGATTGACTGCCTTCCCCAGGGGCTAGGCTTGAGTGCGAGCGTGAACTGCTCGATCCGGCTCCAGCATCCCCAATGCGCGATCTGCCAGATCGGCCAATGCCCGTCATATTCCATCTCTGATAAAAGGGGAGAATCGCTGCTTATGATGTTGCGGGCTGATGTCGCTCAACCATGGTGCATCAAGGCTTTGGCCCATAAGTGCAATCGCCCAGATGGCGCATGGCATGAGGTCTGAGGAACCTGCGGCATGTTTTCGTCAACCGTCATGGTCAGCCCGGACCCGAGACGGCGCGGCCTACTCCTGGCCAAAGTACACGCCAGCAGCCCAAGATCGGCCGAGACTGGCACGCGATCGCATCACGCCGCACTCGCTATCCTCAGTTTTTCAGAGACAGAGTGGAGGTTTGATTGCGCGCTGCCATTCACCGGGACCGTTCTTCGTCCACCCACGCGAAGATGAATTGTCGGTAGAACCACTCCGGCCAAATGCATCCGGGCAAACATGTTCGCGAATCTTTGGCTTCCTACATCCGTTTGCCCGGTGGCTCCCGACTGATTCGCTTCGTCAGCTTCGCCGCTGTAGAGGACATCGAACGAGGCACCAATTCGACCATACATGATGATTCGCAGCTCCTGCGTTTGCATTGGGTTCAGGCTGATGAGGCGCGGCAGGCCTAGATACACCGCCTGGCTGACGATTGGCTGACGAAGGCGTTCTCCCGGACCGATAAAGAAAATCCGAGACCTGGCTCAAGCGTTAATGAATCGGGCTGCGGCCTACACCGGCCGGCGAAGGCCGCAGGTCAGGCCGCCTGGGCCTGCGATCAGGCGCTGTCACCTTATCTAAGGAGCGGGAGCTGGCTTGGACGAAGAGATTACGGAAGGTTGAGAATATCGAGACGAAGCGCTGCAGGCTTCCCCGGCGAACGGAAGCCCTGCATCGTCCGCTCCCGCTTTCGCAGCGGCACATGGCAATTCTCGGCCCTATTGTTGAAGCCCCTGTGCGCGGTGCTCGGCATCCGGCATGACCTGCCGTTTCGTCGCTCAATAGGACCGCAGTGTGATTTTTCATGGAATAAGGACCCTGCTTGAGGGGTCGTTTTCATCCAAACGGGCCCCCCTTAACGCAAGGGCGTGACACTGCTTCCGGTTTCATCGGAGGCATTTGTTTTGGATGTTGGTTGTGAAGCCGATTGCAAAGATGCGCCGGCTTTCGCTGGTTCAAATCGATCAAGCAGATCTGCCGGGAATTGAAGGTCTCTCGGGAGGTGGTCCGCAAGGTCCCTGCGTTCGGGGCAAACGGAGTTCCGCTACGTGCGCAAGCATCAGCCGTTGCCTCGGCTGGGTGCATGGCGCGATGAGCTTGAGCGGCTTTTGGCGACCAATGCGACGAAGCCGTCGCCGGAACGGCTGACGCTGATCCGGATTTCTATCTTGTCGAGCCGGTGGCCTGCACGCCGGCGTCGGGCTGGGAGAAGGGCCAGGTCGAGAACCAGGTCGGGCTGTGCGCGAGCGCTTCTTCACGCCGAGGCTCCGCTTCAAAAACCTGGAGGAACTCAACGCCTCGCTGCTCGACCATGCATCGCTGTGCGGGAAGGCCTCGCGAAGCCTGAACTTGTCCAGCGCGCGCAGCGACGACAGCCGGAGGATCGATTGATGACACTCGTTCGCCGGCATTGCCATTTCCGATCCGGACCTCAGTCTGCGGGCGATCGCGGCACAGCTCGAGACAATGCGGGAGCGGACGCCGGGCGGCGGCTGGCAATGGGCGGCCTCGTCGGTCGAGCATCTGCTCGATCACGCGGGGCGTCTCGGTTTAACGGTGCACGAACCCGCTGACGGCTGAAAGCGGGCATCCGCCGCCGTTCTCCTGCCCTCCCGTTTCGTCCTGGTGTGACAAATAAGGAGAAATTCTACTCTCCCTCTGGCGTAACGTCGGAGCCTGCCCACAAGCGCGGAAGACCGGCGTTGTGATTCCTGATGTTCAAAGCCTTCCTTGCAGCGCGGGGAAGTTCTCTATCGCGTGCTTGACGGCGGCATCGCCTTGGAGACTGCTGACGTCGATCCGTCCCTCTTCCTAGAGAGCATCAAGGAACGACATCTCGCCGCGATCATGTTCGAACAAGGGCGCCAGTCGTTCTTGCCATTCGGCCAGCACGAGCTCGCGCCAGGCTTCCGGGCGGCCGTCCTTGTCGAACATGTCGCTCTTCACGACGGTTAGCAATTTTCCGCGGAGTTCGTTGGCGTCGTAGCTATATCCGTCCAGCGAGGCCGTCCGCCAGTTCAGGTCCCGTGTGGCCGCCCCGATCGCGAGCGTAGCGAGCTTGACCTGTTTCCAATCCAGCCCGCGGACGTGCAGCAGGCGCCATGCGTCGTAGAGATCGCGCAATGCGCAGCGCGCGGCCATCGCGACGCTTTGTCCGGCTGCGATCTCGCGCAGATCCACGACTGGGATTTTCTTCGCGGTGTAGCCGCCCAGAGGAACGGAATTCATTAGCGACGTCCCGAAGAACGGCGTGCGGTACATGTAGTTGACGTCGACCTCGATCGTGCCGGGCCGCCGATGGGCCGTCCCAGCCGTTGCCCAGCGGTGTGCACGGAAATCGGCGTTGCTCAGTCGCGAAAGAAGTCACTGACAGGCACGCCGCAGCGAGATCGACGGCCGGCCGCTAAGCGCATCCGCGACCTGGCCAGACGACCTTTTGGGGTATCCCGCTTAGAGGCGGCGCGCCATTGAGAGGTGGTGCCGCAAACGGGGCAGAGCGGTCCACGCGAAGCTGACGAGACGCGTGCCGTCCCCGGTCGCTGCATAGGAGGAAAAGAGCGCGACCGCCTTCCGATGGCCGGAAATCATGAGGGTTCCCCCTGGTTCGACAGCTTTGAGCCGGAACGGCGCTCCGGTTACTCCGAAGCTGCGGAATTTGCACACGCTGGCACCGCGATCGCAAGTGTGCTTGCCACGATGGCGATGGCAAGAGTGGATTCCTGAAGCGTTTTCACGGGCATCCTCTCTCGGACTTGTGAATTCATTGACTTCGCCCACTCATGCGGCGAGGGGAGCGATCAGAAGCTCAACTGGGGCGATCACAAGGGATTGAGACAACGGAGCTACCTCACTTGGCCGAGGCTCCCAATGCTGGCGCCAATAAACGGAAGCCCCGGCTTGGCGCGCGCCGCTCCCTTCAGTCTCGGACGTCTGCGGAGTCCACTCCCTCAGGGGAGAGTAGGCCAAAATACAACCATAGTCGCAGTACAGAACAGAGAGCGGCGGCACAGAGCGCCGGCCGACTGCTGCGGCCCGACTGCGGCGGGGTTTCTCCTCCTTTACCCCGCCGCGCCCGAAATCAGATCTGCTGCAAACGGCATCCTCTTCTTTTCTCGCGCAATCAAGGAACAGAATTGACAGTTCAAATCGGCGTCAATGGCCACTCCATGTTCGCCTCCGGGGCGTACCGCCAGATCAATGACGAGGACGTCTTCAAGACGCTCGCCGCACATAAGCTCAAGCGATACCGCCTGACCATTCCTCTGGCGGCTGACACTGATCCATGGGCAGCGACGCGCTTCACCTCGATCGTGGGCCTTGCCGCCAACTATGGCGTCACTCTTGAACCTGTTCTGGCGCTTCCGCTAATGTGGGGCGACAAGACCGATGCCGGCAAGTATCCTGCCGGCGACGCTGCTGCGATCTACTCCCAGGGCTACAATCGGACCCTGGCGTTTGTTCGCCAGTTCGCATCTTCAGTCGGCGACTGGGAACTTGGTAACGAGATCAATCTGACCGTCCGTGATGCCAACGGCTCTCCGTTGTTCGGCAAGGGATGGACCTCTGCCGAGTTCGCTGCATATCCGTCGATGGTCGACTTCGCCAATCTCTTGCGGGGAATGTCGGACGCGATCGAGCAGGTACGCCGCGACACCGGCAGAAACCTTCGGCGCATCGTCGGCACCACATCGACGATGTTCGGCTACATCGACTTCATGAAGGCGAATGGCGTCAAGGTCGATGTGCTCGGCTATCACTATTACGAGCATGCCGGCGTGAACCCGACGAACTACTGGGGCGGAGTTCGTCCCAATTTCAACCTGTTCACAAAGCTGTCGAGCTACGGCGTTCCAGTCGCCATCAATGAGATGAATGGCGCCGAGATCTACGACTCAACGTTCGTCAACACCTCGACGTCGGCGTCGATGTCGGCCTGCAACTCAAACCTGGATGCGATGCTGGCGAGGTTCTCTCAGTATTCGTTCATCGAGTGGATTGATCTCTACGAGCTGATCGACGAGCCGGACAAGACTGGTCCCGATGGTCGGTTCGGGCTGATGTTCAATCTGTCGACCCCGAAGCCGCTCATGTCGACGGTTGACAAGTATACGGGTGGACCCCAATAGGCCGCACCAGCACCGACACCAGCTCCCGTATCGCCCTCCGGCGCCGACCTATCCGTGTCCTACCGATGCTCCTGCGTACGGGGCATCGGTCATTTCGTTTTCCTGTCGATCACCCTCATCGCTTCAGCAACCTCAATGACCGCAACCGCGCATCCGGCATCGGCCTGTTCAATGCCGGTCGCCAGCTTGGCTGGTCTCATGGGAGCAACCCTGCTCCACAGATCGATCGACGATACCCGACCTGTCGACTTGGAAGCTCGCGGTTCAGAGCGGAACGCTCATTGATCAACGCTCTTTGGCCTGTGAGCGACCAATCCGTCCTTCACGCGCTCCGCGAATGTCTCCCCAGACTTCGCTTGTTCAGCAAAGGCCACAATGCTTGCTTCCGTTTCGGCGATCTGGGTCTTCATCTGTTCGGGACGCGCGGACCATCCGCCGCCATGCGCCTGATGCCGGTCGATTTCTTCGACTGTCTGAGCCTGCACCTCATCGGATAGAACGTCAGGGGGCGGCAATGCGCAGAGCTTCTCGAACTCATCGCTTTCGCTCTGGAGCACGATCGACGAGTAGTCGGAAAATACGATGAGGGAATCGACCATCTCGTCGGTCTCGTCTAGGATCAAAACTCACGCACCCGGCGAGCCTTTGGATCATATTCTGTGGCGGCCGCCGACGAGGATTCTGATTCGACATCCAGGCTATGATCCAATGAAGATGATACAGGCTTAGCTCGCTGTTCCGGTGTCGTTCGAGAAGGCCGTTCGATAAAGCTCCTCAATCTTCGCGACTTCGTCTGGCGTTAATTGGGAGAATTCGTTGTCACGGGCGCGCTTTGAGAGTCGCCCTTCATTCTGTTGCAAGAAAAAGAGATTGTTGAGGGTGCGCTCCGGCAAGTCCATCATATTTTCGACGCCCGCTCGGAATGTATCGAAGCTCCGCAAGAACCGGATGTCCTTCGGAAGATCCTGTTCGATGGTCCTCTGCACGCATTCGTACAGAAACTCCGCGTGCGGCGTTGCATCGAAAAATCGGTAAACGTCAGCCCTATCATTCAGGACCTTGACGTTGCCCTGTGGAGTAGGCTGCCATTGGACGCATGGAAGCAATCTACTCGAAGCTTTCTAATACGTCCTTGTATTCGGCGGTTTTGTCTTAGGACGGCGGCTGAAAACCGGAAAGTGGATGCCGGCGGATTGAATCCGTCGTGCCAGGTGAGGCCATTGCCGTCCTCGAATGGATGGATGTAGACGAACCCGAAGGCCAGCACGGCGGCAGCCACGGCGGGGTCAAGCTTAATTGACGAGGCCTGGTCGAACGCGATCAATCCGTGGACGAGGGAGGCGATATCTTCGTGATGGCGCGCTGATATGGTCCGGAATGGGTCTCTGCGTCTCGTGGTCATGCTCACCGATGAAACCGCCTTCCTGCCGAAAGCCGAGCTTCACGAAACGCTCATCCACCGATGACAATGCGGTGCAGGCGCAAGAACACCGTCTCATCGAGCGGCGTCCATCCTGCTTCGCCGATGACCTTATCCCACCGCTGGATAAGATCCTGCGGCGGCTCTCGCCTTCGATGACGCAGCTCGATTTTGACTCCTTGAGGAGAAGGTTTAATTGCGCGGGCCCGCCGCAACGCCCTGGCCAGGGGGCCTGGCTCGGAACGCCGGCGCGCCCGTCAGGAGGCGCAGCCGGCCCTCGGGACGCACGGCGGCCTCCAGAATGGCGCACATTTCCGCTTCCGCGCTGCGATTGTGCTACGCCGGCGGATTTTCCCCTCGTAGGCAGCACCATTCTCAAGCGCGATCGGGCTGCACGACCGGGTCCACGAAGGTGATGTGCAACGTGATCGGCCCTCTAGAACCGTCGAGCAACACGCGAAGCCTGCTGCGCGTAGCACCGAACCCGAGAACGACTCCTTGCTTGCCGCTCAGACGCGGTCCAGCCGCTTCGCAAACGACTACACGTTCACCTACGGTCCAGTCGTGGAGCGTACTTTCACTGGCACATGTCACTTTGAGTGTCCCAGGACTTTACCCGTCCCAACTCCAACCACGCCGAAAGAGACACGCAGTTAACGATCGCACATCGGTCCCTCCGTTTCCGACACGCCTCGAAATGCTGCAAGACTCGCATAATTGCGGCCCGAGGCCTAGTCGAATGTTAGAGCTCTGCCTGGCGGTTCAGGGCCGGACTGGATCCACCAGTTGGAGTACGAACCTCCCGAAGCTGGTCTACTTTGAATTGGAGGATCCTTTTTGCAGTGGCGTTTATCCATTGGTCTAGGAGGGGCCTAACGGGCGTGTGGCGCGGGAACTGGACCGGCTGATGATCGAGCGCGGCAAGCCCAGGATGGTGGTCAGCGATAACGGCAGCGAACTCACCAGCAACGCCATCCTGGTGTGGGCCGACCAAAGCCGTGTCGAATGGCACGACATCGCGCCGGGCAAACCCATGCAGAACGCCTTCGGCTGTGGGATGAGCTGTTGAACGAGACGTTGTTCACGTCACTGGCACAAGCCCGCGTCACGCTTGGAAGTTGGCGGGCCGATTACAACGACACAAGACCACACTCGCAGCTCGGATGGAGAACCCCGTCCGAGTTCGCGATGACCTGCCACCCGCGCCGGGATCTGGCGCTGCGCTATGCCGAAGGCTCCGCGCCAGCTCCCGTCGCTGCCACCACCCAACCGGGCAAATCCAACGGCACGGCCGAACTCAGGATTGGATAAAACCTGGGGGCAAGGTCAGGCGCTCTCAGGGCAATGAGCGTTCTGTCCACCGTCGCGACGATATCCGCGACCGTGCTGTGGTCGGCATCGCGGTGGTGCTGTTCACGACGCATGACCATTCGGAGGTTGCGCCACGTTCTCCGATGCCGCGATCGGACTGACAGTCTTACGCTGCTGAGCATGGACAGGAGGACTTCATCTTAATAAAACTGGGAGTCTAATACTTCTGCGGCGGGTCCACAATTGTGACGCTTCGCTCTGACGAGAATATTGTGTGATTTGAATCCACGGCTACGATGTCGCGGTATTTTGTTATCGACCAATATGGACCGTACGGGCTGCCTTCGCAATAATGGACGGGATCTTCCCTTCGCAGCCGCTCGAAACAAGTCCAAACGGTATCACCTTCAAAACGCTTGGGCTCGCTTACATCAAAACGGCTCAGCGGGATGTCAGCCTCCTCGCAAGCGTTCTCTGCCGATAAGGCTGTCATGATTGTCTCGCGGACATTGGCGTGAAATTTTGAAAGATCGGCTCATGCGCTATTTTGCACTCGCATGGAAGCTCGGTCGAAACACAGCGAGCTGGGCCCTACAGTAACAATGTGTGACGGATGTCATGGCTCGGCTTCGCGAGAGCTCTCTGAAATTATCTTACGGCCGAAGTTACTTGGGAACTTGGTTCGGCCCCCGTCGATAAAGAAAAGTGGAAAGGCGAGCGAAGCTCCCCTATCAAGATTGGGGAGGCGCGCGAACTCGCTTTGTGGTAGTCAACATCAGGACGCAAGCACTCGCCGCGATGGCACCCAGCGGCACGCCCGGTTGCCACTCGACTACTTATTACGCGAGCAGATGGCACCCTAATCACGGTAGGGACTAAGAAGAGAGCGCGGTGTGCCAAGGACACTCGTTTTCCTTCACTCGCGAGCGGGCTTTCTTAGAATGAATGAACAGGAGACCAAACCGGCGATCGTGCGCGAGCCGGACGAAGAGTAAACTAACCTGGGCGTCACAACTGGCACTAAAGTATCCTCCATGCGCTGGAATAGAAGAGAATTGGCACAGCTGGAAAAGCTCTGGGCCGCGGGACAGAGTGCCGCGCAGATCGCGCGTCATCTCGAGTGCAGTCGCAACGCAGTTTGCGGCAGGCTAGCTCGGTTGGGCCTCACTCGAGGTCACAAGCCACCAACAGCAAAACCCAAGATTAGACCCGCCCCGAAGCGAGGGCCGACGGCGATGGCGGCTGGTCGCGACTTCGTCGGAAAGAAGCTGTCGCAAAGGGCGCTAGATAGCCAGCCTCAGGAAATGAGCAAGCGGCAGCTTTACGCGATGCTAGCTGAGGCAGTCAGGAATACCGCGTAGAGCTATCAGGCGCGCCGCGATCTCCCGGGCCTATGCGCCGGATGGTCCATTCGGACGATTTGCTTGTTGGTTTGCGCGCTTTGTGGCTATGGGACAAACAGTGGCGTCGAGTAGACTGTTCGCGGCGGAGGCTCGATCGTAGGTCAATTCATTCAATCTCAAGAGGCTGGATGCTCTGAATTAGAAGAAGAATGCGTTCTGGTTCTTGAGCCTCGGTTTCGGCTATGCGTCTTCGGGGAAGCGCCCGACGTCCTGGCTTGCGCCGGTGTTTGGAAGTTTCTGCACACGCCTGCCCGACGAAGTACACGAGCTCGGGTGAAGCCGCTTGACCGTGAGCCTGTCCGGATGGAACCTCCGACAGGTACCGCCCCGGCGTCGGTGACAAGCTCAGCCTTGGAGCAACTTCACGGACCGCCGAGCTCTCGAGATATTGTCCGACCTCGGTCGAAGAAATAGACCCCTGCAGTGCCCAGGCACAAGACGACCACCACCCACCATAGGTGCCTTGACGATCTGTGCAAAACCGGTGGCAAGTCTGAAACGGCTGTTCAATTGCATCGATCACTCCTCGCTCGCCTACCCGGTGATTACTTTTTCCATACCAACTCGAGAACAGACTCACGCCAACAGCCGTGGCGCCGCGCGACACCGACGATCCGCGCATTGGTGAAGTCGACTACGTACCGGGATGTCCCCGAGCCGGCGCAGGATCCCTGGGTGGATGGGGAATACGCCAGGCAGAAGTCAACTACCAAACCTGGTCAGTTGCTGAAGATTGCGAGGCGACGTATCAAATTTGATCGATGAACCTCTCACGAGTCAGGTCGTGGAGCAGTTCCAGCTCTAGCAGCGTCAACGGCCCCGGCGGATGTCTCGTTGGCGAACGTCGGAGATTCGCGAAGCGGAGTTGAATCTGGGGCCCCGCCGTGGCCGTGTTGATTCGAGTATCTCGCCTGCAGCAGTTGTTCTCTGTCTTCGAGAGGAACGGCTTGCTATCCCACACCGCGTTTCGTCAGCAGATCGGCCGTCACGCAAGCTTCCAATTGTCTAGCGACATTCCGGATACTATCGGCAAAAAGGAATGCAAAAGACTTCGCTTGCGACCACAAACTTCGTAAACATAGGATAACAATCGTTGCAGACCTCGGTCCTGGAAAAGTATTGCGATGCTCGCCTTCCTTGGTACACCATTTATCCAACTGTAGCCCAGTTCTCCACGGTGGTCGGCGCCGAAGCCTGTGAGAAATGGCTGCAGCGCCTGCCGGTTAATGAGTCCGTGTCGCTCTATTTCCACGTTCCGTTCTGTCGATCGATTTGCTGGTATTGCGGCTTCGCTCGAAGCATCACTCGCCGGGATTCACCCATCCTAGAATATTTGGCGGTTCTTCGTAAGGAGATCGAGTTGGTCGGGGCGCAGGTGCCGCAACGGCTGCCTGTGAGCGACGTGCACTTCGGCGGTGGAACGCCGACCCTCATCGAGCCCGCGCAGTTCGGGGCGCTGATGGAACTTCTGCGCCGCCGCTTTGCGGTTTCGAAAACGGCCGCCATCGCTGTTGAGATCGACCCGCGCACGTTCACGCTCGCCACATCCGAAGCGTTAGCGGCTGCCGGCGTGAACCGGGCGAGCCTGGGCGTCCAGAGCTTCGATCCAATTGTTCAAAAGGCCATTAACCGCGTTCAGAGTGAGGCACAAACAGAGCGCGCTGTCGAAATGCTGCGGCAGCATGGAGTAATCCGCATCAACTTCGACCTCATCTACGGTCTGCCAAATCAGACGGTGCAGTCCTGCGTTCAGACCGCGACTACGGCGGTGGCCATGCGACCAGACCGGCTTGCGGTATTTGGCTACGCGCACGTTCCTTCCTTTAAGAAGAACCAGCGCCTGATCGACGAGGCAACGCTGCCAGACAGCCCTGCCCGTGCAGAACAGGCCGCGGCGATGGCCAATACACTGATTGCTGCGGGCTACCGCCAAATCGGACTCGACCATTTCGCCTTGCCGGACGATGAGCTCACGCTGGCGCAGAAAGCCGGTCGCCTGCGGCGGAACTCACTGGGTTACTCGGCCGACACCCGCCATAAAGTCATCGGCTTTGGCCCGTCGGCCATCGGCCGCCTTGGCGACGGTTACGTCCAGAACGAAGTTGAAGCGGGTTCTTACAGCGACCAAATCAATGCCCGCCGTCTGGCGACGGCAAAGGGCTACTGTCTCAGCCTCGAAGACCGCGTCCGGGCCGCAATCATCGAGCGACTGATGTGCGATTTCGAAGTCGACGTGCCGGCAATTTGCATGACTCATGGATTTGACCCGGTCCCTTTCCTCGGTTCACCCGAACGCTTGGCAATGCTCGCCGAGGATGGGATCGTGGAGGTGGAAAAGGGATTCATCCGCGTGAGGCAGGAGCATCGTTTTCTAACTCGCGCTGTGGCCGCCGCATTCGATGCTTATCTTGGCGCGCCGCTCTGCTAAGACCAGCCAAGGAGCGCTGATCGTATGAATGCATCACCTTCCGTTATGCGCCCAGAAGCCCGGGTAACGATTTTCGCTCATCTGGTGCACTCACGTACAGCGCCAAATTCGTAAACGACGCCGTGCGCAGCTGCGCGACGAGAGCCGACCCGGCCCTACCGCGAAGACGGCTAGGCGAGTTGCTGCCGGGAATTGGACGCCCCCGACTGCAACGCAGTCCGCTCAAGCGGCGTGACCGACAAAGTTCATCACATCACCACCATTGCCCGTGTGGCCGCGGACCTCGACCAGGACGACGACTGGCTGCGGGAGGCCGCCAACAAAATGGCGATCGAGGACGGCTTCATCTGGGTCTAGCGCGCCGGAGAAGATGAGATCTAGGCGTTCAGCGACTTCGGTATCGAAAACCTGATCAAGCTCGTCCGGCTGTACGAGGATATTTCGACCTCCTCAAGCGCTGGCAGCGCGGGATACCGCAATCAGCCTGCGATCTACGCTGGAACTCCCAGCAAAGAGGAGCGCTTCGTGGTGATGCACGACGGATCCTATTGATGTGCATGGTCGCCGCTCGACCTGGATCGCTACGGTCCGCTGCGTGCAATCCAGAGCAACAGCTGGTCGACGCGATGAGCTAGACCAAAGAGCACAAAAAGGACCAGCGCCGGCGCGACACGGCGCCAACGATAATCGAGCACCACAGTTAGAACCGGATCCCGCGGGATCGAAGCAAGTTTCCCGTAAGAGCCTCGCGCAACCGGAATCGAAGGCCTTCCCGAATGGCACTAGTCGATGCTGCCATACCGGAGTTCGTCACTGACGCCGGGACGGTCTCGCGCCGAGCGGCACGATACCTACGATTCGCACAGCGAGGCCGACGTCCCGCGCCCCGTCAACCTACTAAACCTAGCAATTGATGCAGATGACGGACACATGCCAGTCATTGCCGGTGAAACTCGCTCGGGCCACATCAAGGACGAAGTCGCGATGCGATATAGATTCGGTAAATCCAATCGAGCTGATGGATGTTCTGTCTGGTCCCGCAGCTATCAAAACGCCTCCAATCGCGCTCTCCACCTTCCCATGAGAGCCAATCAAGGCCTCGTGCCGGCCTCAGCGAGCTTACGGGCGTCAAAAGATGTTAGCCCCTTCTGCCCGCCTGTGCTTCATCCCATGGACCGAGCTGCAGGCGTTTCTAGGGTCCGGCGTGTTCTTATGCGAGCTCAGCTACTGGCGGGGCTCTCTGTTGAAGAACATCCTCGTGGCAGCGGATTTGTCGCGAGACTCCCTGGGCTCCGTGCGCTGGCCGCCAATCTCTTGCCAGCGAACGTCACATCGAGCAGGCCACTCTCCGACTCGACACGGTGCAGCAGATGCTTGCACTCGATTAGCGATCGAGCGGCTGGGTTGCGCCGCGCTGGGTACCACCAGGTTGGCCACGCTGCGCCAGCAGTGGTGATAGCACGGAAGGCTGGGCGGGTCTCGTTGGCATAAAGATGCCGCCTGGCCTCAAGCGTCACCTACATCGCCTTGAGCGCTAGGATCGCGAACCGGCCTAGGCCGTCAGGTGGACGTGCACCTTATTCAAATCGACGGACGTGGAAATCACGATGCATTGTTGCGGTATAGCGCCAGTATCCATGCGGGCAGACTCGGCTGGCGCAGTTGCTTTCATCTCTCGACCAAGTGCGAAGCCAAGAGGGCGTATTCTCCTTTCCCTGATAGCTAGTCTCGCCTGCAGTTCGGCGGAGGCAGAACCTCGTGATATCTCTGGCCCTAGAAGTCACAGCCCCGATGAGCTCGCCGAGGCAAGAAGCCAAACAATCTCGAATCCGGCTGTAACCTTCCGAAGCGGCAGGCCCAAAGGAGCAGCGCGCCTTTCTGGAAACTCGCTGCCAAAAGCAGCTAGGTCTACCACAACGGGCGATAGTGCGGAGGTCACCGCCAAGAGCAGAAGTCAAAAGCAGAATGACCCATTCGCAAAATTCGAGAAGCTCCGCGAAAAAGGTGCGGCGTTCACTGGTCCTGGTCCTGCGGACACCGTAGATCAGGATACAGCTTCTGTCAGATCCGAGCTTTCGGATCTCGGGATTGGATTCGCTGGCTGGACCCTAAACACGTTTATCAACAATCAACTCGGTAATGCGGCCAGAAGCACCATCGCCAATCAACAATATGTCGGCCAGAATCCGACATTTAGTACGGTCAACTCTATGATCGTGACCTATGACCTCGCTCGGTTTGGAATTCCCGACGGTCAGATCGTCGTGGGAGCCGAGCATCAATATTGGACATGGAAGAGCGCCGGGCCAGACCGACTGGGAATCAATGCAGTTTCCTACTATCAAACATTGTTCGAAAGGAAGATCGAACTCAAAGTGGGTTACCTCAGGAACCAACATGAGTTTGCGGGTGCCGGAGAAAAAGTTTTTGGACCCTCGTCGAAGATGCTGTTCCAAGCAGGCATGAGCAACAATTGGGCGCCAACGCCGGCTCTTAATCTGAAATACAACTTTGACGATCGCTTATATAACAAGCTCTCAATCCAGCGCTCGCTTAGTCCGGCCGGTCAATATGCGCATGTAAGCGAAAATCCCACTGGCTTGAACTGGAGCACGCGCGACGCGGGCATTCTTTTGCTTGATGAAGTTTGCTATAAGAACAAGCCTACTCCCGGCGTACCCGAGACTTGGCTGCGGGCTGGCGTGGGCTTTAACAACAGCAGCTACACGGACCTACAGCATCCGACGCAACCGACGGCCAAGGCGAACAGCGTCTACTATGTAGCTGCGGATAGGCAATTCTGGCAGTCTGCCGTCCATGGCTCGGCATCTCGCGGAATCTATGGCGGGTTCTCTGTGATGTACGCTCCGCCTGACCTAAATAGGGCTAGTCAGTACTACGAGCTTCGCCTGTATGCGAAGGGCCTGTTTGACAGCCGGCCCACTGATCAGATGAGTCTTGTTGTCAACAACACCATCTGGAGCCATTTCGCGGTGGACGCTGCATTGGCGAAAGAGCAGCTGGCGCACCGGGACAGCACAGCAATTTCGGGACTGTATACGGCGCATCTGGCGCCCGGGATATATACAACCGTAGGACTGACGTACATCAATCACCCGACAAGCATTACCTACACGCCGCAAACAGGACACGCCCTGAATATCTTGGTATCTACGTCGGTATTCTTCTAGGCTCTGAGGACTGCGCGGAGCGGCATGTAGTCGATGTCCCACTCGCCCTTTTCAACGGTATGGGCCACCCATCACGGCGATTTTGGTATCCGCTTTGCTCCTGACGCGAAGCCGGGTACCGCGTAAATTGAGCCTTGGTATCCAACGTAGCATGCTGTTGGGAATGGTAGGTTAGAGCCTTTGCTGCTTCGGTCTACGAGCGATAGGCCGACGTCGTACTTGCGCAAGAGCTATACCCTCCGGCCGCGGAATGATCTCCCATGCTCATTTGTTCAATCGAGTGCTGAGCTTGCGGCAGCGACATTGCTTTCGGATGATTGCTGGTGCAGCTCGTCAGAATCGCGCCCGAGCTCGTACTCTGCCATGACAGGCCGAAATCGTGCCCTCGGAGCTTAGTTCACGCCGAAGAGGTGTGGTAAGCGGAACCGCGACACAGATGCCAAAGCTACCCAACTACGGTAATCGCTGTATCTGTCCGACGGTCGTGGCGCTGGCCGAATGGCAATGCGCGAGGTCGACGGACACGTGCCCCCCCTTCGGCGGCAAATCGACCGGACGCGGCCGGATGACTTGCGCCACTCGAATGCTGACTCATTTTCGTCGGTCGAGACGAGCTTTAGCATCTTACTCCAGCAAGGAGGTCGCCTCCCGAGTCTGCGGCGCGTTAGCCCTCCCATCCAATTGCGCGTGGCGTTCTGCTGGGTTCACTTCTCTTCTCAAACATCTATTCGCGCGAACATGCGATAAGAGCAGTGCATGATTGGTGAATTTTGCCGAGCCTTGCTAGGCAACCTTCGTGGACGGGTGCTTCGTCGTCTTGAGGCGCGTTACACTGCTTCGACCGTCGACGCTGACGGGCGCGTCACCATCGATTGTGGCACGATGAACGACGCGATGCTGGTCACCGTAATCGTTGACCGCATAATGCTGCGTTGCGCGGTTATCCCAGATCGCGACATCGCCTTCTTTCCAGCTCCAACGTACGGTGTTTTCGGGTGCCGTGATATGAGACTGGAATAGATCAAACAGCTTCTGACCGTCGCGTTTTGGGATACCAATAAACCTTTGCACCAGATCGCCGAGCACCAGGGCGCGCTCGCTGGTCTCGGGATGTACACGGACCACCGGGTGCTCCGTCTCATAGATCGTTTTGGTAAAGACCTCATCAAAATGCTTCTGGTCGATTTCGCGAACACGGCAGGTCCCAGCGTAGTCGAAGGCGTTGCTGTGAACGGTCCAGAGTTCGTCGGCAAGCCGTTGGAGCGGCCGCGGCAGATCCAGATAGGCGGCCACAGCGTTCGACCAAATCGTATCGCCACCGGACGATGGGACCACAATGGCTCGCAGCACCGCAAGTCTAGGATACGCCGCGAGAAAGGTTCCATCGGCGTGCCATACATCGGCCCGGCTACCTCCGCGCGCGGAATCAAGCTCGATGATCGAGGCCGTTCCATTGACCGTACCGAGTGTCGGATGCGGCACCAGCCTTCCCAAACAAGCAGCAAATCGCTCCTGCTCCGCGTCATCAAGATGCCCCTGATCGCGGAAGAAGATCACCTTGTGTTCGAGCAGCAAGCTGGTGATCTCAGCGATGGTTTGGCGCGGTAAATCACCCGAGAGCTTAATATTTCCGATTTCAACACCGATGCGCGCTGCGCGCTTGACGACGTCGGTCAGTGGAATGACCCTCTCGGTCGAAGCCGTTTGTTTCATTGCGAATATTTCCAAAGCTTTGCGGATTCTTCAAGCGCACTAGGGCGCGTGTGACTAGGTTTCGTAGGCGAGCCTCGCGCTACGGGTACTCTCGAGCAAGCACCATGCCAGTTGGAAAACGGAGCTGTGAACGTCCCTCAGGTACGGGACCGGGTTTGAGTCGAACAGTTTGCCAGGAACTCGATGCCACCCCCCACCCTCTTTCCAACCCACCCGGGCCGGCGGCGAAAGGTATAGGGCGCATAGTCGATAGAAAATGTACCGCTCGGCACTCGAAGAGAAAGGCCATACGGTCCTCGTGCAACGTCGGGCAGCCAGCCTTGCGCGCTGTTCTCGTCCAGTATGCGCACTCCGCTTAACAGTTTGCGGCAATCGGCCAGTCTCGAGCCGCCTCTGCGAACGGACCATCACCGGCTCTCAAGGTGTCCGGGACCTGCCTTGGCCGTGATCACTGCCGAAACAGCATCGGCTGGAAATGGGAGAGGAATAGATGACCCTGGAAGAGCTCCAAACGATTGAACTACGGCTTCATCCAGGCGAAAGCCATTGATCCGCGGCACTGGGCTCGCGATGTTCTCGATGCACCGACGTCCGAGCACGGTAAGGCAGATGTTCTGCACGGTCCGGCTGGATTTGCCCAACAAGCCAAAGATATGTCCACTACCAGTCTTTACAGGTGTTTCAATGTTGTCAAAGTAGTTGCCCTCGATCAGCACTTGCACAGATGGTCCAGCATCCACTGCATGGAAGAATCCGCCGCTCTGTTGCGCATTCGTGTTGTGGAAGTAATTGTTGAGGAGATGAATAATAGCCTGGGCACCGTCAATGTGCGGCGCCCGCCCTGAGATCTCATGGAAATAGTTATTTGCGATGGTGATCGTCTGCGGGACACCAAGAAAAGGAGATTCCAATAGTGCTCCCCGTTACAATAGGAGGAATAGGTATCGCTGCCATCGAAGTCGTTCCAGGAAATCGTAATATTCGTCGTAGGGCCAAGGCCGCCGGCAATCATCTGCCGCCCGATATTATGAAACCGGTTGTGATCGATCCAAACCAGGTCGGCTCGTGCAATTGCAATAGCATCGCCGGCAAATATCATGCCTTGATTGATATCACTGATGGTCAGGTTGCGAATAACGACGTTGCTGACCCCATTTAGGCGCAGCCCCTTCCCTTTGATTGTCGCGCTCGGGCCAACGCCGATCACCGTCTTGTTTGAGCCAATCTCCAGCGGGTGCTTGCCGGCCCTGTCGAAGCCGACCAATGTCTTCTCCTTGCCGTCGCAATGCGCATCGTTGCCATCTATAAGGAGAAGGGACTCACTTTTATACGGTGCCGAACAAGCACGGCCGTATTGGCAACCCTGCCCCTCGCCTTGCCCTTCCGTACCGGTAAAGTCTATGGTTCCGGCTACCTGAATCTCGCGCGGACTACTGTCATTGCAGCGCCCGAAGCTGTACGAACGACACAACTCATACTTCAGAGCTTTGGTTGATCTGACCTGAACTACCTCGCCTCCAAGGCCGCCCGTCGCTGCAGAGCCAAAGCCATTGAGGGCTTCCGATCGCACATAGTTCGATCCGAGCACGGAAGAGACGCCGACGACGACAGCAAGTCCACCGAGCACGCGCAACGACCGTTTGATGTGCTTCATCGTGTCCCTCATAGGCATGTGCTCTCTTTTACCCGGAAAACCCGCACGAGGACTTGAACTCTCGAACTCAAATGCTGAACTGGAATAGGCCATCAGCATCCGGCGTTAACGCCATCAGATCGTCCTCAATAAGGCAGGATCGGAATATCGGAACCATGCTACGCAACAGGTGCAGCCGCACGCTCCGCACCAGCTGTGATGGATCTGGGTAGCCATTGAGCCAATCACGGCCGATGAGAGCAGCGGTCGACCTTCGAGAGCCCCGTCAGAGGAATACTGTGGGGTGCAACACGTCTGGCCTAGGAGTTTAGTCCCAAGTTTTGATGGTGCATTCTTATCGCACGATTCGAAGGATGCGCTATGGGACAAGTTTTACACGGCTGCGCCACGACGACGGAGGCGGTCCGTCGAACAATACAAAATAGTCAAGAGAGCCTGAGAGTGCTCGCCAAGCGCTACGGGATCAACCAGAAGACTGTCGCGAAGTGGAGGGAGCGCGAGACCGTCGCCGATCTCCCGACAGGCCCCAAAGAAGCCAAATCGACCGTGCTTTCCATCGAGGAGGAGGCGATCATCGTCGCTTTCCGGCGGCATACGCTATTGCCGCTCGACGATTGCCTCTATGCGCTCCAGCCGACCATCCCGCATCTGACGCGATCATCCCTGCATCGCTGTCTCCAGCGCCACGGGATCAGCCGATTGCCGGAGGTCGGAGGCAGCAAGCCTCCGAAGAAAAAATTAGAGGCTTATCCGATCGGCTATTTCCACATCGACATTGCTGAGCTCCAGACCGCTGAAGGCAAGCTCTACCTCTATGTCGCTATCGATCGCACCAGCAAAGTCGCCTTCGTGCAACTGGTCAGGAAGACGGGAAGGACCTCGGCCTCGACCTTCCTCGAAGCTCTGATCGCGGCTGTCCCCTACAAGATCCACACGGTTCTCACCGACAATGGGATCCAGTTCACTTTCCCCCCGCGCTACGCGGACGGCCCCACGGCAAGAGAGCTGGCTCCGCAAATTCGGACAGTAGTTTGAGTGGATTTTCTGCCTGACAGCGGCGAGGATTCTTGCCGCGAATCAGGAGCGAAGATGACGAAGAAGAGCCGCCGGACGCATTCTCCGGCATTCAAGGCGAAGGTTGCTTTGGCTGCGGTCAAGGGCGACAAGACGCTGGCGGAGCTGGCGCAACTGGTTGATGTTCATCCGAACCAGATCACGATCTGGAAAAACCAGCTCCTGGAAGGCGCCGCCGGCGTGTTTGGGCATGACAAGGCATCGGCCGAGACGCCGGTCGATTTGAAGGCGTTACATGCCAGATCAGCGAGCTGGCGTTGGAAAACGATTTTTTGTCCGGCGCGCTCACCAAGGCGGGCCTGCTGAGCGCAAAGCGATGATCGACCGCGGTCATGATCTTTCTATCGTGCGCCAGGCGAAGGTCCTGAAGCTGGCTCGCAGCACGGTCTACTATGAACCTCGGCCAGTTTCGGCCGAGGACCTTGCCTTGATGCGTCGGCTCGATGAGCTGCATCTCGATTATCCCTTCGCGGGAGCGCGTATGCTGCGATCGTTGCTGCGGCGGGAGGGCGTATACGCCGGTCGCCGCCACATCGCGACGCTGATGAAGCGCATGGGGATCGAGGCGGTCTATCGTCGCCCGAACACGAGCAAGCCGGCACCGGGTCACAAGATCTACCCGTACCTGTTGCGCGGATTGAAGATCGAGGGGCCCGACCAGGCGTGGGCAATGGACATCACCTACATTCCGATGCGGCGTGGCTTCGTCTATCTCGCGGCGGTCATCGATGTGTTCAGCCGACGGGTCCTGGCCCATCGCGTCTCGATCACAATGGAGGCGGCCTTCTGCGTCGAAGCGGTCCAGGAGGCGTTGGCGAAGCACGGCAGGCCCGAGATTTTCAACACGGACCAGGGCAGCCAGGTTCACCCGCCTCGAGTTCACCGATGTGCTGCTGGACGCGAAGATCGCCATCAGTGCGCGTTTCGCGGGATCGTGAGCACGGATTTCAGCGCATCGTGAGCAACGATTTCAGAGGATCGTGAGCAGCGATTTCAGGCGATCGTGAGCAACGTTTGGCGGTGCCGGACGCTTCGACCGACAACTCAACCGGGCTACGGATTTCTCATTCAACCAATGAGGAAGCCTGATGCCTACCGAGAGATTGTCGATGCGCCGGATCCGAGAAGTTCTACGTTTGAGGCACCAGGGCCTGACCGAGCGCGTCATCGCGCGGACGTTGGGAGTGAGCAATGGGGTCGTACACGGTTATGTGCGTCGCGCCCGCCTTGCGGGGCTGACCTGGCCGCTGCCGGAGGGCCTGGACGACGAGAACCTTGAACTGCTGCTGTTTCCGGCGCCGACGGCAGCCTCGCAAAGCGACCGGCGCCCGACACCGGATTGGGCTTATGTCGAGAAGGAGCTGCGCCGCCGCAGCGTGACGCGCCTGCTGTTGTGGGAAGAGTATCGCGCCGCCAATCCGGACGGCTTTGGCTATACCTGGTTTTGCACGACGTTCGAGGCCTGGAAGCAGCGGGCCCGGCCAAGCATGCGTCAGACCCACGCCGGTGGGGAGAAGGTATTCGTCGATTTCGCCGGCGACACCATCGATATCTTCGATCCCATCACCGGCGAAGTGCGCGCCATGAAGCTGTTCGTCGCGGCGATGGGGGCCTCGAACTACACCTACGCCGAGGCCTGCCCAAGCGAGAGCCTGTCCGACTGGATCGGCGTGCATGCCAGCCTGTTCAGGTATCTCGGCGGCGTGCCGAAGTTCGTGGTCTGCGATAATCTCAAGGCCGCCGTGACCAACCCCGATCGCTACGATCCCGGGATCAACCGCACCTATGCTGAGATGGCCGGCCATTACGGCACCGCGATCCTGGCGGCCCGGCCGAGGCGACCAAAGGACAAGGCCAAGGTTGAGGTCGCAGTCCAGATCGCCCAGCGCTGGATCCTGGCCCGCCTGCGCAACCAGCGCTTCTTTTCCCTGGCGGAGCTCAATACCGCCATCCGCGGGCTCGTCGTCGAACTCAACGCCCGCCAGATGCGCGGCTTCGGCTCCAGCCGGACCGAACTGTTCGCCGAGATTGATCGCCCCAGGTTGAGAGAACTGCCGGACCAGCCCTACGTCTTTGCGCGCTGGAAGCGTTGCCGTGTCGCCCCAGATTATCACGTCGAGATCGACGGCCATTGGTATTCCACCCCTTACCGCCTGATCCGTGAACTCGTCGATGTCCGTATCGCCGACAAGACCGTCGAGGTCTTCCACAAGGGACAGAGGATCGCCAGCCACGCCCGTGCGCCCAACCGGCGCGGCCACACCACGATTGCCGATCATATGCCCAGCGCCCACCGCCGCTACGGCAAATGGACAACGGGAGGGCTGATCGCCGCCGGCGAGAAGATCGGTCCATCGACGGCGGCGTTCTTCCAGGTCGTCATCGAAGCCCGGCCGCACCCCGAGCAAGGCTTTCGCACCTGCCTCGGTATTCTGTCGCTGGCCAGGAGCTACGACCATGCGCGCGTCGATGCCGCCTGCCGACGCGGCATCCTGATCAAGGCTCGCTCCGTCGCCTCGATCCGTTCGATCCTCAAGAGCGGCCTCGATCGCGCTTTCCTCGACGAGACGTCCGACCACCAGCCCCTGCGCCACGGCAACATCCGCGGTCAGGGCTATTTCCACTGAACCAGGGAGACTCCAATGCTGACACACCCCACCCATGAACGGCTGATCACGCTTGGCTTGACCGGAATGGCCAAAGCCTTCGAGGAGCAGCGACGATCACCGGACCTCGACGCCCTGCCGTTCGAGGAGCGCATCGGGCTTCTCGTCGATCGCGAAGCCGCCGAGCGCGACACCAAACGTCTCACGACCCGTCTCAAGTTCGCCGCGCTACGCCAGAGCGCATGCGTGGAAGACGTCGATTTGCGCACGCCACGCGGCATCGACCGCAGCGTCTTCGCCAGACTCGTCGGCGGCGACTGGATCGACCGCAACGAGAACCTGCTCATCACAGGGGCAACCGGGCTCGGCAAAAGCTGGATTGCCTGCGCCCTCGGCCACAAGGCCTGCCGCGACACTCGTTCGGTCCAGTATCACCGCGTCCCGCGCCTGTTCGAGGCGCTCGCCCTGGCTCGCGGCGACGGCCGATATGGCCGGCTGCTCAAAACCATCGGCCGCGTTCAACTTCTGATCCTCGATGATTGGGGCCTGTCAGTTCTAAATCCGCCCGAACGGCGCGACCTTCTGGAGATCCTCGATGATCGCCACGGTCGCGCCTCCACCATCGTCACCAGTCAGGTCCCTGTTGAACATTGGCACGACGTTATCGGCGACCCAACCCTCGGCGACGCCATCCTGGATCGCCTCGTTCACAACGCTCACCGTCTGCAACTCTCCGGAGAAAGCATGCGAAAGCAGAACGCCCGCAATCAAACTCTTGACGCCAACTCAAACCCCTGAACCAATCACCCATGTCGGTCAAAGCCGCTGCTCACCATCGCGCGAAACAGCTGCTCACGATCGCCTGAAATCGCCGCTCACCATCAGCGAAATGCGCAGCCATCAGCATGGACGGCAAGGGCGCCTGGCGCGACAACGTGTTTGTCGAGCGGCTCTGGCGCACGGTCAAATACGAAGAAGTTTATCTCCGCGCCTACGACAGCGTGTCCGAGGCGCGAGCGTCAATTGCCAAGTATCTGGCCTTCTACAATCAGGGAGGCCCTCACTCGAGCCTTGACGGGCGCACGCCCGACGAGGCTTACTTCGGCACGCAAGCTATGGTGATGGTCGCATGACCGTCGCCGACGATTTTGTCGTCGCTCTGGTCGGGCTACGCCCTCCCGACGCAACGACAAAATCGTAAGGCCCCGCGTTCAGCATAACCCGGCAGGAATCCACTTAAACCCCCGCGGGGCGCTGTCCAAACAACCGGGGTCAGCTCTGTCCGCCGCGTCACCAAGACCATCCATCCGCCGCGAGATGAAGCGCCGCGCCGCGGTCGAGCCGGTGATCGGTCACCTCAAGGCCGAACACCGCATGAGCCGCAACCACCTCAAGGGCCGCGCCCGCGACCGAATCAACCCCGTCCTTGCCGCCGCCGGCTTCAACTTCCACCTTTTGCTGCGCTGGTTCGAACGGCTTTTGCGGCCCTGATGCAGAGGCTCCGGTGCATCATCCGCCAGCCGCACTACGCTTGAACCAGCGCGTTGCGGGAAACTTCACGGACGACATCCTACGCCGCATCAGCGCTTTACGCCACGCTCGCCAACCTCTCAGCACGCCGGCGAATAAGACGGGCTAGCTCCGGCTCCGCTCTCGTTGTGAGACACCATCATGCTCTGCGAACGGGCCGATTGCAGACCTTCAATCGGGGCGAAGTTGCACTTCAACCCCTTCAACCAGCTGCGCGCGCTATTCAGTTGAAGCCGACATCAGCCCCTTAGTCGGTTTTGCAATGCCTGCCGGTCGACGACGAGGTTGAGGAGGTTCAGATCTGCCTGCCGTCTTCCCGCGAGCCGTCTGACCAGCTCCCGGGTACCATCGACCACAAAGACACCGCAATCATAGCCGTTCCTCTGCTCGCGTATGAGGGCATCTCGCAAATCGGCTCCCACCCGCGCTGCGAGCGTTTCTGCAGGTCCGGCATTGTATGGCTCTAAGGAGTCGTAGTGATAGGCAACCGGCCTGTCGCGATCGCGGCGATCTACCAGCAGAAACGACCAATGGGAGCCGCGGTCAAGGAGGTCCGTAGCGCTCGCATCACTCACCGGCAAGAACAGGAAGTCGGCCGTATCGTTGCCATTCAGATCGTTGACAATGCGATGGAATGCGTTCAGGGCGTCGCCCTCCGTACCATGGCCCACCTGAAAGGCGATAAGAGGATCGACGAACCGGGTCCGGGCGGCGAGGTTTGGATTGCTTTGCCGCAACTCCTGCGACAGGAGCTCGTAGTCCCGCTGGATATGCGCGTCACCCAGCCATTCCCTGGCTCCGAGCACCCGTCCGCTGCGGTCGCCGGCAGAGGCACTCGCCGTCGAAGCGCCGATCCGGGCATCAGGAACCGAGGATGGGCCAGGGTGATGGATCAGTTGGGCGTCGCGGCGTCCTCGCGGCCCCAATGCGATGGAGTAGGTCTCACCGTTGATAGAGACCGGCTGGGGAGCCATTCGCGAACTCGGCAACAGCATTCTATTGTCCAGTACATCGAGCAGGAAGTCCGGCACCGCCTGTGAGCCATGCTGCCAATCCTCGCCGACGAGATATCCGATCTCCTCGAGCTCTTGCGGCTTGCCTGATGGACCGATGAAGAACGGCGGTCTGCCGGTCGGGCTGAGCACCGGCCTTGACTGGGCGTCGTCACGCATTTCCTGCGGTGTGGACGGCAGATCAGCGAAAGAAGTCAAATCGCGGTAGATGTCTGAGGACCGAGCTGGCGCGCCCTCCGGAGTTGGCCACTCGAAGCCGGACGGCACTCGTGGAGACCAGGTGAAGCTCGAGCCGGCCGGGTCCTGCCAACCGGTCGGTCCAACCGGGCCTTGCGGCGCCGGCCACTCACTTGGATCGAAGTCGGACGGCACGCGCGGGGACCAGGTCGAGCTCGACCTAGCCGGATCCTGCAAGCCGGCCTGCCCAAACGGACCTAGCAGCGGCGGCCACTCACTTTCGGACGGCGGAGTCGGCAAATCTCGCGCCCAGGTTGAGGTTGAGTTCGACCCAGCCCTCTGCTCAGGGAAGCTCACACCCAGCGCTCTGTTTGCCTCAACGAGTAGCAGATACTGCTTGAGCTTCTTGAGACCCACGCTATCAACTCTCCCTGTGGCTTCCCTGAAAGCCCGGAGGTCTGCGCCCAGCGAGCGCTGCTGCTCACTATTGCCGTTGATTCGACTCGCGATGCTCTCCCTACCCTCTGTGCGGAGCCAATCACTGAACTTGCGTCGGATCGAAGCAGTCTGTTGAATTATTTTTCTTCTCTGTTCGGAAGCTGGGTCGAGGTTTCTCAGCTCTTCGTTAGCCAGGCTCGCGATCAGGCTGGCGTCGTCGTCATAAGCACGAGGTCGTTGTCTGTGTCGCCTGGTCTCGAGACCCAGGTATTGTCGAAAGAGATTGAGTGGGGCGCCCGGCTTTGTGGCTTTCTGGTACGCCGAATGATCTGCGCTCAATGACCGCTGCTGCTCAGCATTGCCCTCGATGCGGTCCATGATGCTCGGCCTGCCCTCTCTTCGAAGCCAATCACTAAAAGAGCGTAGGCTGGACGCCTTCGTCGAAGCGTCGTGTTTCTCCTTGCGAGTCGCGTCGGATCCAAGCTTGGATAGAGCGTCCGTCAAAAAGTCATCGATGATGGAGACGTCCTCCGGATGAGCCGCCAATGTTTGGCGCCCCATCAGGCGGGGCCCGGCGCCGACAGCTTGGAGCCCGTCAGCCCCGATCCTGCGAAGATGAGACAATGCCACGCTGAGGCGATCATCATGATCGCCGCCAGCTTCGACGTACTCGTCGATGTCGACGGCGAGCGACCTTGGCTCGTTGAACGCCCGAGGAGCCAGGGGATCCTTGTTCTGCGCTCGGAGCCAACGAGCAAACCCGTTGAGCGCTATCATATTGTTCCTGATCGTATCAGGGGGAACCGTTCCAGTCCCGCGGCCTCTGGTGCCATCGGGAGCAACTCTGTAGCTTTTGACGTTTTCCACGAACTGGCCGATCATCCGCTCGTCCTCGGGGTGCATCGGTTGCGCTCGCGTACCCACCCAAGCTGGGGCGGATATGGGATTTCCAGCCTGGAAATTCTGGAGTGCATTCAAGGCTGGCCCCACATGGTGCCTGCTATTGGCGCTCGCCACCTTATTAAATTCATCTTTATAGGCTGTCAGCAGCTCAGCATTGCCAAGCAGGTCGTTCAGAGTGACGCCTTTGGGTTGGAGGAATTCGCTGAACTTTCGAAGAGCCATCACATAATTATCGATCGTCTTCGCGGTACGGTTCGCGCTGCCCAATGCCGTCTTGAACTCTTCAATCAGCTCCAGGTCTGCCTCGGACGGACGACTGCGCTTTGCAAAGTCCATGCGAAGCTCCGAGGAGACGACATCAAACGCTGGGCCGCCGGACCACTTCTCACGGTGGCTTCCTCCAAAGACTATGCTTAGTCCTGATTTGACCCGAGAGAACAGTCCACGGGGCTTGTTGTCCTTCGTCCGCGCCGTAGGTTGTTCCTCCGAGGGCGCTGCGTAGCGCATGCTGCTGAATGGCCCCTCCCGCAAGTCAGACCGGTAATTATTTGCAGCCGAACCAAGATGAGCGTGCGGAACATCGACGCTGTGACGCGCGCTGCTGAACGCATTGCTCCGCAGATTGGACCTTGGCGGCATTCGCATCGAACCACCAACGTCCGTACGCTGGATGTTTTCATGCGACCGTGCGGCTGGAGTGTCGGGGGAACTACCCCCCGAACTCTCCTCAGGAGAGCGGAGTTGCAGCTCGCCCAATTGCTGCTCGAAGCCAGCTTGATCCGCCTCTTGCCGCGCACTCTGCAGCTCCTGCAGCTCGGCGTGCCAGCGCATCCAATAGTCCGGATCGTTATAGATCGGTTCCACACCACTCTCCTACTAGATGAGACGACTCTTCAAGCCGCCTGGCAGCGACACCGGCGCGAAAAGCTAGACGTCAAGATCGCCAATTGAACAACAAGGGACCGTTATCGCGCGCGCTCCGAGCTCGTGCATTGCCGCAGAAGAGCGCCCCGGATTCCTGGGCAACAGCTGAGCTATCGCCAAACCTTAAACCAACGAAACCAAATACTCGCACGGTCCAAAAAGCCATGGTGCCGCCTCCCCCCTTCCAGGCAAGAAGGGCATGCGGCCACACCGCGATCGAAACTGGGCCGCCCCATTGCTGTTGGAAGGCGTCCGGGGTTTGAGAAGTTCCCTTGCAAACTCTCTTCGTCTTCAGTTCAATGTCCTCACATTAGCTACAACCAGCCGGCCGTGCCTGCACAATCAATACTCCAACGCACCTGCGCTCTTAGGACATTGAAGCCTCTCCTTCCGATCATGAAGCTTCACCGCATGTATGATTCGGACTGTACAACCTGACGCTACGTAGACTTCAACCCCGATCGCAGAGCCGGCTCCGGAAATGAGCTATCGCCAAATTTTGGTGACGGACGGGCCGGTCATGCGGCGGCGGTTTTGGGCTGACGGTCGGTCGGCTTGGCGATGCAGCACCTCCTCAGGGCTGAGAATGAAGGCCAGTGTCTTTGGCGCCTTTGGCGCACTGAATGATCTGGTCGAAATCCCAATCGAGGCCGAGCGTGGCGCGGTAGAGAAATCGAAGCGCCGCGACGGTCACTTGCACCGAGCGTGGCGCCAGCTTCTTCTCGTTCGTCAAATAGACCGGGTAGGCGTGCCAATCGGTCGGCAAGTCGTCGTCGGCGATCTCGTGTTCGTCTGCCCGCCGCCTGGGCCGGTTTCCGTCTTCGGCCTCGAGCGCGGACCCTTTCGGAAGGGATCGTGCGCCGGCGGCGCCGCGCCGCTCATCAAGACTGTCGGTGCGGCCCCGGGTGCACACATCGAGATCGGCGCCGCCGTCGCGATCCATGGCGTGCTGCTGCCCCGATCCCGCCTCAGCCCGTCGACGCTCAGGGACGATCGCTTTCGCCTTGGGCGGGTAATCGTCGCTCCGCCTGGCATCGCTCAGCGCATGGAGTTTTGTCGTGCGGCCGCCTCGCGAGCGGCCGATTGCTTGATTGTGCTCCCCCCTTTTCCGCCGGAGGCACACCGGTGAGCTTTAATCGAGGTCGAGTCGAGCGAAAGCGCGACGGCATCTTTGCCGGGCTTGGCCAGCGCTTCAAAGATCGCGCACCATCGTCCGCGCTTTGCCCAACGATTGAAGCGATTGTAGATCCACCGCGCACCCGATTGCAGCATTTGAATGAAGCCGCTGATAATGCGCCGATCGTCGTCCCGATCCGGTCCGGTCAGTCCCGTCGGCAGGTGAGGTTCTATCCGCGCCCACTGCTTATCATTCAACCAAAACAGGCCGCCACGCATCGCTCGTCCCCGAATCAAAATATGCGGAAGAGAATCACGTGGCGCAAATTAGGTACAGACCCTAGCATTACAGTTGCTTTTGTTGCGGGCTTCTGAATCCATGGGCAACCATGATTCGAATGTCGTGGGCGCGGGCCGCGTCGGTTGAGGCGACGCTTGCGTTGTGGGCGGCGTCGCTTCGAGAGATCAAGCAACGGATACGTCCGTTGTTCACGCAAGAGCGTGTTGCGACGAATGCAGGTCTGTTCCTGGAAGGTCTGCTCGGAGATGAGTAGCGCAAGACCGGTTGGATGCGCGCGGAGGCGGCTGGCGATCCCGGCCCATGGCGGCAGCAGGCGATTCTGGGTCGTGGAGACTGGGACGCTGATGCCCTGCGCGATATCGTGCACGACTATGTCATCGAGCATTTGGCGGATGACGATGCGGTGCTCGTGATCGACGAGACCGGTTTTCTCAAACAGGGCAAAGCGTCATGCGGAGTGGCGCGGCAATACACTGGTTCGGCAGGAAAGATCACGAACTGCCAGATCGGCGTCTTCGCTGCCTACGTTTCGCGTCATGGCCATGCGTTCATCGATCGCGCGTTGTATCTTCCGAAGGAATGGACCGACGATCCAGATCGTCTGGAAGCCACATATGTGCCTGCCGATGTCGGCTTTGCGACCAAACCAAAGCTTGCGACGAGAATGATCGCACGCGCGATAGCCGGGTCTGTACCATTCAAGTGGGTTGCCGGTGATACCGTCTACGGTGTTGGCAACATCGAACAGCAACTACGTCGGGCAGGCAAAGGCTACGTGCTTGGGGTCAGCAGCGCTCATGTGTTTCGATCCTGGGGCAAGCGACCGCCGGTCGCCGGTACGGCTGCAGACCTCGCCCGGACGCGGCGCTCATCCGACTGGAAGCGCCTGTCGGCGGGAGCCGGAACCAAAGGACCGCGGCTGCACGATTGGTGTTATCTCGAATTGGCGGATCTCGAGGCCGAGCAGTCCAACAGTGCAAATGACGGTTTGTGGACACGCGGTCTACTGATCCGTCGTCGCATTGCCGATGATGACCTCGCCTTCTTCACCACCTGGTGCCCAGCGGGAACAGCCATTGAAACGCTGGTCGCGGTCGAAGGCCATCGATGGGCGATCGAGGACAGCTTTGAAACGGCGAAAAACGAGTTCGGGCTCGATCACAACGAGAGCAGATCCTGGCATGGCTGGCACCGTCATGTGTCCTTGGTGATGCTCGCCTTCGCCATGATGGCCGCGATCCGACATCGCGCTAATCCGCCACCGCCCAAAAAAACGAAACGGCGCCCCCCGGCAAAAGCCAAAACATAACCACCCCACCACTGATCCGTTGGTCAATCCAGGAAATCCGCCGCATTGCTATCAGACTTGCGCGGAAGCGGATTCAACCCGCACACATCATCGCATGGTCCTTCTGGCGCAGAGCTCACCAGGCTGCCGCTCAACGCGCCCACTTCAAATCAAAAAAGCAACTGTAATGCTAGGCTAGGAGGATGGGCCGTCGCTCTTGACGTGCTGGACCGGCGGGAGGCGCTTGAGCTCTTCGCCATTTTCGACCAGCACCAGAACGCGTGGTGCATTCGCATCCCGCGGGAAACAGATAGGCGGCGCGGCTGGGATCCTCGTCATCCTGGATTGCACGTCGGATGTTAGGCCCCTGTCTGCGATATAGGTGGGCCAGATTGGGCCTGTATGTCGCGTGCCAGACACATCGCACAGACGGACGCCTCTTATCGACTTCTTGACCGGCGATCATCACGCCGCCGGAATGGCCAAGATTTCCTTGCTTTTGATATGTCCGTCCAGTGCCGGCGCGGATCTAGCACAACCAGTCACCGCCAACCTGCGACTCGCGGCGCGGCGAGCTGATGCGGCAAGGGCTCAGCCGCAACTCTGGCGTCCCACTCATAGCTCTAAGGTGAAGCTGCTCATGTGCTGCAGTCATCGGCACGAAGAGCCGAATTCGTCTGCAGGCGGCCCGTGGAAGGCAACGGCTGGCCAGCGTGCAAACGCACCCTCCGATCTGCACCTGCACCTTTGACTCATCATAGGCTTACTGGCCCAGGGGCCTAGAGCGCGGAGGAATGAAAATACCCACCAAAACCGATCGTTTCTGTGATCCGACACGAGGCGTACCCTAGTCCGAATCATGAGTCGCCCGGCTTTCCGTCGGGCTGCCGGGGAGCTTCGTCGATGTACACGCCGCCCTCCTTCCAAGTTGTCGATATCACCGACGTTCATCGGACGATGCGCGAGGCACGCACGGCGACACTGATCACCGCTACTCACGAAGGGCTTGTTGGAACGATGCTGCCCGTAGTACTCGACGAGCGCGAAGGCTCCATGGGCACGATTTACGCCCACGTGGCGCGTGCGAATCCGCAGTGGAAGCTGACACCGGCTGGCGAGGCGATGGCCATTTTCGCTGGGCCGGAGGCCTATGTCAGCCCTTCCTGGTACGTGACCAAGCACGAGAGAGGCGAGGCCGTACCGACGTGGAACTATGTCGCTGTGCATGCCTACGGGCCGATCGAATTCTTCGATGATGCCGATCGGCTGCGAAGGGTGGTCACGCGGCTGACCGATGTGCATGAGCGCTCGGGCAAAGACCGCTGGGCGGTGTCTGACGCCCCTGCCGATTTCGTCAAAACGGAGCTGAAGGGGATTGTCGGCCTGCGATTGCAAATTACACGGTTCGATGGCACGCGGAAGATGAGCCAGAACCGCAACGCGGCGGATCGCGCCGGCGTCATCGAGGGGTTATCAAAGAGCGACCGTGACGAAGACCGTCGTGTGGCTCACCTCATTGCGATGACGAACCCGAACGACGTATTGTGAACGACGCGGTACCACCTGCATTTCTCCATATCTCGACTGCTCTCCTTCTGCACAGCGATGCGCCGGCAGCGGAGGGTTCCTGCTCGCGGCAGGTGCTTTTCACAGAGCAGAGAAAACCATACAGGACGCCATCGCTTGCGCGTCAGCTATTGCAACCGCCAACAGCGGCGCGCGGCCCCGAGGCCAACTCCGGAGAAGAAGAGCGGTACACCGGTTGCAATCCGAGGTGCGCTTCGGGGCGCATGACAGAATGCTCTGCATTGAGATCGGATTCAAGTGGGCTGCCCCGGCTCCACGGTTATCAAAGCAAGCGGTTTCGAAACCAGTTTAGTACGGAATGTTGCGATGGGCCGAACTGATCACCCACACTGAAGATCTGCACTGCCACAGGCGACGGTTGCATGCATTAAGTTAAATCATGTCGCCCTCCCGACTCAAACAAAAGATGCTTTGGAGGGCGATTGCCGTCATTCTCTCCAACAGGTGCAGCTTTCGTCTGATTCCGCTTGACGCCCTGCAAGCCTCTGAGACTTGCAGGAAGCCCTCAAAGCGTCTTGAATCCGACGTTAGGGTCAGATTGCAGATCTTCTGACAATTCGCGACAATCTGCGCACGCTCCAACACTCCCCGATGGGCAGTAAGAAACGCGAATGTCTCAAATCCTCGAGGTCTCGCCGTTGCTTCTGTCACGATGATCGGGGCTCCCGGAGCGCCCTGCTCGATGTCGAATTCGAGCCTAAGACGTTGAAGAGACCTGTTCCGACCGATCCACGCCCTCCGGCGCAACCGGCATGCTGAACTGAAAGACAGCCCCGCGAGGATCATTGGCGCCCGCCCACATCCGGCCTCCGTGCGCCTCAATAATAGAATGGCAAATGGCCAGCCCCATGCCCATGCCTTCGGACTTGGTGGTGTAAAACGCATCGAACACGCGGTCAGCGCAGTTCGGATCGAGTCCTGGACCCGTATCCCGAAAAGTGACCACTACGTTATTCGAGTCATCTGTCCGCGCACTGATCAGTAACTCGCGATCACTTTCGTTGATCTCGCTCATGGCCTCGATGGCGTTCGTGATCAAATTGAGAATCACCTGCCGCACCTGGACGCGATCTGCCCGGACGAGCGGCAACGCCTCAGTCCGTCGCGTTTGCACCCATACATCATTTTTCGCAAGTTCCGCGCGAACTAGGCCCAGCACCTCTAAAATCAATTCGTCAATTGCGAGAAGCTCCGTTTGCATAGGAGCCTTATTCATAAGAGCGCGGATCCGGCGGATCACGTTCCCTGCTCGCATACTGTCACGGACAATCAACCCGAAGGTCTGCCGAACTTCTTCCAGATTTGGGGGTTGAGCACCGAGCCAATTTAGCCCCGCCCCCGCATTACTCCGGATCGCGGCAATCGGCTGGTTGACCTCATGGGCGATTGAGGCGGCCAGCTGTCCCATTGTCGTGATCCGATTGGCGTGTGCCAGCCCCATCAGAGTCTCGCGATACCGTCGTTCGCTTTCACGGGCTTCCGCTTCCGCTCTCTTTCGCTCTGTCAGGTCGAGGACGAAGCCAACACCTTGGTCGTCTCGCGCATCGAATACGGCGACGCCAACTAGCACCGGCACGCGGCTGCCATCCTTGCGGACATACTCTTTCTCGAACTGCTGAACCGCTCCGGTCCTTTTTGCTTCTGTTCGCGCATTCAGTGTACGCTCGTGCCATTCTGGCGGTGTCAGGTCGAGACCGTTCACTCGCCCCGCGACGAGATCCTCTCGGTCGTATCCAACCATCGTGAGAAAGCTTTGATTTGCTTCGATGATCTCGCCTCCTTCGCGAATGATGAATATTCCAATGATGTTAGCGTCAAGTAAGCGCCGGATTTTCGACTCCCGTTGCTGAACTTCGCTGTACAAGCGGCTGTTTTCCAGCGCTGTTGCAGCTTGGGACGCAAGCATTTTCAGCACCGAGTTGCGGGCAGCCGAGAATATGCGCGCGGCGAGATTATTCTCCAGATAAAGTACGCCGATCAGCTTGCCCTGCGTGATCAGTGGCAGGCAAAGAATAGAACGCGCTTTGCGCTCGCGGATATACGGATCTTCCGCAAATGAAGGCTCGGCGACAGCATCTTCGAGAATGACGTTTTCGCGGACACGCAGGACGAAATGCAGCACGGACTCGGGAAGAGCCATCGGCGTTACGGGCTGTTCATTCACCTTTACAAGCAGCGCATCCGCTACCGTTGTGGCTTCCGCCTCGATCCGTGGCTCGCCTCCATGTAGCAGAATCAACAAACCTCGTTCGGCGCCGGCCTGCTCAATGGCAGTCCGCATAAGCGTGTCGATTAGCTTTTGAAGAACAATCTCGCCGGAAATCGCCTGCGACACTTTTGTTACCGTCGCGAGATCAAGATGCTCAACCGGAGCTCCGATCCTCAGGCCATTCACGGCAGGAGCGGTCTCCTCATGGCTGAGGTGGGGATTCTGCTCGTCGAGCTGACGCACTTTGCCATCTGCCCCCCAACGAAGGTAGCCGCGCCGGGCGTCCTGCAGGTAAACCCGGGATATTCTGTCAAAACCACGCGCAGCATAAAAGCGCGCTGCAAGCTCGCAAGCGATTGCCTCGTGGTGGGCGAAACCGTTACGTGCTGCGGTCTGGATTGCGTGTTCATACAGTCGCATTGCGTGTGCATCCCGGTATTCGAGCCTTGCAATTTCAGCGCCGACCAGGGCAGTCCGATTCTCAAAATTTTCGGGGCAATTCGTCGCCCATATCTGCAGCTGTCTGTAATGGGCATCAATGATAAGCCAATGTTGCTGTTGTTCGCTTTCGCCTAGCTTGTCGCAGTAACATGAGTGAGACAGCGCACCAAAGAAGTGAAACTCCGCGATCAAGGGCTCTGTCGGCATAGTCCATAATTTGGGCTCCGCCTTGGAGCGAGCATCAACAGCCGCAGCATAATCGCCGGCTAGAAATCGCGCCTGAAGTTTGCGGATCCAGTAGACGGTTTCACTAGGTGACAGCTCCAGACTCCGAGCCAACGATCGCTCGACCTCTAGCTCGTCAAACTGTTGGTCATCCAAGCAACCGAATGAGCGCGTGAGGCCGCGCATGCTTCTAATGATTGCGAGCTGAGCGGCTACGGTATCAGCAGCAAACTGAACCTTTCTATCCCGTATCGTAGCAAAGCTTTTCTCTATCTCGTTCTGCACCTCTTTCAGGGGATCTCCGGCCATCATCATATTTGAGGTTAGATGAAGCAAGCTGTACGCCTCGTAGATGACATCGCCGCTGCTGATCGCAGCTGCGAGCGCTCGCCGAATCAAAACTCGGCCACCTCTTAGGGGCTTCGTCCACGGGATCACGTTGCACCCGAAGGCCAAATAGACGGGAGCCCGAAAGCGGGAGAACTCACCGCGATCAACCAGGTCGCAAGCAAGACGACCAAATTTGTCAGCTGCTTGGTAGTCGCCGAAGCGCCCGGCCAAGATTCGGCCCAGCCATGCGTAATGGGCGCAAGAAGCATCGGTGTTGCCGTATTCGAGGCTGATGGTGACAGCTCTGCAGATAACCAAAGCGGATAAATTGGCGTCCGTGAAACCTGCGGGCGGAAGAATGCGCGTCAAGACGGCAAGCGTGGCAAGCATGGTCTGATCTGTCATCGCAGGCAACCTAGAAAGATCCTCGATTGCCTCGGGCAGCTGTGACCACATCCGCTGATATTCGGTTAATGTTTCCTGGTCCGTCGGATGCTGCGACCACTCGATCCCGACGTCGTGAAGATATTCGAGCCCTGTGAGCACTGCCCGCCCGTGCTGGCCGAGCGCCAAGTAAAGATCGACCCGCAAGCATGCGACCGTTGCTCGCTGGGGCGCGTTCAAGGCGCGCTTCGACAGTACCGACAGGAGGCTTTCTGCAATGTCCAGCTGGCCTACCAAGAATTCGCATTCAGCCCGGCTTGTCTCCAGTGCAAACGCGAGTTCGTGGCGCCTTCCCCAAGAGTGCTCCGCGAGCAGCGCAGCACCGACGGTGAAATATGTGAGTGCCGAGGCGTAGGCAGCCGACGCCCTGGCACGCTGCCCTGCGACGAAATTCAGCTCTGCGAGCTGCTCACGCTCATGACCGGAGGCAATTAGCGCGACGCCTCGATTGAGTTGGCTGACGATGTCGAAGACAGCCTCTTCGCGTTTGTGCGCAGGAACGTGTGCCGCCAGCAACCGACCGATCCGCAGATGGGCAGGAGCGCGCGAGGATTCCGGCACCAGGAAGTAGGCCGCCTCTTGAACGCGATCATGGAGGAAGCGGTAGGCTGTTCCGTGGCGCGCGATGAGTTCCTGCCGGATCGCCGGCCACAGGGTCGCATGCACCTTCTCCTGCGAAATTTCGAGCACGATCGCAAGCTCCGCCGTCCCGGCGATGTTGCCGAAACAGGCCAGCTGTTGCAGCGCGTCCTGCGTTGCCTCAGGCAGGCGGATGAGCTTGCCGAGCATCAGATCCACGACATTCTTGGTGTACGCTTTTGCGTGAATACGCTCGAGATCCCACCGCCAGCGCGCCGACTCGTGATCGAACGTCAATAGCTGCTCTTCGGCCAGTTCAGAAAGGAATTGAATGGCGAAGAACGGATTACCCATCGTCTTCTGATGCACCAACTTTGCAAGCG
Organism: Bradyrhizobium sp. CW1; assembly: GCF_023100665.1. Lineage (NCBI taxonomy): Bacteria > Pseudomonadati > Pseudomonadota > Alphaproteobacteria > Hyphomicrobiales > Nitrobacteraceae > Bradyrhizobium > Bradyrhizobium sp. CW1. The sequence goes on from NZ_CP064684.1 coordinate 6,528,092, forward strand.
GGGCAGCGCGTTTTAGTCCGCAGCGAAGGGTATCCGCGACTAACTGCGCGACATCGTCTGCAGCGAGCGGCGAGAGCGTGATCTCCTCGAAATTTACGTCGGCTCTCCTGAAGGAGTCGAGCTTGCGTTTGAGTGGATGGCCTGCATCAAGTTCGTTGCTGCGGTAAGCTCCAATCAGCAGCAGGTGCAGATCCGACTGCGTCAGGAGATCCTCGATCAAGTCGAGCGTTGCGGCATCATGCCACTGCAAATCGTCGAGGAAGAGCACCAAAGGATGGGTTCGCCGCGCGAACACGCCAATGAAGCGGCGAAGCACCAGTTGGAAACGCATTTGCGCTTGCCGGGCTGGAAGCTCAGCAACTGCGGGCTGCTCGCCAATGATCAGGCTCAGATCGGGGATCAATTCGACCATCAGTCGTCCATTCGTGCCGAGCGCCTCCAGGAGCGCTTGCCGCCAGGTGGCGAGTTCGCCCTCACTTTTGCTGAGAAGAGGACGGACAAGACTCTGAAACGTCTGCACTAGCGTCACATAAGGAACGTCGCGCTTCAGTTGGTCGAATTTGCCTGATACCAACTGCCCGCGCGAGGGCACCAGTGCTTTGTGTAGCTCCTGGACGAGCGAAGACTTACCGACACCGGAATAACCGGCGACGAGCACCAACTTCGGCGCGCCGCTCTTCACCGCGCGATCGAAAGAGGCAAGCAAAACCTCGATCTGAAGGGCTCTGCCATAGAGCTTCTCGGGGATGAGCAGCCGATCAGGTGTGTCGTCTGTGCCGAGCTCAAACGGGTCGATGCGAGCGTGGTTGGCCCATGCTGCGAGACAGTGTTGCAGATCGTGCTCAAGGCCAGCGGCAGTCTGGTAGCGTTCCTCGGCGGTTTTCGCGAGGAGTTTCATCACAATCTGAGATATCGGCTCCGGGAGGGTTTGCGACTTCTCGACGGGCGGTGTTGCTTTTCTTGCAATATGACAATGGATCCACTCCGAGGGATCTGAGCCCGTGAACGGCAGCGCGCCCGTCAGCATCTGGTAGAATGTCACGCCAAGTGAATAGAGATCACTGCGACAATCGACCGAGCGATTCATTCGTCCGGTCTGTTCGGGCGCCATGTAGGGCAGCGAGCCGGCGATGAACTCGGCAGGCTCAGGCGGCACGCGCTCGCGGGACAGACGGGAAGCCAGACCAAACCCAGTGAGTCGCACCTGTTCGTCAGGACAATTGACCAGAATGTGAGCGGGTTTCAGCTCCTTGTGGACCAAGCCGTGCCGGTGAAGCTTGCCCACGGCCCTCGCGATACCCACAGCGAGGCGTAGGAAGCGCTTGGGCTCCATACGGATCCCGAGTAAATTTAGCAGTGGCTCGCCGCATGGATCCTCCAGGACCAGCATAGTCCGACCGGCTTCCCGGATGAGTTCCAACGGCCGCACCGCCCATCCCTCGTCTAGCTCCTCCCTCAGCCCGTACTCATGGGCGAGGCGGTCGAGCGTCGCTGGGTGTTCCGCGATGGGCCGCACGACAAGCACGACAGCCCTGCTGCCGTGGATTTGCCGGTGCCACCCACGGCAGAACGCGCGATCACCGTCCTCCCACAGGAGCTGGATGTCACTGTCGATACTTGAGCCGAACAGAGTTCGGCTGAGGTCCCGCGGCATTTGCCCGCCCGATCAATAAGGACTGAGCCGGAAGCTGACACATATCGGGCGAGCTTGTGAAGAGACTTCGCAAAGGGGCCGGAGTACCGATTAAGGCCGCCAAAGAGTGGACGGCGGCACGCCGAGATGCGACTTACAGACCCAATACGTGGCCCAAGCGTGTCGATCCAGCCCAATCCTGCGCGCCGGCCGAGCCTGCACAGAATCGGCGGCGGCGCTCTCGCTAGCGCAGTGTGTCGGCGAAGGATTGTATTCGATGGAGTGGGCTCGTGGCCCGTTACCCGACCATGGCGCACTGCCCGACGTGCAGCAGGGCCCAGATCGCTGCTTCGGTTCTAAGACCCGAGGAGAAGCAAGATGCTCGCTCGAGTCGCTGAACATAAACGCCGCAAGGGCGCTCAGGCTAGAAATCCCGGCGACACGAGCGGTGCTGTTTTCGAGATCGACGTTCACTCCTGGCTCCATTGTTGGAATGCGCCATGCAGTCATCGACTCTGAACCACAGCATCAAGGGCAGATCTGAAAGCCAAGTGTGAGCGAAACCGCGCCCATAACTATTCTCTTCATTCCTCCAATGATGGAGCAACTGACCCGCGACAAAGGCACCCCTGATGCTCACCGAACGCCCGTATAGGCCCTCGCTGATCGGAATGCCGCTCGCTGCCGTTCGCCGCAGGGCAATTGCCGGCCGTTGCGAAGCCGATGACCGAGAGAGTTCTCGCTGCTTGAACCGCTGTTCAAGCAAGGCGTAGGCTACCCCAAAACCGGTGAAGAGAATTGGAATTAGAATAAAGTACAGCGGAACGCCTTCTTTGCCAATTCGATAGATCTGCGCCGGCATCGTACAAACTGACGCTACGAATGACCAAGCCCCCCTTCCTGGCCGGCACGAAGTAGCGGGGAGTCACGACCTACTCTGCCTTGCTGAGCGAGCCCAGCTTTGCCACGCTGGTTGCTTCATTGGAGGCAGCATCACCACGGATGTACTGGCGATGTGGGGCGAACCCGACGCACTTTCTTCTCGACGGAGTGCGTCGGCTCGCCTTTAATGCTTCTGCCTGGCCCTGGGCCCTTAGCGGATCGATGAGCTACTGGCAGGTCTAACAACACCTTCAGGTTGACCCCTCGGGGCGCGTTTTGTCCTTCCTATGTAGGTCAAGAGCGAACCTTCAAGGTGCCGGGCACGGACCTCTGATGTCCGCAAATTCTGGTGGAAGAATCATTCTTTCGCTGGATCAGCGGTTGTTTGGCTGGTGCAGGAGAGCAAATGCAACTGCCTTTTGGCGAACCGGTCCGCAGCTGGACACCGAATGGAGTGTGTCCCGCCTCTCCTTCAGATTACGCCGCCTCATGTTGGGGTGCGAGGCTCGTGAAAGAACAACGCCACGAACGCACGTGAGCGCCCCTGCAGCAGCTCGAATTCGAGCAACTTTCCTACAAACATGACGGAAAGGACTTGAATCGCACCTTGCGTCAGGTTGTACGAAATCGGTGCAAGGTGCTTTCCTCACACAGAGCAACTCACAGGCGCTCCGACGACGGAAAAGAAGAGTTCATGTTGCTGATGCCGCTGCTACTCGCTCTGATGTCTATTTTCCTTAGCATGGGTGCGATAGTCTACTCCGCTTGCCGATCTCAACGCCGGCGGGATCGGCGCATGCACAGGCACAATCGGGCCGATTCGCTCAGCTCGCGCCCCCGCGTGCAACTACCAAGGCGACGGGCATTCTGATCGTTCAGCCGCATAATCAGCCGTCCGCTGCAGTCTCACTCGCGAAGGCCAGGCGACACGCGCCGCCGCTAAAGCGAGCGCCTCAAGTTCTGGATTCGGTGCTTCTCGATCGGCTGCTGATCGTTTGATCGGCGCCTTGGGAGCCAATCCAACGCGACGGCGGACAGACTCCAAAGGCAGTTCTCGACCAGTCGGGCGGTTTTTGCTACACTTTCCTGTCTGCGTCACGCTGGCGCGAATGGCTGACCGGTCACATACCTTGAAAATTTCAAAGATTTGCACTGCGCGAACGTCCTCAAAAGCCTATGCGATCAATCGAAGGTGGTCGTGAGGCAATAAGTCTACTGTAAATCGTATAAGTGAGGCTCTTATCGTGACCAAGCGCTCTGAACCCCGGAAGGAAGCCCCAAATGTCGTCGGGCCTGAGGTGAGGCCGAGCGTCTTCGTCGTCGACGATGACCTCTCAATGCGCGAATCGCTGGTCAACCTATTTCGTTCGATCGGTCTAGATGTCGTTGCTTACGGATCCGCCCGGGAAATGCTCCAGAGCGAGCTCCCTGATGTTCCTAGCTGCCTTGTGCTTGACATCAGGCTGCCTGGATTGAGCGGCCTTGAGCTCCAGAATGAGTTAGCCAAACAGAAGATTCACATTCCCATCATTTTCATCACCGCTCATGGCGATATTCCGATGACCGTCAAAGCCATGAAGAGTGGAGCAATCGATTTTCTCAGCAAGCCGTTTCGCGATCAGGAACTACTCGATGGCGTAGTCGCAGCTATCGAACAGGATCGGAAGAGACGAGGTGTAGACAAGGTGGTCAGCAGGCTCCAGTCCTTGTTTGAGGCCCTAAGTCCACGAGAGCAGGATGTGTTGAAACTGGTCGCCGCCGGGCTATTGAACAAACAGGTAGCCGCGGAACTCGGGCTCGCCGAGATTACAGTCAAAATCTATCGCGGCCACGTGATGAAGAAGATGGGAGCTCGATCGCTAGCCGATTTGATCAGGATGGCTGAGAGGCTGGGAATTGGGACTGAGCGTTTCACGGTACAAACCTAAGTATGATTTTACAATTTCGTCGTACACGCGCACCCTTCTGCTGGCCGTCATGCGTCGGCCAGCGCCTTCGCCCAACCAAGAACAGGTCGTCTTGTCTAGGTATTCAACTGTTTCCGTTATTGACGACGATCCTGCGATTCGTGCCGCACTGAACAATCTTTTGAAATCGCAGGGCCACATCGTTCATACGTTTGCATCGGCTGAGGAATTCTTGCGGTCGTCTCAATTGAACCACACGTCCTGTGTCATTGCAGACGTGCAGATGCCCATGATGAGCGGCTTTGAACTTTTGGAAAAGATGCGAGCCCAGGGCCACGCTGCACCGTTCATCTTGATGACTGCCTTCGCAGATGATCGCACGCGAGCTCGCGCGTTGAGCGCGGGCGTAGCCGGTTTTTTTGCCAAGCCGTTTGCTGACCTGGAGTTGAGCGCCTGCCTCGATGCAGCGCTTCGCGAGCAGGGTGGAACGAACGCGTGAAAGATGGGGAAGCAGTCTGGACCAAGCGCACTCGCGCGGCGCTTACGATGTCGATCAATGCGCGACTGCCCGTGCTTACCGCGTGCCAGTGGACCATCGCCTTTCTTGCCGCATTCCTGTCGTTGTTGTTGCACTTTCGGCATCTGGTTGAAGCACTTGCAACGTCGGGCTCCTGACAAGGCGCCTTTGGTATGATCGCGCAATCAGAGGACGCGAGGCCCTCATCGGTTTAACGAGCGCCCTACCTTCACTCCTAAGATCCTTGCTGAGCTTAGCGCGAAGTGCCACGGCAGCGGCTTGCCGGCAGGACGTCGTTAGAACAAAGAATTCACCTGAAACTTGTGCCACCGCTCCAGACAAATCTGGCACCGAGTTTGCGGGAGCAGGACGGGACGATCGCGTCCAAAATCCCGCAGTCTGTCGAGGCGATCGCTTCGGAATTCACAGGAAACCCAAAGGCCGCATTTTCGATGTTGAGCTTTCGAAGGATCGAGCGGTGTACGCCAAACTCGCCAATTTGCGTTCGCTCCCAGCAACCCTTCGGCGGGCCGAAGCACCCGAACCTACGCAATCGGGTTGCAGGGCAACACAAATGCCACTGGTCGAAGCAATTTCAAGCCACGCCTTTGCTGCCGAACGCATCCACGCCACCACTCTCCGCGCCGATCCCGGCCAAACGCAAGGCCCAAAGCGGCGGCTCTGGACGAGCGATAAGCCCGCGCACCGGGCCAGATCCGCGGCGGCCCTGTCCCTTCTACTCGCCGGGACCCTGAGCGTGAGCATCCAACACACGCCTCCGGCTGGCGGGCTCCGCGGTCGCCGGGAGCGCATCGGCCCTCTGGTCGCGATGAACTTTCTCGGCCCACATACTTCCCCGCTTCCAAGCTAACCGCGCTGTATGCGCAAATTCTTCGATCGCGCGCGACTAAGCAAACCTGCCCGCGAAAGACGACTTAGCCGGGGCCCTCGCTGGATGGGGACAAAACTACTAGACATAGTAGCTTTGTTCCGCCTGGTTCTCGGGTAAGCCGTTGGAGCTGATTTTCAGACGCCCTACGCAGAGCCCAAAGGACGACGAGAGGCGCCGGAACCGTGCGCTCATGATCCGCCAATCCTGTACAATGTTGGCCGCGCGCTTGTTCGTCGGGCAGATTTTCTTGTCGAGGAGACGACGACATGGTTGGAGGACACGAGCCGCACAGAATGAAGACAGTCGAAATGCTAGAGTCTAACGTGCGCTCGTACTCACGTTCCTTTCCTGCTGTGTTCAGCAGGGCGCGCGGCTCGATTATGTTCGCAGAGGATGGCCGAAAGGTCATTGACTTTCTGTCCGGCGCTGGAGCGCTAAATTATGGCCACAACAATCAGGAGATCAAAGCGGCAATCAGCGAGTATCTGGACTCGGACGGCGTCGTCCACGGCTTGGACATGGCCACTCCAGCTAAGGTCGAATTTATGGAGACCTTTAGCTCTGTCATTCTTCGTGAACGGAATCTTTCCTACCGCTTTCAATTTACAGGGCCTACGGGAGCTAACGCTGTTGAAGCAGCTCTAAAGCTCTCGCGTAAGATCACAGGACGTCACAACGTCATTTCTTTCACGAATGGATATCACGGTCAAAGCTTGGGAGCCATAGCCGCGAGCGGTAACCGCTTTTACCGCAAAGCCAGCAGCATTCCCTTATCCGGCACAACGTTCATGCCCTATGATGGGTATCTTGGCTCCGCTCACAGTCCGGCGGATTACGTGCGAAAGGTATTAATGGATGAGAGCAGTGGCACTGATCTTCCAGCCGCCATTCTCGTCGAAACCGTGCAAGGAGAGGGAGGCATTAACGTCGCCGGTAAGGAATGGTTGCAGTCAATTGAGGCTTTGGCAAAAGAGGTCGGAGCTATTTTCGTAGTTGACGATATCCAAATGGGCTGTGGCCGTACAGGCGAGTTCTTCAGTTTCGAGTTCGCCGCGTTGTCGCCAGACATTGTTGTAATGTCGAAATCGCTGAGTGGGTACGGTTTGCCACTATCGATGCTCCTGATCAAAGAAGCGATTGACGCATGGGAACCAGGCGAGCACACGGGGACGTTTCGAGGAAACAACCTTGCACTCGTTTCTGGCAAAGCGGCTTTGAATCTGTATTGGCGCAACCAGACGCTCTCGCAACAGGTCCGACGCTTGGGCGCATTTATGCGGCGTAGACTCGATGCTATCGCGCACCAGCACGGAAACAAGTTTGCTGTTCGTGGACGGGGCTTGGTATGTGGATTCGATTGCAAAACGACCGAAATCGCAGAGGCAACGTCACATAGAGCTTTTAAAAAGGGATTGATTATCGAGCGATGCGGACCGACCGATCAGGTTGTCAAGTTCTTGCCTGCACTTACGATCGATCAAGAAACGTTGGGACAAGGCCTAGATATATTTGAGGAGTCATTGACCGAAACATTGAATTCAGCCCGAGCAAGCTAAACTTGTAGGCACACGAGAGAAACTGTTGCTACCGACAGCATCGCCGCACAAGTCACTGGCGTGAGCCCTTGCTTGCCGCCGAAATGGTCAGGAGTTTTGAAGCGATGATCATGAAGGTGACGTCTGAAGGCCAAGGCTATTCGAGATCGGCCGAGTCGGCTTATCCGCGGAGAGCGCCTGCTGCCCTCCTCGGTCCACAACGTGAGTGCGAGCAGCACCTTTGACCATAGAACCTCGCCCTCGCGAGCGACTCTGGTCGGGGTGGCTTATTTAAGTTTTCCAGTCTGAGGTCGGCCGAAGGTCAGCTCGTTGTGCGGAATGGAGTCCAATGTTGTGTATGGCTTCTTGGTGGCCAGATGCCAGCCGCACGAGCGCGGACTTTGTTAGGACCGTAGATTGAGCAGCAGCGATCCAGCCCGAGCCGTTTACAGCATAGGCGCAGCAGCAATCATCCCGCGGCCGGCTTTGCGACGAAAGCCGTCAAGGAACGCGCGGTGGGGATGTCCCGGGTTCTGTTGAATTTCTGAAGAGGTCGGGGTTGCCGTTGAGCCGGTAGGCTCGGCGTGCTGATTCCCCAAAGGAGAGCGACGTGATGACGAGAGATATCACACCGGCTGGTTGGCCGGCGACCGGGCTGTGGACGAAGCGTTTGCGAAAGTGCAGGCGAGCTTTGACCGGTTCTGCCTTCCGGCAGGGATCGAGGCGCTCGGCACGATGACGGAGGCGGATGTGACGGCGGCCTGCGAACGGGTTAGGGCGTGAACGCCCGCGAGGTCACGATTCCGTCCTGGGACAATGGCGGCGCAGGAGCACTGGCTCGCTCGCTGGGCGATGGACTTGATGCTGATCAATGTGTTGACGCGCCGGTTCGCCCGCGCTGTCCGGCTGCCGGAGGGTGACGTGCAGGCATCGGCCGGATCGGGGGGTGTCAAAGTCGGCTGCCTCGCGGAGGTTCGTAGCGCTGCCGACGGCGCGGCTGGCCGACTTCATGGCGGCCGATCTGTCGGCGCTCGACCTTCTGGTGGTCCAAATCGACGGGCTGCATCTCGGCGACGATCTTGTGCTGGCCACCGCGATCGGGGTCGACGGCGAAGTCAAAAAGCATCCGTGGCGCTGGTGGAAGGGGCGACCGGATTGCCGCAACGTTTCAGGCCCTACTGGACGATCTGGTTTCGCGCGGGCGCGACCCGGCGGTGCCAAGACTGTTGAGCGTTGTCGAAGGCGATCTGCCGCACCTTCGGTTCGGTCGCCACGACCCAGCGCTGCCAGATCTACAAGGTGCGCAAACATCATGGAACGCCTGCCGAAAGAGCATCATGCGGCCACCCGTCGGGTGCTGCGCCAACCTGGGAGCTCGATGACGCCGAAATGGCTGAAGAATTGATCCGCAATGTCGCGCGTCGAGTCGATCGGCATGGCTCGGCGTAGCTGTGAGCATCCTCGCGGGCCTCGACGAAATCCTGACTGTCGTCCGGTTGAAGTTGCCGAAGGAGCTTCGTTCATCGCTTGCCTGTACAACATCACCGAGAACATGATGCGCACCATTCGCGGTGTCACGCGCAACATCAAACGCGGGCGGGATGGCCCTGCGACGGGTCACGGCTGGCGCTCGAGGTCAACAAGGGCGTCGGACGATTGAAGGCGCATAAGCAATGATCGGTTCTGCGTGCGGCCACGATCGCAGGACGATCAAGCCCGTTGCCCACGTCACGACGGCCGCGTGGCATTCATTCCGGCAGCGTCGGCCCGGTTGAACAGCCATCGGGAGATCGCCGGCGCTGTTCACGGCGTCAGCTACGCTAACCGAGCCAGCATCTCAATCAGAAAGGGTCGGTCCTCGGCTTTTGCCCCAGTCTGCAGAGCACCGCTCTCCGTGTGCGCGCGTAGCACACTGCCGCAACCCCAATGTTGGCGTGCCCGAGTTCAGCATCAGAAGCGCCTATTGGCGTGAGCGCCTCGGCGGCAACCGAAGGTGACGGCCAAATGTCAAGTATGCTGGGCGGACGGAAGAAGCCCGACGCATCTGCCGGGTCTGAAATGCGTCGGGCTGAGTGGGAGACTGAGTGCGACAGTCTTCCTCCCAGAACCTGCCTCAGCAAATAGTATGCCGCGCCCGTACTGCTACATCACTACCTTGACCTAGATATCTGTTCTGCCGCGAAGTTCCTTGAGGCATTCAGAGAGGCTCGGCCCACAGCTCGTTCTTGAAGGCTAAAACAAGCTGAGCTTACTCCCTTCCAAAAAGTCCCGCCATCACCTTTCGTTTGGATCAAAAATGAGGCAGAAGAACCGAACAACGGGCCGCCGGCTCATCAACAACAGATAGCTAGATGTTTCATACATTGCTACGCGTGACTGGAACGATCGCCCCGAGCTCGCGCACGACAGAGGCTAACGATCGAGATCTGAGCTTAGACTTCGCGAAAGGTGCGCTCATTGTTTTGGTGATCGTTGGGCACCTGATCCAGTATGTCATCTACCGAGACGACGGGTTTTGGTATTCGCCGTACTACAAATCGATCTATATGTTTCACATGCCACTCTTTATGGCGATAAGCGGATATCTTTCTTCTCGATCGCTGCTGCAAAAGTCGTTCACTCGAGCCGCCAGCGACCGTGCGAAGCAGCTCTTGCTGCCGATGCTGTTTTGGTGGACGTTCATGGAGACCGTTAAGCTGGCGGCATTGTGGCGCGCGACCAGCATAACGAGCGGACTTTTGGGATTTTTAGACGATTTCGCTGGCACCTACTGGTTCATCTGGGCCACGTTTGTTTCCTACCTTCTCATCAAGATTTCTAGCAGGCTCGACCAGCGATCGTGGGTCATATCTGGCGTAGCCATACTGGTCGCACTCGCGCCTCTGACATTCTCCATATCACCCCTGATCAGATTCACTTACCCATTCTTCTGCTTCGGCTTCTTGCTTGCTCAATCGAGAGAACGATGGACGAGTACATGGCGACGTCACAAGCCGCTCCTGGTCTTATTTCTCTCGATAGTCACTTGCGTATGCTTTCTAGCGTGGGGCAAGGACACCTATGTCTACAATAATCTTGGGGTAATTCACGATCTTCGGTCGGCTAAAGACGTGCTTCTGATGTTTGTTGGCTCTGCAGCTGCCTCAGCAATCGTTATCGAACTCCTGCTGCAATGCTGGAGCCTTGGCCATTCAAATCGGATGGCCCGCTTTATCGCTGTGGAGTTGGGCCAGACCACGCTGCTGCTCTACCTGGTCCAGGGTACCGTGTTCCGTCTCATGGATTTCGTACAATTCGGAGAACTTTGGGATCTCACGACCCGGTTGATCATCGCGGGTCTGCTCGGTGCCTCGATTATTGCGATCGCGCTAATGGTGCGCTCGATTGTTCGCGGCGTTCCATATCTATCTCAGCTCGTCGTTGGAATGCCGCCACGCTCAGGTCTCCCGCAGGCCAAACCTGCAATAAACTAGCTGTATTGCATTTAATTGTTTGAGTACGGCAGGGTATTGCGATGGCATCGACTTGTGACGCCCGGAACAGCGTTCGACGGCGACGGCGTGCCGCCCGTCGAGCCGGTGATCGGCATAAGAGCAACCCCATCGAAGCGTGTATTGCTCAGGTTTGTATGGCACCGGCGAACTCAGCCCATTGCGTCCGTCTGTTCAATCGAGAGTCGTGAGATGAGCTTCGCTGTACCAGTCCTCTAGCCGCCGGGTTTCGACCCAGATCTGGCGATCGAACGTAATCCAATCACACTCGGCGAAATGTTTCTTCGAGTGCCGTACTGAATCCGAGACGTCCCAGTCGTTCGAATCTCCGTCTCGGCCCGCAGTTGCCCATGCACTACCTTGACTTGGAAGGCGTCCAGTTTACGATCGAGTCGCGCAAACCGTCCGGAAGACGACATGACTCCTGCGACGCGGGGAATGCTGCGTTAAGGACATCAGCTGCCCAGCGCGAGAGGCCCTCCTGCAGCAGCTGACGGTCCTCTACATAGCCTGCGTCTGTGCCAAGCTGCAGGAAATCTCTAGCGTTGCGTATCGTGTCCTCGGGACTGATATGAAAGCTGAGAAACGGCATGTCAGCTACAAGCAGGGCGCGAGGCCTTGTTCGCGCGACCGCCTCCAAGTGGTGATTCATCATCCCATGCTGACGGGTAAAGTGTCATCACACCCAAGGCATACATTGCCGACGCTATCGCCGACAAGAATGACGTCGACGACAGGATCGGCGATACATGCCGTCACCGCATCATAACCCGTGGTCATGACGATGGTGTGCCTTTCCTCCTTGCATCATTGCAGAACTGGAATCGTGACGCGTTCAACTGACAGCTGCGAAATGTGGCTCTGTTCGATCTGATCCGGCCTCCGCATGTCTCTGGAAACGGCCTTCCTTGGAACCCACATTGCAGATGCGAGGTCACAATCGCCCATTTCGAAAGTCTATGGCAAGGCTCTCTCAAGTCGTTCGGGAAGCCGACGACAGCTCAGGATCCTTCATCTTGCGCTACCGCGCGCGTCTTCAGGCCAGCGCATCGGCAGCGTCACAGATGCGTGCATAAATTTCGTCCAGGTCACCTGCTGTTACATAATATGGCGGCATCACATAAATCGTATTACCGAGTGGACGCAGCAAGAGATTGCGGTCGTTAAGAAGGCGTGAAGCCTCGGGCCGACGCCTGCGAGATAGCCGGTATCTCTCGTCTTCAGGTCGAGTGCTGTGATGGTGCCGCTACGGCGAACGTTTGCAAAGCGCGGATCGGCGCGGAATCCTTCAATTGCCTGCTCTTGCATGGTTGCGACCGCAGCGATGCGCCGGTGACATTCCTGGCCTTTCCACAGATCCAGGTTAGCTTTGGCGGCGGCACAGGCCACCGGATTTGCCGTATACGAACTCGAATGAAAGAATGTGCGCGTACGGTCTTTTGAATAATGGGCATCGAAACTCTCTGCCCGGCAGAGTGTCACCGCGAGCGGCAGCGCCCCTCCCGTGAGACCCTTGGAATAGCACGCTATATCTGGCACAACATTGGCCTGCTCACAGGCGAAGATTGTTCCGGTGCGGCCCCAGCCCGTCATGACCTCATCGGCAATGAACAGAACGTCCGGCGCCTCGCAGATCCGCTTCATCTCTCTTAGCACCCAAGCTGGGTACATCAGAATTCCGCCTGCCCCTAACATCAGAGGCTCGACAATAAAGGCTGCGGGATTTTCGTTCCGACATGCTGACTCAAGCGCATCGAGCGTCGCCCGCTCACGCCGCTCGCAGGGAACGGGATTGAGGTCACGTCGAACAGGAGAGGTCCGTACGCCGCGTTGAAGACACCGCGGGCACCAACTGACATCGCGCCGAACGTGTCCGCGTGATAGGAGTGCTGCTACAATGATGCGTGTTCGCTCTTCGCCTATATTGTGCCAATAACCGAGTGCCATCTTCAAGGCGACTTCCACGCTGGCTGACCCGCTGTCCGAGTAGAACACGTGGTCCAAGCCTTGGGGTGTGAGTTTCAAAAGGAGCCGAGCGACCTCCTCAGCCGGATCATGCGTGTAGCCGGCGAAAATGACTTGGTTTAGCTTGCCGGCCTGTTCCTGAATCGCGCTCACGATCTACGGATGGCAATGGCCGTGAGTGACGACCCACCAGGGTGAGATTGCATCTATGATTCGATTATGCATCCGCAGTGTAGAGTTAAGCACCATCGCCACGCACAACCTTGGTCATCTCGTTGTGAAGAGCATGCTGCGTGAATGGATGCCAAATTGGCGACCTCTTGTTTGGCTTCATGGCGTGAAATCGCCGCGAATAAACGAGCCTTTGAAGACAGCCTGCAGGCTCTCTGCCGTCAAAGGAGAAATCCAGGGCAGCCGTCCTAACCAACGCACCCGCGCGATGTCACAAATTGCGCTCTCAGTCTCCGAATTTCTTTCTCCGATGAATGCGATCCCAAGAATGTCGATCTGGCGCTTTCGCAAGGCCTCTATCGAGAGCAAGGAGTGATTGATGGTTCCGAGTAGCGTGCGCGCGCAAAGCACGACGGGAAGTCGCCACCGCTCGAAGATGTCGATGTAGAGTGCACTAGAATTCAGCGGCACCATCAACCCGCCAGCGCCTTCGATGACGAGCGGTCGCTCCCCGGTTTGCGGCAGGACGAGCGAATCGGGGTCGATGCGAATTCCGTCTATTTCGGCGGCATGGTGCGGCAAGGCGGACGTTTTAAGGCGGTAACGCTCCGGAACGATCCGATCGGCCGGAAGACCGCTCAGTCGTGCGACCTGCTCGCTATCGGTCTCTCCTTCAACACCGGCCTGAATTGGTTTCCAATAATTCGCGCCGAGAAGATGGGCAAGGCCTGCCGAAAAGACAGATTTGCCGATCCCTGCATCTGTGCCGGTCACCACGATCCGCTGGCTCATCGAGATTCGCCCCCCGTCTCCTCAGCGAGGGCATCGAGCATCGCACGCACCTCATCCTCTCCGACGTTGACCGTCAGTGAAATTCGTAAACGGGCCGTGCCGGTCGGCACTGTTGGCGGTCTGATTCCTCGGATGTCAAATCCGCGAGCCTGTAGCGCGGACGCTAGCCTCATGGCGCGGGCATTCTCGCCAACGATATAGGGAAGGATCTGCGAGTTCGAAGGACTTCTCTCGCCTCGCGCAACCATCTCCTGATGCGTGAACGCGACAAGCTTCGCCAGCCGCTGTTGGCGCTCCGGCTCCTCCTGCAGGATCAACAGAGCCTCCCGTACGGCCACCGCCATTAACGGCGAAGGGGCGGTCGCGAAGATAAACGGGCGACAGCGATTGATCATGAAATCGCGCAGCACGCCAGAGGCGGTGACAAGCGCGCCGGCAGCTCCCAGCGCCTTGCCGCAGGTATGAACAACCAGGAGATTTTCGCGTCCTTCAAACGGCCCTGTGAGCCCTCGCCCCTGCTCGCCGTAAACGCCGGTGGCATGAGCTTCGTCCACAACCAAGAACGCATCGTGCCGGTCCGCGATCGCGAGCAGGTCTTCAAGTGGTGCGAAATCGCCATCCATGCTATAGAGACTCTCGACTACGATCCAGACCTGCCCCGCTCCGCCCGCGGCACGCCAGTCGCAAATTGCGCTTTCGATAACCTGCGGGTCGTTATGGGCGGTGATTCGAAACGCGGCTCGGCCAGCTCGTGCTCCTTCGTGAATGCTGGCGTGCACCAGGGAATCAAGGACGAGCACGGTCATCCCGTTGCGGCAACGTTGTCAGCACCGCAACCTTTGCAACATAGCCACCGCCGAAGAAGAGCGCGGTCTGCGCGCCGAAGAACCGCGCCGCTGCTGCTTCGAGGCATTCGTGCTCCTCGCAGTTGCCGCCCAGAAGCCGTGATCCGCCGGCTCTGATCGAAGTACCGGCTTCAAGCGCGGTGACGATCGCTTTTTTCATCCGCGGCGCGCTCGCCAGGGCCAGATAATCGTTGGATGAAAAGTCAATCCCGGTGCGCGGCCTGAGACTCTGCAGGCGGTTCTCGTGTTTAAGCGCATCCAAGCCTGCCGCATAGCTGGTGACTTTACCCGCAATGATGGTATTCATTCTTCACTCGCTGAGCCAAGGATCGACGCCGCAAAACTCCTAACTGGCCACCAACGACAGGGCTCTACGCGATTAGCTTGTTGGATTCAAATCGGCACGATGCGATTTTGTCGATCAACCAGCACAATGCGCGGCCTGAAGATTCTTGCCTCCGCCTCGTCAACTGAGGCGTATGCAACGATGCTTATCCTATCGCCGGGCATCGCCAGTCGCGCCGCCGCACCGTTCACGTCTACCGTGCCGGACCCTCGCGGCGCTTCTGTCGCAAACGTTGCAAAGCGTGCCCCCGTCTCGAGGTTGTAGAGTTCGACGCGTTCGTTAATCAGGATACCGGCCGCGTCCAAAAGTGCGCGATCAATCGAGATCGAGCCTTCAAAGTGCAGGTCGGATTCAGTTACCGAGGCGCAATGAATCTTTCCCTTCATCAAGACAATCTGCATTTCTTACCTACGCTAGTGGCTTGCGCGCAGCACGCCGTTCTTCTGATGGCTTAAGCGAGTCCAGACGTAATGCCGAGCCGAGCTAACAAACTTGCATCACCGTCAAATTGCGGGTTTTTGGTAGTCAGCAACACATCGCCGACAAAGATGGAGTTCGCACCCGCCAAGAAGCATAGGGCTTGGAGTTCATCACTCATGTACTGGCGCCCGGCGGCCAACCGTACGACGCTCTTGGGCATCATGATCCGCGCGGTCGCCACCAGGCGCACCAGTGCAATCGGATCGGGACGCTCCGCCGTGACCTTCACCGGCACGCCATTCACCTCGTTCCACAGGTTGATCCTCGGGTGAAGTGTCCACGTTATGATTGTAGAAGTCGAGGCCGGCGTCGGCGAGGCGTGCGGCTTGCTTTGGCGTGAGCATGCCGAGCGTTACGCACGTCTCCATGCCAACACGTTTAACGGCGGCAATCATGTCGCAGACCTTATCGAGGTCGCGGTCCTTTGGACTGCGCCACGCCGCGGCCATGCAGAAGCGACTCGCCCCGGCCGCCTTGTCGCGCTGCGCGGCGGCGACCACATCAGCGCGATCCGTCGCGCGAGTCGCCTTCAGGCCAGTGTCGTAATGCACGCTCTGTGCGCAATAGGCGCAGTCTTCAGGACAGCCGCCGGTCTTGATCTGAGCAGGCTTGCGGTTTCGACGTGGGTCAAAATTACCGCGAGGAACGGTCTGGGCCTGAACTAGGAGCTCGGGAATTGGCTGCACGTAAACCCCCTCCGCCTCGGCACGTTCGCAGTCGCGGCGGACCGGCGCGCCGTTGCGGCCGCTATTGCCTTCGACTTCCACAGCACCCTCAAGATTTTCGCTCGATCGTACAGACGACAACGTCGTGCGTAGCTCCGCAAAGCAACACTCTTGCCCTGTATTGAACGAGAAATATCGCCGAGTTGCGCGGGCATGGCGCTGATATCAGGCTAATCGCCGCCCCCTCATGCAGGATTTCCCCGCGGGCGCGCCTCACTCAGGTAACTAAGCGGTGCGTCCGGTAGTTGCGCCCCCTAGGAGACTCTTCCGATGCAAATGTATTTGGCCGCGCGCCGTGTATAACGGAGCGACAGATCTGCTCACCTGGCTGAATCCTCAATGGTGTTGTTATGCGCGTCACATTCCGCACAACAAACGGCGGCCTCAACAAGCCGACTCTGCGAGCGTTACCTTCCGCCCCTTTCAGAAGTGCAGCGGGTTGGGCTCTGGGGCGCAGAGTAGTGGCTGACGGCCCCTTGGCGGGCCTTGGCCACCTAGGCTCGCTCGCCGCTGTGCTCGTCGTCCCTGGCTGTGGTGAGCAACTCCGCGGGACTCTCGATTATGTCGCCGCCGCCCGA
This sequence comes from Bradyrhizobium sp. CW1, assembly GCF_023100665.1. Classification (NCBI taxonomy): domain Bacteria; kingdom Pseudomonadati; phylum Pseudomonadota; class Alphaproteobacteria; order Hyphomicrobiales; family Nitrobacteraceae; genus Bradyrhizobium; species Bradyrhizobium sp. CW1. The sequence goes on from NZ_CP064684.1 coordinate 6,544,851, forward strand.
CTTGGCGTCGGCGGGGCGAGATCCGCTAAGGTGTCGCACTCATCTGCGCAAACAGAATTGCCGCTTCAGACGGCCCGAGCCCGACGATGCCCACGAAGGCTGCCGGAGGCATCGGAATGACCTGACGCGTCGGCCTCCAGAGATGCAGGCAATAGCGACTATTGTTCACATACTGCGAATGAGGAGGATGCAGCTGCATCACGCATTCCTCTTCATCCCAAAACATATCTTTAGCGAGGCACATCTCCTCCCAGTTTGGAGATCGCCGTGGCGTCGACACTGAGACATGCTCCCATCCCGGACGGATTAAGCCGATGATCTTGAGTTGGCAGCCACAAGGCCCCTGCACGAAGAAGAGACCAGAAGGGCCAGACCCTGGTGCAGTGGCGAATTGGCCCTCGCGAACGCGCCCCGCTTCCAGTCTTTCTACACTGTGCCTCCTCATGCGTCCTCCATTTGGCCGATAGAGTTGCATTCGGCACCACTCGTCTTGTCCGAGTCGCACATCGAACGGGCACCCGGGCATGGGCAGCCCCAGCTACCGCTGATCATCTGCACCGAACCTACTTGGATGAAGATCATCGGTTCTATCCGCACCGTTCACCGGGGAGTTCTCTTCGGTTTGTCTTTCGACATCTGATCGTCTCTTCAATTTTCTTGTCATTCGCGCCTTCGTTGCGAACCCGGCCTCATGCAGACAATCTGCGCAGAGATCTATGATGGCCCGTCTTGGCAAGCCGTGCCAGCAGGAGCTTCTGCTCGCCTCTTCGCCTGAACATGTCCGCAATGTATGGCGTTGAGTTCAGCAGTGCTTGGTGCAAGATGCCAGAATTCGACTGAAACGCCTCACGCCAAAATGGCGGCGGAAGCCAATTCGCGTGGCATGATCCGGCGAACCGGCTACTTTGTCACCCAAACAACCGTCCTGGCTTCAGCAACATGATGCAAAGCGCGACGCCAATGCCTCGCCAGTTCATCGAGCGAGAGGCTTTTGATTCGACGAGCTGACGGTGGGCTTTCATCTCATCCTTCTCATGTCTAGCGGTTAGCCGGCTTGCCGCCTGAGACACCGTCAATGCGTCATCTATGTGGCCGGCCCCGCGACTCAGAATGGATTCATGGTCAGAGGCTCGGACGCGCGGACCGCACTCGTTCAGCAGCCTAGCTCATTGGCCTTACCGCATGACGCAGTTTCGCAGTTCAGCTAACGGGCTATGAGCTCCAACGGAGAGACACCCGCGCCGGGGTCACAAGGCGTTGACGATCGGTGCAACCGTCCGCCCGGTGGCGATCAGAACTGCCCGTCAAGCTCATTTCTTTGCCGCCCCTCCGCGAGGCGAGCCAGCTTATCATATTCTTCAGCGACCTTGAGGAGCCTGCATCTGGATGTGTCGTCCTCGAGCGACTCCGCTTTTCTTCGGGTCGCTTCAGCACGGCTTCTCCAATGTTTGGCGTCTGAGAACAGCTTTTTTTCCTTCATGCGGAAGACGATGCAATTTTTAGATCACGAAAATGCGACACATGCCCTACGTAAGATCCCGTAGGTTGGCTTTCGCAAAAGCACCTCATTTGCGGTTATCTGCCGACCACTCTGTTGATGTCTGCGATGCGACAAGCCGCTCGCAGCAAGCGCGGCAAAGGGCGCGAATGCGCGACTCTCGACATTAGGGCTTGAATCGTACGTAGCGTCAGATTGTAGGGTCTCTTACAGTTGGCAAGCGTGCTTGGCCGTACAACAGCTTCCGGGCGACACAATTTCGAGTGTATCATTTGGCGCCCAGATTGCAGAACGCCCGCCTTGTCCCGGGCGCCGCAGTGAAGTCGCCTCGGCGAATCATTGCACGTGTGGCGACTAAGCCAGGCTGCAGGGGAACCGGATTCTAAGATCGCAGCAGCATCCTCGCGTGGCGGTTGCCCGATTTGACAGATTGCTCACGCAGAAGGTCGCCGTCCGGAGATCGGGGCCTCGCAGCTCAGAGTGGAATGGAAGTTGGAGGCCATACTCATCTTACGTAGCCGTGATGCGGCCGCGGCGAACCTGCAATAGCTTGCTCACGCCAAAACAGGTAGCTCCAGGCATACACGGTTGCCAGCATTCTCGCCAGAGATGCGTCGACTGGTCGCTCATGCCGAAGCCGCCTTCGGGTGCCTGGATTGCCTCCGCCGCCGCCTCCATCACGTCGTATCCAAGACGGGCAACACGGCCTTCGGAGTAGCAATGACTTCTACAGCTTTGGCTAGCAAGTGGCCGTTCAACTGATGGCCATGGCGAGCGCGCGAGGTCAGACCACAAGGAAATCTCGATCTATGCTCTGTCCGAAATGTCACACAGATAACTGGTGCGAGATCGCAATGCACGATCCCTGGAGCGGCCGACCAGTGATCAACTGCAATACTTGCGGTGAGTATGCCGAATACGATTGCCTCCAGCGCAAAACAGCGCACGCGATCATCGCAGCTACCTTGGCCTGTAACGTTAGCAAAGAGGACGAGCGAGATCCGCGGGCGGTTGCTGAAACGATTTTGGATGTGCTGGAGAATGCCGGCCTAACAATCGCTCGCGCCTCAAGATGAATGGGAGGACGCCGATCGGCGCCCGCTACAAGGCCCCGGCCATCCATCAGAGAGCATTGCCAACTGCGCCGCTCGTTCCAACAGCCATTTGATTGCCTGCAAAACCGCGGTCTTTCCCCCGGCCGACCTGGAGTAGTCGGCGTAGCAAGTCTTCAATACCAACACGATTGTAGCAAACGCGCCAATCTGGACTCGAGCCGCGATGCTCTCAATGGGACCAGGGCTGAGTACCGCTTAGGCCTTCCAACGTGACGCTCGGCAAATCTTCCCACAAATATCGAATCCGCGATGATCAACCCGGCGTGGCCTGCACCTGACGACGCCTTTCGAGCTCGTCCATAGTTCAAGGTTATCTAGAACGGCGAAGTCATTGTTGGGTTACCTGACGGGAGCTTGGCTCTTTGACCAGGTTAACGGGCTGCCGATTGATCTCGTTTCCAATCTTCTCAGCCGCCGCGGCACCGACAACTCCCGGGAAGCAGCCCCATTACGATGGTGACAGCGGCAGAGCTCGGCTGGATAGACAAAGCCAATTCGCACCGACTCGCCAGAGCATTCCAGCCATGGGCGATCGATTGCGTCGCCAAGGCACCTCCTATCCACACATTTAAGTAAGCTTGATTGATTCGCTTGATCACTCGTGGCCACCGACGAGCAGCCTCCCAACTGGGGGGTCGCTATGCGCGCACACTCGAGCGGACCTGAGCTGCGCCTTCCGCAGACGATTGATACCCAAAGCCAACTGCCTTGGTGAAGCGCCTCCCGCCCTGCTCGTCTTGCGGCTGGCTCCTGGCAAACGAATACGGGTTCGACATATTCACGCGATAAGCTCGGAGGGGGATTGAATCATACGTAGCGTCGGATTGTAGAGTGCACAGCTAGGGAGCACCAATGTTCGGCCGCTTCCAGCGGAGCAGGCCGACCGCTTGCGATGAGAGGTCTTCTGCCAAAGCGGCTGAGGATCGCGCTCAGCCGAAGAACGCACCTTCTGTCCTGTCCACGCAATCGCCGGCCCCATGAAGACAAGATCGCCCACATGTAAGAAGGACCAATCCAGCCTTGGAGGCTACGAAATACGTTTGCGGGCACTGAGTTCCAAACCAGCCGCCGCGAGATCGATGCGGTATCCCGGAGCGGTCATGTGAGAGGACCCGATGGATCCAACAGGGTCTTGCTCGTCGATCACTGTGAGGGCCAATGCCGGGCCATTGTTGGTTTCAAGAATGGCGATCCGGGAGCCGCGTATATGTGCGGCGACCCCGTTGTGACGGGGCCTCGCCAAAAGCTGTCATCGTGGTGCGCTTATCACCATTCCCGAATGCACGTCATGCCATGGTCGGACGGACGCAGCCTCGTTGAACGAAAGTAGACTAGATGAACAACCGTAATCCGAGACGAGTCCGCGCAAGTGCTAGGCATGGGCAGCGGTCATCGCGGGAGCAAGAGAGCTGCCGATAGATCCGCGAGCTGGGTCTGCTCGAGGTGCAGGCCTGACGATTGCCCAAGAGCCGAACGCCGATCCGGCAATGAGGCCCATCAGGACCTGACGAGCGATTATGGAGAAGCTCATGTGAGCGCCTTGGAAGAGATGATGTGGAAGTTTATACCCGCGAGGGACTGAAGATTGATCTCGGCACCATGATTGAGGGAAACACCGCGTTCGAACCCGATAATCCGGCGATTCATTTCGAGACGCGCCTCTAAAGCTTACGCTGCTTTCGGCGCATTCGAGCGGGGGCACTTGGTTTAATGACCCGGCTCGACCTCTCCACTCTCGACGAGCAGCTCATCCGACTTCCTTCTGCCGAGGGGCTGCAAATCAAGTGTGATAGTTGAGGTAGAACGCAGTTGATCCGTCAGCTCAGGCTGCTATCCGCAGAATGCTTGCTCAAGAACCGGACTTTGCCGACAAGAGAAGGGGCGCTCGGGACCAGCAAACCGCCAGTTTCAATGGCAGCGGCACGTGCTCGAGGCGGCTTAATTCACCCACAAGCGGGCTTTGCCTGGTCATACTACGGCCGGCCCGAAGACATGCTTGCGAGCGCGGAAAACACCCCCCGGCGGAATGGTCGCCGAACCGAGCACTGACCTTGTGAGCCATATCGTCCGCCCGCTAAACGCACCATTGTTGTTGATTCCTTGGCCACTCGCGAGCAATGAACCGCCAGATGCCTTTCGCTACTGAATTCGCCCTTCGGGGGCGCAGGGCACACTGATCGTCGCGATAACCCCCTTGAGGTCCCATATAGCACTGGCCTCATTCATCCAGCGTTTTTCTGTGAACTCAAACAGCACGGAGGCAGTATGCGCGCCTTCACTTTTGCTTGCCAGATCACCAACTTGATTGTCCAGAAATGATCGACGATGATAAGTACTGCGCGACAGAGAACGAATTTCAATGCTTTGTTTGGCCGGCTTGCTCGCGGTTGCACTGGATGAACAGCAAGATTGGAAAACTCATAGGCAAGGACACGAAATGAGGGAAACTCGCTGGCTCAACGTGCGAGTTGACCACGAACGGACTGTGGAACGCTTCTCGGCCAAACGGGTCTGCTTACCTCCCATCCGCGCCGCAATTTCATTGGTCGCGCCCACGCCGAGAAACGCCTGACGAAGGCCGAACGGAATCTTCCGGACTACAAACTTTCGTATAGTCCTTCAAAACCCTTTCGATGTGGAAGGTTACCTCCGTACAGTTGAGCGCTTGATGCAATGCCTATACAGAATCCAGAACTCGGCCGTTCGAGAGCGTGACGCTTCCGCATTTCGAAGAGGCCAGACGCGATTGACGTCGTCGATCGGGGACCGACATTAGCCTGCGCAGAGCAACGATTTGTCAAACCAAGAGAGCAAACGGCGGGTCGCTCTAATCACCGGCGTGACTGGACAGGACGGCGCCTATCTGGCCGAATATCTGCTGTCGCTCGGCTATGTCGTGCACGGCATCAAGCGGCGCTCGTCCTCGTTCAACACTGCGCGGGTCGACCATCTCTACCAGGACCCGCATCTCGGGGACGTGCCGTTCCTGATGCACTACGGCGACATGACGGACTCGACCAATCTGATCCAGCTGGTGCAGCAGATCCGGCCGACCGAGATCTACAATCTGGCCGCCCAAAGCCACGTCGCGGTCAGCTTCGAGAGTCCCGAATACACCGCCAATGCCGATGGGATCGGCGTGCTGCGGCTGCTGGAAGCGATTCGCATCCTCGGCATGGTGAAGGAGACGCGGTTCTACCAGGCCTCGACCTCCGAGCTCTACGGCCTCGTCCGGGAGATCCCGCAGAAGGAGACCACGCCGTTCTATCCGCGCTCGCCCTACGGCGTGGCAAAACTCTACGGCTACTGGATCACGGTGAACTACCGCGAAGCCTATGGCATGTTCGCCAGCAACGGCATCCTGTTCAACCACGAGAGCCCGATCCGCGGCGAGACATTTGTGACCCGCAAGATCACGCGCGCTGTCGCCCGTATCGAGGTCGCGCTGGAGGAGACGCTCTATCTCGGCAATCTCGAAGCCAAGCGCGACTGGGGCCACGCGCGCGATTACGTCGAGGGCATGCACAAGATCCTGCAAGCCGACAAGCCCGACGATTTCGTGCTCGCCACCGGCGAGATGCACTCGGTGCGCGAGATGGTCGAGCTATCGTTCGCCCAGCTCGGCCGCCGCATTGCATGGCGTGGAGCAGGGGTCGAGGAGACCGGCGTCGATGAGACGAGCGGCAAGACGGTGGTGAAGATCGATCCGACCTATTTCCGCCCCACCGAGGTCGATCTCCTCGTCGGCGACGCCAGCAAGGCGCATCAGGTGCTCGGCTGGAAGCCGAAGCACACGTTCGCCCAGCTCGTCGAGGAGATGATGGCAAGCGATCTGGCGGAAGCAAAACGGGAGGCGGCCCATGGCAAGCGCACCGTTTGAGCTGAAGGGCAAAAGCGTCTACGTCGCCGGCCATCGCGGTATGGTCGGCAGCGCGATTGCGCGCCGGCTCGCGCGGGAGGACGTGCAGCTCGTCACGGTCGACCGGCGCGAGGTCGATCTCTGCAACCAGACGGCCGTGTTCGAATGGTTCGCGAAAACGCGGCCGCAGGTGATCTTCCTCGCCGCCGCAAAAGTCGGCGGCATCGTCGCCAACGACACGCTGCGGGCCGAGTTCATCTACCACAACATCACGATTGCTGCGAACGTGATCCAGGCCGCGCATCAAAACGGCGCCGAAAAGCTGATGTTTTTGGGCTCGTCCTGCATCTATCCGAAGCTAGCCCCACAGCCGCTGCGCGAGGTCTCGGTGCTATCAGGCCCGCTGGAGCCGACCAACGAGCCCTATGCGATCGCCAAGATCGCCGGCATCAAGATGGCGGAAGCCTATCGCGGCCAGTATGGCAGCGACTTCATCAGCGTGATGCCCACCAATCTCTACGGCCCCGGCGACAATTATCATCCCGAATTGAGCCATGTCGTTGCCGCGCTGATCCGCCGCTTCCACGAGGCGAAGGTCGCGGGCGCAAAGAGTGTCGCCGTGTGGGGCACCGGCACGCCACGGCGCGAGTTCCTTTATGTTGACGACATGGCGGATGCCTGCGTGCACCTGATGAAGAGCTATTCGGGACCGGAGCTGATCAATATCGGCACAGGCGAGGACATCACCATCGCCGAGTTCGCCCGTGTCGTCGCCGAGGTCGTTGGCTACAGCGGCGAGATTGCCTTCGACACGTCGCGCCCCGATGGCACTCCGCGCAAGCTGCTCGACGTCAGCCGTCTCGCAAGCCTCGGCTGGCGCGCGAGGACATGGCTTGTAGATGGAATGCGCCAGACCTACCGGGCCTTCTTGGCCGTATCGGGTACATCGGACAAAACGAGAGCCTCATGCAGCTGCTAACTGCTGACGGCGCTCATTGTGCGATTGCCAGACAGTTGCTTTAGGAATCTCCCGGCGAATTCGACAGGGCTCCACGTTTTCTTGGAGTTCGAGCACCTCCGGGTGCCGCGTGCCCGATGGAGGGCAGGCACGGCTAGACTGGCGGATAACTAAAGCGAGCGAATTGGTCAGGCGCGCCATGCGGGACGCTCTGTTTTGAACTTGAGGTAAACTGACTAAATGTGCGGAATTGTCGGCATCTTGGGGCGCGGTCCGGTCGCGGATCGTCTGATCGATTCACTGAAGCGACTGGAATATCGTGGCTATGACTCAGCGGGCATCGGAACGCTCAAAGGAAACCATATCGAGCTTCGACGCGCCGAGGGCAAGCTGAGGAACCTTGAGACACGCGTTCGCTGCCATCCGCTCTCAGGCCATGTCGGGATTGGGCACACGCGCTGGGCTACTCACGGCAAGCCGACGGAGCACAATGCTCATCCCCATGCAACGGACAATGTTGCAGTCGTCCATAACGGCATAATTGAGAACTTCCGCGAGCTGCGAGCGGAGCTAAAACAGCATGGCGCCTGTTTCGCCTCTGAAACAGACACCGAGGTGGTGACGCATCTCATCGACTTTTATCTGAAAGATGGCTGCTCGCCGCAGGAGGCAGTAAAAGCGTCGCTGCCGCGGCTAATCGGCGCGTTTGCGCTTGCAATCCTGTTCAAGGGTCAACACGACCTCATGATCGGTGCGCGCAAGGGCTCACCACTCGCGATCGGACATGGAGAAGGCGAAATGTATCTCGGATCGGATGCTATCGCGCTCGCGCCCCTTACCGGCTTGATCACCTACCTTGAGGACGGCGATTGGGCTGTGCTCAACCGCAACTTCAGCGTGGTCTACGACGCACAAGGCACAGTTGTCCGCCGGGAGGTGATGAAATCTGGCGCGTCGTCGGTTCTCGTCGACAAAGCAAACTACCGCCACTTCATGGCGAAGGAAATCCACGAACAGCCAGAGGTGATCGGGCAGACGCTGGCGCGTTACGTCGATATCGCCACCGAGAGCGTGGCACTGCCGCAGGAGCTTCCGTTCGACTTCAACGAGATCGGACATATCTCGATCACGGCTTGCGGTACGGCAGGCTACGCCGGCCATGTCGGCAAGTACTGGTTCGAGCGGCTGGCTCGTATTCCGGTCGAGCTCGATGTCGCCTCCGAATTTCGGTATCGTGAGGCGCCGATGCGCAAGGGAGATCTTGCTATCTTCATCTCGCAGTCCGGCGAGACGGCCGATACGCTGGCCGCGCTCCGCTATGCCAAATCGCAAGGCCTGCATACCCTCTCTGTCGTGAACGTACTGAGTTCGACCATTGCGCGCGAAAGCGGGACAGTGTTGCAGACGCTCGCCGGACCTGAGATCGGCGTTGCCTCGACCAAGGCGTTCACATGCCAGCTGGTCGTCCTTGCGGCGCTTGCGGTCGCTGCTGGCAAGGCGCGCGGTGAATTGCCGGATAGCGACGAGGTCGATCTCGTGCGAGCGCTGATCGAAATCCCACGGCTTGTTACCGCGGCGCTTGCCAGCGAGCCGCAGATCGAGAAGCTCGCACGCGACATCGCCAAATCGCGTGACGTGCTATATCTTGGTCGCGGCACGTCGTTTCCATTGGCCCTGGAGGGGGCACTGAAGCTGAAGGAGATCTCCTATATTCACGCGGAGGGCTATGCGGCCGGAGAGCTCAAGCACGGCCCGATCGCCTTGATCGACGAGAGCGTTCCCGTAATCGTCATTGCTCCCTGCGACCGGGTGTTCGAAAAGACCATCTCGAACATGCAGGAGGTCGCCGCACGCGGCGGCAAGATTACCTTGATAACGGACGCTCGGGGAGCCGCAGAGGTATCCATGGATTCACTCGCGACGATTGTGATGCCGGAGATGGATACGACGTTCACGTCCATTGTTTATGCGATTCCGGTGCAGCTTCTGGCCTACCACACGGCCATCCTGATGGGCACGGACGTCGACCAACCCCGAAATCTCGCGAAATCGGTAACTGTCGAGTAAGGCAAGGTGATGCGACCTGGACATCGTGGTCAGATTCCGAATGCGCACAAGCCTCGGTCACATCGAATTACGATGTGCCGCCCAGCTCCTGGCCCGATGCCACCGCATGGTTTCGCGGCGGTTCATAGCCCTCGCTTACGGAGGCGAGCCTCATGTGCAAAATTTACGGCCAATCAGGTTGCGAGGCTGGCGTGGCCTTGCCTCCGGCAAGCAAGCAGTCGCGCAGGGCTTATCACGACATTCCGATTGCTTGGACCTGGTCATAATTCGTGACAAACATCCAAGTTTCTAATACGACGTGGAAGCCAGATGAAGCTGTTCGATTAAGCCCATTATCGCTGAGGAGGCCCGCTGTGATCCTCCCCCTCAGCGCGGGTTTTGGACCGCATTAGGACCGCAGCGCCCCTCGAAGTACGAGGCGCGCCTCGCTTCGAAGGACAACGTGGCACTTGCCCGAGCATGGCGATCGGCGCTATCGGACGGGCTCGATCACCAGCACGCTCACCAAATCTTTTCCGTAAACCTCAGGTTAACTTGAGCAACTCGAGGCCAAATCGCTGGACATCGGGTGAGATGCTAACGCACCTCGGCTCCAATCGCAGGCTCGCGAGCTGTTCTAGCAGACATCTCACGGCAGCTCTTCCCTGCCGCTCTATCCCATGCATCTCGTCCTTGCTTTTCATTGCATGTCGGTGCGCTCAATGAGGAATTCGGCCACGCCACAGACAACAACCTTTCCACCGAGAATTGCCCGAGGTTTCAATAGGTTGAGAGTCACTCCTGCGACGCGAGCGGAATAACGCCCGAAAAACTGTGCGAGTTTGCGGCAATTGCCGAAAATATGCCGGAAACGTCAGGCGCTTACGGGTTGGTCGATAGTGCCCTTATGGCAGATTCGCGGCCATGAAACTGCACTCGGCTGGCGTGAGATTTTCTCCAGAACCGGCCATTTCAAACCGAGAGGAAACTCGCCATGTCACCAGCGTCCATCGCGCAAGCGTCAAAGGCCAAACAGCGCATTGGCGCCATCTTACGTGCGACGAGCGGCAACTTCCTCGAGCAGTTCGACTTCTTCTTGTTCGGGTTCTACGCCAGTGCCATCGGAAACGCGTTCTTTCCATCAGGAAGCGAAACCGCTTCACTGCTTAACACCTTCGGTGTGTTCTGGCTGGGGGCGTTGATGCGACCTGTTGGCGCGATTGTGCTTGGAGCCTATATTGACCAGATTGGCCGTCGGCAAGGCCTGATCATCACGCTTTCGATTATGGCTATTGGCACCGTCATCATCGCCTTTTGTCCCGGCTATGCAACGATCGGCATTGCCGCACCCGCGATCGTGCTGTTCGGACGGCTGTTGCAGGGCTTTTCTGCGGGCGTTGAGGTTGGCGGCGTTTCCGTCTACCTCTCCGAGATTGCCACCCCGGGTAACCGCGGCTTTTACACATCGTTTCAGTCTTCGAGCCAGCAGGTTGCGATCTTTGTCGCGGCTCTTATCGGATATTTTTTGAGCGAAGCACTTCCGGCCGAAATGGTTGCCGCCTGGGGCTGGCGGATCCCATTCTTCCTTGGCTGCTTGATCGTTCCGCTTATCTTCTTCCTGCGCCGGACGCTGGAGGAAACTCCGGAGTTTCTGGTCATGAAGACCCACCCAACGGCCCGCGAGGTCTTTGCCTCCACAGTTGCGAACTGGCGCATTGTCATTCTTGGCATGATGATCGCAATGCTGACGACCACGACCTTCTATTTCGTCACAGTGTACACGCCTACGTTCGGCAAGCACGTATTGCAGCTGTCCTCGCAGAACACGCTCTTGGTGACGCTTTTGGTCGCCGTGACGAACTTCATCTGGAACCCAATTGGCGGCGCGATCTCTGATAGAATCGGTCGGAAGCCGGTCTTGCTGACCATTGCCGGCCTTGCCTTGGTGACTGTATATCCGGCGTTGTCCTGGCTTGTGACCGACCCAAGCTTTGGCAAGATGGTGGCAGTGGAGATGATGTTCTCGTTCTATTTTGGCACCTACAGCGGCGCCATGTTGGGCGCTTTGGTCGAAATCGTGCCGAAGCACGTTCGCACAACCTGCTTTTCTTTAGCCTTCGCACTCGCCGCAGCTCTCTTTGGTACCTTTACGCCGCTGGCATCGACTTGGCTGATCGATCGGACCGACGACAAGGCTTCGCCGGGTTTCTGGTTGATGTTTGCAGCTTTGCTCGGCATTATCGCCGCGCTCAGGATTTATCCAGGAAACACCAACAGAGTTGCGAAGCTGTCGCGACCCGAGGGGTCTAACGGGGCCGTAAGCGCGCAATTTACCACACGTTAGCAGCGCGCCCACGGGGGACCTTCACGTCCAAGACTGAACTGAGCGGGGTGCGTGGCGGTCCTTGCGGTGATCTCGGTAGTCCGCGTGCCACTCGGCGGGCCGCGGGCCACTGCGGAATTCATGCAGCCTCAAGACGTGCCCGTTAAGTTTGCATGGCAGCGCACGTGGAGCTCGCGCGAGGGATGTATCTCCCTCGCGCGAGCTCTGCTCGTTTTTCACCTAACCGAAAAGTGCGAGTCGCGCCGCTCGACCACACAACGCATCGAGCGTTGCGTTAGTGCTCAGCCATTCCGACTCAGCATCAGCGACGGCTCGTCCCGATACGGCTCGACATTGCATAGGAAGAAGGTGTATCGCAGCTCGCCAATTCTCAGCTAGCGGTCGAAAAGCTTGAATCGTGCCTGGTGCGCCGAGCGTCGGGCCAGCATGACCACGACCCCGGCCGTCGCTGGCTCCGCTCGATCAGCGGCGACTTCACGCACCGCTAGTTTGGGCGGATGAGGTACCGCGCGCAAGCTGTGCGAGCTCCGTCTCGAGCGTAGGGTTGCGCTTGAACATGGCGTCGATCAACGCTTGCGCCGGCTGCTCGGCCGCTTCCACCCACGTCGCCTTCTCCGCTCGTGCGGAGGGCGCGAAGACACGCTTGACGACCGTCGGCGACCCCCTCAGACCGCATTTGGCCATGTCATCCACGCCGGCAGTTTGAGCGCTCCATTTTACGACGGAGGCACGGGCCGCACGCAAGGCGTCGATCATTGCACCGCGGCGAATTTGATTGCTTGCCTCTAACATGCTGATGAGACAAGGAAGCTTGGAACGCAGCACCTGGACTCCTCCTTCGCAGCGCCGTTCCGCATCGATCGTGCGTGCTTTGAAGTCCAACGCTTTGATTGTTGAAACATACGTAAGCTGCTGGACCCCGAGCCTCTTTGCAATGCCAGGTCCCACCTGCGCCGTATCGCCGTCGATAGTCTGCTTGCCAGTGAATATGACGTCTGGTGGGCCATATTCCTTGCCGATATTGCGAATCGCGCACGCCAGAGCGTAACTCGTCGCCAGCGTATCAGAGCCTGCGAAACTACGATCGGTGAGCAGGACAGCACGATCGGCACCAAATGTCAGCGCCTTTCGGAGAGATTCTTCGGCCGACGGCGGCCCCATTGTCAGAACAGTGATTTCACCGCCGAACTTGTCTCGTAGCTCGAGCGCAGCTTCCAGTGCGAACAGATCATATGGGTTGATGATCGTCGGCACGCCCTGCCGCATGATCGTATTCGTGACAGGATGCACGCGGATTTGTGCGGAGTCGGGGACCTGTTTGATGCAGACGATGCTGTGCATATGCTTCTCCTAAGATGTTGAGCAGGCTCCCCACGAATAGCAACTGTCATACCACCCCAGGCACTTCGCCGATGTGCGACGAATGCAACGGCTGGCGATTGACGGCGAGACCGTTGGGACTGCGACGAGCTGCGTAAAGCGGGACGTGATCTCTCTCATCTGAGTCGCGCCATAAACGGCCCGGCCGCGATCTTGCGCTGGTTCGACACCTAATCATTTCTCATAGGGCGAATACATTGCAAGCAGACGATGACCAGCACGCGGCTGACGCGAAGATGGCTTACGCTCCCGGCATGGCCTCCCAAGCAGAGCACATCGGTTTCGTATCCGCTTCATGGACCAGAGTACCGCCTTTTGCGCACGCTCTCCTACCGCGCCCGGCGATCGAGAGAGACGCGAGCCGACTTTTTATTCAGAAGCGCTTGATCTCGATACCGTGCCTTCTCAAGGCATAGCCAATCTGGCGCGGCGTCAGTCCAAGCAAGCGCGCCGCCTTGGCCTGTACCCACCCGGACGTTTCCATCGCGGCGACTACGCGCTCGCGATCTGTGACCTTGGCGGCACCTATGTTGGGTCGGCCGGGTGGCTCTAGCGGCGTCAGTTCGCTACCGACCGGCTGAACGTGTGCCACAGCTTGTGTCGGCGGCATGCTCAGCCTCGCGGGAAGTGAGATTATCGGGCTCGGCTGTCGTGCCACTTGCTCCAGCCCGCACTTCCATAGCGTGGCCGACAGGCATTGCCCGTGGCAGCAGGCAAAATCGTCTCTTACGATCGACGATCCGTGCGCCAGGGTCGCGGTCCGCTGCACACAGTTCTCCAGCTCACGGACATTACCGGGAAATCCGCAATTCATAAGAACGTCTATCGCACTTGACTCGAAGACCAGAGCACGGCCGTTCTCATTGTTGAAGTTCTTCAAGAATCGAGCGGCGAGAAGCGGAATATCAGTGCGTCTTTCGCGCAGCGGCGGCAGTAGCAGAGGAACCACGCTAATGCGATAATAGAGATCGGCACGAAACTCCTTCCTTGCCACCGCCTCTTCAAGATTCTTGTTCGTGGCAGCAATCACGCGGACGTCGACTTTGATCGTCTGATTGCCGCCCACCCGCTCGAACTCCTGCTCCTGAAGCACGCGCAGGAGTTTCGCCTGGAACGACGCCGAGATCTCGCCAATCTCATCCAGAAACAACGTTCCCTTGTCCGCGAGTTCGAAGCGACCCTTGCGCGCGTTGAATGCGCCCGTAAACGCCCCCTTCTCGTGACCGAACAATTCGGATTCCAGCACCGTCTCGGTGAGGGCTGCGCAATTCAGCTTGATAAAGGGGCGTTTGGCGCGCGCTGAACGCTCGTGAATAGCCTTCGCGACCAGCTCTTTGCCGGTGCCCGATTCGCCACGCAACAGAACGGTGCTATTCGATTTTGCGATCAGCTCGATCTTCTCAAGCATCGCGCGCAGCGCCGGACTGTCGCCGATAATTCCCTCGACTTGGACCTTCTTACGCTCCCGGCCATGAGGCTTGAGCTCGGACGAAGGCTGCGTCTGCAGCCGGAACTCCTCGTCCATAAGCCGCCCGCGGTCGCGCACAAAGGTGCAATGCAGCTTTGCCGTCTGGCCCAGAAGGCTTGCGACCATCGTCAGCAGGCGGAGGTCGTCCTCGAGCTGCGCATGCGTCCCGTTGTCTGCGATGCGGTCGATGCTCAGCGTACCCACAACTTTCTCGTCGATCTCTATGGGAACGCCGATGAAGGCAACACACGTATTACGGGCGGCGTCTAGCATCATCTCGACTTCCGAAAAACTGAAGATCGAATGCAGCGCTACGTTCTCGACGATGAGCGGCCGCCCCGTCGCCACAATTTGATCAATTGCTCCTTGCGGCAAGCGCCCCCCGCAGCGCGCGTCGCGCCCTTCGCTCCGGCCGTCGTCTACGATGATCTCGGGCAGCCCGTCATGTTCGAACAGACATACGATGCCGCGCCGCATCTGCACGAGCGATGGCAGCCGCTCGATGACGCTCGCCAGCTTGGCTTCGAGCCGGGATAGGCCAGTGAGCGTGTGCGCTATTTCAAAGATCGTGCTTAGCGATTTCTCTTGCGACGGCAGAATAGAAGCGGAAGGGTCCGCGCCGGAGGTTGAGTTTGGTGTTTCGCTCAGGGAAACGCTGTCCAGCATAGTGACTTCTCCGTTCCTTTCTTGATCCTCCCCATCACCTCGATCGGACTTGTTAGACTCGTGTTGCATGCCTGCCTCGATCTGACATCCAATTCTCAGGCCGGGGGCGAGAGATGACGGCTCTTCATGGCACGCCGGCAGCACTTACAGTGACTAGATTTTGCGCTTATTCTTTCCAACTCGCTGCGCGGATTCGCCCGGCCAACATGGCTTCGATCGATGAAGCTGAGTTAGTCGGGTTCGCCAGGAACGGATTCACTCACAAGTGTTGCCCGCCATTGATCGGCACTTCGGCACCCGTGACATAACTTGCCGCATCTGAACATAGGAAGAAAATGACCTTGGCGACCTCTTCGGGTGTACCCACCCGGCGTAGTGGGATCTTTGGCACAAGATGCGCTTCCGTATCAGGCGACAAAATGTCCGTCTTGATTTCGCCGGGCGCGATCGCATTGACGCGAATGCCATGTGAGGCGTAGTCGTGCGCCATTTCGCGCGTGAGACAAGCGAGCGCAGCTTTCGACGTGGCATATGCCGTGCCTGCAAATGGATGCACCCGCGCTCCGGCGATCGAAGTCACATTGACGATCGAGCCTGACGCCGCTTTTAGCTCATCGAACAGACCTTGAGCGAGCAGGATCGGCGCCACCAGATTGAGGTGGAACACGCTCATCCAGGTATCGACTGAGGTCGCCAGCGACGTGAGCCGGGCACCGTTTGGCGTTTTTGGTGAGTTTCCGGCATTGTTTATCAGTCCCTGCAGCGGTGCGCCGGCAAGGCGCTCCTTTATCTGGGCAAGCACGCGCGGTAGCGTCCGATGATCGCTCAGGTCGACTTCGATATAGCTATCCCCCTCTGAGTCCCATGGGCAGCGCACCGCGTCGAATGGTTGGCGCGCGCAAGAAATGATGCGCCAACCGGCTTCCGAAAGCAATCTTCCCGTGGCGCGACCGATACCGCGCGATGCCCCCGTCAATACCAGCGTCTTCCGCTCACGCAGCGGACGGCCCGCTCCATCGGCGTGAATTGGACCACGAGGGTCCGTTTCCGACGATTTAGCTGCGACCGCGTTGTCATCTGGTAGACCTAGATTCACACGCGACTCCCTTCCGCTCCCCTCGCCCGTGCACCTGGTGCAGGATCCGGGCCAGAGCGAAGCAGGGCACAGGTGGCGCGCTTTTACGACGCAAATGGCAGGTTCCGAACATCTGGCCTGTTTGCTTTGCGACACCGGCAGCGCCGCAGCAATGGCTGTCGTCGAGCTCCCGGGTGCTGCCCACTGCGTGCGCTACGCTTCGAGCCAGAGGCTGGGGTTTCCATGGCGAGCTGACTGCGTCACCACTCCACGAGTGGTCTGTGGGTCATGCGCGCTAGACGAGATAGATTAGCTGCGGGCGGAGATCAGGATTTAATGGCCGGTTCGTCCAAGTTCCTCTCGGCCTGGTTACGCGCGGCCGCACATACGGCTCTTGAGCCATACCGATGGGCCGCCGGCCGCGCGGTTCATCACACCTCCGTCCGAAAGGACTCCGCGAGCGGAGCATGAACAAAGGCCGTCGTCCAAAAAACGAAAGCCCTGCCCAGCAAAGGCGATCCATCTACCGGACGCGCCTCCTTGCTGCTGGGACATTCTGTCGTGACTGTCTGTTACGTCAGATTTCCTCGGCGACCCGGACCGCCATTGCCGTGCTTTTCACCGTCTGGCCAGCCACGGCGGACTTGGCTGGAGGATGACAGAACTGTAAGCTTTCCGCGCGACTCGACTTGCACCGGAGGGCCCGAAGTGTTGCCGGGCAAGACCGCCGGCCCTCGCTGGCATCCGCCTTACGCTTCTCAGGCGTTCGCCCTCCCACCGCACCGCATCCATGGTAGTGCGCCGGTCAGCCGTCGCTTGCGGGACGGAAGTCGCCATCCAACGTTCCTGCGACACGTTACGAAACTCGACCGTGTCGAAGCCAGCAGTATCAGACCGATGATCTAGCCCGTCATTGTTCAGGCCCACATTCTGGCGCTTCAGGAAGCCGCGAAATGCTCGTATGGATTATCGATCAGGGTCAAGCGCTCCGGATTGCTCTGGTCGAATTCAATAATCCGTGGCACGAGCAGACGGGCATAGCGCGTGAAGGCGCTGGTGGGGGGAAAGCGGATCACGGTAGCGCACCGCGCAAGAAGATACATGTCGATGAGAGCCGAAGCTCCACCTTCAATTCCCATTTCCGCACTATGCAACGGCCCTGCCCGATCGGCCTGGAAACGTTTTGGTACGGCGAAGACATCGGGAAACAGACCCGATAGGCGATCGAGCACCTGTGCACTGTCAGTGCACAGGAAGACCTTTACAGGCTTTGGATATGGCAAAGCCTTGGCTTTACGGATTGCCATGCAAACCTGACGAAGGGCGAGCTCCGAATCGGCCCAGTACGGCGCATGCTCCATGATATCTTCGCCATTGCCGTGCCGAACATGAACGCCAATGATGCTATGGCCGCTAAAATGTTCCTCATACAAGGCGTCGATCCGCGCTTGAATCTCAGACCTGAGCTTGATGTTCCGAAAGATCAGTCGTTCGGCTGCCTCGCCACAACGCCACATCAGGCAGGCGTCACAGACAATGGTGTTGGCTTCGTTATCTTCTCTCGCCTGGAACAGCTCGGTCAGTTCGTCACGTTCTCGGAAGATCTGCTCATCCGGACGATTGATGCAGTCGATCGACGGCCTATTCCACCACCGCGGGAAGAACGGTCCGGGAAACGAGAGCTGGTTGATCCGGTCATCGCAAATCACCGGTACCCCAGCGATGTCCTCAACCGGCTCGAAGAACACCGGAAAGGCGTTGCTGAACGGTCGGTCGATGTAGCAGGAACCGCGCCAGTCAACGACGAGCGTCCGCCCGGTCCGCTGCGCGTACGACCAGGCCGACGCCAATGACCAGAGGCAGTCACCGAAGCCGGTACGCCTCCGAGAAATAACAAAGCGTTCCTTGGTCAAGTTATCAAACCCTTCTCGTTTTGCAAGATCAGCTTTGTGTGGCGCACCTAGCATCTGCGATTCCGATCCACGCCAGTGGACGGCTGGTCACCGGGACGCAAGGCGATCAACCCGCAACCCTCCTCCACGGCACCGCGCTTGGGAGGTCATACGAGAGGCCTCCAAAGAGCCCTCTTCCGCATTGCTCACCTTTTGCAATCACGCAGTCGGTGACGGATGCAGCCGTATACGGCGGAGATCCCAGAGCCCACGCAGTTCGTTCACGAGAGCTTCTCGCCTAGTCCTGTCAGTGGTGACCCTGGCGAGAAGATCGGCAAGAACAGCTTCCTTCTCAATTTGCATCAGCATGTCGAACAGGTCATGCGAGACGCGCACGCTCTCCTGGCTGGAGTGACCCATGCGGATCTCGCAGACTGTCTCCTGGCGTTCTCGGCCCGCATGAGCGCGAACCCGGTAAAGAGATACATGGGGCGGCAGTGATACAGCGAGTGCAGTCCAGCTTTCGAGCGTTGTCGCCCGCTTTTTGACGAGGAATGAACCGATTACAAGGCCATCCAGCTCGGTTGACAAAAACGCCGTAATCGCATCGGCAACGGAATCTACGATCGGTTCGGCATTGTTGTTGAACGACGTGTTAAGCAAAATCGGGACGCCTGTCCGGCTCTTGAACGCATTGATGAGTTCCCAATAGGCGGCATTGTTCGTGCGGGAAACCGTCTGCAGCCGAGCCGTACCATCGATATGCGTGATCGCGCCCAGCAAAGCACGCTTGGATTCCCGCACGCGAACGACGAAATTCATGAAGGGGTATTCTGCGCGACCATCCGGCAACTCAAAGAACGCGCCCGCATCCTCCTCCAGAACTGATGGTGCAAATGGTCGATAACTCTCGCGCTTCTTGACCATCGCATTGATCCGGTCCTTGTTCGCCGCGGGCCTCGGGTCCGCAAGAATACTACGGTTGCCGAGCGCACGAGGGCCGAACTCCGATCGGCCCTGCACCCACCCGATCACGGCGCCATCAACCATCCACTCGGCTGCTCTGGTTGCGACGTCAGCGGTCCGTTCAAACTCGAGGTGTCCGGCCCATCCCTTCAGTTCCTTTTCGATGCTATCGTCGCTGCCGACATCTGGCCCCCAATAAACCGCCTGTAGCCGCTCGCGGGGCGCAGGCTGCCCGGCCTCGTTCGACACCATCAGCGCCGCGCCCAATGCGCATCCGGCGTCATGCGCAGCCGGCTGCACGAAGATGTCTTCGAACAGGCCTGAATACAGGAGTTTTCCGTTCAGCGTGCAGTTATGGGCCACCCCGCCAGCCAGGCACAACCGTTTCATTCCGGTCGACTCACGGTAATGCCGCAGAATGTGAAACACGATCCGCTCCAGCGCCTCCTGCAACGATGCGCTCACATCTCGATGCTGTTGGGTGAACGGCATTCCCTTTCGCCGGACCTCGATATTTTGCAGCAATGCTGGGCCGATACGTTCGAGGTGAACGCGGTAGCCACCGTTTGCGCAGAGCTCATAGAATTGGGAAAAGAGCTCGCGATAGCGTGCGGGATCTCCGTAAGGAGCCAGTCCCATAACCTTATACTCGTCGAACAGGCCGTAGCCGAGATATCGGATCGTCTCCAGATAGAACAGTCCGAGGGAGTTATTCTCTGGAAATGTCATAAGCTCGGTCATTTCGCTGCCTGACCCGACAGCCAAGAGACCCGACAGGAAGTCGCCACAACCGTCGATCGCGAGGACCAGGCTATCTTCAAAACCCGACATCGCCAGAGCGCTCACGGCGTGGGCCTGATGGTGGCCTACGAATGACACCCGGGAAGGATCAACTTGGGTACCGAACTCCGTGGCTAGAAGGTGCCGTAGCAGCAGATTCGCATCTAGGGGAATTGAGATTTCCGGTTGTGAGATGAACAACCGTTCGAGCATTGCATTGCAATAGGCTTCAGTAGCGTAGAACGCAATACGATCGACGTCGCGAAGCTCCACACCCGCGGCTGCAAGACAGTATTCGATCGCACTGCTCGGGAGCTTGTTTGAATGTTTGATCCGGTTAAGGCGCTCCTCTTCCACGGCAGCGATCACGCGCCCGTCCTTGACAAGTACCGCGGCGCCGTCGTGCAGAAACGTGCCCGGCAGCCCAAGGGGGTTTTCATAGACCCTGTCGAGGCCGCCACTCAATCCTAGACACAGCATCTTGTTCTCCGTTAATCCTGAGAGGCCTGTTGGCCTATTTCGTATCGCTTGCTTTGGGAGTAGGCCGCGCGAGGCCGATCAGGCATCGCTAGCTGACGAGACGCATATAAGCGTCGCACGCGATTGGAAATTCGCTAAGCCCGATATCTCATCTCGCACACGCGATGCTTCGCTTAGATCTTATTCCTCTCACCGCATCAGGCGCTGCCGAAGGAGCACGGCCGAGACGAGGAAGGGAACTGCTGCGTAGATGCAAAGTGCGCCCACATGCAATCCGACGCTGTCAACCGGTCGACCAAGCATTGTTGGACGAATGAGATCGACCGAATGACTCAGCGGCAATAAGGCTGCGATGCGTTGAAATGAACCGGGCAACTGGCTCATTGGGAAGATCGTCCCGCTTAAATACATCATGGGCGTAAGAATAAGCGACTGGTAGAAGATGAAATAGTCGTGGCTCGGTGCAAGTGCTGAAACGACCATTGCGAGGCTCGCGAAAGTAACGCCAGTGAGGGCGATGGCTGGTAACGCATAGGGAATGGATGACCACTCTGCGTAACCCAGCGCGACGGCCACAATCGTGATCGCGGTCCCGGCGAGCAAGGCCTTGCTCGCTGCCCAGGCCACTTCACCGAGGACAATGTCGCCGAGCGTAAGGGGCGTACAGAGCACTGCCTCCCAGGTGCAATTTGTCTGCATGCGAGCGTAAGCCGCATAGATCGTTTCGAAGGTTGCGGAGACCATCGCGCTTGTGGCAACCATTCCAGCCGCCAGAAACGAGATGTATGAGGTGCCCTCAACACCACCTATGATCATTCCAAGGCCAAAACCGAGACCGAACAGAGAGCTCATCGGCTCGGCCAGATTCCCAAGAACCGATGCCAGAGCAACTTTCCGCCAAACCAGAAAATTGCGGCGCCATACCGCCATCCAGTTCCATGGATTAGCAGGGAGCGCCGGCGCAAAACGTTGCCACATCGTTCAGTCCTTTATCTCTCGCCCGGTTAGCCGCAAGAACACATCCTCCAGATTTGGAGGACGCTGCAGAAAGCGCAGATCCGTGCGGTTGACAAGCCGGAGGCGCACCTGCTCTGGATCCGTGACATAGCAGAACAGCGTCTCCCCGCTCACCTCAGCGCGCTGCACTTGGGGTCTGACCAGCGGCAGCAGTTCGTGCGGGTTACCGCCGTAAATCTCGATCACTTGGCAGCCGATCTGCTGCTCGATCAGCGCGCGAGGCTGACCTTCGGCGATCTTACGGCCGTGCTCGAGCACGCACAGGCGGTCGCACAATCGCTCCGCCTCTTCCATGAAGTGGGTGGTGAGAAGGATCGTTTTGCCGCGCCCTAATAACGAGCGCAAGCGTTCCCAAATCAGGTGACGGCCGTGCGGATCGAGGCCGGTCGTCGGCTCATCAAGGACCAAGAGCTGCGGATCGTTAATGAGGGCCCGTGCCAACGTCAGGCGTCGCTTCATGCCGCCGGACAGTTCGGCGACTCGCGCGTCCGCCTTGTTCTCCAGGCGTGCGAATTCGAGCAGTGACGGCGTGACCGCTTCCACCTCAGCCGCGCTCATGGCGAAGTAGCGCCCGAAAACGAGCAAGTTTTCGCGCACCGTGAGCTGAAGATCAAGGTTATCGAACTGTGGGACAACCCCGATCCCCCGGCGCGCCAAGCGCGCCCGCGCCGGCACTGGCTCGCCGAGCACGCATATCTTACCTGCGTCGGGCGATGCAACACCCAGGATCAAACGCGCAAGCGTGCTTTTACCCGCGCCGTTTGGTCCCAGCAGACCGAAGCACTCTCCCGGCGAGACCGTAAACGAAAGAGCGTCCACGACGACCCTGTCGTCGTAGAACTTGCTCACCTGGAAAAGGTCGACTGCCGCGGTTGACATCTGCTTACGCCATCGCGACGGACGTTGTTCCCGCCGCTTCCCCGCTTGCGCGCTTTTTTGTCCAAAGCAGGCCGTCACACCATACGTGATCGACGCGTCCCCACTGGCACGCGGCGGCAGCATCCGGGAAAAAGCCGCGTCCATGCAGATTGGCGCTGGTATTGCAAAGCAGCGGAATGGCTGTGAGCTTCTCGTATTCGACGAGAAGCTCGGCCACTTTATGCTGGGAGGTTCTAGAAACGGTTTGTAGACGAGCAGATCCATCGAGATGCACGACGGCGGGAATTTTGTCCCGCCATTCTGGTCGCGTCTGGTGATCGAACAGCATGTACGGATCGGGTATTCCAGGGCTAAAAATCTCCGCGGCACGATCCTCCAGGCATATCGGCGCTACCGGCCTGAAATGCTCACGAAGTTTGACATCGTTGAGATGATCTTTCATTCCTTCCCAGCTCGCAGCCGCGAGAATGCTTCTGCCACCCAAGGCTCGCGGCCCGAGCTCGGCACGCCCGGCAAGGAAGACCACGGGCTTGTCGCAAGCGAGGATTGCCGCAAGTTGGCCCATAGTGCAGGGCGCGCCCTCCCATTCGGGCGGGACTTCGCTGGGACGCACGGCCGGTCCGCTGTAGACCGACCATTCCAGAGCTCTAAAGCCTTGCTGTGCCGCCAATGCAGAGCAAGCAGCACCAATGGCTGAGCCGCTGTCGTTCGGAAAGGGCGGCACCCACACGAAATCGAACAGGCCTGTCGCACGAAATGCACTATTCCACTTAATATTCAGGCCACAGCCGCCGGCTATGCAGAGGTTACGCGCCCCCGCAAGATTCGAATGCCGCTCCACCACATCAGCAATGGTGCGAACCAGCAGACGCTCTAGAAACACGTGAAATGACGCAAGGACGTCTTGGGCCTGTTTTTCCTTCAATCGCATTGCGCACGCATCGAAGAAGTCGTGCAGAGCTTCAAGTGGCGATTGTGAGCTGTTGATCTCTTCAAGCTCGGGACAAGCACCCTCAGCATCCGTGGCAAAGTGCGCCTCATAAAGTTCATGAAACGTCTTAATACAATCCTCGTCGGGCGATCCCAGTGCGATATAGGCCATCAGCTTGCCGGCAATACCGAGATCCCAGCTGGTCCGGTCTGCCCGCCTGTAAGGTCCAAAGTGGTGTCCTGCCGTCGCATAGGCGTGACCTATTATCGGAAACAGGCACTCGATGAACCGGATGCCGTGGGGCTCTACATAGTAGAGGCGCGGAAACATGCAGCCGTCCCACACCAAGCAGAAAGCAGATTGTCCGGATTTGGCAAACGAGCTGGCGCAGTATGCGGATGCTACGTGCCCGGTAACATGGGGATAGCTTTGATAGGGATATAGCTTCCCATCAAGCATGAGGCCGATCCGATCGCGGGACGTCAGGGGGCTATCGCCTTGCCGTTCGACATACGGCGCGCCCTTGAGCTTGATGGTCGTCGTCCCACTAAGGACTTCAAACTGTGACTCGAACTCTCCATCCCAGCCATCAATGACGAACTGATCAACATCGCTCGGATCCAGCCCGTGCTCCGCCAAGGCGTCAACAACGGCATCCAGGTTGTCGATGGTTTGATAACGCGGATTGTTGTTCAGCTTCTCCTGTTCGACACAAAACACCACCCGGCCGTCCTCGATCAGAGCGACTGCCCCGTCGTGCGTCAACTTGATACCGCAGATGCGCATAGTAGGTCCTTTCAAGCTCGGCCGTTAGAACAAATCGAAGATCGCTCCGGATTGCGAAAGCGGACCAACAAGCAGTCTTCGTCAGCCGACTGCCCCTGGCACTGCACGCGTTCGACCTCAATGAGCGCTTCAGCCAACATCGTGATGACTGTCTCGGCGCCAGCGACATGCCCCCATCGCCTGCAGGTGGCATCACGTGCAGATCCGAAGACCAGGTGCCCACCTGGAGCAAGCATCTTCACCAGCTTGTCGATTGCGGTACGCATCCGTGTCATGTCTTCGAGATAGTAGAGAACTTCGGCGACCACGATCAGATCGAACAGCTCTTCGGTCGAGAACTGCAGAATATCGGTCGCCGCCCAGCTGATATGCGACCACCTCTTGGTCCGCTGGACCGCTCGACCGATCGCTCGCGGCATAACATCGATGACCGTGAGCCGTTTGCAGTGAGGAGCAAGCTTCTCTGTGAATGCACCGGCCGCGCACCCGATCTCGAGGCCGGTTGAGACGGCGCCGTTCGACAGCGATAGTCGTAGCAATTGGGTGTGACGCTCACGTTCGAACGGATTGTCGTCAAGCCGCCACGGGTCATCGTTGGTCAGCTCCCGTTGCAACGATTGATATGTCTTGTCCACGCTCACCACTAAATCCCCTACAAAGCTGTCAGTCAGTCGCGGCGGCAATGCCATCAGACGCGATCAGCTGCGAGGAAGCGCGCGAAAGACCTGCCCCGCGAATTGAGCCTGGCGCTTCCGATCCCGGGTTAAGGCTTGGTCCATTTGTCGCGTCTTCGATCGAGGCCTTCGACTCATCGACGTCTGATGATTTCGCTACTTTGCGCGAGAGCCAGTCGCTGTTGCTCAAGGTACAGAGCGCATAGGCTTTCATCGGGAGCAGGAGGAAGATGTTGATAGGCGTGTGCAGCGAGAAGCCGATAAATCGAAGCTCGCCGGCACGAAGGGCCGCCACGCTGCATCGAACCAGGGTCATCGCGACGATGGTCAGACCGGTCCACCAGGGCACGGTGCCGGTGAGCGCGAGCTGAGCGAGCGCGGCAATCGATGAGATGGCGAGCAGCAGCGGCCCGAGGTTCTGTCCGAGCACGTCGAGCGTAAGGTACCGGTCCAGGCCGGGCAACAGGTGCAAACCCAGCAGCGTATCGCGGTAAGTGCTCCGCGCCCAGCGGAGCTGTTGCCGCAGATAGGGCAAGAGCCTGTCCGGGACCACCGTGGCGGCGATGGCGTCCGGAACGTACTCGGTTCGAAACCCTGCCTTGAGCATGAGGATCGTCAGATGGCGGTCCTCACCGAAGTCGCTCGGCTTTCCTCGGAAGAACTGCGTCTCGTACTGGTCCAGCAGCAACAGCAGCGCGGAGCGGCGGTACATGGCACACGGCCCGCAGCAGCACATGACGGCACCAAAGCGCGTCTGAGCCGCGCGCTCCTCGTTGCAAGCCAACCAGTACTCCATGTCGATCAATCGGGTCAGCCAGCTGTCGTTCCGGTTGCTGGCCATCAATTGCCCCATGGCCGCGCCGACGGCTGGATCCTGCATCTTGCGTACGAGTTTGCTGACCACGTCGCTGGCGATTTCCGTATCGGAATCGACGTTGAGCACGAGATCGCCGAACGACCGGCGTATCGCTGCGATCTGCGCCTTACGCTTTCCAACGTTACTTGGCAGCAGAATGACGGTGAACCTCGGGTCATACGCGTAGCTCCCATGGACCGGGGCCACTGCAGCGACATTTGCAGAGCCGTCATCGACCACATACACCTGCAATCGCCCTGGGTAATCCTGGCTTGCGAGAGATTTCAGGCAGGCCGCCAGCGTGCGCGGATCCTCGTTGAAGCAGGGCACGATGATATCCACGCTGGGCAGAGCTGCGCTCTCGACGAGGTCGTACGGCGGCAGTGAGGCGTCGGTTCGCAGCGCATAAAGCGCCTGCGCGGTCTTATGGACGCTGGAGAGCAACGCGTAGGAGGCAACAGCAGCGGTGCTGATGGTGGCAAGCAGGCTCATGTGATTTGATCTATTCAGTGAGTTTGAGGAAGCGACCGGATTGCAAATCCAAGGTCATGCAGTGCTGGAATGAGCTGGGCGAGCGCCGTCACGGTCTGGTCGCGCCGACTAGAGTGAGGGCAGCGTTTCAACTCGTCGGGAGGGCACCCGTCGTGCAGGAGCACGATTGCTCCCGGCCGGACCGAGGCCAGCACCGCGGCAACAATCGCCTCGCCGCCAGGACGAGACCAGTCTTGCGGGTCCACTGACCAGTGCAGGGCTGCCAGTTCGGCCTTCGCCGACACGGCGAGGGCCTCCTTGGTCCAAGTCCCATACGGCGCACGCATGTGCCGCACAGAGGCTCGCGGGCAGGCCATTCCGATGACCTTGTTCGTCGTTAGGATCTCGTATTCCACCTCATCCGGCATGCATTTGGATAAATCCGGGTGCGTCATTGTGTGGTTTGCGAGTTCGTGGCCTTCTGCAATGATGCGCTGGATCAGCTCCGGCTGGCCCGCTGCATATGCACCAATCACGCAGAAAGTGGCGGGGGCCCGATGCTGCGCCAGCACATCCAGGATAGCCGGCGTGCAATGCGGGTTGGGACCATCATCAAACGTCAGATAGACACAGCGCTCTCCGCCCGAGTCGGCGCAGTCGCTCCGCGCTTCAGTCTCGTTGTCTGCAGACGTCACAGTTCTGGCCCGTTCCGTTCAATCATCTCACCGGCCGGCCATTCGCTCATTGGCCTCGCAATCGGCAGAACGAGGCCGACCACGTCCTCCACGCGCGTCGGAGGCACAGTGAGATAGATATCCGGACGAGCGGACCGGACACGGAGCCCTGGCAGAACAGTCGCTAATCCCTGTCGCCCGAGCAGCCTGGTAATATGTTTCTGCAGGGCAGATCGGACCGTGCCAAAACCGAACGGCACCCCAAGATCTCGCAATACGGGATACATCACGCGGATGGAGTGGCTGATGCCGAGCCCCTCGAGATCCGGGCGCACCCCGTACAATCCGAGTTCGGCCACAAGCAGATCGACCTCACCCACTTTTATGAAGCGGCGCAGTGCGCCGATGTGAATCGCAACACCACGATCATCGTAGCCGATTGCGCGAATCTCAGGCCTTGCGCCGGCCCAGCTTCGATGACCTTCAAAGGGCTTTGCATTGAATGCCCCGGTCGGACCATAGGTCTTCCGGAAGAAGTCGGACAACTCAATATGGTCAGCAAGTTGAAGCTCATTCTCCCAGCACAGCCTCCAACGAACTGGAGGGCGCGCCGAAGCACCTCGTGTGGATCCGGGCGCGATCATTTTCATAGAGAGTAATTCCTATTCATTATCTGGCTCCTGACGCACGCCAGCAGTTCGCTACGCTCGAAAGGCTTGCTCAAAAACTGGAGTCCAGTTTGCAGGACTCGCCTCATATCGTTTTCGAAGCTGTCTGTGAGCAGAACGGTGGGAATCGCGCGTCCGGATGCAGCCAGATGATGGAAAAGCTCAAAGCCACTCATCACGCTCGACTGCATGTCCGCGATCAAGCACGACGTGATCAAACGGCGGCCCGATTTCAAGAACTCGTCTGCGCTCTCGAAGGGTTCGGGTACGTAACCCGCCGAAAAAACCATATCTGTCAGATCTTCACGCACTGACCGATCTGCATTCACAATGGATACGACGTCGAGCGTGTGCGCAACTCGCATCAGATTCACGAAGGACGGCTTCGCTTGCATGTTCGGCACGATTTCTCCGCAGCAAGGACGCAATCGGATGCGACCAAAACACATTTGGCACCCGCAACCGAAGGGGTCCAACTGGAGGGAAATCTACGGTCAGGTTAAGCGTTCGCTCAATTCTACAGCGGTACACGGCCGGTATAGAATGGGTTGGCGAAGCCATACGATAGTTTGCTCGTCCTATACGCCCACGCACATTTGCGGATCCCCACCGTGCTAGCTCGCCGAGATAGGACTTGCGCAACACGCGCGAAACTGCGACCGCACGGTCCAGATGTCTTGATCGATCCCTGGCGCTGGGCTGAGACGCGCTACGATTTGTAACCATTCTGATAGATCTGGCATCTCGCTAAACTATCCTTTGCTATCCTCAGTCGGTACAAATGGTAAAATCGATTGTATCGATAGAACACATTCACACGGTGGATCACTCAAGATTATGCGTTTCAAGGGCCTCGATCTGAATCTCCTCGTCGCGTTCGACGCCCTGGTGACGCAAGGCAATCTCACGGCGGCGGCAAGAAGCATCAACCTCAGTCAACCTGCCATGAGTGCTGCCGTCGCGCGGCTTCGCACTTACTTTCGCGATGAGCTATTCACGATGAGGGGTCGGAAGCTTGTCCCAACGCCGCGGGCTCAAGCGCTCGCAGCCCCAATTCGCGAGGCTCTCGCTCACATTCAGCTCTCCATCATTTCTCCGGAGGGCTTCACTCCGTCTCAATCGAATCGGCGATTCAGGATCATCCTGTCCGACTTCATGACTGTCGTGTTTCTTCGAAGAATCGTGGACCGCGTCGCGCGGGAAGCTCCGACGATCAATTTCGAGTTGCTGCCGCCCTTAGAGGAACCCGATGAACTTCTCCGGCGCGGTGAAGTCGATTTTCTCATGTATCCGGAGATGTTCATGTCGAGTGCGCATCCCAAGGCGGCACTGTTCGAGGACACGTTCGTTTGCGTGGGCTGCCCCATGAACAAGCAGCTGGCGCCGCGACTTACGTTCGAGAAGTACATGTCGATCGGGCACGTGGAAGCCCGGTTCGGGGGCTCCCTGAGGCCCTCCTTTCACGAATGGCTCTTGCTCGAGCATGGTTTCAAGATACGCACCGAGGTCGCAGTGCAGGGTTTTGGTATGATTCCGCCTATGTTATTGGGCACCAACCGTATAGCGAGTATGCCCTCAAGACTGGTCAGCCATTTCGCAGACACGATGCCCCTGCGGGTCATCGAACCTCCGCTGCGACTTCTCACATTCACCGAGGCCGTCCAGTGGCCGGCCATTCATAATACTGATCCTGCAAGCATTTGGATGCGCAACATGTTCTTGCAAGAGGCATCCATGATGGTCTCTCCGTCCGAGACCAACCAATGTCACGGCCCGTTCTAGCATTGTTCGGCGGTTTGCGATCTAATCTCGGTTAACCAGATCTACGCCAGGCTCGAGGCTCCGGTCCTCGCTGGTGTTCGGATTGGCGCGTTTGAGCGTAGTTTGATCGGGTCGGCCGCGCTCTTGATCTCGCGCTGGCGTGACGATCTTGCGCTTCATACAGCTCGTTCGGCGGCGCTCCGCCTGACTTGCCTGACACGACGGCTGCATCGCACTGTTCTACATGAGCTGAGGCTCAGAGCTCGCGAAATGATCCGGCCAGTCAGATGAACGAAATCAGGCCTTGGCACTAAAACAATCCCTCGAATCGTACACCGCGTCAGGTTGTAGACTAAGACCTGCGATCGAGGCTGCAAACGTGGACACTGGCAGGCACCCACACCGCTCTTAACCTGCCGGTGGGCATTCTCCTTGCCGTCCACTCTCCCGGTGATCGCAGCAGCAATGCCAAAGCACCACATCGGATCGGTGGGTGCAGGTCATCCTTTCGGATCGCGACAGTGGTGTTATTCGAGAGTGTCGTGGCGCGTCGCGCGCGGGATGCCGCCGCCGTTGGTCCCGAGTTGCGGCCACTCACCGCTGACCTCGAAGAGCTACTTCGGTGCGGTAACATGATTTGCCAATCTTACCCAAAGCATCTATGTCCAGCGCTCGCACACCAAAGCGATACTGTTCGAGAATGAAAGTGAGTGAGCTTCTGGACGAGCAAGGGACTGTGCTGCGCAACACTGATCCGGCTCACGTCTGGATATGCGAGTTATTGCTGTAGGAGCTATGGCACGTCGTTGTTTCCCGGCGCGCCCGCGCGGCGCCGGGGGCGTGTTGCCCGTTTTGAGTGTGCCTCCACGTCCGACGGATATCGGAGCGATCCTTCGAGGCTCCGTCCTCAATCGCGAGTAACGTTTCGCCAACCGCGCGAGGTGCGCTCGCGTTGAGATACATGCCGGAAATGGTTTTGCGGCCCGCCTTCTCTCATTATACTGGCGCTTTGCGTCGCAGAGTTTCGCCGTTGAAGAGCAGCCATCATCTTGTGGCATTCCAAAACCCGATGTTGCCATGCGCGAACAACGCCTTCGCGGCCACAAAGCCATCAACAGACTAGCAGCGCGTCGAAAACGCTGCTAGGTGCCGAGCGGGCGGCCGCGCCACCCATCTGATCAGATCAGTACTTTGTCTGGGCAGCCGTTCGTGAAGCTGTGTCTCAAGAGCAAGCGGGGTGGCATGTACCTGCTTTCGCTTCGCGTGGCGATCAGACGGCAAATGGCCGCTGCTGCGCCAGCATCCAGCGGAAATTGCACAGTTTCGGTCAGGCAGTGTTGGACAAAAGGGAAGCAAACGCCGTGTTGCACAACGGCACCACACGAACGCACCTGTCACATTCTTTCGCGCACGTCGCCGCTCCGTCTTCTTTTTGCCCTACCACAGCCAAACGGCTTCCCCACGTGCAGCGAAGGTGCCGCAATGAAAGGAGCATACTGTTGGAGAAGCCGAGCGGAGTCTACGACCCGGAGGATCTCGCGAGCTTGGGAAACCTTTTTGATCGAGCAATCGCGTCTTTACCGACATGCATGCGAACCGGCGAGAATCGCGTAGCGATCGCCAGACTTGTGATGCAACGCGCAGCGAGGGACGAATTGGCGTCGCTGGCGAACTTGATGCTTGCACTTGTCTCGGCTGATTGATTAACAGCATGCGCTCAGTGCTCCTGGGGTTCGCAGCGAGAGACCATCATCTAGATCATTGAAATCACTTGATTCTCACGTGACGTCAGGTTGTAGGCTTGCAAATTGAGGACCATGACAAAAGCCACACCACGACGGCGCCGATGGCGCATTGGAGAACTTGCAGAGGCGACCGGCGTAACGGTACGCACTCTGCATCATTACGAACATACGGGGTTGTTGACGGTCGCGGAACGTACCGGTGGCGGTCACCGCATGTACGATCGTGAAAGCCTACAACGCGTCTGTCAGATACGGGCGCTACGTGAGCTCGGCTTCTCGCTTCCTGAGATCCGCAAAGCCATCGAGGGACGGTCGTCTCTCACGGACCTATTGCGCAACCATCTCGAGCGAATTGAAATTCAAGTCGCGCGGGCGACATTATTACGGGATCGATTGCGCAATATGACGACGCAAGGTGAGACAGAAGTTAGTGTCGACGAGCTACCGGCCACGTTAGATGCAATGTCGCGGATTCAGGAACGTACCCCCTCGGCCATCTGCACATGCGCCTCTAACGCTAGCCGCGAAGATCGGTGGCGCAAGATTCGGGACGAGCTACGAAGCTGCATGGATCGGGGCGAGCCGCCATGCGGTGAGCGACCAAATGCGGTCGCGCGTCAGGCCCGTTCGCTGCTGACTGAGATCGCAGGAGTTGATTCGACTGTCTCGATGATACTGAAGGTGCTGACGCGATTGACTGAACCACACAATCTCGCCGGCTGGGATGCGAGCCTCATGCGATACCTGGATCTCGCCCTCGCCGCGCTGGAGAGCCAGCTCGGAACGAGTTGACGCACCCGGCTGCCGGACTCGGTTGCTCAAATGTCTCTAACTGAATGAGCTGATGCTGATCCTTGTCTGACTGAGGATCGTTGGCCCGTAGCAATTCGCCTGCGAATGTGCGTTGTCGACACCCTGGGAACTTTCGCTCTGCCAACCTCGACGAGCACGCTTCGAAGTACTTGATCCGTACGTAGCGTCAAATTGTACCTTCTAAAAGTATCGACGCAGCGGCGGGGCGACCTACAGAGCGCCGGCTACGCCGACGGAGACTCCAATGATCTGCACCACTTTTGGAAGTTCCCGGTGAGAGCGCTGGGCGAGAACAATTCGGTGGATGACCGTCTTTGGCCATTGCCGGCGACTCCGGCACGCTCCTTTACCTCCATGCCGCACTCGACGAAGAATGCTGCAGGGGCAGCCGATGTCGCCAAGCTCAAGGCTTCAAGCCAATCTGCTGCAGGTTGCAGGCTACGCTTATGCCCCAGTTCAAGCATGGGCAGGCTCGGTCAGACGGGCGGGCACCGTCGATGCCACGCGGGTCGCTGCGGCCGAACCTCGGGCTCAATCGAAAGGGCCATTGCCACGTCGATTCGACTCCAAGGGAGACAATGCCGCCCCTGGGTCCATCGATTACCGCTGGCCCGATAATCCGTCGAAGGGGTCGCGCAGACCTGGCCGCCCGCACCAACACCGCACGGAGCGTTGAATGATGAACCATCCTAGGCCTCGCGATTGCGCGCTGGTCACGTGCGTCGCAGTCGCCGCAGTCGCGGCATTTCTCGCCCTCGCGGCAATGCTATCACAGCTGTCGTACGCGCCCGAACGGCCGCCCGAAGAGTACGTTCCCATTCGTCTGGTACCACTGGAGTGAGCATCACTTCCATAATCGTAAGGCCGACGAACATCGGTGGCTTCTTCCACCTAGTGACACTGATGCGCACCTCGCTCTCGGGAGTGAGCTGCCATGACCTCTTTAGAAGGAACGTAGCTTGTGGCAACATGTCAGGCGTGCGCAGTCTGTCTGCGGATTACGAGTTCAAGCCACGTTAGCCGCGCTGTTCGGCCGAGTGGACGTGGCGTTTCCTCCCCTCTTGAAACAGGTAGTCGCCGGGATAACGCCGTGCGCCCGCCTGATCCGCACTGATCGCTGCCGGACTTTGAGCCGGACTCTGATCCGGTGCGGCGCTTAGATCTGAGCCCGCCTGTGGCACCCACCCTCACATTCATGCACGCCTTGCGCTTCCCGGCTCCGAATACGGGGCGCGCATCAGGTAGGCTCGATGAAGGCCGTCAACTGCTCTCGTCGACGAAAGGGAGAACATCAAATTGGATACAAAACTGCAAAATATGCTTTCCTCGCTCTCGCCGGTGGCTCGCGAATTGGATGCTCTGCCGTCCGGGCGGCCTACGCGCGACAATACTTCCGTGAAACTGAATACGAATGAGAACCCATTTCCTTTGCCAGCCATCGTGATGCGAAGCGCAATTGCAGCTCTTGAGGTGCAATACCGCTATCCAGAAGATGACAATATCAGCTTGAGGCAAGCGGCCGCTGCGGCGTACGGGATTGCCACTGATCGCGTGATGGCTGGCAATGGATCGTCTGAACTCCTCAGTCTCATTTACAGAGCCTTTCTTGCCCCGGGCGACAGCATCGCAATGATGTCGCCCGGCTTCTCATTCAATCGCAAGCTTGCCATGTTGCAAGGGGCTCGGTTCATTGAAATTCCCTGGTCTGAACCCGACCGCTTGCCGATGGACGAGCTGCTTTTCGGTCCGGCTAAACATGCCAAGTTCATTCTGCTGGCCAATCCGAACAATCCGACCGGAACCTTCGTTCCGGTCGCTGAGATCGAGCGCCTCGTTACACGGTCTGACCGATTGATCGTATTGGACGAAGCTTATGTCGATTTCGCACCTGAGGACGGCCTACGCCTCATTGAGCGCCATTCGAATCTTCTGGTCCTGCGCACGCTTTCCAAGAGTCATTCCGCCGCTGGCATTCGCGTCGGCTTCGGTTTCGGCCATCCCGAGCTGATTGGGCGGCTTCGCAACATCCAGAATGTTTTTAACATGAATGTGGTCGCTCATGCCGTAGGCATGAGCGTCCTTGCGCATCGCGACGCCTACGAGGAGAACCATCGCCACGTCAGGTCTGAGCGTCAGCGCGTAGCGGCCGCCCTCTCGGAATTTGGGTTCTCCGTAACGCCTTCCCACGCGAACTTCCTCCTCGCCCGCGTGCCGGTAGGCCAGGGTGGCAGATGGTGGCAGGCGGCGTTGCAAGACCAGAGCGTCCTCGTTGCCTTCTTTCCGGATCCCGGCCTGGAAGAGTGCATTCGGGTTAGCATCGGTACAAAGCGCCAGATGGATGCGTTTCTTGCGGCTGTCGGCAGCATTCTTAAGAAAGTGGGATGCCGTGGCTAGTGAACCCTTCCACTCAGGTCACAGATCCCCGTTCGTCATCGAACAGGACCCGCACATGATGCAGCTTCGCGACCGGCCTCAGTCAGTTGTTGTCCGGTCGGCGCATTGCGAGCTGCTGAGAACGGCTTCGCAGCATATGCACGCCAGCGAGCGCTTCTTGAACCCCAAAAACCTAGCGGACTCCGGTCCTCTCTATAGGAGATAACTGAGTGAGAAACGTTCTTCCCTCAAACCTGACCTGCGGCATTTTTGATCATCTTGACGAGGACGGTCCCGATATCGCCAGGCAATACGCGGACCGCCTCGCGCTGGCGGAGGCCTACGACCGGCTCGGTTTCTATGCCTATCATCTGGCAGAGCATCATTGCACCCCCCACGGACGCGGTCCATCGCCGAACTTGTTTCTGTCAAGCGTCATACAACGCACACGGCGACTTCGCGTTGGTCCGTTGGTCATGCTGCTCAACCTCTACCACCCGTTGCGGGCATTCGAGGAGATCTGCATGTTGGATCACCTGAGCAGCGGCAGAGTCGAGGTCGGCCTTGGTCGCGGCTCCCTCCCGATCGAACTGAGCTATTTTGGGGTTGGAGCCGATGTTGCCTCTAGCCGTTACGAGGAAGCTTCCCAAATCTTCGTTAACGCGATGAATGGCGGCCCGCTCTCGTACAAAGGGCAACATTTTGCGCTGAGCGACGTTCCTTTGACGCTTTCACCTCACCAGCGTCCTTGTCCCCCGACATGGATTGCTACAAATCGGCCAGAGTCCGCGCATTGGGCGGCGGCGAATGGCGCTAATCTGGCGTGCATGGGACCCTCTTCTGCCGTTCGCAAAGTAACAGATCGCTATCGCGCTCATGGAAACGCGAAGTATGACACCAACGGTTCAGCACCATTTCTCGCATTACTCCGCATGGTCGTAATTGCCAGCTCTGAAGCAGCCGCCCGCTCCCTCGCCGCGCCAGCCTACGAAACCTGGCTCAAGAGCTTTAAGTTCTTGTACGACCTCAATGACATCCCGCCTCCATCCAACCTGCCCCTAACCTTGGATGCCGCAATTGAGAGTGAACTGTGCGTTGTCGGATCCCGCGCTTCGGTGCGCCAAACTCTTCTCGATCACGTGGAAGAGGCAGGCGCCAACTATCTCCTTTGTCAGCTCGCCTTTGGATCTCTGTCACTGGATGCCTGCCTCAACACAGCAACTGCGATTCACTCCGAGCTCATGGCGGCGGAGCACTGATGGTGAGCCGATTCCAAGCAGTTCGCCCTTGACCATGCAATAAATGGCAACACCGAGGCCCATGAGCACCGCAGCCGGATGCATTTGTCAGGCCGCTCTTATGGCTCAAGTGGCTCTTACGCGCATGAGACCCTTTCGACTACATCACCAAGGTGTAGTCTCGACGGCAATAAATGCCGCGTCTCCCATTTTGCATGTGTTGATATCGCCCGCGCAGTGGTTTGCTTGGCCAGGTGAGTTGGCTCACGCTCATCCCGCTTTGGCGCGCCAGTTCGTCGATCGCATTTCACACGAATCCAAGATGTGGCTTATCGCACGGGCGGGCCTGTCGTGACGCGGTCCCCGCAGCGCTTCGACCAGATGGACGAGATCGCGCGTAAGCTCGAGATCGTGCTGGCGGAGTTGGCTTCGCTGCGCATTCTGCTGGCTGCGCACGGAATTAGCACCCCTCCGCCTCTGCATGAGGACTACCTCACTGTTCAGCGATACGCAGCGATGAACCACATAAGCCCCGAAGGGGTGCTCTCTCGGATCCGCCGCGGCAAGCTGCGCGCGGAGAAGCGCGGTGGCCGCTGGTGGGTGAAATGCACGGTTTGCACAGCATAGCCGTGCAGTGGCGAGGACAGTTATGGTAGCCGAAACGAACCAATCCGAGATACGGAATCCAGCACGTGAAAATGATCTGCGCGTTTAAGTTGCCGCCCTTTCTGCGCTCGACCCGATGACCAATGGAGAATCAAGAGATGATCGAGGTCAACGTGGCGCACGACCAACACACCGTCGCGGGATCGGTAGGCTCGATGTCGATGCACCCAGGCAATCACAAAACGCGCGCGTGGCAGAAATCCAACTCCGATGCCGCTGCATGTATTGTGGCAAATGGGAAGCGGCGCATACCCTCCGTTTTGCACGTGAGCCACCGCACGCTACCGAGTTACGGCTTGGAGCGCAGGAAAGAGAAGTGCCTTGCTCGCAAATCGCACCTTGCGAGTTCCGCTGAGCCTATCTTGAACGTCCGTCTCACGCGGGCTGGGGTGTAGCAGCCGACATGTATCCCAGTCATTCGCCTGTTCAGGGTCGCCTCGCGCGCCGGTGCGAGACGCGGACAGGTCTAATTTCGCTGGGATAGTCCGAGATTCAGGCTGGAGAAGGAGATGGCCAATGATGTCACCAAGACTAATGTCAGTTCTCGGGTCGACGGTAGCAGTCGAGCGTATATTTTGGAAATTTCGAGAATTGATTGATGGCGATAGCGCGATCTCACCTGAAGTTCGAGAGACGCTTCATGTAATCCTAGATGCAAAGCTTCTTTCCGCAAAAGATAAGATTATGAGCGACGCGCGCGCTGCGATTGACGCAACTCCTGATTTGCCGCAGGCGGCCCGCGATCGAGCATACCGGTCGCTCGACTTTGCAATGAAGATGTTCATGACCAGTGAACCGCGCCGCGCTGAGGATCCCTTTAACGAAGTTGGTATCTGCAGCGCTCATCCCAAGACGCGTTGATGCAGGACCCGCTCCAGCGATCGGCGCCTCACTGCCGCCGTACGACCCGGTCAAGACCGGTGCTTTGCCCAGCGTGGATGTCGTCGTGCCCTGCTTCAACGAGGGACCGGCGTGCGCTTGCCGCCTGCCTGAGGTCTCTCGCAAGCCAGGGCTTCCGGCAGTTCTGCTCCGCCGCCGCTCCGAGTTCCCGCACGCCGTGGTTCCTAATGCGGCATTCGGCCTTGCTCAAGCAAGGAAATTGCCGATCTGCCACAAGAGGGCGAACGCCGGGCGCCGTCAGTTCGTCGAGCACAAAATTCGGGAGGCGGCGTGGAGGGCACGCGCGTGCAGTCAGTCCCAACAGCGCGGTGCAAGGTACGACTGCTGGCCGATTTGACCCGAGACACTGACGGTGACGACGGCGAGCCGGCCGTTCACGGATGATCGGATCGGCAGCCGTGTATTCGCGACCGGCCCTGGACCTTGCAACGTACGTTTGTGTGATCTTAGCATGCGCGGAAGCCATTGCCGGACCGAATTCTAACAAGCGCTAGTGCACACCATCGACAAGGAGCACCTTTCACTCTCCTGCGGCATCTACGCCGGTTCAATGCCCGTGTCCATCTGCACTGGGCCAGAAGGCTGATCCAGAGCCACCGCACGACTTCGAATTTCATCTCGCGCAGGATCAGCGCCGCATTGACCGCCGAATTGAAATCTCTCAACTCGCCTACCTAAACCGAGAGGTTTCCAAGGTTAGGCTCTCCTCCTAGAACTCGATCCGCGATAGTCACTACAGCGGATGCATCATGAAACCTGACGAGCGCCTCGCCGAGGTCCTGGAGAATAGCGCGTGTTTTGATCATGAGGCATCGGAGGTGTGGGCGCAGTGCCTCTCACCCACTGAGCGGCTGGCGTATATTCGAAAGCATCGCTCTCACTTCCGGTTCGCAGATTACGATGACGTGATATCTGTTATACGGGGTCGGCGCTTCACCGGTTGCTCATCGCAGCTCCTTCGGTGGCGTCACAGGATAAGAGCAAGGGCGTTGCAAGGCGCTTTGCTCTTTTCGGTTGCGGTGTGGCTGGGCCTCGTGTGGGTTGCGGTGCGCTTCATCCGCTGAGATCAGCAGCTCGCTTTTCGCCGACGCCACGCAATCCGGTTCGCACGCGAAAGAGCATTGCGAAGCGTGATCCGCAACGCCGCAACCTGACGCAGGGTTCGGTTCAAGCATTCCTTTCCGACGAAATGTTGCGGTGCAGCTACAGCTATCCGTGCGGATGTTGTTAAGACGCGCGAGGCTCGGGGCACTCAAGACATGAGAGTAGAAATGAAGAACTTGTTGCTCGCGACTGCAAGCATTGTGGCGCTCGGCGCGATTGCGCCCGCATTCGGCGCGGATCTGGCTGCGCAGCCCGTCCAGCCTCTCTATGGCAAAGCTCCGCAGCTTGTTGCGGCTATGATCTATGACTGGAGCGGCTACTACGTCGGCTTGAACGGCGGCTTGGGCTCAAGCGCGAATTGCTGGGACTTCAATGGCGGCACACCTGAGGGCTGCCATGATGCGACCGGCGGTACTGTGGGTGGCCAGATCGGGTATCGAAGGCAGACGGGCCAGATCGTGCTTGGTGTTGAAGGCCAGGGGAACTGGGCTGGTTTGACCGGCTCGAATGACAGCGTCGCGTTTGCGGATATCAACCAGACCAAGATTGATGCGTTCGGCCTGATAACAGGGCAGATCGGTTATGCCGTAGACAACGTATTATTTTACGCCAAAGGTGGTGCCGCAGTGACGAGCAATACCTATCAGATTAGCTCGAGCCTCACGGGCGCGCAGCTTGGGAAGAGCGACCACATTCTTTGGGGTGGTGCGCTGGGAGCTGGGATTGAGTACGGTTTCGCGCCGAGCTGGTCGGTCAGCCTCGAGTACGACCACCTATTCATGCAGCCCGGAGCGGTGCACTTCGCCGCGCCCGCAGGCGGAACCGATCGCGTCCGCCAGGATTTCGATCTTCTGACTGCCCGGCTCAATTATAAGTTCGGCGGCCCGTTTCTTCTGAAATATTGATCAGCAGTACGAACGAAGAATCGGAAGCCCCGGCCCATGGCCGGGGCTTGTTTTTGCAAGGGCAGGCTTGCTGCATCAAGCAATACCGTTATCCCAGGCGATTAGCTTGCCGCAATCCAGGCCCAAAAACCGCTCCCATATTGATGGGTATCGGCATCCACAACCAAGCACGCTTGCGAAGATCACTGTGATCGCACGCGCGTCATCGATGCGCCGAATGGTCTACCGTCATGGCCAGTCCACGTCGGATTTAGGCGATCGTACGAACCTCTCCCGCCTCGAAAACTCGACCAACCCTCGGCGGGATACGCATCTATGCCCCCGAAGACGACGAGACGACAGGCGTGTCAGCTATTCGCGGCGACAGCATCTTCTGCACCTTGGGCTGAACGTGTCCTCGCTGTCATGTTGCCACGCTGGTCAGATCGATCGCTCGTGACTTCGACATAGGTCGGTACGGGGCAGCGGCGCCGAAACGTCAGATTAGACCGGGGCGAATCGCCTTGGCACGGCAATGGGTACGGCTGTTCGTCTCTAGCTTTCGCATCGCGTTCTTCAGGTGAAAGTTCACCGTATTCTCGCTGACTCTCAGGATGACTCCGATTTCCCAGGATGATTTCCCCTCTTCCACCCAGCGGAGGCAATCCTTTTCTCGTTCGGATAGGGCCACTTTCATATGGCATTTGCCCTCCGATGAGGGCGCGATTTTTGTAAATGCATGATGAAACTGCCAAGCCAATGCGTTGAGACGACTGAGGCGATACTGAGGGTCGACATCGTCGAACCTGGATGCAAAGGATACGACGCATAGCCGTCCAAATGGTCCGAACAGTGGTACGGTTACGCCGTGCTTCAGACCCGCCTCTTTGGCCTCATTCAACACACGCACTTCGCCGGGTTGCAATCGATCTTGTGAGCGAGTTGATCCCATAGAAAGGCGCCGACTGCATCGTCGTACCGAACCACAGGATCGATGGCATTGTATCGGCGTTCAGCATAGCGCTCGCGCCACGCGGAAGGAAAGCTCACCGTCACGGCGGCTGGCAGATACTCTGGCCGGCGGGTCGGCTCCGCGTCCGTCAGCGCCCTGTAAGCGACTTGACTGAAGCCCTGTTCGCTCGAGCAGCTCACAAGCAGATCGAACAACACCTCGGGAGATCGACTCTGTTTTGCGCATTCGATGAAGCAAAATAGGTCCATTTGGTGCCTCCCGCCACCGACTTAGGCAATCCGGTGCTGCGTCTTTTGAGCGGATCGATTTGGGCAGGGCCCTGCGCCACTTCGGCCTCATCTTGCTTCGAAGTGCCTCGACCGAACGCGACAGTCATACTTCTCGTCACGAGCTTCAATCGAGTTGGCTGAGATCGGGTAGCTGCTCGATAGAGAACATTGTGCATGCGCCTCTTCCGGAGGAGGCGGACCTGAAGCGTCCAGCAAATGTCGTCCCAGCTGAGGCGGCAGGAGCACTGCCGCAAGCAGGAGTGTTGGAGAACTGGGCGCCACGTTCACTGCTACAATTCGGACATTCGTCGCGAGAGAGACAACCTTGTTGGTGCTAGCTGAAGAATGTATGTCGCATCGGCAAGTACGCGAACGATCGTTTACGCCTTGGGTCAGCCTCCGCGCCTCTGCTCCGGGGGCCAGCCGAGCTAGTAGACCCGGCGCCCGCGTCATAGGGCACAGAGGCAATTAGTCGCAGAAATGGCATGCATCCGCTGCGATATACCCGTTTGCGGTCGCGCCGTAACCGAACGGAAAGCCGGAGATTCCCGGTTGCGCGGTCGCCTATTGCCAAGCGCTCGTGTTGAAAAGCACCCGGACATGTTTGGGCAAGCGAATCATCCGAATACGGCAATGGCCTGCGGCTTAAATGAGATCCAACCGACCGCACACATGGGCGTTGTGCTCACGCACATTGACAGACAGAAGCCGTACGCATGGTTGCGATAGCGCCCCCAAGCGTCGCTCTTATCGGCCTCCTCGCACCATCAATACTGCCCTTGAAATCACCCGTCTCTGCTCTCATCCTGGTAAGCAGCGTCGCTCACGGAGTGTTCGCAGGCGGCTTGCAGCGCCTGATGCATGTCCGCGATGAGATCACTCGGCCTCTCGATGCCGGCGTGAATACGAATCAACGGTCCATCAAATGAAACCTTAGCTTCCGTTCGTGGAGGATCATCGACAGGCAGCGCAAGGCTTTCGTACCCACCCCACGACAATCCGATTCCAAAAAGGCGCAGTTTCTGGAAGAAAACCGAAAGCTGGGCCTTGGGCATAGCCTTCAGAACGACGCCGAACAGGCCACTTGCACCCAAGAAATCCCGCTTCCAAATATTGTGGCCGGGATCGTTTGGGAGCGCAGGGTGTAGAACCCGGCCCACTGCCGGGTGGTCTTCCAGGCTTTGAGCCAGCTTGATGCCATTTTCGCAATGCTGCCTCATGCGAACGGCTAGTGTCCGCAGTCCACGAAGAGCTAAATAGATGTCATCTGGCCCAGCGATCTCCCCGAAATGATGAGCGCTTGGCTGCAGGAGCGGCCACGCTTCCTTGTTAGCAGTAGCAATGCCCAGAAGGGCGTCGGAATGACCAACGATATACTTGGTCGCGGCATGGATCGAAATGTCGACGCCATGGAGAAAGGGTTTGAAATAGAGCGGCGTCGCCCAAGTGTTGTCCATGAGCACGAGCGCACCCGAATGATGCGCGATCGCGCACAGCGCGGGAAGATCCTGTACCTCAAACGTCAGTGACCCCGGGGACTCCAGGTACACAGCTCGCGTTTTTGCTCCAATCTTCGCGAGTAGATCCGAAGGTTGTGTGGGATGGAAGTACTCCACTTTGACCTTAAATCTAGTTAGAACCTCGTTCGCGAATATCCTGACCGGTTCATAGACGTTATCGCAGATCAAAACATGATCCGCGGCCTTCAGGATCCCGAGAAGCGCGTGGGAGCACGCAGAGAGCCCCGAAGGGAACAAGATCGAACGATACCCGCCTTCCAGTTCACAAATGGCAGCCTCGAGAGCGCGAGACAGCGGTGAGCCGAATCGTCCGTAGTTCGTCACTGGATTCTGCTTGCGCCTATCCCACTCTTCGAGGCTTTCCGAAACGATCGTGGAACCTCGATAGACAGGCACATTGACCATCCCGGCGTGTTCAGCCGGCGCGCGACCGAGATGAGACAATTTCGTGTTGGGCTCTGGCAAGCCTTTACCCGAAGGGATCCGATCCATACTTCTCCTATCTGGGATCGCGCCGCTTAATGCGCAGCGAATGCCCACAACGTGCAACTCGTCTCCGGCGCGACCACTCGAGAACTCTGCATCGACGCCCTCTTCGTCATCATATCCCAATTTTAGAGCAGCTCTCCTCCCGCACCGAAAGCGCGGTCAACCGCACAGCGAGACCGTGCCGGACCGCGCTCCTGAAAGTCGGTGGTCAGCTTCATGCAGATCTACAGTGGGTCCATCACTACAGCAAAGGTTGGGCCAGACGCGCGGGGTGCGGGCTGCAGGCGGATTAACCAGGACTGATCGAATGACTCGGCACCAGGCGACTTTCTTGTCGGACAAAAGACGCTGCATGTGGGCTCCTCGCCAAATCGGTTAAATCGGGACGATCTTGATGTGGGTTGACAATTGCACTTGTTATGAACTCGCGCGTTGGCGTTGTTTTTTCAGCCGCTTGGCTGGATCGCGCCGCTTGGCCGCATCGGCGTGGTAGGTCGAGGGGGCGCATCGGCAGGACCTTGCAGATCGGCTCACCCCCATGCGCCCACGATGGATCATCAAGAGGCGATCATGGCTTGGACCCGCGGTCGAGCTCCGCCATCGCAAAATAGGCGCTTGCGTTCCGTAGGATTTCGTTAGCCTGCCGGAGCTCGCGGTTCTCCCGTCGGGGCCTTCAGCTTCTCGGCCATCTCAGTCGGAACGCCGGTCCGCTGCCCGCGGTCGATCTCGTCTTCTTGACCCAGTCACGAAGCGTTTGCGGTGTGCCGCCGATCTTTGCCGCAACCGATCTCACCGCCGCCCGGCGCGAAGGATGCTCGCCGGAGAGATCCAGAACCATCCGAACCGCTCGGGTTCGGACCTCGGGTGACAATTTGTCCGTCGTCTTGCTCGTCATGGCTCCATCCTCTCAGGAGTTGGAGCGTCCGACAAACCCGGGCGGTTCAAACCGATACCTGACTGAATCGAGAGCTGGACCTTAACACCACTTGAATCGTACCTAGCGTCAAGTTGTACTAACTACCGGTTCGATTCTCCGAACCCGAGACACATTCCGGCCTCAAGGTGCAGGCGCGGGACATTGAGGATCTGCGAGGCGTGCTTGAGATGATGGTGGCAGCTCTTATTGTCCTTTCGATTGTCGCCGCCGGTGGGGCTGGCTACGGCGTCCGTACTCGGCGCTTTCGCATCCGACGAGAGCGCGCGCGGCTGCATATGGCTACGGCCCACTCCGCAGAGAGTTGCAGCAGTCATCCGCCGTCG
This sequence comes from Bradyrhizobium sp. CW1, assembly GCF_023100665.1. Classification (NCBI taxonomy): domain Bacteria; kingdom Pseudomonadati; phylum Pseudomonadota; class Alphaproteobacteria; order Hyphomicrobiales; family Nitrobacteraceae; genus Bradyrhizobium; species Bradyrhizobium sp. CW1. The sequence continues at coordinate 6,588,329 of NZ_CP064684.1, forward strand.
CGCAACTCGCTCGAGCAACCCGCGTGCTGGCAACCAGAAGCAGATCTTGCGGACCAGAAGCGCTCGACAACAGCCCGCGAGGGCTAAACAAATTCACACGGGCTCACCTCTCACCTGCAGAATTCGCTGCCGGCACCCTCGGCAAGGTGCAGCTGATGCCCGAGTTCTTACGTTGTGCTGCGGCGTGTCGCGGCTCCAGAACTACGACAGATGCTTTGTCTGGCGGGGACGTCCGAACGGAGCGGCGTGCCGCAGGCAGCACGCGTTTCGACGCGCTAAGTTCAGAACAATTTGAAACGCAAGTGAGTCAGATGATACCGCGAAGAAGAACCCCAATCCCAGATCGTATGATGGCTGGAGCCACGCGTGGCTCGTCGATTATGCGCGGTGCAAGGCTTGTTCCCCGATCCTTGCGCTGTACGATCATCGATCCGCTTTCGGAGGCCTTAACATTCGGGCTCATCAGCCTCATAGTGTTAATGATCGTGGCAAACCCCGTTTTTCAGAAAACAGGTGATCAGGATTGGAGCCAGGGCGACGATCCCACACTCTGTCTGCCGGAATGTCGCACGGGTCTGACCAGCGCTTGCGCGACCTACAGCTCGATTTCAGTGAAGGAGCTTCCGGACGTCCTAGTCAAGGCGACATTGGCAACCGGGGATCGCCGCTTCTATAGCCATTTCGGCTTTGACCTTACCGCGATCGCGCTCTCATTTCATGCCGCCCCGGGCACACAGGCCGTGCGATCGTCCATTACCCAGCAGGTTGCGAGAATTCTATTCCCCTCAGATCAACCAAATTTGGAGGTCAGGATTCAGGAGGCGCTTGTCGCAATTTGGCTCGAATGGCGGCTCAGCAAGGATGAAATCCTGAAGATCTACCTAAACCGTGTGCAGATCGGAGGCGGCATCTTCGGCGTCAGTAAAGCTGCGCAGAGTTATTTCCAGAAGCAGGTTCAGGATATCGAGCTTGGCGAAGCAGCCTTGCTTGCCGGCCTGATAAATGCGCCACTAGATCTATCTTCGCATGTTGCTCTTCCGAATGCGCGTGAGCGTGCAAACCTGGTTCTGGACACCCTCCTCGAGACCGGGCTCATCACCAATGATCAGCTGTTCGCGGCAAAGCAACATCCGGCACGCCTGATCTTCATGGATCAGGACGCATCTCCGAATTGAAGCGATCGAGGCGAGCGTGATCTCGCGGAAGATGATTGCCACTGCTGCCAACGAGTGGAGGGTAGCACAGCTGATTGACTGGCTATGAAGCCTGCTCCGTGTTGACGGCTGCGGCCAGCATTGCCTCGCCCATCACATTGTTCCCTGTGCCTTTAGGGCATAGCCGGCGCCGACAATATCTCGGACCTCTTTGTTCTGGCTGAGCTTCGACTTGCCTATGAGGCGTGTGACCTCGATCTCGACGCCGACGATCATCTTGAGCATCTCGCCGATGTAGTCCTTGGGGCTGTCGGTCATCTTCCAAGGATCGGCCTGTTTCGCCTCATGAATGCGCGTCAGGCGCGCGACTATGCCGCGGACATACGCTCATCATCGCGGATCGTGACACGTCCGTACACATGCGCAACCATGTAGTTCCAGGACGGGACCTGCTTCTTGGACTCGACCTTGCTCGGATACCAGCTTGGCGCGATGTAGGCATCCGCGGCGCGGAAATCGATCAGAACCTCATCGCCGGTGGCGAGATCCTGACAAATAGGGCTCGTACGAGCGACATGCGAATGAAGCACGCCCTGCTGACCTTCGCGCGCATGCAGCTCGAAGGGAATATGATTCGCGTCAACCCACTCTTCCCGTTGGTAAAGAGGATGCCGAGCGGATTTTTTTCAATGAGATGGTGAAGTACCTCGGCGCGAGCCTCAACGAAGTGCGGAGGGACGTACATGACAACTCCTTGACTATTGCAGGACGCTGTGCACCCTTAGGTCGCGCAGCATCAACGGTTTGGTTCAGACCTCGGTCATCTCGAATTCACTTTTGCCAGCACGCCGGTCGGGGCAGATCCAATCTGCGGGCACGTCCTCCCAGCGGGCGCCGGGCGGAATGCCCTCTTCAGGCCATCCGTCTCGCTCGTTGTAAATGAGCCCGCACAACGCACACATCGAGGTCTTGTAGAGAGGCGCGTCGGACGCGATCTCGGTGTTCACGTGAGCACTTTCGTTGCTCGTGACAGCTTCCATATTCGTCGGGCAGGGTTCATGAGGTCGACTTAGGGCGAGTCTGGCCTATCCAACTTGTAACTGCATTTTTGCTGGTGCGATCGCGATGGGATAGATCAGGCCGGGGTAGATGTTGCCGGTTGCCGGTGTAGCTGACGAGCGAGAGGCTGATCAGCGGAACGAAGCCGCCGAGTATGCCAGTGCCGATGGGATACGGAAGCGACAGCGAGGTATATCGCAGCCGCGCCGGAAAGAGCTCGACGAGAAACGCGGCATTCGGCCCATACACCAGCACTACCAAGACGAGTTGCGCCAGGAATAGCGCGGTGACAGCCACGTAGTTGTGCGCAGCCGTGGCGCTTGCAACGCCCATGTAGATGTGAATGCAGAGCGCGGCGGCGAGCAGAAGTCCGGTGACGATCAGCGGACGACGTCCGATGCCGTCTGACAAGGCCCCGCTCACGACCACCAGGGGCGTACCGATGGCTAGGGCAATGGCGACGCAGACATTCGCCGTCAGGAAATCCACCTTGAGAACGCTCTGCAGGAAATACAGCGCTTAGAATTGCCCGGTGTACCACACGCATCCCAGACCCGCCGTCGCGCCGAAGAGAGCATACAGCGCATAACCAAATCCTTGTCTCGTGCCGAAACTTTCGCGAACCGGCGCGCGCGAGACCTTGCCGGCCTGGCGCATCTGCTCGAAAACCGGCGACTCGCTCAGCTTGAGACGAAGATTGATCGAAAACACGACGAGAAGTGCGGACAGCAAGAACGGGATACGCCACCCCCAAGCATGGAAACCTTCCTCCCCGAGCGTTAGCCGACACGCCGGCACGACCAGAATTGCAACGAAGATGCCATCGCTTGGTAAGAGGAAGTGCCTCGATGGACCTTCAGAAATTCTCGATCAGAAAATCAAAGATCTGCCTGCAGGCCCCTATAAAATCGGCCTAAAGGCGGTGATGGCGCATATTGATGCCGCCATCAAGCACTACAAGCGAGGACAATCCGAGCCAGACCAAACACTATTCACCGATGTTGTCTTTCGCTGCAATCAAGCTTTTGAGGGTTAAGGAAGCTTACCGAGTGCTCGCTGGCAAGGACCCGTCGCGTATCGCGCCCCACAAAATCGAGGAGTTCCTCGGTCAGGCTGATCTACTTCGAAAGAAAGTGTTGGATCAATTTGCGCGTTACCGGACCGAATGGCGCAACCCATTCCACGCACGACTACGCTCTCGATTTCGACGAGGACGAAGGCCTGATGGCAATCGTATCTGTCACGGTCTTCGCCATCGTTCTTTGCGATCAGATCGACGGAAACTTCCTTTTGACACTGCGGCGGACCCACGAGCGCCTGCCGCCACCCCGACGACCCGGCAGGCACACCGCTGCTTGACTTAGTTACGAGCGCCCTTCTCAGATTTGCTCAAGGACATACAGATGACCCTTTGGTTTCTCGCGATCAATTGAGACCGCATTATCTTCGTACGGTGGGCACTATTGCGGGCTATCTCGTCAGTGCGCTGCGCGGCGTGCCAGGTGTTAGGGTCAAACAGAGCCAACTGTTCTCTGATAGAGAGGCTGATATCGTCGTCGAGCGATCAACGGGAGTGAGCTCTACGGAGAAGGTAATCGTTGAGTTGAAGGTTTCCTCCTCAGGGAAGTCCCTTCCGAGCGCTTCCTTCGACGTAGCGCGGTCGAAAAAGCCGCTTACTTCTTGCACCTGCCCGACGTGACGGGAGCCGTCGTATTTCTATATTCCGGCAGCAATAAAACGTATGAGATTGCCGATACAACGGAGGCGCCGATAGAGAAGATGCGAATAGTCGGCGCGGCTTCGGATACAAAGTTAGTGAGCCCAAGAGATTAGCATTACAGTTGCTTTTGTTGCGGGCTTCTGAATCCATGGGCAACCATGATTCGAATGTCGTGGGCGCGGGCCGCGTCGGTTGAGGCGACGCTTGCGTTGTGGGCGGCGTCGCTTCGAGAGATCAAGCAACGGATACGTCCGTTGTTCACGCAAGAGCGTGTTGCGACGAATGCAGGTCTGTTCCTGGAAGGTCTGCTCGGAGATGAGCAGCGCAAGACCGGTTGGATGCGCGCGGAGGCGGCTGGCGATCCCGGCCCATGGCGGCAGCAGGCGATTCTGGGTCGTGGAGACTGGGACGCTGATGCCCTGCGCGATATCGTGCACGACTATGTCATCGAGCATTTGGCGGATGACGATGCGGTGCTCGTGATCGACGAGACCGGTTTTCTCAAACAGGGCAAAGCGTCATGCGGAGTGGCGCGGCAATACACTGGTTCGGCAGGAAAGATCACGAACTGCCAGATCGGCGTCTTCGCTGCCTACGTTTCGCGTCATGGCCATGCGTTCATCGATCGCGCGTTGTATCTTCCGAAGGAATGGACCGACGATCCAGATCGTCTGGAAGCCACATATGTGCCTGCCGATGTCGGCTTTGCGACCAAACCAAAGCTTGCGACGAGAATGATCGCACGCGCGATAGCCGGGTCTGTACCATTCAAGTGGGTTGCCGGTGATACCGTCTACGGTGTTGGCAACATCGAACAGCAACTACGTCGGGCAGGCAAAGGCTACGTGCTTGGGGTCAGCAGCGCTCATGTGTTTCGATCCTGGGGCAAGCGACCGCCGGTCGCCGGTACGGCTGCAGACCTCGCCCGGACGCGGCGCTCATCCGACTGGAAGCGCCTGTCGGCGGGAGCCGGAACCAAAGGACCGCGGCTGCACGATTGGTGTTATCTCGAATTGGCGGATCTCGAGGCCGAGCAGTCCAACAGTGCAAATGACGGTTTGTGGACACGCGGTCTACTGATCCGTCGTCGCATTGCCGATGATGACCTCGCCTTCTTCACCACCTGGTGCCCAGCGGGAACAGCCATTGAAACGCTGGTCGCGGTCGAAGGCCATCGATGGGCGATCGAGGACAGCTTTGAAACGGCGAAAAACGAGTTCGGGCTCGATCACAACGAGAGCAGATCCTGGCATGGCTGGCACCGTCATGTGTCCTTGGTGATGCTCGCCTTCGCCATGATGGCCGCGATCCGACATCGCGCTAATCCGCCACCGCCCAAAAAAACGAAACGGCGCCCCCCGGCAAAAGCCAAAACATAACCACCCCACCACTGATCCGTTGGTCAATCCAGGAAATCCGCCGCATTGCTATCAGACTTGCGCGGAAGCGGATTCAACCCGCACACATCATCGCATGGTCCTTCTGGCGCAGAGCTCACCAGGCTGCCGCTCAACGCGCCCACTTCAAATCAAAAAAGCAACTGTAATGTTAGGGTCTGTACCTAATTAGCGAGTTCTGATTCCCTGGTGCCAAGTTGATTCGGCACGGGGGACTTCGATGCGCAAAGGACTGTTCTGGCTCAACGACAAGCAGTGGGCTCAGATAGAGCCGCATCTGCCAACGAACCAGACCGGCCCGGCGCGCGAAGACGATCGACGCATTATCAGCGGTATCATTCACATGCTCCAGTGCGGCGCACGCTGGCGCGATTGCCCGTCCGACTATGGCCCTTACACGACGATCTACAATCGGTTCAATCGCTGGGCTAAGCGCGGACATTGGCAGGCGATCTTTGAAGCGCTCGCCCGCTGCGGCAAGGACCGAGTGGCTTTGTCGATCGACTCCACCTCGATCAAAGCGCATCGCTCGGCGAGCGGCGGAAAAGGGGGGAGTGTGAACAGGCGATCGGCCGCTCGCGCGGTGGGCGGACCACGAAAATCCACGCGCTGAGCGACCCTGATTGCAAACCTTGCGCATTTCATCTCACTCCGGGACAAGCCGCAGACATTGCCGCAGGGCCGGCCCTTTTGAAGCTCGCGCCGCCCATGTCTTCCCTCATTGGGGACAAAGGCTACGATGGCGACGGCTTTCGCGCCGAAATCGTCAATCGCGGCGCGAAACCCGTCATTCCAAACAAATCCAACCGGGTAACCCTCCACAGCTTCAGCAAGCGCCTCTATAAAGGGCGCAATGTTATCGAGCGCTGTTTCTGCCGGCTCAAGGATTTCAGGCGTGTTGCTACTCGCTACGACAAACTTGCCAGAAACTTCTTGGCCGCCGTCCACCTCGCCGCTCTCGTCGCTTATTGGATCAATTGAGTCTGAACCGCTAGAAGTGCACCGTCTGTTTGGCATGGGCCTCGGGCTTCTCGTTGGCATAAATGCGGTGCTCTTCACGGCTATGATTTTCTCGGAATGCCGGCTCACAGCCGCGATTGCCGGCGAGCGGTCCGCCGAGACGCCGGAATGCAGGGAGATAACGGCTCGGATCATCGAGCGGGAAACACGCATTTCGATCACTTCTCGGCCTCCGGCGGCAGTGTCTTTTTCAAGAAGCCGGACAGGGTCTTAATCTGCGATCCAAAGTTTGTGAACGCGAGCGGCTTCCCGTCAAATGATTGGTTTGCCCTCGCCGCGACGGCAGGAAGCGCGGTCACGGGTGTCGATCCGAAAAAACTGCAGGCGGCGGCTCATCGATGCCAGAGAACCGCACTCAAGGACGACGGCGAACAAGCTAGCGTTGCTCTTCCTAACGCAGCAGTCGGGTGTCAGGCGTTCACCAGAGACGGCGGAGGCGTGGTCGTGGATGTGGCAATACCGCTGCGAAAGCATTGAACTGGTTCAACGCAGGTCCCAGCACACCGCCGCGTTGTTGCCCGCGAAATAGGCAGAGCCTGCCCGAATTGGTTAACGGGTTGTTAATCGGGGTTCGGCAGGCTTACCATCAGCGCTGCCGATCAGCCCCCCAGCCACAGGTAGCGCAAAGCGATGGCCGGCGGCAGCGATGCCCGCCGGCCATTGTCGTGACCTAGCCCTTTCAGCAGCCGAAGGCCATCCTTGCCGCAGCAACCGACGGTACCCACTGTCAGCGACCCATTTCGCGCGCTCAAGATGGCTTTCGAACGCGGGCCGAGCGCGCGCTGGCTCACGTTCCGGGTCAATGCGCAAGATGATCCGCGATACCTCGCGCCAGTCAGCGCCTTCCGCATCGGCATCAAGCATGCGGAGATAGGTGATGCGGTGCTGTTCATCATAGAAACATGTGCTTCCTTCCGATCATTGGTTGCAGCGCCGGGACCATTCTCGGTCTTTGTGTCGCCCGGGTGGGCGCCGGCACGGGACTAAGGCCGCTGCGAAAGGTGGCTGATTTATTCCCCGCGCGATCCGGGTTGACGTGATCGGTATGCGCGCCGGCGTTCCCAATTCGGCCCGCGGTAGGGCTGGTCATCCGGCGTTCTTGTGAAGCGCGCCGGGCGAGTACCGAGGCAGCGCCGCTGCGACATTCCATGCAGCCCGCGGCCGCTTCCAAGCCGCTAGGGAAGTTGGACAGGATAGCCAAATCGCCCCCGCGTTTCGGGGTCCGCACCTACCGCAGCGCGGGGCCGTAGGACTGCCGGCACTCGACAGCCCGGTCATGTTGCACACTGGTTATTGATCCGGCCAACCCAACATGCAGGCTTGGGATGTGCCGGCGCCGACGCCAAACACGCGCCCAGCTGGGACCGCGGCGCCTGCGCGCCGTAACGGAAGTTCAATGCCAATGTGGAGCATCTCTCGGCGGATCGCGGCCGCCACCTGAGCCGGTAAAACAAGGCGGGCCCGGTATTCCTAGGAACCCGGGCCCACAACCTCAGCAACGTCATGGCGGCGCCGTTCGGCTGCGTGTTGGGTTCTAAGCGCCCTTGTCTCAAACCGCCTTGAGCAAGGTCAAAGAGTGCCCTTCTGGCAGTCGGGCTGGTCATCGGTCGACTTGATGCTATCGGCGCAAGCGGATGCAATTCAACCTCGATGGACCAGGCGAGCATAGCTTCGCCTAACGGTGGGCACGAACCAAGCAGATGCGTCCTCCCATGCCGCAAAACAACAACCATGAACCATTTAGAAAAGATTGCCGGCTGTTCCCGATCGTTAAGTGATCGTAAACCATGCGATGGCAACAAACCGCATGGAAACCGAACTCCCGCCTGAAACGATACTGCGAGACAGCCGTCAGCAAGAAAAGCGCAGGTCGCTTTTTAAGCACTATCACCGGCAATTTCTCGATCGTCTTCGTGACCGCGATTGGTTGTCTTCGTTAAAGCTTCCCGACAGCCCCGGAACGACGCTCGCTCTTTTACGAAACGGATGGATGGAGCGACGCTCAACGGGCAAAGGCGTCGAATATCGTATGACCGAAGCCGGTCTGTTGGAGCTTAGCCGGCCACGATAACTCAAAGGCGCAGTGGAGGCAACGCAGTGTCAACAGCCATGGAAATGATCGTCGGCGGCTACGTGAAGGTGCGGGACCGACGAGCCTTGACGGACCTGCTCGCGCATCGGCGCAAGATGCTGGGCGAACTACACGCTGTCTCCGGCATCGATCTCGCGAACGCTGTTCAGGCCGTCCAAGACGAAATAACAACTATCGAAGCCGGCCTAGAAGAACTCAAGCCGCCGCCCGGCTCGCTCCCCGAAAACGAGTGGAGCTAGGGCGTGCGCGTTAACAAGATCAATTGGGAGAAGATCGGCCGCATGACAGAGCCCGGCCGTTACAAATGCTTCTTCGGCTATCTAACCGTTACGTCAGACGACATCGAAGTGTGGACGCGCTATCCCGACGCGACGTTCACTTTGATTGTGGGGCCAACGACTGAGCAATCGGTGGGCGAAGATTACCGTTTAGGCGCGTTCGACATCGGCGATCCACAACAGTAGGCGGTTCGCCGTCGGCGATGCCTATCAGGCTGCCGCTTGCGCCGACCTGGCCAACGCGCTAAGCCCCGATCTACACCGCCTCGCCGGTACATCGCTGGACAAGGGCGCCGAACTTGATGCACTCGCGGCGATGCCAGCAGACGACCGGGCTTCGCTGATCCGATGGGCGGCCGCCGGCGAGATTGCCGCCTTTGCGATCCTGCTGGCCGGTTGGTTCAGCGAGCGCGCACTCCGTGCAGAAAGACGGCGTCGGATACCCCATCGACGCCGCTGATCGTCATGGTTGCAATGCTAAGTGAAGCCTCGCCAATCAGTTGGGGGCAACATGGTTCGGGCATTTCGCGATACTGTCATGGCACTCACTTTTCTTGTAGTCGCGGGCAGCAACATTTTGTGGGATTTCATGAATAGCTACCTCGCCTGCGCCCTTGCACTGACCGCTTCAATCACAGCCGGCGTTTGCGTCGAGCGCGCCTTCATGAAGCGGCCCAATCGCGAGATGGCCCGCCTCCACCACGAGCATTCGGCAGAAGGACCAATAGGCCGGCGCGGCTGGGAGTAAGGCCAGCTCGGCTTACGAAATACGGCTCCCGTGATTGAGACGCTGCATTCCCGATCGCGGCGAGATCAGCCCTGAGCTATTCCGGGCCGCTATCGCATGGGTGTTGAGGGGCTGGTATCCAAGCATCGCGATCGGCCTCACCGTGGCGGCCGGCAGAAGCACTGGATCAAGGTGAAGAACCGCAGCCACCCGGCGACGGAACGGGAGCTATAGATCGGCAGCACGGCTGTTCCAGAATTAACCTGATCTCGCTGCATCAAGCTTAATTCTGCAACTCGATTGCAGCATCGCTGCGAAGCGTTACCTTCTGAGCGCCGGACATTGCCCGTCCGGCTCCACCCAAGGCGAAGTCGTCGCGCCAACATATTCGACGCGGCGCTTCGTTTGATTGCAGGCGGTTTCGTTTGGAAAAGCAGCCGGACCACGAACCGCTTGATCTCGTCGAGATGCGTCGGCAACTCACCGTTCTGCGTTCGCAACATTCCGAAAACCTTGGAATAGCGTCGCTGTTGAACCGCTTCCTCGTGAAGATCGCGTTTCTGTCAGAGCCGAGGGACGTCGCGCACGCCCAACATCTGCGGTCTGAGTTCGCACGAACGCTACAAAACGTTGAAGCGATCGCATCGCGGTCCCCATCTGTGAGGCCATCAGGCGCCGTCAAGCAGCCCAAGTAACACTAACGCACAGACCTCCTTGCGCCTGCCTCCGGCGGCGCCGATGCTGGATGCAGTCGCGAAGTCGTCCTCGTCTCGCGTACCGGCGGCTTCGCGGCTAGGGGTCGCCGCCACAAGCGACGGCCCCGCCCTTGATCAGATCTAGGGAGCGCGCCGCACCGCTCGGGGTACAAACGGCAGTCTCGGAGAAAACGACTTGGCGATCGCGAGAACCGCGGCTTCGTCGGTTTCGAGTGCGATCTTCTGGGCGAGCATCACATCGCCAACTGCCAACGCCCGTTCGGGGAGGAAGCACCATCCCACCTTAGGCTCCAATTTTTCATCCAGCTCCAAAACATTGCTCATGGTGCCCTGATGAATTCGGTATCGACGGCCGGTAAGAGAACCAGTGACTTCAAAAAAGCCATTGACATCAAATTGCGCGCGCTGTTCTGGAGATAACCATTCCCGCAAAAGACGGCGTGCACGCGCTTCCGGGCCATTTTGCTCGTTGAAGCTCCGATAGAGCGCACGCAGGGCGCGCAAACGCGCGCCCTGCGCGACGTTGCGTCCGAACAAAAACATCTTCGGTGCTACGACGGTTCTAACCGCCGACTAAGTGCGGATAGAACAGCGTTTCCTCCGCTGTTGCATCAAATGTCCGTATCAGCTTGAGATCGCCGGCCGGGGTCCGAGTGGCAGCGGTAAATCCCCGGCCGGTAAACATCTTGAAGCGCCGCTCGGCCTCGGCGAGCCCCTTGGGGTCGTCTTCCTCAAAAAAATGTCTGCTGTCGCCTGTGCTGTCCATTACAATCTGGGTAGCCATGGAAGAGAACTCCGCAACGCCTAGCCTCTGATGAAGAACAAACCTCGCTGCGATCAATAGTGTTCCTGCTCTCGGCAAATTTCATTGTGCCTTCTTGTTAGTCAGCGGTCGTCTACGAACATTCTACCGTCGCGACGCTACCCGCGCCAAGGGGCTAGGTTCTTGGACTATGTTTCAACACGTCGCGCACCAATCCTCAGGAAATGGAACGAGCAGCCACGGCCCGTCCTCAATGTTATCGTTTGCAGCTACGGGTCTGCCGGTCGCGAGGGGCTCGGCTGCGAACTCTTCGACCTCAGCGGTACTCGCCGCGTGACGCTCGGCGCAGCTTAAATCACTTTGCATGAATAACACTTCCCACCGGGGCACGATCGAATTTGCAGCGTCTTCGAAAAATATGGATCAAAAAGATCGGCACGCGACAAAATATCAGACCCCCTTGGCAAGCGATAGGAGCGCGGACCTGTCCTTTTGCATCCTAGTCGCGCGCGCCATCACGCGTTGCAGTGCAGCCAACAGCCATCTCCATTCTTTGAGAGCCGTCGCTCCATCAAACTTTGCGGGCGGCGATCATGGCCTGTGAGGGCGGCTCAACGGAGTTCTGCGCCGCGCGCCGTACCTCCCTGCCGCGCAGCGCACGGCGGAAGCGATCGCTGCTAACCCGGAGAAGTTTGACCGCGCTATCGCGGCGGAAATCGGCGTCAGTCACCCAATCGTAGCGAAAGCCCGTCGATCAACTGGAAAGCAGTTACCAGTTGCAAAACGAACCGGCCGCCACGGCAAGCAACGGAAGGCGCCGACCATGTCAGCTGCGCAGGTTGAGGCATTCTCGGTCGATGAACTCGACGCCTGCGACCGTGCTGTCGTTTGCCTATACTGCAGCGAAGCTTCAAGCGCGGCTTGCGAAGGCGAAGAAGGCCCACGACGAACTGATCTGCGCCGCCTACCGCGCGCAAGGCGATGCGCCTAATATCGAGGCGCGGGCAAAGCGTCGGCTTGCCGACGAATACGATGCAGCGCAAGCGCGGGGTGAGGTTGCGCGTCTTGGAGATAATCTGCCTAGAGTTACCACCCGGAACGCTAGCAAGCCGACAGCGGCCGACGTCGGTATCTCCCGCCAAGAATTCCATGAGGCGCGCCAGATCAGGGACGCGGAAAAGCGCCACCGCGGCGCGCCGCTAGGAACCACCGCGGGGGAATTCCTCGCGGCAATCACGAGTGTAGTGTCCGTCGGTGCCAAACCCGGCCGCCTCCGGAGTGTTGCAGGGGGGGCTGCTATTGGCAATCATTTTGATCCTGGCTCTCGCCGGCGCGATCCTCCTTCTAGCGATCCGCATCGTCATCGGCTGGATTTCCCCGACCGCCGGTAAACAGTTCTCCCCGGCGATCGACATAGCCGGGACGTTCTTCCTGAAACTGATCGTCGTGGTTGCCCCGGTCGCGATCTTGGCCGTCGTCGGCTTCGCGCTGATGACCTCCACCAAGTAGAGCAAGCGAACCACGACAACGATATCAGACGCCACTTCGGGATAGAACGTCGCCTGACGATTACCTAGATCGAAGTGAACGCGACCTCGGTCAGGCATGGTTTTGCCCGAGCTCGCAGATACCGATTGCCGCGGCTTGATTGCGTGAACTCGATCGGCTTGATCGGACAGACGGCCTTCAACATGTGGGCCGACAGCCCGCAATACCTCGCGGCTTGACCCAGCCGCAGCGCCGCCGGCCAGTATGGTAGGTCGCGCTTCATGTCGCTGCTTTGACCCGCCCGGCCAGCGCGGGTACTCGTTCGTACCGACGTAGCCGCGCTTCCCAACACCCGACCTATATGACCGTTTGGTAAAGCCATCGTCGGTCCACTCCGCAAACAACATCCGCTCGCCCTGGAACCTAATTTCGAGTTTTCTGGTGTGCGCTGGATTGTCGATCTGCCGACGCAAGGACAGCGCCATATGGTTGTATCGGAAGTCGTAAACGCGGGTCCGGCCGTCGAGCGCTTGGATAAGAAACCGGCAGCGTTCCGGAAGGATCGCTAGAGCGACCTTCACCAAAGCCTTGATGCGTTCAGAGCGGTCAGCTTGGTACATGCAATTCAGCTTGGTGTTTCGGCTATAAGCTGGTCAAGTTCACTGGCCGTAATCAGATCGCGGTGCATTAGGACTTTCGCTACACGGTCAATCTCGGCCCAGTGCTCGTCGACCAACGCTTCACAATTCTGCAAGATGACGGCCAGTATGTCGTTCGCCTGCCGAAGGACGTCCGGGGGAAGTTCAAGCTCCTCGTTCCCAGCGCCGGGCAACGACTGGCCAGATTTCAGTAGAGCAATAGAACCGGCCGCCGCTTGTGCAATCTGCAAGTCGCTTTCGGCGCCGTCAGAAAACGAGCTGGGACGCCCTGAGAAACGAACGTTCGCGACTGGTCCTGCTAATGCTACAGCGCCATCGATCTCGTACCCCGCAATCTTCGCTTCTACTGCTTCTCCACTCTCATAAGACGCCGAAGCGGTTAAGGCTCCGACCGATCCTGACATACGTATTTCCGCGCATGCTAGGCCTTGACGGCGAGCCAGTACTGCGTGGGCCGCTTCATGGTATGCCATCATCATTCGTCTTCGCCTTCGCTCGCCCATGGTTGACCTTTTTCGTAAAGATGGCCCGGAGGACGGCGGCGGAAGCCGCCGCCCCATTCGACGATGTTATGCCGCAATTCCGGCGACGCGAAGGACCGCACTTGCTAACTCGCGGCCCAGAAGCAGACCTCGCCCCTGTCCGCGGCCGCAATAGTTGCTCTTCTGCACTTTCTCGAACAGCATCATGCCGCGCGCCAAGATCAACATTCCTGAGACGGTAAGCGGCGCGTGCTGGCGAATTCTATACAGCAAATAATGGATTTTCTTTGCTTCTATGTGTGCTGCGTCCTTCGCGGCTTCGACACCGGAGACTTCGATAGCTCTGGCGCACTGGGCTCCGTATCGTTCCGCTGCAACAATTCGCGCTGTCAGGTCCCCTTCCAGTCGTTGCCTAGCCCGCTTGCCTCCCCAACGTTCGGTATCCCCCCGGACCACGGCGAGTGCGATGCGGAGACGATCGGGCTTGAGCAGGTTGAGCCAGGCCGCGTCGGGGTGGACCGTCCCGTTGGCATCGACGATCGTGCGATAGAGCGGCTGCCCTTCGAACCCTTCGGCTTGTTCAAAGCAACCTTAGAAGGCCCGCCCGTCGGCCGCGGACGTGATCACGACCGAAGGCGGCGGTTCGGGCCACTGTTCAGCGGCCGGCGCCCGGGCCTGCTCTAGGCGCGCCACCGCGGCCCGGTAAGCCGGCGTGCGGCAGCGGTGCTCATTGGCCACCGCCCGGCGTCAGAACCTGCCGCCACAGTTCGGCGCGGACCTTTGCTTCGATGCGCCGGACTTCCGCGTCGATGGTGAAATGATCAACGCCTATTTCATCCAGTGTCCGACGGATCGCGTTTAGATTTTGCCGAACATGCTGCTCGCCTTGCTCGGCAGGTCGCGTCAGAACGAATTCGACGTGGCGCTTGATGTAAGCGGCGTCCCGGAAGCGGCCGGGCAAAAGTAAGACCTTCGCCTTCGGCTCGGCGATGCGGACATGAAGCCGGGGATCGCCTTCCTGAGCCGGCGCCACTTCGCGCCGGGCGTTGCGCACGGCGCGCGACACGGCCCGTTCAGTCATGCTGCCCTCCAAGTCCGACGATCTGCGAAGACGATCTGCCAAGCGGCCTTCGCGAAAGCGTGGCAATGCTGTTCGATTTCGGCATCGGTGATGCCCAGCCCAGCGAGCCGGCCCCACTCGATGTCAAGGTGCTCGATCAGAAATTTCTCAGCGTCGTCAGCCGACGGTCGCTTGCGCATTTCGGCGGCTATGAAAGCGACGATCCGACGGTGGCGGGCCGACGGGAACGCGTAAATGTGCGCTGAAGGAACTGCCTTGCGTCGGCGCTTCATCGGTCAACTCCCGATCTGCTGGATGAAGGGCGGCGCGCTGGGGAAAGGTTCAGAGACCGCAGCGCGCCGCCGCTAGCGCCGCCCGGGTACGTCCGCCGGGTCGGCGCCGGCGCTGACGCGGGACGGAACCGCGCGCGCCGAAGTGGAAGGTTAGGCGGCGGCTTGATCGCCGCGCAGAAGCTGGAACAAATCTTCCACAGGAGCAGTCGTGTGGCGTCCGTTCTTTCGAACGCGGATCACGCCGTCCTTCATTAGCTCATAAAATCTGGTTGTCCCAATTCCAGCGACTTCGCAAAAGCGGTCGACGGGCACGTTCAGGGACAGGTTGTAAAGTTTGACGACGTCCGGGAGCGTCATGTCGCCGGGGCGAGAACGATGGGAGGTCGACAACTGGGGCGGCAATTCGCGGCGCATTGGGAGAGTTCTCCTAGGCTTCAGTTTCGTCCATGACCGCAATCATTCGCGACACTCAGAGCGTTCGTCAACGTGCCCAAAATCCAATACTAAAGCACCGAAGTTATGTCGTTGATGCGAGGTTTATTCCGGTCCGACGGATTATTGATGAAACGACTACATCGAATGGGCGGGTGCGAAATCGCGCAGCGATGTGATTTGCGGCGGTCATTCCGGGCGCTTTACCGGTCGATTTCGAGCGTAGAGAGACGAAGGCGAATGCAAGTGACGGTGCTTTCGTTTCACCGCGGCGTCGAATGCCGGCGGATGACTGCGCCGAGCTGATTACTCGGATGCGTTACGGAGACGCCGTCTTGGCGACGAGATCGTGCAGTTCAACGGTGGCTCGGCTCATATCACTCGCGCAAAGAATGGATTTTGGCATGGGCCTAACGGTCCGCGGAACACGCATGTGAGCGCAGTTCTATTGTTACCTGAGACAGTATTGTCGAAGCTGAGAGAGGAGAAATGGCAGCGGGTACTCGCAGTTCATCCTTGGACGGACCACCCTCTTCCGGACGAGCTACGAGAGATCAACCGATTTGAGGCGGAAGACGACAAGTGGATGTTTCGGGACGGAAAGCGGTTCGCCGACATGTCAGCCTGCCTGATCCGTGGTCGCCAAAGGAAGAATGAAAGCTATTCCCTTGCAGGCAAGCGCTGGCGCATCCCAATTCGGGCCGCTGTTCTCATCGATACGTTCGCGGTCGTCGTAGGAATTTTCGTGCCACTGCTTGTGGCCGGCGAAAGCGCCTCATGCGTCAGCGCCATTAGTCGCCGCCGCCATCACACACCTTCTCGTGACCGGGTGTAAATTTAGAACGGCGATCGATCGTCCTTCTCCCAACGGGAACGACGCACCTGATACTCGTCTGTCTTGAAGACGACGCCCTCCACATGGTGTACGCTGACGCTGTCCGGCTTGAGGCGAAGGCTTGGCTCCCGCAGATCGGAATCGACCCGTTCTCCCGTCAACGCCGGCATGGCATCGAAGTCGGGCCATCCTGGCGATTTTTCCTTTTCTGCATCAACCTTTGCCCGCGGCGGCACCTCCTCGAATACCGAGTAATCGACTTCCCACCCCTCCGCGGTACTTTGCCCCGTCCTGGCTCTGATCTCGGTCCCGCTCGGAATTTCCATCGCCTCGACGCGCGCAGCCTTGTGGAATAGGACGACGTTGAGCACGTCTCCCGCGACCTGAACCGACGGGAAGATAATGCCATCAATGGGCACCGAGGATTCCGTTGCGAGAAAATCGGCGATGGCTTGCGTTGCCAGATACTCGAAAGGCTCGTCGTCGGGCATGACCGGTTGGGTGATACGGTTGCTCAGAGATTTCAGAAATTGCGCTCGTTCCAGCCGGCGCGCAAAATCGACGTCAAAGATGCTTCCGCGCATCTGGACATTCTTGAGCGCCGTCAGATCGAGCAGCCGGAGTTTTCGGATGATCTCGAATTGCGCCACGGCAACCTTGCTTCCAACCGGAGGCCGCACCTCGGCGATGGCGGCCTTGGGATCGTTGGCGCCGTAGAACACAGAAATGCCCCGCGCATTCATGCGACCTGCCGCAGCCACCAGCGCTGGCGGCGACCCGAGCTGGAGGTCGGGCCGACACATCGCCACCTCGAGTTTGTCCTCGGACTGGAAGACCCGGGCACGAGAGAGTGTATGGAAGGGCGTTCCGGGCCCCGCATCTACGACCAGAGGCTGCCCCTGCCGCGTCCGCAAAGCATCCACCCCGTCGAAGATGGCAGCCAGATGCGTAGCTGCGGTGCGACTGAAGAAACGCGCCTCGGTCTTGAGTGAATTCTCGAACCGATACCATTCCTCGCGCAAAGCATCATCGCTGACCTTTTTCTCTTGATAGTAACTGTCGCGCGCGAACTCCGTCTCTTCACCCATGGCCGCGCTGTCGAAATCGCTATGTTCCTCCTCCAGGATTGACTGGACGTCCTGGGCCGCGTCTTCAGGGATTTCGGCGGCGTTTTGAATGGCGTACACGACATCATCGCCATGTCGATTCCATTCGTAGCTCAGCTCCTTGTCGCGCTGGAGCATATATTCGTAGTCGTTTGGTTGATCTGACGTTCGATAGTAGTGCTGCTCGAACGCGGTCGCCAGACGTGCGGCCATCTTGTCTAGGCTGAAGGTACGACGCGCCTTGTCGCAATAGCTGCACTTGGCGCGTTTGCCCTTTGCGCGAACTTCATCGCTTAGATACTGCTCGCCAATGCAGGCGTAGCATATGCGCTTCGCTTCGAGGTCGTCACTATCTACGGAATGCACGATATTTTCCACCTTGTTGCTCCATCGTCTCCTACCAAGCCGCTGCCCCCACAGGCAATCTGGCCCCGTCCGTAATCCTCGACTCACTTGATTGCGCTACAGAATACGTCAAGCGGTGAGATACGCTGCTGGCATTGCGTCAAGCTGAAGAGAATATCTCCGGGAACAAGGCCAGCGCGATCTTTCCCGACACGCTTTGGCGATCGTCTTGCACCACTGTGCGAGCTTTGACGATCTTGTTGCGAACACTCTCGATTTCAAAGAGAGCGTCCCTGTTGGTCAGTCGGGCGAAGGTCCGAATGAGGCGCACATAGCGCTGTCGCCGCTCGACATTGAGGAAGGAGTTCAGCACCTCGACAAGATTCTGCTGCCGCGATCCGACTGGCCGACCGTCGACCAGGGAAAGTAAGCAGTTGATCAATGCATCCACATCGAGCGCGTGCAGCTCGTTGACGTCGCTCCCCGGAATCGCCACTTTGGCGACGAGTTCGCCAAACAGGATCTCACGCTCTTTCCATTTCGTACCTCTTTCGGCGAGCGCGCCGCGCCAGCGCGACAGAAAGTCATGATGCCAAGGCGGCCTCGACGGGACCGCGTTTGCGCGCCCTCCCTCGATCCAATTGAGGTCGGAAATCGTGACCAATTTTGAGCGCCATGCGTCTACATCCAGCCAGAACGCGCGCAAGATTACTTCTCGCCGCTGTCTGGAGAGGGCTATCGTTTCATCGTCAATTGAGAACAGGTTCTTGTCGTGGGAGTAGAAATGTCCTCAAACGAACTGAGTAATCGGCCGCTCGTGGGTGGCTCAAGATTCCAGGTGAGCCAAATCAGGCGAATGGACGCGCTCTCATAGAAATCTTCGCGTTGCACGATGATGGGGATTTGCGTGGTTGCAAGTTGAACCTCCACGACGAGTGGCAAGCGATCATAGATCGCGCGTACGTCCGGCCGCCGCCGTCCATTCTCCAGGATGAGATACTCATCGACAACGACGCTTCCTGCGGTCGTGCGCGGATCGTTGGTCAATAACTCACCGACGATATGTTTGATTTTAGCATGCAGCGGGCTTTCCTGCGCTCCGTCAAATTGCTGCGCGCTAACGATATCGACGCTGGCCGGCGTCCCCGTCCACCAGGGACAAAGCTGTGGGGCACCCGGGTGGTGTTTCCAGTAAGGCTGGCCGGTCCGGCCTTCGCGCGGAGCATAGACGGCATGTCCGCATTTCGCGCAGACGAAACGCGCTTTCCTGTCGAGCCGCGCGCGCGTCGCCGCGCGACGGAGAACCTGATAATCATCCTTGCTCATCGCTATGAGCGCATCACTCGTGATGCTGTGCATCGATGCAAGGTCAACCACTCTTTTGAGTGTCCTTCGGAGAATCGCCTCGACCATCTACCGAATCTCCCTTCGTCCGGCGTGATCATTGAGCATTTGCGGGATCGCGTGCTATGGAAAATCGCCTGTGTCTGGAAGTCCCGCCGACGGCATGACCGGCGGCGGGGCGAAGACGCAATTCGCGGCTTCACTGATTGTCAGCCCGGCATACCGGCCGTCAGGTGTCCGCACCGGGAAGAATGGGTTCTTCGCCGAAGGGTCGGTTAATGATCGACAGCGCGTCGGGCGCGGCGAAGACGCGGTTGCGCGCATAGCCGGTACGCTCGTTCAAGATTTTATTCTCGACCAGTTGCTCTACCGCTTGCGAGGCTGCAGGCACCGTAATGCTGAGAAGCGAGGCCAGACGCTTGACGGTCAGCACCGGATAGTGCGGCAGAACATCGAGTGCTCGCAGGCTCGCTGAGCCCTGGCGAAATTTGCGCCGCTTTCGCCATCGATCGCCAAGTGCAGACAAAGCGTCGCGCGTCTTCAGCAGCTCATCCGTGGTGCCGACAATTGCGTCTGCCATGAATCCGACCGCTTCATGCCAATCGAGGCGCTGCTGAGCCGCTTTGAGCGATTCATAATAAGCCGCCTTGTGGGCTTCAATGTACGGTGACAGGTAAATCGGCATCATGCCTTCTGCCGCCATCATCAACGGCAGGAGGAGACGGCCGACGCGGCCATTGCCATCACGAAACGGGTGGACTGCCTCAAAATGTGCATGCGCAACCGCCATTCGCACAATGAAGCTCTGGTACATCGCCTGCATGCCCTCGCAGCGCATGTACTTCATCGTGTCCTCAAGACACGCGCCAATGTCAGACGGCGGCGTCGGATTGTAGGTCGAGTAAGCAATATCGCCCCTGCCGCCGATCCAGACCACAACCTGGCGAAGATCGCCGGGCTTGTCCTTGTATTCTGCGTCGCCGCGCATGACGGCGTGATGCAGATCCTGCACCAAACCGCTTGTGAAGATTTCCAGTTTCTCTTGTCTGGCCCGCGGCAGGAAGTCATCGAGCGCGAGCGCGTAGTCACGCACCTGAACTACCGCCTCGCCCTGCTGGGAATCTTCGCTTTCTTCACCGGACAGCAATTCGTCAAGCGTGCTGTTGGTGCCTTCGATCGCCGAGCTGCTGACAGCTTCCCGCCGTGGCAAGATGCGGCTGATCAGATATGGGTCCTTTAGTTCGGCCGCGAGCGTCTCGATACGCACCAAGGCTGCATCCGCCGCCCTGAGCCGGGCAAGGACCGCCCCCCCGGCAACGCCGTCCTCAGGCGGGGGCAGCGGAACCACGCCGCAATGCGCCGCATAGGGCGCCGGAAGCCGCTGCAATCGTTCCCGAACGGCGTGAGTGAGATTATCGCGGTTCAAGAGAAACCTTCCGCAGAAGAGCCAAGTCCGACACCCTAATAAAGGTTGTTGAGCTATACTTCAATAAAGCGACTGACGGTGGGCCCTTTATAACGTTCTTAGGTTCCATAAAGGAACCTTTTGCCGTACTGTCCTTACGGTATATATTGCGTAACGACAGTACGGAGACATTTCGTGGCCGATCCTACGGTAGTCAGGCGAGTAAGACGCCAGCGCGACGTTCGCCTGGCTGAAGGCTGGCAGGAAGTCCGTGTGTGGGTGCCCACCGAACAAGACGCAAACGACATCAGAAACCTCGCCGCCGATCGCAGGGCAAAAGCAAAAGCGCTCGCCGGCCTTGACGAAGGAATTAAGAGCATGCCCCCAGAAACACTGCACCGCATTGCCGAGGCGATCGCATCCCAGGGCTCGGCAGCCTACACGACCCCTTCCGGTCCTGTACTGGACCTCCTCACCAAACTCGCGGAAGAGGACGATCTCGCGAGCTTCTCGCGGGCTTTCATTCTTCTGGCGCGCGCCGCACCGGCTAGGGCCGCGTTTGTCGCGGGCGCGGTGCCGGCAAAGATCTCCAACTTCCTGATCAAGCATCGCGGCGTCAAGGCGACCGCGCTGATCAAGTGGACCGAGTCGAATCCGGATTGGACTGAGGAGCTCAAGAACGCACTGCGTGATCCCGATCTATTTGTTCGTGTTGTCGAAGACTTCGCCTCCGCGATCAAGCAAGGTGCCGCCGCTCACTAGACCTTTGACAAAGAAACCGGCGCCGTTTCAAAGCTCCGACGAGAGGGATCGCCGCAGCCCGCACCCTCCGGCCAGCTGTGACATAAAGGCGCCAGGCGCTCGGCACCCTTGAAGCCACGGATCGATGGGATCATTCCAGAGCAACTCGATCGTCCCCTGAAGCACTACGACATCGCCAATAACAGAGTCGACGATCCCGCCCTGGGATTTGGAAGAGACCGCACAGGCCATCGTCGCGCTGGGAATGCTTGATCACTTTCTTTCCTATACAAGTCCACGTGACCCAAGCTTTTCCCATAACGAATCAACGGTGCACTGAGTCAGTCGGAGCCCGAAGACATTGGCCAAGACCTGCTGCAGTTCGATCTTCGTTTCCACTGTTTGTGTTTCCCTAAATTGGCTGCGAGTCAATCTGAGCTTCTTGTTAAGCAAGGTTGCACGTCCCTCAGATGTCAGCACACTCATCATGAGGACGGATGGAAAGGGCATACGATCCCAGCGTGCGCAGATGAAGTTGGCGCCCTCGAAATCGGGTGGCAGGGCGACGGCTCGGTCAATGCCGAAAAGAGCGAACCATTCATCTTCGTTCTTGCGTTCAAGCACGAGCTCTCCACTGGCCGGGTCGGCCCGCAGACGAAACACGTCCCCGCCAACTATTTGCTGCTCCTTCGCATCGATTCGTAGCGGTGCAATCGGTGCCGGACCGGGAAAGCCGGCATCGGCAAGCCAGTCGCAACCCTCTATGGTCACGATCAATGCATGATGTGTGCGTGGGCCACCTTCCGAAGCCCCCATGCGCACCCTGCAAAGAATTGGCCGGACCGTGAAATCGAGTTCTTCGAGCGCCAAGCCAAACAACTTGTTCAATTCGAAGCAATAGCCGCCTCGCCGGGCATCGATAAGTTTGGCCCAGATCGAATTCTCAGTCAGATCGGGGATATCGCCCAGCAGAACATCAATGTTCTCATAGGGGATCGCTCGCATTTGAGCCTGCTGGAGCGCAAGAAGGCCATCAACCGTTGTCGGGACTTGAGCAAGGCCGATCCGATCGAGATAGGTCGCAATCTTAAATGCCATGGCACGTCCTCTGATGTCTGGATTCGTTTGATTAAGCCGCCGGAAGGGCGATGACTTCGCAGGCGACGCGTAGAAGGTGGCCATCTCTCCTATAGAAATGAAACAGCCCCAGCACTTCCGGCGACAGCCTCAGTGCCAGTATCGAGCCAACGGGCCATTTGTGCACGGCCGGAGCAGCCCGTAGGACTCCCGGTCCGCGGCGATTTGCAACGGCGATCTTCCAGCCTTGCGAATCATCTCGTCTCGCCTCGCCGCGAATGCTCCGCGTTTCGAGATCCACCGCCGCCCGCGATCCGCCATCACTAAGTAGAGAACGGCGAGAGCTACCAGCTGAGGAATCGCTCTCAGCTACACCAGCAGTTTCTGCCGCGTTCAACATGACATCACCCTTGATGAATCGTAGTTACGAACCTGCAGCTCTTGCGCTACTAACGAGCGGCTGTCGCTCTTTTGGTTGCTCAGCCGACGGCAGCGATAAGGCGCCACACCTGTATCGCGCAACCAGGCGCCCTCCGGTGGCGCGCCGGTCTGCCAGAACACGTCGATCGGGATGCCGCCACGCGGATGCCGATAACCGCCGACGCGCAGCCACAGTGGTTTGATCGCCCTGGCAATGCGTCGGCCGACTAGCGCTGTGCATTCATCATGCAAAGCGCCGTGTTTGCGGAACGAAGTCCTGAACTGCTTCAGTGATTTGGAGCCCACCAGTGCCTCGTCGGGCGCGTAGTCGATTACGATGAAACTCGGCTGACCGGTGACGGGCAGACCGAGGTGAATTCCGGGCAGGTGCAGCGCACGTTGGCGGGCGGTCCGTCGCCGCGCCTGAGCGGCGCGTTTTCGAGGACCGCCTTATCTGGGCTTCCTGGCGTCTCGACGTGGGCGCCGACCTGTGTAAAGTTCCGGGTGGTAGGCACGGGCAACTCCTTGATGCATGCCGCCGGAAGTGCAGCCGTCGAGCCGGGCATCGCCGATGAAGTCCTCCTGATCCACTGCCGCTGCTCTCGAGTGGACGACGACATCGGAGAAGCCACCGCGATCGTCGCAAGGGTGAAGCCGCAGAACCTTCCAACCCCGTTACCGCACGCCGAGAAACTTCGTGTTTGAATGACGACGCGCTCAGTCGCGCGTGCAGTCACCTCCTGAGTGCTCCGCTCCGCTGCCTTGGCTCAACGATTGCATCCATATTGCTGGCTTGGTCGCCCCACCGATGTTGAGGGTTAGTAGTTTGTCGACGTCGGCAGGCTTGTCGACGGGCGACATCTTGGCCCAACAGGCGACGGTGCGACGGCGGGCGCCGCTGGCAAAACGCAGCAGATAGGCCGATTTCACGGCCGTATGTCTTGAGTGATACATAGGTCACGGTTTAGTCCTTGATGAGCGCCAGAAATTCGCTACGCAGTATTTTGCTGTCGCGGAAACACGGCGCATGATGCTGGTCACCATAGTGGTTTCCGTCTCGCGAACGCCTCGCCACACGCACTGGTGCCGCGCCGTAACCATGACGGCCAACCCCTTCGGATTAATGTGGCCTCGAGCTCGTCTGCCAACATAATACGCTTCCTCTTGGATTGCGAGAGCGCCATGATCAAGTTGGCCGCACGCACAACTTTGCTGATACCGATCACCGACACCAGGCAGCACGCCGACCCACATGCGGTGGAGCTTGTCGGGGCCGAACCATCCCGAGCCGCCGGGCCGCAATGAGCCGAACGAGGCCGAGAGAAGCGCGCGGCGGGCGCCGGCGGTGAGGCCCGCGAGATCGGGGCAACCCGGCTCGCCGATCACGAGCGTCGGTTGCGGCGTGGAAAGGTCCGGGAGGCGCATCGAAAACCCTCAATGAAAATGCCAATGACCGGAACAAAGTGGTGCGAGCACGCCGATCTCACGGTGATGGAGCCAAGCGCGTAGGTCTCTTGCAGGCAGCCCGCGTTTGGCAAGTTCCGTAGCCGCAGGGCTAGCTTCAAAGCGCTCGACGAACACCTGGCGCACGTACATCTTGGATATCCGTTTTGCAGTCGCAGTCGTGTTGTGGTCGCGGCTAGTGTCGATAACCAAGCCTCAAGCAAGACTGCAAGTGCTGCTCGACTTCTGCTTGTACTAT
The DNA here is from genome assembly GCF_023100665.1 of Bradyrhizobium sp. CW1. NCBI lineage: Bacteria > Pseudomonadati > Pseudomonadota > Alphaproteobacteria > Hyphomicrobiales > Nitrobacteraceae > Bradyrhizobium > Bradyrhizobium sp. CW1. The sequence continues at coordinate 6,612,644 of NZ_CP064684.1, forward strand.
CTCACCCTCACCGGGCCGCAAGTATTCTGCGACATCGGCGTTTATTCCAAAGGACACGCCTGCGTCGAGCAGGCGTTTACGAGTTGCTTGCGTTGAGCTCATCAAACATCCTAGCCGGGCGCTTTGCCTCGCTCTCGCGCGAACAAGTTGATCTGCGGGCGCTTCTGCATTTCGGCAGTCCACATGATGCCCCTGGCGTCGGAACGGCCGCTTGTCGCCTCCCGATCTGCGATTACCTGCCGCATGGCCTTGATATCCTGGATGAGTTCGAGACTTCCACCGTGTCGGCAGTATGGCCAGTCGAGCGATGCCATCCATTGTGCTGCGTAGCGCCTCCAACGTTCGAAGAATGACGGAGTTGTTTCATGGAATAGATAGCTTTCATCTGAACTCTTGACTGGTGACGGCGAGAGATCGCTGTTTTTGAAATGCGTCCTTCACCGTCGCTGCAATCAACGTGCCGAAAACCGCCTTCTTCGTCTTGCTGCAAGAGAACAACACCATTGCGCTTTGCGAGCGCGCGCGGAAACATTTTACGCCCTGATGTCGGGGACCGGACATTAACGTCTTCAAGCGACCCGGCTGAAAACAGACATAGCGGCGTGAAAACATGAGCCGGTCCCCTTGCCGACCTCGCTTGCGTCTGCGCCATGTGCCTGAAAGTACACTCAGTGAAGCCTAGCCGAATCGCACGAGCTTCGTTCACAAACGCCCTCATTTATATGACGCTTCAATAGCCTTCACTTTGCGTATCGATGCCGTCACGGAGCGTCTACCCATTGAAAGCTGCAACAACGGCGGACAGCGCTGTTCGCTCCGTGACATCAAGGAGATCGGAGCGTGCACGAATTCAATCAGCAAACAGGGCCCGATGGTCCCTCAGGTGGGGGTCCAGTTCACTGAACGTTTTCGTTCTTCAGCGTAGGGTTCGGACTGGCCGCTTGAGTATTGGACCAAGACATTCCCGCCGCGGCAACAGTCGCGTAACGCTCTTTGCTGCGGCTGCTAGGCGGAGCACCGCGGGATAGCCCCATCAGGCACCGTGCCCACCAAAGCTGACTTTTGGCGGCCGCGCTGTCGGAAGTCAGGCAGCCGGATCAGGGCGGCTGTTTCGAATCACACAGTTCGCTTGCCAAGCTCGGCGAAGCCTCCTGCCCGCGAAAGAGGACTTGGTACGAGCCTTGCTTGCTGAGGCGCAAAACCATGTGCTTCGCGCCAGCCGACGGATTACCTCCGCTCGGTGTCGGTTCAGACATCGGATGTCTGCAACCGTACAGGGGGGAAAACAACAACATGCAACGGGCGACATCCATAATCGTCGGTCAAGGAGACATAGCATGTCCGGTGCTGCAGGCGCATTTCTGTTGCCTTCAAGCCGCTCACAAAGGCCGGTTTCCGATCAGCTCAAGCACATGGTGCCGAAGCTTGAAAGCCGTGCACAGAGGGGATTCCGCGTTGCCGCATCTATGCATGAAGAACGGTTTCAACATACAAAGTCATGCCGGCCAGCAGGCAAACTAGCAGATGTTGATTTCACTGAGCAGGACGCGCATTCCAGGCCGCATGCAGCTATAGCACACGTTCGCACTCCCTCTCACAGGGAGAAGAGTGACGCCGACTTCCAGCCCTTTGACAATCATAAAACCTCCTGCCGTCGTTTGACGGTTTGTTTGAACGGGGCTCTGGTCAACGCTGATGTGCCCTTTGAAGTCTGCTTTCCTTGCTGCCGCGGGGACATGAGGGAATCGGTCTTTCTGCGTTTACGCTCGAGATGCCGCCCCCTTGGCGGGCAAAAACGCGCAGACGAGACTTCAAATAGATTGATCGCCGATCTCACCTCAACGAAAACGTCTGCAGCATGAGGCCATGATGAAACCTGCTCTTGTATTCGATTGGAACGGCACTCTCCTCGACGACGCCGACGCCTTGCTACAGACGACGAACACCATCTTGGACCGCTTCGGCCGAGCTGCCATCGACATGCACACTTTTCGGGATCATTTCGATGTTCCACTTTCGGTTTTTTACCGCAATCTAGGAATGTCGGAGAGTGAAATCGAAACGGTCGATAGCCATGACAGCGCTATTTTTCACGACACTTACGAACCGCTGGCGAGCAAAGCCGAACTGCGCGAAGGCGCGCGTTGCATTTTGGAAACGGCACGTCAACAAGAGGTTCCCAGCATTATTGTTAGTAACCATATAGTCGATCCCCTTGTTACCCAATTACGAAGACATGGAATCGACGATTGTGTCGCGGAGGTTCTGGCTTTTGAAAGCCGCGCTACTCAATATAAAAGCACAAGCAAAGGAGAGCGGCTTCATCTGTATATGCGAGCATACAATCTGAACCCCAGCTCAACGTTCATCATCGGGGACATGCCGGTCGAAACGGATATTGCACGCGAACTTGGCCTGATCAGCGTAGCCATTACCGGCGGGTTTGTTTCCGAGACGCGTCTGCGAGCGGCGCAGCCGGATTATCTCATCGAGGACCATCATAAGCTGCTGCCCATTCTGCAGGAGCGTGGCGTTTTTCAGAACTCATAACGACGCAGAGCATGACTGAAACCTTCTACCGTCCATGTCTTCCTGTTCTCCAGCGAAGCCTTCACACTGATGGCCGAAGCATCGGCTCTGGACGGACGAGGCCCAAACGAAGGTGCGCGCCTAATTAGTATTGGCCGATAGGGGACTTCGCCGTTCGAGTTTGTCAATTTGCAACCTGAGGCAGTCCGACTCAACACCCATTCCCTACGTCGAGGTCCTTCCAGACGGGCCGGTGTTGAAGACGTAAGACCCGCGCCGAGAAATTTCCTCTTGTCGGGAGCGCGCTTGCCGCGGCGCTGCCGTCGAGTTCTTATCCAGGAGCGTTAGAGCCTCGGAATTGTGCAGCGACGCGCATGCCTGATAGCGCCCACAAAGCTGCCCAGATTACTCGCGGACCGGTGCGGCAACTTCCGCTTCAAGCTTTGGCTGGTGCTTGAAGATCGCGTGGATCAAAGCTTGCGGCGGCTGCTCGGAAGCCTCCACGAGCATCGCTTTGTCAGCGCGCGCCGAGGGAGCGAAGACTCACCTGATCACGGTCGGCGAGACCACATTTGGAATGGTCCTCGAGACCCGCGTCCTGTGCGTTCCATTTCACGATTGGCGCGCGGGCGGCTCGTAGCGCATCCGGCCATGGCGCCGCGGCGAATCTGGTCGTGGCCTCGAGAATCGTAATGAGATACGGGCTGGTAAGCAGAACCTGGACACCGCCTTCGGCACGTCGTTCCGTTTGGATTGTGCGCACGGTTAGGTCTAGTGCTCTGATCTTGCCGACGTAGGTCAGCCGTCGGCATCCCAAGCCGCTTCGCAATCCGGGTCCCACCTGGGCGGTGTCACCGTCGATGGTTTGCTTGCCGGTAAAGATGAAGTCGGCGGCATGCTCCTTACGAACTTTTCGGATGGCGGCTGCCAATGCGTAAGTTATCACCAGAGTATCAGAACCAGCGAAGCGCCGGTCAATGAGCAGAACGGCTCGATCGACGCCGAATGTCAGCGCCTTGGGTACAATCGTCGTCCATCAAGATGCTCACGCAGCATGGACATCAAAAATAAGATTGAGGCGGATCGCCACAATGACGGCTTGGATCCGGCTGGTCGCGCCCAGCTTTCGCATCGCGTTCTTAAGATGAAAGTTCACCGTATTCTCGCTGATTTGTAATATCCTCCCGATTTCCCATGACGATTTGCCCTCTGCCACCCACCCTAGACAATCTAATTCCCGCTGTGATAGCGCAACTCTCATATTGCAGTTATCTTCCGCCGGACGTGTGATCTCCACACAAGCGGTGTGAAAGTGCCAGGCTAGTGCGTTCAGATGGCCTTTGGAATGTTGAGGATCGGCATCGTCGAACCGAGATGCAAACGATACGACCGATAATCGACCCAATGGCCCAAACAATGGTACACTCATGCCGTGCTTGAGACCGGCCTCTCTGGCCTCATCAAGTACGCGCCTTTCGTCGGGCTGTAGTTGATATTGCTCGGCGAGTTGATCCCACAGAAACGGCCGCGAAAGCGTCGGTGTCCGCCGGACCACCGGATCGATTTTGTGGTACTTTCGCTTAAAATATCGTTCACACCACTCGGGCGGCCACTTAACGGCCACGGCGGGCGGCGGATACTCCGGTAGACGAAGTGGCTCTGCGAAATTGAGCGCTCCGTAAGAGACTTCGCTGAAGCCTTCGTCGCTGGCACAGCTCACAAGAAGCTCGAAAAGCGATCGGAGCGATTGCGTTCGCGTCGCGCATTCGGTGAAGCTGAAAAGATCCATTTTGGGCGCCTCAGCGGGCTGACCCAAGAGGTCGGTATTGCGCCGCTCGATTGAGCTTGTTTTAAGCGGAGGCAAGTTCCAATCCGTCGCCGAGCCGCTCCGCGGTCCCGAGCTCAACGAGCCCGGTGTCACCGCGGATGTTCGGCTTGCCGGCGAGCATGAAAAGAAATGGGCCAAGCTCGTGCACGATCTACGGATCTGCATCGTCAGCCCCCAACTGATCTTCACCGCGCCGGCACCGACGAGAGCCGGGTCGATGAGCAGCCCAACAGACTCGTCGCGCAAGTTTGGCTCCTTGCATGAACAATGCGCGGCGTCTGGGTGGCTTAGTCGCACGCCTCCGACGCGAACAATTCTTAAGGGTTGAGCGCGACCGGCCCTCGTCGTGCAAGACGATGTTCGTCGGGGGGATACCCCGATATGCCGGCGGTCGGAAATTCTGCTTGGTGCAGAGGGCACTTTGCATACGCATCTCCGGAAGGGAGAGAACCTAGGGATGAGAACAGCAAGGGTCGTACCAGTTGCACCGCTCCAAAAAATCAGGTTTAACGACAATGACTTGAGAGAATTGCGATAGCTGCCTCGAGCGCGTGCGTTGAAGAATTCGCGACAACAGGAGGAAAGCCGACAGGCATTTGGCTTAATTGTTCGTGATGATTGCCTGATTGGCTTTTTCTCTTGACGTGTGACCGGTGCCCCTTGTGCAAGGCACCGCTGAATCGCTCATTATTGCGTGTCGCTTGCCAATAAACTGAAAACGAGCGAAAACGTTCAAGGACAGCGCATGCAGGCTGTCTGAATCCTCTGTGAGCCGAATCCGCTCTGGCCGACCAACACATGCACTTCTGAGGCACTGACGGGAGATGAGCGCTCGTCTGTCTAGTTGCGCGCCGACGCTTCAATCTGTCACTGCCGCTGTTAGCGGCTTACCGACGTTTCTCAGGACAGCGGCGCGGCAGTTGACAAACATCTGCTTCGTGTAATTCTCGCCGAAGTAATCCAGTACGAAGGTGCCTGTATAGTCCGGATCATCGCCCACGCTGCGGATTAGGCTGTCGAGAATCTCGCCGATTTCGGAAATGCGCTCGCAGTAACGGGCACGGAGAACATTAACAGCGTTCATCGAGTGAACTGCCTCGTCGGCAACCACCTCTCTCAGGCAACGAAGGAAGCTGCTGCCAAGTCCGGCATAGAACTCTCTATCCGCAGCATAGGCGCGGCAAGTACACATCTCATCAAATGCGATCATAACGATCAGAGAGAATTCGTCCTTCAAGTATTCATTGATTGCAGAAAAACTATGCGATCGAGCCTCCAATCTGTCTCGAAGATCTTTTTCGGATTCACCAGCGACAAGCTCCATGATCCGGATGAAACTATCGGTGTGACGCTCTTCATCCGCGGCCCAGGCACTAATAAACGCCTCAGCTTCGTTGGTGGCGATCAGATTTCGGTTGAACACTTCTTGTTTTAAGTGCCTCGCGTCGTATTCAGTATACAACTCTGGCCACAACTTGTCCCGACGTGCGCGCACAATCGATGGTCCGGCCGTGAACATGGCCGGCGTCAACTCATCGAAAATGTCTTTTGGATTCCAGTTCCGTCGAATCGGCGCAATCATCCGACTGTCCTTCTCTGTGAGCAGCCTGGCAGACGGCGCTCGCAAAGCACACTTGCTCCACACCAAGTATGCTGTCGCCCCCTCGTTTTGGTGGGCAATTTCGAGACGGAACTCATCAAACGGTTTGAAACTCGCGATCATCAACAGAAGCTCATGGGGACGGTCAACGTTTTATAGTTCGCGTGTAGTGTAGGCTGCGGCATCCCATCGCTTTCTTTGCAAACCGCTCCCTTTGCTTGCGCGGCAGGCGAACTGGGGGTCGCGGCGGCTTCCCGGCGTGCGTCAAAGCAGAGAGCCGACTGAAGGAATTCTGGCCGATTTGGTGGCCGCCGCAGGAGCTTCGCTCGGATGTGAAGGAGCATGAGCCAAGCTGGGACCATCAGCTATGACGGGTAAACCGGACTTGACCTCCCAACGCCTTTGACCGCCCCTTTTGACCCGATCCAGGCGTTCAGCCCTGACGACATCGTTCGCGGCATGGCGCCCCGCGGCTGCCAAGGAGATTCTCGAACTGCATTTGGAGCGGCCTAGCCATTCTACCTAACGAATATCGACGCAGGTGGCGGTGGCGCGCGATGCCCAACATTGAATGATTTCACTTCGCATGGAGTTGCGAGGGGTCGGCCTGCTTCTGGAGCAGCAAGCCGAGCTTGCGTGCCTTCTTCCTTACTGAGGTGATATGGCGATCGAGCCCCGGCTATATCGAAGGCCACGCGAATGGTCAAAGCAGGAGGCGCAGCGATTGATAGCTCTCGCGCGTCAGAAAACCTGCGCCGTCGGACCCGGTATCTGGGTTGGACTCCGCCCGGCGCCGACAGTGCGGTCGCGATGTGTGTCTCTGTCCTAATTCCCACATTTGCGAACAAAAGCGCAGCCGTTTGTCGCCCCTCGGACAGACGGGCCAAATCCGCTCGGCTCCAACTTCGCTATTGGAAGCAGTCATCGGTTGGGGAGACGAAATGGAACATTTCCTATTAATTGAAATGACCCGCGACAAATATGTCGAGCGGTGCAAGCAGCGGGCATTCGATCATCTCGACCGAGCTGATCTTAGGAACTCGGTCGCCTCGTTTGTGCGCAATATGAACGCGCTTCCCGATTGCGAGTTGCCAAACTACTTGGCAATGCTTGGCGGTTCGCTTCTGACGGCGAACGATGCGCTCGGCCGGAGAACGCTCATTGAGGGATTGAGGTGATGGTCCGATGATCAAGCCAGCGAGGGTCTGGGCCCGCTCAATTTCTTGGGAAGGGGATGGCGCACTACCGAGCTTACCTTTTGGATCACGACCGCCACGTTATAAGCGCGGCCAATTTGCAGTGTGCCGACGAGCAAAAAGCACAGGAACGTGCTCAGCAGCTAGTTGATGCCATCGACATCGAGCTATGGCAACTCGACGGACGTATTGCGGTGTGTTTGAAGCCGCCACAAGCCGAGCCTCGCACGTGGCAGGACAGGCAAGACCGCGGCGCCCTACAGACAAACGAAGCGTGCGTGAAAGTTAAGCGCGCGTCTCAGTCCTAGGCTTCGGTTGATTGCGGATCACAGGCGCGGGATAGTTAGGGAAGACGCCCGGCATGGGCTGCAAGTTGCCGACGTAGCGATTGACCACGCGGAAGATGGCTCTTGAGCACTCCCACACGGAGCAGGTTTGCGGGCGCGGTCAACTACCAACCCTCGCAATTGATCTAGATGACGGAAGCAGGTCACCTATCGATTGATGAAATCGGCCGGTCTACACGTTAGGCCCGTCATCACAAGGAATTGGCATGCAAGACCGATTAGCATCTGTTCGCGCCAACGGCCCCGATCAATCCGCTGGTTCCTCACCTGCTGAAATGCTGCGGGCCGAAATCTGTTGCCGCAGCGAGCTATCGTTCCTCATGGAAGCGCATGATGGTCTCTCCGCCGCAATCGCTGAGCGCGCGGGGTTCAAAGGCCTCTGGGCGTCCGGCCTGTCAATTGCCTGCTCCCTGGGCTACCGCGATGCCAACGAAGCGTCGTGGAGCCAACTCGTAGATGTAGTCGAGCGGATCGTGGACTCGAGCGGACTGCCTGTGCTCGTTGACGGAGATGGCGGCTTCGGGAATTTCAACAACGCGCGCCTCGTGACACGCAGCCTCCGTCAGCGTGGAGCAGCCGGCGTGGCGCTCGAGGACAGTTGCTTTCCGAAGATGAACTCGTTTGTTGGGCATCGGCACCCCCTCGCCGATGTCGACGAATTCTCTGGCCGCCTCCGGGCAGTGAAGGATACAGTCGCGGACGACTTGATCTTGGTGGCAAGGACCGAGGCGTTGATTGCTGGGCATGAGATGGACGAAGCACTTTCGCGCGCTCACGCCTACGCCGACGCGGGAGCCGATGCGATCCTCATTCATTCGCGAAGGAGCACCGCGGACGAAGTCCTTTCGTTCGCGCGCGCTTGGCAGAACAGACTGCCGGTCGTGATCGTTCCGACGAAATACTATCGAACACCGATTTCTGTATACCGAGAAGCCAGCATCTCTACGGTGATCTGGGCCAACCAGTCTATGCGAGCGGCAATAGCGGCAATGCGTCAAGTCTGCGGTCGCATCATCGCTGAGGAAAGCACCGCGAGCATTGAGCCGCACATCGCTACTCTCGAGGAAGTCTTCGAACTGTTCAAGTACGACGAACTCGCCCGTGCGGAAACGCGATATTTGCGTCCCGACGCTGAACTGCGCAAATAGGGTTTCGTCGACACAGGAGCGCATTTTCGTTGTCCACCTACTGTCCTGGACTTCCTCCTAGCTGGCCAAGTTCGACTGCAATCTCAAATGCCTAACCATTGCACTGAGATGTCCTGAGATAGCGTAGCCCGCCTCACTCAACCGAAATGCGCACTTTGCCATCTCGGCAGCTCGAGGCACCGGATCCACCGCCTCCCTTCTCTCTGGTGAAAGGACCGACGAGAACCATTTGTCTGTCTTAACGCTTGGGCTCCATTTTCAGATGGCTCCGGCAGACCTGATCTCGCTTCAGCACGCTAAAGCTGGCGCAAGAAGTCCGTCGGTGTTTCACCTTAGAGGCGCGACGAAAAAGGAACTAAACTGTGACCGATGCTCCCAAGAACGCCATCATTCTCGCCGCTGGCTGCGGCTCCCGCCTGCGTCCTCTGACAGATCTGCGGCCGAAGTCGCTGGTCGAGGTCAACGGCACTTCGATTCTTCACAACGCTCTACACAATCTGGAATCTGTTGGCGTGGAAGAGGTGACGATCGTGGTGGGTTACCGCAAAGACGCCATTCAATATGCCTGCGGTAGCAACTTTGGCGAACTCAAAATCAAATATGTCGAGTCGACCGTCTTCGACCGCACCGGAAGCGCCTATTCTTTGTGGCTGGCGCGCGACGCTCTTCTCTCCGGAGACTGCTTTCTTCTCGAGGGCGACGTCTTTTTCGAAGAGGATGCGCTGCGACACTTGATAGTCTGCCGCGGGACCGACGTAGCTGCAGTCGTTCCCTTCGATGATTCAATGGAAGGGTCGGCCGTCCTGTTGTCGCAGAACGGCTTCATCTCAGGCTTTCGATTGAAGCAAACCGCGGCAAATCTTGTTGCGGATGGCCCAAAGCTTTTCAAGACGATGAACCTCCTACGGCTTTCAGCGCCGACACTCAAGGCAACGATCGTTCCGACACTGGACGATATCATCACCGCTGGAGCTAGGCAGACCTACACCGAAGAACTTTTGGGTTATCTGATAGCGAGGCGAGGCCTACAGCTCGCCGCGGCGCAATGCGACGGCCTCAGCTGGTACGAAATTGATAATGCTGACGATTTGGAGATTGCCGAGCGCATTTTCAAGGACCGAACGAATGCCTACGCGGCGAGACGTCATTTGCAAACGAGGTGAGAGTTCAATGCTGAAATACCTTTGGGATCCAGCGAACGCGATAACGATCACAGGTCTTCTCTTTTCCTCCGCCAGCCTGTTTTTAGCTCTCTCTGACCGCCTGGAGCTATCTGTGGCAGCGGCGCTTTGGGCTGTTCTATCGGACCACCTGGACGGGTTTGTGGCAGGTCGCACGAAAGGTCGAGATCCAGATGTCGCAAAAATGGGAGCGAGCCTCGACGGCTTTGCAGATATCATCTATGGAGCCGTTGTGCCTGCGGCAGTTGTGGTACAAGTCAGCCAAGCTTCACAAGTCGCGTTTGCGACCGCAACCGCTCTACTGGTGACGGGAGCAATAAGGCTTAGCTACTTTGCGAACTTTGGCAGGTCGCGTGATGGACGGTTCTTGGGCATCCCCTTATCATACGACGTGCCGCTCCTGGCGCTTCTATTTCTTTTTAAGCCTCTTATTCCTTTTGAAGCATTTCCGGATTTCGTGAACATTGCCTTCTTGCTGCTCGCTATAGCGCATGTCGCGCCTCTTCGCGTGCCACCACTCAGCGCAACAATGTATACGGCAATAAGCATCTTCGCCGTCGCGTCATCGGTGCTTTTAGCCAGTCGCTCCTTTTGATTGCGGATGGAAGTATGATCCAGCGACTGGCCTTCTTGGGCTTGCAGGCTTCACTCCATGCAGGTCACATGATGACGTGTAGTCTCGCCAACCCCGGCGTGCACCAGACTTGTTGCCGAGAACATCTCCGCACGGATCGGCACTGCTCGAGGCTTGTTCGCCGGGAGCTTGTCGGGAGATCGCGACCATCCTACGATTTTCGTTTGCCCTGAAACGTTGAGCTAGTCGCACTCATGAATACCGCAGCACAAATCGCCGTATCCCTTAGGCCGGACGAGGTTTCTGACCTGGTCAACCGATTCCCCGGCGGCTATTGGAAATATGACATCAAGGACTTCGTCCTTCTGGTAAATCCATATTTTCCGCCGCAGGCGTTCCTTGACGAACTTAAGAACGCTCTACCGCGGCTTATTACTTGCTATCCCTCTCCTAATGCGCAGCTGGTCCAGCTTCTTGCGGATGCGGTAAAGACGCCGGTTAATAATCTTGTCATTTGCAATGGCGTGGCTGAACTGATTCCCATCCTCCTTGGCCGACTGGGTATGCGGATTGCTGTCCCGGTCCCAACCTTCAATCCCTATGAAACCACCGCCTTGCTCGGGCGGTTGTCACGCTTTTTCCTGTCACCGCCAGATTTTGAACTCGATGTGCACCGCTATGCAGCATTTGCGCGTGCAAATGGTGTCGACGCCGCAGTCGTGATATCGCCGAATAATCCCACCTCGCGGATGGTTCCCTATGCGGATTTACTATATCTGGCTTCCGCGCTTCGAGCTCAACAGCAACTCCTACTGATCGACGAGTCATTTATCGAGTTTAGTGAGCTCGGGCGAAGTGCAAGCCTGGAAAATCATCTGCTGGAATTTCCGAACGTGATCGTTCTCAAAAGCCTTGGAAAGATTTACGGGACATGCGGTTTACGGGTCGGGTATGCGGCATCAGCAAATGTACAGACGATGGACGAAATTAGAGCCGCCCTCCCCACGTGGAATGTTAATACGTTTGCTGAGTTTTTTCTAAGCAAGCTTCCTCACCTGGCGCACGCTGCAAAGCAGAGTTGGGTGAGGGTGGGCAGCGACAGGGACAAACTATACGCAGACCTGCGCAGCATCGACGGAATGAGAGTTCTGAAGCCCGACGCAAATTTCGTGTTCTGCGAACTCCCGCCCCATTGGCCGGATGGGGACGTGATCGCCCAAACACTTTTAAAAGATAGACGGATATTGATCAGGCACAATGGCGGCAAGACTCTTCAGAATGGTAAACGATTCTTGCGCATCGCAAGCCGCACTGAAGACGACAATAGGCTTTTGGTGGAAGCACTGAAAGACATCTCTGATTAGCGCAATCGACGCCGGTACTAAGCCTTCTCATGGCTGATCCAGAAGGAAAGAAACTTTAGTTGGGGGCCAGAGCTGCAATCGCAGAACACTCCATTACTCGGTCTAGCGGAATCAAAGCAGATCAAGGCCCCGCGGCAACCACATCGCGGTTCTCTTCGCGCCGTCGGCGACCACAATCTTCCAGCGCGGATCGGCTATGTACAGCACTCTTCATGCTGACCTAATCTGGTATGTGACACAAGAGCGCGTCCGCGCTGGCGGACGGAAGTCCGCCATGTTCGACTAATAAGGCGCGAAAATTGCCCCATCGGGTCACATGCCCATCCTCAAGCCACGCACACTGAGTCTGCTGTCCAAGTGCGAGCGTCGTTCTCCCGAACAAGCCTCATCATTTCCACCTTCGCGATGTTCTACCTCGCCCACCGGGCGTTGACCGTCTGAAAGCGGGTTCTCCCGATTCTCGGAACGAGGTATCTGCATTAAGTCGTCATGCGCTCGTCTATTGGTGTTGCCATCTCGTAGTCCGCCAGCCTCAGGCCGCGAGCGACAGCTTCCGCTCCTTGTAGTCTCGCCCCCGACAATCGATAATCCTTGGTAACTCCGCTGTCCCGTTGCGCCACTTGGCCGACGCGATGCCGAGTTCGGCCAGGTGCCCGCGCAGTGCATTGCTCAACATTGGTAGGCTGGCGCACCAGCGATTGTCGAGTCCGGTGCAGCATCAAAACGGCTGCTGCTCCGTCGTCTCTTGACCGGGACAAAACGCATCGGCGGCCGCGTCACAGCCTCACAGATCGCAGCCGCATCATTCGTAGCGTTCTTACTGCGATTGAGGTAGGCCTTCACATAGCTCGGAGGTGTCAGTCTGACCGTATGTCCAAGCGCCTGAAGTTCGCGGCCCCAATGATGCGCTGAGGGTCATGCTTCGATCCCAACCAAACAACGTGGCTGCTGGCAAAAATACTCCAGCACCTTTGCCCGACTTACCCGCTTCATCAGGACCGCGCGCGTGACATCGATCCGATGCACTTGGAACAGCGACTTCGCCAAATCCAGACCAATCGTGCTAACCTCACCCATGACGGCTCCCTCAACGGGCAGATCACGCTTCCCAGCACGCCCGGCATGTTCCGGCGGTACCAACTTGGTCGGCTTGGCGATGTCAGGCGTGCTGAGCAACATCGCCGATGTCCCGACTGGTCACAAGGATGAACTGCAGATGATGCAGTGACGACCATCTTCGAGACCGGCCGGTCCGGTGGCCCGCCGCAGCCTTGAGCAGCGGCATGCCATCGAGCGCCGGTTCGTCGGGCTCGACCAGATACGTCAGCAAGGCGCCAGGTGTATTGCGTTTGATTTTAGCCAGATCAGCGCGGCGGTGGTGACGATTACTCACAGTGATACCTCGTCGTCTCCCGCAATCGTTTCTCTCACCCAGTTTGTCGTCGTAGCAAGCCATCTGGTGGTGCCTTGCGTGGTGGGCGTGGCGCGCTGCGGTGCATCATGCTGTAGCGCTAGCTGTAACGCCAAACGCTCGCGGCATGCGCGCGTTCTGCACGCCCCCGAACAGAACCGCGAGCTGGAGCGCTGCAGCGTTTAAGCCCTGCCGCACTGCTCGCACTTCCTGCACCGTTCCGGAGGACTCTCGCCCTCGTCACGAACGTGGAAGACACGGCGGCTCGTGTGTCGGGCATCGAACCTGAACTCACGACGACGCTCCGGCAAAACACCCAGACGCTGGGATAATCGACGAGCAGCGGTGGGCTGACGTGTGACTGCTGGCTCGCCTCGATTCAGAACGGCACAGCCGGGGTCAAAATCTCAAACAAGGTAAATGCCGCCAAGCCCAACCGCTCGGCGCCCAGAGGGAGCGGCTTGCGTCAACATCCGGGAATTCTGCGGCCGACAAGCGGCTTGGAACGACTTCCCGATTGCAAAGTTTTCCTGTTGCCCTTTGCCAGCGGGTGGGTGCCTTTCCCAAGGGGCAGCCTCAAGACAGCCCCAGCTTCACCGCCCTGAAGCTGGGGTCCGTTTGCTCTCTCAATGGTCTCGGACCGCGCTGACCGAAGCAGCCACCCTGCGGCAATTTGCCTGACGTATTGAAATCCGATATTTACCCATGATAGTTTTCACTTTTACGCTCGCGCTATTTGCTCTGAAGCCGTCCTGATAGTGCTTTTTGTGCTGGGGAGGACATTATGCGAAGCTCTCGCCCAATCTTTTGTGCTCGACGACTTGGTGAACTCATTTCTCAGCTCTCAGAGTTGGAAGATCTTCGAGATCTGGTCGAAGAAGCTGAGCGAAGCGCCCGAGGTGTGCCTCCACTACGCTGGACACATCCTCCGTCGCGCCGCGTTCGACGTGGTGAACGGGTCGCTTTGTCTGTTCGCCTCCGTCGCCACGCGGCACTAAGGGGGAATGCAGGAGCTATCAGCTCCCCCTGACAACGACAACCAAGTCGATTGGGCTTTGCCGGAGCCATTCCTGGACGGATGGTGGGCTTCCTCCTAAGCCTCTCCAAACGCTGGCTTGACCAAGAGATCGATCGAATGCTGGTGGACTACCCACCGAGAGAAGACACCTGACAGCCCTGTCGGACTATTCTTATCGTGGCCATAGCCCATGCAACAGAAGGGCCGTTCGCCAATGGACGAATTCGCGATGCTTCTCGCCGAGCTGGACCGGTGCAAGGCGGAATTTCAGCACCTGCAGAACGAACTCAATCTCGCGACCGGCGCCGGGCCGACCGACATAGTAGCGCTTCAACACGCGGCCCGCCGGATGAGCGGCATCGCAGCCCGCCTCGAGGCTTTGACGCGCGCCATCTCGAAAGGTACGGCCAGCGGAGTACATTGAGCACTCCCCTCCCTTCCCTTGAAGGGAGTGAAGGCAACCGTCGAGAAGGCGACCTACGAACGCCATTACGGGGCTATGACCCGAATCGGGAAGAATAGCGCGACAATCACGAGACAAACGCCAAGTCCAGAGATCGCAAGGTTCATCGCAATCCAAAACTGATTCAGACGTAGAACACTCAGTTTCGGAAATTCTCGCGTGTTGTCATCATCCGCGATCCGTCTGATGCTTCTCAGAGGTGACCCTGGAAGCAGCGCATCATAGGCATCACGATAGCCCCGTGCGCGCCGCGTGTGTAGCTGTATCCGCTCGTATTGCTTCGCGGAAAACACTGCTCCGAACATGCCGAGCAGAACGAGTAGCAGTGCAGGCGGCAGGTCCAAAGGACTCAGCGTCTTGTCCGAAGTCATGAAGGCGATGACTGCGCCCGAAATGCCTATGAATGTAGATGCTACCGCCGCTCGTTGCGTCTCGTGATGACGCGCTTGGATCGAATTCTCTGAGTACATTTTCCAATGCGCATCGCGCAAAGTGGAGTCGTGTTCATCAGGCACTGGACCCTCCCGGCGTAGGAGCGAGTTTCCCAAAAAATGAACTGCAATTAATGCTTTAGACCACAACATTAGCAGAAATGCCACAGGTTGATAGTCCCTATGTGCTCACCCCTGAAGGGAGTCTAGCCGAAAATCTGCACCGGAATAGCGCCGCTGTTATTGGGGTCCACCCGTATACTTGTCAACCGTCGACATGAGCGGCTTCGAGGTCGACAGATTGAACATCAGCCCGAACCGACCTTCGGGACCAGTCTTGTCCGGCTCGTCGATCAGCTCGTAGAGATCGATCCACTCGATGAACGAATACTGAGAGAATTTCGCCAGCATCGCATCCAGGTTTGAGTTGCAGGCCGACATCGACGCAGACGTCGAGGTGTTGACGAAGGTTGCGTCGTAGATCTCGGCGCCGTTCATCTCATTGATGGCGACTGGAACGCCGTAGCTCGACAGCTTTGTGAACAGGTTGAAATTGGGACGAACTCCGCCCCAGTAGTTCGTCGGGTCCACGCCGGCATGCTCGTAATAGTGATAGCCGAGTACATCGACCTTGACGCCATTCGCCTTCATGAAGTCGATGTAGCCGAACATCGTCGATGTGGTGCCGACGATGCGCCGAAGGTTTCTGCCGGTGTCGCGGCGTACCTGCTCGATCGCGTCCGACATTCCCCGCAAGAGATTGGCGAAGTCGACCATCGACGGATATGCAGCGAACTCGGCAGAGGTCCATCCCTTGCCGAACAACGGAGAGCCGTTGGCATCACGGACGGTCAGATTGATCTCGTTACCAAGTTCCCAGTCGCCGACTGAAGATGCGAACTGGCGAACAAACGCCAGGGTCCGATTGTAGCCCTGGGAGTAGATCGCAGCAGCGTCGCCGGCAGGATACTTGCCGGCATCGGTCTTGTCGCCCCACATTAGCGGAAGCGCCAGAACAGGTTCAAGAGTGACGCCATAGTTGGCGGCAAGGCCCACGATCGAGGTGAAGCGCGTCGCTGCCCATGGATCAGTGTCAGCCGCCAGAGGAATGGTCAGGCGGTATCGCTTGAGCTTATGTGCGGCGAGCGTCTTGAAGACGTCCTCGTCATTGATCTGGCGGTACGCCCCGGAGGCGAACATGGAGTGGCCATTGACGCCGATTTGAACTGTCAATTCTGTTCCTTGATTGCGCGAGAAAAGAAGAGGATGCCGTTTGCAGCAGATCTGATTTCGGGCGCGGCGGGGTAAAGGAGGAGAAACCCCGCCGCAGTCGGGCCGCAGCAGTCGGCCGGCGCTCTGTGTCGCCGCTCCCTATTCTGTACTCCGAGTATGGTTGTATTTTGGCCAACTCTCCCTGAGGGAGTGAACGCTAGACCTGCCGCCCGTATGGGCAGGTAGCCTCAAGTTTCGGCGAACGATGATATTCGCGCCGTGCTAGCTTTCGGCATTCCCGCACGGTTGGCGGAGGAAGCGGACCGGCACCTGACAAAGTGCAAAGTTCAATGCGGCTAAAAATGTGCGCTGTTTCACAAAAGTGCACAGACTGCCGGGCTAAAGTCATACACGCTTACTTTCCCTCGTACGTTGCGCCTGCACTATTTTTGGCTTTCATTGTTTTGTGTTGGAGGCATTGATGAAGAGCTCTCGCGGTCTCCTTTTTGCCCAGCGGTTGAACGAACTCAATTCTCGGCTCTCAGAATTGGAAGAACTTCGAGAGCGGATCAAAGAAGCGGAGCGACGCGCCTGCGGTGCACCGTCACTACAATCGACACCAAAACTCCGAAGTCTCGCGAATATCGATATCTGTCCTGACACTCGTAACCGGGCACGCGCCGCTTCTATGCGACGGACTTCCCGAAGGGCGCGACCGGCGCCCTAATGGAGTGGCCGGATTCACCTATGAAAATGCTGGAACTGGAGAGGACTGCGACGCTGCGGCCATTCCAATCGTCCAAGTATTGCGGGTCGCTCAATGGTTTCAGCCGATCAGTCGAACGAGAACACCGTTGTCGCTACGCAGTTGCCGATCGCGGGCAATTGGCACCTTTTCGAGTGGATTTGGGGAGTGAGCTTTTTCCTCAGCATCATGCTGGCGATGACGGGATGGCTCTACGTGCTGGGCACGCTTTCCATCAAAGTTGTCTATTGGCTAGCTTCCTAGCAGCTTCGCGCGACACGCCCATTGCCGAGAAGATTACCATTAAAATTTGACCGAGATTTTAGAACCGTCCTTCAGCGGTCTTCCGGTACGCTGTTTGAGCATTCATCAGTGGAGGCACTCATGAGATATCTACCTGACCATGGCCTGCCCCTTGTTCAACTCAAAGAGCGTCGCCGCGAATGGTCGTGGCGCTGCAGAGCCGCATCGGCCCGATCAGCGATGACGAACTGCAGAAGATTGCAGCCATACAGCAGACCATCTCAGCTTTCGAGGATGTCATCGCAGATCTCGACGCGGAATGCCTTGATCGGGCGGCTTGAGACGAGCCAATCAGGCTTGCGCACGCCCCGGATCTGGATAAGGATCATGCCGCTACCGGCTCGCGTATTGGGTGGCCGCCCCACCTTTTATTAGGACCATTGGCAGGCCGCCGTCATCCCCAGGATGGCGGCGGTATGATTCAGGGGCGACGAGCTAGCCTAGTAGCGCGAGCACTCTCAATGCCGCGCAGCCGATCATTCCCCAAATCGCAAGGCTAATCAGCAGCGCATCGCTCATCGCGTCCATCCTGCGTATCCCCTGGTGCAGAGTGGCGGTGATTCGAAGAAGTGACCAGAAATTCCCGTTGTGCGCCGCAAGGCCGGCACGTACTCGCCTCCCAACGAGAGAGCCAATACCCTGAGAGAGTGGAAGGACTGCCATCTGCGCGAACCAGATCGCATCGACAGTCGCGCAGATGACGACAATCTTACGCAATAACCTTTACGAACAAACTATGCGTCTACTTACCGAGGAGAGCGAACCGCATGTTGCTAGCCAACATAGATTCAGCCAAAGACTAACACTGGCTGGAGGCAAGGCCGAGGGAACGGCTGATGCCAAGAACTATCCAGGAACAACTGGACCAGGTGGAACGTGATATCAAACTTTACACTGAATTCGATAAGGCCGAAAAAGCTCGCTTCGATCGCGAGTGTTACCTCTGGACCGCGGAAGACCGCATCGAGTGGCAGGAGACGCAGCTTTCCAATGCTCAATATCTTCGGGGACTAAACGACGAGCGCGTTGCGTTGCTTAAGCGGCTAAAGGGGTGAGCGGCTGTTGGCGCAGCGCGGTGCCCTGAAGGGAGTGGACCGCCTGTCCTGAGGGAGTGGACGTTGGTGAGGGGAGATTTACGCTGCGATTGTCCAGCCGAGAGGAACCCTAAGTAACTTTCTCACGTAAACACTTCTAAGATGGCATTTTCGGAGAAGACCCATGGCCAACGCGAACCTCGCAAACCCGTTTGCCAGCTGCTCAATGAAGCTGAAGCGCGCTCATTACAATCTTACGGTCGGCATTGGACCAAGCAGCATGTGTATGCGCAGAATTAGGCGGCCAAGCTGCAGACGGAACGTACTTCCCCCATGGGAAAGATGCGGCACATTTCGAAAAGAATTTAGAGAAGCAATGTCGCAGGGTACCCCAACATTTCGTGCAGATTATTCGTGAATGCGAGCCATACTGTGGGGGCAAGGGATACCTAATCCGTGCCCTGCACGAGCTAAACATCGTAGACAAGAAGCGCCCTCTTATCCAGCAAAATTTCGCGATGCAAGAGGTGCATATCGATCAACAAATCGAATCGACCCCCGAAGGTCTTGTCATCCTTCCGCCCGTGCATTGGAGCAGCGAAGCGGCCGCGAAAGATGAAGACACCAGCGAAAACTCAAAAGACGCAGTGCGTTTTAGCTGTTCGCTCTCGTTTGGAGAAGTCGAAGTCCTCCGAAGCCGGCCGGTCCGAGTAGTGATGGAAGAAATGGCGGCCTGCGTTCAGCAGATTATCGAAAAGCTAGGAAAATCCGCTCTCTCGCAGCCATGACCATACCGAAATGCCTGCACCTATGTGCTTCGTTTGATGCACCGCCCTGGGAGATTGTTCTCGGAAAGGCACTGTCCAGAAGGGAGTGGACACAGCTTGCTCAGGGCTCGTAGGATCAAGCACTCAGGAGAGGCCAGATGCCTGTTGCAAAGCCCTTTCACCGGAATTTTCGAGGAATCGCAGATGGACCGAACTCGGGTTACAGCAGCTTGGCCTACATCCTCGATCGCGACTACGCGAGAGACGCCGAACATTATGTTCGTGCACTGACACTGATCCAGGACGATCTTCGTTCAATATTCGAATACGTCGAACACCAAGCGCCGAGTGCATGAGCGTCTACTCGTTCCGGATCCACTCGCTCTTCATGCGGACCTGCATCGAGATTGAAGCAAATTTCAAGGTGATCCTAGCCGAGAACAATTGCAGCCGCAGCGGCCGGCAATTGAATATGGTCGACCATCGAAGGGTAGATGCTACACACCACCTGTCGTCCTACGAAGTCATGTTACCTATTTGGAGCGGTTCGCCGCCGACCTTGCGACCTTTCGAACAGTGGCGACCTCTACGTGGACTTCCGAGTCCCCACGGAAAGGGCGTCCCAATTTCCTGGTACCAAGATTACAACACCAGCAAGCATGATAGGCACGATGCTTTCAAGAAGGCTAATTTGAAGAATCTGATCCTGTCCGTCGCCGGTCTGCTGATGATCGTCACGTCTCAGTTTGGTGCACAAGATTTCGGCGCTGGCACACCAGCAATAGTTTGGTCCAACGGCTATCAGCCGATGCGCGCTTCGATCGGCGAGCTATTCAGAGTCAACTATCCCACCGACTGGGCCGAGGATGAAATCTACGACTTCAACTGGTCGGATATCAAAGATCAACCGAACCGGTTCGGGCGCATCGACTTCGACGCCATACCCGCTTAAGCGACGTGACGCGCGATGGACGATGCACGAATAGTCAAACTAGCTCTTCGATTCAGCTCGCCTCAGGCCCAAAGCGCTCAACGAGGCGGCCAGTGTCTCTTGAGCCTGTTGCGTCGTGTAGCTGTCTCGCGTCGTTATGGTTACGATCAGAGCTGCCGCTGCCGCGATAGCTTCTGCTTCACTGACTGGCCCAGCCACCCCCTGCACAGGCCAGGTCGCAACTGGCATATTGCCTGGCAAACTCTGAATTACCGAGAGTTCGCCGCCGTCGTAGGGACGACCGCCAAACCAGTACGTTGCCGCATCGCCGATGTCGCCGCTTTGATTTGCCGGCTGGCTGACATTCTGCGAGACGGCCGGATTGTCTCCTACCCAAAGGGCGAGCACGACGTTGATTGCGTTCTTGTTCGCAGCAGAAATAAGAGTGACACCATAGTGAGCGGTCATGATCAGGGGTTCCTTCGCGACATGAGATAGGAGGCCAGGACCGCTGGTTTGGTGGCACTCAGTGGCTTGGTGATAAGAAAGGCCGCTCCGATCCCGGTCCAATAGTTTGACGGAGTGGCGAGCGCGCGAGCAAACAGAGCGACGCGGGCTGCCGCCGTTGCGGGCGTCCCGGGCAAGCTCCCTTCCTGCGCTCCGTCCATGAACAGCACAGTGCCAGCGGAGCTATAGGCCCCTCTGATCACCCGGCGTCCTGAGAATAGCGTGGTGCCGCCGACAGAGACGTTGCCGCCGCCGGTTCCGAAAACCGTTCGGCCGTAGACTGGCGTGGCGATCCTTCCGATCGTGCGAGCGTCGCTTTGCGACGCGTTGGCATAGCCGAACAGATCGAAAAACGTTGCGCTGGCCACAAGATTGTCGTTCTGCGCCAGCGACCACAATTCGCCGCCCGCGTCCCCTGCCGGCAGGCCGGTGAGCAGCGCGGCGTCTGTGCACACCAGACAGTCGTCGATACCGTCAGAGGTTAAACCCGGGGAACCGTTGAACGAAGTGCTCGAAAACACCGGCTGCGCTGCCCCCGAAGCTTGAACCGCGCTGTATCCAGCGACGATGTCCCGCCAAGAAGAAACCCCCGTCGCAATCGTCATGCCGCCGTTCGCGCCCCAATAGTGCGCGTCAGCGTCCACCATGCAAGCAGATCATAGCCGAGCGCCACTACGGGATTGTAGGCGTTCACTCCCCCAAGGAGTGTGTACAGGTCAGTGAAGTTCGCCTGCGTCGCGGCGCGCAACTGATCGCTTGAGAGCCCGGCATTTAGATAGCGCGCGACCGGCAGCAGCAAGCCGCTGGCCACGATCGCATAGGCCGGCACGAAGACAGGAACTCCGGTGAGCCCCTGCGCCTTCACCGCAGCATAGAGGTCCGCAAAATTGGCCCGCGTAAAGTCCAGCACCTGGCTGTCAGAAAGCCCGCTGTTCAGAAGCCGCGGCACCAGGTTGGTACCGTACTCGGAATTCAAAGCGGCATAGAGCTCCACGAAGTCGGCCTGCACTGCCGCCCGGATCTGCTCGCGGGAGAGCCCGATGTTTAAATTTTGCTGCGTCATCTTAAGCGGTCGATCTCAGGATGTCGTTGAGCGACGCAAACCGAAACTCCTTCAGCGCGCTGCTTCAGTCGCGTTGATGACTTCGACGCCGACGGCGCGTGCGGCCTCGTCCCAGCCTGCAAAGTCCGGAACGAATTCGCGCTAATAGATCTCGGAATCGCGGGCCGAGCCCTTGTACTCGTCGTGGCAGTGCTCCCGGTCCTACCCGCGTCGCGCCGAGCGCGATCGCCAGGCCATCCCAGTTCGCCACCAGCTGGCGCCGCGGCTCGTACCAGCCGGAATCCGTGAAGAACAGCACGCTCGCCCAGGGCGCCAGCACGGCCGACAAGTTGATGGCGATCGACCGCCGGCCGCGCACACGCTGGCAGATCTCCGCCATGAGGCTCGGGCCCGACGCCAGGCAGAAAATCGTCTCGCCATTGAACAACCAGGCGTAGTTGTCTTTTCCGGTATGCTTCAACCCAGGAGTCCGTTCCAAGCGGCCGACCGCCACGATGTGCGAGCACGCTTGCCCAGTCACGTGTTCCAGCAACAGCGCATGCATCCTCCCCGGTGTAGGGCGGGCTGGCGGGCGGGGGCGTCTTTTCACTTCCGCACGTTCCGATCCCTGTACTGCCGGAGAAGCGCAGAGCGTCGCGCCAGAGGCGCCGTGCCTAACTATTGACGAGCTCCTGGCACAGATCGGGAGCCCCGTCACACGCCTGACCACACGAGCGAGCTAGACGATGCCGTTTATCAAGGAAGTAAAGTGGGAGCACGTTCCTAGCAGCACCAGCGGCGAGGATAGTAAATGGTGAAGCCGCTGCGGCCAAGGCCGTGCTTGGATCGGATCAGTTGGCTATTTGACGGCGCGCAAGGCGCCGAAGGAATTGTTGCTTTGGTCTTTGACATGCCGCTGGAACATTGCCCAAGCGCGGTCCAAACATCTCCATCTTCTGTTTGATTGAACGCGCGACCGCGACCACCGCGTCGGTCCCCTGCCCGATCGCGTTGTTCAGATTGAGCATGCCGAAGTCAGGCCTTATTTTGCAGCGGCCACAATTTAAGCGGGCCGCCGCGACTCTTCCGCAATGAGACGTGGCCGACTCATCTGGCGGCGTTCCGCTCGCATAGACAAAGTGGCGGCGATCTCGCTCCTGCCGGAACTGGCAGGGGGCGCCGCTCAGTTTTTCGAGTATTCTTTGCCGCTTCGGCGAGAAGCTCTTCCCAGCTGAAGCACTCGGCACGCACTCCATGCGGTTACGACCTGTCGAGATCGGGTTCTTCAAAGAGAAACGGCCAAAGGACACGGTCATGAAAACGCCCTTTAACGTGCGCGGAGGCGAAGATGTGCGCGGCATCCCGTTGAGAGATCTAGATGTAAGCGAACCTAGACGATTTCAAGATGATAGCTTGTGGCCCTGCTTCGAGCGGCTGCGAAGGGAAGATCCCGTTCACCACTGCCAAGACAGCCCATACGGACCATATTGGTCGATAACGAGATACCGCGATATCGTGGCCGTCGATACAAATCATAAAATATTCTCGTCAGAGCAAGGTGTCACGATCCTCGACGTGCCCGAGGAACATTGGACACCGAGTTTTATCAAGGCAGGTCCTCCCAAACATGCCGCGCAGCGCAACACCGTAAGTCCGATACTCGCACCGGACAATTTGGAAAAACTCGAGGGATTAATCCGCAGTCGCGCTGGAACAATCCTTGATGGCCTGCCGCGCGATGAAGCCTTCAACTGGGTCGATATGGTCTCGATCGAGTTGACGACGCAGATGCTGGCCACACTTTTCGACTTTCCGTTCGCGGATCGCCGGCTCCTAACGTACTGGTCGGACGTAGCCGTTGCAGCGCCGACGGTTGGGCAGGCGATCGACAGCTGGGGCAAGCGAAGCGCAATCCTGTCCGAGTGCTTGACATATTTTACTCGGCTTTGGCGGGAGCGGATAAATGCCGAGCCACGATTTGATCTCATTTCGATGATGGCGCACTCGTCCGGGACTCGGCATATGGAGCCACGTGAGTTTCTTGGCAATCTCATTCTACTGATCGTGGGGGGCAACGACACCACGCGCAATTCGATCACCGGTGGCCTGCTGTTCATGAACCAGCACCCCTCCGAGCTACGAAAGCTACGAGATAATCCCGCCTTGGTGTCGAGCGCTGTGTCCGAGATTATTCGGTACCAAACGCCAATCGCACATATGCGCCGCAACGCCACCGCGGACATTATCATGGGAGGCAAACAAATCAGGCGAGGCGACAAGGTTGTAATGTGGTACATCTCTGGCAACCGAGACGATGAGGTCATCGAGGACGCCAACAAATTTACGATCGATCGCAAGAACGTGCACCAACATCTCTCGTTCGGATACGGCATCCATCGTTGCCTTGGTCGACATCTCGCGCGGCTGCAGCTTAAAATCCTCTGGGAGGAGATACTGAATAAGCGCATGGAGGTGGAGGTCGTTGGCGATCCGGAGCGCGTTGCATCGAACTTCGTGCACGGTTATTCCGCACTCCCGGTCCGAATCATAGTCTAGGCTGTGACGCCCTGAAATGATGCGTGAGCTACACGGCAGGACCGTCGTCGGGCTCTCTGATGACCAGTTACGCCATTGCACGCGGACTGGCGCGCGCCGCTGAAGGTCGCCATCCCGGCTGGAGCCCGCACCTCTTGACCAACTTGGTCCGCCACTACGCTTCGCGTGACGCATCTCTCAAAGGCATCAAGTCCATGTCCGGGAACTCTGTCACAATCGGGTTCAGACCGGAGCACGGGCGTATAAGGTGATAGGTAAGCGGCAAGGAGACCGCAAGCCGGAACCTTTGGTCGCAGCGGTCCTCCGGTGCCGGCTTATCGCTTCGAAGACAGCCGGTCCGGCGAATGCACTGTTCGCGATTCAGTGGCCTTCTGCCCGCGCAGAAGCCGGCCGCCGACCGGCGTGCGGCCTGATCCTGAACCCCTGCGGCCATTATCGTCGGCACCAACCCCAGGTGCAGCGCCCATCATCATAGCGGTGTCAGGCCACAATGAATGCGCGATCATCGCGATCCGTCATCGGCGCTGCCGGTCGATCCAGAGCCCGCGCGGGGCGACGAGCGGACCAACTTCACCGCATGGTCCGGCCTCGAGGGTGCGTGGCCACAGGTTCACATACACGCGTCAGCGACGGTCTGGGCCGGGCGAGGAGCATCAGTTCTTCTTCGGCACGAGGTTGAGACTGACAGCGCTGCAACTGCAGCGGAGGACTTCCTTGTCACCCTTGATAGGCGAAACGCAGAGGAATTCGCCGCAATCGGTGTTGGGGCACTGCATCAGTTGAAGCAATTGTTGAAACGAACTCACGACCGCAGCGAATTCCTTCGATTGCAGGTCCGCCCAGGCGTTGTAGTGAACCGCCTTGTTGATCATCCACTCTTCTGACTTTGTCGCCGCCACCCGCTTTTTGGATTCTATCTGCAGCGCTTCGGCATCCTGAATATTTTTCCCCCACGAGGAGGCGGAGTCGCGCGCCTCTTTGAGACGGGCCTTCCATGCGGCTAACACCCCGGGCCAGAGATCGCCCAGGTCGTATTGTCCGTTTCCATGATATTCGATGCGAGCGCGCAGATTATCCGCAAGGATCGTCGAGGTGAACTCCAGATAGCGTCGCAAAGTCCCTGCCGCCAAAAATACATTGTCATTGGCGAGGTGTTTCTGGATCTGCGTCCAGACGTGACCCTCGTTCCAGACCTGTGGGCCACTGTCGACCGTCCAGCCGCCAAAGCTAAGAGTGCTCTGAACCAGCTTTTCGCTCTGCATGAACTTGAGCCACACGCCGTCGTGAGTGGTCAGGACAAACTGCGTGTTTGGAAATTTCTGCTTCAGGAGCGCGCAAACCTCACGACGATGGCCGGCGTCGACCGACATCAGCACATCGTCGAGGACGGCAAGCGTAAATCCATCGCCGAGCGTGTGCTTCACCAGTGCAAGATAGAGGCAAAGCCCCATGCCATCCTGATGGCCCTCGCTGTGGTAGGCCCCGGGAGGAAATCTGCCTCGTCCGTAAAAGTCGACATCGAAGGCCAGTTTGCCCAATGATGCAGAGAGCTTGCCCTCGAAATTGGCCTCATCGTCGCGGTTGATGAAACTGTAGTATTCGGTGAAGTCCTTCTGCACCTTGTCGTAGATGCCTTCCAACATTGCGGTGCTGACCGTACCGTAGTGGCTAAACACCGCAGAAGCTGTTTCGGCCTGCTGGGCCGCGATATTGAGGGTCTGCTGCGTCCCACGGCATTGATCGTATTTCTCCTGGGCAACGATCAAGAATTCCTTGGCTTCTTCCTCCTTTGAAAGGTCGGAGAGCGTTTCGATATAGGCCGCCAGACGATCGGCGGGCTGAAGCAACTCGACCGCGGGCGATGCCCCCAGTCGACCAAGGGCTTGCAGCGCGTGGGCGATCGCTGCCGGGTCCCGGACGACCTTGTCTAGTGTGTCGCGGTCACTGTCGAGGGCCTTTGCGTGGGACCGCAGCGACGTGGCATCTATAGGAGGATTGGCCTTTTCGCACCATTCGGCCACTTTGCCCGCGTCAAGCGCCATCGCCCGCAGGTGAGCCGCGAGAGGGTCGATCGCCAGGGCCAGTTGCTTCAATGCCGTCGAGGCCGCATCTGCCTTTGCGATCTTCTCTTGAAGATGTGTTGCCAGGAGGGCCATCTCCCAGGGACCGTCGCACAGTGGACAAGCGTCTCCTTCGACCAGCTCAAGACCCCGCTCAACCAAAGCGCGCTGCTTGACAACCCTTAACAGAGCCGGATCGTCCGTGAGCTGGGCGAGAGCGGCGACTGCATCCGACTTTGCGCCAGTTATGGTTATTTCCTGCGAGACAGCCAGCCTCTTCAGGAAACTCGCAAGGTCATTCTTGGCGCCGAGCTTGGAGAATGGCTGCGACGCCTCGTGCTCGGCATCTGGATTGATGCCTACCTTCAAGGCATTTTCCGGCGCGAGGTCCGCCACAGGATCGAGCTTCAGCACAGCTCGACGAGCATTTACAGAAGCAAGCAGATCAGTTTTGTTTGGAGTGGCAATGCCGAGATGGTGAAAGAAATCGGACTTGGTCCGCCGATCCTCCACCTCGGCCCTTCCGTGGTCGCGTTTTGCATCGTTGGCGACGCGTTGGAGTGAGACCCGCAGCTTTTCGAGCTGATCAAGGCGCAGCAGCTCTTGGACGTATTGTGATCGTTTGCCTGCAGGAACGAGAATATATTTGATGATTTCTCGACGAGACAGGGCAAACTCAGGATGGGTTTCGAGCTGCGCCAGAAGCGCCCTGGTTTCAGCACTGCTCGGCTTGAGTACCGCGGCGCCTGGATTCTTGACGCTCCGCTCGATTATGAAGCTCTTTTTGAGAGCGGGCGCATAGACCTGCAGGCGAACGAGCGCGGTTTCGGGCTTTTTGCTCGCGTCGACATGTGGAGCGTGCGCCTTGACACTCAGCTCCGCCGTGCCCGCACCGCCGAGACGAGTGATGTTTCCGGTGAGGGCAAATTCGATCGCATCCACGATGCCGCTCTTGCCGGTACCGTTCGGCCCCGCAATGCCAAAACTCCTTCGGCCCAAGGAGCGCTTGAGATGACGAATTCCACGGAACTCGACAATTTCGATTTCTTCAATCTGGATCATTGCTCGGCTCAGCAGCGCTGAAAATCGCCGCCCGTAGGCTCTCGGCGTCCAATTGATGATTCGCCAGTGCCTTTCGCAGTGCCGACAAAGACGCCCGCGAAAGGGTTTTTTGGTCCTCGAGCTTTTTCAAGAAGGCATCGACAACGGATGAAACCGTAGATGAAAAGGGAAGATCGTCAGCGGCCATATGGTTGCAATTCCTGGGCTGGCCACCTGCTTCTGTGCGGCAGCGTCAATCGCGAGACGTCTCGACAAACAGCGATTCCGGACGTGGTCCTAATGGTTGTGCACAATGCGCCGCTAATGGCTTACGTACGTTGCTAGCCCTGCAAAGCCGCCCCGAACGCGTCGCCAAATGAATTGAGATTAGAACTGAGCCACCCATCTGGCACGATGAAGCCGACTTGAAAGCGCTGCCTGAAATCAATCAAGCCGACCGATCGACCATCGGAAAAATCTGCGGTGACCTCGGCTTGAGTTTGACTTGAACTGAGTCAGCGAGCACACCGCGGAGGCCAAGCCGACGCGAACGAAGCAAAGAACGCTGCCCTCTCAAGCTTGACATATTTTCCTGCCCCAGACCCGTGGCGGGGCTCGTTTTACCCGCCACGGCAGCTGCGAACTAGGCTAGGCGGCCGCAATGTTCGCAGCGCGGCCGCCCTCCGGTGCCCGAGGCGAGATTCTGCCGTTCGATGTTATTGCCCTCGGTACACTTATCGTTGTCGTGATAGACGCTTCGCGCACCAGGTTTCGTTGAATGAAATGGTGAAACTTTCGACATAAATCGGTCCCCGACGGAGATGGGTGCATTTGTTCGTATGTGGTAGCAAACATGGGGGTTTGAATTAGTGCAATGACTCTCGAGCCAGCGCTTAAATTTGGCGCTCCATCGAATTTTTCGACGAATTTCACCATCGATGACAGCAGACCGGCCCTTGCGGGACGCAGATCGAGCTTGAGTTATGTCAGTTATTGGGACGCCCCACGACGCCAGCAAAATCAAGATAGACTGCCTCACCGACCTGCACACGACGGTGCTGCCGGTATGCACCGGGGAGCCCGATATTTCCTCGCACGATTGTGGGACTGGCGCGCCAAAGACGATGGCAGCGATCAGCTTTGTCGATCGGCAGTTGCGCCGCGTGCTCGATGGGTGGGAGGCTGAGGGCGTCTCCCTTGGCGTGCACCTGATCACCGCCTCCGGTCATGGACATGTGACGGTGCATGCGCGGGCCGATCTATTTGAGACGCTCGAGGCTGCCGGGCTGCGCTGCGGCCCGGCACCGGCGGCCGGGATCGATGCCACGTCATACCTGGCCAAGTCGGAGCAATTTACCTCGCCGAGCCATCGGACGCCGTTATCCGCCGCACAGTAGGATCGATGATCGAGCGGCCCTGGTGTGGTCTGGTGTTTACCGCCGGTGGCGCGGCCTATGGCATTGCGGCGGGCAGCTTTGCCCGCCATTTGGTGTTCGCCGACCATGCCCGATCGGCGGACATTCTGTTCTCGTTCCGGTCGGATGGTCGTAAGCGCTTAGCCGCAACCCTATTGAGGCTGGCTTGACGTTTTGCGGAATCGCCACGGCATGAGGTCTTCGATGCGGCTATGGGGATGGCCGTCGATGATCGTCTCGAGTGTTTCGGCGATGTAGGCGGCCGGGTTGACGTCGTTGAGCTTGCAGGTGGCGACGATCGAGGCGAGCAAGGCCCAGTTTTCGGCTCCGACCTCATGACCGGCGAAGAGCGCATTTTTTCTGGTCAGGCAGACTGGCCGGATGGCGTTCTCGACAGGGTTGGTGTCGAGCTCGAGGCGCCCGTCTTCGAGGAAGCGGGTCAGACCTTGCCAGTGATTGAGCGCGTAGCGGATGTCCTCGGCGAGCGTCGAACCGCTGGAGATCATCGACAGCTGTTTTTCGAACCACGACTTCAACGCGGCTACCATTGGCAGCGAGTGCTCCTTGCGCGCGGCCAACCGTATGTCCGGCGATGCACCGCGCACCATGGCTTCGATGGCGTAAAGCTGTGCGATGTGCCGAATGGCGGCCTCGGCGATTGGTGACTTGCTGTTGCGCACCAATTTGACGAAGCGCCGGCGCAAATGGCTCCAGCAATGCACGAGCGTCCATGGCCCTTGCGGTCGAACGACTTCGTTCAACCGGTCATACCCGTCATAGGCATCGCATTGCAGGTAGCGTCCGCCAAAACCGTCGAGGAACTGCTCAGCAAAGGCACCGCTGCGACCGGGGGCATATCGGAACAGCACGATCGGCGGACTTGCCCCGCTGTGGCCGCGGTCGTCTGAGGCGATCGCCCAGAAGTAGCCTTTCTTCGTTTGGCCGCGCCCGGGATCGAGTACCGGCGCCGTGGTTTCGTCCATGAACAGACGATCCGCCGTGGCCAGGTGGTGGCGCATGTGTTCCGCGATGGGCTGAAGATGGAAGCAGGCGCGGCCGGACCAGTTGCCCAGTGTCGCCCGATCAAGCCGGATGCCCTGACGCGCATAGATCTCGGCTTGGCGGTAAAACGGCGTATGGTCGCCAAACTTGGAGACGATCACGTGCGCAATCGCCGCTTCGGTCGGCAGCCCGCTGGGCACCACGTGCTCCGGTGCGTGCGCCTGCACGACAGGGCCCGAGCAATGGCGACAGATGTATTTCGGGCGGCGCGTGACCAACACCCGCCATTGCGCCGGGATCACGTCGAGGCGTTTGCTGACGTCCTCGCCGATCTTCGTCATGGCACCGCAACCGCACGGACAGAGCGTGCTCGCAGGCTCGATGATCCGTTCCACCCGCGGCAAATGGGCAGGCAAGCAGCCGCGATTGCGATGAGAACCTTGATCCGGCACGCTCCGCGATCGGCCCTTGATCACAGCCTCGGCTCTCTCCTGCGCCGCGTCCAGGATGCCTTGCGCGATCTCCACGTCTTCCAACGGCAAGTGATACTGATCTGGCCGCAGCTTCTCGGACGTCGCGCCAAACTTGTCGCGTCGCAATTCGCCGAGGATGACCTCCAGCCGACGCCGCGCTTCTTCCGACGCCGCCAGCGCCCCCTGATGCTCGCTTAAGGCCGCCTGCGTTTGCGCCAAAAGCGCTTTCAGTTGTTCATTTTCGTCGCGCAGCGCCGCGATGCTCATGCGCTATTTCGAGCACATCGCCGCCGCGCGTGCCACATTCAAAATAGCTTCCGAGTCATTCTGCCGCAGTTATCCAGCCGCCTGGGGACGCCGCGCTTCTTCCGGGCGGACCAACCTCCAATCCAGCCCCTCGAACAGGGCTGCGAACATCGCCGGCGATATCCGTATCACGCCGTCTGCGATCGTTGGCCAAACGAACTTGCAACCTTCAAGACGCTTGTGCACCAACACCAGACCCGTTCGATCCCAGACCAAAATCTTGATCCGGTCCGCTCGTTTCGATCGGAACACGAAGGCTGCGCCGCTGAACGGGTCGAGACGAAGCATCTCCTGCACCTTCGCCGCAAGCCCATCGTGGCCACAGCGGAAGTCGATCGGCCGCGTCGCGATGTAAATCTTCAGATCGGCACCGGCCGCGATCATCGTGACGCTCGCATCGCGCGGATCACACGGGACAGCTGCTCGCCATCTATGGCTGTGTCCGTCCGCAGCACGACATCGCCGATCGCGATCTCAAGCTTGATCGCCGGAACCTGACGCTCCTCCAACGCACCTTCCACGACTAGCGGAGCGAATGTCGGCTGCGATACCTCGCGCGGCGACAACATGCCTCGCTGTCGAAACCGCCGCCGCCAATCGTAGATTTGCCAGCGCGTCGCTCCGTGCTTGCGCGCCACCTCGGACACCTGGGCACCGGGTAACAGACTCTCGGCGACGATCCGAGCTCTCTCAGCTTCCGAACGTACGCGGCGCCCCGATGGTCCTTCAAGAACCTCCAGCCGGCTCACCGATCGCCTCGTTGAGCCGTCCAAATGGACGTCCTTTTTGCTGTCCAATCCCATCCGAAACCTCCGTCCAAGCCGGAGGCTTCTTTCGCACGTTCATTCGAATTCTGAAGCAAGGGTATCGGCTTCGCGCTTACGGATGGTCTCGATCCATTTGGCCTTATGAGCCGCACCTGGAGTGCGGATGGGGCGGTCGGCTTCGGAGTGCACGACGGGTGGCATGCCAACGAGATGTCGTCGGTCGGGATTTTGGCGAGACCGCTGATCGAAAAATGACTTCGTCTCGCAAGTTCCCTCAGGCATTTGCGATATTGCGCCGACAGTGCTCGGTCTTCTGGGCCTTTCGCGACGGGCAACGATGACCGGTCGTGCGCTCGCAGAGATCTTTATCGATGATGGACAGGACGTACCTCGTACGGTTGAAAAGATATACGAGACCAGCAGCGGGAGGAGAGGATTGCGACGTCGGGCCGAATTTGAGGCCAGATTACGTCGAGGAACGCTGAAGTCAGGAAGGCTGAGAGGCAAGATCTGGGTTGCCGGCGGGCGGCGGCGCAGGCGTCGGCGCCAGCAGGGTCTCCACTCGTCTGAGCATCTCGGCGGAGGTCGCGATGCAAGGGAAGTGGCCGGAGAGCGTCACTTGTCCGAGCTTTCGAGCTTTATGGTTCAGCAGGCGCCTTGCCCCCGCCGAGTTGGAAGCGAGGACTGAGAAGGTCCTGCCGTTCGCCGCGAGGATCTCACCAAGTGATGGCACACCGACTAGATGGCCCTCGCTCGCGGCATCAAGGTGCTCGATCAGGCGCGCGTCGCTCGTGTCGACAGAGCGCGGTATGGGCGACTGCCTGTCGAGATATTGATCTCAATGATGCCGTGGCGATCCGGCGTCGCGCCAGTGACGAGGCTCGTGAGCGCTATTCGTGTTTCGCTGGGCGAGACGGTGCGCTGCCTGCCAGCACCGCACCGCGGCGCTGCAGCCTGACCAGATTTGGCGTCAATGATGGTTTGACGAGATCGGGTCGAAGCCCATCGAACAGCACGATGAGAACCCGATCCCGGTTCGGTCGGTCGAACATGTAAAGCTTTCGTTTAGCTGGAACGTAGCGGACCGGGAGCGACCAGGACCTGGCTGGCGCAGCCCAGCGCCATCGACTTGGAGCCGAGGCTGATCGCTAGCGCGAGCGCAATGCGGGTATGGCGCTCTCAGCCATGCTGACCAAAGCCCGGCCAGCGCGACGGCCGCTCCCGAGCCGGGATTAGCGGCGTGCGAGTGCCAGCAGCTCTCCTCAGCTGTAGATCGGCCCGGCTTGTCTTGAACGGAGGCTGCGGGGTCAGTGGTTTGGTCTGATCATGATCGCCTGATGCACCTCTGCGGGCACAGCGTGAAGCCACGGAATTCATCACAGGCCCCGAGGATCGCTCAATTCCGGCGAGGACGTCAGGTAGGATGTCCAGCAACGTCGATAGCATGGCCTCGCAAGCAAGGGTAGCAAATGCCGCGTCCAGGAGAAGCTGCTCGGCAGCCCTAGCCGATCCTGATCTGGTCGACGTCGCGATTGAGCCAGGAAGCGTGACTGATGCTGCCGGCGGATCGTTTCGCCTGGCGGCTTGATTCCTGCGAATGCGATGCATCTCGTGTGCTTGGCTTTCACAGCTGTGGCGCTCGCAGACACCGGTCGGCGTTTCGAAAATTGATATGCCCTGACTAAGCGTGATCGTATCGACGCCGGTGCGCGCCGCTGGGCTGCTCGATTTGCCGGCTTTGCTCTCGAAGGGAGGGACCCGTTGAGCCATTCTGGCAGGAGTGACAAGTTGGAAAGCCTGCAAATCGCCAAGGACGCCTTGAGGATTCCTACTCGCACTCGAACGAGCTAACCACTTTGGCTATCGTTTTTTGAAATGAAATGATCGAAAAATATGATGTTAGTTGAGTTACTATTTCGTTGTTATGTTATCCCTGCAGTCGCGCCGTGACGCGAAACCTTCAATTTTCAGTCCGGGCGTTCGCCCCGGTCACAACCGCACGGGCAAGCACCCGGGCATATCGTCGCCGCTGGCATCAGTGATGCGCGCGCCTCAGAGAGGGCGACTTGCTAAGTGGCGGAACCGCAGCACGAGGATCGCCGCATAGATTGTGAATCCGGTCGACAAGCCAATCCATATACCGACGGCCCCCAAACCGATCTTCAGACTGAGCCAATAGCTGAGGGAAAAGCCGATCGGCCACCAAGCAATAGTCGCAAACAGCAGCGGCACCCGCGTGTCCTTCAGCCCGCGCAGGCCGCCTGCCGTAATGCACTGGGCGGCGTCAGTGATAAAGAGGGTTGCGCCGACGATGAGGAGCGTTGCAGCGAGGCTGATCGTTGCCTCCGAATCGCGAGCCGTTCTGCCCAGAAACAGCTCCACGACCTCAAAACGCACGGTGATCAACGTAAGCGTTAGCGTTGTAGCTATGACCATACCGAGCAACATCGCCGCCAGATTCGCCCGCTTGACGCCTGCACGGTCGTCGCGGCCGGCGGCATGGCCAACGCGCATGGCAGCAGCCGTCCCAATGCCGAGATAAATCATAAACAGGGTCGAGGAAACCTGAACAACAATCTGGTGAGCGGCCAGTGCGCTGTTGCTGATCGAGCCCGCAACGAGCGACGTGGCTACAAATAGTCCCGACTCGATCAATGAAGCGATGGAGATCGGCGTCCCAAATGCGATGAGCTGCCGCATTGCGCGCCAATCGAAACGCCAGAGATCCGCAAGCACATGGTACTCACGGAACGGCCGGCGCAGTGCAGCGAACCACAAGCCCGCCAAAAACATGCCGCAGTTGACCAGCGTGGTCGCAAGACCTGCCCCGAACAGCTCCAACCGGGGCAGCCCAAGCTTCCCATAGGCCAGAATATAGACCAACAACGCATTGAGGGGGATGGCGGATAGCGTAATCCAGAAGACTGGCTGTGGCCGATTGACCCCACCCATGAAATTGCGGATAGCCAAAAACGCCAGTGCCGGAGCCGTGCCGAGGGCTAATCCGAAGAGGTATTGCTGGGCGAGCTGCGCCACATCTGGGGTCTGGCCCAAGGCAAGCAGTATTTGCTCTGCTCGCAGCGCCACAGCAATGATCGGGAATGACAGGATCAGGGCCAGCCATAGGCCCATGCGCAGCGAGCGCTGTACCGCGCCTAGATTATTTTCCCCAAACGCCCGCGCCGCCAAAGGCGCAATGGCACTTAGTAGTCCCACGCCGAATGTGACGCTAATGAGATAGAGCCGGCCTGCCAGCGCTGCCGCGGCGAGCGCCTCAGCGCTGATACGCCCGATGAAGGCAAGATCAGTCGTCATCATCGCAACCTGCGCAACCTGCGTCAGCACCATTGGCAACGCGAGCTTCGCGGTTTCGCCGAGCTCGATAGAGAAGCGACGGATAGCTGCCCGTCTCGTCCCTTCTGGTCGCCAGATTAATGCCGGCTTTGTCTTGGCTATCTTGTCCATATCATCAGGCCGCCGTTTGCCTCGGCGAACGAAATACCGCTTCTTTCACGGAGTATTACGTTCTGACGTGAATTCGCGGCCAGCCTGCGATGCTGCTCGCGGGCAGCCTCGTGCGACCGCACGTTTAGACGCAAAAACGGACCACGGCTTGGCCACTGGGCTTCGACCAGCGCGGCGCCGATTTTCGCATGCAATAAGCGCCAAGGAGAGGTTGCAAATGCCGCGCCAGAATTGGCCAATCACCGCAATCGTGCAATGGAAACGGCGCGCATCGGGATGGAGCCAGGTCGATCATAGAGGCGATTCATGCGCAGGCCACTGCGTTGATGCCAAAGATTGGAGGCCCGAAGTCGGACCCGATCCATGCCACGAACTGAAGACTTATCATCCCGCAAGCCATCCCTGCACTCCTGAGCAAGCGATGGGATCTCGCTCTTCAACGCCGCCCATCTCACTCTTCAAAGCCCATGCCAACTGCGGCGAATTGAATAGATGCTCGCTCTTCTGGAAGCGGACTTGTCGGGAGATCGACAGCACGTCGCAAACAAGACAACCGGCATCGCCTGCTCACCGGGGAGAGGGCGGCGATGCGACCACATGACGAGCGTGATTTCATCCGTTAGGAGGACCTAGCGGGATTGACTCGTTTGCTCGACTGGATCACAGACATCGATATGCAATCACATTGATGAGCTGCGTGGCCTCGATCCCAGGCTTGGCACCTTGGAAAATGACGTGCTCTCGACATTGGTGGCACAAGTTAGGAAGCCATAGACGTCGATCGTGACTTCCCCTTCCTGGGCCTTGCACGGGATTGTCCAGGAAAGGCTGCATATGAGTGCGGTACTGTGCTGCCTCGTTAGCTTTATCCGGCAAGGTTTTCGTTTGAAAGCGCTGATGTACGCTACCCGGCCGTGGCTAGTGCCGGTATCGTCGGGAGTTCCTTGAATCTTTGCGTGCGCATGTGAGCTTTCAGCTATCCATACTGAAGATACTTGCCGGCCAGCCGGGCGGCCGAGCCGCTCTTGAAGTCGTCAAACAGCACTTGGCCATCTTTTACACCAGCGGACCCGAGTGGCCAGCGCGCATGAAGCGCATCGCGAGCCGCGAGCCGAACCTCGACATCTTCGGACAAAATCTCATCGACCGCGAGGTGGGATACTGGACCATCACTGAGGAGGGACGGAAGGTCCTTGAGGCCCTTGAGAAGCTCGATCGATTTGTGGCGCAAGGCCAGCCCGAGGCACAGGCCGATGAGCCAGCTGGCGATGAGCGACCGCCATTGCCGGCTGCGCCGCCACGACCGATGGCCCGCAGAAACCGTCCTGGGCGTAAACGGTTGTAGACGCGTGATGGGCGCTCAACGTGAGGGGTCGCGCGGACGTCCTTATGGTCAGGCAGTTCTTCGATTAGATCGCGGAACTTCAGTTTGGAAACAATGCAATGGCATTGGGGACTGTGAAGTGGTTCAACGCGGCCAAGAGATACGGCTTCACCAGCCAGAAGACGGGGGAGCTGGCCTCTTCGTTCACATCAGCGCGGTCGAGAAGGCCGGCTACACTGATCTCGCGGAAGGCGTGCGGGTCAGCTACGAGCTGATGGCTGGTCGTTCGGGCAAGAGGAGCGCCGAAAATCTGCCCATCGGCTGATCGGCTTGCCTTGAGGAATCTGCCAAGCTTTGGTATTTCTGAATTAGCTTGTGGCTTGCGCGAGAAGCATCGACTCAGCAAATCTCCCCGCCTGAGGCCGTTTCGACGAGCTTGTAAGGACCGCTTCGAACAGGGGCTGTGGTCCACCGCTCCCACGAGCCCGCCGCCACGAAGGCGCGCTGACTGACGATCTCCGATCCCCAAGCAGCCAAACGCTGCTCGAGGAGCGCGTCGCCGCCCTTGGCAATGACGATAAAAGGATCAACGATTTCGACTTTCTCGAGCCGATCAAGGGACTGAAGCGCCTGGGACATTCCGCGGCGTCCAGGTCCGAGCAGGTGGTCAGGACCAAGACTGAAGGCTACATCTTCGGCGGTCAAAGACGTTCCGTCATGGAAAGCCACTCCCTTGCGCAGGAACAGCCGCAGTAACTGCGCATTGATCCGCTCTCAACGCTCGGCCAAGCCGGGCCGTAGCGCCATATCATGGGCATGGTCGAAGGTGATCAGCGTTTCGAAAAGCTGCGGCATAGTCCGGCGAATGGCAGTATCGGTCGCGATGACCGGGTCTAACGATCGCGGAAATCCGGACATGCCGACCTTGAGGCGGCGACGCGTCAATGTCTTAGGCTCACCCTCCACAGCACCGGCGCCTGTGCTGGCCAACACGCTTGCGGCAACCGCGCCTGCGATGGCTTGCCGTCACGTGAGTTCGATATGGGTCATCACCCCTCCGGTTCCACTTCCATTCCTACGGATGCCACGCCCCGAAATTCTTAGATCGGCACTGACATTGGCGGACCACCGAAATTGGGCGCTTGTGTCATCAGGCATATTCGCGATTGTGTGCGAGCTTAAACCTGAACTGCTACGGCAGGATGACATTAAATCGAGTAAGTCGATGTAAGCTTGCGAAGATGCGATAGTCGGCACTTCTAACGCAGGCTGATGAGAGGGAGAGCGAAGACGCAACGCACTGCGAACGGCCCAACAGCGCCGCACGAAGAAGCGATACGATTATCGTAATCTACGATGATTTGTCCAATGCTGCGATCCCCCGGTTAGTTTGGTCGTTCGCGTTCGGATAGACGCCACGAAACCGCTCATTCGAACTCGAAGGATATTGGGTCTTGTCTCTCGTTTCAGAACGGCTCAAACTCGTCCGTCCCTCTCAAACTAAGGTCATGACGGCTCGCGCCGCCGAGCTGAGCGATCAGGGCGCCGACGTGATTACGCTCAGCCAGGGTGAGCCGGATTTCGACACGCCGTCCGGTATCTGTGAAGCTGGCATCCGAGCCATCCGCGACGGGAATACGAGATACACGGCGGTCGCCGGAATCAAGCCACTGCGGGCAGCGATCGGCGAGAGCCTCCGTCGCGATCATGGCCTCGATTACGGTATTGACCAGATCACGGTGGGCTGCGGCGCCAAGCAGGTCGTGTTCAACGCACTATTCGCTAGCCTCGATCCGGGCGACGAGGTTGTGATCCCAACGCCATGCTGGGTCTCCTATCCCGACATGGTGGCGCTGGCAGGCGGCAAGCCGGTGGTCGTCGCCTGCAGCGAACTCGATGGCTTTAAGCTCCGCCCTCGGGCGCTGGAGAAGGCGATCACGCCGCGCACCAAATGGTTGATGTTGAATTCGCCATGCAATCCGACCGGCGCAGTCTACAGCCGAGGTGATTTGCTCGCGCTCGCTGCGGTGTTGCACGAGCGTACCCATGTGCATGTGCTATCCGACGACATCTATGAAAAGCTCACCTACGGCGCCGATTTCGCAACAATGGCCGCAGTCGCGCCGGATCTCTACGAGCGCACACTAACAGTCAACGGCGTGTCCAAAGCTGACGCGATGACCGGTTGGCGCGTCGGGTATGGTGCCGGACCTCTGGCGCTAATCAAGGCCATGAACCTCGTCCAGGGCCAGACTTCTTCGCACACCAGCTCGATTTCTCAACATGCCGCGCTCGAGGCGCTGTCAGGGAGGCGGGACCATATCAAAGAGTTCGTGCGCGCGTTTTTGGAGCGCCGCGACCTTGTCGTGGCCAAGCTAAACCAGGCGAAGGGGCTTGCTTGCCGTGTGCCGGACGGTGCCTTTTATGTTTTCCCCTCTTGCAAGGGGGTTATCGGCAAGCGCACGCCGGACGCCAAGCTGATCGAAACAGACAGTGACTTTGCGATGTATTTGCTCGACGCTTTCGCCGTGGCTGTCGTGCCCGGCAGCGGCTTCATGGCCTCGCCCTATATCCGGATTTCCTATGCTTCGTCGTTCGAGGACCTCAACCGGGCCTGCGACCGAATCATCGCCGCCTGCGCGACCCTGTCCTGAAAGTTATTCTGATGTCCCTGCCAAAAGCCTGCGCGCCCGCATGGCCGAGACTGGCCGGTCCACATCATGGCCGCCCACAGCTCATTTTCGGCGATTCTCGCGGAAGAAGCCGGATTTGACGGACTGTGGGCGTCCGGCTTTGAGCTATCTGCGCCTTATGGGCTGCAGGACATGAGCCTCATCTCAATGACACAGCATCTCGACATGCTGCGGGCGATCGCCGGACGCACGAGGCTGCCGATCGTCGCGGACATTGATACGGGCTAGGGCAATGCGATTAGTGTCATTCACACTATCACGGAATATGAGCGGGCCGGCGGCAACGCCGTTATGATCGGCGAGGCCGCCATCACGGCCAGATCAGACCCTGATTTCCTCGTCATCGCCCGCACCGAAGCCTTGATTGCCAGCCTCGGCGAAGCGGAGGCCCTGCGTCGGGCGCGCGCGGAGGCTGGCGCGGACATGATCCTGATCCATTCGAAAAGGACGAATCCTTCCGAGATCGAAAGCTTTTCGCGCGCCTGGATGGAAGCGGTGCCGCTGGTGATCGTGCCGAACGCCCTGACCTCGAGTCCAAGCGGGTCAAAACGTTGGGCAATGTCAGCATGATGATCTTTGGCAATTACGGCATCCGTGCTGCTGCAAACGCCATGCAGGAGACCTCCCGACGGATCATCGCTGACGGCGGCGTCCAGAACGTCTACAAAGGATATTCTGCCGGTGGATGAGACCATCAGAATCCAGAATATGCACGAGGTTAAGGCGGCTGAAGCTCGCTTCCTTCGCTGAACGCTGCGCTGATACTGCTGTCGAGATTTGAGAAGGAACTCAGGACCGCGCTCTGCTCCGGCGCACTCTAAACGCTCTTAAGATGTGGTCCTGTCGTCTAGACGACCCTCGATGTCGACTGCTCCATCAGCGGTTAGCCCGCCTGGCGGCACCTCGAGATCACCTCTTAAAAAACCGTCGACGGGAATCGGTAGTTGCGGGCCAGCCCCCACGAACCGTAGCAAGAAGGCGGATTTTGCGCGTGAGAAATCGTTCATTAAGCGGCAATCCGGCTACACACATCAAATAATGTGATGGAGCATTCATTTCCGGCAATGGCCGCCGTGGACAATCAGCGGACATTCCAGGATCTACCGCAGCAGAAAATGGCTGCCGAACACAATGAAGTGCCCCTCAATGCTATACGGGTGTTTGTGACCATTGCGCGCGAGGGAAGCGTAACGCGTGCAGCGAGCACATTGGGAACGACACAGAGCTCGGTCAGCCGTTATTTGGCTGTGTTACAAGACTACTTTGGCACCGATCTTGTGCAACGGCGAGGCCGGCGGAACGAATTGACTGAATTCGGAAGGCTCTTCGCGAACGCGGTTGCCGAACCGCTTGACACAGTGTGTTTCACCGCGAAAAGGATGCGGCGTAGGATCCGAACGGACGCTAATCGACTCGTGGTCCACACGTCTCTTTCCACCTTCGCATACTCATTTCTGATTCCGAATCTCCAGGCGTTCTCTGCCGAGATGGGCGGCGTAGTCGTCGACGTGATCAGTTCATTGTCTCCGCCGAGATCCTCGGACAATTTCGACATCTTGCTCACTCGCGATCTTTGTATCGCTGAACCGGCCGACGATTGGGCGATCTACAATGAGACGCTTGTATGCGTAGGTTCTCCAAATCATGTCATGGGACAAACGCTCGCAACTGTCCATTCAACGCCAATTCTGAACATCACATCGCGGCCCGACATACTGCCAACATGGCTTAGGGCCATGAACCTTTCCGCAAAGGACATCAAGTTGGGGGCGCGATACGATCATAATTACCTTGCTTTGCCGGCCGTCATGGCCGGAAAATGCCTGCTTGTGGCGCCTGAAATTATCGTCAGCGATCTCGTGCGGACAGGGGCGCTCCATGTGATACCAGGATCGCGCACTTCAAGCGGCATGCAGTATCGGGCGTATGCTGTGGACCGAAGTGACAATCCCGAGATCGCTCGTGCCTTTTGCCGATGGGTCGCTCGGCTCTGCAAAAGGGCCGCAATTCCGGAAGCCGCCTAACCGCGTATCGGTGTTAGCAGAAGTTCGATCGATGGCTTTGAATAATGCTAGCATCCATTTGCACGTGCAGACCGTTCCCGATCGACGGCGAGGCTCATTTTTAGGCGAGTACCGCGGCCAACCCGCAGTCCAAGACGCTAACCGCGCTCCGCCAGAACCCTTTCCGCCTGCAAACCGGCCGACTACAATCGTCTTGTGAGATATCAGGGCCGCACCATCAACCAAAAGCTCAGGACGCCTCGCCCCTGTCTTTGCGGTTGCGACGGAGCAATGCGCGATAGCCGCCTCTCATCAGACGCAGCCCCGCCCGGACCAGGCGAATGGTCTGGCTGCGGAGATGGTCTGTTTTCCAACCGCGATCGGGAATACGATGGTTGCCGAATAGGCCTTGCGCGATTTCGCGATAGCTGTTTCCTTCCAAGGCCCCATCGACTGCACGCAAGGCGAGGATAAGCCGATGACGGGTCAAGATTGGCAGCGTCAGAGGGGGTGGTCCGATGGGCCGCCGTTCAAGCGCCAGCCAAAGTCGATGAGCTGCCCGCACACGAACCTCGAAGTTGCGATCGATCGGCAGGTCGACAGCGATCGATGAGCCCACCGGTGGCAGTTCTGCTAGCCAAAGGCGATGCTTCGCTCCTCCGAGCGTCACGATGGCATGCCATCCATCCTGCCCGCAACGAAGCTCGCTATCCACTAGTATGCTGGAATCCAGGTCGTACCGTTTGGACGCCGCCGAGCGGACAGCTGCGCGCACGGAGAGCACGGTCGACAGCACTTCAGGCGCCCAGAAAATGGCTTGTTCGTCGGACGTCTTTTGCGGATCAGCTGCGAAAAGACAGCCCCCATCGCTGTCGAAAGTGGTCCGCCATCGCGCTGGATCGTTCGCTGGCGGCCAGGGCCATATAGTCTCTTTGGTACTCGCAATTGCGGCGCAGCCATTCCCAGGCTATGTCCGCAGCTTCTGCTTTCTTGGCGTCAGGATAGGCTTCCTCAGATTTCCAGTCAGCACCTGGCATCGGACCACTTTCCCCGTATGTTCTTAACGCACATGCAAGGAATTGCAGCCCGACAAATGTGACTATTTATGGTTGCACAAACTCAGATATTCGCTGTTAAATGCAGTTACGCGATCGGACGATCACGTTTTGCGATCGGACATCAGCAGAAGTGACGTCCGTTTCGAACTCATTCATTCCTCGCCGTTCGGCCAACCGCGCTGCAGGAGATGCCGAAAGCCGTGACGCGCCGCCCATTTGGCGCGAGCCATATGACTTTCAAAAGTACGGCGGGCGCGATCCGGATCCAGGGTGGGATCAATACCAAGCACAATGCGCGCGACTTCCCGCCAATCAGCGTTATCGGCCTCGGCATCCAGCAGACGCATATAGGTGACGGCATGTTGCTCGTCATAGGGCGTAAGCTGGGGCGCCTTGGGCGCGGAATCTGCGATCTTGGGATCGGGCGGCACTGCCTGAAAGTCCTACCAGATTGAGAAGCATCGATTTAAGCGAGGGTAGCCGTATTCAGAGCCTCTTCGTAGAGAACCGATTGTCGCGGCATGCAGGAGTATTCTTGCCGAATCACTGGCTGGCAGCGGCTATCGCCGTCGATTTCGTTCGCGACCACGGCCAGAATACATTGATCGCCGTCCGTTAAGCCCAGAGCGCGATCAGCAGAACTGCCGTCCGGCGTGCGACAGCGTCGGCCCGAATCAAGAGGCCGACATCGGATGCTGCTCGTCATAACTCGTAAGCACTGTCTCATTCGGCGCGACATGGCGATATTCGGATCCAGTACCAGCTCTTTCATTTAGCTTATGCGCGGACTCTGCTCATCTGCATTCTGGACGAACTTACCGCAATAGTACGTCTATAACCAGTGGTTTGATGGCCGTCAGAATGGCTGCTTTAGCGCATGAAAGCTCGTGCGCTTGTCGCCTGGAATGTGCGCCGGATCCGCGTAGATCGCGGTGTTCCGCAAGAGCGGTTGGCGTACGATGCCCGCATTGACCGCTCCTATATGGGCGGTATTGAGCAGCAATCGAAGAACCCGACGATTGATCTTCTCGACCGTATCGCGGCAACGCTTGACGTTCATGTGTCTGAATTTTTTATCCAACCACCTAAAGGTTCGGCGCCTCCAAAGACATTGCGTAAGGGTCGCAAGCCGGCGCGCGCGCATCGCAAAAAGAAATAGTACTACTCGCCGACGATATGCTTGCTGCCATAACGGCAAACATCAATTTGGCAATTGCCGCAGACTTCACCGGAAGCCAACAAGACAATTGCCGCAGATTTCAAACGGGAATCCGGCCGCAAACCCGTGATGGGCTGCGGTCGCAAGTGGACGGTTTTATGATCAGAGCCCCCCCTGCGCCGCTTCAGGTGTTCTTCCCACCTCAACTTCCCTAAGGAGGCTGGTAAAATAATATCGTGGTTCCCGGAAGCTCGCATTACCTCCACGATCAGCACGCTTGACTGTACGGAAGGGTAGAACATTCGCGAGCCGAAGAAAACATCTCGTCGCTTTCCACGGACCCGAGGACACACTCGGCCCAGAGCGATCTCTTTTTTGCCAGAAGTGGCTGGGAACCACCAGACCTCATATAACTGGTGACCTGCAGCCAGCTGCCATGCGGCTTCAGCAGCGTCCGGGTTCGGCAGCGCGCGAAGTACGATGCCCTTCGTCTCGGTCGGCCACTCCGTAAAGAAACGACGAGAAGCCAACCCCCGCGATCGAGAAACGATGTCGATGATCCAAGCGTGCCCGCGATGGAGTCGAGAGCGGACTTGCTGAACGTCGTGGTCGGCTAAAGCGCGATGGGGTTAGGCTGAATCGATTTGGGATCCCAAAATCAGTGTGTTTCTGATGCACCATGCTGGCTGGGCGGAGGCCAGCATGGATGGGCAAGCCTTATTCTCTGGATCTTCGCAAGCGCGCGGTGGCGGCGATTGAGGGCGGAATGTCCCGCAATCGGGCTGCCAAGCAATTTGGAGTGGCGATCAGCACAGCGATCGGCTGGTTGAAGCGGGTCGATGAGACCGGCAGCGTTGCGCCGGGCCAGATGGGCGGTCACAAGCCGAAGGCGGTTCGGGACACCACGCGGTCTGGCTGTCGCAGCGGATCAAGGACGGCGATTTCACCATACGCGGGCTCGTTGCGAGCTTGCCGGCCGCGGCCTGAAGGTCGACTACCACTCGGTGTGGGACTTCGTGCATGCCGAGAAGCTCAGCAACCGTGGTGGACTGGCGAACGCGATCGTCCCGACGTGGCACGGCGGCGAGCCCAGTGGACAAAGTACCAAGGTCGCGTCGAAGCTGAGCGGCTGGTCTTCATCGACGAGACCTGGACCCGGACCGACATGGTGCCCTTGCGGGGATGGGCCCCTCGCGGGCACAGACTCCCCACCAAGGTTCCTCACGGCCGCTGGACAACCACGACCTTCCTGGCGGCCCTGCGCCATGACCGGATCGATGGGCCATGGTTCATCGAGGGACCAATCGATGGCGTGAGCTTCCGGATCTATGTCGAGAAGGTTCTACTGCCGACCCTTAGTCCCGGCGATATCGTCGTCCTGGACAATCTCGGCAGCCACAGAAGCAAAGCTGTGCGCCAGCTTATCCGCTCCGCCGGAGCGAGGTGCTCGACAATGAATCACAAGCGATTCATCCGATTCAAGATTTTTCGGTCGGGGCTATCGCAATGGAATCAAGCATTTGTGGGTAATTGAAAGCCGGTCAGCACCCAGGCAGGCGCGATGGTCTGAGGTGAAGCACTCAGGCTGCAACGGCGGCCTTGGACTGTTGGTTCGCTTTCCAAATTCCAGGGAAGCAGGTCGGCGACTCTGTTGGCGGGGTGATCTGGAAGCCTGCCCAGCACGTCGGCGAGCCAGGCTTGCGGATCGACGTCGATCATCTTGCAGGTTGATGCGGCTCGCCGAACTATGCCGAGTCGGGTCGTTTTCCCCAGATTTCTCGCTGACCGACGTTTGGTCGGTTCGGCATAGTTCGTTCTCTGCCTCCGCTTTCAACAGCGGAGAA
Source organism: Bradyrhizobium sp. CW1 (assembly GCF_023100665.1). Lineage (NCBI taxonomy): Bacteria > Pseudomonadati > Pseudomonadota > Alphaproteobacteria > Hyphomicrobiales > Nitrobacteraceae > Bradyrhizobium > Bradyrhizobium sp. CW1. Next base: position 6,657,441 of record NZ_CP064684.1, read on the forward strand.
CAGGAGCATGGAAGTTCGAGAGTACTTGGGCAGAAGCCGGCTGTACCGAGGTCCATCGTCCCCATCTCCCGGTCATCCGCAGGTTCCTGCACGAGGTGTGCTCCGCCGGCGCCGGCGCCCTGTGCAAGATCAGCCAAGAAGAGGTGATCCGCTATGTTGAGCGCAACGCCCAGGTCGGAACCCGGGAACGGCAAGGCGATGTGCTCGTCTTTGCGTGCCTTTCTCCGTTACCTCCACCATCGGGGGCTGAACTCGCGCCCGTTGGCGGATTGCGTTCCATCGATGCGCGATGGAAGCTAGCAACTCTACCGACCTATCTGCCTGCCGCTCAGGTGCGGAAGGCTCTCGACGGTTGCGACCGAGAGACGGTGATGGGAAGGCGCCACTACGCCATTCTGTTGTTGCAGACCGAGCGCGGCCTGCGGGCCGATGAGGTTGCGACGCTCACCCTCGGCGATATCGACTGGCGCGCCAGCGAGATACTCGTTCGCGCCAAGGGCCGACAGCGTGCACGAATGCCGATACCGCCGACATTGGCGCGGCTATCGTTGCATGTCTGCGCAATGGCCGCCCAAAGTCGCCGTGCCGACGGCCGTTCGTCCGCACACTCGCGCCACACGTCGGCTTTGCTTCCGGATGCGTCACGATGATGGCCAAGGCCGCTCTCGATCGCGTTGGAATCGAAGGTTGCGCCCACCGCGGCGCCCATATCTTCCGACACAGTCTCGCTACGAGCTTCTCCGAGCTGGCGCGACCTTGTCGGAGATCGGACAGTTGCTACGGCACGAGAACCACGACACCACCCGGATTTGCGCGAACATAGACATCGATGCGCTCAGAACATTGAGCCTGCCCTGGCCGGGAGGCTGCAATGACCGATCTGCGCTCCGCACTCGATAAGTACCTAAGCATGCGCAAGGGATTGGGATACACGTACGAGCCCAAGACCGGTCGGCTCGCCGAGTTCGTCCCCTTCATGGAGAAGCGCAAGGCCAGGATCATCAGGACGAAACTGGCAATGGAATGGGCAACGCTGCCGCCCGATCGTCATGCATCCTGGGCGCTGCGATTGAGCGACGTGCGTGGGTTCGCGCGCCATGCCGCCAACTTCGATCGGAGAACGAAGGTGTCGCCCGTCGGCATGCTGCCCGGATGGAAGCGCGCCAAGCCCTATGTCTATAGCGATGCGGAGACGGATGCGTTGCTGACGGCAGCGCTGGCTCTGCCGGCCAGCGGAACGGGCTGCGCCGATGGACCTATCATACCTTGTTCGGGCTGATCGCGGTGACAGGCATGCGTATATCCGAGGCGATGGGCCTGGAGCGTGATGACCTCGAACCTCAACGCCGGCGTGCTGACAGTTCGGCTGACCAGTTCGGCAAGTCGCGGCTCGTGCCATTACATCCAACGACGAGAACCGCGCTGGGCGACTGCGCCCACCGCAACGATGCGCCACTCGGATCACGCTGTGGCTCGACCTTTCTTCATTGCCGAACAGGGAGGCCGCTTGCTGCTCCAGTACGTTCATCGCGTCTTCTGGCGATCGTCCAGAAAGATCGGGCTGCGGCGCCCAGGTGATCGTACCGGGCCACGCGTGCACGAGTTCCGTCATCGCTTCGCCATCCGGACGCTGCTCGACTGGTATCGAAGGCAAGGACCTCGAGCAACAACTCCCAGTGCTCTCCACTTACCTCGGCCACGCCTGCATGCGATACCTACTGTTATCTCTCGGCCTGCCCCGAGTTGATGGAAGAAACGGCGCGGCCCGGCCATGGGAGGTGACGCCGTGAAGCCTGCCTACAAGGTCGCCACGTTGATCGAGCGCTTCTTCACCGAGCGCCTCATGCGCCAGCGCAATATCAGCGGCAACACGACCGCCTCCTACACAGACACGTTCCGGCTGCTGCTCATGTTCGCACAGTGCGGCGCGGAAGTCCCCATCGGCCCTGACCCTCTCCGATCTGGATGCAACGTTCATCGGCACTTTCCTCACCGACCTCGAGGTAAAGCGCAGCGTCAGCGCGAAGACGCGCAACCTGCGTCTGACGGCCATCAGATCCTTCTTCAGGTTCGTGTCCTTCGACGAACCGGCACACATCGCGCTGATCCAGCGCGTGCTCGCCATACCGAGCAAGCGCCATGACAAGCGGCAGGTGCACTTCCTGACGCGCCCCGAGATCGAGGCGGTTCTCGCCACGCCCGATCGAACGACGTGGCTTCGTCGCCGCGATCACACCTTGCTGCTGCTCGCGGCCCAGACGGGCTTACGCCTCTCCGAGCTGACTCGCCTTGACCGGGATGCTGTCCACCTCGGGTCCGGCGCACACGTGTCGATGCGTCGGTAAAGGGCGGAAGGAGCGGACCACTCCACTGACCACACTCGCTCGGTGTGCGCTCCAGGCATGGCTCAAGGAGCGGTTACGGAAGGAGCGACAGCGTTGTTCCCCAACGTGCACGGGGCCCGGCTCAGTGCCGACAGCGTCCAGTCGCTGCTGCGAAAGCATGTTCGTGTCGCTCACAAGAATTGCCCGTCTTTGAAGGCCAAGTCACCGCACGTGCTGAGGCACAGCGTTGCGATTGACTGCTGCAAGCCGGGGTCGACTGCTCCGTGATCGCACTGTGGCTCGGTCATGCATCGGTCGAGACGATGCAGACGTACTGCACGCCCACCTCGCCCTCAAGGAAGCGGCCCTGGCGAAGCTCAAACCGTACGAGCGCGGCAAGCGAACCCGCTTCCAGCCGAACGACCGCCTACTCGCCCTGCTCGAGGCGCTCTGAACAACCAGACTATGCCGAATGGAATGGGGCTGCCCTGCACGCGATCGACGGTGCCAGCGCGTGACCATGGCGTGCCATACCAAATCCGTTCGGCATAGTTCGGCGGGCGGCACAAACCGCCAAAATGAACGACCTGGATCCACAAGCCTGGCTCGCTGATGTCCTGGCGCGCATCGCTGCACATCCAGTCCTACGGCTGGACGAACTGCTGCCCTGGAATTGGCGAGACCAAAATAAGCAACTCAACCAGGTAGCCTAAGTGGCCGCTTCCGCGGTCGTCACCGGCTTTCAATTACCCGCATTTCCAGCTGCTCCGATTTCGGCGCCGAGTTCGATATGGGTGAGTCTGGAGAGTCCGCGCCAGATGACAACATTTCCGGGTGGCAGATCGGCGGCCCTGGCCAGGTAGCCACCCAATCGTGCAAGTTTGGTCAAGTAGAATGCGAGGGTTTCAGGGCGACGCCGTCGATTGCCAACGTCGCTGATGAGTTCATCGAGCAATGCGATCTCGGTGTCCGTCAAGGCCATCTTCGGTGACGCGTCCGGGGCCGTGCGATTGAGCATGGTGAGCCAGAGGACGCGCCAGCTAAGAATACAGAAGACCGCCATTAGATTGGCAAGTCGCTCCGCGGTCCGCAGTTTTGAGTCTTCCGCCCTGCAGCCCGATTTCAAGATCTTATGGAACACCTCGATTTTCCACCGCATGGCGTACCAGTTAATCTTCTCGGTTGCCTCGGAGCGTCCCCGGACGGGTAGGTCCGTGATTAGCTTCCACTCAATGGGTTTCCGGCCCTTTGGCGCACCGCGCTCGCTGGCGTGGATTACCGTCAGGTCGAGGGCTGGATAACGTTTCTGCTTCCCGATGGGAGGCAAGACTGCGATCCGCTTGAACTTGATTTCCAGCGCGGCCTTCGTCGTCTCACCCTTGTCGTTGCGCACGTCGATGTAATGCAAGCCTTTGACGCTGGTCTCCTCCATCTCGGTTGCAATCGTATGACCGCCGTCGCCCGCCACCCGATCGACGCAGGCGCTGACAAGGAAGTGAGCGCCAAGCTCTTGCGTCAGGCAATACAATTCGTAGATGTCGCTTTCGCGGTCGCCAATAAGATGCAACGCGCCGGCTGTCCGAGCCGCTCGATCGATTGCCTGAGATTGCCGAGCCATCGAACGCTCTCCTTCTTCTCGATGGGAACGCGGATCGGGTTGACCTTCTTCTTGAGTTGGGCCGCGCCCTTGAATTTTTTCCGTGTCCAGAACTTCACCGCCGCCAATCCCAGGGGGAGGCCCTCTACGGTCACCGCGAGGCTGGAATGCATCAGCATTCCGCAGACCGTGCGATGGCGCCAACGGCCACCTTTGTCCCGGCCGCTATTGACGCTCTTGGTTATGCCGATCGCGCTCGTGTTCGCGCGTTGGTAGGAAAATTCCGTGGTGCCCTGGATAAGGAGAATCGGGCCTGTACAATCATCGTAACGGGTGCGCGTGGCGGCGAAGTGGCCGCTAAGAATGTCGGCTTCCTCCACGCGCTCGTTGGCGAAGAAACGGTAGGCTGCCTTCGTGTTCACCCAGTCTTGGCACGCGAACGGTATGCTCCCGCCCATGCCATCACCAATTTGCCTTAACAGCTCGCCAAATCGTTGACCAAGACGGGCGTCCTTGAAAGCTGTCTTGTCGATCTCGCGCTCAGTCCAGTGTTCGACGGCGCTTTCATCAGATCATCCTGGTGAACATCGGGCCCGCCGACCGACCAGATATCGCACCGCTCGAACACATAAAGGCACCTCGCCGTCGCGATTCAGGTGCTCAACAATGAATCACAACCGATTCATCTGATTCAAGATTCTTCGATCGAGCCTCCCGCAAATGAATCAAGCACTTGTGGGTAATTGAAAGCCTCACCTGATGCTTACCTAGCGGCCGTCCGCGGCCTTCAAATCGGCATGCTTGCGAGAAAGTCCGCGACCTCGGCCTCGACGGCCTTGGCCAACAAATACGCGCCCCATTGCCTAAGATTTCGGTGAGCTGATCGTTGACGTTTCCTGGTTGAATCAGCTTGATGTTATCTTTGGACACAGCATATCGCTCCTTCGATTAAGAAGCGAGGCGTTAATCACCGCCACGAGATCGCGCGTTCCGATTTTCGTCGCCACCAACTTTCAGCGATAGCTCTGGCATGCATACGCCGAACCCACTGGCAAATCGGGCAAAACTCACAGAGGAAAATCTCTGTGAAAAGTTACTAGCTCAGGTTTATAGCAGCCATCGACCTCGCTCTTTAGCTCCTCGCCAGTTATCCAAACAAGCCAATTGTCCTCGGCAATACCCTCTTTCACCAGCCGCAATATCGATCCGCCAGGTTCATGGTGACGGTAGTGTGGAAGCCCTTTGTCCACCCGCCAGCGTGCCACAAGCGCACATAAGAAGTCGGGAGCCCACATTGCAAACGACAGGCTATGTGTTATTCGAGCTAGCATCTTCGGAACACCCTGTCCTCTGAGCTCTCTCCGCACCCAGAGATCGCCGTTGTAGGCTACTTTGCCGGTCATCTTCTTTGCGCTAGGTGCTGTGCAAGCACAATGATCCTGAGGATGTTCGTGTGCGATCGGGTCAGTGTAAAATGCCCGTCGGGACCGAAGGTGCTCTTCAAAGTTGCTGTTCGAAAGGTCGTACAGGCGAGTAGCATTTGTAAGCACAACGTCCTTTTTTTTGTCGAGGCCGACGACCCAATATCCGTCACCTGAATCAATTGTGGATCGGTCTGGCCGAAAGTTTGGGAATGTTTTCCCTTTTGTTGGAGTGGCCTGAGTAATTGATACATATTCCTGGAAGTCGAATCCCATCAATAGGCTGATGTCCTGGTGGGCAGCGACGGCGTCGTATATTTGAATGGAGCGTGAGATGTGAAAAGGAGCTACCGCGCACGTCACTGCCGCTCTCTCCTCTACCATCATGAGCCTCCATAGCCTATATGCCAGCAACTATGGTATCGACTGAAGAACGTATTCCATACTACCTTTTCTTGTGGCCGACTTGCAGGCAAATCACGGATGGTCGGAGGACCTGGTCACCAATTCGTCCGTTGTAGTGCGGTGGGCCTGAAACTGCGGACGCAAGATATGTCAGCGATGATGGTCTGAGCCCCTTATTTCACCAGCAATGGGGATACTCCCCGGCGATCGCTTCCGCATCGAGAATGTCGTTTTAATCGACCTTAGCTCCGCCCGGCCGAGGATTCGGCAGCGAAAACTCCGGTCGGTCTCGGAGTTGAAGCAGTTCTTCACACGCGGCGAGTTCGCGGATGGAATCTGGTTGTATCGCCGATGGTGGTGTAGCTCGGTAGAGCAAAGCGGTCCGGACGCGTGCGCCCTCGATGGCGCGTAGCGGGCGGGCGCGGTGACCCGCCGCCACTCCCCTCGGGCTGGTTCCCTCCTTCTTGCCGGCGCTAGGACAAGACTGTTCAACGCGCGGCGATGAGGTCCGTGAACCGCCGCAGAGCGCAGGCATCGGTGCGCTCCTCACCAACATCTTTCTGCACTACATCCTCGACCTCTGACCCACCAATGGCGTCGTCGGGCACGCACGCGGCCGCATCGTAACCGTGCGCTATGCGGACGACTTCGTCATGGGCTCCGAGAGCAAGGCGGATGCGCAGGAGATGCTCTTGGCCCTCAAGGCGCGGCTGGCCAGGTTTGGCCTGATGCTCCATGAGGACAAGACGCGGCTGATCGAGTGTGGCCGGTTCGCGGCCCTCTCGCGTCAGCGGCGCGAAGGGGCGGCCCGAGACTTTCGCCTTCCGCTTCACCCACTACTGCGGGCGGACCCGAGATGGCCGTTTCATCGTGAAGCATAAGACGGAAGGGAAACGCCTGACGCGTAAGCTGACGGCGTTGCGGCAGGAGGCTTGGCGGCTCATGCACGCGCCACTTGCCAAGCAGCACGAGTGGTTCGCCGCTGTGCTGCATGGACACTACGGCTACTACGGCAGGCCGCACAATTATCCAGCGCTCAACGGCTTCTACCGCGAAGTGCGTCGGATCTGGATGCGCTGTCTGAGACGGCGCAGCCAGAAAGCCGGCGAATGGGTTGGTCGGAGTTTGAGACCCTGACGGCACGCTTCGGCCTGCCCGTTCCACGCATCACTCGCACTTGCGCGCAGGCGCGGATATGACGGGGGTTAATCTCGGGAAGAGCGGCGGGGAAGCCGCCTGCCCGGGTCTGTGAGGGCAAAGCCAAATGGCCGAGTTACTCGGCCACGATCTGCAAACCCTCATCAATCCACGTCTCGATCATCATTCGGGCAGATCGTCTAACCAGCAAGCGGGCTCGATGTATGGCCTGGAAAAGATCTTTCCAATTCTGTCCGGGAACTTGTTCTGATGATATCGCATATAAACGCGCCCATCATCTCCAAGATCGAGGATCTCGATTTTTCCTGAGTAGTGCGACATGATGTATTTAAACGTCTTTTCGATGCCCGCGAGACGTTGAGTGACGCCGCGCGCAATCTCTAATCCGCGTCGAAGCGGAACCTGAAAGTGCGAGGCGGCCTTCACCGGCCTGGCTTGAAAGAGATAATAAGGGCGGACCCCCATTTGGTGACACTTGGCAAAAGTCGCTGCCAAGATCTCAGGATCATCATTAACTTTCGCGAGAAGCACAGATTGATTGAGGAACTGCACTCCCTGTGCACGCAAACAGCGGATATTCCGCTCAGCATCGACCGAGATCTCACCGATGTGATCGAAATGTGTGACAAGCACCGCAGTTTTACCAGCATCACGGATTCGTTGGAAGAAAGCAGGTAGAGCTGGATCCTCGAATCGCTTTGGTTCAAAGGCGAAGAGCTTCGTGCCGATCCGAATGGAATCCAAATGTCGGATCGGAAGCAGATTTGTAAGAATTTCGTCGAGCTTTGCCGTGCTAAGAACGAACGGATCGCCTCCTGATAGGAGCACATTCGTCATCTCAGGATGACAGCCAATATATTGCCGAACCTTCGCGAGGTCCGGTACAGTTTCGTCGGAGTCTCTACCAACAAGTCGTTTGCGGAAGCAGAACCGACAATAAGAAGCGCAACGGCTAGTCACCAGCAACAGCCCGGTCTGGGCATACTTGTGTTGAAGTCCTGGCACGACGGTGTTGTCATGCTCGCCGCTCGTATCCAAAACGCCGGGACTATCCAACTCCTCGACTGAGGGCTCCACAATGTACTTTAGCTGGTCGTAGTAGCCACTGTTTGCGATCTGTTGAGCATAGAATTTGGTGACATGATAGCGCGTGATGTTCCGGGCTTGGAGCTCCGCTTCCGTAATCGGGCGAGCGCCATCTATGAACTTCATGCCTGTTGTGCGGAGCGGCGGATCTACATTGGTGGACGATGACTGGGGTGAGCGATCGGTACAGGTGACCGGTACGCCCGCGGCATCGTGCATGTCATGTGGAGAGAGCTTCATTTGAACTCCTTTGGTCGGAGAGCGCGAGATCGTACGCGCGAAAGCTAATTTGTCCCCTTCTCAGCAATCTGCGTGCCAACAAGAGTGGGTGCCTTGTCTATGCAACGCAGTGGACTTTACGCCCCGCCCGCTAGTGGAGGGTTGTCCTTCAGTTTGTCCGGCTGAGAGCATGGATGTCTTCGATCGGACACAACGGTCCAATGAGCCACGCATGCTTATCATCCCGATCATCAATCGCTCCTGGGATCAGGTGGATGTCAGCCCCCAACCCTACCGCAAGTCATCGAGAACCACCGAGAGCCTTGTCGGCTACCACTCATCTGAGAGCGCGCGTGCGAAGGGCTTTGCTCGATCGAGCTACAACCCCGCCGCGCGATGAAATTACGTAGCTGGCGATCCCAACTCCAACAATCCCCGCTCGTATCTTCATTTTTGACGGAAGATCCTTTTGAACCCGCTCTGATGAATTGCTGCATGTGGTCCGATGCCTAGCGTAAGATGATTGACGCCGGAGGGCGCGACACGCGGATCGACGGCAGGCAGCCGGGCGACCACTGGTTGTGAATCGATCCCAGGATACGAATAGTCGACGAATGGGTGCCAATTATCGCCTCTCCGCGATGATGCTCAAGGCGATGCTGCGCGCTTAGGAAGCAAAGCCGTCTGGCCGAGCAGTTGGTGAACCAACGCGACCTGCATTTCGGATCCTGAACAGGACTCGGCACAAGCCGAGACAAGGCCTAGATTGCCCCGGGGGACAAGACCGTGGTGCTATCGTTCGAGCGCCGCAAGCGGCCAGTTGGACATCGACCAGACTTACAAGTCGATATCGCGGGAGATTATTGGCTGAAGCAAGGGCGCACCTGGACAGGGGGATTTTTAGCTTGGCGCAAATTTGATCCCGCAACCACCCGCTGCCCGGTCCCAAATGACTTTTCCGGGTTGAGCGCTGGGCAACGTCAATGCATTACCGAAATGACCACTCTGGCTCGATAGCCGCTCGCAAGGCGTGAGCTTAAGAGCGAACTCTCACTGTTGGTAGGTGCGCAAATCTGTGCACCTCGCTAAAGTGCCGCTGCGAAACCCATTACTAGTACCAATCGCAGAAGAAGTATGCGTTCACCTGAAGCGAAGCATTCATGGCATCAACTTCCGCCGACTCATTTCACGGCGGGCATTACTTGTGGTCCGCTACTGTCGCGCGGTTACGCCACGGGAGCGACATGATGGATATTCCAATGATGCCTCGGACGGACAACACACACGCCCGCTCCTACTCGCTCGCGAAGCCATACGGGGTGGCTATTTGCCACCCTCATTTCGGCGAGCTGCTCCAGGGAGCCTTCACTGTCAAGGAAAGGGGGCACCGCCGGACAGTGCGTGCGCTGGTTTCAGTTCACATGCCACACGTCCATGGATCGGAAGCCCGTGCGACGTTAAAGCCGAGCCGCATTGGGAGGTTCGAGCCTCGGGTCGGCCGCACGGGTATCGAAGTGAGACCTGGTCATTTCCACAAATGTGAGATTGCCGCTCGGCTAACCCTCGATGCTCTAGCGATGAGGAACATGGGGGCTACACTTGAAGTCCGTACGTCGGTGCCGGAAGGCGTCGGCATGGGCTCCTCTACAAGTGGCGTAGTCGCCTCGATCCGTGCGGTCGCCAAAGCCGTCGAAGCTTACCGGGGGTCCCGGGTGATTCCGGCGCCTCATCTCCAAGCCAAGCTTGCCGTGTCGGCCGAGCATGCGTGTGACTCGTTGATGTTTGACTGCACAAGTAGCACCATTCTGTTCGCCCATCGAATGGGCAAGATTGTCCGAGTGTTCAACGGTCCTCTCCCGCAAATGTTGATTTTGGGGTTTGACACAGGCTCGGCCGAGCGCGGCATTGGAACTGACGGACTCCGGCGTGCGCGCTACTCGCGTGATCAGATCGCCGCGTTCGGGTGCGCGTTGGCAGTCCTTGAGCGTGCAATTGCCGAGCAGAGCGTCGCACTCGTCGGCCGCGTTGCGACTTTCTCCGCTACGCAGAGCGAGACCGCCATTCAGAATCCGCTGAAGAAGCCGAAGTTCAACGAACTCCAGCGCATCAAGGAAGACACCGGATCGGCCGGTATTGTCGTGGCGCATAGTGGTACCGTTGCCGGCTTGATCTTCGATCCGGAGCTCCCCGACCTTCACAACCGGTTGGACGAGGCTAGAACCTCGATTAGCCGCCTTGGCTTCAGTCGCCTCTGTAGCTTCTCGACCCCATATTGAGGATCAACACTTGGTGGACATGCTATCGGACATCATCAGTGCTCATGCGCCCCTCAAAATCGTTTCACTGCGGCTTAACTTGGCTGCGATTGATTTCAGGCTAATGAAAGTATTCCCCGCCTTCAACATCATCGAAGCCGGTCTTCGCAACGGTGAAATCGGCCCTAACACGACGATCGTTGAAACATCTAGCGGAACGATGGCTCTCGCCCTCGCCATCGTTTGCATGCAATTCTCGCTCAAATTGCACATCTTTGGCGACCGGGCTATCGAGCCACCTCTCAAACGCACCATGCAGGAGCTGGGGGCCGAAGTTCACATTGTCGATGCGACAGCCTCCAACGGGAACGTACAGTTGCTCCGGAAGAATGCGCTCCTTGAGTTTGTGGATCGAACTAGAGCGACCTGGTCACGACAGTATGACAATCTCGCCAATCGCCTTTCGTATGCGCGTCCCGCTGCGGAGGCGATCAGGGAGTTCGGCGAGATCGACGTTTTGGTTGCAGCGGTGGGGTCTGGAGGTTCATCCTGCGGACTTGCACACTATTGCCGCGCATTCTTTCCGAAAATGAAACTCGTTGGGATCGATACCTTCGGCAGCGTCTTATTCGGCCAACCGGTCGGCCGACGCGATTTGCGAGGTCTGGGCAACAGCATTCTGCCTGGCAACTTGTTTCATCAGGCGTTCGATGAAATCCATTGGCTTGGTGCGAACGAAGCATACCAAGCGGCGCACCGACTTCATCGCGAGACTTCGTTAAAGCGTGGGCCTACTAGCGGGGCGGCCTATCTCGTGGCCAAATGGTACGCGGAGCTCTCTCCAAAAAGCAAAGTGCTTGCGGTCTTTCCCGATGACAGCAACCGCTACGAGCAGAACATCTACGATCCCGGGTGGATGCAGGCGAACGGCTATCAGGCCGAGCTCGCCGCGACCGAGCCTGTTCTTGTCCCTCACCCGCTTCATGCTGATAACGGCTGGTGCCGTTTCAACTGGAGTCGCCGCTCGTTGGCCGAGGTGATGGGTATCAACATTCCGCGAACTGAAGCATAAACGAATGGCACGCTCGGCTGCGATCTTCATTGAATCCAATACTACAGGGTCAGGCGCCGAATTTATTCTGCGTGCACAAGAACTGGGGCTCGTTGCGGTGTTTGTTACCGCTTCACCAGAGCGGTATGCCTTTTTGCCTGGCATCGCGGAGCTCAACGTATGCATATGCGAAACGACTTCACAAGCTGCTGTTTCGGCCGTAATCGATAGCGTAGCTGCGGCCATGCCAATCGAGCTGCTAACGACGTCTAGCGATTTCTACCTTTACACGGCTGCCCTGCAAGCCAAACGTCTCGGGCTCACGGGTCCGGATCCCGATGCAATCGCGCTTTGCCGTAATAAGGGCCGTCAGGCGGCCGCGCTGCGGGCGGCGGGCATCGGCGTGCCTAAATGCGCCCAAGTCAGCGCCGAGTGCGATATCCACAACGCGATTACACAGGTCGGCTTACCTGGAGTCACGAAGCCGATCAGCGGTAGTGGCAGCATAGGGGTTACCCTCGTGCAAACTGAAACAGATGCAGTTGCAGCGTTGCGCAAGCTCCTCGATACCACGAATGACGTGCGTGGCCGTCCTATGCAGTCTGGCGCCCTTCTTATGTCCTATATTGCAGGGGAGGAGTATTCAGTCGAGATTCTCGATAGCCTGATTATCGGTGTGACGCGCAAACATCTTGGGACCCTACCGCATTTTGTCGAGATCGGACACGATGTACCGGCGCCAATCTCGCCTTGGTTAAGCGCGCGAATCGCAAATGAAGCGCTTCGCGCCATAAAGGTCCTGGGTCATGTGCAAGGACCAGCTCATGTCGAACTCCGGCTTCATCAGGGTTGTGTCACGATTATCGAAGTAAATCCGCGCCTCGCTGGCGGTTCGATCCCCAGCCTTTTTCGACACGCGACTGGTTTTGACCCGGTCCTCGAGGTCCTTCGCAGCCTGCTCGGAATGCCCCCGAAACGTTTAGTAGGAGGCGCTCACGGGTCGATTAGGTTCATCGTTCCGGAGCGCGATGGCTTCTTTGCCTGTCCGCAGAACCACAAACAGGTCGTCGATCGTTTCGGACTGGCGGAGTTCGTTCTATATCAGACACCGCCAATACAATTCAGGCGCTGCAACGATTTCCGTGACCGGATCGGTCATGTCATCGCAGTTGCTAACGATGCTAGAGCTGCGGCTGAGCGTGCCGCAGCTGCCGTCGCTTTCATCTGTTGCGCATGAGGAGATCACCTTGCAAGGCACAGGCCGCATCAAATCAACTCTCCATCCTGAAGCGAGCGCTATTGTCTTCGATAGTGATCTTCAACGCGCAGCGAACGACGAGCTTCCCTTCTACGCCGATATTGACCGAGCCCAAGCCATAATGCTTGAGCGGGTCGGGTTGATCGACCGCGATCTCGCCAGAAGAGTACTGGCGGAGCTTGACAAGTTGCAGGCCGAGGCCTTCCAGAGCGTCGCAGGTTGCCGAGCCCCCCGGGGAACCTATCTCGCCTATGAGGATCACCTCCGCTCGACAATCGGCAGGGAAGCTAGTAATCTACATCTTGGGCGCAGCCGCAACGATATCAATGCGACGCTCGTAAAGCTCAAGCTGAGAGCGCCGTATCAGGAACTGGCACAGGAACTACTCAAGCTTCTGCAAGCGCTGTGCAGTCTCGCTCGCGATCACCTTGAGACAATCTTCCCGCTGCACACCCATCGTCAGCCAGCACTGCCATCCACTTTCGCGCACCATCTGACGGCGTTTGCTGGCGCGCTCGCGCGCGATCTGGACGCCCTTCTGGCGCTGCATCCCCTGCTCAACCTTTCCTGTCTCGGGGCCGGCGCCGGGGGTGGCACGACCTTGCCAATCCTCCCGGAGTTGACGGCAAGGCTGCTCGGCTTCGCGATGCCACCACTGAACTCAATCGACAGCGTGGCGTCTCGGGATCTCAACCTTCGCCTGTTGGCAGGCTGCGCGATTCTCGGATCAAATCTGAGCCGCATCGCAGAGACATTGCTGCTGTGGATTGGGGAAGCGGGTTTGGCTAGTCTACCGGACGAATTGGTAGGCTCTAGCTCCGCGATGCCTCATAAGCGGAATCCCTTCCTGCTCGAGCACGTCCAGGGAAAAGCAGGCGCAATCAATGGTTGTTTCGTCGCGACGATCACGGGCATGCATAGCACACCTTTCACGAACTGTGTAGCCGTCGGAACGGAAGCCACTCGCCACATCTGGCCCGGGATTGACTATTCCATTGGAGCGGTGCGCCTCATTCGGTTGTGTTTCTCAGGGTTGAACGTCGTTGAAGACGCAGCCTACGCTATGGTTGAAACGTCGTTCGTGAATGCTATGGAAACGGCGACTCGCCTCGCGCTTAGCAGCGATCTCGATTTTCGTTCCGCTCATAACGAAGTCGGGGAGTTGGTTACGACAGCCATCGAGTGCGGAGCACCGACTCTCCTGGCGATCGTGAAAGACGGCCGCATGCTCAATTCCGAGATATCGCCGGTGCCAGAGGTCATCGCGCGAAACGCTCGAGCTGGAGGAGGGCCCGCCCCGGATGCCGTTGCGACAGCGCTGGACGAGCTTGAAAAGAGCATGGAACGAGCAGCGGCTCTTTTGCGTGATCTCGGCGCTGGTTTGAGCCGCGCTCGAGAGGAACTTCGATCCGCAATCGCGAGCCTCGACGAGTCAACCCTCAAGGGATCGACAGGAGCCCAGCGATGAGACACGAAGTACCGAAGTTCACCGACAAACGTCCGGGTGATCAGACCCGCAAGCGGAAGCGGAGAACCTCAGAGCCGTTGAGCTCGAAGCGACGCGCGGTGACGCCGTCTTGGCCGTGCTGAAGGACTTGCGCGCTCGTCGCTGCGGCCCGGGCGAGACGCTGTCGCGCTGGGAATACGGGCTGCTCGACAGCCGTCACGAGTTCACCAGTGACGACGTTGAAATAAGCGGCTTGTGATTCGGGAGACTGCCTATGACAAAACACAATCCCCGCCCTCTTGGGATTCTCAGCCTCGAAAGAGGGCCGAAACCTCCACCTCCGAGGCTCGGCTCGCTCCTCCACCCGTCAACGTTTGCGTTTCCAGTCATCTCGGAAACTGTTGAGGGAGCTTGGGCAGACGTCGCAATGCGCGGCGATCCAACGATTGGACCAGCCACGATCGCAGCGGCGAAGCGCTTGGTCCAAAGAGGCGCTGTTGCGATAAGTTCAAACTGCGCCTCGTTTATCCGACACCAGGACGCTGTGGCCGCGACGGTGAATGTGCCCGTCGCCACATCGACCTTGCTTTTGGTACCGGCATTGCTTGGCCAACTTAGGACGACTTCCAAGATTGCTCTCCTTTCTGCTGATTCGAGAAATTCCAGCGAACGCGTGCATCGCGTTCTAGATCCCGATCAACGGTCGAGATTGGTGATTGGCGGCGTAGAAGGAGGTAAATTGCACCAGAACGAAATGAAACGCCCTCCAGTATATACCGAAACTGCCGATATTGAGGCGGACGTCGCGGCCTGCATCTCCCGTCTCCTCCCTGCAGACCCAGCGATATCTGCGGTTTTGTTCGAGTGCACGGCTTTTCCGCCTGTGTCGCCAGCGATCCGTCGTATGACGAACCTGCCAATCTACGACATCGCAGGCCTCTGCAGGATGATGATGGAGTCCCTTGGTCATGATCTAAGGCATGTTTCAACGAGAATAGCGCAATGATCATGACTACCGAAGCGGAGGCCGTACCGGCGAATGCAATGGCTTCAGCGCTTGGCAGAGGCCCTCCTGATGATCCCTCGAGTGGACCGCATCGTGCGAATATTACCGAGGATGGCGTTTCTCAGATGGACTCTCAAGGAGCTTGCAAGGCCGGCGGCGCCTTGACGGTTGGATTCAGTTCCTTCTTCGTCGTCTCTGTCGCCCTGCGCGAGGCGGATTGAACTGAGCTTGCTTCAGCCCATGCGGAAGATGTCCTTGCGCCCAGGCCGCCCCGCCAGCGCTAACCAATGCGTTGGCACACTCATACGTTTCGTCCTTGCAAGGCGCGCGCACCGGGAGGGCGATCCCCGGCGAGCATACGAACAGCAAGTCGCCCTACACTTTATGCGCGGCATACTCATAAAAGTATCAGCCCGACAAAGCAATGCCTCATGGCGAAGGACTAGTTATGCCACCGTCAACCCTTCCGCTCTTCGGTGTCAAGGTCGTTGATTTCGGACAGTACATCGCCGGCCCGGCAGTGGCGATGATTCTCGCCGATCTTGGCGCGACTGTTGTACATATCGACCCACCATCCGGTCCCCTCTGGGACAGCCCGGCCAATGCAACCCTTAATCGAAACAAGCTGATCGTTTCGATCGATTTAAAGACTGAGGAGGGTTTGTCGCGAGCGCACACGTTGATCGCCGACGCGGATATCGTGATCGAGAATTTCCGCCCGGGAGTGCTGAGCCGCCTGGGGGTCGACTTCAGCTCTTTGCGCAAGACTCGCCCAGCCCTGACTACCGTTTCCATTCCAGGCTTTGCGTCCAACGATCAACTCCGTCGCGAGTGGCGCGCCTTTGAAGCGGTAATCGGGGCATCCTCCGGATTGTTCACCGATATGGGGTTGAACCGTGTCTTGAGGGGTATTGACCCGTCCTTTTCGCCGCTACCTCTGGCATCGGCCTACGGTACGATGCTAGCGGTATCGGCCGCTCTGCTTGCGCTTCAGGCGCGGGAACGCAGCGGAGTTGGTGACCAGATCGAGGTGCCTCTTGCATGCGCGGTGATGGAGGGACTTGCATATAATTCGATTAGCATTGACCAGCTTCCCCTTCGATATAAGTCGCCACGTGAGCGCGAGATAGCTCGGCGACGCGAATCGGGCCTGCCGATGAACCTCTCTTACCAGGAGACGCAGGAACTCCTTGACCCATTTGCCCGCAACTACAAATGCAAAGACGGGCGCATGTTCTTCGTCCTCTGCTCAGCCCACAAGCATCATACGAGGCGCTGCTTGCAGGTGTTGGGTCTGTATGACGAGCTCCTGGCGGAAGGGCTTGTCGAAGAGATGAATACTTATCTTTCGATGCGCGACTGGCGATCTGACATCTCACTCAGTTCGTCTCCTTTGCCGAAATCGTGGGCAGACAAGATCGCCGGGCGAATGAAGACCGTCTTTCTTACCCGCACCGCGGCAGAATGGGAGGACATTTTCGGTGAGCGTCGAATTCCGGCAGCACCGCAACGTTGGCTGCAGGAGTGGATCAGAGACGATCACGCAGAACGCGCGGGGCTGATGATCAAAGTCGATGATCCGGTGTATGGACGAATGACTCAGCCCGGACCTGTAGCCTGGCTGGAGGAAAGCGGGGAAGTGATGCTGAACCCAGCACCCCGAAGATGGGTCGCCTTTGATCAGGCCGTCGCGGCGTTCTCCAGCTTACCTGTAAGGCAGTTGTCGGCACGCAAGGCTGACAGATCGGCAGGGTGGCTCGACGGTGTGCGGGTACTAGACCTAAGCAATGTCATCGCTGGGCCGCACTCAGGATGCTATCTCGCCCGTTTCGGGGCAGAGGTGATCAAGCTCGACCCCGCCAGCCCGCTTTTCGACAGCTCTATAACAGTCATCTACGGCATGACCCATATGCGCGGTAAACGCTCGGTTCTGCTAGACATCGAGTCATCGCCTGGCCGAAAGGTTTTCGAGAGGCTCGTGAAGTCTGTTGATGTTGTAATCTGGAATGCAACTGACCGCCAGGTCGAGCGCGTTGGGCTTGATCCGCAGAGCCTCAAATCCCTCAATCCAGATGCGATCTTCTGCCAGCTCGATTGCTTCGGTGGCATCCGGCGCGGCCCACGAAGCGATTATCTCGGCTACGAGAATCACGTTCAGGCAACGACAGGCATTATGCTGAGATCCGGTGGTTCCGACGAAACGCCTGAGGAATACGCACACGTCGGTACAATCGACGTGATGGGCGGGTTCAGCGCGGCTCTCGGAGTAGCGGCGGCGCTTTATCAAAAGGCCAGGACCGGACGAGCAGGGAGGGCTCGCACGTCCCTATCGGCGCTCGCCGGTCTCTTGCAGATCCCGTTCTGCTACGACTACGCAGGACGTGGCCCCTTCGACGAACCGGCCGGGATAAATTCCAAGGGCTATGATGCCTTGAATCGGTTCTACACGGCCTCGGACCGCAGCCTCTTGCTCAGCGCATCCGAGCGCGATCTGCCGCGACTTGAAGGAGTTGCTAGGCTTCAAGGCGTTGCCGATGTGCCGAAGGAGGAACTGACCGCCTTCCTAGCCCATGCTATTGCTAAGGATTCTGCAGAGAATTGGATTTCGGCATTCAATACAGCCGGCGTCGGTGCCGCCATTTGCGAGAGTATCGCGGCCATTCGGTCGGGGCATTCGAGGCTTGCGGATGGTGCTCCGGGAACCGAACAAGGCAGCTACGCCTTCTCGATTTTCCGTGACCATCCCAGCGGGCATGTTCTCACGCAGGTTGATCATTACGCGGTCCGATCGACCGTCGGAAAAGTCTATGCTCTCCCTCCCGCGGAACAATACGGCGCTTCGACGCGCCAAGTTCTGCAGAAACTACAATACCGCGACTCCGAAATTGACGCGCTGTCCGGTGCGAAGGTTGTAAGCGAAGGCTGGAGTACCGACTATTTGCCCAGCTGAAACAAAGACCATCGCGAGCTGCGCACAAGCCGAAGGCATCTTAACAGGCAATAAGAGCCCCACGTGGACCCGGCCGGCCTCAGACATGAACGACTAGGCCCTTCAGCACTTAGCAGGCCTTCAAACCTCTGCAAGGTAGAGACCACTACTGGGAACTGATGCGACTTGTGCTTGGGCCCAAGAAGCACACTGTAGAAACGGATGATCATCATGATCGCTGAGCGAGCAGAGACAACACCGCAAGCCCTAACTTGTCGACTGGATTCGTGCCGTAGAACTCACGCACGTCGTTGCCGGCCGCTTTGCACGACGATCATGGCAGACCTAGGAGCGGATGGCCGGTTTCGCTCAACATACCAGATGATGGATATGCTGCGGAAGACGCGCTCACTCGCGCTGCGGCCTATGAGCGGAAGAGATGCTTCCATAAAGAACAGGGCACCTTGGCCGGAAGATAGAGAAGCTCGTGGGCCCGAATGGGCGACGGAACTGATGGCCGCGACGATCCAGAGTTGCGGTATTTCTGAGTGACATTGACGTCTCCGGTCTTGCCGAGGAATTCCGTGTCCCATGGTTCGCACCAAACTGCGAGTGCCTCTTTCGAATATGTTACCGCATGCGCGTCCGAACTTACGTGATCTGCTGTCGAACCAGCGTCGAAATTATCGATCGCCTTCCCGTTGAGCCTTGCCGAGAAAAGCTATGAATGCTATTGGTTCAGAATCTATCAGAACGATTCCTTACGCTCCCTTCCCGCGGGCCGAATACGAAGATCGGGTCGAACAAGCCCGGCGTTCGATGAGAGAACATGCCATTGACGCGCTTCTGGTAACCTCCGAACACAATTTACGATATTTTGTCGGCGAGCCTAGCACGACGCCGCAGCAGACAACTCGGCCCCGCTTTCTTCTTATTCTTTCGTCCGGTGAGGCTGTTGCAGTCGTTCCAGAGGGAATCGATCAGTTTTATAAGGAGACGACCTGGGTCAAACGCTGCCGGAGCTGGCCCAGTCCGAATCCAAAGGATGAGGGGGTGTCGACCCTCGCCGGAGCATTGCGCGAACTATTGCCGGAGAATGCGAAAATCGGCACTGAGCTTGGCGCCGAAAGCAGACTTGGCTTCCCTACGGGAGATTTCTTACGTGTTGCGGCAGCGATCAAACCTCGGATATTTGTAGATGCATCGGATCCGATTTTCACTCCGTTGCGGATGATCAAATCTCCATTAGAGGTCGACCGAATTCGAACTGTATGTAAGCTTGTCTCGGAAGCATTTGACAACCTGGCGCCAAAGCTGCGTTTGGGTATGACGGAACGGGAGGCGTGTCGGGTCTTCGAGCTCGAATGCTTCAATCGCGGGGTCGAAAAGACGGCTAAGATAGTGGGTGTTTCTGGCCGCGGCGGTTATACACGCCCCTACGGTGTTCCGAGCGACAAAGTTCTCTCGGATGGTGACCTGCTGTTTATTGATGCCGGCTGCCTATTCGACTTTTATTGGAGCGACTTCGATCGACATTTTGCCTTCGGCGCGCCTGATCGGCACACCCAAGATGCCTATCAAATCGTTTGGCACGCCACTGAAGCGGGAATCGCCGCCGTTAAACCAGGTACTCCGATCTGCAATGTATGGCGCGCAATGTCAGATGTCCTAAATGGCTCAAACAATCGCGGTAAGGCCACGAACATCGGGCGAATGGGACATTCGATGGGTTTATGGATGCCGGAGTTGCCCTCGGTGCAGCCTGATGACAAGACGATCCTAAGACCAGGCATGATCATCAACATTGAACCAAGCACCTCATACCCGTCATATTTTGACGGATCGCCGAAGTTGATGCTGCACGAAGAGGTCGTCGTCGTGACCGACTCTGGGGCGCAACTGCTCACTTCTCGGGCTTCTCGAACTGTATCGGTGGTCCTCTAACAAAGAGAGTGCTGTGCACGGAACTCCCCATATGCTGCTACTGGTATCCGAATCGACCGCTGCAGAGTGCCCCGCTAGAGTGGACACTCGGGTTGTTCAATTCATGCAATGTACACTCGCGGTGCGCGCGTTCGTGATCGGATTCACACGAACGTAGTCACGCTTGAAAGTCTTAAGAATGCCTCGACCATGCCGTTGCTCTTGTGCTCTCGATCTGCGTGAAAAGGCTCGAGGTTCAATGGCTGCGACAATCTCAGGGGTGCGATAGGTGGCGAAGAAGAAGGCTTGTGAGCCATTGCACTTTGCCTGGAACCCGGATGCCCCCCGAGCTGCTCGAGATAATGTATCATCATGTCTCGGAGCAATTCGCCGGAGGTCAAAGTCGCTGTGGCTACCCGCCTGACGACTTCGCGGTCATGGCCGTTAAGCGCGGTCGTCGTTGCGTTCACTCGTTCACTCGATGGCTGGAACTCTTACATCGCCGTCGCTCGCCAACATGTTGGGATTGCGCTCGACTGCAACAATCTCGCGTTCGCCAACCACCACTCTTTTTGGAAGCTGAGCTTCGCGGCATGCAAGAAGTCCCACACCGAGTAGTAATCGATCTTCAGGACGCGTCCGGCAAGCTCGGCAACGAGCCTGTGTATGGTGAAATCGCCGTCCTGGATCCGTTTCGACAGCCACATCGCGTGGTCGCCCGAAATCACTTTTCGTTTGTGACCACCTATGTGGCCAGGCTCAACGCTGCCGGTCTCATCGACCCGCTTCATCCAGCCGATCGCCGTGCTGAATTGCGGGACATTCCGCCGTGCATCGCCGCCACCACGCGCTTGCGAAATCCAAAGAATAAGGCTTGCACATCCATGCTGGACTCCGCCCAGCCAGCATGGTGAATCAGAAAAACCGCGATCTAGGGATCTCAAAGCGATTGAGCCTAACCCCCTCCGGGTCTCGACCCAAGCGCCGATGCGAGTCCTCAAGCAAGACAGTGTTGTCGTCACCGGGCCAGAGAGCTTCCCTCTTCGATCAGGCCGGCCGTCCCGCGCAAGCTTTCGGCATCGCCCCACCGCCGCGCCTGACTACGTCTCTCGCTGCAAAGCGCCTGTCTGCACCGGCGTGTCAACTCGAACTCGCAGATGCGGGTAAAGTGGCTTCGATATGCCTGCTCGCTCCAACTCCGGGCAAGTGCAAATGAGCTCCGGGCAAATCGGGAATCACTCTCTTGGCGAGCATTCTAGATCAGATGCTCCCAGTTCTGTCCGGTAAGCACGCGCCTGACCGTGCCTCCAAATTCCTGGAATATCCCACGCAGCCCTGCATGCTTAAGGCCATCCATCGTGCGATAGCCGAAAGCCTTGATCGTTCTTTGGCCCATTAGCCGCAACGCGAATAAAGCTGCGGATGCGGCTGCCTTCCTCTGATGATTGGTATGCATTTGTTCGATTTCCTCGAGCGAAACCGGCGAGATCGCTAGATATCCTGCGTCAATGGCGGCATGCAGCAACTCTTGGCCGGCTGGCGTGCGAACGAGGGCCACGTTGGTCCCTGGAGCTTCAGCATAAAGACGCTTCCCGTTACGCAGTATCCAGCCATCTGGGACGGACACATCGGCGACTTCGCCAACTGTGTCTGGACAAATCTTGCAACGAAATTGGATTTCGTAGCCGAATTTTCCCATATACCAAGCCCCCGGGTAGGGAAGATCATAAACAGTTCCATCTCTCGTCTGCACACGCAGAGGGCCCGGCCATCCCTCACCACGAAAACGGTATAAGCCGATGTCCAGCTCGTCTAAGCCGTGGTGGCGAATTACCGCCTTCGCGATGTGCGCGGAGGGAACGCCGCCACAAAAGATGGTCAGCATGTAGGGAATCAATTGTTCGACCCGCGGGTCCACTCGTCCCAGGGCACGAACGGCCGAGATGTCGCAAGGTTTGGCGATGACGACGAAGCGCCTCTCTTCATCTAGCAGCCGGTGCAGATTGACAAGTGGCGACGATGGGCCGTAACGAGACTGAGCTCCGCCTAGCACTTCGTCCGGTGTCCTCGAGATCGTGGAGATCGTCAGCCATGGCTTACGATCATCTGCGCGGACATGTAGCACTGCCTGAACCCGGCCACTGGAAA
Organism: Bradyrhizobium sp. CW1; assembly: GCF_023100665.1. Classification (NCBI taxonomy): domain Bacteria; kingdom Pseudomonadati; phylum Pseudomonadota; class Alphaproteobacteria; order Hyphomicrobiales; family Nitrobacteraceae; genus Bradyrhizobium; species Bradyrhizobium sp. CW1. The sequence continues at coordinate 6,679,668 of NZ_CP064684.1, forward strand.
GCAGATATCGGCCAAGGGCCGTCAATGTTCCGCCAGCGGCCGCCTTGTGACGGACAAGCGGCTCCCGTGACCAGGACCTGTGTATCTCGTGCATAGGTCCCCATACCGGATGAACCGTGCTTGCTTTAGGTCTGCCCGGACCCTGAACCGACACGCCTGGGCAGAAGGCCATGATTTGCCCCGTTTTGCCCGCTGCTACTTCAGCTTCGACGAGTGGTCGCATGTTTCCTTCGACATTGATGCCCATCGATATCGCAGGGGCGGCGATACTCGCGCACATGCCACAGCCCGTGCATAGGCCAGCCTTGACCACATCCTCGACGTCCTGGGCGGGCGGGGCAAAGAATCGTCGCTTGCTGTCCTTATCGTTCATGCCAAGTGATTCTCCTAAACTCTTGCATTCTGGTGAGCGCCCATTTTCACGTCTTGCGTGCTCGATCCGTGCCGGCGAAGATTGGTTTTTCTGCTCATTGACAGCCGGATGCTCGTTTCGACGCACTCCGGACGAGGCAGTGTTGCTTGCATCCGTGCCGACTTCAGCAAGTGCTCACGCAATTTCCGTGTCCTTCGTCACGTTCGCTGCGGAGGGTAATATAACCAGATCTGCTGACTCATTGGCCGGCAGGTCTCATCATCCCTCTAGCCCTGTGAAAGCGAGAGGCTGTTCTCGTCCAAAACAATCTGCACGCACCACATTACTGGGCCGGAGCAGTGCGCTCGCGGAGCCCCTTCTCCCAGCGCGCGAGCGTCTCCCCCGCGCCGTAGCGTTGAGCTCGCAAGGCCTGCAGCAGGGACACGAGGCAGTCGTCGCGCTTCTCTTCTAGCTCAGGGAAGGTGAGGTTCTCTACACTAGCCTGCAATTCCGATTGCTCGGCGAGCCTGTCAAGAAATGCATCAGTGAGTTCCGGGACGTCTGTGAGCTTCGTCCACGGGTACTTTAGCATGGGTCCCCACTGCTCCATGTAGCGACGCATGCCGGCCGCGCCACCGCCGATGCGGAAGGGACCGAGAATCGCTCGGCGCAGCCCGAAGGAATAACGCACGGCGTCATCAACCTCCTCCACGGTGGCCACACCGTCGTGGACTAACCATAGCGCTTCGCGCCACATCGCCTCCTGCAACCGGTTCGCTATAAACCCGTCCACCTCTTTGCGAACCACGAGCGGGTGCATTCCAACCGACCGGTAGATCGCCGACGCCCGAGCCAGTGTTTCGGGCGTTGTGTGCTGTCCTGCGCACAACTCAACTAGCGGCATCAGATAGGCCGGATTAAACGGGTGTGCAACGAGCAGGCGCTCGGGGTGGTTCATCTCCGCCTGCAGCAACGACGGTGCAAGCCCCGATGTCGAGGAGCAGATCAGCGTATCTGGCGCAGCCGCCCGGCTGGCGACCGCGAGCAGTTGCTGCTTGACATCCAGGCGCTCCGGCGCCGATTCCTGAACGAGTTCCACGTCGCGCACGGCGTCGGCAACCGACTCCACCACTGTTAGGGATCCCTCCGGAGGCAGCGGGACTTGCGTAAGACTCCGATATGCCCGCCGCGCCTTGAGCACGATCTTTTCCACGCGATCGAGAGCGCCGGCCGACGGGCCGTACAGTTGCACATTCACCCCGTTGAGCACAAAACGTGCGGCCCAAGCGCCCCCGATAACGCCGCCACCCAACAGCCCGACCGCGCCCGGTGGCCTGTCCAACATTGACGTTGAATGCTCTGTCATGGGCCTTGACCTCTCCACTTGTCTTTTTAACTCTCAGGCGTACGCTTTGAGCGCGAGCTTCTCGCGCACCTCGTCCGGCCGCATCACTCGCACTCCGATCCTTTCGAGAATCTGTACCGCCCGTTCCACGAGCTCAGCATTCGTCGCCAGTCGCCCCCGGGACAGATAGAGGTTGTCCTCCAGCCCCACCCGCACGTTTGCACCCACTAAGGGCGCCAGCGCCACGTAGGGAAGCTGCATCCGCCCAATCGAGAAAGCCGAATAAACCGAGCGCTTTGGGAGCTGGTGCACGAGCGCCATGAACGTGCTCAGATCACTCGGCGCACCATAACGGATCCCCATGCAGAGCTGGATCAACGTGGGCTCTTCGATCAAGCCCTCCCGGATCAAGTCATGCACCAACACAAGCTGACCGGAATCGAACACCTCGAGCTCAGGACGGACACCGAGCTCGCGCACGCGCGCGGCCATCGCGCGCAGTATCCCGGGGGTGTTGACCATCATGTACTCATTCCGAGTAGCAAAGCACATCGTCCCACAATCGAGCGTGCAGATCTCGGGACGCAACTCTTCCACGTGCACCAGCCGCTCAAGTGCGCCCACCAAATCGGTCGAAGGGTCCATCGGCAGGGGAGAATTGGCTCCGCCCAGTAGGAGGTCGCCTCCCATGCCCGCTGTCAGGTTAATGATGGGATTGAAGCGCGAACTCCGAATCCGCCGCACCACGTCCCGATACAACGCCGGATCACGCGAGCCCCTTCGGGTAGCACCATCACGCACATGGATGTGCACCACTGCAGCTCCAGCTCTCGTCGCCTCGATTGCGGAATCCCCGATCTGCTCCGGGCTCACCGGAACATGTGGACTAAGTTCCGCCGCGTTTCCGCTGCCCGTAAGCGCGCAGGTGATGAAAACCTCTGAAATCATCTCAGACTCTCGTTTCTCTCAAAGTGCTCAAGCCAGGTGTGTGCTACAAGGTGCCCACTACGGTCGCTGGAAGCCAGGGTTGTAGTACCGTCGGCTCGAGAGGGTGCGGTCATCTACTTCTCGGCGGTAGGAAATGTGGAGCCCTTGCGATCGTCCTCATCCCAGCAATCAACGTGCCACCCGCCGAATGACTTACTCGACTCGCCGCCGGGGGGAACACGCGCGCAAGTGACAGCTTAATCACCGACATCAGCAGCGATGGAGGGTTAGCGAGTCAGCGCGTACTTTCACCTTACATTAGCGGAGCTAGAGATCTGTCGGATCCAGAACGCGATTGTCTGGAATGAGACCCGTTTCGATCGCGTTGAGTTCGTAAAGACAGTCCGTCGGCATGAGGTCGCGGGTTGTCGTGGCTCTAAAGCGGACGTGGCCGGCAGGACACGCTGGCACCGCGCCGCCAAACGTCCATCGCTCGACGACGACGCCCTTATGGCGGACATTACGGACCCCGTCCTCGGCATCCGCGCCGACCTGGCCCTCCAATCTAATGCGGCACAACACCGGCTCACGCTGTCGGCCCGGTGCTAATATCCACCGGATCCGCGCCTTAGCTGACAAAGCCGCAGCTCGTATTCTGCGGTCGCGGCCTCCAGATCAATCAAGTGGTTGCTTCAGCACAGATGTGCCATGTCCACCCACGATGGCGACGGGGTCTCGCAGCGGCTGAAAGGCTTACTGCCTGTTCAGCCTCCGAGCGAGACAAGCAATTTAACGGTAGCGCATCGAAGCGGCCATGAATGAATTGGAAGGAAGAGATCCTGCAGTTAGCGGCGGTGGCAGCGTGAACGATGTCTCGCTCTTACGCGTGCAAACCATCTCCGCTCACATCAGCACCGGGAGTGACCAGGGAGCTTCAGAATAGCTATGTGCAGATACATCACCTTAGAGGATAGGGTTTCCCCGTTCTTTCGGCGATTTGTTCTAACATACAGTCGCACAGCCGCTCGATATCGTCAGGCTCATGCTTGGCTGTAATGGAGACCCGAATTCTGGCCGCTCCTTGTCCTACGGCTGGGAAGAACGTGACTAAAGTATAGATTCCCCCATCGAGAAGTCCTCTTGAAACTGCGAGCGCGTCGACCTCCGATCCAACCGTAATCATTCTGATCGGAAGAGAATTGCCCTGCCCCGCAGTCGTGAGGCGGCGGTCAAACATATCGATTCGTTGCGCCAGTTGCATCTGTCTCCGACTGAGTTCCGGAGAGCGGTGAAGTTTGCACGACTCAAGCGCAGCGCCAACGGTCGCCAGATTGGGTCCTTCCGAATACGTGGGAATAGACTCTCGTCGTAGCAGCGATTCATGGTGAGCTGTCCCCAGCATCAATATTCCGCCCGATGCGCCAAATCCATTGCCCAGCGATCCAGCTATGAGCGTACGGTCACCTAACGTTTGTGGAAACTGAGATCGAACAAACCCTTCCCCGTGACTTCCGAGAATCGATATGCCATGAGCATCGTCAATATAGAGGAAGAGCCCATAACGTTCCTGGAGTTGACGCAGCTTCTCGATCGGCGAATAGCTTCCCATCCAGTAAACACCGTCGCAAACATAGGCGACCACTGGGTGTTCTCGGCACAACTGTTCGAGAGTACCGATATCGTTGTGGACGATTGCTTTCACCCGCGTGTCATCGGCCGTAAGATTTTGACAGGTTGGAAACATGCATGAAAAGCCGTCGAACACCACGACTGGCTTCTTCCCGCCTGTTAACCGACCGGAAGCAAGCATGGGCATCGCGACCAGATGAACCAGCATCAGGCTGGAGAAGGTAAGCACACGCGCGCGGAATATCTTAGACAGAGCTTCTTCAAGTTCAGCCAGAAGATCGGAGCTTCGCTGCTTGCCGGCGCGGGATGAATGCAATGATAGCTGCCCTTGGATCGCAGCGATCGTGCCGGCGACGATTGCTGGATGATCGTCGAGACCCAGATACGAACATCGAACGAAATCGAGTGGCGGCCGTACTTGACTGTTGCCAGGAACAATGGAGCGTCTAGACGTGAGACATCCGTCAGCCGCGATGAGGTCGGCTCGGAGGACAGCACGAGGATCGGTGATCCGAAACTGTTCATTCTGGTGACCAGGAATCGATTGCACTGGCGTTCTCCATTCTGTCTACCAAAAGCTGCAACCGTCAAACCAGCTGTCTTCGCCCAAGATCGAACGTTCGACAAAGAGCAATTTCCGTACCAGGCTCGTTGAAAGGCGCACCAGTGCATTAGGCGCCAGTGTCTACGAAAATACCGTCACGTGATTCCCTCTCCTGCGAGTTTTTGATCGGGGCAAGAGAAATGGGCGCGGGTTGGCTTGGCTGAATGATCGGCAAAGGGGACGTATCGAGCCTCATCTGCCGGCAGGACTGACGCGGCCGGATCAGGACGACGACCGGCGCATCATCAGCGGGATTGTTCACATGCTGCAGTCGGGTGCGCGATGGCGCGACTGCCCGCGTGAATACGGCGGTTACACGACCTTCTGCAATCGCTTCCACCGTCGGGCCAAGCGCGGGCGACGAAGACGGCGTCGTGATGTCGCTCGACTCGACGTCGATTAAAAGCTCGCCGGTGTGCCCCCGGCGGAACGCGGCGCGCACAATCTAGCAAACGGCCGCTCGCGCGGAGGCCGCATGAGAAAATCCGTGCGCTGAGCGATCCATTCTGCCGCGGTCGTCCTGCATCTGACCGAGGGCAGGATGCCGATATGGCGGCGGCGCCCGATGTTCTGGCGCTCGCGACGCCCGCGTCGCTGACAAACGGTATGACGCCGACAACGTTCGCGGCGATATTGTTCGTCGCGGCGCCAAGCCCGTCATCCCCAACGAGTTCAACCGCGTGTCATACATCGCTTCAACAAGCAACCTACAAAGACCGAAATGCCACCGAGCGCTGCTTTTGCAGGCTCAAAACGAATCAACGGGCCTCCGCCTCGACCAGCGATGCCGCCGTACGCCACACCATCGTCGATCTCATCTTTCGGCCGTCATCGCAGCGATGCTCACTCTGCAGAAGATGGCTCCGTGAAAAACTGCCGCACAAACCAATTCTGCCAAAGTAGCGCTAATATTCTCCAGCCAATCGAATTAACAGCTCTATCCAGGGCGCCTTGAGCTCGGACGCTGTTGACCTCACGGGTTCGCTGGCGGACCATACTCTGGTACTTACTCCATGTACCTGCTCGACCGATCTAATCGGCCCGCCAGACCTACTGCCCTGAAGCGCCCGACGACCGCTTAACCAGTTGTCGCGAGACTCGTTCAAGTCACCCCGCTTGGGCGAACACCTTGAGAGAGCAAGGGGCCCTCGGGTCACCGCTGCTGCAAGCGCGCCACGTAAATGCCCCTCCTATTCTAGCAGTCTGCTCAAGAACCCCCTCGCCACGGACGGGCTTTGATGATTCACTCTCGAATCGGCGAAGGCGATCATGCGCGGCAGGTTTACGGACCAGGGCGGCCTGTTCGTAGATTGCGCCGGATTGCGTGTGCCACCGAACCATCCGCTGCGGAAATTCCGGGAGCTTGTCCGGAACGTTTTGACTGATCTGAACCGTAGCCTTGAGAAGCTCTACGCCAGCGAGGGACGTCCTTCGATCCCGCCGGAGCAATTGCTGAGCGCCTTGCTGCTGCAGGTGTTCTACGGCATCCGTTCGGAACGCCAAATTGATGGAGCAGCTGAACTAGAATCTTTTGTAGCGCTGGTTCGTGGGGCTTTCGCCGGACGATCCGGTCTGGGACCGACGACCTTTACGAACAACTGGCAGCGGCTGCAGAACGAGAACGTGTTCACGAGTTCGTGACCAGGCTTCTGAGCCATCCGCAAGTCCAGCCGCTGCCGTTGGACGAGCATTCTCGGTGCACCGAACGCTGATCGAACCCTGGGCTTCACAGGAGAGTGTTCCCCCCAAGGACGGCCGCGGCGACGAAGATGACGACGCCAGCTTTCATGGCCAGAAGCGCAAGAGCGACGCCCAAGCCAGCACCAGCGACCCGGACAGCAGGCTTATCGCAAGGCGGCCGGACGGGAGGCAAGCTTTGTTATATGGGCCACGCCACCATGGAGAACCGGACGGGCTGGCTGTGGCCGGCAGGGTCACGCATGCCAATGGCACCGCCGAACGCCGAGCTTTGGACACCATGCTGAAGGCGAGACGCAAAGCCGCGCGCCGCCGCATCACGGTCGGTGAGGACAAAGGCGTACGATACCGCCGATCACATCGCCAATTTTCGTGCCATCGGTGTGACGTCGCATGTGACGCAGAACCAGGCCGTCACCAAAACCGGCAAGAACCGCAACAGCGCCACCGACGAACGAACCACGCGGCATCCGGGGTACGCGTGTCGCGTCGTGTCGAGCGATGGTCGAGTCCATTTTCGGATGGGGCAAGCAGCATGGCACCATGCGCAAGACTAAACATGATGGCAGGCGTCGCCGCCGACTTCCTGCTCAATCTGATCGCCAATAACATGATCCGCATTCCGAAACTGCTTGCCGCTTAGCCACCCCACGCCAGGGTAAATTCAACACAGGTGAAAACACTACACCCAGTTCCGTCGTGTCGCCCCGACAACCCCGGCGAGAATACGAAAACCCTTCATTTCAACTTCTTTCTGCAGACTGATAGAGCCGGTCTGATCGTCCAAATGGGACACGAGCTCGGCGCTTCTGTCGGAAGATCAGACCAAAGGGGAGAATGCATGCTCGGAGCGACCAGTGTTGTGAGAGCGGATCTACCCGACAGTCCAACATTAGTCCGGGCGACATGTTGTAGCGCCTCAGCCGTGATACGAGCCCTTCAGTACACGGCTGCCGTGTCCGTGGATTTCCGAAGGGCAGGTGTGCTTTGGTCGTTTTACGTGCGGAGCCCGCAGTACGTCACCTGGTCGCCGCGAGGGCGCGCCTTCACCGCCAGCGCTTCTGCTCAGCGTCGTAAGCGCCGGCAATCGGATCACTCACTGCCGTTAGATCACGCTTAAGCACTTTATTACTGGACGTGGTTCTAGGGAGCGCCGAAATGAAGCCAATGTATCGCGGCACCTTGAACACGGCGAGGTGCGTACGAGCGTGCTCGAGAATCCGAAGGACGGCGTCGTCCGGCGTAATGCCTTCCCGTAACTCGACGTAAATCTTGACCTCCTCTCCACGTTTTACGTCGCGAACTGGCACGGCGGCGACATCTGAAATCTCGGGAAGCTCGCGGATCACCGCCTCCACCTCTCGCGCAGCGATGTTCTCGCTCGAACGGCGAATCATGTCTTTTGTGCGCCCAACCAACCAATGGAAGCCGAGTTCGTCGCGACGCATCAAATCACCCGTCTTGAACCACTCTCCTTCGAATGAGACGGTATTGGCCTCCGGCTTGTTCCAATATCCCTTACAAACTCCGCGTCCCTTAACCCACAGCTCGCCTACCTCCCCCAGCGGCGTGGGGCTTCCATCCTCACTTATCAGCTTCAGTGCTCGAAAAGGTGCGCTAATCCCAACAGAACCGGAGTCGGCTAGCTCGTCGAAGTCATTCGCCATTCGCGTACCGAAGCCGATTTCTGTCATTCCATAAGCCTCCTGGGTGCGCACTCGAAATCGCTTCCGGAATTGTCGTACCGTATCGGGCCCCCAGCCCCAGTTCAGAACTTGCTTTAGGCACGTGGCCTCGTCCTCGTTGGCAGCCTCGGCATGGCGCGCTACCAGCTCGGGACACTGGCACCACTCGATGCGATGCTGCTTGAGCCAGCTGATGAAGCGAGTCGAACTGAGTTGCGGAGCAAGGTAGTGGGTGCCACCATGCCGGTATGACTGTAGCAGATGCCACGGGCCATCGACATAGAAGAAGGGCTGCGCAGAGAGATATCTCTTGTACGGCTGCCCATCCCAAGTCGCCGCCTGATACGAAAACACGCTCCAGTAGTCGTGGGTCAACATGCAGCCCTTTGGAAAGCCCGTTGTCCCCGAGGTATACTGAATGTTCAGCAAATCGTCGGAATGGATATCCTCGGCTACCAGAGTGTCAGCCACGCCTTTGACCAATTTATCGAGGGTGGTAACTGCTCTTTGGGAAGGTTGGCCCACAAGAATCGCTTGTTCTATGGTAAGATCTTGCGGCCAAGGCGTCATCGCCATTAACTGAGACCACGCAGAGTCGTCGACGACAACGAATCTGGCCTGTGCGTCGCTAAGGACGTATTCTATTTCTCTAGGCGTGTAGCGCATGTTGATCGGGACCATCACCGCACCGAGTTTTGCAACGGCGAACCACAGGATTGGAAATTCGATGCGGTTAGGCAGCATCGCCCCGATACGATCACCCTTGCGTACGCCGAATGCGCGCAATGCGTGTGCATATTTGTTGGATAATTTGTCCATCTCCGAGTAGGTCGCGCGCTCGCCTCGGTCGAAAACGTCAATTGCGACCGTCGAGCCGTGCGCTCTCGCCTCGCGCGAAACTAGCTGACCGACCGTGGTCGTCTCATACGCGTATTCCAATGCCGCGATTTTGCGCCTTACAGTTGCGAGCCGCTCTTGCAGCTGTGATTCTCTTAGCTTGGTAGGGTCCATCATTGTTACTGTACATTGGGTGTTAGAAGGCAAGACAAGTCGACTAGAAGGCCGCTGCGGTTGACAGCTCTTTGAGAGTCATGACCACTATAGCCAGTGCGGTGGTCTCGCGAAAAAATTACACATTAGAGCCTCTGATCGCCGATAGAACGCCCGTAGCCAGAGAGAACGTTGCACGAAACGTTGTACACCTGGTGTCGTTTACATGTGCATAGAGCCCCGACATGTTAAATGGATCGATCGACGCTTGCCATTGCCGCGTCTTCCCCGATCCTGGTAGGAGGCTTCAGTAGCTAGTTTGCCTTATGGTCCGGAACAGAAACACCACCAACTCTGGTAGTGAAACCGTATTGTCTACTGGTCGTTCAAACCTGAACGTGTCCATACTCAGATAGAAGATCTCGATAGTGGCCTCAAACCGGCTAACTCCGGACCATTCGGGAAGTCGGCTATAGACGTCTTTGATGCAGAAACGTTTTCCTATCTGCGCGTCGTGGATTCCCCACCTCGATTTAAGAGCGTCATTACCTTTGCGGTCGCATCGGTGCGTCACCACGCGCGAGTGGCTAACGCCGGCGTCCGGTCCAAACGGGCTTCGGTGCACCGACTCAGCAGAAGGTCTCCTTGGCGATCCGGTCCAGCACTGTTTGCCGCAGGATCTCGCGCTCGGTCTTTAAGGAACATGTGGACCGATGTGCGACACTGCCTACGGGCTAGTTCGACTGCGCCCCGGCGAAAGAATTAGTGGATGCGCTCTGCTGCGAAGACGTGGCTCCGGATCGCATCGACCAGAGCCATCAGGCTTGCTGCGGAGGCACCTACCCAGTCCGCGAGCGCCGATACGTCGAGGTCGATACCTTCACGCCGGTAGACGTCGCTCGGACGATGAAGGGGCAGGTGCAGGCCGTACTTGGCGAACAGGACATGGGCCAGCAGCTTGGGCCCTGCACGCCCGCGCGCAATCGGGTGCGAAGGAGCCGGCGGCTGGGTGATCGCTTCGCAGGCCCGGCAGACGAGCTTCTCGCGCACATGCTGGATCACCTTCCACTGGCGCGGAACGAGCTCCAGCGTCTCGGTCACGTCCTGGCCAATTTTGCGCAATCGGCTGTCGCCGCAGCGTGGGCAAGTGGCAGGCACCGGATAGACAATGCGCTCCCGCTGCAAATGCTCCGGCAGCGGCCGGCGGGCCGGCTTGCGGCGCTCAAACGATGGCACCGTAATCTTGTCGGCTGCCATCTGCGCCGCGGTCTCAGCGTGGTCACATCGTCAGGGAAAGAATCATCGGCGCCCATGCCAACCAGAGAATCATAACTTGCCGTCGCTGTCCGAACCGCCGATCGTGGTATCGATTTAACTCCTGGCGATCAGCCGGCCGCCTGCGGCTGCCACGTGTGTTGCGGCATCCGCAAGTCAATGCCCTCCAGCGAGGGGATTGAGGAATGTCCCCAATAGTGAGTCTGACGAATCATTTCCGGCGATGGTCGAGGTCGAGACCCCCACCATCCTTTGTGGGGCCGCTCATATCGAGTGATCAGGAAGATCGGCCAGCGAGGCCGAGGCATTCCTGCTTCGTATGAAGTTGAGTATCGCGCAGGAACCAGTCTCCTGATTCAAGCAACCGCAATCGAATATTATGGAGAAGAAGCAAATCAGATTAAGCTGAGTATGGAGGCTCTACTCGAGCTTTTATCGACAGCGGATTGTCCCGACGCACATGAGCATGGATCCAGCCGATCTTTGGTCGACGCTGACGCCCGCGCTCCGACGCCAGATCGTCGACGACGTCGCCGCGATTTTGGCGGAGATCTCTCATGAAGTCCGAGTTGATCATACCAAGCCACTTGGCGCGCAAAGCTGTAGTCTACATCCGGCAGTCGACGCCTCACCAGGTCGTAAGCAATCAGGAAAGCCTGCGCCTTCAATACGCGCTTCGCCAGCGCGCCCGCGAACTCGGATGGCGTGAGGCGGCCATCAGACGTGATTGACGCCGATCTCGGCTTGAGCGGCACGTCTATAGCACAGCGTAACGGCTTCAAGGAACTCGTTGGCCGTGTTGGCCTGAGCGAAGTGGGACTCATCCTGTCGATCGACGTGACCCGCTTGGCGCGTAATTGTACCGACTGGTATCCGCTCCTGGATATCTGTGGTCTACGTGGCTGCCTGATCGCCGACGGCGATGGTGTCTATGATCCGGGCACTCCCAACGGGCGGTTGCTTCTCGGGCTGAAGGGTTCGATCTCCGAGCTTGAACTACATACGATCCGCAGCACGGCTGACCGCCGGCCTGCTGGCTAAAGCCGAACGCGGCGAACTTGCGGTTATGCTGCCAATCGGACTGATGCGGGATCCGAGCGGAGTGGTCGTTAAGGATCCCGACATGGCCGTGCAAGGGCGGCTCGGTCTCGTCTTCCAGTTGTTCCTGCAGCTGCGCAGCGTTGCCAAGGTCATGCGAGCGTTGAACGAGCGTGACCAGGAACTGCCGCGTCGTGATCGGTATGGTGATTTGTGCTGCACCCGCGCGACGCTGGCTGCTGTCGCGACGATCTTGAAGAAACCCGCCTACGCGGGCGCCTTCGTCTATGGACGAACCCGCTTCCAACCGCCGAAGCGGGAGGGCGGCGTGCCACAAAAGGGTCCGCGGCCGATGGAGGAGTGGCGGATCGTCGTCAAAGATCGATGTCCAGCCTATATCGAGTGGCCAATTTATGAACAAATCCGAGCCGTCATCAGCGATAATCGAGCCGAATACATGCGCATCAAAACCCGAGGCGCGCCTCGCAATGGCGAGCTTCTGCTCCACGGCATCGCCTGGTGCGCAAGATGCGGCCATAAGATGTACGTTCGCTACAAGGGCGGCGGCGAGTAGGTGCACACCTGCGTACCCAGCGAGGTCAGCCAACCTGCCAACACATCCGCGCCGCCCATATCGATGCAGCCGTTGGCAACGCATTCCTGACCGCACTAGCGCCTGTCGAACTAGATGCTTTGTCGCGTTCCCGCCGGGTCCAGCAGCAGATGAACAATGCGTTACGCTCCAACGCAGAACGTGAGCTCGAGCGCAAGCGGTACACGGCGGCGCTTGCTGAACGGCAGTTCAACCGAGCTGATCCAGATAATCGGCTGGTCGCCTCGGAACTAGAGCGTCGATGGGAAGCGGCGCTAAACGACTTGCGCGCCGCCGAAGAAGCGCTTGCCCGACAGACGCCGTCCAAAGCCATCACGCAAGTAGCCATAAGCAAGGAGCTCAGCGAGAAGGTCATCAATCTCACCGGCCGCCTCGCGCAGATATGGGGTGACGAGACTGTCTCGGACGCGCATCGCAAGGCTTTGTTGCGATGCCTCATCGAAAAGGTCGTGCTCGACCGTGGTGAGCACGACCTGGCCCTGGCCAGGATCGTCTGGCGTGGTGGCGCCGTGACGGAGCTCGAGGTGAAGATGAGCGTCAACTCCGTCACCAGATTGACGCGAGGCGCGGAGATATGTTTCGGCATGGAATAAGGACCCCGCTTTCGGGGTGATCGGCATCCAATCGGGGCTCTGACGCATATTCGATGATCGTGTTTGTTTTTATGGCGCGCCAATCAGCCTAGCCTGAAGGAGATCGAGCTTAGCGCGCCCGTACATCTGCCGTTTGACCAGCTTGAGCTTGGTGATCTGAGCTTCCACTTGGCCATTGGACCATGGTTGCGTAATAGCGGCGTGCACCGCGCCCTTATCGTTGGCGATTCCATTCGCGAACGAGGCAATGAGGCTCCGCTTGGAGTCATCAATCCAAGGTTCGAGCTCCATCTCGGCCTTCTTTCGGATCATCGCGTGGAAGCGGCCAAGAGAGCTTGGGCATCGGCCAGCATAGGAACGTTTTGTTCGATGACCGCAAGCGTGACGGTCTCGGCCCTGGTCAGGTGGTCGCGCTTCGTCGTCATCAGCTGCGCTATCGTCCTGGCGGCGGGGACCTTCTGCAATTGTTGATGGCTGATGGTCTCGGCACGTCGCCGTCGCGTCGTCCATTCCGCCACCACGCGCAGCGATCCCTTGAAGCCTTGTCCCTTCAAGCGGCGCCAGAGCTCGGCACCGTTGCGACAGCCGCCTGACCACTGCGCGTCCAGGAACGGCAGATGCCCGTCCAGGGTGCTTTGACGGGTGCGGAACATATCCGTACCGCCGCCGCGGCTAATTTGGCGAACCAGATTGCGACTATGTCCTGTGCGGCGGACGATCTCCTTGAGCGACACACCGTCGCTGACGAGAGCCGTAATTACGGCATGGCTGTCCTGGCGCCGCAGATAGCCCTGATAGCGCAGCTTTTCCGCACAGGTCAGCAATTCCGGGGCGATCGTCGTCGCTCCGATTGCGGTTCGGATTCTGTTCATGGAGCGGCGCACCGCATCAAGGAAGGCCGCGCTCGCATTTTCCATCAGATGCCAGCGGTCGGCGACTTGGATGGCGTTCGGCAGCGCCTTGGCTGCTGCCTCGCCGTATCCACCACCGCGATCTCGCGACACAATGTTGATCGCTGGGTGCTTCGATAGCCACGCCCGAACGGTCGCAGTTTCCCGGTCGGGCAGCAGGGTAACGATCCGCCGGCGCTCCAAATCGCACACGATCGTCCCGTATCGATGGTTTCTCCGGAACGCCCAGTCATCGATGCCCACAACAAGCAATGGATCTGTCGGCATCGCCGCCCGCCGGCGGACCACCCGTAGCAAGGTATCGTTGCTAACGGGCAGCATGAGCCGCTTGGCGAAGCTTGCCGCCGGCCGGCCGCCCAGCGCCAACCCCAAGTGATGGACGATGTATTCCAGCCGTGCCGTCCGGCGCCGTCGAAGCGGAACGATGTCTTCTCCAAACCGCTCTGAGAAGATCCGCCGGTGGCAATGCGGCACCTCACATGTGAAGCGCCGCGTGAGCAATCGGAGGCGCACCTTTCTGCCCGCTGATGGCAAATCGGCCACGTGCCGGATGTAACGGCTATGGACTCGGCGCGATGCTGTCGCGCACAAAGGGCATTGGGCCTCCGCAGCCTCTGACCGAACAGCCAGAATAATTGAATCCTCTGAATCACTTACGCCATCAAACACCAAACCACTCGGTACTAGCGATGAAATTCGAAAGCCTGTCCGCATGGCGCCGATTCTCCGTTAAAGAACCACAGTCGCCGGCGAACTTCATCAGAAATGAGGGTGTGGAACGGCCCTTCGAACCGGCATCAAAAGTGCCTAACGTGGTCGCGTAGAGAGGCGCCACAAAGGAAGGACCGTTCCATGGAGAAGATTATCACGGTGGGTTTGGATTTGGCCAAGTCGATCTTTCAAGTTCACGGCATCGCCGAAAACGGGAAAGTCTTGGTTCGTCGCACATTGCGGCGATCGCAGGTTCTGCCCTTCTTTCGGAGCCTTCCAGCTTGCTTGGTAGGTATGGAGGCCTGTGCGAGTGCCCATCACTGGGCACGCGAGATCGCGGCGCTGGGCCACGCTGTCCGCATGATGCCGCCAGCCTACGTGAAGCCTTACGTCAAACGAAACAAGACCGACGTGGCGGATGCTGAAGCCATTTGTGAGGCGGTCACCCGCCCGACAATGCGGTTCGTACCGGTGAAGACTGCCGAACAACAAGCGGCCAACATGATTTTGCGAACGCGAGAGCTGCTGATGAGGCAGCGCAGCCAGACTGCAAATGCCCTGCGTGCTCATATGGCCGAATTGGGCATTATCGCCGGCACAGGCATGGCAAGCATCGCAAAACTCCTGGTGCTTCTCCGGGACGAAAAAGACAATAGGATCCCCGGCGCCGCCCGCTTTGCCCTGATCCTATTCGCTGAACAGATTGAGCTGCTTACAACCCGCATAGAGAAGCTCGACAGCGAGATTTTGGTTGCCGTCAGACAGGACCCCGATGCCAGGCGTCTGATGAGCATTCCGGGTGTCGGTCCTCTCCATCGCCGCTACCGTTCGGACATCGGTTTTGGACGCTCGCAATTTTGCGACTGCACGAGATTTTGCGGCTTGGACGGGGCTCACACCGAGGGCACAGTCGAGCGGCGGAAAAGAAAAGCTCGGCGCGATATCAAGGCGTGGAAATCGGCACCTACGGACGCTCTTGATCGTTGGTGCGACCTCAATCGTCAAGCTGGCTAAACGAGGGTTGAAAGTCCCGCTCTGGGTTCGGACCATGCTGCAACGCCGGCCGGTCAAGGTCGTATCAGTGGCGTTAGCCAACAAGATTGCGCGCACCATCTGGGCGTTGCTAGTCAAGGGCGGCATCTATCAGGCACCGGCCGCAATGCTGAAATCTTAATCTTAAGAGCTCATCGGCGGAAAAGGAAAGCCGCCGAGGAGGCAGGGTGCAATCTGGATGAACACTGAATGACGACATTCCCGGTAGCAAGGACCGCCCGACCCACTGCGCTTCGAGCGCGCAAAATTGATTGGGCGATTGCTTCCGCGGACATCATCGTGGCCAGCGGCCAGGTGCCGCGTTCACAGGCCGAACATATGACCGCACCGCCATTCCTTGTTCAATCAGAGAAAGACCTGGCAGCCCGGGCCGTTCCACATATGAGTCAGAGCCCCGATTGGATGCCGATAGGGGTCCCAGTCGAACGCCGATTGACAATCGACCCCTTAATGTCAGCCCCATAGAGCACCCCCTCGCGAATCAGGGGCTCAGAAAGGAATCACAAGTGATTCTTTCGATTCAAGATTTCGCCGATCAGCGGATCAGCCCGAGGGGTTAAAGTTATGGATAATTGAAAGCTTCACCGGCTTTTAATTGCCCACATTTCCAGCCGCTCCGATTTCGGCGCCGAGTTCGATATCGGTGAGTCTTGAGAGTCCCCGCCAGATGACAACATTTCCGGGTGGCGGATCGGCAGCCCTGGCCAGGTAGCCACCCAATCGTGCAAGTTTGGTCAAGTAGAATGCGAGCGTTTCAGGGCGACGCCGTCGATTGCCAACGTCGCTGATGAGTTCATCGAGCAATGCGATCTCGGTGTCCGTCAACGCCATCTTCGGTGACGCGTCCGGGGCCGTGCGATTGAGCATGGTGAGCCAGAGGACGCGCCAGCTGAGAATGCAGAAGACCGCCATCAGATTAGCGAGGCGCTCCGCGGTCCGCAGTTTTCAGTCTTCCGCCCTGCAGCCCGATTTCAGGATCTTGTGGAACATCTCGATTTTCCACCGCATGGCGTACCAGTTAATCTTCTCGATTGCATCGGAGCCGCGGACGGGTAGGTCCGTGATTAGCTTCCACTCAATGGGTTCGGCCCCTTGGCGCACCGCGCTCGCTGGCGTGGATTACCGTCAGGTCGAGGGCGGGATAGCGGTTTTGCTTTCCGATCGGAGGCAAGACTGCGATCCGCTTGAACTTGATTTCCAGCGCGGCCTTCGTCGTCTCACCCTTGTCGTTGCGCACGTCGATGTAATGCAAGCCTTTGACGCTGGTCTCTTCCATCTCGGTTGCAATCGTATGACCGCCGTCGCCCGCCAGCCGATCGACGCAGGCGCGGACAAGGAAGTGAGCGCCAAGCTCTTGCGTCAGGCAATACAATTCGTAGATGTCGCTTTCGCGGTCGCCGATATGAATGCAACGCTCCGGCTGCCCGAGCCGTTCGATCGATTGCCTGAGATTGTCGAGCCAACGAACGCCCTCCTTCTTCTCGATGGGAACGCGGGTCGGGTTGACCTTCTTCTTGAGTTGGGTCGTGCCTTTGAATTTTTTCCGTGTCCAGAATTTCACCGCCGCCAATCCCAGGGGGAGGCCCTCGACGGTCACAGCGAGGCTGGAATGCATCAGCATTCCGCAGACCGTGTGATGGCGCCAACGGCCACCTTTGTCCCGGCCGCTATTGACGCTCTTGGTTATGCCGATCGCGCTCGTGTTCGCTCGTTGGTAGAAGAATTCCGTGGTGTCCTGGATAAGGAGAATCGGGCCTGTACAATCATCGTAACGGGTGCGCGTGGCGGCGAAGTAGCCGCTAAGAATGTCGGCTTCATCCACGCGCTCGTTGGCGAAAAAGCGGTAGGCTGCCTTCGTATTCGCCCAGTCTTGGCACGCGAACGGTATGCTCCCGCCCATGCCATCACCAATTTGCCTTAACAGCTCGCCAAATCGTTGACCAAGACGGGCATCCTTGAAGGCAGTCTTGTCGATCTCGCGCTCAGTCCAGTGTTCGACGGCGGTTTCATCAGATCATCCTGGTAACCATCCTGGCCGGTCGACCGACGAGATATCGCACCGCTCGAACACATGAAGGCACCTCGCCGTCGCGAATCAGGTGCTCAACAATGAATCACAAGCGATTCATCCGATTCAAGATTCTTCGATCGAAGCCTCCCGCAAATGAATCAAGCACTTGTGGGTAATTGAAAGCTTCACCGGACGGATACGCATTCACGCCCCTCCCTCTGAAGAGCATCGTACCGCCTGTGCGACCACGCCTCACCAAAGCAGGTAGTATCTTGGCCTTTAGTTAGTCGCGTAGAGTGGATCGGTAACTCTCCAAAGGCACGAAGCGCCCTTGCAACATCAGGCGATGGTGCAGCAATGATAGACATACCTACCTGGTCACATGTGCCAGGTTTTCTTGGGAATGATTGGGCCGCTGTTGCCACTCAGGATTTCTCGTTATGCAGCTAGCAGTAGTGCAACGAGAGCTTCGGCGATCGCTGGAGCGCCGCTCGATCAGCGTGTCGCAGACGACCCTTCCGTCGGCTCCTAGACCCGTTTCGGCCAGGCTTCTGAGCCATCGCCCATCACGAGTTACATACGAGAGAGCCGCGCCCGCGACCGTCGGCTTGTTAGGTTCACATGGCGGGGCAACTCACTTGCCGGAGCATCAGCATGCATGAGAACAGCGGGCGATCGACGAATGTGTTCTCGCATTTACGCGTTGTCGAAATCGGCAGCTCCGCGGCAACCAGCTATTGCGCGCGATTGTTTTCAGACTCCGGTGCCGATGTTCAGAAGGTCGAGTCACCGTCAGGCGATCCACTTCGCCGCAGCGGCCCATTCACACCCCGCGGCCAGAGCGCGTGGTTTGCATTCCTGAGCTTCAATAAGTCAAGTATCATCATCGACCCCAGCGCCCCGGACGCGAGCACGCGGCTAGCGACACTGATCAACAATTGCGATATCTTGCTCGATGGTCGCGACATCGACTCCGCAGATTGCGCTCCTATTGACCTAGACGAGATACGGAAGCAGCGCCCAGAGATGATCTACCTCGAAGCAAGCTGGTTCGGAGCGGGCGGCCCTTATGCAGGATTTTGCGCAACTGATTCCACTGTCCGTGCGCTTGCCGGCCTGGTCAAGCTGGTTGGGCCTGCGAAGGGGCGCCCGTTGCACGCCCCGGACTTTCAAACAGGCATTATGGCCGGCCTGTGGGGCTTCATTGCTGCGGCTGCTTCGGCCGTTGGAGGGACGCAGGGCGGAGGCGGGCGCTCCTGGTCGCTGAGTGTTTTCGAAGCCAGCATCGCACTGAGCGAGTATCAGATGTTTCAGTCCTTTCAGTGCGGCGACCTAATGCATCGGATTGGTGTCAACCGATTTTCGTCTGTCTTTCCGTGGGGCATCTATGAAACGAGGAATGGATGGCTCGGGCTTTCGGTGGGCACGCCGGCGCAATGGCGTGCGTTCTGCGATATGCTTGGTTTGCCCGAACTACGTGATGATCCGCGTCTTGTTCTAGGCGAAGATCGTTCGAAGCATATGGAACAGATCGAACGCCAGTTCATCCCTCGATTGAAGACGCGCACGGCACAGGAGTGGTTCGCGGAGGGACTAAACCGTAGACTTCCCATCGTGCCAATACCCGAAATATCCAATCTCCTCCAGGATGCCGAGAAGACACGGCGCGGCGCGCTCGTGCCCGTGGTGTTTGGGGAGGAAGAAGCCTTGACGGTAGGCTCGGCTCAGCGGCTGACATTGACGCCGCCGCTCCGCGGAGGGAGGGTTCCGAGCGTCGGTGAGCAGCAGGTATTCGCAAACAGCCGAAGACCTCTAATCAGTCGGGCGTCCCAAGCCCATGGCTTCAGCGATGCCAACCGGCAGCCCTTACAAGGAATCCGTATAATCGACTTCACCATGGGCTGGGCGGGCCCCTTGTGTACCCGAACACTGGCCGACCTCGGAGCGGACGTCATTAAAATCGAGGCTATTCAATATCCGGATTGGATGCGTGGCGTAGACCGGCGGGCGGCTTACGTCGACGAGCGGAAGTACGAAAAGGTTGCACCATTCTGCACCCTGAACCGCAACAAGCGGGGTATTACCCTTAATCTGAGGCATTCACAGGGCGTCGCTCTTGCGAAACGACTGTTGGCGGGAGCAGACATCGTCGTCGACAATTATTCAGCCGATGTGCTGCCGAAGCTCGGGCTTGGTTACGATGTCATTAGTGCACTCAATCCTTCCGTTGTGATGATGTCAATGTCCGCATTTGGTACGGACAGCATTTATCGCAGTTGTCGGGCCTACGGCTCAACTCTCGAGCAGGGCTCTGGGTTGCCGAACGTTATCGGAAACATCAACGGGCCGCCCGTGATGAGCCACATCGCATTTGGCGATGCCGTTGGCGGCTTAAACGGCTGTGCTGCAGTTCTTGTTGCGCTGATGCACGCCCGCCGTACCGGGCAGGGACAGTTCATTGATCTCGCGCAGATCGAGTGCATGATGCCCTTTGCGGCGCCATGGATCACGCTCCACTCGATCGACGGTAAGGCTCCGAAAAGGTACGGCAATCGACATCCAGATTTCGTGCCGCACGGCTGCTTCCGCTGTGCGGGTGAGGATAATTGGATTGTCATAGCGGCGACGGACGAAGGGATGTGGCAGAGGCTCGCATTGCTTATTGGTCGAAGTGACTGGGCCGCTGACGAATCGTTGAAAACGTCGGATGCGCGACGTGAGATTGAGGAAGTTATCGAGACGGTTGTCGAATGCTGGACGTTCTCTCGCGAACCAGATCGGGCTATGTACGAATTGCAAGCTGCGAGGGTTGCTGCCGGTGTGGCCCGCCTACCAGGTGACCTCCTGAATGATCACCATCTTAAGTCGCGTGCTTTTCTGCAGGAAGTGGAACGTGCCTTCATAGGGAGGCATCCGCAGACGGCAATGCCTATTCGCGAGGGTCTACGTCCCCATGCGATCTACACGGCAGCGCCGACGCTAGGCCAGCACAACAGAGAGATCCTATCAGAGCTCCTCAACCTTTCCGATGCTGAAATGGCACAATTGGTGAGCGACGACATCATCGGCACGGCGATGCTTTCAGAGGAGGAGCCCGAAAATACGAGGAAGACCTCGTAGGGCTGCAAAGAGCTAAGGGACGTTGGATGCTGTTGGCATGAAGTAGAAGGGTGACGAAGTGTCCTCGAGTTGGGGAGGATACGCGGCACCACTGCGCAAACACGACGACGGCAGCCTGTCGAGCAATACAAAATAGTTAAGTGGTGCCTGAGGGAGCTCGTTAAGTGCTACCGCATCAACAGGCTACTGTCGCTCAATGGAAGCAGCGCAAGTCCGCCGCCCTAGCTTCCGACTGCGATGTCCCTGACCGTCTGCACTAGGAGATCACTATTTGCTGATATGCGAAGACATCGAGAAGCCCCGAAGGCAGGCGAGCGCCTGTTCGCCTTCTCGCCTGCCGCCGAGCCAGTGGAAAAGCGCACGTACGACAACTACGACTGTCTGGACAGCACGAGTTCGAATCGCTGTTGTTGGGATGTCCGGCATCTACTGATAGCCTTGGACGGTGCTTCCCTGATCGTCGACCTGGCCATTGGACCACCATGTGTGTGATCTCGCTGCGCCGGTGTACGTCTCCTTGCCTTGACAGCCAAGCTGCAAAGTGCGGCGGGAAGGTGAATTGGATTTCCATTATCGGTGAGGCTCCCGTTGATCTTGTAAGGGACAGCGGTCAGAGCTTGAGGCTGGGGCCGAGGTCCTTCTCGCCTTTCTGGAACTGGCACGATGACGAATTGGCTGTGGATGATCTCAGCAGGGCTGATCTTCCCGTCGTCCGTAGCGATGTGCGGCACGCGCCCGCATTCTTGTCGGGTTAGTATGAACAAGAGTAAAACGACGCGCGAGGCCTCGCCGAACTGCTGCGGATTGGGTTGGTACCGGGAGCTGAAGGACAAGAGCAAGAAAACGACGAAATTCGTGCGATACTCGTTGTACGATTTCGTCTCTTGACCATTCGCCGCGATATCGAGAACCAGGTTCGCAGCCCAGATCAAGGAGTATGGATTATTTTTCATCGCGGGACCAGTTGCGACGGACCAATCGCTACAGGCGTGCTACTGGAGAGAAAGAATGGCAGCTTGACAACACCCCGAAACAAAATGGTCGATTGGCTTTACACTCGGCTCCATCAGCGCTGACTTGAATGCGGTTAGATACGAGAGCAACTAGCACTCGCTAACGCAAATTTATATTGTCCAACGATCTCGCTCACAAGCTCAGCGGCACCCATAACCGAGCGAACACCCGAAACAGAGTGGCCAGCAGACCGAATATTGATCGTGCGCCGCGGCTCATCGCTAGAACCCGCTCCGCGAACATTCTGCTTAGCGCGCCATTCCGACACCGATTCGTCAAGTTTTGATGGATCGAGACCGGCCGCCACGATTGAGCTCCGCAGCACATTCAATGGGATACCCGAAAATGCACTGGACAAGACGACGTCGTCCATCGAGCTATCGACCAACATCTGACGATAGGTATCGCTCGCCATACTTTCCGAGGTGGCAATGAAGCGAGTACCCATGCAAGCGAGTTCGCACCCAAGAATGCGTGCTGCCGCTACGGAAGCTCCGTCTGCGATACCACCAGCGAGTACAATTGGGCCGTCGAATCTGTTGCGAACCGCGCGAACAAAAGCAAATGGATTCGCCCATCCGGTATGACCGCCTGCGCCGGCGGCAAGCAGAATCAAGCCGTCGGCGCCGGCTTCAATGGCTCTCTCCGCGTGGTGCAACGAGGCGATGTCGGCGAACACGAGACAGCCGATTTCGTGCAAAGCATCAACTGCAGCTGCCGGGGATCCCAGGCTGGTGATGACAATCTCCACCTTGTGGCGCACAAGACAGGCAAGATCATCTCGGAACCGAGGATGACGGATCATGAGAGTTGGACAGTGCGGCGCCGCTGGCCGCGTTAAGCTAGCGAGGTCGTTCTCTATCAGGGTTAGCCAACGGTCGAGTTCATCAAGAGACCGGGCGTTGGCGGTGGGAAACGCGCCGATCGCTCCCGACCGGCAGACGGTACTGACAAGATCCACTCCAGAGACATCGGCCATGGGCGCGACGATTAGAGGTAATGTGAGCCGAGACGAGAGCGCAATTGGCAACCGGTCACTCTCGAAAGCTGCAGTCATGGTATCAACTCCTTAGTTGGATCGAGTCTTGCAGCAAATCTCTCAAAGCGTCTCCTGCGAAGCTTGTGAGGTCAGTGCACAGTGACGGGCGGCATCTGCGATCGGTGGACATAGAGCCAGGTCGCGCCACTCGCGAGTAACAAGACGTTTGTTAGCCAAAGTGTCTCGCTCGTGCGATGAATCCAATCCCCAAAGTTGGTAGTTGACTGCAGTAAACTCATTTAGGCCAGCAGCGGCGAAGCACAGAGAGCCGCTGTTTTGTGGTCCTAAAGGAGGTGCCCACCGAGCGCTGAAAGCGCGAGACCTAGGGTGTCTGGCCCAGACTAACACTGACGATGTACTCTCCCAGCCCAAGACCATCCGATTGAGCTACTGCCGGTTGATGGACACGGAGATTAGGTGTTTCATGAAGCCGGAGGTAGGCGATGACTAGAAGAAAGTTCAGTCGGGAGTTCGAAATGGAAGCGGTGAAGCTGGTCCGGGAGCGTTGGGTGTCGGTGGCGCAAAGCCGGCCCTGACTTAGACGTTCATGAGAATGTTCTCCGCAAGTCGGTGAAGGAGTCCGGCTCATCCTCCGCAAGCCTTTCCCGCAACGGGCAGATGAAGCCGGAGCAGCAGGAGGTCGAGCCGCTGTGCCGTGAGGTCGCCAAGCTGAAGGCCGAACGGGATTTCCTAAAAAACCATCTAGCGCCATTGGCACGCCTGCGCGGGGTAGAAACAACATTATGCTATCATCGGCGGCTGGGAGGGTAGCCGCCCTCAGCTTTTTGGAGGCCCAATCCCGGTTAAGAACGTGGTCCATGGGTGCATGCGGACTTGAGAGTGGTGACGCCGCTTCGGAGGCGATCCCGATTGGGAAGATGATGATTGGCATAACGCAGACCCTCCTGCTCATGATTGGATGGAGATTTGCTATGCCCAAGAGGACGACCGGTAACCGCCCGGAGTTTGAAGCCGGTCAAGCTCGGGGCCGCTGCATCGACATCGACATCCGAATCAAAGATGCGCATGGCTGCGGCGGATCCGGCTTGCACTGACATGCCGGCGCGCACCTTCGGCATATTCACGCAGAGCGTACATGATGTAGCGGACTGGTTCAAAGCATGCGGCGTGACCGGTGTCTCGACGGAATCACCGGGTCTATTCGAGCCGGTCTTACGAAATTCTCGGGCAGCGCCGGTTCGAAGTCATTCTGTTCGACGCGCGGTACGCCAAGAACGTGCCAGGGCGCAAAACCGATGTGAGCGATGCCGCTTGGCTGCGCCAGCTTCATTCCTATGGGCTCTTGCGCGGCAGCTTCCGTCCGAATGCGAGATTGCGACCCTGCGCGCCTATCTACGCCAGCGCGAGCGGCTGGTGGAATATGCAGCCGCCCATATGCAGCATATGCAGAAAGCCCTGATGGAGATGAACCTGCAACTTCATCACGTCGTCTCCGACATTACGGGCGCGACCGGAAGGCGGATTATCCGAGCTGTCGTCGCGGGTGAGCGCAATCGTGACGTGTTGGCACCGTGACGTGCGCTGCCATTTCTCCATCGAGACAATCCGCGCGGCACTGGTGGGCGACGATCGGGAAGAACATATCTTCGCCCTGCGCCAATCACTGGAGCTATATACGACATTTACCAGGCGAGGGTGCTGGACTGCGACCGCGTCGCTCGAAGCATTAACCGCTGTGTTGAACAATAACGGAGCAAAGCCGGGTGCAAAGCTATCGAACCCACGCTTGAGACCAAGCAGGTCAATACACCCACGTTCGAGGTCAGAACCGCAGGCATGGCCAAGCGCTACGCATTTTACCCCTGGCTCGCGCCGGGCAACAAGATCTCGGGCGGCAAAGTTCTGTCTCCTCGCACACCAAGGTCATCGAGTCGGGCGGCCGCCCTGTTGCGGTTGGGGGCCACCACCGTCGGGCGGAGCGATACGGCGCTCGGTGCATTCTACCACCGGCTGTCCTCACGGGCGGGCGGATCAAAGAACGTGAAGGCGACTGCCCCGCGAGCCGAAATGGCTCAGCGCGATCGTCTCAACGGCAATGTTGGGTCCGCTCTCCTTTTGCAGTCCGCAAAGCGCTTGGCAGCGTGGCACTAAACTTAAACATAAATGGGTTGCTGCGGCAGTACTTCCCGAAAGGCACAGACCTGAGGATCCACAGCGCCGCCGAGATATCCGCAGCAGCGCCCTTCAATTCCGACCGAGAAAGACGCTGGGTTGGAAAACGCCGTTCTCCGGCTCCTTAGCGGCAGCGGTTGGAGCGGGGGTAGCGCTCGGACCGACGACGCCGAGCAGTGTTTCCTCGATTGCCTCATCGACGCGCAATCCGCCGAAGGCTATGCAGTGAGGGCCGCCATTATCCCTCCAGGCGCGGCTGCAGCTGTAGCGCGGGATATGGTGCTTCACGCTGGAGTAGCGGAGTGTGAGCTTGCGGCCGCAGCGCTTGCACACGGATGAGACCGGCCAGCAGCGCGTCTCCATGCTTGGGCGCCGTGATGCCGACCAGTGGGAACATTGCTGCTGGCGATGGTGCGGATCGCCTCGAACCTCCTCCAGCTCACATACCCGCCGTGGGTATTTGGCTTCAGCGCCAGCCATCCGTTGCGCGTCTTGCGGCGGATCTTCACGCTCACGCCGTCGGCGCTGTATCCCGCCGCCACAGCCGTCTTACCATAGGCATAAGCGCCGCCGTAGACGGCGCTCTCATGATCCGGTGGATGGCGGAGTAACCGGGTCGCCGCCAGGCCTGTGTCGCTGTTGGTCTGCTTCACCGGTAGATCGAGATTGTACTCGTGGAGCCAGCAGAGCACCTATCGCGCACGTGCCAAGATCCTCGAGGTTGTCGAACACCAGCTTAATCGCCTCCTTGACGCGCCGATCCGGATCTTTCTCATAATGGTCGCCGGCCTCACGAAGCCGGCGGGCGCCGCCACAACCAACTCGCCCCCGCGGGCCCTTATCGTGGCGGGCCGAGAGCGAGCGCCGGCGCAACAGCCCTTGAGCCCGGCAGCAGGCGATCGTTGCCGTGCGTTCGCGCATAGATGGTCTCCTGATCGACCACACCGTTATCGACCACGCCGCACATCTGGATGAGTTGCTGCCAATCCCGGCTGTTGCGAGCGAAGCGCGAGACCTCGCGCGCGCAAACTGCACCAACCTTGCCGAGGCAAACCTCCGCCACATCCGCTCATAGCCAGTGCGTTGTACCCCGCCGGCTGCGCATTTCGCCGATGGTGAGCAGCGATTTCAGGTGTTGGTGAGGAGCTGTTTCGGGCGATCGTGAGCAGCGGCTTTGACCGAGATGGTGATTGGTTCAGGGGTTTGGGTTGACGTCAAGAGTTTGGTGGCGGGCGTTCTGCTTTCGCATGCTTTCTCCGGAGAGTTGGAGGTAGTGAGCGTTGTGAACGGGACGATTCAGGATGGCGTCGCCGAGGGTGGGGTCGCCGATAACCTCGTGCCAATGTTCGACAGGGACCTGGCTGGTGACGATGGTGGAGGTGCGACCGTGGCGATCGCCGAGGATCTCCAGCAGGTCGCGCCATTCGGGCGGATTGAGAACCGCAAGGCCCCAATCGTCGAGGATCGGGAGTTGAACCGGGCCGATGGTTTTGCGCAGCGGGCCATAGCGGCCGTCGCCGCGAGCAAGGGCAAGCGCCTCGAACAGGCGCGGCACGCGGTGATACTGAGCCGAGCGATTGTCGCGGCAGCCCTTGCGCCGAGGGCGTACGCAATCCAGCTTTTGCCGAGCCCGGTTGAGCCCAATCCGGTGACGGGCGCCGCTCGCTTTGCGGGGCTGCCGTCGGCGCTGCGAACAGCAACAGCTCCAGGCGCTCGTGGTCCAGGCCCTCTCGCAGCGGCCAGTTCAGCTCCGCAAGGCGCGCGCGACGCACTTATCCATGCACGACGCCATTGCTCACGCCCAACATCCGCGCGATGACGCGCTCGGTCAGGCCCTGGTGCCTCAAACGTAGAACTTCTCTGATCCGGCGCATCGACAATCTCTAGGTAGGCATCAGGCTTCCTCATTGGTTGAATGAGAGCCCGTAGACGGTTGAGCTGTCGGCCGAAGCGTCCGGCGCCTCGAAAACGTGCTCA
The DNA here is from genome assembly GCF_023100665.1 of Bradyrhizobium sp. CW1. Lineage (NCBI taxonomy): Bacteria > Pseudomonadati > Pseudomonadota > Alphaproteobacteria > Hyphomicrobiales > Nitrobacteraceae > Bradyrhizobium > Bradyrhizobium sp. CW1. The sequence continues at coordinate 6,706,386 of NZ_CP064684.1, forward strand.
CGATCGCCTGAAATCGCTGCTCACGATCCCGCGAAACACGCACGCCGGCGGCTGAACGACCGAGATCATCATCGATCACTCCGATCTCTGACCACCGGAGCGCCGTGAGCCGGTCCCGCAATGGTGCATTGCAACGCGCTGCTCTCGCGATTGTGCAACACCTGGTGGGCCGAGGATTGGCCACGTAAAGAATCGCCTTGCGCTCCAGAAGATGAGGCCTGAGCTCTCAGAGATCATCCACCTCCTTCGCGGGCGGCGTCGCCATCGCATGAGCATCAACTGCGTCATCAGGCTCGCGAGGGCCGCCCGCGCTTCCGCCGGCAGCTCCGGTCATGCCGGCTCGCCGATCGCGCCGTTCGACAGGCCGCTCCCGAACAGACCCATCTGCAGCTGCGGCCGCGCCTGTCGATTGTGTCGGTATTTGCTCCCTGGCATTGCCTTCTGCGCGACATCGGTCTCTCTCTGATTCTGGTCGTGAGAGGCTCTGGATGCGCGAGAAAGCAGGGCAGCTGATGGCGTTCGATCTTCAACGCCAGATCGAGAAGCGCAGATAGCGCGGCAAGTGCGGTTATGCTGACAAATGGCCGAGCTGCCAAAACCTCAGCTTCGGGCATGCCGTCCGGTCGAACATCCATTCTGGAACTTCCGGCCAACGTTCTGCTTGCGAGCCAGGGGGCAGCGAAACGACATCACCACCCTCGTCAACCGCGCCATAAACGCAAACTCGGCGACCAAACCAAAGCTGATATCGATAAAGAACCTCGCAAAGAACGGTCCTGTGGGCGTTCTCAAACCTTGTTGTACAACAGGACACTCAGACACTCGACCATCGGCTATCTCAGCTTAGCTAAGCCGGTCTCCATCAAAACGGCAGCAGCTCAGACAGCCGGCACGCTAGTGCCTGCGAATCAGGAGCAAGGATGAGCAGACGAGCACGCCGGAACCTCACCGGCCTTCAAGGGGAAGGTGGCGCTTCCCCCGTCTAGGCCACCGGACGATAGCTCAGCTTGCCGAGCAGTTCGACATCCACCCCAATCAGATCACGGCGTGGAAGGCCCAGCTGTGGCCGTGGCTTTCGAAGATTTTGGACCTTGCGGCGCACCGCGAGCACGCCTGCGATCGATTAAAGTCGCGCACGCCAAGATCGGGGCTAACGCTGGAAAGGAGTCCTCACCAAGGCGGAATTGCTAGGGTCTGTACCTAATTAGCGAGTTCTGATTCCCTGGTGCCAAGTTGATTCGGCACGGGGGACTTCGATGCGCAAAGGACTGTTCTGGCTCAACGACAAGCAGTGGGCTCAGATAGAGCCGCATCTGCCAACGAACCAGACCGGCCCGGCGCGCGAGGACGATCGACGCAACTATGGCCCTTACACGACGATCTACAATCGGTTCAATCGCTGGGCTAAGCGCGGACATTGGCAGGCGATCTTTGAAGCGCTCGCCCGCTGCGGCAAGGACCGAGTGGCTTTGTCGATCGACTCCACCTCGATCAAAGCGCATCGCTCGGCGAGCGGCGGAAAAGGGGGGAGTGTGAACAGGCGATCGGCCGCTCGCGCGGTGGGCGGACCACGAAAATCCACGCGCTGAGCGACCCTGATTGCAAACCTTGCGCATTTCATCTCACTCCGGGACAAGCCGCAGACATTGCCGCAGGGCCGGCCCTTTTGAAGCTCGCGCCGCCCATGTCTTCCCTCATTGGGGACAAAGGCTACGATGGCGACGGCTTTCGCGCCGAAATCGTCAATCGCGGCGCGAAACCCGTCATTCCAAACAAATCCAACCGGGTAACCCTCCACAGCTTCAGCAAGCGCCTCTATAAAGGGCGCAATGTTATCGAGCGCTGTTTCTGCCGGCTCAAGGATTTCAGGCGTGTTGCTACTCGCTACGACAAACTTGCCAGAAACTTCTTGGCCGCCGTCCACCTCGCCGCTCTCGTCGCTTATTGGATCAATTGAGTCTGAACCCTAGCATTACAGTTGCTTTTTTGATTTGAAGTGGGCGCGTTGAGCGGCAGCCTGGTGAGCTCTGCGCCAGAAGGACCATGCGATGATGTGTGCGGGTTGAATCCGCTTCCGCGCAAGTCTGATAGCAATGCGGCGGATTTCCTGGATTGACCAACGGATCAGTGGTGGGGTGGTTATGTTTTGGCTTTTGCCGGGGGGCGCCGTTTCGTTTTTTTGGGCGGTGGCGGATTAGCGCGATGTCGGATCGCGGCCATCATGGCGAAGGCGAGCATCACCAAGGACACATGACGGTGCCAGCCATGCCAGGATCTGCTCTCGTTGTGATCGAGCCCGAACTCGTTTTTCGCCGTTTCAAAGCTGTCCTCGATCGCCCATCGATGGCCTTCGACCGCGACCAGCGTTTCAATGGCTGTTCCCGCTGGGCACCAGGTGGTGAAGAAGGCGAGGTCATCATCGGCAATGCGACGACGGATCAGTAGACCGCGTGTCCACAAACCGTCATTTGCACTGTTGGACTGCTCGGCCTCGAGATCCGCCAATTCGAGATAACACCAATCGTGCAGCCGCGGTCCTTTGGTTCCGGCTCCCGCCGACAGGCGCTTCCAGTCGGATGAGCGCCGCGTCCGGGCGAGGTCTGCAGCCGTACCGGCGACCGGCGGTCGCTTGCCCCAGGATCGAAACACATGAGCGCTGCTGACCCCAAGCACGTAGCCTTTGCCTGCCCGACGTAGTTGCTGTTCGATGTTGCCAACACCGTAGACGGTATCACCGGCAACCCACTTGAATGGTACAGACCCGGCTATCGCGCGTGCGATCATTCTCGTCGCAAGCTTTGGTTTGGTCGCAAAGCCGACATCGGCAGGCACATATGTGGCTTCCAGACGATCTGGATCGTCGGTCCATTCCTTCGGAAGATACAACGCGCGATCGATGAACGCATGGCCATGACGCGAAACGTAGGCAGCGAAGACGCCGATCTGGCAGTTCGTGATCTTTCCTGCCGAACCAGTGTATTGCCGCGCCACTCCGCATGACGCTTTGCCCTGTTTGAGAAAACCGGTCTCGTCGATCACGAGCACCGCATCGTCATCCGCCAAATGCTCGATGACATAGTCGTGCACGATATCGCGCAGGGCATCAGCGTCCCAGTCTCCACGACCCAGAATCGCCTGCTGCCGCCATGGGCCGGGATCGCCAGCCGCCTCCGCGCGCATCCAACCGGTCTTGCGCTGCTCATCTCCGAGCAGACCTTCCAGGAACAGACCTGCATTCGTCGCAACACGCTCTTGCGTGAACAACGGACGTATCCGTTGCTTGATCTCTCGAAGCGACGCCGCCCACAACGCAAGCGTCGCCTCAACCGACGCGGCCCGCGCCCACGACATTCGAATCATGGTTGCCCATGGATTCAGAAGCCCGCAACAAAAGCAACTGTAATGCTAGCGCAAAACGATGATCGACCGCGAGCATCATCTGTCGACCACCAGGCCGGCAGTAGTTTTGCAGATCAGCCGCAGCGGTTCGTCCCAGACGCCGATCTCGCGGTCATGCGGCGTCTCGATCGGTTGCATCTGAGCCTGCTGGCTGCCCACCGGAATAGCGCTTCAGCCCCAGCGTTTCTCCTCAACGTCGTAGGTGTTCGATAACGGATCGCTGATGGCCATCAGTTCACGTTTGAGTACCTTCTTGCTGACGGTTCTCGGAAGCCTCGGAGTGAAAGCGATGTACCGCGGCACCTTAAATAGGGCAAGGCGCGCACGAGCATGCTTGAGAATGCGCTCTACCTGCAGGTGAGCTGGCGTGAGCCCCTCTTTTAGTTCCACGTAGATCTTCACTTCCTCGCCACGTTTGTCATCGCGAACAGGCACCGCGGCCACATCCGCGATCTCGGGAAGCTCCCGAATGATTGCCTCGACCTCGAGCGCAGAGATATTGTCGGCATAGCGACGGATTATATCCTTCTTACGTCCCACGAACCAATATAACCCGAGTTCGTTACGCCGCATCAGATCACCCGTCTTGAACCATTCACCATGGAAGCAATCTTCATTCGCTTCCGGCTTATTCCAGTAGCCCGTGAAGATCCCACGTCCCTTCACCCACAGCTCTCCGGCTTCGCCTACTCCGGTGGGGCTACCGTCATCGTTGACCAAGCGCAGCTCACGAAATGGAGCGCGAATCCCCAGCGAACCGGCATCATTCATCTGCTGGATATCGAGAGGCATTTGCGTGCCGCATCCGATTTCTGTCATGCCCCAGGTGTAGTTGCCGCGCACGCCGAGCTGCTCGCGAAATCGGCGTACCGTCTCAGCACTCCAGCCGTCGTACTGCCAGACGTACTTCAGGCATGCAGGTACGTCATAGTCGCCTTCTGCTATAAGCCTCGGCAGCGCACACCACTCGATGCCGTATTTCCCGATCCAATCCATGAATCGCGATGGCTGAAGTTGCTGAGCAATGTATACCGTGCCGCCCTGCCCATATGAATTCAGAAGAATAGCCGGCCCCAACATATGGCCGTAGGACGCCCAACTCAGATACGTCGTGTATGGGCTCAAGTAGGCACATACATACGACAACACGCCCCAATAGTCGTGCGTCAGCATGCAGCCCTTCGGAAAGCCCGTCGTGCCCGACGTATATTGGATCGTCAACAGGTCCTCGGGGCGGATGCCCTCGTCCACCGGCGATTCGTCGATACCCTTAGACAATAGATGAAGATTGATAACTGTCCTGTCCAAAGACTGCCCGACGAAAATTACTTTATCTCTGGCAAGCTCCTGCGGCCAGTGATCCATCGCGCAGAACACTTGCCATGCAGATTCGTCGACGATGGCGAATTTGGCTTGGCTATCGACGAATATGTATTCGACCTCCCTCGAGGTGTAGTCCATGGCGATCGGGACCATCACCGCACCAAGCTTTGCGAGCGCGAACCACAATGTCGGCATTTCTATGCGGTTGGGCAGCATCACCCCGACGCGATCGCCCTTGCGCACTCCGAATGTGCGCAACGCATGTGCATAGCGGTTCGACCTGCGATCCATCTCGGAATAGGTGGCGCGCTCGCCGCGCTCAAAGATGTCGACCGCGATTGTGGAGCTGTGCGTTCGCGCCCGCATCGAAACAAGCTGCCCGACCGTTGTGGATTCATATGCGGTCTCTAGCGCCTTGGCCCTGCATAAGACGTTTTCTACCCGGCCGCGCAGTTGGTTTGATGCAGAATCTATAGCGGGCATTGTTAGAACCTCAGGTTTGGTTACAAAGAACAAGAGCGCCAGCGGAAGCCCCCTTCCACATTGGCAAATTCCTCCGCTGCTTCGGCAAGAGACAGCGGCCGGCGATCTCCCACCCCCTCTGACAAGGCGGCTGGCACGCTCGCGATCTCGAAACGAACTTAGCTCGCATTGAGCTTGAACGCTCTTGGGATGAGCTGCATCATCGGCTACGCCGCGAACATACATAAACAGCAAAGGTCGAAACACTATCTATTCTGGTGAGGAATACTGGTGCAGACGTTCGCGCACTCAAGTAGGGTCCAGGGTCACGAGTTCCCGTCTTTTCGCGGCGAATGCGAGGAGTGGAGACAAAAGGGCATTGGAGTCTCCCATGGTGGTCCAGCGACTTGCTCCCGCGACATTAAGCGACTAAGGCGGCGCGAACTGAAGTCGCTCACGGATCCGGTGTGTGTTTCGGCATGGAATAAGGACCCGTTTTCGGGGTGATCGGCATCCAATCGGGGCTCTGACTCATATGTGGAACGGCCCGGGCTACCAGGTCTTTCTCTGATTGAACAAGGAATGGCGGTGCGGTCATATGTTCGGCCTGTGAACGCGGCACCTGGCCGCTGGCCACGATGATGTCCGCGGAAGCAATCGCCCAATCAATTTTGCGCGCTCGAAGCGCAGTGGGTCGGGCGGTCCTTGCTACCGGGAATGTCGTCATTCAGTGTTCATCCAGATTGCACCCTGCCTCCTCGGCGGCTTTCCTTTTCCGCCGATGAGCTCTTAAGATTAAGACTTCAGCATTGCGGCCGGTGCCTGATAGATGCCGCCCTTGACTAGCAACGCCCAGATGGTGCGCGCAATCTTGTTGGCTAACGCCACTGATACGACCTTGACCGGCCGGCGTTGCAGCATGGTCCGAACCCAGAGCGGGACTTTCAACCCTCGTTTAGCCAGCTTGATGATTGAGGTCGCACCAACGATCAAGAGCGTCCGTAGGTGCCGATTTCCACGCCTTGATATCGCGCCGAGCTTTTCTTTTCCGCCGCTCGACTGTGCCCTCGGTGTGAGCCCCGTCCAAGCCGCAAAATCTCGTGCAGTCGCAAAATTGCGAGCGTCCAAAACCGATGTCCGAACGGTAGCGGCGATGGAGAGGACCGACACCCGGAATGCTCATCAGACGCCTGGCATCGGGGTCCTGTCTGACGGCAACCAAAATCTCGCTGTCGAGCTTCTCTATGCGGGTTGTAAGCAGCTCAATCTGTTCAGCGAATAGGATCAGGGCAAAGCGGGCGGCGCCGGGGATCCTATTGTCTTTTTCGTCCCGGAGAAGCACCAGGAGTTTTGCGATGCTTGCCATGCCTGTGCCGGCGATAATGCCCAATTCGGCCATATGAGCACGCAGGGCATTTGCAGTCTGGCTGCGCTGCCTCATCAGCAGCTCTCGCGTTCGCAAAATCATGTTGGCCGCTTGTTGTTCGGCAGTCTTCACCGGTACGAACCGCATTGTCGGGCGGGTGACCGCCTCACAAATGGCTTCAGCATCCGCCACGTCGGTCTTGTTTCGTTTGACGTAAGGCTTCACGTAGGCTGGCGGCATCATGCGGACAGCGTGGCCCAGCGCCGCGATCTCGCGTGCCCAGTGATGGGCACTCGCACAGGCCTCCATACCTACCAAGCAAGCTGGAAGGCTCCGAAAGAAGGGCAGAACCTGCGATCGCCGCAATGTGCGACGAACCAAGACTTTCCCGTTTTCGGCGATGCCGTGAACTTGAAAGATCGACTTGGCCAAATCCAAACCCACCGTGATAATCTTCTCCATGGAACGGTCCTTCCTTTGTGGCGCCTCTCTACGCGACCACGTTAGGCACTTTTGATGCCGGTTCGAAGGGCCGTTCCACACCCTCATTTCTGATGAAGTTCGCCGGCGACTGTGGTTCTTTAACGGAGAATCGGCGCCATGCGGACAGGCTTTCGAATTTCATCGCTAGTACCGAGTGGTTTGGTGTTTGATGGCGTAAGTGATTCAGAGGATTCAATTATTCTGGCTGTTCGGTCAGAGGCTGCGGAGGCCCAATGCCCTTTGTGCGCGACAGCATCGCGCCGAGTCCATAGCCGTTACATCCGGCACGTGGCCGATTTGCCATCAGCGGGCAGAAAGGTGCGCCTCCGATTGCTCACGCGGCGCTTCACATGTGAGGTGCCGCATTGCCACCGGCGGATCTTCTCAGAGCGGTTTGGAGAAGACATCGTTCCGCTTCGACGGCGCCGGACGGCACGGCTGGAATACATCGTCCATCACTTGGGGTTGGCGCTGGGCGGCCGGCCGGCGGCAAGCTTCGCCAAGCGGCTCATGCTGCCCGTTAGCAACGATACCTTGCTACGGGTGGTCCGCCGGCGGGCGGCGATGCCGACAGATCCATTGCTTGTTGTGGGCATCGATGACTGGGCGTTCCGGAGAAACCATCGATACGGGACGATCGTGTGCGATTTGGAGCGCCGGCGGATCGTTACCCTGCTGCCCGACCGGGAAACTGCGACCGTTCGGGCGTGGCTATCGAAGCACCCAGCGATCAACATTGTGTCGCGAGATCGCGGTGGTGGATACGGCGAGGCAGCAGCCAAGGCGCTGCCGAACGCCATCCAAGTCGCCGACCGCTGGCATCTGATGGAAAATGCGAGCGCGGCCTTCCTTGATGCGGTGCGCCGCTCCATGAACAGAATCCGAACCGCAATCGGAGCGACGACGATCGCCCCGGAATTGCTGACCTGTGCGGAAAAGCTGCGCTATCAGGGCTATCTGCGGCGCCAGGACAGCCATGCCGTAATTACGGCTCTCGCCAGCGACGGTGTGTCGCTCAAGGAGATCGTCCGCCGCACAGGACATAGTCGCAATCTGGTTCGCCAAATTAGCCGCGGCGGCGGTACGGATATGTTCCGCACCCGTCAAAGCACCCTGGAGGGGCATCTGCCGTTCCTGGACGCGCAGTGGTCAGGCGGCTGTCGCAACGGTGCCGAGCTCTGGCGCCGCTTGAAGGGACAAGGCTTCAAGGGATCGCTGCGCGTGGTGGCGGAATGGACGACGCGACGGCGGCGTGCCGAGACTATCAGCCATCAACAATTGCAGAAGGTCCCCGCCGCCAGGACGATAGCGCAGCTGATGACGACGAAGCGCGACCACCTGACCAGGGCGGAGACCGTCACGCTTGCGGTCATCGAACAAAACGTTCCTATGCTGGCCGATGCCCAAGCTCTCGTTGGCCGCTTCCACGCGATGATCCGAAGGAAGGCCGAGATCGAGCTCGAACCTTGGATTGAAGAATCCAAGCGGAGCCTCATTGCCTCGTTCGCGAATGGCATTGCCAACGATAAGGGCGCGGTGCACGCCGCTATCACGCAACCATGGTCCAATGGCCAAGTGGAAGCTCAGATCACCAAGCTCAAGCTGGTCAAACGGCAAATGTACGGGCGCGCTAAGCTCGATCTCCTTCAGGCTAGGCTGATTGGCGCGCCATAAAAACAATCACGATCATCGAATATGCGTCAGAGCCCCGATTGGATGCCGATAGGGGGTCCCAGTCGAACGCCGATTGACATTCAATCACTGGCAAGGGCTGACCCGCTTCCTCGAAGACGGGCGCCTCGAGCTTGACACGAACCCGGTCGAGAACGCCATCCGGCCAGTCTGCCTGACCAGAAAAAATGCGCTCTTCGCCGGTCATGAAGTCGGCCCGGAAAACTGGGCCCTGTTCGCCTCGATCGGCGTCGTCTGCAAGCTCAACGACGTCAACCCGGCCGCCTACATCGCCGAAACACTTGAGACGATCATCGACGGCCATTCCCAAAGCCCCATCGAAGATCTCATGCCGTGCCGATTCCGCAAAACATCAAGCCAGCCTCGGCGCTTACGGTGGAGCGGCAGCCAGCCCAACTGGAGGACTGGGGGAGAGCGTCGCACGATACCTAAGCCAGCTTGTCACGGCGGCTTCACAGGTCTTAGGAGCCAGTCCGAATCCCGACCTCAGGTGGGGCAGAAATTCTGGTAACGCCTCGCCACTGTCCCCCTGTGACCAAACCAGCGGCTCCGGTGCGGCCTCTCATGTTCCGATGATTACCTTGCATGCGTGACCGGGCCTTCGGCCGCGGCAGACGGCATTGTCTCGTATATCAGCGATACCCATGCCGTCTCGTGTTTAATAAACCCACTCGGTCCTCGCGAGCTCCACCTCGCGAGGCTCCCGCAACGCACATGGTCCCTGTCTAGAACTTCGAATCCCGCGTTACACGAGGTGCGCAAGACTGTAAATCTGACCGAATGCGACTTGCACTCACAAGCCTCCATTTGCTTGACTACCAATCTTACGGACTGAATTGTCAAAACATATCGAGCGCTACCGGATCGCTAGCGGCAACGAATGAGGTATCGGACGCGCCAGCAAACCGCCAGCTGCTGCCTAATCTTAAGTTCAAACACGCTTCATAGCTCGCAAAATCGCTCTGTAATATCCGTCGAAATGATCGTCAAGCTCAGAACTTGAGCGCTGATGCCGTGAAGAACTGAACCGCGGCACCGGCTCGATCATAGCACAAGCGCTGTCAATCGTGCGTGAAACAGACGTTGGCGAACAGGAAGACCGGGACCGATTCGAGCCACCGTAAGCATTCTTGAGGGCTTAATTGTCCCAGCACATGTGCGCTATCTGAAACATTGACTATCAGAGATGATAGCTTGCCAGGACAGGAGCATCGCGATTTAGATTGGCTCATCGTTGCAGGCTATGATGCGACGGTGCGGCGGCGAAACGCTGGGACGGCGCAACGATCGCCTGTCAGGAGGCGGGAGACTTTCGATATGACTTCGGATGACTACGGTTATCAGACAAGCGAGTGCCTTTTCATTGGCCGTTCCGAGATTAACGGATTTGGTCTGTTTTCGAGGAAAGCAATATCGAGCGGCGCTGTCGCAGGCAGACTAGGTGGGGCTATTCTAGGGACGGCCAACAAGAGAACCATACAGATCGACCGTCATCGGCACCTTTGTAGTGATTTTATCGACTTCGTAAATCATAGTTGTCGCCCGAGCGCCTATGTCCGAGTCGAATCCGAGACTATTGTTCTGAACGCAATCTCGGAGATTGGTAGCGAGACTAACGAAATAACGATTGATTACAATTGCTCGGAGTACTCTCTCGCGGAGAGCTTCATGTGCCGATGCTGTCGAAAACCAAATCATATTGCCGGATACAGGTATTTGATGGAGACAAATCAAAAGGACTATTTGCGTCGCATACGCCGTTTTACACTGTCGCATCTCCTGCAAATGGCAGAGCAGGTTAGGACGACGTCGCCCAAACCGAGATCCCATTAAGACGGCCATCAAGCGAATTAAATGTGCCAACGCAATGGCGAGCAATGCGGTACCAAGCGCAACCCTACTGAAGCGCTCTCAGTGGCGCAGCGCCATGGCACATACCTCAGGCGCAATTGCCGAAATCTGTTGGCGTGAATGTTCGCTTTGGCTCAGCTCCAGCCGGTGCAGGTCTACTTGGCGGCCACTTGGTATGTAGTCCTCGCACCAGTATTCAAGCTTTGCCAGCACCGCCATCAGCGGGCCGTGCCTCAGCTCGTGGCGATCATTTAGATCTTCGGCCCAAGGGCAATGCGAAGACCCGCTGTCGTCCGACCAACTCCCCGACCGTATGCTGGATCACATCCGGGCGGCGATGATCGCTAGCCCAATCGTCAAAGCGCCCACCAGATTGCCGATCGGTGGTGCCTACAAACAACATTCCAGCATTCGATCACCACGTCGCCATCAAAGGCCGTTCCACAGCCCGGCCTTGCACGGATCCAAAATCAAACCATTCTGCGCCACACTCTGTCGGCATCGTCGCATTCCTTGAACCCATCATAGTCCTTCGCAAACGAACTGGCCCTCATTCGCATCCCGCCGTGCGTCAACGCAGCTAGGGCGATTTCGGCATCAGCATAGCTTCGACTATGAGTCGGAGGACGGTCCCGCATTAACCGCAGGCGAAGTTGGCTCGTGCCGCTCAGTGCCCGATCGCGTAATTGTGGGCTCTATATGCTAAATCACCCGACAAAGTCAGTTGTGACGCGAGCTGCTGGACAATGAGCGCGTCACCGCTACACCAAGGTCGTGCTCGCGCGCGAAAAACATGCGATCGATCAGACGATGCTTGCCGTCGCGCCTTCCCACGTTGGACATCAACGGTTCGTCGGCTATCTGGACGCGCGGCTCGGCCATGATCCGTTACGGGTTCACAGACGTCGAGCCCCATGCATTAGGTGTGCGTCGCCCCCATTTTGTCATTTTGTCCGCATGCGCTTATGTATGAAGCCCGCTGAGGCGCAGCGATCTGCGAAGCGGTCACTGGCCCCAACATGCCCTCCTGCAATCACCGTCGGTTCGATGCCGACGGCGCCGTGAGGTGCGGGCTAAGGTTCAATTGGCACAACTGTCTTAGCTGCCTTCGTCCATCTTCTCGATCTAATCTAAACCACAAGTCGCCGAGAACGTTGATTGATCTCTCGACCGAGACTTGACAGCGACGTGATCAGAACGGGCCCTCAGCATAGCCTTGCTGCCTAAAAAAAGGTTCCTTCGAAACAGGGATTGCCGCCCGCCCCGGCGGAACTGTGTCGAGTTCGGAACATGTACGTCTCAAACTGCACGTCGTCCGGCACGCCCCACCGACGCGCGAGCGCGATTGCAGCGTTGGCCTGAGTGAAGTAGCTGCCTGGGTTGGACAAAGGCGCCCTCCTGCGATCCGCGACGAGGACATACGGCACCCATTCCGCTATGTCTTCGGCCCGCCAACGCGCTGATGGCCACCGCCTCGCTCTGCCTTTGCTTTGATCACGGGTGCTGCTCATGTGCGGGGGGCCCACCGGGCTAACCGCGCTCGTCCTATCCACGACGAGACAAAATTGTGTTGAAACACACGCGCGTGTGCAGACTGTACGAAGATGAGACGTTCCCTCGTAATTTTGATGGGTTGAGTTTTGGCTGTGGCGAATGGCACGATGCTTGCTGAGGTCGTCCTGTAGGAGGCTCGAACCTGAATGCGTCATCCCTCACCCGCCCCTCCGCCCAAGCGTGAAACCTTTGTTGGACCGACTGATTCCACCATCCCGAGCCAGCTGAGCGAAGCGGCATCATGAGCCAAGAGATACTATCGCCTGTGATCCTACCACGGGGGCACGAGTCGCGGTTCGGCCGGTTCAGCAAAACCGAAGACCTCGCCTACCGCACACGCGGGGGCCATCGACTTTCGATCTGGTTGTTCGACACGTGGATCAACTGCAAATGCCCGCAGCCGAGCCGCACGAGAGTCTAACAACGGTGATGACACGCTGTAAGCGCCCGAAACTGGCGTTCAGGCAGTTGTGCCGCGGCTGATTAGAACAGATTTGTCTCGCAAAGAAGTAACCTGGAGCATACCGCGATGAGTGAAACGGCTTGGATCGATAAAATTGTACCGCGCGCCGACGTCGTAAAACGCGCAGCTCGCATCGGCGCTGAAATTAGGAACATCAAGCTGTCAGGCGATTTGCCTGACCAAACGATTGCCGCGATCAATGACCTACTGCTCAAGCATAAGGTTATCTTCTTCCGCGATCAGGGCCATCTCGATGACGCAGAGCAGGAGCGTTTTGCCCTTCGTTTTGGAAAGCTCGTGCCGCACCCAACGCTCGGTGCTAGCAAGGGAACGGCATCGATCCTAGAGCTTGATTCTGCGCGGTTTCGGGTCGACTTATGGCACAGCGATGGGACTTTCATGGGGGCCTATCCCAAGATTACGGTGCTGCGAGGCGTCGTAATCCCGCCATTCGGAGGCGATACCGTCTGGTCAAATACGGCTGCAGCCTATCTTGCCCTACCGCAGCCGCTGCAACGGCTTGCCGACGAGCTCTGGGCCGTTCACACCAATGACTACGGGGTTAGGCCTGGCACCAGCGATGTCGATAAAAAATATTATGACGAGGTCTTCACTAGCACAATCTATGAGACCGAGCACCCCACGGTGCGAGTTCACCCCGAGACCGGCGAGCGGGCGCTGGTGCTGGGTTATTACGTGCAGCGTTTTGTTGGAATCCCAAAATATGACGGCCAAAAGCTGTTGGATCTCTTGCAGTCTCACGTCACCGCGCCCGAAAACACCGTGCGCTGGAACTGGAAGGAGAGCGATGTCGCAATCTGGGACAATCGCGCCACGCAACATTATGCCGTCAACGATTACGGCGACGTGCGTCGAATCGTTCGTCGCGCCACGATCAATGGCGATCTGCCCATCAGCGTCGACGGTCGGTGCAGCGTAACCCGCGTCAAAACCAACAAGCAGGCGCCGGCAAGGATTACCTAGCGCGTTTCGCGGATTGCACTGAGATCGACCGGTCATTGGCTGCGGTGCGCCAAAGGACGCACTGCTCATGCTCGATACGCTTGGCGCGGCAAGAGAACGTTCATGTGGCGCAACGGATGTCGTTTTTTGCAGATCCTTATGAGACCTGTGCCGACGTGGTAGCTGATGTTGGGTCCGCTGTTGGACCTCAGATAATCGATTTGGCGGTCGGTGAAGTCGTCTTTGAACGGCCAATATCCGTCCGCGAAGGAGCGATCGCCGCCAGTGACCTAAAGCGAACCGATACGCCCGCTACTGGCTCTGCACAGTGATTATGACTCTTTGAAAGTGGCGGGATAGGCGCGACCCATTTTGGTGCCAGCCTTGTCTCTTGTGAATATCCATTTGATGGGTGGGCGGGCGGCATTTCGTTCCCGTTCCCAGGCGGTGATTTCGCGGCGCAGTCGCTTGGGGTCGTTGAGCCTGCGATCCAGGCGCTGGCCTCGCAGAACGCCGATTTCGATGTCGACCATGTTGAGCCAACTTGCGTGCTTGGGGGTGTAGTGGAACTCGAGCCGCCGCAAATTCGCCTGGCTTCTGCGCGTGGGAACGGCTGCCACGGCGCGCCGGCGGAGTGGGTCGACAAATTCTCCTGAACGGCCCGGATGATCTCGGCGTCGGGATAATCGATGTCGACGAGATCACGCATGCAATGGGCGTAGTCTCTCGCCGCTGCCCGCTCGGTGACCTTGACCTTGCGCCAGGGACGATGCACGTCGAGAAGAACGAAGAGATTGACGGTGCCATTGCGACGATACTCGTAATCGTAACGTTCGAGCCTGCCGGGCTTGGCCGGAATGGGCAGACGCGCCTCGCCCATAGTTGCACCGGGCTTTCGTCGAAGCACACCACTGGCCATCTGGGCTCGGTCGCCTCGGTATAGAGCTCGAGCACATCCTCCATGCGGGGGACGTATTCGCCGTCGACCTTGGAATGCACCACATGTCTTTGCGCCAGGGCTGGGCGGATTCAAATGGTCGTCGCAACACCAGTTATTTTCACTCATAGCAGCAATTCGTCAAGCGCCTCCGCCGGCGTTTTTCAGCCTAGTGTCTTTCTCGGTCGAGCATTGAGGGCCGCTGCCACAGCGGATATCTCCTCGGCGCTGTGGATGCTCAGGTCTGTGCCTTTCGGGAAGTACTGCCGCAGCAACCCGTTGGTGTTCTCGTTAGTGCCGCGCTGCCAAGCGCTTTGCGGGTCGCAGAAGTAGACCTGGATACCCGCATCGATCTTGAGACGATCGTGCTGAGCCATTTCGGCTCCCTGATCCCAAGTCAGCGAGCGACGCAGTTCTTCGGGTAAGGTGATGACGGTGCGCGTGATCGCGTCGCGCACGGCTTCGGCCCCGTGTCCCGCGAGCGCAGGTCCGTTCTTCACGCGCGGAGCTTCGCCATGCCCCGCCAACCGGGGAAGGTGCAATAGCATCGTGAAGCGCGTCGTGCGCTCGACCAGCGTGCCGATTGCCGAGCTGCCAAGACCGAGGATGAGGTCTCCCTCCCGGCACTGCTCGATCGGCAGCTTCAGCAGGGCGCTCACTGATCATGATCTCGGGGGTGACAAGCCCTTGCCTCGCCTGCGTACGCGCGCTCTGGGCATCCGTAATACACGCCCTGTTCGCAAGCAGGCCGTCAGCTCGCGGTGCAGCGCCCCACGGCCCTGAACGAAGAGAGCTTGATAGATAGCTTCGTGGCTGATGCGCATCGTCTTGTCGTCCGGGAAGTCGATCGGCAAGCGTCGGGCAATCTGCTCAGGGCTCCAGGCTTTGGCCCATCGCCGATCCTTGCGTGGGCCATGCCGGCGCCCCTTCCACGGAACGGCGGGACCAGGAACGGGAGCGCCGGTCGGGGCTACGACGCCGCCAGCAAGTCTCTCCTCCACATAAGTGCGCAAGGTCGCATTGAGCGCAAGCTTGGTCGGCTTGGGTCGGCGGGCGGATCGATCCGAATGCCATTGGGCAGTTGTTGCCCGATACTCCAACCCGCCGCCGCGGGTGGCCGCGTTGCGCCGCAGTTCACGGGAGACTGTCGAAGCAGCCCGCCCCAGGCGACGTCCAATCTCCTGTATGGAATGGCCCTGCACCTTGAGAAGTGCGATCTCCTCGCGCTCAATCAACGAGAGGTACCGCCCGGAGAGCGCCTTTTGCCGAAGATCGGAACATCGCTGGTGGCATGCCGCCCGCCTTTCGGAACAATCTGCTTCCGAGAGGTTGTGACAATCCAGCTTCGAGCGCAGCATCTTCGCTGCTCAACCCCGCGGCAATCGCCCGCCAAAATCTATTCTGTTCATTGCGTCCCGCAACGGACGGCCGTCCTGGCGATGGCAATGGGGCTCTTCCCGCGCGCCGATCGACGCCTTACAACGTTCATCGCAACCTCCTCTGGTATTGCGACGACCATTTGAATCCGCCTTGGTTGCCTAAGACATTGCTGCCGTGCCCTCCTTAAGAGCATAGTTGTGCTGGCTCTTGCTCGGCCACGCCAGTCTGGAGGAAGCGCCATCCGTGATGGAATTCGGCGCCGGAGGGTTCTTTTTGTCGATTTTCACCGCCATGGCTGTGCAATCTATCGCTACTCAGCAGACTGTCAATTTTCCGCCACAACGCGAACCGATCTCCGGGCGCAGCTGTAGCGGACGTTCCACTACAAACGGGCCATCTGTTTATGTTCGATCGTTTTTCATTCTTTGAGATTGCCTTTAAGCGTCTTGGGCGAAGCTGGTGATGGTCCATCTGCACGAGCGAGGGCACGCCGGTTATAGCAGACTCACGAAGCAGTCGAGCCGCCGCCAGATACGAAGCGAACAGAGCGTTATTTCTGCTGCTAAGCGCGCCAATGGGCCCGCCTGTGTAAGTTTCGTCACGCCGAGCTGGCGAGCGGTGTCGGTCACGGCGTTGGCTCCGACGTCATTAGGCCCCGGTCTGTGAGTGGCCATGTCAATGACCGTGTCCAAGTCCTCGTATTATGCTGAATGCATCTAGGAGATGTCGATGAAGCAGAGCAAGCAAAACGAGAGACCAGGTGGCAGCCTCCCCGGCAAGGTACTTGGTGGAAAGACGAAAAATTGACCGCGACGATGAAGCGCCGTGCCCTCAAGATACAGAAATCTGAGCGACCGGATCCGCCATCTCAATGAGGACGGCTGCAGGCCTGCTGGCACTAAGCTCGTCGGGGGCGGCGCAACGATGGCTCGGTTCTTCTCCGATCTCGCCTCTCTGCACCTGCTTGCTTTTCCAGGGTGAGAGACCCACCGACTGGGAGCTTCCTATCTCCTAGCGGCGCCCGGATCGAGCAGGACGTTGTCGATAAGCCGGGTCGAGCCAACATAGCCTCCTGCACAAATGGCCGCCGGACGCGATAACGGGTTCGTGGCCGGCTTTAGCGTTTCAGCATCGACGATTTAGAGGTATTGCAACTTACCTAGCGCCTCCAGGATTCGCCGGACAATCGATAGCATCCGGCCGGCATCGCGCTCTCCTTCGCGAAACTCGGTTTCTGCCGCGAGCAGGCCTCGGCTGATCGCCAATGCACGATTGCGCTCCGGCGCGCTGAGATAGCGATTTCGGCTGCTCATGCGAGGCCATCCGGCTCGCGGACTGTTGGTCTGGCGACGATTCGATCGGCAGATTGAGATCAAAGGTCATGCGGCGGACGACTGCACATTGCTGCAGATCTTTCTGCCCGAAAAACGAGACATCCAGACATCCGGCTGAACCATGTTGAACAGCTTGCAGACAACGGTCGCAACGCCGCGGAAATGGCCGGGCCGGAATGATCCGCAGAGAGGCTGTGCGAGTGCACCGGGTTCAACAAAGGCATCAAACTGAGGCGGGTAGACGTCCCGCACCTCCGGAGCAAAGAGGACGTCGACTCCTGCCTCCCGGCAAAGTTTTTCATCGCGAGGGAAGTCTCGAGGATAGGTGGTGAGATCTTCCTTCGGACCAAACTGTATAGTCGTCCGTGAAGAAATCCCAAGCTGTTGATTTGGAATCCAGAAACCGCATTTTGCCGTCGCTGGCTTTGCTGGAAAGCGGGCTTTTGGATCGGGATTCCTTGCACACCTAATTTGTGATTCACTCGCCTTTTGACTGCTTTGGCGAGGGGATGCGATGCGGCCACGGGAGCGGAACGAGAGGGGAGAGCAGGATCTTTTCCGGTCCCGGCTCGATCAGATCATCGACATGAAGCATCCGCTGGTGGCGCTGGGGCGGACGGTGGATTGGAGCTTCCTGGAGGAGCGGTTCGGCGAGGTCTACACCGATGATCCCGGGCGGCCGCCGCTGCCGACGCGCTTGATGGCGGGGCTGGCGATCCTCAAGCACACCTACTACCTATCCGACGAGGTGCTGTGCGAGCGTTGGGTCGAGAACCCCTATTACCAACACTTCTGCGGCGAGGAG
Organism: Bradyrhizobium sp. CW1; assembly: GCF_023100665.1. Classification (NCBI taxonomy): domain Bacteria; kingdom Pseudomonadati; phylum Pseudomonadota; class Alphaproteobacteria; order Hyphomicrobiales; family Nitrobacteraceae; genus Bradyrhizobium; species Bradyrhizobium sp. CW1. The sequence continues at coordinate 6,724,398 of NZ_CP064684.1, forward strand.
TTCTTCCAGCACCGGCTGGTGTTCGATCGCTCGTCGCTGACGCGCTGGCGCCACCGCATGGGCGAGGAGCGGCTGGCTGCGCTGATCCAGGAGAGCCTGTTGGTTGCCACCAGGACCAAGGCGATCAAGCCATCCGAACTGTCACGGGTGATCGTCGACACCACGGTTCAGCCCAAGAACGTGACGTTTCCCACCGATGCGAAGCTTTTGAACCGGGCGCGCGAGAAGCTGGTAGGGTTGGCGCAGCGCCACGCGGTGGATTTGCGCCAGTCCTATGCGCGCGTGGGCAAGCTCGCCCTGGTCCAGCATCAGCGCTATGCCCACGCCAAGCAGTTCAAGCGCGCCAATCGGTTACTGAGGAAGTTGCGCACCTATCTCGGCCGCGTGATCCGTGACATCGGCCGCAAGATCGACGGTGACAGCGGGCTCGAAGCAGCGTTCGCAAAGCTGTTGCCGCTGGCGCGGCGCGTCCACGAGCAGCAACAGCGTCAACGCGGGCCGAAGATCTATTCCCTGATCCGAATTTGCTGCGGCGTCTGCGCGTCCACGGCGGCCTTGAGATTATCGCAGACCACGAACTTCGGCACGCCGCCGAGGTACCTGAACAGGCTGGCATGCACGCCGATCCAGTCGGACAGGCTCTCGCTTGGGGAGGCCTCGGCGTAGGTATAGTTCGAGGCCCCCATCGCCGCGACGAACAGCTTCATGGCGCGCACTTCGCCGGTGATGGGATCGAAGATATCGATGGTGTCGCCGGCGAAATCGACGAATACCTTCTCCCCACCGGCGTGGGTCTGACGCATGCTTGGCCGGGCCCGCTGCTTCCAGGCCTCGAACGTCGTGCAAAACCAGGTATAGCCAAAGCCGTCCGGATTGGCGGCGCGATACTCTTCCCACAACAGCAGGCGCGTCACGCTGCGGCGGCGCAGCTCCTTCTCGACATAAGCCCAATCCGGTGTCGGGCGCCGGTCGCTTTGCGAGGCTGCCGTCGGCGCCGGAAACAGCAGCAGTTCAAGGTTCTCGTCGTCCAGGCCCTCCGGCAGCGGCCAGGTCAGCCCCGCAAGGCGGGCGCGACGCACATAACCGTGTACGACCCCATTGCTCACTCCCAACGTCCGCGCGATGACGCGCTCGGTCAGGCCCTGGTGCCTCAAACGTAGAACTTCTCGGATCCGGCGCATCGACAATCTCTCGGTAGGCATCAGGCTTCCTCATTGGTTGAATGAGAAATCCGTAGCCCGGTTGAGTTGTCGGTCGAAGCGTCCGGCACCGCCAAACGTTGCTCACGATCGCCTGAAATCGCTGCTCACGATCCTCTGAAATCGTTGCTCACGATGCGCTGAAATCCGTGCTCACGATCCCGCGAAACGCGCATGGGCGGCCGCATCCCAACGGCAAGCACGACCAGGTCGTCGATTATCGGCACGTGATCCATTCCTTGCGGCGCAAGCCAATGGCGCTGCTCAATCTCGTCTACCGTGATCGGCTGTTCCCGCGCGATGCCTATCGCCGAACCTTCGATTGCTTGCGCGAACGGCTGCCGGACAGGAAAGCCTGCCGGATCATGGTCGATCTGCTCGCACTGGCCCATGAGCGCGGCTGCGAGGCCGAACTCGCCGATCAGCTCGCGACCGAGCTTGATGCCGGCCGACTGCCCGACCTCAACCGGCTGCGCGCTTACTTCTCTCCCGATCCGGCCTGCGTGCCGCACGTCGTGGTGCAGCTCGCACCGCTCGCCACCTATGAGTGCCTCATCGGTGCCGGCGAGATCGGAGGTGCCGCATGAGCACGGCCAACACCATTGACACCGCGCGCCTCAATCTATTGCTCAACGAGTTGCGGCTGCCAGCCATCAAGGTGCTGTGGCCGCAATTTGCCGAGCAGTCCGACAAGGAAGGCTGGCCGGCGGCGCGCTTCCTCGCCGCCATTGCCGAGCACGAGATCGCCGAACGCGGCCGCCGCCGCGTCGAGCGCCATCTCGTCGAGGCGCGGCTGCCCGCCGGAAAGACCTTCGACAACTTCGACTTCGAGGCTGTGCCGATGATCTCCAAGGCGCAGGTGACCGCGCTCGCCGCCGGCGATGGTTGGCTCGGCAAGGGCGCCAATCTGCTGCTGTTCGGCCCGCCCGGCGGCGGCAAGAGTCACTTGGCGGCAGCCATCGGCCTGGCCCTTATCGAGAACGGATGGCGCGTCCTCTTCACCCGCACCACCGATCTCGTCCAGAAGCTCCAGGTGGCGCGGCGCGAGCTCAATCTCGAGGCCGCCATTAACCGCCTCGATCGCTTCGACCTCCTGATCTGCGATGATCTTGCCTACGTCACCAAGGACCAGGCCGAGACCAGCGTGCTGTTCGAGCTCATCAGCGCTCGCTACGAGCGGCGTTCCATGCTGATCACCGCCAATCAGCCCTTTGGAGAGTGGAACAGGGTCTTCCCGGATCCTGCTATGACGCTCGCCGCCATCGATCGCCTCGTTCACCACGCCACCATCGTCGAGATGAACGTCGAAAGCTATCGCAGGCGCACCGCGCTCGAGCGGAAGCGTGGTCCAGGGCGACCATCCTCGCACGCGACACCAAAAACACTCGCTGATTGACGCTCCGCGACAATCAGAGCGAACAAAACTCTTGCGCGCGACAATCATCGCGGCAATCATCACCTCGCCGCGACACCGACTCGCCATCCTGATTGTCGCGCGCTTCCCATCCAGATTGTCGCGCTATAACCGCATCGCTGCCGCCGACAAGTCGGTCCGCCTGGTTGAGCAGCTCTGTCTCCAGCGGCGTCGCGTCCCAGACACCGTCCGCAATGAAACGGTGCAACTGGTCGTAGTTGCTCGTGGCAAGGCGTTCCGCCATCGGCTGAATGCTCTTGCGATCGCCAGGACCGATCAGTCCCGCAACATACAGAGGACACATCCGCTGTCGGGTCTTATGACCCAGCCGGTCCAAGAACGGCCTCAGCCAGCGTTCGAGTTCGTCTTCCCATCCCGGGATGGTCAGCCCTCCAAGAGCCGACCACCCATGAATCATTGAAAAATTGATTCGGGAATCCTATAAAACGGGACAAAATCAACAATCTGCCAAAGAAGTGCTAGTGCCATTCACCTTTGAACATGGGGCAGCCGTCCAACATGACCTCGCCATTCATGACAGTAGTCTCGCGTGTGAATCGACTACGAGTTCTCACTTCAATACGTTCACCTGCAGGTAGGCGAATATCGAGGCGCGCCTCACAGTGCGCGGCGGCGGCATCTGGCCGTGCTGCGGAGGTATTCGCACGCACGAACTGCTGGAAGCGGAAGGTGGTTCCGGTCGCAGTGCGAAGCTCGCTGGTCGAGCCGATCTCCACGGAGACTGCACCCGTAACCGCGTCCCGCTCGATCTTCCAAATCGGCGGCTCACCGGGTGCGTGCCATGGCCTGCGGCGGACGGTCGGATCGGGGATCGGCAATGCGAGCCCGTCTATCGGCTTGGCAGTTTCTGACACGACTGGCAGCCGCACGAGTGAGCCGCGGAGCTGCACTCTCAGGGTGGGATTGGTGCGAAGCGGCCAGATGAATGGGAAGTCCGAGCACGCGATCGCGAGTCGCAACCGATGGCCTGCGGCAACGAAGTACGACGTTGCCCAGAGTTCAAGGCGGTATTCAGCCATTGCGCCGCGCTCAACTGGCTGAGCGCGCTCTAACGACTCGCGGTTGGCGGCGGATAACCATCCAGTCGTGATCAACGTGGAGCGACCGTCCGGCGCGACCGCGTTGAGCTTGGCTACCAGTTGGAGTTCTTCACCGTCCTCTAGCGCGACGTGCAGGATCGCCTCGGGCGAGCCGGTGATCTCGATCCCCTGATCGAGCGGGGCGCTAGTGTAAGTGAGCGAACGCAAGTCGTCGTACGCCTGCTCCAACGGATACCCGACGCCCATCTGAATCATGTCAGGTAGCGTCGCGGCCGTACCGACCGTTGGGTCAGAGCGGTATAAGTCACCGCTTCCGCTCTGCGTCGGTGCTACACCAAGTGCGTGTCCAGGTTGTAGGTGCCAATCCTGCATCTGCGTGCGGGCGATTGGCCATTCCCTCTCGTGCTTCCAGCGCTCAGCCCCCTGTACGTAGAGGGTGACCTCCGGTTCGGAAGGAACGCCGTTCTCCTCGCCCTTCAGCCAGTGATCAAAGAAGCGTTGTAGTTCGTGCAGGAAGTCGACCGGCGCCCGCACCGACAGGTCAGGAAATTGATGCAACCACGGACCCATTAAGAGCTTCCTGCGGCCCCCCACGTCCCGATATAAGTCCACCATCGCTTGAGGATAAAAGTCCCGCCAGCCGCCGATGGCGAATGTCGGGACCTTGATTCGCTCCGTCGGGATCGGCGTAACCTCGACCGGCTTTTCATCGACGTCGCCGTACCGCTTGTGGAAATTCCGTGCACCATCGCGCTTGAGCCGATCGAGCCGTTCGCGCCAAACACGCATCCATCGTCCCTCATGGTCCTGAAAGGTCGGTGGCGCAAGGTCAAGCGCTAGCATCATCGCCAACCAGCTCGCGTTGCCGATACAGATCTTGCATCCGCCCGGTGCAAAGTCCTTGCGGCGGCCGGATACACCGTACATTGGAGCAATCGCCTTCAAGTGTGGCGGCTGTTGCGCTGCTGCGGCTAGCGAAAGGGTAGCGCCGTAGGAAATACCCCACACTCCGACGGAGCCGTCGCACCAATCCTGCCCCGCTGCCCATTCGACGACTTGCGCCGCGTCTCTCCCCTCTCTCTCGTAGTCGAAGTCGGCCACCCCCTCGGAGCCGCCAGTCCCCCGCAAGTCGACCAGCAGAGAGACGTATCCGCGCTCGGTGAAGTAGCTGCTCGCGTGCGCATGCGATGCGCCCGTGCGATCATCCTTACGGTACGGATAGAAACTTGCGACAGCGGGATACTTTCCCGGAGCGGTCGGTAAGCAGAGACTCGCTGCGAGCTGGACGCCATCGTTGAGCGGAATCAGGATGTTATGCACCCAGCGCAGGTCATATACACTATGATCTTTCGCACGTTGCATCGTCCATCTCCTCTTATGCCCGAAGTATCTAGATGCTAAGCTACGCCTGGAATTTAATTTGTCGCTCGCAACGAATGACAGTCAATAGTGAGGTCGATGGAGAGAAACTCTGCAAGAAGTAATGTTTCTGGCAGGAAAGCTGCGTCCACGTCATGAGAACAGTTTTGAGCTGGGAGTGGGACACTTTGCAATCTGTCGGTCGCGCGCCAGCGGGGCGGCAAGAAACTGGCAGCGACGCTATTTTATAGTCATTGCGAGGCTGGCACCTCGGGCTGATAGCGGTGGCTACTCCCGTCCAGATTGCAAGGATCAGATGATCGATTACTTGCCGAACGGATTGGCGGGTCGGCGAACAAACAAAACGTCGCGTGCGCGAAGCCGAGGCGGCTCTCAACGAAAATTGCTTGCGCCCTTAAGGGGCTCGCCCGGTCCAGGTACTGATCTTCGATGCCCTGAGTTTTTGAGATAGTTCGCGCATTCTTCGGACGTGAAGGTGTCGAGGAGTGCGCCGATGGCGGCGCAGACTGCATCGACGGTTCATGCGGCTGCCTTGCGGAGCAGATGTTTGAGCTTGGCAAAGTCCTATTCGATTGGGTTCAGGTCGGGTGAGTATTTTGGCAGGAAGAACAGCTTGGCTCCGGCGGGGCGGATATGCTGGCGCACGGCTTTGCTTCTGTGGCTGCCGAGATTGTCCAGGACGACGATATCGCCGGGACGAAGGGTCGGTAGGAGAACCTTCTCGACATAGATCCGGTCACGCCATCGATTGGTCCCTCGATGAACCATAGTGCATCGATCCGGTCATGGCGCAGGGCCGCCAGGTCACGGCTTTCCAGCGGCCGTGAGGAACCTCGGTGGCGAGTCTGTGCCCGCGCGGCGCCCATCCCGCAACGGCCCAATGTCGGTCCGGGTCCAGGTCTCGTCGATGAAGACCAGCCGCTCAGCTTCGAGGCGACCTTGGTACTTTGGCCACTGGGCTCGCCGCCGTGCCACGTCGGGACGATCGCGTTCGCCAGCCACCACGGTTTTTTTGAGGCTGAGCTTCTCGGCATGCACGAAGTCCCACACCGAGTGGTAGTCGACCTTCGGGTCGCGGGCGGCAAGCTCGGCAACGAGCCTGCCTGGCCTGCGCAAAGCTGACACTCACCTGCTTGGTTTAATCCGAACTTTCGATCTGACGCTCACCGCACAACCCTTTAGCGCAGCAGCGCGGCTGTCTGCGGCTGTCTTGAGACCCGCTCTCAAACCCGATCTCGCCCCGAGCTTTCCCGGAGGTCACAACCGGTTCCAAGTTCATGTCGAAGTCCTGCCGCTGCTCGGCAGCACACTTTCGTCGATGAAGACCAAGTGCTCAGCTTCGATGCCGGTCCTATCAATAGATCGGGAATCTTGCTACCAGCTCAGCTACGCGCGATCGTACCCTTTCCTCGATGGCGGGGGCTTCGCCAGTATTGGAGGCGGAAATGGCATCGAGTACGTCCGCAATGAGCCCCCCTATGGTGCTGAATTCAGACACACCAAAGCCGCGCGAAGTTGCGGCTGCAGTACCGAGCCGAATGCCCGAGGTGACGGTCGGCTTCTCCGGATCGAACGGGACGCCGTTCTTGTTGCAGGTAATCCTAGCGCGCCCGAGCGCAATTTCCGCCGCTTTCCCCGTTAATCCCCTGGAACGCAGGTCTACCAACATCAGGTGATTTTCCGTTCCCCGCGATACGATCGCATAGCCTCGCGCCTGGAGCTCACTTGAAAGCGTTACGGCGTTAGCAACGACGTTGCATGCATACTGGCGAAATTCTGGCGAAAGCGCTTCTCCGAACGCGACTGCCTTTGCCGCAATGACATGCATCAGGGGGCCCCCCTGCAAGCCTGGAAAAATCGCCGAGTTGATCCTCTTGGCTAATTCCTCGTCATTGGTCAGAACAATTCCTCCCCTCGGCCCACGCAGCGTTTTGTGTGTCGTCGAGGTCACGACGTGTGCATATGGGAAAGGCGACGGATGGACGCCACCTGCCACGAGGCCAGCGAAATGCGCCATGTCGACCACGAGATAAGCGCCGACAGAATCAGCGATCCTACGAAAAGTGGCAAAATTCCAGAAGCGCGAATAGGCCGACCCGCCCGCGATGATAACCTTCGGCTTGCACTCCTTCGCAGTACGTTCAAGTGCCTCCATGTCGATTAAATGATCGTCTGGCCGCACCCCGTAGGATACGACGTTGAACCATTTGCCTGACATATTCGGCTTTGCGCCGTGCGTCAGATGGCCGCCAGCTGAGAGGTCTAATCCCATGAAGGTATCGCCTGGCTTCATCAGGGCCATGAACACGGCCTGATTGGCCTGGCTTCCCGAATTAGGCTGCACATTTGCAAATTGGCAGCCAAATAGCTCCTTGGCGCGGTCACAAGCGACAGTCTCGGCTATATCCACGAATTCGCAACCGCCATAGTAACGCCGACCGGGGTAGCCTTCAGCATACTTGTTGGTGAGAATCGATCCTTGGGCCTGAAGCACAGCATTCGAAACGATATTCTCCGAGGCAATCAGCTCAATCTCGCCACGTTGTCGACCGAGTTCGTCTCTGATGACTCCAGCAATGAGGGGATCGCTCTGGTCAATGTCAGCAGAGAAGAACCCGCCAACTGTCATCTGATTCATAGGTTCGCTCCTTAACATTCGGCAAGATTTGCGGCGAGCCCCCCGAGCGAGGTCTCCTTGTACTTCGATTGCATGTCGCGGCCGGTCTCCCGCATGGTTGCAATGACCTTATCGAGGGACACGACATGAGATCCGTCGCCCTGCAATGCGAGCGACGCGGCGCTGATGGCCTTGATCGCGCCGAAGGCGTTGCGCTCGATACAGGGCACTTGAACAAGCCCGCCTATAGGATCGCAGGTCATCCCAAGATGATGCTCCATGCCGATTTCCGCGGCGTTCTCGATTTGCGCATTGCTGCCGCCAAGGACGGCGGCAAGACCGGCCGCTGCCATAGAACAGGCGACACCAACTTCGCCCTGGCAACCAACCTCGGCACCGGAGATCGACGCGTTCATCTTGAATAAAGCGCCAATGGCAGACGCTGTCAGCAAGAATTGCCGCACACCAGCAGCGTTGGAGTTGCGGCAATGATCGCGATAGTATCGCAAGGTCGCTGGTACGATTCCTGCGGCTCCATTCGTGGGCGCGGTCACCACCCTGCTTCCAGCCGCGTTCTCCTCATTGACGGCAATGGCATACAGGCTAACCCAATCCAGAATTTCGTGTTGCGCGCGATCGTTTGCCCCCGCCGACGAAGCAAGCTTCTGGTACAAAGTGGGCGCTCGCCGACGAACGCCCAAGCCGCCGGGCAGCTCACCTTGGGTGACCATACCGCGGTCAATGCAGGCCATCATCACTTGGACGATCCGATCGAGCTGATGCTCAATATCCGTTGGCGCACGTGAAGCCGCCTCGTTTGCTAAGACCATTTCGGCAATCGAGAGGCGCGATGCTGCTCCCATGTCCAGCAGGTCCTTTCCCGATCGGAACGGATACGGAACAGGAGTTGCAACAGTTGCAGGTACGCGCCCAAGCTCAGATTCACGTACGACGAACCCGCCGCCCACGGAACACCACCGCTCCTCCCGCATCATCTCACCCTCCGAATCAAGGGCTAAGAACGTAAGCGTATTTGGGTGTTGAAGCGGGACGGGCAAGCGATCGAATGTGATAGCGGTGCCGGGGTCGAACGCGATTGAAAGCTGACCTGCGAAATTCAACAGCCGGTCCTGGCGCACAGATGCGACAATGGTCTCTGCGAAATCTGGATCAATCGTCTCGGGTGAGTGGCCGGCGAGCCCGAGAATGACGGCCTTGTCAGTTCCGTGCCCCTTTCCAGTCCATGCGAGGGAGCCAAACAAGCCCACGCGAACCGCAGCAAGGCGTGGCAAGAGACCGGCGCCGAGTATGGCTTCACTGAAAGCTGCAGCAGCCTTCATCGGCCCTACCGTGTGCGACGACGATGGGCCAATCCCCACCTTGAACAGCTCGAAAACAGAAATCAAGTTAGACCACCCAAACGTTATCATGCTGCGCCGCGAGCTCACTTCGAGCCTCGTCTAGCAATTGCCATACATAAGGAACAAACGAACGCCAGACATCAACATGAAAAGTAGAGATGTCCAGCCGCAAGAGGATGACTGGCGCCTTGCCGATCACGGTCCGCGTGCACATGCCGACTGGAAACTGCGCGGGCGATAGATCCAGTGGGCAGCCGTGATTGAGAATATACTCGCTCTTAGGTCCCGAGACTGAAAAGTCCAATGAGCGATGGGTAACATCGACAAGTGCGTGGGAGTGCTCCTTCAGACTATCGTGCAGAAGTGCAAACAGTGCCTCCGGTATTTCGTCGACAGCCTGCAGTAACCATTCATCTGGACCCAGCCATGCTGCGGTCCTTGCTCCCTTGCTTGCAAAGCGGCATGGCTCTTGAGGCAGGTTGATGCAAAAGGCATCGCTTACGGCCCTTACCGCCGCAGAGCGGCCGCGGAAGGCGACCTTCACTGCGGCGGGAAGGACAGCGAGCATTGCGCCAGATATCGTGCGCGCATTCAATGCGAGCCCAGTCAGCACGTCTGATTGCAGTGAATATGAATCAGGCATTGAGCCGCACGCCTTTCGGATCGTAGAAGATGGGCTGGACGACGTCGACCTCAACGGCTCCAGCGTGAGTCGGCACTGACAATCGCGTCCCGGCGCGGCTCCTTCCAGCACGGATGAGCGCAAGCGCAATCGGCCTGCCGAGCGTTTCGCTCCAGTAAGATGACGTTACGTGACCAAGCATGGTCATGGGAATGCGCTCATTCGGATCCGCGACCACCTGTGCGCCCTCTTCGAGGAGGGTTCTGGCATCGACGGTCAACAGTCCAACAAGCTGTTTGCGATCGTCTTGTGTCAGTGCCGCCCTTGCGAGCGAGCGCTTGCCGACGAAGTCCCTCTTGGCCTTACCGACCGCCCAGCTTAGTCCGACGTCGTCAGGCGTTATCGTGCCATCAGTCTCCTGCCCGACGATGATGTAGCCTTTCTCAGCGCGCAGAACATGCATCGTCTCGGTTCCGTAAGGCGTGATGCCGTAGTTCTGCCCCTCCGCCATGATTGATTCCCATACTGCCAAAGCGCATCCGCTCGGCACATTGACTTCGAAGCCGAGTTCGCCCGTAAACGAGACCCGAAACAGCCGGGTCGGGACGCCGCAGATCCAGGCTTCGCGTACGCTCATATGAGGCATCGCTTCGGCGGAGACATCGATTCCTTTGACGAGCGGGGCCAGCGACTTGCGCGCATTGGGTCCTTGGACCGCGATCACCGCCCATTGCTCGGTTGTCGAGGTCAGCCAGACCTCGAGATCAGGCCATTCGGTTTGCAGGTAGTCTTCCATCATGTTCAGGACACGAGCCGCCCCGCCTGTGGTCGTCGTGACATGGAAGCGATCCGGCGCGAGACGGCCAATGACACCGTCGTCAAGAATGAAGCCATCCTCGCGCAGCATGACGCCATACCGAAGCCGGCCGGGCTCAAGCTTGTCCCACCCATTGGTGTACATCCGGTTCATGAATGTGGCAGCGTCCTTCCCGACGATCTCGATTTTACCGAGCGTCGAGGCATCAAAGATGCCGACCGACTGCCGCGTCGCTCGACATTCGCGCGCGACGGCATCATGCATCGTTTCGCCGGGTTTCGGGAAATAGTGAGCACGCTTCCACTGGCCGACGTCTTCAAAGACGGCACCGGTTTGTTCCGCCCAGGAATGAATGGGCGCCCTTCGCTCCGGCTCAAACAAGGCGCCGCGAGACTGGCCGGCAAAAATGCCGAAGGTCATTGGCGTGTATGGAGGCCGAAAGGCCGTAAGGCCAGCCTGAGAAGCGGATATGCTCCGCAGTCCTGCGACAATCTGCAGCGCGTTCATGTTCGAGGTTTTGCCTTGATCGGTCGCCATTCCTATTGTCGTGTAGCGCTTGACGTGCTCGATCCCCCTGAATCCCTCGCGTACCGCCAGAGTGATGTCGTTCGTGGTGACGTCGTTTTGGAAATCTACCCATGCGCGCGCTTTCCGCTTTCGGCCGGTCGTCGGCGCACCGATCAAACCGCCTGATGCCACGCTTCGCGCTTCCACCAAGAACGATTTCGCAATCGAAACGTCGGCACCGAGCTGCGCCGCGGCGGCCAGACCACCTGAAAACCCGTCATTCAGCGCGGCTGCGAGATCATAGACACCGCGACAAGCGCCTACAGACCTCTCCCGCTCCATGGACACGTCGGGGAGGTAGGCCTGCAGACCATCGTCGTACTTCAGCTGGCCGCGCGACTGCGAGAACAGATGCACGCTTGGCGCAAACCCGCCGGACATCAGGACCAGATCGCAGTTGACCTTTCGTCGCTCAGGCTTTCCTGTATCGGTCGAGACGAGTGTTGCCGAGGACACGCGCAGGCGGCCGGTCGTCGTCGCGAGCGACGTCTGTGGCATAACGTCTATACCCTTCTCCCTGGCGCGCTCCACCCAGTATCCGCTCGGGCTGCTGCGAAGATCGGCAATGGCGGGGATTACTACTCCCGCAACCTGGAGATCGACCGCTGCCCGGTATGCGCTGTCGCTGGCTGTAACCACGACCGCGCGCGCTCCCGGGAGTACACCGAAGCGATTCACGTATGTGCGAGCGGCCTCCGCCATCATGACCCCTGGCCTATCGTTTTGCGGAAACACAATCGGCAGCTCGATTGCGCCTGTCGCAAGCACGATCTCCTGTGCCCTCACCTGCCACAACCGCTCACGCGGCAACTTGCCCCCTTCCGTCAAATGATCGGTGACTCGCTCATTGAGCCCGATGAAATTGTGTGGGTACCAGCCAAATGCCGTCGTACGCGCCATCAGGGTGACGTTCGGTAATGAGGCGAGTTCGTCCAGCATGGCTCTGCACCAATCGGCCGCCGCTCGCCCATCGATTTTTGCGACGGTTTCGGCCAGAAGGGAGCCGCCCATTTCCGCCTGCTCGTCGCAGAGGATCACCCTTACGCCGGTTTGAGCCGCAGCGATGGCGGCCGCAATCCCGGCCGGTCCGGCGCCAACGACCAGCACATCGCAATGGGCGTAGACCTGCGTATAACGATCGGAGTCGGCCGTGGTCGGAGCCCGGCCCAGCCCTGCGGCCCGGCGGATCAAAGGCTCGTAGACATGCTTCCAGCCCGCCTTGGGCCACATGAACGTCTTGTAGTAGAACCCTGCGGGAAGAAATGCCGACAGGACCTCGATCACCGCGCCGACGTCGAAAGCCAAAGCCGGCCAGCGATTTTGACTTTCGGCGACCAGACCTTCGTATATCTCGACCTGGGTCGCCCTCAGGTTCGGGGTGTAATGAGCCTCATCGCGCCCCACCCCAACCAGTGCGTTCGGCTCCTCGGCGCTGGCCGTCATGATGCCCCGCGGACGGTGATACTTGAATGATCGGCCAACGAGATGCACGCCGTTCGCAATCAACGCTGACGCCAGCGTGTCTCCGACAAATCCCTGATAGGGCTTTCCATCGAAAGTGAAACGGACAGGCTTGCTGCGGTCGACGCGCCCTCCTGTCGCCAGACGGAATCGTGTCCTCATGCGGTCGCTCCACCCTCATTGCGGGGAGAGTTCGTTAGGTAGGTGGCGGTGATCTTGTCGTCGAGCGTATTCCTGCTCGCATTGAAGAACCGGCCGCACCCGTGGATGTGACGCCAGCGTTCGGCATGCATCCCCCTGGGATTGCTTCGCAGATAGAGATACGCACTCCATGCCTCATCATCGAGGTTCATTGGATCTGGGGGTCGGCTGACATGCGCTTCGCCACCATAGAGGAATTCAAGTTCCGGCCTCGGACCGCAATATGGGCAGTTGATCAGAAGCATCGTTGCATGTCTCGCTAATGAGCCACGGCAGCCGCGGCCGCCTCGTCAATCAGGAATCCGTCCCGGAATCGCTCGATCGTGAACGGGGCATTGAATGCATGCGGCTCGTCCTTTGCAATAGTCCACGCGAACAGATCGCCCGAACCCGGTGTTGCCTTGAAACCGCCGGTGCCCCACCCGCAGTTGATAAAGAGACCTGGTGTGGGAGTCTTACCAATAATCGGCGACCGATCCGGGGTGACATCGACGATACCGCCCCAGTTGCGGAGCATGCGTAGCCTGCGGAACATCGGAACCAATTCGCAGACTGCGTCCAGCGTGTGATTAGCAATGTGAAGACCTCCTCGCTGCGCATACGAGATGTACGCGTCAGTGCCCGCACCAATGACGAGCTCGCCCTTGTCAGATTGCGAGAGGTAGGCATGAATCGTGTTCGACATCACGACGCACGGGAACACGGGCTTCACCGGCTCAGACACCAGCGCTTGCAACGGAAAACTTTCGAGTGGCAGCCGTAGGCCCGCCATACGGGCGACGACACTGCTGTTGCCTGACGCTACGATGCCGATCTTCTTCGCGCGAATCGAACCGCGCGTGGTCTCGATGCCCTCGACGGCGCCAGAAGGCCCACGGCGAATGCCGGTGACTTCGCAGTTCTCAATGAGATCAACTCCAAGGGCGTCAGCTGCTCGTGCATAGCCCCAAGCCACCGCATCGTGTCGCGCGGTTCCGCCTTTACGTTGCAATGCACCACCCAAGATAGGGTAGCGCATGGAGCCGCCGACGTTGAGCGGCGGACAGAATGCCTTGCATTGCTCCGGTGAGAGCCATTCGTTCTCGACACCGTTCAGTCGGTTCGAATGGACATGCCGCTTGAAGACCTGCACGTCGTGAATGTTGTGCGCCAGCATCAATACGCCGCGCGGGGAGTACATCACGTTGTAATTCAGCTCACGCGATAATCCATCCCATAGAGTCAGTGCGTGATCATAGAGCCGCGCACTCTCGTCAAACAGATAGTTCGATCGGATGATCGTAGTATTTCGTGCGGTGTTGCCGCCACCAAGCCATCCCTTCTCGACGACCGCGACATTGGTTATCCCGTGTTTCTTGGCTAGATAGAACGCGGTGGCGAGCCCATGGCCGCCTCCCCCAATGATGACAACATTATACGCAGGTTTCGGATCGGGCGAGCGCCATTGGGGCTGCCAATGAAGCTGGCCCGTAAATCCTCCGCGCAAGAGAGAGAATAATGAGAACCGTTGCATCCGGCGCACTCCTTTGAACCAAACCTAGCTTGTTCCCATCCGGCATACAGGCATAAGAGCGTCAACAATCTTGGATGTTGGCGACACTGCAACAGGGACCCCGGTTCCGTCTGGCGGAGCAATTTGATGAGATACAACATGAAGTCCTTCTGCCGTGCAGTGGGTAAATGCCGACAGATGCGAGAGTTTTGGCACGCTCATGCTGGTCAGCATGGCCGAAGATCCTTACCCTTTGAAGGTTGCGCCTGAGGAATTTTCACCTGATCAGCAGGCGCACCGCTGAGGAGCCATTGAGAGCCATGTTAGGCCATCGCTTTGACAACACGAGTTTCATAAAAGCATTGGTCGTACACGCCCGGCATGGGCTTCTTCCTCACGAAGCGCAGTTCGGCCAGAAGTTTGTCATCGACGTCGATCTACACGCCGACCACCTTGATGCAGCCCGGTCTGTCTGACAACGTCAATGATACCATAGACTACTCAGAGGTTGTAACCCTAGTGATGAAGTCATTTGCCGCCTCGGGACGTTGCTTGCTCGAGCCACTGGCTGCGGCGATCGCGGAGGAATTACTTCGAACGTATGCGGGGTTGGATGCCGTAACGGTAACGGTGCATAAGCCGCACGCGCCCGTTGTCGCGAACTTTGACGATGTTGGCGTTCGGACAACGCGCAGGCGCCCGTCGACACCCCCGTGACGAGCCGACCCTTGTTGATCGAGCTGACAATCAGAAGTACGGCCGGCGCTCGCGTTGCAGGAAGCCCGCGGGATCGATCTTAATCTCTCGGATCATCTCACCTCCATTGTTCCTGTCGGACGATGTAGTCAACGGCTGCTGGATGAGCCTCCAATCTGGCACTGATAACCCAATGGAGCCAAACCGCGCGGCGGGACTTCCTGCCTGCTTGTCCTGCCAACCCTGAATTAGCGCATTCATGGAAGCGATTCCGTTACGGCGGGCAATCGAAGGCGTGCAGCCAAACGTTCCTCGAAAGACCCGATTGAAGTGCGAAACATCTGAAAAGCCGCTCTCGGTCGCAATCGATGTGATGGAGTTGTGCGACTGTGCAAGAAGCCAGAGGCCGTAAAAGATGCGCAGATCGCGTGAGAATTCTTGAATGCTCTTTCCCGTGGCACTTCGAAAGAGCCGCTCGAGCTGTCGTTTCGACAGAGCAACCTTGATGGCTATGTCAAGAGTCTTGGGCGGCGTACTCAGGTTTTGCTCAATTACCAGCATGGCGCGTCTAACCCGCGTGTCGTCGACCGTTGCCATACTTGGTGGTTGAGGCTGCGGGTGGGCTGCAATGCGGGCCTCGTCGGTGATCATGATATGTAGGCTCTTTTGGGCGCGGCCCGGCCCCAAGTGGCGTTCGACCATCCAAGCCGCAAGATCGAGCGCTGCGAGTCCCCCAGCACAGGTGATGAACTTGCCATCTTCGACAAATAATTGGTCCGCAACAGGAATGATATCGGCGTAACGCTCAACAAAATCTGGAAAATGATACCAGCTCACGCAGCACTTGCGCCCCTGCAAAAGCTGCGCCTCCGCTAGTGCAAAGCTTCCAGTGCACACGCCGGCGATCGATACGCCACGATCAGCTGCCTGACAAAGGAACTGCAACGTCCTGGAATGATAGATGAGGCCGCGATCCAGCAATCCGCCGACGACCACGATGTAGTCGAAGCGTTCTGGCCGGTCGAACGTCTCCCAGGGCGCGACTTGCAAGCCACAACTTGCCGAAATCGGATTAAGATCCGGCGCGAGAATGCTCCAGGAGCAGCGTTCGGGACGACTTCGGTCCCCCTCATCTGCAGCCAATCGTAACAGATCGATGATTGAGGAGAAGGCGATCAAAGTGAAATTCGGCAATAAAACAAAGCCCACTGCTAACTTGCGGCACGGGAACTTGCCGGAGACTGAACCGGTTTTGATCTTGGTGTCAGCCATCCACGGTCTCTTTGCGAACAAATATAGAGTTGCGATCCCCGGATCGGGCGCAAGTTTGCACCGTTACCTTGCGCGCCGCCTTTGCTTAGTTCAGTGAAGGCCACTGATGGCGCGGAGGAGGACGCCCTCCGCGCCATTCCTACGTTGGACCTTACTTTGCGAGCCAGGCGGTAAAGCGCTGGCGCAACTCGGTACCCTTGTCAGCCCAGACCTTGGAGTCGACCTTCAAGCCAACACGGTCATGGTCCGGGGCCGTGGGGAGTTGGGGCATGATCGCCGGATCGATAAGTGGCATCGCGTCTTGGTTGGCCGGACCATAGGGCATGTAGCGCGTGAACTCGACTTGCGCCTGAGGCGAACCGGCGAAGGCGATGAACTTGTACGCGTCGTCCTGCCGCGAAGCGCCCTTGGGAATCGCCCACCCGGTAAAGCTCAGTAGCACGCCATCCCACATGATCTCGAAATGCTTGCCGGAGTTCTTGACGGCATCGGAGATGCGGCCGCTATAGGCTGCGGTCATGACAACCTGCCCGTCGGCTAGAAGCTGCGGGGGCTGCGCACCGGCCGTCCACCAGACAACGTCCTTCTTGATCGTGTCGAGCTTCTTAAAGGCGCGGTCGACGCCTTCCGGCGTGTTGAGCACCTTGTAGATGTCCTTGACGGCCACGCCGTCGGCCATCAGCGCCCATTCGAGGTTAGAGTAGGGATCCTTAAGCAGTCCCCGCTTGCCAGGAAACTTCTGCAGGTCGAAGAGGTCGGAAATGGTCTTCGGGCCGTTGGCCAGCTTGTCCTTGTCATAAACGATGACGATGCTGGTGAACTGCATGGGTACGCCGCAGTCATAGCCGTCGGCGCCCCGAAACTTAGCACGGTCGAGGCCCAGCTTGCTCCAGTCGATGGGTTCGAGAATTCCGGCATCACATAGCCTTATGGCATCCGATTCGCCGATGTCGACCAGGTTCCAGCTTACGGTTTTGGACTCGACCATGGCGCGGATCTTGGTGGTCTCGCCATTGTACTCGTCCTCAGTGATCTTGATTCCGGTCGCCTTTGTGAAGGGCTCGAAATAGGCCTTGCGCTGGGTCGTCTGATAGGCTCCGCCCCAGGAGGTGATCGTGAGCTGATCGCCCGCAAAGGCGGGGTTCATAGGCGCGAGCATGCCCAATGTCAGCCCAGTCAAGGCAACGGCGCTCGCCCTCATCCATGATTTCCTCATCGTCTAACCCTCCCACTATGCCGCTCCGGTATGGAGACGGCGCTGCTTAAGATCCCTGCCCGCCTTGTCGACGGTGCCCTCGGATCGTCCTCCCGCCGCATCGAGCACCCGACAATTTTCAGGTTTTCCGACCGATGGTGATCGCCGCACCGGACTCGAGCTGCACTCCGGACCTCGGCAGCTTTGTTACAAAATCATAATGGCCGCCGGGCACGCACGTGCAGAAAACTTGAGAAGGCATCTTTCGTGTGTGGCATCGGCCTCATCCCCCGCGCGTCCTAGCGCCCAGCGATCACCCGCGCCGCCGACTACCAGAGCACGACGTTGGTTCTTGTGGATGGCAGCTTCTCGAGGTGCCCGTCGAGACCATGCGGATGGTCGTAAATGAGGCTCTGCGCTTGACCAGCCGAAGCATTCCGTCCCTACTTGTGTTCAAACGCGACCTTGAGGTCGACAGAAAGTGCGTTCTTTCATCAGGATAGTATCAGTGTGCTAAAGCCGAAATTCATCGATGTGTCCCTTCGCATTGATGCAATTCTGCGTTAACCTGCCAGAGTGTGAGGGTTCATGTCGTGCGCAACCACGCCGGCGGTGTGAGCTTTGGAATATGGGCTGGCAACTGATAGCCGATCTGCTCATCAGTGGCGTTGGTGCACCGCGCGACGAATGCGGCTGGGAACACACCCTGTGAAGGGCAACCATGCGGGCCGCGTATCTGAGCATCGACTGGAGGCCGCCTTGAAATCGCGTCCGTGAAACCAGGAGTAGAGAACGAGGAGTTTCGGTGATCACTTGTCCCCGGGTGCTGAGGCAGTCGACGTCAACGCGGCCAATTCTTGATGAATCTGCCAAGCCGGAGCAAGCGCCAAGAGCTCGGTCATTGTTCGTCCTTCAGCATGGTTCTCGCTGGACGGGTGGCGACCGCAGCAAAATGCCGCTCGACATCGCGCTCGCTCCACCCCGATGATGGACCTATAACAACGAGGCTAGAGGTTCGGCAGGATCGAGCTGCTGTGTCTCGATCAAAGCTCTCCCGTCTTCCGACGCGCTGATAAACAGAGCGATGCACCGGGTCATCTTGGAGGGTGAAAACCCCCTTCGCCCTGATAACATGGGCCGGGAGCTCGCGCAGCGCAGCCAAAAGCAATTCTCGATCGAGCGGAACCTCCCAAGAGCCTGTCCAGCTTGCGAAGGACGAGGCGTGTCCTTCCGTCGTGCACCGGATTCTCGAGGTGCGCTCGGTGCTGATCCCGAGAACGACATCGACGGGAACATCGGCTTGCACGACTTCAACGATGGTCCGTGGTGCCGCGATTTGCTCAATGCGAGTACGAACGAAGTCCGCCCCGCCATCTAGCAGATCGACCTTGTTGAGAACGATTAGATCCGCGGCCATAAGTTGGGACGAGACAAGCCACGCAGTTTCAGGGTCTTCAACATGGCCAAGGAATGTTTCCGCATCCACCAAAGTCAGGATGCCGTTTAGCCGGATTGCAGGATTGGCCAGCGCTACTTGTGCGATGCCATGTGGATCAGCGACGCCGCTGGCTTCGAGGACAACTGCATCTGGCGGTTCGGACCGCTGAAGCAGCCGCAGCAACGCCTTGGTGAGATCTCCTGATATCGAACAGCAGACGCATCCGTTCGTCAAGCCGATGGCCTCGTCGCTCCGAGAGCGTATCAAGTCTTGGTCGATGTTGATGGCACCAAAATCGTTGACGAGCACGGCAATCCGCCGCCCATGACGTTCGGAGAGTAGCCGGTTGATCAGAGTCGTCTTTCCAGCGCCGAGAAAGCCGCTGATGAGAGTCAACGGCAACGTCGGGCCAGTTTGCACGCCTGCTGGGATCAGCCGAGCAGCTTCGAATATTCCCATCAACATCTTCATTGCTTCGCGATGGCGCGAAGCTAGTGCGCTATCTAGCGGCTTCTGCGCTTCGCGAGTCATGCCGGCTGCAGCTTTCCGCCAAGCACTGTGCCCCAGACCTTGATGTCCTTCAGTCCAATTGGATCGACTTCAAATGGATCGCTCTCCAGGATCGCGAAGTCGGCAAACTTGCCGGGCTCGAGGCTGCCTAGCTTTTGCTCAGCGCCAAGGACGTATGCGGCGTCGATCGTGATTGCTCGCAGCGCGCGTTCGACACCAACCCTCTCGCCCGGGGCAAGAACCGTTTTACCGTCGCGAGCAATTCGATTTACGGCAACCCATGCCGCCGTGAGCGGATGCAGAGGCACAAGAACGAGTGAATAGTCGGAATGCAGTGCGAAGATCACGCCCTCACGTTCCAGAGAACCAAGTCGTGCCACTGCTTCTGAGCGGTCCGGACCAAACCCGTGCTCGCTGTGGACCTGGCTGCGATAGTGCACAAAGTAGTTGTTCACGCTGGCGATCCCACCAAGCGCCTTGAGGCGGCGGGCTTGGTCCGGCCTACTGATGCAGTAGTGCTCCAGGGTGAAGCGGTGGTCGAACTTTGGCGCGATGTTTTGCAGCGTGGCAAGTGCATCGAGCGAGGCATCAATCGCCTCATCCCCATTTGCGTGACAATGGATTTGGATTCCGGCTTTCCAGAACGGAAGCATTCGTTCGTGAAGCGCATCCCAGGGAATGTCGTTTCTAAGGCCGTTACTTCCATCGAGATAACCGGGGAAATTCAGACGCAGTGACATCGCGGGGAATGAACCATCCGACAGGAATTTAATGCCGCGGATAAACAACTTATCGTTGCTCCTCCTCATTGCATCCAGCAAGAAATCCGCGGCGTCGCCACCGTGATCCGCGTAGAGACACATTTCCAATGGCACGAGCCCCATGCGGACCGGATAGTTTGGGTCGCACACCACCGTCGAATGCAACTGCCATTCGCTTTCGTTGCTGCCCATGTCGGCGGTCGTGGTCACGCCGGCTTTGCGCGCGATATCGCCCATCCTCCGCAGGCCCTCCGCGCCCCCTCGCTCGGCGAGCACATCCCGCATTGCGCCGAGCGCAAGGCGGCCAGCCTCAAGTTCGACGAACTGGCCGTTCAATCGCCCGTCGGGATATCGCATGACACCGTGGACGTTCGAATTTGCTGGAATTGTGGCCCACGAGATCGCGGCGCTATTCAGATAAGTAAAGTGCGGCGCGTAGGAGATGACCCAGATGGGCCGCGTGTCGGAGACCTCGTCCAGTTCGTCGCGGTGGAGATGACCCCCCTGCGACGCTGGATCTAACCCCCACGCAATCAACGGCGCAGTGGGATCGGGAGCGGAACTGTCAGCTTCACGCAGTTTGGCAATGACCTCGCGCCGAGTCGGCAGGCCGCGATTGATCCCCTGCGGCCCGGGCGAATCGATTGGTCCAATATAGTGTGTAGCAAGGTAACCGGCCGAGAGCGCGAAATGGGTATGTGGATCGATCAGTCCTGGCATGATGATCTTGTCCGCGAATGTGTCGTCGATCTTGTAGGAATGACGGCTGAGCCATGGCCGCATGGAATCGATTGTTCCGGTCGAGAGCACACGGCCGTCCATGACGGCGACACAATGAGCAAAAGGCCGACCGGCATCCATTGTGATGACGCTGCGTGCCCGGTATACTGTGATCTCGCTCATTGTGACCTGCACTTTCTACCGATTTGAGTGCGAATGAAGGTCGGACAACCGAGATCCGCAAGAATCCGTCCTTCACGGACTGCAACAGCTTCAACGCGAGATGCGTGCGACGATTGGACCATCAAAAAGTCGGTCGGCTGTGTCCATCTAGGCACCCCATTCCGACGTACCGTTGCAGCAGACGAGGCGCGGATCACGCTGACGCTACGCCAGTATCTTCGAATTGGATGGATCATATTGCGCAGCAAATTGGGCTATGGCTTTGTGGCGCCTTCCGGCCACTTCGATCTCGAATTGTGATGCGGAAAGGAACGAAGCATCTACTCCGTCGTCGTTTTCGACATAGCCCATGCCGAGGGAGGCTCGGACACGATGTCCATAGGCGCCAGAGGTGACGGATCCGACGAGGCGACCATTGGCCCATATGGGTTCTTGATGATATACAAGAGGGGCATCTGGTTCGACCATGCGCAATTGCACGAGCCGGCGGCGTAGGGGTCCTTGTTCCTTCTGTCGCAGCAATGCCTCGCGGCCAATGAACCCTTCCGGTTTTTCTAGTTTCACGGCAAAGCCGAGGCCAGCCTGGTAGGGCGTGTCTTCTGGCCCGATGTCATGGCCCCAGTGGCGATAGCCCTTTTCCATGCGCATAGAGCCAAGGGCGAAGTAGCCAGCGTGTGACAAACCGTAATCAGCGCCCGCCTCAACGACCCTGTCAAAGACATGCGCGGCGAACTCGGCGGGTACGTACAGTTCCCACCCGAGCTCGCCCACATACGTGACGCGACTTGCGCGTAGCTTCGCATAGCCGATCTCAATTTCCTGGCTCGATGCAAACGGAAAGGCCGAATTCGAGAGGTCGCAGCCTGACAACCGCTCGAGCAATGGCCTCGCACTAGGCCCCATAAGACCGAGCATCGGTAATCCCGACGTTACGTCCCGGATAAAAGCGCGGGCCTCATCTGGAGTGTTGCGTCGTAACCAAACTAAGTCTCGAGTTTGCGACGTCGCCGCCGTCACGACCAGGTAAGAATCCTCTGCAATCCGAGTGACTGTGATGTCGGCCTCTATTCCACCCCGCTCGTTTAAGCACTGTGTGTAAACAAGCTTGCCAACGGGCACGTTCACATTGTTGGCACAGATCCGGCTGAGGACCGCACAGGCGTCCCGCCCATCGACCATATACTTGACGAAGCAACTCTGATCAAAGAGTGCGACTTTCCCGGCTGCATTCCGGGACTCCTGACCGACAATATCGAACCAGTTTTGCCGGCCGTATGAATATTCGATTTCCTTTGCCTTTCCGTCGAGGGAGAAGTACCCGGGCCTTTCCCATCCAGCG
Source organism: Bradyrhizobium sp. CW1 (assembly GCF_023100665.1). Lineage (NCBI taxonomy): Bacteria > Pseudomonadati > Pseudomonadota > Alphaproteobacteria > Hyphomicrobiales > Nitrobacteraceae > Bradyrhizobium > Bradyrhizobium sp. CW1. The sequence continues at coordinate 6,746,704 of NZ_CP064684.1, forward strand.
GCCTCCGTCATCACTGCACCGAGCGCCTTCAACCGATCATGGAAGACGCCTTGACGAACATTGCGTGCAGTCGCGTATTGACGGTACGGCCAATGCATATCGAAGAGAAGGCCAAGAACCTCTTTCGTGCGGTCGTAGAGATACGTTTTGTTCGATTGGAACGGTTGCATGCGGACAACATCGACATCGGCGAGATCGACCGGTGCGTGCCCCTCCTTGATCCAAAAGGCGAGCGCCTTTCCGATGCCCCCGGACGACAAAATGCCGACGGAATTAAAGCCGCAGGCCGTAAAGAGCCCCGACACCTCGGAGGTCTCCCCAAGCAGATATCGATTGTCAGGCGTGAAACTTTCAGGGCCGTTGAAAAACAGCTGTATGCCAGCGTTGGCAAGCGCCGGGACCCGCTTGACCGCCATATCGAGAATTCGTTCGAAATGGTCGAAATCCTCAGGCAGCGAGTCGAAACAGAATTCCGGCGGTATGCCGTCGCGAGCCCATGGCTTAGCATCCCTTTCAAAGCATCCCACAAGCAGCTTCCCGGCGTCTTCCTTGTAGTAAGCCTCTTCGTCGGTCACGAATAGAACCGGTAACTCACGAGGCAAATCCCCAATAGGCTCCGTAACGACGTAGAAATGTTCCGCTGCATGGAGCGGCAGAGAAACGCGTTGCTTCGCTGCGAACTCGCGTGACCACATCCCACCGCAAACGACGACCTTCTTGGCACGAATATTACCTTCATTCGTCGCGACGCCAACGGCACGCCCGCGCTCAACTAAAATCCGGTCGACCTGCAAGTTCTCTATGATCTTCGCGCCGCCCATACGCGCGCCCTTTGCAAAGGCTTGCGTGACATCGGCCGGGTTTACTTGGCCGTCTTTCGGCGCCCATACGCCTCCGAGAATGTCTTCAAGATTGAGCAGTGGCCAACGCTCCTTGATCTCTGCAGGCGAGACGGCATGCATCTCAAGGCCGAAGTTGCGTCCCATCGAAGCGCCGCGTAGCAGTTCTTCCAGACGATCAGGGCTTTTGGCGAGGCGGAGAGCTCCATTCTGTTTGAAACCCGTTTCCTGCCCTGTCTCCGGGCCGAGACTGTGAAACAGCTCCCCGGTGTATTTAGCAAGCTCGGTCATGTTTCGTGTGGCTCGCAATTGCGTCACTAGACCGGCAGCGTGCCAAGTCGTTCCGCACGTCAACTGCTTCCGCTCGAGCAAGACGATATCGCTGATGCCCAGCTTTGTGAGATGATAAGCGACCGAACAGCCCGCTATGCCGCCGCCGACGATCACGACTTCGGCCCTCTCGGGAACCCTTCTTGTCATTATAAGAAACTTCCCATCGATTAGTTCTAAGCGAATGCGACGACATGGCAGTTGAAAGCAGATCGTGAAGGTGATCCGAAGCGGCGGCTAGCTAGGCTTCGCGAGTCCCGTACGGCAGCCGTCATTGCTTGTTCGTTTTGCGAAGTCTCAGTGCATCTAGTGAAATTCGCGAACGACAGGGACGACTGTGTCGTCTCGACAAATGGCGGAAAGCTATTAGTTGGCGCCGCGCCACCCGAGTGCCCTGATCGACCACGTCCCCTGCCCACGGGGATATTCTCGGTCTCGCAGCTGCGCTCTGTGCAACCAAGGAAGAAGCGGCCCGTTCATCAGACACTCTCCAAATCTTCAGTGTCAAGTCCGCCGACGACTGTCCCGAGAATTGGGATTTGGAGAATTCGGCCTGGTTCGCATGCGACTGGGTCCTGCCCGAGAACAACGAAATCGGCGTATTTTCCGACGGTAATGCTCCCGATCTTGTCTTCCATCCGCAAATGGTATGCCGCGTCAATCGTGATCGCTTTTAGCGCACTTTCCATAGGGACCCGCTGCTCAGGACCCAGTATCGCGCCCTTCATCGTACTTCGGTTAACCGCGACGTTCAGACAGACAAGGGCATCTGGCCATGTCATTGGGGAATCGCAGTGATAGGAAACTCGCATGCCCTTTCTTGAGGCTGAGCCTGAGGGGACGAAGCGAGCCGCACGCTCTTCACCAAGCAGGTAATCACGGATCGCCTCGCCCCAATGATGCAGGTAAGGCAGAAAGTACGAGCAGACGACATTGAGTTGGATGGCGCGGTCGATCTGATCCTCGCGCATCATCCCGCAATGCTCGATGCGAAGCGGACCTGAGACGTTCTTAGGCCCGACCTTGTCGATCACCTTCTCGTAGACATTCAGGACCATGTCGATCGCACGATCGCCGTGGGCATGAATTGCCACCTGCCAGCCCTCGCTCGCATATTTGAGGACCAATTCGTGCAGCTTGTCTTCTGAATAGTTCGCATGCCCCGTGCTGTTCTCGGGCAATCCCATCCCCTTAACAGTCATTTTATTGTTGAGGTATGGCTTGGTGGTCCACACATTTCCCAACAGGACGGAGCCGTCCGCCCATAGCTTGACGCCAATCATGCGGAAATCGTCGTCGCCAAAATTCAGAGGGACTGATGCATCATCCTTAGGAGATTCGTATCCAATAATACGAAGTGGGTTTGGCCGCGATTTTACTGCGGCCTGGAGCATTCTGGCGTTACCAGGGCTGATCCCGATCTCTGACGTTGTGGTATACCCTGCTCTCACGAACTTCTGCACCCACTCCTCGAAGCTACGCTTCTTCCGCTCCTCGCCACAAATTGCGAAAAACTGATCCATCACTCGCCAGGCTGCCGTTTCCTCAAACTTCCAAGGAAGACCATCTGCGGCCTTGAAGAAGTTTCCATCGGGCGGAGGAGCGTAATCAGCATCGATATCAAAGGCGGCAAGTGCTTTCGTGTTTATGTATATTCCGTGAATGTTGGAGGTTCCGACTAGGATGGCGTTGTTCGGAGCTATGTCGTCGAGGAGTTCGCGCGATGGCTCTTCCATTCCCTCGTGCAATTGCGGATCAAGTCCGAGGAACCAGATGATCTCACCGGGCTTGGCTTTCGCTACACGACGGCGCATCTTTGCAACCACCGCGGAGAAGCTCGGTTCGTGAACAGCTCGAATATCCACGACTGGCTCCCCCCACAGCATCCCACTCGACATGGGATGACTATGCGCCTCAACGAATCCGGGCAGCATCGCGTTGCCCTTCAGATCTGTTCTCTCAGTGCCCACACCGCAGAACAGTTCGACATCCTTCTTGGAACCGACCACGAGAATCCTACCTCCTCGGACTGCAACAGCCTCAACGATAGGATTCGAAGGATCCATGGTGCGGATTGGACCACCAAAAAACATGCGGTCGGCTGACTTCATCTAGGCACCCCAGTTCGACGTACTCTCTATTGGCAAATCATTGGACCCTTCGGGCCCCGCGGTCGCGCGATCGGTACGAAACTACGCGCCCCAGGACAGAGCTTGAGGGCCGCAGCAATCGCACGTCTGTCGAGTTCTCCCCGGCGTGCGATCAGGACGATCCGACTGATCTCGGGACCGTCTGCTGTTTCCACTTCGACGGAAGAGCGCTTTCCCACAAGCTGAAAGAGTGCTCGTAGCGGATGCTCTCCATTGACCATCAGACTTAGAACGCCCTTGCCGCGAAGTATTTGGGAGGGAAGCTCGTCACAGAACCGTTTGAAAGCTGCTGCGTTGACGGGAGATTGCCAAAAGAACGAGGCGCTTTCATACAGATCGGAGTGGTTGTCCTCCGGGGCTGCTCGTTGTCGACTGCGCTTTGGTTCCTCTGGCGGACCAAATAGAATGGCAGTCGGAATTTCGGCCCGCAGAACCTCCAACAGCTTCATGCTCCGTTGAGCCGCCTGAAGGGTCTGCCGCACCTCGACGCGGACCGCCTCTGAGACCAAATCGGTCTTATTCAGGAAGACCAGATCGGACATAGCGGCTTGATCGATTGCAAGCTCCGCGCTTCGAAAGTCGAGATCGAGCAGGTTGGACGTATCGATTAAACAGAACAGCCCGTCGACATAAAATAGCTCCCTAACCGGATCGCTATCGAAGATCTTCAATATGCCTGCAGGGTGCGATACGCCACTGCACTCGAGTGCCACGCGCGTAAACTTGTTCGGCAGTCGGCTGAGCGAGACCAAGCCAGCCGCCAGATCGTCCTGGATGGAGCAGCAAACGCAACCATTGCTGAGCTCGATCCGATTTTGCGTCTCGACCTTGATCAAGTCCTGATCGATGTTAACAGCCCCGAAGTCGTTCACCAAAACAGCGAGGCGATCATCTCCCGGGTTGTGCAGGAGATGATTTATGAGGGTGGTTTTCCCCGCACCGAGAAATCCGGAGATAATTGTCGCTGGAACCATCGCAGCACGCGCCTTATCCAATGAGACACAAGCCCGGGGCGCTCTTCCGTGGGCAGCCTGACGTTGAGGTCCAGCTTGCACGCTCGGCCACGCCACATGCCGACACTGCCGAGGAAGAAGCAACAAAATGACCGAATGAAACGGAGCGCTCAAGGGCGAGCTGCCGTCCGATTTGGGCTCGCTGGGAGTAGACCTCGAAGGAAACAGTGGCTCGCGCAATGAGTGTGAAGTTGATTTTTTAGCGACAGCTGCGGACGTGGCATGAAAGCGGCAGCCATTCGCGGCAAAGCCGAACACAGATGATCCTGCGACCTGCTGCGCGCAATTGCCTCTGCCAGCGACTGTCAAAAAAAATCCTCTAGAAGTTATGCTGATGACGCTACATGGGCTAGATTTTTTGTCAACGTGAACTTTATCTGTCCTTTTTCATAAGTGCCGCGATCATGCCCCACCGAAGCGATTGCAATACTTCCGCCGGGGATGGCCGGCACCTGAGTTGATGACGATTACCTAAAGCCCGGTCGCCCATCTAAAGCAGGGTCCAATGATGCGAAGACACGCAATCTCCGGTTTTACTATCATCATCCGTGGCTTTTCCGGCTATGCGCTAATTCTAAATCGCGCACAGAAGATGGCAGCCCCGCGATACTAGCTTAGGTCGCTGTAGATCGTCTTTCGATGCACTCGGGAATGAACCGCAATTTGTGATCTCACGGCGGGACAATGATCTCGTAATTGCGCCCTGTGAAACTTGTCCTCGTGTGGCGTAGTGCGCGAGCCGGCTGACAGCAAATTTCTGCTGCCCGCAGGGCGCCGATGGACAGCCTTCGCCAGGTTAACGTATGGTGTGTACTAAGAAGCGACAGGAGCATCCATCTTATTCCCGCGGGAGCAACCGATCGCCATCGGCGCCACTTAGAATCGTGGTGAGTGCGCCGGTAGTGCGGCCCTTAAAGTTCACATCGCCAGTTAATAGGTCCTTCTCAGCCGATTCGAGCTTCTTGCTCTTGCATCGGTTCGATGTCCGCGGTGACTAGCGAATGATGAATGTAACCTCATCGATCATGAGGAGTGAGCTACGTTAGAAGGCCGAAGCCGATACGAGAGCGCCTTCCCGGGCCGCCTTTACCCGGCTGTTGCCGGGATCGTAGAAGGGACGGAAAGATGCACGCGCAGGCACGCGCACACCCGCAACTTCAACTTCGAATTTCGCGCTTTCAAGGAAGGAGTTATCAACACTGCCATTTAGGCTGTCGATGTAACCCAGGCCGAGGCACGTTCCTATCGTGTGCCCAAACATGCCCGATGTGATGCGGCCGACAAGCTTTCCATCGCACCAAATCGGCTCGTTGTGATAAAGCAATGCCGTGGCATCTTTGAGGGCGACGTGGATCATCTTTTTCTTTGGCCCGGCTTCTCTCTGGCGCTGCAGGGCATCGCGCCCGATGAATCCTTGTGGCTTCGACCAAGCCACAGCAAACCCGAGCCCCGCTTCCAATGGAGTATCTTCGTCTGTGATGTCATGCCCCCAGTGGCGATAACCCTTTTCCATTCGGAGAGAGTTCATCGCATGATAGCCGGCTAAGCGCATGTCAAACGCACTTCCAGCTTCCCAGAGACAATCGTACACACCCTGAACGAACTCAGTAGGAATGTACAGTTCCCATCCTAGCTCGCCGACATAGGTAATACGGCTTGCCCTGACTTTGGCGTAGCCCATATCGATGATCCGCGACGTTGCGAACGGAAATTCTGAGTTCGAGAGTTCCGCATCCGTTAGCTTACCCAAGAGATCTCTCGACTTCGGACCCATGACACCCAGCACGCTATAGGAAGAGCTTACGTCTATGGCGAAAGCCCGAGCGCCGTGGGGAATATGGCGCGTCAGCCAGGCGAAGTCTTTGACTTGCGTGGCCGCTGCGGTCACGATGAGGAACTTATTCATACCTTCACGAGTGATTGTTAGATCGGCCTCGATGCCGCCTCGGTCGTTGAGCCATTGCGTGTAGACTATACGACCGACCGGGACCGAAATGTTGTTGGCGCATATTCGGTTGAGAACACATTCGGCGTCATCCCCCTCAAGTATGAATTTCGCGAACGATGATTGGTCAAACAAGCCAACGCTTTCTCGCACCGCGCGGTGTTCTGTGGCGGAAAATTCGAACCAGTTCTGACGACCGTAGCTATATTCGTACTTTGCCTCGGGCGCCGTCGGTGCGAACCAGTTCGGTCGCTCCCAACCGGCTATCTCTCCAAAACAAGCTCCCCGCGCCAGCAGACGGTCGTGCAAAGCTGAGCGGCGAACGCCCCTCGCTGTATCAGGCTGACGAAACGGCCAGTGCATCGCGTACAGCAAGCCGAGGGTTTCAACGGTCCGATCTTTTAGGTATAGTCGATTTGATTGGAACGGCATGACTCGCCGGACATCGACATCCCAAAGGTCCATCGGCGGATGGCCGTCAACAATCCAGTCAGCCAGGACCTTTCCTGCCCCACCTGCGGACCTAATACCGATAGAGTTGAATCCCGCCGCAACGAACAGATTTCGAACTTCAGGCGCTTCTCCCAGCATGTACCGGTCGTCTGGCGTGAAGCTTTCAGGGCCATTGAAAAACAACTGAATGCCCGCTTTTGCCAGTATCGGCACGCGGCGAATTGCCCGCTCAAGCAACGGCTCAATGTGCTCGAGGTCGTCCGGTAGCGCGTCGAATTCGAAGTTCTCGGGGATTCCATGCATACCCCATGGCTTTGCGACCGGTTCGAACCAACCAACCAACAGCTTGCCGGCATCTTCTTTGAAGTACGTGCAGGCGTCGGCGTCACGCAGTACCGGCAGGTGCTTGTGGATTTCTGGGACCGGTTCCGTGACGATGTAAAAATGCTCGGCAGCATGAAGCGGCACATTGGCGCCGACCTTGGCGCTAAGTTCCCGCGCCCACATCCCCGCACAATTCACAACGAATTCCGCGGCGATCTCATCGCTTTTTGTTCGCACGCCAGTCGCACGGCCGCTCCGGATGAGAATGTCAGTTACGGCTGTGTTTTCGAAGATCTTCGCACCGCGAACTCGCGCCCCTTTGGCAAGCGCTTGCGTCGTATCCACCGGATTGGTTTGCCCATCCTTGGGCAGATGCACCGCACCAACGAGATCCTCGGTCGCCATCAAAGGCCAAAGATCTCCTGCCTGATTGGCAGATAGGATGTTGACTTCCAATCCAAAGCATCGGGCCATCGAAGCGCCACGCCGGAGTTCTTCAAAGCGCTCTTGGTTATTTGCGATTGCGAGCGATCCAATCTGTCGATACCCGGTGTTTTGGCCGGTCTCGCGTTCGAGCTCAGCGTAAAGCTCTGTTGAATACTGGGCCAATCGCGTCAGATTGTGAGTTGCACCGAGTTGGCCGACAAGGCCGGCCGCGTGCCATGTAGTTCCGGACGTAAGCCGCTTCCGTTCCAGCACGAGGACGTCTGTCCAACCTCGAAGAGTCAGATGGTAGGCTAAACTGCAGCCCATGATGCCGCCGCCGATGATGACGACTTGAGCTGAGGTTGGAATTTCAGTCACTACGCGATCCCCGATGTTCGTGAAATTATTGCATAGTTTTTCACATCTGTGAATATAACTTCCGATTATGAACGCTTTTTTTTGAAGTTGTGCCATCTATCGATCTATAGAGAAGGCGCGGCGCGCGGTGTGCCTGGATTTCCTTCGGTTGGCGAAAGAATCGAACGTTCATGGCTATAAGATCGATACGAGCGGCGGATGAATGGGCGGCGTCGCAGCCAGGATCTACTATGGATGCAGAGGCCGCCGTGGGCGGGCAGATCCGCGAACTTCGTAAAATAAAGAAATTGACCCTCACCCAACTTGCGCAAGCCGCAGGAATCTCGGTCGGCTATCTGAGCCAGATCGAAAGAAACCAGTCGAAGCTACCTATCGGGATTTTGAAGAAGCTTAGCGATGTTCTCGGCGTGCACATAAATTGGTTCTTCAACGGAAACATGCAGGCTAGCTCCGAGGAACGGGATGTCATCGTTCGTAAGGCGCACCGGCGACGGCTCACATTCACTGGATTGGGCATCGTTGAAGAGCTTTTATCTCCAAATCTCGCCGGACCTCTCGAGTTGCTTTTGAGCACGATCGAGCCCGGCGCCGATAGCGGCGCTTACAGCCATGACGGCAATGAGGCAGGCATTCTGATCGCGGGCCAATTGGACTTATGGGTCGACGGAAAGCGCTTCCGACTTGAGGAGGGTGATAGCTTTTCGTTCAACAGTACCTCACAACATCGCTGCGCCAACCCTGGACAGATCCCCGCAAAAGTCGTTTGGGTGATTACTCCGCCGCATTATTGACTGCATGAGTGTGGGTCACTACTCCAGCTATCGATCTATCTCAACTCGCCGTCTTCACCGAACGGTGCGGGCGAGCCGCTTGGAATACCACTGGTCGGCGACGAGCTGGCGCTTCTGCATACGCCTGACTGTTCCGGAAGTATTACAGCCCCTTACGCAGTTTGACCTTGCCGCGCTGTGGATTGTCTGGGCAGCAACATTTCTCCGCGAGCTCGCCACGAACGCCGCCGTCTGACTTGGCCGTTGATAACTCGCCGCAGACATAGGCCGGGCTGGAGCTGTGATTGTGCTTGCATCGCAGGCGTAGCTGTCGAACGACTGCGCCGAGTTTTGAGGCAGACAGTCGTGATTTCGTGATTTTCAGGGTGCCGCAGTTTCTTGGTCGTGCTCACGTTGGACTGGGCCCAGGCGGAGCCTGCGCCACGAAGCTAAGCGCGCTGGCACCGACGAGACCTAGGCGGGCACGTCGGTCTCGGCTTCCTCTAAGAAGCCGGCCAGCTTCGGCAGCTTTGGCGTAACCATCCGGCGAGCCTTTCAACTACCCACAATTCCAGCGGCTGCGATTTCGGCGCCGAGTTCGATGTCTGTGAGTCCCGAGAGGCCGCGCCAGATGACAACATTTCCAGGCGACGGATCGCCGGCCCTGGCCAGGTAGCCACCCAATCGAGCAAGTTTGGTGAGATAAAATGCAAGGCTTCCAGGGCGATATCGTCGATCGCTGGCACCACTGATGAGTCGATCGAGCAATGCGATCTCGGTGTCCGTCACGCGAGCTTCGGTGACGCGTCTGGGGTGATGCGATTTTGCAGGTGAGCCAGAGGAGGCGCGCCAACCGAGAATGCAGAAGACCGCCATTAGATTGGCAAGTCGCTCCGGCGTCCGGAGTTTTGAGGCTTCCACCTTGCAGCTGATTTCAGTATCTTCTGAAACACCTCGATTTTCCCCGCATGGCGTACCAGTTGATCTTCTAGCAGTCTGCTGAAGAACTCTGAAATGGAGGGTTTTCGTGTTCTCGCCGGCGGTTGTTGGAGCGGCGCGGTGGAGTTGGACGTAATTTTTGGCCTGTTGTTGGGTGCACCCTGACGCGGGGTGGCTAAGCGGCAAGCAGTTTGGGAATGCGGATCAGGTTATAGGCGATCAGATTGAGCAGGAAGTCGGCGGCGACGCGGGCGATGCCACGATGTTTGGTCTTGCGCATGGTGCCATGCTGCTTGCCCCATCCGAAAATGCACTCGACCATCGCCGGGCGCGATTGCGACATGCCATACCCCGGATGCCGCGTGGTTCGTTCGTCGATGGCGCTGTTGCGGTTCTTGCCGGTTTTGGTGACGGCCTGGTTCTGCGTCACATGCGGCGTCACGCCGATGGCGCGAAGATTGGCGGCATGATCGGCGGTATCGTACGCCTTGTCCTCACCGGCTGTGATGCGGCGGCCTGCGGCTTTGCGTCTCGCCTTCAGCATGACCTCCGAAGCCCGGCGTTCGGCGGTGCCATTGGCATGCGTGACCCTGCCGGCCATCGCCAGCCCATGCCGGTTCTCCATGGTGGCGTGGCCCATATAGCAAAGCTTGGCCTCACGTCCGGCCGCCTTGCGATAAAGCCTGCTGTCCGGGTCGCTGATACTCACATGGGTGTCGTTCTTGCGCTTCTGGCCGTGGAAGTTGGCGCCATCGTCATCGTCGCCGCTGCCGTCCTTGGAGCGAAAACTCTTCTGCGAAGCCCAGGCTTCGATCAGCGTTCCGTCCACCGAAAAATGCTCGTCCGACAATAGCGATTTGACCTGAGAATGGTTCAGAAGCCTGGTCATGAACTTCGTGAACACATCGCCGTTCTGCAGCCGCTCCCGGTTCTTGGTGAAGGTGGTCGGGTCCCACACGGGATCGTCCGGCGACAGTCCCACGAACCAGCGATGCAAAAGATTATAGTCCAGTTGCTCCATCAACTGGCGTTCCGAGCGGATGCCGTAGAACACCTGCAGCAGCAAGGCGCTCAGCAATTGCTCCGGAGGGATCGAAGGACGTCCCTTGCTGGCGTAGAGCCTCCCAAGGCTGCGGTTCAAATCACTCAAAACATCCCGGACCAGTTCCCGGACCTTCCGCAGCGGATGGTTTGCTGGCACGCATTTATCCGGCGCAATGTACGAAACCGGGCCGCCCTGATCCGTAAACCTGCCGCGCATGATCGCCTCCGCCGATTCGAGATGATAAAGTGAATCATCAAGCCCCCTCCGTGGCGAGGGGGTTCTTCAGCAGACTGCTAGATCGCTTCTGAGCGACTGCGGAGGGCTAGGTCCGTGATGAGCTTGCACTCACTTGTCAATTAACGAATCTCGTCGTCAGAGAGCGCGTCGATGCGGTCGCCACGGCTGACCGCGCCCGGCAATGCGCCCTTTCCTAGCCCAGTCCTTTCAAAGTTCTGCGGAGTCAGACAAACAACTGCTATCCACGTGGAAGATGGTGGCTGCCACAGCCGTTACTCGGACGATAGGATCTTTCCCGGTTGGATCTCGACCGCCTTCGCTCGGGAGATCCGCTCCTCGCGAAGCTGTGTTCGGCGCACCTTTCCCGCCTCGTCGCGCAGCGGCTTGTCGATAAATTCTACGGAGCGCGGGAGTTTATAGGGTACCAGCCGCTCGGCCAAATGCGCCAGGAGCGCCTCGGCGGACAGGCCAGCGCGCGCCTGGACGATAGCGTGGATGGACGAGCCCATATCTTCATCCGGCAGACCGACCACGGCGCACGAGATCGCCAAGGGATGCTCCTCTATTGAGGCCTCGACTTCGGCTGGATAGACGTTCGACCCGCCCACCAGAATCATGTCGGTGCGCCGGTCGGCGAGATAGAGATAGCCGTCTTCGTCGAAGTGACCTATGTCGCCGACGCTCTCCCACCCGCCGGGCAGCGCACGCGCGGTGGCGCCGCGGTAGGCGTAGGTGCGCGTTGCCCCATCGACTTCGCGCAAATATATTTCGCCTGTCTCTCCGGGCGGCAGCGTGTTTCCGTCAGCGTCAACGACCTTGATTTCACCCCAGGCCACGCGGCCAACGGAACCCCGATGCTCTAGCCATTCGCTGCCAGTAATGATCGTGCCTGCCTGGTTCTCGCTCGCGCCATAGAGCTCCAATATGACGTCAGGCCCAAGCCAATTGATGAAGGCCTCCTTCAGCCAAGGCGGACAGGGCGCGGCGAAGTGCCAAAGCGTCTTCAGCGACGAGAGATCGTAGCGGGCCCGCACCTCATCCGGCAGCCGCCATATGCGGCTCATCATGGTGGGCACCAAATAGACCCATGTCGCCCTTCGCCGCTCTATTTCAGCTAGCAAGCCCTCCGGGTCGAAGCGCGGCATCAGCACGATTTGAACGTCGCAAGCTAGTGCGTCCTTGGCGAAGATGAACGGCCCACTATGATAAAGCGGCCCAGGTATCAAAACCGTATCGCCCCGGCCAAACCGAGAGAAGCCCGGTCCACTGGGTTCAGCGGGCGTCAGACCAGGTTTTCCGGAGAGCACCAGCTTAGGTCGCCCGGTAGATCCCCCCGACGCTATAGCCACCGAGACAGGAGCAGCGCGCGACTTCAGCGGACTCTCATCCTCAGACAGCTTGAGCAGGTCCTGCACGGTGACGCGCCGGCGATCGGTTTCCATGCCTGGCAAGGCGATTACCACCGACGGCTCAGCGAGCTCGACTATGGCCTGCAGCTCAGCCCGCGGCAGTCGAAAGGAAACGGGCTGCGGAGTCGCGCCCAATTTCCAGACACCCCAGCAAGCCTCAATGAACTCGACGCTGTTCGGTAGTCCGATCGTAACCAAATCGCCAAACTGGACACCGAGCCCTTCTAAGGCACGCGCGATGCGCCTCGCGCGGGCCTCAAGCTGACCCCAAGTAATTGTGGTCTCGCCGCAACTCACCGCTGGTCTATCCGGCGTCATTTGGGCAGAGCGAGACAATTTCTCGCCCAACGGAATCAACTCTTCAGCCATCTTCCCTCATCGACGCTCTTCATCCCTGCCCCAGTTTGGACGTGAATCATCTGCCTACCACTACACCCAAGCCTCCAGAAGTATGGCTTTTCGTTTGCGCGCAAAGGCGGCATATTTGGCAGTCGTGACGCATCGATCGGCCAAAATATCTGCTCTCGCAATCAATCCACGATGTAGTGAATGCAGTTTGGCTTGCAGCCTCTGGCGGGCTGCCGGATTGGCGCCAACCAGCCCAAAGTTGCGAGCCGCTCGCTTAAACCTTCGCCCCTATTTGAACTTCCTCATACATAAGCTCCTGCCTCGGACGGACGCGAAGCTCCGAGCAAATTGGCGATGCGGCCTCGCGGCGAGCTGCCGCACTTGCAGGTCATCGGCCCATAGTTGTAAGTCCCGGGACCAAGTGAGGCCTTGCCGAAGAAGGCCGAACCAAGAGAGATACTGGCAGCGCTTCGATACAGCCTTCCAAAAGCACCCGCGGCCAGAGGAGCCGGCTCTGGGACGAGGGAGGCTTGGTCTGCCTGGGGGGACGCTGCCGGAGGACCAACCGGGTGATCGTCTCGATAGCTTTAGATCTCAAAAAGACCCGCTGCGCCCATGCCGCCGCCGACGCACATCGTGACTACACCAAGCTTCGCGCCACGGCGCTTCCCTTCGTACAGGGCGTGCGCAACGCAGCGTGCGCCCGTCATGCCATAGGGGTGGCCGATCGCGATCGAGCCACCTGAGACGTTCAGCTTCTCGTACGGGATACCGAGCCTATCCCTGCAATACAGCACCTGAGACGCGAAAGCCTCGTTTAGCTCCCAGATGTCAATGTCCTCGATCTTGAGCCCGTGGCGGTTTAAGAGCTTCGGGATTGCAAAGACCGGACCAATGCCCATTTCCTCAGGACGACAACCCGCTACGGCCATACCACGATAGCCGCCCAGCACTTGTAGACCACGCTTCTCGGCTTCCTTGCGTTCCATCATCAGGACGGCGGCCGAGCCGTCAGAGAGCTGGCTGGCGTTGCCGGCTGTGACAAATTTGCCTTCCTTCAAGTAGCGCCCCCTTTGAAAGCGGGCTGAAGCTTCTTGAGGTCATCCAGCGTGGTTTGCGGACGATTGCCCTCATCAGCGGAAATGGTAATTTTCTTGTCCGTGGTCTGGCCTGTTTCTTTGTCGACCACCACTTTCATGGTGGTAGTGACCGGGACGATCTCGTGAGCGAACCGTCCTTCTGCTTGCGCCCGTGCAGTGCGTTGCTGTGAGTGGTGGGCGTACTCATCCTGAGCCTCACGGCTGATACCATAGCGCTCGGCAACGAGTTCGGCAGTTTCGATCATGGACATCCAAATTTCAGGGATGCGCTCCTCTAGCCAGGGGTCAACAGTCATAAAGCGGTTCGACTTCTCGTTTTGCACCAGGCTAATCGACTCTACGCCCGCTCCGATCGCGATCGAGGCACCGTCGTTTACGATGTACTTGGCGGCCGCGGCTACAGCCATAAGCCCCGAGCTGCACTGCCGGTCAACAGTCATGCCCGACACCGTAGCCGGCAGACCAGCACGCAGCGCGGCCTGACGAGCGACGTTATAGCCTGTAGTGCCCTGCGGCAATGCCGTGCCCATGACGACATCGTCGACCTCGCCGGGATCGATACCAGCCTGAACCACAGCTGCGCGTATCGACTCTGCGGCTAGAGTTGCACCATAGGTGTTGTTGAACGCGCCCCGGTAGGCTTTGCCAATAGGGGTTCGTTTCGCGGCGACAATAACGGCTTCACGCATGGAAAGAGTCGTCCTTTCGGTTGATCCGCTCATCCAGCTCTCGTCAGGATGAACCGAGTTCTAACTAGGCTAGCTCACGCGTTGATCGAAGCTGGCGAACGTCTTGCCGTCGGCAACCAGCTTTTCCAGCAAGCGCGCCGGCTTGAAGTCATGGCCCATGGAGAGCTGCAGCTCTTTCATCTTTCCGAGGACCTTACCTAGTCCGATTTGATCAGCGTAATACATCGGCCCGCCGCGGTAGACCGGCCAGCCGTAACCGTTGACCCAAACCACATCGATGTCGGAAGCCCGAAGGGCCTTGCCCTCCTCCAGGATTTTCGCACCTTCATTGATCATTGGATAAAGGCAGCGCTCGAGGATCTCCCCATCAGAGATGCTGCGAGGAATCTTGCCGGTTTTGGCGATGAAGTCGCGAATAATCTTTTCTGTGATTGGCGAGGGTTTGGCGTTGCGGTTATCGTCGTAGTCATAGTAGCCGGCGCCAGACTTCTGGCCCAAACGACCCATCTCGCACAGGAGTTCACGCAAGGTAGATCCTGTTGATTCCTCCCTCACCCAACCGAGATCTAATCCAGACAGATCGGCCATGCGGAAGGAGCCCATTGGAAAGCCGAACTCGTACAGCACCCGATCCACGTCCCAGGGACTCGCTCCCTCTAGAACCAGTTTCTTGGCTTCGCGTTCACGTGACGTCAATATGCGGTTGCCGATGAAGCCGTGGCAGACCTCCGCCAGCACCGCAATCTTGCCGATCCTCTTGGCCAAGTTCATCGATGTCGCGATAACATCCTTCGCCGTCTTATCACCGCGGATTACCTCGAGCAGCTTCATCACGTTGGCCGGGGAAAAGAAGTGCAGTCCGATCACGTCCTCCGGTCGGGTCGTCGCCGCAGCGATCTCGTCGACGTTCAACTCCGACGTATTCGTGGCCAGGATCGCGCCGGACTTGCAGATGCCGTCTAGCTTGGTGAACACCTGCCTTTTGATGTCCACGCGCTCGAACACCGCCTCGATGATTAGGTCGCAGTTAGCGAACTCTTCCATCGAGAGCGAGCCGCTCAGAAGATCCATCCGCTGGTTCACCTGTTCGAGCGTCAAGCCGCCGCGCGCGGCCGTTTGTGTTTCGGCATGGAATAAGGACCCCGTTTTCGGGGTGATCGGCATCCAATCGGGGGTCTGACTCATTTCCGATGAAGTTTGCGGGGCGACTGTGGTTCTCAAACGGAGAATCAGCGCCATGCGGACGGGCTTTCAAATCTCATCGCTAGTACCGAGTGGTTTGGTGTTTGATGGTGTAAGTGACTCAATGGATTCGGTTATTCTGGCTGTTCGGTCAGAGGCTGCGGAGGCCCAATGCCCTTTGTGCGCGACAGCATCGCGCCGAATCCATAGCCGATACATCCGGCACGTGGCTGATTTGCCGTCAGCGGGCAGAAGGGTGCGCCTCCGATTGCTCACGCGGCGCTTCACATGTGAGGTGCCGCATTGCCGCCGGCGGATCTTCGCGGAGCGGTTTGGAGAAGACATCGTCCTGCTTCGACGGCGCCGGACGGCACGGCTGGAATACATCGTCCATCACTTGGGGTTGGCGCTCGGCGGCCGGCCGGCGGCAAGCTTCGCCAAGCGGCTCATGCTGCCCGTCAGCAACGATACCTTGCTGCGGGTGGTCCGCCGGCGGACGGCGATGCCGACAGATCCATTGCTTGTTGTGGGCATCGATGACTGGGCGTTCCGGAGAAATCATCGATACGGGACGATCGTGTGCGATTTGGAGCGCCGGCGGATCGTTACCCTGCTGCCCGACAGGGAAACTGCGACCGTTCGGGCGTGGCTATCGAAGCACCCAGCGATCAACATTGTGTCGCGAGATCGCGGTGGTGGATACGGCGAGGCAGCAGCCAAGGCGCTGCCGAACGCCATCCAAGTCGCCGACCGCTGGCATCTGATGGAAAATGCGAGCGCGGCCTTCCTTGATGCGGTGCGCCGCTCCATGAACAGAATCCGAACCGCAATTGGAGCGACGACGATCAACCCGGAATTGCTGACCTGTGCGGAAAAGCTGCGCTATCAGGGCTATTTGCGGCGGCAGGACAGCCATGCCGTAATTACGGCTCTCGTCAGCGACGGTGTGTCGCTCAAGGAGATCGTCCGCCGCACAGGACATAGTCGCAATCTGGTTCGCCAAATTAGCCGCGGCGGCGGTACGGATATGTTCCGCACCCGTCAAAGCACCCTGGACGGGCATCTGCCGTTCCTGGACGCGCAGTGGTCAGTCGGCTGTCGCAACGGTGCCGAGCTCTGGCGCCGCTTGAAGGGACAAGGCTTCAAGGGATCGCTGCGCGTCGTGGCAGAATGGGCGACGCGACGGCGACGTGCCGAGACTATCAGCCATCAACAATTGCAGAAGGTCCCCGCCGCCAGGACGATAGCGCAGCTGATGACGACGAAGCGCGACCACCTAACCAAAGCCGAGACCGTCACGCTTGCGGTCATCGAACAAAACGTTCCTATGCTGGCCGATGCCCAAGCTCTCATTGGCCGCTTCCACGCGATGATCCGAAAGAAGGCCGAGATGGAGCTCGAACCTTGGATTGATGACTCCAAGCGGAGCCTCATTGCCTCGTTCGCGAATGGCATTGCCAACGATAAGGGCGCGGTGCACGCGGCTATCACGCAACCATGGTCCAATGGCCAAGTGGAAGCTCAGATCACCAAGCTCAAGCTGGTCAAACGGCAAATGTACGGGCGCGCTAAGCTCGATCTCCTTCAGGCTAGGCTGATTGGCGCGCCATAAAAACAATCACGATCATCGAATATGCGTCAGAGCCCCTTTTGGATGCCGATAGGGGGTCCCAGTCGAACGCCGATTGACAGCCGTTCGGTCGTAGTTCGACTTGATGACGGCGAAGCCCCTGTCGAGCGCCTCCTGCTTGATCTCAACTATGGTCACGGGGATGCCGACGTTGGCGAAGTTCATGGCGATACCGCCACCCATAGTGCCTGCGCCTAGGATGCCGACTTTAGTGATTGGCCGTGTCTGCGTGCTGTCCGGAACATCCGGGATTTTCCGCGCCTTGCGCTCGGCAAAAAAGTAGTAACGCTGAGCTCGCGATTGGGGGCCGGACTCCAGCTCCGCGAAGAGTTGCTGCTCGATTCGCAGCCCCTCCTCAAACGAGTTTAAATTCACTGCGGCTTCAATACTGCGTATGTTGTATTTGGGCGCCAGCACCCCTCGGAATTTCCGCGCGTTGGCCCTCCTAAATTTGTCAAAGATCTCGGGATGACCTTTGGCCGTCTCGAGCTTGGCAGTTTTATCGCGGATCCTTACCAGCTGCCCGCCCTTGGCCAGCACCTTGAGCGCGAACGCGATGGCGCCCTCCTTCAGTTCACCCTTTCGACGAGCTCATCGACCAATCCCATGCCCAGTGCTTCCATGGCGCTCAGATGGCGGCCAGAGGTTACTATGTCCAGCGCATTCTCGACGCCCACGAGACGCGGCAGCCGCTGCGTGCCTCCTGCGCCTGGAATGAGGCCCAACGCCACCTCCGGCAGCCCCAACTTGGCGGAGGCGACCGCCACACGGTAGTGAGCGCACAGCGCCACCTCTAGTCCACCGCCCAAAGCGGCGCCGTGGATCGCAGCAACGACCGGCTTCGTCGAATTCTCGATCGCGGTCTGTATCTGGAACAGGCTCGCACCCGTTGGGTGATTGCCGAGTTCCTTGATGTCGGCCCCGGCAATAAAGGTGCGCCCTTCGCAGATCAGCACCACAGCGTCAGCCTCGGAGGCGAGAAAACGCTGGAAACTCTCGAGCAGTCCATCTCGCACGCGCGCCGAGAGTGCATTTACGGGCGGACTGTTGATCGTGATAACCGCGATTTTGTTGTGGAGTTCGGTTTGGACAATTTGATCCATGTTCCCCCATAGCTTTGATAGTTGGCTGCCCTATGATCCATTTCGAGTTGTCAATGGCTTCCAGCCCGGCCATCAACATTGGCGCCAACGAACGCGAGAAACATCGAGCCGTCTGTACCACCCGAAAGATTGCGGGGGGCTGACGAGATCTTCTCAATCGGGCCCTACAAGGATAGCCAAGCCGATTGCATAAATTGCGCGAATGTCCGCCGATGGGCGGCGAAATGCTGCAAGGACGCCGCCGCTGTGCCGTAGCTATTCCTCTCAGCTACCTAGCTAAACCGGCGGCGTTTAGCGAGGCGCGAGTTTGAAGATGATCGCTGCACAGGTCGTCGTAGCGGATCATCCGAGACAGGCAGCGGTGCTGCGGCACAACGTTACATTCCTATCGAATCCGATGTGGAGTGATAGGGAAATCGACGTGGGCGTTCACGCGCACCTGTCGATCAGGGACGAGGCCAAGATCCAGCTAGCCCACCGATGATTGCGGACGACCGAGTGCATCAACAGATGCGACACTTGTGGTAAAGGTGTGGATACGGCGCGGAGCCGTTAATGTTGCAAACCGTCCTTTGCGATTAAAGGCGCAAGCCGCGTGGCTTTCGAGGAAATTCCGCTTCAATTGTCGCTTTTTGACGGCTTTTGTCATCATCGATGCGCTAGGTTCGCTGCTACCGTGCGCTGTGCGGCGCGGTCCGGTAGGAGCAAATCTTCGATGCCGATTATAGCAGCCGCCCTAACATAGCGCCTGATCTTTCGATGCTGCAGCTATCGGATATTGCGCGAACGACGTCACAGCTTAGCGGTGACGTGAAATTAGCAAGTGGAGGTGTACCAGGGTGAGCGATCTTGAGTCATTCCGGCAACACGTACGTGCATGGCTTATGGCCAACTGCCCTTCGGAAATGCGCGAGCCTGTTCGGTCCGCCGACGACAACGTCTTGGGCGGCCGTCGGGCCGTCTTCAAGAATATCGCGCAAAAGGTCTGGTTGGAACGCATGTCCGACAAGGGCTGGACTGCGCCAAGCTGGCCGAAAAACTACGGCGGTGCAGGGCTTTCGCATGAGGAGACGAAGATCCTCCGCGAGGAGATGGACCGGCTCGGCTGCCGCAATCCACTGGACTCATTCGGCCTCGAAACGTTGGGCCCAACGCTGATGAGATACGGGACCGAGGAACAGAAGATACAACACCTGCCAAAGATGGCGGCCGGCCAAATCCATTGGTGTCAGGGCTATTCCGAACCAGGCGCCGGCTCTGACCTCGCGTCGCTGGCGACTCGGGCAGAGGACAAGGGCGACTACTTTCTTGTAAATGGTCAGAAGATTTGGACCAGTAACGCCCATAAGGCGGACTGGATCTTTTGCCTCGTGCGAACTGATACGTCGAGCAAACACAACGGCATCTCGTTCCTGCTTTTCGACATGGAAACGCCTGGGGTCTCGGTCAAGCCCATCAAGCTGATCTCCGGATACTCGCCGTTTTGCGAGACGTTTTTCGATAACGTAAAGGTCCCGAAGAAGAACCTCGTAGGTGAAATAAACAAAGGCTGGGAAATCACGAAATACCTGCTCAGTTATGAACGCGAAAATATTTCTGGCACCGGGTTGGAAAGTCCGCGGCTGTCACTCGGCGAGAGGGCCAAATTGGCGCTCGGAAGCGAACCGAATGGACGACTGGACGATCCGATCCTGAGGAGCCGCATTGCGCTGTTCGAGGTCCGCGCTCAGGCGTTCAAAGCAGCCTCCGAGCGTTTTGCCGACGAGTTAAAGCACGGGCGCGGTCATCCGGCGCAGGCATCGATGATCAAGTACTTCGGAACTGAGTTGAACAAGCTGCGCTACGAGTTGATCATGGCCGCAGGCGGCTCGGACGCGCTGGAATGGGACAGCGAGCGCTCTCAGCAGGGCGCTGACGCTCGTGCTTGGCTGCGTACCAAAGCCAATTCAATTGAAGGCGGCACGTCTGAGGTGCAGCTCAACATCATCGCCAAACGTATTCTCCAGCTGCCCGGAGCGTGAAATCGTGCCCCTCTTCCACACTGAAGATCAAACGATGCTTGCTGACACCGTTCGATCGTTTCTTGCAGAACAAGCGTCGGTCAGCCATATGCGCGCGCTGCGAGATGCAGGAGACAGGATTGGGTTTTCGCCCGATCTCTGGAAGCGCTTCGCTGAGCTCGGCCTAAACGGCGTCCTGTTGGATGAGACCGACGGTGGCTCCGGGCTCGGGCACGTCGAGGCTGGTATCGTGCTGGAGGAGATTGGCCGTAATCTTACACCCTCCCCGTTCCTCTTGACGGCGATTGGCGCGGTGACAGCGCTGAAGAACGGCTCAGCAGAGCAGCGGCAAACCTGGCTGCCTCGGATCTGTGCCGGCAACGCGGTGGGCTCGCTAGCTCTGGACGAGTCGGTGCGTCATCAGCCGGGCCGGATCGGATTGAAGGCCGAGCGCGTCGGCAGTGTGTTTCGGCTCACAGGCGAGAAACGGTTTGTAGCATACGGCCACGTAGCTGACTTCTTGGTAGTGGCGGCGAGAACTGCTGGCTCGTACGACGAGGAGATGGGCATCACGCTATTCCTTGTGGAGAGTAACGCGGCGGATCTCACGGCGGAGACCGAACGTCTCATCGATGCGAGCTTCGCAGCACGTCTGAGGTTCGACGGCGTGGAGGTCGTCGCAGACGCAGTTATCGGCGACGTGGATGACGGTTTTAGTTGCCTGGCGAAAACGCTGAGCGCGTTGCGTGCCGGGGCCTCGGCTGAAATGATAGGCGTGGGCTCCCGCGCACTGGACATGACTATCGACTACCTCAAACAGAGAAAGCAGTTCGGCCGTCTGATTGGCTCCTTTCAAGCGCTGCAGCACCGCGCCGCTCACCTTTACACGGAGATGGAGGTCGCCCGCGCCGCCGTCCTCAAGGCCCAGCAGCTGCTTGACCGTCACGACGGGCAAGCCGAACAGGCTGTCATGGCGGCTAAAGCCGTGACAGGCATGGCTAGCGCGCTAGCTGTTCAGGAGGGCATTCAGATGCACGGCGGCATCGGCATGACCGACGAGTATGAGATCGGCTTCTATATGAAACGACAGCGAGTGCTAGCCGAACTGTTCGGCGACGCGGACTATCACGCGCACCGCATGGCGCACCTTGCAGGTTACTGAACCTTGCAGGTGATTGAGGAGCCGAAGAATCAGTTTGAGCTGGTCCCGATTGTCTGAACAGAATCTCCGCGTTGATAAGTGGAGCCTCTGCCGGGGTTAGGCTGCCAAGCGGATTGGCAGTGGGGTGAAGTAGGCTTGATCAGGTGTGCTGCCGTCAAGGCTCGAGTGGGGACGGCGGCGATTGTAGAAGTCGAGATATCTGCCGATCGAGTCGCGCGCCTCGCTGACGGTCTCGTAGGCCCGCAGATACACCTCCTCGTACTTGACGCTGCGCCACAACCGCTCGACGAACACGTTGTCCCGCCAAGCCCCTTTGCCGTCCATGCTGATGGCGATGCCGTTGCCGGCGAGCACGGCGGTGAAGTCCGCACCGGTGAACTGTGAACTCTGGTCGGTGTTGAAGACGTCAGGCCGGCCGTGCAGCGCCAAGGCATCCTCTAGGGTCTCGACGCAGAAGGCCGCTTCCATCGTGATCGATAACCGCCATGACAATACTGGTCGGGTAGCCCAATCGAGCACGACAGCGAGATACACGAAGCCGCGCGCCATCGGGATGTAAGTGATGTCCATCGCCCAGACCTGGTTCGGACGCGTGATCTCCATGCCGCGCAGCAGATACGGATAAATCTTGTGGCCGGGCTCCGGCTTCGTGGTTCGGGGGCGGCGATAGAGCGCTTCTATCCCCATCCGCCGCATCAGCGTTTTGACATGCCGCCGGCCGATCTTGCACCCCTCGGCAGCCAGCAGGCCTCTCAACATCCGCGAACCGGCGAAAGGAAACTCCAGATGCAGCCGATCGAGACGCCGCATGACCGCGAGATCGGCGTCCGACACCGGGCGCGGCAGGTAATAGACGCTGCCACGGCTGATCTGCAAGACTTCCGCTTGCTTCGTGATCGACAAATCGTGCTCGCGGTCGATCATCGCTTTGCGCTCAGCAATCCCGCCGTGGTGAGCGCACCTTCCAAAACATCGTTCTCCAGCGTCAGCTCGCCGAACTTGGCGTGCAGCGACTTTACGTCCACAGCCGGCACGGCGGCCGTCACACTTCCAGATCCGAAAACCTCGGAAGCTCCTCCCTCGAGCTGCGCCTTCCACGCCATAATCTGATTGGGATGGACGTCAAATTGCTCAGCCAGTTGAGCTATCGTTCGGTCGCCCTTCACGGCAGCGAGTGCCACCTTGGCCTTGAAAGCCGGCGTGTGGTTCCGGCGCGGTCGTCTGCTCATGGTCTCTCCTGTTCGCGGCGATTATCGCCGCCGTCAGGCAGACACTCCACGTATCCTCCTGTTCAAATTTGCGGGGCCAGCTCTGTTATAACCCGAACGGGCAACGTGCAGCAATATGTCCCCTTCAGATTGACCTTGGGATCCCAGACCTCCCCCGACATCTTGGCAAATGCCTGTTTGCGCAAGATGCCTGCCTTGCAGATGAGGATGTTGACGTGCCGAAAGCGTCGATCGCAGGTCCGAGGATGTTCCGACCTCCGGCGGCAGTTGATACGTCGTCGTTAATGGCTACCGCGCGCCGGCCGGCCGCTTAGCATGTCCGTACATTGCGCCGCGGGCTGCCGTTATCCTCGCGATCCGCTTGTCCGCAACTGAGTGCGACGTCACTGACTTGCCCGAGGAGCGCAATAGTCGCGCAATCGCTCATCGACCGGAAGTGCGTGACCGCTGGTAGTCAACTAACCGCCCGGTTAGATCACCGACTAGCGCCTTGGCAGCCAGGCCCTGGTGAGCTTGAACGATGGCGTGATTAGAGGAGCCGAGATCTTCATGCGGCAAGCCCACCACAGCGCGCGAAATTGCGAGTGGCTGCTCGTCGACCGGCGCTTCAATCTCAAAGAGACCGAGCCTAGGCGGTTGGTCCGCTGCTCCAAGTGGCTCGATTTAAGGCTGACATCGCAACAACTAACTGCGGGCGCGTCCGCGGTCGCCTGAGGGCGGCGGGATAACTGTTGGTCCAACGAGATCATTTCTTCGGCCATTTTACGTACAAATTGCAACACGCGATCGGCAGGCGTTCAGGTACGGCGTATACCGCGCAGCCGTTCGGAGCGCCGCCGCAGTAACTCAATTGTGGTCAGCATAGTGAGGGAGAACAGGATCAGCACCGTCGCTGCCGCAGTGATAGTGGGACTAATCGACTCTCGGATCCCCGAAAACATAACCCTTGGCAAGGTGCGTTGGTCAGCGCTCGATACAAAAAGCGCGACCACCACCTCATCGAAAGAGGTGATGAAGGCGAAGAGCGAGCCAGTGATCACTCCTGGAAGTATGAGTGGCAAAGTGATCTTGAAGAAGACAGTGACTGGCGGGGCGCCGAGTCCGGCGGCAGCGCGGGTTAGCGAGTGGTCAAAGCCCGTCAGGGTCGCGCAGACGGTGATAACGACGAAGGGCGTAGCCAGCGTGGTGTGCGCCAAGATCAGCGCAGCAAAGGTGTTAAGCAGCCCGACATCGGCATAGAAAAAATACATGCCAACACCGGTGATCACGACCGGTACGATGATCGGCGAGATCAGCACGCTCATCACCGGCGTTCGCCAGGGGAAGTGCGGGCGGCTGAGCCCGAGCGCGGCTAGCGTTCCTAAAAACGTAGACAGAAGCGTGACGGAAACGGCAACGAAGAGTGAGTTGTAGAGTGCCCCTTGCCATCGTTGAGTCAGGAAGAATTCCTCATACCACCGCAGCGACAGGCCTGGCATGGGATAGGTGAAGAAGGGCACGGAGTTAAAAGACAGTGGGATGATCACGAGGATCGGCGCGACTAGAAACAGCAGCACCGCCCCGCATAGCAGCCGGTGGAGATAATACCATCCTTTCTCCATTGGAGAGGTATAGACGGAAGCAGCCATCGTTCTCATCCCATCTTGATCCGCTCGATGCCGACCAGCTTGTTGAAAACATAGTACAGTAGCAGCGTGGCAATGAGCAGGATGGCGCCGAGCGCCGAGGCCATGCCCCAATTGAGCGCTTCGCTCGTATAATAAGCCACGAAAGAGCTAACCATTTGATCAGCCGGCCCGCCGACCAATGCGGGGGTAATGTAGTAACCGAGGCATAAAATGAAGGTCAGCAGACAGCCGGCGCCGACTCCTGGCAGGGTGAGCGGGAAGTAGACTTTCCAGAAAGCGTAGAAAGGACCAGCGCCGAGCGAGCGAGCCGCACGGACATAGTTTGGAGAGATCGTCTTCATGACGCTGTATATCGGCAGAAGGGTAAGGGGCAGCTGGATATGGGTCATGGCCACGATGGTCCCGACTCGATTGAAGATGAGCTCAGCTGGCTGCGATATGACATGCATGGCCATCAAGGTGTCATTGATGATGCCGTGCTGCTGCAGGAGCACGACCCAAGCGGTCGTGCGTACTAACAGGGAGGTCCAAAACGGCAGCACGACCATGATCATCAGAAGATTGCTGGTCTTGCGCGGCAATGTCGCCAGCAGATAGGCTAGTGGGAAGCCGAGCAGCAGAGTCGCGGCTGTTACACCGATGCTAATGCCGAGCGTGCGCAAGAAGACGTCGCGGAAGATCGCGCTCTCCGGCGGTGCGGCGACAATCTGACCGTTGGGACCATACTGGTAGTCCACGGTTCGCAGCAGGTAAATGGCGGTAAAGGCTGACCTTCCGCGCTTCAATAGGGTCCAGACCTCGTGCCGTCCCCATAGCGGATTGATCTCGATCAGCGCCGCCTTGTAGGGACCGGCGGAAAGCGTGCTTACTTTGCGGGCGCTCGATATTACCTCGCTGCGAGCGCCGGGTAGCTCATGGTTAATTCGTTCGCCGATCCGGGCCGCGGACTTCTGCGCCCATGACGTTTTCAAGTCGTTGACCAGTGCTGCGTAAACCGTCTCCTCGGGCAGGTCCCTTCCGTCCCACCCGCTCAGCGCTGCCATCGTTCGTGGCATCAGGGACAGCAGCGTATCGTCGTGGACCGCATTGAACATCATACGGCCGATAGGCAAAACAAAACTGATCAGAATGAACAGCAGGAGAGGCAGGACAAGTGCCAAAGCCCTCAGCTTGCGTGCGCGCTCGATCCGCTGGAGCTTGATACGCAGCGGCATGCCGTTGAGGCTGCCAGCGATTTGGACGGCCATCGTCGCCATCAATTCCTCTCTCTGTTCGTGCATTTGAGGTGACGAGGAGGACGGTAGCCCTCTCCGCCATTGGTTCACTGCTGCTTCCCAAGCCAGGCGGTAAAGCGCTGGCGCAACTCGCTGTGCTTGTCGGTCCAGAACATGACCTCAGATAACTCAGCAGCCTTGGCCGCAAGCTCTGGCGCAGTCGGAATCCCGGCCAGGATCGCCGGATCAAGTAGCGGGTCTGAGCCCTTGTTGCCCGAACCGGTGCGATACAAAAGCGCAAGCTCCGGCTGAGGCTGAGGCGAAGCGGCGACACCAATGAACTTATAAGCCCCGTCTCGGTGCGCAGAGCCCCTGCGGATTGGCCACAAATTGAAGCTCATGATTTGAGCATCCCACATGATCTCGAAATGCTTACCGCAGTTTTAGCAACATCGTAGATCTGGCTGTGCCAGCTCGCCGTCATGACGAACTGGCCGTCGGCGACCAGCTGCGGCGGCTCGGCTTCCGCCGTCCACCAGATTACGTCCTCATTGGTTCTATTGAGCTTCCCCAACGCGCGCTCCAGGCCTTCGGGCGTCTTGATGACATTGTAGACGTCCTTTTTGGCCGCGCGCTCGGCGATCAGCGCCCATTCGAGATTGGGCCAGGGATCCTTATAAAGTCCGCGCTTTCCGGGGAAGCTCTCCAGGTCGAACAGGTCGGCGATGGTCTTGGGACCGTTTGGCAGCTTGTCCTTGTGGTACGGGACGATTGCGGCCGAGACGTGAGTCGGCACGCCGCAATCATACTTGCCGTCTGCCAGGAACTTGGCCTGGTCAAGACCCAGCTTCTTCCAGTCGAGCGGTTCGAGGATGCCCGAATCGCAGTTTATGGCCGCAGATTGATCGATGTCGACCACGTCCCAGCTGGCGGTCTTCGCTTGGACCATGGGGTGGATCTCGTCGAACTCAAAGTTGTATTCGTCTTCGGTGATCTTGATCCCGGTGGTTTTCGAGAAGCGCTGGCATAGGGCCTTGCTGGGGCTTGCCCGGAAAGACCCGCCTGGAGCAACAATCCTCAGCTGATCACCGGCGAAAGCAGGTTTGAGGGGGATCAGCGCTCTCACCGCCAAACCAGTTATGGCGAGAGCGCTCGCGGTCACCAATAACTTTCTCATCGTCCGTTCTCGCTCTATGCCCCGGGATGGAGGCCGAAGACAGCTATCTGGGTCAAAGTTAAGGTTTGGCTCGTTGTCACGGCGCGTCGAGCGCCCGACAATCCTCCGTTTTCCAACCGAGTGTGATCTCTGCGCCGGGTTCAACTTGCGCCACCGAGTCCGAGTTCGGCAGCTTGACCACAAAGTCATCATGGCCGCACACCGAAACGCGGGTGCGCACATGATCTCCCAAATAAATGAGCTCTGTGACGCGCGCGCTGAAAACATTGGGAAGTGAGCCCGGCGCCGGATTAAGCTTCACCCGCTCCGGCCGTAGTGAAAGCAGGGTCCGTCGGCCAACTGCCTCGATATTGACCGCGAGTGCCTGCACATTATGACCGCCGGGAAGCTCCACCTTGCAGGTCGTGCCGTTGATCGCCACGACGTTCCCCAGCAGCCGGTTATTTTCGCCGATAAACTGAGCGACGAACGCGTTCTCCGGCTGCTCGTAGAGGTCAGCCGGAGCAGCGAGCTGTTGGATGACGCCATCATTGAACACCGCAATCCGGTTAGACATGGTCAACGCCTCCCCCTGATCGTGCGTCACATAGACCACCGTTACACCCAGATTTTCGTGGATATGCTTGATCTCGAGCTGCATTCGCTCGCGCAACTGCTTGTCGAGCGCGCCAAGTGGCTCGTCCATGAGCACGAGCTTGGGATCGAACACGAGCGCGCGTGCGAGTGCGACACGCTGCTGCTGGCCACCGGAAAGCTGTCCGGGCCGACGTCCTGCGTAGGCGCTGAGCCGGACCATGTCGAGTACCCGCTTGATCCTGATCTCCGTCTCTGGCTTGCCGATCTTGCGAACCTTGAGTGGGAAGGCGAGGTTCTCTTGCACGGTCATATGTGGGAAAAGCGCGTAGTTCTGAAATACCATTCCGATGTCGCGCTTGTGCGGCGGTGTCTTGCCGATCGAGCGCCCGGCCAACAGGATCGAGCCATGGGTGGGCGCTTCGAAGCCGGCCAGCATCATGAGCGTGGTCGTCTTCCCAGAGCCAGACGGTCCAAGCATGGTCAGAAACTCACCCTGAGCGATGCCCAAGTTGAGGTTCTTTACGACCAGTGTTTCGCCATCATAGGTCTTCTGAACGTCGCAAAATTCCACAAAGCTCGAGTCCGGCATCGCTCCTCTTTCCTCCCCTGCGCGTCCTGGCGTCCACTACTGCGCCGCTGTTGACGACCAGGCCACAATTGGCTTTCGAGAAATAGCAACAGCTGCGGACAATTGAGATCGTAAGGACACGCTCGCATCAGGCGAACGCATCAGATCCACTGTTCCCCGATCTGCGTTGACTCGCGGCCTGACGGACGATATCGGACCAGTGAGCCGCTTTTCGTCAATCTCGGCAGCCACAGCGTTGGAATTGTGCATCTCATCGCTACTTACAAAGATTTTCACTAGATGCAGCCGCAAGAACGATAAGTGAGAACGAACGGATGCCACAGATCTGAACGGCCAAAGTGATGATGTGCGAGCGGTGGCTCCTCGATCGCAAATGCCATCAAGATCTTCGACGTCGATTCACGGCGCCCTCGGTGCCGCGGAAAGGGTGCTCGTCTTGCGGGCACTCGATACAATCTCGTGATAGCGCCAGTTAATTCATAGTTCGTGCGTATGCGATCGCACGATCGATGTTCTGCGACCCAGGTCGACGTGAATGTTCAGCGAGAGCAGCATGCGCGGCTCATAGGGTAAGGTGTCGTCCTTCGCCATCTCCTCAGAGCTGCTATGGCGGCCGCAACAGGACAGCAGCGTATCGTCCCGGGCTATTGAACAGCATACGGCCGATCAGCAAAACAAAACTTAGCAGGGATTAGCAGCAGGAGACGCAAGAAAAGGGCGCAAGCCCTCAGCCTGCGCTCGTGCTTTGATGCACGGCAGCTTCATATCCAGCAGCATACCGCCCAGGTTGCCGGCGAATTTTGCAGGCTATCATCGGAATCCAATCCTCCCCGGGTCCTCGCGAAAGTCATGGTCTTACTTGGCAAGCCAAGCCGTGAAGCGCTGACGCAGTTGATCGCCATTCTCAATCCAGAAGAGGACGTCAAAATCGATCGCCTGCACCGCATGCTCCGGCGCAGTTGGAAGGTCGGCCAGGATCGTCGGATCGATGAGCTTCGCTGCCTCCGTGTTGCCGGTACCGTAGGCGATAAAGCGCGTCATTTCGGCCTGAGAGTGAGGCGAAGCGGCGAAACCAATAAATTTATAAGCCTCGTCCCGGTGCGGAGTGCCCTTGGGGATTGCCCACAGGTTAAATGTCGCAATTTGCGCGTCCCACATGATCTCGAAATGCTTACCGGAGTTTTTCACAGCATCATAGATCCGGCCGTTCCACGCCGAGGTCATGACGACCTGACCGTCCGCTAGTAACTGCGGTGGCTGCGCGCCGCTTGTCCACCAGATTACGTCTTTCTTGATCGTATCGAGTTTTTTGAGCGCGCGCTCCACGCCTTCGGACGTCCGGAGCACATTGTAGACGTCCTTTTTGGACACGCCATCGGCGATCAGCGCCCATTCGAGGTTAGTGTAAGGGTCCTTATACAGCCCGCGCTTTCCGGGGAACTTCTCGAGATCGAACAGGTCGGCGACGGCCTTTGGGCCATTTGGCAGCTTGTCTTTGTCGTAGGCGACAACTGTTGCAGAAACGTGAGTCGGCACGCCGCATTCATACCTGCTGTCCCCCAGGAACTTGGCTTGGTCCAGACCCAGCTTCTTCCAGTCGAGCGGTTCGAGGATACCCGAGTCGCATAGCTTTATGGCCGCCGATTGATTGATGTCGACCACATCCCAACTCACCGTTTTCGTTTCGACCATCGCTCGTATTTTGTCGACCTCAAAATTGTATTCGTCTTCGGTGATCTTTATCCCAGTCGCCTTCGAGAAGGGCTGGAACAGGGCCTTACGCTGGCTTGCCTGAAGGGCTCCGCCACCAGCGGTGATCGTGAGCTGATCGCCCGCGAAGGCAAATTTGAGGGGGAGCAGCGAGCTCAGCGCTAAAACAGTTACGGCGAGAGCGCTCGCGGTCACCAATGACTTTCTCATCGTCGATTCTCCTCTATGCCCCAGGATGGAGGCGGCGCTGCCGAAGACAGCTATCTCGCTCAAAGTAAGGTTCGGGTCGTTGTCAGGGCGCGTCGAGCGCCCGACAATGCTCCGTCTTCCAGCCGAATGCGATCTCTGCGGCGGGTTCAACTCGCGCCACCGAGTCCGACTTCGGCAGCCTGACCACAAAGTCATCATGGCCGCACGCCGAAACGCGGGTGCGCACATGATCTCCCAAATAGATGAGCTCTGTGACCTGCGCGCTGAAAAAATTGGGAAGTGAGCCCGG
Organism: Bradyrhizobium sp. CW1; assembly: GCF_023100665.1. Taxonomy (NCBI): domain Bacteria; kingdom Pseudomonadati; phylum Pseudomonadota; class Alphaproteobacteria; order Hyphomicrobiales; family Nitrobacteraceae; genus Bradyrhizobium; species Bradyrhizobium sp. CW1. The sequence continues at coordinate 6,776,798 of NZ_CP064684.1, forward strand.
CGCCGGCTTTAGCTTCACCCGCTCGGGCGGTAATGAAAGCAGGGTCCGTCGGCTAACTGCCTGGATGTTGACCGCAAGTGCCTGCACATTGTGACCGGCGGGAAGTTCCACCTTGCAGGCTGTGCCGTTGATCGCCACGACGTTCCCCAGCAGCCGGTTATTTTCGTCGGTAAACTGAGCGACGAACGCGTTCTGCGGCTCCTCGTAGAGGTCAGCCGGAGCAGCGAGCTGTTGGATGACGCCATCATTGAACACCGCAATCCGGCTAGACATGGTCAACGCCTCCCTCTGATCGTGCGTCACATAGACACCGTTACGCCCAGATCGTCACGACATGCCGATCTCGAGCTGCATTCTCGCGGGCAACTGCTTCCCCCCAGCCAATCGGCTCGTGCACGTCGAGCACCTGCAGTAGAGTCAATGCTTCCCTACGGGAATTGCTAACGTCGATCGCGTTGCGGACGATAAAATCCAATCATCTATTTATCGGGACCACCGAGTTGATTTTCAACAATCTTCGGCGTCGGATCGTCGAAATTGCGCGTCGTATCAGTCCATTTCGAAGTTTAGGGTCGTTATAAGATCATCTTCGCGCCTAGGCGTTGTGTACCGGCTTTCACGATCGTTGTGCAACGCAAAGGCAATTCTCGACAGACGCTCCGCAGTAAGCTTCGAACAAGCTCTCGAACAAGTTCTTGGCAAAGTTTGGCGAGGTTTGACGCTTATTCAAGCTCTGAGGCCGCGTGGGATCCGACAGTGATGGCGAAGGGGGCGCTGCCCAATCGCGAAAATCCGAATCCGGTCGAATGGCCAATCTGAATATAAGCTGCGGCACCTACTCGGGCGACTCGCGTCGACTCCCCGCGAACCCTGCATGTCGCTGCATGCGCCAATGCGCTGACGGTCCAGCACTGATTGAATCTGGGGTTGGCAGCACAGTGCTAAATCGCGGAAGATGCGGCGAGGCGGGGGCCATTGAGCCTGATGCCGCCTTTAGCATCCTCCTTGATCATGTCTGCTCCTTTCTCGGCGACCATGATGGTCGGCGCGTATGTGTTGCCGGAAGGAACCGTCGGCATGATAGAAGCATCAATCACGCGAAGCCCAACAAAGCCGCGCACACGCAGGCGGTCATCAACCACTGCCATCGGATCGCTGCCCATCTTGCAAGTGCCGACAAAATGATGGAGTCCCGCTCCGGTACGTCGAGCGTAATCAAGCCATTCTTCGTAGTTCTGCACCTTATCGCCAGGGCAGATCTCGAAAGAAGTCCACTTGGCGATGACAGGGTGCTGCATGATCGTGCGTGCGATCTGCAGCCCGTACACAGTGGAGTCGCAGTCTGTCTTTGAAGATAAATACTTCGGCTCGATGGCTGGCTCGCTACCGGGGATTGTCGAGCGGACATGTATCGAACCGCGCGAAGTGGGCCGGCATTGGTTGATCGCGACGCTCATTCCGGGTTCTTTTTCGAGGTGTCCCGGCCGGGACGGATCCTTAGTGCCGGGCGCCATGTGGAATTGCACGTCAGGCGTCGGCTGACTGGGATGGGTGCGCACGAAGCCGGCGACCAGTGCTGTTGGTCGAGTAAGCAGACCTGTGCCATTCACATAGTACCGTATGATTTCGCGCAATAGTCCCAAGCCCCGGGCTTGCTCGTTAAATGTGATCGGCCGGTTGATGCGATGACTTAAGCTTACACAGAAGTGGTTGCCATAATTCTCGCCAACACCGTTCAACTCGTGACAGACCTCGATCCCGAGTTTCCTCAGGACTCGCGGCTGGCCGATGCCCGAGAGCTCTAGCACGCCGGGGGACTGAATAGCGCCGCAAGAGACGATCACCTCACCTCCGCAGCGCGCCTCCCGAATTTCGCCGTGCAGCCTATACGCGGCTCCAATCGCGCGCTTTCCCTCGAACAGGATGCGGCTGACAAGCGCATTGGTCTCGATGTGCAGGTTGGACCGGCTACGCGCCGGCTCCAGGAATGCGCGAGCCGCCGACCAGCGCTCACCGTTCTTGATAGTCGCTTGGAAGTAGCCGAAGCCCTCCTGCTGCCCGTCATTGTAGTCGAGGTTGCGTGGAAAGCCGCTGGCCTCGGCGGCTTCGATAAGCGCGTCGCCAAGCATATGGTGCTCGCTGCTGTCGCGTACATTTAGTGGCCCGCCTTTGCCGCGCGACTCCTCGCCGCGACCCTCGTAGTGTTCTGATCTTGTGAAATACGGCAGTACATCTTTATACGACCATCCGTGATTGCCTAGTTGGCTCCAGGTGTCGTAGTCGAGCGGCTGTCCGCGCACATAGAGCATGCCGTTGATCAAACTCGAGCCACCTAGCCCCCGCCCGCTAGTACATGGGAGGCGGTGCGTGCCCACGCCGCCATCGATCTGGAAGTTCCAGCTGAAGGTTTTGCGGAGCTGCTGCTTGGTGTAGCCTGCCGGAATATTGATCCACATCGATCGGTCGCGTGGACCAGCCTCGAGCAGCAGTACCTTGACGCGCGCATCCTCACTGAGGCGATTGGCAAGTACGCAGCCGGCCGAGCCACCACCGACGATGATGTAGTCCCATTCGGGCATCGTATGAAGTTCCTGTTTCAGGTTCGAACGTGTCTGCTCGTCTAAGGACTAATAGTAGTACTCGTTGTCGAGTAGAATCTCGCCCATTTCGTGCTCATGCTGTCGCGCTTCGTAACTTCTCCATCCGGCGCACGAACGGCGAGGACAACGTTCAAGCGTTCCCAAATCATAGCGATAGCGTGATCTCGATTTCTGCAATAAACGGTCTGCTCACGCGCATATTCGGCGCGTCGGCGCCTTCTTCAACGGATTTCGGCTGGTCGGCCCCCGCCCGCCGCCTATCATGTCCAGTTCACGCTGACTTCCGCGTCATGAATCAATCGGATTTCACACCTCGCTCAGCCAGCTCCAGGCCGGCATCCATGAACCGCCCCGGGGTTTGCCGGAGGCTCCAACTGCGAGAGGATGGAGCCATGACGAGCAAGACGACAAACAAGTTTTCACCCGAGGTCCGGACCCGAGCGGTTCGGATGGTTCTGGATCACGCCAGCGAGCACCCGTCACGCTGGGCGGCAGTGATGTCGATCGCGGCCAAGATCGGCTGCACGCCGCAGACGCTGCATGACTGGGTCAAGAAGGCCGAGATCGATAGCGGGCAGCGGGCCGGCGTTCCGACCGACACGGCCGAGAGGCTGAAGGCGCTCGAACGAGAGAACCGCGAGCTTTGGCAGGCCAATGAGATCCTGCGCAAGGCAAGCGCCTATTTTGCGATGGCGGAGCTCGACCGCCGGTCCAAGCCATGATCGCCTTTATCGAGGATCATCGTGGGGCGCATGGGGTCGAGCCGATCTGCAAGGTGCTGCCGATCGCCCCCTCGACCTATCACTCCCATGTGGCCAAGCGGCGAGATCCCGCCAGGCTGTCGGCGCGCGCCCGGCAGGATGCTGCGCTGAAGATCGAGGTCCGGCGCGTCTTCTATCAGAACTTCGGCGTGTACGGCGTGCGCAAGGTCTGGCGGCAGCTCAAGCGTGAAGGGTTCGATGTTGCCCGTTGTACCGTGACGCGACTGATGCGGGACATGGGCCTACAAGGGGTCATCCGCGGCAAGCCCGTCAAGACCACGATCAGCGACAAGGCCGCGCCATGCCCGCTGGATCACGTCAACCGCCAGTTCAAGGCGCCGAGGCCGAACGTCCTCTGGCTCTCCGACTTCACCTATGTCGCGACCTGGACCGGCTTCGTCTACGTCGCCTTCGTCATCGACGCCTATGCCCGCAGGATCGTGGGCTGGCGAGCCTCGCGCACGGCGCATGCAGGCTTCGTGCTCGATGCGCTGGAGCAGGCATTGCATGATCGACGGCCGGTCCATCGTGGCGGGCTCGTGCATCATAGCGATAGGGGCAGCCAATACGTATCCATTAAGTACACCGAGCGCCTGGCCGAAGCCGGCGTGGAGCCCTCTGTCGGCAGCGTCGGAGACTCCTATGACAATGCTCTCGCCGAAACGATCAATGGACTTTACAAGGCGGAGGTGATCCATCGGCGCGGACCATGGCGCAGCTTCGAGGCCGTCGAGTTCGCGACGCTGGAATGGGTGGACTGGTTCAACAACCGAAGGCTCCTCGAGCCCATCGGCAACATCCCGCCGGCCGAAGCCGAGCAACGCTACTACGCCATGATGGAACACCCCGCCATGGCGGCATAACTTAAACCAAATGGCCTCCGGCAAACCCGGAGCGGTTCATCCATGCCTTCATTTCGAATTGCACAATCAAAAAGTCAAAGCGTTCACCAAGTCCGCAGACCAGCCTCTCGCTCGCGTCAAACGCGTCGGCCATAGCCCAGCAAAGTTTATGTGGCGAACTTCAGAGTCAAGTGACTAGTACTCCGCAGGAGTTGCGCCGCATCCCGGGGGCAATCAGCGTATGGCGCACAACGCCGCTTTCGCACGCGACGAGCACCATAGTGTTTGATGATCATGACTGGCCGCGCGCTTACGGTTGCGGATCAATTACAGGCGGGTCCTATTGTTGGTTCGATAGCGCTTCGTTTTCGGTGTATCCACGGGAACGCTCCCCCAGTTATCTTTACCAAATGAAGGGAAACGCCATGACTACAAAAAGGCGTCACTATCTGCAGATGAATTGGTCGAGCATCTGTGAGGCGTCCCCGGAGCGGTCAATCCGCAGAATCCGACGGCATTAACCGAGCTACGAGGTCCGGATGTATTCGAAGTTCAGATCACCGGTTCGCTAAGTAGCGATCTGCGCACTGTGCAGAGCTCCGCTCGCGCCGGGCGGCTCAGCTGTAGATAAGGCATCCCTCATGGCTCAAGTCCCTGGGCGCGAGATATCGGTCTCTTTGCAGGTGATGAATTCGAGCAGCACCGGAACGCCGTCCCGAGTCCTGTCGATCCCGCGCTTGATCGCGGGTACGATATCCTCAGGCCTTATGATACGCTCGCCATAACCGCCGAAGGCGCGCGCCATTGCTGCATAGTCGCCGGAGATGTCGGTGGAGCGATACTTTTCGGTTGAGACCGACATGATCTTCAGCTCGCACGCCATTGAGAAGTTATTGAGCAGGATCGATAGAATTGGAATTCGTTCTCGCACAGCCGTTTCGAAGTCCATCCCGGTAAATCCGATGGCCGCATCGCCCCAGACGTTGATGCAGAGCTTTTCCGGCCGCGCGAGTTTCGCGCCCATTGCGAGCCCCAAGCCGTAGCCGAGTTGCGTCGTCTTCCCCCAGCCGAGATAGGACAGCGGCTCGACAGACTTCCAGAAAGGCGTGAGCTGGTCACGTGGGCTGCCCGCATCGTGAGTGATGATCGTGTTCTTGATGTCAACTGTGTGCTGAAGGTCCCACAGCACGCGATAGGGGCTGAGCGGTGCGTCTTTGCTTGTTAGCTTCGGCATCCACCTTGCGAGCCACTCCTTGTGCGAGGCTGCAATTTCCTCCGCCACCCCTCGCGCGTCACGGTCCGACGTGACGCTCTTGCCGACCTCCGCCAAGAGTGCATCGAGCACGAGACCGGCATCTCCGACAAGGCCGATTGTCGCTTCGACGTCCTTGTTGAGATGGTTGGGATCGAGCGTGGAATGGATTACGGTCTTATCCTTGGGCATGGCGATGCCGAAATCAGTCTCGGTGAAGGAACAGCCAATGCCGAAGATGGCATCGGCTTCGGCCAAAAAGTGTGACACGGCGCGCGGCATCGCGACCCCGCCGGAGCCCAGCGAGAGCGGATGCGTTTCAGGAAACGCAGATTTGCCGGCCAGACTCGTGGTGACGGGGATCGCCAGCCGCTCGGCAAGCCGCTTCAGTTGCGGCCAGGCCCGGGCATAATGTACACCCTGGCCAGCATAGATCACCGGGCGTTTGGCGCCGATTAGAAGCGCCGCCGCTTGCTTGATGTGCGCCGGATCCGCACCATAGCGGGTGCGCAGCACCGGCGTGTAGTTTAAGGGCTCCGGAACCTCCTCATTCCACATGTCCGTGGGGATTTCGACCACCACAGGTCCGCCGCGACCATTCTTCAGCTTGGTAAACGCCCGGCGAAAGATATTGGTGACTTCTGAGGCGAGCGTGATCGGCTCGGATGACTTCGAGAAAGGGCGCATCGCTTGGCTTGAGTTGAAGTTTGGCTCTATGTTGGCGATCCGGCGCGGATAGCCCATCGGCAGCACGAGCACGGGCACTGACTCACCAAAGCATTGCGCGACGCCACCCATGGCGTTCTCTGCGCCGGGGCCGTGCTGCATACAGAAGGCGCCAATCTTCTCACCCGAGGTAATCCGAGAGATCGCATCTGCCATGTGAACGCCGACGCGCTCCTGGCGCACCATGACGGGACGGATGTCGGCTTTTGCGGCATATTCGATCAGATGGTTCACCGGATAGCCGCAAAGAATTTCGATGCCTTCGCGCCTGAGAATTTCCGCAATCGCTTCGCCTAACTTCATGATCTTAGTCCCCAGAATCAACCGAATATGCTTCGGGCTGCTGTTCCTAGTTGCCGCACCTTTATCGACTGTTCATCCTGGACAGCTGCTCACGGTGTCCTTGCTGGGCGTCGCTGTCGACGTCGCGGGCACCGCGACATGCACGCGGACCTGTCAATCGAAGCGACCATGTAGTCGCCAACAAGTGTGCATATGAGGCAGCTGACCGTCGCACATGTGACCGCCAGCGCGCCGCTCTCCCCTCCCCGATCCATCGGTCGGATGAGAACCGCGCGGATGCGTTTCATTTGAGCATGTTGGAGACCGTCTGCTATCAGGGAGAAAGTGGTGCTTCTAAACTCCCACCCAGCACACATCTAAGGCGCGACCAGCGCATAAAGGCTGCAAAGATCGAGGACAAATGAGAGAAGTTCTGCAAAAATGCGAGCAATGCCTCTTTTTCACCCGCAATTACGAGTATCCATCAATCGAGATCGGCTGGTATGCCGATCAGGGGCGTAAGCTTAGCACTGGCGCCGTCGATGGCTGCTTTTGGGTGTTGGGCCGCAGACCTCGCGGCAGGGAGCTGCTTCACCGCTCTCGTTTCGGAAGCCAGAAACGCAAACGATCGACATGCGTTCTTGTACGACGTTATTGCAGAGGATCAGCCTAAAGAGCTCCGAAGCTCTGTGAACCGCCAATTTCCGAGAATCATTCAACGAAGACACCCAAGCCCTTGCGCGTTGACTCATATAAGAAGGCCTGCGGCGGGCATGCCGGAGGCCTTCTCAGAGGTGTAACTTAGATCATGGTCGTATAGGCGAGTGTGACGATGTCTTTGAACAGATCGGACTGGGTTGGGGATGCCGCCTTCCACCTAGGCCTGCTGCATGAGCCCGTTCGTACGGTGTTTCCCAGCGGCCTTTCCAGCGTTTGATGATTGATCGCGGCGTCGTTTGCAGCATGAGCCGCTCGGGCTTCGCGGGAGGCGACTCTCACAACTGGGATCCCCGCTGCGTGAGTAGCATTTTGGCTCATGGAGTGCTGTGCGTCACAACAACACGCCAATGGCCACATCTGCGGCGCGATGGCTACCCAAAGCTCGCCCATATCGGTGAGGTCGGACAGGCGAACTGGCCTACTTCGTGGGTCTGGCGAAGATGACCGTAAGCGTCGCTCTGAGGCCCATTTGATTGGTGCTTGACGTCTATTTTGAACGCGTGGTGCGCCGGCGCGGCTTCCATATTTCCGACAATGCGTTGACGGCGGCCTCGAGCGCCTTCCGGTCGACGACGTTGGGATCAAACTGCTCAGGGCCCCAGAGGCGCATCTGTTCGTGCTCCGGATGGGTGGGGTCGCGGATGGCGTCGAGGTATTCGGTATAGCCTGACGCACCGCCGACATCTTCCGGAGGACAACGGCCGGCGGCCTCGAGCAAGAGGGGAAGTCCCTCCGTTGTCGTGTTGTCGAACCACTTTTCGAGCTTGATCACGTGATCCCAGCTGTCGCCGAAGTCGTAGAGATAATGGATCGTCTTCGCGCCGGTCTCGTGAACGATATTGGAGAGCCGCGTCTTGCGAGCATCGATGGGCTGAGGGCCAAAATCTCCATCGGGATCAGGGATACCCCAACGTCCTTCGCCAGCCAAAAACTCGAAGAGATGGCTATTCGTCCAGCCAAACGCCGCCTGAAGCGTCAGATGCAGCCGATCAAGGCGCAGCGTGAGCGGCACGACAAGGCATCGCATCACCTCCGGTTTCACGTCCTTGAGGGTCACCTTGATCCGGACCGCGGTCGTGCTGAGGCTCATGCCGCAAGCCTCGGATCTTGTGCATGCATCGTATAGGTGGATGCCCAGGGAAGCAGTTCGTCCAGCCGTGCCGCCGGCCAGCCATTGACGAGCTTTGCGAGAACGTCGGCAAGCCAATACTCGGCGCTGACGCCGTTGAGCTTACAGGTCTCAATGAGCGACGCCAGCAATGCCCAATTCTCAGCACCCTCGTCACACCCGGCGAACAGGGCGTTCTTGGCATTGAGCTTGATCGGCCGCATCGCACGCTCGACTGCGTTGGTGTCCATTTCGATGCGCCCGTCATCAAGGTAGAGCGTCAAGCCGTTCCAATGACGCAGTGCATAGCGTAAAGCTTTCGCCGTCTCACTCTTCTGCGCGAGGTGACCAAGCTTCGCCTCAAACCACTGCTTCAAGGCTGCAGCCAACGGCCGGGCATGCGCCTGCCGGCCCGCGCGGCGCTCGGCGTCAGATCGGCCACGGAGGGCTTTCTCGACCGCGTAGAGCTGGGCGATGCGCTCGAGGGCCTCGCGGGCAACCGGCGCCGGCGCCGGCGAAGCCTCGCGCTCGATCTTCACAAACTGGCGCCGGAGATGCGACCAGCAGAATGCGAGCGTCCCGGACAAGGCGTCCGCACGCGTCTCTCGCATCATGGTCTTGTAAGCCTGATAGCCGTCGCAGTGGATGATGCCGCGATAGCCTTCGAGCAGTCGCAAGCCATGAACGGCGCCGCGGCCTGGTGCATAGGCATAGACCACGCCGGGCGGATCAGGCCCGGCCCAAGGCCTGTCATCGCGCGACAGCGCCCAGAAGTAGCCGGTTTTGGTCCTGCCGCGCCCGGGATCCAGCACCGGCGCCGGGGTCTCATCGACACAGAGCTTCGGAGAGGCGAGCAGAAGCTGGCGCAGTCGATGCCACAAGGGCTTCAATTCCTGGGCCGCATAGCCGACCCAGAAGGCGAGCGTGGAACGGTCGATGGCAATACCGTGCGTCGCCAGCATCTGCGTCTGGCGGTAAAGCGGCAAATGCCAATGATACTTGGCATCGATCACATGCGCGACGAGCCGCTCGGTCGGCAGTCCTCCCCTGATCAATCGCTCGGGAGCAGCATGCTGGAGGACGACGCCGTGACAGGCGCGGCAGGCCAGTTTGGGGCGGCGGGTGACGATAACGCGATACTGCGCCGGTACGACGTCCAGCCTCTGGCTCTCATCGTGACCGATCTCAAAAAGGTCGCCTGCGCAGCATGGGCAGCAGGTTGCAGCGGGCATCAGGGTCTCGATGATGCGCGGCAAATGCTCCGGCAGCTTGCCACGATTGGCCCTGCGCTCGGCAGCTCTCTTCTCGCGTGTTTTGGGATTGGCGCGGTCCTCGGCTGCTTCGAGAGCCGCGACAGCCTGATCAATATCCTCCAGAATAAGCTGGAGCTGATCAGCGTCAAGCTTTCCCGACGATCGACCGAACTGCGCGTCTTTTGCAAGCTTGAGCAACCGCTCGAGCCTGGCGCAGCGATCCAGCAGAGCCGCGGCAAAGGCACGCAACTCGGCTGGATCGCTCGGCAGTTCATCAGGCAAATCACTCATTGGCCCGAGTCTGCCATGCTTCGCGGCCCGATGCAGCGAAGATTTTATGTCCTACGTGCGCATTTCGCTGATGGTGAGCGGTGATTTCACGCGATGGTGAGCAGGGATTTCGCGCGATCGTGAACAGCCGCTTTGGCCGACATGGTGATTGGGTCAGGGGTTTGAGTTGGCGTCAAGAGTGTGATTGCGGGCGTTTTGTTTTCGCATGCTTTCTCCGGAGAGTTGCAGGCGGTGAGCGTTGTGAACGAGGCGGTCCAGGATGGCGTCGCCGAGGGTTGGGTCGCCGATAACGTCGTGCCAATGTTCGACGGGGACCTGGCTGGTGACGATGGTGGAGGCGCGACCGTGGCGATCGTCGAGGATCTCCAGAAGGTCGCGCCGTTCGGGCGGATTTAGAACTGACAGGCCCCAATCATCGAGGATCAGAAGTTGAACGCGGCCGATGGTTTTGAGCAGCCGGCCATATCGGCCGTCGCCGCGAGCGAGGGCGAGCGCCTCGAACAGGCGCGGGACGCGGTGATACTGGACCGAACGATTGTCGCGGCAGGCCTTGTGGCCGAGGGCGCAGGCAATCCAGCTCTTGCCGAGCCCGGTTGCCCCTGTGACGAGCAGGTTCTCGTTGCGGTCGATCCAGTCGCCGCCGACGAGCCTGGCGAAGACGCTGCGGTCGATACCGCGTGGCGTGCGCAAATCGACGTCTTCCACGCATGCGCTCTGGCGCAACGCGGCGAACTTGAGACGGGTCGTGAGACGTTTGGTGTCGCGCTCGGCGGCTTCGCGATCGACCAGCAATCCGACGCGCTCCTCGAACGACAGGGCATCGAGATCCGGTGATCGTCGCTGCTCCTGGAGGGCCTTGGCCATTCCGGTCAAGCCGAGCGTAATCAGCCGTTCATGGGTCGGGTGTGTCAGCATTGGGGGGTCTCCCTATCAGTGGAAATAGCCCTGACCGCGGATGTTGCCGTGGCGCAGGGGCTGGTGGTCGGACGTCTCGTCGAGAAAAGCGCGATCGAGGCCATTCTTGAGGATCGAACGGATCGAGGCGACGGAGCGAGCCTTGATCAGGATGCCGCGTCGGCAGGCGGCATCGACGCGCGCATGGTCGTAGCTCCTGGCCAGCGACAGGATACCGAGGCAGGTGCGAAAGCCTTGCTCGGGATGCGGCCGGGCCGCGATGACGGCCTGGAAAAACGCCGCGGCAGAGGGACCGATCTTCTCGCCGGCAGCGATCAATCCTCCCGGCGTCCATTTGCCGTAGCGGCGGTGGGCGCTCGGCATATGATCGGCAATCGTGGTGTGGCCACGCCGGTTGGGCGCGCGGGCGTGGCTGGCGATCCTCTGTCCCTTGTGGAAGACCTCGATGGTCTTGTCGGCGATGCGGACATCGACGAGTTCACGGATCAGCCGATAAGGGATGGAATACCAATGGCCGTCGATCTCGACATGATAGTCGGGCGCGACGCGGCAACGCTTCCAGCGCGCAAAGACGTAGGGCTGGTCCGGCAGTTCTCTCAACCTGGGGCGATCAATCTCGGCGAACAGTTCGGTCCGGCTGGAGCCGAAGCCGCGCATCTGGCGGGCGTTGAGTTCGACGACGAGCCCGCGGATGGCGGTATTGAGCTCCGCCAGGGAAAAGAAGCGCTGGTTGCGCAGGCGGGCCAGGATCCAGCGCTGGGCGATCTGGACGGCGACCTCAACCTTGGCCTTGTCCTTTGGCCGCCTCGGCCTCGCCGCCAGGATCGCGGTGCCGTAATGACCGGCCATCTCGGCATAGGTTCGGTTGATCCCGGGATCGTAGCGATCGGGGTTGGTCACGGCGGCCTTGAGATTATCGCAGACCACGAACTTCGGCACGCCGCCGAGATACCTGAACAGGTTGGCATGCACGCCGATCCAGTCGGACAGGCTCTCGCTTGGGCAGGCCTCGGCGTAGGTGTAGTTCGAGGCCCCCATCGCCGCGACGAACAGCTTCATGGCGCGCACTTCGCCGGTGATGGGATCGAAGATGTCGATGGTGTCGCCAGCGAAATCGACGAACACCTTCTCCCCACCGATGTGGGTCTGACGCATGCTCGGCTGCGCCCGCTGCTTCCAGGCCTCGAAAGTCGTGCAAAACCAGGTATAGCCAAAGCCGTCTGGATTGGCGGCGCGATACTCTTCCCACAACAGCAGGCGTGTCACGCTGCGCCGGCGTAGCTCCTTCTCCACATAAACCCAGTCGGGGGACGGTCGTCGGTCGCTTTGCGAGGCAGCCTTTGGCGCCGGGAACAGCAGCAGCTCCAGGCCCTCGTCATCCATGCCCTCCGGCAGCGGCCAGCTCAGCCCGGCAAGGCGGGCGCGACGCACGTAGCCATGCACGACACCATTGCTCACTCCCAACGTCCGCGCGATGACGCGCTCGGTCAGGCCCTGATGCCTCAAACGTAGAACTTCTCGGATCCGGCGCATCGACAATCTCTGGGTAGGCATCAGGCTTCCTCATTGGTTGAATGAGAAACCCGTAGTCCGGTTGAGTTGTCGGCCGAAGCGTCCGGCACCGCCAAACGGTGCTCATGATCGCCTGAAATCGCTGCTCACGATCCTCTGAAATCGTTGCTCACGATGCGGTGAAATCTGTGCTCACGATCCCGCGAAACACGCATCCTACGCAAGCGCTTTCGGCTGCGGGATTCGAGGCGCATGCATGCGTGTCCAATCCATGCCGGCCAGAAGCGCGGACAACTGCGCGGCGTTCATTCGCATGACGCCGTCAACGACCGGCGGCCACTTGAAGGCGCTGCCCTCAAGCCAACTTCCAATACAGCACGAGGCCACTACCATCCCAGACCACGATCTTCACCCGGTCAGCGCGCTTCGCACGGAAGACCACCGCCACGCCCTTCATCGGATCGTGGCCCAGCGTCTCCTTCGCCAACAGCGCCAGACCATCCGCGCCCTTCCTGAAGTCTACAGGTCGGGTCGCAACGTAAATCATGAGGCCAGCGGGAGCCGTCAGCATGAACGTGCCCGGCGCAACGCAACAAACACATCACTCAGCACGGCAAGTCCAGGCGTCCCTCGCACCTCAACTCGTGCCCCCTGGAGCTCAACCGTCACAACGGCTGCTTCCGGCGATGAGGAGGGCGCGGCAGCCGCCGATGGCGACGATTCCGACACCAACGGCACAAACGACAGTGCACCCGCCGCAGCTGGCAGCACCAGTTGACCTAAACGCGCCCGGCGCCGCCAGTCATGCACCTGCTGTGGCCGGCAGCCATGCCGGCGTGCGATATCTGTTACAACCGCGCCCGGCTCAAGGCTTTCCGCGACAATCCGGGCCTTCAAATCATCCGGCCACTGCTTATGGCCTGCGCCGGCGTACACTTCGATACGCTGTGTCAATGGTCGTCTTATGTCGTCCGAATGGTCGTCCATTATGAGCACCCTTGCAGAAGATGACTCTTCTAACGGTGCTCCCAAGATCGCGCACAGACAATCTAAAGGGCCGCGGCGCTACCACTCCTCGACGTGGATCGCCCGCCAGGCGCGGATCCGCCGGTCGAAGCGTGCGGCGGATTCCTGCGGCCAGCTCAGGAACGGGTCTGAGCACCTCGTCGAAGATGTCACGCGCCGCCACGCGGGGAGCCCGCCTTCAGCATCGGCATGACCTCGAGGCCGACGACGTGGGACAAGGCATCCGGCCGGCGCCTTTGCCGCGGAGACTTCCTTTGCGACGGAAGACGCAGATTCTCTCGAGTCGATAAGCGGTCAACGCACTGAACGATGCCTTCGCGGCCGCCTGTGGCGGCGAATTGGTTTAACGGAACTCCATTTGGAGCCTCATCTTGTGATCGGTGACATGGCCGCCCGGCAACGGGTGAGTCCTCTTTGGCGAGAGAAACATCGATCACCGGCCAGCCGCGATGATCAGACGGCGCGGTCCGCTCGATCGCGCGGTCGCCGGGCTCGTTACTCCGGTCGGGCTACGCCCTCCCTGCTTCACGAGCCCGGCGAAGCTCTCTCATTCCTGATTGACGCTGCACTTCCATCCTCATTGCCGCGCCGCAGCGTCTTGCGCCCGACGTGCGTCTTCTGAGGCTCTGCCCTCGGCTGGGGCTGCCGGTCGCGCCGCTCTCCGCGACGGCGGCTCATTTCAAGGGCGCCGAAACCTGGCGCTCTAGTACTGCCTCTCATCGTCATGTGCTGAACAATGGATGCTCGGCTATCAGAAGGATGCCGAGACGATGAGGTTTCGCGCTCACGTGACCTCCCGGCTTTGGCCCCAGTCGCCTTGGTATCTACTAGCTCTCGTGGGCGATCGGCCTGCGCCTTTACGTCATCACGTGCGCCAGGTCCTATGAAAGTGTAGTCGGTCGAAATCTGGCCTGCGAAGCTCAGTCCGAATTTAGAAAAGGCCCCCGGCGGGCATGCCGGAGGCCTTCTTGGAGGTCTACTTAGATGTATTTGAGCCGGTCTTGTCTCCTTCTGCTAAGATATAGAGAAACTTACCAGTTGCGGTGAGCGCGCAGCATCAATTGAAGGCTCTGCTGATCCTTCAGTTCGTATACCCCGCCGGGCTTGGCGATACCGGACTGCACCGGCAAGGTGACCGTGCTTCCGCTCGCGTACTTCTGGTCAAGCATCGCGTAAACAAGCTCGGTCGAGAGGGTCAGATTCTTGACAGGATTCCAGCGAGTGGCCACACCGACTACCGCATAGTTGAAGTCGGGGTTGCAACCAGCCGCGCCGCTCGACAGGGCGAGAGTTGCGACGAATGCGCCGCAGAGGTAACCCTTGGCCGTGCTGTTGTACCGCACAGCACCCAAGCCGCCGAAGATAGAGGAGTTCCAGTAGGGGTTCCAATTATGGGTATAGGCACCGTTGAAGCCGTAGCTCGTGGTTAACTGTTGGCCAGCGCCCGCAACGAAAACGGAGTCAGAGAGACCAGCAATACCCACGCTCTGGTATGCACCTGCGAGGCCCGTACCGCTGTACATCGCAAAGGTCCAGGGAGCATACTGCTGAAAATTGTAGGCGGTTGCACCGTTTGTATAGACGCCTTGGACGTTAATCGTGTCACCGGGACCGGTCGGAATGTTCTTGATTGACAATGCAAGCTGGCCGGCCCAGCCCCACTTGTCACCGGGGTGCCCTGTCGTTTCATCGGCACCGTAATAACCAGTGTGGTTGTCGTGCGCGGCGGCCGATGCTTGGAAAAGTCCCCAAGCCTGATCGACACGTAGCATGGCGACGAGATCGGGAGACCGCGAACCACCGATGTCGCCAGCTCCGTATGTACCGGTCGCAAGACCTGCGGCAGTCGCACCGGTCACGTTCCAAATGTTTGTCGTACTATGAGAAACTTGGTCCTCGGCCGAGAAGCTCGCCGTAATGCCCTGCCCAAAGTCAGCAGTATAGGCAAACTGATTAACAGCCTCCCAACCACCGCCGCCAGGCAGGCCATCAAACCCGTTTCCTGGATAGTTGGTCCAAGGTGAAGAGAACTGCGACTGCGCTCTACCGATGGTGAAGCCAGCGAACTGCATAAACGCGTAGTAAACAGTGAGCGAACCCCCAGAAATCGAACCGCTGCTGCTTCCTGCAGGGTTAATTCCATTGTAGGCCGTCGAGCCGTTGATGGCGGTTGTGCCGGCGCCGCCATAGCCGCCCGCAGTCCAAGTGAAGGCCAGCTCAGCGTAGGTGCGAAGGACACCATACTCGGTCGCGGTACGGGTATCTATGCCAAGGTCGGCGCGGGATTGAGTCGTGTAGTAGTTGCTGAGGCGGTTGTGCGCGCCAGCAACGCCGCTGGTTGCGGCTCCCCAAACGCCGTTTGAGCCGAAGATGGTTGTAGCACGCAGGTAGCCGCCGAGCTTGATGCAGGTGTCGGTGCCCGGGATGTAGTAGAACCCAGCGCCGTACAAGGAGCAGATTTTGACGTACTCGATCGCCTTGGCCTTGACGGGGAGATCGGCCGCCTGCGCTCCGCCCATAGCGATCAGACCCGCTGCCGAACTTAGAAAGAGGCTCTTCGCCATCTTCATAAAAACACCCTCCAGTTGTTCAACCCAAGAATGACTAGTCTCGCTTTCAAGGAGATCAGCCACCTTCGCCCCCAATCATTCACGACCTACAGGGCCTTCCTCGAACACCGCCGATGAATTTCACCGGTGACGTCGCGGTGCGGACCATTCCGCCGCTCGCATTGATAAGTTGACAGATTGCATTACTCAGCGGCACGGAAACTTCGTACGAAACGGACAGAAGCGAGCGTGCGTTGTGCAAGCGTGATGTAATCGCTTCACAAGGGTACGATCTGTACCATAGCGGCTCGTAATCGTTCGTTTCGTACGCATCAGTTATCGTTAGGCGCGCTGAATACAATTTCTATACGTGAGCCGCGCGAGGTAAAATGCTTTGCACTTGGCCACGAAGAGAGGTGGTCGCCGCATTCAGCGATCAGCTTCAGCGAGAGGTAAGGACCGAGGCCGTCGATGGTGGTGATGTCCTTTCCGAGCAACGCGAACAGCGCTGCGGACGTCAAAAGCGAGAGCGTTCGGCTGATCGGTTCGATTCCGACGCCGCGAGAGTCGCGGGGCTGGTCCATGGCCATGACCGCGGTGGAGGCTCAGTTCCTTCAATCCGGCTTCGATCCGGGCGTCGCAGGCAGATGCCGTTTCGTGGTAGGCGTCGAAAAGCGCAAGGGCGAGCGCAAACAGATGCTCGGCGCGGTAGCTTCCGGTGAGCGCCTTCGCGATCGTCTCGGCGCTGGAGCAACTGTAATGGCGCAAGCACGAGCGCCTCAGGATCGCGCTCGCCGGCAAGGATCGCGCGTATGATACGCAGGCCGGTCCCGCCGGTGATGTCGGTCACGACGTGGTGCAGCTGAAGAGTCATCTCCATCAAGGCCCTCTGCATATGCTGGATGTGTGAAGCGGCGTACTCCAGCAGACGCTCGCGCTGACGCACGTAGGCTCACAGCTCGGCAATCTGCCCTTTGGGCCGAAAGCTGGCTCGCAGTAACCCGAATGAATGGAGCCGCTGCAGCCATTGCGCATCGCTAACATCGGTCTTTCGCCCCCGGCACGTGCTTGGCATCCCGCGCGTTGACAAGAAACACGGTAAATCCCCGAGCGTCCAGAAGCTCGAATATTGGAATCCAGTAGACGCTGGTCGATCCCATCACGACGGTCTCGGCTCCGCATTCCACAAATCACTTTACCAGTTGATCGAGATCGGCCGTGAAGGTGCAAAAAACTGCGAACTGCCTCACGTGCGTGATCAGTTCCTACGGCAGCCATGTGCATAGTCGCACCAACATCGATGGCAGCCGCGTTCGGGTGCACCATGGGCATGGTACGGAGCCGGCGTAGGCGTCAGCCTGCATCAGTCCGGCATAGCCTGCCAGATGCTGCTCCGGATGCGCACCGCCACGATCGGGCGAGTAGAAGAACACGGCCGCCGGCGGATCTGGGCCGGCAAACGGCCGGTCGTCGCGCACGTAAGTCCAGAGCCGTCCGGTCCGGGTCTTGCCCTTGGCCAGGACTGGCACCGTGGTGTCATCGGCGTGGATGCGCTCGGCTGCGAAGACATGGCTCCGGATCGCATCGACCAGAGGCATCAGGCTTGCTGCGGAGGCACCTACCCAGTCCGCGAGCGTCGATACCTCGAGGTCGATACCTTCACGCTGGTAGACGTCGCTCTGACGATGAAGCGGCAGGTGCAGGCCATACTTGGCGAACAGGACATGGGCCAGCAGCTTGGGCCCTGCACGCCCGCGCGCAATCGGGTGCGAAGGAGCCGGCGGTTGGGTGATCGCTTCGCAGGCCCGGCAGACGAGCTTCTCGCGCACATGCTGGATCACCTTCCACCGGCGCGGAACGAGCTCCAGCGTCTCGGTCACGTCCTCGCCAATTTTGCGCAATCGGCTGTCGCCGCAGCATGGGCAGGTGGCAGGCACCGGATAGACAATGCGCTCCCGCGGCAAATGCGCCGGCAGCGGACGGCGGGCCGGCTTGCGGCGCTCGAACGATGGCATCGTAATCTTGTCGGCTGCCATCTGCGTCGCAGTCTCAGCTTGCGCCGCGTTCTCCTCCAGGTCCGAGCTGTAGCTCGAGCTGGTCCAGCAATGCGCCTCGCTCGGAGGACTGTCCGAACTGCTCGTGCCGCAGCTTCTTCTCAATCAGCAAAGTCCCGGTCTGGGCCTCGGCTTCCGCGGCCAAGCGGGCCACTCGCTCGGCGCGCAGCATCGCCTGCAGCGTGATCACATCGTCCGGAAGAGAATCATCAGTGCCCATGCCGACTAGAGAATCACAAGACGCGATCTCTGTCCGAACGGCTGATCGCGCCTCCGATTCAAATCCCAGCGATTAGCCGGCCGCCTGCGGTCGCCAGGTATGTTGCGGCATCCGCCAGTCGATGCCCTCCAGCAGGTAGCCAAGCTGGGCTGCGGTAATTGTCACGACGCCATCAGCCGGCGATGGCCACAGGAAGCGGCCGCGCTCCAGCCGCTTGGCATAAAGCGACATGCCCAGTCCGAACACATAGAGGTCGCCCCCGTGCGGGTCTCGCGTGAACGCTTCCTGCACCAGCAAGGCCAGCGAGTTCATGCCGCGACGCATGTCGGTGTGGCCGGTCGCAATCCACACCCGCACGCCCGACGCAATGGGGATCACCGTAGGCGCCCATCTGCGAGCGCCGCCACGGCTGCCTTCAGCGTCGCCGCGTCGACCGCATCCGTGATCCGCATCCGAGCCCCGGCCGCAAACTCGATCTCGATCGTCCCGCCGTTGCTGGCCGGCGCGACTGGGCAAGGCGTCAGACCTGATTCCGCGATCACCATCGCCGGCACGAAGCCAGGTTGACGGGCGGCATCCTTCGGCTCAGGCCGATACGACAGTCGCCACCGCAGTAGCAATGAGCGCGAAACGCCATGCCGCCGCGCCGTTGCCGCGACTTGGCGCGGCGCCTGTAAGCTCTCCAGGACGATCTTGAGCTTCTCGTCCTCGGAGCAGCGCCGCCGCCGGCCCGTGTCCGCTACTTCGAGCCGCTCGACTTGGGCACTGCGCCTATCACTGTCCATAAGGACAGTTCTCAACAACACGCCTCACTCGGCAAGGCGGCCTTCACCGGGCTTCACCGGCTTTCAATTACCCACATTTAGTCGAACGGGCTGAGGGAGCGCATAAACCATTGCAACGCAGGAATCGACCTGATTCCTTGTCTGGCGCCGATTCGCTGGGGGCGGTGCGGATGGACGAAGAAGCCGGCGTATGGTTTGATCGCGAGCTCGCTGGCTGCAGCCTTGCCGACGTGCACCTGAACAAGCGGCTCCGCAAATTGGTAGCGCAGATCGGGAGCGCCATGGGCGAAAGTATTCCGCTGGTGTGCCAGGACTGAGCCAATACCGAGGCTGCGTATCAACGACCGGGTCAGTGAGGCGGACATTCTGGCCGGCCACTTTCAATCGGCGCGTGAGCGCACGATTGCCACCGACTTCTAGTGCTCCATGATACGACCGAGTTCAGCTATCAAAGAGAGAACCCAGACGCGATCGGGATCACCAAGAGCATAAACAGCGGCCGGGACAAGGGGCCGCCTGAGATCGCACACGGTTTGCGGCATCCTGATGCACTCGAGCCTGGCGGTGACAACCGATGGGCTGCCGCTTGGACTGACGGCCGTCAAATTTTGGACCCGGAAGAAATTCAAGGGGATCGCCGCACTTAAGAAGAAGATCAATCCGACCCGCGTTCCTATCGAGAAGAAGGAGAGCATTCGGTGGCTGGACAATGTCCGGCAATCCACGGAGTTGCTTGGCGATCTGGGACGATGCGTTCATGTCGGTGATCGCGCGAGCGACATCTATGAGCTGTTCTGCGCGGTCCGAGAAGCTGGAGCGCATTCCGTGATTAGGACTTGCGTTAACCGTTTGGCTGGCGATGGAGATCACACGATCGCCGACGAAATGGACGAGGTCGCGGTCAAAGGACTGCATTGCACAGACGTCAGAAACAGCAACGGCGATCCCGATGACGCCGTCCTGGAGATCAGATATCGAAGATTCGCGTCTTGCCGCCGATCGGAAAGCAGAAGCGCTCTCCCGCGCTGACCTTGACAGTGGTCCATGCCGAAGAGCGCGTGACGCCGAAGAACAGAAAGAAAATCGAGTGGAAGGATCGCAGATCTGCCAGTCAGCTCCCGCACCGACGCCATTGAGAAGCTCGAATGGTATGCTTTGAGATGGAGATCGAGGTGTTCGACAAAATCCTCAAATCAGGCTGCAAAGCTGAGGAGTCGAAGCTTAGGACCGCCCAGCGTCTGATCAATCTGATGTCGCTCTTTTGCATCCTGAGTTGGCGGGTCTTCTGGATGACGATGCTCAACCGTTCCGCTCCAGACGCGCCGCCAACCCTCGCGTTGACCGCGACCGAAATCGGCGTGCCCGACCGCCTCGTCAACGACAAACCCAAAGCGAGACAGAAGAGGCTTTCGCACTATCTCATCAAGATCGCCCGGCTCGGCAGTTATCTCGCCCGCGCCAGCGATCCGCCTCCCGGCAATACGGTCATGTGGCGCGGGCTGTCGCGCCTCACCGACATCGCGATAGGCGCCCTGGTCGGAGGAGAATTTGTGGGTAATTGAAAGCGTCACCGGAAGCATACGATTAGCGCGAGGAAGCGATGCAATATGACTGAGCTGGTCCCGGTTGTCTGAACAGAATCTCCGCGTTGATAAGTGGAGCCTCTGCCGGGGTTAGGCTGCCAAGCGGATTGGCAGTGGGGTGAAGTAGGCTTGATCAGGTGTGCTGCCGTCAAGGCTCGAGTGGGGACGGCGGCGATTGTAGAAGTCGAGATATCTGCCGATCGAGTCGCGCGCCTCGCTGACGGTCTCGTAGGCCCGCAGATACACCTCCTCGTACTTGACGCTGCGCCACAACCGCTCGACGAACACGTTGTCCCGCCAAGCCCCTTTGCCGTCCATGCTGATGGCGATGCCGTTGCCGGCGAGCACGGCGGTGAAGTCCGCACCGGTGAACTGTGAACTCTGGTCGGTGTTGAAGACGTCAGGCCGGCCGTGCAGCGCCAAGGCATCCTCTAGGGTCTCGACGCAGAAGGCCGCTTCCATCGTGATCGATAACCGCCATGACAATACTGGTCGGGTAGCCCAATCGAGCACGACAGCGAGATACACGAAGCCGCGCGCCATCGGGATGTAAGTGATGTCCATCGCCCAGACCTGGTTCGGACGCGTGATCTCCATGCCGCGCAGCAGATACGGATAAATCTTGTGGCCGGGCTCCGGCTTCGTGGTTCGGGGGCGGCGATAGAGCGCTTCTATCCCCATCCGCCGCATCAGCGTTTTGACATGCCGCCGGCCGATCTTGCACCCCTCGGCAGCCAGCAGGCCTCTCAAGATCCGCGAACCGGCGAAAGGAAACTCCAGATGCAGCCGATCGAGACGCCGCATGACCGCGAGATCGGCGTCCGACACCGGGCGCGGCAGGTAATAGACGCTGCCACGGCTGATCTGCAAGACTTCCGCTTGCTTCGTGATCGACAAATCGTGCTCGCGGTCGATCATCGCTTTGCGCTCAGCAATCCCGCCGTGGTGAGCGCACCTTCTAAAAAACTGGTCTCAGCGCTGCTCGCTCCCTGTGGGATAGAAACGCATTGCCGCTAGACTGCGGCCGGAAGGGAGCGGCCGATATGATTTTGGTGGCATGTGACCCCGCTAAAAAACCTGGTCCATGGGCTGTTGCGTACGTGAGAGTGGTGACGCCGTCCCGGCGATCCCGTTTAGGAATCTGAATAAATTGCGCAGCCCAGCCCTTCCGCCGTGTCAGCAGGAGGATTGGAGATGAACCGCAACAAATCGAAATCCAGGGCCGACCGCACGATGCCCATGGTGCACCCGAACGCGGCTGCCATCGATGTTGGTGCGACCATGCACATGGCTGCCGTCAGGGCAGATCGCGCACCTGAGCCAGTACGCAGCTTTGGTACCTTCACGGCTGATCTGCATCGGCTGGTCGACTGGTTTACAGAATGCGGCGTCGAGACCGTCGTCATGGAATCGACCAGTGTCTACTGGATCCCGATTTTCGAGCTTCTCGATGCACGGGGGTTCACTGTGTTTCTTGTCAACGCGCGCGATGCCAAGCACGTGCCGGGGCGCAAGACCGATGTCAGCGACGCGCAGTGGCTGCAGCGGCTCCATTCGTTCGGGTTGCTGCGAGCCAGCTTTCGACCCAAAGGGCAGATTGCCGAACTGCGAGCCTACGTGCGTCAGCGGGAGCGTCTGCTGGAGTACGCGGCTTCACACATCCAGCATATGCAGAAAGCATTGACTGAGATGAATCTTCAACTCCACCACGTTGTGGCCGACATCACCGGTGCGACCGGCCTGGGCATCATTCGCGCGATCCTTGCCGGCGAGCGCGACCCTGAGGCGCTGGCGTGCTTACGCCATTACAGCTGCCACTCCAGCGCCGAGACGATCGCGAAGGCGCTCACCGGTAGCTACCGTGCCGAGCATCTGTTTGCGCTCGATCAGGCACTCGCCCTTTACGACGCCTATCGCGAGAAGGCATCTGCCTGCGATGTCCGGATCGAAGCTGTGTTGAAGGAACTCAGCACCCACAGGGGTCGTGATCATGGATCAGCACCGCCAGTCTCGCGGCGTCGGAACAGAACCGATCAGGCGAACGCTCTGGCTTTCGACGTCCGGGCGGCGCTGTTCGTATTGCTCGGAAAGCACATCACTATGATCGACGGCCTCGGCCCTTACCTTTCGCTGAAGTTGATCGCGGAATGCGGCGACGACCTTACCTCATGGCCAAGTGCAAAGCATTTTACCTCCTGGCTGGGGTTGGCTCCGAGCAATAAGATCTCCGGCGGCAAAGTGCTCTCGTCACGAACGCGCCGATCCGGCGGTCGGGCCGCGGCTCTTCTGCGCCTCGCTGCCGTCACCGTCGGACGCACTGACACCGCCCTCGGCGCCTTTTACAGGCGCCTCTCGTCCCGCATCGGCAAGGCCAAGGCGGTGACCGCCACGCCCCGCAAGATCGCAGTCCTATTCTACAACGCGGTGCGACACGGAATGGAGTATGTCGATCCGGGGGCCTCATCCTACAAGACGCGCTACCGCACGCGGGTCGTCAACAATCTGCATCGGCGTGCCAAGGCGTTCGGGTTTGTTCTCCGGCCAGTGGAGCCGAAAGCTGGTGCTGCCGTTTCTTAGGAATCGTTCTCCAGCGTCAGCTCGCCGATCTTGGCGTGCAGCGACTTTACGTCCACAGCCGGCACGGCGGCCGTCACACTTCCAGATCCGAAAACCTCGGAAGCTCCTCCCTCGAGCTGCGCCTTCCACGCCATAATCTGATGGGGATGGACGTCAAATTGCTCAGCCAGTTGAGCTATCGTTCGGTCGCCCTTCACGGCAGCGAGTGCCACCTTGGCCTTGAAAGCCGGCGTGTGGTTCCGGCGCGGTCGTCTGCTCATGGTCTCTCCGGTTCGCGGCGATTATCGCCGCCGTCAGGCAGAAACTCCACTTCTCCTCCTGTTCAAATTTGCGGGGCCAGCTCTGACCATGCTTGCTGCAGTGCTACTTATTGATGTATGCGGCTGGCGTCCCCTGGAGCCAGGCCTCACCCACCCCATTGCCGTTTCAATAGGAGTGATCTGACGGCATGCGTGCTCGAAAGTCATCTCGACGGGCAGATGATTACCGGACTACCTCACCGCTTCAAATTAGACTGGAAGTGCTCGAGCGACCATTGATGCTATGTCGGGCTTCGCATCGCGCCTGTGGCTTCCGCCACCCTGCTCGCTCGCGCGCCTGCATACAGAGATCTACTTGAAGCATGTGGCTGTGCCGCAGTATACAATAGCCCCGTTCACGACCGCCGCTACAACGAACTGAACTGAGATTCCAAGCCGCCGCACGCGCTGTCAATAGCAGAAATTGGGGTGCCAGTTGGAGCATAAGCTCCTGCAATCAGCTTGTAACAGCTGCATGCCGCGTGCTCAAGGCGCTGCCTGTCCTCGATGTGTAACATGCCTCGTGTCTTGCGAATTAGTCCCCGTTGTTCAAATCGGATCAGCGTTTCCGTTACCCCAGGGCGGCGCAATCCCAACATCGAAGAGAGGTAGTCATGTGTAATAGGGAGGATATCAGCATTCAGAGCGTCACTAGCCAAACAGAGCCAGCACGCGAGCCGGGTTTCCCGATCGTGTCGAATGCCGCACAATCCGGTCTGAGCGCAATGCAAGTTCTGCGCTTGAGCGTAATGAACAAGATGCTCTCGGATGTCGGAGCACTCAGGCAGGACGCGCCCCAAATCCTCCACAAGAATTCTGTGCGCGCTTCCGGGAACGAGCACAACAGACTGACGCGTGGCAAGATGCCCTCCGGCTAAAAGCGAAGCGCCCACCGCACCCCGATGTCCCATTAGCGCTGTTTCAAGGACGCTTCCCGCTGAGACGATCCTCAGCGAGATGAGCCCCGCCTCTATGAAGTAGATGTGGTCAAGGGGCCGTTTGGGTTCTTGTAGCACGATGCGTTCTCTCAGAACGACCGGCTCAAGGTATTCTCCTATTACCGCGAGTTCTTGAAGAGAAGCGCTCGCGAGAATCGCGTTTCGGACGAAAGGCCGCGTATTGGAACGCACCGCACCAGGACGGTGAAGCATTGGAGGTGTAGCGGATACCTGTTTGAGAGCGGCAGCTTCGGAGCTATCGCGCCCGCCGAGAACGGACAGGAATTGGTCGGTCATACTGCGGTCCGTCTCTTGTTGAGAGAAACTCTTAACGGTCGACCCCTTTTGACCTTCACCGACGGTCAATTCTAAGTCTAGCAGTGGGCAGCCTTTCGTTCATGCAAACAGGCGCCAACTGGCGAATGATTCCTGCGTTGAGGTCGTCGGTCATGACGTATTTCACCGCGCAGTGTTCTTTTGGCATATCAGCATCCTACTTTGCACGTAGCATTTTGAGGGGGTTAGCTTGGCCCGAAGAATCGGGCGGCATCGAGCGCCGACCAATCCCGTTCGCCTAGCGCGACCTTGGGCCGCGCAGCCCGCGGCGCGTCTGATCGGGACCTGATAAAGGGGCCTTAATACCCTACGGTGGGCATCACCAGTTCCCGGTCACCTCTGCGCGGGCTATACTTCCAGTGCTTCCGCGACGGTGTCGCCGACGCTCGTCCCGGAGGACGTCTCATGATAGAAGTCCTGCGCCACGCCTATGGTTCATCTCGAAACAATATGCAGCGCGGAACCATTTGACGGCGGGCATTACGTCACCAGAAATGCTCCTGATGCTGAGTTGATGCGTCGCGTAAATTGCTCTCCACTGGCAAGGGAGCGCAGCGGCAGCGATGAGCCGTATGGCGCACGCAGGGAGTCGAAGTCTGCTTACGCGGCGCTACAGGGCATCGAGCCGAGTCGAAAAGGGCCGTATTGTCGAGCAGTCCGTTGCGACTACTGGCCTGCATCGGAAGCATGCGATGCGGCTGCTGCGCTGCAATCCTCATCGCCAGACAGCGGGGTGTCGCAATCGTGCGTGGATCTAGAAATGTGCTGATACGACTTTGGGAGGCCGCAGACCGGGTGTGGTCCTCTGCGACGCGGCATCCCTGTTCATAATTCAGCGGATTGGGCAGATCCTGCGCCCGGTTTCGTGGAGGCCGATACCTTGTTTCTCAAACGGTCCTACGGCGCGGGGTAGCGTCGTCCAGACGCTCGTTCTGACGGACGTCACGAACAGGCTGACATCGTCGTCACGTGCTGTGGCCCTACGGCAAGGACGATCAGGCCATTGTCGAGCAGAAGAACGGCGCGGTTGTGCGCCGAATGGTCGGCTAGCGTCCATTCGAGGGGCTTGAAGCGATCGCTTTGCTGGCTAAACGTTACCGTTCGGCCCGCTTGTTCGTGAACTGCTTAGCCATGGTTCAATTGATACGAAAGGAACGCGACGGACGCGTGTCCACGAAACGCACAGCGCCCTCGCGACCTCACATCGCGGCTGGCTCCCGTCCGGCCGCGTCAATGAAATCTGTGCCGGCCTAGATCCGCTCGCCTTACTGCGCGAGTCGGAGCCGTCCAGGAGCCGCTGGTCAGTGTCACCGACGCCGCCCCAGCAATCCAACCAACTGCGATGCCATCGACCGAACAGCTGTTGTTGAGCTTGCCGATCGCGTGGAAAGACGGAGCGGGACGCGAGACCGACAGGCCAATTGCGAAGCCGAAGCGAACGGTTACCCCGTTGGTCAAGGCTACGCCACAGCTGCGCGAACGCCCCGGGGCCGAGCCGTGGCGGACCAGCGGCGAACTCCTGTTCAAGCTTCAGGCAGAAAACCCCGAGTCTATCCGCGCAAGGTACTCCGAACTCGTCATCGTCGTCTTAAATTGTGGCGCCGAGACCATGCAAGCGCACTGGTGGTTGGCCTGGGAAAACGCGGCACAAACCCGTGATCGTCACATGACGGAAAGCCCGCCGATGCTGGACGAAGCAACGGCGGTTTCTTGGCTTTGCAAGCGCTCGGTCGAGGACGAGCGCTTGATCGCCGCGCTCGAGAGGCCCACCAGTTGCGCCACCCGCTTCGTTCGCTCGCTGGCTACGGAGCAAAATAGATGACGCAACAGTGGGTCTATCGGGCCCATCGGTACAGGCGGCAATACGGCTTCCGACCCAGATTGTCGCGATTAGGGCTGACCATTGATCGTTGGCTGCCCAATACTGGCCTGATCCGTCAAGCCCCACTTGCGCAGCAACTGTCCATAGGTGCCATCGGCGATCACCCCGGCGAGCCCCGTTTTTAGCTCCTCCCCGAGCTGGAGATTATCCTTTGCGAAAGCGAAACCGGTCATCAGCTTGACGATGGGCTTACTGATGACTGCGTACTGGTTTCCCTCCAGCTTGTTTTGATACGCGATGACGCCTTCACCGGTGATAGCGGCGTCGGCGCGCCCTTGCTGCACCAGTAGTCGGTTTTGGGCCGTGTTCTCACCGAGCACCACCTCGACCGCCGGCTTGCCATTTCTGACGCAATTCTCTGCACTCCATTTCTCAATTCCCTGAATCTCGATAAGGCTGGAGCGTGTAGCCGCTACGTGCTTACCGCATAACGCCTCCAGGTTCGCGAACCCCTCAGCTTTTGAGCTTAAGGTGTAGAATATCTCGTTTGAATATACGTAATCTAGAAAGTTCGCATTGGCGCGGCGCTCGGGTGTGTCACCCATTGTGCCCAAAAGAATGTCGGCGCGCTTTGTATTCAGCGGCGCAAAGCTAATCATGAGCGCGTAGCTTGTCTCCGTCCAGGCGACCTCCGCTCCGATCTTCTTTGCCATTGCCTCCAGAACATCGATGTTGAATCCCGCGACTTTGCCAGCCTTTTCATCTTTGAATTCGAACGGCGGATAAGTGGTCAGCGCCATTGCGTTGATAACTTTCTTCGCGCTTTGCGCGCTGGCGTCAGCGGTCATCAAACCAGCTATAGCCACAACCGCGCTCATGATTTGACGACGGATACTCTTTGAGAACATCTCGAATGCCCTTCTATGGTTAATCAGGAATCATGTGCTTTTCGATCAAGTGCAAAACGATAGGCCGCCGAGGCCCCATGCGATGGATGGCCCAGTAGCTGTTCGGGTAGGCGGCTCCCCACGAGCCACCCTTGTCTCATAGAGACGATGAGTCGACTTACGATGCCAGGCTCTAGTCATTCGGGATAAGCGCGAGATCGCGCCCTCTCGGCAGATACCTGCCTGAACTGGAGCCGGCGCTGAAGAGTTCCTCGTGTCAGATTCATTTTGGACTGGTGTGTCCGCGGTGTTGGACTGGACCGCGAATCGACCGAGATGGCACCCTAACCGCATCACTCTGTACCGCAACCAGAGCCGTTGCTGCAGGTGGCGCTTGCTACTCCGAAACGATCTCTCGGCGAACGAACCCATCCGGAGTCGGTAAGAACGGCGCGACATGTCTTACTCCAATGCCGGGCGCCGATGTAAGAGGGCATGCCGGCCCTATCCGACCCCAAACACGCCCACAAAGGTGGATAGCGCTGAATGATTATAGTAAGGGATCATCGAGAGTGATTAATGCGAGGAGGCATCAATTGACGATTAAATTCAGCTCTATAGCATGTTTTTTGATCGATTTCACCGCTTGGTTGCGCACGGTTGATGGTGAGGCAAGCCATGCACCAACGTCGACGTGCCAGCGGTTTCCAGTGCCGGCGAAATGTCGGACTACGTGAGAGCGCCTCGATTGGCTTTGTGGGACCGACCTGTCGAGATCTCGAAGCCGCACCAACGTTGTCCTTTGCTGAATTGCTGCCCAAGTGATCCAGAAGAGAAGGGAATGTCCAAGCGACGGCGCAGACTCATCAGCGCCGAGCCATAGCCTGATTGAAGCGAGACGGGCTAGTTGGCGGCAAGTTTGTCGTAACGCGTGGCGACCCAACGGCATTGCTTAATCCTGTTGTAGAACCGCTCAACTCGATGGTGGGCGCGATAAAGGTAAGGACCGAGACAGATCGGCTCGCTGCGATTACTTTTGGGTGGGATGTTGATCCGTGCACCCGTCCCATAGGAAGTTCTCTGATGCAATCGGCGTCGTAATCACGGTCCGCAAGCAGCATCGATCCAGGCTTTATGCGAGACAGGAGTTTTACAGCAAGCCGATTATCGTGAGCCTCGCCAGGGGTCGGCGCAGGCCGGACCGGCGGGCCTTTTGTATCGACTCGCGCATGAATCTTGCTGGTCAATTCCGCCCCGTGACCGTCCGATTCGTTGGCTTCTATTCCAGTTGATGCAGGGTACGTGCTCAGGCACGCAGACAGATCATTTGCACAGCGGCATCATGTGCCCCCGGTAGCGCACGATTCGAGCCCCCAGTACGGGAGTGTGAATCACGGTTGTCCGGCCAAACGCAGCTCTTCGGGCTTTGGCGCTTTCGAGGCGAAGCGTACATGACCCTCGCCCCGCGTCGAGAATAACCGACCTCTGATGTCGGGCAGTTCGACGAAAAAGTGGGGCGTGCGAAAGCGCTCGCTGTACTGCGCACGGGGTTGTCCTGACCGCCAATAATGATAAACAATTGAGTCCGATTTACCCAACCCGAGTAGGAGCATGAGTACTGAGCCGCTGCCGCGACGTGAATCCATGGAATTCGACGTCGTCATCGTCGGCGCCGGCCCCTCGGGCCTGGCTGCGGCGATCCGGCTGAAGCAGATCAATGCCGATCTCAATGTCGTGGTGGTGGAGAAGGGCTCCGAGGTCGGTGCGCATATTCTCTCCGGCGCCGTGATCGATCCGGCCGGGCTCGACAAGCTGATCCCGGACTGGCGCGAGGATTCCGATTGTCCGCTCAAGACGCAGGTCAAGGACGACCGCTTCTTCTGGTTCACCGAGACCAGCGCGATCAAGCTGCCGAACTTCATCATGCCGCCGCTGATGGACAATCATCACTGCTATATCGGCTCGCTCGGCAATGTCTGCCGCTGGCTGGCGCGCAAAGCGGAAGCGCTAGGCGTCGAGATCTATCCCGGTTTTGCCGCGGCCGAAGTGCTCTATGACGACAATGGCGCGGTGCGCGGCATCGCCACCGGCGACATGGGGATCGGCCGGGACGGCAAGCCGAAGGACTCCTTTACCCGTGGCATGGAATTGCTCGGCAAGTACACGCTGTTCGCCGAAGGTGCGCGCGGCAGCCTGACCAAGCAGCTGATCTCGAAATACGCGCTCGACACCAAAAGTGAGCCGCCGAAATTTGGCATCGGGCTCAAGGAAGTCTGGCAGATCGATCCGGCCAAGCATCAGAAGGGCCTCGTGCAGCACGCGGTTGGCTGGCCCTTGAACAACAACACCGGCGGCGGCCTGTTCTTCTACCATTATGACGAGAACCTGGTGTCGATCGGTTTCGTCGTTCATCTCAACTACAACGACCCCTATTTGTCGCCATTCGACGAATTCCAGCGCGTCAAGAACCATCCGGCCGTCCGCGCGACGCTTGAAGGCGGCAAGCGGCTGGCTTACGGCGCGCGCGCCATCACCGAAGGCGGGTACCAGTCGGTGCCGCGGCTGAGCTTCCCGGGCGGTGCGCTAATCGGCTGCGCGGCCGGCTTCGTCAACGTGCCCCGGATCAAGGGCGTGCACAATGCCATGGGCACCGGCATGCTCGCGGCCGAACATGTTAACGTGGCTCTCGCTGCGGGCCGCGCCAATGATGAGCTGGTCGAATACGAGAACGGTTGGCGCGATTCCGTCGTCGGTAAGGACCTCTATCCTGTCCGCAATGCCAAGCCGTTGTTGTCGAAGTTCGGCACCTTCATCGGCGCCGGGCTCGGCATCTTCGACATGTGGTGCAACACGCTGTTCGGCGGCTCGCTATTTGGCACCCAGTCGCACGCGAAGCCCGATCGCGCGACGCTCGATCCGGCCAAGACCCACGCGCCGAGAACATACCCGAAGCCGGACGGCAAGATTTCCTTCGACAAGCTCTCGTCGGTGTTCCTGTCCAATACCAATCATGAGGAGGACCAGCCGGTCCATCTCAAGGTCACGGACATGAACCTCCAGAAGACCTCCGAGCACGACGTGTTCGCCGGTCCCTCGAATCGCTATTGCCCGGCCGGCGTCTATGAGTGGATCGAGGAAGGTTCGGGCCCGCGCTTCCAGATCAATGCCCAGAACTGCGTTCACTGCAAAACCTGCGACGTGAAGGACCCCAACGGCAACATCACCTGGGTTCCCCCGGAGGGCGGCGGCGGTCCGAACTACGAGGCGATGTAACAAGGTTAATGAGTAACACTCCGCCTGACGTAGACGATAGGCAGACTCTAATCGTGTGGCTTATTGGAGCACCGGTCAGTTGCTGGGGCTGCGGAAGAAGTGGCGGTATCGGAGCAATGCGAACATAGCCGAAACTTATGAGTACGCCCCTAGTTAGCGGGTCAGCCGTCGAGCTTGGTGGTCTTGCATAAGCGTTCGGAAATGTGGGGCTTTGGCGATCGGAATTCCATCAGATCTATCAACCAGGTGATAAACCCGGATTATGTTTCTCCTCAACCAGCACACGGATTACCGTGGTCCTTTAGACGTATCAGACGCCGAGACATTGAGCGCCGCGGCCGCTCGAGAGGTCGAGCGATTTCTCAGGTATCGCGAGGGACACAAAGAAACGCCCCTCGTTTCCTTAACTGCCCTTGCTCGTGAAATCGGAGTGACTTCGATCCATCTCAAGGATGAAGGTCAACGCCTCGGCTTGGGTAGCTTTAAGGCGCTAGGCGGTTCTTACGCCGTGATCCGCTTGGTGCTCGAGAAAGCAAGTGAGCGATTCGCCCTCGATGTCGACGTGCGCGACTTACACAAGGCTGAAGTGAGGGCGGTGGCAGCAGGGATGACGATCACGTGCGCGACGGATGGCAACCATGGCCGATCGGTTGCTTACGGCGCTCAACTTGTCGGCGCTCAATGCGTCATCTTCGTTCATTCAGGCGTGAGCGATGAGCGTATCGCGGCCATTGCTCGGTTTTGTGCGCAGATCGTCCAAGTCGAAGGCAACTATGACGACTCAGTTGCCGAGGCAACCCGCCGTGCGAAGGAACAGAGTTGGACTCTGGTATCTGATACCTCGTGGCCTGGCTACGAGCGCATTCCCGGGTTGGTAATGCAGGGGTACACTGCCCTACTTAGCGAAGCCCTGCGTCAATTGCCGGACTCTCCGACTCATGTCTTCGTTCAATCAGGCGTTGGTGGGTTTGCCGCTGCCGTTGCCGGACACTTCTCGATACTATTAGGCCGTGACCGTCCGTTTTTCACCGTTGTGGATCCTTCGTGTGCAGCGTGTCTTTTGGAAAGCGCCCGAATCGGACGTCCCTTAAAGGTGGCGCATAAGGGATCGACGGTGATGGCAATGCTCGAGTGCTATGAGCCGTCGCTTATCGCTTGGCGCGTCCTTTCGCGCGCAGCTGATGCTTTCATGACTGTCGATGATGAGGACGCGGTCAATGCGATGAAACGTCTGGCGAATCCGGCCGACGGAGACCTGCCAGTTGTCGCAGGCGAAAGTGGCGGCGTTGGTCTCGCAGCTCTACTAAAGGCGGCTTCCAATTCCGCCTTGCGGGCCTCAATTGGTCTTGGCCCAAATGCACGGATATTCCTCATCAACACCGAAGGCGCGACCGATCCTCGGATTTATGAAAAGCTCGTCGGTACGACGCCCGCGGAGGTGACCGCGCCTAATTTGAACGCTGCGAGTTAGGGCGGCGAACGAAGCAAGAGCGGCTCGACACCGCACGATTAAGGTCGGCCGCCGTAGGGTGGCATCTATCGGCCGCGCTGCCGGTAGCCGCGCTGCGGCGACAGGATGGTTTGTGCGATGAAATCGGCGTCTTCGGGACGCGCAGACCGTATCGTCATGCGCGCCCCCTTTGCGAAGACCTTACGTGTTCTTCAGCGCGACGCGGAATTCGGCTTCGGTCTTGGCCTTGACCTCGTCGAGCGAGACGCCGTCGGCGAGCTCGATCAGCGCCATGCCGCCGCTGCCGTGCTTGTCGATGGTGAAGACGGCCAGGTCAGTCACGACCATATCGACCACGCGCTCGCCGGTCAGCGGCAGATTGCACTGCTTCAGGAGCTTTGGACCGTCCTTGGCCGAATGCTCCATCACCACGACCACGCGCTTGACGCCGGCGACGAGATCCATCGCGCCGCCCATGCCCTTGACCATCTTGCCGGGGATCATCCAGTTGGCGAGATCGCCGTTCTGGGCCACCTGCATGGCGCCGAGGATCGACAGGTCCATGTGGCCGCCACGGATCATGCCGAAGGAATCCGCGCTCGAGAAATACGAAGTCGACGGCAGTTCGCTCACGGTCTGCTTGCCGGCGTTGATGAGATCGGCGTCCTCTTCGCCCTCGTACGGGAACGGGCCCATGCCGAGCATGCCGTTCTCGCTCTGAAGGCTGACGTCCATGCCGTCCGGGATGTAGTTCGAGACCAGCGTCGGAATGCCGATGCCGAGATTGACGTAATAGCCGTCACGCAGTTCCTTCGCGGCGCGCGCAGCCATCTGTTCACGGGTCCAGGCCATCTTAGTCTCCTGATCTCAAGCTGCCGTGCGCGGGCGGGTGTTGCGGAATTCGATGCGCTTCTTGGCCGTTCCGACCTCGACGATGCGCTTGACGAAAAGACCGGGCGTGTGGATGTGGTCGGGATTGAGTTCGCCGGCCGGAACCAGATGCTCGACCTCGGCCACCGTGACCCTGGCGGCGGTCGCCATCATCGGGTTAAAGTTGCGCGCGGTCTTGCGATAGATGAGGTTACCTGCGGTGTCGCCCTTCCAGGCGTGGACGATGGCGAGGTCGGCGAACAGGCCGCGCTCCATCAGGTATTTCTGTCCGTCGAATTCTTTCACTTCCTTGCCTTCGGCGATCAGCGTGCCGACGCCGGTCTTGGTGTAGAAGGCCGGAATGCCGGCGCCGCCCGCGCGGATGCGCTCGGCCAGCGTGCCCTGCGGATTGAATTCGAGTTCCAGCTCGCCGGCGAGGAATTGCTGGGCGAACAGCTTGTTCTCCCCGACATAGGACGAGATCATCTTCTTGATCTGGCGGGTTTCGAGTAGGCGGCTGAGGCCAATGCCGTCGACGCCGGCATTGTTTGAGACCACCGTCAGGTCCTTGACGCCGGAGTCGCGGATCGCGTCCGACAGCGTCTCGGCGATGCCGCAGAGGCCGAAGCCGCCCGACATGATCATCATGCCGTCTTTCAGAACGCCCTCGAGAGCCGACTTGGCGTCGGGATAGACCTTGTTCATGACTTACCTGGTTCAATTGAGGAGAATTGACAGTCCGGAAGCGCCGACACGCTGGTATTTGGCCGCTCGGGCCGAGCAAGCGTTGCCGCGGGCAAGCATACAGCGTTGAGCCATAAGCGATAAGACAGAACTTCACACGCGTCCGTGAGCGGTAGCGCATAGACGTCGCCGCGCGCTGCGACTGAAAGTGGCGGACCGGCCGCGATATTGTCAAGCTGGACATGGCAGCTGCTATACAACAAGCGCTGCCGGCTAAAAGGCACGTGCACTTTGGATCTGCTCCTGCGCTTCAATCCCACGTAAACCTAGCAAGCCGCCGATCGCATGTACGGCTCTTTCATTCCTTATTTGCTTTTCGCTCGGCATCCGCCACCAAGTTGTTTCTTCGCATAGTCATTTCGGCCGGAGACCTTTCGCCGCTTCGTTTGCGATACCTTGTTAGCAAGTACACCTACGTCAAATTCAAGAGGAAGATGGCGAGCTGTTGGGCCCTGTGTGCATATATTCTGCTCAATCTTCTTCTTCCGTGCAGAAATTAACCATGGCGTTACACTGTGCGCGGTGCGATGTAATCAGCAGGCGGGCATTGACATGCGGTGAGTGCAAAATCTAGGGGCGCACGCCCTCCCGAAGTTTCGCTAGGCAGCGGACCAAGAATGCAATTAGCTGAGGCCTGAACTATCTAAAGGCCTTCGCGCGCTGACTGGAGGACCCTATTCGGCTTTGCCTCGGTCTCCATCCAAGAAGTTCTAAATGCGCCCGGGGCCCAAACCGGCCAGGAATTGCTCGAGAGTCTAATGATCAAATTCGTCCAAGAAGCCCCGCGCTGATGCTGCCAGAGCTCAGGTCTGCATACGGCGCAAAAACTGGTGGCGACGGATCTAAGACGTAACCACTGGACAAGTCGGGGCTTGAAATCGACCGCCGTTCCGTCGAAGAGAGCATGCAATCCGCAGCGGCCAGACGTAAAGCGGTGAGGAGCTCGATTGAGAGCCTTGCCATCCATCGCCAGTACAGCCGGAAGCATTGTGGCACTGGAAGCAGCTCGATATCACCAGGGCGAGCTGCGACTCCGCATTTCACCGTGGGCTTTGGGAGCCTTGGACGTCCCCGGTCTTGGCGCGCTGCCGCGTTTGGCGCGTCGGCGGTCGTCCATGCTAAGCAGCGCGTTGCAATCGGCTGTCAGGCGCCCTTGCGCTCGATGATAATCGTTATCATTCATCTCCTGATAGTGGGCCGCGCGGCTGTCCCAAATCGCAACGTCACCCGACATCCAACTCCATCGCACCGTGTTTTCCGGGGCCATGATATACGACTGCAGGAGAGTAAACAGTTTCTGGGCAGTATAATTCTGCAGGCCAACGAAGCCCCGCACGGAAGTTCCGATCGCAAGCACGCGCTTCTCTGTCTCGGGGTGCACGAGAACGAGGGGATGAGCGGTCTCGGAAATCGATCTGGAAAACACCTCCACGAAAGGCTGTTTCGGTGTCTCGGCGGCGCGCCCTTCCATGCCACTATGGTTATTAGTGTGAACTGCCCAGAGCTGATCGGCGAGCATGCGCAACGATAGCGGAAGCGTCTTATATGCACCCGCCATATCCGACCAGACGGTATCAATGCCATAGGGCGGACTTATCGCACCCCGCAGGTGGGATACCTTTGTGCATCCGTCGAATGTAACCGCCGTGTGCTGCCACTGGCTAACGCCACGACCGTTGCCGGCAGAACCTAGCTTCAGAAGCGACCGCATCGACTTGGTCGTACCGACTTTATCATCTGAGGCCGGAATGCCTAGCTTGACGACAAAGCGCTCCTGCTGGACCTCGCTAAGACACTGCTGATCACGCAAGAAGAGCACCTTATGCTCGAGCAGCAAATAGTTGATCGCGCGGATAACCTCGTCCGGCAAATCATCGGATAGCCGGACGTTCCTGACCTCGGCACCAAGGCGAGGTGCGCGCTTGATGATGTCCGCCTTTGGAATCACGTGTTGCATGGCTGCTCCGTTGCTCATAGTCGCTTTCATAGCCGCTATCCCGTGAACAAATGCTCCGACCGAGCGTGGTCGCGGACGCGACGGCGGGAATGAGTCGAGATCATCTTGAAAACCTTGGCTGCGATTGCAAAATGAGCGATCTCACCTTCACGCTGTAAATGGTAGGGGCCTTTGATGTATAGTCAATGAAACGAAACCAGCTTTATTTTCGATGGCGAGCAACGTTCGCTTCGCGGAAGAGGCAAGGCACGAAATCTGTACGTTCACGATTGCGGGAGCGAACACGCCACGCTCTGCGACAGGACGCGTTTATGGAATCAGCGCGCGAAACGTACTCGAAGCGGCGTGTGCGTTGATCTAGGCGAGTGCGTGGTGTCATCTGGCCAGATCGTGTAAACCAAACCGACGTGTCCGCTCGACAGTTTAGTTTCACGCTATTGTCACGGAACCGGTCTAGACGACCGCAGAAGGCCGCGCAGACGATACCTTTGGCCGTGACGATAAAAGAAGGGGCTGGTCAGAAGTGCTCGCCTCGCGCGAAAGGCGTAGACAAGGCGGCGCATAACAGGATGCGCGGAGCCTCGATTTGGAAGGAAGAGCGCAAGTAATAACGGCATGATCTCCGGGGACGGCGCCGACACTGCAACACATGGTCGATCGTATGCCCAAATAGTTACTTGCGCTCCGCTCGGTCGCTCTCTTTCTAGGCTCGCTGGCGACTTCAGGTTTAAGGAGCTTGTCTTGCAGCACCGTTGTGGACAGCGATAGTGCAGTGATCGGGCTGAAGGTGTGAGGTTGTCGACACCGGCCGGTGTTGTATTGGACCGACGTGGGTGTCAGATCTGCCGCCTGTGCAATCGACAGCCATAACGCGTCGACGAGCGTGGGCATGGAAATGGTCTCCCACGAAGCGTATCGCGCCATTGTGGATACCTGAGTTCATATGAGCGCGCTGTCTCGGGTGGACCGCTGGAGTGACGATGATCTCGACAATCGGATTACGTCAACATGCGCAGGCGTCTCGGATGGTTCTCAATAGTTGGATGACGATTCCACCACGATGAGATTGCAAGATCGCTCGACGACCATCAACTGTATGGAGGTAAGCACCGGCAAGACGGTTTCAGTCGCGCGCTGTGTAGACGAATGCCAAGTTGGCGACTTCGCTTATCGCAAACGGAATCATAAAATCATTGCGCACCAAACGAAGTGTTGAAGATGGCCTGCAGCGTGTCTGTCGTAAGAGGTGAGATCCGGGGGAGCCGCCCCACCCATCGCATCCGCCCCAATTCCGCGAATGCGCTCTCAGGTCCGGGTTCCTGCTCCCGATGAATGCAATCACGACAATGTGTATTTGCCGCCTACGGAGAGCTTCAACCCAAAGCGAAATGGTTCGTTCCCTGCTCCGTACCCGGAGCAAACCAGGATCGGAAGACGCCATTGCTTGAATACGTCAGTCGCGTCCCCGGTGGTGGTGTAGCTCGGTAGAGCAAAGCCGCCCGGACGCGCGCCTCCAATAGCGCCGTAACGGGCCGGCGGCTTTGCGGTGGTCACCGGTGATTCTCCGGTAGGATCGGGTTGCGACACGCCAACGCAACCAGAGGAACCACCGATGACCGACGACATGATGAACCTGCGCACGCTGGTAGAGAAGAACCCTGATGCCGATCTATTGCGCGAGATGATGGGCTTTGCCGCCCAGCCCTGATGGAGCTGGAAGTCGCAAGTCAGACCGGGGCAGCCTATGGCGAGAAGAACCCGGAGCGCCTGGCCCAGCGCAACGGTTACCGCGACCGGATCTGGAGACCCGTGCCGGCGCCGTCGAGCTGCGGATTCCAAAGCTGCGCAAGGGCTCGTACTTCCCGGGCTTCCTGGAGCCGCGCCGCATGGCCGAGAAGGCGCTCACCGCCGTGGTGCAGGAAGCTTATGTGCAAGGCGTTTCGACCCGCTCGGTGGACGACCTGGTGCAGGCCATGGGCATGACCGGCATCTCCAAGAGCCAGGTCAGCCGGCTGTGCGCGGAGATCGACGACAAGGTGAAGGCGTTCCTCGCCCGCCCGATCGAGGGCGACTGGCCGTATTTGTGGATCGATGCCACCTACGTGAAGGTGCGCCAGAACGGGCGCATCGTGTCAGTGGCGGTGATTGTCGCGGTCGGCGTCAACAGCGACGGCCGGCGCGAAGTTCTCGGCATGGACGTCGGGCCCTCCGAAGCCGAGACGTTCTGGACCGCGTTCCTGCGCAAGCTCGCCCGCCGCGGCCTGCGCGGTGTCAAGCTGGTCGTCTCAGATGCCCACGAGGGCATCAAGGCCACTGTGGCCAAGGTACTCAATGCCTCCTGGCAGCGCTGCCGCGTCCACTTCATGCGCAACGCACTGGCGCATGCCGGTAAGAGCGGCCGGCGTGTCGTCTCCGCCTTCATCGCCACCGCCTTTGCCCAGGACGATGCTGAGGCCGCCAAGACGCAGTGGCGCAAGGTCGCCGATCAGCTCCGCCCCAAGCTGCCGAAGCTGGCCGGCTTCCTCGACGAGGCCGAGACCGACGTGCTCGCATATATGACGTTCCCGCAGCAGCAAGACGGAACGCAAGCGTCGGCTGGTGGCGCGGCGCTCGCCTGGGACGGCGACTCCCTGCCTCGGTCCCACTCCTGTCAATCTTGCTGATTATGGCGTGGTCGTCATCACCGTGACGATAAATCCAGGTCGTCTCCTACCGGTTGGCCGGTTTCGTGCATCGCGTCGGAACGAGCGGTCACGTACCAAGCCGATGAATTTCGCGGGAGTCCTTGCTACCCGGAGCCGGCGCCGCGGCATTCGTCGGGTTTGCCAGGCGTGGCGTTCGAATCGGCAGCGAAGCAAGCTTTCCGTCTCGTCCGATCGTGGTATCCTGTGTTGCTGCAATGGAAGCGCATCGGCGGACCGTTGTGTGTGCTCGCCCTCCTATGCACGGGTCGGTCGGTCAGCTTTCGTAAAGCATGGTGGCCAAGGACGTTGTGAAGGGTGTTCGTTGCGTCTTCGTCCTCCTCCGCTACCATTCTAACGTTTGGAACTCAGCGGTGCGATGCGCGTCACGTCTCATTATGTCGCCACGCCCAGATGGCGGTGAGATTATGCCGCTCCTACGAGCATCGACCAAGACGGGGGCTTGCCGTACCATCCAAAAGGATTACGAACGGACCAAAGGGGTGCTGCTGGTAAAAGGTCTTGCACCTGGCATGTTATGCGTCACGCGTCTTCCATCGACTCTGCCTGCGCCATCCCTCGTGGTCCTGCCAGACAAAGCATGGTATCGAAGCGATTGAGGCGAAATCCCCTGTAAAGGGGTAAGAGGGGCCGCCACCCCGCACTAGTCAATCGAAACTGCCACGTCACTTGGCGTGCAATCGACGCCGTTGACGGGCAGCAAATCCATTGGGCAGGCTGAGAATACGACGACCGCTTCCATCTCTGCCCGGAATGCGACGTGATCTCCGGGCTTTGAGGCAGGTGGGCACCAATCGAGCCGATTACCACGAATCACAGGAACGTTCATGAAAAGGTTCAAGGGACATGGCGTTTCGGGCAAGATCATCCCTATCGCCTTCATCGCAGCCGCCAAGTTATCGGTGCAGTTGGCATGATAGCCGGTGTGGCCCAGTAACTCGTAGCGATGACGGTCGCAGGCGGCAATCAAGGTGTCATGTATGCCGGGAGATGAATCTGACAACAGGGTGAGAATGCGCCGACGTTTGTTGGTGACCAAGGAGTCGCCGCAGCCGGGCATAAGCCTTTTGAGAGACGCTCGGGTGTGCTCCATCGACATGAACTCGGACGTGTCGCTTGCATTGAACGCCC
This sequence comes from Bradyrhizobium sp. CW1, assembly GCF_023100665.1. Classification (NCBI taxonomy): domain Bacteria; kingdom Pseudomonadati; phylum Pseudomonadota; class Alphaproteobacteria; order Hyphomicrobiales; family Nitrobacteraceae; genus Bradyrhizobium; species Bradyrhizobium sp. CW1. The sequence continues at coordinate 6,816,263 of NZ_CP064684.1, forward strand.
AGGTATCGACGACCTGACTTCCGTGGATATTGGTGATACGGACGGTCTGCGCTTCACCGAGCTGAACGGCTATGCCCTTGCCGGCAGGTAAAACGAATTTGCTCGACACGTCGATTCTCCTGGCCGTTGCGAAGGGTCACGTTCGGCAGTCGTTAAAAATGGATCGCAATGGCGGCGGCTTGAGGGAACACCCATGGCGGCAAGCGTTGTGTCAACAGCGTTCACCATTGTAGGGGAGCCCGCGATGTAGGCGCGCCAGCTGGACATGGCTTGTGAGGCCAAGTCGGCTTTTAGCACGGCATCCAAACGGCCCCGCCGCCAGCGCGCCGATTGGGCACCGGGCGCCGACAGGACCACATTGAGCGACAAGTTCTTGTGCGCGCTCGCGAGATCTTCCAACTGATTCACTGAGAACAGATCGGGCTCATTGCGAACCCCGAAGTAGAGACGGATGTCTTGGTTTATCCCCTTGCCAAGACCGTTTAAGAGCATTGACAGGATCGGAGCGATACCAGTACCTCCACCAACCGCAACGATCGGGCTGGTATCGTCGCTGCGCAGAAACGCGGTTCCATACGGACCGTTTATGGTGACGCGACCGCCTACGACGGCGCGTGCCACTCCTTCGTCCGTGACGGCGCCACCCAGCACGCGTTTGATGTAGAAGTCGATTACCAAGTTCCCGGGCTCGCTTGCCATGGAGAACTCACGGGCAGGTAGGCCGTCGAACGTGAGGGATGCGTATTGCCCGGCAAGAAACTCAAATGGCTCAGGCGAGCGCAATTGCACAAGCCAGACATCTGGGGTCACCAGTTCGATCTTCACGATTTCTGTGTCGAGAGACACCACTGCGGGCAACGGCACATCGCTGACTGCGGGCTCAATAAGGCAGTCAGAGGTTGGTATGGCACAGCAGGGCAATATCAGGCCAACACGCCGCTCCTCTTCCGATAGAGCCGAGTCCAAATAATCGAGGTGTTCGACTTGGCCAGACAGGAGATGGGATTTGCAGAGACCGCAAAATCCCGTGGTGCAGCCATGAGGGTATTCAACCCCTTGTTCTAATAGGGTCTCAAGAATGGTCGCACCAGGTCGCAGGATGGCATTGACCTTCGATCCGTACACACTCAAACGATGCTCATTATCCTGAACAGGGTGGCTCAATGGCGCGCTCGCTTACTGAGATATCAACCGAGCGGAAGCATTCGTACTCAAGATTTCGTGCCGACTAGTCATTTGTCTTCCGCTCCTTTTGACTGCGTTCTAACCTAGCCCGCGGCAACTTTTTGGCCATTGAAAACTGTCACCGCTTGCTCTCGGATTTCATCGAGCCGCTTGGCCGAGGGTTGCGGCGAGTTTTCAAATTTGTGCTCTCGAAGGGCATCTGCGTACCAGCGGCCAACTCGGCCGCACGCCTCCTTGTCGTCTCGCTCGTTCGAAGCCTTAGGAATGCGCAAGACCGTGTTTCGGGCATGTGTGCGGATAACCGGGTTGGCTTGCTCGACGAGCGTGACGCCCAGCGGGTCCTTTCCGGATTGCACTGCTTCTATGCCAGCCTTCAGCATTTTCCGAAACGTCATAACGCCCCGATCGCTGGCCACGAGATGTTCGCGGCCGTGGATTGTCATTGGACCTTGAGACACGAACGCATCCCAGTCGCCCGGCGCTCGTTGCCGCTCTTGGTAATCGCGATTGCCGCTCTGGGTATCGATGTTGCCCGCCGTAGACAGCGCTTCGGCGCCGCCCTTATGCTGACGGTCGAGATATGCCGCAACGCCCGGAATTTCAACCTCCGGCTCGATATCGCGCCAGCCGATAGTCATCGTGTTGTAATCGTCGATGGGAACGACCCAGTTTGTTGATCCGCCGCGGATATCATTAAACACCTCTCCTTCGGCATCCTCGATCCCTGCCACCCGCGTCAGGTTTGGCATGATCAAGTCATTCGTCCGTATATACACCTTATCTTTCCAGCGAAAGGTGCCCGCGTACATCACGCCGATGGACGTTTCGAACCACTGCAGGGCGACCGGGATCTGACTGAACACCTCAGTGAACTGGATGCCAAACAGACCGCAATGCAATTGCGAGATATGCATCGGGTCAGTCTCGTTTTCGCGGATTTGCAGCCAATTACAAGGTGCCAAGTCCTTGCGCCGGAATTGTGTGCCCGGCCCGCGTTCAAGCACGTCATAGACCGGAAACGCCGGTTTCTTATCCGGCGGCCCCATGTAGGCGAAGAGCAAACCCTTAAATTCGTGAACAGGGTAGGCGCCCTGGCACAGACGATTCTTCAACCCCGACGAGTCGCCTGGGATATCGAGAATCCGGCCGTCGACGTCGAAATGCCAGCCGTGATAGCAGCATCGCATCCCGTTTTCTTGGATCTTTCCAAACTCGAGCGAGGCGCCGCGGTGGCTACAGCGGCGCTCAAGAAGACCGTAGTTGCCCTGCCCGTCCTTAAAGGCGACAAGGTCTTCGCCCAGAATTCGAACGGCCATTGGCACATCGGTGAACTCCGAACCGAAAGCGAACGGCTGCCAGAACCGGCGCAGATATTCACCTGCCGGCGTGCCTTTTCCGACCTTTAGAAGCTCGGTGTCCGGGCCCACTTCCTTCCGATCGTATGCCGAATAAGGCCGCTGCAGTAGGTTGGTCCGTTCCATTTTCTGACTCTCCATCATTTCTGCGACAGATCTGCATTCTCTCGCATCAGTTCATGTGACGCTAAGCGTCAATCGCTACATCTTGTCACAGTGGTGATCGCCCACAGTTCTTGGGCATCACATGGAGCATTCGGTTTATTCACCGCTCCGCATCGCAACTTCGCACATCACTTGGAGATAAAGCGTCAAATTCTCTTCGACGCGGTGTGACGGAGCCGACACGGCAATCGCAAAACCTGTCTCGGTGTCTCCGATGGGGACGGCGATGCAGCTAAGGCCCGGGACAAACTCTTCCTTTTCGAGGGCGTAGCCCTGCTTGCGAATTTGCGCAAAATGCTTTTCCAGCGCCACAAGGTTCGTGATGGTCCGTGGGGTAAGCGCCTCGAGCTTACGTGTTTCGAAGTAAGCCTTTCTAACATCGGGACTGGAGAGCGCGAGAAGCAACTTGCCGGATGCTCGCGCATGTGCGTTGCCGAAGTAGCCAGGCGGTACGTCGATGGCCGTTACAGTCGCACGGCCGCGCATTGCGGAAATGACTACGATCTCTCCCTCCGCCCATCCGACGGCGTAGGCGGTCTCACCTGTACGATTTGCGATCTCCCGAACGAGAGGCGCAAGGCGCTCTGGTGGCGCCAGATGCCGCTTGAATGCTTCGATCAAGCCCGCAACTTTCAGTCCCAAGACATACCTTTGGGAGTTGTGGTTCTTTACGATGACTCCTAGGACACTGAGCGACTGTAGAATATGGTAAGCGGTTTGCCGATTGAGCTTTGTTTCCTTGATGATGTCAGAGGCCATCAGGCCGTTTTCGCTTTTGGCAATGAGGAACAGGACGGAGAAACCTCGTCCAAGCGACTGAATGCGCGGCAAAGGCGCTTTAACGAGATCCTGCTTCGCCTTACGTTTTGTGGCAGGGGCGCGTCCGGTTTCGATTTGAATGGCCATGAGTTTCTCGCAGTTATGAGCCATACGGTAATTCGGAGGCATGATCTGGCCGTGAAGCGCGCGACATCACGCGATCCACAGCGGCCACGATCGCCTCCACGGAAGGAAGAAGAGCTGCTTGCAGCACAGGCGACGCGGGAATGCGAGTATTAGGAGTGCCCAGACGCTGAAAGTTTGCAAAGCCTCGCTCGGAAAGCCGCGCGGCAATCTCAGCGCCGAAACCACCGCTGAGGTTCGCTTCATGCACGATGACGGCCCGCCCGCCGCACTGTTTGACTACGGAGATGAGCTGAGTCTCATCCAACGGCGCGATCCAACGGAGATCCAGAACGGCGGCTTCCACACCCTTGGCAGAAAGTATCTGGGCGGCTTCCTCAGCACGGTTGGCGATCGCGCCCCAAGATATGATCGCTACGTCTGAGCCCTCTCGGCGAAGCTTCGCCGATCCGAGTTTGGAAATAGTTTTGGTAACTTGCCCGTTTGTTTGATAGAGCGCCCGCGATTCAATAATAACGCAAGGATCGTTATCCGCCACGGCCGCACGAAGCATATCGTAGGCATCTTGTGGCGTGCTCGGTATTCCGACTTTCAGGCCAGGCACATGCGCAAGGAACGCTTCGAGACACTGCGAGTGCTGCGCGCACGAGCCTGGCGTTGCACCTTGCTGAAGGCGCACGACCATCGGGGCACTGTCTTTGCCTTGCGTGACATACCGCACGTTTGCGGCTTGATTGACCAATTGATCAAGCGCAACGAGGAGGAAATCCATCCACATGATCTCGGCGACCGGCCGGAGACCGCACATCGAGGCACCGACCGCCGCCCCGAGGATCGATGCCTCGGCAATAGGCGTGTCGAAGACACGCTCTTCGCCGAACTCGCGTTGAAGATTGCGAGTACAGCCAAAAATTCCACCGGCAAATCCGACATCCTCGCCGAAAACGAGAACCTCAGGCCGCTCTGTCAGCTCGTCCCTGAGAGCGTCGTTTACCGCCTGCTGGTAAGTGAGCTCCGTTGCAACAGCCACCAGCTTGGAATGCGGCGGGGTGTCATCCTCGGCCACTACGTGGAGGAGCGCCCTCGCCGGATCCGGCTTCGGTGCAGCCGTAACGCGCTCGATCAGCTCTTCCATTCGTGTCTTGATCGCCGCAACATCCGCGTCTAGTTCGCTTTCGGAAAACAGGCCTTTTGCAAGAAGCCGCCCGCGCAGGCGCCGAATCGGATCGGCGTCCGCGGCCTTGAGGCGATCGGCTTTCGGCCGATAGTGCTCAATGTCGCGATTGTAGTGCCCCCACAAGCGAACCGTCTTGCACTCAATCAGGGACGGGCCCTTGCCTGCCCGTGCATGGTCGATCGCAAGAGAAATCGTGTCGCGAACCGCGATGGGGTCGCAGCCATCGATCGTGGCGCCGGAGATACCGTAGCCAGCAGCGCGACGGGATAGCCGCTCGATCGGGACAATGCGATCTATCGGTGTCATCTCTGACCACCCGTTGTTTTCGCAGACGAAGATGACAGGGAGCTTCTTATACGCGGCGAAAACAATAGCCTCGTGCAAGGCCCCTTGGTTCATCGCACCGTCACCGATCGAGACTAGCACGACGCCTTTCTTCTCGCCCATCGCCAGAGCGACACCGTTTGCGATGGCCGCGCCTGCGCCAACAATCGAGTTTTCTCCCACAAATTTCGTGCCCGGACCCATAAAATAGGCAGAACCACCCCGCCCTCCGTTGATGCCGGTTTCGCGATGGCAAATTTCAGAGAGGATCTCGAAAGGATCGAGTCCCGCCTCGATCGCCCACCCGTGGCCCCGATACGTGGCGAGAATGCGATCCTCGTCGTTAGTTGCAGCGCAAGCGCCCACGGCGATTGCTTCCTGCCCGGCACAAAGATGGATTGAACCGGCAACCAGCGCGTCCGCGCCAGCGCTCATCTTCAGGCACGCCTCTTCGAAGCAACGAATGAACGCCATGCGCTGAAGTGCCTGCCGCGCAAACTCTGGATCAATCGAGGTCGCTGCCCCTTCAGCTGACCCGTGCGGACGTTCATTCATGGAAGTTCGCCATCTCAATTATCGCTCAGACAACTTTGTAGTTAATACCAGCTCGTGTCAACTTATTATGATAGTATCACCATTTCATACCGCGCGTTTAGGAACTCAGCTCTATCGCTTCGACAGTTGGGGCGCTGAGCGTGTTCTGGTGTTGACGTCAAGCATTTGCGCCGCCGCTCGTTAGGAGCCTCGAAGTTGCAATGTCCTGTTGCGATCCGTGCTTGCGCTGCGCAACATGTCACTACCCAGACTGACGGTAGGCAATGATCAGCAAGTCAGGAGCCACCCAATGAGTAGGCAGCGCTTGCGACAAACGCGATTGGCAAGGTGAAGCCCACCTTTATCCGGTCCAAGACAATCATGGTTTCAAGGCGCTTGATGTTGGGATGCTGTCCAGCGAGACGTTTGGTGAAGTCCTCATAGCTCTCGAGATCAGTTGCGGTAACGAGAAGGACGAAGTCAGCCTGGCCGGCAACGGAGAATGCGCTCATCACGTCTGTCATCTTGCGCATCGCCTGCTTGAAATTATCAACGATCTCCAGTCGGCCACGCTCAAAGGTAATGAGAACCAGAGCGGTGACCTGTCGGCCCACCGCCATTGGACGAATGATTGAAACGTCCCTCTCTATCACGCCCTCTGCTCGCAGGCGCTTTAGGCGACGCTGAACTCCTGACGCAGACAAGCCCACCATGGCGCTAAGCTGCTCACTGGCAAGACGATTGTTGCGTTGTACGAGGTCAAGAAGATGAGCATCGATTTTATCGAGCCCTATGGCAGTGCGGCGCTCATCGGACTTCGATTGGGCGGTCCAGGCGCATAGTTTGCTTCCGTCTCTGGTTGTCACCACTGAGTTCGCCATGTCCGATTGTCTCCTGCGAGGCAATCGTAACGTGGGTCGTCAATGTGTGTCAACATTGAAGCCGTGTCTCAGCATTTGATCATGTTTCATGCGTCTTCGGTCATCGGCCCGGCTTGAGGCCATTCTCTCGCGTCGGCTGCACGGGTACAATTCGACCTCACGTTTGAGCCCACGGAAGGATGATTGCCTCGCATCATCGGCGAGCCTGGTGAAGGCCAGACAAGCGCGGTTAGCCCAAACGTTTCGCGAGCAAACAAGAGGATGCTGCTAATCGCGGGGCGGCGCCTCGCATTGGTGCTCCGCTAAGGGAAGTTCTGCACGATTCCATAGAACCTACGGCCAGCTCACGTATGACCCGCGAGCTGCGGGATAAGGATCGCTCATCGGCCGGCGCCGGGCTGCCCTGAGACGGCAATTCATGCCCACCAGCGACGCCATTACGGCTTTGCGGCCGCTCCCACGCTGGTCGTCTGGCAGCCGCGGTCCGGGTGGTTTAGTCAAGAGGCGTCCTCGAGCATCTTGCATGAAAGCGTCACAAAGTCTGGACTGAGCACCAGAATTCGGCAAACGAGCATATAGAAATGCGGAAATTCGCCGTGCAAGCGCTACGATAATCGAATCATCAATTCTTGAGGCTCACGATGGCATTGCAGAGCATCAGTCGTTCCGGAGTGACGCGTGGTGTGACGCCGTGGCGCCTATTCCGTCGAACTGTCAATTGCCTGTTGTCGCGCGAGCCTACGCGAACGTCGTCCTGCTTGGCGATCAACGCTGGCTTCAGCCGCCTGTCGACCGGCCAAGCGAGATGACCTGGCAAGCAGCGCGAAGCATGGGCTTGGCTATGCCGCTGGAGGAGACGGTGGCTCCGTCGGTTGACTTACACATGGTGATGTTGTCCACGCGCCAAACATTCAACTCTGAAGCACCGAGTTATGCGCCTCGGTTGCGATGTCGTGACCCCGTTGTTCCGCTGAATAGCGCGGCGTCATCGAACGAAAACACATGAGAGGAAGACAGATGCCTGCAAGACTTTTAGTTCGTGTTGCGGCGAACGTGCTAGCTATCGCACTCACAGTATCTAGCGGGGACGCGGACGCTGAAGGCGCAAGAAAGGTTATCAACGCGATGGCGGTAACTGTATTCCCGCCATTCGAATTCGCAGATGCATCCGGGAATCTCGTTGGGTTCGACATCGATATACTGAACGGGATGGCGTCGAAGATGGGCACGCAAGTCAACTGGACCCAATCGACCTTCGCGCAGATAATCAGCTTCGCCCCGATCAAGACAGCGCGCGCGGACATCCTTTCGAGCGCACTAGGCGATACGCCGGAACGCCGTGCTAGTGTCAACTTCATCGACTACGTATATCAACCCTACGTATTCTATACGTTACGTGCAAACGCCGAGAACTTCACCAACATCGAAACGCTATGCGGTAAACGTGTGGGGGCAATACGTACTAGTGTTATCGAAACCGGCGCAGTCGTCAAATGGAGCGAGGAGAACTGCACAAAAGCCGGCAAGCCTGCAATCATCGTTGTGCCCGGTGAGAACACTCCTCAAGTGCGGCTCATGGTTAAGCAGGGCTTTGCCGATGCGGGCCTGACAGGTGCAGCGATAATTGCGTATCAAAATACGCTTGAGGGAAACCAGTACGTGGTAGTTGGCAACCCTGTGATCAAGCTTCTGACCGGCATGGCATTCTCAAAGGATGATCTCCAGTTCGCACAAGAACTTAAGCAGGCACTTGGCGCGCTGATTGCCGATGGCACCTATGGCCAGCTACTTCAAAAATGGGGCCTGCCGGAGGACGCGTCGATCCAAAAGCCAATGGTCAATGGCGAGCCGTGATCGCCGGCGTTGTTCGGCCGTTGTGGTGCCAAACGCCTTTGTAGTTGAAAGAGATAACCAACGCTTTGTAGAGCGTCTGCGCACGGAGCTCAGAGTCGGCTTCGCAAATTAGAACAGGTCGTTAAGTGGAGTTTCTGCCTGAAGACGGCGATAATGGCCGTGAACAGGAGAGACAATGGGCAGACGAGCACGCCGGAACCAGACACCGCCTTCAAGGCGAAGGTGGCACTGGCGGCCCTCAAGGGTGATCGGACGATAGTCCAGTTGGCCAAGCATTCGACGTCCACCCCAATCAGATCACGGCCTGGAAGTCACAGCTCGAGGGCAGCGCTTCGGAGGTTTTCGGACCGGGAGGCGGAGCGCCGGCGATCCCGGCGATCGATGTGAAGTCGCTCCACGCCAAAATCGGAGAGCTGACCTAGAGAACGATTCCTAAGAAACGGCACCAGCTCCCGGTTCCAAGGTGCAGGACAAAGCCGAATGCCTTGGCACGTCGGTGCAAATTGTTGATCACTCGCGGTCGAGCTGCTTAATGGGCGGCGCGGTGAGATCAGGGATGAACGAGATCTTCGTTGAAGACATACGACTCCCGTCCGAGAACTCTTGCTCGACAACACAGAGGGTTGATCCCGCTCCGGCGAGCTTGGCTCGGGTTGAATAGCCGTCGTGAGGGCGACCATTAGGATCTGGGACACGGATCGGCACGCCACCGGCGAAAAGTGCCGCTACTGACCTCGTTTGCAGATTTCCGCCAACTAAGGAAGGCGATCGATCATGCTCTAACGCGATAACGTTCAAGCTCGTCCAATGCGGCCCGATATTCGCGATCAAGCCTTTCTACGATCCGGCGAACAGGCTCGATCTCATGGATTGTGCCCACGCCCTGCCCGGCCGACCATATCCCCTTCCATGGCTTGATCTCGGCGCCTTCTAGACCGGTGAAGTTCATCTTCGCGCTGCTGCTCGCGACAGTTTCTAGGTCAAGCCCTTGCGCCACGATACTGGGGATGAGCATATTCGCTCGAGCTCCGGTAAAGGCGCGCGTGATGATCAGATCTTCACATGAGCTGGTGAGCAGCATCTGTTGATGGCCCGGATCGGTTCGACTTTCCGATGCGGCCATGAAGGAAGTGCCGACATATGCGAAATCAGCGCCCAACGCTCTCGCCGCAAGGACAGCCCGGCCGCTCGTGATTCCGCCAGCCAGCGCGATGTATCCGGAGAAGAAGCTCCGGACTTCCTCGACGAACACGTTGTTGCAGAGGTCCCCAGTATGTCCGCCCGCTCCCGCACACACGAGTACGAGGCCATCCACGCCCGCCGCAGCTGCCTTTCGCGCGTAAGCGAGGGAGTTGACGTCTGCGAAAACGAGACCTCCGTAGGAATGCGCGACTTCGACTGCGGGGCGGGGAGCGCCCAATGCGGTGATGACGATTGGAGGCCTAAATGTTTCGACCATTTTGAGGTCTTCCGGCAGCCGATTGTTAGTCGAATGCATCACCAGATTTAGGGCCCAAGGCGCCTCAGGCCGCCGATCGCTCAGGCCGGATTTGATGGCCTCCAGCATCTGCTTGAGCTCGGCGCCATTTCTGGCATTCGGCGTTGGAAGAGAACCCACGATGCCGGCCTGGCAGCAGGCCAAGAGAAGTTCGGGCCCGGAGATTAAAAACATAGGGGCTGCGAACAGCGGCAGACGGAGGCTTCGTAGGGCAAGATTGACGTCCCGGATCTTGAGCATAGAATCTCCATTCATTCCTGCAAGAGCTGGCCCGATTGCGGCGGTTAAGCGTGATCGCAGCTGCTGGCTAAACCCGCTTCGCAGCGGCTCATATCGCACTCTCGAACTTGCCGGCTGTTTCCGGCGCAAGAGAATGGGTTTCATAAGCCCGATGGCTACCGCCTTGCGCGTCCGCCCCGGGCTGGTTGTGGTGAAGGCGCGACCGCGAACAGGTTCGCCACAGGACGAAAACACGGGTCGCAAAGACAACTCCATTCCGCGGTTTCAATCCGGTAAGGGCGGCACGTCTCGACTCAATTGAGTACGGCTGAAATAAAATTCATGGTTCGAGCATGCGTCGGACTGTTGAGCACCTGGGCCGGAGGTCCGCTTTCGACGACTTGCCCTTGATCCATGAAAATCACTCGACTTGCCACTTCGCGAGCGAAGCCGAGTTCGTGAGTGACTACGATCATTGTCATTCCAGTCTCAGCGAGATCGCGCATCACGGCAAGCACTTCGCCGACCAGCTCGGGATCCAGCGCGGAGGTAGGCTCGTCGAACAGCATCAGCGCTGGTTTCATCGCGAGCGCGCGAGCAATTGCCACACGCTGTTGCTGACCACCTGAGAGCTCGATTGGATAGGCGTCGCATTTGTGGGACAGCCCGACACGCGCTAGCAAGTCACGGGCATCGGCCTCAGCCTGCCTGCGTTCATGTTTGAGCACCTGAACTGGACCTTCCGTAACGTTTTGAAGCGCCGTCTTATGGGGAAAGAGATTGAAACGCTGGAACACCATGCCGGTTGCGAGGCGTTGCCGCGCGATGTCACGCTCCGAGAGTTCATATAGCTTCCGGCCGACACGACGGTAGCCGACCAATTCGCCATTCACCCACAGAGCGCCGCTATCAACCGTCTCCAACTGATTCATGCAGCGGAGCAAGGTGCTCTTTCCCGACCCCGATGGACCGATGATGCACAGCACTTCGCCACGATCTATTTCGAGGTCGATACCCTTGAGCGCTTCGAATCCGCCATACGACTTGCGCACGCCGCTGGCTTTGACAATGGGATCCATGTGGTGTTCCGGTCTAGCGGGGGTTCATATCGCGGGCGCCGCGAGCGTAATGCCGCTCTAACCTCGTCTGCAGGAACGTAAGCACGGTAACCACGGTCAGGTACCAGAATGCAGCAACGATCAGCAGTTCGATTACGTAGTTGTTCACGTAGTAGATGTTCTCTACGTTGTGCACGACTTCCGAAAACTGGATCACGCTTGCGAGCGACGTAAGCTTGACCATACCGATGAGCTCGTTGCCGATTGGGGGCACGATGACCCGCATTGCCTGCGGGAGGATGATTCGGCGCAGCGCTTGAAGACGGGGCATGCCGATTGCGCTCGCCGCCTCGTACTGCCCTTGATCAACAGATAGTAAGCCTGCGCGCACCACTTCAGATGTATAGGCGCCCTGATTGATACCCAACCCGAGAAGTGCTGCAACGAATGGTGTCATCACGTCCACCGTGCGCACATCGAGGAGGCCGGGAATGCCCAGCTCGGGAAATACAAGCGCGAGGTTGAACCACAGCAATAGCTGCAATAACAACGGTGTGCCGCGAAAAAACCACACGTAACTAGCAGCCGCCCAATTGACCACTGGGTTGGCCGACAAGCGCATGATCGCCACCGTCACTCCGATCACGACGCCCATCAACATCGCCAAGGCCGCCATCAGCACAGTGTTACCTAGACCGAGGACAATGGTGCGCGCCGTTAGGTATCGGCCAACAACAGCCCAATCGATCTGGCCGTGGACAAAAGACATCACAATCCATGAGACCGCCGCCACGACCGCGACAGCACTGATGTAGCGGCCCACATGCTTGCGCCGCACGTGTTCTAGTCGAGAGATATCCTCCACCTTCTGATCCTGCTCATTAGCGGCTAGCTTTCCGATCGCTACATTGGACACGAAATTGTCTCCTACCCGCCTTTGACTCAAGCACGCGATCTCCTGAGGATCGTCTTCTTCCGTATCTGCCCGCGGACGCTACGCCGGTTAGAGGTCAGCTCGCGGGGAGAAGCTACGCCTTCCTTTCCGCAGAGTTTCTTCAATATCCGGGCGGACAATGCCCAAAATGAGCACATTCCACAGAATATCGGAGCTTATCTGCAACCGGCGTCGCCGGAGAGCGTCGGTTTCGTGCGCAAAGCCAAACTCGCATAAGTAGGGCCGGCACGCGCGGGCGCTCATGTGATGGACCGTCTGCAGTTTTGGACGCGAGCCGCTCGCCCTTGAACAGATCATGGGGTGAGACAGCGTGATCGAGGCATTAAGGCCGAGGTTTGCTCGTCATCGGAGCTCATGCAGACGCTTGATGCGGCTCAATCAAATAGTCACCTCGAGGCCGTCCGATCTGATTGTTGGCCGCTTCGTCTGAGTACCGGCCTTCCCACATAATGTCGCTGTAGGCGCTGTTAGCATTCGTGTTTCAGATGAAGGGGACAGAGCGTTCTGCTTCTCCCACCAGCGCTGGTTCTCGGCTGCGAGGAAGCGATTGCGGGATGATATGGGTTGATGTCCCGGTCGATCGTCGTTCGATCTCTGTTTAGGCACCAGGCGAGAAACAATCACCGCAGGCCCGACCTCAAGAATGCATCTCATGTCGATTGCGCCAGCAACTACGCGAGTGTTATCAGGCAGCGTCATTTCGAAAGATAGAGCTCGGTTCGCAGTTCGAGTTTTGAAATGCTGCACCAAGTTCAGCGCACTCGACACAATGCTCCGCATTGTGGTGTTGCGAGCAGGATTTTGGCGGGACTTGGACCTGAATTAAAGGAAACAAGACACGATTTGCGCTAAGCGTTACTCATGACAAAGCACGCGCGACGTTCTCCTGAGAAGTTCAGTTCGACAATAGACCCGCGCCTCCGAGCCTGGAGCTCGGCGCACTTGATGGACGACTTTCGAATTCTAGCTCCAACCGGGGGCGTCGCTACGCGGAAAGACCGCGTCCGACAGCAAGCGGGGACGCCGCAGGGTGCGGAGTTAAGCCGAGAAGCCTGCAAAGACATCCAAGCGGCTGGCCGGGACGAAAGACTGAAACTCTGCACAATTCCGTAGCTGAGAACTGCAATGCGGCCAATCAGGCAAACACTTCACGAGGATGAAACATGACTTGGATTAAAACCTGGAAAGGTGTCGTCGACAAGGACTGGCTCGACGATCTCGATCATGTCAATTTCTTGACATATCAGCGCATAGCTGATCTTGCGAGTACTGAAGTATGGCGGCAGGCAAAGAATGATCTTGCGTCTGAACCGGATCTTCATTTCGTCCTGACCGAAACCTATGTTCGTTATATTCGCGAACTGCGGTTGGGCGCATCGGTTGAAATCTATACGACCCTGATTGCTTCGGACACAAAGCGGTTTCATCTTCTTCATCGCGTCGAAAGCGCTGGCGAAGTGGCTTGCACTGTCGAGACACTTAACCTCTGCTTCGACTCAGCGAGCCGGAAGGTCGCGTTGTTCACAGCCTCCGTCAGAAGCTACTTCGCAGCCTGGCCGAGCCCCCCGTCCGATGCCCATCCGAAGTTGGCAATCAGCAGAAGGCCATCGCATAGCTGACGTGATAGCACCGCTACGCCCGCGCGATCTCTGCGGCTGTCCGCTGCCAGCAATGAGGTATGTAGCAACGTTCTCACCGAGGAGTGCTCAAGCAGCATCAGATGCGGCTTGGTGACGGCGAGGTCAACATGTGGAGCAGGCTCCGCCCGCGCTCGCGCATCCTTAGGTGACCCCCTGTCTACCAAATCTGCGATTACTCGGCTGGCACACCACGGAGACGCGCCGCCGGCTTGTGTTCCCTCCGCCGCAGAGGCACGCCGCTACGCGTCAGCTTGGTTGGCATCAAAGCAGACGTCCATTCTCCACCGATGATGCACCTAGCAAACCAGACGGTTCGATAATGCTCTTCAGCTCGGTCCTTCTGGCATAGGTCCTCGCGCCCGGTTCGGACGTACCTCGTCGGGGCTAACTACGCGCGCTCCAACTCGTTCAAGCGCGGTCGCTCGTTGCACGAGTCCGCGTTAGTCGCGTAGCAGGACGCACCTTGAGCTATTTCAGTCGGGCGGCCATCTTGCGTAGCGTCGGCTGACTATTGATCTTGACGGTCTCACCCGGACGGAAGTGCATAGACCCACAATCTGTCGTGCAGCTCTTCAGGCCCAGCTCCTCAACGTACAGCACTCGCTTAAACGCTCCTGTGGCTCGTCCGCCGCCGGGCCCAGGCGCTCGCGCGGCAAACTTGTTCTGAGCGCCGTTGCGGGACGCCGCATTGTTGCGCGGCGGTGCATCGAAATGACGCGGCCGTCGAACGCTACTGGTATCTAGTGACCGGCCTCCTCGCGCAGCGCCTCACAACATCAAGACTATCTGCCTTTCCATACGGGAGTGCGCTTTTCTGCGAAGGCACGTGCACCCTCAAGACGGTCCTCTGAACCATAGAGTATATCGACAGTCGCAAGCTGACGCCGATTCACGCGGTTTAGGGCGTCTTGATAGCTCAGCGGCTCAGCCATGCGCACGGTCTCTTTGATGGCAGCAAACACAAGGGGCGGGCCGCTCGCGAGGAGCTTCGCGATCTCCCATACGCGGTCCTCGAGTTGTTCCTTCGGAAGCACTTCATTGACGAGGCCCCAGCGGTGTGCCTCGGCGGCGTTCATCCAGCGGCCGGTGTACAGAAGGTCCAAGGCAATATGAAATGGAATGCGCTTGGGCAGTTTGACCGATGCCGCGTCGGCGAGCTGGCCGGCGCGGATCTCCGGTAGTGCGAACGAAGAATGATCTGACGCATAGATCAAGTCGCAGGAAAGCACGAGTTCGAAGCCGCCACCAACTGCCATTCCATTGACACAAGCGATTACCGGTTTGTTCAAGTCGCGCAGTCCCTGCACGCCACCGAATCCACCGACTCCAAAATCGGCGTTCGCCGATTCCCCAGCCGCAGCGGCGGTTAGGTCCCACCCGGCACAAAAGAACTTGTCACCAGCGGTCTTGAGGATGGCAACGCGCAGCTCTGGATCGTCTCGGAAGGTCTTGAAGGCCTCACCCATTAGCTGTGAAGTGTCGGCGTCGATGGCATTTGCCTTTGGGCGGTCGAGCGTGACCTCGAGGATCGCGCCCTCTCGGCGCGTTGTTATAGCTTCAGCCATTCTTTCTGTCTCCATCATCGACGCCGTGAGATCTGGCTTTCGCGCTCACTTGTATAAAGGTGGGGCCGCAAACGCTGAGAACGCTCGCATCCTTCTGAAAAAAATGCGCTCGCTACGGACCCTATCTCCTCAATGTCGACTGTTTGCTGCAGTGTGTTTCGCCTCGACACACATTTCGTGCAAAGAGCTGAAGCCGACGCCCGAATCAGGCGCGCTGCGCAAAGCTCTGCAACAAAGGGCGCCCAAGGGAACAGGCCAAGTCCTCGATGCGTGAAATGCGAGACAGATCGCTTGGATGCGCTGAGCGTGAAATTGCGGCATTCTGCTTCGCAAAAAAGAGGCCTCGCAGCCCTTGACGCGGACAAAGGCGGAGCTTCGAAGGGTATCCGCCTTCGTAGTTCTAGCGAAGGCCTTTGCAAGAGGCCGAGCGGAGCGACCAGCGATGTCGCGCTCGGCCTGGGCGGCTGGTTCTCACACTTTAGTACTGCAGCGCCCACGCGGGGAGCTGTATATCCGCGGTCCTCGTAGGCGACATATTCGCTGCGTGCCCGGGGCTGGCAGCACCCCTGAGCCAATCCACCTATTGAACATTGCGCTGGATGAACCGGTTCCAGCCTCTCTAGGTCATGCTCTAGGAAGCCACCGAGGCGGCATTCACCAGAGCTGATCATTCATCCTGCATGTGGATCATGCTGAACGTAACCGTCCTTGTGCATTAGGGGGAAATTGTAGGAACCAGTTTGATCAGTTCAGTGCCGGATGGCCGACGCGGCGATATGCGGACTCCGGACCCGCCGCTTCCGCGAAGGACGTGGTCTCGGAGCTGAATTCCTCTTTGCTCCGCATCGTGCAGAAGCGATGCTTGGCGAGCAGTTGCCGGAGTAAGCTACAAAAGCGCCACTTCCGGCTAGTGCATGTTGCGAAAGGGGCCTAGTCGCGCTTGACCAGCCCCAGCATGTTTCGTGCTTCGGCCGGCGTGGCGATGCTGGAGCCCATGCGCTCAATGATCCCGACTGCGTTGTCGACGAGTTCGGCGTTGGATGCCAGCACGCCGCGCCGCAGATAGATATTGTCTTCCAGACCGACGCGGACATGACCTCCCAGTCTTACGATTGCCGCGACCGTAGGCATTTCGTCTGGACCACATCCGAATCCAGCCCAAATCGCGCCAGGAGGCAGGATCTCTTTCATAGCCTGGATGACGATCGGCTCTGCCGGAGCACCGTAGCCGGTGCTGAGGCAGAACTGGAACAGCGGCGGGCCCTTGAGGGTGCCTTCCGCGATGAGTTTCTTGGCATTTTCGATGTGGCCGAGCTCAAAGCATTCGATCTCTGGCTTGACGCCGGCATCCTGCATCAGATTCGTCATCTCGCGCAGGTCGGACATGCGCGCCACATAGATGGACTCGCCGAATGCCAACACGCCGCAATCCAATGTGGCGATCTCCGGCTTTAGCGTGGTCGCTTGAAGGACGCGGTTCTTCGGGCTTTTGAGTACAGTGGTCTTGCTGAGCGTGGTTGGTTCAAGGGAATCTAGCGCAATGCTCCCGTCCATTCCGCATGTCAGGTTGATGATGACGTCGGTGGACGAGTCGCGCAGTTTCTTTACGACCTGCTCGTAGAGCTCCAGGCGGTTGGAAGGCGTGCCGTCATCTTCGCGAACGTGGATGTGAACGATGGCTGCGCCTGCTTTCGCGGCATCGATGGCTGCTGCCGCAATTTGCGAGGGCGTCTTGGGAAGTTGCGGATGCTTGGCGACGACTGTCGCATTCCCGCCAGTGATTGCGCAAGTCAGAACGACTTTTCCGGACATTAAGGGCTCCTCTGGTGGGGCAGTTGGGACTGCTCGCAAGGCGCGTTGCTTTCAAGCCAGGGCGCCCGAATGAGACAGCGACAAATGAAAGTCATGCGGTCTTGGTTAGCTGAAGCCCGCGGGCTACTGTTGCGAACCGTGTACGAGTCCGGTCGACACAGCAGCTTCCAGGGCAAGTCGGCATGCGGTCGAGATATCGTAGATTGGCCGCCCGAACCTGCGACGTATCGCAGGTGTGATCATTGGGAAGAGAGTGCACGTGAACAGTAGCGCTGCAACCTTTGGATTCGTGTCAAGCAATCGCCTGACGCAGGAGGCCACATCCTCCTCGATCTCGGCAGGTCCCGTCGGCAGGTTCATCGTCGCGTTTCGCGCCATGTTGCCGCCTTCGATGCCAACAACCACAACCCTTGCGCGCTCGGCCGGGTCAGTGAGGCCAAGAAGGTCCTCGGCAAAAAGGGTTGAATCCGATGTGACCACTCCGACCTGCGTACTGGGAGCTAACTGACGGAGCAGAGCCGGCAAAAGTACCAACGTCGACATCATTACCGGGACGTCTACCGCAGCGGCAACGGCTGCCTGGTAGCGGATCGCAAAACCGCAGTTCGAACCGATAGCCACAGCACCGTCTTCGACGAGCTTGCGTGCCGCGGCAATGTAGGCAGGTGCGAGCGTGAGATCGCCGCTCATTGTGCGATCCACAGTGGATCCTTTGACGCTCTCTATGAGGACGGGAAAGCCGTAAGTATCCGGACTCATAAGCGAGCCGGGTTGCGGCGTGGGTCGCACCCAGCCGGGTTCACGATCAAAGTCTAGGATTCCAAGAGAGCCTTTGTTCTTCGATGTCATTGAGATGTCCAAAGCGTAACGTGTGTTAGATCACTTATAGAGCCTCTGGGGGGCGGATTTCGCCGAATTCAGCACATAAACGGCCGAAAATGTGTGCTTCATTGGAGAAACGCGAAGCTTCGCGGCTATGGTGAAGAGTTTGCCCTTCCGATCGTGGGCGACTGGTGAGCCGCACCTCCAAGGCTTCCAGGGAGGCTCCCTGAGCGCGGCTTGTGCCGGATGCATGTTTTCGCCGGCGGGCGAACGTGAGACCAGCGCCGCGGCGCGTAGGTCGAGCAAGCTGTCCAATGCTTCTTCCAGGGCGGCAGCCGACGCGATGCGGTCGGAAAGTGGTCAATAGTTACGCCTCACCGTGGTTACGGTCCCGAGGCATGCTAAAGCCGACCATTCATAAAGCTTTGCGCAGCGGCATACCGCAGCGAGCGCCAGGACCAAGTGGTACCACGTGTTCGCGGTCGTTCGGCACCAGGTACTGTGAACATGCTTCGGGAAGGACCCGCCTTCCCAATCAACTGCTTCAGCGGGGCGGTCACAGGAAATTGCAGTATGTGGATGGATGTTGACGCTGTCGGAGGGCAGCGTGTCTGCTCGTCTGCCTTCCTTTCAGACCGGCGCACCCTCTTCTGAGAATGCCGGGCGCTACCACACGATCCTCGGAACCGGCACGCTTGTCGACGGTCGCAAGATGGCGGGCGCTCACGCCGGCAATAGCGGCCACGTAGCTGAACGCTCGGCTAGGCATTTTTTCTTCTAAGGGGGGCGCTCGCCAGTGGATGTAATCTGGGCATCCTCCTTATCGCGCCCGCAATTTCAGCGGAAGTCGACCGAAGAAAGTGGTGTTCTCGGCTTCAAGCCATACGAAAAGCGAAGCCCTGCGGCCAGCGCCATTTCCCAGAGCCGCGGGCGCGTCGACGAGGTAGTAAGTGCAAGGTCCTTGCGGCTGGCCCTCATTCACCCCTGAAAAGCTTCGTCGCGACGCTCATCAGGATGCCGATCTGCGGCCGTAGTTGTCGTTATCAGTGATCTTGATTTCGTTCGCTTAGAGAGGGGCTCAAAATGGCTTTGCGCTGGGCCACCTAGTATGCTCCTGTACCGGAGGTGGCCGCCAGCCGATCGCCAGCGAATGCAGGCATTCCCAAAATCAGGGCCGTCGCTAGGCCTGTCGCCGTCAAGGCGCCGGCGATTATGAAAATGGCTGTGAATCGGCTTGCAAATGTTGCAGGCCGAATGACAAATGGCCTAATCGTATTGCTCTCTGCTAAGCCACGCGGGTATCGAGGCGACGCCGTCCCTTGAGCCATCCCAGTCGATCACGGCCCGCCTGACGCCCGATCTTCGTTGGACAACGCAGCTTCAATGTCGGAGACCAGAACGAACCGTGGCAGAATGGCCCCGTATATATGGAGAACCCGGAGAATCTCATCTCCGCTCGCCCAGCTTCTTGTAATCAAAGCGAACCGCCGTCGTTTCTTTCTTTAGTCTGCCTGCTCGCTGGTAAGTCCTCCAAGATTGGCAAGGCGGCTCAGATGATAGTCGGCATCGCCAAATAGCGTGTCGAGCATGATGACATGCTTGAAGTAGTGTCCGATGCTGTACTCCATTGTCATACCGATGCCGCCATGGAGCTGGATTGCTTCATGGCCGATTACCTTTGCCGAGCGGCCGATCTGGACTTTTGCCGCGGAAATCGCGCGCTCACGCTCGGTCACGTTGCCTTCTCTCGTCATCATCGCCGCATAAAGAGCCATCGAGCGGGACTGCTCTAACTCAACGAACATGTCGGCTGCCCGATGCTGCAACGCCTGGAAACTGCCAATCTTCTTGCCGAACTGCTCGCGCGTTTTAAGGTAGTCAACCGTAATAGTTAGCATTTCGCCGAAACTGCCGACGGCCTCTGCGCAAAGTGCTGCAACCGCCTCGTCCGCGACTTGAGAAATAATCGGGAACGCAATTGCCGGATCGCCGATGACGTCGTCTTTCTGGATGCGTACCTTATCGAGCGTGATCTCGGCGGCACGCAATCCATCCTGTGTCGGATAACCACGGCGTGTGAGGCCCGGCACGTGCGCATCGACAAGGAAGAGCCCAATTCCCCTCTTGTCCCGCGTGTCGCCTGCCGTACGTGCTGATACGACGATCTTATCGGCCGCCTCGCCGTGAAGGACCAGGCCCTTGGTGCCGCTTAGGAGCCACCCGTCGCCGTCTTGTTTCGCCTGCGTCTCAACGTGGAAGAGGTCGTAGCGAGAGTGCGGCTCGGAATAAGCGAAGGCCATTTTTGTCCGGCCTTCGGCGATTGCTGGGATCAGCTCGGCCTTTTGCGCCTCATTCGCTCCAAGTCGGAGCACACCGCCGGCAAGGACCACGGTCGCCAAATAGGGCTCCAAGATCAACGCCTTGCCGAATGCCTCCATGACGATCATGGTTTCAACCGGACCGCCACTGAATCCACCCTGTTCTTCCGAGAATGGCAATGCCAGAAGCCCGAGCTCGGCATAGCGCGACCACATTGCATTACTGAAGCCCGCCTGACCGGCCTGATATATACGGCGATTATCGAGGCTGTAGCTCTCAAGCAACAGTCGCTCAATGCTGTCCTTGAGGAGCCGTTGTTCTTCCGAGAAATCGAAATCCACTTTGGAAATTCTCCTGCAACGGGGCGTGGTGCTGATGACCCTGAACCATCAGAGGCCGAGGATCCCTTTGGTGATAATGTTCTTCTGAATTTCCCGCGATCCCGAATAGATGGAGGCCGCGCGGCTATAGAAGTAAGTGGGCGCGATCATTGGCGGCCAGTCAGGACCGATCGGGGACGTGTTACGGTCCTCGAGTTCCTGTTCAGATAGCTGGGGTAGGGCATAAGGGCCTATTACATCCATAAGAAGCTCAGCAGTTGCCTGCTGGATTTGAGCGCCCTTGAGCTTGAGGATGGAGCTGGCCGGATCTTGCGCACCGTTTTGCTGCTTTGATGCGTTGGCGACAACGCGGAGCTGCGTCATCTCAAGCGCCTTCAACTGGACCTCGACTTCAATGACCTTCTGCTGGAACGTTGCTTGGTCGATTAGCCGCTCACCTCCCGCGCGAGATCGCGCGGCAAGGTGCTTGATACGTCGGATGCGCTCCTTGGAAGCGCCAACCCAAGCTCCTCCGAAGCGCTCGTTGCCGAGCAGCATCTTAGCGTAGTCCCACCCCCTATTTTCCTCGCCAACTAGATTCTCGGCCGGGACTCGGACGTTATCAAAAAAAATTTCGTTAACTTCATAACCACCGTCGATCAGCTGTATCGGACGTACATTGACGCCGGGTGACTTCATATCGACGAGAAGGAAGGAGATACCCAGTTGCTTCTTCACATCGGGATTGGTCCGTACCAGACAGAAGATCCAATTGGCATGCTGTGCCAAGGTCGTCCAGGTCTTTTGGCCGTTGACAACATAGTGGTCGCCATCGCGCACGGCCCGAGTCCTGAGAGAGGCTAGGTCGGAGCCGGCGCCAGGCTCCGAGAAGCCTTGGCACCACCAATCTTCGACGTTGATGATCCGAGGCAAATAGTATTTCTTTTGCGCCTCATTGCCGAACGTGTAGATCACTGGTCCGATGAGAGATACACCAAAGTCGTACATGGTCTGCGCGGGAAAGGCTTGTACCTCTTCCTCGAAGATGTACTGCTGCGCTGGAGACCATCCCGCTCCGCCGTACTCTTTTGGCCAATACGGGATTCCCTTTTTGTTGAGGACACGCGCCCCGGCGACGATCTCCTCCTTGGACAAAGTCCGGCCTTCCACCAGCTTGCGTCGCGTCTCCGGCGGAACGTTGCCGCGCAAGAACTGACGTAATTCGTCACGGAACGCGCGCTCGTCTTCTGTGAAAGTGAGATCCATTAGAGTTTCCCGATTGTTGACTCAGCCGCGAACTGCGAAAAAGAGTGAATTGGAGCACGCGATGAGCATCTCTCCAGCGCGAACGGACTCGATCTGTTTGCTCGACCGCTGGGACATCATGATCCGATTGCACCCTCTTGCCGAAGTCGAGCGATGCCAGCCGAACTGTAGCCGAGTTCAGCGAGTACTTGTTCGGTATGCTCTCCAAGCGTCGGCCCGGGGGTTGCAGATCCCGGGACTGGAGCGCCATTGATGTGAATGGCGCTACCAACGGCTTTGACAGTCCCGCACTTCTGATGCTCGAACTCGACGATCATGCCCCGCGCGCGCGTGTGCGGATGCTCTAGTGCAGCGCCGATGTTAAGAATAGGAGCATGAGGAATTCCGGCGGTCGCTAATTTTTCGCACCATTGCGCAACTGTCTTTGCTTTTAACCGCTCGACAAGCGCAGTTTCGACCTCCTTTGATCGTTTGACACGGCCCGCATTTGTCTTCAGCTCTGCGTCTGCGGCGAGCTCCGGCAACTCCAGGACACTACACAGTGACGGCCACATGTGATCGCCATAGACTGCGATGACCAGTTCGCCATCGGAGGCGGGAAAGACATCATAGGGGACCGCGTTTGGACCCGCATCTACCGGCGGGGGGAGTTCACCATCCGCCAAGTAGCGGCCCGCAAAGTACGGAAAGGTTGTAAGGAGAGACTCGAATAGACTGAGGTCGATCACACAGCCTTTGCCGGTCTTGACGCGTCCGACCAAAGCCGAGGCGACCGAGAGGGCGCCATAGACGCCAGTAAGAATATCCCCAACAAGAATGCGCAAGGGCGGTCTTCCTGGTTCTCTGGTCAGACTCATCAATCCCGTCATCGCTTGCGCTACGAGGTCGAATGCTTTGTAGTCCCGCAACGGACCCGTCTGGCCAAAGCCAGAAATAGAACAGATAACGAGACCAGGATTCAGCTGCAAAAGGCGCTCGTAACCAAAACCGAGCGAGTCGAGCGTACCTGGACGGAAGTTCTCGACCAGAACGTCAGCTCGCTGCACCAATTTTTCAAGGGCGAGCCGGCCCTCATCACGCTTCAAATCAAGCGCCAAGCTGCGCTTGTTGCGATTAAGAGCGGCAAAGTAATAGCTTTCCTCATCGCGAAATGGATCGACTTGGCGTGAAACATCCCCTGCACCAAGCCTCTCGACCTTCACGACATCGGCGCCTAGGTCAGCCATGATCGTCGTGCAAAGCGGGCCAGCCAAGACGTGCGTGAGGTCCACGACGCGGATGCCCTGGAGCGGCCGACGCGCAGGATCTTTTGCGCTTTGGTCTTGCGTTGCCTCTGGGTTTCCGGCTGCTTGCTCAGCTATCACGATAATGATCCCTTCCTAAAAGTGTTTCTTCTTTGGTCGAAGCGCAACCCGCATCAGTTGCGGTTGTGGTACCTTTACCGTCGCAAACGGTCGAAGGGTTGTTTGGCGCTTCAAGCGCCTGGTCGATCCTGTTAAGGAGACCTTAGGCTTTGCAAGCGCGCATTCGTCTCTCAAGTAGGCAAGTACTCGGTACTCCAGCCTTCGCTTACAACCTTCGCACCGGACAGCGCGTCAATTTCGGAGTCGCGGTATTGTAGTTTCTGCAGAACTTGGCGCGTCGAAGCGCCGTATTGTTCCGCGGGAGGGAGAGCATAGACTTTTCCGACGGTCGATCGGACCGCGTAATGATCAACCTGCGTGAGAACATGCCCGCTGGGATGGTCACGGAAAATCGAGAAGGCGTAGCTGCCTTGTTCGGTTCCCGGAGCACCATCCGCAAGCCTCGAATGCCCCGACCGAATGGCCGCGATACTCTCGCAAATGGCGGCACCGACGCCGGCTGTATTGAATGCCGAAATCCAATTCTCTGCAGAATCCTTAGCAATAGCATGGGCTAGGAAGGCGGTCAGTTCCTCCTTCGGCACATCGGCAACGCCTTGAAGCCTAGCAACTCCTTCAAGTCGCGGCAGATCGCGCTCGGATGCGCTGAGCAAGAGGCTGCGGTCCGAGGCCGTGTAGAACCGATTCAAGGCATCATAGCCCTTGGAATTTATCCCGGCCGGTTCGTCGAAGGGGCCACGTCCTGCGTAGTCGTAGCAGAACGGGATCTGCAAGAGACCGGCGAGCGCCGATAGGGACGTGCGAGCCCTCCCTGCTCGTCCGGTCCTGGCCTTTTGATAAAGCGCCGCCGCTACTCCGAGAGCCGCGCTGAACCCGCCCATCACGTCGATTGTACCGACGTGTGCGTATTCCTCAGGCGTTTCGTCGGAACCACCGGATCTCAGCATAATGCCTGTCGTTGCCTGAACGTGATTCTCGTAGCCGAGATAATCGCTTCGTGGGCCGCGCCGGATGCCACCGAAGCAATCGAGCTGGCAGAAGATCGCATCTGGATTGAGGGATTTGAGGCTCTGCGGATCAAGCCCAACGCGCTCGACCTGGCGGTCAGTTGCATTCCAGATTACAACATCAACAGACTTCACGAGCCTCTCGAAAACCTTTCGGCCAGGCGATGACTCGATGTCTAGCAGAACCGAGCGTTTACCGCGCATATGGGTCATGCCGTAGATGACTGTTATAGAGCTGTCGAAAAGCGGGCTGGCGGGGTCGAGCTTGATCACCTCTGCCCCGAAACGGGCGAGATAGCATCCTGAGTGCGGCCCAGCGATGACATTGCTTAGGTCTAGTACCCGCACACCGTCGAGCCACCCTGCCGATCTGTCAGCCTTGCGTGCCGACAACTGCCTTACAGGTAAGCTGGAGAACGCCGCGACGGCCTGATCAAAGGCGACCCATCTTCGGGGTGCTGGGTTCAGCATCACTTCCCCGCTTTCCTCCAGCCAGGCTACAGGTCCGGGCTGAGTCATTCGTCCATACACCGGATCATCGACTTTGATCATCAGCCCCGCGCGTTCTGCGTGATCGTCTCTGATCCACTCCTGCAGCCAACGTTGCGGTGCTGCCGGAATTCGACGCTCACCGAAAATGTCCTCCCATTCTGCCGCGGTGCGGGTAAGAAAGACGGTCTTCATTCGCCCGGCGATCTTGTCTGCCCACGATTTCGGCAAAGGAGACGAACTGAGTGAGATGTCAGATCGCCAGTCGCGCATCGAAAGATAAGTATTCATCTCTTCGACAAGCCCTTCCGCCAGGAGCTCGTCATACAGACCCAACACCTGCAAGCAGCGCCTCGTATGATGCTTGTGGGCTGAGCAGAGGACGAAGAACATGCGCCCGTCTTTGCATTTGTAGTTGCGGGCAAATGGGTCAAGGAGTTCCTGCGTCTCCTGGTAAGAGAGGTTCATCGGCAGGCCCGATTCGCGTCGCCGAGCTATCTCGCGCTCACGTGGCGACTTATATCGAAGGGGAAGCTGGTCAATGCTAATCGAATTATATGCAAGTCCCTCCATCACCGCGCATGCAAGAGGCACCTCGATCTGGTCACCAACTCCGCTGCGTTCCCGCGCCTGAAGCGCAAGCAGAGCGGCCGATACCGCTAGCATCGTACCGTAGGCCGATGCCAGAGGTAGCGGCGAAAAGGACGGGTCAATACCCCTCAAGACACGGTTCAACCCCATATCGGTGAACAATCCGGAGGATGCCCCGATTACCGCTTCAAAGGCGCGCCACTCGCGACGGAGTTGATCGTTGGACGCAAAGCCTGGAATGGAAACGGTAGTCAGGGCTGGGCGAGTCTTGCGCAAAGAGCTGAAGTCGACCCCCAGGCGGCTCAGCACTCCCGGGCGGAAATTCTCGATCACGATATCCGCGTCGGCGATCAACGTGTGCGCTCGCGACAAACCCTCCTCAGTCTTTAAATCGATCGAAACGATCAGCTTGTTTCGATTAAGGGTTGCATTGGCCGGGCTGTCCCAGAGGGGACCGGATGGTGGGTCGATATGTACAACAGTCGCGCCAAGATCGGCGAGAATCATCGCCACTGCCGGGCCGGCGATGTACTGTCCGAAATCAACGACCTTGACACCGAAGAGCGGAAGGGTTGACGGCCGCATAACTAGTCCTTCGCCATGAGGCATTGCTTTGTCGGGCTGATACTTTTACGAGTATGCCGCGCATAAAGTGTAGGGCGACTTGCTGTTCGTATGCTCGCCGAGGATCGCCCTCCCGGTGCGCGCGCCTTGCAAGGACGAAACGTATGAGGCGGTTTGTGCCAACGCGCCAACATGTCCCTCACTCATAGCCACACTTTCCGATCCGTTCGGCCGCGATGGCCTGGGCATTAGAACCACCGCATTCTCTGGCACGACGCCATCTTCTCTCGTCAAATGGGCCAATTGAGGCGTTGTCAGAATAGCCTGGCGTCGTGACGGAGAACTCAAGACGAACCATCATTTCGCGCCAGACGCCTCGGACTAGCAGGGACTCGTGAGCGCCTTCGCCGGAGCAACGCCGGGTCCACTGCTCGCCGGGTTGGGGTAACCAGGAGGATATCCCTAATCAGTAGCGCGGTCTTTCAGACCCTGTTCCCAGCGCGCCAAGGTCTCGCCCGCACCAAATTCCTGATCGCGCAGCCCCTGGAGCACGGCCACAAGCGCCTCGTCGCGCTTCGCTAGGATCTCAGCGCCTGAAAGGTTATCCGATTTCACCTGCGCGTCTGATTGCGCAGCCAGCGTGTCTAGAAAGTCCTCGGTGAGTTCCGGTACGTCGGTCAGCTTGGTCCATGGCCATTTTAGCATAGGCCCCCACGTCTCCAGGTAGCGGCGAATCCCAGCCGCCCCGCCACTCATTCGGAAAGGACCCACCACGGCTCGACGCAAGCCAAAGGAGTAGCGGACTGCATCATCGACTTCCTGCACAGTCGCCGAGCCATCATGCACCAGCCACAGCGCCTCGCGCCACATCGCTTCCTGCAATCGGTTGGCGATAAATCCATCAAGTTCCTTGCGTACTACGAGCGGGTGCATACCGATCATACGGTAAATCTCGTCCGCCCGCGCCATAGCATCTGGCGCCGTCTGTTGCCCAGCGCACAGCTCAACGAGCGGGAGCAAATATAGAGGATTGAAAGGGTGAGCAACGAGCAGACGCTCGGGATGCTCTATTTTCGCCTGCAGCAAAGACGGACGAAGACCCGAGGTCGAGGAACAGAACAGCGCGTCAGGTCGCGCCGCACGACTGGCCGTCGCGAGCAGCTCCTGCTTGAGCTCCAGGCGCTCTGGCGCAGACTCCTGTACGAGATCCACGTCGCGCACCGCGTCCGGGACCGACTTGACAAGCGTCAGAGAACCTTCCTTTGGCAGCGCGACCCGCGTCAGTCGTTGAAATATCCGGCGTGCATGGTCCACAGTATTTTGAACGTGCTCGAGCGCACCGGGAGCTGGATCATATAGCCGCACATCCACTCCGTTGAGGGCAAATCGTGCGGCCCACCCGCCGCCGATCGTCCCACCCCCCAACAACCCAACGGTGCGCGGTAGCTTCCCAGACGTGAATTGTGAATTGTTTGACATCGACCTTCTACTCTTAGCCATGAATATTAGCGCAAGCGCTTCGCGCATTCCGAACTCTAATGAGACCTCTACCTCCGCTACAGGGGACCGGTTCCCATCGTGAGTCGCCCGCACTGCTCGCAGACCACCGCAAACGACGCGGGTGACGCTCCGCTGGGGCGCCGCTCACATACAGCGGCCCCTTCCCAAAACACTCTCACCTCGTATCGCCAATGCACTTAGAGACATAGTACCGGGCCCGTGAAGCTGACGTTGACTAATATGACGCGTCAGGAAGCAGAATTCCTGCGATTTATCGCCAGAAGTTGAAGCATTCATTGCCCAACACCCACTTCAGAGCCGCGGAAACCAACAGAGATGTGTCTGAGCGTGAGGAAAGATCGGCATACCGCAAATGCCCGCGGAAAGGCGTTCCTGTCGCACTTCTCGACGTTAGTCAGGACGGCATTGTAGACGAAGGTCGCCGAGGCAAGACGGCAATACAAAGGAACGTGCGAGGCAGCCACTTTCGGACGGTGCCGTCGGATTTGGCACCGAAAAGGAATGCATCATATAGCGTGTCGTGTTCAGTGGCACTAGTTGGAGCGCCAAATGAACACTCAACACTCGTTGGATTCATAAGCGCCAGCTCAGAGTTTCGCTGCCGGTGTCGCCGAGGTGCGGAGGGTCTGTGGGACAACAACCGATTGCGTCCGCATCTCTGCGCGATCGGGCGCTTTATGCCGGTCCGTACCGCGTGGTGCTTGCCTTACCACGCTCAAGCAAGCCAACGATAGAATTCCTGATAGGAAGATCTTGCAGCCATCAGCGCCTACACGTGGGTAATCATGATCGATATCGATCCGCTAAAAATTTACCGCATCTCCTCCCTTGAGCGACAGGAGCTCACGAGCTTCATCGGGCGTAGCAACCGTCCGACCCAGCCCTTCAATAATTGTGCGAGCGATGCGCACTTGCTCGGCACTGCTGGTGGCCAGTTTACCCGGACCGCTCCAGAGCGAATCTTCGAGTCCGACACGTACATGCCCCCCGATCGCGGCTGCGATGGCGCCCACTTTCATTTGGTTGCGGCCAGCTCCCAGCACAGACCAGTGATAATCCGATCCGAACAAGCGGTCAGCCGTCCGTTTCATCATCAGGATATCCTCGGGGTCGGCACCGATTCCGCCCAGAATTCCGAACACGCTCTGCACGAAGAATGGAGGTGCAATTATCTTACGATCGGCAAAATGCGCCAGAGTATAGAGATGTCCGATGTCATAGCATTCGACCTCAAAACGAGTTCCGGCCTCGGCGCAACTGGTCAATATCTTCTCGATGTCTGCAAACGTATTTCTGAAAACGCGGTCTCTGGATCCTTCGAGATACGGCTGCTCCCAAGCGTGCTCGAACTTCTTAAAGCGTTCGAGCATGGGATATAGTCCGAAATTCATCGAACCCATGTTCAGAGACGCAACCTCTGGCTTAAAGGCTGCGGCGGGCCTCAAGCGCTCTTCAATTGACATAGTTGCGGCGCCGCCGGTGGTTAGGTTGATCACGCAGTTCGATCGCTGTTTGATGACGCTGAGGAAAGGCAGGAATGATTCCGGACGCTGATCCGGAGAGCCATCGACAGCGTTGCGCGCGTGCAGGTGAACTATGGCAGCTCCGGCTTCTGCTGCTGCAATCGCTTCCGCAGCAATTTGCTCCGCAGTCACCGGAAGAAATGGAGACATTGACGGTGTGTGAATCGATCCAGTCACAGCGCAGGTTAGAATGGTGCAATTGGCTCGAACCATAGTGCTCTCCTTAGGCCTCGTATCCATTCGACAGCCGATACGCATCAATCTACCTTATCAGAGCGCGTTGGCAGACAGCGGATCGCAACCACTCCCGCTCCGCTCAGCCATCAGCCGGGATTGCTCTGACATAGATACGTTGCGCCACAGCCGCGTCCACCGCCTCGTCTGAATACAAAAACGGGACATATCCCCCTTCAGACCATGTTTGAAAAAGGTTGGAATAGAATGGGCTGCGCGGATCGCCGGACTGCCCAGGGACGTTGATGCAGCGCGAGTTATCCCAATTGCCAACGTCCAAAACAAAGCGAACGGACGCACCGACCACGGTCCGGAAATCGTCCTCCCGATAGCCCGCATGTAGCACGGTTGAAGCGGAGCCAGGCATGGGCGCCGGACCAACATCAGCGCGCATCTTCCATTCAGGCTGCACAGAGCGGCTCAAGGCATGTTCGAAATAAACGTGATGCAGATCGCCCCATTTCCAGCACGACGGGTCGGAGCCAAACTTTTCAGATATGTCAGCTACGGTCTCAATCAAAGTCGAACTGAGTATTGCATTCCGCCCTGCCTGCGGGGATGGGCCAAATACGGATGCTGGAGTCTCTAACGCTGTCAGAATTCCCTCGACGTCGCCAGGGAGCATCAGCCCACGAAGCATAGGATCATGTACAAACAGCGCGAACACGGCGGGTTTTAATCGCTTATGGAGCCACCATTCCTGCACAAGTCCGGCCGCCGAATCGATGGAGAGCACGCAATCCCAGTCCAGGAGCAGTCGGGCAATCTCGACCAACTGCGGGATGCGCTCCAGCCTCGATTGGCGCACCAGCTTTTGCAGACGCATTCCCGGCCACGAAAGGGCGTCTGTCTGCAGGACGCAGCTGTCTTCGACGCGGTGACTTGTCGACTTACTCAAGACATCTTGGATTCGCCGCGCACGACTCTTTTCCACCCATTCGAAGCCAATAGGAACGGCGTCATGCGCCCAGTCCGCTGGTAGGTTGGCTTCATTCGCAGAAGCGACGAACCCCTCTGCCGGATTGATTTTATTCGGCATTCGGTCCAGCTCCAAGCGCCCTTGCCATTCGTATCGGCCATCGCCCGGAACCGGCATGAGCCCGTTCCAATTCGGCCGGACTGGAATGGATCCATATGGCAGCCAGGCAATATTGCCGGAAGTGTCGGCATAAACATGATTAAGCGATGGCGTAGCGTAGCGAGAAACGCCTGTCCGGAATTCGTCAATGTTGCGAGATCTCATAATCGAAACCCCAGCGAGATAGGCGCAGGTGCCGGGATCCCACCAAACCGATCGCAAAGCAAAGGCGCGGTTCAACTCGGGCTGTTCAAGGAGCACGGGGCCGTGACGGGTAAAATGCAGCGCGTGAGTTTCGGAAGGGTACCCCTTGATTTCGAAGATCTCAGGCAGAACCTGCATTGGTTCCCATCGATTCTCAAACCGATACTCTAGAGCGTTTTCGGGATTGATCTGATAACAATAGACGTCCTCTTGATCTGCGCGGAAAATCGTTCCCGTATATGCACAAGTACCGTTATGGCCCATGCATAGGCCGGGAGCGATCGGCTCGCCCGTGCCGATCACATTGAAGTCCGGCGTCTTAAGATGCGCCAGGTAACGCAACGCTGGAAGAGCATGTAGGCGATGCGGGTCAGTGGCAATGACAGGACGCCCCGACGCCGAACGCGAGGAGTCGACAGCCCAGTTATTCGAACCAGACCAGTGGGCATCGGCGATTACGTCGGACAGAGCATTGACCTTTGTCCATTTGCAGGCCTCAGCCCTGGTGGCCTGCAGCCGCCCCGGCTCAAAGCTCACGGCTGCAGTTGCCAATTTATACCGGTCGAGAATGTGAAGCGGCAAGCCTTCTGCGGCGAGTCCGCTGGCGCTGCCCGGCTCGACTCGCGGTTCAAGATTCGCGCGCAGAAGGTCCGCCTCTGTCGTTGCCCCAGCCAGGATGACGCAGCGCAAGATCTCGGAGGCAGCGTTGCGCGTCAGCGCGTGGCTGCGGATGCGCACGACGTCCTCGGGCCGCCACTTCTCGGGCCTTGATCCGGTCAGGTTGAACTCAGGCGGAAGGCGTACGGGTTCATCCGCACACAAGTCGATCCACGCATTGATGCCCGCCGTGAAGGCGTTACAGATTTCCTCCATGTCATCGGCATAAGAGTTATATTCCGCGTGCATATCGCCTCTGTACAGGACAGAACGCGCGGCGATATCTTGCTCCAGATATCCGGGACCAAAGGAAGCGGAAAGTCGCCCGAGACCTCGTTTGCGCCACAAGTCCATCTGCCACAACCTATCGCGCGCCGCATTAAAGCCTTGGAGGAAAAAGCCATCCTTGGTGGATTGCGCGCGTAGGTGCGGAATGCCCCACTTGTCAACCAAGATTTCGGCATCAGCTTGAAGGCCGCGGACGCGTAGCGTTTCGACAGCTGGAAAAGCGTCATTCATAGCGTAGTTCTAGTTGCGAGGTCTGGGAGGCAATGGCGGTCTGGTTCATTCCGGCCCGCGATTCTTGGTTGGAGGTTGCATCCGACTTCCCCTCTCATTCCTGACGAATCGCTGAAGCCTAGACGTTTCAGCATTCATTATCGAAGAATATATACATAGTATATTTAGTAGATGTCAACGATCTGAAACGGCGACCCAGCAAACTCGTCCGTGTCCATTTCGAGTAATTGGCGCGCTCGGGTTTATTTCTCAGCTTTGTGCATATGAATATTCGCCGCGACGAAGAGATGGATGCGTCGCGCACTTGGGAGGCCATTCCATCTATTTGGACGATGAGGTCATCTGGGTCATCTGCGCATTTGCGCGCGAATTGTAAGAGCCAAGATCGCGCTCAAGCGCGATCTGCTGGAGATGGCGGAACTCTCGCATTGTGCCAGCGTTCAGCTCAGACTGGCTGTGTTTAAAGCATGGTCCGGAAAGGCGTGCAGCGGCTTTTGCAAAAGATCCTGCTTAAACAATCTTCGAAATCACGATGACGACTTCCCCGATCTGATCGCTGTTTAGCGCGCAAACGGCTGGATCTATCTAGCCCGGACAGAAGTATCCTCTCTAAGCCTAATTGCTTGGAGTCACTTCTTTCGCTTACGTGAGTTTGGTCGCGAAGAGCCCTTGGCCGCCTGGCGAAATTGATAGACGAAGTGATCGGCGCGCGAAATGGCGCGGCCCACAAACAGCTCCTCACCGCCCCGCCCAATGGCGTTATATTGCATTGCGAGCACGGGGAAGCCAGGCACCACCTTTAGAAGCGCGGCCTGCTCCTCTGTGGCCGTCGAACCTTCGACCTGGTAGTCCATGTGCTCGAACTCGGCGTGAGCTTCGATCAGCGGCGTTATCAGACGCTCTCGGATTTTAGGTATCAGAACATCGGCGAACTTGTTGGGAAACCAAGTCGTATCCAGGACCACGGGCTCGTCATCTGCGAGAATGATCTTATCAAGCCGGTATCCCATGTCTGACTTCTCAAGTTCAATTGGACCACCATTAGTCGAATCGACTAGCGTCAGTTGGAGCACTTGGATGCTGAGCTTCAGGCCCGCCTTGCGAAAAGTATCTTCGTAGTCTAACCCGATAACGCGCACGATCCTGCGCTTACTTGCGACGAAAACACCAAGGCCCTGTCGGCCGACGAGACGACCCTCGAGCGAAAGGTCGCGGATCGCGCGCCGGATAGTGATCGTGCTGACTCCAAAATCCCTGGCGAGTTCTACGGCGCTAGGCAGTTGCGCACCGGGCTTGTATGTCCCGCCATCGATTAGATTTCTCAGTTTTCGAGAGACCGATCGATAAAGGAAACCGTCATTCTCTGCCAGTCGTTCCGATTCAGATGTCTGCCGCTTAGCCATCATGAAATCCTACTTCGCAAAGAATAAAAGCAGAATGGTCGCCATCACGGCATCTGATCCTCTCGCCCCTCACACTCTGCACAATCTCATCCGTCGCGGACCGGTCAGTCGCAAGCACAGTAACCATTTTCGGGAATTCGATTGAGAACACACCCGAACTTAGCGGCTCGCCCTATCATCCTTGGTAGGACAACTTGGGAAGCCTCGCAACTCCAATGGGAGGACTCAGAATTACAGTGCGCTTTTTCGGGCCGAGCGCTTCGCCAGCAAATGAAGGCAGTGACGGCGTGATGCCGCCGCAGACGCGGCCAAACTGCGGCGTCGGCCCCGGGTGTTAGCTGCTAGCACGGCCTAACCCAACGCAGCCACCGACGCTATGACTCTCTTCAGCCCCCAATGAACTCCCAGTCCATATCTCCCGCCACGATGGGCCAGTCCAGGTCTCCCTTTAACCCGGTCTTGGCCATCAGCCTGCGAGCAGAGGCGCAGGCGGATAGGTAGATGACCCGCTCGTCCAAGCGGGTGGAATGGCCGCCCTTGACGATGATTTGGCCATCGCAGATCACAGTATCCACCGATTTGGAGCGCGCGACCAGAACGGTCTCGAAGACCGGGTCAGTGCCCGGGCACGCTTCAGGCAAGTCATTGCGTCGGATTACCAGGTCTGCGCGCTTGCCGGGTTCAAGGGAGCCGATGCGATCTTGCCAGCCCATGGCCCTCGCGCCCCCCAGCGTCGCGATCTCTAACAGGCTGCCCGGGGAGATGTAACCACCTTGGGTGCGGCTTGCGAGATAGGCGATGTAAGGCAACTCGCCAAATGTCCATAGCTTGCACAGGTCGCTTCCTAAACCGAGATTGGTGCCCCGCGCGCGCAACTCCAGCATACGTTGCCGGGCCGACTCACCGATGCCGTAGAAAAAGAAATTGCCGGGATGCCAGATCACGGACATTCCCGAGCGTACGATCGCGTTCACCTCGTCGTCGCGCAGAATATTCATGTGTACGAAGCTGACATTTGGACCCAGTACGCCGATCTCCTCGAAATGGACAAGGGCGTGCTTGCCTAGGCGCTTGTCTTCTGTCTCGACGGCCTGGGGCAGGAAGGATTGGTGCTGGGTGTAGATCACGCTGTTGTCGTCGGCACATTTCTTTGCTGCAAGCATCAAGGTATCTGACGCCGACCCGGAACCATAGACCGCGACATGTCCACCGATCAGGGCGTTCGGGTCCTTGTTCCTGCGGAGCTCATTTCCCATCAGCTTGAGGCTGCGTTCAAGGGATGGCGGCGCGCGGTCAAGCGCTGCTAATTGTGTTCCTCCCAAGGAGTCTGAAAGGTAGGGGTCGGCCAGCGATCCGCGAATACCTACCGCCTCGGCCGCGGTGGCCGCCGTATCGGGTTCGAGCACGGTGCCCGGATCCATGAAACAGGTGTAGCCGTTGCGCGCCATCTCGAGGCAGGCCAGCAAAGCGGAGGCGTGCTCGTCTTCGTCGGTCATTGCATCGACCCATTCGGCGTAAATCGGCTTCGCGGCCCTCCCGTCGGCGCCCGACTTTCCCACCGCGGGACGCTTGGGATCGTCGGTGATCGAGGCTCGAGTGAGATGCATGGTCGTGTGGTAGTGCGCCTCGACGAAGCCCGGGTGCACCACCGCGCCACCCGCGTCGATCACGCGAATTGGCGCGACTGCCGGCAGAATGTCGCGCTCCGGTCCCGCCATCAGGATGTTCCGGCCGGTAATCGCAACCGCACCAGGTCGATAGATCGTGCGTTTCGCGTCCATGCTCAGTACACACGCATTCTTGATCAAGATATCGCAAGCAATAGGTGCCATGACCCGCCCCTCCGGTCTAAGTGAAATACCAACTTAATATACTCACTATATCGAGCGGTGACAACTACACGCCGAAAGAGCCGGCGCCGAACCGTGGAGCGCAACGTTGCGATTCGCGTTGCGGCCCGCTGGCCGCTACAGGGCGAGTGACAAACTCTCCTACGCACTGGGGAAGAACGAAGTGTCGGCACTGGTGCACGATCGCTCGGATCGATTGATGCGACCATTGAGCGCAAACCGATTGATGCCGTATCATGCTTGTGCGAATGGGGCACACACCGCGGAGGACTCCTACTCTCCTCTCGCTGACATTTTGGTCAGTAGCTATTGTTTAGCCAGCTACGGGCCATACCGGCTTATGTTGGAGAAGCTGCTGCAAGCAGTCATTCAAAATACCGAATGGGCAGCTGACGTGGTCCCGTGGTTTGCCCGCGACATCGCGAGGCACAAAGAAGTTAAACATCGTCCGAAGCGTGCGGGCGTCCGCAACAGGTTAACGGTCAAAAATCTAGGCGACTCCTGCCCTGATGGCTGAGCTCTCGAGCATCTTTGCGATGAGTTATTGGAGGCCCCGCGGAGCGGCACTATCGATCTAAATCAGTATCATTGCACTGACGGCCACATGAACGAACCTGCTCGAGGACCTCTAAGGGATAGGAGCCAGGAGAATGTGGGCGAAAGATGCGGTTGTAGAGCAGCGCCATCACTTAAGAGGCGACGGCGATTCGGCTCGTTGGCGCCTGCACTTGGGATTTTTTGCCATTTGCCCGGGAGCATCTTTCCAAGGAACGGTTCTGCCAAAGCTTGCGCAGCTGGCCGAACCGATGCTTAGGCGATCGGCTCGGCTCAATCGGCGGGCGAAGTAAGAGCTGCCTAATAGCATGTAATGCGGTTCACGCTCAGACCGGCGCCTCCACTGTGCACATTTCGCGCTGGGGGGCGTTTTCTCTCTAGGTAGCTAGGTCAAGGCGCGCAGGAGGCTGCGATCAACCTTCCATTCAACTGGAGGAAATCTTCGAATGCGCTTGCTAAGCCATCGAGCTCGCTTGCGGTCATCGGTAGAGACAAGGTGAGCATGCCCCTGCGGGCCAGGTATTGGCAACGCTCTAACATCTCCAGATGAAAGAAGGGCTTTGCATTCGGATCTTCCGTCTCCGTGTCCGCGATGGTGCGGATGTCGCCCTCTCGGAAATGAATGTTCATCATCGAGCCGCGTCCAGTGAACTGTATGGGCAGCGCACGGGCTTGCGAGATCCCGTTAAGCCTCGCCCGCAGCGCATCGCCCATGGCGTTTAGTTGCACGAGACGCTCGCTAGTCAATACGTCTGCCGCAGCC
Source organism: Bradyrhizobium sp. CW1 (assembly GCF_023100665.1). Lineage (NCBI taxonomy): Bacteria > Pseudomonadati > Pseudomonadota > Alphaproteobacteria > Hyphomicrobiales > Nitrobacteraceae > Bradyrhizobium > Bradyrhizobium sp. CW1. The sequence continues at coordinate 6,852,437 of NZ_CP064684.1, forward strand.
ACGGCCGCAGCCATGGATATGGCATTGTTATTAAAGGTTCCGGCATGAGCAAGCGCATCCGGCCGATTTGGATCGTAGAGCGCCATTATATCCTCGCGCCCTCCAAAGGCGCCGAACGAAGCTCCCCCGCCGAGGTACTTGCCGAGCGTTGTGAGGTCTGGCGTAATTCCCAGGGCGCCCTGGAGCCCACCGGGCGCAAGGCGAGAGCACATGACTTCATCAAAGATGAGAATGATGCCATGCCGCTCGCAAGCGCCGCGAATTGCAGACAGGAATTCCCGGCTGGCCGGAATGCATCCTGCCGAACCCTGCAGCGGTTCAACGATAACCGCCGCGAGGTCGCCCGCCTCGCGATCAATCGCAGCCACGGTCTGTTCTATCTCGTTGTAAGTGCAGAGCACGAGCGGGAACGGCGCGTTTTGAACTGAATCGCCAGATTTATAAAGCAATACGCCCCCGTGATAACCTCCGCGAAAAGCCATAATTCTCGAACGTGTGGTGAAGGCTCTGGCTGTCACCAAGGCCATCAGATTCGCTTCGGTGCCCGAATTCGTGAACCGGATGCTTTCGACAGATGGAAACCGCGAGCACAGCGACGCCGCCAAGCGCGCCTCGTTCTCGATGTAGCCCCCACGGACCCAGCCCGCTTCAATAGCGTGCTGAATAGCTGCTTTGATCGTTGGCTCTGAGTGTCCGAAAAGCCCGGCGCTGTATTCGCCGAGGAAATCGACATAATCATTGCCGTCGAGATCTTGAACTCGACAGCCCGAGCTCGTCTCTATGACGAAGGGAAAGGGCTTAAAGAACAGAACGGATCGTGTATTTCCCCCGGGCATGAATCGGGATGCGCGCTCTATGTAGGCACGGCTCAGCGGGTGTTGTCTGGAGTAACGCTCCTCCGCGTTGGTCAGCGCGCGAGCGAGATCCAGGTTATGTCTGATTTCGTTCATGGCGAGTTTTCCGTTTTTCCAGTTCAAGCCGCGAATAGTTTACTAGGTGGGTTGGATCGCTCGTGGCGAGCGATGGCCTTCGGCGACAGGAGAGCGACGATCAAGTGCGCGTTAGAAGGAGTAGCCATCCCCAGAAGCTGGCAGTTCTTGTTCATCCCGCAGGCTGATCGAGAAGCCGGTTGTTATCGACAGCCTGCTCCCGGCCAGGCCGCCGTGAAATTGTACGTAGTGCCTTCAGAGCCTCGCAAACTGTGATGGTGTGGAATCGGGAGGATGATCGGCATGCGGACCGCATACATTGCCCTTTTGCGTTTGTGAGTAGTGAAAGCACGCTGCTTTCATGCCATTCAATATACTTGGTATATCGAGTTCTCGTCAACGACCAGTCACCGGTTTCGAATAGGGACTTTGCAGCACCACGTTCACACGAGGATCGGAGCCGCATGAAATTTTTACTTCGCGCTGCCGAGCCGCCGATCCATCTTGCTCGTTTGTGCGAAGCACCATGTTCCTTGCCCGCTCACCACATTCCCGCCATTCGACGGACCGCACACATTCTGCGCCACGAAATTCTGCAGATCTTGGTGGTGCGACAGCGAGCCGATCATCGGCGATCGACGGAGCACTCAAGTCGCGTCTCCGGCGTGTGAAAGCTTCACCTATTCCATTCAGACGCAGAATTTAGGCCAAGCGAGGTGCCACATCAGCGGAATGCGGCTCCTTGGAGCTGTTAAACTCTAATGCGACTAAGTCCAGTGGGCCGACCGATTTCGATCCCCGACATCTTGATGGAGCACCATGTCCGAGATCCTTATCTTCACGAAGCAAGAATTCGTTGCTTGTTTCAACCCCTCCTATTGCAAATGACTACGATGACAGAGCCCTCAACTGTGCTTTCAGCAATCGATAAGCATCACATCGACCAACGGCGCTACCCTCATGGGGTCGCTTTCATGGATGGCCAATACCTGCCGATGTCCGAGGCGAAGATCTCTGTGCTCGATTGGGGTCTCCTGCACTCAGACGCAACGTACGACACGGTGCACGTCTGGAACGCCCGGTTTTTCCGGTTAGATTTGCATCTTGACCGTTTTCTGGCAGGCGTTGAACGCCTTCGAATGAAGCTGCCTTACGACCGCGAGAGAATCGCGTCGATCCTCGAGCAGTGTGTCGCCTTGTCGGGCCATAAATCGGCTTACGTTGAGATGATCTGCACGCGAGGTTCGTCGCCGACGTTCAGCCGCGATCCTCGCCAAGCAGAGAACCGCTTCATCGCGTTTGCTGTGCCTTATGGCTCGGTTGCCAATAAGGAGCAATTGAAAAGAGGCTTGCATGTCGCGATCAGCGAAACCGTCCGTATCCCGCCCAACTCAATCGATCCTACCATCAAGAATTATCATTGGCTCGACCTCGTGAAAGGCCTTTTCGACGCCTATGATAAAGGTGCCGAGACAGCGCTGATCTTAGATACGAAGGGGCATGTCGCGGAAGGACCAGGCTTCAATGTGTTCCTTGTAAAGGATGGATCTTTGAGAACGCCGGCTTTTGGGGTATTGCCGGGTATCACGCGTCGGACCGTCTTTGATCTCTGTGCAGAGATGGGGCTTGCCGCCACTGCGGCCGACATCAGTCGTGACGACATCAAGAAGGCTGACGAGGTGTTCATCACCTCCACTGCCGGCGGGATTATGCCGGTGACGCGCATCGATGACACCACGATCTCTCAAGGACAGATCGGAACCATCACCCGCCGGCTCACGGATCTGTACTGGCAAAAGCACGCTGATCCCGCGTGGTCGACGGCTATCATTTATCCCTGATCGGAAACGAACTATGCGCTCGCAAATTGGTCAGCGACTTCGTGGCAACCTCGATGAGCTATCATCGCATAATCTCCTAAAAGTCGAACAAGAGATCGTTTCGCCCCAGTCGACGCATATTTATCTGCGCGCACTTGGCGAGCGCGATCTCCTGAACATGTGCGCCAATAACTATCTCGGTCTGTCCAATCACCCTGCCCTGGTGCGAGCCGCGCATGCAGGTCTCGAGCGGCATGGTTTTGGAATGTCGTCCGTGCGATTTATTTGTGGGACGCACTCAGTTCATCGCGCGCTTGAAAGCAGGCTCTCCAGCTACCTTCGCACGGAGGACACGATCCTATTCGGTTCGTGCTTCGATGCGAACGCGGGATTGTTCGAGGCCCTGCTCGACGCTGACGATGCGGTAATCAGCGACAGCCTGAACCATGCGAGCATCATAGATGGGATTCGGCTCTGCAAAGCGAAGCGCTTTCGCTACGCCAATAATGATATGAGGCAGTTAGAGCAGGCTCTACGAGAGGCAAGCAATTGTCGAACAGTGCTCGTCGTGACCGATGGCGTGTTTTCCATGGATGGTGCTGCGGCGAATCTGCCCGGGATCTGTGACCTAGCGAAGCGTCACGGGGCCTTGGTTATGGTCGATGACTCTCATGCGGTCGGGTTTGTCGGACCAGAAGGGCGTGGAACGCCGGCGCGGTATGGGTTGGAAGATCGGATTGATATTCTTACCGGCACGCTCGGCAAAGCACTCGGCGGCGCCTCTGGCGGATACGTCTCGGGCCGTGGCGAGATCGTTTCTTGGTTGCGACAGCGTGCGCGCCCATACCTGTTTTCAAACTCCCTAATGCCGGCGATCTGTGAAGCGTCATTGGCTGCAATCGACCTGGCGGAGAAGGCAGACGATCTTAGGCAAAATCTGTCTGCTCGCACTGGCCAGCTGCGTCAAGGAATGACCGATCTGGGATTTCACGTATTGGGCAGCGATCACCCGATTGTGCCCGTCATGACGGGCGATGCCGCAGTCGCGGTTCAGATTGCTGAGTATTTGTGTGCGCGCGACATTCTCGTCGTTCCCTTCTCATATCCTGTCGTGCCGGATGGTGCTGCGCGGATTCGCATGCAGGTAAGTGCCGCGCATCGTACAGACGACATAGAGAGAGTGATCGCTGCATTCCGAACAGCAAAGACGGACCTTGGCGTTTAGGGTCTCGTAGTTCTTGCGGGGGAGATCCAACATCATCAGTCTTCGTTCGCGATGGTTTGCGGTGAAGAAGTGTTTGCAGAAAAGCAAGGTGATGACCTAGCACTACTTTGGCAGAATGTGTTTTCGCCGCTGTTTTTCAAGGATTTGCTTTCGGCAATGTGGGCACTGCTGGGGCGGCGGCCGAAGGATGAGATCGACGATGGCGTGACGTACGGCGGGCATAGTCGGTTGAGGCGGAGGCCCGTTGATTCTTTTTTTTTCGCCCCGCGTTTGCGAGGCGACGATGTTGCAGGAAGGCGTAGGCAATCATTGTCATAAGGGCGTGGCGATGAAGACCTTGCCATGATCGCCCTTCGAAGTGATCAAGTCCAAGTTCCTCCTTCAACTGTTGATGCGCCTGCTCACAAATCCACCGTGCCTTGATGGTGGCGGCCAGCGTGCGCAGATCCGTCGTCGCCGGAAGATTGGCGAGATAGTATTTCTTCTCCCCGGAGGCACGTTGCTCGCCAATGAGCCAGGCTTCGTCGCCTGGGAGATGCTGCTGACCTTTATCCCATATCCGCTGCGGAGGGCCGTCGGCGGTGCGGACACGGAGAGCAGCAAATCGGGCTTTGAGCCGACCTTTCGTCCCGCTGCGCCAACTCACGGTTTTCCATTTGGCGCTGGCCAGCATTTGTTCTGCCGCAATCGATAAGATATCGGGCACGTGGTGCTTTCGTGGTTTGCCACGGGCTTTGGTGATCGGCCAAATGAGCTTCACATCGACCGGATACACTTTCTGGTGCCGAGGGATACCGACCGCCCAGGCCAGCCCGCGCTCTGTTAGCCCTTGTCGAAACGGCGCGCTGAGGCCGTATCCTGCATCCGCCAGCACACATCCAAAGCGTATGTTGGCTGCCATCGCGCGGTCAATCTCGGCCAAAGCGATCTCCGGCTTGGACCGCGGCGTTCGGTGTTCGACTGGCACGCGAGCGCGCTTCAAGCGAGGCATGTCGCTTGTCCAGCTGTCAGGCAGAAAGAGACGTAACGCGACCATCACGGGCACTTCCCCGCGCGCAAGCGTTAAAGACACCAGCGTTTGGCAATTTGCAGTTTTACCGAGAGCCGACGCGTATTGAGCCGCAACACCGACCGATCGCTCACCCTTTTTCGGCAGTGAGGTGTCATCAATAACCAGCACCGCATCCCTGCCGCCGACAAGTCGGTCCGCCTGGTTGAGCAGCTCTGTCTCTAGCGGCGTCGCGTTCCAGACGCCGTCCGCAATGAAATGGTGCAACTGGTCGTAGTTGCTCGTGGCAAGGCGTTCCGCCATCGGCTGAACGCTCTTGCGATCGCCAGGACCGATCAATCCCGCAACATATAGAGGACACATCCGCTGTCGGGTCTTATGACCCAGCCGGTCCAAGAACGGCATCAGCCAGCGTTCGAGTTCGTCTTCCCATCCCGGCATGGTCAGCCCTCCAAGAGCCGACCACCCATGAATCATTGAACAATTGATTCGGGAATCCTATAAATCGCGGCAAAATCAACAATCTGCCAAAGTAGTGCTAGGGTTCAGACTCAATTGATCCAATAAGCGACGAGAGCGGCGAGGTGGACGGCGGCCAAGAAGTTTCTGGCAAGTTTGTCGTAGCGAGTAGCAACACGCCTGAAATCCTTGAGCCGGCAGAAACAGCGCTCGATAACATTGCGCCCTTTATAGAGGCGCTTGCTGAAGCTGTGGAGGGTTACCCGGTTGGATTTGTTTGGAATGACGGGTTTCGCGCCGCGATTGACGATTTCGGCGCGAAAGCCGTCGCCATCGTAGCCTTTGTCCCCAATGAGGGAAGACATGGGCGGCGCGAGCTTCAAAAGGGCCGGCCCTGCGGCAATGTCTGCGGCTTGTCCCGGAGTGAGATGAAATGCGCAAGGTTTGCAATCAGGGTCGCTCAGCGCGTGGATTTTCGTGGTCCGCCCACCGCGCGAGCGGCCGATCGCCTGTTCACACTCCCCCCTTTTCCGCCGCTCGCCGAGCGATGCGCTTTGATCGAGGTGGAGTCGATCGACAAAGCCACTCGGTCCTTGCCGCAGCGGGCGAGCGCTTCAAAGATCGCCTGCCAATGTCCGCGCTTAGCCCAGCGATTGAACCGATTGTAGATCGTCGTGTAAGGGCCATAGTCGGACGGGCAATCGCGCCAGCGTGCGCCGCACTGGAGCATGTGAATGATACCGCTGATAATGCGTCGATCGTCTTCGCGCGCCGGGCCGGTCTGGTTCGTTGGCAGATGCGGCTCTATCTGAGCCCACTGCTTGTCGTTGAGCCAGAACAGTCCTCTGCGCATCGAAGTCCCCCGTGCCGAATCAACTTGGCACGAGGGAATCAGAACTCGCTAATTAGGTACAGACCCTAGCATTACAGTTGCTTTTGTTGCGGGCTTCTGAATCCATGGGCAACCATGATTCGAATGTCGTGGGCGCGGGCCGCGTCGGTTGAGGCGACGCTTGCGTTGTGGGCGGCGTCGCTTCGAGAGATCAAGCAACGGATACGTCCGTTGTTCACGCAAGAGCGTGTTGCGACGAATGCAGGTCTGTTCCTGGAAGGTCTGCTCGGAGATGAGCAGCGCAAGACCGGTTGGATGCGCGCGGAGGCGGCTGGCGATCCCGGCCCATGGCGGCAGCAGGCGATTCTGGGTCGTGGAGACTGGGACGCTGATGCCCTGCGCGATATCGTGCACGACTATGTCATCGAGCATTTGGCGGATGACGATGCGGTGCTCGTGATCGACGAGACCGGTTTTCTCAAACAGGGCAAAGCGTCATGCGGAGTGGCGCGGCAATACACTGGTTCGGCAGGAAAGATCACGAACTGCCAGATCGGCGTCTTCGCTGCCTACGTTTCGCGTCATGGCCATGCGTTCATCGATCGCGCGTTGTATCTTCCGAAGGAATGGACCGACGATCCAGATCGTCTGGAAGCCACATATGTGCCTGCCGATGTCGGCTTTGCGACCAAACCAAAGCTTGCGACGAGAATGATCGCACGCGCGATAGCCGGGTCTGTACCATTCAAGTGGGTTGCCGGTGATACCGTCTACGGTGTTGGCAACATCGAACAGCAACTACGTCGGGCAGGCAAAGGCTACGTGCTTGGGGTCAGCAGCGCTCATGTGTTTCGATCCTGGGGCAAGCGACCGCCGGTCGCCGGTACGGCTGCAGACCTCGCCCGGACGCGGCGCTCATCCGACTGGAAGCGCCTGTCGGCGGGAGCCGGAACCAAAGGACCGCGGCTGCACGATTGGTGTTATCTCGAATTGGCGGATCTCGAGGCCGAGCAGTCCAACAGTGCAAATGACGGTTTGTGGACACGCGGTCTACTGATCCGTCGTCGCATTGCCGATGATGACCTCGCCTTCTTCACCACCTGGTGCCCAGCGGGAACAGCCATTGAAACGCTGGTCGCGGTCGAAGGCCATCGATGGGCGATCGAGGACAGCTTTGAAACGGCGAAAAACGAGTTCGGGCTCGATCACAACGAGAGCAGATCCTGGCATGGCTGGCACCGTCATGTGTCCTTGGTGATGCTCGCCTTCGCCATGATGGCCGCGATCCGACATCGCGCTAATCCGCCACCGCCCAAAAAAACGAAACGGCGCCCCCCGGCAAAAGCCAAAACATAACCACCCCACCACTGATCCGTTGGTCAATCCAGGAAATCCGCCGCATTGCTATCAGACTTGCGCGGAAGCGGATTCAACCCGCACACATCATCGCATGGTCCTTCTGGCGCAGAGCTCACCAGGCTGCCGCTCAACGCGCCCACTTCAAATCAAAAAAGCAACTGTAATGCTAGTTTCTTGTTTTTTTAGGATTTTCGCTCGAGCGAGTTCGCGATCAGCAGGCGCATATCACCTCATCGGACAGCTCGTGGTGCGGAAGCGACAGGTCTTCTGGCAATCTCCCGCGGTTTGCCCATTGCCTGCGGCAATGCCGACGACCATCGCAAGTCAGCGCGAGCGGCTTAGCGGCTGGGCCGTGCAGCGAGTGAACATTGGGGTCTTACGTGCTCCTCCCGCCGACGCCTCAGACGCCTAACAATGTCTCAACCAAGTTCACCCAATAGCCGATGCCATACGGCAAAGCTTCGTCGTTAAAATCATATGCCGGGTTGTGCACACCAGCGGTCGGTCCGTTTCCAATGAAAATCAGAGCGCCTGGCCGCGCCTCAAGCATGTAAGCGAAATCCTCCGCCCCCATGCGGGGTTTAATGCTCTCGTCAACGGAACCGGACTCGACGAGACTGCGTGCCGCCCTGATCGCCAAATTAGTCTCCTGGATGTGGTTGAAGGTCACCGGGACCGACCGACGGTACTTGAACTCGATATCTGCGCCAAATGCGCTCGCGATGCCCTGGGCGGCTGCCATGATCTGGCGTTCGGCGAAGTCTCTCAGGTCAGGGACGTGGGTTCTGACCGTGCCAGCCATTTCGACCTGATCAGCGATGATGTTGTAAGCATTGGCAGCATTCAACTTCGTCACGGAGATCACGAGCGAATCGATTGGATTGATTTTGCGTGAAACTAGAGTCTGTATGCCGAGGATGATCTGTGCCGCAATCACGACTGGATCGATGGTCTCATGCGGCTTAGCCGCATGGCCGCCCCGGCCCTTTACGATAATGTCGAAATCGTCCTGCGACGCCATGATAGGCCCACTGCAAATGCTGAATTTGCCGACCTCGGTGCCCGGCGCGTTGTGCATCCCAAAAACTTTGGAGATGTTGAAACGGTCCATGATTCCTTCCTGGACCATTCTTAGGCCGCCAGACGGAAGTTCGACTTCTTCCGCCGGCTGAAAGATCAAAGCAACGCAGCCCTTAAAGTTGCGCGTGCCGGCAAGGTATTTCGCAGCACCCAACAACATGGCCGTATGACCATCGTGGCCGCACGCGTGCATTTTAGCGGGTGCTTTCGACGACCACGGCTTGTTTGAGGCCTCGAGGATCGGCAAGGCGTCCATGTCCGCCCTTAGCGCGATCGTGGGCCCGTCTCCGCCAGTTCCCTGGATCAATGCAACGATACCGGTTTCAGCGATCTCCGTCTCAATGTGATTGATACCGAAGGAAGCCAGCTTCTCGGTCACGAACCTAGCCGTGTTGTGCAGCCGATAATCTAGCTCAGGATTTTCATGAAGGTAGCGACGCCACTCGGTTGCCTCTCGTTGCAGATCTCGGAAAGTTTCCACGCCGTGCATGTCAGACCTCAATTTGTGAGTTCAATATGATACGGCACTGTAGAAGCCCGGCGGATGCGCCATGCTTTGGAGCCTCTTCGAGCACCTTCTGTTGCTGTCAGCCACATTCCCTCCCAGCTTTGCGTCTGATTGGACATTGAGGTCTCGCCCGAACACGTGAACGAGACACGGCGAGGCAGCCTCTATCCATTGAAAATTGTGGAACACTTCTCAAGGTTAGGCGAAAACCCAGCGTGCTCTTCGCCCGATCCAGGGCATTTAGACTGCTAGCGTTCTCTTAGTTCGCGACAACCGCTATTGTTCGAGAAGCCCGAGAAGTGAGCAGTTGCGCCCCAGAGTCGGTCACGACGACGACCTCTTCGTGCAGCATCAACTTCGGCGATCCGTCAAAATATGACGGGTATGAGGTGCTTGGTTCAATGTTGATGATCATGCCTGGTCTTAGGATCGTCTTGTCATCAGGCTGCACCGAGGGCAACTCCGGCATCCATAAACCCATCGAATGTCCCATTCGCCCGATGTTCGTGGCCTTACCGCGATTGTTTGAGCCATTTAGGACATCTGACATTGCGCGCCATACATTGCAGATCGGAGTACCTGGTTTAACGGCGGCGATTCCCGCTTCAGTGGCGTGCCAAACGATTTGATAGGCATCTTGGGTGTGCCGATCAGGCGCGCCGAAGGCAAAATGTCGATCGAAGTCGCTCCAATAAAAGTCGAATAGGCAGCCGGCATCAATAAACAGCAGGTCACCATCCGAGAGAACTTTGTCGCTCGGAACACCGTAGGGGCGTGTATAACCGCCGCGGCCAGAAACACCCACTATCTTAGCCGTCTTTTCGACCCCGCGATTGAAGCATTCGAGCTCGAAGACCCGACACGCCTCCCGTTCCGTCATACCCAAACGCAGCTTTGGCGCCAGGTTGTCAAATGCTTCCGAGACAAGCTTACATACAGTTCGAATTCGGTCGACCTCTAATGGAGATTTGATCATCCGCAACGGAGTGAAAATCGGATCCGATGCATCTACAAATATCCGAGGTTTGATCGCTGCCGCAACACGTAAGAAATCTCCCGTAGGGAAGCCAAGTCTGCTTTCGGCGCCAAGCTCAGTGCCGATTTTCGCATTCTCCGGCAATAGTTCGCGCAATGCTCCGGCGAGGGTCGACACCCCCTCATCCTTTGGATTCGGACTGGGCCAGCTCCGGCAGCGTTTGACCCAGGTCGTCTCCTTATAAAACTGATCGATTCCCTCTGGAACGACTGCAACAGCCTCACCGGACGAAAGAATAAGAAGAAAGCGGGGCCGAGTTGTCTGCTGCGGCGTCGTGCTAGGCTCGCCGACAAAATATCGTAAATTGTGTTCGGAGGTTACCAGAAGCGCGTCAATGGCATGTTCTCTCATCGAACGCCGGGCTTGTTCGACCCGATCTTCGTATTCGGCCCGCGGGAAGGGAGCGTAAGGAATCGTTCTGATAGATTCTGAACCAATAGCATTCATAGCGTTTCTCCTAAAAATGCACCGCGCGGGCGCCAACGGGCAAGTTCAACAATCTCGCTGTGCAGGACGCCGACTCCGACGACTCGCGCCCCGGCGTGATCATTCGGCAACACCCTTGGCCTTCAAAGCCGTGCGTAGCTGTTTATGCGAAACATTGGGACGCCAAGTTCCTCGGCAAGCAAGCGCGCAACGGCCTTGTAGGGCGCTTTGAGCTTATCGTGGTACACGATGGCTTCAATTCCGCCCACGATTGAATCCACGCACGCTCTTAGATTGATCAATCGACTTTCGTGATCATAGCCGCCAGACACCAGCCAATGATTGGGTAGGACGTGACTAGCTGCTATCGGGAGGTTGTCGAATGACTGCAGCACCGCGGTTGTGAAGCTTGGTTCAAAGTGGACGCCGCCGACACAGAGGACGGAACGCACAGGTTCATCCATCCGATCGAACGTATGCAGAAGAGCTCTCGCCAGCACTCGGGCGGCATGGGGATTTGCCCAATCGCCTGGCGAGCTTCCGATCTCGACGTCGATTGCAGAAGGCCTCAAGTCCGCGAGACAGGTCCCAGCATAACCGGCTTTGACGCCTGACCAGTGAGTCGCCTCTAAGTAAGTGCGAAAGTTATGAAGATCAGAGGTTACGCGCTCGGCCTCAATGGCAAGAAGAAGCCCCCGAGTAATTCGGGGGTCAACTTTGCTGAAAGTCCCCGTAGCCAGGTCGCCAGTCGTTTGAACAGAGAAAATTGCGTTTGGCGCATTGGCACCCTCGTGCCAACGCACTATGCCGATGACATCGGCGTCACCGAACCGCTCATTGAAGAGTGGTGCGTAGCGCGCATAGTCGTTACTTACGACCTCGTTAGTGCGTACAATCGAAACGATAGTGTCGCGCAGGCCCGGGTCCTCGAGCACCGGATGTCCATCAATCTCGAGCCCCGTCGAAACAAGGGTGCATCCGGTCATGATGGCGTTCAGAACGTGACCCGCCACCGGATCTTTTTCGCGGTCAACGCAAAAGATGAAGACGGCACGTCTCACTGCCTCCCTCCTTGGATTTCACTCGGGATTGAGAGCGCACGAGTCGCCCCCGAGCGCGGTTCCCGACTTCCAAGAGCAGCGCACTCATGAAAGTCGGGCGTATGTAATAAAGCCGCGGCCTCAAGAGACCCACCAAGGCATGCCTGAGTGCGCTTCAACACCGGCGCCGGGCACAAGGTGACGTTCGTGGTCGACCGAAGCCTTCGACGGGCTGCGGTCGGAACCCGCGTCAGTCGGGAAGGACTGCACTTATCTGCCGAATTGATAACGCGGTCGAATTCATAGTGCGTTGATCGCAAATTAAATGCACCACTGACCGGAAGCAGCATCGTCGTCTCCATAGGGCCTAAGAACCACCCGTCGGACGGAGTGACCGGATCACGTTTGCAGATCTCGCAGCCAGGACGACGAGTTCGGGATCAAGCTCGACGAGAGTTCTGAACATTTGGCCGGGGACGGATCCTCAGGGTGCGTGCCGGGAACATCCAGACACATTTGGAGGAGCACTCGATAGCGGTGTTGACGCATTCAGATGCGATGAGCAGCGCAAACTCGGCGTTCAAGGTCATTTCGAATCGCAAGACTGAGAGTCCTCAAATTGCGGACGGGCCCGGCGGCACTTCACTGCTGCTTTACCTGAACGCTGGCGGTCTGGCTGGGACCATCAACGCCGCGTGAGACCGGCGGAATAATCGTAAGCCAAGATACAGCGAATTCTTGACACCAAATTGCATGAGACGCGCGGCTTTGAGAGGCGGTACGTATCGCCGGTGCCCCGACATTAGACCGACTTTTGTGCTCTCGTCGTGCGTTTTTTTGGATGAGCTTGCAGCATTGCTGCGACCAGCGGGCTATTGCGCTGAAAAGCGGCGACATCCCGCTCCGCTACAATCGGCATCAGCGGCTTCATCCGGCTAAAGCTTGATTTAGCATTACAGTTGCTTTTTTGATTTGAAGTGGGCGCGTTGAGCGGCAGCCTGGTGAGCTCTGCGCCAGAAGGACCATGCGATGATGTGTGCGGGTTGAATCCGCTTCCGCGCAAGTCTGATAGCAATGCGGCGGATTTCCTGGATTGACCAACGGATCAGTGGTGGGGTGGTTATGTTTTGGCTTTTGCCGGGGGGCGCCGTTTCGTTTTTTTGGGCGGTGGCGGATTAGCGCGATGTCGGATCGCGGCCATCATGGCGAAGGCGAGCATCACCAAGGACACATGACGGTGCCAGCCATGCCAGGATCTGCTCTCGTTGTGATCGAGCCCGAACTCGTTTTTCGCCGTTTCAAAGCTGTCCTCGATCGCCCATCGATGGCCTTCGACCGCGACCAGCGTTTCAATGGCTGTTCCCGCTGGGCACCAGGTGGTGAAGAAGGCGAGGTCATCATCGGCAATGCGACGACGGATCAGTAGACCGCGTGTCCACAAACCGTCATTTGCACTGTTGGACTGCTCGGCCTCGAGATCCGCCAATTCGAGATAACACCAATCGTGCAGCCGCGGTCCTTTGGTTCCGGCTCCCGCCGACAGGCGCTTCCAGTCGGATGAGCGCCGCGTCCGGGCGAGGTCTGCAGCCGTACCGGCGACCGGCGGTCGCTTGCCCCAGGATCGAAACACATGAGCGCTGCTGACCCCAAGCACGTAGCCTTTGCCTGCCCGACGTAGTTGCTGTTCGATGTTGCCAACACCGTAGACGGTATCACCGGCAACCCACTTGAATGGTACAGACCCGGCTATCGCGCGTGCGATCATTCTCGTCGCAAGCTTTGGTTTGGTCGCAAAGCCGACATCGGCAGGCACATATGTGGCTTCCAGACGATCTGGATCGTCGGTCCATTCCTTCGGAAGATACAACGCGCGATCGATGAACGCATGGCCATGACGCGAAACGTAGGCAGCGAAGACGCCGATCTGGCAGTTCGTGATCTTTCCTGCCGAACCAGTGTATTGCCGCGCCACTCCGCATGACGCTTTGCCCTGTTTGAGAAAACCGGTCTCGTCGATCACGAGCACCGCATCGTCATCCGCCAAATGCTCGATGACATAGTCGTGCACGATATCGCGCAGGGCATCAGCGTCCCAGTCTCCACGACCCAGAATCGCCTGCTGCCGCCATGGGCCGGGATCGCCAGCCGCCTCCGCGCGCATCCAACCGGTCTTGCGCTGCTCATCTCCGAGCAGACCTTCCAGGAACAGACCTGCATTCGTCGCAACACGCTCTTGCGTGAACAACGGACGTATCCGTTGCTTGATCTCTCGAAGCGACGCCGCCCACAACGCAAGCGTCGCCTCAACCGACGCGGCCCGCGCCCACGACATTCGAATCATGGTTGCCCATGGATTCAGAAGCCCGCAACAAAAGCAACTGTAATGCTAGGGTCTGTACCTAATTAGCGAGTTCTGATTCCCTCGTGCCAAGTTGATTCGGCACGGGGGACTTCGATGCGCAGAGGACTGTTCTGGCTCAACGACAAGCAGTGGGCTCAGATAGAGCCGCATCTGCCAACGAACCAGACCGGCCCGGCGCGCGAAGACGATCGACGCATTATCAGCGGTATCATTCACATGCTCCAGTGCGGCGCACGCTGGCGCGATTGCCCGTCCGACTATGGCCCTTACACGACGATCTACAATCGGTTCAATCGCTGGGCTAAGCGCGGACATTGGCAGGCGATCTTTGAAGCGCTCGCCCGCTGCGGCAAGGACCGAGTGGCTTTGTCGATCGACTCCACCTCGATCAAAGCGCATCGCTCGGCGAGCGGCGGAAAAGGGGGGAGTGTGAACAGGCGATCGGCCGCTCGCGCGGTGGGCGGACCACGAAAATCCACGCGCTGAGCGACCCTGATTGCAAACCTTGCGCATTTCATCTCACTCCGGGACAAGCCGCAGACATTGCCGCAGGGCCGGCCCTTTTGAAGCTCGCGCCGCCCATGTCTTCCCTCATTGGGGACAAAGGCTACGATGGCGACGGCTTTCGCGCCGAAATCGTCAATCGCGGCGCGAAACCCGTCATTCCAAACAAATCCAACCGGGTAACCCTCCACAGCTTCAGCAAGCGCCTCTATAAAGGGCGCAATGTTATCGAGCGCTGTTTCTGCCGGCTCAAGGATTTCAGGCGTGTTGCTACTCGCTACGACAAACTTGCCAGAAACTTCTTGGCCGCCGTCCACCTCGCCGCTCTCGTCGCTTATTGGATCAATTGAGTCTGAACCCTAGCACTACTTTGGCAGATTGTTGATTTTGCCGCGATTTATAGGATTCCCGAATCAATTGTTCAATGATTCATGGGTGGTCGGCTCTTGGAGGGCTGACCATGCCGGGATGGGAAGACGAACTCGAACGCTGGCTGATGCCGTTCTTGGACCGGCTGGGTCATAAGACCCGACAGCGGATGTGTCCTCTATATGTTGCGGGATTGATCGGTCCTGGCGATCGCAAGAGCGTTCAGCCGATGGCGGAACGCCTTGCCACGAGCAACTACGACCAGTTGCACCATTTCATTGCGGACGGCGTCTGGAACGCGACGCCGCTAGAGACAGAGCTGCTCAACCAGGCGGACCGACTTGTCGGCGGCAGGGATGCGGTGCTGGTTATTGATGACACCTCACTGCCGAAAAAGGGTGAGCGATCGGTCGGTGTTGCGGCTCAATACGCGTCGGCTCTCGGTAAAACTGCAAATTGCCAAACGCTGGTGTCTTTAACGCTTGCGCGCGGGGAAGTGCCCGTGATGGTCGCGTTACGTCTCTTTCTGCCTGACAGCTGGACAAGCGACATGCCTCGCTTGAAGCGCGCTCGCGTGCCAGTCGAACACCGAACGCCGCGGTCCAAGCCGGAGATCGCTTTGGCCGAGATTGACCGCGCGATGGCAGCCAACATACGCTTTGGATGTGTGCTGGCGGATGCAGGATACGGCCTCAGCGCGCCGTTTCGACAAGGGCTAACAGAGCGCGGGCTGGCCTGGGCGGTCGGTATCCCTCGGCACCAGAAAGTGTATCCGGTCGATGTGAAGCTCATTTGGCCGATCACCAAAGCCCGTGGCAAACCACGAAAGCACCACGTGCCCGATATCTTATCGATTGCGGCAGAACAAATGCTGGCCAGCGCCAAATGGAAAACCGTGAGTTGGCGCAGCGGGACGAAAGGTCGGCTCAAAGCCCGATTTGCTGCTCTCCGTGTCCGCACCGCCGACGGCCCTCCGCAGCGGATATGGGATAAAGGTCAGCAGCATCTCCCAGGCGACGAAGCCTGGCTCATTGGCGAGCAACGTGCCTCCGGGGAGAAGAAATACTATCTCGCCAATCTTCCGGCGACGACGGATCTGCGCACGCTGGCCGCCACCATCAAGGGACGGTGGATTTGTGAGCAGGCGCATCAACAGTTGAAGGAGGAACTTGGACTTGATCACTTCGAAGGGCGATCATGGCAAGGTCTTCATCGCCACGCCCTTATGACAATGATTGCCTACGCCTTCCTGCAACATCGTCGCCTCGCAAACGCGGGGCGAAAAAAAAAGAATCAACGGGCCTCCGCCTCAACCGACTATGCCCGCCGTACGTCACGCCATCGTCGATCTCATCCTTCGGCCGCCGCCCCAGCAGTGCCCACATTGCCGAAAGCAAATCCTTGAAAAACAGCGGCGAAAACACATTCTGCCAAAGTAGTGCTAGTATCGCCAAAAAACGGACTCGCGCTGCAAAGTCGGCTCGCGGGCCGCTCTGCTAGTATTTCTCGCAGAGCAGAAAACCATGTCCAAGACATCAGAATCATCGTCATGAACAACGAAGTCGAGCTCGACGTCATGTCGGCACCGGTCCCTGCCGGACGACGGCCACGGTCGTTCGCCGCCCAGCCGGCGATCTTCGCTGAGTAGCAGGACAAAGGTCTTTTGGAGATCAATTTTGCGACTCGCGCTGCATATTTGTTGAAATTGCCGATAGATCGACGATACTGATGTCGCAATGATGTTTTTCAACGAGATTTCCCCACAAGGGGAGTTTTTTCTGCGAAGAGCAGGGAGTCTTTGCAGGATTTCCTCTCACGCCTGGAGCCGGTTATGCAATACGACCGAATCGACGCTCACATCCTCGAGATCGTGCAAAAGAATAACCGTCTGACATCCGAGGCGATTGGCGAACTGGCCGGGCTTTCTGCTACCGCGTGTCAACGCAGACTTAAGAGGCTTCGTTCGGCAGGCATCATTGAGGCCGACGTTTCGATCGTCTCGGCGAAGGCGGTAGGAAGACCCATTCAGATGCTGGTGTTGGTGACCTTGGAGCGGGAGCGCTCGGACATAATCGATAGATTCAAGAAAGCCATCAAATCATCAGTTGAAGTAGTCAATGGGTTTTACGTTACAGGTGATGCTGACTTTGTCCTATACATTACCGCACGCACCATGGACGACTATGAGCAGTTCACGCGACGATTCTTCCGTGAGAACCCCGATATCAAAGGCTTCAAAACCATGGTTGTAATGGATCGGGTAAAAGCCGGCTTCGCTATTCCAATCGAGGCTCCGTCCGAGGATTGAAGCGATTGTCTCACGACGCAAATCTGCGTGCTATCGTTTATCGTCGCAGGCAAGCTAAAGCGCACTGCCGAGCTACAATAGGAATCGAGCGCAGATGATGTTTGGGCTAGGTGCAATTCATAGGACTTGAGCAGCGTCTCACTCGGACGAGTGGCGCTTGTTGCGCTAACGGTTCTGGTTGTAGCGCACGCGAGCTGACTGATTCGGTCGAGCGGAACTCGCGAACGTTTACCGAATGGAGAGGTGGTGGCGGCTTGCACAGCATGCGTCGCATGCCGCGCTTTTTCATCGCTCAGTGCGTGTAAAACGCTGCCAACCGCCACATCGATCTTGTACTCTGTGCAATTAGCGAACCTTCGATCGGATTTTTTAGATCCGCTTCGAGTAGAACGCCCGTCTATATGCGTTCAGATATTGCTAGCATCCCACTCTGACATAAATATGCAGATCTCAAAAATTCGACGGCGATCTCTTCGCAGCAGGGCTGATGCAGCAGCTCGCTTGCCGAAGCCGGACCAGATACAATCCATTATACGGGATCAAGACCTGGCCCAGGACTATACCGCCTCTGGCGCGGTTGAGTGCGTGCCACACCTTGCTGACGCGGCCGGGATGTCGCGGCCAGTGATTAAACATCGGCCCCGTTCCTGCTCACGCTCCAAGGACAAGGGTCAGATCCGTTCGCTCCAGGGCCGGCTAGAGCCACAGCGAATCCTCGGAGCGAGCTTCGCTCTATTAAGGCGTTTTGCACCCACATGCGGCACAAAGCAGACAGGGCCGCTCACCGTTGGTCAGTAGCCGAATTTCGGAGCCTATCTTCAATTCATCGGAGGTAACGCAGCAAGCGAGATGACTTATTCTCCCAAGCCTCTGGCTTTCAGCGCTGAAAGCATCACTGCGCCGTTCCGCCACCCTACCTTCCGGCGCATCTGGCTCGCCAGTCTGCTTACGAATTTGGGCGCCCTGATTCGGAGCGTCGGCGCGGCCTGGGCGATGACTCAGATGACATCGTCGGCCGACAAAGTAGCTCTTGTTCAGACCGCGTTGTTGCTGCCTGTTATGCTGATCTCGATGCCAGCCGGCGCCATTGCTGACATGTATGACCGGCGAATCGTGATGCTCGTCTCGCTCGCCATCTCGCTCGCTGGTGCGACCGCGCTGACGACACTTGCCTGGCTCGGCCTGGTCACGCCGGACTTGTTGCTGATACTTTGTTTCGTGATCGGCAGCGGTGTAGCCATGATGGATCCTGCCTGGCAGTCCTCCGTTAGTGAGCAGGTGCCGGCGGAAGCCCTTCCGGCGGCGGTCGCGCTGAACAGCATCAGCTATAATATTGCGCGCAGCGTAGGACCCGCTATTGGCGGCATTGTGGTTGCGACAGCGGGCGCTGTAGCTTCCTTCGCGCTGAACGCCTTGCTATATCTGCCGCTCCTTGTTGCGCTATTCTTTTGGAACAGAAGTTCCGAACCTGCGTATCTTCCCCCCGAGAAGCTAAACCGTGCCATCGTGTCGGGGGTCCGCTACATCGCTAATTCGCCCCCGATCAAGATTGTTTTGGTCCGTTCGATGGTAACGGGCCTGATCGGCGGCGCCATCATTGCGTTAATGCCACTCGTTGCACGCGATCTCCTGCGAGGTGGTGCCCAGACGTATGGGATTACGCTCAGCGCGTTTGGCTTGGGTGCGGTGATCGGAGCACTAAATATACCCGAAATACGGAAGCGGTTGAGCGGTGAGGCAGCAATCCGAGCGTGCGCTTTGTCGATGGCTGGTTCGCTTGCCGCGGTGGCGTTGAGCCGCGATCTAGTTCTAACATCGGCCGCGCTTGTCCTTGCGGGCGCCGTGTGGATGATGGCGTGGGCCCTTTTCAACATTGGCGTGCAACTGTCGGCGCCGCGATGGGTCGCGGGACGATCGCTCGCGGCCTACCAAGCAGCTAGCTCAGGCGGTATTGCTGTCGGTAGCTGGGGCTGGGGTCGCCTGACCGATGCCGCCGGCGTCGAAACGGCACTTTTGATATCGGCCGTCCTGATGTTGAGTTCTCCGCTATTGGGACTTCGGCTCCGCATGCCTCGCATAAACCTGCGAAGCGAGGACGCCGAGGCGCTCGCCCATCCTGAGGTTCGCCTTGCGCTAACCGATCGTAGCGGGCCCCTTGTGATAGAAATCGAATATCGTGTGACACAAGAGAATGCGCGGGCCTTTCACAACATAATGCAAGACGTGCAGCTGTTCCGGAAAAGGAATGGCGCGTATGGCTGGTCCATCGCACGCGATATTGCCGATCCGGAATTGTGGACCGAGCGCTACCATTGCCCGACCTGGCTTGATTACCTACGTCAACGCAACCGCTCGACCCACTCCGAACGCGCGCTGGACCGTCAAGCGGCGTCGTTCCACGTCGGTCCGGAGCCCGTGCGAATCCGTCGGATGCTAGAGCGACCGTTTGGATCCGTTCGGTGGAAGGATGATGTACCTGACCATGCCGCGAACGAAGTCTTGCTGGGCGACTTGGGCGGAGCCCAACGTGGTAATGTCATTTCCAAGACCCGCGCCAATTCGATATTGCCCTGAGGCATCTCGCGTGCTTCTCGCCACGGAAACCAGCACCTTTCGGCACTGCAGCCCTTCGAAGCTCGACCAGAGAATGGCGTTTGCCGTGATGACCGTTATCCCCTTCGTTGCGAGCTCACCGTGGACGGGTGGTCTTCGGCTCGGTAGTCGAGCCCTGAGGGCTGTGTCAAGTCTGAACAAACGCACGTTCAGACGCAGAAGCTAGATGGCCTTTTGAAGACCACCAAAGCCGCAGCGTCGTCCTTCCAGAATTCGCGTGGAGATACCGTTTTTGTCCCCGCTTAGGTTCGGCTAAACCAATTCATAGATACCTACAAAAAAAGGGCCACTCCCGAAGGAGTGGCCCGCCAAGTCAGGGAGGAAACGTCCCATGGTGGGACCTCTGGGATCAGGCCGCAGCCTGTTCGATCGGTGAGAACGGCAGGCCGAGACTTTCGGCTACCGCCTTGTAAGTTAACGGGCCTCGGTAGACATTGAGACCTGTTCGCAGATGCGGATCTTCGCGCACGGCTGCAAATCCCTTGTTGGCCAGAGCCAAACGAAGTGGAAGAGTCGCGTTATTCAATGCGTCCGTCACAAGCCTGCACCCAGACTTGAGGAGACCCTTAGCCTGGTCCGAATCTGGAGCCAAATGCAGCTACGCGAATAGAATCTGTTTCTCTCGCAGTTGGCTCCATTCGAAAGCCTCGGCTCCTTAACCTTACGATCATCTCGCTAGCTGCGAACACCTCACGAGCGGAGCCCAGGATTGTTGCGCCTGGCTGGCGATAGTTCTCATCCGTTGCGCCAACTTCAGCCCCAGCATTCGTCCGGATGAGCACGCTGTGACCGACAGCCACGTAGTCGCGAACGGCTCCCGGCGTAAGTCCCACGCGGTATTCGTGTCTCTTGATTTCCTTTTGAACACCGATCTTCATTTGCCTCTCCTTGAGAGTCCTTTTAATCGAAAACACCGTACGGCCTGCGCCGCAGACGTCCGGATTTTGCAGAAATTCAGCATCTTTCCCGCGGTCATGCAGGATTCCAAAAGGAGAACGATCGAGAAGCCTACAGGAGGTCTCCTCAACCCCACAACATAGCAGATGCAGAGTCGAATCCAGCTGGCCCCCAAAATAGAGGTTGCAGCTAGCCTAGCGCCAGCACATTTCGATGCAAACTTTCTCGAGCAACCCGCCCAGATAGCTCGCGATTTGACATCATCGACCACCGAGGACCGCCGTGTGGTCATCCACGCTGTATCAAGCCTTTCAAAAACTCGCCGACCGGCTCGTCGTGCGCGTTTCGCGGGATCGTGAGCACGGATTTCAGCGCATCGTGAGCAACGATTTCAGAGGATCGTGAGCAGCGATTTCAGGCGATCGTGAGCAACGTTTGGCGGTGCCGGACGCTTCGACCGACAACTCAACCGGGCTACGGATTTCTCATTCAACCAATGAGGAAGCCTGATGCCTACCCAGAGATTGTCGATGCGCCGGATCCGAGAAGTTCTACGTTTGAGGCACCAGGGCCTGACCGAGCGCGTCATCGCGCGGACGTTGGGAGTGAGCAATGGGGTCGTACACGGTTATGTGCGTCGCGCCCGCCTTGCCGGGCTGACCTGGCCGCTGCCGGAGGGCCTGGACGACGAGAACCTTGAACTGCTGCTGTTTCCGGCGCCGACGGCAGCCTCGCAAAGCGACCGGCGCCCGACACCGGATTGGGCTTATGTCGAGAAGGAGCTGCGCCGGCGCAGCGTGACACGCCTGCTGTTGTGGGAAGAGTATCGCGCCGCCAATCCAGACGGCTTTGGCTATACCTGGTTTTGCACGACTTTCGAGGCCTGGAAGCAGCGGGCGCAGCCGAGCATGCGTCAGACCCACATCGGTGGGGAGAAGGTGTTCGTCGATTTCGCTGGCGACACCATCGACATCTTCGATCCCATCACCGGCGAAGTGCGCGCCATGAAGCTGTTCGTCGCGGCGATGGGGGCCTCGAACTACACCTACGCCGAGGCCTGCCCAAGCGAGAGCCTGTCCGACTGGATCGGCGTGCATGCCAACCTGTTCAGGTATCTCGGCGGCGTGCCGAAGTTCGTGGTCTGCGATAATCTCAAGGCCGCCGTGACCAACCCCGATCGCTACGATCCCGGGATCAACCGCACCTATGCTGAGATGGCCGGCCATTACGGCACCGCGATCCTGGCGGCCCGGCCGAGGCGACCAAAGGACAAGGCCAAGGTTGAGGTCGCAGTCCAGATCGCCCAGCGCTGGATCCTGGCCCGCCTGCGCAACCAGCGCTTCTTTTCCCTGGCGGAGCTCAATACCGCCATCCGCGGGCTCGTCGTCGAACTCAACGCCCGCCAGATGCGCGGCTTCGGCTCCAGCCGGACCGAACTGTTCGCCGAGATTGATCGCCCCAGGTTGAGAGAACTGCCGGACCAGCCCTACGTCTTTGCGCGCTGGAAGCGTTGCCGCGTCGCGCCCGACTATCATGTCGAGATCGACGGCCATTGGTATTCCATCCCTTATCGGCTGATCCGTGAACTCGTCGATGTCCGCATCGCCGACAAGACCATCGAGGTCTTCCACAAGGGACAGAGGATCGCCAGCCACGCCCGCGCGCCCAACCGGCGTGGCCACACCACGATTGCCGATCATATGCCGAGCGCCCACCGCCGCTACGGCAAATGGACGCCGGGAGGATTGATCGCTGCCGGCGAGAAGATCGGTCCCTCTGCCGCGGCGTTTTTCCAGGCCGTCATCGCGGCCCGGCCGCATCCCGAGCAAGGCTTTCGCACCTGCCTCGGTATCCTGTCGCTGGCCAGGAGCTACGACCATGCGCGCGTCGATGCCGCCTGCCGACGCGGCATCCTGATCAAGGCTCGCTCCGTCGCCTCGATCCGTTCGATCCTCAAGAATGGCCTCGATCGCGCTTTTCTCGACGAGACGTCCGACCACCAGCCCCTGCGCCACGGCAACATCCGCGGTCAGGGCTATTTCCACTGATAGGGAGACCCCCCAATGCTGACACACCCGACCCATGAACGGCTGATTACGCTCGGCTTGACCGGAATGGCCAAGGCCCTCCAGGAGCAGCGACGATCACCGGATCTCGATGCCCTGTCGTTCGAGGAGCGCGTCGGATTGCTGGTCGATCGCGAAGCCGCCGAGCGCGACACCAAACGTCTCACGACCCGTCTCAAGTTCGCCGCGTTGCGCCAGAGCGCATGCGTGGAAGACGTCGATTTGCGCACGCCACGCGGTATCGACCGCAGCGTCTTCGCCAGGCTCGTCGGCGGCGACTGGATCGACCGCAACGAGAACCTGCTCGTCACAGGGGCAACCGGGCTCGGCAAGAGCTGGATTGCCTGCGCCCTCGGCCACAAGGCCTGCCGCGACAATCGTTCGGTCCAGTATCACCGCGTCCCGCGCCTGTTCGAGGCGCTCGCCCTCGCTCGCGGCGACGGCCGATATGGCCGGCTGCTCAAAACCATCGGCCGCGTTCAACTTCTGATCCTCGATGATTGGGGCCTGTCAGTTCTAAATCCGCCCGAACGGCGCGACCTTCTGGAGATCCTCGACGATCGCCACGGTCGCGCCTCCACCATCGTCACCAGCCAGGTCCCCGTCGAACATTGGCACGACGTTATCGGCGACCCAACCCTCGGCGACGCCATCCTGGACCGCCTCGTTCACAACGCTCACCGCCTTCAACTCTCCGGAGAAAGCATGCGAAAACAAAACGCCCGCAATCACACTCTTGACGCCAACTCAAACCCCTGAACCAATCACCCATGTCGGTCAAAGCCGCTGCTCATCATCGCGCGAAACAGCTGCTCACAATCGCCTGAAATCGCCGCTCACCATCGCCGAAATACGCACTCGTCGAAAGCACAGATCGTGATTCTGCTCAGCAGAGCATGGCCGATATCGCAGAGGCGCTGACTCTATCTAGCTTCGCGGTCTTGCACTTCCTCATAATCCGGGCAGTCCCCCGACCCTAATCTCGATCCGCGATCCTGGACAGCACACTATCTTCAAATGCGAGTCCGTTGATCCCGTGGTGCGTGAGGCGATCCGCTATAATCAGGCCTTTCAATGGGGGCTGGGATTTGGCCCGCCAGATCGGAACGAGAGCGCGAAATATTTGAAGAAGCTAAATTCGGCATCCGTTATGGATTTACATTTCCAATTCACGACCACAACGGTTCGCTCAGCGGCGCTGAGCTTTGCGACCGACGACCGTCGGGCCAGCTTTGAGCATTCGATACTCATACATGCCCAGAACCTGCGGCTGATCGCAACGTTCTTCCATGCACATGTAAAGCGTTTCTGGACGGCCGATCGCTTGGTCGTCGGGGTAGCATTGTCTCCCCGAGAGCTCGAATGTCTCGAGTGGTCTTCCCGCGGCAACTCTGCTGGAGACATCGGGATCATTCTCGGTATCACCGAGCGTACTGTGTGCTTTCACCTGAATAACGCCCGAGCAAAGCTCGGCGTTGGCTCGTTGCGTCAAGCCGTCGTGCCGTTAACCGAAGTAAAATTTCGAACATTGAGCTGCTGCCGGTTTGATGGACACCGGGTTAAGCTAATCCCACCTTGCGCTCGAACTCAACAGGGCTGAGGTAACCGATCGTCGAGTGACGTCGGGTCGTGTTGTACAACGACGTTTGAGAACGCCCACAGGACCGTTCTTCGCGAGGTTCTTTATCGGCATCATCCTTGGTTTGGGCGCCGAGTTTGCGTTCATGGGGCCATCGACAAGGCCGACGATGTCGTTTTTCGCTGCACCCTGGACGGATCGCAGGCAGACCGTTGGCTGGAAGTTCCCGCATGGATGTTCGACCGGACGGCATGCCATGACGCCGGGTTTCTGACAGCTCAGCCGCTTGTTAGGATCGATGCACTTGTGGCGCTTTCTGCGCTTCTCGATGTAGCGTTGAAGGATCGAACGCAATCAGCTGCCCCGCTTTCTGGCGCATCCAGAGGCTCTCACGGCCAGAATCGGGGAGCGACTCATGTCAAGCCAGACGGCAATGCCAGGGAGCGGATACCGACACAATCAACGACCGCGGCCGCAGCAGCAGATGGATCTGTTCGGGAGCGGCCTGTCGAACGGCGCCATCGGCGCGCCGGCATGGTCGGAGCTGCCGGCGGAAGCGCAGGCGGCCCTTATGAGTCTGATGACGCAGTTGATCCTCGACCATGCTGCGACGACGGCGACGCCGCGCGCGAAGGAGGTCGGTCATGATTTCTGACAAGGTCAGGCCTCATCATCTCGAGCGCAAGGCGCTTCTTTACGTGCGTCAATCCTCAGCGCATGAGGTGTTGCACAATCGCGAGAGCAATGCGTTGCAGTACGCCATGCGGGACCGGCTGACGGCGCTCGGGTGGTCAGAGATTGAAGTGATCGATGATGATCTCGGTCGTTCAGCCGCCGGCGGGGTACAACGCGCCGGTTTCGAGCGGATGGTAGCGGAGGTTTGCCTCGGTAAGGTTGGCGCGGTTTGCGCCCGCGAGGTCTCGCGCTTCGCTCGCAACAGCCGGGATTGGCAGCAACTCATCGAGATGTGTCGTGTGGTCGATACCGTCCTGGTCGATCAGGAGACGATCTATGCACCGAGGCACGGTAACGACCGCCTGCTGCTCGGGCTCAAGGGCAGCCTCAACGAGTACGAGCTGGATCTGTTGCGCCAGCGCTCGCTCTCGGCCCGCTACGAGAAGGCGCGCCGGGGCGAGTTGGTTGTGGCGGCGCCCGTCGGCTTCGTGAAGCCCGGCGACCATTATGAGAAAGATCCGGATGGGCGTGTCCAGGAAGCGATCAAGCTGGTGTTCGACAAGGTCGAGGAACTGGGCAGCGCGCGACAGGCGCTCTGCTGGCTCCACGAGTACAATCTCGATCTGCCGGTGAAGCAGACCAGCGGCGACACGGCCTGGCGGCGACCAAGCTACTCCGCCATCCACCGGATCATTGAGAACCCGGTCTACGGCGGCGCCTATGCCTATGGTAAGACGGCTGTGGCGGCGGGATACAGCGCCGCAGGCGTGAGCGTGAAGATCCGCCGCAAGGCGCGGAACGAATGGCTGGCGCTGAAGCCCAACACCCACGAAGGGTATGTGAGCTGGGAGAGGTTCGAGGCGATCCGCACTATGGTCAGCAGCAACATTCCCACCGGCCGGCATCACGGCGCGCCCAAGCATGGTGACGGGCTGCTGGCCGGCCTGATCCGGTGCAAGCGCTGCGGCCGCAAGCTCACACTCCGATACTCCGGCATGAAGCACCATATCCCGCGCTACAGCTGCAGCCGCGCCTGGATGGACAATGGTGGCCCTCACTGCATCGGCTTCGGCGGACTGCGCGTCGATGATGCAGTCGAGGAAGCGCTGCTTGGCGTCGTCGGTCCGGGCGCTATCGCCGCTGCAACCGCGGCCGCCAAGGAAGCCAGGGAACGGCGGGATCAGGTGCGCGATGCTCTCAGTCGCGACCTCGAAGCGGCGCGCTATGCCGCCGACCGGGCCTTCCGGCAGTACGATGCCGCTGACCCCGCGAACCGGCTGGTGGCGGGCGAGCTTGAAGCGCGCTGGAACAGGGCGCTCGCTCACGCGGCGGAGGTCGAGGGCAAGATCGCAATGCATGAGGCGGCGACGCCCGCCCCCATTGCCGATCCAGCTTCGCTCGGCGTTCTAGCCTCGAACCTCAAAGCGGTCTGGGATGCGCCGACGACGGATGCTCGCCTCAAGAAGCGCGTTGTGCGCACCCTCATCCATGAGGTCGTGGCCGATCGACGATGCGGCCTCCGAGATCGTCCTCATCGTCCACTGGGTCGGCGGCGTTCACAGCGAGATACGCCTGCCCAAGCGCCGGCGCGGGCAGCGTAACAGCACCTCCGCCAACATCATCGAGGCTGTGCGCCGACTGGTGCTGATCGCCAGCGACGATCTGATCGCCGGCCTCCTCAACCGCAACGGCCTCGAGACCGGTAACGGCAATCGCTGGACGCGCGAGCGTGTTACCTCGCTGCGCTCGCACTATCGCATCCCGGTGTTCAAGCCCGCCGAGGACGGCATCGAGCCCTGGCTAAACCTCAGCAACGCCGCCAAGCTCCTGAAGATCGCGCCCGAGACGCTCCGGCTGGCCGCTGAAGCCGGTGAAATCGAAGCCATCCATCCTCTGTCGGATGGTCCTTGGATCTTCGCCCGCAGCTCGCTGATAACAACTGCTGCTCGATCTATCGCCGAACGAGCGCGACAGAACCCAAGATACCCCACGGGATCGAATCCCAATCAGCAAAGTCTTTTCTCTTCAACAACATAGACAGATGGGTGTTCTGATGCGCGGTTGTAGAACCGCTCGATGTAATCGAACACATCTGCTCTGGCCTCGTTCCTGGTGCGATAGGTTTTGCGCTCGGTGCGTTCGGTTTTCAGCGACGAGAAGAAGCTCTCCATCGCCGCGTTGTCCCAGACGTTGCCGGACCGACTCATGCTGCAGACGATGCCGCTATCAGCCATCAAGCGCTGGAACTGCTCGCTGACGTACCGGGCGGATTCAAACGGTCGTCGCAACACTCGGAGTTAGGAGGTTGCGATGAACGTTGTAAGGCGTCGATCGGCGCGCGGGAAGAGCCCCATTGCCATCGCCAGGACGGCCGTCCGTTGCGGGACGCAATGAACAGAATAGATTTTGGCGGGCGATTGCCGCGGGGTTGAGCAGCGAAGATGCTGCGCTCGAAGCTGGATTGTCACAACCTCTCGGAAGCAGATTATTCCGAAAGGCGGGCGGCATGCCACCAGCGATGTTCAGATCTTCGGCAAAGGCGCTCTCCGGGCGGTACCTCTCGTTGATTGAGCGCGAGGAGATCGCACTTCTCAAGGTGCAGGGCCATTCCATACAGGAGATTGGACGTCGCCTGGGGCGGGCTGCTTCGACAGTCTCCCGTGAACTGCGGCGCAATGCGGCCACCCGCGGCGGCGGGTTGGAGTATCGGGCAATAACTGCCCAATGGCATGCGGATCGATCCGCCCGCCGGCCTAAGCCGACCAAGCTTGCGCTCAATGCGACCTTGCGCACTTATGTGGAGGAGAAACTTGCTGGCGGCGTCGTAGCCCCGACCGGCGCTCCCGTTCCTGGTCCCGCCGTTCCGTGGAAGGGGCGGCGGCATGGCCCGCGCAAGGATCGGCGATGGGCCAAAGCCTGGAGCCCTGAGCAGATTGCCCGACGCTTGCCGATCGACTTCCCGGACGACAAGACGATGCGCATCAGCCACGAAGCTATCTATCAAGCTCTCTTCGTTCAGGGCCGTGGGGCGCTGCTGCGGCGCGGCAATCAGGATGGAAGTGCAGCGTCAATCAGGATGAGAGAGCTTCGCCGGGCTCGTGACGCAGGGAGGGCGTAGCCCGACCGGAGTTACGAGCCCGGCGACGGCGCGATCCGAGCGGACCGCGCCGTCTGGTGATCGCGGCTGGCCGGTGATGGATGGTTCTTCTCGCCAAAGAGGAATCACCCGTTGCCAGGCTGCCATGTCACCGATCACCAGATGAGGCTCTACATGAAGTTCCGTCAAACCAATTCGCCGCCAGAGGCGGCCGCGAAGGCGTCGTTCAGTTCGTCGACCGCTTATCGGCTCGAGAAGGATCTGCGCCTTCCGTCGCAAAAGAAGACACCGCGGGAAAGGCGCCGGCCGGATCCCTTGGCCAACGTCTTCGGCCTGGAGGTCGTGCCGATGCTGAAGGCGGCTCCCGGCGTGCGGCCCGTGGCCATCTTCGAGGAGATGCTCCGACGCCATCCTGAGCTGGGGGCTGGAATCCGCCGCACGCTCGAGCGCCGGATCCGCCCCTGGCGGGCGATCCACGGCGAGGAGCAGGAGGTCATCTTCCGCCAGACCCACGAAGTGGGCCAGGTCGGCCTGTCCGACTTCACCGATATGGGCGAGCTTGGGGTCGCCATCGCTGGCGTGCCGCTCGATCATCGCCTGTATCACTTCCGGTTGGCCTATTGCGGGTTTGAACACGCCCATGTCGTGCTCGGTGGCGAGAGCTTCGTCGCATTGGCCGAAGGGCTGCAGAATGCCCTGTGGTCGCTCGGTGGGGCACCGCGGGAGCATCGGACCGACAGCCTGTCGGCCGCCTTCTGCAATCTCGATCGCAATGCGAGGGACGATCTGACCAGGCGGTACGAGGACCTCTGCGCCCACTACGGCATGCGGCCTTCCCGCAACAATCGCGGCATCGCCCACGAGAACGGGGCGATCGAAAGCTCGCATGGCCATCTCAAGCGCACGATCGCCGATGCGCTGCTGTTGCGCGGC
The DNA here is from genome assembly GCF_023100665.1 of Bradyrhizobium sp. CW1. NCBI lineage: Bacteria > Pseudomonadati > Pseudomonadota > Alphaproteobacteria > Hyphomicrobiales > Nitrobacteraceae > Bradyrhizobium > Bradyrhizobium sp. CW1. The sequence continues at coordinate 6,881,563 of NZ_CP064684.1, forward strand.
ACTGCCGACTTCGATGATCTCGCCGCCTATCGCGGCTTCATCGACGAGATCGTCAGCCGCCGTAATGCCCGCAACTCCAAGCGGATCGACCACGAGCGCGCCACCCTGCAGGCGTTGCCAGATCGCCGCACCTCGGACTACGAGGAGGTGATTGTCCGCGTGACGTCAAGCGGCGGCTTCACCTTGCGCAAGGTGTTCTACACCGTGCCGTCGCGTTTGATCGGGCACCAACTGCGGGTGCGCCTTTACGACGATCGTCTCGACGTGTTCGTCGGCGGCACCCATCTCGTCACCCTGCCGCGTGGGCGGCCGCATTCCAACGGCAAGCACGACCAGGTCGTCGATTATCGGCACGTGATCCATTCCTTGCGGCGCAAGCCAATGGAGCTGCTCAATCTCGTCTACCGTGATCGGCTGTTCCCGCGCGATGCCTATCGCCGAACCTTCGATTGCTTGCGCGAACGGCTGCCGGACAGGAAAGCCTGCCGGATCATGGTCGATCTGCTCGCACTGGCCCATGAGCGCGGCTGCGAGGCCGAACTCGCCGATCAGCTCGCGACCGAGCTTGATGCCGGCCGACTGCCCGACCTCAACCGGCTGCGCGCTTACTTCTCTCCCGATCCGGCCTGCGTGCCGCACGTCGTGGTGCAGCTCGCACCGCTCGCCACCTATGAGTGCCTCATCGGTGCCGGCGAGATCGGAGGTGCCGCATGAGCACGGCCAACACCATTGACACCGCGCGCCTCAATCTATTGCTCAACGAGTTGCGGCTGCCAGCATCAAGGTGCTGTGGCCGCAATTTGCCGAGCAGTCCGACAAGGAAGGCTGGCCGGCGGCCCGCTTCCTCGCCACCATTGCCGAGCACGAGATCGCCGAACGCGGCCGCCGCCGCGTCGAGCGCCATCTCGTCGAGGCGCGGCTGCCCGCTGGAAAGACCTTCGACAACTTCGACTTCGAGGCTGTGCCGATGATCTCCAAGGCACAGGTGACCGCGCTCGCCGCCGGCGATGGTTGGCTCGGCAAGGGCGCCAATCTGCTGCTGTTCGGCCCGCCCGGCGGCGGCAAGAGTCACTTGGCGGCAGCCATCGGCCTGGCCCTTATCGAGAACGGATGGCGCGTCCTCTTCACCCGCACCACCGATCTCGTCCAGAAGCTCCAGGTGGCGCGGCGCGAGCTCAATCTCGAGGCCGCCATTAACCGCCTCGACCGCTTCGACCTCCTGATCTGCGATGATCTTGCCTACGTCACCAAGGACCAGGCCGAGACCAGCGTGCTGTTCGAGCTCATCAGCGCTCGCTACGAGCGGCGTTCCATGCTGATCACCGCCAATCAGCCCTTTGGAGAGTGGAACAGGGTCTTCCCGGATCCTGCTATGACGCTCGCCGCCATCGATCGCCTCGTTCACCACGCCACCATCGTCGAGATGAACGTCGAAAGCTATCGCAGGCGCACCGCGCTCGAGCGGAAGCGTGGTCCAGGGCGACCATCCTCGCACGCGACACCAAAAACACTCGCTGATTGACGCTCCGCGACAATCAGAGCGAACAAAACTCTTGCGCGCGACAATCATCGCGGCAATCATCACCTCGCCGCGACACCGACTCGCCATCCTGATTGTCGCGCGCTTCCCATCCAGATTGTCGCGCTATACGCTGCACCGCGAGCTGACGGCCTGCTTGCGAACAGGGCGTGTATTACGGATGCCCAGAGCGCGCGTACGCAGGCGAGGCAAGGGCTTGTCACCCCGGAGATCATGATCAGCGAACGTCCTGCTGAAGCTGCCGATCGAGCAGTGCCGGGGCATTGGGAGGGAGACCTCATCCTCGGCGTTGGCAGCTCGGCAATCGGCACGCTGGTCGAGCGCACGACGCGCTTCACGATGCTATTGCACCTTCCCCGGTTGGCGGGACATGGCCAAGCTCCGCGCGTGAAGAACGGACCTGCGCTCGCGGGACACGGGGCTGAAGCCGTGCGCCACGCGATCACGCGCACCGTCATCACCTTACCTGAAGAGCTCCGTCGCTCGCTAACCTGGGATCAGGGGGCCGAAATGGCTCAGCACGATCGTCTCAAGATCGATGCGGGTATCCAGGTCTACTTCTGCGACCCGCAAAGCCCTTGGCAGCGCGGCACTAACGAGAACACAAACGGGTTGCTGCGGCAGTACTTCCCGAAAGGCACAGACCTGAGCATCCACAGCGCCGAGGAGATATCCGCTGTGGCAGCGGCCCTCAATGCTCGACCGAGAAAGACACTAGGCTGAAAAACGCCAGCGGAGGCGCTCGACGATCTGCTGTCATGAGTGAAAGTAACTGGTGTTGCGACGACCGTTTGAATCCGCCCCGTCTGCCGCGATCGGAGTGATGTATCAGGGCATCCGGCTTGCCCCGCCGCCAGACCGCCATCAACAGGGCGTCCGCAACCAACTGGGCGGTCATGCTGGCGCTCATCGACCAGCCGACCACCCGGCGCGAGAACAGGTCGATCACCGCCGACACATAGAGCCAGCCCTCAGCCGTCCAGATGTAGGTGAAGTCGGCGATCCACTTCTGGTTCGGGCGCTCGGCCTCGAACTGCCGATCCAGAAGGTTCGACGCCACGTTCACAATCTGGCGATGGCCTGCGTCCTTCGGCAGACGCCGGCGTCGTGGCCGCGCCCGCAGGCCTGCAGGCGCATCGTAAGCGCGATTTTCTCCGCACGGTGACGCCCGCGCTTTTGACGGATGGCCTTCGTATCGAGGGCGGCATCTGACCCGTTCAGGCAGCGGCGGTTTTGGGGAAGTTGAAGGGCAGCAGGTCGGTAATATCGGCGTCGCCCGCGCGCTGAGGCAATTCGGTGAGGACGTGGCGCAACCAGGCTAACGGCTCGACGCGTGAGGCGCGGCAGGTCAGCATCAGACTGTAGACGACGGCACTGGCCCTGGCTCCCTCGACGGTGTCGCTGAACAGCCAGCTCTTTCTGCCAGTGGCAAAGATTCTGATATCGCGCTCCAGGAGATTGTTGTCGATTGGCATCCTGCCATCTTGCGTGTAGCGCGTCAGATATTCCCATTGGTTCAGAGTGTAGGATACAGCATCGCCAAGCTTGCTGTCGGGCAAGACCTTCGGGGCGATTTGATCGAGCCATTCCTTGAGGGCGTTCAGGACGGGAATGCTGTGTTGCTGGCGGAAGCGGCGAATGCATTGATCTGGCGTTTCGCCTCGGTCTGGTTTTTCGTCCCGCGCCTGCCTTTCAACCCGGTAAAGCTGTTCGAAGAACCGCAGCGCCTGCTCGGGCGGACCGCCGCCCTTCTTCCTCGCCTTGAGGGCATCGACAAAGCGCCGTCGGGAGTGGGCCATGCATCCAATGTGGGTGGCCCCTTCCAGCGTGCGCCATGCGGTATAGCCGTCACTCATCACGATGCCACGGTAATCGCCGAGGAAGGCCTGCGGGTGGATCTGGCCGCGGCCCGGCTGATAATCCAGAAGAACGATGGGCTCGTGACTGCCCTGGCCGCTGCGATAAGCCCACATGTACGATGTGCTGGTGGCTTTTTTGTCCTTCTCCTTGAGGACCTGAACCGTCGTCTCGTCGCCATGGATGAGAGGTTGCAGTCTGAGCCGCAGCTTCAGGGCGTCTGAGATGCGATGCAGATGCTTCTCGCTCGAGTCGATCACCCAGTGACCCAAAGCGCCGCGGCTGACAGGAACACCTGCGCGTTCGAAGGCCTGCGCCAGACGGTAGAGCGGCGTGCCATCGACATATTTGTGAACCAGCGCGAACGCCAGCGTTGAGGCCGTGGCAACGCTGCCCGGCAAGGGCTGCGTCGGCATCGGCGCGGTCACGACAGGGGCATTGATCCCGGTGCGATCGCAATGGCGGCACCCATATTTGAAGCGCACATTCTGTAAAACCTTCGCCTTCACCTCGATATGAAGTTGCTCGGTGACAGTCTCGCCCATGCGATGCATCTGGCCACGGCAGCAAGGACACGCCTTCTGATCGTCGGACATGGCCCAGGGCTCCGATGATTGCCGTCAATGCATCCACATCGCCGCATTCCAGCGCGACCTTCACGCCGTTCGGCAGCGACGCGCTCACTTTGGCCGGAGAACAAAAAGCTGTAGTCCCCTTGGGTTCCGACCCGCGCACTTCATCGCAAGCCGCCGGCAAACCCACCATCGCCACGCTGCTCCCCCGCGACAGGGCGCGATCGGAAGCCCCCTCAAGTTGAACCGGGATGAACGCCGATGGGGAAGACCGCGGGAGAGACCTGGTCGCGGTGTGCTTCTTGATCCATTTCCGAAGCAGGTTCGCGTTGACCCCGTGTTCGAGCGCAAGTCTCGATACCGAAACGCCAGGCTCAAGACAACTCGCGACAAGACGCTCCTTCGATGCCGCCTCGTAGCGCCGGCGACCGTTCCGACCAACAAGCCTGACCCGCAGTTTCTGATCATCGTCTGCCATCACAAGGTGTCCACCTATCTTGGTGGACACCTCATGCATCAGAGCACTCAAAAGCAAAAGGTGCAGGGAAATTCGCGCTTACGGCGCATCAGCCGTTCGACCCGGTGCAGGCCGCATTCGACGCCGTCCGCCAGAAGGTCTCGCCAGACGCGCCGCGCGCCGTAAGTCCGGTCACTGGCAAGGAAGCTGACCTTGACCTGCTGGCCTACGGTCTCGTCGCTCCGGGATCTGGCGCTGGGCGATCGGTTCAGCCAGGCATGAAAGCCCGACCGCGACACGCCCATCGCTTCGCATAGCCATGCCACCGGCCAGATGCCCCGGTGCTTCGCGATGAAGCCGAACTTCATGTCGCTTCCTTCGCGAAGTAGGCAGCGGCCTTCCTAAGAAACAGCCGGATTGGCGTCCGTCGGAATGGCCTGCAACACGAAGCCCAGAGATTTGGCCCGGCGCTGAAGGTTGGCGAGAACGCGGCTGCGATATTGTTGCTCATATTGGTTGGCACCTGGATCCCTGTAGCTCATGCCGTGCCGGAGGGTGTTGTAAAATAGAACCGCAATCTTGCGGGCGGTCGCTGTCACCGCCTTTGACTTACCCGCACGTAAGGACAGGCGGCGATAGAATGCTCCGAGCGCCGTATCGCTTCGCCCCACCGTGGTGGCCGCCAACCGCAACAGTGCGGCAGCCCGGCTGGAAGATCTCCGGGTGCGCGAAGAAAGCACTTTGCCGCCGGAGATTTTGTTGCCCGGTGCAAGGCAGAGCCAGGACGTGAAGTGCTTGGCGCTCGGCCATGCCCTCAAATCCGTGCCGCACTCGCCGATAAGCTTCAATGCGAGCGACGGACCCAGTCCATGGATCTCAGTCAGATCGACGCCGAGCACGCCGTGCAGCGCGGTCCTGACGTCAAAGGTGGGCGTGTTGATCTGTTTGGTCTTGATGCGCGGCTTGGATAGCTTCCCGACCGGCTTTGCCCCTTTATTTCCTAGCGCGGCGATCAGGACTTCGAGCTTGCGGTCACAGTCCAGCATCTTCGCCTGGTAGACGTCGTAGAGTTCTAGCGATTGGCTCAGGGCGAAGACATGTTCGTGCCGGTCGTTGCCTACCAGTGCCGCGCGAATGGTCTCGGTGGATGAATGGCATCGCACGTCCCGATAGGTTGCCAAAACATCAGGATTGCGCTCGCCTGCAACAATGGCCCGGATAATCCGCATGCCAGTGGCGCCCGTGATGTCCGAGACGACATGATGGAGCTGCAGGTTCATCTCCATCAAGGCCTTTTGCATATGCTGGATATGGGCGGCGGCATATTCCACAAGCCGCTCGCGCTGCCGCAAATAGGCCCGCAGTGTTGCGATCTCGGCATCGGGTCGGAAGCTGCCTCGTAGCAGTCCATAGGAATGAAGCTGCCGTAACCACGCGGCATCGCTGACGTCGGTCTTGCGTCCGGGCACGTTCTTGGCGTACCGGGCGTTGACCAGAATAACCTCAAATCCACGCTGCTCCAGGATTTCATAGGCTGGGATCCAATAGACCCCGGTGGATTCCATCGCGACACTGGTCACGCCGCATGCGCTAAACCAATCCGCCAGATCATGGAGATCTTGTGTAAATGTGCCGAACGCGCGCACGGGAATGTCAGTGCAGTCCGGGTTCACCGCAGCCATGTGCATCTTTGATCCGATGTCGATGGCGGCCGCGCTGACGTTGACTGGCTTCAATTCCGGCCGGTCACCGGTCGTCCTCTGGGGCATCGCAAATCCTCCATTCACTCATGAGCGGAAGGGTCTGGGTTATGCCAATCGTCATCTTCCTATTCGGGATCGCAGCCGAAGCGGCGTCACCACTCTCAAGTCCGCATGCACCCATGGACCACGTTTTTTAACGGGGACAGTGCCTCCAATAAGCTGACGGCCGCTACCCTCCCAGCCGCAGAGGATAACACAGTGCTGTTTCTACCCCGCACAGGCGCGCAACGGCCCTGGACAGTTTTTTAGGATATCCCGCTCCGCCTTCAGCTTGTTGACCTCGCGCCGCAGCCGCTCGATCTCCAATTGCTCAGGCTTCAGTTGCCCGTGGCCGGGGAACGACTGCGCAGCGTCGAAGCCGAACTCCTTCACCCATTTGCGCAGCACGTTCTCATGAACGCCCAGGTCTCGGCCAGCTTGCGCCACAGATACCCCGCGCTCCCTGACGAGCTTGACCGCCTCGATCTTGAACTCTCGACTGAACTTCCGTCTCTGCATGACCCACCTCTGGCTCGATAAAACACCCAATCTCGGTGTCCATCAAACCGGCAGCAGCTCACATAGAGCGCCTCCTCTTCGTAGACACCTGAGTGACTGCACAGGATGCGCTCGCCTCTACCTCTCTGCTTTGTTTCACAAAACAAACCGGAGAGGTAAGCATGATGCAGCTCATCACCCCAGAGTACTATGGCGAGTTCCTCGATGATCTCTCGGATAAGCATCGACTGAGGTATCATGTTTCCAGACAGCGCTTGGACCGGGATGTCGAGATCAGCGGCGACATGGAGGTCGACGAGTTTGATGTCCTTCGGCCAGTTCATCTACTGAACCGCTCAATCGATGGGCGTGTTCAGGGTCGCGTCCTGCTTCTGCCTTCGACCGGGCCAATCATGCTGAGAGAACCACGAAGCGATCGGATTTGGAGAGCAGCCCGTTCGCCCTCGATGCTCCGTCGGATGCGGCGAAGGCGAGCGGCGGACTTGCTGCGGCAACTTACGAGTGTTTGCCGGCATGCTTGAGCTCGGCGTTTTCATTGAATTGACCGAAATCGTCACTGTCCTCGATGCCCGGCTGGAGCGCATTCTTCGCCGGGCCAGGTGGCCCTCCGCCCGATGGGGAAAGCTCGTCCTCTCGGAAACACCAAAGCCCTTGCTGGATACCTGGAGGTCTCGCCCAATGCCCTGAATCGCAGCCGCAAAGCGGGACACATCTCAGGTCCTGTGCTCTGCGCTGCACTCATCCGAGCGGCCGCCTGATCTGGAAGTAAGTACAATAAGGGCATGGCTGCACATTTTGAGCGTAAAGCTATCTGGTTTGAGACTTACGATGCACAAACCACCTCGATAAGAACCTCCCTTCATGCCAACAAGGCAATCGAACTGAAACACCTGAGACTCGCCGTTGCTGCGGCCGATTGCGGTAGCCTCCGTCAGGCCGCCGCTTTGCTGAATTCGCAACAATCGAGCATCAGCCGTAGAATTGGTGAGCGCGAGCACCATTTTGGCGTTGCCGTTTTCAAACATCATAGCGGGGGTGTGCGTCCAACCCGCGCCGGCTCGGTGTGCCGCCGCCTTCCTAGAAATGCTCTCCGAGCGCTATCCTTCACCTCCGCTCGGACGCTGAGGCACTCGTCGCGCTTTTCGGAAAGTTCTGCCTGCTGCGATGAACCGAGCCAGCATGGGGGCGATCACTCTCGCGAGATCCGTGATGGGCTGTCCCGTCTCCCGCGCCAGGATTCCGGCGCAGGCGATGAGACCCCGGTGGATGCCGGCGGGAAGTTCGTGCGTGACCTTGACGGGCTACTCGTCGTCGATTGCACCGAGTTTAAGCTTTTGCCATTCTCATCCGCTGTAAAGCCCGAGCACCAGGTCACGATTGACGATCACCCGCACCCGAAAACACGGATGAATCATCAATGTTGGTCGGATGTTGAGATTGCGGCGAACCATTTGCTGGCCGGTTTGGTTGATCGAATCGCCTGCTCCGAGTCGCAGGGCCGCAATGACGTCGCTGTTCGTACTACCACAGTCGGCACCTGAATTCGCCTCGGTGCCAACTGCGCGCAGGCCCTAAAGCGCTGCCGTCCCCAAGCTCCTTCCAGTGGCTGTCGACCTCGTCCTCGAGACCGGAATAGCCCGCCGCGTCCGATGGCGCCGAACGACCTAGTGCTCGACTTCCTATCGGATCAGCTCACCGATGGTCGCCACTTCCGTATGCTCACCGTGGTCGACGACTGCCCCCGCGAGTGCCTGGCGCTGTTCGCGATCTGCATCCCTGTCAACGTCGCGATTATGTTTGAGCTTCAGCCGGGTTGAGTTTCTCCTGGTTGTGCGCCTCCCTTTGCTGAACATTCAATTCTTTCGCGGCTCAAAGATGAAGTCTACCTGCCATCCCTATTCGCTAACCTGCTGTAGAGTTCCGAACTCAGTCGCTTGGCTCTCCAACAGCAGCCGATAGATACCGCCGGACCGCCTAGTCAAAGCAACATGCGTGCCCTGTTCGGCGATGACGCCGCCATCAAACACTAGGATGCGGTCGAGGCTGCGCACCGTCGACAGGCGATGTGCGATCACAATCGCGGTGCGGCCCTTCATCAGCCGCTCCATCGCTTCTTGGATGAGGGCCTCCGATTCTGAGTCGAGACTTGAAGTTGCCTCATCCAGGATGAGCACCGGCGCATTCGCAAGAAACGCGCGCGCCAGCGCAACGCGCTGCCGCTCACCGCCTGAGAGCTTGACGCCACGCTCACCGACCAGCGTGCTGTAGCCCCTGCGCAGCCGGAGGATGAACTCGTGCGCATTCGCAAGCCGCGCCGCCCGCTCGACCGCTTCCATGCCGGCTCCGGGCCTGCCATAGGCGATGTTCTCGGCAAGTGAGCGATGGAACAGGATCGGCTCCTGCTGCACGACCGCTACCTGGCTGCGGAGCGAGTGCTGCGTGGCCAGCGCAATGTCCTGACCATCGACCAGAATGCGGCCGCCCGAGACGTCATAAAGCCGCTGAATGAGCTTGACGAAGGTCGTTTTGCCGGAGCCGGAGCGGCCGACCAAACCAACCCGCTCGCCGGCGCTTATCTCAACTGATAGCTTATCATAGAGCGGCACCCCCTCGCCGCCATACCGGAAACTGACATTGTCGAATACGATCTCACCGCCATTAATGGCGATCGGCCTTGCATCTGGCACATCGCCAATCCCGATCGGCTCGTCATAGATTGCGACCAATTCCTCCATGTCGTCGACCGAGCGCTGGAGATTGTTGATGTATATGCCGACCTCGCGCAAATACGCGTGAATAACGTAGTAACTGGTCAGCACATAGGTGACGTCGCCCGGCGAGGCGCGGCCCGCCGTCCACAGCAGCAGCGCCCCGCCGATCACAGACACCCGCAGGCACAACAGCAGCGAGTACTGAGACATGGCGGCGTAGTTGTAGCACAGCCAGGTTCGTCGGAGCCGCACGCGCCAACGGTTGATGATCCGGGCGAACCGAACATCCTCGCGCGCTTCCGCGCCGAAAGATTTTACCACCGCGTTGCAAGTTAGGGCATCGGCCAGCGTGCCGCCGATCTTGGTGTCCCAGGCGTTGGAGACGCGCGCGGCAGGCGCGATATAGCGGATCGAAAATGTCATCGTCACCGCGACATAGAGAGCCGTACCAATCGCGATCACGCCCCCCAGCGCAGACCAATGCAGCCAGAGCAGGATCATCGAACCGACCAGTACCGTCAGAGACGGCAACAAGGACATGAGGATGGTAGTGTTGAGCAAGTCGAGGGCCCACATGCCGCGCGTGATCTTCCGCACGCTCGATCCGGCAAAAGAGTTAGCGTGCCAATCGGTTGAGAACCGCTGGACACGTATGAACGCCTCGCGTGCCACATCTGACATCGTCTTGAGTGTGAATGTAACGATTGCCCCCAAACCTACGAGGCGCAAGATCATCGAGAACAGGCCGAGCACGACGATGCCGCCGAAGGCAGCCAGGGCCGCACGTCGTGCGGCCTCGTTGTAAGGGCCTGACGTCAATGCATCCACAAGCTGGCCGGAGTAAACCGGCATGAACAGGTCGGCCGCCGTTGCGCCAAGGAACCCAACCAGCACGAGGGCGGCGCGGTAGGGCTGGAGCAGCCATTGGCGGAAAACGAACGGGAGCACCGCACGCATTGCGATAGGACGTTTGTCAGCTAGATGGGTCATGCCGCAACCCGGCCCCGCTCCGGATGCAAATCGAGCCCATCTGAATTGAACCCCGGATCGCGCCGGCGCGATTGAGCACGGGCATTCCGTCGGCTTTCCGTGGTCAGGCGAAGCACTCGAGGGCCGCTTGGAACTCGCTCCATAAATTTCCGCGGAAGCGTGGCGGCCTCCTGCAAAGGGAAACGCCTCACCTCACGCACCATTAGACGCCCTGAAGAATTCATTCATTGCAGCATTCTGCTCGAGAAAGCCCTCTCCTTCGAAAGATCACAGTCGTCTCAAAGCAGGCCTCGCAAGCAATCATGTCTAGTCCGGTTCGTGAGGCGTTCGCGCATGGGAGCGATCGGCGAGCACAAGATGGTACATCAAGAAGATAGTGACCGCGTTTCATGACTATACGGCCATGAGACAACGCACCGGCCAGGTGTAACGTGATCAGATTTATGTTCGATCTCGAACACACGAGGGCGCTCATGCAGTGCCAGTGTCAATCGTCGCAATCAATTGCCAAGGCTGGTAGTTGACAAGGCGGTAGGTGTACCGAGCCAATGTGTGGGTAGCCGATTGCGCAGAAGGACCGGGTCGATAGGTCTCCTCGCACAAGACATTTGCTTCCTGCGAATAGGTGTCGAGCTCCAGCGCGATAGAGATCGAGCAACTGAGCCCTCTGCAGTACTAAGAACAGCTCACAAGCGACATATTTTAGATGTCCAAAGGCGAGCTGCTGCCGGTACGGGGCGACTATGTTGCTGTGCTAGCACCAGACGTCTGCCGCCCACTTGAGCCGTGTAAGAAGAAGCGAACGCGATTTGGCAGCGCGCGACGTTGTCGGGCCCCGGGGACGCGCACCTGTTTTTCTTAAATCCATTTAAGTGGTGCCGCTAACAGTGTTAGGTGGCGCAGGCGTCAATGGCGCCGGCTGTTGATCGGCATAGTGATAGTATAACCGGTTCCAGTGGGCGGCAGATCATCATAGCCAGTTACGCCTGCCCAGCGTCAAGGCGATCTGGCCGACGCTTGCCGCGCAGTCGGACAAGGAATGTTGGCCCGCCGCGCGCTTCCTTGCTGCGCTTGCTGAGTACGAAGTGGTTGACCGCGCCCGCCGTCGGATCGAGCGGCACGTGGCCGAGGCGCATCTGCCCGCGGGCAAGACGCTCGCCTCCTTCGACTTCGACAGCGTGCCAATGCTATACAAGGCACAGGTGTGGCACTCGCCGCAGGCGATGTCTGGCTCGAGACCGGCGTCAATCTGCTGCTGTTCGGTCGTTCCGAGTCAGATTCATCCTGCCCATCTCGCTACCCCCTTAGAGTTGAAGCTCTTGTTGACCCGGATCGCCAGACGAAGGCCGCCGGAACCGCCGCCCATGCGCGGCGCGCTTGAATGGACTGCAAACTTGAAAAATTCGAGCCCCTTCTCGTTCTTCGCTCCTGACATCCGGGACTCGGTGCAGAACACTCTCTAGTGTCCTGACTCACAATTTCGCAATCGTAGATTCGCATTAGATTTGCGTCGCCGTGCCAAGGATTGAGGCAGCAGCAGCGACGGAGGATCTGATGGCGGTTCAGCAACTTGCCTCCCTGACATTGAGCGGTGAAGAGCGTGCCGAACTGAGGTCGCTGACGATGCGGCGGAAGACGGCGCAGGGGCTGGCTCTGAAAGCCCGGATCGTGCTGACCTGCGCGGAAGGCGGTCAGAACAAAGGAAGTGGCGGCCAAGCTGGCCCTGGACCGATCGACGGTAGGCAAGTGGCGGCGGCGTTTTGTGGAGCGGCGCGTGGACGGGCTGCATGACGAGCCGCGCTCCGGGGCGCCACGTACGGTTGACGATGCCCGCATCGAAGCCGTGATCGTGAGGAGTTGGAGAGTCGCCCCGAGAACGCCACCCATTGGAGTTCCCGCGACATGGCGAAGGCCAGCGGCCTGTCGGTATCGACGGTGCAACGCATCTGGCGGGCCTTCGGGCTCCAGCCGCACCGGATGGAGACGTTCAAGCTCTCGACCGATCCAAACTTCGTGGCCAAAGTGCGCGACGTTGTGGGCCTCTACGTCTCGCCACCCGAGCACGCCATTATTCTATGTGTGGATGAGGAATCGCAATCCAGGCGCTGGACCGCAGTCAGCCGATGCTGCCGATGCGTCCCGGCCAGCCGGCCCGAAGAAGCCATGACTATACGAGGCACGGCACCACATCGCTGTTCGCCGCCCTCGACATTGCGAGCGGACGGATCATCGGCAAGTGCTACGGACGCCACCGTGCTGCTGAGTACCGCAAGTTCCTCGACGAGATCGAGGCTGTCGTGCCGCGTGAACTCGACGTCCATCTCGTCATGGACAACTACGCCACGCACAAGACCCCCTTGATCCGAAAATGGCTGGCTAAACGGCCGCGCTGGCACGTGCATCTGACCCCGACGAGTTCGTCATGGCTCAACCAGGTCGAGCGCTTCTTCGCGCTCCTCACCGACAAGAAGATCAGGCGCGGCATCTATCGCAGCGTCGCCGCTCTCATGGCTGACATCACTTCGTTCATCGACCGACACAACGCCGATCCAAAACCGTTCCGATGGACTAAGTTCGCCGATGACATCCTTGCTTCCATCGAACGCTTCTGCCGATACAATGCCCCGGCAAAACACAACCCAATGTCGCGAACTTCTGGTTCAGGACACTAGCCAAAAATGCTCCAGTTTGCCGGCCTCAGGTCTAACGGATGGAAAGATGAGGCGAGCAAGGTCTTCGGAACAGATGGGAGATTCAGTGCGCAGGGGCGCGTGCCGCATAAGTCATGCTGACCAACTGACGAGCGAACAAAGTCCGCGAGACGATGCAGGCTTTGAGACCGAGCGGACGCAGAAGTCCTCGAGGACTTGATGCGCGGCAGCGACGGAGTGCGAGCAGCGCGTCCGCGCGCTTTGGCTGCCGATGCGTTTGAGGTGAACAGGCTTGACCGATTCCCGTTCTCACCACCTGCGCGATCCCGCGGGCATCGTTCCGGTCGGTCTCCACCTGCATGCCATAGTGCCGCCTTAAGCTAGCGAGTTCCCAAACTGATGGCCGGCAGCGCCAGTTCGATTAGGCTTGCAGTCAGCCCCTTTTGAGGTCAATCCTGCCTCCAGGCCCATCCGGTCAAGTTGACCAGGCGATTGTTCGAGGTACTGCACAATCGATCGCGCGTCCGCCCCGTCGTTTCCGGTCTCGTCCACCGCACATGTGGCAACGGACTTCAGGGAACATCGAGACCGACGCAGATCATGATTTTTCCTCCTTGGATGAAATCGCACACGATCGTTAGTCAAAAACGTGCCGCGCGGCGTCTTCGATTCTGCTATGCGGATGGCCGTCGATGATGGCCTCGAGTGTTTCGGCGATGTAGGCGGCCGGGTTGATGTCGTTGAGCTTGCAGGTGGCGACGAGCGACGCAAGCAAGGCCAAATTTTCAGCCCCGACCTCATGCCCGGCGAAGAGAGCATTTTTTCTGGCCAGGCAGACTGGCCGGATGGCGTTCTCGACCGGGTTCGTGTCGAGCTCGAGGCGCCCGTCTTCGAGGAAGCGGGTCTGCCCCTGCCAGTGATTGAGCGCGTAGCGGATGTCCTCGGCGAGCGTCGAACCGCTGGAGATCATCGACAGCTGTTTCTCGAACCAAGTCTTTAACGCGGCGATTATGGGCAGCGAGTGCTCCCTGCGCGCAGCCAGCCGGATGTCCGGCGATGAGCCGCGCACCATGGCTTCGATGGCGTAAAGCTGTGCGATGTGCCGAACGGCGGCCTCGGCGATCGGCGATTTGCTGTTACGGGCCAATTTGACGAAGCGTCGGCGCAAATGGCTCCAGCAATGCACGAGCGTCCACGGCCCTTGCGGTCGAGCGACTTCGGTCAGCCGGTCATAACCGTCATAGGCGTCGCATTGCAGGAAGTGTCCGCAAAAGCCATCCAGGAACTGCTCCGCAAAGGCACCGCTGCGACCGGGGGCATATCGGAACAGCACGATCGGCGGACTTGGGCCGCTGTGGCCGCGGTCGTCGGAGACGATCGCCCAGAAGTACCCGTTCTTCGTGTGGCCTCGCCCGGCATCGAGCACCGGCGCCGTGGTTTCGTCCATGAACAGACGATCCGCCATGGCTAGGCGCTGGCGCATGTGGTCCGCGATAGGCTAAAGATGGAAGCAGCCGCGGCCGGACCAGTTGCCCAGTGTCGCCCGATCAAGTCGGATGCCCTGACGCGCATAGATCTCGGCTTGGCGGTAAAACGGCGTATGGTCGCCAAACTTGGAGACGATCACGTGCGCAATCGCCGCTTCGGCCGGCAGCCCGCTGAGCACCACGTGCTCCGGTGCGTGCGCCTGCACGACAGGGCCCGAGCAATGGCGACAGGCGTATTTCGGGCGGCGCGTGACCAACACCCGCCATTGCGCCGGGATCACGTCGAGGCGTTTGCTGACGTCCTCGCCGATCTTCGTCATGGCACCGGGACCGCACGGACAGAGCGTGCTCGCAGGCTCGATGATCCGTTCCACCCGCGGCAAATGGGCAGGCAAGCAGCCGCGATTGCGATGAGAACCTTGATCCGGCACGCTCCGCGATCGGCCCTTGATCACAGCCTCGGCTCTCTCCTGCGCCGCGTCCAGGATGCCTTGCGCGATCTCCACGTCTTCCAACGGTAAGTGATACTGATCTGGCCGCAGCTTCTCGGACTTCGCGCCAAACTTGTCGCGTCGCAATTCGCCGAGGATGACCTCCAGCCGACGCCGCGCTTCTTCCGACGCCGCGAGCGCCCCCTGATGCTCGCTTAAGGCCGCCTGCGTTTGCGCCAAAAGCGCTTTCAATTGTTCATTTTCGTCGCGCAGCGCCGCGATGCTCATGCGCTATTTCGAGCACATCGCCGCCGCGCGTGCCACATTCAAAATAGCTTCCGAGTCATTCTGCCGCAGTTATCCAGCCGCCTGGAGACCCGCGCCGGCGCGGTCGAGCTGCGGATTCCAAAGCTGCGCAAGGGCTCCTACTTCCCGGGCTTCCTGGAGCCGCGCCGCATCGCCGAGAAGGCGCTCACCGCCGTGGTGCAGGAAGCCTACGTGCAGGGCGTCTCGACCCGTTCGGTGGACGATCTGGTGCAGGCCATGGGCATGACTGGCATCTCCAAGAGCCAGGTCAGCCGGCTGTGCGGCGAGATCGACGACAAGGTGAAGGCCTTCCTCGCCCGTCCGATCGAGGGCGACTGGCCGTATTTGTGGATCGACGCCACCTATGTGAAGGTGCGCCAGAATGGCCGCATCGTGTCAGTGGCGGTGATTGTTGCGGTTGGCGTCAACAGCGACGGCCGGCGCGAGGTTCTGGGCATGGACGTCGGGCCCTCCGAGGCCGAGACGTTCTGGACGGCGTTCCTGCGCAAGCTCGCCCGCCGCGGCCTGCGCGGTGTCAAGCTGGTCGTCTCAGATGCCCACCGAGAGCGGCGAGGTGGACGGCGGCCAAGAAGTTTCTGGCAAGTTTGTCGTAGCGAGTAGCAACACGCCTGAAATCCTTGAGCCGGCAGAAACAGCGCTCGATAACGTTGCGCCCTTTATAGAGGCGCTTGCTGAAGCTGTGGAGGGTTACCCGGTTGGATTTGTTTGGAATGACGGGTTTCGCGCCGCGATTGACGATTTCGGCGCGAAAGCCGTCGCCATCGTAGCCTTTGTCCCCAATGAGGGAAGACATGGGCGGCGCGAGCTTCAAAAGGGCCGGCCCTGCGGCAATGTCTGCGGCTTGTCCCGGAGTGAGATGAAATGCGCAAGGTTTGCAATCAGGGTCGCTCAGCGCGTGGATTTTCGTGGTCCGCCCACCGCGCGAGCGGCCGATCGCCTGTTCACACTCCCCCCTTTTCCGCCGCTCGCCGAGCGATGCGCTTTGATCGAGGTGGAGTCGATCGACAAAGCCACTCGGTCCTTGCCGCAGCGGGCGAGCGCTTCAAAGATCGCCTGCCAATGTCCGCGCTTAGCCCAGCGATTGAACCGATTGTAGATCGTCGTGTAAGGGCCATAGTCGGACGGGCAATCGCGCCAGCGTGCGCCGCACTGGAGCATGTGAATGATACCGCTGATAATGCGTCGATCGTCTTCGCGCGCCGGGCCGGTCTGGTTTGTTGGCAGATGCGGCTCTATCTGAGCCCACTGCTTGTCGTTGAGCCAGAACAGTCCTTTGCGCATCGAAGTCCCCCGTGCCGAATCAACTTGGCACGAGGGAATCAGAACTCGCTAATTAGGTACAGACCCTAACATTACAGTTGCTTTTGTTGCGGGCTTCTGAATCCATGGGCAACCATGATTCGAATGTCGTGGGCGCGGGCCGCGTCGGTTGAGGCGACGCTTGCGTTGTGGGCGGCGTCGCTTCGAGAGATCAAGCAACGGATACGTCCGTTGTTCACGCAAGAGCGTGTTGCGACGAATGCAGGTCTGTTCCTGGAAGGTCTGCTCGGAGATGAGCAGCGCAAGACCGGTTGGATGCGCGCGGAGGCGGCTGGCGATCCCGGCCCATGGCGGCAGCAGGCGATTCTGGGTCGTGGAGACTGGGACGCTGATGCCCTGCGCGATATCGTGCACGACTATGTCATCGAGCATTTGGCGGATGACGATGCGGTGCTCGTGATCGACGAGACCGGTTTTCTCAAACAGGGCAAAGCGTCATGCGGAGTGGCGCGGCAATACACTGGTTCGGCAGGAAAGATCACGAACTGCCAGATCGGCGTCTTCGCTGCCTACGTTTCGCGTCATGGCCATGCGTTCATCGATCGCGCGTTGTATCTTCCGAAGGAATGGACCGACGATCCAGATCGTCTGGAAGCCACATATGTGCCTGCCGATGTCGGCTTTGCGACCAAACCAAAGCTTGCGACGAGAATGATCGCACGCGCGATAGCCGGGTCTGTACCATTCAAGTGGGTTGCCGGTGATACCGTCTACGGTGTTGGCAACATCGAACAGCAACTACGTCGGGCAGGCAAAGGCTACGTGCTTGGGGTCAGCAGCGCTCATGTGTTTCGATCCTGGGGCAAGCGACCGCCGGTCGCCGGTACGGCTGCAGACCTCGCCCGGACGCGGCGCTCATCCGACTGGAAGCGCCTGTCGGCGGGAGCCGGAACCAAAGGACCGCGGCTGCACGATTGGTGTTATCTCGAATTGGCGGATCTCGAGGCCGAGCAGTCCAACAGTGCAAATGACGGTTTGTGGACACGCGGTCTACTGATCCGTCGTCGCATTGCCGATGATGACCTCGCCTTCTTCACCACCTGGTGCCCAGCGGGAACAGCCATTGAAACGCTGGTCGCGGTCGAAGGCCATCGATGGGCGATCGAGGACAGCTTTGAAACGGCGAAAAACGAGTTCGGGCTCGATCACAACGAGAGCAGATCCTGGCATGGCTGGCACCGTCATGTGTCCTTGGTGATGCTCGCCTTCGCCATGATGGCCGCGATCCGACATCGCGCTAATCCGCCACCGCCCAAAAAAACGAAACGGCGCCCCCCGGCAAAAGCCAAAACATAACCACCCCACCACTGATCCGTTGGTCAATCCAGGAAATCCGCCGCATTGCTATCAGACTTGCGCGGAAGCGGATTCAACCCGCACACATCATCGCATGGTCCTTCTGGCGCAGAGCTCACCAGGCTGCCGCTCAACGCGCCCACTTCAAATCAAAAAAGCAACTGTAATGCTAAATCCCTCCAACGCAGTCCGCGTCATATCAATGCGGCCCGCATGTCGGAGCCTGCCATCCTCCCAAATCACCACCTCCCCGAAAGTTCGGTGGATGTCGATGCCAATCACCCGTCGCATTCGCACCTCCTGCCAATCAGACCACATGACGGGAGCTACGGGCGACACGACAACTACGGATTCGCGCTCTCAGCGCAACCGGGCGAGTCGCAGAGGCGGCCAGCTACTAACTCGAGCTCGCGGCTCATCGAATGCATGCCCGCACCTTTGTGCTCCCGGTGCCTCTGTCCCGATGGTCGCACCATACGCTACGATCTTGAAAATCGCAGCGGAACATCGGCACCGAGAAACTCTCATACCGGTTACCAACCCGATCGAACGCCTCAACGGCGAGATCAAGCGGCGGACCGAGGTGGTCGGCATCTTCCCCAACGAAGATGCCATCGTTCGCCTGATCGGCGCGATCCTGCTCGAACAGAACGATGAGTGGGCCGTGCAGCGTGCCCGCTACATGACACTGGAAACCATCGCGCCGTTGAGCGATGATCCGAGCGTCAGCATCACGGCTATCGCCAGCTGACCAGCCCGGCTCCAGCCGGCGAACGCGGTGACCCGCCGCCAGCTACACCACGCCACGGGACATGATCCAATTTATCGGCGAGCGCCACCGATACGACCTTGACCGGCCGTCTTTGCAGCATGGTCCGAATCTAAAGCGGGACTTTCAAGCCTCGTTTAGTCAGCTTGATGATGGAGGTCGCACCAACGATCAAGAGCGTCCCTAGGTGCCGATTTCCACGCTTTGATATCGCCCCGAGCCTTTCTTCCCCGCCGCTCGACTGCGGCCCTCGGTGTTAGCCCGTCCAAGCCGCAAAATCTCGTGCAGTCGCAAAATCGCGAGGATCCAAGATCGACGTCCGAACGGTAGCAGCGATGAGAGGGCCGACGCCCGAAATGCTCATCAGGCGCCTGGCATCGGGGTCCTGTCTGACGCCAGCCAAAATCTCTCTGTCGAGCTTCTCTATGCGGGTTGTAAGCAGCTCGATCTGTTCAGCGAACTGGATCAGGGCAAAGCGGCGGACGCCGGGGACCGTATTGTTTTTTTCGTCCCGGAGAAGCACCAGGAGTTTTGCGATGCTTGCCATGCCTTTTCGGGCGATAATGCCCAATTGGGTCATATGAACACGCAGGGCATTTGCGGTCTGGCTGCGCTGCCTCATCAGCATCTCTCGCGTTCGCAAAATCATGCTGGCTGCTTGTTGTTCGGCAGTCGTCACCGGTACGAATCGCATTGTCGGGCGGGTGACCGCCTCACAAATGGCTTCAGCATCCGCCACGTCGGTCTTGTTTCGTTTGACGTAAGGCTTCACGTTGGCTGGCGGCATCATGTGGACAGAGTGGCCCAGTGCCGCAATCTCGCGCGCCCAGTGATGGGCACTCGCACAGGCCTCCATGCCTACCAAGCAAGTTGGAAGGCTCCGAAAGAAGGGCAGAACCTGGGATCGCCGCAATGTGCGACGGACCCAGACTTTCCCGTTTTCGGCGATGCCGTGAACTTGAAAGATCGACTTGGCCAATCCAAACCCACCGTGATAATCTTCTCCATGGAACGGTCCTTTCTTTGGGGCGCCTCTCTACGCGACCACGTTAGGCACTTTTGATGCCGGTTCGAAGGGCCGTTCCACACTATCACTTTTGATGAAGTTGAAGCGCCGGCTCGCGTTGGTTTCACAAAGGAAGCAACATGATGCAGCGTGCCCTGCGACCGTCGGCCCTGATCCCTCCTGGGTTTGAGGTGGAGAGCGCCCTCTGTGATGGCGCCACGACCGTGATCACCGTGTCCGTCCCACGAGCGACAAGAGTCTCTGTCCCGGATGCAGAGCCAGTTCTGGGCGGATTCATAGCCGATATCAGCGATGCCTCACCGATCTGCCGCTGGCGGGGCGACCGGTTCGCCTGATAGTCGTGGCGCGCCGCTTCGGCTGCGTTACTGTTAAGTGCGGTCGACGTATTTTCACCGAGCGTTTCAATGACGGCGCTCCGGTAGCCGCCACCGCGGTCGCGCGCGACCACAGCAATTTGCGCTGGCCCACGAGCCAAGCCTGCGCAGTGGCTGGCTCTCTGTCGGGTAACAGAGTGATCGGTCGTCGCCGCTCGAGGTCGCAGATGATTGTTCCGTACCGCTGATTGCGCCGCCAGGCCGAGTCGTCGATACCGATCACGCTCGGCGCAGCAAAAGGCAGACACCTGCGCCTTCGAACCACCCGAAGTAACGTATCGTTGCTCACGGGCAGCCTCTCCGTCGACATCCAGGGCCCCTTCGCAAAGCCGAAAGGGTTGACCATACGGCAGCCAGAAGAGGCCTCGTCACCCGGGCGACATCCCGGAATGGTGGGCGACGTCATTCTCGGATGGATGGGCGACTGCTGGGCGAAATCATCTCGGAATTGTGGGCGATATCGACCGGAATCCGTAGTACTTTACTCCAATCCTCCTTTTGAGTTGGCGCGATGATGAATTTTCATCTCAGCAAAGCAAATCACAATTCAGGTTGCATCACGACGGTCTTGCATTTTGGGAAGGCCATCCCGCAAAACGGGTTATATAGCCCGTGTTAAACCACCGCGGGAACTGCTAACGGCCAGATGGCATCGATCTCTCGCTTCACGAGCTGCTCCCTACGTGACAGGCGGATGAAACAGGCGCGCACATTGAACAATTGAATATCTCAAGAACCCAACGCTAAGATCATCGTGGACCAATAACAAAACTTAAGGTAGGGCACAGAGTGCGCGAAGGTGCCGATTTGGTGAGGCCGCATGTTGTCGATTTCATCCTAATTGCCTCGATTGTACCCGTTGTGCACGTGCATGAAATCATTTGCCCGAACATCTCGAAGCCTGGCTCGCGGACAAAATGAACATTTCTCATCGTCGAAAAGAAAGCTGGTTTCGTTTCATGGACTAGACATCGATTGATCGTATGATTGAGATGTAGGAGCGAGGTAATTCGTTATGCTGCAGGTCGATTCCGGGAGCGTTGTCGAGCATTTTCCCCGTCCGATCGGAGCCGAGGCAAGAGTGGCCCTGATCGCGACAGAGCAGGTTGCATGATGGTCGTGATGCATAGCCGACCGCCCGGCTTGGCTCTTTGTGGCAACTGCTGGAGCGCGTTGTGGCCGAGTAGGGCCCGTCACCAAACGGCCTTCCTTCGCCTCCGCCATGAGTCACGCGACCAAGTATCGCGCAGCTTTGTTTAGGGATCACGATAGTGAGAGCATGATCATGAGCAATCTGATGACCACGGATAATGTCATTCCGCGAGCGGACATCGTCAAGTCCTCGGCCCGGCTTGGTGCCGAGATCAGGAACATCAGGCTATCCGACGACTTGTCCGAAGAGGTCATCTGCGCCGTTAGCCAGTTGCTCCTCGAGCACAAAGTCATATTCTTCCGCGATCAGGGACATCTCGATGACGCCGAACAACAGCGCTTTGCCGTCCGGCTGGGCTCGCTTACATCGGGTACGAAAAAGCGTTCATCGACCCCGGACATGGCATCGCGCCGCGACAGCGATCACGCCAGTCAGGTGCACATGGACGTCGCATTCGGTGACGCATGTCCGAAAATCTCGGTACTGCGCGGCGTCGTGATCCCTCCTGATGGCGATGACATTGTTTGGTCCAGCCCTGCGGCCGCATATCTCGATCTCCCCGAGCCGCTGCGGATGCTGGCTGACAACCTGTGGGCGGTGCACTGCAGCGTCTATGATTGCACAGCGACTAGGCACGCCATCAACACGCACACGCAGCAATTCAATGATGTCTTCACAGGAACAATTTGCGAAACCGCCAGTCCGGTTGTTCGTGTCCATCCCGAAACGGGCGAGCGTTTGCTCGTGCTCGGGCATTCAGTGCAGAACTTCGTTGGCCTGGGAAAATATGTCAGCCAGAAGCTGTTCGACCTGCTTCAATCCTACCTCACCGCACGAGAAAATAGCGTGAGCTGGAGATGGAAAGCGGGCGACGTTGTAATCTGGGACAACCGAGCGACCGAGCGCTACGCCATCAAGGACTCCAGCGGTCGGTATCGCGTGGAAAAGCGGATCGGCACCGATCGAGACATGCCGCTCAGTGCGGTTGGCCCTCGCGGCGCGACCGGCACCAAGTCAAAGCCGCAGGCTGCCAAGGCGGCCTAGAGCGTCCACTGATCTTGTCCACCGCGACAGACGCAAGCCGTTCGAAGTGTGCGTCGTAAGACCTTTGTGCGGGGGCGCGAGCGAGGCGGTAGATCGTGTCCCGTGGCGTGGTGTAGCTGGCGGTGGATCACCGCGTTGAACCCGCGGGTACGGCAGTCCGGACCGGGCGCCGCCCATCACGGCCGCATCAGCAAGATCGGCCGCAGTCACGCGCGCGCCATGCTGGTCGAGGCGGCCTGGGCAGCGGCCAAGGCGCCTGGTCCGCTGCATGCGTTTTTCGTGCGCATCCGCGCCCGGCGCGGCCATCAGATCGCCGCGGTGGCCGTGGCCCGGAAGCTCACCGTGCTTTGCTGGCATTTGTTGACGAAGGGCGAGGATTACCTGTGGGCGCGCCCGGCACTGGTCGCCATCAAGACCCGCGCGATGCAGCTTCAAGCCGGACATCCGCAACAGAAAGGCAGCCGGCGTGGGCAAGCGTATGCCTACAACATCAAGGCATTGCGCGACCGCGAGATGTTGATTGCCGCACAGGCGGAGCAAAGCTACGAGCGCTTGGTGACGCAATGGAAACCACGGCGGCCAAAAACCGGCGCGCGGGCGCCTCAGCTCGGCAAGGCAAAATAGGGCAGCCTGGTGGCGCTTGCAGCCGATGCGCCACGCTTCGCCACGAGGTCGCCCGCCCACCAAGGATAATCCCGCCTGACGGCAAGTGCCAGCCAGGAATGCAGTCCCGTTCCACGCCAGCATGCCGCCGTGCTCGGGCCGGTCAAGGCCAAGCCTTGCGGTGGCCGCAAACGCGGCCAGCCTTGACCGCCCCTGCGCGCGGCGGCTGCGAGATCGATGGCCGGGACGGAAGAATGGCCCGCGGCGCAGCCGAACAAAAGAATGGACGTACGCGATTCTGCAATCGTCATCTCGGTCATGAAAAAAACGCTTGTCCATCTCATCCGTGGAGTGCAGCTTGGTCCGGTGCTGCGGCGGGAACGTCATGTAGGCCAGCACGTCGGTCTCGGCGTCGTCGAGGAATCCGGCAAGCTTGGGCAGCTTGGGACGGAGCTGATCGGAGACCTTGCGCCACTGCGTTCGCGCGGCCTCGGCATCGTCCTGGGCAAAGGCGGTGGCGATGAAGGCGGAGACGACACGCCGGCCGCTCTTACCGGCATGCGCCAGTGCGTTGCGCATGAAGTGGACGCGGCAGCGCTGCCAGCTGGCGTTGAGCACCTTGGCCACAGTGGCCTTGATGCCCTCGTGGGCATCTGAGACGACCAGCTTGACACCGCGCAGGCCGCGGCGGGCGAGCTTGCGCAGGAACGCGGTCCAGAACGTCTCGGCTTCGGAGGGCCCGACGTCCATGCCGAGAACTTCGCGCCGGCCGTCGCTGTTGACGCCGACCGCGACAATCACCGCCACTGACACGATGCGCCCGTTCTGGCGCACCTTCACGTAGGTGGCATCGATCCACAAATACGGCCAGTCGCCCTCGATCGGACGGGCGAGGAAGGCCTTCACCTTGTCGTCGATCTCGCCGCACAGCCGGCTGACCTGGCTCTTGGAGATGCCGGTCATGCCCATGGCCTGCACCAGATCGTCCACCGAGCGGGTCGAGACGCCCTGCACGTAGGCTTCCTGCACCACGGCGGTGAGCGCCTTCTCGGCCATGCGTCGCGGCTCCAGGAAGCCCGGGAAGTAGGAGCCCTTGCGCAGCTTGGGAATGCGCAGCTCGACGGCGCCGGCACGGGTCTCCCAGATCCGGTCTCGGTAACCGTTGCGCTGGGCCAGGCGTTCGGGATTCTTCTCGCCATAGGCCGCCCCGGTCTGGCCTCCCACTTCCAGCTCCATCAGGCGCTGGGCGGCAAAGCCGATCATCTCGCGCAGCAGATCGGCGTCGGGGGTCTTCTCTACGAGCGTGCGCAGGTTCATCATGTCTTCGGTCATCGGTGGTTCCTCGGTTGCGTTGGCGTGTCGCAACCCGATCCTACCGGAGAACTGCCGGTGACCACCGCAAAGCCGCCCGCCCGCTACGGCGCTATTGGAGGCGCGCGTCCGGGCGGCTTTGCTCTACCGAGCTACACCACCACCGGGGACACGACCATAAATTGCGCGCACCATTTAGGCCTTGCTGGCCCGCAGGCGGCATCTATCAGGCGCCGCCTGCAATGCTGAAAACCAATCTTGAGAGCTCTCCGGCGGAAGACGAAAGCTGCCAAGGAGGCAAGGTGCAAATCTGGATGAACCCGGAACGACGACATTCCCGGTAGCAAGGACCGCCCGACCCACTGCGCTTCGAGCGCGAGAAATTGATTGGGCGATTGCTTCCGCGGATATCATCGTGGCCAGCGGCCAGGCGCCCGTTCACAGGCCGAACATATGACCGCACCGTCATCCCTTGTTC
Organism: Bradyrhizobium sp. CW1; assembly: GCF_023100665.1. Classification (NCBI taxonomy): domain Bacteria; kingdom Pseudomonadati; phylum Pseudomonadota; class Alphaproteobacteria; order Hyphomicrobiales; family Nitrobacteraceae; genus Bradyrhizobium; species Bradyrhizobium sp. CW1. Next base: position 6,906,222 of record NZ_CP064684.1, read on the forward strand.
AACCAGAGAAAGATCTTGCAGCGCCGGCGGTTCCACATATGAGTCAGAGCCAATTTGCAAGCTGATCGACAGCAAGCGTCTCTCCTAGTTAGAGCCCGCGCGAACTATCGCCCATTGCTTCAAGCTGCAATTTACATGGAAGTCAGACCCGCACCTTTAGGGCAAATCGATCCATATATCTGCAGGACCATCCAGAAGCGTATCTTGATCCGGCACATAGACATTATCAGGCACTCTGAGGCCGTGACCAACGGCGACTCCACTGATTATAAAGGGAAGCTCGAGCTGCTCCTGATCTTCAAAGCTGTCCGCGCCAACAATTCGGAGACTTTCCAGTTCAAACCGTCGGAATTTGATCAGCGGATTTGCCGACGCTATCAGGTCTTTGGCGCAAGATACTCCCCGCGCGGCCTCTTTTCTCAAGTGGTCCAGCGCCATGAAGAGAGACGAAAGCTCGTCCAGCTCAGAACGATTGAAGTGTCGCAACCGCGACGAAATCGGCACTCCGTTCCTGTATCGTACTGTCGGCACAAATAGTATCTCGCAATCAAGAAGCAGGTCTGTGACCGCTTGTTTCACGAGAAGGGCCTGTCCAATATCCTTTAAACCGAAATAGCTGCGATTTGGTCGCGCAAAACAAATCCAGCGGATGCATCCGGTGATACCTTCCTTGAGGAGCCCATGAGGCCCGCTCGCACGCAGCGGATAATCCCCTTGAGATACAAAGGTGCGATATCCTGGCGGAAACATCTCCGCGTCGGTCGTTGAAATGACGGCAGAAGCGCCCGCTCCCAGCGCAAGCGCAATGTCATCCTCCAAATTGAACTCGTACTCAGGACGTGGGCTAAGCTGAATCTTGTTCGGATAGACTGTGACAATGGCCACATCGTTCTCGGCTGCGGCCCTTCTGATTAACTCCGCGTGGCCCAGATGCAATGCTCCTAAAGTGTGTACTGTGCCGATAGTCTGCCCTCTTCTTGCTACGTCCGTAATGAAGGTCTTGCCAGCTGAAAGAGACGCTAGATGCATGCTTCCTACTCCGTCTTGTTGATTGCCCGGCAGCCCTGCTGCTCGAGCAGACATGACCCATGGCGAGCGCTACCGGCCACATCGACCGCGCGGCGGATGAGCTCATGAGCGCCTGGAGTCCGGCCACAACGGGGACGCATCCCGCTTCTCCATTGTCCTTCTCTATGATGACAGGCGCCCCAAATGGTCATGCGTCCTTTAGCCCATCAGGTCGATCCTTCTCGACCGCGCCTCATTAGCGATGAGAACTCAGCCAGATACTCTGAAGGTTCGGATTTCTGATCTTCCACGTCCTTCAAAGCAGCCTGGAGCCCAGGACATCTGTCTGCAAAGAAGGGCGGTTCAAACGTCGTTATCCTTGCATCCGAGAAGTCTGTTTTTACAAAGCTTGCCTGGAAAGGTGAAATTCCACTCAAGTTAGTCTTGCAGAGCGAGGATTGATTCATTCGAACGTATGCCGTACGGGCCGCTTCCAGGTTGCTGCCAGTCATTCCTGCCGCAATATAGGACTGAACAAGGTTGGCTCCCTCGAAATTGGCGCGGTTCAAAGCCATGGACTGCGGAGGATCACCGGTAATCATTGAGCGATATAGGTACGCCTGCGAAAAATCTGAATCATCGATATCGCAATCGCGTATAAACGCACAGCGCGCACGGAAGCCGCGCAACTGGGCGGATCGCATCGTGCTCTCGAAGATCGAAATGGCTTCCCCTGATGCGCGAGATAGATCAGCTCCATCGAGCTGACAAGAACGAACGGATACTCCGTTCAACACCGCGCCGACGAGGTTGGCATTAGCGAGGTTTACCGACAGAAGTCGCGCCTCCGATAGATCTGCCTCCTCGAGCTCCGCCTTCGCGAGATTTGAGAGGCTGAAATCCGCAAAGGGGGCGCTCAGCGCTTTGGCCAGGATGCGACCGCTCGCCTTTGAAAGCCTGAAGTAAGGAAGATGAGCGTTCTCTAGGACAAGATCATCGATCGAAGTGGGGCGCAGGATTGATAGATACTCCCCCCTTGACTGCAAGAGCGAGCTGCCGGTCAGATGCGCCTTCGTCATCGTAACTTGGTTTAACTTGGCAAAATGAAAGGACGAGCAAGGCAGGTAGCATTCATTGATGGTCGATCCTTGCAGTTCAGCGCCATCAAAGACAGCGTGGCTCGCATCACATTGATAAAAGAGGACGCCACTTAGCACTGCGTTGTCGAAACGGGTCCTTCGCATGCTGCACCCGTGGAATAGGCTACCCGTTGCATCGATGAGATTGCGCAGACTTGCATCGTCGAAATTGCAAACCTGTGCGGCAATAGCATGCATATACGCAAAGTCGAGCTTGGCTCCGCGGAAACTTGCTCGCTCTAATCCCGGGCAAATGAGGTTGGCCTCGGACAGATCGGCTCCATCCAGCTTCGCTCCGTGAAGTTGCGCACGATTGAGGATGCATCGCCGCAACGGAAATCCGGATAGATCGTGACCGTTGAAGTTCTCGGAAGATAGCCGCAGGCCGATGCCGGTCTGCTTGATCGCGGCCTCGGTTCGCCTTTCCACCGCAGCCAACGCAGACGCCCGGTCACCGTTTCGGCTCCAGTAGCGGACAAAGTCGCCATCTGCCGAAGATTGGCTTATCGCTGTTGCACGGATACCCAACTCCTCAGGCACGCTGCAATGGCTAGTGGCGTTGATAGCTTGCGTCATTGCCGGGTTCTTCCATTCTCGATGACGAGCGCACTTTTTCAGCCTCGTTTGCCGGGCCCTTTTTTGCATGGCCCCCCTCTTTGAGCTAGCCAAGGTTTGCCGCGAGCGCCTCTTGGGATTTCTTTCTGCGAGTTAAGCATCATCCCTCATCAGGATCTAACTTACCTGACCGGGCCTCTTGAATTGCGCCATCACGAACCGACGCGCACGAAAAGCCTGAGCAAGTTGCAGCAGACGGAGTTGATCTCCCAGGACGTCACCCTTGGGTACTTAATCGATCTGTCGACAGTCGAGCGAAAAACGCCGCAACTTCGGCTACCCCCGAGTTCGTGCTTCTACCAGTCGGCCTCACGATACACTTCAATAGCAACGTCTGTGCCAGTCCCTCATCTATCCTAACAGACGTTGAATCATTGTCTAGAAACGGCGCTCGGCAGAAGGCGTCTGGGCTTTGGTAACTGACAAGGACTTGCGTCCTGTCACAAACCGGACAGTCATTCCCGACGCTCGTAACGGCGGGTCTTGCTTGTTTCTCCATCGTTTCGACTACAAATGCGATGTCCCTCTCCATCACCGTCGCGTGACGGTCCCCTTCAATGCACGTAGGCGCATTCTCCAGATGTCGTATTAATGAGCCACAATTCGCCGCCTGCGTTCCTCAGTTTTGGTCCCGGCGACGCAGCTCCGTTCCGGAAATTCGCCGACAACGTCGCGCGAGGTTCCGGGTGCGGAGTTCGGGTCAGGAGTTCACATGCAGGGCGCGCAATTGCATTGTAGGCGCGGATAGGCTGTCGCACTTTCTTACGAGCTCGGCGATGCCGGATGGGCGTGACGGGTGATGAGCCTGAGGAAGCGCTCGACCTGGTTGAGGCAGGAAGCATAGGCTGGAGAGAATGTGCCAGCCTGGACTTCGGGCGGGCCAGCTCCTTGGATGCTTGTGGTTGCGTGGTTGCCAAGGACGAGATGGATGTCAAACTGGGCCGGCAAATTGGTTTCGATGTGCCTTTGCAAAGGCACGGAACTGCTGGTGACTGCGCGGTCAAGAATTTTGTTTCCAATCGGACGCCTTGCCCTCTTTGAAGGCGGAGGGACCCCCGGAGTCGCCTCGCATTCCTGGATTCCCGCTCGCCAAGAACCGCCATTACGCAATCAAGTGACGGCTCTGAATGCACACCTGCTCGCCCGCAGCGGGAAACGGAGGACGAGGGGCCCTGTATAGATGTTCTTCCCGATTGACAAGCCAATCCAGATGCCGGTCGCACCAAGCCCGATCTTCAAACCAAGCACGTGGCCAAGTGAGAAGCCGATTGCCCGGTAGGCAATGCCGACGAACAGAAGCGGCACCCGAGTTTCCTTCAGTCCGCGCAGACCGCCCGCCACAATGCTCTGCGCGGCATCAGTGACAAAAAGGCTCGTGGCGACCACAAGGAGCTCTGCAGTCCGCCCGATCCTTGCGTCGGCATCTTCGGCCGATTTGTCCAAAAGCAGCTCGGCGATCTCAGAACGCGCGACGATCACCGCAACGGTCAGCAAGGCAGCGATTAGCGTACCGAGCAGCATCGCGACCAGGCCTGCCCGCTCGATGCCAGGACCGCCGTTGCGGCCGACCGCATGGCCAACGCGTACGGCCGCCGCCAAGCTGATGCCGAAAGCGAGCATGGATGTAATCACGGTGATCTGAAGTGCGATCTGATGAGCCGCGAGTGCACTGGTGCTGATCAGCGACAGGAGCGCAGCAGCGGACAAAACTCCGTACTGCATCAGGGAGGCGATTGACCGGACTTCCGATCACGATCAGCTGTCGCAAGAAGGGCCAATCCAATTGCGAGAGATCTGCAAGCACGTGGTAGTTACTGAAAGGACGACGCATTTCGGCAAACCACAAACCGGCCAGGAACATCGCACAGTTAACCAGCGTGCTCGCAAGCGCCGCACCGAACAGCTCAAGCCGCGGCAGCCCGAACTTGCCATAGACCAACAGATACACGAGCTCGGCGTTGAGGGGGATTGCCGCCAGCGTGATCCACAAGATCGGCTCCGGCCGGTTGACCGCGCCCATGAAATTACGGATGGCCTGCAGCCATAGCGCCGGCACTACGCCACAAGGCCAGTCCGAACAGATATTGCTGGGCGAGCCGCGCCGCGTCTGGAGCCTGACGAAAAGCGAGTAGGATTTGCTCTCCACGAAACACAAACGCTACGATCGGGAACGATAGTAACAGCGCCATCCATAGGCCCGTGCGCAGTGCGCGCTGAACCATAGCTAGATTCCCGGCCCCATACGCCCGCGCCGCCAAAGGTGCGATCGGCGCCACCAGGCCCGCGCCAAAGGTGAAGCTGACGAGATAGAGCGTGACGGCCAGGGCGGCCGCAGCGAGTGCCTCAGGCCCGATGTGCCCGATGAAGGCAAGATCCGCCGTCATCATCGCGACCTGCGCAAGCTGGGTCAACACCATCGGCCACGCGAGCTTCACAGTTTCGTTGAGCTCGATCTTGAAGTGTTGGCCAGCCGCCCGTCTCGTGCCCTGCCGCAAAACTGATACCGGTTGTGCTTCGATTATTTTGCCCATGGAAATCTAGCTACTTGTTTGCCCCGGCCGCAAACGACTCTTGTTCCGCCGAGATGATGCTCTTTTTCGCCCTGAAGTCGCGATCTCCTGCCCATGCGGGATCAGTCCGGCCGGGCAGCTGCGCCTCACAGAGGAGGCGCGCATCGGCCTGGGCTTACCGTTAACCCTGTGGTTTGGCGACTGCTCGTGCGCTGATGCGCGGCTTCATCAGCGCCTCCGCCAGCGCATCGAGTCGCATTTTAAGCGCAAAGGCGGCAGGTGGCTGGCGGTCATCGGCACCGCGATAGGTGCGGGCGTGGACCGCAATCGAGGCTTGGTCGATCACCTTGGCGAAAGCGTGCGCGAGCGCGCACTGAGTCGGACAGTGGCGCTCGGGAGTCGCAATCGCACGCGACGCATACGTGAACTGAGAGGCTATGATCTTCTGAGCCATCACTACATTCCTTGAGCATGCCATGCTGGATGACAGCTCCTTTTTAAGGCTCGTGCCAACTGCGATAGCTTGATTTGTAATGGCTATTTGCCTTTGGCGGGCGTGTCCTCCTCCGACAACATGTCGCAAATCCGACGGTCAGCATCAAAGACGAGCCCAAAGCCCGCAGACATCCCGCAAATCCACCAGGAATCCGAATAGACGGATGCCGATATGACAACCCTCCGAGCTCGCCAGCGCCGCAAATCGGCTAGACTGAACTCTCGACTCGGGTGGCAATAATCGCTGCGCGCAAGACAAAGGCGTCGCTTGCCTGAGCAGGGTATGGCTTCGACGCGTTTTCAATGGCCAAAGGCCGTGGCCCGTTCGTCGAAACGGCCTTCATCACAGGATCGGGAATGAGCGCACTTATGAGCGTCTTCTTAGAGCGGCTGAATGAACGATTGGCCAGCCCGCCGCGCGCAAGACTTGGGACTGCGGCGATCAAGCCTCTGGTGTAGTCGGTACTCGGATTGAGGAATATCTCGTCCCTGGTGCCGGTCTCGACGACGCGCCCTTGCGCATGACGATGACGCGATCGCTGAGATGGCGGACAAAGCCGAGATCATGCGAAATGAAGATGTTCATGTTAAGATGCGCCTTCAGATCGGCAAGCAGGTTCAGCACTTGTGCCTGGATTAGGGCGTCGAGCGCTGAGACCCGGTTCATCACAGACGATCACGGCGGGCCTTGGAGCAATCGCGCGGGCGATCGCAACGCGCTGGCGCTGACCGCCCGAGAGTTCAAGCGGTTGGCGATCCAGGAACGCTGAAGATAGTCCCACCAGGTCAAGGAGCGGGACGACGCGTGCATCACGCTCGCCCCTGGTCAACACGTCATTGGCGAGTCTATCGGATATGATGCGTCCCACAGTCCAGCGAGGATCAAAGGAGCTGAGGGGATCTTGGTAAATAACCGTGACAGCCCGGCGCCACGTCCTGCGCTCGCGATCAGTGACCGTGGTCCAGGCCTGACCTTGAAACAGAACGGCCCCGCCGTCGGGTAGCTCGAGCGCCAGCGCCATTCGTGCCATCGTCGACTTCCCAGACCCGGACTCGCCGACGACGCCCAGAGTCTCGCCAGATCGCAGCTCAAAGGAGACATCGTCGACGATTGTCCGCGGCACGCCATCTGGCCCTTTGAACCGCTTCAAAAGGTTTGTCGCGCTGAGCACGACCGGAGGCAATGTCGATGGCAATTGCGCGGGTAATTGCTCCAGAGAGCGTGACTGCGGCCGCGGCGGCCGTGCAGCGGGCAATAACGATAGACGAGAGCCTCGCGGGCGAGCAGATGGCACTGCATCCAGAAGCTGGGGGGTATAGGCGTGCTGCAGCTCCTGGAAGACTTGGTCTGCCGATCCGTGCTCAAGGACCTCGCCTTCATGCATGACCAAGACCTCGTCAGCTATCCGGGAGACCACCGCCAGATCATGGCTGATGAAGATGAGCGCGTTGCCCCGAACCTTGCTCTCTTCCTCTCTTCCAGCAATCCCAGCACCTGTGCCTGCACAGTGACGTCGAGAGCCGTGGTCGGCCCGTCGGCGATCAGGATGCGTGGATTGACAGTGTGGAGCAGAACTTTGGCACCAGCTAGTTGCAAGCGTGGGCACTATGGATGCGACGGCAACATCAAATAATGCGATCGAATGCGCTTATTTTTGTGATGTATTTCGTGAGAACTGGCAGCACTATCCGACCCTCGTGGCTCGCAATCCTTTAGGGCCTTTATCCGGTCCTGCACACCGCGGTGTCTGAGTTCGCCACGTTTTCGCCACCAAGAGGTGCCGACATACTCCGTGCAGGGCAGAGAGTGCGTGGTGCCCACAGCCTCATACGAGTGTGCTGACTACACATGAAAGCCGGCGTGGCCGCGCCGCTAGCCCAGGCCAAGCTCAAAATAGCGCGACACGACCTCACTGCTCTGGTCGACGCGGATCGTCGCCGGGACTCCTACCTCCTTGCAGGCGCTTTCCAGGATCGCCACGCCGTTGCTGCCGCCGAAGGTGAACCGGGGCTGCAGGGCCGGCGAGAAGCCATTCGATCCAAGCAACCCCTTCCCGGTTGGCGCCATCGTCGCCAGTAAGTCAACAGATGCTGTTCCTCATGGGAAGTCAGCACCCATTCATTCGGCGCCGCGTGCCCGACATCTAGGTCCAACGCCGGCTCATTCGCTCATTCATGTAAGCTCACGCTGCAAGTTCGCTATCTTTTGTCGAACTCGAGACAATAGACGGGTTATAGCCAGTGGTTTGATTGCCTGCCAAATGGCTGCTTTGGCGCATGAAAGCTCGTGCGATTGTGGCCTGGAATGTGCGGCGGATCCGCGTGGATCGCGGTATTTCGCAGGAGCAATTGGCTTACGATTCGAATACTGACCGCTCATATATGGGCGCTGTTGAGAGGCAAGACGCGAATCCATCAATCGATCTGCTCGATCGGGTCGCTGAAACACTCGGTGTCCATTTGTCGGAGTTCTTTGTCCAACCGCCCAAAGGAGCAACGTTCTATGAGACTTTGCCCAAAGGTCGCAAGCCGGCTCGTTCACATCACAGGAAGAAATAGCGCGCTGCTCGCATTGGTTCGCGGAAAACATTCGCAATTTGGTGTATCGGAATTTTGAAAGGCTGCGGAAGCGGAAGGCTTCACGCAGGAGAGATTCGCCGAAGCTACCGGGCAATACATCAGCGGGCGGAAGTTTCGACCCAATCCCGCTGTGGTGACCCTGCTCGAACCGCCCGGCCCACATAGACGCAAGTGGCTGCGAGCGCTTTCGTTTGAGCGGCTGGCCTCAGCGACGATGCGGTCGCCCGGCCCCCAGGCTCGCGTGATGATCTAGCCCTGGAAGTCGGAGCCCGTCTCCTGAAAGTACCAATGGTAGCCGTGTCACTTCGAGCCCCGCGACTACCGCGCCTCGATAGCGATCTGAAGGCCGAAGACGATCGGCGATGCACCCGCTTCTCCGCGGGCCGGAGCATTCGCAACTTGGCCAATTGATCATTGACGCTGCGCGCGCCATCTCCGCTGAAATGGGCTCTCTGCACGCAATTGAAGCACTCGTATCAAGTTAAGATAGTTCTGTGCGCAAGCCAGAGAATCCAGCTAGAGGACCGCGCGGGCTCGTGAAGCCTTCTCACTTGCGTGATGCACATCGTACGAGTGGCAATCTCGCGTAGAGTTGAGGCCGCTTGGCCGCGCTCTCACAAATGCCGTTCGGCAGCATCCAGGATTTGCTCGCGGCGCCCTACGCGTTCAGTCGGCCCCCGGGACTGATTTGCAGTTCTTCCGCAGGCTGCTTCGAAGAAGCCATCCCGTCTTATGCTTTTGGCGGCCGCCTCACACGGCCCCAGGGTAGCGTTCGTGTCGATCTCGATGGCACAGTCGCTGCCGACGACGCGGGCCAGTTCGCGCAAAGTTCCGAACGACGGCTGCCCGCCGAGCGGCTTCAACCGGTGTGCCTCATCACGGTCTCGCCCGAGGAAGTGCCGGGCCCGCATTGGCCGGAAGCCAAAAAGAGGCCGCTGCTGGACTTATCCAGGAGCGGCCTGATTCGTGGGAGGAAGCAGACCAGCCCGGTCTGCCAGCGGATCGGCACTCCAGAGAAGTCGGCAATAGAGCGTTGGCCGGAGTTGACCCATCGGGGGTCAGTTTCTAAGTGAAAACATTCGGCAGCCAGGACAGGTCGGCGCGTGCTCACATCTAGACGGGGTTGAAACCAGGTATCAGATCGGTGAATTCCATAGATGAGTAAAATCGGGTACAATGGGCGAAAGTGACAGGCTGTCGGAAAACTTACCACGCTTCTACCGGCCACCCGTAAAGGCGCATCATCGGAAATCTACGCACGATCTTTGCGCGATTTTCCGAAAGGCTCCATGCTCGTTGTGGCCTCCTTGCCTATCATCGACTGGAATGACTGTCTGCTGCGAGATTTTCAAAACGTCTCCAAAGGTGCGCGCCGCCACATGTACGCGGCGATCACTTTTCAACGGCCGATATTTCCGACTACGTGGAGTATCTGTCCCACTCGGGTGCTTCAGAACACCGGGCGCAACTGGCGAACCTGTTTCGCCAGGCAGGATTTCGTGGCGAATCCGGACAAACTCCATTATCTATGGAGCGCGGCATGGGATAGCGCTGGCACTCAGTTCGATCTGGCAGCCGGAGACAAAGTCTTCGTCGAAGCGGCCACCTGCCATGGCATGAAGTCGTACGCACATTTGGCTAAGCTCTAGCTGGTCGGCGGCCGATGGCGGGGGAAGGACTGCTTGCGGGCCGTTCGACAAGGCGGCCGCGGCCGGACGGCGCGCGCGTTTTCGCGCCTCCGACCATACTAGAGTCCGAGGGCGAGGATTACGAGCGCGGGCGCCGTCGCGAGATCGCACGGAAGCGGGACATCCTGGCCACCGAGGATGACGCCTATTGGTCCTGACGAAGCCAGCGAGCCGCTTGCGTCGATGGCGCTGAAGCGGGCCTTCTACACAACACGCTGTCGAAGTGCTTGGCCCCAAGCCTGCGCATCGGATTGCGTGTCGTACGCACTTCCATTCTGATTGCCGCGCCGCAGTCACGCATGAATCTTCCGTATCGTGCCGTCAGCAAACACCTTGGGCCGCCAAGCCCGCCGGCCATTGAGGTGCGCGCACTGAACACGCCGCGCCCCTTCCAGCAATTGGCGATCCGCTTCCTCCAATACCGCGAGCAGCGGTCTCGCAGGCGCACACGGCACCAGCACCACGGCCTTGCCGAATGGCGTCCCCAACAGCACCAATTCCGGTAGCGCTCGGAACGACGACAAGTCCAGCGCGCGTTCGCGCTGACGGCATGCCTAAATGGGCGCGCCGCCGAGGCGATTGGCGGCACACGGCCGAGCCAATCCGCCCGGCATTCCCTACTTCTATCTTGGCTCATTGCCCGAAACTGCACTAGCCGAGGGTTCGCCCTCATACCGGCGAGGTCGCATGCGCTGCCGATTCTGCCCTTCCCAAAATAAGGCGATCGAATTGCGAAACCCGCGCAAGCTGGTCTCGCCATTCTTGCTAGTACCCACTTTTCTTGGCTCGTGAGTCGCGATTCAAGATATGGATGATCGAAGCAAGAGAAGTCCACCTTTCGCGGAAAGATCGCAAGGTGCTTGAGGCGTGTTGTCGCTCGCCGGTGACGTTGCAGCGCGATTTGAAGCGGGCGCGGACAGTTCTATTGGCGGCGGATGGCGTAGCACCCGCTCGAAAGAAGTCGGAGCCCAGCCGCGGATTGTCAGCGTTTGGCGGCACCACCATGCCGATCATCGCCTTGAAGAGCTGCAAGACAATCCGCGTCCGGGCAAGCAGCCGATCTATACGAAGGCCACCCACTAGCGGATTCCGAAGCTGCTGGACAAGCTGCCTCCGCAAGGGTTTGCGCGCTGGAGCGGCCGTGTACTGGCCGAGGCGCTGGGCGATGTTGACGTCCAATATGTCTGGCGCTTCCTGCGCAGCCACAAGATGGACCTCGCGGCTCGCAAGGCCTGGTGCGAGAGCAACGACGCGAATTTTACCGCCAAAGCCGCCGATGTTGTTGGCCTCTACGTCGCCCCGCCCGCGAAGGCCATGTGCTATGCGTCGACGAGAAGCCCTCGATCCAGGCCTTGGAGCGAGCGCAGGGTATCTGAAGTTGCCCAATGGCCGCGCCTTGACCGGCCAGAGCCACGATTATAGGCGCGATGGCACCACAACATTGTTTGCGGCGCTTGAAGTCGCCACCGGAAGATCATCGCGGCTCATTCAACGCAGTCTCCGCGTCGAGTTTCTCGGCTTCATGAAAAGCGTCCCCGCGGCCTTTCCGGGCCGAAAGCTGAAGAACGAGCACTGGCTCAAGGCCCACCCCAATGTGCAATTTCATTTCACGCAAGTAGCGCAGCGCGCTGTTTAGCCTTCATCAAAACGGCGACGCGCAAAAGACGCGAGATGGAGCATCGCGACGAATTGTCGGAGTCGCGACACCCCGTCCTACCCGCGACACGCGCCAAATGGGAATTAGCAATGGATATCAGTGCGCCCGTTTGGCACGCTCTTTGAACTTATGAAGGGACATCCCGTCGTGTGATGCCCCTGTCAGAAAGAGGTGGTGTTAATGAGCGTCCCAAATTTGACGAAACGAGCAAATGCCCTCGGAAGCGACAAGGGTGATGAGGTCGGCGACACCCATGGCTACACCGGCTTCTACTCTTTTCTGTTCGAGGAGTTCCGCCACGAACCCTTCACAATGGTCGAGATTGGATTACAGCACGGGAACGGCTCTCTCGATCCAGATTTACTCGTTGGTCGAAAGGTTGACGATATTCCGTCTATCAAAATGTGGTTAGAGTTCTTTCCCAAAGCTGAGATCGTCGGCTGCGACATTGCTGACTTCAGCGCCTTTAAGATGGATCGGTTCCGTTTCGAGCGCCTTGACATGGGCGATGCGGTAGCCTTGGAACGCCTTGCGAGTTCGCTCCCGCCTGTAAGGATCATTATCGAGGATGCTTCACACGCAGCTTACCACCAGCAGCTTGCTCTAGCGAAGCTGTTTCCCATCGTCGAGCCTGGCGGTTTTTACTTTATCGAGGATCTTCATACCACGCACGCGATTGCCGCACGATTGCCGCCCTGCAATTCAACTGAGACGGTAGTGGAGAAGTTCACCCAGACGCGTCAGCTTGACATTCCGTTTCTGACCGCGATTGAACGCAGAAACCTCGAGACCACAATTAGGAAGATGTTCATCCACCGCAACGACAAGGGGGGCGTCAACCGCTGGACCATGAAGATGGTGGGATTTGGAAAGTAATAAGGAGTCAACTGAACCTTCGGGCCATCAAGTTGCCTATCTGGGCGGCTGTTTTCGCTAGCGCAGGTGAGAACTCCAAAACTCCAAACCTGCATCTCAGGAATGTGAATGCGTTGAAAATGGCGATAGGTGTGATTGTTTCGCTAACCTGAGTACCTCGGGGGCTTCTCATTGATGTTGCTGTCGCGCGACGCTGCCGCTCGAACTCGTTTTGGACGACCAAGTCTTTGGAGTTGAATGCCGCGGGGGAGGGCTACGACTTAATCGACCATCGCCGCATCTGTTCGACAAGAACTTCCGAAGGTACAACCTGATTCTTTGCCGGCTTCAACGCCCGAGCAATACGATGAACTCGCCGGCGCAGCGACACGGACTCGACAGGTGCGCCGCTGATGACGGACAATTGGAGACTTAAAGCGCACCTCCAGCCCGTCCAGGGATCGCGTGCGGCACTCTCTCCACTTCGACCTGTGTATACCGAACGCCGACCAGGCATTCCGATTGATCGAGACCACCCATTCCGGCCGATCGCGACCGGCCTGTAGACGGGTGTACGGGCCCCGTCGCATGATCCGGGAATCCGCTGCAAACGCCACGAGCGAGATTACCTATGAGGAAAATCGGCGACATGCTTCGACTGTCTGCTGCTGGCTTGCTCCGATTGCGGTTGGCGCAAATCATGCACTGCGCTACGCGCGGCATCTAAGAATCAGATCTCCGCGCTATCTCATGCTGCCGATGCCGAACGAGTCGTCGACATACGGAATGACACGTTGATCAAGATCGAACACGAGCAGTCCCAGGACATGAGTCGGCCACGACGACCGCTTGCTCGCATGCTCTCGGACTCCGACTTGATCTTCAAATCACTCGAATTTCCGGGTTAAATATGGAGGCACTATGCGCATCTGCGGTATCAAGCTGACGCACGACGGAGCGATCGCTCTTGTCGAGGACAACCGGCTTGTTTTTTGCGGCGAGCAGGAGAAGCGGAGCAATAATCCGCGTTATCAGTCGATCGGCAACCTTGATGCAATCGTCCTCGCCTTGGCGGAACACGGTCTAGATCCGCAGCAAGTTGATCAGTTCGTCATCGACGGCTGGGCAGGGAAAGTGGAATCGCAATTCCAGGTCCTCAGCGGAACGACACCTATCACTCTCAAAGGGGCGCCGTATGTTGAACGCCATGCAGAGGGCCTTCTCACCTCGCGCGACGGTCTTGGCCTCAGGCTCGACGGCAGAGATTTTCCTTATAGGAGCTATCCGCACGTCACAGCCCATCTGGCTTCCGCATACTGCACCAGCCCCTTTGCCAAGGCGGGACAGCCCGCTTTTTGCCTCGTGTGGGACGGCGGCACCTTTCCGCGTCTCTATCATATAGAACGCGGGGGCGCACGATTCCTCGAATCGCTATTCCCGCTTATTGGACACGTCTACGCGGCCGCGGGCCTTCACTATGGACCCTACAAGCAAGCGAACCGCGCAAGCTGGGATCTAGCCGATCCCGGCAAGCTGGACCCAGGCGGTGCCGGCAAGCTCAACCTGGGCATTGCCGGCAAGCTGATGGCCTATATCGCCCTCGGGCGTGTTAGTGAAACCATCGTCGCGGTCTTTGAGGAACTCTACCAAGAGCGCTTTCCGGCGGACACGAAGCTTTCCGCTTTCCGTACGGACATCGAGAGCATGGGATCGGCGCTTGCGAGTGTACGTGACTTCTTCGATGCCAGTACGCTTCGGTTGAAGGCCACGGCACCTCAAGATGTGCTCGCATCGTTTCATTGCTTCCTCGAGCGCCTGCTAATCGGCGAAATGGCGAATGCTTTGCAGCGGCATGCGCGTTTTGTGTCGCGCAATTTGTGCATAGCCGGTGGCTGCGGTCTCAACATCAAATGGAACAGTGCACTACGTGCGTCAGGCCTGTTCGATGCTGTCTGGGTACCCCCTTTTCCGAATGACAGTGGCTCGGCGATCGGTGCCGCTTGCTGCGCAATGGTAGCGGACAAAGGCTTCGTGCCGCTGGAATGGTCGGTATATAGTGGTCCAGCCCTGCAGCCTAGCGATGTGCCGCCCGATTGGGAGGCTGCGCCGTGCAGTATGCATGAACTTGCAACCATTCTGGCCAGCAACCAGCCCGTGATCTTCCTTGCAGGCCCCGCCGAGCTTGGACCGCGGGCATTGGGCAGCAGAAGCATTCTTGCAGCCGCGACTTCGCCGCAAATGAAGGATCATCTCAACGACATCAAACTTCGTGAACACTTCCGACCAGTAGCGCCGATATGCCTAGAGGATCGTGCGCCAGATATTTTTAATCCCGGAACGCCGGACCCTTACATGCTTTTCGATCACCAGACACGAACAGAGTGGCGGGACAAAATCCCGGCCGTTGTACATCTCGACGGATCTGCGCGGTTGCAGACGATTTGCAGGACCTCTCAGCACAAAGTCGCCGAGCTTCTCGTCGAATACGAAAAGCTCACGGGCATCCCGCTGCTTTGCAATACGAGTGCCAATCAGCATGGACATGGGTTCTTCCCGGATGTCACAGCGGCTTGCGAGTGGGGACGCGTTGAGCACGTATGGGCCGACGGCATACTGTGGACGAAAGCTCCATAAACGAGCGATTGGCGTCCGAAGGCGCGTCTCGCGCGAACATGAACGCATCTCCGGAGTGGCGACACCATCTCGAGCAAGTCGATATGGTTGAAGAGTGCTCCGCCCAAAGATCGGTGCGGGCAGACGCACAATTGCGTGGTCGTCGGCATGGCACCGCCTGAGGATGTTGCATCGAAGGGACCGATGCTGCCGAAGATGCACAAGACGACAGGATCGAATGGCCTGTTACTGTCATTCGGCCTGCAATATTGACCCCCTAAGCCGGGGGATCGGCGTCCAAAATTGACCCCCTACAGGTTGGTCTGTTGCGCTGCCTGCTTCGTCATGAAGCAGGTGGTCGGGGATGCTGATCGTGGAGACAATCGCCCGGATACGGCGCGAGCACTTCATCAAGGGCAAGACGATCAAGGAGATCGCCCGTGACCTGAAGGTGTCGCGGAACACAGTCCGGAAGGTGCTGAGATCGGGAGAGACCTCATTCGAGTACGAGCGTGTTGTCCAGCCGCGGCCGAAGCTGGGACGATGGGCAGCAGAACTCGACGGGTTGTTGTCAGGGAACGCGGGCAAGTCCGCTCGCGAGCAACTGACATTGATCCGGATGTTCGAGGAGCTGCGTGAGCGCGGCTATGACGGCGGTTACGACGCCGTGCGGCGCTACGCCAGGCGATGGAGCAAGGAGCGCGGACAATCCACGGCCGCTGCCTACGTCCCGCTTAGCTTTGCGCCCGGAGAAGCTTACCAGTTTGACTGGAGCCACGAGGTCGTCCTGCTCAATGGCGTGACGGTGATGGTGAAGGCCGCCCATGTCCGGCTCTGCCACAGCCGGATGCTGTTCGTGCGTTGCTATCCGCGCGAGACACAGGAGATGGTGTTCGACGCCCACGACCGGGCGTTCGCCCTGTTCAAGGGCACCTGCGTGCGCGGCATCTACGACAACATGAAGACGGCGGTGGAGACGATCTTCGTCGGCAAAGGGCGTCTCTACAATCGCCGCTTCATGCAGATGTGCAGCCACTACCTGGTCGATCCGGTTGCCTGCACGCCAGCGTCGGGTTGGGAGAAGGGCCAGGTCGAGAACCAGGTTGGGCTTGTCCGGGAGCGCTTCTTCACGCCGCGGCTGCGGTTCAAAACCCTCGACGAGTTGAACGCGTGGCTGCTGGACAAGTGCATCGCCTACGCCAAGGCGCACCGGCATCCAGAACTGGCCGAACAGACGGTCTGGGAGGTGTTCGAAGCCGAGCGGCCGAAGCTCGTTCCCTATGCCGGCCGGTTCGACGGATTCCACGCGGTGCCGGCATCGGTCTCGACGACCTGTCTGGTGCGGTTCGACAACAATAAATACTCGGTCACGGCCAACGCTGTCGGGCGGCCTGTCGAGGTTCACGCCTACGCCGACCGCATTGTGATCCGTCAGGACGGACGCATCGTTGCCGAGCATGCTCGCTCGTTCGGCCGCGGCGAGACGACCTATGATCCCTGGCATTACGTGCCGGTACTGGCTCGCAAACCCGGTGCCTTGCGCAACGGCGCTCCCTTCAAGGACTGGGTGCTTCCGGCTGCGATCGAACGTGTGCGGCGTAAGCTTACCAGTGCCGACGATGGCAACCGGCAGATGGTCGATATCCTCAACGCGGTTCTGACCGACGGCTTGCCGGCCGTCGAAGCAGCCTGCGCCGAGGCGATCGCTCACGGCGTTCATTCCGCCGATGTCGTGCTCAACATCCTGGCCCGCCAGCGTGATCCTGCGCCGCCAGCCAACATTCTCACCCCGGCCGCACTGACATTGCGCCACGCCCCGATCGCCGACTGTGCCCGTTACGACAACCTCAGGAGAACCATCTGATGGAACGTACTCAACTCTTCGACCTCATGGGCGAGCTCAAACTCTACGGCATGAAGGCTGCCTTCGACGAGATCATGGCGACCGCTGTCAAACGCCAGCACGAACCCCAGCGCATTGTCGGCGACCTGCTCAACGCCGAGATCAACGAGAAGCAGGCCCGCTCGATTAAGTACCAGCTCACCATCGCCAAGCTGCCGCTGGCCAAGGATCTCGAGGACTTCCAGTTCGAAGGCACACCCATCAACCAGACGCTGGTCAATGATCTCGCCGGCGGCGGCTTCATCGCCCAGCAACGTAACGCCGTGCTGATCGGCGGTACCGGCACCGGCAAAACACATATGGCCATCGCAATCGCCAGAAGCTGCATCCGATCCGGTGCCCGCGGCCGCTTCTACAACGTGGTCGACCTCGTCAACCGTCTGGAGATCGAGACCCGCAATGGACGGCAAGGTCGGATTGCCGAGCATTTGACCCGGATGGACTTCATCGTCCTCGACGAACTCGGTTATCTACCGTTCGCCCAATCCGGCGGCCAGCTCCTGTTCCACCTCGTCAGCCGGCTCTACGAGCGCACGTCCATCGTCGTCACCACCAATCTCGCGTTCGGTGAATGGCCCAGCGTCTTCGGCGACGCCAAAATGACCACCGCGCTTCTAGATCGCCTGACCCACCATTGCGACATCGTCGAGACCGGCAACGACAGCTGGCGCTTCAAAAGCCGCGACGACGATCACGCAACCCGCGCTCGCACCGTCTCCGCAACCCCGACCAGCTCCGACGGTGCGAGCGCTACCGCCAAAACCCGCCGCTCGAACGGGTCAAAATTGGACGCCGATACGGGGTCAAATTTGAACGCCGATTGACACTTGGCGGCTTTCGGACGAAGGCGTCGCAATTCGGTCAGCATGTCGGGACACGGACACGCAAACTCATCCCGGGCAGCCCAATTGTTTAAGCTTCTCGAATTGCGTCGTTCCGTCAGCGCGAGCCGGGTCGCCTGAGGACTGGTATGGCGCTTGCTTAAACAGAGCGGAGCAACTTCTTTCGGCTAAGTACATTCGCCTGTGATGCCAGCCGGAACATCGGCGTTTAACACGAGGGGTAAAGGTATGTCCGGCGTTGCTGCAGCCTTTCTATGCCCCTCAAGCCATTCACCATCGACTGCTTATGATCGGCTCAAGCACATGATTCCGAAACTTGCACTTCGTGGGCAGGCGGGGGTCGGGGTTGCCGCTTTCATGCACAAGCAAGGTTTTCGATATGGGAGAGCGCTTCTATCATCAAGCGGTTCAGTGCGCATTGAACCCAGCGAACAAGATCGAAGCTTTCGGCCTCATGTTGCGATCGCTCATGTCCGTAGCCGGTGCAGCGAACTCAGTGATGGCGGTGACATTCGGCCGATTCAAAACAATGGGAGCACCCACCGCCATTTGGCAGTTTCTCTGGACGGCGCTTTGGTCAATGCTCGTGAACTCAGACGAGAATTCCTTTCGAAGCAACAACGAACAACCGTCAACACAGATGCTGAGCTCTTGCTCAAGTGTATTGAACGCTGTTGCGAACGAGATTATTGGCGCCACGGTCTAGCCGCTAATTACAAAACTGTATTTCGAGAGATTGATGATCGTATCGATGGCGCTATCAGCGCGCTTTTTTTGGACGGAGACGGAAACCTCGTTGCATATCGCAATCGGACCGGTTTGCGACCATTGGAGGCTATGCAAACAGATGACGGGTTTTTGCTCTTTGCTTCTGAAAATTGTGCCTTTGCCGCTCTAGAGGGTGATACGCAGCAAATCTTGCCAGGCCACATAAAGTATGTGGACGGGAAAACGGGGTGCAGCGTTGATCACTCGGTGAGCAACGGACGACATAAAGCCACGCTCTGCACCTACGAAGCTCTCTACTTGGGCAGTCCGAACACATCGATCGAAGGCCAGTCACATCTCGAAACCCGCTACAACATCGGGGTCGTCTTGGGGGCACTCGTTGCGCGTCGACTGCAAGCGGAAGCGGGCCCTGCGCCCACAATTGTCTCCTCCATGCCGCATACTGGTGGCCCGTACGCCGATGGCCTGTTTGCATCTCTAGCTGAATACGGGCTGTTGGCCGAGCGTCGTGAAGTGGTCGCGACGACACTTCTTCAGCGGACTCTCATCGGCACACCTGGCGGACGAAAATCTCGCATAGCTCGAAAATACCGCGTGTCGGACACCGACCTTGCTAAGGCCAGCATAATAGTTGTCGACGAAGCCCTCATTCGCGGCGATACCAGTCAAGCAGTAACGAGTATGCTCCTTACCGCTGGAGCCAAAGCCGTGCATTGGGCGATCGGTTCGCCGCCTATAGTAGCTCCGAACTACTACGGCATGGGCATCGACACACTAGATGAGCTCGCATTCTGGCAGGTTTGGAAGCGATTGCCGTCCGAGCAGCGTGCTCAAAGCATGCTCTTCCATAAGATGGAACCCCACGTTCTCAGACTAATCGAAAGCAATATCGCGGCATCGATCGACGCAGCCACGACAACGTATCTGCCCTTCCCGCTGCTAGGATCGTTGCTGCCCGGCAGACTGGAGAAGTTCGATTTGTCACCTTTTACATTCGAGATGCCAACCCCGGCGGGACAGCAGCGCGCGGACAGGAACTTACGCAAACTAACCGCCGATCTTCCTTGTATGCAATCAATCCGCGCTTGAGGTCAGTTCATGAATCCCGTCCTCGTCTTTGATTGGAATGGAACGCAGCTCGATGATGCGCACGCGCTCCTCCAAACGACAAATGCCATTCTCGACCGCTTTGGTCGTCCGACGATCCACATGGACACGTTTCGGAAACATTGCGATGTTCTGCTATCACTTCTTTATCGCAGTCTCGGAATGTCGCGGGACGAGGTTGCGGAGGTGGATCGCGATGGGAGCGCCGCCTCTCACGAGACCTATGAACCTCTTGCGGATAAGGCCGATCTGCGCGAAGGCCCACATAGACACTTGGAGCTGGCGCGGCGCGAAGCAGCTTTGTCCATCATCGTGAGCAATCATATCGTCGCCCCGCTCCGGTCTCAATTGAGACGACTTGGAATCAACAACTACATTAACGAGGTTCTCGCCTTTGAAAGCCGCACCACTCAATACCAGTTGATGGGCAACGGAGAGCGGCTTCGTCTGTACATGCAGAAGAACAACCTAGAGCCGGCGTCAATCTTCATCATCGGCGATATGCCGTCCAAATGGACATTGCACGCCATTCTCGGACTCAAAGCGTATGGGTCACCCGCGGTTTTGTTTCGGATTCGTGCTTGCACGCGGCGAATCCTGACTACACGATTGACAACCATCATGAATTATCGCCGATCTTACAAAGGCACGGCTTCTTTCAGAATGCATAAATCATGACCGCCGAGCTATTACCCAACGCACGTCCAAAAGCTGCGAACCAGAAAATAGGCCTTATCGGCGTCGGGCGCATGGGAACCGGAATGGGTCTCTGCCTGTTGCGGCACCAAGTTGAGCTGCATATCAAAGCGAACAAAAGTCGTTTCGGTGCGGATCGATTGGCTGCGGCAGGCGCCCGTGAGCATCCTTCCATCGCTGAGCTGGCGCCGCATGTAAGTGCGGTGGTGTTATCCCTGCCATCAAGCAGGGAGGTTGAGGCAGTGTGTCTTGGGCAGGACGGGCTTTTTGTCCATATGTCCCGTGGAGGTTTAATAATTGACTGCACCACGTCTTATCCTGGCTCGACAGTTGCACTGGCGGAGCAGGCTCAAAAACGCGGCCTCGCTTTTATAGATGCCCCAGTAACACGGAGCCCTGAACAAGCAGAGCTCGGCCTTCTCAACGCGATTGTTGGATCGAACGAAACGCTTTTTCCTGTGGCTGAAGGCATTCTTGCTACTTTTTGTGAGACCGTTCTTCATGTCGGAGATGTCGGACAAGGTCATGAGCTCAAGCTTGTTTACAACAGCATGACTATGGGCATAGCGGCGGTAGCCTCAGAGGTCTGCCAATTCGCGAACGCTCTTGGCATCGATCTTGTAACACTCCGCTCCTTGGTTAGTCGCGGTTCCACTAATAGTGGAATATTCCAAGCCTTCGTGGCCTTTTTGTTGGGCGAGAAACCCGATGTTCTGGCAGTCTCAATTGCCAATTCTGCAAAGGATATTGGGTGCGCAGTGCGTCTGGCGGGCGAGAGCGCTGTTTCGGTACCGATCCTGGCTGCCACCGCCCACAAGTTAAACAACGCAGTTGCCGGGGGTAAAGGCGAACTGACACTACCTCATTTGTCTCACCCATAAGTTCTTGGCCTATCGAACCGCAACGAGGATCGGTGGCGACCAGATCGATCCTTGCCTCGCCCGACGTTCTCCGATGTTGTTTAATCCCAAGCTTTGTTGGTGCATTCTTGTCGCACGATTCGAAGCATGCGCTATGGGACTGTTTAACACGGCTGCGCCACCACGTCGGAGGCAGTCCGTCGAGGGAGATGTCCCGATCGCTCTTAAACTACGTCGGGCCGACGTTGCCGGAATGGATGTTGCGCGGCGCTCGGACGTGGGCAACGGGCTTGATTGTCATGCGATCGTGGTGAAGCTTGAACGGCCGCACCCAGACCGCCAATTACTTATGCGCCTTCAATCGTCGGAAGCCCTTGTTGGCCTCGATCATGCCGGCCGCAGCCCATCGCAAGGCCGCGCCGGCATCCTGCCAGCTCTTGACGTTGCGCGTGACGCGGCGAATGGTGCCCATCATGTTCTCGGCGATCTTGGTAGAGGCGAGCGATCGACGCAGCTGCGTTGGCACCTTCAACCGGACGACAGTCAGGATTTCCTCGAGGCCTTGGAGGATGGTGGCCGCTACGCCGGGCCATTGCTGGTCGAGTCGACGCGCGAGATTGCGGATCAATTTTTCAGCCTTGTCGGCATCGAGCTCCCAGGCCTGGCGGAGCACGCGACATGTGGCCGCATGATGCTCTTTCGGCAGGCGTTCCGTGAGGTTGCGCGCCTTCTGGATCTGGCAGCGCTGAATCGCGGCGGCCGGACCGAAGGTGCGGCGGATCTCTTCGACAACGCCTTGGCGTCGTCGACGATGAACAGTCTTGGCACTGTCGGGGCGAGCCCGCGCGAGACCACGTTGCCCAGCATGGCCTGAACCGTTGCGGCGTTCTCGGTCGCTCCTTCCACCAGCGCGAGCGGATGCTTGTTGCCTTCGGTCAACCCCGATCGCGTCGACCAGCACGAGATCGTCGCCGAGATGCAGCGCGTCGATTTCGACAGAAGGTGGAGCGCGGACAGATCGGCAGCCATGGAGTCGGCCAGCCGCGCCGCCGACATCGCCACAAACCTCCGCGAGGCCGCCGACTTCGAAAACCCGCGATCCGGGCGGTGCCGGCACGTCACCCTCGGGCAGCCGGACAGCGCGACCGAACCGGCGCGTCGACACATTGATCAGCGTCAGGCTCATCGCCCAGCGACCGAGCCGGTCTTCCTGCGCTGCCGGTTCCAGCTCGGGATCGTCACCTCGCGGCCGTCACATCCCGGACCCGCGGGCGCTCGCCTCGATCTTGCCGCCGTGGAAGCCGATCTGTCCCCGCGTTCGGCCCGAACGGTTCGCCCGCCGCGCCGCGTCGCGACCGTGGCGCGCAGGCCGCCGTGACATCCGCCTCCATCATCGTGCCGAGCGCCTCGTCCCTGCCGCAAGGCAGGACTGGTCGAAGCTCGCCCGCACTTCTGCGAACGCTTCGTCCACAAGCCTCGGTCGCCGGCGAACCAGCCGGTGTGATATCTCCCGTCTTGGCGTTGCTCTCGTTTGTGGAATCAGCACCCCGAGCCTACCGGCTCAAGGTGGGCAACGCCAACCTCTTCAGAAAATCAACAGAACACGGGACGACCTCCCGTCGAGCAATACAGAATAGTCAAGAGAGCACGAGAGCACTCTGTGCGATGCCAAGAAAATGGGGGCGAACATCGCTGGCGAAGATCAGCATCTCTGGACCAATGGCCTGGTCGAGCGCATGAACCGCACGATCAAGGAAGCGACCGTCCAACGCTACCATCACGATCGAGACGATCAGCTCGGAACTCACCTTGCCAACTTTCTCACCGCCTAAAACTAAGCTCGGCGGCGGAGACCCTGAAGGGCCTCACACCCTGCGAATACGTCTTCAATGCTGGATTTCCCAGCCAGCACGATTCAAACTTAATCCTCTCCAGCAAACGCCAGGACGAAACACCTAACTGGTCTAAAGCAGTGTATAAGATCGGCCATACGGCCGGAGGCGTAAGAATGGGAAAAGTCATCTGCAAGCTTTCTACACACTTAACGGCTGCGCCTAATGGCGCGCCCTTCGAAATCTACGCGCCGTCCCTGCGAAGCCTTCCAGCAGGCTCCATGCTGGTGATGGCGACCTTGCCTGTCATTGACTGGAATGACTGCCTTTTGCGCGATTTGCGCAGCCTCGGCAAGCAAACGTTCATTCATGCCTACGCAGCAATGGTAATGATCGATTCCTTCGCCTGTTGGGAGGATTTTGCCGATTTATTAAAAGAGGCGAGAATTTGCGGTGTCGTAAATTTTCCACCTGCATCTATCATCGAGCAGCCTTCGGCTACCATGCGGGTTAACACCGGACTGGAGCTTGAACTTCGGCGTATGGAATGGTTTGCTAGCTTGGGATTCAATAACTTGTTTGCTGCTGTCAGTGATTCTGAGGTCACAGTGGCAGAGAGAAGACTTGGTTCGCATCTCAAAGGTATTGTGCATTTGCCCGAAGGGGCTCTTGAGTTGAGGATTCGCGACGAGATGGAATTAGTCCGGCTTGACCAACAGGGGTCGTCCACACCAAAATTCTCGCTTTTGCATGCGACGGCTTCAAAACAACCTATTCGCAAGACATGATCGTAGGCTATTCCAGTATCCGCAGTTTCTTTATTTTCTTGTAAAGCGTCTTCCTTGAGTGTGATGGATCCAAGGCTGGATTGTGAAGTCCGAGGCAAGGTCCCGATAGGATAGTACAGCAAGATCGCGATACTGCAACGAGGGCACGTGCTGCTCGCAAGCTTCTTACGGCTTCAAGAGACTTCCTGCCGATAAACCTCTCAGATCATTGCGCAAATGCGCAATTTAAGGCGTAGGCGGACTCGAGCGCGAAAGGGGCCTCCGCGAAAAGCGCGCGATCGAAGTCGTCGAGGGTGGTGCTCGCAAATACAGCTGATTATGATCGACGCAAATAGTTGCTGTGCAACGGTCCAGCAGCAGCCGTCACCTGTAGCGGGCAAGATCAACGCATGAACAGCACCTCCTCTTCACCAGTCAATGCGATCGCAGCCGAGCTTGGCCGCCTCGATCCCGCATACGCGCCGACGCCACTCCTGAACCTTCCGGCGCTTGCGGAGGGGCTCGGAGTGGCGCAGGTGCTAGCGAAAGACGAGGGCCGCCGCATGCTCGGCAGTTTCAAGTCGCTTGGTGGCACCTATGCCGGGCTGCGCGCGCTCGCCCGGGCCTCGCGCATGCAGTTGGCCGACCTTCTCGCGGCCCGACCTAAGGGGCAGCCGACCCTGGTCTGCGCCAGTGACGGCAATCATGGGCTCGCGGTAGCTGCCGCCGCGCGCTTTGCCGGGGCGCCTGCCCGCGTGTTCCTGCACGAGGGCGTGCCGAAAGCGCGCGCGCGCCGCATCGAGAATCAGGGTGCCGAGATCGTATGGGTGCCGGGCACCTACGACAATGCAGTTGATGCGGCCGCAGCCGCGGCCTGCCAAGGCGCCGGCATTCTTGTCGCCGACACGACCGACGATCCGAACGACCCCATCGTTTGCGACGTCATGGCGGGGTACGGCGTCACGGCGGCGGAAATCCGTGATCAGGTGGATTTCGCCGGCCTTGGGCGTCCGACACACGTCTTTATACAAGCTGGGGTCGGCGGACTCGCCGCTGCCATCGCCGAGGGTCTCTCGGGCTGGCTGGCATCTCCGGGCTGCATCGTGACGGTCGAGCCGGAAACCGCAGCGTGTCTCGCGCCCGCGCTCGCGGCCGGTCGCCCGATTCGGGTGATGGGCGATCTCCGAACATCCGCGGAGATGCTCTCCTGCGGCCAGGCGAGTGCGGCCGCCGTTGCGGTGCTCAGGCGTCACGGCGCTCGCGCCATCACCGTGCCCGAGGCGGAATTGGTGGATGCTGTCCGCGTACTCTCCGCCCACGATGGCCTTGCCACCACGCCGTCCGGTGCAGCGGGCCTGGCGGGTGCCATGGCTGCCCTCGCAGACCCGAGCCATACAAGGGATCTCGGACTCGACCGGTTGAGCCGCATTCTCGTCCTCCTCACCGAACGCGCCTGGGAGGACCGAACGTGAGCACCGCAATCTTCGCTCCTAGTTCGACTTGCATCCTCTCAGTGACGCCATGTCCGGCAGGCTCGACGCTTCATCACTGGATCATCGGCGGTCCGTCTCCGGCTCAAGAACCCAGCGGCGCGCCCCCGAGGGAAACGGGCCCTTCTGCTTTAGGCGGGCGAGTGGCTCTTGTAGTTGGCTTTGAAGCGGCCTGGGCTACTGGCGCACGAATATCTGCAGGAAGATGCGCAGCAATGTTCTGCAGAGACTCAATTCTTGAGGTCAGGGCTGCGATTTGATCTAACATGCGTTTCAAATCGGCTTGCTGCGCATCGATGTTGCGGTTGAGCGCTGAAATCTCCTCGCTCGCCTGCTGTTGCCCCGACCGAATCTCCGAAAGGGCCGCTTTGTCTTCAGGTGACAACGCCGGCATTGGGACGACTTCACGTGCCACTAGCGCCTCGATCATTCGGTCGATATGGGGCCGGTAAAATTGACCCCCAACGCATAGCCCGATGAAGATGGCGACAAATCCAACAACCCACGGAAGGCGTCTTGATGACGTCTGCAAGACGGGCGGCAACTCCGAACCGTTCGCTTGATCAATCACATCCATCATTCTTTCTCTCGATCTATATTGGCTCTCGTTGCCGCCGTAGTAGATGACGGTCAAGAGCGTCTATGCGAAACTAATTGGTCATGCGCACAAAGATATCGGGAAAGATCATTCCGCTTCAGCGTCCACACGACTCTGCTCGTGCAACGAATCGATGTTTTCCAGCGCCAACAGGCACTCGGCGCATTAACGCTGCACGGGCAACGAAAACACGCACGATACGATCGCGTCCATAGCTCTAAGTACACTCGCGATGGCGCGGGCTCCTCCGCACCAGCGGCAATCTGCCGGGAGCGCTGTCGAAAGATAAACAAGCACGCTCGCAGAAGGCGGGCTCAGCTAGCTTCTCAGATCAACTCTGCGCCCGAACCGATGGCTACAGGCAAAGTTAAAGCTAGCCGACTGAGAGATGACGAATCGCGATCTATAAGAACGGGCATTATCTGCGCGAGTCTAACAGCGAGCCACTTAACCAGGATCATGAGCCAGGAGCCACGGCTCCCCTATGCCGGAATTTACCGGTGTATGGGCTGGCATCGTGAGATCGGCATCGTAGCGGGGCCACGTCTTACCGCCACAAGGACATCATACGCACGCGGTGCATTTTTCAAGCGTGACCACCCGGTTCGCAGACTTACTCGAAATACAAGGAATATCGATTGGCGACTGAGTGGGCCTATCTTTTCGACTTGCAAGCCTAACAGCCTGCATTGAACGCGGCGGCATTTTCGCGGCGAGCTTAGAGCAAGCCCATCAGGTGTCAGCCGTTTCAAATTGCGATGGAATTGCTGGGGAATTCTTCGGAATGCGTGGGTTTCTGGTTTTGTGGCGCAACAGTGTGGGCAGCACGCGGCGGGCACCAAGATGGCTTTGTGCCGCGGCTGACCGCGTCCATGCCGCCAGTCACGTACCCTAGTCTGACGATCGCGGTCGAGTAGCTCGGCCATTTGGCTTTGCCCTCACAGACCCGGGAGCCGGCTTTCCCGCACCCGGCTCTTCCCGGGAGTAACCCGCGTCATTCATTGGATAGATAAAAATGACCTGGGCAGGAAATACCGCGCTCGGCCAAGCCGGTTCTGTTTTGTGATCAGCCGCTTTTTCACCGTTGTGGATCCGTGGCGCGACGCGCGCCTCTTTCAAAGCACTCGACCCGGGCATCCGGCCAAAGTGGGTCATGCGCCGTCATAGTGATGGCGACGCTCGAATGCTACGAACCCTCGCTAGCTCGCGATAGTATTCAACCAGAATGCCAGCCTCACTCGCGTCTCACATGATAGCCCCAACATGAACCGCGGTTCGGACCGACGCCCGGCATACCTGCTAAATCGCTTCGAAGTACCGCTGGCGTTCACAGTCGGAGAGTTGATGTTGAACGGCTTCCCACTCCCATTGCCGGGAACGGGAGAACGCTTCAACTTCCGGTACCGCACCACGTAGCCGTTCGCACTTGCCACGAAGCATCAGCTTCCTTCTAGCATTGAGATGCAGGTTTGAGGGCCACCATCTCGCGTCGCTCACAGGCAAATCAGCCGCTCTACTTACGTGTGAGCGGCGTCTTACGATCCGACGGTGAGCCAAACGCATCTGCCGGACGCGCGTTGCTGTGACCCAGACACAGGGAGCTTCACGGCACTCGTCGATGACCGGGCTCGCCTTGCGTGAGCCTCGGATTTGGGACATTCGCACTGTATGTTGCTCGTTGGGACGGGCTTCGGGTGCCGAAGTCTGTCACCGCCCATTTCGACACCTTACATCTTGACGTAGGGTGCGATTCAAGCCCCTCAGATAGCTTATCGTGTGAAATTTTCGGACAATGCGGCTGTGTCGCATGTAATCCGAGGCGCCACAGTATGTGTACGATGTCCAAGATGAATCCTATCAAGCTCCAAAGCTAAAGACGCGCTCGAAGCACAAGGCAGGCAAATGAGCGCTAGGGCTTGTTGAAGGAGAGCGCTTGTCGTGACCGCAGGTATAAGAGCCGCCCGATTACGTCGTTAGGGCCGCATTATCATGTCCACATCACGCCGACCAAGTCCGCAGACCAGACGGCTCTGCTACAAGGCCTGGCGGACCTGGGGCGAACTTAGATTCACCTGACTAGTTTCGGAGTCCGTATCCCTCCGGCGGCGCCCGGCGGCGGCCGTCTTGTGTAGTTTGAAGTTTAGCTTTGAGGTCACGTAGCGATAGGGCGCCGAACGTCGTTGGCGACGGAGCTGCGACGAGCAGGTTCGCCATTTGCAGGCTTGCGAGACGGTCTGCGGCCTCGCGCGCCGGTACGGGGTGGCTTACAGCCTGCTGTTCACCAGGCGCCGACAAGCGCACCAGGGGCGACCGGGCGGAGATTTCGTGCCAGCTCTTGTTCCTGTCGAGATCCACACCTACGCTGGCTCCGGTATTGATCAGCACGCCGCCACCGGCGTCTTCGCAGCTCGCCCATCGCTTCAGCATTTAGTTCTACGGTTGCCAGGTCATGGTCGCGGGACAGTTCGGCGAGCTGTTCGCGCATATAGACCTGTCGCGATGCTGGCAGAGGCCTTTCGCGCAAGCCGGGGACATCGGCGCGCTCGCTGTCTGGAGCACGGGCGAGCCGTCCAGCAGCGACTTCGGCGCGCAAAGGTGATCTGAAACTGGAAGCGGTGCCGAACGATCTGAGCACATTCCTGCGCTAGCTCGCGCAGCCAGTGTTGCCTCGCCTCGACGTACTGAGTATCGGATCATGGATCAAGCGGAGCGATACCCCAATTCGCGACCTCTGCGTCAGGTTCTAAACGCATCCCGATCTTAGAACGAAGTCAGCCGACGATTCGCATTTGAGCCCGCACCAGATCGGCGGTCCTTTACCAGCTCGAATTTAGGGCAGAGGAATTGAACTGTTAGGCGAGATTGGGTTGAGACGCAGAGCCGCACGACTCACTCAGAAGAAGGTCGGGTGCTCGGCGGCAAGCGGAGAAAGTGATCTGGGGCAGCCCCCACAGAGATCCGCCGCCCAGCGGATTTTTCCTGCTACAAACACTTGTTCCCCAAAAAATCGGTCCTATTTCAGCTGCGCCTGCGTTGGCACTCGCGGGCCACGATTGCTAGCAATCGGGAAATCTTCAACTGAAGTAAATGCTTAGGAGATCTGCATGGAATTCCGTCCGCTTCACGACCGCGTCGTGGTCAAGCGCATTGACGCAGAAGAAAAGACCGCTGGCGGCATCATCATTCCGGACACTGCCAAGGAAAAGCCTTCGCAAGGTGAAGTCATCGCCGTCGGCCCCGGCGGCCGCGACGAGAGCGGCAAGCTGATCCCGATCGACGTCCTGGTCGGCGACCGCGTCCTGTTCGGCAAGTGGTCCGGCACCGAGGTCAAGATCGACAACGTCGACCTGCTGATCATGAAAGAGAGCGACATCCTGGGCGTTCTCACGGACGCGTCCGCCAAGAAGAAGGCCGCCTAAACCATCGCTCGCACCGCTCATCCTGAGGAGCCCTGCTGGGCGTCGTAAAGGGTGAGACCAAGTAAAACATTCAGGAAGACCCACATGTCAGCCAAAGAAGTCAAGTTCGGCGTAGACGCCCGCGACCGCATGTTGCGCGGCGTCGAAATTCTCAACAACGCGGTGAAGGTCACGCTCGGTCCGAAGGGCCGCAACGTCGTGCTCGACAAGTCGTTCGGCGCTCCCCGCATCACCAAGGACGGCGTCACCGTCGCCAAGGAGATCGAGCTCGAGGACAAGTTCGAGAACATGGGCGCGCAGATGGTGCGCGAAGTCGCCTCCAAGTCCGCCGATGCGGCCGGCGACGGCACCACCACCGCAACCGTGCTCGCGGCTGCGATCGTTCGTGAAGGCGCCAAGTCGGTTGCCGCCGGCATGAACCCGATGGACCTGAAGCGCGGTATCGACCTCGCGGTCGAAGCCGTCGTTGCGGACCTGGTCAAGAACTCCAAGAAGGTCACCTCGAACGACGAGATCGCCCAGGTCGGCACCATCTCGGCCAACGGTGACGCGGAGATCGGCAAGTTCCTCGCCGACGCCATGAAGAAGGTCGGCAACGAGGGTGTCATCACCGTCGAGGAAGCCAAGTCGCTCGAGACCGAGCTCGACGTCGTCGAGGGCATGCAGTTCGACCGCGGCTACATCTCGCCCTACTTCGTCACCAACGCCGACAAGATGCGCGTTGAGATGGACGACGCCTACATCCTCATCAACGAGAAGAAGCTCTCCTCGCTGAACGAGTTGCTGCCGCTGCTCGAGGCCGTGGTGCAGACCGGCAAGCCGCTGGTCATCGTCGCCGAGGACGTCGAAGGCGAAGCGCTTGCCACCCTGGTCGTGAACCGTCTGCGTGGCGGCCTGAAGGTCGCGGCCGTCAAGGCTCCGGGCTTCGGCGATCGCCGCAAGGCCATGCTGCAGGACATCGCAATCCTGACCGGTGGCCAGGCGATCTCGGAAGATCTCGGCATCAAGCTCGAGAACGTCACGCTCAACATGCTCGGTCGCGCCAAGAAGGTGATGATCGACAAGGAGAACACCACGATCGTCAACGGCGCCGGCAAGAAGGCCGACATCGAAGCGCGCGTGGCTCAGATCAAGGCGCAGATCGAGGAAACCACCTCGGACTACGACCGTGAGAAGCTCCAGGAGCGTCTTGCCAAGCTCGCAGGCGGCGTCGCGGTGATCCGCGTCGGCGGCGCGACGGAGGTCGAGGTGAAGGAGCGCAAGGATCGCGTTGATGACGCGATGCATGCGACCCGCGCGGCTGTGGAAGAAGGCATTGTCCCGGGCGGCGGCGTCGCCCTGCTCCGTGCCTCCGAGCAGCTCAAGGGCCTGCGCACCAAGAACGACGACCAGAAGACCGGCGTCGAGATCGTGCGCAAGGCGCTCTCCGCGCCCGCCCGCCAGATCGCGATCAACGCCGGTGAAGACGGCTCGGTGATCGTCGGCAAGGTCCTGGAGAAGGAGCAATACGCCTACGGCTTCGACTCGCAGACGGGCGAGTATGGCAACCTGGTCAGCAAGGGCATCATCGACCCGACCAAGGTGGTCCGCACCGCGATTCAGAACGCAGCCTCGGTTGCGGCTCTGCTGATCACCACGGAAGCCATGGTCGCCGAGCTGCCCAAGAAGGGCGGCGCCGGTCCGGCGATGCCTCCGGGCGGCGGCATGGGCGGCATGGGCGGCATGGGCGGCATGGACTTCTGATCCAACTCTCTCAAAATGCGATCCCCGGCAGAAAAATGCCGGGGGTCATTTTTTTGCTCGCGGCTTTTTCAGTTCGTTGTTCTGATCTCGCGCTATGCGCTCCCGCTATTTGCACTGGCGACCTTAACGAACTCACTCGTCAACCGCACTCAATCCACAAGCCGCCTGGATGCATAGGTCTATTCGGGTGCCAGCCGGCGCGCGTATCCCATGAGATTGGCGGCCGCGCTATGCCCGCCATCGATATTTTCATAGCAGTAATGGGGCTGGCCGAGCGCCGCAAGCCTGGCGGCTGCCTTGCGGCCGTGGGCCGGATGCACGCGATCGTCCTTGTTGGAAGTGAGAATGAACGGGACCGGGTAGGTCTTGCCCAGGACACGCTTCTGACAGGGTGAGTTGGTCTCGATCCAGCCGCGCTGCTCGGGATGGCGGGATCGCCGTATTCGCCGATGTAGGAGGAGCCTGCGCGAACTTGGTGAACCGAAACATGTCGAACAGCGCCACCTGCACGATCGCTGCGTTGAAGCGGTCCCGGCGCTGAGTAATCGCGGTGCCCACCAGCAGACCTCCGTCGCTGCCGCCGACCACGCCCATCGGCGCGGAGAGGTGACTTTCCGACGGATTAAGTCCTCCGCAAAGGCGATGAAATCATCCATGCCCGCCGCTTCGTTGCCGCCTGGGCCGCCTCGTGCCAGCGCGGCCCAAACTTGCCGCCGCCCCGCAGGTTCGCGACGACATATGCACTGCCCTGCTCGGGCCAGAGCCGGCCCGTCGCTCCGGCAAAGGATGGCAGGAGGGTGGCGAGGACTCCGCCATAACCATTGTAAAGAGTTCGGATCTCCGCTCCGAACCTCGCGTTCTTCGGACGTACCAGAAAGTAGGTGCGGGTCCTGGCCGCGCTAGCTGTCAAGCCTGGTACGCGCCCAGATGCCGCGCATGTGATTCTTGTCCTGATATTGCTGCGATCCCCCCGTTCCAACGAAACATACCAAATCCGGTCTTTGGCCTGAAGCATGCTGAGCGCCTCCTCAAAGAAGCGGCGATTGCACGGATCTGATTGGAGCACGCCGAGCGTCTTGTCATTCTCGGCGCGGGCCCAAGCCAGTGCGCGCGGCTCTTCGATTTCCTGGAGCCAAAGGAAGGGCCGCAGGGGCCGACTTCTGGAGAACCGCCGTGGAGGACAGACACGTCAGCGAGAGCAACACGGCGGCAAGGAGCCGGGAGTGATCCTGGACTGGGTGGGCCGCCCGGCTCACGCGAGCGAGCTGGGCCGGAAGCAGACAGAAGAGGTACATTCGGTCTCGACAGCGGACATGCGTGGACCGTGCCCGCCAGTCCAAACGAAGCAAGCAGGGTGCCGCCTGAAAAATGGAGCTCCTCCAGTCGCCGGTCGCGCCCGTTGGCTCAAACCTGACAATGTGGTGTTAGCTTCAAGTATTGTGATGCGCTTTACGCTTCTCGCCGATGGAACAGAGGTGCCCTGCGCTGGCGTTTCACAGATCGGTCCGTAATCGCGCTAGAAGCATTATGGCGCGCCTGGCTTGCAACGGCACGTGCTCAAGGAAGGCTCTCGCGCGGAGAATTTGCCGCGGCTTGGTGCAGCGAGCGCGAGCACATGTCAGCACGGCGCGTCATCATGCGGAGGGTCAGTGACGAGCCCGCCGAAACGGCAGGTCGTTCTCGCAATTCGCAGGCATTGCACGAAGTGACTCGCACTCCGCGGGATCGACCATAATTATTTGCAAGCGCAACGCACCCTTAGGCGCACATACCCAATCACCTGCGCAGGTTCCTCGGGTGAGAACAAGAACTGGCTTCACGGAATCAAGCACAGGCTCTCGGCTTTCGTCAAAACCGTCAGGGCAACGTCTCTTGATTGTTCATTAAGAGCCGCCACCAATGGTAGTTCGCTACTCACCGACCTGCGAAATCGAGGCGGCGACCCAGGGAGAGGTTGGTCTTACCGGCTGGCAACGACGGCCGTGATTTCCCGAGTCTCTGGTGGTCCGATGCTGACAGGGTGCCAAGGTCAACAAGCGTGCATAATCAAAGGTCTCGAGCATGGCGCGATTCGCCTTTCGACACGCGCTTGATCTTGGCACCGCTGCGTTGGCGCACGAAACGACTTCGTTTGCGCCGGCTACCGCCGAAGGCAGGTGTTCGGCACCTGAATTAATTCGGCGGACCGCCAACCGTGCACAGTCTTACATACGAGTTTGTGACGTTAGATTCCCTTCGAAGCACTTGAGAACGGTTAGGGCACATGCTTGCATGCCATCGAGCAACTTGACTTCTTCGCGCCTGCTCCGTGGAGGAAGAAGAGAATATGCTTTGCAATGGCAGACGCCCGCCACTCCTAGTGTCCTTACTGTTGGCCGTTAGCGTCAGCACGATGGTCAAGGCCGAAGAGCCCTCACCGAAGTACGCTGAGGTGCTCAGTGCCTTGCAGACCGGCAATACTCCGAACGTCATACTGGACCTAAACCGCTGCACCACGCGCACCGCGGGACGGCGCGCAGTTCGTCTAGAAATTGGAATGAGGCTTGAGCCGTTCTTAGCTGCGTCGCAATGTGATAGGCATCCCATTGGGCAGGCGCCGATGACAACTTCGGTCGGGCTACATTACCTGAGGAGCACTAGCGACCAGGATGCCCAGTTCGTTCGTGCTCACCGTGCGTGCGCACATGGGGATCCCGGCGCTAAGGCCGTTCGCGCGGCTCCGCGTTCACTCCACTCCTCCCAATCTAGTGAAGCGCATGCCGCCCGAAGAACGGCTGTTTGGAAGGCGGTGACGTTGTCTCGAAATCCTGATCAGGCCGCCGTAATGACACTTTAGAACTCCTTCTCGGAGCCATTTTGGATAACGCCCATCGCGCTGTCATCAAGCAAAGCGAGAGGCGCTAGGGCGAACACATCTGTGCAACTGAGTTGGTGCACCTCCATAGGCAAGGCGCTGGGTAGCGCTGGTTCCGCAGCGAGGCCAAGCCCGAAGCCACGGGACGGCGTAGAGCAGCACTCGAAGAGGGGAACATGTGTGAAGACTGCCTACCGATCCTGCCTTATCCGATGACGCCGTCTCGCCGTTCGCTAATGCTGTTCACGGCTTCGGCGGCGGGCATCCTGCTGGGCGGTAGGATTGCCGGCGCCATGGAGGCAACAGCGCCGCCAAAACCGGACAACCTTCTCACGCCGGACGCTTCGCTGAAGCGACTAATGGAAAGCAATGCGCGCTACGTGCATGGCCTATCACGACTCGACGATTTCAGGCAGGAGCGCGAAGCTTTAATCAGCGGGCAAAATCCATATGCAGCGGTCCTAACCTGCGCCGATTCACGTATTGCACCCGAACATGTTTTCAATAGCGGACTTGGCGATCTGTTCGTCTGCCGTGTCGCTGGTAATTTCGCCAACGATGAAATGCTAGCCAGCATTGAATATGCGGTGGCCGTGCTAAAAACCCCGGTGGTCATGGTACTTGGCCACGATCGCTGCGGCGCCGTCGGTGCTACGATCGAGTCTTTAAGAGAGGGCAAGCCTTTGCCTGGGCACATTCCATCTCTCGCCGCCGCACTTGCGCCCGCGGTAAAAGCGTCTTCCCAGGAAAGCGGGGATGCACTCGCAAATGCGATCCGGCAAAATGTAATCGACAATGTCAATAAGCTCAAATCGGCAGCTCCGATTCTAAATATAGCAATTGAGCAGAATAGGCTGAAAGTCGTCGGGGGTCTTTATCGGCTCGACACCGGCCGAGTCGAATTGGTGAGCTGACCGTCATCAGAGCCCTATTCTGAGCAGTGCCGTTTGAAAAGCGACAACGTTGAAAGGTTGTTGTCTCTGCCGCCGAGTCGACCAGATCCTGGTGATCGGAGGGACGGATCATACGCAGCGGGCCGGCGCAGCGCCTTCACGTGGCAGGCCCCACCGGTGGGACAGAATGGATAGTACGTTACGCACGGACCTGGCTACTTCCGGGGAGCCAAAAGCTTGGAGATCTTTCTGCGATCATTTCGTTGAAAGGACTTGAATCGCACGTAACGTCACATTGTACAATCTTGAAATGAAATCGCGAACTCTAACAAACAAATGTAACCTACTCCTAGCGTGTGGGGTGATGGCATAACGATCTTATCCTATTTCGAATTTGCGGCGAACGCTCGCCGCAAATGAGCCGGCGGCAACTCTCCCTTGCCGACGGTCGGTGCGATGTGTAGCAGCGTCGCTCCTCCCAGACTGACTTCGCCCGGCTTCCAAAATGAGGCCGGGCTTTTTTTGCATGCAAGCCATCATACGATCGCGGTCAACGATTCCACGATGGGCTGGTTGCAGAAGAAGTCGTCCCGCCATGCTCGGCTATGGAAACCACCCACCGTCCTCCCATCCAATCGCTGGCTCTGATCTCGAGCAAAGAACGCTTGCTCCTTTGCAGGTGAATGCCATGGATAGCTTGATTCTTACGCAGCGTCAGGTTGTAGGATCGCAGGGCGGACTGACGTTCAAGCTGACCGCGCATGCCTTCGACGACGCATACGCGGCCCTAGCCGGACCGGCTGCCGAGCTGCATGCCCCACGAATGCCCCCTTCAAATGACGCCTCGCTGTTGAACGCAGAACACGAAAACGGGTGAGAATGATGTCATGGGGCGCGCAAGTATCGATAACGAGTGACTTAGGATCAGTGCAAACATCCGCCAAGCCCACAAACGCTGCCGGTAACGAGCCCCGATGATGCCGGCCGAGACGCGCAAGTTGTGCAACGCGCTCGAAGGTCAGTTACCTCAAAGAGGAGGAGCACCATTTTTGATCGAGACGGCGCGACATAATGCCATATCAAGAGCAACATGCAGTGTATTTGGTCAGGATCTCGAGCTATGCGCCAGCGCCAGCTGGGAGCATCAACGGCGAGTAGTCGTGTGTGGCATGGACGTCATCCTGCAATCGTCGAGTGCGGCTCGATCCCACAAAACCGCAACGTTTGTCCGATCATCTATTTGCAAAGAACAGCGTGGGTAGCGACAACATGGAGATGGGATCATCTAGCGGATTAAGGTCGCGCTCGCACGCGCGACTCGCCAGTTGGCACGCTAAACACGTGTAGAGCAATGAACGCGCTCAAATCGATCATTAGCAAAGTTGCTACAGGTGCCACGCTGACCCGCGAGGAGACCGCAGCAGCCTTTGAAATCATGATGTCGGGCCAGGCGACATCCTCCCAGATCGGGGGATTACTAATGGGCATGCGGGTACGTGGCGAAACCGTAGAAGAAATCACCGGCGCAGCCTCGGCCATGAGGAGCAAAATGCTCCGGGTCAGCGCGCCCCCCGATCCTGTAGACATCGTTGGTACGGGCGGTGACGCTTTGGGCTCAGTCAACGTGTCGACATGCGCCTCATTCATCGTCGCCGGCGCCGGCGTTCCTGTGGCCAAGCATGGCAACCGCGCCGTGTCCTCACTATCGGGCGCTGCTGACGTCTTGGCCCGGCTCGGCGTGAAGGTCGACCTCCCGCCTGTAAGCGTTGCTCGTTGTGTGCACGAAGCTGGCATCGGCTTCATGCTTGCGCCCATCCGTCATCGGGCTATGCACCACGTCGCCCGGATCCGAGCGGCACTTGGGACCCGCACGATCTTCAATCTAGTCGGCCCGCTCGCAAATCCAGCCGGAGTCAAGCGGCAGATCGTCGGAGTGTTTTCGCGTCGATGGGTGCAGCCCTTGGCGCAGGTGTTAAGGAACCTTGGTGCTGAGTCGGTGTGGGTGGTGCATGGCTCAGATGGACTCGATGAGATCACCCTTACCGGACCGTCATTTGTTGCCGCGCTAGAGAGAGATGCGATCCGTACCTTCGAAGTCACCCCGGAAGACGCGGGCCTAGCCCGCTGCCACAACGAGGCGCTGAGGGGCGGCAACGCCGATGCCAATGCAATCGCGCTGCAAAGCGTGCTCGACGGCATGCCAAGTCCGTACCGCGATGTTGCTCTTCTCAACGCCGCCGCAGCAATGATCGTGGCCGGCCACGCAACCAGCTTGAGGGACGGCGTCGCCCTTGCGCAAGAATCCCTTAACAGCGGAGCGGCAGCTGCGCGATTGAAACACCTGATCGCGATCTCCAACGCTTGACACGGCCGACGCGGGACATTTTGAACACCAACATCGAAGCCTACGAGCGCGAAGAGGTTGCAGGCGCAAAGCGCGATGTGCGTCTGCCACACGTCGAGAGGCTTACCGCGGTTGCGGGGTCACAGACGCAGCAGCCCCGCTTTTCCAACCGACGGAGCGGGATCCGCGAAAGGCCTCAGATCGCCAAGACCAGTGCGAAGCAGCCTGCCGAGACAATCAGCAAAGGCCGCGGCCGAAGCTTAGGTTCTCAATTTTGTGTGCACGCAAGACGTCAATGGATAAGCAATGACGTCCCCGCGAACGGTAGAAGCGCTCGCATTTATGGCAAAGATAGAACACATTATTCCGAAATTTCGGGCGGTCATCGATACAGGCAGCTCCATCCTCAAAATCTGCGGGGTACGCTGCACACAACACTCGATAAGCATCTTCTCGCTGCAAAAAAGCAGGTTGTCGGCGATTCCGGAATCCACTAGGTGCTCTCATACCGCTCGTGTTAACCTCGGACATTGCTGTTGAGGAGCATGCGCCGAGCCAGATGGAATTGCGGGAACGCGGCCTCATCTTAATCGGACCGCATCGACGCGGGCCCAGAGTGCGAGATGGTCGTTACCGCTCTCACACCGCGGAAAGCCATTATGCTGCATCCAAGATCAGGGCGTTAAGGGTCATGGCGAGGGTCACCAGCATGCCAACGATCCCATTGGTAAAATGAAACCGGCTTTGACTCGGTCCAGAACAACTACAGTCTCGAAGCGCTTTATATCTGGATTCTCATTTATCAAGCGTCGGGTGAAATGCTCGTACTCTTCCATATTATTTGCAGTCACCAACAAGATGAAATCAGCTTGGCCCGTGATGTAAAATCCGCTCATCACCTCCGTCATAGTGCGGATCCCCCGCTTAAAACGATCAATGATGTCGGCGCGATCGCGCTCAAAGAAAATGAGGACCAGCATAGTCACGTTTCGGCCGATCGCCCTTGGCGAAATGATTGAGACGTCTGATTCTATCACGCCCTCTTTTCGTAGGCGCTTTAGTCGGCGCTGAACTCCAGATGCAGATAGGGCAACTTTTGCGCCGAGTTCTTCACTGCTTAGGCGATTGTTGCGTTGAACGAGATCAAGAATACGAGCATCGATTTTGTCGATTTCCATGGCTGCATTGCGGACTCTCGAGCGCGATCGCCTCCTCCAAGCATGCGAAGTAGTCCCATTGAGCGTCCCGGTCATCTCTAAATCTCCTCCCTAGCACCTCTACGAATGTACGTCTTCAAACGACAATGCGCGCACTGACGAGTTGAAGGCTCAAACCTTATTGGGGACAGCCAACCACCGGTTCCGGTCTTGTGCGCGCCCGGTCGGCTTGCGTCGCCTCCCCTAATTCCAATAAGCCGCTAAAGCTCTTTACCTCACGCGCTGTTTTTGGAGGTGAATTTGTCGGTACCGCACCTCTCTTGACGCCTGGCAGCTGATTGAACCTAGTTCTTTCGGGACGGACATGTGGGCGGGTTAGCGTCACCAATGGAGCCCATCGGATTGACCTCGCGGGCGAGCTAGTGGCGAGTGAATTTCCTTCAGCTATGTCACGTCGCGCCCGTGGCGGCGCGCAGGCCACACTGGCAGTTCTCGAAATCAATTAACGACAGGCAGGGCGGCTTCCCGCCTGCGTCGCCTGGTGTGATGATCGATGACTGGACGCAATAGATCAGGAAGCAGCGCGCCCGGCATCGTCGCGCTCGCACCAGCATCGAGATCTGGCATCATTGTAATGGCTTCCTCTCCGTCGAAGGGGCCGAGGATTGCCTCTCCTCCGGCGTCAGTCAACGTCCGCGGCTTCGCCGCGGCAAACGGCACCTCGACATTGAAATAGCTAAAGCGCGGCATCTCCCGGGCAAGGCGCACCAGAAACGACATTGTTAACGTCACGCCACTGAGCAGCGCATTCAGGACCAGGATCGAAATCTTGGCCGCATCTGCGATACGGCCGAGACGATCGAGCATCGAGGGCGCGTCCGCGTTGAGGCTCACGCCGTGGTAGGGCGGCATCAGCATCCACGCGCGGCCGCATAGCGGGCGCGCTCGATTGCAAATTGCGTCCTGAACTGTTTGCATGTGATCATGACCGCCTTGCGACTACCCACATGAGCCAGGCACAAATCAACCAACAATCGCACTCCTGCTCGGTTAACAGGAACTGCTCGGAACGATGAGCCAGAATGTAGATCCATCGACGCGCTCGTCGATCATGCATCGCGGCGCTGCCCCTCAATGGCAAGAACTCCGGTTTCCGTGAAAGCCGATGCGACTGGGAAGAGCCGGCTACAGGCGTATTTCCTTGCATTTGGCATGAGCAGGCTTCCAACAAGCAGATGTTCTTGAAGGGCAGATGTCTTTGGGCTCGCTCAGGTCATCAAGAGCATTGGATGCCTCGAACTGACAATAGGAACCGAGAATGGTCCTCCCTGTGTTCGCCGTCTGCAACCCAAAGGCCGAAGGGATCATCGGACGGCCAGCCATCTGCTGCGAAGACTTCGTAGTTATTCTTCCAGAGGGTCCACCAAAAACTAAAGGCTGCGTCGGTGTAGCTCATGCCATAACCCGCTTCACTTTTCTCTTCCGATGAAGGGCGTGAGCAATCCCACGAGATCATTCCGGCTCTGCGGCAGCCTTTGCCGATGAGATCGGAGCGATAGAACTTTGTCCTAGCGGTCATCCGTGGATACCCGGCGTTTTTCGCTCAGCATGGAGATGACTGG
Organism: Bradyrhizobium sp. CW1; assembly: GCF_023100665.1. Classification (NCBI taxonomy): domain Bacteria; kingdom Pseudomonadati; phylum Pseudomonadota; class Alphaproteobacteria; order Hyphomicrobiales; family Nitrobacteraceae; genus Bradyrhizobium; species Bradyrhizobium sp. CW1. The sequence goes on from NZ_CP064684.1 coordinate 6,946,238, forward strand.
AACTGTCCTGCTTCGACCTTATGAGGCGGGGCCCTGACCCGATGGTGATTATTCCACATGAGGTCGCATTGGTCGCTGGCCCCGAAATCAGGATCTGGGTAATTTTGGGAAAATATCTCTGTAAGAGACAACCCCGTCTAATTCAGCTGCCAACTCAGACTTGTCGTTTCTCGCGTATCGCGACGTGAACGGAATGATTCACCTAACATATGCTGGGCGGTGTCTTCCGCTTATACAGCTTTCGAGAAGCAGACGGCGCTAAAGGCTCCGCAGGAAGGAAAACGCTAGCGAGCTTTTGTCTCAATCCCATAGGCTCCTCCCGCGGCCAAAGCCTGCTAGTGAGTGAAGCTTTTTCTTGTGCAACTGAGAGAAGGACACGACGCCCTGTTATAGAGGTCTTCAAATTGCCGGTCGTCTCAAGGATTCGAGTGCGCTGGCGCCCCCCAGTGTCAGTCCCGTATACATCCTTGTCCACTGGACTCCGGCTGGACACTTTCAGAATGAAGCTGAGGCATCGCCGATGGTCAGGCGCATCAGGGACAAGCGCTCAAAAGCCGCAGTGCGTGGCTGGACAAGCCGGTGCGCGAAACGCCCCTCTTGGTTTCAATCGGACGAGGCCTGTCGATCGGTTATCGGAGGAACGAGACCGCCGGCACGTGGGTGTTTCGCAAAGCCGACGCATCGCGACTGTACGCCCCCGACACTCGGACCCAACTGTCGACTACAGCGTTGAGTGCAACCGATCTAAGCGCGTGTCCATTACGGGACCCCGATGCAAAACCCACTGTCGACCTCCAAGGTCGCACCCTTTCCGTTGTATCTGAATCATGACCGATCCGGGGAGAACAACCCGCAGTAACCGATGCTAAGCCGAACACCGTCGTGCCAGCAACGATTGGTATTATCGAAATAGTCATTGCCGAAAGAATCACAAGAATTGTAACCGGCAGGCCCTCGCCGATGTCTTCGATCTGCGACAGACTGCACGCCACCCGCTTGATCGCATCGGCTGGACAGCCTGCGAACACCCCAATATCGTGGCTAGCCACGATATCGATGATCTCTTCGCTCATGCCGGCGTCACAGTTTCTGCTTGAAGGTGTCAACTGCGGCCCGGGTCACTCGAAAAACGCCACGACCACGGGACAGTGGGCGATAGGCAGAGCCGGCTCGGGTCTTGAGAACATCAAACCATTGGTCGGGCGTGAGCCTCGCCGGGCGCTCGCTGATCTGGATCACCCTGCCATTCGGGGCGAAGCGGACGTGAATGATGATCTGCGGACTCATATCGTTCCCGTTTTTTTGCCACGTTTAGAGACCGGTGGGCTGCTCGATTGTGGCGTGTTCAGTTTCGGCCCCTTTGGGGGGACCTCGCGCAGCGACTTAAACTTCGCACCTGCATTGGTGCCGGGTGGCCCGTTCGGGTTGGCGGCGATAATCGCCAGTGTGTTAGGCCTCATGCGTTCTTCGGCATTGTCTTGAGGCTCGTTTCGGACCAACATTCGGTGTCGGCGAACTCCCCCGTGCGTCCGCCAGATTGACGGCATGCACGGTCTGAGAAACGAATAGGAAGAGGCGATTACCTCTTCCTCTCGCTCGATCCCGAGCGCCTTCAGGCCAGGCAGGAGCCCAATCGTGCGTTTGGAACCGCAACGCTATGCTTGCGGCCAACATAGATCGCGAAAGCTCGTTCGAGCATCTCAGTCGTCGACCGACTGGAAATTCGCTGCGAACACAATAGCGCTTCGACAGCCGAGGGTCGGCAACAACGATATCAGGATGCGAGAGCGGAATTGCATTCACCGCCTCCGCGTCATCGGGGCGATTCTCTGCGGGTCCAGTGCCGATCACCGCCCAACATGCCTTCTAGCCAGCACCAATCCAGTCGCTCGCGCCTGGTCGGCCGTAATCTGCATGCAGTGGTCAGATACATCGATTAGATGCAGGTCAAACTGCGGAAGACGCCGGAATGGCTGCTGCGCCACATCCGACGCATCACATCGAACCAAGGTGAGCTGCGGAAAGCGGCGCCTTAGGTCAGCAACGGCGCTAGTGTCTGTGTTAGCTGTCTCAAGCAGGCGTTCGATTTCGATCAATTGTTCTGTGGCGAGCGCCATTGTGACTCCTTATGATTGTTGCCAATGAGCATCACTGCCAGAACAGCCGCTCGGGATCCGTGTTCAATTCGTCGATCGCCGACGCAAGCCGGTGGAAAATGCTGTAGAATTTCCAGCTTCCTCGCGCATGATTCTTGAAGAACAGTTTCCAGATCCCGCTCACGGCATCGTAATGAAACAGCGCGACATCGATCTGACCGCCATCCTTGTCAATATTGCGCGAGCAGCAGGGACTCTCAATGAGATAGCCAGCCTTTACCGGCGTCACACTCGGCGAGTGCTTGCGGGAGATCAAAGCACGTTCGATCCGCTTGCGATCTAGCTCGTTCGGATGCGGGATCAGCCCGACCGGTACCTCTCTCGACACTCTCATTGCGAGAACATCCCCTCAAAGGACTGTGATCTCTTCTTCAAGACAACCAACGACCAGCCGCTCACCAAAATCTACAAGATAAATCGGCACGCTTGCTTCGGTATGCATCGCGACCCGGACGATCTCGCCGATGGCACCGGCGCCGACCAGGATCCCATCAGGCGGCGCGGTGGCAACTGACTCGTCATTGATGAGATCGGCTGCCGTTTTCACGCGCTGGCCCGATCGATATTTTGGAATGCGCGGCTCTGTCATGACACAGCCACTTCCGGCAATGGCAGATCGTCTACGCCCTCGTCGGCCGGTCCGACCTCTTTGCGCCTCACGCCGACGCGGTAGCCACTTTCAAGAAGTTCGACACCGCAGATATAGAATTTCTGCAGGAACGTACCGATGGAAACGACGTAACCCAGGTCGCCCTTCTTGGCCAGAATGTCGCCGATCTCCTTGCCGCAAAGGGTGCCGTCATTGCGGATGGTACTGCTGGCCCTCACCTTTTCGCCAAAGCTGAACGCGGGCCGCCCGCTTAGCTGGACCACATCACTGTCGGAAGCGATCATGTTCATGCACCGCCCCCTCGCGAACCTGCAGGGCGCTCGGAGACGCGAGCAGAGGTGCTCTTCTGCAGCATATTGTCCTTGTCTGCCATGAGACATGCCGACTCGTCATCCGCGATGCGACTCGCCACTTCGTAGCGGGCACGCCGTTCAGCTTCGCGGTTCAGAGCGGTTACCAAATGAGGTGAAGGTCGCTGCGCGTACTCGAGGTGCACGGAGGTATCGGGATCGTTCACCGTGGCAAGCAGCCCCATACGTCGGGCCACCATGCGGCGAAACTGAATGGCCTCATCATTCATCAGCCAGCCAAGCCGACGCGGCCCGATGCGCTGCGTCCCGACCCAACAGACGCGATAAAATGCAGAGTTTTGCCACCTCCGGCGTCTTAGCCCAGCGAGTCTGTAGACGTCTAAGCGGTAGAGCTCGATCGGAACAGAGGCCAACGTCTCTGCTTCGAGCAGATGTTTTCGGCCACTCCCTCCAGATGATAGAAGAGCCCGGTCTGCCGTTGCTGATCCTCGGCTTCGGGTAGCAGACCTTCGTCGAGCCGCGTGTGTGCGACCAATGCTCCCTTGCTGCCTGATAGTGGAATGACTGGGTCCAGGTCCATGGGCAGCTTTGCTCCTCTGACAGGTGGCCCCTTCGACATTGCAACGCGATGCACCTGGCTCGGCGAAGAACAGGCCCGTCTGCACAGCGGCGTGGCTCAAATCGATGACAGCGCTGCTTAGTGGGCACTCGACACCGAGGCGCAACTTTGGACTGTTGCGCTTCGTTACTTTCTTGCGGGGTCCGGGGCGCCGCGTACGCACCGATGTTGGCGATCGATCCCGAGTAATCCGTGGCCATGACAGGAGATTGCAAGTCGACGCCTGCGGCGCCATCAATGCACACGGCGATACTCGCGACTTTGGAGTGACGGAGCTCGGCATGAAGTTCACGAGCCCCCCCCGTTGAGGCAGGCGCGTGGTAAACGCGACACTGATGTATCCATGACGTTGGTGTTTTCAACTGGACAGACAGCGACACACTGCGGCTCGTCAAGGTAGACGATGCGTTCGGTGCATTTCTGGGATTCAATTGCGAAGCTTCCAGCCTTCTCCGACGTTGCAACATTCGGGTATGAGGGTTCACAATCCGAGGAACGCGTCCACTGCGAGGCGACGATCTTGAATGGCATAGATACGACCTCTTACGCGACCGAGATCAGCGGTTCTTGCGGGATCGCGGCGTCGCCGCGCTTGGCCTTTGAGCCCGAATGCTGTGCCGTACTCGGGCACGGAGATCTATGGCATGATAAGTCGTTTTCGGATTGGCCAAAGCATCGCCGGGGCCGACGATACCGAGCACAGTCAGCTGCGGAATTCTGGTGGCTACCGCGAGCAGCTTTCCCGCCGCCTGCTCAGGAGTGAGCTTGTCACGACCAACACCGGGACGCGATTCTTTGGCGCAGTCGTACTTACGATTGCAGTAGTTGCATTGAAAATTGCACGCCGGCGCGACCGCGACATGGATGCGAGCGTCATGATGATGAGCTTCTTCGCTATAGCAGGGATGCGTCCTAACTTTGTCCCAGATTTCGGCCGGCAGATCGCCTGGGACAGCCTGTGACCCATAGCTCCCTTTGCCATTTTTCGAAGAGCTCCGGGAACCCTTATAATCGGCGCATCCCGCCGCTATCCTCAGCATCTTTGACATGTTTTCCGCGTCCGGCAACAGCGTCCATATTCAATTCTCTACCAAGTGTGCCCATGGCGATCAGCCTGAGCGGCCACAGAACGAGAGTTAGCAACTCGCGTGCCATCTCGGATGGCGATGGCATTCCCGCCGTATGAACGAGTTAGCTAGACTTGGTCCGCACAGTTGTGCACGCGTCAGCGACAGTTCACACGTCGGAAATGCGACAGGCGTCGCAATTGTGACGGAGATGACCGTTGGGTTCTCATTGAGCTCGCGTGAGATCTCCCAACACGCACCGGTCGCTTGCGATGCGACCTCTTCCTACTAGCGGACCGCGGCGAGAAGACCACTTTGCGCCGCTACTTGGCGCTCAACATCTCTATCGCGTGCGAAAGCAGAGTTCGTTGCGTGAGAGTGCTTGCGGATCGACGATCGCGTGATGGACGTCAGCCGAGCGTTTGGTGATCTGCCGGGCATAAATAGCAAAAGCAGATCAGTGAAGAGATAGCCGAAGAAGAGGGAGGAAGCTGCATCCGTTCCGCCTTTCCTTGATGAGGTCGGGAACTGGTGTCTGGATGCCGATTTCAGTCAGAACCTCAACATAATCTAGCGTCAGTAATTAGAAAGCTCTTGACCGGCAGCACGCTGCCGTGCGTGTTGCGCAGCACAGTAGGCCAATGGGGCCGCCGAGGCATGATCAACCTCTTGGCCTGCCGGATCGCGCGCGATACCTTCACCTCACGCCATAGCACAGTTGCCGTTGTTCTTTGATGCCCGAGACGTCGCGGCAGTGTCCTCCTCACAACGATAGTTGTGATGCTCTCGCTCCGCCACGCTGGTGCCGAGGAACCACCCCCGTGATGGAATCCAGCCCCGGAGGCGCTCTTTTTACGATTTTCATCGCGATGGGTTTGTCCTCGCCGCGCAACATCAATTCATGGTCGTGGCAACGCATCTTCAGCATCAATATCGGGCGCTGAGGCTGATTGAGCTCGCTCACCCGATGCTCAACTGCGCGGACGGCTATTCGTAACTTGCCTTGAACTCCTCAATCTCGCTGAAGCCAAGGCTTCGTCGGGCCGAGACCACGTTCTGGAAGCCCGCTGCGTAGAGATTGATGACAGACCGCAGGGAGGGTTGCAATTTGCCGAGATTCCAAGAAGGTCTGTGACAACGGTATAACATGATCTTTGAATTCGTTGCTGGCATTCGACTCACGTTGCGCCACGCTCCCGTAGAGCATGGCGACAGCGCAGATTGCGCCTGTGACAATGGCGCTTGAAATCCCCGGCGGTGCCAGCTGTTCGCGTAGCCCAACGCGCAATCCGCGACGCGGTGATGATCTCCACGAATTCCGATCGCAACTTTGCGCATTTTGCCCCTCAAATGACTTGTCCGGAGGCGCCCGATGCTGGTTCGCACTGTCGCGACGCGCAGCTATCCTGCTGCATCGCCGCGCTGAACATTTCTCTGCCGCTCGTCACGAGCGCTGACTAATTTAGATTGATGAATCCTGAAACCATCAACGGGACGGACGCTTACACGAGCGAATGTTCGATGCTCTCAATGAACAGTACGCAAGTTCGAATGTTCTCGCGAGAAGCGCTTGCAGATAGCAAGTGCTGCGAAGTTGGCGAAATCTGCGCACAAAAACTGCAAGATATCGCTACGAACGCCTCCAATCCTCTCAGGTAAATGAGTATCCGATATCCGCTTGCACGATCTAACGACCTTTCGTGCAAGATTGGAGTTCGCGGTGAGTTCATTTACTTGCCGAGCTCCTATTCAGTGCCCTTCGGGGCGTTTCCTCCCTGACTCGGCCGCGCGGTATCTCGCGCGGCCTTTTTTCGCGGTCGACGAAGACCTGATTGCTCGAATTTGAAGACCTCCAGGAGCAAGGCGACGACCCCGACCACCGCCGCGCAATCCACGCAAGGCTTGTCCTCCTTCGCTAGCGTCTGAAGGACCTGTCACTTCGGCGGGAGACCTGCTACATTGATGGCGCCTGAGTTGGCTCACATCGCCTTGCGGTAAAAACAATCTGGCGATCAGCATTTGGCTCGCCAAACTGCCGCAGCTCTCAGCCGACGGCTGCACGAGCCGTGGAGGCTGCTGAAAGAGCGCTCCCTGCATGGGCTAAACTCACAGCCAAGCAACGTTCCAACACCCTGCGCAAATGGTACGAATTGATCGTCGCAAATCGCGAGAATCTCGCGCTAATCCTGACCTCCAAGCAGGGCAAACCGCTCTCTGAGGCGCTAGGCGAACTCGATATCGGGGCGCCTATGTCGAGTTGTACGCCGAAGAGGCGCGCCGCGTCTATGGCGAAACGATTCTCTCGCCGCGCCCGGATGCAAGGCTGCTTGCGATCACGCCACCGATTGGCGTCTGCGGCGCCACACGCCGTGGAACTTCCCCAACTCGATGATCACCCGCAAGGTCGGGCCGGCGCTCGCCGCAGGTGCACCGTGGTGCTGAAGCCAGGCAATCAGACGCCGCTCTCGGCGGTTGCGCTCGCAGCCCTCGCTGAGAAGGCAGGCGTGCCCAAGAGTGTCTTCAACGTCATCGCCGGCGATTCGGGAGGATCGGCGAGGTTTTGTGCGAGCACGCCGCCGTGCGCTTTGTCGGCCTCACCGGCTCGACGGAGGTCGGCAAGATCCTCTCCGGTCGGGCCTGCATCGGCCTGAAGAAGCTCGGCCTCGAGCTGGCGCCTTTCGTGGAGTTCGACGATCCCATATCCGCCATCGAGGGCGCCATCGTCTCCAAATACCGCAACATGGACCAGACCTGCGTCTGCGCCAATCGCCTCTACGCACAGGCAAGCATCTATGAGGAATTCGTGCAGAAGCTCTCGACCAACGTCGCGGCATAGAGATCGGCGAAGATGCGGTTCGTGCCTGCACACTGTCCATGAGCGGCGCGATCGCGGCGATGGTGCTCAGTCATAATTCGGCCTTGACAGCCGCAGCTCTGTTTTTGCGGGCGCCGTATGGACGTGATGCCGTTCAACATTGACGTGCAGCTTTCGGCCCCGCGCTGGGTTGCGGGCCGATCCGTTGCAGCTTGGCAGGCTGCGTTCTCTGGAGGCCTCGCTCTTGGCAGTTGGGGCTGGGGTCGCCTCACCGATGCCGTCGGTGTGGACATCACGCTGCTCGCCTCTGCCGGATTGATGCTGCTCTTGCCGCTGCTAGGGCGCTGGCTGCGCATGCCGACCATCACCGATCGCGGGGAGGACGCCGAAATGCTTGCGATCCTAAGGAGCGGCTTCTGCTGACATACCGGAGCGGCCCGCTGGTGGTTGAGCTCGAATATCGTGTGGCTTCGGAAAATGCGCGAGCCTTCCACAACGTTATGCAGAATGTGCAGCGCTATGGGCAACGCAACGGGCGCCTATGGCTGGTCGATTGGGCGTGATATCGCCGACCCGAGCTGTGGACCGAGCGCTATCACTGCCCGACATGGCTCGATTATTTGCGCCAACGCAACCGCTGGACGCGCTCGGAGCGCGCATTAGATGCAAGGCCACGGCTTTCCATGTCGGGCCTGAGCCCGTGCGTCTCCGTCGTATGCTGGAGCGCCCGTTTGGATCGGTACGCTGGAAGGATGATGTGCCCGACCGCGCCCCGAGTGAGCTCTAGCTGCGGGTTGGACGTGCGCACAGGCACTAGCAGTCGTCCCTTCCGTGCCCCGCATTGAAAAAGCCCCGGGCGTGTTGACGCACTTGCGCTTCGCGAGCCCCTCGCCGTCGCCTTGCCTAGAGGACTTCCACTCCAAGCTGTGGCTGATACTCGGCACAAAAAAAGGGCCACTCTGATGAGTGGCCCAAGTCTGCGAGAGAATGTCCGCAGCAGAGCCTCTGGGATCAGGCCGCAGCCTGTTCGATCGGCGAGAAGGGAAGCCCAAGACTCTCGGCGACAGCCTTATACGTTAGCCGGCCCCGATAGACATTTAGGCCGGCGCGCAGATGCGGATCTTCGAGCACAGCTGCAAATCCTTTACTTGCGAGAGCCAAACCAAAAGGTAGCGTAGCGTTGTTGAGTGCCTGGCTTGAGGTGAGCGGCACAGCTCCGGGCATGTTTGCGACGCAATAATGGATCACGCCATCCACCTCATAGGTTGGATCGGCATGTGTCGTCGCCCGCGATGTCTCGAAACATCCGCCCTGATCGATCGCCACGTCCACGATCACGGAGCCTTTGCGCATAGAGCTCAACATACCTCGGCTGACCAGTTTCGGCGCGCTCGCGCCAGGAACGAGAACGGCGCCAATGACAACATCTGCCGCAAATACCTCTTCTTCAACGGCCTCGATCGTCGAGAATCTGGTCCGTACTCGCCCTTCGAACTGCTCATCCAGTTCGCGAAGCCTGGGAATCGAACGGTCGAGGATTGTGACCTCAGCGCCTAAGCCTGCCGCCATCCTTGCAGCGTGAGTGCCGACAACGCCCCCGCCGATCACCACGATGCGAGCGGGTGGCACGCCCGGTACCCCGCCAATCAGCAGTCCCCGTCCGCCGGCGTAACTCTTCAGCGCGGCACCCGCGGCCTCGATCGCAAGTCGTCCCGCAACCTCGCTCATAGGGGCAAGCAGTGGAAGGCCGCCGTTCGCGTCAGTCACAGTTTCATAGGCAATTGCGGTGCAGCCAGACTTGATAAGGCCCTTCGCCTGCTCCGGATCCGGAGCCAAATGCAGATAAGTGAAGAGGATCTGGTTTTCTCGCAGCTGCGTCCATTCGGAGGGCTGCGGCTCCTTGACTTTCACGATCATTTCGCTTGACGCGAACACCTCGCGAGCAGAGGCCGCAATCGTTGCTCCAGCCTTTTGGTAAATCTCGTCTGTTGCGCCGATCCCGGCGCCGGCGTTCGTCTCGAGCAATACGCTGTGGCCAGCGGCCACGTATTCGCGGACGGCCCCAGGCGTCAGGCCGACGCGGTACTCGTGCGTCTTGATTTCCTTGGGAACACCGACCTTCATTTGCAATCTCCATGGTGAGCAGCTCGTTGTAATCGGAAGAGCGTTACAAACCTGCGGGGCGAGAGGTCAAATAGCGCAGTAATCCGGCGATCTTCCATGCCCGCTTGCAGGATTTCGAACAGGCGACCGAAGACCGCCCAGTTGGCAGGGATGCTACCACAGGGTGGCGAGACCTGATGCGGCCCCGGCAGCCAAACCAAACAGCCGTGATCAGGATTGATCTACGCCGGATTGGATCGCCTTCTTCGTTGTTTTGCCTCATTCGCAACGATGCTCGATGCTAAAATGAGAGCGCTTGAGATGGAGGCCCGTTGGTTCATCAAAGGATGGATCGGGTTTTTCAAGGTCTGCTGAACGATTGATCGAAGGTACGCATCGAGACGCAGCTCAGCAGAGCATGGCTTGGGTCGCCGCTGCGCTCAAACTATCGTGCTTCGCATATCTCGCTCTTCCCGCGAGCCAGGCAGTGCTTGCAACCTGATCTCGACATATCGCCCTCCTGGACCGTCATCCATCTGCAGCGCGGCTACGACTCCGTCGATCCGGTGGTACGTCGGGCAATGCGCCAGCCTAAGCCCTTCCGATCGGGGCCCGGATTGGAAGTGCGAAATCGGCCGAAGCCTGAACGCGCTCTGTTCGAAGAAGCCGACAAAATTGGAATCCGCTGCGGGTTTACGCTATCCTCGATGACAGGTGCGTAACCGCCGCGCTGAGCTTTGCAACTGACGAGCGTCGAGCTGGTTTCGCGCGCGCGCTTCTCGAGCACGCCCAGAGCCTGCGGTTAGTCGCAACCGTTTTCCATGAACATGCAAAACGGTTCTGGACGATTGATCGCATGGTCGGCGGCTTGGTTCTGTCTTCTCGCGAGTACCAGTGTCTCGAATGGTCCGCGCGCGGTAAATCGGCCGGGGGAGATCGGGATCATTTCGGTATCGCAGAGCGAACCGCGGGTTTTCACCTGGACAGCGCCCGTGCGAAGCTCCGTGTCAGCTCCCTGCGTCAAGCGATCGTGCTGTTGACCGAATCAAAATCTCGAAAATGGATCGCCAGCCCTCCATAAACGCCTCTGGAACTGCACAAGATGCGCTCGCCTAGGCCTCTCTGCTTAGTTGCCGAAATCAAGCAGGGAGGCGAGAATGATGCAGCTCATCATGCCGGAGTACTACGGGTAATTCGTCAACGATCGCGCCGAGATGCACCGGCTGCGCTACCGCGCTTTCAAGCAGCGTCTGGATTGGACCGTCGAAGTCAGCGGCGACATGGAAGTGGACGAATTTGACGTCCTTCGACCGGTGCATCTACTGAACCGCTCGGGAGCCGGACAAATTCAAAGTTGCGTGCGGCTTTTGCCTTCCATCGGGGCAACCATGCTGAGGGACGCTTTTCCGATCCTGCTGGACGGGCAGCCGGCACCACGAAGCGACTGGATCTGGAGAGCAGCCGATTCGCGCTCGATGTTCCCGCGGATGCGCCGGCGAGCGGTCGAGTTGCTGCTGCCACTTACGTGCTGTTTGCGGGCATTTGGCCTTTCCATCGAATTGATCAAATCGTCACTGTGACCGACGCCCGCATGGGGCGGATTCTTCGCCGGGCCGGATGGCCCCTTCGCAGAGTGGGAAAAGCGCGCCCCCTTGGAAACACCACGGCTGTCGCCGGCTACCTGGAGGTGCCGTCCGATGCGTTGGACCGCATCCGCAAGGCGCAAATCTCGGGACCGGTGCTCTGGGCTCCGGTCATTCAAGTCGCTGCCTAGCTTCTGGGAAGCAAACGTAACGGCTGCAGATCGGTGCGGAGAGCCACTCTGCGCTCTCAAGACTTACCATGCACAAGCCAGGTCCCACACTTCCGTCACTCCAAGCCACCAGAGCGATCGAACTGAAACACCTGAGATCGGCGGTCGCTGCCGCCGATTGCGGTAGCTTTCGTGAGCCGCCGAGTTGCTCGGATCGCAACAATCGAGCCTTAGCCGCAGAATCAGCGAGTTTGAGCACGACTTGGGCGTTCCATTTTTCGAGCGCTTCAGCGGAGGTGTGCGCCCAACGCGGCCCGGCCGCGACGTTCTTCGGTCCCAGAACCATCCTGGGCGGCGCGCTTATTGCAACGGCCCGATCCGTTCACAACAGCGAAACCGGCCGTCTGAGCGTCGGTTTCTGCACATCACTTTCGGACGGCAATCTGCAAGCCTCCCTACTTGAGTTCAAGCAGCGCTTCCCGCAGAGCACGATCACGGACACGTTTAGCAGCGGCACTTCGTAACGGAGCGCTCGATCTCCTGATCGTCACCGGGCGCTTGCCGTTGTTGGACAATAAAGCCATGGCTCTGTGGAGCGAGGGTGTTCTCGTGGCCTTCTCATGACCATCCCCTCAGTTCGCGCGAAACTGTCTACTGGAACGACCTGCGCGGCGAGACGGTGCTGCCCAGCCACTACGACCCCGGAAAAGAGCTCCAAGATCTTCTGGTTTCCAAGCTCGTCCGACCTGAGGTCCGCCCAAAAATCTGGCGCCACGACGTCAGTCGCGGCATCATCAAAAGCCTGATCAGCATGAACACAGGAATAAGCCTCGTGTTCGAGGCCGACATAGGCGCAAATTCTGCGGGCCTTGTTTACCGGGAGCTGCACGATGGCGCGGGTGCGAGCCGATTCGAGCTTTCTGCCTAGTGGCGCGCCGACAATGAAACCCGGCGCTGCACGAATTCCTCAAGTTGGTCTCTGAGCGCTACCCATCGCCTTCGAGTGGTCGCTGACGCGCGTGGCGCGCTTTCCGGAAGCTCCTGTCGGCTGCCATGAACCGGGCCAGCATGGGCGCGATAAGCTTAGCTGGATCGCCGATCGGCTGAGCGGTCTCCTGCGCAAGGATCTCGGCATATGCCACGAGATCCCTGTGCACGCTCGCGGGCAGTTCATGCGTAATCTTGATCGGCTTGTCGTCGTGGATTGCGCCGAGCTTTAACTTGGGCATCGTTCTCACCCCCTATACGGTTCGAGCACCAGGTCACGGTTGACGATCACCCGCACCGGAAATCCCGGACGGATCGTCAAAGTTGGCTGAATGTTGAGATTGCGGCGGACTATCTGCTGGCCCGCTTGATTGATCGATTCCCCGGCTCCACGGCGGAGCGCGGCAATGAGATCGCTGTTGGTATTGCCGCTATTCGCCCCGGAATTCACCTCCGTGCCGACGGAAAGCAGCGTCGAAAGAGCGGCGGCCCCCAACAATTCCTTCCAATGATTGTCGACTTCGTCCTCAAGACCAGAGTAACCTGCCGCATCTGCGCCGGGCTGCCGTTCCAAAACAATCGACCTCCCATTCGGCATGATAAGGCGCGTCCACACCAGGAGCACGCGCGACTGTCCAAATGCGACCTGGCTATCGTAGCTCCCGATCAGCCTTGCTCCCTGGGGGATAAGGCGAGCTCGCCCGGTAGGAGAATCGTACACCGCTTCTGTGACTTGGGCTGTGATCTGGCCAGGCAGGTCGGAGCGGATTCCTGTGATCAGCGCGGCCGGAATGACCGTTCCGGCCTGAACGACAAAAGGCGAAGCGGGCCTCACAAGGCGATCGGAGCTTGTCGTCCGACGATCGACCGTTGCACTGACGAACGCAAGCTTTCGGTCTTGGCCATTTTGAGCAAATGCTTCGTCGGATGATGGCGCGGCGGATGAACGAGCTTCGCTCGATGAGGTGGCGGGGACCTGTGGCCGGACATTGGTGCTGGCAAATACCTTGCTGATCCGTGCCGCCTCGCTCTCCTGGCTGAGACGCTGCTGTTCGGCATCGATGCCGAGGGAGCTGGATGTCGAAGACCCCTGTGCTGCGACGATCGGCCGGCCGAGATCGCCCGGCAAGGGCGGCCCTAGACGCGGCACGTCCTTCGGGATCTCGGTGTAATCCTTTGGTAAGGTCGCGAGCTGATCGGCGATATTGTGGTGGTCGGTGGCGTAAAGCTCCTCAGGCGCTGAAGTATGAGACCGTTTCTCCTGCAGCGCCCAGAGCACCGCGCCGGTGACCAGCACGAGCACAGAAGCGCTGACGCCTATCAGGACCTTTCGCGAGAGGCGCGCAACTTGCGGAGGATCCGGCCGAAGCCGCAGCGCTTCGGCGATCTCTTCCGGTGGCCTGGCCCGAGGTGGTTCGTTTGGTTCATCGATCGCCTGGTCACTATCGTTCAAAGCGACCTCCCGTCGGTTCGCACGATCCTGACCTTCTGCTGGTGCTCCTCGCCGAGCCTCAGCTCGGCGGCCGCGAACAGCCGGTCAACAATCAGCACATTTCCGTAAGCGCGGTAGTTGACGATCTCGGCTTTACCGTCGGGCCCGATCACGAAGAGCGGCGGCATCTCGCCCTGACTGACGCCGGAGGAGAATTCGACATAGGTTTTGCGGCCGTCATCAAAAGCGTTGACGGGACGCCACGGCGGGCTGTCGCCCTCGATCGCGTAACGGTACCGGCGCGCCGGCAGGTCCGGAATAAAGGGTGCCGGCGGTAGAGCTCGCGTTCGCCCGCCACGATCCGCCGGATAGAACCAGGCGACCGAGGGCATATAGGGCTTTTCTTTGGCGCGAAGCTCGATCAGGTAAGTACGGCGATCCGTATTGACGACGAGGTTGGTCTCGATCGAGGGACGAGTGGGCTTGACCATGATGTGAACGCGGCGGGTGTCGCCGCTGCCACTCTCGGTGTCGCCGACCACCCAGCGGACGGTATCGCCTGCGGCGACCGGTCCTGAGCCGATCAGCTGCTCACCGGGCTCGAGGGCAATGTCCGTAATTTGCCCCGGCGCGGCATAGATCTGGTAGAGCGCGCCCGGACTATAGGAAAACACTTGCACCGCATTGTAGTAGCCCGCTTTGCGAGGCTGCACGCGTGCAGCGTCATTTGCGGTTTCGATGCGCTCGACAGGCTCTTTGGGCTCCGCGCTGTTGCCGCCTCGTGCAGCCTTCCAGGCCGGCGGCACATGCAGCGGTCGCGGGCGATCATCGGCAAGCGCCGGCAAGTCCGGTGCCGGCGGGAGCTCGTTGTCGTAGCTGATTTGCGGCGGCCTGAAGGTCGTGCAGCCGCCGAGCGTCGAGACACAGACCAGAAGAGCCAGAGGCAAGCACGGCCGCGCTTTTCCTGACACAATAACGAGACCTGATGGCATGTTAGCCGAGCTCCTTTGACCAGTTGATCGCGTTGACGTAGATGCCGAGGGGATTTTTGCGTAGGCGATCCAGATCGCGAGGCATTTCCACGACGATGGTGAGGATCGCGCTCCACCGCTCCGTTGCGGCAAGCTGACCGTTCTCGTAGCGCCGCTCGATCCAGGCCAGGCGAAAGCTCTCAGGGGAAGCCCGGATGACGCTAGACACTTCGATCGCGACTTGCGTTTTGCCGAGCTTGGCGAATGGTTCGTTGTTGCGGGCATAATCGTTGAGCGCCGCGGCACCGCGATCCGTCGTGAAATCGTAGGCGCGCAGCCAGTTTTCGCGAAGCACGATGGCGTCCATCGGCAGACCACGCACATGCTCGACGAATCGCGCCAGGTGAAAAGCGAGTTGAGGGTCGGTCGGCTGGTAGCTGGCATTTGCCGGAGCGACAGTCTTGGCTTCCCCCAGTTGATCGACCTCAACCACCCACGGCGTGATCGTCCCGTGTGCGGATTGCCAGACCAGAGCGGCGGCAAAACAGCCGGACAAGAAGAGGGAGCCAAACGCCATCAGGCGCCAGTTTTTGGCCTGGACGCGCGCAGACCCAATGCGATCATCCCAGACCTGGGCGGCGCGTTGATACGGAGTGACAGGCTCCGGCATGCGGCCATAGTGAACGGCCGATCGTTTGAACATTGTTTGACCTCAAGATGCTCAGGAATGGAAATGGTCGATGTGAAGCGTCAGCGGTCTTGTTGCGAGAGGTCGACAGATCCGCCGCCCACGCCGTGATCGCCGGAACGGATCGCCTGGGTAGCCGCTGATGCGCCATGGCTGATCGTCTGCGCTCGCTTCATCCGACGAACCCAAGGGGGCGCGTCGGACCCAGCGGCGGAAGAGTCCCCCTCTTCACGACCGGCATGGTTCGGCGCTCCGCCAAGACCAGTGGCGACCGAACGTAAAGGACTAGCCGCACCTGACGCACTTGCCTCTGCGCCGGACATGCTCCCCGCCCGCGACACGCTCATCGTACCATTTGCAATCGCGCTGCCTCCACGTGCCGCGCCAGCAATCGCGCCGCCGGCGAGACCGGCCGCGCCGGCGGCGAGACCTGCGCCAGCCGCAACAACGCCACCGGCGGCGAGGCCTGTCCCGACAGCGCTTCCGGCGCCAAGCTGCGGACCTGCGGAGACGATGCCGTTGGCAACACCGGGCCCGAAAATCCCGAGCCCCAGAAGTGTGAGCGCACCGAGCACCAGCGCCATCGCATTCTCGATGGTCGGCTGGTTGCCGCCGAAGCCTGCCGTGAACTGCGAGAACAAGGTCGATCCGATGCCGACAATGACGGCCAGGACCAGGACCTTGACGCCGGAAGAGATTACGTTGCCCAGCACTCGCTCGGCCGCAAAGGCCGTCTTGCCGAAGAGGCCAAAGGGGATCAGCACGAAGCCGGCAAGTGTCGTCAGTTTGAACTCGACAAGCGTGACGAAAAGCTGGATCGCGAGAATAAAGAAGGCCAACAGCACCACGATCCAGGCGAACAGCAGGACCACGATCTGCACTAAATTCTCGAAGAAGCTGACGTAACCCATCAGCCCCGAGATCGAGTCGAGGATGGGGCGGCCGGCATCAAGCCCCACTTGCGCGATCCGGCCCGGCCGCAGAAAATCTGCCGCCGACAGGCTTGTGCCTGAGGCTTTTAGCCCAAGGCCTGCAAAGCTTTCGAAGACGATGCGCGCAAGGCTGTTCCAGTTGCCGATGAGATAGGCAAAGACGCCGACAAACAATGTCTTCTTGAGGAGCCGGGCAAGAATCTCCTCATCAGTGCCAAAGGACCAGAACAGGCCCGCGAGCGTGAGGTCGATCGCGGCCAGCGTCGTAGCGAGATAGCCCACTTCGCGTCCGACGAGGCCAAACCCGGAATCGATGTAGCGGGTGAAGGTTTCCAGGAATTGATCGATCACGGAGGTACCACCCATGGGTCACTCGCTTTGGCTTGGAATGGAGGGAAAACCGGACGGGAGGCGACTTTCGTCCTTGCGCGGGACAGGAGAGAGGAATGGCGCGGCGCCTGTCCGGCTGTCCGGATCACCTGTCGATCTACTTCCTGCCAAGAACTGCCTGCGCTGCTCGGCCCAGATCTTCTGGCATTCGAGAAGAGCCTCTTTCTGCTCGTAGGTGACGGTGCGGCATTGCTCGAGCTTTGCTGCGGTCGCATCGGATTTTGAGGCGAGATAGACGGAAGATTGGGTCGCGCTCCTGTCCTCAGGCAACCGCATGGCGCAGACGCCAACCACCAGGACAGCAAGACCAAGGGCTGCCGCGGCGGGCAGTCGTTCAAGTCGTTTCTTCATGATCAGTGAAACATCTGCACGGTTGTTGGTTGGTAGCCCTGCCCCTGGCTAAGAAAGCGCCGCAGCTGCTCCCTGCCCTGATCCTGCGCAGCTGCGCGCTGGGCAGACTCGAGCGTTTCCGCACGACCTTGCGACGCGACAGTAGCCGTAAGGTCCGCAAGCTGCTGAGCTTGCAACGCAAGGAGCTGGTTGCCGGCCTGACTTGCCTGAAGCGCACCCGATGCGCCCTGGCTCGCCGTCACCAGGGCGGACATTTGGGTGCGGTTGGTGTCGAGATTGCGGACAACACTCGCTTGGAGCCGCATGGCGTCCTGCAGCCCGGCAACGGAGTTCTGCCAACGCGTCTGCGCATTCCCGACAAGGAGCCCATTGGACATGCTGACCGATGCCGGCGCATAGGTGGTGGAAAACGCGCGATCGACCTGCTCGACATCATAGGCAATTCGCTGTGCCTGCGAGAGTAGCTGCTGGGTGCGCTGAATCGATTGCTCGAGCTGTTGTAACGACGAATAAGGCAGGCTGGCCAGGTTCTTCGCCTGATTGATCAGCATCTGCGCTTCGTTCTGCAGCGAGGTGATCTGGTTGTTGATCTGCTGCAGCTC
This sequence comes from Bradyrhizobium sp. CW1, assembly GCF_023100665.1. NCBI lineage: Bacteria > Pseudomonadati > Pseudomonadota > Alphaproteobacteria > Hyphomicrobiales > Nitrobacteraceae > Bradyrhizobium > Bradyrhizobium sp. CW1. Next base: position 6,964,025 of record NZ_CP064684.1, read on the forward strand.
ACGCGCGGCGGTCAGCACATTCTGAACGTAGTTGTTGGGATCGAAAACGATCCACTGCGCCTTTGCTCTGCCGGGCGCTTGGACCATGATCATGGCGATGATGCTTGCCGCCAGAATCGGCCGGATCCAGTTCATGAGAGCGCTCCTTGTTGGGCGAGCTGCGGAATGAGATTGCAGGCCCAGCCGAGGTCGCGCGCCATGAGCCAACCGGTCACGAACTCGTCCCTTCCGTGCTCGGCAAGCACCCGGTCGACGAGAGCCTGGTCGGCTTTGGACGAGGCGCCCACGAAGGCGAGCGCGATTTCGCCAAGTCCGAGCTCGAACAGGCGGTTGCCGCGTCGAGATTGGCAGTAGTAGTGTCGCTTGGGGGTGGCGCGGGCGAGGATCTCGGTCTGGCGGTCGTTCAGCCCAAAGCGCCGGTAAATCGCCATGATCTGCGGCTCGACGGCGCGATCGTTTGGCAACAGGATCCGGGTCGGGCAGCTCTCAATGATGGCAGGCGCGATTTTGGAGCCGTCGACATCGGCGAGCGACTGGGTCGCAAAAACGACGGAGGCGTTCTTCTTGCGAAGCGTTTTGAGCCATTCGCGGAGCTTGCCGGCAAAATCGGCATCATCGAGCGCGAGCCAGCCTTCGTCGATGATGAGCAGTGTCGGACGGCCGTCTAAGCGGTCCTCGATCCGGTGAAACAGATACGCCAGAACTGCGGGCGCGACAGAGGTCCCAATCAATCCCTCGGTCTCGAACACCTGGACGGAGGCTTCACCGAGCGTTTCGTGCTCGCCGTCCAGCAACCGCGCGTATGGCCCCCCGAGGCAGTAGGGCTGCAGCGCGCGCTTGAGAGCGTTGGATTGTAGGAGAACGGAGAGCCCAGTCAGCGTCCGCTCGGCAACCGGCGCCGAGGCGAGCGAGGTCAACGCCGACCAGACATGATCCTTAGTCTCAGGCGTGACCTCGATCCGCTCGCGCGACAGGATCGATGCGATCCAGTCGGATGCCCAGCCTCGCTCGCCGAGATCGTCGATGCGCGCGAGCGGCTGGAGGGCGACGAGTTCTGACGGATCGAGCGCGCCGCCGAGATCATGCCAGTCGCCGCCCATGGCGATGGCCGATGCGCGGATCGAGCCGCCGAAGTCAAACGCAATGATCTGCGCCGCGCTGTAGCGGCGGAACTGCAGCGCCATGAGCGCCAGCAGGACCGACTTGCCGGCGCCCGTCGGTCCGATGACCAGCGTGTGGCCGACATCTCCGACATGCAGAGAAAACCGGAATGGCGTGGAACCTTCAGTCTTGCCGAAGAACAATGGGGGCGCCTTGAAGTGGTGATCCCTCACCTCTCCGGCCCATACCGCAGATAGCGGGATCATATGGGCGAGGTTCAGGGTCGAGACCGGCGGCTGGCGGACGTTCGCGTAAGTTTGTCCCGGCAGGCTGCCGAGCCAGGCTTCGACGGCATTGACCGTCTCGGCCATGCAGGTGAAGTCTCGGCCCTGGATAACCTTTTCGGCGAGGCGGAGCTTTTCGTCGGCTGCGCGCGGATCCCTGTCCCAGACCGTGACCGTTGCCGTGACGAAGACCTGGCCGATCTGATCCGAACCCAATTCCTGGAGCGCACTGTCCGCATCCATCGCCTTGTTGTGGGCATCGGTATCCAAAAGCGCGGAGGCCTCGTTCGTCATCACCTCCTTCAGGATCGAGGCGATCGACTTGCGCTTGGCAAACCATTGACGCCTGATCCTGGTGAGGAGCTTTGTGGCATCTGTCTTGTCGAGCATGATAGCGCGCGTCGACCAGCGGTACGGGAATGCCAGCCGGTTCAGCTCGTCGAGAATCCCGGGCGTGGTCGCAGTGGGAAACCCCACGAGCGTCAGAACGCGCAGATGCGCGTCGCCCAGCATGGGTTCAAGGCCGCCTACCAGCGATTGATCGGCTAGCAACGCATCGAGATACATCGGGATTTCTGGCACGCGCACCCGGTGCCGTTTGGTCGAGACCGTCGAATGCAGGTAGGTCAGCGTTTGCTCGTTATCAAGCCAACGGCATTCCGGCATGAAACCCTCGACCAGCTGCAGCACGCGGCTGGTCCGGTCACTAAAGCCGGCGAGCAGCTCGCGTGCATCGGCTCCCGCAGCGCGCTGGCTGCCCTCGTACAGCAGGCGCTCTGCTGCGGCCGCACTCTCTGCCGGAGGCAAATAAAGGAAAGTCAGGTAGTAGCTCGACTCGTAATGACTGCCGGCTTCCTCGAATTGCGCCTTCCGCTCCGCATCCACCAGCGCCGAGGCAACGTCCGGGAATGTATCCGGCGGATAGCGACCGGCCGAATGCCGCTGCGCCTCGACGAACACGGCCCACCCCGATCCGAGGCGACGGAGTGCATTGTTGAGGCGGCCAGCGACCGCAACAAGCTCGGCAGGCACGGAGCTGTCGAGATCCGGCCCTCTGAACCGGGCCGTTCGCTGAAACGATCCATCCTTATTGAGAATGATCCCTTCACCGACCAGGGCAGCCCAGGGCAGGAAGTCGGCAAGACGTGTGCTTGAACGGCGGTATTCGGCAAGATTCATCATGGGACGACTTCAGGTTCTGAGGTGAGCGGGAACGCGAACATGCCGGCGCACGACTTCCACGAATTCCGGATCGCGCTTTGCGGCCCAGACCGCAGCCATGTGACCCACGAAAGCGAGGAGAAGGCCGGCCAGCCACATGCGCAGGCCGAGACCGAGTGCGGCGGCCAGTGTGCCGTTGAGGATGGCGACCGCGCGCGGCGCGCCGCCCATCAGGATCGGTTCGGTGAGCGCGCGGTGGACGGGAGCCACAAATTCCGGGACTGGCTCGTCCATCAGATCACCACTCCGCCGCCGAATGAGAAGAACGAAAGGAAGAAGCTCGATGCGGCGAATGCGATCGACAGGCCGAACACGATCTGGACTAGCCGCCGGAAACCACCCGAGGTGTCGCCAAAGGCGAGCGACAGCCCGGTCACGATGATGATGATGACCGCAATGATCTTTGCGACCGGACCTTCGACCGATTGCAGGATCTGGTTCAGCGGCTGCTCCCAAGGCATGTTCGAGCCGGCGGCCCAGGCCGGCGCGCTGGCTATGCCAAGGCTGGCGAACGCCACAATTGAGATGAAGCCGCGCCCGAGAGACGATCGTGTGGTCATGACTGATCTCCGATGTTCGAAAGGCTGTAGTCGCCCGATGATCCAAGGCCGTCGACGCTGGCGAGTTCGCTCAGCCGCCGTTCGCCGCCACGGCCAGAGAGAACGGCTATGACGTTGATGGTTTCTGCGATCAGGGCGCGTGGGACGGTGATGACGGCTTCCTGGATCAGCTGCTCGAGCCGGCGCAGCGCGCCAAGCGAGGTCCCGGCGTGTATCGTTCCGATGCCGCCGGGATGTCCTGTGCCCCAGGCTTTCAAAAGATCCAGCGCTTCGGCCCCACGGACCTCGCCGATCGGAATGCGATCAGGGCGCAGGCGAAGAGAGGAGCGCACAAGATCGGAGAGCGAGATCACGCCGTCCTTGGTCCGCAGCGCCACCAAATTTGGTGCCCTGCACTGAAGCTCCCGGGTATCTTCGATGAGAACGACGCGGTCCGAACCTTTGGCAACCTCGGCAAGCAGCGCATTTGTCAGCGTGGTCTTGCCGGTCGAGGTGCCGCCGGCGACCAAGATGTTCTTCCGTGCGGCGACCGCGTTGCGAAGCGCGCTCGCTTGGCTCGCGTTCATAATGTCCGCGGCGACATACTCGTCGAGGCCAAACACGGCGATCGCCGGTTTGCGGATCGCAAACGTCGGCGCGGCAACAACCGGCGGCAGCAATCCTTCGAAACGTTCCCCCGTTTCCGGCAGCTCAGCCGAAATCCGGGGCGAGCCGGGATGAACTTCTGCTCCTACATAGTGCGCGACCAGTCGGACGATTCGTTCGCCATCCGCTGCCGAAAGGCTCTCTCCGGTGTCTGTAAGGCCGCTCGACAGTCGGTCGATCCACAGCCGGCCGTCGGGATTGAGCATCACCTCGACGATTGCCGGATCTTCCAAAAACCCTGCGATGGCGGGCCCCAACGCGGTACGCAGCATACGCGCTCCGCGCAGGTTCGCTTCTGAATCAAAAGAATGGATCGCCACGATTTGCCCCAAGCTGCTGAGGCCGCTTTCGCGCCCTCATCTGAAGGCAAATAAAAGATAGATCGCGTGTTACCGCAACGAAGGGAATATGCTGTTCGTAGTCTAGCGTAGAGAAAGGAACATTTGAAAAGAGCGCCGGCTTGACGTCCCGGCCCCTCGACCGCGAGGCGAGAAATCAGCAATGAGCAATGGTCCTGAGCTTACTATTTTTACGCCTTTCCCGGCCGCGGTGTTTGCTCAGCATCCATTGCTTCTCCTGAACCAATGTCGCTCCCTCGCGTGGGCACGATTGAGTTCCCAGTTTTTGAGGAAGCTCAAACCTGGGATAATGAACCACATCAGCCGGCGGGCTGCAGCAGGCACAAATGCCGACGCTGGTCTGGTGCACCACCGTGAGCGTAGCACACCCTGCACCATTCCCCCTGGAATCAGGGTGGCCCAGTACTGCACGACGATTGCTGACGCAGAATGCAGGCATTCAAACAGTGATTCTGGTCCGCAATGGCCGAGCTGAAATCGCAGATCTACTTGAGCTGCGCGTGTAGCGAGACATGGTCGAGTTCACCTTCCCACCACGACACAAACACCGCCGCAATACCGTTCCCGATGATGTTGGTAAGCGCGCGCACCTCGCTCATGAACTTGTCGATCGAGAATACGATCGCAATGCCCGGGACGAGGTCAGGACTGACCACGGTCAACGTTGCGGCCAGGGTGACGAACCCGGCACCGGTAACACCACTCGCGCCCTTCGAGGTGAGCATCGCCACTACGAGTATCGTGAGCTGCTGGGCGAAGTCGAGATCGACCCCGAGCGCCTGCGCGATGAACAAGGTCGCCAACGTCATGTAAATGTTGGTCCCATCCAGATTGAAAGAGTATCCTGTCGGCACCACCAGGCCCACGACCGGCTTGGAACAGCCCAGCCGTTCGAGTTTTTCCATCAACTGCGGCAGCGCGCTTTCGGACGACGACGTTCCGAGCACGATCAACAGCTCATCCTTGATGTAGAAGATGAACTTTAAAATAGAAAACCCGACCAAGCGCGCGACCAGGCCAAGCACAATGATCACGAAGAGCCCGGCTGTCACATAGAACAGAGCAACCAAGCCGATGAGTTTACCGAGCGCGGACGGTCCGAATTCGCCGATAGTGTAGGCCATGGCGCCGAACGCCCCGATTGGCGCTGCCTTCATTACGATCCTAATGACGCCAAACACCGCGTGTGCAGCATCGTCGACCAGACTGCGCATCCGCTCACCCCGCTGGCCAAGCGCCATCAGCGAGAACCCGAATAGGATGGCAAACAGCAGCACCTGTAGCACGTCGCCTCGGGCCAGAGCGCCAACTACGCTATCCGGAATAATATTGAGGAGGAAATCGACCGCCTTCTGCCCTTCCGCTCTTTTGACGTAGTTGGCTACCGCCGCGGCGTCAGCCCTGGGAGCAAGCCCATGACCGGCCTGAACGAGATTGCCCATCACGAGACCCAGGATCAGCGCGAAGGTTGACACGATCTCGAAGTAAAGCAGCGCCTTGACGCCGACTCGGCCGACCTTTCGTGCATCCTGAACATGCGCAATTCCGGACACAACAGTGCAGAAGATGATCGGCGCGATCACCATTTTGATCAGCTTGATGAATCCGTCACCAAGCGCTTTGACCCAGCTGTTCGTCCCCACAGAAGGCCACAACCAGCCAACGAGAACGCCAATCAGGATCGCGATGAGTACCTGGATGTAAAGAACATTGTACCAGGGGCCAGATGGCTGGAACAGGGCGGCGGCTTTAACAGAGCGGCGCTGGCGGTGATTGTACATCACGCTCGACCCGGCGCCGTGGTACCAAAGCGGGGTGACAATGAAGGCACCGCTTCGCTCAGTGCTCCCTTAGCGCGGCGCGCACAGCGCACTGACCGCTTTAAAAAACCCCGTCCGTTGCCACCGGTTGCCGCCTCTCCCGAATGGGCTTGCGGCCAACGCGAAACAAAGTCCTGAATCCCTTCTGAAACCAGCGGTAAAAACTTCAGAAAGCTTCCTTGAGAGTTCGAATGCATCAGCGTCACCACCCATTTCTATCTTTTTTGGTTGTTCGAAGATGCCACCAGCATGCTAAAAGCCGCCACCCTTACCAGCCGGCGACCACTCTTCACCTGAGGCATTCTCGCGGCTATCGCGCCGGACAGCGACCGTACGTTGAAGAGACATTCACCGTAAAGAACTTGTGGTGGTGCGGCGCGCCTGCGTTCACCCCTTCACTCGTCCTATCCTGGCTTCAGGTGAATGCCCGGACATTCCCAAAGGCATCAACTTCGATCGAAAACCACAAGGGCCGAGAAGACATAGCCAGTAGCATTGCTCACGCTGCCTCCATTGGCGATCCCGGTTCCGCATTTTCGGGAGCTGTGTTTTGCGGTGCCGAACAACACTCCTCGTAACAGAGCTTCTCACTCCTGTAGCTCGCCAAGGCCTGGAGGGAGCACTGCACGAGATCCCGTTTCGCTACATCGGAGGCAGGCGCTGCATCCAGCCATTTCAGCGCCACCTCGACCAATTCGATCGCGCGATCCCTGTTACCGGTCTCGTAATAGTACCGAGCGACCGCCCCGTACGAGAGGAACTTCGCGCCCTCGCTGCCTTGGGGCGGATTCGCCGCGAGGATGTGTTCGGAGAGGTCCCTGCCCATGGCAAAGCGCTCGGCATGTGGGAAACCGGAGTAGTCTTTCGCGGGGTCGAAGAGTTGGCGGATGGCCACGCTCATCCAAACCACAGATTTCTTGTCGATCGCATCGCGAACCAATTGGCGCAATACCGCCAAGCCGGCCCGCATGTCGCGTATCTTGTGAAGCAACAATTCCGCATGAAGCCCACGGATGGTGACATCGTCCGGCATCGCAGCGAGTGCCTCCTCAACCCCTGAAAGGGCTGCCGCCCAATCCTTACTATTCATGGCGGCTTCAAGTCTGGCAAAGATCGGTTCCACCAGCGCTCGCTTCTGCGATAGTTCGCGCTTTCTGCGTCTGCCCGTGGTTATCCTCTCCGCATCCAGGGCTTTGGCTTCGTCGCTCACTGCCCAGGAGCCGTTCAGAACTTTTGGCAACAAGTTATCGAGTTGCGTCGGATGGCCGATAAAGGCGAAGCGGCCGTCACGATCGACCACGAATGACGAGGGAATCCCGACAGAAAAGCTGGGATCCATCCAAAGCTTGTTCATTTCGCCGGAGTAGTCGAATGCGATCGCGAAGTTCAGATCTGGCAAGCTCTTCGTCAACCAAGCGTCCAAGCTGGCTCGCGCTTCATCTGCCGTCGAAGCTTGTTCGTGAGCCGCGATGCCCACCACCTCAACTCCGTTGCTCCTGTATTTGCTTTGCAGGGTCACCAAATTCGGCATCGAGGCGATACATGGTCCGCACCACGTCGCCCAAAACTCGATGATGTATACTTTCCCAGGCTCGAACTTTGTAAGGGGTTGGCCACGGAGCCAGTCCTCAACTTTGATGGAGGGAGCCGGCGAACCGACTCTCAGCACATTCTCCGCACCGACTTGACTTGCGCTCTCAGTCACACTGGTCATTGCTCAAATTCGCTTTACCTGGCTCTGTGGAAAACAACAGCAAGTCGCATGCCAGCCAGCGCTCATTCATATTACGCATTTTTCGTATCATTCCTGTCGACCTTGCGACGCATGTCGCATATCCGACCAGCTGTTTGGAGCTTCTTAGGCAATCAGTCGGCCGGACCTCCTTAACGCAGACCGAAGAGGCGGGAAGTCAGGCAGAAGGCCGAGTTCACCACTCCACATCATGATCGGTTTCCAGGATAACCATTTCGGCGCTCGGGATCATGACGTGAACTGACCTGCTTTGGCCCGTCGACTTGCGCTTGACGGCGATCTCAGATTTCCAATTCAACCATTTGAACCAAGGGGCGATGAACCAGACTAGTGCGACCAGCTGCAGCACAACATTCATACTGAACGCCGTCTGATACGCGATTGAGGGGTAGTGTCCGTCCTTTACCGGCCATTGCTCGAGAATTAACCCCGTCCCGTACTGGACGAGGAAAGCCCACCCGAAATGCAGAACGTTGAGCACGCCGTTTGCGCGCGCGATCAGTTGGGCCGGAAAGTAATCTCCGATGATCGCGTAGCTGAGGACGATTGCTGATCCGACCACCGCCACAACGATCCACGACGGTAGGGACGGGAATGGCGGATGCAATATCAGCGCGAGTTCGGCTGCAATGAACACAGCAGCTACGATTGAGAGCAACGTTTCAATGTTCTTGCCATGCCGGCGCAGTGAATCGGCGACCACGCTGAGCAGCAATGCGCCAATGCTTAGGGCTATCGCCATTGCGAGCAATCGAGTGACAAGGCTTGTTCGATCCAACCCTTCCACATCGCTCAGCCAGGACGCTGCCCACAAGGACTGCAGGGCCCACGCGGACCCGATACATGTTGAAGAAATCGGCGCAATTCTCCAGAACCGCCCATCCGTATAGACGGTCTTCAGGCTGACTGTCCCTGGAGGGCTCTTCGCAGTTGCCTCATGCTCTGGAACCAAAAAATAGATCGAAGCGGCCGCGGAGGCGCTGGATGCGGCAAGCACCTCAAATAGACCGCGCCAGCCTATCCAGTTAAGCAATGCCCCGGCTGGTGCGGTTGCCGTTACCGCGCCCAGTGCACCCAGCATGATCATACAGCCGTTGATGAGCGCCACGCGCTCTCTCGGAAACCAGAGCACGACTGTTTTCAGGCCAGACATGAGGGAAGCTGCGGTACCTAATGCTATCATCGCGCGAGCAATCAGAAGCGACAGAAATCCATTCGATAGTCCGAAAAGCGCAGCGCCTGCGGCAGCCAGCAGCAAGAGCGCACCCTGGACTCGGCGCGGACCGAAGCGATCCAAGAGCATGCCCATCGGAATCTGGCTGCCGGTAAGGACTAGAAAGTAGATCGAGCCCAACAGCCCCAAATCGGCCGTACCAAGCTCCAATTCAGAGGCGAGGCGGTCACAAATGAGCGTGTTGATCATCCGAAACAGGTAGGAAAGATAACATCCCGCTGCAAAGGGAAGGAACACGCAAGAGATGATCCGCCAGCTCCAACCCCGGTTGACCGGCTTCTCGCCTGATCTCAGCCCAGCGGCATCGCTGCGCGTGTCGCTCAAAACGCGGCCACTGGCTTTAACACAAGGCGTTTGGCAGCTGTCGAAAGTGGATATTGCTGCCGCCCTCCTCGGCGACAGCACCCGCGTTTGAGTTTTCACCTACGACGGCCACGCAGTGGGTTTCTTCTTCAACTGGCGCTCGTGGAACGGCGCGTGACGCTCCGCCGCCCAATTCAGGCCCGGATCGGCTGGAACTTCCCGAGCTATCAATTGCCTCCTGCAGCAAGGGCCGGCCAAACCGTACGCGACGATCGACCTGCTCGGCAAAAGCCTTGAAGCGCTCGAGGCCCAGTACGCACGCCTCGTCCTGCTTGGATGGCGGCATCGGCGGCGTCAGCGTGAGGTGGTATCGCACATGGAGAGCCACTGTTTCCGCGATCACCGCAATGTCCGTCCGCAGACTGAGCACCTGCTTATTCGTTCGCTCGATCGCCTCGTAAACCAGACCCTCTATACGCGGCGCCGGATCCAGGAAGCGCTCAAGTGCCGCCTCGACGACGACGCTCTTGCCCATACCAGGGCGGTCAGTCGCGGCTTCGAGTCGCTGGAAAATGCACTCAGAAAGTTGAATTGTTATCTTTCTGGTCTGCTGAGCTTCGCTTGGACTCGGCTGCGCGTCCACGTCCGCTTCATTCCGACTTGAGCTCGGTTCTTCCCGGCGCCCGCCGCTAATCTGCATACTCCAGCTTCCTTCTTTCTGCGACCGCACACCGCCTGCGCTTGCTCGGGCGTCGTCTGGATGTTTGGTCGAAACAGATGAATCGCCCTGCGATGACGCACGACAAAAGGGCCGAGACCGCATGCCGCTTCAACCGCGGGGACATTCTGGTCGCAGCCTGGCGTACCGAAAGAAAGAAAGGGCGGATTCCTAAAGACCAGCGCCAGACGTCGTAGCCTCTTGTGCCTCTAGACAGCAGGTCGCCGATAGACGCGCGATTTCGGGGACGGTGCGTGCACCCTTACGTCAAATCGACAAAGTTGCCGATCCAAAACGAGGCGCAGGCGCAATCTAGATGCGCCCTCGCGCCCTCGAGGTCGCGAACGACCCGCGCGGACGCACCGGCCTTATTCCCTGTGCGGTGATGCGCCTCGTAAGAAGCGCACCAGCTCATGCGGCGACCAAATACATCCGCGCCTCGCCCGATTTCCGGCATGCATCACCAGCGTGCGATAGGACTTACACCCGTTCGCGTGCCGCACGTCGAGCCCGTCCTACGGCTGTTCAAACGTATCAGCAGGCCCGGTGCGACCACTCACCTGTCAGGAGGCCTCAGGGGAACTGTCGGTCCCGCTGGCAGGCGGGTGGATCGCGCAGCGGGTCCCCCTCGTTATGGCTACAGACGTAGCGCTCGTTGTGCCGGTCCTCGCCAGCCACGCGATTCATGGGTCCGCCCGCACCCCGGGCGTCGCTTCCGGATCGATGGAGGACTGAAATGTGAATTGCCCCTGCCGACGGCGAGCTTACTTGCGCCAAATCGGCTGCTACAGCCTCGTTGCAGAACATTCTGCGAAAGGCCCCCCTGTTCGCCCGCCCGATGTACTTAAGTGCAAATCCTGGTGGCGTTGAGTGAGGGCACATCATGGATGTCGAGTTCTACAGGAGCTTTGCAGAGCGGGCCCACGATGGCTGATCAGGCCGATCCGTTCACGCGAAAGCGGCTTCTGGTGCTGGCCGAGAAATACGATGCTAAGCTGGGGAAACCTTCGCCGGCCAGCCGCAATCTTCAACGCACGCTGCCGCTGCACCGCACCGTGCCAGCCGTAAGCACCATTTCTGATGGTGCCGAAGCTTGAGGAAGAGCGCCGGCAGCGAGGGCGACTGCGACGCCTGCAGCGGCAGCAAGCATCACCCTCTAAGGCGCTGGATTTTCCAGGGATGGTACGCGAACTACGCCGGAAAGGATGCGCACCCAAACCGGAGTGAGCATGCCGGATGGCACCCGTCGACTGCCCTCACCGCACTTCAGAAGCACTGTGGTCACAGCTTGCCGGTGGAGGCATTCACCAAATGGACCGAGGAGCATGCCGGCCAAACGACCGGTAGATGAGTATCGGGACCGATCAGTTCCAGTCCCGTCAGCAGTTGCTGCACGTTCATGCCCGTCTGCGCGGGCACCTGAAAAGACTGATTGCTCCATCCCGCCAGCATAGGCCTGGATACTGCGCCCTGAAAGTGCGGTTGTTTACTGAGAGCGTGCCAGCGCCTTCCAGAGCACCGTGCGGCGGCAGTTATGAATTTTCATCGCATCTGGAGGCCGGGTCCAGGACACAGCTTTTCGTACTCTTTGGCCCATTTCTCGAGCCGCGGGCTGGGTCCGGATCGTTGAGCGCAAAAGTGGGCACCTTCTCGGCGAGTAATCTGGTTTTTGTCTTCCTCCATAAAATTCCTAACCCGAATGGGCGCTCGTGTTGCGCAGGATTGCCGTTGCATGGAGATCACATAGCTTGAGTGCGCGTTCACCTTCAGCCGCCAGCTTCCCCGGCGGGGATCGCCTGGACCTGATCTGTCCGCCGTTTGGCGCCACTCGGAAAGACCTGCCGTGACGAGCCGTCTCGAGCTGACGATGTAGGCTCCCAACATGAGCGGGTCCTCATCGAGGCAACATCCAGATCTCAAGGCGGGGCGCGGCAAGGATGGGCGCGGCGGTCAGCGTAACTTTTCGAACACCTGAAGCGAACTTGCCGCTGCAGTGACCGGGTGCGCTGTAGGCTGAAGGTCATTGGCGAGGCTCCGCAGCTAGTCATTTCTCCAATAGAGAATCGGTCTGGATCATGCCAAGCGGCCCGCATGGCCCTGCTGCAAACAAGCTCTTTCTCTTTGCGCACGTGACTCTCGGGCGATTACCTGATCTCCGGCCGTTCGGGTCGAAGCGGGGATGCGCCATCTCCGGCTCGGGCGGGGAGGACCAAAAAATGTCAAGAGGCGTCCGCAGCACGGTCCTCGCGATGAAGGCCGGCAGTCGCCACGCTCCTCGGAGGAATAGTCCGTTCATGGACGTGCGAAGAAGGTGTTCGGTCGATCAGGAGGCTGATCAGTTCAGGGCGACTGTAGTGACCGCTTGCATCCATCACTCTCTTGCGCCCGTCGATTTCGATGAAGTCGAGATCGGCAATCACCTCTCCTTCACCTTCCTTCAGGGGCTCGCCTATCAATTGACCATCGGGGGCAACGATAGCCGTGAAGCAACCGCCGGAAATCGGGGCGATAGCAGCGCCCGTGTCATTGGCAATTTGGGCTTGTTGGTCGGCGTTGAGCCATGCGGTTGCGCTGACGACGAAGCAGGCCGATTCAAGGGCATGCTGTCGGGTGCTCACTTCCGTTTGCTGCGAGAAAAGAGGGCCGAAGATTGAGCCGGGGTACATCGCGGAGTGGATCTGCTCGCCATCGGCAATCAAGGCGTATCTTGCCAGCGGGAGATAATGTTCCCAGCACGCAAGCTGGCCGATCCGGCCAACGGCGCTGTCTACGGCGCGAAGGCCGGCACCGTCGCCTTGGCCCCAGACCATCCGCTCATGATAGGTGGGGGTGATCTTGCGGCGACGCTGGATCAGCGTGCCGTCCGCATCGAACAGGAGCTGAGTGTTATAGATCGATCCTCCGTCCCGCTCATTGGCGCCGACCGAAACGACCATTTGGGCGTCCTTGGCCGCATCACCGATCGCATGCGTCTCCGCAGAGGGTACCGTAAGGGACTGCTCAAGCAGCCTCTGATGCTCCTTGGCAAGCGTGAAGGGCGGCTGGACGAACGAGAAATACGGGTAGTAGGGAATGATGGTCTCGGGAAACGTGGCGAAACGCACCCCCTTTTTGCCCAATTCGCGAATCTTTCTGGTGATCTTCTCGACTGTCCCCTCTCGGCTGTACAACACGGGGCTGATCTGTACGGCGGCTGCCTTAATGATTTTTCTCATTCTGTTCTTCTGCACATTGTGAGTATCCGCGTTGCACTGCAACTGGTGTAGAGGATGACGGATGACTCTCACGGGGGCTCTTCGAGCCCATGGGGGCTTGTTGGGCTCAAGGCTGTGTGCGTCTGCCATCGACAGCCACGTCGATGCCGGTGATGTAGGATGCGTCGCCGAAAGCGAGGAAGCTCACGCGCCGCGATCTTCCGTGGCTTACCGAAGTGTTTCGCGGCTATCTGCTCCAGCGGGACCGTTCCGCGGTCTTGCACGCTGGTCTCGAAAATGCCGATGTTTCTAAACAGCGGACTTTCGGTGACGCCCGAGCTCTCGGCGTTTATCCGAGCGCTTCGGCGGATCAGTTGGGTGCCAAGGGCTCGCGTCAAGTGGCACAGTTCGGCCTTGGATGCCGACACAACCGATGTTCCCGCGATTCCGACCTGATTGGACGAAGAAGCCGTGAAGACGATCTCGCTCGGGTTGCGCGCGAGAGGCAGCGCCTTGTGAGTATTGAAATAGAATCCGGGGAAATTGATGAAGACGTCAACGCTCTGCTGAGTTGTTTGCGCGAGCGAGCCGAGTTTCGCGATTTCGGCATTGGCATCGAAATGGGCTATAACAGTTTCGCGCTTTCCTCCGAAGCGGGATAGCCGGCGCGAAAAATAGCCGAGCCTCGCTGTCGGGATAGCTTCGCGATTCCCTGCAGGACTTTGGCTCATGACGCGTTTTCCGCATCACTTGGCTTATGCATTGACGGATAGGGCTTTCTGCCCACTGTGTCGGTAGTCGCGTCGGCAACTGCCGTAGTCAAATGATGCGCCATCATGTAGTACGTGGCGAAGTGGCCGCTCTTGCTCGCGATCTTACCGTTCTTGCGAGTGACGCTGCCCTTCTCACGTTTGGTAATCAGCTTCATCTTGCACCGCTTCGCGATCAGGGGCATCGGGACAAGCTTCCATCCTGTGGCCTTGCGCAACTCTGCTTGCGTAACGCCGTCTTGTCGCGAGGCCATCGAGCTGATCAGATTGATCTTGGTGTGAGGATGCTTGGCCATCATCGCCATCCGGCGGGATTGGGTCTCATTCAACGGCTCCAAGCCAATGTGCTTCTCCAGTTGTCCTTCCATCGAAAGTGGACGATGTAGTTCCGTTCCTCTGGAATTGTGGAAACATATTGCAGGCGGTCTCAGGGGTTGCCTCATTGCAATCCGACGTAAACGGATAACGTTACGCCAGTTTGCTGAAGTTTGGGGCAGTGCAAGTTCTCGCATTTTCGACAGGATTTCGCAGACTAAGACCGTGCAAGGTGGATTGCTAACACAGAGGCCCTGCGATGCAATCCGCAAAAACTGGTGGGCCAACTTTTGAGAAGAGCTTCCGGAACTCTGGAGAGGCTTCCGCTTGCTCAAGCAAGCAGCGTTACCCCATCGAGCGGCAGCTCGAATGCAGGCCGTACGTCGTCTCAACTCGCTTCAGATTTCAGCATTCATGTCATGCGGCCTCCCAGCCCTCAGATATCTGCCGTCGGTCCCGATCTAAGGCGCTCGGTCCGTTCGATTTGGCCCTGTCGTTATCGGGTCCTCGTGATAACGAACCTTGGTGGCACGCAGCGGGTGGAGGCCCGACACCATCACAATCGCCTCTTTCGATGAGAGCTGCATGACTTCGCCAGGCGTCAGGAGAGGACAGGACGTTCTTGGCGGCTCACCATCAAGTGTCCAAGCGAGGGGGCTTATGCGATGCCCGGCATAGTTTTTCATGGCGCGCAGTTCGGTCGCGGTCCCCAGCGCATCCGAGACGCGCTTAGCGGTGCGCTCGTCATTATGGAGACGGCTATCCGGATGTGACGATTGTCGAGGTCGCGTGGTTCGGTCCATAGGCGCGTTCTAACTGGTTCAAGCTCTGAGTGATCAGGAAACTACGAATGCCATAGCCGGCCATGAAGGCAAGCTGGCTCTCGAACAAATCGAGGCGGCCCAGAGCTGCATGACTCGTGGAGCATCAGGAGGAGCTTTTGACGGCGCCGGTCGCGATCCAGGCTCTCGGTCAGGCGCCGTCCGATCTGATTGAGGATGAGCCACATCAGGAATTTTGTGTGGACGATGTCGGATGGCGGCACGACGAGATAGAGTGAAACGGGCTGCGGTTTGTCGACGAGATCGAGAATGCGCCAATCGCTCCGGCGGTGACCTTAGCAACGACCGGATCGCGATAAAGGCCCAAGAAGCTCATTGTGGTCGACAGCACGCCCGACCGCTCGTTCTCGCTCTTGTTGAGCAGCTCTCGCGCTGCTGAAGCGACGACGGGATGAACGCGATCACCAAGTTGAGCCCCGGCAAGTGTCTTGTCAGCTTCAGCGTAGAGGACATGCAGGATAGCGCCGATGGGCAGAGAATGGCTGGTTTTTCCCAATGGTTGCGGCGCTCGAGCGCCCCTTCGGGATCAACCAGGATATGCAGACATTTTGCGCTTCTCGTACTTCCCAAGTTGTAGGCGGCGCTTGCCGTGTTAGTCGGTCGAATAAGATTACATCTCCAAGGCGCGCGCGCCATCCCGAGGTCAACTGGAAATTCTCGCGCTTGATTTCGTGGACGATCACCGAACGCGGCCACTCCCGCTCGAGCGAAGGCGACCAGGGCACAAGCTGAAAGCCGAGGCCGTTCTCGATCATCGCGAAGCGTGCGGACGCCACTGACAGACGTCCACGATAATCCCCTCAGATCTGCTCACCTACATCAGATGATAAGTGCGGAAGCCCCGCTTGCTCCATGAGCCGTCGTGTAACGACGTCGAGTTCGCGGTCGCGGAGGCTTTCGATCACGTTGCGGCTTAGCCGGACCTTGTTGCCATCGCGCCGGGCGGGTCCTTGGTCGGCCAAAACATCGATGCGCCGTTCAAGTGCGCACGGACCTCGGCGCCAAACGCAATGCGCGAGAGCTCGGCAGGATCTCGCGCGACGAGCTGCCGGTCTAGCCACGTTGCTCCATCCGCCGCGACCTGCTGGTCCAGAAAGAGCTCCGAGCGAACCGCGAGCGCAATCCGTGTTCGACCACGGGTGTCCGCAAACCGGCGCAGTTCCACGATCCCACCGATCGGCCCACCGCCGGCCGCCTCGACAGCAGGAAGCTTCACGTGATGCACACGCCCGTCAATCCCGTCGACAACGGCAAAGGCTGTGCCCTTCATCAAGCCCGCGCCCGATGAGACGGCCAACGTTTCGTTCGCCATGAGTTTCGCCCTCCAGTGCCCAGGATGCGGGGGTGCGGCTGGCGCCGTCCCGCGTGAGGGCTTTGTGCAGCCGCTTGATGATGTCACCGCGCTCGCCCAGCGCGCGCAAGCTCGCCTCCGTATCGGGGGCCAGAACCCGGACGGCGGGGCCCGCAGGTTCCGCCAAACCGCGCCGCGCGAGCGTCCGCATGCGCCCGATCCGCTTTCCCGCAATGGATCGCGCCCGGCATCCCGCTCGGACCTCAAATTGATAACGCCGTCCGCCGTCCGCGCTTCCCGGGCAAGCGTCCGATCGAGTGTGGTCCAGCGTTCGGCTGTCGTGTCCGCCTCAAGGCTCTGGCGAGTCTCGAGCTCCGAACGAGGGCCAAGTTCGCGCATGACAAGGTCGCTGGCGCCGGCGCGCAAGCCCATAGCGAAATAACCGCGACTGATGAGGAGGTCGGCACCATCATCGGTACGGCCCCGCACGAGGATGTGAATGTGCGGATGCTCTGTATTCGAGTGGTCGACCGCCACCAGTCAAGCCGTGTGCCAGGGCCGCGCGAGGCTTGGTCCATTAGCTCCCGACTGAAGCTACGCAGGCTGGCAAATTCACCCGCATCATCAGGCGAGACAATGAACCTAAAATGATGGCGGTCACCCTCGCAACGCCTGACGAAGGCGCAACCGTCCGCATCATCCGCCTCGGCGTCGAATAGTTTGCCCTGAGCGCCGTCTCGTGTGGTTCCGTCGCGCTGCAGGTAACCGATATGGGCGCGCAACGCGCCCGGCGAACGCATCCGCCGCACCACCCGCGCCTTGACCATAGCACCGCGGCCGCTGGCGTTGAGCCGTGCCGCAGCGATGCTCGCAGCACGGCCGCGTCCAAACTTTCCGCCACGGCCATCCTTGCCTCGCGAGAGGCCGCCGGCCTTCTGAGCGGCTGTGAGTACCTGCGCCACAAACGGCTTTGTCCGGGGCGCGCGCGTGGAGCGGATACGGCCAGGACGGGTCCGAAGATCATCCTCGCGCGTCATTCCGGCCGCCGCAAGGCATCGAAGGCCGTGTAAGAACAGCGCCTTGGGGAAAGCTGAACTTTGCTCCGAGTCGCCGCAATGTTTAGTCGATCATTGAAATCCATACACTTTCTCTCACAACCGACCGGCCGCACCTTGCGGCTTTTATCCTGCCGTCTTAATCGGTCGTGTCGTCTGTCTGACCTCAGCCATTCTCGCTTCCTTTCTCGCTTGCGACAAGCCTCTCTGATCCACGCCATGACACGATGCTCCGCGAGGCTTGCGAGTCCTGATGCGCCGTGCAGTCTTCCGCGCTCAGCGACGGCACAGTGTCGCTGCAGCAAGGCAGCGCGGACGCCGTCGCGGCGCATCTTTCCATCGGTGTGACGGAGCCACATCACAGGCAATCCGGCGCGATCGGTCGGCATCCGAAGATGCATCGTCGCAGGCAAGATAACGTGCGTTCCGTCGTGTTGGTGCTGCACCAGTCCTCATCCGCCGGCGGCGGAGCTCGTCGCGGCCATCACCGCGTCGTTGCCAGGTTGCAGGATCACGCGCCTCATGCGTAGGGCCCGAGCAATTTGCGCTGCTTAGCTGTTGTTTCGGCATGCATCTCCGCCGCCGAGGCGTCCGGATCGCCGCAGTACAACGTGCCGCTGGTCCACATCGCATGCATGATCACAGCGAGCTTGCGCGCTACCGCCACCGTCGCCTTGCGGTGCGAGGAGCGCTTGGCCAGCGCCAGCCCCCACGCCTTGACCTTGTCTTTTTTCTTGTAGCGAGTCAGCAAAGCGCTGGCCGCCTCGTACAGCGCCCGCCGCACGTCACCGTCGCCCGCCTTGCTGATCCGGCCCTTGACGTCGATAGACGAGCCGGACTGCCAGCGCCGCGAGGTCAGGCCAAAATAGGCCGCCACGTCGCGCGAGCGCCTGAAGCGCGAGGGATCGTCGACCGCGGTCATAAAGCTCAGCGCCGCGATCGGGCCGACGCCAGGAATCTGCATGAAGCGCCGGCACAGCTCATGGCCGGCGACCAGGCGAACCACCAGGTCGTGCAGCCGGCAGTACTCCTTCCACAGCGCCGCGCGCGCATTCAGCATGGCGTCGATCAGCTCGCTGACAAGCGCATCGTGGGCCACCGCCTCGCGCACGACTTGCGCAAAGCCGCCGCGCCCGACCCGGTTCAGCCGGATGCCAAACACTTTCAGCGAGTGCCGGATCGCATTCTCGAGGTCCACAAACTTGCGCTTCAGATTGCGCCGGTGCGTCAACAACAGCCGCAGCCGGTAGTAGGCCTCGCTCTTGATATGGGCGCGCCGGAACCAGCCGGTGCGCATGATGTGGGCAATCCCGAGCGCATCTGCCCGGTCGGTCTTGTTGCGCTGCGCCTTCAGCGCCGCGCGAACATGCAAAGTCTCCAGGCAGACCGCCGGCAGGCCCAGCCTGAGCAGCTCCGGATGCAACCAGGGCGACAGCGATCCCGCCTCATGACCAAGGCGTCGCAAGCGGCCAAGATAGGGCGTCAGCGCCACCTTGATCGCGTCCGGATCGGTCACCACCGCCGTCTCCAGCATCACCTTGCCGGTCGCGTCCACCACGCAGATCGCCGTCTCGTCCATGCCGACGTCCAAACCACAGAAGAATTCCATCACACGCCTCCCGCGTTGCTGAGCCGGTGCAGTGTGCGCAATATTCATCGCGCAGACCATCTGCTCCGCCGCCGCAAGTTCTGCAGGAGACCGATTACGGGCGGCCGTCCTGCCGTCGTGTTCTCCCGGTCGTTGATTTCCAGGGCCGAACCCCAACAGACTCTTGGTCCTCGCGGCGATTTGCGACAAATACAGTTCGGGTCATTGCGGTAGATCCTCCCATAGCGCCTGCGCGAACAGGTCGGCTGGTGGCCGATTCATTGCGAAAGAGCAGCAGCGACTTGGCAGCCAACTTGCGAAGCCCCACTGTTTCCGGCCGCTTGCGATAGCGATCGTTACCCGAAGGGCCGAGACACCCGTAGGGTGGCTCGGTGAGGAGCGAAGCGACGAGTAGAGCGCGGGCCGAAGGCATCGCCTATACCCCATCAGCTTGCGAACCTACCCAATTGATCATTGCGATACTCCCGCATTCCATCGAGACACGAACACGCCAACAGATCGAGGAACCATCGGCGAAGCATCAAGCGCCGAGATTGCGGGCATGGCACCGCTCGGTGGCACAAGCGCCCGCAACCGATCGCGCGTTTTCATAGGTTCGGATCGCGTGACGAACAGCATCGCACCTGGTGATGACTGTCCGCTGGACGTCCACGTGGGCGGCAGTTCGATGGCAAGCAGATTTGCAAGCTTTGCGACGTATGCTCGCGTCTCGTCTGGCAAAGCGCCGCCTGCGAGATGCTCTTCATAGCGAGACGGTCCCGCGTTGTACGCGGCAAACACGCCAGGCGAGCCATACCAGTCGAGCAGTTCACGCAGAAAGGCTGTGCCTGCCAGAATGTTGTCGTGCGGGTCGTAGGGGTCGTTTCCGAGATTGTAGCGCTCGCGAAGTTCCGCCCAGGTCGCCGGCATGATTTGCATCAGGCCCATTGCGCCTTTTGGCGATCTGGCGTGCGCGTCACCAGCACTCTCGATGCTTTGGACTGAGCGGATCCAGTTCGGCGCAATCGCAAAACGTTGCGAGGCTTCATTGATGAAGCCGGCAAATGAGTGAGCGGTCTGACTGATCGCCGGCTGGGCGGCCGATCCGCTCTGGGCCAAAGCAGCACTGTCGAACGCCGTCAGAAGAAGCATCAGGGGCACGACAGCACAAAAGCGCGTGCCCAACCGGGCTCGCGCCAGCCTTAAAGACATCGATCGAGACGGAGGCATGATCCCGCAATCGATCGAACAAGGGACCGGCGAGGAGAACACGTCGAATACGCACGATCACTCCTCCCACGTCCACACCGGGATCGCACTGCCGATCACGGCCGACGCCGGAAGAAATCCAAAATACCGGCCATCAAGAGAGTCGTCCGACTGCCAGTTCATGAGAAAGAGCTCATCGTCGCCGACGACGCGGCAGCCCTGCCATTTCGGCAGCGGCCGGCCGCGTCCATCGCGATCCCGCGCCTCGCCCATCGCAATGTTATCGACCGAAATGGTGAGCCCACCTCTGCCGACCGTTTGGCCGGGAAGCGCCAAGACGCGTTTGAGCATGGGGAGACCGATCGGCAAATAGCCATTAAGGTCGAGGAAGGTCGCGAGCGGCTCCGGCGGCTGGACGGCGACCAATTCAGTGACTTGGAATTGGTCCGCCGGTCGGAGGCGGTAGAGACCGATCGGCACGCTCGCAGATGCGTTCCAGATGTAAAGCGGAAGCGGCTCCAGGACGATCGTCGCGACGAGCGCAGCAGCGACCACAAACGTCGTGGTCAGCGTCTTCAGGCGGCTGGTCATCGCGTCACCCTCTGACGGTGAAGCCAAGCCTGGTGACGTGCTTTCGTGTACGGACGCGGGTTCTCGTTAACGGACAGACGGTTATGAACGTGATGCCAATGATCAGGCGCGACGTCGGCGGGATCGATGCCGAGTGCCTCAACGGCGTCGATCAGCTGCAGCACGCGCTCGACTTTCGGCCAGCCTGACAGGCGCAGCAGAATCTCTCCGCCGGGTGTCACATAAGGTACGGTCGAGCAGCGCTGTCCAGGCGCGACCGTGCGCAAGATGTCGATCCGTGAGATGATCGTGCCAAAGTCGTTAGAGGTCCAACGGACGAAGGCAAAGATGCTGCTGGGTGCAAATGACAGAACACGCCGGTGACGATCAAGCTTGCGTTCCTTGACGATGCGACCGAACCGAATGCGGTTTTCGATCCGCTTCTCGAGCCACAACACTTCCACTTCGGTGAGATCGCTCATGCCGCCGCTCCCTGAAGCTGGAACGGGCAACCGTGAGCTCGAGGCTCGGTGGAGATCGCGTGCGGCTTGCGAAGGCAAGCAGGACTGACGGCACCCTGTTGCCGGACGCCTCCAATGCGGCTTTCCGCCTGGTCCGTTAGAAGAAATCCGAAGGATTTCTGGTTAGCCGGGGTACTGACCGGTGCCCCCTCGCCGGCCGTGCTGCTGCGAAAATGCTTCACAGCGATTCGCGAACGGAACGCGCGGTGCGTGCCGGCGATCGGCGGTGGAGGCGCATGATGGACTTCTATGCAGGGCTCGACGTGTCGCTGGAGGCGACCAACATTTGCGTGGTGGACGGTGACGGCAAGGTGGTCCGGGAAGCGAAACTCGAGACCGATCCGGATGCGATCGAGCTGTTCCTGGCGGAATGGGGAATCCCCCTCAAGCGCGTCGGGCTGGAGGCCTTCTCGTACAGCGCCTGGCTGTTCACGGCGCTTGCCGAAAAGGGCCTGCCCGTGATCTGCATCGAAACCCGCCATGCCAAGGCAGCGCTGAACGCCATGCTGAACAAGACCGATCGGAACGACGCCAAAGGCATTGCGCAGCTGATGCGGACCGGCTGGTTCCGCGCGGTGCACGTCAAGTCGGAAGGCGCGCAAACGCTGCGGGCGCTGCTGGTCGGGCGCAAGGCGATGCTCGGCAAGGTGCTGGACATGGAGAACATGATCCGCGGCCTGCTGCGCCCGTTTGGCCTCAAAGTCGGCGAGATTTCGGTCGGCCGTTTTGACGCGCGGGTGCGCGAGATCATGGCCGGGAAGAAGGAGCTGGAGGCGATCGTCACGCCGCTGTTGGACGCACGAGCTGCGATGCGGCTGCAGCTGGCAAAACTGCAGCGCCTGGCGCTGGCAGCGGCGCGCAGCGACAGCGCGGTGCGGCGGATGATGACCGTGCCCGGTGTCGGCGCGCTCGTGGCGCTGACGTTCCGCGCCACCGTCGATGATCCAAGGCGATTCAAGAAGTCGACCAATGTTGGTGCGCATTTTGGGTTGACGCCGCGGCGCTACCAATCCGGGCAGACCGATCGCATCGGCAGCATCTCCAAATGCGGCGATGAGCTGACGCGGGCAATGCTGTACGAGGCAGCGATCGCGATCCTGACGCGCATTCCAAAGAACTTTAAGCTGCGGCTGTGGGGCCTGCGGCTGGCCAGGAAGAAGGGTCTGAAGCGCGCGGCAACGGCGGTGGCGCGCGCGCTCGCCGTGCTGCTGCACAAGATCTGGATCGATGGCACGACCTTCCGGTTTGGCGCCGGCGGCAAGCGCGGCCGGGTCGCTGCGGCGGTTTAAGGGCCTCCGCGACCCGGCCGCTTCCACGCGCGCCTTTTCCTTCCGCCACGGCGGAGCGGCGTCTCCCGAGGAGACGGGGTTTTGGGTGAGATCGCAACTTTTCTTGCCGGCGGCTTCATGACGACGTTTGAAGCCATCACGCACGGCGCTGGTTAGCCTGACCGCCCATTCCTCAGATTCCGGCTTGTGGTGGCCATCGTGCCAACCACGGATGTTAGCGAGTTCTCCTCGACGAGCGAGCTGCCGCAAGGGAAAGCAACGATCGTGATGCGGTGACCCCGTTTCCGATGATCGCGCAGATTTGCGCGCGATCGCGTGCGCGCGCGTGCGTTGGCGACAAGAATCGCATTGCGGAGAAGTTTTGCGCGTGACAGAGTGAGCACATGAGGCATCCTCGTTGCACGCGCAGCCGACTTGTTCACAACGTACTGATTCACAACAAGAAGTTAGTGTCAGTATGTTAGTAAAGTTAGAGCGGTTAGAAGGTGCGCAGAAACAAGCTCCTAAGCTCGATGTCGGTCCCCGATAGCACGAGGATTGGGTCCTCGATAGCACGAGGTTGCGGTCCCCAATAGCACGAGCTGATTCACAGGTTGTCCTCCGAATTTGGAATGAGACCGCGGCGCAGGCGTGCCGTTAAGGGATCAACAGGCCTAGGCGCGAAGTTCAGCCGCTCGGTGCCGTTCGGATCGCGCGTGAGCACGAGCTGATAACCGGGCAATGTCTGGCGCTGGACGATCTGACGCACGTCGTAAGCAAAGTGCTTGAGCGGCGAGAGGATGCCGGACTTGGCATGGAGGTGCACAAGGTCAAAGCTCCAGCCGCCGTCCTGACGACCGCCGTGCTTGCGCACGAGCCGGTAGAGCCACCGTTCAAGCCCGCCCGTCAGATCGAAATACGCGCGATCAATTGTCAGCACGAGCGCGTCATCGATGACGCCCGCATAGAACCAATCCGGCAAAATCAGCTCGAGCCCAAGCGGGCGACCATTAGCATCGGCCGTCTCCTTCCACTCGTTGATCCAGGAGAAACGATGCCGGCGCCGTTCTGTCGTCTGGCGGATCGATGTCATCACAGTCGTTGACTGAAGTCTGTCGAGACCTGCCTTCAGCCGGTCATAGTCACGCACGCTGGTGCCGCGGCCGACAAACGTCAGTATCTCGTACGGCGTTGCAGCCATCAGGCGCGACGTCTTCAAGCCGGCATCACGCGCTTCGATGATCTGGGATGCAGCCCAGATCAGAACGTCTGCATCCCAGATGGTTGCCATGCCGTGTTCCGGCACGGCTTCGACACAAATCGCGATCGTACCAGCACGGAATTCGATCGGCGCGACCCGCTTGGTCTTCGCCAGCGAAAAGAACGGATAAGCCATCAGATCCTGCGCGTCGCGCGGTGCGAGATCAACGGGCAGCGCCCGAAAGAGCTCCAACTGGTCGCGCTCGGAATGTTGTCTTCGCCGCATGATCACTGCTCTCTCGCGACGGTCAGCGACGTTCCTGGCCAGCATACGGGCGCAGTACCGGATGCTTCTTGGCCGGCAGCACGGTCCCGTTCCCGGGGTGAGACGTCGAAGTCTTGGCGCCGAGATCGGCCCACGCTTTCAGATCGTCTATGGCGTAGACGACACGTCCGCCGATCTTCCGATACGTCGGCCCGGTGCCGTACGTGAGGTGCTTCTCGAGCGTACGACCGGAGAGGCCGAGGTAACGCGCAGCTTCCGGTGTACGCAGGAAGCGAGGGGGAAGTCCGGCCATGGCATCGGGCATTTGAGAACTCCAAGGTGACAGCGCACCGCGGATGGCGGCGTCGGCGTGTGTGCGGTCATCATGGAGAAGCGCGATGTGGGAGGGGGATGCCGAATACTGGGGGTATGATTTTCGATAGCCCTCGGCCGAGGAGCTATTCGTCCCTGCGGCCGGGCCGCAGAAGTTTGCGGTAACCCCCGCGTACCAACGCAAGGCCGCCTTTCACCAGGCGGACCGTTCGATTGCGCAAATCGTGCGTCTTCCAGGCGCGATCAGGGATGCGCTTTTTACCGAACAGCGCTTCGGCGACAGCGCGATAACTACCGCCGGCGCTGCGAGCATCGAGCGCACGGATCGCGGCGCTCAGACGCTCGCGCCGCTGTTTAGATAATTTGCAAAATGCAGGACCTGGCGCACGTCCATTCATCGCGCGCCACAGCCGTCGGGCTGCATACGCGCGAGCTTCCAAATCGCCGTCAAACGGCAATTCGGCTGCGTATGACGCGCCGAGCACGGGAGTGTCTTTGGACCAGACACGGTGATCCATCGCCCCGATGCGAAAGACGATATGCCAGCCGTCGGCTGCGCGGCGCACCTGCCCCGCTGTAAGGTCGTGCAGTGGCCGAGAGGCCGAACTGCGATCGGCCGTCGACGCCACCGTGACTGGAACAACGGTCGTTAGAACCTCAGGCGCCCAAAAGATAATCTGCTCTTCGAAGGACCGCTGGGGGTCATGGGCGAAAGCAGATGCCCCACCTCCTCCTGAACTCCGTGGTCGCTTCGCCATTTGGGCTGCTAGCGATCATCGCTTCGTAATCGCGTCGATAGTCCACGTTACGACGAAGACATTCCCAGGCGATGTCGGTGATTTCGGCGTCTTCTAGGCTCTTGTAGGAATCCGGCGACCGCCAGTCGAATTCAGGCATTGCTTCCGCCCCATTGCACGCAGCTAACAAGGATTGCGGCGCAATAATTATGAACGAGGCGGTTGTAGGAAAGCCCCTAGTTTGGCACCACGTGGTGCATGAGAATGACCACCGGTCGGCGAGAGAAGATTATTCGCTCGGCCAAAATTGTGCGGCGATTTTCTTCTATTTTGAGCCGGTGCCGCGTAAGAGACGACCTTGCTCAGTCACCCATTTGGCGCGCGCGAGATGACTCTGGTATGCGCTCCGCGCACGGTCCGGATCTCGCTCTGGGTCCATGTGCAGGACCACTCGGGCCACTTCGCGCCAGTCAGCGCCCTCACCCTCTGCCTGCAGAAGTCGCATGTACGTCACAACATGCTGCTCGTCATACGGCGTCAGCTTCGGATCCGAGGGGGCAGCGTCCGCAATATCGGGATCGAGCGGCGGCTTCTTCATGGCTTCCAATCTACTTAGTACGATTCTAGACGCTTGGCCGCCAGAATGGTGAACGCGTCCAAATTTAGCGGGCATTCCACCGATGGGGCCAGCACGTGATGGTTGAATACATATTATAGGAGATAAACCTCATAGTATGTAGAGCCGCAACTTGCGCCGATGGACATGCGCAAGTTGGTCGGTCGGAATTTCGCAAGACTGCGGAAGCAGAAGCGCTTCACGCAGGAGAAATTCGCCGAAGCGTCCGGCTTTACCCAACAGTATGTCAGTGACCTGGAGCGTGGCCGCCGCAATCCAACTGTCGTAACACTGTTTGAACTGGCAAGCACATTGGGCGTCAGTCACGTCGACCTCGTCCTGCCAGACGAAGAGGCGCGAAGCGAGCGATCAAAACCTGCAAAGCGAAAATGATCGGGTACGAAGCCGATTTTGAACAATCGTAGACCGTGACTTTCGCGAGCCGGGCCGAAGGCCCGGCGAGCGCCGGACGCGGATACGCGTCATCGCCGCCGATCCGGTTTGCCGGACCGGCGGCGATGCGTAGACTACCGGGAAGTAGCCGCGCAACCGATTCCGATTGCGCGGCTCGCCTCTAGATCGCGCGTTCCATCAAGCGCTTTGCCTTCCCTTCCAGTTCAAGCCTCGCGTCCTGATGCAACTTGGTGCGGGCCAGAGCCGTAATCCCCTGCACAAAATCAAAAATGCTTTCCGGCTTGCGGTTTTCTTCGCCCAAAGCGGTTTCGATAATCTTCGTCGTGTCCGATTTGGAGAACCCGCCCTTGCGGAGAAAGCTTTCGCGATCCTCGTCAGTGCGAGCAACGATCCGCTCCCGTGCGGCCTTGATACCGGCGACGAACGGCGCGGGTGAGGAATTTGCAAAGCTCGTCAGCGCGGGGGCCGCTTCATGCGCGAAACGTTGCCCCGCGAATTTCGAATGCCGAATGGTGATCTCCTCGAAATTCTCAACGCCCCACAGATTACGGTTCATGCAGACGGCCCGGAGGTAGAAGCTCGCAATGCCCAGCGTCTTGCTGCCAACTTCGCTGTTCCAGCAATAAAAGCCCCGAAAATACAAATCCGGTGATCCGTCCGGCAAGCGCCCTGCCTCGATCGGGTTGGTGTCGTCGACCAGAAACAGGAACACGTCGCGGTCGCTGGCGTAAAGCGTCGTCGTGTCGTTGGTCACGTCCACAAAGGGGTTGTGAGTCATGGTCGACCAATCCAGCACGCCCGGCACTTTCCAGCGCGTGTCGCCGGTGCCGTTGCCTGCGATCTTCATAACGGCAGCCACAAGCTCATGATCCCAGATGCGGCCATAGTCCGGCCCGGTGACGGCACGAAGCTCGACCCGACCGTCATCGGCTTCGAGGGTTTTCACGAGCTCGGCGCGGTGCGACAGCAAGCCATGTTGCAGGTTGATGCCGGACAGAGCTGCGGGAAGCTGCCGCAAATAGGACGTCGGCGCGCCGACCAGCGTGCACAACTGGCCGAAGCTCCAATGGGTGGGTGCCACCGGCTCGTCACGTCCCGGGACCATCAAAGCCAGTCGCTCGGGATTGTTGCTGCTGGCCTCTACCCGGATGGCCCGGCTTTCCGACGTCCGCGCCTGCGCGCGCTCGGCGCGACCGAGCACGGCGTCGTGGAGGTCCGGCAGGTTCAAATAACGTTCGTCTTCCGGTCGCGAGAACCACTCCGACGACACACGGCCAATTCGCTGGCCGCGCGATACATCGACACGAAAGCCGCCGGAAGCGGACGGTTGGCCTTGCGATAAAGTCATCATGTTCATGGTCGTTTCTCCTATGGGGGCTGAGGTTGAAGCGCAGCGCTGCGCTGCAACCCTGCCCGTCGGCGAGACCTGGGGTAGCAAGGGCAAGGGCGGCCGAAGCGGAGGGGGATCACCCGCCTGACAAGGGCGCGCTCGATGAGCGCGCGTCTGCACGCGCCCTGACGACCTTGGTCGTCATGAAGATCCTTGGCGCGGAAGACCGGAGACACCGCTCCGGCCGGCACCGTCAGGTGCGTCACCCTTGCCCGCGCGAGGGCGGAGCCCTTAGCGATTCACTTCCAAAGAAAATGCTTTTCCTGCTCCCTGCCAGGCGGCAACTAAACGCAAAAAGCCCCGCCTCCGGAGGAAGCGGGGCGGATGATCCGGATGGATCAGTCGCCGTTGCGGCGGGACCAGATCAAGGTGAAGCCCTCGTCGCCCTCGACCTTCACCAGCGAGGCGTAGATCGGCGCCGGGAAGCTCGGATCGTCGAGCTTGACCGAGACGTACTCGCGATCGGATTCGCGAGCGGTCTTCTTCCAGGCGGCACCGAATTCGGTGGTGCCGGCGAAGATGCGAAAGTCGGGCGCCTTGTCGTTGTCCTTCTCGGACGGGGCGAACCTTGCCTTGATGTTCAGTGTCAGCGTCTTGATCGAGCCGACGTAGCCGTTGTCCGAAGCGGTGAAGGTGCCGATGGTAGCCATGGTGGTCTCCGTTGGTTGCTCGGGCCGCGCCCATCGCGGCCTCGATGGCGATCCTTGGCCCGGGGAGCGATCGGCCCGCAGCCGTCAGGCCCGAAGCGCAGCGGAGGACGGCGTAAGCCTGCTTTTTTGTTTTCCGCGAGGAATGCCGCCCCCTTTGCGGCAGGGGAAAAAAGCAGGCGTAGCCGTTGCGGAAGGCGATCGAGGCTCTTGCCGTCCCTCGGGCTTGATCAGCCCATTCGAGGTTGCGTTGGACGCCGCCCATGAACGAACTGACGGAGACCACCATGGCTGCCGGCATGCGAACAGCACAAGGACCCGGCTTAATCGGTCGAACACACGCTGACGTCAGCGCATCAGCGGCGATAGAAACGCGCAAAAGAAAACGATGAGCGCCAATTTTGCATGCTGTCGTGGCGCGTCGGGGCGCCACTGGAAGAAGCCCCCGCCGAAAGATGATCCGAACGGAGGCAGTCATTCGTCTCATCAAGGACCAGGCCAACGGCACATCGCCGCTGATGAAGCGCGCCGGACGACGATCCTATGTTCGCGGTTCGCTACGATCGGCACAGATCGGAGGGTCCCGCATTTCGTCGTCCAGGTGCGGGCTTGCGTCAGAGAGTCGTCGCTTTGCATCAATTAAATGGGCCGCGCGCCGAGGCGCGCGGCCGGATTTTGGGTGGTTGGCCGGGGCCGCATGCGCGGCCCCGGCCAGAACTCACTCGGCAGCCTCCGAATAGGCATCATCACGCCCAGCAGTGGGCGCATCGGATTGCTCTTGCGGCTTGGCCGTCCTCAGCACGGCGGGCAGCCAGTCGGTCGCAGCGAGCAACTGCTCAGCCGCTTCCGCCATATCGACCTTCTTCATATCGGCCATTCGCTCGGCCGCCTCGCCGCTCACGCCCTCGCAGACGGCCTCCAGAATGCGCGCCTTGGTGACGCGGCCGAGATAGCTGCGCACGGTCGGCCGCCAGTAACCGGTCATGTCGAGGGAAACCGCTTCCGCCAACCGGTCGGCTGTTACCAAGGAGCGGGACCTCCGCTCCCAGGGCAGTTTGACTGCCTTGACGGTCAGCGCGACGCAATGGGCGAACAAGGCCATGCGGCTGTCGGAATCGAGTTCGGCCACAAATGCCCACAGGCTCGTGACGTCGCGCGGAATCTGCCTTGCCCAATTGGCGTGGCGGTCCGCCCAAGCCTTGCCGGTGGGCGTGTCCTCGATCCCGTCCGCATGCCCTGCCAAATCCGTCTTGATCGGTTGGATACCGACGACATGGGCGTCCGCGCCAAAATAGAAGATTTGCGCGGCGAGGGCATGGGTGACCGCAACGATGGCGACTTCCGGCTGTTCGCTCAAATTGAGCCGGAGGCCCAAAGTTCTGTGAGCGGTGAGGTCGCGAACGAGAACATCAGACAATGGGCGGTCGTCCTCCTCTTCATCGGCGGCACCCTCTACTTCCCTGCTCTCATCTTCTGCGGCCAGAGTATCTGCTCCCTCCGGATCGGCTGCCGCCGCTTCCACGGCTTGGTCCGCTTCGGAATGAGGCTTTTCGTCCGCGGGGCGGATGAAACCGCGCTCGATCCGGACGGCACCATCGTGATTGAGGATCACGAACGCGCCGCCGCGCGCGACGTCTTCGGGGTCGTACGCCTGCCGCTTGGCTTCCAGCCGCTCGATCTCGGCCTCAAGCTCGCCGAACCGGGCATCCACTTCATCAGACAGTTCATCGGTCGTCTGGTGCTGTTCGGTGAGGCCGTCGAATTCGGCCTGTACCGTTGCAAGAGCGGCCTGATCTTCCACCGAAAGCTCGACCGGATGCGGATAGGTCCGCCGCATGCCGTGGGCGTGCGGGAAATCGAGATAGGCTTCCGTCCATTTCCAGCCCTCGGCCGCCCGAACCGCATCGGCTTCGCGACCCAGCTTTGCCGTGACCAGCAAATCAAGCAGCGCCACGTCTTCCAGATAGCCGCCGCGATCCTCGCTGAAGAGGTCCCGAAGGATCGAGCCGCCTGCTTCGGTGTACGCCTCAATACCGACAAAGCGCGCGCGGCGGTCGGTTGCGGCCACATGGGTTTCGGTGAGCATGCGACGGATGGTGCTGGCATCCCGGTTATAGGATAGCCGCTCATGAACGCCTTCCTGCCGGGCGTGATCATCGGTGATGGCAAAGGCCATCAACTGCTCAAGAGCCAGATCGCCGTCGCGGTAGGCCTGCATCAATCTCGGCGAGACCGCGCCCAACCGCAGGCGCCGCCGCACCACATGCGGCGTCACGCCGAAGCGGGCGGCGATTTCCTCGGCACCGAACCGGTGACCATGATTCCCTGAAAGGCAGAACGGTGTCACGGCCGCTCATTAACTTAAACATCCCCTCCGCCGCACAATCGCGAACACCGCTCAGCGCCAGCCCCGGGTTCTTGAACGCCGCGGCCACCTCAAGGGCCTGCATATCAATGACCGAACCCGCAAGGGATTCCTCGGTCAGTGATTTGATGCTGGCAACGAGGGGTTTTGAGGCGAGGTATTCAAAACGTTGCTCGATGACGGCCTTGTTCTCATGCGAAAGGAGTTCTCGAAGATGGTGCCAGCTCAGCAGCAACACGCTTCCGCTACTCTCGAATGCACGCTCGAACGCCGCCGCCTTTTCGCGTGCAGCAGATTCCTTGGAGAAGGTGTCGCGAATAACATTGACAAGATGCGAGCTATCGAGCGCAACTAACTTTGACTTGATGAGGCTTCCGGCTGTCACGGCGTTCACTCAAAACGGCCACTGCGCGCACGATCACGCTCGGTCTCGCGAATTCGCCACGCATCAACTTCGTTCCGCAATGATTGCGTGGCCCGCAGCAACGGCGCGGCCAGTACAGGCATGTCACTTAGGTCAAGCTGGTCAAGAAGCTTGAGACGGGCGTCGTACTGCGAGGATAGTGAGCCAACGCCCCCTGTTGGAAATAGCCGACTTGCGATCTCTTTGAACACGGCCTCCTGGTCCGGCGCCTTCAAAAGCAGGAGCCGCGTGATCTCTCTCCAGCCGTCCGGATTCTCGTCGTTCTTCTGATTAAAGAGAGTGGCAATCGCCGTCGCTAACGGGTATCGCGTCCTTGGGTCCTTATCACACCACGCGATCAGCGTGGCATCTGGCACCGCGTCCATTGGGCTCTTGTTATGGCGTGCAAAATCGCTCATTAATCCAACGCTTCTGTTTTTAGCTTTCTTGTCCCCCCTTATCAGTTCATCCAGTACTTCGCATGGATGAACCTTGAGCAAGGATGTCATCAAGTCATCGTACTCAAAGGCCGATACATTGTAACCGGCAACGGCCGAAAGCAGCCCCCTACAAAGCTGTCGCACGATTGGCTTTCCCTCATCGCCTTTTAGGGAAGCGGAAACAATGACACCCAACTCATAATCTTCGCGCTGATTGCGACCTTGCGCACGCTTAAAGGAATACGCCGCCAACAATGCCCGGCCAACCTCGGCGACTTCCGGAACGGAAGCCTTTTTGTCGCTGCCATCTGCGTGGATGCGCATGGATAATATTTCAATCGCGACCGGGCTCCCGCCGGGTCTGGCATTGATGGCCAGTACGAGAGATTTGAAATCCGGCCCTGAAAGTCCGTCGCAGGCGCGGCCAGAGGCGAGATTGTAGTAGGCGTTGATTGGCGCTTGCCCGAGAGTGAGCGCCCGTTGCAGACGTGCGGCCCCGTTTTGGTCAACCGTGTCGAATGCTTGCAGAACAGGAAACCATTTTGCTAGGGTCGGGTTTTCTACCGCCTCATCCAGAAGAGCATCGGCCAGATCGCGGTCCCGCGTGCGCAGCTCGTCGACGAAACCTCCCAGCAGGCCAACGCTTGGATTTTCTGTAACGGCTACTTGGTTCACCATGGCGCACCACATCTCGCGTGGATGCTCTGCTGCGAGCGCCAACCCGCGGCCAAACCCGACCTCTTTGTTACCGCCGCGGATCAAATCGGGGAGTAACGCCTTGAATGTGGCGTCGTCTGCTGCAACATCCTGGCCGAGCGTTTCGACCGTTGCGGCTGCGCGTGCGAAGGCGCCTACATAGTCGTCATTTTCTACGTCGTCCAAATCATCAAGGTCGATGCTTCTCCCGCCCTTCGCGCCGAGGACGACCCCTCGGACTTTGTTCATTAGATTTTTCGGGCGCAAAAACTCTTCTAACACCTTGAGGCGTGCCAGAGATTCTGCAGCAAGCCCATTGCCATAAATGCAGGCCTGTCTCGCCGCGATCCAGCCTTCGCGCCAGAACCCCTTCGCAGCGACGGCATGGGCGATCCGCTCCAAGTCGTCGGCTCGGTTGACATTCGTCCAGAGCCCACGAAATTCATGGGCGATTGCATTGCGCACGCCTTCGCCAACGCTACTGTCCAGAAGCGCGAGCGGTTCGGCGAACGTCAACGCGGCGGCGAACCAATCCGCAACGTCTTTGCTGGTTGGCGGATGATAGCCGTAATCGCGTGAGCGAACGCCAAACTCAAAATTATAAACAGACATAAAATGGTTGGTCTTAAACACGGCTTCCAGCGCATCTGCGCCCAGCTTTTGCATCCCATCATCGCTTGATCGCATTAGCCCGTCGATTACTGAGAGGCGGGTCGTGATCGGGGCGTGTGTTCCGGACAGCACGACATAGAAGAGAGACTCAACGATCTTTCTCGGCTCATCGTTTGAACGTCCATCTCCGGGAAGGCGGGCGAATTGCACCAGCAACGCAACGGCGCGGCTAAAATGCTGGGCGTCGTACGCCAACGAACGAAGCAGTCGGGTGAAGGGCTTGCATTTGCCAAGAGTTGTATCGTCAGCGTTTTCCAGGGCGCTCTCTAAAGCCGAAAGCACGGCACTTGGCATGACGGGGGCGACGTTGCTGAACATTGCCCGGCCGAGATCGTTAAGATTGGCGACATCAGCCAAGAGTCCGCCAGGTGCAAGCCACCCTTGAACAATGTCACGAGCCTCTTGGCTGCTGTCGAGATAACCCAATCGCCTTGAGAACGATTGGAGAAGTCGGGGCGGCGCATTTTCGACGAATGCCGCGAGAAGTTTTTGGCGTGGGATTCTTTCAAGGGCGGTTGTTGCCAGCCGGTTCGCTATCGCGTGTGGTAATACAGCGCGCCACGGGCCACGCGTCTGCAATAGATGCCGCTGCTTTAATTCCGTCACCGCGCCAAATACATCTTCAGCGGTTCTGCCGACAAGTCCGCCGAGGACCGGCAGTTCGGCATCGTCCCCGTCGAGCTTCTCGCCTTCGAAGGAATAGACGAGGGAGCACGCTTGAGCCATCGAGAGTAATCCCGCGTCGGGATCATTGCGCTGTTGGAAGAGGCGACTGAACAGCAAGCCGTCACTCAAGCCGATGACCGTCTCGTTTTTACCCACCGTTCCGGCGAGCGCTAGGGCGACACGCGCATTGCCACCGGAGGAGTCTGCAATGGTCTTGCGATCAATCTGAGAAAGGTCGGGGAACGGATTTGCAATCAGCTTCTCGATCAGCTCAGGAGACGACGTATCGAGCACGAAAACGTCCGTGCCTTCGGGCTGATCCTCGCGGATATCGTATTCAACGGTAATGACGCTGAGCGTGGTTTTGGATGACCTAACGATCTCTGCAAGCTGCCGATGAATTGAGGGCGGGCAATTGTCGATGACAAGGATGGCACGGGTCTTGGCAGCGATAAGGTCTGATGCCAACAGGCCGGGCTGCGGATCGGGTCCGTCTGCAACGTCGGTATAAACGGCTAGCGATGGGTCGAGTGCGTTGATGCCTACGGCAGGCTCAAATAGCGCTTCAACAAGCCGCGTCTTGCCGACGCCCGATAAGCCAACTAAACGCGCCACGTGCCCGGGTGTGCGAAGCGCATCCCGTATCTTGTTGATGCCATCGGTTGCGGAAATACCATCGCCTTCATCCTTATCTCGCGTCCTGATCCGCGCCGCGGCATCGACCAGATAGGTGGCATCGGCGCCTTCAGGGCGAGATGACCAAGACCCGTACGCCCGCCAACCGGGGATGGACTTGCCAATCTTTGATCGCACCCATGGGATCAATCCCGGATGGCTACGTACCCAGGTGGCCATCCGGCCCCGGTCATAAAAATCAAGGGTGAGCTTGTCGGCGTCGGGCATTCCTTTCAAGGCTTCCGCCATTGCATCGCGGCGGCTTTTGAGTGCCGGGTCCGCCGTCGATCCGGCTGCGCTCACGATGATGTAGGCGCCCGAGGCCTGCGCCAATTCCGTAATAACGGGGCGAATTTCCCCCTTAGGCGCAGGCTTCATCTCAGCGAGAATTTCGCCCCGAGGCATGTCCTGCTTTTTTACCTGAAATCCCGTATCCGGCTTTGGGATAAACCCGTCGATCGCCGCCGAAGCGGGAAGCGCCACCCGGACATCGAGACCGCCATCCTTGGCGGTTTGATTGCCGCTCCATGTAACGGCGACGGTGGAAAGCTCACGCTGGCGCAGCTCCGCCTCACACAATCGCCCCACGAGTGCGCGCAAATCTTCGTCGTTTAATGCGGCGACGTGCTCGCCATCAATTTCAAACATAGGTTGAAGCTAGGGAGGCCCATAGAGTCGGTCAATTCGAGGCGCGCAGAAGCCAACTGGAATTTTGCGGGGTAAGCGGGTCGACGCCGTCCACAGGCTTGCGATTTTTACAGCAGGCCGTGACATAGGAACGACGAAATTTCAGGTAAATAGCTGATTTTGCTCACAGAAATAACGAGCGAGAAAAAGTACAGAATTTGCGTTTCGCCGGTCCTAGCCAGAGCTAAGACTTCTGATCTCGATTAGTTGCTCAATAGTCCATCATGAATGTACTTCGGATCAAAGTCCGTGAGCGCATCGAGTGGATTGACAGGAGCGCCCCAGATCGCCTGTCGCACCTCGGGTGCGAAAGCCCAAAACTTCTCTAGCCCGGCTCGGTTCGCAAAATGCGGCCATAAATCTTCATTGAGAATGATCCGCTGCAACGCTGTTCGGGCGATGTGCTCGACAATCGCTTCTTTGCGCAAAAGTTCAAGACGTCTGGGGCGGTCAAACGGCTCAAGAAGGCGGTCTTCGTGTAAATGTTCTACAGAACTGCGATCCGCGTAAATCTCTCCCATCACGTCACCATGCCCGGTGCCGATGAACAGTTCGGTCCTGTTTTTGAAATCACTTGCACCTTTGCCCGGCCTCGTCAGCACCAAGCCGTCAACGCAGCGCGCATACTGATGCAAGCGGTGGAGCAGATCCTGTTCGGGACGTGTCGCAATATAAAGATGTAAAACTCGGAACAGGCGCCAGTGACTGTCACCCTTGGCAATTCCGCTAATCTTGCCGAGGTGCGTTCCGACAGACGTAGCCTGCCGCAGATCGGACTGCGAGACTTCCGGATAGGGCCGAAAAATGTTTGGTACCGGCGATTCCAAATCTTGTGCTTGGCGTACACCGATTTCGTCATCTTCGCGTGATCCGGTCACGATGACGGGCTTGTGGGCGGTCGCAAATGGACACATCAGAAGAAGACCAATATAGAAATTCCAAACGCGTCGCTGAAGGGGTTGGCTTTCGCCGTCCAACACATCGGGCTGTTTTGACTTCAGCTTGCTGAGGATGAAAAGGTTGCAGTCGTCCACCTCTTCGGCGCGAATACTGCCCAACCATTCACGCCAATGCGTGGGCATTTTGAACTCCGCCCCGGTTAAGACCGACAGTTCGGGAGAGAGCGGTCCTTCGGAAAACCCGGCTTCGTCATCCTTCAGGCTTAGGCCGAGCAAGGCGTATTTCTCGCCGTCGTCTAACCACGTGCCAGATTTCTGCTCACTCATCTCTCATCCCTTCCGGTGCAAAGATCATTCAAAATCGCGAAGCCACCAGCGCCGCAAAAAAGATCAACAACGCGACCAGGATAGCCACAACACCTTCGGCATTGATCTTGAGGCACAGCAGACTGACTTGAAGCTTGGGTTCACGCATCGCACAGCTCTCCATTGAATACTCTGAGAACTGCCGGGGGGATTTGCTTTTGTCGTCAGTTTCGGAGAGGGCGTCAAGTATTATTGGAAAACGGGGATTGAAGGTGGTTTGAAGCGCCTTTGAAAGTAACCTTGCCCTCAGCACACGCCTTCGGCCGCTGACCGATCTCAATCGGGAGGTGATTCGCCTGTTAGCCGGCCCCCTCACTCATCTAAGTCATCATTCTTCAGCGGCTTCTTTTTCCGAGGCCACGAAGCTTCGCCCCAGTTTTTCATACCAATTCCGCAACTGCACCAGGACCATGCCAACGTCGAATGATAATCCCGCTACATCTGACGTCGCCCTGTCGATGTAGGCAGCGTCCACATGCTCTTGATCGAACGACGCTCCCGTCTTCCTTCGCGTCCACTTGCTGCGCACCGGGGAGTGACCGATTTTCATGAAATCGAAGATATAAAGAGAGTGGACGATCTTGTTGCGCCGGGTCGCTTCGGCCCGTAGCCGCTGCATGACTTCGTCAAAGGATGTCACCCACGCTTCTTGAGCCGGGCTGCCATCCGCGATTGCCGAGGAATGAACAATCGATTGAACCAGATCAATCTTCTGGCTGTTCGACAGAAGAGCGATGATGCCATGACTAACGTGCCGTCGATCTAGGCCGATTGCGAGTTGGATGATTTGATCGAGCTTGGATTCCACGTCTTGAAAGACGACCACATACATGCCGATGAACTGGAATAGGCGCTTGATCTCCGCTTTTTCCTTCTGTTCCCCTTCGTCCAGAACGGGTAGCTCGGGGAGCTTGTCCTTGAGTTCAGGATTTTGCTCAATCGCAGCAACGAGGCTTTTCCATGTGACAACCATTCAAGCCCCCTTAGCTCCTTATCGAAGCGCGATTGTTCCGCATCTTTTCCAGCTCTGCTTCCACGCGCTCAACCGACAAGCCAGTGACGCCGAACCGTTCATACAGCGAGGCAATGAGGGGTTGGAGATGCGTCGCGAGGTTGGATTTGATGTCCTTCACAGGAACAAGCGCCTCCAGCATAGCTTCATCGCTGCGCGCGGCGCCACCTTCCATGAAGAGGTCCGTCATCGGGCTTGCCCAGGCGCGAAGGACCCGCCCGCTAAGACCGGTATAGAGAACGCGCAACCGCACATTCACCTTGTCTTTGTCCTCGGCTAACTGCTCCGCGAGGGCCTCGGCATGCAGCAGGGCTTCACCCAGTCGCCATGTTGGGAGCGTGGTGTCAAAGATCGTTCTCGGCGCGAAGGTATCCTGCACGTCTTCCTGATAACCGCGCATGATGACGGCGCGGCCGGTGGGCGCTGCGCGCCAGAAATCGCAATGGGCGGCATCCCCGAAGGGACGGTCAACGCCCGCATCCGCCGGCTTGAGCCAGCACTCAATGACGCCGTCTAGTTCACGGGGCCTTACCTCGGGGCGGGTCAAGAATAGAAAAAGCGGCCAGCCGGTGTTGCTGCGTTGGGCCTTGCGGAGCATTTCCTCAAAATGGTGGAGCTCAACCGTCTTTAGATCGCCTTCTAGCGCGTAGTCGATCCGGAACCATCCATCTGGAAAGCGTCCGGGTGAATCCTTGGAAAGTGCGCTGGTAAGTTCGCGCCAACGGGCGAAGGCTTCCTGCACGAATGCACCCTGCGCACCTTCTTGGTTCGGTTCTTCGACGAGGCCGACAACGCGAAGGATGTCGAAGGCCTTGCCAAGACTGAGTGTCGGCTCGCCGCGATCAAAGGATACGATGGTGGGGATGCTAACGCTCGCAAGCGCCGCATGCTCTTTCTGCGTAAGTTTCTCCTGCTTGCGGCGGCGGATCGCCTCCGCGACAAGTTCGGACCAATTGAGAGGGGTTATTCCCCGAGGATTCGAAGGCATGCGCGGCTCACGATCTCTTGGTAGCGGTGGACAAAACCTTCGGGCGGCTCGCCTTGTGGTGGCTGGAGGATTTTCGTGGCGCGCTGCACGCGGCTTTTCAGATCGGCGAATGTTTGCTCGATCGCCCGCGGCGCAAGCCCGATGCTCTTGCCGAAGTTTTCCAATGTGGCGCGCGTGACTTGATCAAGGGGTATTGTCTTTCCGCCGATGGACAGCGCGAGGTTTTGATCAAAGCCGTCATAGAACGCGGTATTGACGATATCGTAGGCGGGCGAGAGCCGCAGCCCCGCGTCAGTCTCAAGAAGCGAGAAATTCTTGAGATGGGCGTCGCAGTTACCGACGAGCGCAAAAACGACGAGGCGGCGGAAAAAGCGTGCAAGGTCGATTTCGGGGCGGACGGAGTACTGCTTGATGACGTTTGCCACGTCTTCGTAGGAAGCATCGTATTTGCCGGCGAAATCACGGCCTCTTGGCTTGCTGAGAATCTGCGCGAAGTCTTCAAGACGAAGCTTGGTACCATCCGGCTTGCGATCAAAGCGGGTGACGATAAGGGCGGGCTCGTTGAGCACGGCCACATTGCCGAGCACGAATTCGTTGACCTCGTCCTTGCCGAGAACTTCAGCGCTCCATCGCAGGCTTAAGGCCTCGTTCCGCACAAGGGATTGAACGGCTTCACGCTCCGAATTGAACTTGGCGATGTAGGGAGCAAAGCCATCGGCCCCGGCGGGGGTGAACCGATTGCCTTCCTTGACGACGAGAAGCTTTCGCTGGACGCCGGAAACGGTGCGGCCTGGGCTAGCTGTCACTTCGGCGGCGGGCTCGACATCTTTTCCTTTGTCGCCCGCAAGGCGACGAACACCGACCGCGCCGATGCAATCCGCGCCGTAGCGGAGCAGGAGGCCAAAATCATCTTCCTCGGCGATATGGGCGGTGCGCGCCTGTTTCTCGCGCAACCAACCTTCCGGGCCGAGATGTTGAAAGAACGGATGCTCCCCTTGGGGCCATTCGTGTTCCCGCTGCAAGACCGGGAGCGCACAGGCGATGGGCGTTTGCCAGTTGGGGGTATAGATGAAGCGTGTTCCGCCATTGGCCGTTTCTTCGAACGTGCCAGCGGGCTGATCTTTGAATAGAACTTCTGCTTTCCTAAGTGTCATAGTAAGCTGTGGCTGCCTGAGTTTTATTCGAAGGAAACTACGCCATTCTACACGTATATGGCTTAGTAGGCGATCCAATTAAATCAGCAAGACAGCTATAGTTTAGTATACAGTTATTGCTATGATATTAGGTAGACATAACTTCCTATTGATAGGAAAATCAACGACTTAGCCGCAAGACTCCGCTTTGATTGAGCCACGTCTAGGCGAGATCCGGGTTCCGGGGCTTTCCT
Source organism: Bradyrhizobium sp. CW1 (assembly GCF_023100665.1). NCBI lineage: Bacteria > Pseudomonadati > Pseudomonadota > Alphaproteobacteria > Hyphomicrobiales > Nitrobacteraceae > Bradyrhizobium > Bradyrhizobium sp. CW1. Next base: position 7,003,504 of record NZ_CP064684.1, read on the forward strand.
GGGAACCGGGCGGAAGGCTTAGCCGGCGCAAACTGTTCTCTGCCTCACACAGTCACTCTACCGCTGCTGGCTGACTTGGCGATGCTCGCCACCACCCTTCCTGCTCGCCTCGGAGGCGCGCTGAGGCTGAACTTTTACCGTTTGCGTTCCGCCCTCACCCGATGAGCACGTCGGCTGCATCAGAGATGGTGGTTTAAAAGCGATGGCCCTCAGGAATTTAAGCTTAAGTTCAAGCGGCGGACCCCTTGCCATACTTGGGCTTGCCCGTGCGGTGACCCATAAGGCTATCGATCAAGCTGTCGGGAGCTTCTGCTGCGATTAGCCGGTCTTTGAAGCTGTGGCGTAGTGAATAAACTGAATGGGACTTCGTCGGCCGCAAATTGTTCTCGGAAAGAAATTTGTTCAGGGTATCCTCAAGCACTAGCCATTCACGCGATGTTCGGTTTTTCCAGAAGGGCCGGCCCTTCCAACGATCCTGACCACCGTAGATTGCGCGCCGCCCGACAAGGCAATTTCGAAACCCAAGCTGTTCGATTTGGGCATAGCGATCTGCAGCGGAGACGATCGAAGGCTCGCGCAGGAGCAGGCGCGCGATTGCTGAAGCTTTGCTAAGCGCGGCTACTACCCCCAATCCGGCGAGAGGATCAAACGTCTGTCTGCGCGTGGCCGAGTTTCTCGGGATGCGCTGAATTTGGTTGCGGCCAAAAAAAAGGCATTCTGACATCGCCACTAACTGCGGCCGCTGCAGCGTACAAATCGGACCAGCCGGAGAAATCGCGGCGTGCTTCCAGGTTCGATTTCGGTCAAAGCAAGTGTACCGGCCGAAACAGCACGGTGCATGCCGGCTGCCAGGAGCCTGCAATTTATTTTTTGCTAGCTAATTCAGCGCGTCAGTTTGTTGATATTCTTGTTGGTATTCTCCGAATACGAAGACGAATATAGTCATATTTTCATACAGTTATGACACTAAGCGATTGCCGGTCAGGAAAACGGCCTCGGCATTCTTCGACTCGAGTTTCGTCACTTAGAAGTCCTCCGCAGGATTCTTTCTCTCTGCTCGCCGGGGCGCGAACGCGCAGCAGGACGCGGAACGGCTATCCGGCCAGCGTTCGCCAGTCCTTGATGACGACGGCAAGAGCGATCAGCGGCAAGATGATTTGCATCCATGCCTGCAGCATGGGTGGCTCGAAGAGCCAGGGCATATGTTCCTGCGTCTCCGCGGGCAAATACATGCAATATTCGGGTTTGAACGCATGAAGCCACTCGAACAGAAGGCGGCTTCTCTGGAAGGTATTGCACTCGCCCTGCGGCGCGAGCAGCAGAAAGAACTGCAGACTCAGGAAGGCCGCTCCCAAGGGAGGTATCGCCCGGAAGAGCCCGTTCTTGAGGTCCTTCTTCCCCCGCGTGCGCGGCAAATCTTCCCGAAGGAAATAAATCGCCAGTATCGCGAGCACGATCAGCAACGGCCCTAACACCAGAAAATAGCCGGCATTCAGCTTCAGCTTCAGATCGATCAACGGGACTTTGATCTCGTCGAACACCGAAGGTGCTCGAACGGCCACGCAAGCCGCAATGCAACAGAGACTCAGTATGAGAAAGTCCCGACACTTGGGATCCTTTTTCGTTTGGTCGGCATCGTCGTGAGGCATCCGAAAAGGCATTCTTTCTAAAGTGGAAAAAATTCGTCGAGCGCCTTCGGACATATCCAAGGCACGACCTGCGTCAGCGCTTCTACGTCACCATCTCGACCGAAGCACAAGCAACAATAACAACTTGCGGTCAGAACCCTAATCTTGAACGGACCCAACCATGACGACCGACTGCGTCGTTATGGTCACCGGGCCCTTGGGTGACGTCCTTGACGGCGTTCGTGACGGCCTTGACCGCCTCGTTGTTCGGTCCGGGGCCTTTCGTGACGTCATGCACGAAGTTTTGGAGCACCTTCATGATCTCGCCGTTGGGGCCGATCTCGATGTCGCCGATGGTCACCCGCATGTCGCCTTCCACGGCCGGGCAGGCCGGATGTTTGGCGGACTCGAGAGCAGCCGAGATCGCCGCTCTCTGGGCCTCTGCCTCGGACCGCGAGATCGCGCCATCCGACGGGTGCGCCTCCAAGTCGGCGGACACGGCGTAACCGTCCTGGCCCGTTTTCACGTCGGCGACGCTGACGCGGTATTCGATGGCATCGTGCATCAGTCGGAACGAAGTACCGTCGTCGAACCGATGCGTCGTTTCGAGAGCGACCCGCTTCGGAAGGTCGTCGATGACGAGGGTCGGCTGACCAATGGACTGAGGCACCGGAACATTCCATCGCAGCCCGACCGGAAATAGATCGGTCTTGAAATCGCCGATCTCGATGCGGCCATCGGTCTTGACGTCGGCCGTTACGCCGCCGCACGGCATGGATGCGTCGAGAACGAGTAGGGAATGGCCATTGGCCGCGATGCGGTTAAGCCGGAGGGTGCCGTCGACATGCTTGCCGGCGCCGCCCTTCAGCATGACGGTCGTGCCCGCGCCGCCGCCGATGGGAAACGGGTTGGCGTGAACGTGGACCTTCGCTTCCATATCCATGTTGAGGTCGACCGCAAGCGCGGCGCCCTGGTTCGGTAGCCACCGTGCGCCGACGTTGGACATGACAAGACGGGCCGTCGCCGAGGTCGGGTCCCTCAGTTCGACGTAGGATTTTCCGTCGGAGACCAGCTGACCCGTGGTCGCGATAGAGGCGATCGTGGCGGTACGATTGGCGTCGGGAAGCCGCGCGATCTGCTCCGCCATTCCTACGATGGTGGCTCCTTTCAGCATGAGGACGAGGTCGTGCTTCTGCTCCAGATCCTTGACCTCGTCGCCGAGCTTCGTCCGCAACGCGACGACTTTGGCCGGCAGATCGGCTTGCGGAGCGGTCGGCTTGGCGGGCGCGACTTCGTCCGGCGCGGTCCGCGTCGCCGTCAACCATACGCCAGACTCGACGAAGAGCGGCATAGAGGGCGCGAAGTTCTGCCGCACGGTTCGGCCCGGCAGAGAGCTCTTGAGTGTCACCGAACCCGCGCTCGTCGGAACGGTGCTGACGTTGGCGAAACCGGTGTCGAACGCTAATCCGTTCTCCATCGGGACTTCCACGACGAGGTGACGGTCGAGCGCAAGCATGAGACCGGACGCGATGACTTCTCCGACCGTGCGTCGTCCCGGCAGATCCAGGAAGCCCCAATCGAGCCGCGGCTCCGCGTTCGCGATCGAGATCGCAAACTCGGCGACGGTCTGCGCGCTCGCACCCGCCCGCTCGACCAACTTCGTGCCTCGGAAGGCGAGGTCGCCTTCGACGTGCATCTTGACGGCGGGGCCGTGGCTCTTGCTCGCCACACGGATTCCCATCGCGGCTCCGGCAAGACCGATGCCCGGCTTGATGCGGATCCCTTCGATCGTCGCCGCAATACCTCCGACCTTCTCTGCGGGCACGTCGACCGTCGCACCGACCAGCTGCTGCAACGCGCCGTCGAGCGCCTTGTTGGAAAGGAACGCCGCGGCATCCGCGGCTTGAGGACGCAGCCCGTTAGAAAGGGCTTCATCCATGAGAGCCAGCGCGGTCCACTCCGCTCCCAGCCTTTCGCGCATCACGAAGTCGTGCTTGTAGGTCAGCCAACTCGCGGTCGTGGCCAGGCCGACGGCCGTCACGAGACCGACGGAAGAAACAATGGCACGCGTTCTCATGTCGGAGCGCTCCCCGCCGCGATGATCGCGGCACTTTGCCCATAGCATGTAGGAGTTGAACTGCAGATGAACAACGACAGGACGCATGGCCGTCCGCACGTGTCGCAAAACATTTGCAATGACGACGGGCTCCAGCCAGCGATCGTGTGGCGCGAAATCCCATCGGCACCGACGACTTGTCTCCGGAGCGTGGACGTAGTTCAAAGGCCGGATCGATCGCGGATCAGGCCGGAGCGTCCGATCGCAGCCGCGGATCCAGCATGCCGTACAATACGTCGCCACTCTCGCGGAAGATGCGCTCACCCGGCTTTCCGCCGCCCGGCGACGGCGGCGAATCGAATTTGGCCGGCGTGATGTTCGGCATGATGCCGTTGGCGTGCAGCTGAAAAAGCGATTGATAGAGCGCGTGCAGAAAACCAAGCAATTCCCGCACCTCGTCCACGGTGGTGTTGGCCATCAGGGCGTCGGCGGTCGCCCGATCGATGCTCTTATGCGCGAAGATCTTGTGCCGGATCTCGCGGTACCTGGTCTCGTAGACTTTTCGCCAATGGCCGACGGCTTTGCGCATGCCGCGCACGTCGTCCGTACGAACCGTGCGCGTACGCCGCAGCGTCCTTCGGTGTCATGCCTTGCGCGATCCTCCGTCGCTCCTAGGCGACGGCGCTCAAAGCGGCGATGTCGCACGTCACGACGCCGAGCAGCTTGTCGATATTGTGCAGCGACTTCGGGTCCTAGTCGAAGATACGGCCGAGCACGACGAACGCCGACATCAGCAGCGCGTAGCGCGTGGTGATCCAGAACTTAGCGGTTTCGTCCATCCTCTCCACGACGTCCGGGTTCTTGGATGGGACGAGTTGCAGAGCAAGGTAGCCGAAGAAATATTGCAGCGCCGCCTCCCCCTCGGTGCGGAACATCTCGAGTTCATGCTCGAGCGGAGATCGTCGGGTGATCATTCGGTCACCTGGGTGCGCCAATCAGAACGAATGGAAATGCTCGCCCCGAACAAGCCAAAGTAGGCGAGACTCGTGCTCATACGCCGATCTGCGTGCGCGACAGCCTGGGACAGAAGGGGCGATTGGCGCCTCGAAAAGCAACCACTTCGGCCGGCTACGGAAGCGCTCAAAATGAGCTCAACAATGAGCGGATCGGAGTTCAGCACCGAAGGGGCATCTGGGCGACAAACTCTGCGTCTGAATTTGGTGGCGCCCCAACAAACACAACGCAACCAGCGCTGTCGTGGTAGCTATCTGGTAGCTACGACAATCCATCGACCCTCAATCTATGTATTAAGTCTCTGATTTATTTGGTTCAGTTGGGTGGGCTCGAACCACCGACCTCCTGTTCCACAGACTAAAGGTCGAAATTCAACCGCACCAATATCGCACCAGAAACGGCGTGAACGAACCGCAAAGAAAGCGATCGAGCTCGAACGAAACTGCAGCAAAATCAACCAATCCGATCGATAGTCTGCCGCTCATAATGGTCTGGTGATGTTCGAGTTACTCGCTCCACTAGGAATCAGAAACCTATACAGCGCAAGCCAAAGAGCGCCGCCACAGTGATCGCGTCGAGGCGATAGCTGCTGTCGAGCGGATCATCCGAGCAGCATTTGTTGTAGAGAGCCCCTCCTCCCGTGCGATTTACGTTCGGGCCGCTATCGCTGAACAATGCCGCGGAGATCGCCGTGCAACAGCCTGGAAAGAAAAACCCGACGGACTCTGCTTTTCTCGGAACTTGTGGATAGGTTGTGGTCAGGCTGTATGAGGAGATTGTCGTCGGGATCATGATATTACCGCGGCCTGAGGGCAAACATATATCAGGCAGGTGCCGATGATGAATCGAAGAGTTGTTCCCGGCTCGTGTAAACTCTCGATCGCAAGACTCGACGGGTGGCTCGCGACGTGCGGAGCTCACATCTGTGAGCTTGCTGAAGAGAGGACTTCCCGGTCATATCGGCGCTCGTCGGCAGATAGGCCCAATCCGTTGTGGTGCTTTCTGTGTGCGACTTTGTACCGTGCCGCCACCGCCCTGTTTTGCCGTGCTCGTCTTGATATAGATTTCAAGGCGATGTTTGTCAGCAAGAAGTCAGCACCTGCCGTCGCTGCAATCGATCGACCAGCCTCACGCCACGTCCTCTCGAGTGTTGGCTTGCGCGTCATAGATTCTCACTCGCAGCATGAGAAACCGCTTCTTCAGCTCGCGTGCGCCTGTTTTGGCCCCGTCTCTCGTCGCAAATTCAGTGTTGTGTCGCCCATCGATTTCGAGTGCGTAATCTGAACCGGCATTCACAGGCGTGAGGGACCATTTTTTCCTTGACAGTAAGAAGACGCGGTCGACCACTTAGCGGAGCCGCGCAAATCGCGCCAGCTCACTCCTATGTTGAGTAACGTTTTCAACCGCTGAAGTTCGCGATTTCCTGCACGAAGGTGAAGCCTTTGCAATCTCGACCGGAGCCAAGGGCACTCGCAATCGGAACTTCGCGGGTCGATGCCAACCATCATGATGACGTGGTGCTCGGGGCAGGCTACACCGTCAAGATTCATAAGAAAGCTGTCATTCAGCTCATTTTCGAGAGAGCTTGAATCGTACGTAGCGTCATATTGTACTCTATCGATTGCGTAGAGTATCACCTCGGTCGCGCATTTGGGAGGACATTCATCGCGGACGTGTCGAGTTAAGGACAGTACCGCCAATGGCATGAGAGATGCTTCTTGGAATAAGCGAGACGTTAGACGAGCCCCATCGACGGATGTGCATTCGGCAGCCGTCCAATCCTGCTGGACTGGGGTGTTATGGGAGAGAGCCGTGGCGCATTCTTCATCTGCCGCGATCGCGCTTGCGACCATGCCGAGTCGCGCTGGTGGACGACGAATCGAGAACGGAAGCATGAGCGAACCGGCATGAGATGCAAATCGACGGTCCCCTCAATATCTCTTTGTTCCAAACGCGGAGCGCGGAAGTGGACAATATAGAATCGATGACTCCACAGGAGCTGCGCTCTGCAATCAGTGGCGGCAGGGTCTTGGAGATAACTACGACAACTGGCTGTGTCGTCGGATGTTCTTATTGTCCGCAAGACAAGTTTGCCGAACGGCAAAGAGCGATATCCGACGTGAAGCATCTTTCTCTCCAAGATTTCAAGCGATGTCTGGCGCGCGTACCAGCAGCCGTCGACATTAGCTTTTCCGGATATTCGGAGCCTTGGCTCAATCCAGCTTGCACCGAAATGGTTGAGCATGCCTATGCGTGTGGCCATGGAATCCGAATTTTCACAACCCTGGTAGGAATGAACGGGCGGGATCTAAGACGTTTGCGTGCGATGCAGTTCCGCGTTTTCCTAGTGCATGTTTTTGATGACGGCACGCACATGGATAGTGGTCTCGTCAAGCGCAACTATGTCGATTTGATGCGCCAACTTGTCGATGCCGACTTTTCATCGTTGCTCTTCATAGTCATGGGCGAGGTGCATCCCGACCTTGTCGGCATAATTCCTGACGAAGCGCTGGTTCGTTCGCGTCCGCCGCGCAGCAGGGCTGGCAACGGCGAGAAGATGGTTGGAGCGCGGCAGCCAATCGTTGGAGCACTGACATGTCCTGACGAACGGCAATATCGTAATGTTCTTCTCCCAAACGGCGACGTTACTTTCTGCTGCATGGATTTTGAGCGACGACACGTTTTGGGCAACCTCCTCCGCGACAGGTACAAGGATCTCTTTGAGGGGGCAGCATTTTGCAACATTGCCGATCGCATGAACGGAACGGATGGCTTTCTGCTTTGTCGATCGTGTGAATTCGCCGAACCAATAACGTCGGAATGCTGATCTTTGAGAGAAGTTGACCTCTGCTCGAAGCGAATCGCGAGCCCTGGCAAGGATGGCGCTGCGCTCATCACCACATCAGCCGCGGGGACGACCCTGCCATGAACGGAGGGCCGCCATGGCCTGGAGCATTTTGTTGGCCGCCGGCCTGCTGGAGGTCGCCTGGGCAATCGGCCTCAAATACACGGAGGGCTTTACCAAGCCCGTTCCGTCCGTGCTCACGCTCGCGGCCATGGCCGGCAGCGTGATCCTGCTCGGCCTTGCTCTAAAGACGCTGCCCATTGGAACTGCTTATGCGGTCTGGACCGGCATCGGTGCGGTCGGCACCGCAGCGCTCGGGATCATCCTGTTCGGAGAACCGGCCGCCGCGTTTCGCCTTGCCAGCATCGGGTTGATCGTCGCCGGCATTGTCGGGCTGAAGCTCGTGTCCTAACGAAAACACCGAAAGCATTGACCCCACCAGGTCAGCGCCGCAACGATCGCCGAGGCCGGCACGCTAATTCTCCTGGCATGGACGATCGAGCTGGCCACGTTCCAGCGCACCGCCGAGCGGCGCGGCGCCGACAGTGGCACGGAAGTCGCCAAGAACAACGAGCGGATGCAAGGCCTCTGGGCCGAGACCATCTGGCCGCGACTTGGTCGTCACGCGAAAGCCCTAGTGCGGACGATACGCCAGCTGCCCATCAGGGTCCCACCTGCATCGGTCTGGCACAATAGCACCACCTAGAACGGCACGAACAATTTCGCTTCCGAGATCGCCGTGCGAATAGAACAGCAATGAAACCCAGCTATGGGTCTGATCTCGGGGAGACGGTCAAGAAAGGTCGCTTGCCGGAGTTATACGACGCCTGATCTCCGGAGCAGCAGGGGAGAAGATGCAGATCGGCAGATCGTGTTCGTTTGTTTCGGACCGCTTCCGGCCATGCCGCGTCGGCATCATCAGGAACTGCCGACCCAGTTCAATTCCTAGATCGCAGAGGTGAGCTTGCGGTCTTTGACTGAGCTCAGCACTGCGCCTCGAATTAAGGTGCGACTTCATTGTGTGGTTGCAAAGAAGGTCGATCACCTAATCTCTTTCGCAGGAGCGTTCACTGAAATCATCTAACCGGCGGTGCCGGCGCCCGGCATTCGATTCGTGTTCGACCTCAAACCCGGGGCTTGTTTGAGCAATGACTGCTATTGTCGGGTTGGCGACATCGCGATCGAAAAAGGCCAGGAGCTTGCATCGTGCCCGTCGGCACAGAGTCTGCACACCACTAGGTTATGGGAGCGACGCTGCGAGTTCAGTGGCTCACGTTTCGTTCTGGAAGGCGCGCACTTCGTGTTCGGTAGGTGATATGCGATCTGACGTTCTTGTTGGGGCTGCCGCAGCAGTTGCGCTCCTCGCATGCGGTTTTGCTCATTCAGCGGATCTCCGGCCAGTCGTCAGCGAGCCGTGCTGTTTCCAACCGAACGAGCAGCTGCATTGTCTTCTGAGGCATTGTTGTGATCGGCGCCTGCAAGGCAGGTCCACACGTCTTTGTCGCCGAAACCGCACGTGTGGTGTTCAGCTTGTTACGCGCCCGGCCAAATTCTGGCGTGAATCGGAGCAGCCGTGGCTTGAAAAGGCAATCGCCGCCGATACCGCCAACAGCAGCGAAAGTCCGCGAAGGGACCTATGCGGCGTTCCCGCGGCAAAGGGCCCAATTCGATTATCGTCCTTTCGATAAGCCCCGCGGAGCCGGCGTTGAGCAAGCGCTTACACCGGCTTGCTGCATCAGATTTGAGTGCGAGTGTACGAGTTTTGGTGGGACGGCATCTGGCGACCTCTGGGAATCAGGCTGCGAGCCCTGGGCTTGTCAAACCTGAAAGTTTGGGTCGAATGGAGTGGAGGTAGGCTGCATCCAAGCCTCAATCGTGTTGCCTACCTCGCCCAATGGTGCCTTGAACGCCACTGGCCTTCTTTCTTTCGCTCAACCCGTACCCGGCGGAACTGATTGTTGTTCCGTGCCACGCCTTTGTTTTGGGAGAGCCCCCCATTCTTCCGAGTAAATGCGGCTCTCTCTCGAACTCAAAAGGCGCCGCCTTGGCATGACCGCGAGTCCATGATTCCGAAGAGTTAGGGCGAGAACCATGGCGTTCCTGTGGAGCTCGCGATTTTCTGTCTTGCGACTTTCGCGCTTACGAGAGCTTGAGATCATCTTACCCCTTTTGAGCATGGTGGCGCGGCAGTGGTAAGCTTGCTCACTCGCGGCCGACGCCAGCTCGCCCGTGTCGGTCACTTTGTGCGGAACGAGTCTGGCATATATTCTGGTGTGAGGAATACCGGTCAAGGGTGAGCATTCGCGTCGTCAGAACAGCTGGCTGGTCCACCACCTAACCGAATGCACGCTCGATATAGCCAAGGTACGGCAAAGCTGCCCGCCCACAAGCCCAGTCCGGCACGATCGGCCGCGCGTTGCGCAGCGCGGTATCGGCCCCTGGAGTATCGCTCCCAATCGAGCACGAGACCGTTGCGCACCAACCATTCTCCGAGATCGATGCCATCAGCTGAACAGATCGCCAATGTCCGTCCACACTCATCCTCCAGGACTGACAGACAACTGACTTCGCGCTCTGCAATGAAGGCTTCAAGATCGCTCGCGGCCATGAGGCCACATCGATAAGGATTGAGGTTGATATCTCGGCACATTTGGGACTTGTCCGGCGCGTCGATGCCCCAGAGCCTAACGCGTGTCCCGTGAATTTCAAGGGTGTCGGTGCTGATGACCTTTGCCGGCCCGGTCAATTCGCCGGCACACACGATGCTGCACAGTGCGAGCGTGGTCAACACCACGATCAATCCATACATGGCGATCTTCTTTGTCGAACTGCGAACATTCCGGCCGAGTGCAGCAGAGCATGGGAAGCCGCCGAACGGCGGTCCATCGCGGCTGTGCTGAGGAGGCTGCCAATGTTGCATGGATAAGCTCGTTCGACGGATGACTCCCAGTGTATCAGCAGCGCAAGACGCCCTCGTGTCCAACCTCGTCCCAGATGCTCTGCGACCAGGCTGCTGCCCTGAGCGCTTCCCGCCATTCCTCCACGTCGTGGCGGCAGTTCGCCTTCGCCACATCACACACCGGCAGGTCGAAATCTGTAGTGCGCGTCCGATCACCAGCGACCGGGCCGGCGCAGACGGCCGGCCGCAATTCAGCGAGAAATGATTTCCTGGTCGTCTTGTGCGGAATGAGCCTAAAGTCGGCCCCCTCGCGGATAACAGCGAGCGCGCGTCGCCCGGGATCGCTGCAGCCGGCTGCTATCGGGGAAAGCGTACGTATCGCTTGAGCAAGGCGGCCGAGATGGCGGCCATCGTTACTTTCGACCGCAACATGCCTTCTGGGAGCGGTAGGCGACAGATGCCCTCACACTCACGCCGCCCAATTTGTTTCCCGAGCGCCAGCGCAGCCAGATCAGCCAGCGGCTCGACCAAGGCCACAACTGCATAGTAAACCGCGAGCGATGCGACTTTACCGAGGTTGGCGGCGCCGAAGCCCGCGCGATAGAGCGCCAAAGACGCGATCCAGACAGCGATACCGGATTGATACGCAGTCGAGAGCGCCTTGCTGTACTGCAGATCGCGATAGGCAGCCTTGGATGGAATGAGGCGCTTGGCGAGCGCCTTGATCGCAAACAGCGGCATTAGAGGCGTCGTGACATTCATCCGATATTGCGGCAGGTCGGTCGGAACAAAGAGGACGCTTTGCAGCAAGAGGCCGAGCGCAAGACCTAAGGCCGCCGGCGCCGCGCCAAACAAGAGGAACAGCGTGGAGCCCAGGACGAGGTGCACTTCCGAGGCCCAAACCGCAAAGTGCGGTGGGAATTCGAATAACGTGAACACCAGGCCCGTCGCGGCGATGGCTTGCACAGCAAATGACAGAGCGCGCCGCTCGTGTATGGCCTCGACCACAAGCTTGGCGACGACGCAGCCCATCGCAATGCCTGTCGCGCAGCTCAATACGAACTTGGCGCCTGTTACTATTCCCGGTTCGATATGCACGGTCTCTAGTCCTTTCTGCCGTTGTACTCGGGCCTTGGCTCAAGAATTTGCCGCGACGTTCGTGTGGCTGACGGTTGGAAACGGCACTTCACCTTCCCCATCCTCGGTCCACGGGCAACGTGCTGTTTTCGCCCGATCGGACCAGGTCTGCACTCAGCCTTCGCTCGGTCTTTGCGACATTTCATAGCAACAGCTATGCCAGCGCCGCTGCCGCGGTTAAGGCTCTGATTGCGCTTTGAAAGCTTGTGCGGCGCCCAAGATCCGCCGTGTTCTGTAGCCGACATGCTCTGGAGGAAATTGAACACACATCGCGACCAGCTTTTTGATCAACCTGCGCCGTTCCTGGCGCGAAGACACCGGTTCGGCATCAATCTTGCTCGACGTTGTTCGAGGAAGGCGCCTACGGCGCAGCCAAATGTTTGGCGGCCGGGGATCGTCGAATTCCTCGAAGAGCTTTGCTGGGCGTTCGATTGAGCTTGCGGGCAAGTATGCACGAACATGAATTAGAGACCACCCATCCAAACTCTGGAGCCGGCATTTGCTGGATCTCAGCGTCATCTCTCACCAACGCGCCCGGCAAATTCCGCTGCACCATCTGCGACGAAGTTCTGGACGTGTTTCTGGGGGAACGCTATCGCGTCGCAGTGGCGCCAAACCGGATGCTAAAGTGAACATGGATCAACTTACGCCAGGTAAGGCTGTGGTCTCCGGACAGACGGCGGCCGCCTCGGTGCTGCGCATTCGGGCAGTCATGCTGGGGGATCGTATCAACCCGTCGGCTCTGGAAATCGGAACGCTGGTGTCCTCGACGCCGGTCGCTTTCCGCATTCATGCGGGCCTTGTCGTGGTCTTCCGCTATGGCGTTGTAGTGCTCATCGGGTTGTCGCCCTCGGAGGAAACCGCTCTGATCGAAACCCTGATACCGCGCGTCATCGGTGAACTCACCTCCTATGAGGAGGATAGCGCGCAGGCGCAGCTCTGCAACGAGCAGAGCGCTGAGGTCATCCTGCCGGGCGGGCGGATTTGTCTTAGAAATTTTAGTGACGATCGGCTGCTGCTGATCGCCGATACGCTAGCCAAGAGCACGGCGCTGGAGCGAGATGAGCGCCGTGTCGCCGCGGTGTTCGACGTGATCGAACCCTTTGCACGCGAACTGGCCGAGCGCGGCCGGACGCCGCGGGGCCGCAAGGGCATTCTCCAACTGATCGGCAATGCGCTCCTGGTCGAGCAGCGCGTCGCGGGCCGCATCGCGATTGCCGAAAAGCCCGACGCACTCTGGGAGAAGCCGGAACTCGAGCGGCTCTATGCGCGTCTGAAAGACGAATACGAACTGAAGGAGCGTCTTGAGATGCTTGAGCGCAAGCTGTCGGCCATCTCCGGAACGGCTAACGCACTGACGGACATTATCGACACACGGCGCTCGCTGCGTCTTGAGTGGGTTATAGTCGTGCTGATCGTGATGGAAGTTGCGATCGGATGCTTTCAGATTATTGCAGCAGGTCGCTGACGTGCCGCTGGCCGCAGCGCGTGAGGCGCCTTCGTGGGGTTTGAGCAGGCCTACTGACCGACCTGGCCGGCATTGACGTGGGACGCGCCGTTCGGCCGTACTCAGCTGCGGATTTCGGCTGTGTCTTCGGCGTGCTCGTGGACACGACGTTCGGCGAAAGCCGGTGCGGCTCGCGAAGACAGCGAATAGCCGACGCGAGTTCGGCGTATTCCCGGCCTCGAGCAAGGATAGGGGGTTTATGGCAGACGCTCGGCGGAGCGTTCATGTCGACGATCCAGCGCCACCCAAGAAGGCCCTTTCGTCCAATTTGCAGTGGGCCGCCACTCAGCTTTTCTGCTATTCTCGACTTGCTCGCGGAATACTTGCCAGCCTTGCCTCGCCGCCCCAGGGCGCAGCCAGCGACTACCGAAACAAGGGCTGTCGATTTCACCAGGACGCCTCACCGAGTTGAGCGACCGCCTTTCGCCGCTTTGGCACATCGCCGCGGCTCGGTCGACGTGTCCTGCCGTGATTTCCCTTGCATGGCTGTTAGCGAACGGTTCCATGATCCGCCAGCGGGCAAACGCGCGCTGCAACTGAACATGAAAGCTCAGAATGCGGATCTCGTCCTCGCTAACGCGAAGGTCGCCGAGCTTGACGCGGCCGGGGACTGCGACCGGACGTGCATAGCGGCTCCGCGCCAGCGATAAACGGGAAACGGATGACAAAGGAGCTACGCCGCGAATTTCGAGGCGGTTTTGACCTCGCAAGCAGGCGCCGAGATTTTCTGACGTCTCCATCCGCTGTGGACATTCAATCTTGCAGGACTGTCCCTCAAAGCGCCCTGGACACTCACGCACGCTCGGCAGCTCCTCTCAAATCCGCTTCCGAACCGATCCCGGCATGGCGATCCTTCGCTGGCTGGTTCAGGAGCCCGGCGAGCCTAGAGGCCTTCAAGGACTCCTTCGAGCCGGTGTTCGCGAATGATTGCGGCCAGTAGCGAAACGGCCTCCTCCCGATGGACGGTGAAGCAGACGTCAGGCGCTCGCTCAACCAACAGGTCCAGCAAGGTCGGAAGGTCAGCAACGTGGTGGCGTAAGGTCGAGACCACATCATTTGGCGAGATAGGTCGCGAAATCAGCATTCGGCGGCGGATCAAAGTCCAAGTCGACCTCGGCGCGCTTCTCGATCGCATGTCGTATCAACTCGCCCTGCCGTCTTGCATTCATCGAGAGCATGAACACCGCATCCGCGAGCTTCTCGCGCGGCAAGCTTCTCAGTTCGGCTATGCGGGCCTGGATGTCGCCCACCGAACTCTCACGGCGTGCCTCTGCTCGCCGCGCGTTAGCGGCTGCCCTGCTCTTTTGTAATCCAACAATCGTCATGCTCTCCGGCCGACCATATGTCCCGGCGATACAGGCGAATGAAAGGGCAAAATTGTGTGCTGCATGCGCGCAGCCCGCCTGACGATGCGCAACCCGGCGGTCGCGCGGAGGAGTCGCAAATCGCTAATTTTGTGATCCGCCGTGCTTGTCTAGTCTACAAGGCGCTCGATGGCACGTTGTCGGGTCGGCGGCTATGGCGAAGCGAAATCCTGCTTCCAGCGTTCCGTTTGAGGTGATAGGCAGCGTTGCGAGGCAGTGGCGACAGGCGGATCGCCTCGAACTCCAAGCAGGACGAAACCGGCGAGATTTTGGGGAGAGAACCAGGATCGGTCGATCCGAGATGGACGACCTATTCCCGCCAATGAGTTGCGCCCTGTCTCGGATCCGGCTCGCTTTGGGTATCTCCGGGCATATTGTAGCGGAACCTGGGAAGGGCCCGCCCGGTAGATGGAAAGATCGGGACTCGATTGAATCAGGTGAAATCTCAACTCGCGCGTGATCTCGTTGTACCGCCACAACGCCGCAGCCTGCCAATCAGCCCCTACCCCGAAGCTTTAACCAAATTTGAATAGCACACCGTAACCGCCACGTGGGTAGCTCCACTCGATATCACCACTTTCTTCGCAGATCACCCGGCAGGTGCCGCACTCGACACACCCGTCGACTGTCACCTCAACATGACCTTTATCGCTGAGCTCGTAGCACCGTGCAGGGCAGGCCTTCAGCATCGATAAGAGCCGCGACGAAGGTGTGGTGTGCGGCCGCACCTTGATATGGGCGCGGCCGGAATCAACGAGATAGCGGTTGTAGAATAGTTTGTCTTCGACACGTCGGGATGGCTCGCTCGGCATTGTTTCTGGCTCCGTCATTCGTCGTTGTCTTTGGTTTATGATCACCGCCAGGCCCGGGCAATGCGCAGGGCATCGCTGAACAATCCACTCCACGACCGCGCCTTGATGAACGAGCTCAGCATCAGCTTCTCTTTCTCAAGCTTTGGTGTGCCGTCGACGCGCACGTAATCCTGCATCGCCTTGGAGAAGAGCTGCGGATATGTGAGAAAGAAGTTCTGCGAGTGGGTGTGCATCAGTGCCGGCATATCCTTGTACTTCTTCAGATCCTTGATCACGAAGGATTCATTCAGGAGTTTTTTGTAAAGCGAAAGATTTTTGGCCGTCATCGGATCATTTCGCGATTTGATAAGACAGATCGCTTCCGCGGCGATACGGCCCGACGTCATCGCCAGATTGGACCCCTCGCGATGGATGGCGTTGTTGAGCTGGGCGGCGTCTCCGACAACGACCCAGCCGTCACCACAAAGCTGCGGGATCGCTCTGTATCCACCTTCGGGGATCAAATGCGCGGAATATTCCTTTACTTCCGAACCCTCGATCAAGGGCGCGACGGACGGGTGACGCTTGAAGCCCTCGAGGAGGCCGTAAGGCGTCTCGCCAGTACGCTGGAAATCGGCAACAAGACAGCCGATACCGAGCGATATGCATTCCTTGTTGGAATAGATGAAGCCCATACCGGTCATGCCGCGGGAGATGGTTCCGGCGGCTTCGATGACGAGCCCCTCGTCGCCTTTGAGATTGAAGCGAGCATCGATTGTCTCGCGCGACAGGAAATGCATCTCCTTGACCGCGAGTGCGACCTTGTCCGGTTTCGGCCGCCCTCTTAAGCCCGCACCCGTCCCGAGCACTCCGTTTACCCCCTCGGCCAGCACGACGACGTCTGCATGGATTTCACCCCCATCTCGGTCTGTGCGCACCCCGACGACCCTCCCATGGGAATCCTGGAGGAGCTCGGTCACCGTGGTCTCGCACAGCACCGTGGCGCCGGCCTCGCGGACCTTCTGCGAGAACCATTTGTCGAACTGCGCGCGGATGATGGTGTAGCGGTTCGGCTTCTCCTCGTTGAAATCATCGGAGCGATAGTGAATCCCCGTGTGCGAACGCTCGTCCACGATCCAGAAGCGTTGCTCGACGAGATGCCGCTCAAGCGGTGCATCTTCTCGGAAATTCGGGATCAGCTTCTCCAGCATGTCGGCATAGAGGATGGCGCCTTGCACGTTCTTCGACCCCGAATACTCGCCGCGCTCCAGCTGCAGCACTTTTAGGCCCCGCTCGGCCATGGTAAGCGCTGCCGCATTCCCGCCCATCCCAGCACCGACGACGATCGCATCGAATCTTTCCTCGATCATAACAAGCTCCCCTAGCCAGCGATGCGGTCGTGCGAGTGCGGCGACAGCTGCGCGCGGAATGCAGAGGTCAACGCGGGCAACAGTCGAATGGCGTCGGTGACGATGCCGATATGGGCGAAGTCGAAGATCGGAGCGTGCTTGTCGGTGTTGATGGCAACGATGAGGTCGCCCCCCTCCACGCCAACGCGATGCTGGATCGCGCCGGAAATACCGGCCGCGATATAAAGCTTTGGCCGAATGGTTTTCCCGGTCTGGCCGATTTGTCGGTCCGCGGTGACCCAGCCCTTCTGGACCAGCGGCCGCGAGCAGCCATATTCGGCGCCAAGCACGTCCGCGAGCTGCTGTACCAGTTGGAAGTTCTCAGGCGATCCCAGACCGAGCCCTCCAGCGACGACCACGTCGGCATAGGCAAGGTTGGACTTTGTAGAATCGCGGTCCGGGAGGAAGGACAGCACTTTTGTGACGATATCTTCCTCTACAAGCCCGAGCGGATGCGAGATCACGCGCCAGACGGCGCCGGTCACGCGCTCGGGCATCGGCATCACGCGCGGACGGACGGTTGCCATCTGTGGACGATAGTTCAGTGTGTAGATCGTGCACAATAGTGAGCCGCCAAACGTCGGCCGGGTCGCTGCAAGCGAGCCGTCGGCATCGACATCGAGCTCGGTGCAGTCGGCAGTTAGACCGGTGAGCAGTGTGGTGGCCACTGAGCCGGCGAGGTCGCGGCCCAGTGTAGTTGCCCCTAGGAGTAGGATTTCCGGCTTGTACGTATTGACCAGCTCTGACAGGGCCTTGGTGTAGGATTCATTGCGATAATCGGCCAAGAGATCATCCGTGACGATATAGGCAAGATCGGCGCCGTAGCAGAAGGATTCGGCGACCGCCTGCTGCGTTGTCTCCCCGACCGGGCCGATGACAACCGCGGCGAGGTCAACGTTGAGCTTGTCGGCGAGCCGGCGGCCGGCACCCATCAGCTCCCAGGAGACGGGGTGCACTATCCCGCGTTCCTGCTCGATGAAGACCCAGACGTGCCTATAAGCCTTGAATCGTTCGGGCAGCTCCCTCTTGGTCGCCGCGCGACCACCACCCGGGGCCGGAGCTGCGCTTTTGGGTGCGGTGCTCATCATCTGTACTCCCATCCGTGTTCAGTAGCGGCTCGCCAGCGAAGCGTGCTCCGCCTCCAGCTTTGAATTCGCGGGTGAAGATTGCTTCAGTTAAAGTTCGGCCGCGTGCCCGCCGCCATTTTTTCAACACTGCCTGGCAGCAGCGCGGCGCCCAGACACCCGTTGCTGGACCTTGATCGACGAGCCCGGAAGCACGCGCTTGGGCGTTCTTTCCCGGTTCGGCATTCTGGGCCACCGTTTGGCAATGGAACTAGTGAGGCACGCAACCGCGCGGTCACTCGATCCGATCGATTGGTCCCCCTCATCTTCGAGATGCAACCGAGTTGGAACAGACCGAGGACCTGGCAGAGGCTCGGCTGGTCCCATTGCCGGCCGCGAGCTTGCCGGTGAAAACGCGACCCATTACTCCGAATGCCCTCGCAATATTTCCGATTGCAGCGACACGCCCGCAACTCTTGGCGAGGGCACGAGGGCCGGCGGTGAAGCCGCCCGTCAACGGCGCCGCGCGACCAGCGCCGGAGAGCAAGGGCGCCGCCCGGAAAACCTCGGCCATAGATCGGCCAGCGGGAGTGATTTCGTCGACGAATCTTTGGCGCGGATCACGCGCAGCTTTCAGCTCAGCCGGGCCGGAATATGCAACCATCGCTTTGGCGTCGCGACGTATCATGGTGTCGACAGGCAGCGCGCGCGAAACTGCGCGGCGTCAAAAACAAACTCGATGCGGACCAAGATGTGCATTCGTTTCTCCAGACTAGCTGAGTAAATGTCAGCAATTGTCGTACCAATTGGGCAGACGATGAAAATTGACCGCCAATACAGAATCTTACTGAAGGAAATCGGATTGGCAGCCTCTCACGAGGATCGGAACATTCGACACCGTGCTGGACCTATGTCCAGAATGCGACAGAAGACAGTCATCCGCATCTTGGTGCTCTTTCCTCGCCAAATATGTGCTCCCCGCTGCCGGCGTACAATTGCAGGAGATAGGTGCACCATGGGCAGCAGCTTGAAACGACGGAAATATCAGCGCTGAGCCGTGATTGGCTCTTAGGGAGCCGAGTGTCCAAGCTGCGGACCCGCGGCCGTAACTGCAACTTGCGTTTGAATTCGACGCCCTGGGTGGTTGGCAGGTTCTCTGAACCTTCACGCTCCAGAGCACGATATAAACTGAATTCACTCCAAAGAACCGAGCTGCACCAATGCTGGATGCTTGTTCGATTGTGGTGCGGCCGCATCCTTCAAGACCTTGAACACGCGCTGTTCGATCGGGGAGGACGTGACGAAATCGGCATAGGCGCGCTCGAGCGTGGCCTTGCAACGCGAGGCGATGTCAGGATCGGATGCACCGGTAAACTCCTCGCCCGCGAGATATTCACCCATGCGACGCAGAATATGAAGCCGCGCCACGTCGATGATTTTCGCATCGTACTCGACGCCGAGCAGTGCAAAAAACTCCTCTGCCGCGGAGGCCTTGTTCAATTGCGAAAGGATCCCGTCCGTCGTCATTCTCAACCTCCATCTAGATCCGCGACCAGAAGCCGTCCCGGCCCGAATGTTCCAACCTGATCGCGCGAAGCGCATGGCTGACCACCTGATCGCCCTCCGTTGAGGAGCGATCTCTCATGAATGTCGCGCCACATCGCCACCACCGTTTCCTCGGAAACCGGGCCTTTGTGCTCGACGGCATGCTTACGGACGCGCGCGAGAGTGGTTTGGGTTTCGTCGGCGGTGACCGAAAGCTGCAAGTCGGACAACAGCGAAGTGATAGCGGCAAGCTCTGAATGCTCGCCGATCACAATGCGGTGGGTCGATCAGGAAGTTGACATCGGCACGCGAGGAGTCTTCGCCACCTAGCGCGACACCCAGTCCCTTGTCGCGAGCGTGGGCCACGACGCGCTTCACCCGCTCCAGCACGGCCAAACGGCGCCACCGAGTTTCGCCGCAATCTGCGCGTCCGACCATGGAATCGATAGGATTACCATCGAAACACCGGCCTCGATCTCCGCATCGACATCCGCGGGTTTTATCTGGCACCAGCCGATGATCATGGCCGCGAGGCCAGCTTCGGCGACCGCTCGGATCGCGGCAATCTCTTCCTGACCCATCGCCGGCGTGCCGGCCTCGATCTCCGTGACTCCGGCCGCGGCCAGCGACACGCGCCATCGAGACATTTTCCGGTGTCGCGAAGGCCACGCCCGGTGTCTGTTCGCCGTCGCGCAAGGTGGTGTCATTAAGGACTATGGACCTCGACTGATCTTTGTCGGGCGCGGTGATTGCGGCAGCTAACGCCATCAGCGGCTCCGTAGGTTTATGCCGGAAGCTTTACAGCAACTGCTGTGCCAAACCGCTCGAATTCCCGAGAACTTGTGAATGACGTCGAATTTCAGATTAGTCCGGTGTGTCGCAAATCCGCCAGGGTGGAAACGGCGGAGTGCAGGTCCGGTGCGCTTGCGACCGAGCTGAAGGCAGGCGCCGAGCTTGGAAGCTTGGCGGCCGGGCAACGGTTCGGGCCTGACCTCAAGCTGCAACACTTCGGGGAAAGGCGCGTGCATCCCCGGCGCTGATCGAAGAGGATTCTTGAGCCATCCGGTCGTCCAACCACAAGTCGTCGTTCGTAAAACGTCAGCGGGCGCGATCGAGAGGGCGGATGTTGGCCTCGATCGCGCGTCAACATAGAACATTTTGGCGGTAAATGTGACGGTCGCATCCACCAGTTATCAAGCCCGATGATCAGGCGCCGCCGCGTCCTGCTTAGGCTGCCTGCGCGAAGTTGTTTACCCGGTGTCTTTTCAAACCCTCAGTCCGGTCATGTGACCGTTGGCCGAAAGCTGGTCCGATACACCGGGACTCGCGCCGAGGAGCGGGCATCCAATATGAGCTCAGCCCTGCGAACTTCGGATGGCTTGGACGGAGTCATCGAGACGACGCAGATGATCCCGCCGGCGTCCGGCCATCCGGCTCTCCCCGCTCTCCTCGCCGAAGCAAAGATCAAAATCATTGCATTCCGTGCAGACCGGCGTGGTACACATCACCAGACCGTCATCTTCGCATAGCGTGCGATAGAAGAAGCGCTTCCACCGCATGTTCTTGGTGTTGCGAGCCGCCAGCGGCCTGAAATGGCGCATCAGGAGGCGGGACAATTCGTCCCGCTCCCGCAGACCGAGATCTTCCCACAGGTGATTAGGCTCCATGGCGCGCCGCGCGATCATCGTCGCGAGCCAGCCGCCGACCTCTCCATGAGTGGAACGTTGCGCAAGCAGGAGGTTTAGCACCATAATCGTCTCGTCAGGAGCCGGTAACGCGGACTGTTCGCGCCAGGTACAACTCCTGATCGGCGTCGATGGAAAGTATTGCACCAACAGCGCATCGAGCTCCTGGTTAGTCAAGCCGGCCCGTTCGGGAAGTTGGCCGCCATCCATAGCGGATGCGGCGAGAACGCAAGCGAGCACATGGCGATCGAAATCGTTATCGTCGCTGATGTCGACTTCTGTTGGATGGCGCCCGGTCAGAAGCCCGTAGAGCTCACTCGCATCGCGCTGCTCGGTGACGTGAGCTGCTGATACAGGAGATGACACTGTATTGGCAAATTCGCTTTGTGTGCCAATCATAAAGGTCCCGCAGTGGACGATGTCGGCCTTCCCCGGTCGAGAAGGCCGACAAGATGAACTATGCCGAAACAGCGGCGAGCTCGGCGGCGGTCTTGCCGACCAGGCTCTCGTCGACAGGCTTGATGATGCCGTGCTCCATGAGCATATCCTCGAGCTCGTCCATGCTGATTGGCGTCGGGATGGCGCCTTGTCCCGCATTATTGTGGATCTTGGTCGCGAGATTGCGATAGTGATCCGCCTGCTTGGACTCTGGCGCGTATTCCAGCACAGTCATGCGGCGCAGCTCCGCGTGCTGCACGACATTGTCGCGTGGCACGAAGTAGATCAGCCGGCTGCCGAGCTTCTTGGCAAGAGCATCTGCCAGCTCCAGCTCCTTGTCGGTCTGGCGCTCGTTGCAGATCAGGCCGCCGAGGCGCACGCCGCCGGAATTGGCATACTTCAGAATACCCTTGGAGATGTTGTTGGCGGCATACATGGCCATCATCTCGCCGGACATCACGATGTAGATTTCCTGTGCCTTATTCTCGCGGATAGGCATCGCGAAGCCGCCGCAGACGACGTCGCCCAGCACGTCGTAAGAGACATAGTCGATGTCCTCATAGGCGCCATTCTCCTCCAGAAAGTTGATCGAAGTGATCACGCCTCTTCCGGCGCACCCGACCCCCGGCTCTGGACCGCCGGACTCGACACATCGAATGTCCTTGTAGCCGAGCTTGATGACGTCCTCAATTTCGAGGTCCTCAACGCTGCCGGCATTCGCCGCCAGACTCAGAATGGTGTCCTGCGCTTTGGCGTGCAGGATGAGGCGAGTCGAGTCCGCTTTGGGATCACAGCCGACGATGAGAATCCTTTGGCCCAGCTCAGCAAGAGCCGCCAGCGTATTTTGCGACGTTGTCGATTTGCCGATGCCACCCTTGCCATAAAACGCGATTTGTCTCAGCGAAGACATGTTGCTCTCCATCAACCGATTGCCAATTTTGCGCGCCGAACGCGCGAGGCTGTTTCTCTCTCAGAAACGTGGGCACATGGGTTTCGGGAAGGAGGCCATCGCTCGCCATCGGCGTCGGCGTGCCCTCAGCCCTCACTCCTTGTTGCTGCATTCAGTTAGCAACTGGCGTGCCATTCGTTCGCACGCGCGTTAAGCATCTGATTAGGCTTGACTAATAGCGCAGCCCCCGAGACCGGAAGCTGTGGTGGACCCGACAGCGGCAAGGGCTCTGACAGAAAACCGACAAAGCGGGCGCGTGGATTCCCCTGCGAGAGGCGGGCGAAGGAGCGCGCAACGGGGAATGCCGGGCCGAGTCAATTGAGGAGACCACACGGTGCAGATAGGGTCCGAGGACACCGCCATCATCAAAGGCGAATGTTCCACGACCGGCATGATGGGGCTTGCCATCAGCGGGGTGGCATATCGCTTGCTTTGCCAGTCGCGGAACGCTGTTTCCGTGTGACGCGATGCTGTGAGGACAATATGCCTGGAATTGGAAGTAAGTTGCCGCCGTTCGACATCACAGGCGTGAAGCCCGGCTTTCACCTGCCAGAGGAGAACGGGCAGAGCGCCTTCGAGACGCTGACTGAGAGGAGTTTCCCCGGAAAATGGAAAATCATCTTCTTTTACCCGAAGGATTTCACATTCGTCTGCCCAACCGAAATCGCTGAGTTTGCTCGCCTGTCCAAGCATTTCGCCGATCGCGATGCAATCGTGCTTGGTGGCTCGACCGATAACGAGTTTTGCAAGCTCGCCTGGCGGCGTGAGCACAAGGATCTGCACCGTCTATCGATCTGGCAGTTTGCGGACACCAAGGGCGCACTGGTCGATGGCCTTGGAGTGCGATCGCGTGATGGCATCGCGCATCGCTACACGTTCATCGTCGATCCTGAGAACACGATCCAGCATGTCTATGCGACAAGCCTCAATGTCGGCCGCAGCCCGACGGACACGTTACGCGTTCTGGATGCGATACAAACGGATGAGCTCTGCCCTTGCAACCGCGAAATCGGCGGCGACACACTTAAAATTGCCTGAGGCAACATATCGAAAGTGCAGCAAGGAGCAGCTCCGAATTAAGGACGTCAGATTCAATCGTTTCTGGATACGGACGATCTTACCGCAAATGCGGCCTGCTGCTAGCGAGTGCGGCACGCAATTCAATTCTCATTGCCACCATCGAGTCTACCGCGGCCGCCGCGCTGTCCGCGCGCGGCAGTCGTGGCGGCCAATCGACAGTCTCGATGATGACGATGAACAAGGTTCACCACCGCTCTTGCCCACCTCATAACAAATCCCGCATACAAGAGGATGCCGAGGCAGCTCCGCATGAACATACAAAATACTTGTACGCTTCTGCGCCTACTCGACGCACATCTCCTGCCGGAGTTCCTTTATGTTGTCGCCATAGGCCGAACCGCGGCTATTCCCTTCTTTCTGCGCCTTGCCGGCCCGCAGCATCATCGGAGCGATCTGCGTCAGCCGCAGACCGCTAATGCTGTAGGCTGACATGCCGGCACCCACGGACTCGGGCCAAGCTCCCTCTTCGGGGCAACTAGGGTTCCAGTAGTGCGCCTCGAGAAGGATGGAGGCAGAGGGAGATAGCTCAGCGCCGAATGACGTCTACCGGCCGGGATGATGATCCGCCGGCACGCTCGCGGACCGTATTTCCGGGCTCGATAAATCTATATTGACCGATGTAAGCCGCACTATGAGACGAACGAGTCGGGCTTATCAGTCCCTGATTAAAACCATGACTCGACGAGTTTTAGGCCAAGTGAGCCGGTCTATCAGGAAATCGGTCAGCTCGTTCATGGCGAGCTGACCCTTGGGCGCAGGGACCTGAAGCGATCGGGTGACCTGGCGGTCGTAAGCCGCCTGGCCGTCTCGATCATCACGCCGGTCAATTTCCGAACATTGAGGCGGATCTCAGCGCTGGTGACCCAAGCCAATCCCCAAGGTACGTGCTTTCTGTCTTAGAGAGCCCTCGGATCGCTTCATAAGCTTTGAAACCCTAGCTACAGGGGTGCGGGCCTTTGAGTGCGCCTTGAGCAGCTTGACGTCATCCTTACTATACTCTTTGCGCTTGGTGCTTTTTGCCACGTGTTCTCCGATTTCGCTTTGCACATCTGTTTGTAGCGTCTTGTTTTTGGCGATGACGCAACTGCTTCCCATTACCATATCAATGGTCATCGACAACTATTCAAGCGGATTTTTCTCTTTGAGATAAGAACCGGAACTACACGCGAATTTGTCCTCTGTCATCTGGATCTTTATTCGCGTGACAAACCTGATTTTCCACGTGCACGTCAGCGCCTTCAACATGGAAGCAAGCGATAGAGATGGGACACTCGATGCGTCTTCGAAAAAACAACTCGAAAAAGCGCTTCTGCTTGAACGCGCCGACTTCACTCACTAGTTTGTAGTATGATATTTCCGCGCCCGAATACTAATGATGGAGTAGAGCGGATAGGCCGGGACAGTCGCACTGCCTCACTTGCGCGCGCATCACCAACCGGCGTTCACGGCGAGTGCACGGCGGTGGACTTAAGGGCGAGTACTCACAAAGGCACATCTTGCAAAGCCTGAGCGTTACTCCTCATCAGCAGATCGAGCACGGCTCGCTGATCCAAACTTCATCTACCGCAGTATCCTTGGTTTAATAAGCCACGTTGACGTTCCCAGGCGATTCCGTCCTCAGCGAACAGTTCTGGGAGACCATCGCCTGTCCCCGTCTTATGGACCCGATGGACGAGCGAGCGAGCTGATCGTGATATTCCCGGGCCGGGCACTACGGCATGGCAAGCAACCCGCGGGCCTAGCCGTCCTGTGTGAGCTTGGCACCGGCAGGCGATTGCTTGATCGACTTGCCAGAGCGCTTGGCCAGCACAATGCCGGCGCGCTGCGGATCATTCGTGATCTGTAACAGTGACCTTCACTCTCGAGTAGATGCAGGTCGAACTTCCAACCCGGCGGAACGGATTCTGCGTCATCTCGGACGCCTCGCAACAAATCCAGGCAAGATGTGGAGCTTTCTGCCGGAGCGTCAGGCAGGGCTCAGAGGCTGTATGAATAGCGGCGAGCGTCTACTCGATCTCCGTCAAGGCGCCTTCGAGCACCATCTCAACGATCTATTGCCAGAACAAACGTTCAGGGTCGGCGTTCAGAACCGCTGTCGCCAGGCTAAGCCGTTGATGGGTTGAATGCCACTCCCAAAGGCCCCTGCGGTGATCTTTGCGGAGCAGCTGCCATGCCGCCGCAGTCCTATCGTGGTGCAGCAGCGCGACGTCGACGAGGCCGCCCTCCGCATTGATATTGCCTGAGCAGCACGGGCTCTCGACCAGATAGCCACCAGCAACCGCTGTCACCTTTGGCGAGACATATCGGTAGTGCTCGCGCTTCTTCAGCGCGCGCACGATCCGCCACCGGTCGAGCTCGTTGGGATGCGCAGGCAATCCGGAATGATGTCGTCTGATGATTGCTGCGTTCATTGCGCGATATCCTAGACTGCAGAGATTTCTGCCTCGAGGCAGCCAACCACCAACTGCTTGCCGAAGTCGACCATATAAATGGGTAGGTTCGCTCCCGTATGGCGACCGACCTGGACGATCTGACCAATATACCCGACGCTGACCAGACACTCTTCGGCCGACGCGCCGGGAAAGGAACCGTCGTTGAGCAGATCGATTGCCGCCTTGACACGTTGGCCTGACCGGTATTTTGGCGATCTTGGTTCGATCATCGGGGTGCCGCTCCTGGCAAGAACGGCTCCTCGCCTTCGTGGCTTGGCGAGACTAGATCGAGCTCCTTGCATTTCATGCCGACGCGATTGCCGGAGCCGAGGAATTCGACTCCATAAATATAAAATTGTTGCAGGAACGTGCCGATCGAGACGACATAGCCAAGCTCGCCTTTCTTGACCAGAACCTCACCGATCTCCTTGCCCACATAGGTGCCGTCGTTGCGGATGGTGCGGTTGGCCCGCACGTTGTCACCATAATCAAAGGAGGGGGCGTCCGTCAGCTCGACGATGTCACTATCACGGGCGATGTTGCTCATGCTGCCGTCTCCGCTCCATGGTTCAACTGTACCGCGCCTCGCGAGCGCCCGGGCTTACGAACCGCCCTATCATGATGCTCGATGGACCCCCTCCATTCCCGCACGGCGGCGCTTGGGGTCACGGATTGCATGAGCCTGTCGGGATCCCGGTGCAGCAACATCAATGCCCGCAGCCTAAAATCGAGACGATCGAGATAACTATCCGTGAGCCCATCGTTGATATTGAAGAAGCCATCGACGCGGCACGCGCGTCTGTCATCGAGCCGGGCGTGCTTGAGCCGGCCGCGAGCCGCGTGCTTCAGCGCGGGATGCGCACAGCTGACAGAGTCGACCTGATTACCCCGGCAACCGAGGGCATTGTGGACGTGATCACTCACGGTCCCGCCCATACGCTCGCCCAACAACACCTCGGCGCTAGCATCGTCCGCCGGACAAAGCCCCAGCAGCCTCCGACAGTTGCCGTCCTTCGCCGGGTTGCCCGAGACGCACCTGCAAGTCGGCAATAGGCGTTGAGCGAGAACAGGAAGACCCGCACGAGGTGCTCTCATAGCAGCCGAATTCCAACTTGGTGGCGCCGACCGCACCGGTGGCAGGAAATTCGTTTCCGCATCACGTGATCGGGTCCGAACGCCCTGCCGTGGCGCAGGTGTATTTCTGCACCTTCATCGAGGTGATAGGATAGCCCTGTCGCCCTGTGATGATGCTTAGCCGGCTCGATACCGTGCGACCAAGACACGGCTCGGTGAGGACGCCCTCTCTCGGATGACCAACTGAAGAAGGCCTCGGGCATGAATGTCGCCTGTTCAATGATGGCCGCACATGACTGGATTGATATCGTGGAAGACGGGTCAGCCCTTTGTGGGTCCATCGGCGAAATTGATCCTTGACGCCCAAGACAGCGGCCTTCGGGTCGACAGGAATAGCTCGAGCGCTCCCGCCCACGTGCGCGTTGCCAGAATATGGGTCGACAACTGGCGAAAAGGTTAGCGACCAGGGAGAGCCGTCCACCCGGTCTGAGAAGGGGAAAGTCGTGGCCGGCGCCTCGTGAAGGCGGAGCATCATCCGCCCGAGTTTCTGAACGAGTGTCGTAGTGACATCCATCGTGGCCCTCAAGCAGCCTGGTGACGCGGCAGCGCCGTATCAAGCACGCATGTATTGTCAACCGGGCAAACCGCCACGCATTGGGGCTCATCAAAGTAGGCGGCGCACTCGGTGCATTTCTCAGGATCGATCTGGAAAACGCCGGCTCGCTCGGAAATAGCGAAGTTCGGGCACTGCGTTTCGCAGGCCGAACAGCCCGTGCATTGCGAGGCGATGATCTTGAACGGCATTGTCTGAACCCATCCTCAGGCGGCGGAAATCAGCGCATTGCGGCGGGCAGCCGGATCGACCCGCTCAACGTGCTTGATTTTCCCCTCATTGACTTTATGGAGATAGAGTTTGAACCAGGCGATCGCCGAGCCATCAATGAACTCCCAGGCGTACTGATCGACCGGCTCGATTCCGGCCTTGATCAATTCGGCCTTCGGGCAGCCGCCGATCTTTGACACGAGCACGGCATGGCAGTCGTTGATGGCATCGATGGCGATTTCGAGCTTGCTGTCCTCGCCATCGCCGCCCTGGCAATAGGAATGAATAGGACGATGGCCAACGAATTTGGCGCCCGAAGTTGAGAGCTCGTAGATCTGGAACTCCTTGGCATGACCGAAGTGCTGGTTGATCAATCCCGAGCCCTTGGTTGCAACCGCCACCAGCACCTTGATTTCGCTGGACGCGCTGGCAAGCCCAGCAAGCTGCTCCTGCTTGGCCGCAAGCTTTGCAATGCGCGCCTTCTCGACTTTGGCCTGATACTCCTTTCGGGCCTGTTCATCATATTTGATGTCCATGGCCATGATCTTTTCCATGGTGAACTCGGCGCCGCGGTCCTCCCCGAGCAGTCCGACGGCGTCGGCGCGGCACTGGCGACAGTGACGCATCATGTTCATCTCGCTTTCGCAGCTATCCTGCAATGCTGTCACTTCCTGTGCGGTCGGGCCGCGTTGCCCGCTGAGACCGAACACGGTGCCGTGCTCGGGTGACGAAATCAGCGGCATCACGTTATGCAGGAAGGCGCCGCGCGACTTCACGGCCTTGTTAACCTCAACCAGATGCTGATCGTTAATCCCGGGAATCATCACCGAGTTGACTTTGCACAGGATGCCGCGCGCGGTGAGCATCTCCAGGCCCTGGAGCTGCCGATTGCTGAGGATGCTTGCAGCTTCAATGCCGGTGTAGCGCTTGTGGCGGTAAAAGATCCAGGGATAGATTTTTGCGCCAATATCGGGATCGATCATGTTGATCGTGATCGTCACGTGATCGACCTTAAGTCTTGCAATCGTGTCGACATGATCAGCTAGCGCCAGACCGTTCGTCGAGAGGCACAGCTTGATATCTGGCGCGAGTTTATTGACGAGCTCGAAGGTCTTGAATGTCTTGTCCGGATTCGCCAGGGGGTCGCCAGGGCCAGCAACGCCGACCACGCTCATCTGAGGGATGGCGGAAGCGACCGCCAGCACCTTCTTGGCGGCCTGCTCCGGCGTCAACTTCTCGCTGACAATGCCGGGGCGCGATTCGTTTGCGCAATCGTATTTACGATTGCAGTAATTGCACTGGATATTGCAGGCGGGTGCGACGGCGACATGCATCCGGGCATAATGATGGTGCGCCTCCTCGCTATAGCAGGGATGGTTCTTCACCTTTTCCCAGACCTCATTTGGCACATTGCCGATGCCGGCCTGAGATCGGCACCTGGCCTTGCCGCTCCCACCGACCGTACCGCAGCTGTTGTGCTTAGCCATGACTTGCATGGTCTCGCTGATCTCGCCGCCGCCGCAGGCTACCTGGTGTTGCGCTGAAGTACTCATTTTTCCAATTCTCTTCGCAAGCCGAATCCTTCCAGCAAGCATCCCCAGAGTCGTTTCTGAAAAGCCAAGAGCAACTGGCGTGCCATACCTGCCACAAACGTATTTGTGTTTCGCGTCAAGCAGTTAGGCACCGTCCGTTCGAATGTCCGTTTTATCAACTCATGTTCGAAAGCTGACAGAATTGCGATCACAAGAGCGCCCGGCAGCGCTATTACGAGGGCGGTACGCTGGTTCATCTATGCCCTTGAGCAAAGAGCATGGCGGCTGGTGTCGTTGAAAGTTGATCTTGTCGCCGAAATGTGACGCGTATGCAAAGCACAATCCGCAAAAGACGTTCCGGACGCTTTGAAGGACAACTTGAACCGGCGATGCTTCCTAGATGCAGACAAGAAACCCGTTACCGACCTATGTCGTGAAGATCACGCGGGCCCCTTCCTGACACTCCGGACGCATTGTCGGGCAGGTGAAGAGAAACGCCTGGTGCCCAGAGTCCCGACGGCCACGAATTGGACCGTGCGTCCAAACGTTGGTAGGCATCTCGAATAGGTGGTGCGGGTGTGGACGCCTCAGATTCGTAAAGCTGCAGCCGCCTCGGTCGACATCGCACGAACTGCCGTCCAACAACTACACTACGTCGCTCCCGTCCTCGGTATCCAGCCAGCCGATCCTGCTCTTCAGGAAACGCAGGCCCAGCACCAACAAGCCGGCGTGCTCCCTGTTGTCCTTGCCACAGCCGTGGCCGCCGGCGGCATGCTCGTATAAATAAGCCTCATAGCCCATCGCCTGCAGCTTCGCTGCCATTTTGCGCGCATGTCCGGGATGGACGCGATCGTCCCGCCGCCTGGTGGCCATCAGGATCGGTGGATAGGACTGCCCGGGTCTTGCAGCATGATAGGCAGAATAGGTCTTCAGCCACTCCCACTCCTCAGCGTTGTCGGGATCGCCATATTCGGCGAGCCAGTTCGCCCCGGCGAGCAGTTTGGTGTAGCGGCGCATGTCGATCAGCGGGACGGTGCAGAACAGTGCGCCAAAGAGCCCAGGATATCGCGTTAGCATGTTGGTAATGAGGATGCCGCCGTTCGATCCACTCTCGGCCCCGATCCGCTTGGCCTGTGTCACGCCGCGCTTAACGAGATCGGCGGCGACGGCTGCGAAATCGTCATGCGACAATCTCTTGCCGGCCAGCCGGCCGGCGTCGTGCCAGCGCGTGCCGAACTCACCGCCGCCGCGCAAATTTGCCTGAACCGTGGTGCCGCCGCAGTCAAGCCAAAGCTTACCGAGCGCGGAATTGTAATACGGTTTCACGGACATTCCAAACCCGCCATATCCGCTCAGATGGACCGGCGCGTTGCCGGTCTGTCTGACCGGCCCGGTCTGTAGGTAGGGAATTCGCTCACCGTCGATCGAGACGGCCTCGTGCCGCGTGACCACGCAGTGCTCCGCGGCAAACGTCTTCGGCGCCTGCTTCAGCACGGCGGGACTGCCCACGCCCCGCTCCAGCAGGATGAGAGACGGCGGGGTGAGCGGATCCTCGACGTGAGCCAGCAAGTCACCATTGCTCTCGGACGGATCGCGATCGAGAGACCAGATGTCGACGACGCCAAGATCAGGAAGCCCGCCCAATTGCTCGCGGTTCCAGCGATGATCGGATGGAGTGCAGATCTCGAACACTGGGCGGAGTTTGTCGAGAATACAAAGCACAAGCTTGCCCGCACTCCAAAAGAAGCTCTGCAGCGCACGGCGCGGGCCC
Organism: Bradyrhizobium sp. CW1; assembly: GCF_023100665.1. Taxonomy (NCBI): domain Bacteria; kingdom Pseudomonadati; phylum Pseudomonadota; class Alphaproteobacteria; order Hyphomicrobiales; family Nitrobacteraceae; genus Bradyrhizobium; species Bradyrhizobium sp. CW1. The sequence goes on from NZ_CP064684.1 coordinate 7,034,547, forward strand.
GGCTCGAAGAGAATGTCGAACTGGCGGCTGCCCGCCAGGAATGCCGGCAGCGCGATGACGAGCACCGTATCCGCGGCATAGGTGTGCCCTGCCACAGACCAGGATTCGCGCGGCTTCAGGGCAAGCCAGTTGCGATGCGACCGCATCCAGATGTTACTTGGCAAATCGAGCCTCGTCTTGGCTCCCGTTTCATCGCCCAGCCAGACCACACAATTGGAGACGTCTGTCGCATCGAGGAACCAGATCCTGGGCGGCACGACAGTGTCGTCAACACTGCAACCGACTGACACATGAGCGGCCTTGGTCTCAAAGATCACTGCCGCTTTGTCAACATGCGTACCACGCCGCCACAGCCTCACGGTGCGCGCATAGCCGGTGGTCGCGGCCATGCCGTCACCATGGGAGCTTAACAACACCAGCGTATCAAAATCGAGCCATACGCCGCTGCCTTTGGCTTCCGGCAAGACAAAGCCGTCGTGGATGAAGAGCTTCGTGTCTGAGTCGAATTCACGCAAGGTGACGGCATCGCTTCCGCCGCGCGATAGACTCAAGATCCATCGCGAGTGATCTCCAGGCGGTGCGGCCGTGGCGTTCAGAAGCCAGTCTTTGCCTTCGCTGACCGCAAGTTGATCGAGGTCGAGCAGGATGTCCCATGATGGCTTCAGCCTGCGATACTCTTCCAGAGTGGTTCGCCGCCAGAGGCCGCGTGGATTATTGGCGTCCCTCCAGAGATTGTAGAGATACTCGCCGCGCCGGCTGACATAGGGAATATTGTCAGGTCGGTCGTAAATCGCTGTCAGCGCATCTCTGTCTCGTTCGGCTGCGGGTCCGCCAAACACCTCCAGGGTTCTGCTATTCTGCCGCTCGACGAAGTTCAGCGCCCGCGCGCCTTCTATTTGTTCCAACCACAGATAGGGATCATCGTCAGGAGCGGAGGGCGTTGGCCTTCCAGTTCGCGAGTCGTCGACGCTCCTTGTATGACGATGCGTCATTTACAACCTTAGTCTTCGCGCAATTCGACTGATTCAAGGATTTGCATCGCGACCGTTGCATCACGATTTGCGAGCTACGACTTGGCCCGGTGCGAGATCCAATCCTCTCGAAACTGTATTTTGCGGAGTTGCAGCGATTGGCCTAACTATGAAGATGTGCGGAATGTAACGACCGGGCTGGCGATGTCAGCACAATGGGCCCTCGCGAGGCCTCCCCGGCAACGCCATCTCGTTGCCCAACAGTGCAGGCTAGGCCGAGTATTGCGTTTGACACCATGCGTCGGCGCCATCTTGGGTCCCAAGGACGGTTCGAGCGCTTCCGGAGTCATCGGCAGGTTCGGCTGGAACCTTCGACCACGCCAAGCCAAAGCCAGGGATTGATGTGGCCTTCCTCGCAAAGGCCGGACCGCTGCGCCAAGAACAGCTTCCGCATCCGCTGGTTTGGCGAGGTTCTGTGGAGTCGCAGCATTCATCATTCGGTTGCTTCGCCGTCGCGCTTCCTGGCATTGATCGTAATTGGAAGGATGGTGTCACTCGCCATCGCGGGTAGGTCGAGCACCCACCCGTTCGCGATTCTAATCCAACCACCCCACAGCGTCTCGTGCTCACATTCGACAATCGACTCCTCAAGATCCTTCTTGGGCACATAAATCGAAAGCCCCGTCTCGGGCGAACGGCGAATCATGACCTTCATAGGAGCTCCGCAACTTGTGAGCTCTCGCCCGCGCGCTCCTGACACGCACGCCACAAGGCTCTCTGTTTGGCATTGATGTCCGCCAGGACTTGCAGGACACGATCGATCTCATCCGGCGCCGTCTCGCGCGACAGCGAGAAGCGAACCGCACCGCGCAAAAAGGCCGGTGGTACTCTCATCGCGCGCAGGACATGGGACGGCTCCATCGAGCCGGACGCGCAGGCTGAACCGAGCGAGGCGGCAATTCCGTTGCGGTTCAGGTGGTCGACGATGGCCTCTGCTTCGAGATGCTCGAATGCGATGTTGGACGTATTTGGCAAGCGGTTCTTGATATCACCAAGCACGATGCAACAGCCGAGAGCGAGAATGCCTTGCTCAAGCCGGTCGCGAAGCATGCCAATCTGCGTCTGCTCTTGCATGAGGTGTGCCGCAGCGAGTTCCGCCGCCTTGCCGAGCCCAATAATGCCCGGAACGTTTTGGGTGCCAGCGCGGCGATGCCGCTCCTGTGCGCCGCCGATGATCAGCGGTCGGAACCTGATGTCCTTGCGCACATACAGCGCGCCGATCCCCTTCGGACCATGGAGCTTATGGCCGGAGAGCGATAGCATGTCGATGTCCGTAGTCTTCAGGTCAATCGGAATCCGCCCGACCGCCTGGACCGCATCGGTGTGAAAGAGCGCGCCGACTGAGCGCGCCATCTTGGCGAGGGATTTCACCGGAAAGATCGTACCGGTCTCATTATTGGCCCACATGACCGAGGCGATTGACGTCCGCCTCGACAATGCGTTGCGATAATCCTCGATGTTCAATCGGCCGCTTGCATCGACCGGAATGACATGGGTCTTGATTCCGCGTCGGCCCAGCTCCTCGGCAAGGGACAGCACAGCTGGATGCTCAACGGCCGTAGTGACGATCTCGTCGCGTCCCTCCTGCACGGCGAGCGCGGACAGGATCGCGGTGTTGTCGGATTCAGTCGCGCCCGAGGTGAAGACGATCTCGTTATCAAATGCCGCGCCAACGAGGGCCTGCAGCTTCCGGCGCGCTTGTTTCAATGCGGGCGCAACCTCAATGCCGAATGCATGCCCGGACGACGCATTGCCGAATTGCCCAGAGAAGAACGGCAGCATTGACGCGACTACCGATGGATGTGCACGGGTCGTCGCGTTGTTATCCAGGTAGATCGGCTGCACGGACTGTCCGCTCTGCACTTAAGGCCCCTCTTTGGCAGCTGCGGGGAGCGGGATCAGGCGGACGAACTCGCCGAGCCGCTCGATCAGGCGCGCCTGAATGGCCGCGAGCGTCGTTCCCGCAAGCTTGCATAACATGCAGGCGCCGGTGAGCCTGACCATGATCTTGTTGCCTTCGATTTCGACGAGCTCACAATCCCCACGATCACGCCTGAGGCTTGGCCGAATCTCATCGAGCACGGCACGGACAATCCGCTCGCGATCGGAAGCCTCTGCACTCGAAGACTGCTTCGTTCGTTCAGCCTTCAGGCCCATGTTCGATGCTCCTTCCATTGCGAATGGTCCGAAGGCGACTCAGCTGAACGATTTGCCGCAGGAGCAGCTCGATTTGGCGTTTGGGTTATCGAAGCGGAACCCTGATCCTTCGAGCGACACCACGAAATCGATCGTGGTGCCGTTGAGATGCACCCGGCTCGCCTTGTCGACGAAGACTTTGATCCCGTCTTGCTCAAACACGGGCTCATCGGAGACCGGCTCATGAGCAAGACCCATTTTGTACGTGAACCCTTGGCAACCGCCGCCTTCGACCATGACCCGCAAACCGCTTGCCGGCTGGGCCGTCGAGGAGATTGCGGCCTTCAGTGCGTTGATGGCGCTATCCGTTAGGCTGATCATTTCTGGCTCGCTCTCAGTTTCTGTCGGAGGCACAATTCGCAAATCCCATGCCAATCGAGATGCAGCTGAAATCCATTGGTTTAGCAGGGGCGACCATTCGATTTGCGACCTGTCTGATTTGCGACAGGCGGTTTTCGGGCGTCCCGCCCTTATCCGGCCGAGACCTCGTGATGGTGCCAGCACGTATTGTCCCTGCACATTGCGCCAATCCGCCGCTTACCGTGTGCGTCGCTGCAGACATGGGGGCACGGCAAACAACTTGCATAAGGTCAGCGGACACGCCGCATTGGCGATGCATGTACACGACAGATTGATGAGGAGCCTTCCATGACGTCCATCGACAACACCGCTCTTGGCCAGTTGGACAAGGAGGGGCGGTTGCTGAATGCGGTGCTTAAGACCGAGACAACGAAGCCGGGGCGATTTGGATTTCGGGGCGACATCGCGCTGAAGTTCCAAGCCCAGCTCGCCGACGAAAAACGACCGCCGGACTATTCCATTGAACAAGTTCTTGCAATCGCGCAGGAAGGCGAACCGACCATCCCAGTCCTTGCCGGATATCTGCATTCGTTCGCGTATCTACCTGAGGCTGCAAAGGTTCTGGATGGCAGGCTGAGCCCCAAAGGCAGCTATTTCATTTTCTGCAACAACATTGATCTGCTCGCGAAGTACCGCACCAAGATAGGCGACATCACCTTCCGCATTCTGCCTTGCGACGAATCAACTGTGTGGAAGGAGATGATGGACCTCGCCGGCGTCGACAAGAATGACATCAAGAAGCTCGGTACGGCCGGTAGGCTCGACTACCTGCTCGACGCGGCCAAGGACATCGGTGGATCATACACGGAAGTTTCATACGAGGACGGCCTGGCCAAAATGGAGCCGGTGAAAAACAGAAGCGAAAACCGCCCCGTCTGAGGCAGACCTCTCTCTCGCCAGCTCGACGACTATGCCGCAGAGAGAGTCACTGCGCCCGCTTCACCGTGACTGGCTCTGACAAACCCTGGTGATGGACTACCGGCCCTCCCTTTCGGGAGATCACACCGCCACTCTGCTGGTCGTGTGTCGGCCAAGAGCACTGTCGTCAACTGCACTGAGGGGCGGCTGGCCACGACCGTCCGCCTGACTGCATCCATGGGGATCCGGACAATCCAATGCTGATCGGCTGATGGTCGCGGTCACATTTCAGAGGGCGGATCGCCGATGTATGGTTCGGCTTTGGCGCTGTGCTCCAGGCCTTTGCCAGCCTGCGTGGCGCAGAGATGTCGCGCGTTCGATGCTCGCCGGCCGAAGTCATCGACGAGCTGCGCCCATGAATGATGGAGACCGACCCGGGGACTGAGTAACGCGCACGTTTGCATCGTTCCAGAGAACCCAGTGAGCCAGTGTCAAGCCTCGTACACGCAATTCCGCAGAGCCGTAAAAACGCGACGGCGGGGTGCCGGTTGGTCGAGCCAGGCCAAGCGATAGCTGAGCAGACTTGGCCGCACGTCTTCAATGTTGTGAGAACGAAGCGAAGCTATGCAGCATGCCAACTGAATCTGCCCTGGGAAGTTGCTCCAGGTCGCGGATCGCGCGGCCGACCCGCCCATGCCAGAGACGCCACTTCACAGTTCTGACGTCCCTGCCGATGGCTGGAAGCACTCAAAAAGGGCCTGATCGGAATCGTACGATGCGATCGGCGATCTGCTGTATGGGCTGGATCTCCATGGCAATATGAAACCAGTCGATGATGTGGGTCGTTGGTTTCGGCATGGCGCGGGGCAGCCGCTTTAAGATTTCGGCCCCGTCCGAGGTCACCGTCACATCCCCAAAGCCGCGATATTCCGACTTCCTAGAGAGGGCGAAGAGCACGATCGCGGATTGCCTGATGGTCGGTGCTGCCGGTTAAGAAATAGCAACCGCCCCTTTCTCCCCGTCCCCCGCGGGCGCATCTGGCCACGACGAGCTCGAAAATTCGCGCCGAATGTTGATCAGCGCTACGAACGTACGCCGTATCGATGCTGATGACGAACTCTTTGCGCCGAGCTCCGGGAAGCTGCATCTCAAGGTGCCATCGGTCATCCGTTTGGGGCCTCGCACGCCAATTTCCTGCATGACCTGGTCGTCGAGCCGCTTGCCGATCCTGATCGTACCTTGCGCACGATCGCATGCGTCTCAGTCGGTTCAGTGGGCAGGAATCGGCCAGCACCTTTGGCGCCTGCCAGTAGGGCAGCATGCTTTCAAGCCGCGCCATCAGTTCCATCAGCTCCGGTGTCGTTCGATCGGCCCTGGATGGCATTCCCGGCACAGCATGCATCGGGGATTGCGAACCTCAATGGTTCCGCAGACGGTTCGGATCCGGCGTGTCGTGTAGTCGGTGACCGGTCGGAGCGTATGGCAGCCCGGGCAAAGCCGGCGAGAAGGGCATAAGTCTCCGCCTCATGATTCACGAACGCGCTCTGCAGCGCTGCCATGATCTTCTTGGTATGGCGCATCGACAAGCAAGATGTCGCCGTCGAACAGGCTCTCCCAGCTCTTTGTCTATGTCTGTGCGGACCTCCTTCCGGCATTTGTCGTCAAATTCGCTCCGGCCCTCGATCATTCCACCGCCATCGCTTGGTCTCAAAACGATGCTGACGGGACTGCTTGAGCCTAACAACCCTTGTTTGACACCACAGAAATTACCGGTCTCCTCACGACGGATCGCCCATGAGTCGGGGTCGATCGCTACTCCTTCATTGCAATGGACTTGCACCATCTACTCCTTGCCGGGCTCCCGGCGCACCTAGTTCCGGCCACGTCAGAGGCTCAGCTCGTTCGGCGTGGCCGATCACCCCGATCAAAGCATCGACATAGGCGCCGAATGCGGCTTCACTCTCGGCTGTCCAGTCGGGCATGGCGGGGCGCCTCCCTGATCACGAAGCAGCACCCGAGCAAATCCGCCAGCACCGCGAATCCCCCGCATCCGCGACTTTCTAGCTGAGTAAGACTAGGCGCCCGCCGCAAGTGCGGGCGACGCCGCCATCAACCGGCGGGCAGATGCGCCGATGGCAACAAGCGCGCGTGACGCAACGCCGCCAGATCAGCCGAGCCGGTGCAGAAGCAGGCGACGGCCAACTGGCGGATGACGATCTCGAAATGCGCGACAACCGCCTCGGTGGATACCGTAGCCGCGCGCAGCACGCCGGCCGCCTGCCCGGCGATGTCCGCGCCCAGGCGAATGGCCTTGGCCACGTCGACGCCGTCGCGGATCCCGCCCGACGCGATCAGCTTCACCGTTGGCAGCGCCTCACGTACCGCCTGCAGGCTGGCTGGGGTCGGAAGCCCCCAATCGGCGAACGCCATTGCCACTGTACGGTCGGCGGCATCGCGGGCGCGCTCGCCCTCCACCGCGGCCCAACTGGTGCCGCCGGCGCCGGCGACATCGATCACCGCCACGCCCGCCGCAACGAGCGCACAGGCCACCGAGGCGGACAGGCCCGACCCCACTTCCTTGGCCACGATCGGCACGCCCACGCTGCGCGCGGCGCGAGCGATCTGCGCCAGGACGGCGCGCCAGTCGCGGTCGCCCTCCGGCTGTAGCGCTTCCTGCAGCGGATTGAGATGGACGATGAGTCCATCGGCCTCCAGCGCATCCACCGCGCGGCGCGCCAGGTCCAGGCCGTCGGCCTCGCGCAGTTGCGCGGCGCCGATATTGGCCAGCAACGGAATGTCTGGGGCCAGGCGGCGCAGCGCGCGCGTCAACCCCTGGGAGTTGCGGGATTGCAGGCTCACGCGTTGCGAACCGACGCACATGGCAATCCCCAAGGCTTGCGCTGCCTCGCTCAGATGCCGGTTGATGGCCTCGGCGCGTGACGTGCCGCCGGTCATGGAGCTGATCAGCAGCGGGGCGCGCATGATCTTGCCCAGCAGCGAGGCGCGCAGGTCGATCTGCGTCAGGTCCAACTCGGGCAATGCGCAGTGTTCGAAACGGACGTACTCCCAGCCGGGGGCGATCGTGGCCGGCGCCGTTCGTCGGTCCAGCACGATGTCGAGATGGTCGTCCTTGCGCCGGCTCAGGGCGGTGTCGCTCATGCTCGCTCCGTCCGTCGCATCGGGCGACGGCGTTGCGTCGGATCGGACCGACGGCAGCGCGCGCACGCCGCCGCCTCCCGCGCCTTCAGGCCGGCGCACGCTGGCCTCCCCCGCAGCGTCGCTGCGGTAGCGGCTGCTCGAGGTCTGGTAGTACTGCGCGCGGATGGCCGCCATGGCCTCGATCAACGGTCCCCACGGCGCGGGAAAGCGTTCTTCCGCCATCACCCGGTGCAGCATGCGCGTATGGCCGGCCAGCTCGTCGTTGAGGAACTCCACCGCAGGCATAGCCGGATAGCGCTGCAGCAGCAGGATCGACGCGTTGTCGGCCTCGCCGGCCGACCTGTCCTTGTCGCGTCCATGCAGATCGTTGTGCAGGCGCCCTATCGCGCAGATGAGCCGCAGGACCTCGCGAAACGCCGGACGCGCGCGCAAGGTCGCCATGTCCAGCCCCCACAGCAACGACAGGCAACAGAACACGTTCGTGTAGGCGATCGAATCGATGCCGTTGTGCAGGTACTCGGCGTAGGACCAGCGTTCCGCCCCTACCGCCTGCGCGTGTCCGCCGCGCAGCGCCGCGCAGTAGCACCGGGTATCGTCAAGAAGCTGAACATAGTCGCGACGATCGTAGGCGAGCGCGGCCAGCGTAGCGCGCAGCACAGCGCAGCCCTCGAATCCGGGCAGCGCGCACGGCACGCCCTGCCCCAGCGCCTGCTCCACGGCAGCGAGCTGCTCCGGCGCGATCAGGCCAAGGTCGTTGCAATCGTCGAGCCAGAACAGCAGCGCCAGTTCGCGATAGAACGCCACGATCAGCGTTTCGTCGTGCGGATCGCGGCCGGTGCGGGCGCTGGTGTCGCGCAGGCTCGCCTGGATGCGCTGCAGGATGTACTGGCCGCCCCTGACCGCTTCCACGGCATGCTCGTCTGCGAACCCGGTCAGGGAACGCCCCCACTCCAGCACCTGCTGCAGCGCGCGTTCGGTCTGGATCATGGCGCCGCTCCTGCTCCCTCGGCCGCGACGCGCCGCCCCCAACCAAGCGCCAGCCACAACCCGGCGAGTTCGGCCACGCGCACGACCCGGGTGGGGCAATACAGTTCCTTACCGATCCACAGCGGCGTCTGCGGCAATGCATGCGCCGCATGGCGGGCGAGCATCCACTCGAGCGCACGCGCCACCGCCTGCGCGATGCGCCGGCGCCCTGTCGGCTCCTCGCTCCGGTCCATTGCGTACAACGCGAACAGCGCATAGGCGGTTTCCTCGAATGTGGACGCGCGACCGGCGCCCCAGCCGCCGTCGTCGCGCTGCGCCTGCAGCAGCGCCGCCAGCGCGCGCTCGTCGCGCCACTGGGGCTTGCCTTGCGCCAGCGCAGCGACCGCATGCGCGGTGGGATACAGCCACGAAACGTGCCATTTTTCGTTGTCCCATACACCATGCGGGTTGCGATTGGCCTCGACGTAGGCACTGGTCCCGGCGGCGGGCTTTCCCAACAGTCGCAACGCATGCAGGGCATGAATGTTGGTCGACACCGAGGCATTGCGCTCGCCGGGGAAGGTGACGAACAGCTCGCCGAGTTCGAAATGGCGTAACGCATCGACCGCCGGGTCGCGGCCTGCAAGGCGCAGGACGCACAGCGCAACGGCGGTGTCGTCCGCATCGGCCGCGAAGTGCAAGGCCGGGCCCAGACCGCGCACGCCAAGGCGCGCGTCGAGCTGCGCGACGATCACGCGCACCGCCTCGGCGAGCGCGGGATGCGCGAACAGCCCGGCCAGATGCAGGGTGTACAGCGACCAGCATGGCTCGAACACATTGATCGGCCAGACGTTGGGAACGACACCTTCGATGCCGCTGCGCGTCGCCCGCGATGCCGCCAGCAGATACGCGTCGGCGCGCCCGACCTGCGGCGTGCTCCCCTGTGTCACGGCGTGCGCACGACACGCGGCGGTGGCCGCCGGACTGATGCCAATGCTGCCGTCGTCATCCGGGCATGCGATGGTCAGCGAGGTTCCCCAGGCTTCCCAGGAGTGCAGCAACGGATGGCCGCTCGGCAACGTCGCTACCGCCCCCAGCTTGACCAGGCACGCTTGCCGCAACGGCAACAGCGCCGGGTGGCGCGGAAACGCCACGCCGCCCAGTAAGGATGCGGCCTCGCCGCACAACTGCGGCAGGATCAGCTCCGCGGCGATCGGCGCGTCTTCCGGCACCGTATGCGCGTAGGGATCGGGCTCGCGCTCGAGGAACCGTGTTGCAGCCTGGACTGCGTCGGCAGCGCCGGGAAGAGGATCGGCACGCTGCAATGCCAGCAACGCCGCCCAAGTGGGCGCATGGCGGAACAGCGGGAAGTCCGCGCTTCCCCATCCGCCATCGGCCTGTTGCTGCGCGATAAGCCATGCGTATGCGTCCTGCCGACCGGTGACGTTGCCGCGGAACTGTAGAGCTCGCGCCGTGTCATAGACCGACGGGCCGACGCTGCCACCGTCGCTCATCTCGCTCAGCAGGTGGCGCAATTCGGAAAGGATCTGTTCTGAAAGCGCGTTCACTCGGGATGTTCCTTCTGCAGACGGTCCGGGCAGACGCCGCGCACGTCGCCGCGGGCCCGTCGCGGCCCCGCGCATGGGCAGCGCCGGACGGTCGCCCTGCTCCGGTGCGGCGACGCGCCGATGCTGGCGCCGGTCCGCCGCATAGGCTTGCGCGCAGCGCGCCGCGGCCGTTCTGGGCAACCGCTGCGATTGGCGCCGCGGACTCGGACACAGTGCAGCATGCACCGCTCCCGCCCGCCGATCGCAGCGGCACAGGGGCGACTCCACGCAGACGGGCGCGCTCATGCGCATGGCGCGTGCTTGAACAGATACGCGTTGGCCCGCTGCAGCATCTGCGCCAACCGTTCCGCACGCGGCCCCAGTGGGGCGATGGCCTCTCCGGCGTCGCGCAATAAATCCAGCGCGAACTGGCGCGCTGCCTGCAGCCCCATGATCGACGCGCAGGTCGGCTTCAGCGCCGCCGCGTCCTTGCCGGGGGTCTTGCCCAGCGTCGCGGTATCAGCTGTCGCGTCGAGAATGTCGTCGACCACCTGCAATGCCAGGCCGAAACAGGCCGTGTAGCGATCGAGCGCACAGTACAGCGCAGCGTGCACGGCATCTTCGGCAATGGTGCATAGCGCGCCCATGCGAACGGACGCGCGCACTAGCGCTCCGCTCTTCATCCGGTGCATCGCCACGATCCTGTCCAGCTCGACGTGCTTTCCGACCAGCGAGAGATCCATGGCCTGCCCGCCTGCGGCACCCTCGGCGGAGACCGCCTGCGCCAGTTCGCGCACGAGCGCGATACGGTTGTCGCCCGGCACATCCAGGCTCGCCAGGGTCAGGAAGGCGTGCGCCTGCAGCGCATCGCCGACCAGGATCGCAGTGGCTTCGCCGAACTTGACGTGCACGGTTGGAAGGCCGCGGCGAAGCACGTCGTCGTCCATCGCGGGCAGGTCGTCGTGGACCAGGGTACAGGCATGCATCATCTCGATGGCGGCGCCGATGTCGTCAAGCATGTGCGCCGGCGTGTCGGCCAGTGCGCCGGCAGCCAGACAGAGCAAGGCGCGGGTGCGCTTCCCGCCATTCAAGGTGGCGTAGCGCATCGCCGCCATCAGCTCGGCCTCACCATCGTCTTCGGCGCAGAGAAGACGCGCCAACGCCTGTTCGACCCGCTTTGCGCCGTCCTGCATCCAGATCTCCGGCAGCAGCCTGCCGGATGCGCCGCGCACCTGCGCGCCCAATCCGCCGAGCGCGGAAACGCCAGTTCGGTCGTCGTGTAGCGTAGAACCGGTCTGCATGTTGTTCATGTCCTTGTACCTGACACGGCCACGGCGAGCGCCGAGCCGCCGCGGTGTTGCCGGCGTCGCACCGAGCGCACGCGCCCAGTGCAGCAATGCCGCCCGTCGCCGGCGCCGCTGCCTCGCCACACGGGGATGCGATGCCAGCTCATGAGAAGCCGATGCGGATTGTCATGGACGGATGTGCGGTTGGGTAATAGCGCCGGCCTTTTTCGACGCCGCTGAGCAACCGCGGCCGCACCCCGGCCTTGTGCATGGTCAGCGCCAAGGCGATGCAGAACTGCACCAGTTCCAGCCATACCAAGTGGTAGCCGATGCAGACGTGTGGGCCGGTACCGAACTGCAGCATGTCCAGCGGCTGGATCGGCTCCGTGCGTTGCAGCCACCGCGCCGGGCGGAACTGATCAGGCGCGTCGTGCAGCAGCGCCGAGGTCGAGAAATGGAGCAGCGGGATGCACAGATGGGTGCCCGCGGGAATGCGCCGTTGGCCGAGTTGCAATTCCTGCAGCGCGCGACGCGGCAGGAGCGTGGCCGTCGGATGCACGCGCAGCGTCTCGCGGAACAGCGCCTCGGCGACCGGACACTGCGCCAGGTCCGCGTGCCGGGTCGGCACCGCGCCCACGCGTTGCGCCTCCTCGACCAGGGCGTCCCACAGCACAGGCTGCCGCGCCAGCTCGATCACCATCCAGGCCATCGTCGAGGCAGTGGTGTCGTGACCGGCAAGCAGCAGCAATCGGATATTGGCGACCAGGACGTCATCGGACATCCCATCATCGCTGCGATCGAAGGCGCTCACCAGGTCGTTGATCAACCCCGTGCGCGCGGCATGCGCGCGCACGTCGCGGACGAATTGGCGCAACTGCGCGTCGATCCAGTCGCGGGCGGCGCGGCCGCGCCGCAGGGGCAGTCCGGGCAGGTCGACCGGGGGCGCGACGATCAAGTGCACCAGTTGCCGGTACTTGCGATGCCATTCCGGCAGGTCATGCGCGGGGATTCCCAAGAGGCTGAAGATCAGCTTGAGCATCAGGTCGCCGGTTTCGCGCAGGATAGTTACGTCGCCGCGGTCGCGCCACGCCTGCACCCGCGCTCGGATGACGGGCACGAACAGGTCGCCGATGCCGGCCTGGGTCAGCCCCTTGGGCAGGAACGCCGCCTTGATCGCATCGCGCGCCTGCCGGTGCGCGCCGCCGTCCTGGGTAACCAACGTTCCGCCAAGCAATTCGGGCGCGATCTCTTCGATCAGCGCCGAGGACACGTCCTTGTGCCGGAGCAGTGCGAACGCATCCGGATCCACGCATGTCATCATGTGTCCGGCAGGGCCGAAATCCAGCCAGAAGTGGCTGCCCAGCATCCCTTCCGCGCGCCGCAGCAGGCGCGGCAGGTCGCAGACGATGGCGGGAAGATGCCCCACCAGGGGGAAAGCGCCGGGCACGACCGGGATGTCGTGCCGCAGCCGGTGCCGACGGTCCAGCGGGTTGAGCAGCATGTCCGTCAGCAGCGCGGCGCCGCGGCCGCTTCGGCGGTGTGCCGGCAGGCCGCGCGGCGCGGCTGTTGCCACGCTCGGCGTACGTCGGCACATGCGCCAGCATGCCGCCGTCGATGCACACGACCCGGCCGGTGATGAACGCAGCATCGTCGTAGAGCAGGAATGCCACCAGCGCGGCCACGTCCCTCGGCGCAGCCGACGCGCGGCAGGAGCTGGTGCCGCCGCAGATGCCGTTGCATGCACTCGTCCAGCTTGGCGAGGAGACGCTCGGTCATGACGAGACCCGGCGCAATCGCGTTCCAGCGGATCTGCGCATGACCGTACTGGGTGGCGAGCGAGGCCCAAAGCATTTTCATCGCCGCCTTCGACGCGGCGTAGGACGTCTGCGCGGGGTCAGCGCTGAGCCCCTGCCACGACCACATGTTGACGATCGCGCCACCGCCGCGAGCGACATGGCCTGCGGGCAGCAGAGCAGCGTGCCGCGCAGATTGGTCGCCATGGTCTCATCCGAGACGGTCAGGGCCAGGTCGAGAATCGCGCAGTGGCGCGGGGTCAGATGCATGTCGCTCGCGTCGTTCACCAGCAGGTCAACCCCACCGAAGTGCCGCTCCGCCGTCTCGCGCAGCGCTGCCACCGACTGCGCGTCCGCGATGTCCATGGCCACGGCCAGCCGCGTGGCCCGCTTCGGCCGCGATCTGCGCGGTGCAGGCGATGCCCGCCGAGCCATCAATGTGGGCCACCACCACTCTGCCGCCCTCGCGCGCGATGGCGAGGGCGCTGCCTTGCCGATGCCGGCGCCAGCGCCGGTCACCACGGCCACCTTGCCTTCAAACCGCGCCATCGTGTCCTCCTGGATTGCGTTGTTCTTTCGCGGCATGCAGCTCGGCCTCCCCCGGAGAAGGCGCAGGGTCGGCGCTGGCGCGCTCGTCATCGCCAACGTCGCTTTCGATGACCCGAATGGCGGCCACTGGGCATTGGCTGGCCGCGAGCCGCACGGCGGCGTGCAGCGCCTGCGGGACCGTCGCCACGCACACTTCGGCCACGCCGTCCGGTTCGCGCTGGCGAAAGGCGTCCGGCAGCGTCAGCACGCACTGGCCGGTGGTTGCGCACAGATCCTGGTCGACCACGACGCGCATCTCAGCCCCCCTGCCCACGCAGCCGCACCGGCAGCGCGCGGAACGTCCTAAGGAACTCGGAGGGCTCCCGGGTCGGCGGCTCGGCCAATGCCAGCGTGGGGAAGCGCGCCTGGATCCGCGGCAGGCTCTCCGCCAACTGCACCCTAGCCAGTTGCGCACCGACGCAGAAGCGGATGCCGTGGCCGAAGCTCAGCATGATCTTTCCGTCCGTCGACATGCCGGGACTGGTGCCGTAGAACCGCGCGGGATCAAAGCGGTCGGGATCGGCGAAGGCGTCCGGGTCGCGATTGCCGGCCGCGATCAGCACGCGCACGTCCGCGTTCTTCGGGATCACCACGCCGCCCAATTCGATGTCGCGCTGGGCGATACGCATAGTGGTGCTGAACATGACGGGCGAATCGCGGCGCAGGACTTCTTCGACGAATGCCTGCACCCGCGCGGCGTCTCCCTGAAGCCAATGCCGCTGTTCGGGATACGCCAGCATCGCCAACACCGCATGGTCGATGGTCGCAGCAGTGGTTGAGAAGCCGCCCAGCAGCATGCCCCAAAGCATGCTGATCAACTCCGCATCCGACAGCGTGTCGGCATCGTCGTCGTGTGCGCCGACCAGCATCGACACGATGTCGTGGCGGGGATCGGTGCGCTTACGCTGTATGAGGTCCCCGAAGTAGGCCTGCACCCTGGCGCTGGCCGCGTCCGCCGCGGCGAGCTGGGGGTCGCTGGCGTGCGGGCCCAGGCCTTTCAGAATGGGGTCGATGACGGCGGCGAGCCCGAACATGTCGTCCTGGGGCATGCCGAACAGTTCGGCCAAGACCAGCATGGGCAAGGCCAGCGCGAATTCCCGATGCAGGTCCACCGGCTCCCCGCGCTCCAGCGCGGGCGCCATGCCGTCCAGGCGCGCTGCGACGAGGCGCGCGATGCTCGGCCGCAGGTTTTCGATCTGGCGCATGGTGAAATCGCGCGAGATCAGCCGGCGCAGACGCGTATGCGCCGGTGGGTCCTTCATCGCTATTGTAGACGCCAGCAGATTGAGTGACCGGCTGGTCGCCGCACGCGGAAAATAGCGCGCCAGTTCGCCCGGCGCCGGTGCCCGAAACGCATCGCCCGTGGCCTTGAGCGCCCAGTAAATATCGGCGTGGCGGCTCAATAGAAAGAGGCCCGACGCCGCGCGATGCACCGGATCGTGCTCGCGCAACCACCGCATAAACGGATACGGGTCGTGGGTGCGCGCTGACGACGCCAGTTCGGCGAAGGCGTCCCGGCATGCTGCCGTGGTTTCTTGCACGTCCATCTTCCTTACCTGTTGGCTGGCTGATCCGACCGGCGCGCGCCAGGCGCTCGGGCAAACTGCTGAGAACATCGGGGCGATTTCGCCGAGGCCCCCTGCCCATAGAATGCTGTCTGATGCGGATTTGACATTTTGCTTTTCTTTCTTCGTTCCATCGATCGCGGTGTCATCCACGAAATGAAGGTCGGTCGGCGGCTCCCGGCTCGCAACGAAGGAGCTTCAAAACTCGTGCCAATTTGGCCGACCCGGCAGAAGGAAAAGATTGTGATTGCTTTCAGCGGATTAGCCTGAGGCCAGACAAGAGCTCGCGAACTAGGCCAGTGTCGCGGACCAACAAAGGCGACAGAACAGTGTCGGATAGTCGTCAGACGCCAGACTGGCGACACCTTCTTTATCAGTTCTCCTGAATGACGATTCCAGTTGCTGGAATATATGCGGCCTCTCGCAAGTGGACTGCTGTTGCAGGCAGGCCATAATGAGATTCGCGCACACGCGTTCCCAATGAAGGTTTGGGGCACGAAGCCCGCTTTTTTGCACAGGGCTTACGGTATGCTGATCTACTGTTTCGTCATCACTATCGCGAACCTTGCAAACGAGCCAGAAGCGTCAGGCAAACGCGGGATCTCTGCCGTCGCCACGCATCTGCTCGAAGCGCTAACAAAGACAGTGCTCCAGATCGACTTCAGGTCCGTCGCGATGTCCGGGACTGTTAGCATTCTTGCTCTTCGAGGGAGCGCTCCACGTCGATCTCGCAACGTTGGTAAGCCGCGCCGTACCCCGAATCGAGCTTGCTACCTTCGCCACGATCACGTCGACGTTTATCCTTGGCTTTCTATTCTGGCAGCCCGCTGGTCTCCTTGGTTAGTCGCTGCCGCTGTCTTTGGCGCTCGTGTCTGGCGGCCTCATCAGCCTGACCGATCCGGTAGCGGTCATGGGTACGCTCAAAATGTAAAGGCACCTGAAAGTCTCGAGGTCGAGATGCAGGGCGAGTCACTCTTCAACGAGGTGTCGGCATTGTCGTTTTCACGATCCTGCTGGCCTTCGCCGCCGGCGGTCCATGCGAGGTCGCGGCCCGATTCGGCAACTGCCGGCTTCACGCCAGAACAGGTCGGATCTGGGAGTTCCCTACCAGCTTGTATCTGACAACTCACTCGTCGATCTCGTCGGAGAAAGCTGAATCAACCAGGTGGTGTGTGGGTCTGACAGTTTGTTGGGCACACCCGGGCGCAGGCGCTGCAGCCGATGCAAGCGCCTTCGTCCTTCAGCACCATGACCTTCTTTTCGAGCTCATCGTCGTCCTCATCGAGATCGATGATCTCGCCACCCTCGCTTAGCCCCTTCAGCGTCATGACCTCACGGCCGCAGATCTTGTAGCAGCGGCCGCAGCCGATACACTTGTTGGGATCGATAGAAACCAGGTAGTCCGGCCTCCAATTGCGACCGTCGCGGGTCCTGAATGACATGGCTAACCGTCCGCTATGTTTTGTCCAGCGCCTCGAGATATTGGCGCTTGCTTTCGAGCTCGCTGAAGGCAGCGTGGGCCTTCTGGGCCACGCTCAGGATCGACGACCAGTTGACCGGCAGCTCCTCGGAGAGGTCGTGGAGGTCCATCTTGGCCTGCGTCGCCTTGGCCGACAGCTTCTTTATTTCCGCTTTCAGAGTTTCGATATCGCTCACACTTGCCTCAACAACTCGCCACTTCCGGGAACTTACGGATCATCTCAACGCCACTGTTGACGAATTTGTCGCCTTGATTGGCGAGATCAGAGAGATGGTCGAAACCAAAGCGATGCACGTCGCGCAGCTGCTTGCTCACGACAACGAGCCGGCCGCCGATCAGCACGATCCGACCGAACCCTTCGTGATGCATCTTCAGCATTGGCGAGATCATCACACCGGTTGCCTTCTCGATAGAGAGCGCAACGGCGTCGAAGAACAGCTCCAGCCGCCATGTCGTGTCCGGGTCGGGATTGCCGACGATCGGCAGCGCACGGCGCTTGCCATTGTCGAGAACGTAGGGTTCGAGTAGTTCAAGATCCTTTTTGCCCTCCCAGGCGCCGTGGGTGTCCTGGGCGCGCCAGATCTTGATGAGCTCTTTCAGAAATGGCCATTCCGCGGCGGCGGCGGCTGGAGTGACTTCAGACGGATCGGCCATCTTTATTCCTTCAGGCTTCGAAATCCACCGTACGTTCCCGGCTTTTGGTGAGCAGCTTCCGCAGCCAGGGCGGCGGCGACCCCTTCAGCACGGTTTCGAGTTTGACGCAAAGGTCGTGGATGGGCTCTGGCTGCAGCACCTTCATCGGATGGATGTTCCTGGCGACGACTCGCGCAGCACCCGAGCCGCCAATCGCCGCAACATAGAGGATTGCGCACTCCCTGATCGCCTCGATCTTCGGCGCGAGCTTATCCTCATTGCCGTCTTCGGTGAGGTCACCGTCGAATTGGATCGCCTCGATAAACCGATGCCCGTCCGGGCCGACCTCGTAGATCACGATGTTCTTGGCCCAGCCGAAGTGGGCATCGACGTGCTTCAAGTCCTGAGTGGCGAATGCAACTTTCATCCGGGTTGTTTTCTCTCCCTGCTCAATGCAACTGGGGTGGATGGACCTGTGGGCCGCCGCAGCTTGATCGCCAGGTGTCGGGCGTCGGCCCATGGTTCGCTTCGCGGTCCGTGATGATCAGATTGGCGATGTCAAAGATCAGATCGCGCGTGCCGCGATAGCCAACCATCGTGAGGTGCGCAGCGCCAAGGCGATCGAACATCGGAAAGCCTACCCGGAAGAACGGGACATTGAGTCGCGAAGCGGCCTGGCGACCATGTGAATGCGACATCAAGAGGTCGCAGTCACGCGACCTGGCAAGCTCTTCAAGGTCCTCCAGATCGCCGATCAGGACGTCCTCGGTCCTGACCCGCTGGAGCACCGGTGAGTTCGTCGTCGTCACCGCAGCACTTACCTGTGCGCCCATCTCGTGGAGCAAGCTGGAGAGATCGAATAATAAGTCCGGCTCGGCGCCGATCGCGAGCTTGCGGCCGCCGATATGGAAATGTGCATCCAGCATGGCGTCTGCCAGCTGTCCACGCTGCCGGCGATATTTCCAGGGCACCGACCGGCCGCTGATCTGGCTCAGGAAGGCGATGAATTCGTCATTTGGGATAAGGCCACAGAGCCGCTCGAACAGGCGGAACGGCGCGCCTGTCCGCACCTGCATGGCCTCGGCCGCACGGCGCATCTGCGCGCCGATCGCGATCGTCCAGGCCACCTGCCCCATGGTCACAATCTCGTCCACTCCAATGCCCCCGATCGTGGTGGGCGTGAATTCGTCGGGGATGTGACCGTCCAGCGAACCGGCGACGTCCGGCAGGAACGAGGGCTTGAGCCCAAAATCCTCAAAAATCGTGCGCAGCTCGTCGAGATCGCCGGGCGTGAGGTGGCATCCAGGTAGCACGTTGACGCGGGAGATATCGCGCGGTCTCGCCGTGTCGACGGGAGCCACAAGCATCTCGATCATCCGCGCCACTGTCTTGCCCCAGCCATCCTGAAAGGCATCCTTGAAATCCGGGGTGGAGACGTAGACAAGGGGGAGCTTTTCGAGCTTCGGATGCTTCTGTCGGATCAACCGGATGAAGGCTTCGACGTCATCGCCGTTGGTCTCGGTGACGCCAGTCGAATTGATACCAATGATCTCAGGCTCGAGCCGATTGTAGATGTTGAGGATCGCCTGTTCGAGATTCTCGTGGCCACCGAGCACGGTGGCAACCTCGCTCATGGCCGTCGTCTGCATCGGCACGGCTTCATTGAAATGGCGCACGAACAGCGTTAGCCCGAAGGAGGTGCAACCTTGCGGACCGTGCAAAAGCGGCATCGCGCCGCGCAGTCCCAGGAAGGCAAATGAGCCGCCGATCGGCTGGCTCATTTTGAGCGGATTGACCGAACAGGCTTTCTTCGAGGTAGTGACGACCGCCATGCCGCTCCCCTACTCCGCCGCCTGCAGCGCAGGGGGCTGCAAATCGGAACGAATGTCCTTACAAGCAACGCACCGTGCGGTGGAATTGGTGCATGGCTTGGCGAGGTTCAGGCCATGCGCCGCAATCGCGCTCTCGCCACCGCTGGCCTCATTTTCATTCGAGAGACTTATCGTATTGACGCCGTTCTTGCTCGCGTCTCGAACTGGATCAGCGGCTTGCGCATACATCTGCGCAACCGTCCTTGCCTGACGCTTTCGGTCGAACTCATCCCATGGCGCGGCTTGGCGGAGCTGATCCCATATCGGATTGTAGAGCGCTTTCTCGATCTCCTCTATGAGCTTGACAATCCCGATATAGCCCATATAGGCGTGGCAGCGCTCCTGGTTGATATCGAGCCACGGCATCGCCGCCTTTAGTGCGACGAATTGCGACTTGCCGCCGGAGAGCATGATGTCGGCTTTTGCGTCCTTTAGCATCTTGTAGATCTCGCGAGGCGACATGTCCTCGATCATGTGGGCGTGCTGGCCCATTAACTCCTTGATACGTTCCTTGTCCTTCTTGGTCGATTTCTTCACGGACGTGCCGACGATCTCGAGCCCGGCCTCTTGCAAAGCGGACACCATCGACCAGGATTTCACGCCACCGGTGATGAGAACAACCCTCTTTGCGGCAAAGCGTGGCTTGAAACGTTCAATCGCAGCCCAGGCTTTGGTCTCTTCGCGTGCGATCAGGGCTTGCGTGCGTTCCATCAGCTCGGCCGGCGCGCCGCGTTCGATCAGCATGCGCGCGATCTGGCGTAGTGAATCGCTGGAATCCTCAATACCGTAGAAAGAGCCTTCAAAAAACGGGATGCCGTAGCGCTGCCTCATCTTGCGTGCGACGTTGATCATTGCCTTTGAGCAGACCATCATCGCGGCTTTGGCTCGGTGCGAATAAGCCACCTCGCGATACTTGCCGTCCCCCGAGATGCACGACAGGATCCGGATTCCGAGCTCATCGAGCAGCGGCTTGACCTGCCAGAGCTCGCCGGACAGGTTGTATTCGCCGATGATGTTGATGTCATACGCAGTGGTGTAATCGGGCTCTCCGGTACCGATGACGTGCTCCAGCAGTGCTTCGCCTGCGAGCTTGTTGCCGAGGTTCTTCGACCCCACAAATCCCGGTGCATTGATGGGAATGACCGGTTTGCCAAGTTTGGCGGAGGCTGCCTTGCAGACCGCATCGATGTCGTCACCGATCATTGCGGGCACGCATGTCTGGTAGACGAAGATGGCCTGCGGGTCGTATTTCTCTGTGATCTCCTTGACTGCCCTGTACAGCCGCTTCTCGCCGCCGAACACGATGTCGGTCTCGCTCATGTCCGTGGTGAAGCTTCTGCGCCAAAGATCGGAGCCGGAGGAGGCGGAACCGCGATTGTCCCAAGAATTGCCCTCACAGGCGATTGGACCATGCACAAGATGGGCGACGTCGGTGAAGGGCTGCAGTGCGACTTTGGCGCCATCGAAGGCACACCCACCGGCGACGCCGCCCGGCTTCAGCTGCTTGGTGCATCCATTCTTGCGCTCGACGTTCGACTTGCTCGCATTCCTGGCGCAGCCCGGTTCGTTAAAGACGTCCTGTATGGTCCTGGGAAGCGAAGTCATGGTGTCTCTTTCGGGGATGTCAAGACATTCGCACAGACCAAGAGGATGGCCCGGCGGAAAACCCGGGATCCCCGCCACAGCGCCGCTGTTCCTGCGGACGATGAGGCGGGGCGCTCGCCTCAACGTATGATGTCGAAGCTGTAGTCTGTCTTGCCAACCGAGCTGGTTTTTCTATCGATCTCATCAAAGATCTTGTCGAGAATCTTGACCAGCACATTCATGCTACCCTGATAGCCCCACACTGGATAACGATGGTGATGATGGCGATCGAAGATGGGAAACCCGATGCGGATTAGCGGCGTTCCGGTGTCACGCTCGAGATACTTGCCGTAGGTGTTACCGATCAGGAAATCGACTGGTTCTGTGAACAGGAGCGAACGCATGTGCCAGAGATCCTTGCCCGGGAAGGCGCGGCAGTTTCTACCGAACGGCGAGCTCGCGAACAGCGCCTGCATCTTCTGCTCCCAGCCCTTACTTCCGTTGGTCGAGAGCACGTGCGTCGGCTCAGCGCCAAGCTCCAGCAAGAATGCGGCAAGGCCATAGCAGAGGTCGGGATCGCCGTAGATCGCGAACTTCTTGCCGTGAACATGCGCGCTAGAGTCAGCCATTGCGTCTACCAGACGCCCGCGCTCCCGCTCCAGCGCATTGGGAATTGCCTTGTTGGTGATACGCGACAGCGTCATCAGGAAATCGTCCGTGGCGCTGACACCCAGAGGGTGATTGAAGGAGACGACCTCCTGGTCGTGCCCCTTGATGAAGGGCAACGTCTTCTCCGTACAATATTGCTGCATGGAAATGGTTGCCTTCGCATGGACTGCGTTCGCGGCATCCTTTAGTGTCGTGCCGCCATCATACATGCGGAACTCGCCGTCGGTGGGGGTATCGAACACATCACTGTTATCCGCGAGGATCGTGTAGCCGATCCCCATCAGCTCGAAGATGCGCTTTATCTCACGGATGTTTCCGACAGTGTAGCCGTCGAAGCCACCGATGAAGTTGATCCAGTTGTTCGCCTTGCGCTGGAGTTTAGGCGCCGTGCCGGCTTTGCCATCCCAGAAATGCTCGAGGATGCCCTTGAGCGCGTTGTCGTAGCCCGTAATGTGACTACCGACGAATGCAGGAGTGTGAGCGAATGGTACGTCGTAGTCCGCGGGGACTGAACCTTTTTCCTTTGATGTTTTGATGAAGGCGTTGAGGTCGTCGCCAATGACTTCCGCCATGCAGGTCGTGGCGACCGCGATCATCTTCGGCTTGTACATGTTGTAGCTGTTGGCAAGCCCGTCGGTCAGGTTGTTGAGCCCCCCGAACACAGCCGCGTCTTCCGTCATGGACGAGGAGACGCACGAAGTCGGCTCCTTGAAGTGCCGCGACAAATGGCTGCGATAATACGCGACGCAACCCTGGGAGCCGTGGACGAACGGCAGTGTGCGCTCGAACCCGAGCGCGGCGAAGACCGCACCTAGCGGCTGGCAAGCCTTCGCCGGATTGACGGTTAGCGCCTCGCGGGCGAAGTTCTTCTCGCGGTATTCGGGCGTCTTGGACCATTCTCCGATACGGTCGACTTCGGCGGGATCGTGCGGATTCTCAAATAGCGCCTTCTTATTGGCCAGCATCTGCTGGTATTCGTCTCCCCGGAAAAGCTCAGAGTGGTCGAGGATGTGTTCGGCGTTCTGTGTCATCATGGCACTCTTCAGGTTCTTGTGTTCGTTCTCCTGCCCTTCCCTCCTCTGCGGAAGAAAGGGCCCGAGCGTCGGCTTTCCTATTCCGCCGCCATGAGGCTCGGCCGCGGAGCGTCCTTCCAAGGTGCGGTGGTCTTCCCCCAGATCGGGGAGTTGATTGCCATGTCCATGTCTCGGGCGAAGATCGCGAAGCCGTCATAACCGTGGTAAGGACCGGAGTAGTCCCAGGAATGCATTTGGCGGAACGGCACGCCCATCTTTTGGAAGACGTATTTTTCCTTGATACCGGAGCCGACGAGGTCGGGCCGGATCTTTTCGACGAAGCGCTCGAATTCGTAACCGGTGACATCGTCGTAGATCAGCGTGCCGTCCTTGACGTAGTGCTGGGCGGTGCGCTGATAGTCGTCGTTGTGACCGAACTCATAGCCTGTGCCGACAACATCCATGCCGAGGTCCTCATACGCGCCGATGACGTGGCGAGGACGTAGGCCGCCGACGAACAGCATTACGGTCTTGCCATCGAGCCGCGGCCGGTATTTCGCGGTCACCGCATCGACCAGCGGCTGATATTTCGCGATGACGCGCTCGGCGCCCTCCTTGATCTTATCATCGAAGAAGCTTGCAATTTTGCGCAGCGACTCCGCGATTTTGGAAGGCCCGAAGAAGTTGTACTCGCACCAGGGAATCCCAAATTTTTCCTCCATGTGCCGTGAGATGTAATTCATCGAGCGATAGCAATGCAATATGTTGAGCTTCGCTTTCGGCGTCGCCTCCAATTCAGCGAGAGATCCATCCCCGGACCACTGGGCGATGACGCGCAGGCCCATTTCTTCGAGCAGGATCCGTGACGACCAGGCGTCGCCGCCGATGTTGTAGTCACCGATGATGGCGACGTCATAGGCGGTCGGCTGAAATTTAGAGCTGGCTTCTGGGGCGCTCTTGTCGAAGATCCAATCTCGAATGGCGTCGTTCGCGATGTGATGGCCGAGCGATTGTGACACGCCACGAAAACCCTCGCACCGCACAGGCACGATGGTTTTGCCGCCATATTCCTTTGACTTTTCTCTGGAGACTGCCTCGATATCGTCACCGATCAAACCAATCGGACATTCGGACTGAATGGTAATGCCCCTGTTGAGAGGAAACAGCTCCTGCAGCTCGTCGATGAGTTTGGTGACCTTTTTATCTCCGCCGAACACGATATCCTTTTCTTGGAAATCGGAAGTGAACTGCAGTGTCACGAACGTGTCGATGCCGGTCGTGCCGACGTAGTAGTTGCGCCGCGAGCCCCATGAGTACTGACCACAGCCGACCGGACCGTGGCTAATGTGGATCATGTCCTTGATCGGCCCCCAGACCACGCCCTTGGAGCCCGCGTAGGCACAGCCGCGGATGGTCATTACGCCCGGAATGGACTTGATATTGGATTTGACGCCACAATCGGACTTCCCCGCCTCGTGAACACTCAGATGCTTGGCGCGCCTTTTGGCAGTCTTCTCTGGGTAGACCTTCAACACCTCATCAATTAGCTGCTTGTTGCGCGCCTTGATCTCTGCGACGCTTTCGGTAGTTGCTCGGCTCATACAAATTTCCTTTCGATTGTCGTCTCAAATGAAGAAGCGGCGCTTTTCCGGTAGACCGACGGATTTCCGATGCGGCGTTGAGGTGTAAAGCGTGCAATCTCCCTGGCCGGTCCTACCGGACGCAACTCCGCGGGGTTCTGGATCATGCCGCAGCGTCGATCAGAATGTTGCAGCTCATCTCGGCTAAGCGCTTGCGAGCGCCGTGTGTGACGCTGTTGATTTGTCGATGGAATCGCTGACCAAGACGCGTCTCGGTGATGTCATGCCTGCCCTCCAGCCTTGGTCATATCGGCATCTTTACTCGCTCGCGTGCCATCAGGGGGCGGCCTGCCCCTCTGCATGTCGATGCAAACGCTAACAGCCGCCTGTTGCACAGGGGTTTGCAACGAGTGTGCCAGCGCTGGTTGAACACAAAAACCCACGTCTGTAGAACTAGATAGCTGGCAGGATGCGGATGTTATAAACCCGACCCTGCGTGGCACCGACAGGCGTACCCGCTAACGCTCTGTCTGAAACAAAACAATCACTTGCGCTCTCCGCCAGCGAGATAGGTAGAGTCTTCCCGCGCCGGCGTCACTCCGGTGCGCAGGTTTGCTTGGCGCCCCCATCGAGCGATCGCAAACACGATCGGCTCGAGAGAGTTCAGCGCACGTAGATGCGCCCATGGTGTTTGCGATCGATACGGAGCAAGTGATGATTGAGCGCTGCAGCACCTCTTCTGGATGACTAAGAGAACTCAGTTGTCAGCAGACGGCGTTGTTTCACTTACAGGCGATCTTTCGGTTCGCTCGTCATTCCAGTTGATCTCGTGGAGACGCGCTCTAAGTGGCGACACCCGATCTCGTGGAGAGCATTGGGGCTGATCGATTCTCAGCCCGCGATAGCCTTAAAGGCGCAAGCTCGTGGCCCTTGGTCATTCGGGGTAAAGAGGTCGGCGTTCTACAATGGCCCGTCCTTGTCATTCGGCAGTCCAGTTGCAGCTCGCTTCAGCATCTCGGTAAGACAGGCCGCGACGCAATTCGGCGCTTCGATCGGGCGCGCGTCGACTTTCTTTTATCACCGCTTGCGGAAGCGTGACGCGGTGAGCCGACGCCGGCACGCGGCACCGAGTGCAGCGACAACGAGGCCTGTCTGATAATGAGCGCGAGGCGCTGCTCCCACTACAGACGGACACCACTAGAGCGGCTCGATCAGCGCGGGCTGCCTTCAAGTGCGCGTTGAGCGTTCATCCTCCGTCAATGAAGCTTCCCATATTCTCTGTTCGGCAAATAGGGCCCGTGGATAGCCTACTTTTATCTACTTCCCGGCGCGAAATTGATGCTTTCCAGCCTTTGGCCAACGGCATGGGACAAAACAAACCCCGCCGGGTGGACGGCGGGGGTCTGAAGCGAGCATGATGGGTGCGAGGTCTACGGAGCGGCTCGGCTACTCATCGTCCGGCCGATGTTGCCGAGGTTGAGATTACACCGAGGGCGACCTAGCGCTGCATTCCGGCGTTATCCTTCTATCAGCATCGATTGAGGCCGTTTCGCCGCTTAACCACGCTGATGCGTCCATCGCGTGCGTCATCTTTGGCCACCGCGGAACCAGCGCTTCTTCTGTTCGCGCTTGCGCTCAGGGCTTTTGCTCGGTCGATTGGGGATGCATACCCCCCAATGCTCTCGCAGCGCCGGCCTCGTTGCTGGCAGAGTAGAATCCGGCGTCAGTCGCCACCAGCCGCGGCACGCCCCCTGGTGGGTTGCGATGGCCGGGATCAACAGATCGCCATTGGGCCGCCGGGCATAGAGTTAGTCGACGATCTTGCAGCTTGATCATTTTGCCGAACTCATTGGGCTTGCCGGCTTGTCCTTACGGATGATCTCGGGCCGGCGGCTCGAACACGCCGAGAACCTTATCTTCCACATGAGTGTCGCCGTGGAAGATGCGCGCCCGGGCTCTTGACGCATCACCCGCAGTACCAGCGGCAACATCCTATCGAGCTCCGCGCGGAGCCCCTCCAGTGCGATCTGCTGCAGAATGTCCGTTGCCTTCTTCACTCCTTTGGATATTTCTGCGTTTGCGGAAATGAAGCGTAAGACACGAGTCACTTCCAAAAAAGAGATTCTGGCCAATCTGTGAACTCCAATTCGAAGCTACGTAGGCCAGTAAGTTTGGTGGTGAATTTAAGGGTCTTCCCTGAAAGGGCTGCCAATGAGCCAGATGCGAACTTGAATACTGTCGTGCCGGAAGTTGCGACCGCAATGCCTTGCTCCCCTTCCATGCTAGAGAAGCCGGTCGCCTCGGAGAGTTGCCCAATTGCAACTCCCTCCAGCGCGCGGTGAAATTCCAGGGACGCTAGGTACGTTCCTTTATCAGCAGCCCACTCGCTGACCGACACTGCTGTAATCCCCGCGTCACGCGAGAGACCATCCGCGATCCGGCAGCCATATTGAACGGTGAGAACGACCCGCTCGCTCCGAACTCCGACCGGCTCTCGATCGGCGGCAGTGATCGTGCACGCGTACCGCCTTGTGTCCGCAACCGCGCTCGCGCTTAGCCCGAGCAGCTCGAGAGCGGAACATAATGCAAAAGCGATAGCGGCTCTTCTCATTCGGCTACACCTAGTCTGGAGTATCGTTCGCCTGCTCTGTACAATCTGACGCTACGGCCGATTCAAGCTTCTTCGATCGCTCTGTCGGATGAAAGCTACTCATGGTGACCGCGGTTTCGCAGAAACGGCGCAATCGGTGTCCCCCAGCCGTGGTCCTGGATGGCGGGCCCGAACGGTTTCATTATCGGCGCTCACCGTGCGCCGCGGGCCAGCACATCGGTGAAAAGGCTGAGGACCGACGCATTTCAGCTCGGCGGCGGCCATGATGGCGCGGCGGTCCGCGGCGACGGAGCCTACGTTTCTGACGCAGGCGCATGCGTTCTATGAGCCGACGCCATTTTGCGCGCCAATGACCTGCGGCTCCCGAATTTTGCTTGACAGTGTCAATGTAAAAGGAAACGTAGTCGCTAGGAGCCGTTCAAAGGCAGATTGCCGCTCAAGCAGGCGATCTTCGAGAACCTTACGCTCGAGATCACTCAGCTCGCATTTAAGCCTTCTTCGACAGCGCCAAATGTCATTCCGCACGTGTCGGATCTCATTCAATCGATCGTCAATCGAAGCCATCGCCGACGCCATATCTAACTTGAACCAGCCATGGACAACTGGTCAATCACGTCCTTCCCTCAGTAAGACGCGGATAAGATCTCACGACCTGGCCACCTGCGGACATGATGTAAAGATCTCCTACCAACATGTCCTCTTGTACGGAAGTCTTTCAACGCAAGAGCACGAAGTGACCATTGCTTCTGCAGAAGTTCAGCTATTTTTGCGACCAGCGCGTAGGATTTCAAAAGCTGCCACTCGGCCGTGAGTGGGTCGAAATGGTTATCTTATCCCAACCCACACGCGGCCCGATCAGGTGTCAGGCCGGCACTTCAGCTGGTGTCGAATGGGAATATCCGAGTAAATCGGACGGTCGTACCGTCAAACTCTAGTCTAGGTAACAGATTTGAGATGGGCAATTGCTATGCCAGCGAACCCCAGGTGGGATTCAAGACAAGCCATGTTCAGGCTTCGGGGCTCGTCTGTTACAAACGAGCGCGATTTCGGAGGCGGCTCGCAAAGAACCGACCCGGATATGAGTCGGCGAGCCTTCATTCGGCAGGGCGAGGCGAAATCGTGAGCGATGCGCACCGCCGGGCGCCTCGGCTCAGTGTCTCGCCGTAGGCCAGCGTTGATCTTTGTACCGCCGTGCCACGTGTGGCCGGCAAGCCTGGCAATCGGATCTCATCACAAAACTTTCTGTGCGATGATGTCTAGCCGGGACTGGCGCTTGTCGCATCTGTGACACTGTATGTATTCATCAAAGCAAGACATCCGACGTTGTTCGGCAGCCCGGACTCGTTTTGTACCTAAATCAGCAGCTTGCATGTCAGATGCAAGACTGGCATGGGGGTTGCTATTGTCCAGCGACACCGTGAGCGCTGAGCGCGACCAGCGGTGCAACACGGATAGATCAACTTCGCTGGAGCGTATTGGCCACCCAATCGCTCAATGGAGAACCGATGCGGCCACCGGACAGATTATCCTTTTTCGGCACGCTTATTGTTGTCAGATCGGCCATCATTCCGAAGGTTGCGGCGCTAGTCTGATCTACCAAGGTCGTGATCTAAGCTCAAAGCGAATTCGCGAATCAAATAACGGCTTAAAGCCTCTTGGGCGAACGCCGGCAGCGAGCACCTCGAAATCGAACATTTGATGCAGCCTCGCTTCACAGGGGCCGGTGCATGCTGCGCCGGCCCGTTGAGGGAACAGAGTGTGGCATCGCTTTCGACTGTTTCCTTCGTATCAATCAGAACTGATGAGGCGGGTGTATGAACAAATCGATCCGGGAGCTTCGGCTTGTGGCTGAAGCATCTGTTTTGGCGATTGGCCTGTTGATGTCGTCAGGAGCTAGCGCGGACGATGATCTGATGAGAACCGCCAGGCAGATCTTCCATCCGATCCCCTCAATCATTCCTGCGGTAAAGGACAATCCAGTCACGCATGAAAAGGTCGAGCTTGGCAAAATTCTGTTCTTCGATCCGCGGCTATCGGCAAGCGAGATCATTAGCTGCAATACGTGCCACAATCTCGGCAGCGGCGGAGTCGATGCCGGTCCGACCTCAGTCGGTCACGGCTGGAAGGTCGGCCTACGTCGGGCCCCAACCGTCTACAACGCGGTGTTCAATTCGGCGCAATTCTGGGACGGACGCGCAGCGGACCTCAAGGCGCAAGCAACTGGCCCTGTGCAGGCGAGTGCCGAAATGAATGCGACTCCGGATCATGTGCTCGACACCTTGAACTCAATGGCCAGTTATGTCGTCTTGTTCAAAAATGCTTTCCCGAACGAGGCGAGACCGGTCAGCTTTGAAAACTTTGCGAAGGCAATCGAGGCTTTTGAAGCCACTCTCATCACACCTGCGGCCCCGTTCGATCAGTATTTGGAGGGCAATACACATGCTCTCGATGATCAGCAGAAGTCAGGGTTGGCGCTGTTTATGGAGAAGGGATGCTCCTCTTGCCACAATGGAATCAATGTCGGTGGACAGGCCTACTTCCAGTTCGGCGTGATGAAGAAGCCGGACGCAACCCTGCTTCCGCAAGCCGATAAGGGCCGATTCGCGGTCACCAAGGCGGTCGGCGACGAATATGTCTTCCGCGCGGCGCCGTTGCGGAACGTTGCTTTGCGAGCCCCTTACTTCCATTCGGGCCAGGTTTGGAGCCTGAAGCAAGCTGTTGCCCTGATGAGTGAAATCCAGCTCGGCGCCAAGCTTAGCGATGGGGAAGAAAACGATATTGTCGCGTTTCTGAATTCGCTTACCGGGCGGCTACCTAAGATCGAGTATCCGGTACTACCCACCCGCACCAACACGACGCCAAAGCCTTCAATAGACAGATAGGATTAACAGCACCGGCCTCATGCCTCGCCGAATAATAATAGATGCGACGCAAGAACCCGGCGTCCCGCAATGACGTCAAAATGAATGATCCCACTCATAACCAGGCAATCGGGTAGGAGGAAGCCTCACGGCTTCCCCTTACCGCGGTTCGTCAGGCACCATTGAGGTGGCGGTGCAATCCAATGAGGGACGGCAGCCCGAGTTGCACGAAGAAGGCGGCGCGATAGGCATCGTTCATGTGGCTTGCCCCGGCATCCCGCCCGTCATCAATCCAGCTTGAGCGCCTTGTGCGCAACCCAGGCGGCCCGCTCACCCGGCTGCTGTTCAAACTGCTCAACCCACGGCTCGTGAACCAGACCAGCCAGCCCTATGATCTGCTTGTGCGTTAGCGGGCTCGGCAGTGTCTGCGTGCCGCCCAGAGCTTCGCGAGTGCGACGCCAGCTTGGTTCTTCCGTATTTCGGCGATTGCGACTTCGCGCGTCTTAAGTGAGAATTTCACCTCAGCGCCAATACGGGCACTCACGACGAACGCGGGGCTGCCCATGCACTGCTCGAACGTCAGCAGTGCTCGGTCATTATCCAGGGCGCGCAGAATATCGGAGGGCGTGCGCGTCCTGAAGCTCCAGAACGAGGAGTCGTTGTCTTTCGATAGATAAGCCATTCGATAGTTCATCGTCGCTGTGTCCCGGTTCTGTGTACCGGTCAGCGGCTCAAATTCCCTGCAAATTAGCGATTTCAATCGCTTGGATATGGTGTGGTGCCCAGGAAAGGACTGGCACTCAATCCGCCAAAAATCGGCAAAAACAGATACTTAACTCCGCAATAAGTCTGGCGCTTGTACCACTCCAATGTGCTCGTGTCGACCTTGTGGTCTCCGGCGAACCTCGCGCACTGACGGGCAGCAAAACTAGGCTGGAGGAGCAGTTTGGCATGACGGCCCCCGGCTCACTTCGTCCGAAGCGCATCGTGTTTGCCCAAAGAGGCCGCGGCCATCCTCGCGAAATCCTCGCCATGGCGTCCATAAACCGGGCGACTTGGCGGACCGGGATACCAGGGCCGGTTGGCTGACTCTCGCTTCGCGGCATTTATTGTGTCGCGGCGGAGCGTGTCGGAGACCAGCCGCGCCCGCTCGGAGGGCGACATGGGACCATAGTTCACGCACCATCCGCAGTGTCAAGCACCGCAAGATATCCGTGCGGCCCGAGAAAGTAAGTCTCCAGACCCGCGATCCCGCCGAGGCCAAAGTGCGGCACGCGAAGGCACTCGCGGAGCTCGAAGCTCGCTGGGCCAATCTGCGGGCTGGACCGAAAGCTCTTACGGAGCGTGACGCGCATCAACTTGCGGCGGTTTCATATGAGCGATGGTTAGAGCAGTACAGGGACAATCCTACGCGATCGACCAGCAGACGTGGGAGAGCGCGAATTGGGCTGCGAACAGGGCCGGTCTGTCCGCGGCGGCTGCCGAGCGGCGCAGCAGGCGCCCGGAGGGCGTCAGGACCGCCGAGTAGCCGATCCCGAGAAGCGTCCACGTCGGCAGAAGCGCGTACCAGAGGCGTCCGTCGCCTCCGGACAGGGTCATGACCGATCCGAAGGCGGCCAGCATTCCCGCCGATGGGAGCATGACTGCGGTCGGGAAACCGGTCGAGCAGGCGAGGCAGCAGGAGCGCCGCCGCCACGAACGTTGTACGCAGTCAGACATGGCTACCGACACGCTCGAGGTGGACTTGGAAAAGTTCGGATTGCTTTGGCAACGAGGGCGGGATTCGGCGCGCAACGTTTAGGCAAGTTCTCGGAGATTTTTGATTTGGGAGAGTTTCTAATGAGGATTGAAGAGAAGTAACTCGAGACGTGGGCGATCCTCGAAGCGCGGCTTCACGAGATGAAGTCCGGACATGCCGCTCCGCGGTGACCGACGGCACGCGGACGCTGAACTTGCGCGCTTCGTAGCTGGCTGCGGCCACCATGCCGCGCTCGCAAAATCTACCGACCGCGACCGGCTTGCCGCTGAGATCCGGATCGTTGCGCTGCTCGACAGATGCGTAGAAGGCATCCATATCCATGGATGATCTTTTGCGGCGGTTTGATTTGATTCGTATCGCTCATGTCAGGCATCGGACGACGGTTTCCTAAACTGTGCACTCGCATCGGAATGCGTCGCTAAATCCCGGGACAATCGTACGGTTTCGGCAAACTCTGCACGATCTAGACATCCCTCTCGGAGATCACCATCTCGGAGATCACCATCGCGCACTTTCCGACGATCGAGCGGCGGCCAGCCTCTTGAACTTCATCAACAAGAGGCGCGAAAAACTGCGTCTCCACGCATGCGTGCAGATGGAAGGCAGCCGCGGGGCGGGCGGATGAATGGTGCCGAGATCGGTGCTGTACGGTATCGAGGCAACCGCCCTGCCCAGCTTTTGCAAAGTTTAAAGCTATCGACATTCGAATGTCGGCCTCGACGCGGCTCCGCGGTTGCGATTGCTGACGAATTGCGCAACAACTGTTGCGTGCCAGCTACAGACTCGCAATCGCTATTGATGCAGTCTCACCAAGTAATTCAGTTTATAGCAACAGAGCCATTCCTCGGGAGAGCGCCGTGCTTTTGCGGATCTTGCCGCTTACAGCGGCCGTTTTTGTCGCCGGATGTGCAATTCGACCGCTACCCGAACACGTATCCGGGGTCACAACGCCAACTATCGTGAAGCAGATCCGCTGCGAAACGCGGCAAGCCATCATCGACCTCACGCTCGGCTGGCTAACGGCGGACGAAAACCTGAAGAATCGCCGTGTCGATCCTCAAGCCCACGCCATCGGGTGGGAGTTCAAAGATAGACGCCGCCCGATCGGTCATTTTGAGCCGAAGCTCTTCCACGGCCATGTCAAGGATGTCGTGGATACGTTCTACACGGCGGGCGTTGCCTACACGTTCGACCTCGAGATGACCGAGGCAAATAATCTCCGTGCGGAATTGAATCTTCTCAAGCCGTTCACGGACTCGAATCTGAAATTTGGCCTGAAGGGCGAGGCCGACCGCTCCCGCAAGAACCAACGCCTCTTCACGCTCACCGATAATTTCGGCGGACTTCTAAAGCTGCCCGAACACTACTGCAGCGGGGAGTCGATCGGACGCAACTACACTCATCTCGTTCCGCCGGACTACATCTACCCGATCACCGGCAATATCGGCGTGAAAGGCTTCCTGGCCGATTTCATCAATATGTCTATCTTTGATAACCTTGGAGGACCAAAGGAAGAGCCGAAGGGTCCCCCAACTCTGGTCGATGCGCTCGAATTCCAGACCATGGTCAGCGGCGGTGTCACGCCGTCACTACTGTTCACGCAGGTCACCCCGGGCCTGCAAGTTGTGGACGCGTCGTTCACTGGGGAGGTTATCCGAACGGATCTGCACAAGATCACCATGGGCGTCGCCGTGACCAAGCCTGGATTGCGCTCCCTTGGACAAGTTCGAGCATACCCAGCGTTTCCGAGCCTGCTGCTCATCAGCGCTCGCCCGAGGACGTCCGCAGAGGCGATCGCCGCCGACGCAGTCAATCAGGCCCTCACGCTCAACCTATTCCGAACCAACATCGTTGTCGCAAGGTAGAGGAGTATCACCATGTCGAAAACGACCAAGAGCGAAGCGAAAAAGACGAGGGCTTCATCTCCGAAGCGAAAGGCCAAACCAGTCGAACCAGTCACCCCTCAGTATGTTCCGGAAAATGCTTCGGTCGTGATGGCACTTCACGACGTGATCAAGGTCTTTAAGATGATCGCGAGCCACGACAAACTCACGGCGTTTACCAGAATAGTCAAGAATAGGGGGGCCGAGGTACGCATCCCGGCGCAAACGGTCAACTTGGTAAAAGATTTCGTTGCCACGAAGGGGCTTCACACAAACGCGGTCGGCAAGCAGATCGTCAATGCCCGCAAGAAAAGGCTGGCGAATACGATATTCAGATCTGCTTCCGTCACCGCCGCTGCAACCGAAGACGGCGATCCCAACCAGTGCGTTATGGGACGTGTGGAGCGCGGATAAGCTGTGATCGCGCGGCGTCAGGCGCCGGCAACAATATCGCGCGCGCGAATTCGAGCTCAAAGCAGGCTGACGATCGAAAGCAGAGTGAACGACACCGCCAAAATCGGCGTGATACATGCCAGCGACCAAGTCTAACCCAGCAACGCCTCAAATTGGAAGTGGGAAGATTTCTGAACACCGTACGTGCTTCCTAGTGGATGTGCGACGTCGGCGCGGATCGCGCCGACTTTGCACATTGTTTGGCGACGAAGCGCGAGCAGGATTTCCGAGAACGGTCGCCGCGCCGTGCGGTTAGTGTTGTTTCGATGAGGGGAAGGCAGTCGTGGAAGAGGAAGACAGAGCGCATGAATCCCCCTCTGGCTCTTCACCGCCTCCGGGCGATCGACGGTGGTGAGTTGCGAATGATCATCATTTCAGCCGTTGAGAATCTCTCCAGCGAACGATCTGGCGCTACCTCGCGAAGGCTTAAACTCTTGCTGTTGCGCAACATGGGTGAATAGCGGGTGATCTCTGCGCAGTGATGTACGAGGGCCTTTCTTTTTTCGGAAGCCGACGGCATTCTCGTGCTTATCAGGAGCGCCCAGCATGGCTGACGATGAGATAGACTTCGCCGTCGAGGACGAGAATGGCAACGGAGTAGCCGCGGAAGTCTTTCTCCGGATCACCCCTGCCGGCGGTCATGCGATCGATCTTACGGGCATGTCGGACCACAGCGGAATGGTGTCTTTCAAGGTGCCGCCGTTCGCGACATTCGAGTGCCTTCTGGTCCGGGCCGTCGGCTTTTGGTCGGCCTACTCGGAGGACATCGAGGATTGCGGCTCGATCACGATGATACGGCTGCCCGATGTCGAAGAACCGGCCTGGTGGCTGGAATGCCTGGGTATCGACACGGGCGATTTTAACCGCGGGGCTAACATTAAGATCGGAGTGGTGGATACCGGTTTCGGCAAGGCTGAAGGCATCCAGCACGTTCGGGAGGTGGTGGGGGCCAAGCAACGGGAGGAAGACGATTACGACGGGGCCGGCCATGGAGAGATCGTCTGTCGGGTCCTTGGGGACCGCAGCGAACGGGCAAGACGATGGATGTCGGTGGCGCCCGGGGCCGAGATATTCTTTGCCGATGCGTCGCACGACGACGATCGGGAGACTATCAGTTCGCTGCGCGCCCAGGTCGCGATCAATCTGCTGGTCAGAGCCGGTGTGGATCTGATCAATCTCAGTTGGGGTGAACCATTCGAAGACGAAGGAGTGCTTGCGGCGATCGAAGCCGCCAGCCGATTGGGGGTCACGATCATCGCCGCTTCGGGCAACGACCCGAACGAACAGCGGGTCTATTTCCCGGCACGACACGAAAGCTGCATCGCTGTTTCCGCTTTCGGGCGATCGGAATGGGGAGAGCCCGGTACGTTGGTGGCCTACGACCGGACGAACAGCAATTCCATCGGCACGTCTCCCTCCGGGGACGAGATCTATTTGTGGTGCAATAATACCTGTGGATCGGAAGTCGATGCGATCGCCCCTGGAGTCGGCATCCTCGTGCAGCGCAACAATCGGATTCATGCAGCAGTGTCAGGTACTTCGTTCGCAGCGCCGCTGGCCTGCGGCACCCTCGCGGTTGCGCTTGGGCAGGACGAGGCGTATTTAAGGATGGCTCGCTCCGAAGATCGAACCCGGTATGCGAGAAGAGCGTTCTTGAAGATGTGCCGATCGGTAGGGTTCGACCGTTTGAGTGAGGGATCCGGCTCCCCCTTCGCTGCTGCAAGAGGGCGTTAAGGCCCTTTTAGGAGAATCGGTTAGCTTGAAGGCGGGTTGGAGGTTTCTATGAAAGAGAAACTTATCGTTTGTCTCAGCTCGGATCTGATGGTCGCCAATTCGCAAGGCGCGCGTCACAACATCCATGAGATGGTCAGGTCCATTCCCAGCATCAAGATCCTGTCCGGCGATCCATCGATTTCCATCAGCCTCGAAATCGATAATCGTTATACCGATCGCCTTCGCGACACTTTGGACGGTCGTTGCACGGTAGGCCCGGAGCGGACGTTCAGGACGCTGGGATATCGTCGCTCTTGATGCGCATCACGGCAGTCGCCTTCCGCTGAAGCCGTCTGTCGCTCGACTGCCCGAGGGCATCGGAAGACCGCTGAGCTCGCTGTAAAGCAATCCGCTGACGAACTGCGTACGCAGGCGGTGGATCGAGTCGGGGCGCTCGATCGCGAATTCCATCTGCCAGGAGATATCGGCCGGCGTCGTCGCTACACCGAACGAATTGAGCGGACTGACTCCTGCCTCATCTTCGACGCCATCGACCACGAGCAGCCGCAGCGACGGCAGCTCGCGGGTCGCGATGCGCAGTCGGCGGCCATCGCAAGCGCTTCCCCGCGCTTGTACCGAATCCGACAGCTGCAGGGCTATCCAGACATCCTCGCCCGCCGCCAAAGGCGCAAGGACGTCCGTCTCGTCGCTGCTTTCGTTCAGGACATGGACCAGGATCGCGCCGCGGTTGGCGTCCAGTCCCTGACCTACGCGTCGCTGGAAGGACAGGGCCCATCCGTCGCCGGTGATCTCGTGGAGGGGCCCCTTCAGGGAAAGAGCTTTCGTAGCATCGTGTCGAGTTTCGACGCGGGAATGCCGAGCACCTTGGTCAGTTCTCCCTTTTCGTCCAGACTCAATTCCGGCATCGAATTCCGAACGGTCGACGCTGTACCGCGAACCACATCTAGACCGTGGGCAAGCGTTCTGAAGGTCGAATTCAATCGAGAGCGGAAGGGATTGGCGGCGTTCGACCTCGCGATGTCCGCGCGAGATCGCGCCGCGAAGAAATCCTGCAGCGTTTCCTCCAGCCTTTTGTCGGCGGCCGTCGTCCCTTCGACGGTGGCCGATCCCTTCCACAGAAGCCAGGGGCTGCCGGGCAGCACGAGGGCCGACAGCCGACCAGCCTCCGACTCCTCGGGAAAGACGTCCTTCTCCACTAGGCTGTGGGCCACGGCAAGATCCCAGCTCGCGCGCAGCATGGGCGGAGACGCGATGTGACGAGGCACCATCGGCGAAGGCGTCGCGCGCGCAAGAAAGAGCGCCCGCACGTCCGGATGGTCGCTACCCAGAATGTTGAGAAGATTTCCGGTCACCGTTTCAAAATCCGCGACGTTGTCCGGCTCGTCGCGAAGCAGAAGATGCGCGCCCAGAAGACCGAGCATGGGGGCGTCGAACTTGGCGCGCAGGATCTGATCGAGCACGTCCGGCGACAGGATCTTCCTCTTCTGGGTGAGCGCATAGCGCGCGACTTCAGCCAACCAGGTCTGCTCGCTGTTCGGATCGAACGACTGTCGGGGCGAGATCGAAATCGCCGCGTCCCCGATGTCGAGCTTCGCCTTGTCTTGCGCCCCTTGGCTCGACGCGCTCCGTTGCAGCAGGAACGCCTGTGTCTGCTGGTTGCTTGTGGCGATGATCGTCCGCGTGACGCCGGCGCGCTGCAGTCGGTACGACCCCGGAGCGACCTCGGCCGACCAGGCCGCTATCGGATCGCCGTCGAACTCCCGCTCGGCGAGTTTGCCGAGGTCCAACTTGAAGCTCGAGGACTCGCTGCTGAACGTCAGGCCTTCCGCCGGGTTGATGGGGGCCGAATGGCCGAGGCGCGACCAGACGCGTGCGACAACCAGTACCGACGCTCCCTTTCCGAGGGTCTGCGTGAAGGTCTCGCTGACCCGACGCGCCATCTCCTGATGGTTGCCGTGCGAGCGGCTCGTGTTTGCGAGCGGGATCGGCGAGTAGAGGTCCGGCGACGCGTCGATCCTGAGTTCCTGATCTCTGTCGAGCGCGACGATCTTCTCCTCGACCGTGGGCCCGACGCGAATTCGGACCTTGTAGATGTCGGAAGGCAGCTCCTTGCTCAGACGCCCTACCGAACGCGCGACCGTGTTCGCGCTGCCGTCGAGCACGGAGATCTCTGCCGGAGCCGAAGCTTCGACGACGAGCGTGTTGAGCTTCGGCGGGTCGCTAGATGGAGACATCTTTAATCACCGGGCTGCCGTCTGCCTTCAAAGCCCCCGTCACCTCGAATGTCTGTTCCGCTGCGCCGTATCTTACCCTGTAGAAGCCTCGTGGCAAAGTCAGCGACCACACCGGCGGTGCCTGATCGACCGACGCGACCGTGGCGAAGCCCGCACCTTCGATCCAAATCTTGGAGTTGGGATTGGCGACTGCGATCGCGACGGGGAAGGCGGCCGCTGCGTTCCAGCCCGGTGGTGCTGCAAGGATGTCGAAAGGGTCGGGATCGTATACTTCAGGGCACTTGGCCACCTCGTCGTCGTCTAGTTCTTCGTCGGAAAGCAGCTTTTTCATGTTGTCCTGCAGGAACAACTTCAGCTGCGCCGTGGTGATCGCGCCCGTCTTCGGATCCCGGGCATCCCCACCGAGTCCTTGCATCAGGGTGGCGGAAAATACGCCGTGCATGCCGTTCTCGAACGGCTTTTCCTTGGAGATTAGGCGGTCCTTCGCCGAAAACGCGTAGAAGCGGCGGCGGGTCTGGCCGAGCGAGGCTTGCTTCTTGCGGAGAAAGGGAGGGGTCAAATCGACGTCCGGGATCGACGTGCGGCATGCGTCCTGAAAAAGGATCACTTCGTCGAACCATCCGCCTTCGTAGAACCTGTTGGCCCATAGCATTGCGGCGATGCTGTGGACGCGTTTCAGGCTGGCGTTTGCCATCAGAACGGCCGACCTGTCCAACGACGGCGAGAACCCGTGACCGGAGAAGAACATCCAGAGGCGGCGGCCGGCTTGATGTCCCGATGCGGCTTGATTGTTCGCTTCGGCTGCGTTGTCGATATCCGTGAAGAAGCGCTCGATCTGCTCTTTCGCAGGCCGCTCATCGTCGGCATTGGCTGACGCGGTGAAAGAAGAGCTGGTCAGCAACAGCGCGTACTTGGTGTCGACTTGGCCGACCGACGTCACCCAGGCATGGAATGCCTTGGCGTCGTTCTCCGCGCCGGCAAGCGCGGAGATCGCTGGGTATCTGTCGATCCCCACCACGAGTGCTCGGTCGGCCAAGGGCATCAGTATTGCTTCTTGATAAACCTCTTGTCCTCCTCGGATAGCTTCGAGTTGAAGCCTACCGAGAAGCCCCCGATCGTCCAGGATTCCGGGATAGGATACATCATGATGGAGTTCTTATCGAGCTTAGTTCCCGCGATCTCGTTGGGGGGATAGGTCTCGAACATGTTGTGCTCGATCGTCGCTTCGTCCCAGTTGTTGGGCGGGCCCGACAAATCCGCGATGACCGCGGGCTTGTTCCACTTGATCGGCTGATCCGGATTTTGGTGCTCGTGGATCAGTCCGAGCGCGTGACCGAACTCGTGGAGAATCACCGCACGCGCCTCGTCGTCGGAGATGCCGGGCGTGAGCCACCCGAAGTTCATGGTCGGCTCGCCTTTCGGGACCTGCCGGCAGGTCGTTCCGATGACGGACCAGGATCCTTCGTACTTGAACGAGATCCGGATGTCGCCACCGGTGGGTACCCACGAGAAGGTCAAGTCGGCCATGCCGGGGGCAATCCACTCCGCCGCGAACCTTCTGACCAGAGCCTTTTGTTCGTCCGTTCCGTCAAGGAAGCTGATTCTTATCTCATCGCCTTTTTGCCATTTGCTGTCCTTGACGAGCGCCGCTCTTTCGTTGCCGTCGGTTGGCGCCTTGTCCTTGAACCAAGCAAAGCACCACCGCTTCGTCTCGTCGGCCATTGCAACCTCCTAATGAAATCTCAGATCGTGTCGTCGACCTCGGGCCGGCCACGTCGAGTGTTGCTAATGGCAACCGGCGCTGTGAGGCCGACCGCACAATGATGACGCACCCTGAGCGGGAAATCAATATAGATTGCGCGGGACCGGTGCGGGGCCGGATGCGGCAACACCGCGCGGCGACCCGAGTGCGCTACCTTGAGGCCCGTGGAAACCCGGCGGGCCCGTGGCTGGCGTCACTTCGCGGCGAATTCGAGCGTGCGGCGTGCGAACCGGTTGCCCTTCAGCAGGAAAATCCACCGTCACCGGCAGCGCACCCTCTTCCGTCGGAACGACGACGAACGTCGCCGTCGCGCCATCGGCTCCGGTTGCCAGCTCGAGGATGCTTTCGGTGGGCAGCTCGATGCGGGCGCGCGGAGCGCCGACGCGTATCGAAAACTTGAGCAGGGATTGCCAGGGGTTCAATTTTTCGAGCGTCGTGTTCTTGTCGCGACCGTCGGCCGCGCGGATGAAACGGCTTAAGGCGACTACGATCTTCAAGGACTGGCCTCGGCCGATCGCGGTGAATTCGGAATGATCGGTCGTGATCTCCGGCACGTAGGGAACGCGCTCGGATGGCAGAAAGCCGGCCACGGTCTGCTGCGGCGAGAGCTCCTTGACCGCGATCGACAACAGCGTGAACGAAGCTCGCCGCTCGTGATCAGAGCCTGCGATCAGGATCGGGACGGCGGCTCGCGCAGCGGGGTACGCGAATCTGCCGGCGTGGCTGACCCTGGCCTCCCATCGTTTCCGTCGCTCCAACGGTAGCCGCGCCACTTGAGCGCGTCTCCGAGGTCGAACGGCGACTGCTCGGCCCACACACACTCGCATCGTCTTTTGCGAGCCTGCTCGAGTAGGATGTCAAGCGACGGCGGTCGGTTAGTTCCAACGCTAGGATCTCGAGGAGAGCGTGGCAATGCCAAGCGCCCTGTGAGCCTGGTGAAAGAAACCAGCACCGTTCAGCAGGTAGCTGACGCGATCCCTCGAAACCCTGCTTTCGCCATTCGATCTCGGTCGCCGACCCCCCAAGCTGCAGCGTTAGACTAGGTCTTCGGGCAGGCATCGCCAATCGAGTCCAGCACATCGTGAAGCTCAGCTAGCGCCACTTCCGATGATGCCCCCGACGGCGGTTCTTGGCGAGCGATCTCGAAGACGCGCCCGCGCGCATAAGAGCAGGAGCCCCGCACCGATTAAGCTCCGCACTCCTGAGCTAAAGCCTGCCACGGGTATAGAACAAATCTTCTGTCACAGCCGGCAAGCGCTCGAAAACAGAAATAGCGGTTGTGTTTGACGCCCCTCTATACAAAACCGGCCGTACGACGCGGCCGCTTTAGAGCAGAACCATCCCGTGAGACGTCCCTAACTGGGTGATCTCAGGGTCACTCGTCCGTAAGCAGGGCCTTACCCGGCGTCACAACCTGTGATAGGTTTATTCACCAGAATTGCGACCGGTTTGAAATTTGACAAAGGATTGTGGTTATGACCAATCAGTCAAATGACGCAGTAAGCAAGTTGGCGGATCTGGTTGGGCGGGGACAAATCGAGGAAGCTCTGAATCAATATCCTGAGCAAGAGCCTGAAATCAGGATGCTACAGCAGATTGCAAGCCTTCCCCCACAGTATGTGCGTTCATTGCTCGAGAAAACGGTTCAGGCCAACGCCAAGCATCAGCAAGCCTTGCGACTTTCAAGGGCTGGAATGCTCCGAGAGGCGGAGGTGGCGTTTGACCAAACTTTACAACTAGTTCCAGAATTCGTTGCCGTCTACATGAATCGCGCGATCTTATACGCAAAGACAGGCCGAGATTCTAAGGCTATAGCCGATCTTCAAACAGCTGTGAGGCTTGCTCCGCGAAGCGAACGAGCGAGGGGCATGCTCGCCCAAGCGCAAGCAGGCGGATGGAACAGGTTTAAGATCTGAGCAGGGCTGTACTCTTCTCGATGGCTTCGGTGGCGAACATTCCGAACGGGGTATGTTGAAATCTTCACCTGGGCTGGGTCGTCTCATCGCGGGCCGCGATCGATACAAGAGCATAACGCTCGCCGACAGCGCACCCTCGATGTTAATTGAGAGATGAACTGCCTATCAGGACAAATGGGCCCCAGAAAAACGCAGAAGCCCACTCCTTGTTTGCTCGGGTCTTGAGTGCAGCTTGGCGAAGTGCGTTCGAGATTGATGACTCGGGTATTGCATCGATGATGCTGTAGAATTCGCTCATCAAGAATGCAGTGGCGCGATCTTCAACCCGCCAGAGACTTGCGACTAAGCTGGAAGCACCAGCGTAGAACAGAGCTCGCGTGAGACCAATCAATTCGTCTCCTTGCTTCAACTCGTTGACACCGGTTTCGCAGCCGCTCAGAACCACCAAGCCAGATCCAAATCGTCCAACTTCAAATATTCGCCTTGCAGTTAGTGTCTTGCCCTCTGCAAGGGCAATACCTGCGTCCAACGGGTCGGTCGCCCCGAGTACGCCATGGCCTGCGAAATGAACGATGGAGGCGCCTACTGCGGCGCTTTCGACTTCCTCTTGAGTCACCCTGTTGCCAAGCATCGGGTTCACTCCGAGGAGGCGCGCAATTTCGACAGCTTCCGCGCTTGCGCTCGGCAGGTCCCCGCGAGAGTCGCCGAACACCACAACTTTTCTCGCGGGCGACTTGGAAACTTCCTTACGGCGCTGGCATAATCGAAGCGTTGAAAGGCTCGGAGCGTAGGCGACCGTATTCCGCTCAATCAGCATGCGGCCGGCCACCTGCAACAGATGTAGAGGTAAGCCATGAAGGAATCCGTGTGGCAAAAGATAGATGAGGTCACCCTCTTCGCTCCATGTCTCTGCCATGGAGACGAGGAAATCCCATTCTCGCCATTCCGACTCTACAGCAGTGAAGCTATCAGCATCGCATACTCGATGCAGGTTAAGCGCGGGCGCCCCCTTGTTCGGATCGAGGGGGTAGGAGACGGCACGAACATTTTCAAACCGAGTTGAAATCCCGAAGACGTGGATCCAAGTGGTTGAGATCATGTAATCGAGGATGAGCGTGTGCATCGTTACCCGCCTCCCTGCGTAGCTCACTAATTTAAATGCTGCCGAGTATCTGACAGTTCGTGCAATAGATCACGGCAGTCGGCATAGACGAGGGGCGTTCCTCGCCTAAGCGCCACATACTCAGGTGCGTATTGCTCCATAGTTAACCAAATTTCATCGAGCTCAGACATGCATGCCGAGAGCGTGGTGGGAGCGCCAAGTATCTTCACAGACGCATCGGCGGCTGGCCGAGTTAAGTCTCGCTGCTTGCCGAGCAAGTAAGACTCCCGGGCGGCCAGCTCCGCTGGAAGGCTCTCGGGCGGCCTTAGGTCTGTACGCGCAAGCAGTTCAATAAGCGTGCGCGACTTTGCACGCTCGAC
The DNA here is from genome assembly GCF_023100665.1 of Bradyrhizobium sp. CW1. Classification (NCBI taxonomy): domain Bacteria; kingdom Pseudomonadati; phylum Pseudomonadota; class Alphaproteobacteria; order Hyphomicrobiales; family Nitrobacteraceae; genus Bradyrhizobium; species Bradyrhizobium sp. CW1. Next base: position 7,077,421 of record NZ_CP064684.1, read on the forward strand.
CAGCTCCAACGATTGCTGAAGAAAGCTGTTGTCACATTGCAGATCTGCCACGATTCGACCGAGGTCGACCGCAAAGCCATATATCTCAGTTCGCCCAGCAACGAAGCCAATCTTCGTAGCTTCGCTCGTCTCTTCTCCTCTCAGCGCCTCAAGGTCGGCAACAGCGGCTAGCGCAAAGCGCAGTGCTGGCTCATAATATCCTTGTGCTGCCAGCGCTTGGCTGACGAGGCATTGCCCCCTGAACACACCTTCACGAAAGTTCGCGGCCCGTCCCTCGTCAATTGCGTCTAGCGCTCGCGACAACCCCCTTTCCACGTGTCCTTGCCGAAGTTCGCGGACGGCCTCGATTATCAGGTCGTCCGCGATTTCGAACCGATTCGGGTTGACCCGAGGAAATCCTTCCAGGGCCATAACGGTAGAAGAGGAGGCGGCCTTCTGGCTTGCTTCGGAAAACTTCCCGCGTCGGCCCTCCAGTGCTCGTTCATTGCTAGCGAGAGCCTCGAGCAGGCGCGGGACCAAGTCAGGCTCCCGCAAATCGGCAGGCCACGTCCGAACTGCTTCACGCGCGGCCGAATACGACTTCTCTGCCGCATCAGGCAGGTTAGCAACTGCGAGGACAATACCGATTTCCATCAATACCTGCGCCTGCTCCACTCCCGACAAGCGATCAGCGCTCAACTTCCGAGCCTCTTCTAGCACCTGAAGAGCGCGCTCGAGATCTCTACGTCCGAGCTCCAGTTTGGCAAGCCCCAGCAAGGCATGAAGTACTCCCTGGGTGTTTCCTGATTCGCGCGCTATTGCGCGCGCCTGCTCAAAGCTTTCTTCGGCGAAGCCGAGCTTTCCTTCGATCAATCGGGCAAGACCTGCGTTCACAAGAGCCTGAGATTTCTTTAGCGGGTCTTGCGTAGATTCCGCTGCCTCTGAAAAGGATTTGGCGGCGGAGTCGCGGCGGTTGGCTCGCTGGTCTATCTCGCCTTGCCAATAAGCTAGGTCGGCTCGAAGCTCTGGATCCGACGAAAATCCATGCGCTGCTTTGAGCTCTCCAAGTATCCGCTCAGCTTCGATCAAACGGCCTCCATCGAGATACCCAGCGATAACTTGAAAAAATGCTTGCGCACCGCTTGGCGTAGTGGCCCCAGCCAATTCTAGCAGTCGAGCAGCATCGATCAAATCTAGAACTCCCGGTGCAAGCCCAGGTGTGCCCTTCGAATTTCCTGCATCATCGCTCAAGTGTGCGGCTCCGACATTGTTGCGCGGCCCAGCTTTCGGTCGATGGAAGAAAGCATCTGGTCATCCACGGCTATGGAAGCGGCCCGCCCGAGGACTTCGTGGACCTGCTTTGCCCAGCGCAAATAGCGCCACGCGGAATCCACATTTCCGAGCACCTCATCAACTGTCGCAACATTTGCAACTTGGTTGGCTTGGCTGGCAATGTTACTCGTTTCGATTGCCAAATCCAGCGCGAGTATATGACAGGCCTTCGCTTGCCAAGCGAGCCGAAGAGCGCCTGCAGACATCGCATTGAATACTAGCTCTGGAACTACAATTCCTCTCTTCAATGACCTCGTGCTCTCGCGAACGCTAATCAAGTCAGCCCTCAGAAGCGCCTTCGCTTTCATTCGATAGACGATACCAAGCCCATTTAAGGCTACGATTCTTGGTCCACGTTCTGATTGCCCGGCCATCAACAGACGCAACGCGAGACGATAGAGTGACTGTGCATCATCCCAGTTTTCGCTCTTACGGCTGGCATCGCCCCTGTTGATCGAATCTACGGAAAGTCTTATCTGCGATTCTTCATCCAATTGGCGCAATGCAGATGGCGACCCAATTGCCAACAACCTGCGACTGAAATCCACTAGATGAGAGGCACAAGCCGCCACTCTGCCGATTGGGTCAGCGTCCTTGGGCACCTCGTGTAAAACTACCCCCATGTCTACTTTGGAAGTTCGCTCCTCAGAGGACCATACAGACGGCACTACCGCGTCGCGGGTTAATTTCGGCCAGCCGGATTGCTGTTCAGCCTGAGTTTCTTCTTCTGTCTCCTCCATCAGCAGAAGAGCATCATCGTGGGCCGGATCGATTTTGACCGCTCGCGCAAAGTCACTTATCGCTTCCTCTGGCTGACCACAAAGACGATACGTCTTACCTCTGTTGTACCAAGCGTCGGCAAATGTGGGCGCGCGCTCGATCGCACGACCGAACATTTCGACCGCTTCCCGATACTTGCCTTGACGGCCTGCGACTACCCCCTCATGGTTCCAATCGGAAGCGGATTTCGCCGCCTCTTGGATTTTCTCACTAGTAAGAGTTCTAGGCCTTCTGCGCATCATCTCCCTTGTAGACGCGAGTGGCCGGTCGTATTGCCGCATCAGCTCCGTCAGCCCTTGCACGTGCGCAAGGGTGGCAATGGATTCGCGTCTTGTAGCTCTGAGATGCTCGAACGTCCCAACAAGCTCGACTGTCTCCTGGCCCGGAAGATAGGATGGATCGCGTGCGGCGATCTCGCCAGCGTCATGAATGGCGGCTGGCAGGTCTTCCAGTTCCAAGAAGCATCGCGCGCGATTGCAGTAAGCCGGGACAAAGCCGTCATCTGCTCTCAATGCTTCATTGAAGTGTAGAATGGCTTCTTTAAAGTGACGCGCCTCGGCAAGCATCGAACCGCGATAGTTGCAAATAGTGACGATCTCGCTTGTGCCCCGGCCGTCGACTGAAGCAGGACCGAGCGCTTCAGTTTCCAAGATCTTGAGCATTTCGACAGCGTCGCCCGCTTCGAAAAATGAGGAGCATTCCTGGAATAGAAGCTTAATTCGAAGTAGACGAACCGTCGCTTCCAAAGAGAGGTCATCTAGAGAGGTTCGGATTTCCTCTTCAAACGCACGTAGCAGGTCACTTGCATTGAGCGATGCGGCTTCTCTGACCCAAGCTCGCGAAGCCGCAAAGTCATCGCATGCCAAAGCATTGCGGAGCGACCCGAGACCTGATTTTCCTACCAAATCCGTCATCCGCCACCTTTGCGAAGCGTTGGACTCTGCAGTCGACTTATTAAATCGCCAAGATCTATGTCCGCTGGCAAAGGCCCAAAGGTCATGAACACACCGTCGACGCGGCTGAAGGGAATGCCAGCGGCCAAGCGTGCAGCGACGGGCTCGAGGCGAGCCAGCATTTGGGCCGACGCTTCAGAAACCTGCGTGGTCAGGTTCACGGCGGCTTCGAACGCTGCGCTCAGTCGAGGTGCGCCGCAGACATCGATCTTCAGAAGAGCTTCACATATCTCCTCCATGTCTTGACTTCGGCGATCCGCGCGACTCCAAAGCACGTCAGCCCACAATACCGCACCCTCTACCAGATTGTGCCATTCCATTGTCCTTTTCGGCCATATGCTTGATTGGTCGAACACTCCCCCACGTCGAAGCTTGAACCCTGCGATGGTTGCGGCGAGCGGAGAAAGACCCTGGAGTAAGGCGCCTTCTACCGACGGTGGTAGAAGCAGCAGCCCAGCTCCCTGCTTCAGCGAGAGGCTCTCATCCATTTCTTCAAGCTGCCATAGCTCGCCCCAAAGCTGCGCTGAACGGTCAAGGGCTCTCCTGGTTGGAAGAGGCGCAATTTCCGCGGTGAAAGCTGCCAGGGTTGAGTCGTGGCTTTCGTCGGTGGTGAGGACTAGTTCCAAGCGTAATGGCACCGTACCGTTGTCGAACGGTACGCAGGTAACAAATCTTGGCCATTTGGTCGGCGGGCCACCGGCGCATCCAAAGAGTTGATTCTGACGAAGCTTCCGGGAGCAAGAAGTCCATCGCGACAACTGTCGACAATGGGCGCGTTAGAACGCGCACATCCATGAGTCGCGGCTCTTCTGCAGGCGGTCCTGTCCTAACGATCTGCAGTGATCGAATAAGAGGATCAGTAATCCACTCGTGTCCGAATGCTCGATGAGCCTGCGGCGCGTCCTTTAGGAAGGCTTCAATTGGCTGGTTGACGTGCCTGGGCGCCCCAAAGCGGTCCCGTTTTCGCGCCGTCTGCGCAAACGGCTTAGACGATCGGAGCGAATTGCGCTCCACAGGAGGCTCAGTTGTTGCCGAAAAGGCAGACTTGGGAGCTTCAGCCAGAACAATCTCACCTTCGTAAGGATCGCCGCCAGCTCTAACAAGTTGCCGAAGGGCGGGATTTATCGACGCCAGAAGTTCAGGCGTGCGATTCTTGACATAGATCTCAAGTTTCGAAAAAAACAGCTGACTAACGTTGCTAGTCAGCTGATAAGGGCGCCAATCCGGAGCAACGCCCGTTAATCCCTCCAAGAGAGCTTTCCCGAAAAACGTGCCGTCCGCATCCGGACTGGACGGCTGATATGCAAACGCTCCGGGCGTCGTCGCTTGCAGCCAAACAACAGCGTCTGGCGTTATAGAAAACGTAGCGAGCGGCTTCAAAACAGGATCGCCGACAGGATTGACCTTCATCAAATCTGGTGGCGCGTTGCGACACGCATCAATAAAATAGAAACTAGCACCCAGGTTGTAGGTCTTAAGTGCGTCGCGCATTCCGTTGATTGCTATCAAGTTCTGAAGTCCGGCTTGCCCAGGGCCCGCAAGGAAATCCAGCGGCACGAGGCTCGGCGACGACAGATGCTCAAGCCCATGGCCGGAAAAAACGAAGAAACTCACATTCTGCTTCGCTTTCGCGGGGTCAACGAACAGAAATTCCTTCGACCACGCCTTGATAGCAACTGCCAATTCATCGAAGCTCGGCGTACCGTAGTGCCCGCGAGTCAAGGCCTGGACGGCCGAAGTCTCGCCGCCAGCTTGCGGCGCGAGCAGAACGCGGCAGGACAGGAGCCGTTGTCCCGCGATCTCGTCGCGCTGCAGCACCCAATCGAAAATTTGCGCTGCCGTCTTGGCGGAGACCAACAGTTGGCCCATTCCGTAGTTGCTTTGAGCGCTGGCTGCCAGCGTACCGCCGCTCATGTACGGATAAGCACTAATCCCGATGATTAGAGCGTGGACGCCCGCCTCGCTCGCTGCGACGCCGGGGGCTCGCCACAATCCAGGCGCGCCTATGACAGGCTCAAGCATCACGGTTTCAACACCTTCGCGATTTCCGCGAAAAAGCTTGGACGCGAGAGGTAGCCTGTATGGGCTAGCGCTAATCCGTATCCCGTGTCGTATTCTCGATCCTGAACTCCTTCGAATACCGGCTCCATAATGAAACCTACGAAATCGTTGAGGTCGTAGAAATTTGTCCACGAATCGACTCGGTCAGGCTTCTTCAAGCGCCGCGGCGACCGAGTCGTCATGTCAATTCCCGGGAACTGGCCGAGCTCCGCAAAAAAAGAAACTTGGCTTCCGAACGAAATCCAGTGAGCGATGCGGACGTCTTTAAGCTCGGGGTCATCATCCATGAAGGTGGTCACCGCATCGAAAAGGAGTTGGCCCCCCATTGAATGCGTAAGGACAACGATTGGCTCTCCAGGGGCCTTGCGGACCACGTTTCGAAAACCGTCCAGGACGCGTGTCGGGATTGGCCCGGGAGCCCCCTTGCTCCCTCGAGTGGCCAGGTAACTTAAGATGTCGCCAAGGAAATTTGCAACGAACGCGTTAAGAACCGGTCGCGATTCAGCTAGGAAACTGGAAATGATATCCCCGGGAGCGGACACCGCTCTTCTCACAATTTCGTCCGCGCGGCTGAGCCAATCTTGAAAACCCGCAGCCGTCACTCCTGTCACCTGGGCATCCACCGTCGCAAGCATGCTCATAAGCCTCTCATGATCGGGCAACTGCCCTACGGTCCACATCTTCTCTGTGGTGTCGGCTGCGGCGGGAGCCACCCGCGCCATCTCAACCGGCGTTAATGGGGAACCCGCCGCATCTCGGAGCCCAATGTAGAGATCGGTCAAAACATCCGCTCGTCGCCCTGGGTCAACTGACGATAAATCGAAGGAGGATGCGAGTGGGGTAGCGGGCCCTCCGATGACGGGGCCTGCCGAATTTGACAGTTCGTAACTTGAACCGGCTTGCTGAAGGGTAAGCGGCGCGCTGCGGACCAGAGAGGGATTCGGGGGCGCTGCGCCCATTCTAAGAATCGAAGTCAGGGGGCGCGACTTTAGCGACCATCGAAAGTCGCTAGCAATGTCTCCCCAGAACACTGGGTGATAAACAAGGGGATCCGACCAGTCTACAACGGGACGGACCCAGCGCTTCAAACTTCCAAGGAGTTCTACACCGAAGGAAGGCTCTCTTACATTGACGCCGTGGATATAGATGATCGACATCTGAACCTCCGACCGCAAAAAATACGAGAGATATCGAAGTATATCTGGGGTAGTCGATGCCAGAAAGGACAACTAGGCACTTCAAAGTCCAGGGATCGATTGCGTGATGACCATGGACGGGGGTATGATTCTGCGAACGACAGATGTTGCCAAACCATTCGGATACAGCGGTCGATACGGTTGTGACTTCCAATCGGGAGCATAGCTTAGGCCAACTATAAACGTTTCGATTTTTTTTCCTTGTGACAAATTTCACAAAATCCCGTTCACGACTTAGCTAATGCAGTCGCGGGTGCCGCTATTCCGAAGAAAATCACAACACCGGCGACGCGGCTTCGTGCTCTTATTTCATGCGAGCACATTGAGTCGAGCTTCCGCCTTCAACGTCCGCCACTTAGGGTGCTCTGCGACGCTGCGGAGAAGGAACATTCAATGACCAAACCGACGGAGAAGGAAATCGCCGCTCGAGCATACAAGCTTTGGGAAGAAGCCGGTATGCCTAAGGGCAAGGATGACGAGTTTTGGCACGCCGCCGAGCAGGAACTGCTAAACGGAGACAGGTCTAATCCAATGCGCGCACCGGACGCGCTGTGATTACTTCGGTGTCGGGTTTACCTCGAACTCACGCGCGCTCATCAATAGGGCGGTGACTTCGTTCTGATTCTTGGTCACTTCGATGGGAATTCCCCGCACTGACGGCGCAGATAGGGCCGATCGCTTCCGACCACGACAGCCGCTCGGCGCCACAATCTTCAACTTGACCGCCCCAAGGCGTTCGCACAGGGCGGGCTATATGGCCGCCGTCATTTTCTCACTGGCAGTAAGTCACGCACCTACGTAGGTGAAGGCGGCCCAAAAGTGTGGATGAGCAAACGGCTGTTTTTCCGGAAAAGAGGCAAGCACTGTCCTCATACTCTCGGCTGAGTTGTCGTTCCGAGCTTGCAACACGGAGAACGACTCGCCCACAAACTGACTTATCTCAGAAGCCGTCGCATCTCTGAGCCATCGCTGGGCAGCCCTCATTGCAATCTTCGGTTCGGCGCCGTTATGCCGCCAGACCCAATAAAAGCGAGCCATTAGAATCGCAGTGCTGAGATCCGCAACCGCCCAAAGTGAAGCAATTATGTTTGATGCCCCCGCATACAAGAGAGCTGTCGGAAGGCCTATCATTTCATCCGGAAGCTCTCGGCCCGGGATAGCAGTCTCGCAAGCAGACAGGACCGCAAGCCGAACATTTTCGAGACGAATTTCCAATAGGTTTTGGACTGTTATCTCCTCACTGAAAGCTACAAGGAGGCCGCTCTTTAGCGGTTGAATGATATTAGCGTTAGCGTGGCAAGCGAAGTGGACTACCGCGAACGATGGAAGGGAATTGAGGATCGCGTTACGCGTTGCAGTGCCATGCCGGAGGACGTGATGAGCCGCGAACCCGCTTAGTGCTGTCTCGACCTCGATTGCCGAGTAGACCAATGACTTGGCTTCCACTGGTTGGGGATCTTCGACGACAAGAATATTTCTCGGCGGCCCGTCTTCTCGTGATCGAGCCCCGACGAGAGCACTGGCGTTGGGCAGGTACGTGATACAAATCTTGTCCATCGCATACAGCCGGGCAGTCGGCGTCTCGGGGTCAGGAGTCCACGCCGCGTGGAGCGGCAAGAGCGCAAGTCCGCCAATTGGCACAATGTAAACTGTCGAACCCGGCTCAAAAGCTTCCACCATGTGGCCCATGATCCAACGCCACAAAAGCTGAGTGGCTCGATCGAGTTCAGTCTTCCACTGCTCGAGTCCTCCGTCCACACCGTTAAGCCAACTTTCGTAGGCCTCCCAATATTTTGTGGTCATCTCTTCTAAGGCGCGCCCCGTGAGATCTGGCAACCAGAGCACCTCCGGTGGCGCCCCGCTTGAGCGAATCAGCAAGGCCTGTCCACCCGCGTCCGTTGCTGTAACGTAAACAACAGCGGCGTCGCCAAGCCCGGCACGGATCTCATCCAGCGCTGGAGGTTCCAGGATGTCAGAAAAACCTTCAATCTGTTGGATCTTTTCCCTAACCTCACTCAGAGTTTGCTGCGCCTTCCTCAGTTGCTCGATCGGATAGTTGGCATGAGGTGCGCCAGCTATAGTTTCCAGCCAGGAGCTTTCGGCCGCTAGTCGACGACAGAACGCAATCTCTTCCATGCATTCAAGGAGCGCATCGCCCAAATCTGCGTGGCCTTCCTCCTTCAGCGTCTCAGCCGCCACTCGGCTAAGTTGAAGTTGCATCGTCAGCAGCCGCGCACTTCCAAACTCGAGAAAGGTTAAAGCGCTTGCAAAATCTCCAAGCTTAGATGCCGCGTAAGCGGCTCGTGCAAATACTCCTTGCGTTTCCCGAAGCCACAATTCACTTCCCCGTCGAAGGGTTTGGGTCTGCATGATCCGATGGAGAGCGTCACGGACATGGCCATAAGCCTGAAGAGCTCGGGCCCACGACTCGTTTCGAAATTCCCAATCTCCCCAATCACGAGCTCCAATTAGTGCCGCCTCCACGTGCGCATCCATCGCGGGTTCAAACGAGTGTTCGAGGGTTGCAAGCACGGCGTCATAGTCCCGCTTGTCCCTTGTTAAATTGTAGCGGGCTCGGAGACATGATCCCAAGTTGATCCTTGTTCTAAAGTCCAAGTCATCGCGGGATTTATCTGCAATGAGCCGATTTTGAATTTCAATTGCTTCGTTTAAAGAGCCCAGATTCAACGTAAGCCGCAAGGCGTTCGCCAAATTCGCCTCGTATTTGGCTGCCATTGGAGTTGACTGGGCGAGAGCGCACGCATTTCGATGCGCTTGAATGGCCTTCTCGATATCAGCGGTATCGTGCAAGGCCCGAAATCGTTCCTGAAGCAGGATGCCGAGCAGGTCTAGGTGTTGGGATGAAGATGCCGTATCGCGGCCGACTGCTGCTTCAACCAGGGCGATTGCATGATCTATGTCTGCAACGTCACGAGTCCTTCGGAAACGTTCCTTGAGCGCGATTGCGAGATTTCCCGAATATCTCTCCCACCTTCGGCTTCTAAGGCTTGTCAATGGGATCGCTTGATGCCAAAGGCCAATGGCCTCATTGAGATCGGTTGGGTCTCCCAAAGCAACGAATCTGGTGCAGCGCCAAATCGCCAGCCCATTGAGGGGAGCGGGATCCATCCCGCTCCGCCAATCCCGCACCGATCGTTCGGATACGGCACGCCGCGCTCGAGGTCAGCCGGATCGTAGTATCGAGTGTAACGATACCAGAACGCGGAACTTAATGAATTTACTATAGCGTTACGAGCTTCTGGTTGCTCGGCTCCAATGGCGAGTGCTTCTTCGGCGAGCTTAACCGAACGATTCAAATCGTCCGGCCGCCCCGTTCTCTCGTACCGCTTTCTTAGCGCGATGCTAAGATCGTTGGGAGGACTCGATTCGTTGTCGTCCGCTTCGCATGCCCGTTCAAAAAAGATGATTGCGATATCGAGAAGTCCAATGTCATTTCGTTGATCAGCTGCCTCGGATAAGAATGCGCCTAAGCGCGACCAAACGAATGGCAGCCAGACAGTCCAAGGACCTTCCGTTGTAACAGCGTCAGTGTTCTGGCTGCATAGAGCAAGTGCACGTTCCAAAGTTTCGTCGCCTCCCGCAAGTTCATGCTTTTCGAACAAAGCAAGTGCTAGCAAAAGGGAAGCGGGCGTGACCCCGTTTCCGACTTTGCTCGCTTCTGACTGTGCTGCGGTTGCTACGATAATAGCCTGGTCCAAATCATTGCGGCGCCCCTCCTGAGCCCCATAGCTGATCTTCAACCAAGACATACAGATATCGCAGAGGATTTTGGGACGTGCCGCTGATATAAACGCGTCCCTTTGGACGAGCTTAAAAGCGTACTCGAGATCCTCCCGGCTTACATCGTGCTTATCGCGCCGGACCAGTTCAAAGATCAGTCTCAGCTGTAGCGAATGACCCCTTTTGTCATTTGCTGCGACCTGCCGAGATGCCTCGATTGCCTCGTATAGTTCGCCCCGATCTCCCGTAACGAGGAAGCTATAATGCAAGGCTGTCGCGAGATTGCTAAGGAACACGATGCGAGACGAGATCTCGCCATTTCCAAGTTGAAGTGCTTCTCGCAAAAGCGGAAGGGCCGTCTGAAGATCATCAAAATGTGATGCATGTTCATATCGGTCAAGAAGCCTGGCAGCCAAAGTATTGAGATCAGCGGCGTGGTCTTCGGCATCGGGTGCGGCGAGGCGCAATGCTCGCTCCGCGGCTTGAATGGCAAGATGTAAATCATTCAGCTCGCGAGTTTCCTCGTATCGATCCCGAAGTCCATTGCCGACAGCTCGGATATAGCCGACGTCGGTCAGTTTATCTAGCTGATCTGCCGCCTCATCAAGCCGCTTGCTTTGCACCATCCTCATATTTGCAAGCGTCTGCCCAACTATGTCGCTTTCATCACCCCATCTATTGCGGGCGACCGTCAAGTTTTCATTCAATGCTTCAAGCGCCTCCTCATACTCCGCGCGCTCGAAGTATAGAAAGGCGAGGCTCGACCTGCCTGCTAGGACTGCCTCATGACTTTGCCCCAAAAGCTGAGTGGCAAGATTGTTTGCTTTCTTCAAGAACGCAATCGCCTGCTCAACCTCGCCGCAGGCTCGCAGCTTTTCAATCACCACACCAAGTCGCGCCAGTTCTGCAAATTGGGCTTCAGTCATCTCAGACCTCCATCCTACATGTTGCGAAAGACCCTCTCGGAACTTCAGGCCGCTCCCCCGACTGCGCGTCGCCAATCAAATTTTATCGTGACGTCGCTCAACTTGAGGGTCGCCAGAATAGTTTGCAGTGCAGTTGGCGAGTTCTTCTGATGCTGAGTCAGAGAGGTACATCGTGTCGAGACGGCAGCTATAGTGGCTGTCGTTGCTGAATGAGTATGGTTCTCGCCGAGCTTTCTCGTCCTCATGGTAGGAGAAATCCATATCGGCGGCACGCTTTTGCGGACGCCAGCGGTGATTTTTCCATTTGCTTGGGGGTCGGCGTGCGCCAGCTCGCAAGTCGATCGGTCATATCTAATTAGAACATAACCGGAACATGAGAGTCGAGTCCCGGACCGAAAAAATGGGCCGTATGACGAGCCGCGGTTGTCGGAACCATGGTCTGCCGTTCGTCTTGAATCCAGGCCTCTTGAACCGGAGTTCTGCGTACATGGCCCCCCGTGCCAACTGGAAAGGCTTCCTGCGCTTATCGCTCGTGACGTGCCCTGTGGCGCTCTATCCGGCCACATCCGAGTCAGAGAAGATCAGCTTCAACCAGCTCAATCGGCAGACGGGCCATCGCATCAAGTACCTGAAAGTCGATGCCGACACCGGCGACGAGGTGCCGAACGAGGACATCGTCAAGGGATACGAGTTGGACAAGGGGCAGTACATTGAGGTCACGAAGGAGGAGCTTGAGGAGCTCACGCTGGAGTCCACGCGCACGATCGAGATCGATGAATTCGTCGACAAGGCCGATATCGACCCGCGGTACTTGATCCGCCCCTACTACATCCGTCCAGACGGCAAGGTCGGGCACGACGCGTTCTCGGTGATCCGTGAGACCATCCGCGAGATGGACAAGGTCGCGATCGGTCGGGTGGTCCTGACCAACCGCGAGCACATCATCGCGCTCGAACCGCTCGACAAGGGTCTCGTCGGCACGCTGCTCCGCTACCCCTACGAGGTGCGCGGGGAGCAGGAGTATTTCGACGAGATCCAGGACGTCAAAGTGACGAAAGACATGCTTGATCTCGCCCGGCACATCGTGAACCAGAAGGCGGGGCGCTTCGAGCCCGAGAAGTTCGAGGACCACTACGAGACGGCGCTCATTGACCTGATCAACAGGAAGCGCGCCGGCAAGCCGATCACGCCGAAGGAGCGGCCCGCCGCAACCAACGTGGTTGACCTGATGGAAGCGCTGCGGCGGAGCGTCGGCCGGGAGGCCACGCCGGCGAAGGCCGCAAAGCCAGCCAAGAAGCCGCGCAAGGCATCGAATGGTCAGAAGGAGATGCTGATGCCGATCGACGGCAAGAAGCCCAAGGAGACGGCGGCGAAGAAGCCGGCGGCCAAGCCGCAGCGGAGGTCAGCCTGAGGTCGGAATAGGAGGACCGCATGGATGTGAAAGAAGCTTCCGCGATGACCGAGGCCTCTGGCCTGGTCGGCGACCAGGACACTATCGGCGCACCGCAGCCGAGCGGCCAAACCAAGTCAGCCGAGACCCGAAGGTCGCTGCGCCAGCCCTCAAATGATGCGGCACTGCGCTGGGCCGAACGGCTGCGCAAGGTGATGGTGCAGGCCCCATTATCCTCGCTCTTCGTCGCGTTCCTACTTGGCACCTGGGTCGCGCGCCGGCACTAGGACCGAGCCGCAGGGCGGCTGACATCGATGGCAAGGAAGCTCAAGACATTTCAGACGTCGCTGGGGTTTTACAATCTCGCGATCGCGGCGCCGTCGATGAAGGCTGCGCTCGAGGCTGGGGCGCTGGCAGCAATCTCTTCCTTCAGGGCGTCGCCAAGAAGACGGACGATCCCAACACATTTGCCAAGCGTCCTTGGCGATAAGGGTAGCGGTTCAAATCACACTTACAAAGTGCCGAACCCATCCATCTGATATGCCGACTTGCAAAATGATCAATAGAGGGCAACATCGGCACCGACGTGGAGTTCTTAACACGCAGGACTTGCCGCATGGTTGATGTGAAGAAACGAACGTTGCAGTGGCAAGAAAATCTCGAACTGGCGAAGCGTCCCGAGGGCCGCGAACGTCAGTACCCGCCGGTGGAAGCGACGACCGCACCTCGTCACTATGAAATATCGGCACAATTGGCAGCCCGTCTCAACGCAGAGATCGCAAACTACAATCGCCACCGAAATGCACTCTCGCTTTGGAACGCTCTCGCAATCTGCCTTGAGAACAAGATTCCTGTTCCCGACAAGCTGAGCGAATTCTTTCTGGATATCTCGCAGAAGCTAATCGGCTTCGCTCGCGACGGCGAGAAGCAGGCAAGTCGATCCATCTCAAACTTGGTGTTGGGCACAATCAGCGAAGACGGCGGACGTGGCAAGTTTCGATCCTTTCAGGACGTCGAGCAGGAACGCGAGATCGTACGCAGAGCCGGCGACATCATTCTCCAGCGAATTGCCGGCGAACTTCCGACGCTTAGATCATTGGAAGCCATCTATGAGACGGTAGGGCAGGAGTTCGAGGTCGAGCCCGAGCACGTCAAGAGGCTCTTCCGGCTCTATGAAGCGGACTCAGGCAGCTTTGGCTTTCGGGAGTTGTTCAAGGCCGCACCAGCCCGCCGCAGGTGTTCGCCACCGGTCTCGACACGACCCACGCGCGTCCCGACGACGACATTCATTCTGAAGACTAATCAGATTGAATTTTGTAGGGCCTCAGCTTGAAAGAAAGGGAGACGTGTCCGCAACTGGCGCCCCGCACATCCACTTGAATCTATTCATGTTTTTCAACGCCCCGCTGCCCCCGCCCCCAAACTAGCCGGGTTTGACCCTTGTCTCCGGCAACCACCAGCCGGACCAACCTCGCTGCCACTCCCTTGGGTTCGAACTCCAACTCGACTTCAGAAGCTCCATTTCCAGGCGAAGGCTTTCGCGGCGCGAATCGTCCGCGCCCGGAAGCAGCGCGGCGAGCTTGGCGATAGCAACAGCGCGACGCTCCGTTTCCGTCTTGCGCGCCTCGTACTCTTGCAATTCCCACCCAGTGTCGAGCCCCCGCCACGCGCCGTCCTCAAGGGCGGAGAGCCAGGCCATGCCGCTCCCGCCATCCCGCTTGGCCTGACCTGTCAGCGAGGCCGACATCCCGCGAGCCTGCACATTTGAGATGCGACGAACCTGCGCACGCCACTGAAGCGGAATCTTCAGGAGATCCACCAAAGGGGAGGCAGGGCCGAGATCGGAGCGAGCGGTGAATCCCGGGGCAAGGCTCCGACTCAACGCGCGAACGCCCTGCCAATGAAAGCGCACGCGGTCTTTCTGAGACATCACAGGCCGACAAGCGATCTGAACCTTAAGATCAGATGTCCGGCAAATCCTCGGGACGAACTTCACGCGCAGCCACGCGAGCGCCTCAACGATATGTTTATCGGGGACGGACAGGAGAATCCGTGTTCTGTGTCCCCTCTCGTCGTCCCATTCATGACGGTACATCCAATGCAAAACCGGCGAGGCCGTACCGCACCAGTCCTTGAGCCGCATGCCAAGCTCGTGAGTGAGCTTGGTCACAAGTTGAGCATTCACGCGAGGATCTGGCCGATCTGGTTCCGAGGGGCTGAGAGTGAGGCGGAGGTTGAAGAGGACCCCGTATCGTTGCGGCAGGAGCGAGCCCGCTTGCCAGTGAGGACGTATCTCGTCCCAGGACAGAAACGTCCGATCTTCGACTGCTGATCCCGACGATCGAATGCGCAGGACGGGTTTCGCGGATTTGGTCCGCAGCTTTCTGGCCCCTCTTTCGATCGGGGACACCGGGTTGAACAGCCGGTTCACCCTGCTGACGATCATTGCAAGGCTATGTTCGGTGACTTTCGTGTTTGAAGTCAGCGCGTCGATGATGCTTTCCCAATATGCCTCCGGCTCCCGCCCTGACGCGCTGGCGCGGGCGGCGAATGCTGCGACCAACTGCTCCTGGGTTTCCGCACCTATACTGCGCATAAGAGGATCTTCCCGACGAAAACGCCGGCAACCATCGAAGTATTGGAACACGAAAAACTGGTGCAGGAAGCCGAGCTTGCGCTCGGCGCTATCTGGCCATTCTTCGATTTCCCGGAACTGCCGGGCCAAGTCGCCAGCTATCAGAGCTCGCGTGAACGCCGTCAGCTGCTCTTCAAAATTAAGGTTGAGCGCAAGACGCACATGCCTGCCTTCGATGGGACCGAACTGGCTGGTCTTTTCCACCGCGCGCAGCATTTCGCGGGGGGCCCCAGTTGCAGCCTTGAAGATAAGACGAAATCCGTCTTGGTCGTACGGCAGACCCTCCCGATCGCAAATATCCGCGAGCAACCGAAATGCTTCAGCCTCATTCAAGGTGCTTAGTTCAAAATTCGAGAGCCTGCTGCGCACCGCCGGTGAGATCAAGTTCAAGCGATAGGTCAGGAGAATGAAGGTAGCCCACTCCGGTGGCGCCTCCAGGATGTCCAACAAGGCATCCGAGGCCCGACGCGAGAGATTGTGCACTTCGTCGAGCATCAGCACACGGCGGGGTGCAAGAAAGGGAGCCACCTTCGCCTTTTCAAGAAGTTCCTTGGCCTCCTCCACGGTCGAATTCTCGCCGCATTTCAGCGTGTGGAAGCTGGGCACGTTGCGCCTGTCCTTTGTGAACTCCTGGCATTGATCGCACGCGCCGCAAGCCTCGCCCTCGAGCGGGCTGTCGCACAAAAGGCTCCTTGCGTAAATCAACCCCGAAGTCGTCTTGCCGGTGCCGGCGGGTCCCGCGACTAACACCGATCGCCCTGCACCCGAGCGGACTTGCTCCCGCATCCAGCGCACCAGGGCATCCTGCCCGATAACTTCAGAGAGCCGCCCGGGACGATATTTCTTAGCAAGATCAGTCACTTGAATTTCCCAGCGCCCGCATGCGCAGTTCCGGTGACAGCAAACATTCAGTCACCGATCGAGGGCCTGAGCCGAATCAGCTCAGGCCCCAGCCAAGACAGAAGGCCTCGATTAGAAGGCGAGTTTCCCACCTCGCATCCACGCTCCCGTGATGCCTTTCTGGAGTTTTCCACCATGCTTCAAGAACAAGTCCTCGTCCCCATCCGCGCGCCTGTCAGAAAGTTCGTCATCCACAGCGACCAGCTGAAGGCTGCCGCGCGCGCGATCAGCCTGCCCAGCCGGTCGAGCGGGGTGATCACGATGACGCTCTCGGCCGACGCGCTCAATCTGTGCGAAGCGACCGCGGACAACGGCTTCTCGGTCGCCACGACACTTGATCTTATTCGCTCGAACATTGCGGAGGGTGAAATCATCGGCCTTGAGATTTCAAAGAAGATCCTGGCTTCGCTGGGCCATCACTATGATTGCGAGCTATCGTTTGAGCTGGACAGGGACGATGGCGTCCTGACCTGGAAAGCGTCGGGACGCTCTTTTCATATGAGGACGGCCGTTCGCTTCGTTGACGCGAAGATTGGCGCTGAAGAAACTCGGCATCTCGCCGAGGTCGATGCCCGGGTGCTCTGCGACGCGATCGGCTATGCGGCCCTCCTGATTGAGAAGCGAAACGCCAATACCCAGGCGTTTGACGGCCTCCAGCTAAGCGGCGGCGGGGCGAGGAGTGGATATCTGGGTGGCGTCTCGCTGTACCGGTCAGCTGGATTGCCCGACGCCCTAAGCTTCATTTTGCCCAAGCGCAATGTTTCCAACGCTTACGCAGCGATCGGCAAGATGCAAGGTGCAGTGGTCGTTGCCGAGACCGATGATATGTTCTTCATCAATTGTGGCGGTACGAAACTGTCCTGGGCGCGAGCTGGCCGATGCCGAGCATTCGACAGCGTCTTCGACGCCGCCACGACGGCGGCTTTCACGGTAGTCGTTGCTGAAGCGCTCCGCATCGCAACTATCGCCAGGATAGCCTCCGATAAGGGGCGGATTGTCCTTCAAGCCTCCGAATCCGGTCACTCGCTGTCGCTCAAGTCGATTTCGCCAACGTCCCGATACGAAGGGGCCTTGAATGGCGAGTTGCGCGGGTGCAGCCTTACGCCGAGCTCAAGCGTTGAGTTCAACGTCGACCTTGCCGATCTGCACCGGGTGTTGCTCAGCATTCGAACCCACATCGCCGAAATCGCGATTAGCAAACGCGGTCTTATCATCAAATCGGCAGGCGCCGATTACATCGAGACCTCTGCCCTCAGCGCTCTTCATTGATCCATACAGGGCCCCCGCCGAACAGGGCGGGGGCCTGCTCGTTTGTCAATTTTCCGTCGACTCAAACTTAAACATTCATATCGTCACCGGGACGTCGCTCGGCGACTGTGATCGCTGTCTGAGCCATCGCGTCAGTGCAATTCAGATTTTGCCAAGGTCCGCGCAAGCGCCGCTTAGACGGCGAACATAGCAGCCCCTAGCGGGCCCCGCTCTTCCGGCTATCCAGGTCGTGGAGATCAAGCGGTGAAACGTCGAAAGGCATCGACACAAGCAACCAGCGCAAGTTGGATGCAGGAGCAGGCTCCGGTGACTCCCGACCTGCAGCAGTTACGTAATTGACGGACGTGTTGCGTAACAGCCCCGCCAGATGAAGCGGCGCGTAAAGGCCGACCGGCTGACCCCGGCCTCCCCGTAGCAGGGTGCGCTTATCCGAAGACTGACCGACGGCGTGGCTCCGGGCTTCGGGCACCCCATCGACAGCAGCTTCGCCCTCACAGGCGAAGCTGTGCCCTGCGGGCACAGAGACCTCCCTCTGACGTCCACCAGGTTTCGGGAACGCGCCACACCTGCTCCTCCGATCTTCCTTCCCTCTGCCGTTCCCCTATCGGAATACACTGAACGAACGCGACAACTGTCAATATTCCTAGCCCAAAAGGAGACGTCCAATGATCGTGGGATACAATCATCACCGCTTGGAAAAGCGCATAGAGGCAGCTCTGCTCAAAGGCATGCCGGATTCGCGCGAAGCTTCGTTCTTGCAACAAATGTCGCGACACATCCTTCTCAGAGGAGGCGATGCTTCATTGTCGAACCGCCAAGCCGCGTGGCTGTTCGCAATCCTCGCCCGTAATGAAACGAAGAACGCACCGATCACGAAGCCGGCGCCGGCCCCTCGACTGCCCAAGCGCGTGCCGGCAGCGAACAGACGGGAGACGATCGACATCGAGGACTGCTTAGTCCGCCTCCAATCAACGCCTCAACAATCGCAGAGCCAAGCGAATGTCGTTGTCCAACCCATTACAACCCAGTCGGCGCCAGCTGCAGAACCGAAGCGAGCGCATCAGCCCGATATGGCCCGCATCTTAAAACAAGCTCTCCAGAAGAATGAGAACTTCCGTAAACGCAGGGAGCGGCTCGAGCGGCAATATCTGAAATTGTGATCGACTTCGTCTCATAGCTAACTGCCTGCCGAATGTCTCAGCCAAAGGCCGATCGGATCTAATTGTGGGCCGCGGCTGCCCGGTTCGTCGGCTGAGGGAACTCGTATCATTTCCCTCCACCCGTCATCGAATCTTCTGCGCTTTCAACAACGCGGAAATTCAAATGGCAGACACCTCACGCAGCTCTTTCCCCAACCGCACTAGCCTTTCATCGGGCCAGAGATACAACCAGCTTTCGCGGACGCCATTCGTCAGTGACGCCGTGGCAAAGCATTACGAGTCGCACTGTCTGATCGATTCACGGTTCAGACGGGCAGGGCGCATCTTGCAGATACTCTGGATGCGCGAAAACAAGATTCCGAACGCCACGTTGGACGAGCACGGCGCCCATCTCGGTTCTTACCTCCGAGCCGACGCCGCGGAGGCAGGCCGCAACTTCATCTCCCCCGACGTTCATCTCCTCGCACTCCGCGAGCTCCTCCTCCGCGAGGAAGATGCAGCAATCGACGAGGATCGGCTTTTGACCAACACGCTGAGCTCGATGCCACTCGTCTTCAATGCCTTCGGGCCATTGGCTTTGGACACGAAGTTGGCGACCGCGGTCTTCCGGCAGCTGCTCCCGGACTTCGTCCAATCGGTCGAACGAATTACCTTCGAACATTCGCCGGGCCGGCGGGATGTTCGGTATCTTGCGGACAGATCCGCGTTCGATCTCGCTGCAAACATCGTCACCCCCGAGGGGGAGGCCGGCATTGTCTATGCCGAGGTCAAGTATTCGGAGGACATGGCCGGCCGCGTGGCAAGGTGGCGAGAGCGCTATGATCAAGCCCTGCGAGAGGTCCGCCTCTACAAGAACCCTGACAGCCCCATCCTCCGGTCAGCCCCTCTCGAGCAACTCATGCGGGAGCATATGCTCGCGCAGCTCTCGGTCGATCGCGGCATCGCACCAAGGGCGATGTTCATCGGCATCGCGCCGCGCCTCAACCGACGTGCGATCGCCGCCTTCCGGGTCTACGCAAACGAGCTCTTGCCGGTCCCTGATGATGACCAGACGCGGGTCAGTTTCCAGCATTTCACCTTGGAGACGCTGATCGACGCGATTGACGTGGCGGGTGACCAGGCAACGGCAGACCAGCTTTGGAAGCGCTATTGCGACTTCCAGCGCGTTTATGACGCTGCTATGGCAGTTATCGCGCCCAAGAAACCGAGCAGTAATCCACCGAATCCGAGCGCAGCTGCACCCCTAACCGGCGTCAAGAACAGGGCAAACCGCCGCAAGGAAGCCCCCCGCACCGTAGGTTCGCGAGCCGCCGATCAAGGGCACGTCTCCGAGACTGAGGGCGTATCTCATGACTGACATTGATCTGCTCACCGTTGAAGACCGCGTGCGGCTGTTGGTCAACGCGTTAGCTGGCGAACGCGACCACTTTCCGGTCGTCAAACTCTTCACGCCAGACGCCGGCGCGACGTGGCTCATCAGCGAAGCTGATCCAGATGAAGTAGATAGGTTTTTCGCGTTGTGTGACCTTGGTTTGGGACACCCGGAGCTTGGCTGGGTCAGTCTAGCGGAGATCAAGGCGGTGAGAGGAGGCCTGGGCCTTCCCGTGGAACGGGAGCTTCATTTCATCGCGGACAAACCAATTTCGGCATACGCGGCGGAAGCCCGAGCCTATGGCCGCATCGTTGCGTAAGAAGCGAAACCAGTGCGAGCATCAGTGGGACTACGAGTCCCACTGTCAACCTGCCTTTATCAACAGCTACGCGTGCGCGAGCTGCGGCAACGCGTGGGAGGACGCGTGGTCCTGCAATTGCGATGACGACTGCCCGAAGTGCGGGGTAGATGCGCACCGACTGACAGTCAGCAAGTCGCCCCCTGCGCTTGTGACTACCTCGGGCACTGAGACCACACAACGAGCCCAACCGGCTGCCCGCACGTGCTCGTCCTCCATGCATTGCATTCAGGACCACAAACGGAGAGCTTGACCATTCGGTCCACCAACCACGCAAAAAAATGCAACTGCGAACCCGCACGAAACGGCTATATTTTCTTGCCCCCGCCCACCGCCACCCGCCTCCGCCCACCTACCTACCTGCCTTCCCCTACCTACCCGATCACCCCGCCCTTTACGTCACAGCTACATTGGGAAGCTCCAGAACGACGCAGGCACATGGCCCAGACCGGCGCGGTGCAACTTCCCGCTCATAGATAAGCTGCGCGCGCACGCAACATAACGATCCCTCCGCCGAATTCGTGAGGACCACTATCTGCGTGAGGAACGATGACTGCCCCGACGATCAACAATCCACGTTTGTGGAACGGAAGGGCCCTGGCCGGCGACTGGACGGTCTCGTTCAAGCTCGATGGCGTTCGTGCAATTTGGCGCGACAAAGCCTGGATAAGTAGAGCGAACAAGCCCCTGCAGAACATTCCCCCTTGGCGAGACGGCCAACCAAGTGATTGCGAGGTCTTCGTCAACAATTTTCGCGACACGATCCGCGCGACCAGGACGAAGCGCCTCAAACAAGACACGCCCTCCATCACACGACAGCACCTCTACGGCCTCGCCCCTCTCGATCCACGCCTTCATTGGGGCAGTCTGAGCAATCCCACTCCCGCCGACATTCTCGCCAAACTCCAAGGCGCCAACGATCTAGGCTATGAGGGTCTTGTCCTTCGTCGGGGCGAGCAGTGGCTTAAAGTCAAACCGACGGAGACCCACGATGTCCTCATCACCTCGGTCTCAGAAGGGACGAGCAAACACCGCGGCCGGCTAGGCTTCGTCACAACAGCCAGGGGTGCCGTAGGCGCGGGCTTTACAGACAGCGACCGCGAAGTCCTGTGGGGTGAAGCCAAGGCCGGGCGACTGGTCGGCCAAGTCATCGAAGTCACATGCATGCAGCTGACGGACCATGGCAACTTTCGCCATCCGGTCTTCATTCGTATGCGCCCCGACAAGTCGATTGATGGTAGTGCTTGATCCATGACGGCCCGACGCCTGCGACCGTATCGCTCTGACCATTGCGCAAAATCAGCGGCAAGGACTGCTGTCACATCGGTATATTTTTTGCCCCCACCGCCGCCTACCGCGACCCACCCCTCACCCGCCGCCTTTCCCCTTCCCCTTCCCCCCTGTTCAGGTAGTCCAGGAAGTAAGGGATGGCAACAGACTGAACTGCCCCTCAACTGCCCCTGCCAGCGTCCCCTGCCCTAACCGATTGAACCAGCCCGCTCCAAGCCATAGCCGCGCGCACACACGGACCAGCGCGTCGTTGTTCACTTCCCGCGCGATCATTGGCCCAAGGCGCGGCCGAACGAAGCGGTTCAGATGACGGGCCATTTCTTCGTGGGCCCGGAGGCCCGGCTTTGCTTTCAGGATCACGCCGCTTCGGTGTGGCGGCGCAGTGTGATATCCTCCGCGCACCACGCGATGAGAAGATCGATCTGCATATCCATCGCGACGAGCTGCTGCGTGACCTGAACAGCGCGAAAGCCGCCGGTGCTGATCCCCGAGGAACGCGTCAAGGCGGACCGCGCGATCCATCAGCTGCTGTCCGATCTGGCGGTCGAGATCGCGAAGGAAGCTATGGGCAACTACGATTGGATGTTCACGGGCCGCCGGGAGGCGAGCCGCTGAACCGCAAGGCCATGGCCTGCGCGCTGCGGGCAACAAGACGAAGCGAAACGGCAAGGTGCTGGTGCGATCCGTTGGGCTTTGCGAGCAGCTCGGCAGCCTGAAGGTGCCGCGCTCCATCATCTCGATGCGGCTCGACCATACCGTTCATAAGGACGAGCATGGCGAGGTCTCGGCGGGTACCGGCAAGCATTACGAGAAGGACCCGCGCATCGCCGAGAAGCGCGAGGCCCTGCAGAACCTGGCCGACGAGATCAGGCGGATCGTCAGCGCGCCCGGGGGCGCTGTGAAAACCGCGCTCCTTCTCTTTTTCATCTGCAAAGCCGGCGGGAGCATGGCTCAGGTTACGTGCAGCTGCGCGTACGTGTACTGGCTGTGCAAGCTGCCCTCCCTCAGGATCGACGAATATCGTATCCAATTTCGCCGAGCCCGTTGGTCCCGCCATGATGTGGGCATACTGTTACCCGCCGAAAGTAGTCTGGCTGTTCGCTTCGCGAGACGGTTTGAGCATTACCGTCCACCTCCAGCCACGTATAGTTGTCTTCGGAGGAAAACCACGGTGTAAAGAGCTTTGCGAATGCACCGACGGCAAGCGAGGCCAGCATACCGTTCGTCCAGACCACCTGCGGGTTGATGCCCACGTCGCCATAGCGATTCTCCTCCCGGGCCAACTTGTCGGGGGTCAGGAAGCCTAGGCAGCGCATGCAGGGATTGCCCGGCAAGGTCATGATCATCTGCCCTGCTACCGCAAAACTGGCGTCATGCAGTTTGGTCACGTCCATTCCGATGTCAATGTAAGGCAGACCAAAACGTCGTGCGGCGGTCTCCAAATAGTCGCGTTGCTGATAGCCGTCGACGCATCCGAACAGGACGTGCGCATCCCGGATCAGGTCGTCCGCCTCCTGCCACTTCGCCTTCCTGGAGATAACTTTCGCCCAGGGTCGGATGCCAAGAATCGTACGGGTAGCGATCTCCACTTTGGAGCGCTTATGATCGACATCATCCTGGGTGCCGCCAACCAGACGGTTTAGGTTACTTGCTTCGATCTTATCAGAGTCGATTAACCGGAAGTGTCCTATGCCAAGGTGGGCGAGCTGCTGCGCGATGTGAGAGCCACCGCCGCCAAGCCCAACGATAGCCACTCGCAAGTTTGCGAACAGCTCTTCGGAATGTGCACCGAGGAAGCTCTGGCGGCTAAAATCGCGGTCGTTTGTCATGCGAAGAAATCTGTGCTGCCGTCCGCCGCAGCGCGCCTCACAGTTGAGCGAGTGCCAACGATGTTGAACTCGTCGATGTTCTTCACATGGGAGGGGGCAGTCCATATGCGTCCGGCGAGAGCCTTGTCGTTGAGAACGACCGCTCCATGCGGCATCTGCGGGCAAACCTTAAAGAAATCAGGTACGAACTTGGCTTGTTCGCGCAGATCGGTAGAGCTGAACGACAAGCGCGCCGAAGGGAAGTGCATATGCGCATGGAAGACGCCGACGCCTTGCAGGAGCGCCAGCTCCAGTGCCTTGCGGAGTGCTTCTTGGCCGATCATGGCACCGACAGTATTGTCGCGCACATACTCGCCATCGGCGACCGGATAATATTTCTCCGCCAGCAAAACCAGTCCATCCGCACCGGACGCGGCGCGCACGGTAATGAAGCCGACCCGCTCATGCGCGAACGCATGGGGACGGGATAGATCGCGCCGTACCTCCTGAATAAACGAGCTCGTGACCCGAAATGTCGAGAAATCGCGACGTCCAACCGACCTTTGGTCCGCTGGCGACACTGCAGGCGATGACGGGGATGGGCGACCGAATAGCGCCGAGAGAAGCCGCCACATGCTAGGCTGCCTTTCCCTTGCTCAGCGCTGAGAGATGCGAGGCAAGAATATCGACATATGGCTGGTCTGCCGGCACATCCTTCCAGGAAAAGGTCTGCCAGTTGCGGCCGAGTAAGTATGCCTGCTCGTTCCAGTTCAGGCCTTCGCCACCCACGTTCTCCGCCAGATAGAGTTTCGTGGGATAGGAGGGGTTGTCGTAGTTGAGGCAGAGGACCGCATCCATGACGTGACTGCTGGAACCGACCCTGAAGCGAAGCTTCGCCATATGAATCAACTTTCGCCATCCGTCGGTTTGGAAAGACACCTTTCCATCGCACAGCTGCGCGATGGGCCGGAGGCTTTCATCGAGACCGTCATTGGTCGGCCCGGTGCTCATGATGAACCGCCCTTACGCGCATGACTCATGAAGCGCATGCCTTCCTTCACGTCGATATGAGCCTCGTCTTCGAGATCGACGAGCCCTGTCGGAGTGATCTCCGCAAGCACCTTGGCGGCGTCAACACCAACTTTGTCCTTGAGGTCGCTGACGAGCCAGTCTCCCGCCCTTACCGACTTGTTGTGCCCATCCACCTCGATATGGACGTTGGGGCTGCCGTGACCCGGGTTTCCTCCGCCGCCGGGATTGCCCCCGCCGCCGGAATTCCCGCCCCCGTGGCCGGGATTATCATTTTCATTGCCGCTCACGATGACTCTCCATCCAGTTTATACGTCCCGCGTTGTCCGTCGCGAAATCAGCAGATACGCTGATTGACGTATTTTAGGGCCGACCAACAGGAGAGTCAACGGGCAGCTAACGCATTGATCAGGTGAACAGATTACCGATGGCCTGTTCTCGACCGAGGTAGCCGAGGATCTTCAGACGAACCGTTGCCGCCTCTCGAGAGACAGCGAACCCACTCACGACAGCCTGAATCAGCGCTTCGCCATTAGCACTGCCAGGCTCGCACGGGCCGTAGATGTTGCGTGAGTGTTGAAGGCCGGCAACAGTCTTCCGGAGGTAGGATTTCGGCATCAGCGCTGCCCCGGAAACGTATCCTGCCTGCCATTCCATCCAGTCAGTCTTGCTCGCGGAAATCATCGTGTCCCGCTTGCAATAAATGGCGTTGGGCTTCCGATTGCCGTCCACGGCCAGTTGGCGCTGCTCCAGCGCAAACAGGTAGGAGTGGAGTATCACATGCCCGTATTCGTGGGTGAGGGTGGTGCGCAGCCGGTTCTCGAACCTATGGACGTCGTTGGAGATCGAGACCCTTGGCTTTCCGGCGCGGGCAAACTCGGTGACGCCTTCAACGCCGGCGCCGTACATGGTCAGGTCAGCATATTGGTCCAGATCGGTAACGTCCCGCTCGATCAAGGTCGTGATATCGCCGGTCGAAATAGGAAACTCGACCTTGCCATGCTTGCTGCGCAGGTGGTCCGCCACGAGCTTCTCGAACATGGAATCAAGTTCGGCGGGCTCGTAGTGAGGCCTCTCCCGAAAACCATGCATCGTGTCGCGGACGTACTTCAACTGCTATCCTTTCAAGTGTCTCCGAAACGCAACGAATGCCTGGTTGACTTGGTCAGGAGTGGATTTTCTTATTAGCTTTCTGTCCTGCTCCGGCAGCATTCCGATCACGCCGTACAAAGCCAGCGGATCTATCTTTAGGACCTTTGCAAACTCGCTCACCAAATGGTCTGAGGACGGGCTTCTGCGATCGTGCTCGATGTCGTTCAAGTACTGCGGCGTTATTGCCTCGCCGTCCTCCTTCACGATCTTAGTGGCGAGTTCCTTTTGGCTCATGCCCTTCTCCTTGCGCGCGGAGGCAATTGCACGTCCGAAGGACGACATATCCAGACCCATACCGTAGAACCTCTCCTATTTTCTGGAAGCTTATCAGCTAATTAGCTGATTGTCATTATGAAATGCCGTTGAAGCCCCAGATGCTGCAGCTTCGTCGGTCTCAGCCGCCGGTGTACGCCCGCGCATTCCAGCGGCGGGCGCGGCCGAAATATTGTGCGAATCATCGTTTGCTCAGCCTTCGTACGACCTCGGCTGGGTCGAAATCCAAGATGCGGCCCAACTCTATGAGCTCGACTACATCGATGCGGCGTTGCCCTGACTCCAGGTGCGTAATCCAACTTTGATAGACGCCTAGCTTCTTGGCAAGGTCCACTTGGCGCAGGCCAGCCTCCTTCCTGAACTCGACCAGCATGGCTGCGAGCTTCTTCTGAATCGGTGACGTGACCGTCTTTGGCATCCAGCCTCCCGGAGGGGACTAGAGACATAAACCGACTTTTCAGATACCTATAAAATCGGTATTCATGACCACAACTGGCCGAAGCTTTGGCTGAATCCCACACGTTAGAGCTTACATTCTGAGGGGACAAATGAACAACCTGATGAAGCGATGCTGGCCGTTGTGCCTATTGATCGGAGGCGGCGTGTTCCTCTGGCTTCTTGGCTACGGCACGCAGGATCGGGCCGCGATCATCTTCATGGCTCTCCTGATCACGGCAGCTGGCGGCTACCTCATCTTGATCGAGCGACAGAAGCGTCACTGAGGCCCGTGGAAATCCACCGATAGCGCACCAGGAGCTGCCAACGATGACCGATACCGCTGAACCGTCTATTCATCAGTCTCACCCGAGCAAAGACCGAGGCTACGCTTTTGCCGTCTACGCCCTTTACGCGCTAGGCTTTTTTACCGTCATCACGACTGTGATGGGCCTCATCATCGCTCATGTGAAGGCGACTACCGCTAGCGGCCTTTGGCTCAGCCACTTCCAATTTCAGATCCGCACGTTCTGGATTGGGCTCCTTTATTTCGTCGCAGGCTTTTCCCTCCTGTATTTCTACATCGGCTTCTTAGTTGTACTTTGGTGGACGATTTGGACGTTGGTTCGGATCATCAAGGGGGCGATCCTGCTGCATGACGAGCGCCCGATTGCCAAGCCAAGTTCGTGGCTTTTCGGTTAGCCCCATGAACTTCGCCGCGGAGCACCTATTGGCGTGCAGCGGCAATGATCGTACTGACAGCGGGTGCTCACATTCCCCGCGCGCACCTCCAAACCGCATCGAACGACCGAAAGAATGCCGAACTGGACGATAGCTGCATTTACCCACCGTGGCCGCGTACGTCCGCACAACGAGGATACCGTCGGCATCGGCAACCGTATCCTGACCGGTGACATGGACTCACCGTTGGTCATCACGGCACAGACCGGTTGCGCCCTCCTGATGATCGCGGACGGCATGGGTGGTCACGTGCATGGCGCGATGGCTAGTCGAGCAGTCCTCGATTATTTGGTCGCAGCCGGCGATCGGCTTTCAGATCCTGCCTCCTGTGCCCAAGCCATCGGGGACGCGAATCAGCATCTGTTCAAGATCATGAGTGAGCACGAAGAAGCACTCGGCATGGGCTCGACCATAGTGGGAGCCGTCCTGACGGCCGAGCGACTGCTCGCATTTAATGTCGGCGACAGTAGCTGCCACCTGTTAAGCGCAGGCCAATTGGTGCAACTCAGCCACGACGATGTGCCCCAATGGGAGAGCGGCTATTTCGGTTCCCGCCGATCACATGCTCTCACCCAGGCTATGGGAGGAACCTCGTTCCCCGTTCCGGTCGAACCCCACGTCTCCGTCGACCCTTGCCTTGCACCCGGAGAGACGCTGCTCCTTTGCAGCGACGGACTCACCGATTTGGTCGATAATCAGGTCATCGGCGAGAGCTTGAGAGATACCAAGACGCCCCTCCAGTCTGTGCGAAAGCTCGTAGCCAAGGCATTTGCTGCCGGCGCACGAGACAACATCTCCTTAATCGTCGCGCGCCGTTCGGACGCATGAAGCGTCCCCTAGGCACACTTCGTAGGATCTGCAGAATCAGCGCCTCTTTCGCCAATCTTGGGCGCGGCTGACGGCTTCTCCGGAGACCTCGGATAAGACAACGCGCGGCCTGGCTCATGGGGCGTTGGTAAAAATGCAGGGTGAGCGCTCTTGTCGGACCGATCGGGCGCAGCGCCGAACTCCAAACGCCCAAACGCTGGTCAGGCAAGCCAAAATCGCATCGCGAAGCTGCCTGCATTTCCAAGCCTCGAGTGCTTTCGCTTGATGGTTTCAGCAGACGACCTGCTGTCTACCGTCCGGCAAACACGTCCAAATCTGTCGTACAGAAGCGGTACATGAGCTCAACCAGGAGCTTATGATGAAGAACACAATTATTGAACTTGGTATCTTAGCTTCGGCCGAAAGACCGCCCGGCTTTCTGCTCGAACCGTTCAAATGGGCAATCCCGAAACTCATAGCTATGCTTCGGGATCAGCCCGAATATTTGGCAGATTTGATCCACGTCAGCCGGACGCGGATGCATCTGATTGGAACGGCCCTCGCACACGTTGAAGGCACGCCGAGTTCAGAGTTAGCGAGGGTCCTTTTTCGAGGATCAGCCGAAATGATCCTGGACACAACCGTCGGTCACCAGCCGTCGGGTCTCAAGCGTGCTGTGAGCGTGATGCCGAGTTTCCTGATGGAGGCGGAGAGCTACCGCGGACTTGTAAAGCTCCTTGCTGATCCGGACGCAGCGCGGCTGATCCTTCACACCTTCGAGATCCAAGATTCGACGATTAGGGCCATGAAAGATGTTCCGGAAGCCCTGCGCCGAGTCGTTTTCTCGATGCATGAGAATCTCGGAGACATGAGCTCTTTCTCGCGAGGGCTGCGGTGCATCGCAATGCGTAGCGGCAAGCTAAGCTTCGATCAGGTTGTCGCTGAGCTGGCACGTGCCCGGCAGCCCAACCAGCTGCTCGCAAAACTGAAGTCTATTGTCGAAAGCTTGCCGCTCCCTGACGCTCTGCCGCCGGCTCGCGTGGAGCACGCGGAGCGCATCGATTCCGGACGTCAGCTACGGGTTCTTGCGAAAAAGTGGCGCAACTGCTTGGAAAGCTACGTCTGGAACGTGGAGCATGGGCAGTGTGCGATTTACCTCTGGCAAGATGCTGGCCTACAAGCTGCCTGCTCGGTCACCCGAAGCGGTCGTCTCGGTTGGTTTCTGGACGAGGTTAAAGGCCCCGAGAACACCGATCTTGAGCCTCAAGATCACGATAGGATCCTCAGCGCGTTCGAGGCTGTCCAAATTCCTTCTGAGGCAGTTATCAGCTCGATCGCGCAGATCGTTGCGAACGACAATCTGACTTGGAGGCCCCGGCCGCGACGCCGGCGGGTCAGAGGCGCTCCTCCGCCGGTCGAAATGTTGTTGCCGGATCTTACGTGAGCCCGCTTGGCGAATCCGGCTATGCCCCCGTAATATCCTTTTCTGGGAAGGGCTCGGGGACCAGAATGCGGTATGAGAAATTGGAGGCACTGCTTCGCGTCGCTCTCGACATGCGCGGCAGTGCGGAAGGGTTTTCGCTCGATGTCATTCGGCCTGCAATATTGACCCCCTAAGCCGGGGGATCGGCGTCCAAAATTGACCCCCTACAGGTTGGTCTGTTGCGCTGCCTGCTTCGTCATGAAGCAGGTGGTCGGGGATGCTGATCGTGGAGACAATCGCCCGGATACGGCGCGAGCACTTCATCAAGGGCAAGACGATCAAGGAGATCGCCCGTGACCTGAAGGTGTCGCGGAACACAGTCCGGAAGGTGCTGAGATCGGGAGAGACCTCATTCGAGTACGAGCGTGTTGTCCAGCCGCGGCCGAAGCTGGGACGATGGGCAGCAGAACTCGACGGGTTGTTGTCAGGGAACGCGGGCAAGTCCGCTCGCGAGCAACTGACATTGATCCGGATGTTCGAGGAGCTGCGTGAGCGCGGCTATGACGGCGGTTACGACGCCGTGCGGCGCTACGCCAGGCGATGGAGCAAGGAGCGCGGACAATCCACGGCCGCTGCCTACGTCCCGCTTAGCTTTGCGCCCGGAGAAGCTTACCAGTTTGACTGGAGCCACGAGGTCGTCCTGCTCAATGGCGTGACGGTGATGGTGAAGGCCGCCCATGTCCGGCTCTGCCACAGCCGGATGCTGTTCGTGCGTTGCTATCCGCGCGAGACACAGGAGATGGTGTTCGACGCCCACGACCGGGCGTTCGCCCTGTTCAAGGGCACCTGCGTGCGCGGCATCTACGACAACATGAAGACGGCGGTGGAGACGATCTTCGTCGGCAAAGGGCGTCTCTACAATCGCCGCTTCATGCAGATGTGCAGCCACTACCTGGTCGATCCGGTTGCCTGCACGCCAGCGTCGGGTTGGGAGAAGGGCCAGGTCGAGAACCAGGTTGGGCTTGTCCGGGAGCGCTTCTTCACGCCGCGGCTGCGGTTCAAAACCCTCGACGAGTTGAACGCGTGGCTGCTGGACAAGTGCATCGCCTACGCCAAGGCGCACCGGCATCCAGAACTGGCCGAACAGACGGTCTGGGAGGTGTTCGAAGCCGAGCGGCCGAAGCTCGTTCCCTATGCCGGCCGGTTCGACGGATTCCACGCGGTGCCGGCATCGGTCTCGACGACCTGTCTGGTGCGGTTCGACAACAATAAATACTCGGTCACGGCCAACGCTGTCGGGCGGCCTGTCGAGGTTCACGCCTACGCCGACCGCATTGTGATCCGTCAGGACGGACGCATCGTTGCCGAGCATGCTCGCTCGTTCGGCCGCGGCGAGACGACCTATGATCCCTGGCATTACGTGCCGGTACTGGCTCGCAAACCCGGTGCCTTGCGCAACGGCGCTCCCTTCAAGGACTGGGTGCTTCCGGCTGCGATCGAACGTGTGCGGCGTAAGCTTACCAGTGCCGACGATGGCAACCGGCAGATGGTCGATATCCTCAACGCGGTTCTGACCGACGGCTTGCCGGCCGTCGAAGCAGCCTGCGCCGAGGCGATCGCTCACGGCGTTCATTCCGCCGATGTCGTGCTCAACATCCTGGCCCGCCAGCGTGATCCTGCGCCGCCAGCCAACATTCTCACCCCGGCCGCACTGACATTGCGCCACGCCCCGATCGCCGACTGTGCCCGTTACGACAACCTCAGGAGAACCATCTGATGGAACGTACTCAACTCTTCGACCTCATGGGCGAGCTCAAACTCTACGGCATGAAGGCTGCCTTCGACGAGATCATGGCGACCGCTGTCAAACGCCAGCACGAACCCCAGCGCATTGTCGGCGACCTGCTCAACGCCGAGATCAACGAGAAGCAGGCCCGCTCGATTAAGTACCAGCTCACCATCGCCAAGCTGCCGCTGGCCAAGGATCTCGAGGACTTCCAGTTCGAAGGCACACCCATCAACCAGACGCTGGTCAATGATCTCGCCGGCGGCGGCTTCATCGCCCAGCAACGTAACGCCGTGCTGATCGGCGGTACCGGCACCGGCAAAACACATATGGCCATCGCAATCGCCAGAAGCTGCATCCGATCCGGTGCCCGCGGCCGCTTCTACAACGTGGTCGACCTCGTCAACCGTCTGGAGATCGAGACCCGCAATGGACGGCAAGGTCGGATTGCCGAGCATTTGACCCGGATGGACTTCATCGTCCTCGACGAACTCGGTTATCTACCGTTCGCCCAATCCGGCGGCCAGCTCCTGTTCCACCTCGTCAGCCGGCTCTACGAGCGCACGTCCATCGTCGTCACCACCAATCTCGCGTTCGGTGAATGGCCCAGCGTCTTCGGCGACGCCAAAATGACCACCGCGCTTCTAGATCGCCTGACCCACCATTGCGACATCGTCGAGACCGGCAACGACAGCTGGCGCTTCAAAAGCCGCGACGACGATCACGCAACCCGCGCTCGCACCGTCTCCGCAACCCCGACCAGCTCCGACGGTGCGAGCGCTACCGCCAAAACCCGCCGCTCGAACGGGTCAAAATTGGACGCCGATACGGGGTCAAATTTGAACGCCGATTGACACCCTCAGCGACAAACGACGTTTCGACGCGCGGAACGCCAAAAATTGAAGCTGCGGAGATAGCGAGTTGGTCACCAGCCCGCGCAGCGCGCTCGGGCGTACCGCCCCAGCCGTTAAAATTCCAATCGATTGCCACGACCTGTCTCTGACCGCGATCAGCATGGATAGCGAAGGTCGGCATGACGTCTCGCATCCAGAAATCATCTACCGGCGCTTCAATGACGGTAACCGTCGAACAATCCACAAAGTGCTCGCTGGCCTCGCGAAACGCACGACCGCGCGGAGCCAGCAGGCGGACAGGCTCAAAGCGAGCGATCGCGTGTACGACTTTAGTCAAATCGCGCTTTATTCTGGCGGCGTCGCGAGCGCTCCACTCGCGATGAACTGCCCAAGCCATCCAGCAACACTCGTGGGATTCCCATTCGGCTGGAATCCGTATGCATGCCTTGCGAATCTTGTCTTGGGCCATTGGAAGCAGCTGAAGTCCTGAAGAGAGGCGAAGTTTTCCACTGCAGCACGTCAGATTTGGACGCACTTAACCACCTTCTACCTGAGGCTTCCTATTGGCAGGGCTTCTAGGATGAGGAATAGTGCTTCGAACAATTGATTTTCTATGACTTCTTTGCCGGGTGGGGCTCTTGTGAGCGCAATACTGCCAACGCGCCGTACCATTGTCGTCCACACAAATTTTGCAGCCCACATGGCCCGGGTGGCGGCGGCGCGGCGGGGAGAAATCGGGCTGCAGATCATGAGCATGGGGCAAGTTGCCGGACGCCTTGCGGGCGGCTTCCTTGGGCCTATCGATATCGATTCATTGCGTGAAGCCGTCCGAAACGCGTTGCCCACCATCTCTCTCGGTGAGCTTGAGCAAATAAAGAGCCTGCCCGGGATGGTCCGCGCCGTCGTTAGCGCTCTCGACAAAATCTGGCGTGCGGATATCGATCTCTCCACCTCCGAGCACCCTCGACTCCAGGCGATGGCCGCTCTGGAATCCCAGGTTTTGCAGCGGCTGCCGCCTTCAATGAAAACGCCGCGGGTATTGGTTGATCTCGCGCTTAGCCGGCTCACCCATGCGCCCGCGGTGTTGGGCCCGGTCGAAATTCACAGCCATAGTGAAATGCCGGTTTGCTGGCGCCGATTACTTCTCGCGCTTGCGCATTGCGTGCCCGTGGTTTGGGTAGCCGGTCCGCGGTCAGTCCCAGGTTGGGTCATCGGCGAGAAGATCGAAATCCGGCAAAATCCGCCATCGGGAATTGCGCCAGATGTTTACTCTTGCGCCACGCCGCAGCACGAGGTTTTAGAAGCCTTTCGATGGATGCGATCGCTTCTTGCTGATGGCAAGGCAAGGCCGGAAGATATTGCCATAGCGGCCGCGAGCCCCGCCGATTACGACGACTACGTCTCGGCGCTATCTCACGAAACGAACATTCCGATTCACTTCGTGCAAGGCATCCAAGCCGTCGCAACCCCGGCAGGTCAAACCGCTGCGGCGTTGGCTGACGTTCTCGTCAACGGGATTTCCCAAGCGCGAGTTCAGCGTTTGCTGCGCCGGCTGGATGGCACCGAATGTCTTGCCGGATTACCACGGGGCTGGACCCGCGTTCTTCCTGCCGATGCCCCTCTTTCAACTCTCGAACGGTGGAAGCAGGCGTTCTCCTCAGTGGAGCCTGCCGCTTGGCCGGGCGGGGTCGACCGGTCCGAGACCGTGCTTGACGTGTTGCAGATTCTTGAAAAAGGCCCCGCAGCAGCCCAGGAAGCTGGAGAAAAGCTGCTCCCAAAATTGCCTTTGAAGCTTTGGCAGCTCGCACTTGAGGATGGGCCGGCCACAGCACTTCCCGTTACCCTCACTCGGCTTCGCATTGCTGACGATCTCGAACCAGCTTCGCATCCAATTTGGACACCGGCCATTTCACTTGCGGCCTCACCTCGACCATTCGTTCGCTTGCTCGCACTGAATGCCGGCCGGTGGCCGCGCCGAATTTCAGAGGACCGCCTCATCCCCGATCACATCATTCCGATCGAGGATCTGGACCCACTACCCGTGTCAGACGCGGACCGCAGTGATTTCGCGACCATTGTCGCCAGCGCTACCCAAGCATCGATCTCCTTCAGCCGGCGTGACGTCGAGGGGCGCCTGTTGGGGCGTTCACCTTTAGTCGGCGAGTTCAAGGAGGCCTACCTAAGTTACGGCAGGGTCCCGGAACATGCCGCAAGCGAGCCAGATCGTTTAACCGCTCGGCCGACGGAATTCCGGGCTACACCGAGCGCGCGGTCCGGGTTAGCGGCGTGGCAAGATTGGTATAGGCGCCAAATTAACTCCCACGACGGCCTTGTTCGCCCAAATCATCTGCGGCTCCATAAGATATTTCAGCAGCCCATGTCTGCCACTTCCTTGCGGTTGCTATTGCGAGATCCTATTCGCTTTGTCTGGCGATACGCTCTGGGATGGCGTCAGCCGGAGGAGACCGACGAACCGTTTAGTGTAGATCCACTCAGTTTCGGCCTTCTCGTCCACGAAACTCTTCAGCTTGCTGTCGGCACGCTCGAGTCAAATGGCGGATTTGGAAGAGCCAAACTCGACGATGTCACCAAAGCCATTGAGGAAGCGGTTAGGGCGACGGCCGCGCAATGGGAAACCGAGCAACCTGTGCCGCCTCCAATAATCTGGCGGAATGCCATGGATGCAACCCGCAAGGTCGCGACAGCGGCCTTAACTTATCGTCTGGATAGCTTGCCGGATCAAAAGAGCTGGACCGAAATTCCATTCGGAATGGCAGATGGCCGCAGCCGCAGTCAGCTCCCGTGGGACCCATCGCGATCTGTCGAAATTCCAGGGACGGGAATCATGATCCAAGGCCAGGTCGATCGGCTGGACTTGTCGAGCGACAAACGCCAGGCAAGGGTCATCGACTACAAAACTGGGCGTCTGGCTCGGGACATGGCGGACGTGGTGCTCAAAGGCGGCACTGAACTGCAGCGCTGCCTGTACGCCTTTGCCGTCCGAACGCTGCTTGGTCCAAAAGTAAAGGTTGAAGCAGCTCTGCTCTACCCGAAGGCAGCCGACGGGGAGCAGGCATTATATCCCCTGAGGGATATCAACGGGACTTTGGATACGCTAGCTACGGCCATAGCATGTGCGCGGGCTGGTCTTGAAAAGGGGCTGGCGCTTCCGGGTATCGACGCGGCCGACAGCTTTAACGACTACTCTTTCGCGCTGCCTGCCAACCCGAGCTATCTGGCCCGCAAGCGCCCCATTGCCGATAAGCGGCTCGGTGAGGCCATCAAGATCTGGGAGGCGCCATAATGAAGGCACGCGAACTTCCGGATCTAGCTGCCCGCACTGCGGCCCTGACCCACATCGACCGGTCCATGCTGGTGGAAGCTGGTGCGGGTTCCGGCAAAACGTCCATCATGGCCGGGCGCGTAGCGTACTTATTCGCTCAGGGCGTCAGCCCCAAGAATGTGGCGGCGATCACATTCACTGAGTTCGCTGCGAGCGAATTGAGGATTCGCATCGAAAGGTTCGTTAGCTCCCTCTCGGTCAACGAGATTCCAGACGACATTATGAGGGCTTTCCCCAACGGGATATCAGACAATCAACGTCAAAATCTCGTCCGCGCAAAGCAATCCCTCGATGAACTACTCTGCACCACCATACATGGGTTCGCGCAAGTTCTGATTAAGCCCTACCCGGCAGAATCAGGAATAGATCCCGGCGCCGAGATTGTTGATCCGACCGAGGGAGACATCGCCTTCAATGAGCGATATCTCTATTGGCTTAAGGAGCACCTCTCCGGCGAACGCGACGACGGCATCGTCGCCGAGCTCATCCTTGCGGACGAAGCTCGTGGCCTTCATCTTATTCGGAGCATTGCAGATTTTCTTAGAAAGAACCGTGATGCGAGGCTCCCAAATCACGGTTGGTCAATTTCCCTTGCCCAAGACCTGTCCGTGGCAGCCGCGGCTTTTGAGAAGGAGATAGCTCAGCTCGAGTTTCAAGAGGAACAAACCAGCCAAGCGTGCACGACATTTATCGAAATGGTAATGGTGCTCGGTGGCTCTGATTTACTAGTCACCAAGCCTCCCAACCGCGCCCTTGTTCAAGCCGCGACTATTCCTCGACATGTTGCTTGTTTCACTCAAACCGGAAGCAAAAGGCAGCTGAGGACCAAAGGCGCTTGGGAGAGAGCTGCAGCTGCTGCAGGCAAGACCAAGGCCCACGGCACGATCGCCTTCCAGGCTTGCGCCGCCAGGTATGACGCCTGTCATCAGGCGCTCAGTGAATTGATGGCGATGGTGGCCGGCGAGCTTCTTGCCCGTGTTGTCAGCGCGATGAAGCTGCTCTCCGCCGAATGGCGCGAGTACAAGCGCTCAGCCGCGCTGCTTGATTTCGACGATTTGCTAAACACCGCCAAGAATCTTCTGGTCGCCAACGAAGATGTGCGGAAGGCGCTTGGGAGGCGCTATCGGCACGTCCTGGTAGATGAATTTCAAGACACAGATCCGCTACAACTCGAGATCCTGTGGCGCCTATGTGGCAATCCCGCAATTGATGAAGACGGGGATCCTCTGACCAGAACCCTTCGCCCGGGCTCCCTTTTTCTTGTCGGCGATCCGAAACAGGCCATCTATCGATTCCGCGGCGCTGATGTAAACGCCTATCTTCGAGCGCGAGAGGCAATCGGCAATCCATCGGTGGTCAACATCGTTGCGAACTTTCGCTCGGTTGAACCAATTCTGTCATTCGTCAACAAAGCGTTCGCAAGCCCGCTCTCCACGGCAGCAGGGCAGCCCGGTTTTACAGCTCTGGCAGCTACCCGCCTTCCAGAAAAGAATGCGCTGACAGTCGCAGCACTCGATGTTGCGGTCGAGGATGGCGAGGACAGTGCCGAGCGATTGCGTGATGCAGAAGCGGACCGGGTCGCGGAGCTGTGCTCAAGAATAGTTGGTAACGTCGAGATCAGAGAGAAAGGGGAGTTACGGCCTTGCCGATTCGGAGATATCGCGCTTCTCGCCCCGGTCGGAACCGATCTCTGGCGGTTTGAAGAAGCGTTAGAACAACGTGGAATTCCAGTCTCGACACAGGCTGGAAAGGGTTTCTTTCGCCGGCAGGAAATTCAGGATCTCATCGCGCTAACTCGCGCAATCGCTGATGCGCGCGACACGCTTGCCCTGGGGGCTCTACTGCGTGGTCCTCTGGTTGGCCTATCGGAAACTGAGCTGCTCGATATTGCCGACGGCATTCCCACCGACCCGAAGTATCCCGACCGCCTTCCGAATCTCACGCTTTGGACCGAGCTCGAGAACATCGATCATGAATTGGCGCGCGACGCCATCAAAATCTTGCAGTCTCTCGCGCGGAGAGCGCGTTCGACAACACCTTATGCGCTACTTTCGGACGCCGTCGGTCTGCTTAACGTCCGTGCGCATTTTCGTCATCGTTTTCCCGCCAGTGCTGATCGTGTGCTGGCAAATCTAGACCTATTCCTCGAGATGTCGCGCGCCTACGATGTGCGTGGATTCCTTGCATTTGCGAGGGACATGAGGGCGAATTGGGAGGAACAGGTTCTCCAGATCGAGGGGCGCCCGGACGCCGAGGAGCAATCCCTTGCTCTAATCACCATTCACGCCGCGAAGGGTCTAGAGTGGCCGGTCGTTATTCCAATCAACATGACTGGAGCACCCAAGTCTGAGACCGGAATCATGCACGATCGACGATCCGGCGAGTTTTCGGCTCCGGTCTTAGGGATCGAGCCCGCAGGCTATGCCCAGCTAAAATCCTGGAATGAGCTCGAGTTGGCTCGTGAACGCGTTCGCCTGTGGTATGTTGCTGCGACCAGAGCTCGAGATTTGCTCATCCTGCCGCGCCATTCCGTAAAGCTTTCTGACAAGTCATGGGCGCGGCTGGTCGATCTCGATCTTCCGGCTCTGCGGGCGATTGAACCAACAGACCTCGGCACCGAAAGAGCGGCGCTATCCACTCCCGAAGAAAACAAGCAAAGTGTCGAGCTGTTCGGAGAGCAAGCCGATAAGATTTCAGAGGCATACCACACAATCATTTGGAATCGGCCGAGCCGTCATGAGGTCGACGCCCTGCAGCAAATCGAAGGGGAACGAGTTTATTCCGACCCAGAGCAGGTCGACGCAACGCCAGAACCGATCGAGGTGCGTGGTAGCGCTACTCGCGGCACCATACTGCATAAGCTAATGGAGGAAGTTTTAACGGGAGAAACACCAGATGCGCCGACGGAGCTTGAACGACGTTCGATCGAGCTGTTGTCTCAGCTTGGACTGGAGCCCAGCCAAAACCCGGGCGAAGGCATTTCTCCAGCTGAACTTGCGTCAACGGTTTCGAGAAGCTTGAATCTGCCTCCGGTCGCAGCTCTGCGTGGATCTTTGGTTCCGGAGCAGATCGTTCTGGGTTGCGACCGTACTGGCACGAGAGAGACACTTATTTCCGGCGTCATAGATGCTGCATCCCGCGACGGGGATGGCAGGATTCGCGTCGTCGTTGATTGGAAAAGCGACGTGGCTCTAGACCAGTCTAGGCTGGCCACATACGGTGACCAGCTTAGGCAATATCGCAATCAAACCGGCGCCGCTCGGGCATTATTGGTGCTTATGACGGCAGAGCGAGTCTTGGATATTAAATGAAGTCCTTCCACCACTGCCGTGCCCGCCTGCAGCAGGCATCACCTGACGTTGTGTAGCTTTGGTTTGCCAAGCACTCGAGGGTTCATTCTCACGGTTGAACTGCGGATTATGACAAGCTTCTTTCAATCTGTACGACAGTTTTTCCAGCAGCAATACGATGGTAGATATTTTTCGATAGTGCTTCTTGAGCTCTTTCGTACCGAGCCGGACTCCTTTCTCGCAATTCTCGAAACTCTCAAAGGATCGAGTTTCTGGATGCGATTTGCAGATCAAATCAGAAGGGGAGAGTTGAACGCAGCATGCGAGCAGCCGCTTCCCGGACAAGGCGGCATTCGGCGAAGAGCCGATCTCTTGTTTAGGCTGGGTGGGCAGCCAGTGCTCTTTGTTGAGGTGAAGGAATACGACAACAAAAGTCCAGCCAACGGAGCGCAGCTGACAGATTATTTGAGAGCCGTAACGAATGAAGTCGGATTTCTTTACGTTTACCGCTTTCGTCCTAGCGAGGCTGACATCCGGAAACTGACCGCCGCTCGTTCAAAGGGGCGGTCTGTAGCGCTCTTGAGATACGACGACATTTATCGGGCGCTGAACAATGGCGCTCAAGGACCGCTAGCGAACCTTGTCTGTCGCTATCTGGAGGACATTGGAGTGGGTGTATATCAGTCTATCAGTTTGAACGGACAGGACAGTTCGACTGCCAAATTTCTTCTCGTTCAGATGTTGGGAATGCCGCACCAAACCGGCTTAGGAAGACTTCAAAGCGCGGCGTCTGTGACAGCCGGGCCGCAGTTGATGAACAAGCTCCTGGGCGACGTGGAGGTGATTGGCGAGCGAGTTCGGGATGTAAATTCCAATTTGCTTCCAGCGCGCTTTCGGAGGCGCTTCTATGTCAATCAATATTTTGACGTTAAGAGACTAAAGCGAGACGTCAGCGGCCTTTTGAAACATGATGAGTTGCCGAAGCGCACGGAAGCATATGTCAGCGGGGGCTATGTTTACTTTTGCGCAACCGGCACACTAAGGGATCCCAGCCGCGCAAAGGGCCGGAGTCCTATCGCGCTTGAAGTAGGCTTCACATTGGAGCTGGAGAAGCGGAAGCAGTCTCTCCAACTGTACGCGCACGCGGAATTAAGGGGAAGCGGCTGGGAACTCTCCGACTCACGGCGTCTGAAAGTGTTTCCAAGTGAAGAAACCGCTCTAGCCGTGTTTTCAGGCCTTTTGAAGAAACTAATATCCGATGCAAAGGCGAAGTCGCCCCCCTCTTCGTGGGCAATCCTAAGACGATTGAGGGCGAGCCTCTAGTTTCCGCGTAGGCTTCCCGCTACTCCAGCTGGTTCGATTGCTCCCAAGCTTCTACAGAGCAAGACTGCAACAAGTCATTTCAGACGAGCGCTTGAGATTGGAAATCTTCGATGCGGCTAATAATGGGTGGCATTAACGGCCACTATCTTCGAAACATCACCATGAATTGCGCTCAAGACACGAGTGAGGTTCTAGCGGCTGTAGCATACGCAACGGATGCATCGCTTATTTTTGACTGGTGCTGGCAACACAATATTCCGTTGAGATTCTACGGCAGACTAGATGACGGTGTTGCCGTCAGCGTCCCAATCCTTACTGATTTCCTTCGCAAAAAGTCTCAGAAGTTTGTCTGCCGGCTTGTTCAACATCACCACGCTAAAGTCATTTGGTGGCGTGGAGTTGGGGTATACATCGGTTCGGCAAATCTCTCGGGCGGCGCGTGGTACAAAAATGTCGAGGCCGGATGTTTCTTCTCAGAAGAAGAACTCAGCGATGACATGGCCAGCGATATCTTGGACCTGTTCGCCACTCTTGAAACGAACGCCACGCCGCTCACCGAGGAATTGCTGGAGGAGATGAAAAGAAGAGCCCGGGTTCTCTCAGCCGCGATTCCGGAACCCAAGGATTTCTGGGCGAGCCCAAGCTTCAAGAAGTGGCTAGGTTTGGTCCAAACCGCCCCCAAGAACGCGATGGACCGAAAACGTCAAGTATTCCTCGAGGAATGGCACGCGACGCTACAGGACCTTCGAGACATTGGAGCAAGAATCAGCCGGCCTGAAAATCGTCCCGCGTGGATCAGTGAGTCGGCATCTGCTGGATCTCAGGCAGATCAGTTCTTACATGCACATTACTATCAGCGCACGTTTGATGGAAGGAGGGCCAACTATGCTGCGCTGTTCGAGCAAAATCATCACCATCGCGAGCAGGTGTTGGCTGAGACTGTGCAGTGGTGGCGACAGCTCCGTACCGCCCCGTCCTCTGAAGACGAGATGCTTAACGTTACTGCGCCCTACCTCCGCGCAGCCTTAGCTGAGCAATCGTTGCGCTCTATGACTGAGGAGGCCTTTCGTCAGATCTGCATGAGAGTGCATGCGATCAAGGACTACGCAAGACGCGTTCCGAACAAGGCGGTAGGGCTTCCAGACGGTACCCCCTACACCATACCAGATAAGGTCACCGCGCTTTCCAAGCGAATTTGGAATGACAAATCGACAAACGGTGTGCGCGTCAATGAACTCCTTCAGCATGTCCTATATGGAGGGTCTAGTGAACAGTTGCCCGAGCGCCTCTGGCAGGCCGTGAGTGAGCCCAAGTGGAAAATTGATGGCCTTGGAATAAGTGCTCTTGGCGAACTAGTTGGATGGGCGCTGCCAGATCGTTTCCCTCCCAGGAACGGCCGCACGTCAAAAGCGCTGAGATCGCTGGGCTACGATGTGACAGTCCATGTTGAATAAGGAGACTCAAAGAGAAGCGCACCCCGGACACCTGGCGCCAATCTTGCTGTTCTGCTATCGCGGAGAAGCGAGCGACCTCCATATCTGCTCGTGGATAAATGGCCGAGCTTCTTGGCGGAGTGCAATGCGAAGGGTTTAGTCTAGACCAAAGTGCCGATAGGCCAATCGAATATCTGCCGGTCAGGGCGCGGAAATCCACTTGGACCAAGTCACAGCAAAAGATTCTATGCCCGCTGCGGCCGCGACTCCCGCACCGGCGTTCTCCTGTGATCTCAGGCCCCGATCGAGACGATCAGCAAAAGGCTCGGCGCGTGCCCATCAGGGCACCCCAATCTGGCCGGCACCCGAGACGACCCGAGCGGCCACGGGGGCCGTCGCGTTCACTGCATCGAGCGGCCACCAGCGCTTGAGCGTGCCGTCGAGCAAGTCGTCGACGGGCACGCCAACGAGCCGGATGCGAACATGCTGCGCCGCTGCCGACGGAGCGAAGAGCAGTGTTGTGGCCCGCTCGAACTCGCCGCGCGCGAGCGGATGAAGGAGCAGCACCTCGCGCGGCTCCGGCATCGAGTACGCCAAGCCATAGGTCGTGAGCTGGTATAGCTCAGCCGCCGAAGGTGGGTTCTCGTGACGGTTCTTGTACTTCGCGTCTGCCACCGCGACTACCTTCGTACGCCGGCGGAACACAAAGTCCGGGCGGATGGTCGGCTGGTTCCATCCCCCAGCGTTCTCGAGGTAGCTAAACACGCCCGAGCGAACGTCCTGCATTCCAATGCGCACATCGTCGGGACTTTTCTCCGACAAATAGCGCCCGAGGAAGCGTTCGAAGACCAGGTTCATGTTGAGCGTGAAGCTGGAGAGTGGCATCGCGCCCGCCTCGACGTGTCCGCCAAGGCGCGCACCGTAGTGGATGAGTTCGATGACAGTCAGCGCGGTTCGGTAGTGGCTCGACCGACGATCGAGGCCAGATAGCATCGTCTCGAGCCGGTCCGTGCTGAGCGGGCGATGTTCGAGGTCGCCGAAGAAGCGGTCTGCTGCGCGGGCAAGATCGAGCCGCAGATCGCGCGACTCCATCACTGACGCTGCGAGGCGAAGTCCAGCGGCCAAGACCCGGTTCAGCTCGTGGTCCACCGTCAGGTCCTCGTAGGTGCAGCGCACAGTCGCTAGGCGTGGGTGGGTCGCGATGTGACGCAGGTCGAGACGGCCACGCGGCGTGGCGAGGTCCTCATTGCGCGGCTGATACGTGGGCAGCAGCCCGCCACGGACGATGCGCTGGACGGCGCGAAGCAGTGAGAGACCGAGGAGGTCGATGAGCCCGTGTTCCGCGCTCTCGTAAGTCGTACGCGTCTCGGTGATGACCAGATCCGACAGGTCAAAGGCGTACGCGACCATACGCATCAAATTGTCGAGGCGCAGCTTCGGCAGGATGACGAGTCGCATGGAGCTGAGGTTCACGGTACCGATGTGCGGACCGACCGAAACCGAGAGGCCAGAGCGAAGCTCGGTGAAGCGCAGGCTGGCGCGGCCCTCCAATTCCGCGATCAGCTCGCGGTCCGCAGCGGAGAGGCGCACGTCGCGCAGGAGTTTGCCAGCACTCGGCGTGTCGGGC
Source organism: Bradyrhizobium sp. CW1 (assembly GCF_023100665.1). Classification (NCBI taxonomy): domain Bacteria; kingdom Pseudomonadati; phylum Pseudomonadota; class Alphaproteobacteria; order Hyphomicrobiales; family Nitrobacteraceae; genus Bradyrhizobium; species Bradyrhizobium sp. CW1. The sequence goes on from NZ_CP064684.1 coordinate 7,120,087, forward strand.
GTGGTGGTGCTCCACTCGCGAACCTGCAGGACAGGAGCCGCGGTCATGCGTTCAGACCCTGTTCGTCGTGCGGCTCTTCAAGATCCTCGTCATCCGGGAGATCCTCGCCAAGCACGGCGTCGTGCTTCTTGTCGTCCGGCGTGACGATCGCCGTGAGCGCCTGCGCGAGCGCGTCTTCGCGGCCCGGCTCGAACAGCTCGAATCGTAAATTCGCCGTGTCGCGATCGAATACGCCGCCCTTGTCCGCCGCGAGGATGTTCGCGAGCTTGTTCGGGTCCTCGTAGCAGTACTCCTGCAGGAGCGGCCAAAGCTCGTCACGCACGATCTCCCCGATACGGCTGATGGTGGCAGCAGGCTTGCCGCCCGGCATGAGGTACGCGTGACCGACCTGGAGATTGCGGCCATCGCGCCCGAGCTGCTCAACGATGCGCCGGTTTAGGGCGCGCAGCCAGGTGCTGAGCGCGACGTCCGCGATGCCGCCGGAGCGGAGAAGGTGCGGCTCGGGAAGCAGTTCTTTGAACGCGAAGCGCCGTCGAAGCGCGGTATCGAGCAGCAGGATGGACCGGTCCGCCGTGTTCATCGTGCCTATGACGAGCAGGTTGTCAGCGACCGTGAACGGCTCCTTCGATAGCGGCAGCAACGCGCTCGTCGTTCCGCGCTTCGATGTCTCGATGAGCGTGATGAGCTCGCCGAAGATCTTGGGAATGTTCCCTCGATTGATCTCGTCGATGATGAGGACGAAGCGCTTGGCCGATTGCGCCTGCGACGCCGTCACCATCTTCTTGAAAATGCCGGGCTCCAGCTTGAAACCCTCGCCATCGGGCCGGTACCCCTCGATGAAGTCCTCGTAGGAGTACATCGGGTGGAACGTACAGGTCGCGATGTACGGATCGGTGCCGCCGCGCCCATAGACCATGTCTCGCTGCCGGTCCGAAAGCTGCGACGGCAGACAGTTGAAGTTGTGGCGAGCGATGACCTCAAGCGCGATGCGGTCCGCGTGATACGTCTTCCCGGTGCCCGGAGGGCCGTAGAGGATGACCTGCCGCTTCCGGTCGAGCATGTCGACGACCTGGCGCGCGATGCCTTCGAGTGGCGGTGGCGGATCGACCATCACGCCTGACGAGTGCGCAGCGCCGCTGACGACTGACTTGGGTGGTAGAACCGAAGGCGTGTCGGCGAGCGCGCTGAAGTTGGGCCAGGACGCGGGACCGATGCCGTTCACGAGCAGCGATGCCTCGAGATCTGCGACCGCGGGATGCGTCGGCTCGAGCGCGACCAAGCCCGTTCCGAACCCGCTGATGGAGGTAGACAGCTCGAAGCTCCGGTTGTGGACCCATCGCACCGAAACCTGGTGCGGCCGTTCCGCTCCTTGCGCGAAGCGGTAGCTGCCCGTCACGGTGCCCACGGCGACGACCGTGGACGCGTCCGAGAGCAGCGCCACGAGGCTGCCTTCCTTCAGACGGTAGACGAACTCGGTCAGGTTGCGCGCCTCGGTTGACGAGGTGGGTAGCGAGGCGTCTTGAAAGGCCGTCTCGACGGCGAGGCGGATGTCGCGCTTCTTGTTTAGCGCGATGGCCTCCGCAAGGCTACCGACCTTCGCAGGCCCCAGCGCAAGATGCTCGTGAGCGAGCATCTCCTTCCACGCCGAAACCTCGCCCGCGAGACCAAGGCACCAGTGGTCTCGCGGGATGAGACCCTTACCGACTCGATAGCGAAGTTGGACCGGCAAGTCGGCCAGCGTTGGGAGGCTGTTCCAGAAGCGGATGATCTGGATGTCGAGTGCGTAGAGCCCCTGCCACTGCGGCGTCTCGCCCACGTAGTAGAGGGTGGCTTCTGACCACGACGTCGTCGCGTTCCACGTCACGAGGTCAGGGAACACAAGGTGCAGGTACTTGTGCATCCATGCGCTCTTGCTCCAGCGCGGAGCTGCGTCCTCAACGGTATCTTGGAATTTCTGCGGGTCGATGTTCTTGGCGTCCTTGCCATGGAAAGCGCGCAACGCCTCGACCGCCTCAAGCAGCTCGGAGCGGCGCTCCTCCAGCGCCTTCAATGCGTCGGCCTCGCTTATGTTGGAGATCTCCCGTCCTCCCTCCAGCTTCGCGCGCCACGAGCCGCTCTTCTTCTCCTGCCACGGCCCAAACTTCGCCGCCGAGCCACCCGCGATGCTGCCGAAGAGCGCAAAGTTGAATTCGTCGTCGTTCTTGAACTCCAGCCAGTAGTCCATTGGCTGGTCGTTGCTCGCGTTGTGTGGGAGCTGCCGCAGCAGTTCTGAGCCGCTCATCTTGGCGAGCTGCTCAGGCCCGAAGTGCGCGAGGAACGCCGAGCGCTGGCGCGAGAGCTCGGTGACGTCGGGAAGCACGAAGGAACGCCCTAGCTCCGCTGCGATGTAGCGATTGAGGATATCGTGGACGTCCTTGTTCATGAGCGCTCCTACGCCTCTTCGATCTTCAGGAGTTCATCGGAACGGAACAGGTTGAAGAGCGTCTCCTTGACCGTGTCCTCGATGAGCGTGGGACTAAAGCCGTTCTCTGCGGACGCTTCCACCTGCACGGTGATCTTGATATTGTCGGCGTTGCGGCCGAGCGCATTGATGATGCCGGTGTAGAATGTGTGAAAGTCGGTGAACGGCACCTCGACGTCGAGCTTGACGCGACGCGCCTTGTTGCCCAACGCACCACCATTGACAGGCTTCGCCGTCGTGATGGAATCGCCAGACACGGTGGTCACGCCTCCTGCGCTGCCGGATGAGCCGCCCGCCCCAGGGCCAGGGCTCGCCGGCTGCGCTACCACCGTTACGCCTCCGGTGGAGCCCGTACCGACGTTCGTTCCGCTTGGCGGCGGGGCCGCGAGCTTCTCGTCCGCGAGGCTGCTGCGGATGAGCAGATAGCCTTCTTCGAGAGAAACATCGGCGATGGCCAGTGCCGTCTTATAGTAGAGCACCTTCGCGTCTTCAGCGGTCGTACCCTCGCAAAGGGCGAATGTCCCTGCTCGTACGCCATCCGCGATCGACTGCTTCAGCACGTCGTCGTCCTTGAGGATCGGCAGGTGCGTGAACTGCCGGAAGTACCCGGGGAGCGCCTTGAGGCTGAGCGCAGGCTCGTTCTCCGGCCACACCTGCAGCTTCGTCGGATGCACTAGCAGAATCGGGGCGATCTGCTCCAGATACTTCTGCTTATCTTTGAGGAAGGCCACGACGAGCTCCGTGAGGTTCTGGTCCGTCGTCGCCGGCGGCTGCCCCATGTCGAGGGCCTTCAACGGATCTCCGTTGCTACCGCCCCATGCGGCGTGACGATACGCGCGAAGAATCTGCTGCCGAACTCCCTTCGCAGCGTTCGACTTCTCGGTTTGCAGCTGCGTGTTCTGAGTCTTCGAGAGGTTGTGGCGCTCTCGGTTGGTGTCGACGTTCTCGGTAGCCAGGAGGCCCCGCACCCTTTCCCTGAGCGCCGCCACCTCGCTCTCATCAGCGATGACGAACACCAGGGTGTTGCGACGAGTGCGCGTCGACGTTCCGCTCTTGTTGAGGATGTCTAGTAGCGCAGCCTGCGTGTCAGCACGGCCCGCCACCCCGAGAGTGCGCTCGGGCGGCATCACGACGAGCTTGTTGCTCGCGCTGTCAGCGATATCCCCGGAGCTCTCGGGCCAGACATAGGGAGACAGTGGAGCTGCAGAGAGCAGCTTGCGCAGCTCCCCGCCGAGTCGCTCCCGCACATTCTCGTCATCGACGCCGTTCTTAGCGTCGAGGAGGATGCGATTGAGGTTCGGCGTCGTCGAAAAGCGGAAGCGCTCGCCCTCAGTGTTGATGAAGTGGAAGCGCTCCTTCATCTGCAGCACGACGCCGGGGATGGTACCAAAGTCGATCTCGGGACGGGCCGACGCGAGGTGAAGCTCCGCAGGCGTTGCACCGCGCGAACCGTTTCCCGCTTCGCAGGTGAACAGGAATGTCGTGGTCGCGAGGCCCGCAGCGACGCGCCACTGCGTCATCAACGGACTCTGTTTGTCGAGCTCAGGGGCATTGGCCGTCGCGCCGATGATATCGGCCTCGAGCGCCGAGCGGAACTCGCGGTCGACGAGCTCCAGCAGTTCAGAGCGCAGCTCCTCGTTCGTCAGGTCGATGTCGCTCGCCTGGATGAGGCCTCCATTGTGGTTCTTCTTTAGTAGGTCTGCGACCAAGAGCGCGAGCACACGGAGCACGCCGCGCGTCCGCTGCAACTTCGGATTTGCACCGACGAGATTCAGGATGTCGAGCAGCGACGGATGGAACGGGTAGCTCTTCTTGAATCGCTCCGCGTAGTCGTGCTCCTTCGCCGAGTCGGGAATCTGCGGGCGGGCTTTGAGGTCCGCAATGTACGCGTTGATCGTTGCGTCGCGGCTGTTAGCCTTCTTCGTGCGCGTGCCCTTGTCGTCAGTGTCCTGCCCGAAGGGCACGAACAGCCGCCGACGGATGATCTCATGGACCTCGTCGCCCTGCACGGGCTCGCGGACCTTCTGCACGCGGCCGAAGACCTCCTGAAGGGCTTGCAGCACCTGCAGCGAGGCCGTGCCGTGGGTCTGCGTGCCGTCGCTACGTGGCAAAGTCGCAACAACAATGACGCGCGCGTGCTGACCGGCGCGCGTGGTGAGACGCTGGAGGAAGGTGCGCGTCTGCGCAGCCAGGGTAGAGTCGGCAACTGAGACGGCGGCAGCGGTCTCGACGTAGTTTGCGACCTCGTCGAGGATAATAAGTCCGCCCTTCGACAGCTTAAGCAGCTTGTCTATGTCGTTCCCATCGGGCGAGACGCGGTCCGCATCGAAGTTCCGCACCAGCTCGTAGCCAGCCTTGCCAGCGAGCTGCCAGGCTAGGTGACCCCACATCGTTTGTACCGACAGGCCGGGTTCTAACTCCACGGCACCTACGCCGACTTGGTTGCCGTCGAAAGCGGCAACGGGAACCGCCGGAGGCGTCTTCCACCCGCGCTCGAACCAGTACTCTTTCAGAGCCGGATGATCGAAACAGGCGGCCCCGTTCTTCACGAGATGATAGAGCGTGATGAGCGTGTGCGTCTTGCCGCCACCGAAGGGCGTCTGGATCTGCATGACCGCGTCGCCGTCGCCCTGCCCGGTGAGGCGCCCAACTACCTCGCCGGCAAGCTGACGAAGGCCCGCCGTGAGGAAAGTGCGGTTGAAGAACCGGATCGGCTCGAAGTAGTCTGGGTTGCCGCTGCTGTTCAGCACGTCGGCAAGGCTGGCGGCGAAGTCGTTCTGCTTCACCTTGCCTTGCTTGATGTTGTCGTGCGGGGTGACGACGTTCCGCCAGGGCGTTGTGGTGGTGGTCATGGTTCGTCTCCTAGAACAGCGTCCGCTGCCGTTCGGCAGCCTCGTCCTTCTTCGTGGGCGCCGGCAGCGAGCGTGCTCCGACCAGGAAGTTCTCGTACAGCGAGCGCTCTTTATCGCCGGGAGGCAGCACGTCGACGATGCTTTGCGCGAGGCGCTGCATGCGGTCGATGCCTCCGGGCAGAAGCGCCGTCGCGAGGAAGTCCGCGAGGTCCTGTCGCTCGCCTGCCGCCCAGAGGTTGGCGGCGCGGTGGAGGACGTCGATGAGCGGCGCCAGCGTGCCCGTGGGCGCGGGCTCTCCGAGGCCCTTCGCCTTCTTGCGGTCTAGCGGTCCCTTCAGCGTGACCTTGTCGCCCGTCTTGGTCAGCACGCCCCTGTCGGAGACGAGCTCGGAGAACTCGCAGCCCATCGACTGCGCCATGTGAATCGCCTCGCCGCTCTCGACGACCGAAGCACCGAACGCCCATCGCCAGATGACGTAGAAGCGGCTCGCATCGTCAACGTCGCCAGCGGCTCCACCTTGAACGATGCGTTGGAGCGCGTAATCGGCGACGATGCCCCGGACCTTGTTGAGCATCTCGGCGATCGACACCACTTCCCCGCTGAGCTTCAACACTCGCTTGTGAGTCCCGAAGACCTCGATGGCGGGACCGATGGCCGACATGAAGAAGTCCGCGCCGCGAATTCCCTGCGTCCAGAAGTAGTCGAGGCGCTCATGAAGTCGTGCCCTCAGCGCCGGTTCGACATCGTCGATGAAGCCCTCGTCATGTGCCGCGCGCTTGCGGCACACGATGAAGACCGAAGACGCGAGCGACGCCGCGCCCTGCGCGCCGGTGCGCGCGCCCATCTCCGTGTCGACTGGCCACGAGGCCGTGACGACGAGCCCGGCTGCCAGGAGAGAGGTCAGCAGCGTCTCCCAAGCGGCCGTGGTTTTGTGCGCGAACATGACGACGATGATTCCATCGTCCGCCAGAGTGCGGCCGGACTCCTCGAAGGCCTTGGTCATCTCCGACTCGTAGAACGCGCGCGCCTTCGCCTCGCCGCCGTGGCGAGGGTTGTGTTGGATGATCTCACGGCGCTTCGGCGTTAGCGGACCGGAAAAGGCATCGGGAACGACGTCGCCGAGCGTTCGTCGCAGCCAGACGTAGAAGAAGTCCGAGATATCGGAGTACGGGACGGAGTCGTAGTACGGCGGGTCGGTGATCACCGCGTCGAGTCTCGGGAAGCGCGACGCGAGCTCCGTTGCGCTACCCATCAAGACGCGGGCCGGGTTGGGGAACGAGTTCTTGCGGATGACTTCGGTGCCCCACTCAACGGCACCGGACCAACTCGCGGTCTTCGATCCGATGGGGTTGCTCTCGACATAGTCCCAGACCATCGCCACGGCCTGCTTGGAGTAGACGCCCTCGATCTTCTCGCCTGAGTTGTGCCAGCGAGACACCGTCGAGCACTGGTTCGCGATGCGGTCGAGCGCGAGCGCGAGATAGCAGGCGACAGCGTCAGCAAACGCTAGATCCTCGCCGGTCTTCGCAATCTCGTCGCGCGTTGCTCGAATCGCCCGAGCGAAAGCGTCCAGCGTGACCGTCTGCCTCGCGTTGAAGAAGTCGGCAAACTTCGACATGCCGTAGCGCGTGACGGCGCTGAGCCCGCGGGCGTTGCCCGAGGGGCGGTCCGGGGCGACGTCGCCCTCGACGGGCTTGATCTTCGCCGCGAGTTCCTCTGCCTTCCGCCATGCCTTCCTATCAGCTTCGGTGGCCAAGCGATAAAGGCGCCCCTGCTGCTTCGCCGAGACCTCGCAGACGAGTACTAGATCCTGCTCGATCTTTCCGGCCATGCCTTCGGCCCGCATGTATTTGCCGTCGGTGACCTCACCGCAGCACGGGCAGAGCAGCTTGTTCTCGCCGTAGGTTCCGGTCTTTGGATCGAAGTCGATGTCTTCGTCGTAGTGGAGAGAGTACTCCACGCCGGTACGCTTCGCATTCGACTTGATGCGGTAGGCGATCTTACGGTTCGCCTTGTTGGCCAACCATGTCTGGTTGACGACTGGGATCAACACGCGGCACGCCGGATTCGAGCAGTGAACCTGCCGCACCCAGAAGTAGCCCAGAACTTCACGGTCCGGGCCGCTCGACGGGTAGAGGCTCCCGATCTCCTTGGCGACCCGCTGCTGGACCCAATTCGCCCACCGCTCAACCTCGACAGCGAGGCGCGGCTCGGCGGGAACGTCGATGTTGGGAAGGTCACCGTCCTTCTTCGGTCGGACGACGTCCGCCGCAAAGCGCTGTGGGTAGTAGATCGAGCCGAGCTCGATGACGTGGGCCACGGGATTGAGATCATTCCCGAAGGTCTCGCAGCCGAGCCGCTGCGCCTCGAGCGGGATCGCGCCACCGCCGGCGAACGGGTCCAGTACGCGAGGATGCTCGTGCGCGGCGGTCGAGTTCTTTCCCTTGCGCCGGGCGAGGCGTGCCGCGTGGGCCTTCGTGATGTCGTCGGCCGCGACCTTGAGCAGCCCATGATCAGGGTGCGTAGGTTCGAGCACGTCCCAGTCGACAATCTTCTTTAGCAGCTCGTGCTGCCGCTGGCGCTCCTCCTTTGTCTTCGGTGCATCGACCATCGCGGCATAGACGGCTGCACGACACGCAGCGAGCGGTCGCCGCGCCCACCAGAGATGCAGCGTGCTGATGTGGCCCTTGCGGATGTACTTCTCCCGGGCGCTCTGCTCGCTGATCTCCGCCAATGGGAGGCTATCCTCGATGAGGCGCCTGTCGCTCATGCTTCGTTCCTTACGTGCTCTGGCATCGAGAGCTGGAGCCCGTCGATGTGGATGGATACCCGGCGGGTCATTTCGTCGACCTGGGCTGTCGCTGCGTCCTTCGGCGCAAGCCGGAGAAGCTGATCGTCCTTGGCGACGTAGAGCGCCGCGTGGCTATTGAGGTGCTGGAGCTGCGTCCACTCGGTGAACCTAAGCCAGATCTTGCCGTCGCCATCGAGGACGCGCGCCACGAGGAAGTCGACGCCTTGGCCCTCGGCGTCGCTCGCGACCGCGTCGAAGCCGAGGCCTTCGCGGCGCACGTCTTCGACCACGCGCCCTCGCGACAACTCGTACACGCGCACCTGTTCGAGCACGCTCTCGTCGGCCTTTGCCACGCCGACCTTGGCCGGAGCAGGCAGCACCGTCACAACGCCGAGGAACTCGGGAGCGCGCGGCACGAGCTGCTGCTCGAGCCGAATCTCGGCGAGGCGTTCCTGCTGGCGCCGCTTGGCCTCGTCCATGAGCCGCTGCTCGCGGCCGAGGGCGAGCGTCATGTCCTGGCCCGCGCTCGACTTGCTCTCAAGGTCGAGTAGGTGGTCGGAGTGACGGCTGATGACGACACGGAATGAGCGCTCGAGGTAGCGCTCCTTCAACGCCAGCTCCTTGAGCCGCCCGCTCGCGACCTCCTCGACGAAGCGCGGAACGAGAGCTTCGAGGCAGAAGCGCGTCGCGGCGTGCTTGCGCACGTCGAAGTCCGAGAGCGACAGCGGCGGTAGGCCATCGGTGCGCGGGCGCAGGTCATGGAGGCGAATCGGGTGCGCGGGCTCGAAGCTGGCGCTGCCCGGTGCGCCGAACTCGCGCACGGCGAAAAGGCGCTGCGAGAGTACGCGGCCGGTGCCGTCGCCGACGACGCCCCGGAAGAACCAGAGCAGCTCGGGCCCCTCGGCGTCGATGTCGAAGAACACAGCGCCGCGCGTGAGGGCGTCCGCGGAGCTGGCCGACGCGGCCTGCAACACCGACTCGAACAGCGGATGGCCCGGGCCGAGCAACTCGGTGCGCCCGTCTTCGCCGACGGCCTTCTTGTCGAATGTGAGCGATAGGTAGCTACGCGCGACCGTGCCGAAACGACGGCGGAAGTCGAGCTCCTGTTCGTGCCGCAGGTTCACTGGCACGCGTTCGACACGGAGCTTGCCGTCTGCGCGCCGCTCCGCGCGCCCACGGTTGCGCTCCAGCGCGCGCGTGAAGAAGGACTCGAGGTATGCCGGGATCAGCGAGTGGCTAGCCGACCGGGCCGCGTCCAGGCGAAGCTCCGGCAGGTTCAGGAACCGGCGCGCGAGCCCTTCCTCGCGGGCCGCGATGAGCGACGCTTGGTGTGCCGGACTCACCGCCTGTTCGATGCTCGAGACGGCGTCCTGCAGCCGACGGCGGTTCGTGATGCACGAGATGATGAGATCCGCCAGCGAGATCTCGTGGTCGTCGAGTAGATCGCCGACGAGGTCGAACACACGATCGGATCCGAGGCCCCGCCGCATCTCGTCCATCTTGTTGAGCAGCGCGGCGAGCACGGCTCCCTCGCGCGTGTCGGTCGCGACAAGATTGAAGATGAAGACCTCGTTCTTCTGGCCGATGCGGTGGATGCGCCCCATTCGCTGCTCAAGGCGATTGGGGTTCCACGGGATGTCGTAGTTGACCATCTGGTTGCAGAACTGCAGGTTGATGGACTCGCCACCCGCCTCCGTCGCCACCATCACCTGGGCCGGGCCTCGAAACAGTTCCTGTTGCTTGCGGCGCTGCTCCATCGAGAGCGAACCGTCGATGACGGCTACCGTGAAGCCCTGCTCGCGCAGCCTCTCGACGAGGAAGTCAAGAGTGTCCTTCGCCTCGGTGAAGATGAGGAGCTTCTCACCACGCGCAGCGAGGCCCTCATCACGGAGGATCGCGTCATTAAGCCTGATGAGTTTCGCCTCGATCCCGCTGCTGAGAGCCGCTCGGGCGCGACGCACGAGGCGTTCCAGGGCGAGTACCTCGGTCTGCAGCTCTTCAATCGACTCGGCGTTGGTGAGCCGCTCGACCAACGAGTCCTCGACTTTCCAGCGCTCCTCTTCAGTCAGGTCATCAAGGTCTTCGACTTCCGCACCGCCGAGCAATTCTTCGAGCCCAGTGTCGTTCTCGCTCGACTTCAGCGCGCCGCGCGCCTTGGTCGCGACGAGGGCGCGGACCTGGTCGAGGAGCGCCTGGAGCCGCTCATGGCGTCGCGTCAGCGACGCGGTGATCGCTGCGAGGCTGGAGGTCAGGCGGCGCTGCAGAATCGTCATAGCGAAGCCGACAGTGCGCTTCTCCTTCTGCATCGCCTTGTTGAAGTGCTCTGCGACGTACTCGGTGACCTCGTCGTACAGCTCGCGCTCGGCCCGACTCAGGTCGAACGTGACCGTCTTCACGGTGCGTTGCGGGAAAAGAGGCGACCCGTCGAAGCGGCGCATTTCCTCCTTTAAGCGACGCAAGATAATCGGGTTGTCCGACGAGCGCATCGCCTCCTCGAGGATCTGCCGATCGGCGAAGAGGTCCTTGTCAAGCAGTTCGAGGAGCAGCCGGAAGTTCTCCGGGTCGCCCTTGTGCGGGGTGGCCGTGAGGAGCAACAGGTGCTTCGTGCGCACTGACAGCTCTTCGCCGAGCCGATAGAGCCGCGTCTTGCGCGTCTTCTGCGAGCGCACGCCCTGCTGGTATGCGGCCATCTTGTGGGCCTCGTCGACGATGACGAGGTCCCAGTCGGCATCCTTCAGCGACTCGAGTACGTTGTCGCGCGCCGCCCAATACACCGAGGCGATGCAGCGGTCGGCCTCGGTCCATGGGTTGCGGCCGACGTTTGCCTTCAGCGCCCCGTTGTCGATGATCGTGAACTCTTCGGAGAACTTGCTCGCGAGCTCCTCCTGCCACTGCCGCGCTACGAGCGGCGGGACGATAATGAGCACTCGTTCGGCGAGCCCACGGAAGCGCAGCTCCTTGAGGAGCAGGCCCGCCATGATCGTCTTGCCAGCGCCGGGGTCGTCCGCAAGGAGGAAGCGAACAAGCGGTGACTTTAGCATGTAGCGGTAGACCGCATCGAGCTGATGGGGCAGCGGTGTGATGGTCGATGCGTTCACCGCGAAGTGCGGGTCGTATTCGTAGGCCAACCGAATCCGCATGGCCTCGATGGCAAGGTGAAAGGCTTCGGCGTCGCCGGAGAAATCCATCCCCTTCGCGCTGGAGAGCACCTTGAGTGCCTCAACCTGCACGGCCGTGACGATGATGCCGGGGTAGAACTGCCGCGTACGCATGCCGACGGCGTCGACCTGTAGCATGGTCCCGAAGCGGTCGACGCTGAGGACGCGCACGGGCTCGGGCCACAGCGGCCCCTCAATCACCGTATCCTTATCGAGGGTCACGCTCATGTCGTGGCTCCGGCGTTTGCGCGAAGGAGCCCGGCCTCGGTTATACTAAAAGTGCAAGGTCCCGCGCCGATCAGGTGGTCACCGACGGGCACACCGAAAGCGTCGAACACTGCCGTCAGCGTGCGGGTGACAGACAGATCCTCTTCGGAAGGCCGCGCCACGCCACCGTGGCAATTGTTCGCCAGGACGACCTGCGCGGCATGGTAGTCATTGAGCGCGCCGAGCACGCTCACGTTGAAGCGGCTGCGAAGCCGCTGGCGATGACCCACGCGGTAAGACATCGCCTATTCGCGCTCCCCGTCGTCGCGAGAAGCAGCCTTCTGTTGCTCGATCCAGCGGTCAATGTCGACACGCTTGAACCGCCACTGTCCTCGCACCTTGAATGCCGGTAGCTGGCTCCTCTGAGCCATGGTGTAGACGGTCTTCTCGGCAACCTTGAGCAACAGGGCTACCTCCGGCAGCGTCAAAATCTCGTCCGGCATTAGACGGAGGTCCTCTCGGAAAACATGGCAAGAGGTGCCAGAGATTACCGGGTTATGCCAGAGGAAAGCGCAGCTGGCGCCTGCATAGCATCGAAACGTTCGACTGATAGTGGTGTAGAATTCGGGAGGCTGCCTCTGGTCTGGAAAGGGATTCTCATCCCTACATCGACCACAAGGGCTAGTCAGCGGTCACAAACTTAGCGGGTCGACAACACGCTACTAGATCCGATGCAGGGGTGTCCTTCGAGGCATACGACAGACGGACCGTGCTCAGGCCGTAGGAGGAATGCCCGTAGACTTCAACTAACGTCTATGTTTGGGAACCGGTCGACGGCCTTCGCTTTCGCAGCAATGGTTACGTCCCCGTAATCCTCAGAAGCATTGCGCGGTGCGTGCCCCTGGATGGCGTCCAGCACGCGCATGGCCACCTCTTGCTCAATGCCGATGGTCTTAAAACGATGGCGCCAGCCATGGCTCGGATCAACGTTCGGGTCCTTCACAACTTCACGCACGAAGGCATTGACCTTATTCCGCGCTGTCTTCACCGCCCTGCGAACGCCAAGATCCCCGGCTTTGGGATCGATGAATAAATAGCCACTTGAGGACCTCTCATAAAACTCTGGAAAACCTTCCTCGATGATCTGTCGATGCAGCACCACGTCTCTGGCTTCGTCCGTCTTCACGGGGCCAGCCTCTGGCGTCACGTGCACGACCCAATCTTTGCCTTCACGGCGAACGTCCTCTTTGCGAAGCTGAAGCATCTCGCCCACCCGCGCTCCCGTGAAGGCACACAACCACGGCACCCACCGTTTGGCCAACGCCAGCTTCGGAGCAGCTCTCCCAGCCGCAGAATTCCGGGCGTGCTTGAGAATGGCGGATGCTTCTCGGTCGTAAAATCCCTTTGACCTAAGTTTGCGCGATTTGCCGACCTTGATGGTAAGTCCTTCGGCAGGGTTGGAGTGCATGCGGCGATTCATGACGGCCCAGCCAAACACCGTCTTTAGGCCGGCTAAGTCACTATCCTTCACGGTCTTCGCACTCGCGCCGGCCAGCAGCCGGTAATCCTTGAAGCGGACTATGTCCTCTGGCGTTACGCGGCCCACCTCGTCATGCTTCAGGAAGGCCACGAGCTTCATCATCGTCTTCTGATAGCTCTCATAGGTACTCTGCTTGCGACCGGCGGCCTTCGCCTCCTTCCACCAATCCTCGACCAATGCCGATAGCAACCCGATCGAGTGGCCAGGCTCGAAGCCTGCCTTTCCTCGTTCTGCCGCAGCCTTCCTTTGCGGGAATGGAATTGCTTGGGAATCGAAAGAGTAGTCGCTTTCACCTCTTGCCAATTTTGCCAAAAGTAAGCTGGCACGCTGCATGGCCGCGCCGAGTGCGCGGGCCATGGTTCGGCGGTTCTCAAAATTGATAAAGATCCCGTTGGCCGTCAAATAGCCGTCAGCGGCCTCCAAACACGCCTGTTCCATCCGGAAAATCTTGTCGTCTGGCAACTCCGGCGCGCCATCCAACACCCGCTGAGACGCAGCACGGATCTGCTCCCTGGTCTGTGGGGGGCCGAACAGCCGATCTCCGGCCACGACATCCCAACCGGTCTGTTGGCTTGGACTGTTCCGGTACATCTGTAGCCACTGGTCATAGGCCGCGGCAGCAAGTTGATGTGCGTCACGTTCAGTCAGAAGTTTCGGCCCGGCGCGCAAGTTCGCCCACCGGGCCTCGAGTTCGGCAAGCGCCTTCGCAAAGCGCTGTTTGGCCTCGCCCGGATCGCGGGTTTGAAGGCTTACCTTCTCCTCGCGCTTGCCGACGATCTTGCGCAAATCGTCCGGAACAGCTTTTCGGAGCTGATAGATTCCAGTTTTGGGGTGCTTCCACGGACGCGACATAGCCAACGGCATTGTACCACTCTTCTGTACCACTGAGGAGCGGGCAAGCCGTTGAATTTGCTAATTTGCTTTGGATTTCACGCTCTTAGAAGAGCGATGGTGCCCAGGAAAGGACTCTGACCTCCAAGTCATCGACCGGACACCACTCCGGTCGAATCGCGCCAGTCACGGCGGTCCGCGCCATGCCTGGCGCACCAAAAAAAGCCCGGCCTCCTCCGGAGGCCAGGCGAAAGTCACGCAGGAACGACGCTGCTTTACGCATCGCACCAGCTTTCGTCGGCAGGGAGGACTTACCGCCGATCGATCTTCGGCGAGGGCATTCGCCGTCAAACAAGGAGAAACGGATATCACTCCGCGCGAAATCTGGAGCCGTTTGCCTTCCGCTCCTGTCGGAAACTTCACGACTTTTCCACCACTCGCCCGCTGTCCGGTTGGGACGGCAGTGCCTTGACCGAGATGGGATCCTGCGCCGGTTTGGCTGCCGTGCCCTGAAACACAAGCGGCAGTTTGCCGTCGCACAGCAGCATTTGGTACGTCCCCAAAAACCAACAACGCTCGATTACCTCTCCCGAAGAGCGTGCCAGGGCCTGAATTTCGTATGACGTTCCGTAAGGACCGTAAAATAGATTGTTGTGATGAGACGCATCCACGCGATGGATAAATGAAAAAGTCGGGCTGTGCTTCGCGTCGAGCGTTAATGACGTCGCAATAGGACCTGATCGGACCTCGCCGGCATGCTGTCGGCCGTCGGGTCGAGAATCGAGCTTGTCGCCGGCTGTATGCGACCGCCTCCGCCGACGCCCGCCCGCATTCCGCGGCGCTGGGAACTTTGAAAGCTCCCAAGGACATCGTAAGCCCCCAAAGCGCGTGCATCTTGTTCACAAACGCGTTGGCGAAACGCTCCGGCCCATCATGGCTCGGCCCGCAACTCGCGTGCGGCGGCCACCATATTGACGAGCGCGGGACGCACCTCCTCCCACCTTCGCGTTTTCAGTCCGCAGTCGGGATTGATCCAGAGCTGCCGATCGGAAACTCGCTGCCGCGCCAACACAATCAGCTGCTTGATTTCCGCCGCTGCGGGAATGCGCGGTGAATGAATGTCATAGACGCCGGGCCCGATCTCATTTGGATATTTGTAGCTCTTGAAGGCCTCGAGCAGTTCCATCTTAGAACGCGACGTCTCGATTGAAATGACGTCGGCATCCATTGCTGCGATCGCATCGATGATTTCGTTGAACTCGGAATAACACATGTGAGTATGGATCTGAGTTCCGTCGGCGACCACGGAGGAGCAAAGGCGGAAGCTGTCCACCGCCCAATCTAGATAGTTCTTCCACTGCGATTTGCGTAGCGGCAATCCCTCCCGCAACGCAGCCTCGTCGATCTGGATCATGGTCGCTCCAGCCGCCTCAAGGTCGATGACCTCATCTCGGATCGCGAGAGCGATCTGTCGGCATGTCTCGCGCCGCGAGATGTCGTCACGGACAAACGACCAGTTCAGGATGGTCACCGGTCCGGTCAGCATAGCCTTGACGGGTTTTTTGGTCAGAGACTGCGCATAGCGCCACCATTCAACGGTCATGGGCTTCGGCCGGGAGACATCTCCGAACAGGATAGGCGGACGAACGTACCGCGAGCCATAAGACTGAACCCAGCCATGCTTGGTAAAAGCGAAGCCCAACAGCTGCTCGGCAAAGTATTGAACCATGTCATTGCGCTCGAACTCACCGTGTACGAGCACGTCCAGGCCGATATCTTCCTGCCACTTCACGGTACGGGCTGTCTCCGCTTTCAGAAGCTGCTCGTACTGCGTGTCATTCAACGTTCCCCGCGCATGAGCCGCGCGCGCATTCCGGACATCGGCCGTTTGCGGGAAGGATCCGATGGTTGTCGTTGGGAACATCGGCAAAGCGAACGCGACGCGCTGGACGTCGGCACGCTGGGTGAACGCACTGCGACGGCGAAGCATGCTATCGTCGATCGCGGCGATTCGTCCGGCGACATTCGCATTGTGGATCTCGGGCGATGTTTCGCGGGTGACGGCTGCCTCCTCCGAAAGCGCAAGTTCATCGGCCACCTCGGCAGCATGGCCGGCCAGCGCTTTGCCCAATATCGAAAGTTCCTTGATCTTCTGAACTGAGAACGCCAGCCATGTCTTCAGATTGGGATCGAGATCGGTCTCTAGCTCAATGTCGATCGGAACATGAAGCAGCGAGCAGGAAGGAGCAATCTGAACACGGTGCCTGCCCAATTTTTGGACCATAGGAGCAAGTTGGTCGAGCAGCGCCGGAAGATTGGAGCGCCACACGTTCCGACCATCAACGACGCCTAGTGAGACCACGAGATCTCTACGGGTTGTGGCGACAATTGCGTCCAACTGGTCAGGTGCCCGAACCAGATCCACATGAAGCCCGGCAACGGGCAAGGCCAAGGTTGTTTCAAGATTGTCGCCGATAGCCCCGAAATATGTGGCCAGCATGATTTTAAGGGCCGGCACAAGCTTTGCGAAATGAGCATAGGCCCGGCGGACAGCCGCCCGCGATGCTTCGTCGACGTCCATCACTAGGCATGGCTCGTCCAGCTGAACCCATTCAGCACCGCGCGAGGATAGTTCGCGGAGAACATCGACATAGACTGGGAGGAGCCGATCGAGCAGCGACAGCGGATTGAATGCGGGATTTGCGCTTTTGCCAAGCTTCAGGAAAGTGACTGGGCCAACTAGGACGGGGCGCGTTTGGTAGCCGAGGCTTTTTGCCTCCTCATATTCCTCGATCGGCTTTCGAGAGGAATACTTAAAGATCTGATCCCGGTGAAATTCCGGCACCATGTAGTGGTAGTTGGTATCGAACCACTTCGTCATTTCCTGTGCGGCTACGCCAGGCCCATGCTGAGCGTGACCACCGTCCTGAGCGCCACGCGCCATGGTGAAGTAGGTCTTGAGCGACACAGGACCTTCGGTCCAGCCGTAGACGTCGGGAATGGCACCGACCATTAGGCTGGTATCGAGCACATGATCGTAAAACGAGAAGTCATTCGAAGGAATGACGGTCGCACCGCGGGATTTCTGCCGTGCCCAATTAGCGGCACGAAGTCCACTCCCCGCCTCGAGGAGCTCGGCTTCGCTGGAGTTTCCCGCCCAGTACCTCTCGAGCGCGACTTTGAGTTCGCGTCGTGGGCCGATGCGTGACGTCCCCAGTGTGGCAACGGGAAGCGAAAGAAAAGACATAGCTCAGACCCCATGATTGGGGCAAAGGCCATGGCGGACGCATGCAGCGAATATCGCGTGAGCGACAGCTGCTTGGCGCACACCGGGACACCCCGCCCGTGGACGATATATTGTCGAGGCAGGTCTCCTGGCTCGCGGGTCGTCGCTGCTGTCCGGCCTTCCCGAAGCCGCATGGCTTCAGTGACTTCGTTGGACAGCGGCTCGCCGCTTACAGTTGCGGGGGCAGCGCCGGCATTGCACCGGCTTCCCTCTTAGCTCCGGATCAAACGAATCCGAAGACCACGACGACTGGCATTAGGCGCACGAGGATCGATCCGTCAACCTACTAAGTGTCGCCGCACCCTAGCTCCATGCACTAGTGCATGGGGAAGGTGGGCAAGCAGATGCCGAGCTTCTCGTACGTCTTCAGGATCTCCGGACCGATCTCGTCGCGCGTGGAGACCGTCTCTTCGGCTTCGAAGTGACGTAGCTTTAGATATCCTGCAAGCTGATCTTGGGATATTCGACGCCCGTCCACCTCGCCTCGGCTCGGCTCGTCAGCCAACGACGATAAGCCTCAACGCGACGACCTGGAGCATCGAGGCGGCCTTGTCATTATTCGAGACAAATTTGACGGTCTCCTCTGACAGAGCCCTTCGAGCGCTTCTCGGAGTCGATCAGCGCCTTAAGCTCATAACGATGTTGATTGACCTCGATGCGCCGCACGCGGACGGCGGCCTCCACAAGCTCGACATCTAGTCCTTCGTTCGCAAAATCGAGCGGTGAAGCCTTCTGGACGCGGGCTGCTTATGTTGTCTTAGACGGGACACAGGTGTCAGGCACCGGACAGACCACAGCGCATTGCGGCGTGTCGGAATGGCCCTCGCACTCCGTACACTTTTTTGCATCGATAACGTAAATGTCGCGCTTGAGGCTGATCGCCGCGTTGGGACACTCGAACTCACATGCCCCACAAACGGTGCATTGCGAAGCGACGATCTTGTAAGCCATGCCTTCCGACTCCTTAGGCGAGCGATGCCATTGGCGATCCCTTTCAAATGCCGTGCCAAGGACAGGCGCGCTCAATGATGGGCAACTTGCCCAATGGTGCTGTGCGGGGTCTGAGACCGTGTTGCATCTGCGACAGCATGGGCCGCTTCAATATCAAGCCGTGCGAGCCCTCGGGCGCCTACTCCGATAGCCGGTCGCGACTCGACTGCTGCGAGCTTCCGTCGGTTTCGCGGGGCCAAGCGACGCTCGACGATTCCCGAAACCGGCGGCGCGAGTAAAAGCCGCGAGCCGACGCACGTCTACGCCGGATGTCGGCAAACCTCCGGTCACACGCCCTGACCGGAGATTTTGTCCAAGCCGCGCTCACGCCTGCAACGTTAGCTCCGCGGATTGACTCGCTGGAGGCTTGCCAAAACGGCTTTGTGCTACAATACCCTTCGGCATCGCTTCGGAGGGAAATGAAGTTCGGCCGGGAGAAGCGATACTGGGTTTGCAACGCTTTGCCTGGCTGTGCTCAGTCACTCCTCATACAACTATTTTGGACGAAGTGGAACAGGGCTGA
The DNA here is from genome assembly GCF_023100665.1 of Bradyrhizobium sp. CW1. NCBI lineage: Bacteria > Pseudomonadati > Pseudomonadota > Alphaproteobacteria > Hyphomicrobiales > Nitrobacteraceae > Bradyrhizobium > Bradyrhizobium sp. CW1. The sequence continues at coordinate 7,138,726 of NZ_CP064684.1, forward strand.
AAGATGACTGTGCAAATTGCTTCAGCGGCATGGCCTTTCCGAACAGATGGCCCTGCGCAAGGTCGAAGCCGAGTTCGGTCACAGCGATCAGGTCGGCGTGGCTCTCCACGCCTGCGGCGACGGTGCGCACACTGTACTCTTTGGCTAGATCGACGATATGGCGGCACACCGTTCGCTTCAGGGGCCCATTTCCGCAACCGGCGACGTACTGCCGGTCCACTTTTAATTTCATGAACGGGAATTTTTCGAGCCCCATCAGCTGCGGCCAATTGGCGCCGATATTGTCGATTGCAAGGCCAATGTTGTGAAAGCGAACCTCACGCGCGACCTCGATCAGGAGATCTAGGTTCTGGATCGCTTCCTCGCTCTCGATTTCGATCGTCAAGCCGCCGAAAGCGGGGTGCGACGGCATGCGCTGACAGAGATCGCGTACCGCCTGCGGGTCAATCAGGAATGCTGCCGGGAGATTGATGGAGAGATCGGTCGAAGTTTGCTGCTCCAGAAGATACTTCCAATCCTTGATCGCGCGGTCGATCACGAACTGCGACAAGTCCCTAAAATGAGGATCGTGAGCCTCCGGGATGAAATACGCTGGTGGAACAACGCCCCAGGTCGGATGCCGCATTCGCACAAGCGCCTCGGCGCCGCGGCGGCTGAGGGTACACGGGTCAAAGTTCGGCTCATACCAGAGCTCAAGCCAGCCAGCGTGTAAGGCTTCTCCGACATGGACTGCGGGACGGGGCGCCGGCTCTCTGGGCAAGAGCATGGCGACCCGATCGCGCAGCGTCTCGGCTGCAAACGGCGTCCTCAGCGGCGGCAGCATATCAAGTCCATATTCGCCCCCGACCTGCTGCACTGCCGTCATGACGATCGACTCGCGGGCGCCGAACGCCAGCACTCTGCCTGCAAATTCTTCGCGTACGAGTATCTCGAGCAATCGTCCAGGCTCGATGCGATCGGAGCCAATGCCGAGCAGGATCAGATCAGGGAAGTCCATGCAGAGTACGCGCGGCAGCTCGTCAGCAGTCCCGCATTCGCTGATCACAAACCCCATATCCTCTAGCACATCGCGTAGAAAGGCGCGCAGATGCCGCTTGCCCACGGCCACGCACGCTCGCGGCCGCACCTTACGCTGGCCGAAGATTACAGGTTTCCCTCCGACCAGTTCGGCCTGCCCATGCTCCATCGCAACCACTCCCCTTCCGTGAAGGTCCCTTAAACGAGGAGCGAAGGTCCATACAAGCAGTGCTTGCCACTATCTTTCGATTCTTCGAGGTAAGCTTAAGATAGTGCATTAGCGTGCAAAATCTTTTCGCGATGTTGTTCAGACGATTTTGTCGGGCGCACGCGTATGATACCTGTCCCGGCTCGCGCAACTTTGTACGAGTGACGCACACGTGTGTGGGGAATCTCACCTTCGGACGCGCCGAGCTGATGCGCCCTATGCCACGGCGATGATCATGCTGCAAGATGTACTGAATCGACTCTCGTGAGTGATGATCAGCAATCTCTCCTACGAAATGTTTGATCGGCATGGCCGGCCTGCCCACGCGCGAATGTGCCGTCTCGTGGATTTCCTATCTAGTCGAAGGAGATCCAACTGAGTTCGCAGCGGGTCAAGCCGCGGTCGATTCTGAGAACGGCAACAGCTTGCAGTTACCTCACCTCTGTTGGTTATAGCGAGTGCGGACGTCCTATTCCCTATCGAGCTTGATAGTTTCTCTCAGTTGCGTTCTCTGTATCCTTCTGAACATGGATATCCTCAAGAGGGACTGGAGGGACTAACGTGACGGGTGTTCGTGTTGGCGCTGAAGCGCAAGGCTTGCCCCACGGGGGCACGGCTTTGCGCAAAGGCGTGCCAGGAGATGAGAACGCGATCGTAGAAGCCGTCGGAAAGCTACTTTCTGAATTAGGTGGTCCCGGACCAGAGTTCAGCCTTGAAGGCGCAAAGCAGACTGCTTTGCGCCTGATTCAGGATCCCGAAGAGGGCTTCATTTTTGTCATCGAGGAACAAGCCACCGGGCAGATTGTAGGGATCGCTGCCATCTCCGCCGTACTGGCCGTGAGAGCAGCTGGAGCGTACGGCGTGCTTCAGGAGCTATGGATTTCTCGCGACTTCCGAAGCTCTGACCGCGGTGGGCATCTGCTCGAGGCGGTACGTTCGGAGGCGAAGCGCCGAGGCTGGCAGATGATTGAGGTTGCGTTGCCCCCTGATGGCTATCCGGCCTTAGAACGGGTACGCCGTTTCTACGAGGAGAGGGGATATCGGGTTGGAGGATTGCGCGGGCGCAAGAGGCTATGACAGTACTGCGACCTCTGCTCCACACTTAAAAGCGCTCCTGGTCCTGTCACTAAAGACTTTCAAGGCAGAAAATCCTGCTGCTTGTTGCTTCTCAAAACGAACGCTCCAACGCGTGCGTCGCGGCCGAGGACAATCGAGAACCTCGGCGCTGATGCGGTGCTTACTCCCACTGCGAGCGGGTTACCTCTTCGACTTTTTTGGCGGGTATCAACCATCAAATCGTTCTTCATGGTGCGGAGCGATACGATGGTCTTCTCAAGGCTCGTGGACCGCGAGCGGAAACCTGCCCGGCTAGAAGGCGCGGAGCCAGGTCGGCGGCGGCCCGTTGCGGGCGAGCCCGACCCAGCCTTACAAACGATAGCCGAGTCGTTCTTTCGTGCTTCCCACACAATGCCGCCAGTTTGGGATCACCGCACACAAATGCGATCCATTCGTCGCCAAGTCCAATGCCTCGGCAACTGGCAAGCCAATCATCTATGGGGCTTCTTCCTGCGACTTGATTCGGTGGACCGTCGCGTAAAGGGATTCGGTACCACGCTGTCGCTCCTGCTGGCGAACGTTCAAGGAAGGTGACGAAATCAGCCATCAACACTGATTCGGTAGAGGATTCCGTAATGAGCAATGTGCCGTTTGCCGCCTCCAATACGAGGTTCGTGCAGGTCGCCCCAGCGCAGGACTTGATGCGGGCGATCGTTTCGCCGTTCGGCGCCATGACGAAGACGTGGCCGAGGGAGGCGTGCGCTACAAAGAGCCGCCCTTTTTTATCCATCGTCAGCCCGTCAGGACCGCTGGTCCCGAAGAATAAGCTGAACCGTCCCACCTTCCCGAAGCGCCGTCACGCATCAGCGGCACGCGCCAGATGCTGTTGTCGCGCGTCATTGCGACGAACAACACGGCCTCGTCGGGACTGAGCACCAGCCCGTTCGGGCTTGGCCGTTCGAAATCAGGCAATCGAGCCGGCCGTGAGGACACAGTCGGAACACCCGGCCGGTCGGATCGTGCAATCCAGTTTGCCCCTGATCGGTGAAATAGATGTCGCCGTTGGTCGCGATATGCAGGTCGTTGCAGCCTCTGAAGGACTCGCAATTGCGGTGCCCTAGTAGCGGGCTGATAGTATCCCGCTGCGGATCGAGCTCCATGAGGCCGTTCATGTAGTCGGCCACCAGCACCCGGCCATCAGGTGCGATCTTCAGACCAATCGGCCAGCCGTCATATTCGATTATCAGAGACCAGATCCCGTCGCGCGAAATCCGGAAAATGCGGCCGAAGGGGATATCGACGACGTAGAGATCCCCGGACTTGTCGAACGACGGCCCCTCGATGAAACAATCCACCGATGGCCTCCGCGGTTGGCATCCGGCCCATTTCGAGGAAACACCACGGCGACGAAATTCCGCGGCATCGACGAGAACACGCGGGTCTCAGCCAGCTGAGGCGGCTTGTCGAGATACATCATGACGGGCCTCCCAGCGTGCGGCGCGGCTGTCCCTCATATTTGTAGCCAAACTGCTTGGGCATCGGTCCCTTGTTACGATCCTTGCGCCTGGTTTGTTCCCAGGCGTGGGCCAGGATTCCGACCGCTCGCGACAGGCAGAAGACGCCGCGCGCCAGCGGTGGCGCGAATCCGAGCTCGCCGTAAATGACCGCGGTCGCGCCATCAATGTTCATTGGGATGAGTTTGCCCTTGCGCTGCTGCATCACCCGCTCGATCGCGCGGGCGGCCTTGGCATAGTCGCCGCTGACACTGCCCTCAGCACTTGCGTCATCCACCAGCGCCAATAGCGGTGCGGCGCGGGGGTCGACCGAATGAAACCGGTGGCCGAAGCCGGGCAGATATTTGCCGCACCTTGCAGTGAAATGGTCAATTGCGGCGGCCGCTGCCTCGCCGATCTCTAGGCCATCGCGCCTCCGCAGCACATCTTCGTAGAGTTCGACCGCCTGCTCCCCTGCTCCGCCGTGCACCTCATCGAGTGTATTGATGGCGGACGCCATCGCACCATTCAGGGGCAGCCCACAGCTCACCGCCATCTGCGCAATTGCGATGGAGGGCGCGTGCGGACCGTGGTCAACGGACGCGACCAGCGCAGCTTGCAGCAGCCGCTCCTGCGCTGGCGTCGGCAGATCGCCGCGCAACATCAGCCAGATCATGGCGGGAAAGGAAATCCGGCCGATCAAATCTTCGATTGGATAACCCCGATAGGCGATGCGACCGGGCGCGATGTCGCAGATGGAGGTTCGCCACCAACGGGCCGCTTGCTGCCGCAATTCTTCTTCGCTCATTTGCGGTTCCGCCCCTTCAACCCTGCCATTGCCGATCGCCGCAAGCCGTCGAATATCATGATATTGGTCCGTCCGCGGCTACGCGGACGGGCAGGAAATCAGCCGCCCGTTGCTTTGGCGTCCCGACGGCCCGGGTTGAGACCAGCTGCTCGACCTCCGCATACGAATAGCCGAGCCGCTGCAGCCATCGCTCGGTGTCTGCTCCGAGCGTCGCAGGTGGTGAAGGCACCGAAAACTCCTCATCCAGCCGGAAGCCCGGCCGCATGATTCGTAACGGCTGCGCACCATCTTGTTCTGGGGCCAAAGTCTCGACGAATCCGCGCTCGAGAAGCTGTGGCTGCTGCAAGATTTGGGAGACCGTCAGCACGCAGCCTGCGGGGACTCCAGCCAGATTCATTTGGGCCTCCCATTCTTCAGCGGGCTTGCAACTCAACGCCTGGTTCAACTCCTCGTTCAGCGCTGCGCGATGGACCTTGCGCATCTCGCGCTCAGCAAAGCGTGGATCCGTCTTCAGGTTCGGTCGGCCAATCAGGTCGCATAGGGCTTGGTACTGCTTCTGCTCGTTGGCGGAAATGTTCAGCGGGCCTGTTGCGGTGCGGAACGTGCCGGAGGGAGCCGCGGTGAAGTTCTCGTTGCCGATGGGCTGCGGTTCCACACCAGCGTTCAGGTGGTTGGAGACGACCCATCCCATCGCTGCAACGGTGGCTTCGAGCAGGGACACGTCAATGAACCGACCGCGGCCGCTATGCCGCTGTTCGACCAGAGCCGCGGCGATGGCAAAGGCAGCAGTGAGTCCCGCAATCGTGTCGGAGATTGGAAAGCCGGTGCGCAGGGGAGCCGAGGCCGTATCGCCAGTGACGCTCATGGCACCAGACAGACCCTGAACGATCTGGTCATAGGCCGGACGGGCGGACCATGGCCCGCTCTGCCCAAAGCCGGAGATCGCGCAGTAGACGAGACGCGGGTTGTGCCTGCTGAGCACATTAAAGCCTAGGCTAAGCCGTTCCATCACCTTCGGCCGGAAGCTTTCGAGCACCACATCGGCTTCCTTGACGAGTCGCAAGAATACCTCGCGGCCCGATTCCGACTTCAAGTCCAGCGCCACGGATTGCTTGCCGGCGTTCACCGCGACAAAAGAGAGGCCCTGCAAGCGCTCTGCCCTTTGCGGATCGGCGCCGAGGCGCCGCGCGAGGTCGCCGCCGTTCGGATTTTCGACTTTGATGACCTCCGCGCCAAGACGCGCGAGATGATAACCGCAGAACGGACCGGCCAACACGTTCGACAGGTCCAGGACGCGGATGCCGGTGAGCGGCAGAGACATCTGAAGACGCCTTCCTTTAGGTGATCCGATGGTGAGAGCTTGGCCGGCTGGCAGCTATTTCAGTTGTTGTGCGGCGCGTTCCGCAAAACGATTGGTGAAGGTTTTGTTCAAGTCGATCTTTGCGGCAGCAATTTTTGGATCAAAGTCGCTCAGGACGGCCAGCGGGACCTTGGCCGCCTCGATGTCCATCTGTCCGGTTGGCGAGAAGAGCGCTTTCGATGCGTTCATGATTTCGATATTCACCTCGCGATTGTCAGTCTTGTAACCAGGAGGAATCGTATCGACGAGCTGCTCCGTCGGCGTTGCGTTGATCCAGCGGTGAGTTTTGAGCAAGGCGTTGACCAGGCGCTGGACCGTTTCGGGATTTTTGTCGATGAAAGTCTGCTGAAGGTAGAGACACGCGGTCGGATAGGACCCGCCGAAGGCCTGCTTTGAGCCTTCGATCGTGCGCGCATCGAACAGCGCTGTCGCGTTCTTTTTGCGCGCGAGAAGCGTCGCGATGGGATCGAAATAGACCAGGGCATCGACGTTCATGGCCTCAAGCGCCACCATGCCCGGTGCGCCGCTGCCGACGGCAATGATGTTGACATCGCGTGAACCCAATCCTGACTTCTTGATGTAGTAGCGCGCCATACTCTCCGTCGATGACCCCGGCGCCGTGATCCCGAGCCTGAGCCCCTTCAGGTCGGCGCCGGATCTGACCTTGTCGGCGAGGTCGCTGCGGACACCGAGCAGGACGCCCGGAATGTCATTCAGCAGGAACACGCAGGAAATTTGCTTACCCAGCACCTGCATCTGAATGGTATGATCGTAAAAGCCGATAGTCCCGTCGACAGAGCCGCCGATCAGGGCCTGCAGAGCCTTTGAGCCACCGGCCTGGAAGTTCTCGACGGTAACGTCAAGGCCTTCTTCCTTAAAGGAGCCAAGCTTCACTCCAAGTTCGACAGGCATATAGTTGAGGATTTGTGACCCCACCGCGATCTTCAATTTTGTTTTCTCGGGCTCGGTGGCATGCGCCAAAATGACCGAGAATGCGGCCAGCGCCACCACCGGCATCAATCTTATGGAAACGTGCATGCGAACCTCCATAATTGAGGGGAGAGCGTACGATCAGCTTTCGTGCGCTGGCGCCGGCCGCCAGACCAGGAGCCGCTTTTCCGCGCAGTCGACAATGGCATCGAGGACAACGACGAAGGCGGAGAGAACGATAATTCCTGCGAACACTCCGGTCGCATCGAGGACGCCTTCGGCCTGCGCAATTAAGTGCCCCAATCCTGCGGACGAGCCGAGATATTCCGCGACCACGGCTCCCATCACAGCCATGCCGACGGACACCCGCAGGCTCGACAAAATCCAGGTCGTGGCGGACGGCAGGTAGACATGCCGTAGCAGGGACGACTTCGATGCACGCAGCAGGCGGGCATTCGCCAGCACGACCGGATTGACCTCGCGGACGCCCTGGAACGTATTGAAGAATGCGACGAATAGAACCAGCGTGACGCCGAGCGCAACCTTGGACGTGAGGCCCAATCCGAACCAGATGACGAAAATGGGTCCAAGCAAGATCCGCGGGATTGCATTGAACATCTTGATAAAGGGCTGAACGACTTCGGCAGCAAATGGGCTTAAGCCCAGCCAGATGCCAAGTGCTGTGCCGATCCCGATGCCAGCCAGGAACGACAGGACCGTCTCCAGCAATGTTATGCCAATATCGCCCCAAAAGTCCGCCGTCGACATCCACTCCCCGATCCTTACGACAAGTGTCGACGGTGCCGGAAAGAAGAAGGGATCGATCAGTCCGGCCCAGACGCCCAATTCCCAGATCAGGATCATGCCAAGCAGGATGGCGAACTGCGTGAGAGCGACCCTACCCCTGCGTGACATAGCTTTTCTCCACTTCGGCGCCGAGCAGCGACCAAATTTCACGATAGAGCGCGACGAATTCGTCGGTGGTCTGCAGCGCAGAAACATCGCGCGGACGAGGGAGCGTGATCCTGACGTCGGCAACCATGCGGCTGGCGGGACCGGCAGACATCACAACGACGCGGTCCGCCAGCGTGATCGCCTCATCGAGATCATGGGTGATGAAGATGAGCGAGCGCCGGTCCGCCTGCCAGAGGTCGAGCAGGATGCGGTGCATGAGTCGGCGTGTGTGAACGTCCAGCGCGGAGAACGGCTCATCCATGAGAACGATTTTGGGCTCCATGATCAGGGTTTGTGCCATCGCAACGCGCTTGCGTTGGCCGCCGGACAATTGATGCAGATAGCGCTCCTCGAATCCCTTCAATCCAACCTTGGCGAGCCAGGGCCGTGCCTGCTCGCGCGCTTTCGCGACCGACCTGCCCTGAAAGACGAGCCCGAGGCCGACATTGTCCTGGGCGGTCTTCCAGGGCAGCAGCCCTTCCTGTTGAAGCATGTAGCCGGACTGACCGTTCAGGCCCGTAAGAGACTTGCCGAAAATGCGAACGTCGCCGGCGGCGGGCTTCAGCAGTCCGGTGACAGTGTTGAGAATGGTCGATTTTCCGCAGCCGGTCGGACCCACCACTGCAACGAATTCCGTCTCGTCCACCTGGAGGTTCATGCTTTTGACTGCCGTGAAGTCGCCGAAGCGAATCATGACGTCGTGCAAGTCCACGGCAAGTCCCGGCCGCCCCATTGTTTCGCTCCATAGAACTTGTTCTGAAACCTGGAACCGAGTAGCTCGCGTTCTCACGAGGAGTCAATCGTATTCTGACGTGGGGGATTGTGCTCGCGCTAGCTTGGTGGACTCCTGGCGTCAGTTTGACTATTGGTTCTGCACAGCAGAACCAGAGGTATTGATGGTAAGAACAGGCGTTGATGCGGTCACGCGGGCACTGGCAATCCTTAAGGCGTTCGACCCGGAGCGCGCCGCGATGACGCTGACGCAGATTGCGGATGCGACTGACCTCTACAAGAGCACAGTCCTTCGCCTTGCCGCATCTCTGGAGGCGGGTGGGTTCCTGGTGCGGGGTACGAACCGGCTATTTCGACCCGGACCGGAGCTATGGCGCCTTGGGGCGCTCTATCAGCGCGGGCTCGACCTTGGTGACCTGATCAGACCCTCGCTCCATCGTCTGGTCGAGGCTACCGGAGAGACCGCATCCTTCTACATCGCGGAGGGCGACGAGCGCATCTGCCTTTATCGCGTCAATTCTCCGCGTTCGGTCCGGCATCACCTCGAAGAGGGTCACCGATTGCCGATTGACCGCGGCGCTGCCGGCCGTGTTCTTACCGCCTACCGCGATTCTGCATCAACCGATGGAAAGAAGGTCAGAGATCGTGGCTTCTACGTCTCGATCGGCGAGCGGGATCCTGAGGTCGCGGCTGCAGCTGTGCCTGTGATCGACGTTCATGGCCAATTGCGCGGCGCTCTCTCGGTGTCCGCCATTCGGAGGCGCTTTGATACAGATGCTCGGAAGGCTGCGATTCTAGTTCTGAAGTCCGAGGCTAAAGCGCTGATCGGTCTGCTGCCCGCAAGCGAGCGCTGAGCTACAATGGCAGCGTTCCGTTTATGACGCACAGCTCAGCGGGTGCCGCAAGGGCCTCTCCTGAGCGCAGCGTGCATTTTTCACATTATTGAGGAGCATCGGGACGCGAATCGGCGAGGCGTTCTTTTGCGACAAGAATTTGGTGGTGGAAGGAATGCCCTGACAAACGACAGAGCGTCGTGCAGTGGTGACGCCCCTGAAGCCGTTCCTGGAGTCGTTCCAAGTGATCCCGCCGCAGATCATCCTCGAGCTCGACGCCACCTACCTGTACACGGGCATAAGGAGGGAGGCTTCTTCAAAGGCTACGCTGCTGGATATATGTGCTGGTGTTCTGGAGCCGGCATCTGCTGAGGGCCAAGCTGCGGCGCGCTGACATCGATGCAAGCGCGGCCAGAACGTTGCGCAGTTGTGCGGCCGTTCGACCCATTTGGCCACCATCTTCGGCGTGGTGTTGAACTGGCGCGCGGCGGCGTGCATTGCTCAGTGCCGTTTCCACACACCGCACCATGGCCTCTCGACCTTTCGGCGTCAGGGGAGCATTCTTGTGGCTGCTCATCTGGGCATTCCGTGGAACGCTGAAGCTTCGCAACTTCAGCTTCCTGGGTTCGGACCAGATGGACAACCTCCTGAAAGACCACATCTAGCTCATGCACCGGCGTGGTCCTCACACGCCTGATGATGTCGAGCGCCACGGTCTGATTGGTGTCGCACCCCAGGCACCGAACTTCCAAGTAAGAATAACCGACATTGATCGCGTCGCTAATCGTAGGTGACGGCGGGGTCGGTCCCTTCCACGCCTCGCAAGCCAGCTTGTCGGCTTGCTTGCGCTCCTTTGCACGCTCGGCCGACATTCCGATTGGGGGCCGAACAGAAAGTCGCGGGCGGCATGGCGCTGCAGAGAAGTGCAGTAAGACCTTCAACGCGAACAATCAACTAGTGGGCGCACGAGCGCGGCCGTGAAGTTCGCGTCGGTGCTCTCACACCAGGACTTGCGAGCCGCGAGGTCTACTGTGGCTCCGCAAGAACCGCCCGACATATTGGACGTCAACGTCGCCCGCCGCCTCGGCCGGCAGAGGGCCTTGTCCAGTGCGCAAACCCTTGCACGGGCAGCTCATCTAGCAGCTTCAGAATCCGCTCCTCGGCCGTCCTCGTGTAAATCGGCTGCTTGCCAGACCGCGGCTCGTCTTGCAGCCCTTCAAGCCATAGTCAGCATAGCGATGGCGCCAAATGGCGAGCGACAACACGCCTCAAGCGCATTGCGATCTTTCCTCGAAAAGGTGGAGTTCTCTTGCTTCAAGGATCATCCATATTCCTGAAGCACGACTCGCGACTAAGAAAAGTGGGTACTGGTCCCGTTCATGGCGTATCGCTCTCCTTGAGAGCTTCTGGCAGGCTCGACATCCGCCTGATACGCCGCCTATCTCAGTCCGTCATCACCCAGCTTATTCAGAGATCGAAGTGATCGATGATGATCTCGGTCGTTCAGCCGCCGGCGGCTTACACACGCCGGCTTCGAACGAATGGTAGCGGAGGTTTGCCTTGGTAGGGTTGGTGCGGTTTGCGCCGGCGAGGTCTCGCGCTTCGCTCGCAACAGTCGGGATTGGCAGCAACTCATCGAGATGTGCCGCGTGGCCGATACCGGCTCTGGTCGATCAGGAGACCATTTAAGCGCTGAGGCCTGGCAACGACCGCCTGCTGCTCCGGGTAAGGGGCAGCCTCAACGAGTACGAACCGGATCTGTTGCGCCAGCGCTCGCTCTCGGCACGCTGTGAGAAGGCGCTCCGGGGCGAGTTGGTTATGGCTGCGCATTTCGCTGATGGTGAGCGGCGATTTCAGGCGATCGTGAGCAGCTGTTTCGCGCGATGGTGAGCAGCGGCTTTGACCGACATGGGTGATTGGTTCAGGGGTTTGAGTTGGCGTCAAGAGTTTGATTGCGGGCGTTCTGCTTTCGCATGCTTTCTCCGGAGAGTTGCAGACGGTGAGCGTTGTGAACGAGGCGATCCAGGATGGCGTCGCCGAGGGTTGGGTCGCCGATAACGTCGTGCCAATGTTCAACAGGGACCTGACTGGTGACGATGGTGGAGGCGCGACCGTGGCGATCATCGAGGATCTCCAGAAGGTCGCGCCGTTCGGGCGGATTTAGAACTGACAGGCCCCAATCATCGAGGATCAGAAGTTGAACGCGGCCGATGGTTTTGAGCAGCCGGCCATATCGGCCGTCGCCGCGAGCCAGGGCGAGCGCCTCGAACAGGCGCGGGACGCGGTGATACTGGACCGAACGAGTGTCGCGGCAGGCCTTGTGGCCGAGGGCGCAGGCAATCCAGCTTTTGCCGAGCCCGGTTGCCCCTGTGATGAGCAGGTTCTCGTTGCGGTCGATCCAGTCGCCGCCGACGAGTCTGGCGAAGACGCTGCGGTCGATGCCGCGTGGCGTGCGCAAATCGACGTCTTCCACGCATGCGCTCTGGCGTAGCGCGGCGAACTTGAGACGGGTCGTGAGACGTTTGGTGTCGCGCTCGGCGGCTTCGCGATCGACGAGAAGCCCGATGCGCTCCTCGAACGGCAGGGCGTCGAGGTCCGGTGATCGTCGCTGCTCCTCGAAGGCTTTGGCCATTCCGGTCAAGCCAAGCGTGATCAGCCGTTCATGGGTGGGGTGTGTCAGCATTGGAGTCTCCCTGGTTCAGTGGAAATAGCCCTGACCGCGGATGTTGCCGTGGCGCAGGGGCTGGTGGTCGGACGTCTCGTCGAGGAAAGCGCGATCGAGGCCGCTCTTGAGGATCGAACGGATCGAGGCGACGGAGCGAGCCTTGATCAGGATGCCGCGTCGGCAGGCGGCATCGACGCGCGCATGGTCGTAGCTCCTGGCCAGCGACAGAATACCGAGGCAGGTGCGAAAGCCTTGCTCGGGGTGCGGCCGGGCTTCGATGACGACCTGGAAGAACGCCGCCGTCGATGGACCGATCTTCTCGCCGGCGGCGATCAGCCCTCCCGTTGTCCATTTGCCGTAGCGGCGGTGGGCGCTGGGCATATGATCGGCAATCGTGGTGTGGCCGCGCCGGTTGGGCGCACGGGCGTGGCTGGCGATCCTCTGTCCCTTGTGGAAGACCTCGACGGTCTTGTCGGCGATACGGACATCGACGAGTTCACGGATCAGGCGGTAAGGGGTGGAATACCAATGGCCGTCGATCTCGACGTGATAATCTGGGGCGACACGGCAACGCTTCCAGCGCGCAAAGACGTAGGGCTGGTCCGGCAGTTCTCTCAACCTGGGGCGATCAATCTCGGCGAACAGTTCGGTCCGGCTGGAGCCGAAGCCGCGCATCTGGCGGGCGTTGAGTTCGACGACGAGCCCGCGGATGGCGGTATTGAGCTCCGCCAGGGAAAAGAAGCGCTGGTTGCGCAGGCGGGCCAGGATCCAGCGCTGGGCGATCTGGACTGCGACCTCAACCTTGGCCTTGTCCTTTGGTCGCCTCGGCCGGGCCGCCAGGATCGCGGTGCCGTAATGGCCGGCCATCTCAGCATAGGTGCGGTTGATCCCGGGATCGTAGCGATCGGGGTTGGTCACGGCGGCCTTGAGATTATCGCAGACCACGAACTTCGGCACGCCGCCGAGATACCTGAACAGGCTGGCATGCACGCCGATCCAGTCGGACAGGCTCTCGCTTGGGCAGGCCTCGGCGTAGGTGTAGTTCGAGGCCCCCATCGCCGCGACGAACAGCTTCATGGCGCGCACTTCGCCGGTGATGGGATCGAAGATATCGATGGTGTCGCCGGCGAAATCGACGAATACCTTCTCCCCACCGGCGTGGGTCTGACGCATGCTTGGCCGGGCCCGCTGCTTCCAGGCCTCGAACGTCGTGCAAAACCAGGTATAGCCAAAGCCGTCCGGATTGGCGGCGCGATACTCTTCCCACAACAGCAGGCGCGTCACGCTGCGGCGGCGCAGCTCCTTCTCGACATAAGCCCAATCCGGTGTCGGGCGCCGGTCGCTTTGCGAGGCTGCCGTCGGCGCCGGAAACAGCAGCAGTTCAAGGTTCTCGTCGTCCAGGCCCTCCGGCAGCGGCCAGGTCAGCCCCGCAAGGCGGGCGCGACGCACATAACCGTGTACGACCCCATTGCTCACTCCCAACGTCCGCGCGATGACGCGCTCGGTCAGGCCCTGGTGCCTCAAACGTAGAACTTCTCGGATCCGGCGCATCGACAATCTCTCGGTAGGCATCAGGCTTCCTCATTGGTTGAATGAGAAATCCGTAGCCCGGTTGAGTTGTCGGTCGAAGCGTCCGGCACCGCCAAACGTTGCTCACGATCGCCTGAAATCGCTGCTCACGATCCTCTGAAATCGTTGCTCACGATGCGCTGAAATCCGTGCTCACGATCCCGCGAAACGCGCATATGGCAGCGCCCGTCGGCTTCATGAAGCCCGGCGGCCGTTATGAGAAAGACGGATCGGCGTGTCCAGGATCAAGATGGTGTTCGACCAGGTCGAGGAACTGGGCGGATCGCGACAGGCGCGTTGCTGGCGCCACGGGTCCAATCTCGATCCCGGTGAAGCAGACCAACGGGGACACGGCCCGGCGGCGACCACACTACTCCGCCATCGGCAGGCTTAAACACCGGGATATGGTAGTTCGAGCGCATTGATGTGACGCGCTCGGGGTACGCGATTGCCGTTGCCGGTCTTGAGGCCATTGCGATTGAGGGGGCGGCAATGAGATCGTCGCTGGCGATCAGCACCAGTCGGCGCGCGGTTGGATGGTGTCGGCGGAGAGCATCACGCAACTGATGCCGCCGTTCTTTAGCTCTCTTGCCGGCCGCGGTTGCAGCGGCGATCGCCCCGGCCGACGACACCAAGCGGCGCTTCCTCGATCACCGCGCTGAACGATGCGGAGTTGCATGCCCTACACCGGCGTATTGACGGGCGATGGGACAACTGTTCGAAGCGCGACGCCCTGTCGGACGATAGCAGCGCAGACTGTCAGTCTTGAGACAAATGTCAGCAACTTGACGCTACACACCTCACGGAGTGCCTGCAGAGCTTCGAACTCTCTTCGGCACGAGGTTTGCTTTACTCAGTCATCATCATCACCACGCAGTGCGATGGTCTTCGGGACGGGCTCGGCGCATCGCCGTTAGCGTCTGGTCCGCCCCGACGTTTTGCTGCGGCGATAACTTAAGGGCGCTCGGTTGTCGACCGAGAAAATGCAGGGAAGGAAGTATTGGTGCGATCTGGAGTTTTTCTTTCGGGAGCCACAACAATTGCGCTCATCGCAACCGGTGCAGCCAATGCGGCGGACCTTGAGCCAGAAGTGAAACTGCCACCAGCGGTGTGGAGCTGGTCCGGAGGCTATATTGGCGGGCACGTCGGCGGTGGGTACGGCCGAACCTCCTTCGGTAATCCCTACGGTCCGTCAATCTATGGCGGCGTCGTCGATACCCCAGTGTTCCTCGCAGGAGGCCAGATCGGCTACAATTGGCAGAAGAACGGCTGGGTCTTTGGCGTCGAACTAGATGCCAGCGGCGCTGTCTCCGATGGCACAAATACTTGTCTGGCCGCCTCCGGCTTTGTTGTGAGCGCAAACTGCACGGCTGGTCCAAACCTCTTTACCACCGGGACCGGTCGCGTCGGTTACGTGTTGGACGCTCTCGGCCATACGCTGGCCTATCTCAAGGGAGGCGTGGCTTGGCAATACAATCAGGGCAACGTCCTCAATAACTACGAATTCAATGACCTCGGGCTGCAGAAGAAAACTCATTTCGACTATGGTCAGGTCGGTGGCGTCATCGGGCTGGGCGTCGAACAAGCGCTTACGCCTGCATGGTCGGTCAACGTAGAGTATGACTATCTGCATTTCGGTGGGCCAAGCGTCGCAACGCCTACGACGGTGCAGCTTCCGCCGTTCGCAATTCTTCCGGCGAACACAACGAGCCTGTCCAGCAGCTATCACATCGGAAAGATCGGGTTGAACTACCATTTTGGCGCCGACCCATGGGCGGCGCAATGGGCCGATGCGCCGCTGTATGCGAAAGCACCTGCCGGCGCGCCGCCGATTGCTTACACGGCCGGTTGGTCGTTCGAAGGCGGATCGCGGCTCTGGCTCAGCCGGGGACGATTCCAATGGGACGCCAGCGCTGTTCCCCATGGGATCCCTACTGGAGATCCTAACATTCTTGTATCAAGGCTCACCTACCACGGCCTCGACGGACTTTCCGGCGAATTATTTGGCCGTCTTGACAGCCCGTGGGGAGTGTTCCTGAAGAGCAACGTCGGCATCGGGCGCTTCGATAAAGGAAAGATGAACGATGAAGATTGGAGCCTCCCTCGCGGGGTCTCTTATAGCAACACGATATCGGGCCAGGCAAACGGAAGGTTCACCTATTATACGGTCGACGCGGGTTACGATTTTTTGCGCGGCGCCAACTACAAGCTCGGCGGATTTATCGGCTGGGCCTATTACGCCCAGAACTCCGATACGATGGGATGCATGCAGATTGCCAACCCCATGACACTATGCCCGGCGTCGGCTGATCAAATCATTGGCAGCCAGGATACGCAGTGGAATGCACCTCGCGTCGGCCTGAGCGCCGAAACCATGCTTACCGAGCGTTGGCGTTTAAGCACGGATGTCGCTTACCTGCCTTGGACCGATTTCGCTGGTCGCGACCACCATCTGTTGCGCCCGAGGACTACCTTTATTGATCATCGCGGGAATGGAGGCGGGGGTGTACAGGCCGAAGGCGTGTTGTCCTACTTCATCACCGATAATCTCAGCCTCGGCGTCGGCGGGCGCTATTGGGCAATGTGGACCCAAAAGGACAGCGAAGCGATATGCACAGGCTGTTATCCGGGAACCACTGCGGCTCAGTTTTCGAAGTTCAGCATAGAGCGCTGGGGTACGTTCTTTCAGGCCTCTTACAAGGTCAATTGAAAAGGCCCACCGTAGTCAAGCTCCAGACTCCAGCCTTCCTGGACGAGCATCCTGAAGCCGTACGCGTTTCCCTGGCAGAAGTACCTTGAACCGTCCGAGACGTTTTCGAAGCTGGAAGTCATTACCGGCGTGGCCCGCCCGGATTTACGGTGGAGTCCGCCGCCGAATAGTAGTGAGATACTGTCGAGCAGCTGATGGAATCGTGGGAGCGGCGCCAGGCTGGAATCGGCACCTTCAACAAGCCCCACAAAGATTTGCCTTTGTAAGTGTGACGGGTGAAAACAAGCTTCAATTCTGATCGACGGGCATTCGTAAGACGTACGGACTCATTCACTAGTAAAGAAAGGGCCGCCGCCGTGAACTTCGGCGGTGACCCACCTAGGCCTACGGTGCAGAAAACTCCGGTCCGTCATCGGCCCGACTATCGAACTTGCAGCGAGATCACACTAATGGGGAAACCGTCCGCGTGTTTCTTTTGCTCCACGAACGCGCTCGACACCTATCGCGATGGCTGCCGTGCGATTGTTTTCACGTTTGCTTCGCGCCAAGACGCGCTCGAAAGCACGATCCAAAGTTGATACTCCCTACTCGTGACTTCCTCCTCCTCCCAGAATAGTCGTTGGAAGCCCTGCACCCCATTCAAAGTAGCTGACCACGACACCGCCCGAGTTGCGGAGAATATGGCGATGAGAAAGATCTGCTCCTGATGGCCTTCCTACTGGCTATTTCGGGGTCGATGCCCGTTCCGGGCAGCCGGAACAAGCATGTCACACGGGATCGTCAGCAGCTCGCCTGGGTCTAGAGCAAGCTCGCTGGAGTGGCCATCCAGGCTACCTAGGAGGCAGCATGTCCGACCAGCTGTGGTATATCGAGCGCCGAGGTCGATAAAGCGCGCCCGTGTGATCTCTGACTCCGATCACTTTCGCTCGCATATTGTGTAGCTCGAGTGCGGTGATCGAACCGACATCTCCAAAGCCTTGAACAATACCGTGACAGATTCCTTCGGCATCAGCAGGCGGGTTCTTAGGTCGTCTGGTATCCTCGGGATAATTCGCGATCAGTTCGAATTGCTTTACGGCCATCTCAAACACTTGCCCAGTGCAGACAGTCACGATAGCTCCTGAGCCTGGATATGAAACGTCGGAATGCTTGTGCTTCAGAGCACCGAGCTCCCTGGTGCGTGTTGCGCGTTTCAGACGCGGGTGAGACAACTAGTCCAATCAGCAAGATTGCGTCTCGCGGTCACGCCAGAAATATCACCAATGCGATGAAAGCGAGATTGACCGAGGCGGCCACGACGGCCCAACAGCAAATCGTGGCAGGCGAAAAATCAAGAGCGTCCTGCGAAGTGTCGACCCAAAGCGGCGGCATTCAAGTCAGCTCCAAAGACGCGGGTTAAGAGACAAACCTGCATAAGCGCAGAAACCACCCACTCTGCTAAAGCCGAGCCTTTCGGCCGCGCGTAGAGCCCTTGCCACCCCGCCTGGCGAGCGGGAGCACATCGGCTATCGCTCGCCGAACTGCCCGATCCGTCCGCTAGGCGAGCCGGTGCGATCCGCGAGTGCGAGGAGCACGGCTGGAGGAAGGACCGCGCGGATCGCACGCCCGCGAGCCCGCAAAATCCGTGCCCACTGGCAGCCCGTCTTGCCGCGAGCTTCTCGGGAGGCTTGCGCCCAATGCTCTGGGTTCGATGACATCCATTCTAAGGTCAACCCGCTATCCCGATCGCTCTTGAGCCACGGTGCCGGAGCGCTCGTCTGAGCTCACCGAACTGATGGAACATGACGAACAGAGCGATCATTCCGGCGCCCAGCTCAGCGATTGCTTGACTGGCTAACAGCCCATCGAAACCCGCAACCACCGGGAATAACAGTACGGCCGGTATGAAGAGATAGCCCTGCCTCGCCAGGGCCACAATTGCACTGAGGCGTGCTCTCCCAAACGCCTGAAGCATTGCCGTCACGAAACTCTGAACCCCAAACAGTCCAAAGAAGAGATGGAACACGATGCAGGACGAGACGGCTATTTCCGTGACATTCTCGTTATCGCTAAATAGACTCACCAAAGGCCTTGCAAAGACAACAACGGCCGCAGAATACGCGATGGAGAATGCGACCGTCACGAAGAGCATGAACTTCGCAGCCTTCAGAATACGAACATAGTCGCGTGCGCCCCAACCGAAACCCAGGATAGCTTGAGCGCCTATGCAGAACCCGGTGATAGGCAGTGCGCCGACCATCAAGATTCGCACAGCTATTCCAACTGCAGCGATGGAATCATCGCCGAACGGTGCGGCAGCTCCGTACAAGAGCATAACCGCAAGAGCCGATAAGATACTCGTCATTGTCGCTGGCGCGCCCACCAACGCGAGCTGTCTGATGCGATCTGCTCGCAATGATATGTGAGATATCCTGACGAGAACTGTCCCGCCAAGCTTCGCAAAATACCCAATATACAGTCCAATAGCGGCGATCTGCGATACCAGCGTTGCGAGGGCTGCGCCACGCACGCCAAGGTCAAACAAGAATATGAAGACAGGGTCAAGCACAGCGTTCAGTAGAAACGAGGTAAGCATCGCCCACATGCTGAATCGCGTATCGCCTTCGGCTCTGACAATGAACCCGCTAACGATGTTTAGAAGCATCAGGGTGTTCCCGAACAAAAGCGTTCCCGCGTAGTCGAGCGCCACGGGCATGATGGTTGGAGTCGCTCCGAGGATTGCGAATATCGCTGGCAGACTTGGAAGCAGAGCGACGGTAACTATGATGCCAACCGGAGCGGTGAGCGCGAGAGCTGTACTTGCGCCTCGACTCGCCTCTAGGTACTCACGAGCGCCCAGATGACGAGATATGAAGGACGCCGTTCCAACACCGATTCCCTGTGCGGCTGCCGCGAGCAGGACCATGATCGGCAAGGTCATGCTCACAGCTGCGGTCGCCTGCGCGCCAAGTGCGCCAACAAAGATCGCATTGACGACCTGCTGTAAAGCATGGATCGATAAACCAACAACAGATGGAATGGCGAGCCGCAGGATAAGGCTCGAGAGATTCGGGTCCGATAGATCGATGTGCTGTTTCTTCTGTGGCATCAAACTTCGCTCGCTCTCGAGCGCGAATTCCGTATCCGGCTCATTCATGCATGAACGTGTCGCGATTTTCCAAATTCGCTGATCGCGCACTCAGCGCAAGCTTTTCCGATCCGCTCTTGCACAGCGGTACATAAGTTTATCTGCGCCGATCGATCGTCGTGATCGCGTGGACCCGTTTGACGTTTCACAAGCTGATTTTTGCCTTGGTCGATTTTCCCTAGGCATACGCCTCCCGCCAATCGCAGGCTTCTGCGGCTCTTAAGTAGAACAACGAGGATCCTGATTGAGGTGTCCGTGCGTAGCCACCTAGGTTCTGCCAGTCATATTGTGCCGTTCTGCCCTTTGTTGACTTCTCATCCGTTGCGTTTTTCCTCGATGATGATCGGCGGGGGAACGCGGCCGGACCCTAGAGCCTCAACTTGGCTTTGGCATCTACCGGATCTTGTAGTAGACGCTCCATCGTCTGCATGGCACACGCAATGAACGTGCCCAGAACCAGTGTTAGGTTCGGCGACGATGTCGTGCAAGCGCTCCATGATCTCGGGTTCCTTGTCGCGATCGAGACGAACGGCAGGCTGCTGGTCCCGGCCGGCGTGGTAACTGGGTTTGCGGCAGCAAATCGCGCCGCACTGGCCATCGCTCGCGGACACGAACTCAAAATTCGTGTAGGCGCAGCCGTGTGCCGGCGGTTCGATGAGAGGGCTCGGACGATTTCTGCTTCGGCCCACAGACGGTCCTGGCGCCGTCGACCACATGCGGCAGGCCGTCGCGCAACGCCTGACTCATCGGAAATGGCGAATCAGCGTGCAATGTCACAAACATCCCGGCATCAGATGAAGATATCCCAGGTATTTAAGTTCGAGGCAGCGCACCGACTTCCAACTGTCCCGCAGACACATCGCTGTCATCGGACGCACGGTCATTCCTATCGCGTCGAGGTCGTGCTGAACGGGCCCGTCGATCCGCACACCGGGTTCGTCATGGATTTCTTCAGCATGGAAGAAGCGTTCGGTCTTCTTCTAAAGAAGCTCGATCACCATTGCCTGAACGAAGTCCCGGGACTCGAAAATCCGACGGCGGAAAATATCGCCATCTGGATCTGGCAGCACGCGAAACCGCGCCTTGCGCAACTCTCGAGCGTGAGGGTGTACGAGACGACAGATTGTTGGGCCGAATATGAGGGGCCCGATCGCTGAATTCCGCGCTCATTTTGGGCTGTATTGATGCGGCGCGCCTGTCCTTCTTCGGCTCCGAAACCGACGATCTGCGCTTCGGCTCCTCATCGGCCCGATCCGCGGGCAGATTCCCTCGCTCACGGGAGGCCCTTTGGATCTCGCGGGAGGTCAGACGACGGCGCCCTGCAAGGCTAGGATCTCAAGGAGCGCGAGGCAGCCATCGACAGCGCCATGAGCCGCCGCCTTCATCAGCAAATGCGGCAGCTGTAGGCCTCCGAAGCCCGCCGGACCAATTGCCCGGGTTGAGCCGATTTATGCCTCCCGCGACGACCTGGTGTATGTGCCTGCATGGATGATGATCAGGACCTTTACGCGAGAGGCGGCCTTGAGGGACGACCGGCTTTGACGGGAATCTGAGTCGAGAAGGCCCTCATCATAGGGCACTTTCGGCTTCGGTAGGTTCCCCTTCCACGCCACGCTCGTCGAGCGCTTGACGCGCCGCGCCGGTGAAGCCATCCGGCGTCAGCCTCGAGGGACTGGCGCGGCCATGGGGCGTGGCCGAGCCGTACAAGACGGCCCTTGCCCAGAGGGGTGCGAAGCGCGCGCAAGGCCTGATCTTCACCGCCGAGCTTGGTGAACTCACACACTAGGAAGACAACGTCATCCTTCTTGCGCTCGATCTTTTCAAGCGAGGTCTGATGCTTTGGCATCGTGGTCTCCGTTCCCACAAAACATGGACGCATAAACGCGAAGACGTTCAATAAAATAGGACAAAACATAATTACACCACTCCGACGCACCGAGGCGGCCATCCTAATGCCTCGACGGAGCCGCGATTCCCGTTGCGGGCTGGCTGATTCCTCGTGGAAAACGGCGAAGGTATCCTGTCCAACCCGATCTTGGCCGAGACGGCAGACTCCGCGTGCTCTTCCCACCACAGGCCAGCGGGTCGCTGTATATCGCCAGCGCTGGTGAGGCGCCACGGGGCATCATCGACGGTGTCTCGCCAGCCGACAGGGAGGAAGTCCGCGGGGATCCAGACGCCGGACGGGAGCTGAAGCGAGTTCAGTTTTGAACTGCTTGGATGCCGGAACGAGAGGACTCTGTCAGAAGTAAGCGTTTTTCTGACAGTGCTTTTTCGACGCGCGCTTGCGGAGCTCACCCACACGCGAGTGCTTGCTCTTGGAGGCTCGACGCAAGGGTCATCGAACCAACGGAATAAGAAAGCCCCAACCAGCGACGGTTCCTTGGGTCGAACCACGGCGTCTGGGCTGTGCGCGACAATCCGTCCGCCAGCGGTTGATGGACGAGCCGGCGCTCCGCGCCGGCCACTACACATCTGTACGAGAGCCTCATGAGCCGAGAACGGGTCCGCTAGGCACAGCTCACGCAGCAACGGACTTCGTCGCCGTCACCCGCAAGTATTTTTACTCCGCTTTGCTTAGCGTATCTGCTCTCGACTACGCGCCTCATCGCTAGGAATGCCCTCACGCGCGCCGCGGCACTTCAACAATTTCATTTTCATTCGACGCTGCCGAAGTCAGCATGCGAGAAGCGTTGCGAGTAATCGCTGCGGCTTGGCTGTAGCGCAGCGCAGAAATTTAGGCTAGCTTCTGCTCGCGAGTTTGCAAATGCGTACCCGCACCCGATCTCTCCGAAGACAACGAGCGATCATTCGACCGCTCGCCCCCTCACATCCTCAGAGCTGGGATAATCCGGACAATGAGGAAATCTGGTTTGAGTTGGCGCGCGCTATCGGACGTCAGGTCGCACGGGATGAAAATCACGGCTCGGGGCAGCCGATAAAGGACCGACATGACGACAGCGTCATCGAAGAAAACGGCCGTACTATACGCCCGTTATTCCAGCGACATGCAAAAGGCGACCTCGATTGATGGTCAGCTATTGCTCTGCCGGAAGGTCGCATTGCGCAACGACCTCGATGTCATCGGCGAGTTTGTCGATGCCGCAAAATCTGGTCTTACCGAAGGTGCGCGGGACGGCTATCAGCGTTTACTCAACGGTGTGAGAAACCGGGACTTTGACGTAGTCGTGGTTGAGCATTTCGACCGCTTGTCGCGCGATCCCGCAACCATCCAGCGTCTCAAGCAGGTTTTCGAGTTCAACGGCGTTGAGCTGATGGATCAGAAGGGGGTCTATGCGACCGCCACTGACATCAGCATCGCAAGTCTCTACAACACGATTTACAAGCCGCAGCTCGCCGAAAAGGTTCGGCGCGGCCATGACAACGCTGTTGCCAACGGAAGAATTCCTGGCTCATGCGCCTATGGTTATCGGCCGAGGCCGGGCGCGCCGGGCGAACGCGTGATCGATGACAACGAAGCAAAGATTGTGCTCCGCATCTTCAGCGAATATGCAGCGGGCCGCTCGACCCGAACTATCGCCGCTGATCTCACCCGCGAAGGCGTGCCCTCACCAGGGGCAACTCGTCACAAGAACAAGGCTGGTCGTACCACCTGGAATCACCAGTGCATTACAGGCGGCCGGCATGGTCGCGGTATTATCGGCAACGATCTATATATAGGCGAGATACATTGGAACGTTCGCTCGACAATTCTCAACCCGGAGACCCAGAAGAAACAGAAGCGCCGCAATCCAGAAGAGCGCCACATCATAGTTAAGAAGCCGGAGCTACGGATCGTGCCGCAAGCGCTCTGGAATCGAGCGCATGAGGTTCGTAGCGCGCGCGCCGTATCTATGTTCGGACCGACTGGCAAGCCGCAGCGTCGCGCCGTGATCCCGCGCAACAACGAGCACCCGCTTGCCGGTGTGCTCCGGTGCGGCGTCTGCAATGGCCACATGCGAATCGCTCAATCCTCGCGTAACGGTGCACCGCGCGCGGCATGCGCGAGCGCGCATCAGCGGGGCACGTGCGAGCACACCCGTAGCTTCGACATGGACGTTCTGCTCGAGGATGCCTCCGACAAAATCCAACTGAAATTGCTTTCGCCGAAAGCCATTGAAGAGGCGATGTGTGCCTGGAAGGAGGAGCGCAAAAACGATCGGAACAAGGGCAGCGAACACTCTAAGCTAGAGCGTCGACGCCGCGTGTTGACTACCGAGATGGAACGCCTGTCATATGCCATCGCAAATAGCCGCCGGAAGCCGGACGAGTTGCTCAAGCGCATCGATGAGTGCGACCTGGAGCGGGAAAGCGTTGAAGTGCGCTTGCGGCTGCTGGGCGCTGGCGGCGAAAATGTCATTGGCTTCGATCACCCGAAATTCGGTGACCGATACCGTTCGGAGGTTAGAAGGCTGGTCACCGCGCTCAAGGTCAATCCGAAGGCGATCGAAACTCGCGTAGCCTTCCGCAACTTGATCGAATGCATAGTAGTGCATCCGGTTCGCAAGCGGATGCCCTACGAATATACGCCCTACCTGAACAGCTCCGCGCTTTACGGCAAGAACCTTTTCCCAGAAAACCGCAGCAAGGCGCGAGAAATCAGCACGTTTGCCTACTACGACAATGGCAAGTCAGGGAAATCCGTGTCCTCGTAATAGACGCGGACCTGCATATGGTGGCGGCCGTCGCGGATCTCGCCGTCGAGATGAGCTGTCACGTCGCGAGCCTCTTCGCTTTTCGGTAACCAGCCCGTTTTGCGCAAAAACGGCCGGCTGCGCAAGCGTGGCTAGACCACCGCCGGCCCACGCCCCAGCGTCACCTCGACGATCTCCGGCGGCACGCCGACGCGGAGCGGCATGATGCTGCAACCGAGGCCGCCGGAGATGATGACGTCGCATTTCAGCCGGACATGACCATAGGCGAGCCGGATGCCGTGCTGCGGCGGAACCGCCGGCGACCAGCCGAGCAGGCGGACCTGGCCACCATGGGTGTGGCCGGACAGTTGCAGCGCGACGCGGGCGGGCATGCGCGGCGCGATATTGGGCTCATGCGCGAGCAGGATGATCGGCGCGTCGTCGGTGACCTTGGCAAGCGTCGCGTCGAGATCGTCGGCGCCGAAGCGTCCCGTGCTCCGGAAGCGTCGCGCCGGCAGAAAGGCGAGTTGATCGCCAAGGCCGGCGAGCCAGAATGCGCGGCCATCCTTGGCGAGCCGCACGACGTCGTTCTCGTAGACGGGAATGCCGGCCGCCTCCAGCGCGCGATGCGCGACCGTCGGCCCGTGGCCGGCCTGCTGCACGGTCCTATCGGCCCAATAGTCATGGTTGCCCATGACGGCATGGACGCCGAGCGGCGCTTTCAGGCCGGCCAGCACCTTGGCCCATTCGCTCGCCGGAATGATGCGCGTGACCTGGTGCAGACCGGCAACATAGTCGCCGAGCAGCACGATGATATCCGCGCTGAGCGCATTGGTGCGGTCGACGATGGCTTCGATCCGCTCCAGCGGCATCCAGGGATCGCAGGCATGGATGTCGGCGATCACGGCAATCTTCAGCGGGAAGTCCGCCGGCCATTGCCGCGGGGTTGGATGATAGCGGGTGACGCGAAGCCGCAGCACCGGCTCGACGCCGACGCCGTAGGCCGCGGTCGAGACGGCGAGAGCGGAGAGGCCGCCGAAGGAACGGATGAGGTGACGGCGCGTGATCATGGCAGCCCGATCGTGATGCAGCTTGTTGATGCGACCCGATTGAAGCGGAAATGGGGTGCGCTTGTGCAGACCCTCTGCACGAGATCACCGGAAATTCATGACGGCCCGACCGTCCGTACTTGCGCAGATCAGTCGTCGCTCTCGTCGGTGCCGAACAGGCCGAACTGTGCCGCCGCATCGCGCGATGGCTCGCTGATGCCGAGATGGCGAAAGGCGTGCGAGGTGAGCAGGCGGCCGCGCGGAGTGCGCTGCAGATAGCCGCACTGGATCAGATAGGGCTCGATGATGTCTTCGATCGCATCGCGCGGCTCCGACAGAGCGGCGGCCATCGTCTCGACGCCGACCGGGCCGCCGCCATAGTTCTGCGCGATGGTCGTGAGGTAACGGCGGTCCATCGCGTCGAGGCCGGCGGCATCGACCTCGAGCGCGCTCAGCGCGTGGTCGGCAATCTTGCGATCGATCCTGTCGGCATCGGCCGCCGAAGCAAAATCGCGCACGCGGCGCAGCAGCCGGCCGGCGATACGCGGCGTGCCACGCGCGCGTCGCGCGATCTCGTTGGCGCCATCCGCGCTCATGCCGACGTTGAGCACGCGGGCACCACGGGTGACGATGCTTTCCAGCTCCTCGATGGTGTAGAAATTCAACCGGACCGGAATGCCGAAGCGGTCGCGCAAGGGATTGGTGAGCAGACCGGCGCGGGTGGTGGCGCCGACGAGGGTGAATT
This sequence comes from Bradyrhizobium sp. CW1, assembly GCF_023100665.1. Lineage (NCBI taxonomy): Bacteria > Pseudomonadati > Pseudomonadota > Alphaproteobacteria > Hyphomicrobiales > Nitrobacteraceae > Bradyrhizobium > Bradyrhizobium sp. CW1. Next base: position 7,164,616 of record NZ_CP064684.1, read on the forward strand.
TCGATAGCTCGATCTTGACCGAGCGCGCCGCCGGACCCTCGCCGATGATGAGGTCGAGCTGGAAATCCTCCATCGCGGGATAGAGTACTTCTTCCACCGCCGGGCTCAGGCGATGGATCTCGTCGATGAACAGCACGTCGCGCTCTTCGAGATTGGTGAGCAGCGCGGCGAGATCGCCGGCCTTGGCGATCACCGGGCCCGACGTGGCACGAAAGCCGACGCCGAGCTCCTTGGCCACGATCTGCGCCAGCGTGGTCTTGCCGAGGCCGGGAGGACCGACGAACAACACGTGATCCAGCGCCTCGCCGCGCTTGCGCGCCGCCTCGATGAAGATGGACAGATTCTTGCGCGCCTGCTGCTGGCCGACGAAGTCGGACAGCGATTGCGGACGCAGCGCAGTGTCGCCGACATCGTCGCTGCGGCGCTCGGGCGTGACCATGCGGTTGGCCTTAGGATCGCTCACTTCGCGAGCTCCTTCAGGCCAAGGCGAATGAGCTGCGCGGTCTCCGCATTCTCACCCGCGCTGCGCGATGCAGATGCAATGGCCGCGGCAGCTTGCGGCTGGCCGTAGCCGAGATTGACCAGCGCGGAGATCGCGTCCGCCACGGGCCGCGGCGCGCGCTGGTCGTCGACGGCGCCGGCGAGGTGCACGACCGCCGGATCGACATTGGCAAAGGCCGGCGCCTTGTCCTTCAACTCGGTGACGATGCGCTCTGCGACTTTGGGGCCGACACCCGGCGTGCGCGCCACCGCAGCCTTGTCGCGCAACGCGATCGCGTTGGCGAGGTCGGACGGCCCAAGCGTGCCGAGCACGGCGAGCGCGACCTTGGCGCCGACGCCCTGCACGGTCTGAAGCAGGCGAAACCATTCGCGCTCCTGATCGCTGCGGAAGCCGAACAGCTTGATCTGATCCTCGCGAACATAGGTCTCGATCGACAGCACGGCGGCCTCGCCCGGCGAGGGCAGATGCTGCAGCGTGCGCGTCGAGCAATGCACCTGATAACCGACCCCGCCGACGTCGAGGATGACGAAATCCTCGCCGTAGGAATCGATCAGGCCCTTGAGCTTGCCGATCATAAGCCTGCCACCTTCAGCCGCAGCGCGGTGCTCTGGCGATGATGGGCATGGGTGATGGCGATGGCGAGCGCGTCGGCGGCGTCCGCGGACGGCGGATCGGCCTTCGGCAGCAAAATCTTGAGCATCATCGCGATCTGCTGCTTGTCGGCGTGGCCGGCGCCGACCACCGTCTTCTTCACCTGGTTCGGCGCGTATTCGGCAACACTGATGCCGAACATCGCAGGCGCGAGCATGGCGACGCCGCGGGCCTGGCCGAGCTTCAGCGTCGCGACGCCGTCCTTATTGACGAAAGTCTGCTCGACCGCGGCTTCCATCGGCTTGTGACTGGACAGGACGGCGGCCAGCCCCTCATGGATCGCGAGCAGCCGGCTCGCCAGCGGCAAATCGTCCGGCGGCTCCACCGAGCCGCAGGCGACGTAGATCAGGCGGTTGCCCTCGGCCTCGATCACGCCCCAGCCGGTGCGGCGCAGGCCAGGGTCGATGCCGATGATGCGAACGGGGCCACGAATCGGGAGCGTCGTCATGAGCCAGTGATAGCGGCTGGCCGCCGTGGGGGAAACAGAAACAGAACGGAAGTAACAGGGGAAGTGCCCCCCTACCCGCCCATCTTCGCCAGCAGCGCGTCCGACACCTCGAAATTGGCGTAGACGTGCTGGACGTCGTCGTGCTCGTTGAGCAGGTCCATCAGCTTGAGCAGCTTCTCGCCGGTCTCGTCGTCGACTGCGACCGTGTTCTGCGGCTTCCAGATCAGCGCGGCCTTGCGCGGCTCGCCGAACTTGGCCTCCAGCGCCTTGGCGACGTCGCGATAGCCTTCGGTCGAGGCGTAGATCTCGTGGCCGCCTTCGCTCGAGATCACGTCGTCGGCGCCGGCCTCGATCGCGGCATCCAGCACCGCATCGTCGGAGGCGATGCTGCGGTCGTATTCGATGATGCCGGTTCGGTCGAACATGAAGGAGACCGAGCCGGTTTCACCGAGATTGCCGCCGGACTTGGCGAAGAAGGAGCGGATGTCGGAAGCCGCGCGGTTGCGATTGTCGGTCAGCGCCTCGACGATGACGGCAACGCCGCCCGGGCCGTAACCCTCGTAGCGGATCTCGTCATAATTCTCGCTGTCGCTGCCGAGCGCCTTCTTGACGGCGCGCTCGATATTGTCCTTCGGCATGTTCTCCTGGCGCGCCGCGGTGATGGCGGCACGCAGGCGCGGGTTCATGTTGGGGTCGGGCGTCCCCAGCTTGGCCGCGACGGTGATTTCCCGCGCCAGCTTGCCGAACAGTTTCGACTTCTGGGCATCCTGCCGCCCCTTGCGGTGCATGATGTTCTTGAATTGGGAATGTCCGGCCATGCGTGATCTTCTCTAGGGACTCGTGCGCCAAGGTGAGCGTGGGAAGCGCGGCCTTATAGGCCGCGACCCCCCTGGAAAGAAAGAGGCTCTACGACTTTAAGGTAACACCGTACGGGCCCGTGCCTAGATGTCAGGCATCGTTAACCCTGATTTCATTCCAGCCTGCGAAAATAGCCTCCGACCGTCCCGTGACAAGAGAGAGCTGATGGCATTCGAACTATTTCGGAAGCGTCTGCCGGACATGGCTGCAACTGCGGCTGCCCCGCAGGCCGCGCAGCCGGCGGCCCATCCCGAGCCTGCCGCGGCCGTCGAAAGCGATTCGGCCAAGGAAATCCTGGAACTGCTGGAACTCGAGCTGGGCGCCATGATTCGCCAGCTCGAGCGCGCCGCCAATTCGGTGGCCGGCGGCGCCGAGGCGACCGCCACGACGCTTGCCGCCATTCGCGACCGCACCGACGCCCTGACCGGCCGGACCAACGCCGCGCAATCGAATGCCTCCACCTTCGCCCATGCCGCCGACAAATTCACCCAGTCGGCGCTGGGCATCGGGGCGCAGGTTCGCGAGGCCGGCAAGCTCGCCGACGAGGCCAGTGCCGCGGCACAGGAAGCCCGCGCCAATGTCGATCGCTTGCGCGAATCCTCGGCCGCCATCGGCAACGTCGTCAATCTGATCGCACAGATCGCGCGGCAGACGACGCTGCTCGCGCTCAACTCGACCATCGAGGCCGCGCGCGCGGGCGCTGCGGGAAGAGGCTTCGCGGTCGTCGCCACCGAGGTCAAGGCACTCGCGGTGCAGACCCAGGGCGCGACGGAGGAGATCACCAAAAAGATCGACGCTCTGCAGCGCGACGCCGCCGGCTCAGCAGATGCGGTGCACCGCATCTCGCAGGCGATCGAGGCGATCCGTCCGGTGTTCGAGACCGTCAACGGCGCGGTCGCCGAACAGAATGCCACCACCAGCGAAGTCTCCGGCAACGCGACCAGCGCGTCGCAGTTCATCATCTCGGTCGGCGAAAGCGCAGCCGAGATCGATGCTGCGACCAAGGCGGCCGAGAGCCACGGCGAGCACGTCGCCAGCGCAGGCAAGGCCGTGACCGCCTTCGCACAGAAACTGAAATCGCGCTGCGCCGTGCTGCTGCGCCAGAGCGAGCACGACGACCGCCGCAAGACCGAGCGGCTGCCCTGCCATCTCAAGCTCGAAACCGCCCGCGGCGTGCTGCCGGTCTACGAGATAGCGATGGACGGCGTGCTGATCGGCGGCGCGGACGCGGGCCGCCTTGCATCGCAAGCCATGGTCGAAGGCACCCTCGAAGGCGTCGGTGCCTGCCGCCTGCGCGTGGTCGAGCAGTCCAAGGCCGGGGCCCGCGCGCAATTCGTTAGTCCCAATGCCGAGCTACGCGAGAAGATCGAGGACAGGCTGTGGTCGATCCACGAGGAGAACACGGAGTTTGTCACCCGCGCCATGGAGGCGGGTAACGCGCTGACCGCGATCTTCGAGCAGGCGGTTGCCCGCGGCGAGGTGAAGATCGACCACCTCTTCGACACCGATTATGCCGAAATCGCCGGAACCAATCCGCAGCAGTACCGCACCAGATATCTGGATTGGGCCGATCGCGCGCTGCCGGCGTTCCAGGAAGCCTTTCTGGCGAAGGACCCGCGCATGGCATTCTGCGCCATGGTCGATCGCAACGGCTTCCTGCCGGTGCACAATAGGATCTATTCGCATCCGCAGCGGCCTGGTGATGCCGCCTGGAACACGGCCAACAGCCGCAACCGGCGGATGTTCAACGATCCGGCGGGGTTGGCTGCCGCGCGCAACCTGCGCTCGTATCTGGTGCAGAGCTATGCACGCGACATGGGCAACGGAAATACGGTGATGATGCGCGAGATCGACGTTCCGATCCGCGTGCAAGGCCGGCACTGGGGCGGATTCAGGACGGCCTACAAGCTCTAGTGCGCGCTCAGGCAAGACGCCAAAGCGCGAATCACCTCCTAAGATCGATATTGGAATGGGAATGCCGCGGAGAGCCGGCGAATGGCTCTGACTGGAGGACTCTCAAGACATGTCCGTCGTACAACTTGCAGTACTGGACACCGGCTCCAACCGAACACTTTCCGAACGGCTGATCGATCAGCTCGCCGACCGCATCGGCGGCCTCGGCGTGGAACTGGCTGACATCGCCGGCAACGTCCAGGAAGTCGCAAGCCGCGTCGCGAACCAGTCGGAACGTTTCCACCACCTCCAGGAAACCGCCGAGACGATGGTGTCGGCCAACCACGACATCGCCAATGCGTCACAGGCGGTGCAAACGACCACGTCAGCGGCGGTCGGCGAGATCGCGCAGTCGCGCGGCGCAGTCGACGCCGCGGTTAGCCACATCTCCGAACTCGTTGCAGCCGTCGAACGCATCGAGGCGCGGCTCAGCGCAGTCGGCTCCGCGCTGGCACAAGTCGCAAAGGTCTCCGGCTCGATCGAGGCGATCGCGAAGCAGACCAATCTGCTCGCGCTCAATGCCACCATCGAGGCGGCACGCGCCGGCAATGCCGGCCGCGGCTTCGCGGTGGTGGCAAGCGAGGTCAAGAACCTCGCGGAAGCCACCCGCCAGGCCACGCACCAGATCTCCGACACCGTGCGCGATCTCGACGGCCAGATCGAAGGTCTGATCGGCGAGAGCAGCGATGCCTCGCAGCGCGCGAAGACGGCCGGCGAAGGCGCCCAGCGGATCTCCGGCATCATCTCGCGGGTTCAGCAGGGCTTCGCCTCGGTGGAAGCGGAGATCGGCAGCGTCACGCGCGCGGCAACCTCCAACCTCGGACACTGCGACACCGTCATCAGCGAGCTCAACGAACTCGCCAAGGGCGTCGATCTCTCCTCACGCGATCTCAAGAACGCCGATCAGCGCGTGACCAAACTGCTCGACACGTCGGAAGGGCTGATCGCGCTGATCGCCGACAGCGGCGTCGAGACATCGGATGCGCCGCTGATCCGAATTGTCGTCGAGATCGCAAAGCGGATCTCGGACGAGTTCGAAGCCGCCATCGGCCGCGGCGAGATCACGCTCGACCAGTTCATGGACGAGAACTATCGGGAAATCCCCGGCACCGATCCCAAGCAGTACAACACCAACTATGTCGACTTCACAGACCGCGTGCTGCCCGCGATCCAGGACCCGATCCAGAAATCCGATCCCCGCATCGTGTTCTGCGTCGCCTGGGCCAAGGGCGGCTATCTGCCGACGCACAACCCGAACTACCGCCTGCCGCAGGGCAAGGACCCGGTCTGGAATAACGCCAATTGCCGCAACCGCCGCCTGTTCACCGATCGCGCGGTGCAGAAGGTCGCGGCCAACACCAAGCCGTTCCTGCTGCAGACCTATCGCCGCGACATGGGCGGCGGGCAGTTCGTGCTGATGAAGGACCTGTCCTCGCCGATCATGATCCGCGGCAAGCACTGGGGCGCCTTCCGGATGGGCTTTCGGCAGAGCTGAGGGTCGTCGCGACGCGCTTGCGGCGGGGGCGCATGGTCTCCCTGAATCAGAAACCTCGAAAACAACCCCATGCACAGTAGCCGGGGCGGGCAGAATCAATGGCTTAAGCGCCTGATGAATCCCTCGATCCAGACGCCTCTGAAGCGCTTGCGCCGTCGGGCAAAACAGGCGTATACTGCTATTATTCCGAAATTTCCATCCCCTCCTCTTCTCCCCTCGCGAGAGAAGCCGATTTCGATAGCCCCGCCCCGCTTTCCGTAGACGGCGCTGGCCGCGCGCTGTACGGCCTTCCGGGCCTACGCTTGGGCGGCCCGGTAGCTGTGCTTGGCAATGAACGGACTACTTCTTTTGCTCGGTGGTCGTCGTGGCGGCCGGGGTGCCGTCGCGAGCGTCCCGTCGCTCGTCGCGTCCCGTACGCCTCTCTTGGCGCCGCTCTGTGCGTCCCGTGCGGCGTTCCTGGCGGCGCTCTGTTCGCCCGCTGCGCCGCTCCTGGCGGCGTTCTGTGCCTGACTTCGGCGCGTCCGCTGGCGGCGTGGTAGGCGCGGCGGCTGGCGCAGTGGTTTGAGCAACAGCCTCTGAGGCCGCCAAAATTGAGGACGAAACCACAAGCCCAAACACCCCTGCGTATCCAAGGAAGGTTAGTGCGTTGCGACGACAGACCTGTTTCGGCTCCGAACGTTCATTCATGGTCAGGCTCCCGGTTGCTGCCCCTTAGAGCATGTCACCAGCGTCGGTGGCCTAGTTATTGATCTGGATCAACTTGGTTCGGTGCTTCGAGCCACGTTGGGATTTCGGCCGATGGGATCGACACTCTCGGAAAGTGAGGGATGACAGTCCCTGCACTGACGATCAGTCCGTCGTTGAATTTGGTTCGCGCAAAATCCTTGGCTGCTGCTTCGCTTTCAAACGTGTTGGTTAGCCGCGGATGTCGCCGTCTTGACAGTGTGCCATCCAGCGGCACTTCAAAAGTGACGTACCAAGTGTGTTTCATGCCTAAAGCCGCCCCGTCGGTACCGTGGCCTATCCCCGCCAGACAAAGCAAAGCCGCCACCGGGACGAAGCGATGGCGGCTTCTTCCTGGCTTGCGAAACCGGCCTTTACCGCCTGGCTCCGACACGATTGACGCCACCATTCGCATTGCCGCCGGCGTTATGACGGACTGCGGCGCGCGCCACCGGGCGGGGCCTGAGCACGACGCCTGCCCGAGCAACGCAACCCGCTGGGTAGGCAGTGTATTGGCAATACACGACCGCATTGGCTGGGCCTGGATTGAGCGTGAGACCTGCAAGGCCCAACAGGGCGCTGGCAGCAATCCCGGCAACAGTCGCTGACCTGATCGAAAGATGCTTGCTCGGATGCATGGCGGACCTCTCTCTTGGAACTTGCGCAACTGAGGCTCATCGCCTTCTCAGGTGCGGCAGAACACAGCGTAGTCGCCGCAGTGCGCGGGTTCGATTGATCTACATCAAGCTCCTGCGCGGAGAGAGCCGCAATCTCGCGAGCGGGGCTTAAGGAATTCATGGAAGGGTTTCTGTCATGCTCCGCTTCATTCTTGCTTCTCTTGCAGCTTTCGTTTTGCTCACCGCCTGCTTGATCCCCGATGATGCCGAGGCTCGGCGCGGCGGAGGTGCCTATCGGGGTGGCGGCGGTTATCGCGGCGGTGCGGTCGCAGTTCGAGGACCGCGAGGCGGCGGCGCTGTTGCGGTGCGCGGCGCAGGCTACCGTGGCTACGGCTATCGGGGCGGCTATCGCGGCTACGGCTATCGGGGCTACGGTGTAGGAGCGGCAGCGGTAGGCGCGGCTGCCGTTGGCACTGCTGCGTACCGCCGCAGTTGCTACGATGCTTACGGAAACTATATTTGCGCCTATTAACCCGTCGACCGCGACTTCCATCGTCTTCCGCTCAAGTCCGCGCCTGATCGAGCGAATAGGCGTGGACGGTGAAGAGCGGCTTCGGGCTTTGGCCGGGACCGGCTGATAGACGGTGAACGGCTTCGGGCTTCGCATGGCTTGCTCCTGTTGAAGCTCGGGCGAACCCCGAGCTTCAACTTTCAGCCACCGTTAGCGCGTGCAGTTAAACCAAGATTTCGGCTGGAATTCATTGTCCCCGGAATCGTTGCGGTCCGCTGCCGCTGGGTCCAGTCCTGATCGCTCTCCCCGGCCAAGCCGCCGACAGCCGTTTTTCGGCCTATTAAACATTCGGCCGTGCCATTAGGCTCCGGGACCGAGGGGACTAGGATGGCAATGCGGTTTTGCCTGTTCTCACTATCCTGGCGATCCTTTTGCAGGCGGACCTTCGCCGCCCCGCTGGTCGTCGCATTGTTGCTGGCAACACTGGGGCCGGGTCGGGCGGCTGATCCTGAGCCCAAGCGCGTTTTGATGCTGCAATCATTCGGCCTCCGCTTCAAACCGTGGACCGATTTCGCTGAGTTTCTTCGCCCTCAAATGATCAAGCAATCGAAAGTCCCAATCGACTTTCAGGACCACTCGCTGCTAAGCGCCCTTGTGGACGACGACAAGGCGCTCGCACCCTTTATCGGTTACCTCCAAGCATTGTACGGGGCCAAACCTCCCGACCTCATTGTCGCCCTCGGTGCGCCAGCTGCCGAGTTTGTGCAGCGGTATCGCGCTCAGCTTTTCCCCAAGACACCAATGATGTTTACTTCCGTCGAGGCGCGACGGGTCCAATACGACAAGCTGACCGAGTATGACACCGTGGCCGCTGCGGCTCATAATTTTCCTGCCGCCATCGAAACTATTCTGAAGGTGTTGCCCGACACGAAAGTGATCGCCGTCGTGAATGGGGCTTCGCCCAATGAAACATTTTGGCAAGGGGTATTGGAGCGAGAACTCGCACCGTTCAGCGGGCGGGTTGAACTACGATGGTATAACAAGCTGTCATTTGAAGATATCCTGAAAGACGCGGCACATCTTCCACCTCACAGCGCCATCTTCTGGCATCTGATGAGCGTTGATGCGGCGGGTGTTACACATGAGGGCACTGCCGCCTTGCACAGGCTCTCGGCTGCCGCCGATGCTCCCATCTTTTCCTATCTTGACGGATTTTTTGATGGCTCGATTGTCGGCGGCTCTATGCATTCGATCGAGAAGGGCATGACTATCGCAGCCGCGGCGGCAATCCGTATTCTAAACGGTGAAAAAGCTGGCGACGTAAAGGTCGCACCCAGCCAATTCGAGCTGCCAAGGTTCGATTGGCGGCAAATGCAGCGGTTCGGGATCAGCGACAGCCACCTGCCGCCCGGCAGCACGGTCTACTTCCGCGAGCCATCGGTGTGGGAACGGTATTTATGGCTGATCGCATCCGTCGTCGCGGTTTTTCTCATACAAGCCGGGCTTATTGCTATCCTGCTACGTGAGCATCGCCGTCGTCAATTCGCCGAAGTACAGTCGCGACAGCGCATGACTGAACTGGCCCACGTTAATCGCTTCGCGACCGCTGGCGAACTGACCGCCTCGATTGCTCACGAGATCAACCAGCCGCTTGGGTCTATTCTGACGAACGCCGAAACCGCAGCCGCGATCCTGCAATCGCAGCGTCCCGATATCGCTGCACTTTCCGATGTCGTTGAACTCAGGGAAATTGTGAACGATATTTTACAGGATGACCGGCGTGCCACCGAGGTCATTCGCAGGATGCGCAGCCTCCTAAAGAAGGCGCCGTTCGAATTGAAGCAACTGGACCTCAATGAGGTTGTGCAAGAGACGGTCAGATTTCTTTCGGCGCTAACCGTCAGCCGAAAATTCGAAATGGTCAACGTGATCACGCCAGATGCGCTACCGATCCTCGGCGATCGCATTCAGCTTCAACAAGTCATTTTGAACCTTGTGCTGAACGGGGTCGAGGCTATGAAGGACACGTCTCACGAAAGCCGCACTATCAGCATCCGGACCGCGCGCGTCGAGCAATTCGCCGAGCTATCCGTGTCAGATCGCGGACCCGGCATTCCAGAAGACAAATTGAAACAGGTTTTCGAGCCGTTTTACAGCAGTAAAGCGGAAGGCATGGGCATGGGCTTGTCCATTGCGCGCACCATTATCGAAGCACACAACGGGTTCATATCAGCGAGCAATCGGGAGCATGGCGGTGCCTCGTTCGCGATCAGGCTTCCCTTTGTCGCTTGATCCAAAACGGCGCCCGTACGCGGAGACGGACCCCTCACCCGAATGAGCCTGCGTCTACCGGCCTCGCTGCCCTCTCCCACAAGGGGAGAGGGCACAACAATGAGTCGCGGCAATTGATCGCGCCGTCGATCGACTTCCACAATCGCACGAGTTTCGTCATCGCATGATTTTGCGCATTCGCACGATCTTCTGTGGCCATCAATGACGCTTGTGAGCAAAATGCGTCAGAAAATGACGATTATCATATCAATTAGCCCAAAATTACTGCAGTGATCGCCGCACAAATTCGTGAACGTCATGGCCTAACGCGCTCACTGCGCAAAAATGCATTGCCGGACATGTCGACGCTTCATCGTTTCGCATCGATATGATTATTGTGCGCGCAAATTCGCTGACTAGATCGCCGCAAGCGATCGAGCGAGCAAGGGGATGCATATGGCAACTGTTCTCACCATCAACGGCGAAACGAAATCGTTCGACGCGCCACCTGACATGCCGCTGCTGTGGGTGCTGCGCGACGTCCTTGGGATGACCGGCACCAAGTTCGGCTGCGGGATTGCGCAGTGTGGCGCCTGCACCGTGCACGTCGACGGCAAGGCAGTCCGCTCCTGCGTCTTGCCGGTCAGCGCGGTCGCGAACCGCGCCATCACCACGATCGAGCATGTCGGCAGCACGCCAGCGGGCGCAAAGGTGCAGAAGGCCTGGCTCGATGCCGAGGTGATCCAGTGCGGCTACTGCCAGTCCGGCCAGATCATGTCGGCCGCGGCACTGCTGGGGGCAACGCCCAGCCCTGACGATTCCGACATCGACGCCGCGATGGCCGGCAACATCTGCCGCTGCGGCACCTATGTGCGCATCCGCGAGGCCATCAAGCAAGCCGCCTCCGGCCGTCAGTCGTGAGGTCCGCCATGATCACCGACAAGACTCTTCCTGACGTCTCCCGCCGTGCGGTTCTGACCGGCGGTCTCGCCACCGGCTTCCTGCTCGCCTTCCATCTGCCGCTCCGCGCCGCCGTCAACGAGCCGGAGCAGCCGAAGGACACGACCGACGGCAAATTCGCGCCGAACGCCTTCATCCGGGTCGAAGACACCGGCCGCACCGTGCTCCTGATGCCGCAAGTCGAGATGGGCCAGGGGGTCTATACCTCGATTGCGATGATCCTGGCCGAAGAGCTCGACGCGGATTGGGCAAAGGTTGCGGTGCTGCACGCGCCGCCCAACGACAAGCTCTACGCCAATCCGGCGTTCGGCCTGCAGGCCACGGGTGGTTCGACCTCGATCCGCGCCTGGTGGAATCCGTTGCGCGCCGCCGGCGCCAGCGCGAAGGCGATGCTGGTGCAGGCCGCAGCGGCGCAATGGCAGGTCGAGCCGGCAAGCTGCACGACATCGAAAGGCGAGGTCGTGCATGCCGCAAGCGGCCGCAAGCTCGGCTATGGCGAACTGGCACTGGCCGCACAGGGCCAAACGCCGCCGAAGGACGTCCGGGTGAAGGACCCCAAGGACTTCGTCATCATCGGCCAGCCGCTGAAGCGGCTCGACACGCCGGACAAGGTCAATGGCAAGGTCGTCTACGGCATCGACGCGATCCTGCCCGGCATGAAGATCGCCGCGATCGCCAATTGCCCGGTCTTTGGCGGCAAGGTCGGCAAGGTCGACGACAGCGCGGCGGTCAAAATTGCGGGCGTACGCAAGGTCGTGGTGCTCGAGGATGCGGTCGCGGTGATCGGCGATCACATGTGGGCCGCAAAGAAGGGCCTCGATGCGCTCAAGATCGAGTGGAACGAGGGACCGAACGCGAAGCTCAGCACGAAGGACGTCTGGCAGCATCTGCGCGCCGCCAGCGAGAAGGACGGCGTGGTCGCGAAATCGGTCGGCGACATCGCCAAGGGGCTCGCCAGCGGCGACAGGTTCGAGGCAAGCTTCGAACTGCCGTTCCTTGCGCATGCCTCGATGGAGCCGATCAACGCCACCGTTCACGTCAGGCCGGATGCCTGCGAGATCTGGACCGGCACGCAGATCATGACGCGCGTGCAGTCGGAGGCGGCGAAGGCTGCGGGCCTCCCGGTCGACAAGGTGATTGTCAACCAGCATCTGCTCGGTGGCGGCTTCGGCCGCAAGCTCGAGCCGGATATGGTGGTGGCCGCCGTGAAGATCGCAAAGCAGGTCGACTATCCCGTCAAGGTGATATGGACCCGTGAGGAGGACATCCAGCACGACGTCTACCGTCCGGTCTATCGCGACCAGGTCACGGCGTCGCTGGTCGACGGCAAGGTCGCGGCCTGGAAGTACAAGGTCGCCGGTTCCGCCGTGCTGGCGCGCTGGCTGCCGCCGGCGTTCCAGAAGGGTATCGACATCGACGCGGTCGATGCCGCCGTGGATGCACCCTACGACTTCACCAACTTCCATGTCGAATATGTCCGCGCCGAACCGCCGGCGGTGCCCACCGGCTTCTGGCGCGGCGTCGGTCCGAACAACAACGTGTTTGCGGTCGAATGCGCGATGGACGAGCTCGCGCGCAAGGCCGGCAAGGATCCGGTCGAATTCCGCCGCTCGATGCTGACGAAGAATCCGCGCATGCTCGCGGTGCTCAATCTTGCCGCCGAGAAATCTGGCTGGGGCCAACCGCTGCCACCGCGCGTCGGCCGCGGCGTCTGCGTCCAGCCGTCGTTTGCAAGCTTCCTCGCCACCGTGGTGGAAGCGGAGATCGACGATATCGGCGAGATCGTGCTCCGCCGTATCGTCTCGGTGGTCGACACCGGCATCGCGGTCAACCCCGACACGGTGAAGGCGCAGATCGAAGGCGGCCTGGTGTTCGGCCTCACCGCCGCACTCTATGGCGAGATCACCATCGAGAAGGGCCGCGTGCAGCAGTCGAACTTCCACGACTACCGCATGATGCGCATCAATGAGACACCGAAGATCGAGGTCGTCGTCGTCAAGAGCGGCGAAGCGCCCGGCGGCATCGGCGAGGCCGGCGTCAACGCCGGCCCGCCGGCGCTGCGCAACGCCATTTACGCAGCAACCGGCGTGGCGCTGCGGCGCCTGCCGATCGATCGGAAACTGCTGGCTGCGGGGAAAAAGGCATGAGCGGCAAGATGCGTATCCTCACTGGCATCGTCGTGATCGCCATTGTCGTCGTGGCGCTCGGCGTCTGGATCATCCGCGGGCCCGGCCCGCTCGACTTCGCCGGCGGCACCAAGGTGGCGCTGGCGGATTACCGTGCCGGCAAACCGGCCGGCGTGCCGGCAAAGTTGGAGAAGGCGAGCCTGGTCGAACGCGGCGAATACCTGGCGAAGGCGGCCGACTGCATGGTTTGCCACACCAAGCCCGGCGAGACGGACTATTCCGGCGGGCTCGGCTTCAAGCTGCCGTTCGGCACGCTCTATTCCACCAACATTACGCCGGACACGGACACCGGCATCGGCAATTACAGCGACCAGGATTTTCTCAACGCCGTCCAGCGCGGCAAGCGCCATGACGGCGCCCGGCTCTATCCGGCGATGCCCTACACGTCCTACACCTACATGACCGACGACGACGTGCTGGCGGTGAAGGCCTATCTGTTCAGCCTGCCTGCGGTGCGCGCGAAGCCGCCGGAGAACACGCTGTCCTTCCCTTTCAACCAGCGCTGGGCGATGATTGTCTGGTCGGCCGTGTTCAATCCGGACACGCGCTTTGCGCCCGATACGTCGAAGAGCCCGCAGTGGAATCGCGGCGCCTATCTCGTGGAGGCGCTGGCGCATTGCGGCGAATGCCACACGCCGCGCAATCTCGGCTTTGCGCTGGACAACCGCAAGAAATTTGCAGGCGCGATCACGGCCGGGTGGCGCGCCTTCAACATCTCCTCCGACAAGGCCACCGGCCTCGGCAGCTGGCGTGACGAGGACCTGGTCTCCTATCTGTCGCTCGGCCATGCGCCGGGCCACGGCTCGGCGTCGGGTCCGATGGGCGAAGCGGTCGACCACAGCTTTAGCCAGTTCGCGCCTGAGGACATAAGCAGCATCGTCGCTTATCTGCGCAGCGTGCCGCCGCAGCCCTCGCCCGACCTGCCCGCAATCACCGCGCCCGTCGCACCCGCCTCGCACAAGGACGGCGTCACGGCGGATGCGCGCGGCAAAATGGTGTTCGCCAGCGCCTGCGCCAGTTGCCATGGCTGGAGCGGCGAAAGCCCGGTCTCGCCGATGGCGACGCTGACCGGCACCTGGGCCGTCAACGACCCCGCCGCCACCAACGTCGCGCAAATCGTGCTGTCAGGCACCAAGCGCGACACGCCGGACGGCGCGCTGTCGATGCCGGCGTTCGGCAAGGCCTATAGCGACGACGAGATCGCGGCGGTGGCGAACTACGTGACAGCGCGGTTCGGCGCGAAGGGCTCGAAGCTGACGGCGAAGGATGTTGCGGAGTTGCGGGAGCAGACGGCGGAGTAATTCTCGCGCCGACTGACGCTGCACCCTCTCCCCTTGCAGGAGAGGGTGGCTTCGCGAAGCGAAGCCGGGTAAGGGGTTGTCTCCACGCGTCCAACTCGCATTTGAATTCGCGGAAGCGACCCCTCATCCGGCGCTTCGCGCCACCTTCTCCCACAAGGGGAGAAGGTGCAGCGGGATCTGCCGCTGCAATTCAGCTCAGCCAGAATTTCGGCGTCGTCGGCTCCAGCCTGCCGCCGGCGCGCACCGGCCCAATACGGAGCGCAAGCCCCGTCGCGTCATCCGTCTCGACCGCAACGCCGCTGAGCGTCGCAGCGCCCGCTGCCGGCTCGAAGCGGCCTGAGGGGATCCCGGAGGTGAACCTGCGCAACGGCTCCTCCTTCTGCATGCCGATGATGGAATCGTAGTCGCCGGTCATGCCGGCATCGGTCATGTAGGCGGTGCCGCCCGACAGGATCTGGTGGTCGGCGGTCGGCACATGGGTGTGGGTGCCGACGACGAGGCTGGCGCGGCCGTCGCAGAAGAAGCCGATGCCCTGCTTCTCGCTGGTCGCCTCGCAATGGAAGTCGACGACGATGGCGTCCGCGGCAATGCCGAGCGGGCAGGCGCCGAGCTCGCGCTCGAGGGCCGCGAAGGGATCGTCGAACGGGGTCATGAAGACGCGGCCCAAAGCGTTGACGACGAGCGCGTGCTTGCCGTTCTTGGTCTCGACCAACGCGGCGCCACGGCCGGGCGTCCCGCGCGGATAGTTCGCCGGCCGCACCAGGCGCTCCGCGCGCTCGATGAACACCAGTGCTTCGCGCTGATCCCAGGAGTGATTGCCGAGCGTCACCGCGTCGGCGCCGGCGTCGAGAAACTCCTGATAGATCGCTTCCGTGATGCCGAAGCCGCCGGCGGAATTCTCGCCGTTGACGACGACGAAATCGAGCGACCAGTCCTTGACCATGCCAGGCAGATATTCGGCGATGGCATTGCGCCCGGCACGGCCGACGACATCACCCACGAAGAGAATGCGCAACTTCAGAACTCCGGAAATCGAATACGTCCGATTCCGTTAGCACATAATCCAGCGCCACGTCGTGGGCTAGTGCCGGAACCGCCTTGATCTCCTGCGCTGCAAAAGCGAGCCCGATGCCGACGATGGTCTTGGTTTTTCGCAGATGCGCGAAGGTGTGGTCGTAGTGCCCCGCGCCATAGCCGATGCGATGGCCGAGACGATCGAAGGCAGCGAGCGGCGTCAGCATGATGTCGGGAATGACTTCAGCGGCCCCAGGCGACGGCTCGGGAATGCCGAGCGGGCCGAGCATCAGGCGATCGTTCGGATGGAAGATGCGGAAGATCAGCGCCTGGCCCCGCGCAGTGACGCAAGGCAGCGCAAGCCTGGCACCCTGCTCGGCGAGCTTCTTCAGCAGCGGCATCGGATCGATCTCGCTGCGGATCGGCGAATAGCCCGATACGATGCTGCCAGGCAGAAGCTGGAATGGCAGCCCGCGCTTGGCGAGCTTGGCGGCGGCGGCGATGCGTTTCTTTTCGCTCAGCGCATCGCGCGCCGCGAGGGCTTTGGCACGGAGTTCGGCTTTGGTGTTGGTCATGCGCGCTTGCTCCGAAGGCTGAGCCTTGCTCCGCCGTCATCACCCGCCTTGTGCGCCCTTGCGCACTGGGGCGGGTGATCCAGTATTCCAGAGACGCCAATGCAAAAACCTCGACAGCGCGGCGTACTGGATGCCCCGCCTGCGCGGGGCATGACACCGAAATCAAACCGCGAGCGTGTCGGGGACGCAATTTCGACAGGCACGAACCAGAAGGAAGAAAAACAAAAGTGCGAAGCCGCGAACGCCGTTGAAGCACTCGATCCCGGAGTTCCCTACGAAAGTAGGTGGGCACCATATGTCCGAGCCCACGGGCCCGGCCAGGGACAGTTCCCTAAAGGATCGATAAGGCCCCGGGGATAATGGCTCCTGACGCGCGTCGCAGCCCCGCTTGGGCAATGTAACAACGATGCTGACGAATCGCCAGCCCGGTGAAGGGTCAGCCGATGGCGATCCCGTTGCCGACGGTGCGGTTCAGGACCTGGGTCGACTTCTCGATGCGCTCGGCGGCAGAGTTCAGTGCGTTCACGACCGCGGTCTGGGTCAACCGGGCGCGCTCGACGGCGGCGTTGCGGAAATCCCGCAGTTCGGTCAGCTCCTGCTCCATGGTCCGGATGCGGTTGCCGGCATCGACCAGTTCGTCGCAGACGGTCAGCGCCGCCATCACGGTGAGCCTGGCATCACCGATCTCGCCGAACTTTCCGCGCAGCGACTGAATCCGCGTCTCCAGGCTTTCAGCCAGCTTGAGCAGCCGCACCTCCTGGCCTTCCTCGCAGGCCATGCGGTATTGCCGGCCGTTGATGGTGACGTTGATGTGGCTCATCCGTCCTCTCCGGTATCGAGCACCGAACGTATCGTGACGATCGCGGAATCCAGCCGATCGGAGATCTCGCGGCTGGAGCGCTCGAGCTTGCGTGCCTTCACCAGCGCGCCGTCGAGCTCGTCGGCAAGCCGCGAGCGGTCCGCGCCGAGCGCCTGAATCCGCGCCGCGAGCTCGTTCTCGTCGCGATCGGCATCGCGCCGCCGCTCCACCGCGCTTTCGAGCGAGTCGAGCGCCGCCATGAGCCTGCGGGTCGCGATCTCGATCTCGACGGCCGAGGACTCGGTCATGGCAGAGCTGTTGGATACGCGATCGTTCATGCAGTCAGCGGCGGAACCTGTGGCCTTGCCCTTGGAGTTTTCCTTTGGGCTTTTCCTGGGGCTTGCCGTCCGGCAAAAGACTCGGTTCGGCAAGCGGTTAGAAGCAGAAATTTACGTGGCAAGCTAGGGAATCGCAACGCCGCCGCGAAACCTATGCACTGCTAAGCAACTTTTGCGGCCAAACCGGCGTTTGATTGCCTTGGCCTGTCGGAACCGAGATGCTATCCCAGCCGCGACCCCAGCGGCCGAAAGGCTCCTTCCGGCGCGGCCAAATCCAGCCACAAGCGCCTCATTTCAGACGGATTTTCAGACATGACGCAGGTCGATCACAACCGTATGGCCAATGCGATCCGCGGCCTTGCCATGGACGGCGTCGAGAAGGCGAAATCGGGTCATCCGGGCCTGCCGATGGGCGCCGCCGACATGGCGACCGTGCTGTTCACGCAATTCCTGAAATTCGACGTCGCCGCGCTGGACTGGCCGGACCGCGACCGCTTCGTGCTCTCGGCCGGGCACGGCTCGATGCTGATCTATTCGCTGCTGTATCTGATCGGCAGCCCAGAGATGACGATCGACCAGCTCAAGGACTTTCGCCAGTTGGGATCGCTGACACCCGGACATCCCGAGCACGGCCACACCAAGGGCATCGAGACCACCACCGGTCCGCTCGGCCAGGGCATTTCCACCGCCGTCGGCATGGCGCTCGCCGAGAAGATGCTCGCCGCCGAGTTCGGCAAGAAGATTGTCGATCACCATACCTATGTGATCGCTTCCGACGGCGATTTGATGGAAGGCGTGTCGCAGGAAGCGATCGCGTTGGCCGGGCACTGGAAGCTCAACAAGCTGATCGTGCTCTATGACGACAACGGCATTTCGATCGACGGTCCGACCTCGCTTTCCGACTCCGTCGACCAGGTGAAGCGGTTCAAGTCGGCGGGCTGGGCCGCCGAAAAGATCGACGGCCACGACCAGGCCGCAATCGCCGCCGCGATCACGCGCGCGCAGAAATCAAACAAGCCGACGCTGATCGCCTGCCGCACCACCATCGGCTTCGGCGCCCCGCATAAGGCCGGCACCAACAAGGTGCACGGCGAAGCGCTCGGCGCCGACGAGCTCAAGGCCGCCAAGGAAAATCTCGGCATTTCGCTGGAGCCGTTCTCGGTGCCCGACGACGTGCTCAAGGCCTGGCGCGCGGCCGGCAGCCGCGGCGCGGCGGCACGACAGGAATGGGAAGCAAGGCTCGGTGAACTCGGCAGCCGCAAGCGCGCCGAGTTCGAGCGTCGCCTGCGCCACGAGCGCCCGGCCGCGCTCGCGAAGGCGGTGCGCGCCTACAAGAAGGAGCTGCTGGAAAAGCCGATGAATGCGGCGACCCGCAAATCCTCCGAAGCCGTGATCGAAGTGATTGCCGGCGCGATGCCGATGGAATTTCTGGCGGGCTCGGCCGACCTCACCGGCTCCAACAACAACAAGGCGAAGTCCGCAACCGCGTTCTCGGCCAAGACGCCGAAGGGCCGCTTCATCCATTACGGCATCCGCGAGCACGGCATGTGCGCGGCGATGAACGGCATCTTCCTGCACGGTGGTTTTGCGCCGAACGGCGCGACCTTCCTGGTGTTCACCGATTATGCGCGGCCCGCGATGCGGCTCGCCGCATTGATGGGGACCGGGGTCGTTTATGTCATGACCCACGATTCCATCGGCCTCGGCGAAGACGGCCCGACCCACCAGCCGGTCGAGCATCTCTCAGCACTTCGCGCCATTCCCAACATGCGCGTGTTCCGTCCGTGCGATTCCATCGAGGTTGCCGAGTGCTGGGAGCTCGCGCTCAACCGCATCGACGGCCCGACAGTCTTGGCGCTGACCCGTCAGAACCTGCCGCAACTGCGCACCACCGCACCGAACGAGAGCCCCTGCCGGTTCGGTGCCTACGAGCTGGTGGCCGCCCAGGGCGAAGCCAAGGCGACGCTGTTCGCCTCGGGCTCCGAAGTGGAGATGGCCGTGGCCGCCCAGAAGCAGCTCGCCGAGCGCGGCATTCCGACCCGGGTGGTTTCGGTTCCCTCGCTCGAGCTCCTGCTAGCGCAACCAAAGGAGCGCCGCGACGAGATCATCGGCAATGCCCCCATCAAGGTCGCAATCGAGGCCGCCGTGCGCTGGGGCTGGGACGCCGTGATCGGCCAGGATGGCGAGTTTATCGGCATGCACTCCTTCGGCGCCAGCGCCCCTCTCAACAAGGTATTCCAGCACTTTGGCATTACCGCCGAGGCCGCGGTTAACGCCGTTCTGAAACGCGTTTCCTGAGAGTTGAGATTACCGAAAAAAAGGACTACCTAACGTCCCATATGATCAAGCCCCGCCCGGCCGAACCGGGCGTCCGCCCTAAAAAAACCCTCGCAGGCGCGCTAGCGCGTTGTGCGGGATGACAACGGTCATTGAAGGAGACGAAACATGGCAGTCCGCGTCGGAATCAACGGTTTTGGCCGCATCGGCCGCAACATTCTGCGGGCCATCGCTGAGTCCGGCCGCAAGGACATCGAGGTCGTCGGCATCAACGACCTCGGCCCGGTCGAGACCAACGCCCATCTGCTTCGCTTCGACAGCGTCCATGGCCGTTTCCCCGGCACCGTGACCGTCGATGGCGACACGATCAGCCTCGGTGGCAACAAGATCAAGGTGACCGCCGAGCGCGATCCCTCGAAGCTGCCCTGGAAAGATCTCGGCATCGACATCGCGATGGAATGCACCGGCATCTTCACCTCGAAGGACAAGGCCTCCGCGCATCTGACTGCCGGCGCCAAGCGCGTTCTCGTTTCTGCGCCCGCCGACGGCGCCGACGCCACCATCGTCTACGGCGTCAACCACGACACGCTGACCCGGGAACATCTGGTCGTCTCCAACGGCTCCTGCACCACCAACTGTCTTGCGCCGATCGCCAAGGTGCTGAACGACCTCGTCGGCATCGAGACCGGCTTCATGACCACGATCCACGCCTATACCGGCGACCAGCCGACTCTCGACACCATGCACAAGGATCTCTATCGCGGCCGCGCGGCTGCGATGTCGATGATCCCGACCTCGACCGGCGCCGCCAAGGCGATCGGCCTCGTGCTGCCGGAACTGAAGGGCAAGCTCGACGGCGTCGCGATCCGCGTGCCGACCCCGAACGTCTCGGTCGTCGATCTCAAGATCGTGGCCAAGCGCGCCACCGATCCGAAGGAAATCAACGAGGCGATGAAGCGTGCCTCCGAGCAGCAGCTCAAGGGCATTCTCGGCTACACCACCGCGCCGAACGTCTCGATCGACTTCAACCACGACCCGCACTCCTCGACATTCCACATGGACCAAACCAAGGTGCAGAACGGCACGCTGGTGCGCGTGATGTCCTGGTACGACAACGAGTGGGGCTTCTCGAATCGTATGGCGGATACCGCCGTCGCGATGTCGAAGGTGATCTAACTCCGCTCTCGTGTCCCGGACGCGACGTAGCGTGAAGCGCTGCGTCGCAGAGCCGGGGCCCGTTTAACTAACCGCGGGACTCGCCGCAATTTGGGTCCCGGTTCTGCACGGCGGCACTACGCGCCGCGGTGCGCCCGGGACAAGGGCCTCCGATGACGAAATCATTCCGCACCCTCGACGACGTCGATGTGAAGGGCAAGCGCGTGCTGCTGCGCGTTGACCTCAACGTGCCCATGGAGAACGGCCGCGTCAGCGACGCAACCCGGCTCGAGCGCGTCGCGCCGACCATCACCGAAATCTCGGACAAGGGTGGCAAGGTCATCCTGCTCGCGCATTTCGGCCGGCCGAAAGGGCGCGATGCCAAGGACTCGCTCAAGCCCGTGGCCGAGGCGCTGTCGAAGGTGGTGAAGAAGCCCGTCGCCTTCGCCGACGACTGCATCGGCGAGCCCGCGGTCAAGGCCGTTGCCGGCTTGAAGGACGGTGACATCCTCTGTCTCGAAAACACCCGCTTCCACAAAGAGGAAGAGAAGAACGATCCGGCCTTTGTCGCGGAGCTCGCAAAACTCGGCGACATCTGGGTCAATGACGCGTTCTCGGCCGCGCACCGCGCCCACGCCTCGACCGAAGGCCTCGGCCACAAGCTGCCCGCCTATGCCGGCCGCACCATGCAGGCCGAATTGGTCGCGCTGGAGAAGGCGCTGGGCTCACCGACCAAGCCTGTCATCGCTATCATCGGCGGCGCCAAGGTCTCGACCAAGATCGACCTGCTCGAAAACCTCGTGACTAAGGTCGACGCGCTCGTGATCGGCGGCGGCATGGCCAACACCTTCCTGCACGCCCAGGGCGTCGGCATCGGCAAGTCGCTGGCCGAGAAGGATCTCGCCGCGACCGCGTTGCGCATCATGGAAAAGGCCGAAGCCGCCAACTGCGCCATCATCCTGCCGGTCGACGCTACCGTCGCCTATCATTTCGCGGCCAACGCGCCGTCGCACGCCTATGGCCTCGACGCGATCCCGGCCGACGGCATGATCCTCGACGTCGGTCCGCAGTCGATCGCACGTGTCCATGCCGCGATCGACGATGCGGCGACGCTGGTCTGGAACGGACCGCTCGGTGCCTTCGAGATGCAGCCGTTCGACCGCGGCACGATGTCCGCCGCCAAGCATGCCGCCGAGCGCACCAGGGCCAAGAAGCTGATCTCGATCGCGGGCGGCGGCGACACCGTCGCGGCTCTCAACCAGGCCCATGTGGCCGGTCAGTTCACCTATGTCTCGACCGCCGGTGGCGCATTTCTTGAATGGATGGAAGGCAAGCCCCTGCCCGGCGTCGAAGTTCTGCGCACCAAGTAATCGGTCGGCAAGTCGTCAGCCGCCTTCAAGCAGTGGCCTTGCAGGCCCAAACGGGAGAAAAACACAGATGGCTCGGATCACGTTGCGTCAATTGCTCGACCATGCGGCGGAGAACGATTACGGCGTCCCGGCCTTCAACATCAACAACATGGAGCAGGCGCTGGCGATCATGGACGCGGCCAACCAGGTCGACGCGCCCGTCATCATCCAGGCCTCGCGCGGTGCGCGCTCCTACGCCAACGACGTCATGCTCAAGCACATGATGGACGCGGTGACCGAGATCTACCCGCACATCCCGGTCTGCGTGCATCTCGACCACGGCAACGAGCCGGCCACCTGCATGACCGCGATCCAGGCCGGCTTCACCTCGGTGATGATGGACGGCTCGCTCAAGGCCGACGGCAAGACCCCCGGTGACTGGGGCTACAATGTCGGCGTCACCAAGACCGTAACCGACATGGCCCATCTCGGCGGCATCTCGGTCGAGGGCGAGCTTGGCGTGCTCGGCTCGCTCGAGACCGGCATGGGCGACAAGGAAGACGGCCACGGCGCCGAGGGCAAGCTCAGCCACGACCAACTCCTGACCAATCCGGATGAAGCCGTGAAGTTCGTCCAGGAGACCCAGGTCGACGCGCTCGCGATCGCGATGGGGACGTCTCACGGTGCCTACAAATTCACCCGCAAACCCGACGGCGACATCCTCGCCATGAACGTGATCGAGGAGATCCACCGCAAGCTGCCGAACATGCATCTCGTCATGCACGGCTCCTCCTCGGTGCCGCAGGACCTCCAGGACATCATCAACGCCTATGGCGGCAAGATGAAGCCGACCTGGGGCGTGCCTGTTGCCGAGATCCAGCGCGGCATCAAGAACGGCGTGCGCAAGATCAACATCGACACCGACAACCGCATGGCGATGACCGGCCAGATCCGGAAAGTGCTCAAGGACAATCCCGAAGAGTTCGATCCGCGCAAGTACCTGAAGCCCGCGATGGAAGCGATGACCAGGCTGTGCAAGCAGCGGCTCCAGGAATTCAATACCGCGGGCCAAGCCTCCAAGATCAAGAAGGTGCTGACCACGGCCGAGATGGCCAAGCGCTACGCCAAGGGCGAGCTCGCCCCGAAGGTGGCGTAAGCTGCTCTATCCTTCCCCTCTCCCCGCCCTTCGCGGGGAGAGGGTTGGGGTGAGGGGCTCTCTCGGCAGATGAGATGACTGCGGGACCTGTACCCCCCTCACCCGGATCGCAAGGGCGATCCGACCTCTCCCCGAAGCGGGGCGAGGTGAAGAGTCGCCCGGCCGGCCCAACGCTGCCCCAGCCCTTACCCTGCGACGAACGTTAACTCGGCATTTGCCCGAGAACGGTCTATTTTCACCGGCAAGGGCAGAATCGTTTTGGGAGGACATCTCGATGAATCTGACTGAGCTGAACAGGATCGCGACCGCCCTGGTCGCGCCCGGCAAGGGCATCCTTGCCGCCGACGAATCCTCCGGCACCATCAAGAAGCGTTTCGACGCGATCGGCGTGGAATCGACCGAAGAGAACCGCCGCGACTATCGCGAGATGCTGTTCCGCTCGAACGAAGCCATGAGCCGCTACATCTCCGGCGTCATCCTCTATGACGAGACGATCTGGCAGAACGCGAAGGACGGCACGCCCCTGGTCAAGCTGATCGAGAGCAGCGGCGCCATCCCCGGGATCAAGGTCGACGAAGGCACCCAAGCCCTGCCGATGTGTCCGGGCGAGCTCGTCACCGTCGGGCTCGACAAGCTCGCCGAACGGCTGAAGAAATATCACGAGCGCGGCGCACGCTTCGCCAAATGGCGCGCGGTGATCGACATCGGCAGTGGCATCCCTTCCATGACTGCGATCAGCGTCAACGCCCACGCGCTGGCGCGCTACGCAGCGCTGTGCCAGGCCGCGCAGATCGTGCCGATCGTCGAACCCGAAGTGTTGATGGACGGCGATCACGACATCGATCGCTGCTATGAGGTGACGAGCCGTGTGCTCAACAAGACGTTTCAGGAATTGCGCGTGCAGCGCGTCGCGCTCGAGGGCATGGTGCTGAAGCCGAACATGGCCATCTCCGGCAAGAAGTGCGCGAAGCAGGCTTGCGTCGAGGAGGTCGCGGAGAAGACGATACGGCTGCTCAAGGCGTGCGTGCCCGCGGCGGTGCCCGGCATCGCCTTCCTCTCCGGCGGCCAATCGGATGAAGAGGCAACGGCGCATCTCAACGCCATGCACAAGCTCGGCCCGCTGCCCTGGGGCCTGACCTTCTCCTATGGTCGCGCACTCCAGGCCGCGCCGCAGAAGGCCTGGTCAGGCAAGGCCGAGAACGTCGCGGCCGGACAAAGCGCATTCAGTCACCGCGCGCGCATGAATGGCCTCGCCTGCAAAGGCGAATGGCAAAGCAGCCTGGAACAGAAAGCGGCCTAGATCTTGTCGAACAAATCTCCTCCGCCGCGCCCGGCGCCGCGCCTTTATCTCGCGACGCCTGTCGTCGACGATCCCGCTTCGCTCCTGGCCGAGCTGCCCGGCCTGCTCGCCGCCGCCGATGTCGCGGCCGTGCTGCTGCGGCTGAAGCAGACCGATCAGCGCACCATGATCTCGCGGATCAAGGCCTTGGCGCCGCCGGCTCAGAAAGCGGGCGCGGCGCTGCTTGTCGATGGCCATCCTGAGCTCGTCGCACGCGGCGGCGCCGACGGCGCGCATCTGCCCGGCATCGCCGCGCTGAAAGAGGCGCTGCCATCGCTGAAGCCCGATCGCATCGCGGGCGTTGGCGGGCTGACGACGCGGCACCATTCGATGGATGCGGGCGAGATTGGCGCGGATTACGTGCTGTTCGGCGAACCCGACGCAAAGGGCCAGCGGCCGTCGTCGCAAGCGATCGCTGAGCGGCTGGACTGGTGGGCCGAGCTGTTCGAACCGCCCTGCGTCGGCTTTGCCATCTCGCTGGAGGAGGCCCACGAATTCGCCGCCAGCGGCGCCGATTTCGTGCTGGTGGGCGACTTCATCTGGGCCGATCCGCGCGGACCCAAGGCTGCGCTGATCGAGGCCGACGCTGCGATCAAGAAGGCTCATGCGACTGCGCTTGCAGACCAGGAGCACGGCTAGCGCCCGACATGAAGCTCCCGCGCATCATCATGCTGGCCACGCTGCTGCTGACGGCGCCCGCGGCCGCGCAGCTCCAGATCACGCCGCCGGTGGCAACGCCGGGCGCTTCGGCCGAGAAAACCAAAGACAAGCCGAAGGCCACGCCGCACACCATCACCAAGAAGAAGGAAGCGCCGCCGGCACCCAAACCTTCAGCCTCCCCGAAACCTTCCGCTTCCCCAAAGCCTGCTCCGGCCGCGACCGTGATTCCGGCGCCGCCGACCGACAACCCCAACGTCGATCTGGTGTACGGCGCCTATCAGCGCGGCCAGTACAAGACCGCCTTCGAACTCGCCACGGCCCGTGCCGAAACCGGCGATGCCAAAGCGATGACCATGCTGGGTGAGCTCTATTCCAACGCCATGGGCATCCGACGCGACTACACCAAGGCGCTGCAATGGTACAAGCGCGCCTCCGACGCCGGAGACCGCGAGGCGATGTTCGCGCTCGCCATGCTGAGGATGACCGGCCGCGGCGGCCCGGTCGACAAAAATGAGGCGGTCAAGCTGATGGCGTCCGCCGCCAAGCTCGGCGAACCCAAGGCGGCCTATAATCTCGCGCTGCTCTATCTCGACGGCCAGACCCTGCCGCAGGACGTCAAGCGCTCCGCCGAGCTGCTGCGCCAGGCGGCTGATGCCGGCCTGCCCGAGGCGCAATACG
The DNA here is from genome assembly GCF_023100665.1 of Bradyrhizobium sp. CW1. Classification (NCBI taxonomy): domain Bacteria; kingdom Pseudomonadati; phylum Pseudomonadota; class Alphaproteobacteria; order Hyphomicrobiales; family Nitrobacteraceae; genus Bradyrhizobium; species Bradyrhizobium sp. CW1. The sequence continues at coordinate 7,190,432 of NZ_CP064684.1, forward strand.
CGCTCGCGACCTTCTACAAGGAAGGCACTGGCGTGCCGAAGGATTTGGAACGGGCGGTGCGTCTGCTCCAGGTCGCCACGCTGACCGACAATGTCGATGCCGAGGTCGAATACGCCATCGCGCTGTTCAACGGCACCGGCACGCCGAAGAACCAGCCGGCGGCCGTCGCCCTGCTCCGCAAGGCGTCCCGCCAGGGCAGCGCGATCGCGCAGAACCGGCTGGCCTGGGTGCTGATCAACGGCATGGGCACGGCCGTGGACAAGGTCGAAGGCTTCAAGTGGCATCTGGTGGCCAAGACCTCCGGCAAGGGCGATCCGGAGCTGGACAAGCAATTGTCCGATTTGCCGGCCGAGGACCGGGCCAAGGCCGAGGCCGCCGCCAGGAAATGGCTCGGGGCCAAATGACTTGACGTTGAGGCCCCCGCAGGGCACCCCATCCCTCAAACAGGCGCGATTTCGCGCCATTTCCCCCGATCAAGACCGGAAGCTCATGCTATATTCCGCAACTATCAACGTCATGGTCAAGGCCGCGCGCCGCGCCGGCCGCAGCCTCAAGCGCGATCTCGGCGAGATCGAGCATCTCCAGGTCTCGCTGAAGGGACCGGCGAATTTCGTCTCGCTGGCCGACAAGCGCGCCGAGGAGATCCTCTACCAGGACCTCGCCAAGGCGCGGCCCGGCTACGGCTTCATCGGCGAGGAAGGCGGAACGCGCGAGGGCTCCGACAAGAGCCACACCTGGATCGTCGATCCGCTCGACGGCACCACCAACTTCCTGCACGGCATCCCGCAATTCGCGATCTCGATCGGGCTTTCGCGCGAGGGCACGATCATCGCCGGCGTGATCTACAATCCCGCCAATGACGAGCTCTACATCGCCGAGCGCGGCAAGGGCGCCTTCCTCAACGACCAGCGGCTGCGCGTGGCCGGCCGCCGTCAGCTCAACGAATGCGTGGTGGCCTGCGGCCTGCCTCATATCGGCCGCGGCGACCACGAGGAATTCCGTCGCGAGATGACCGCGATGCAGGAGCGCGTCGCCGGCCTGCGCCGCTTCGGCGCCGCCTCGCTCGACTTGGCCTTCGTCGCCGCCGGCCGCCTCGACGGCTACTGGGAGCGCAATTTGCAATCCTGGGACATCGCGGCGGGTCTGATCATGCTGCGCGAGGCGGGCGGAACGATCACCGACATCGATACGCCGGGCGACGCGCTGGTGACAGGCAATGTCGTGTGCGGGAATGAATACGTGCACGGGGAATTGGTGAAGATCTTGCGGAAGTAGGCCGCAGCAGCACGACGGCTCGATCGACGACGGTTAGGAATCGTCGTCCTCATCGTCCTCGTCGGCTTCGTCGTCGCGATATTCACCGCCGATGGTCAGGCCCTCGATCGCCGTGGCGCCTTTCGACTTGATCACCCGGCGGAGCGGGACCGAACTCTCGCTTCGCAGTGCGTCCATCAACTGTTCCGAATGGGTGACAATCCAGATGTCGGCGCGGCGCGATGCCTTGGCGATGAGCCGGGCCAGCGGCGCAAGCAGCGACGGATGCAGGCTGGTCTCGGGTTCGTTCAGCGCAATGAACGGCGGCAGCCGATAGCCCATGAATACCGCGAGCAGGCAGATGTATTTCAGCGTCCCGTCGGATAGTTCATGAGCCCTGAACGGCCGCGGCATATCCGGCAATTGCAGATCGAATTCACACCTGCCATTTTCTTCCCATGCGCGGAGTTCGGCACCCGGGAATGCATCCTGGATCGCGTCCTGCAGGTCGTCGGCGTCTTCCCGAATGACATAGAGGGTCGCCAGGGTGGCAGCCAGATCGATGCCATCGGCGCTGAGCGAGGGCGTTGCGATCGCCAGACAAGGCTTTCGTATCGGTGACGCCGGATCAGTGCGAAAGTCATGATAGAATCGCCAGCCCAGCATTGCATTTCTGATCAGGTCGATTTCCGGGCATTGCTTGCCATCGGAAAAAGCCGCAAGCGCGGTCTCTGACGGCAGCACCGCATCCTTGTGAGCGTTCCAGGCGCCACTCTCGCCGCGGACGCTGATGAGCGAATTGATCCGCTCCATCAGCTTGACCGTGCGTTTGCCGCGCGTCGTTTCGATCGTTTCGGCCTTGATCATCGGCTCGCCGGAAAATGCCGCCTGAAGCGGGCTGGGAAATCCGAGCTCGATGGAATATCTCATGCCGTCGAATGTCGCCGACAGCCGCAGCCGCCCGTCTTCGCCTCGCTTGCGTATGCCGGACCAGCAGACCGAATTCAAACCGCCTTCATCGGCGATCGTGCGGGTGATCTGACCGGTCGCCGCGTCGCGCAACAGCGACAAGGACTTGTAGAGATTGGACTTGCCGACTCCATTTTCGCCGACGAACACCGACAGGGGATGGATGGGTATGGAGAGCCGCCGAATGGAGCGATAGTTCGAGATCGCAATGTCGGTCGGACGCATCACATGCTCTCAATCGGCGGGCTATCTCCGCATTCGCAGTAAGGTGCGAATACGATGTTTCAATCCAGGGGTGCAGTCTGGATTGAGGCCTCCGAGAAATCAAGCCGACCGATCCGGCGTTCAATGGCCGACTCTCACCAGCGCAAACCCGACGGTCATCATCCGCGAAGGCGGATGATCCAGTATTCCAGAGACGCCGCTCGGATACGGAAAGGCCGCGGGGTACGGCATGCCCCGCCTGCGCGGGGCATGACACCTCACCTTACAGCTCGGCCGGCGCCGGCGGCCCGTACATCTCGCCCTGCTTCGCCGCCTTCTCCCGATCCCCGCCCAGCACGCGCTGCACCGAGACGAAGAACACCGGCACCATCAGCAGCGCCAGGATCACTACCGCGATCATGCCGCCCATCACGACACTGCCGAGCGCCTGCTGGCTGGCGCCGCCGGCGCCATGGGCGATGGCCATCGGCAGCACGCCGCAGATGAAGGCAAGGCCGGTCATCAGGATCGGGCGGAAGCGCAGGCGGCAGGCCTCGATGGTGGCGTCCACCAGCGGCTTGCCTTCTTTCCGCAGATCCTTGGCGAACTCGATGATCAGGATCGCGTCCTTGGCCGCAAGGCCAATGATGGTGATCAGGCCGACGGTGAAATAGACGTCGTTGGGCAGGCCGCGCAGCATCGCCGCGACCACCGCGCCGACGATGCCGAGCGGCACGGTGAGCAGCACCGCGAGCGGAATGGTCCAGCTCTCGTAAAGCGCGGCCAGACACAGGAACACCACGAATACCGAGAGCCCGAGCAGGAACGGCGCCTGCGAGCCCGACAGCTTCTCCTGGAGCGACTGCCCGGTCCATTCATAGCCGAAGCCGCGCGGCAGCTTGCCGGCAAGCCGTTCCATCTCCGCGATGGCATCGCCCGAGGTGAAGCCGGGTTTCGCCTCGCCCGAGATGCGCACCGCCGGATAATAATTGAAGCCGGCGATCTGCGTCGGTCCGCGCGCCCATTCCACGGTGGTAAAGGACGAGAACGGCACGAGCTGGCCGCGGCTGTTCTTGACGTTGTAGTTGAGGATGTCCTCGGTCCGCATGCGGTCGCGGGCATCGGCCTGCACCACGACACGCTGCATGCGGCCGCGGTTCGGGAAGTCGTTGATGTAGTTCGAGCCGAGATTGGTCGAGATCGTATTGTTGATGTCCTCGAAGGTGACGCCGAAGGCGCCCGCCTTTTCGCGGTCGATCACGAGATTGACCACGCCGGCCTCGGGCAGGCCCTCGACATAGACCTTCTGCAGCACAGCGCTCGCATTGGCCTCCGCGATCAACTGATCGGCGGCGCGCATCAAGGCCGGATAACCCTTCTGGCCGCGGTCCTGGAGACGGAACGAGAAGCCCGAGGAGTTGCCGAGATTGTCGATTGGCGGCGGCTGCAGCGCGGAGATTTTTGCGTCGCGGATCGACGACGACAAATCGCGGTTGATGTCGGCGACGATCGCGGCCGCAGAATCCTTCGGCCCGCGTTCCGACCAGTCCTTCAGGGTGATGAAGGCCTGCGCGGTGTTCATGCCCTGGCCGGAGAAGCTGAAGCCGGTGAGGAAGGTGACGTTGTCGACGCCCGGACGCTGCGCCAGGTATTTTTCCACTTTCTCGATCACCGCCTCGGTTCGGCCGTAGGACGAGTCCGACGGCGTCTGCACGTCGGTGGTGACGAAGCCCTGGTCGTCGACGGGCAGGAAGCCGCCGGGCAGATTGACGAAGGCCCAGGACAGGCCGGCGAGCAGCGCGACATAGACCAGCATCAAGCGGCCGGTGCGCTTCAGCGAGAAGCCGACGGTGCGGGAATATCCCTCCTTGCTGCCGTCGAGCATGCGGTTGAACCAGCCGAACACGCCCTTCTTGGCATGGCCATGACCGGCCGCGACGGGCTTGAGCAGCGTCGCACACAGTGCCGGCGTCAGCGACAGCGCGAGGAAGGCCGAGAAGCCGATCGCGGCGACCATGGTCACGGAGAACTGGCGGTAGATGATGCCGACCGAGCCCGGGAAGAACGCCATCGGCACGAACACGGCCATCAAGACCAGCGTGATGCCGATGATGGCGCCGGTGATCTGCGACATCGCTTTCCGCGTCGCTTCCTTGGGCGGCAGCCCCTCCTCGGCCATGATGCGCTCGACGTTCTCGACTACGACGATGGCATCGTCGACGAGGATGCCGACGGCGAGCACCATGCCGAACATCGAGAGCATGTTGATGGAATAGCCGGCGAGCAGCAGCGTGGTACAGGCGCCCAGCAGCGCCACCGGCACCACGATGGTCGGAATGATGGTGTAGCGGATGTTCTGCAGGAACAGGAACATCACCACGAACACCAGCACGATGGCTTCGACCAGCGTCGACAACACCTTCTTGATCGAGGCCTCGACCACGGGCGTGATGTTGTATGGAATCTCGTAGCCGATATTGGCCGGGAAGAAGCGAGACAGCTCCTTCATCTTCTCTTCGACGGCGCTCGCGGTCGCCAGCGCATTGCCGGTCGGCGACATCAGCACGGAAAGACCGGCGGTCGGCTTGCCATCGAGACGGGTGTTGAACTGGTAGCTGAGGCCGCCGACCTCGATCCGCGCGACATCGCGCAGCCGCACGGTCGACCCGTCGGCATTGGCGCGCAGGATGATGGTACCGAATTCATCCGGGGACGAGAGCTGGCCCTTGACCAGCACCAGCGCGGAGGTGCGCTGGGTCGAGGTCGACGGCTCGGCGCCGATGCTGCCCGAAGCGACCTGCGCGTTCTGCGCGGCAATGGCCTTGTTGACGTCGTCGGCGGTCAGGCCATAGCCGACCAGCTTTGCCGGGTCGACCCAGACGCGCAGGCTACGTTCCGTCGAATACAGCGTGGCGCGGCCGACGCCGGGGATGCGGCGGATCTCGCCCAGCACGTTACGGATCATGAAGTCGCCCAGGCCGACCTCATCCAGGCTGCCGTCGGTCGAGTTCAGCGTGATGATCTGGAGCACCGCGCTGGAGGCTTCCTCGATCAGAATGCCCTGCTGGATCACCGCGCGCGGCAGCCGCGCCTCGACGCGCTTGATGCGGTTCTGCACCTCGACCGAGGCGGCGCTGGTATCGGTGCCCGGCACGAAATTGGCGATGATCTCGACCTGGCCGAGCGAGTCGCTGGTCGATTCGAAATTGAGGATGCCGGAGGCGCCGTTGAGCTCCTCCTCGATCAGCCGCGTGACGCTGTTGTAGAGGTTCTCGGGCGAGGCACCGGGATAGCTGGTCGAGATCGAGATCGAGGGCGGCGCGATGATCGGGTACTGCGCGATCGGCAACAGCGGAATCGAAATTGCGCCGACCAGACAGATGAACAGCGCGACGACCCAGGCGAAGATCGGCCTGTCGATGAAGAAGCTCGCCATGGTCTATTACCGCATCAGCTTCTGGGCGTGCCGGTTGTCGGCGGTCGCATCCGCTTCCGACCAGGATTGCGGCTTGACCTTGTCGCCGGCGGCGAACTTCTGGAAGCCTTCGACCACGACCTTGTCGCCAGCCTTCAGGCCGTCGGTGACGAACCAGATGCCGTCCTGCACCGAACCGGTGCGCACCGGCTGCACCGAGATGCGATTGTCGTCCTTGACGACGAACACCTCGCTGCCGCCGCCGCCATTGCGCTGAATCGCCTGCTGCGGCACGGCGATCGCATCGCTATCGAGACCCTGGTCGATGCGGACGCGGACATACATGCCCGGCAGCAGCTCGCGCTTCGGATTGCGGAACTCACCACGCAAGGTCACCTGACCGGTATTGGCGTCGACCTTGGCATCCGAAAACAGCAACTTGCCGTCGAGCGAGTAGAGGGTGTTGTCGTCGAGCACGAGATGCACCTTGGCGGCGTCGGGCGCGATGCGCTCGAGGTCACCGCTCTCGAAGGCGCGGCGGAGCTGGTTGAGCTCGTTCACCGACTGGGTGAAATCCGCATAGATCGGATCGAGCTGCTGAATGGTGGCCAGATTGGTCTCGTTCTGGACCGCGAGCGCGCCCTCGCTGACCAGGGCGGCACCGACGACGCCGTCGATCGGCGCGCGTACGGTGGCATAGTCGAGATTGAGCTTTGCGCGCGCGAGATCGGCCTTGCGGCCCTCGACCTCGGCATGGGCCTGGCGCTCGGCCGCGATCGCCTTCTCGTTCTCGGCTTCGGGCGCGGCGCGCTGGCTGGTGAGCGTGGCGATGCGGCGCGCCTGCTGCTGGGACTGCATCAACGCGGCCTCGGCCTTGGCGACCGCAGCCTCGTTGGCCATCACCTCGACCTCGAACGGACGCGGATCGATCCGATACAGTGGATCGCCGGCCTTCACCTCGCTGCCCTGCCGGAACAGGCGCTCGACCACGATGCCGGACACGCGCGGCCGCACGTCGGAGACGCGCGTCGGCGCAATGCGGCCCGGCAGCTCGCGCACCACGGCACGCGGCTGCGGCTTGACGATGACGATGCTGACGTCGGGGTCGTTGGGCTGGGCGGCTGAAATGGCGGAGCTGGATTCGTCGCAGCCCGCCAACAGCGGCGTAAAGGCCGCGAGCATCATTGCAACGCATGCCGATCGCGCGCGAAGTCCTGACATGAAATGGGGTGCCCCGATATTGTTGAAACCGATCCCGCTCGGCGCGAGGCCCGTTCTGGGCCATGGCACGCGGCTGATGCGGTCAAAATAGAGCGGACGTGCTGCGACGCAACGCACCTTGCGGGCGGCCCAATGTCACACGGCCTAGGGTGCTGAGTTCACGGCGTTTTTCGCGTCTCACCCGATTGTGAGTCCGGTTCCATCACCGCGTGCTGCGTCAGAAGACCGCAATTACCCCGCCGCCTTCATGCGGTAGTGGCTGACGCCCCACTCGGTTCCGTCGGCATAGCCGAACAGGCCCGAGGTCGCGAGAAAGAACCAGCGCCAGCGTCGCATTCGCTGGGCGGTCTCCTCGCCATGGATGTTGCGCAAGGCCGCTTCGATGAAACAGCGATGCGCGTCGAAATTGGCGAGCCAGTCGTTGGCGGTGCGCTGATAGTGCGTGCCGCTCCAGCACCATTCCTTCTCGACTGTGAAAATATCGTCGAATTGCCTGACGAGGTGATGGCTCGGCATCAGCCCGCCCGTGGAGACGCGCTGCGCGATCCAGTCGTCGCGATCGGCCCGGTCGAACAGGTGAGAGCCGGAGCGATGGGCGACGATGTGCATGAAGAACCGCCCCTCCGGCGCGAGCCATGATCGCAAGCGCGTCATCAGCTTGCGCCAGTTCATCACATGCTCGAACATTTCGACCGACACGATGCGGTCGAATTGCCCGTCGGGCGCGAACACGTTGATGTCCGCGCAGACCACCCGCAGATTAAGAAGACCGCGCAGCCGCGCCTCTTCCTCGATATGGGCGCGCTGCGCCTGCGAGCTCGACACCGCCGTCACCTTGGCGTGCGGAAACTGCCGCGCCATCCACAGCGACAGCGAGCCCCAGCCGCAGCCGAGTTCGAGGATGGTCTGACCATCGGCGAGAGCGGCATGCTCGGCGGTCTGACGCAGCGCCTCCTCCTCGGCCTCCCGCAAGGTGGTCGCGTCGGTCTTGTAGAAGCAGCAGGAGTATTTGCGGTTGGGGCCGAGCACCTTCGCAAAGAACGAAGCGGGCACCTCGTCGTGCTCGGCATCCGCGTCCTCGGCGATCGGCCGCAGCATCATCCGCCCGGCGAAGGCGGCATCGTCCGCCCCGCCCAGCGCGGACAGGCGCGTCACCGTGCGCGAGCACAGGCGCTGGATCGCCGCGCGGATCACGACATCAGGCAACGGCACCCGTTCGGCAGTCCCGATGATCGCGGACACGACGCTCATGCGACGACTCCGTCTTGGGCGGCGGGTTTTGGCGCCAGGGGAAAAGTGCGACTTGAACCTGTGGAATGCCGACGATTTGCAAAGTACGTCCTTACCAAAGCCGGTTTCAGCCTTGGGTTCCCCAGCTCTCCCCGAAATCGGCGCATCCGGCGCTTTTTTTGGGCTGGCGCTGTGCCATAGTGCGCGCCGCAAGCAAGTTAACGGATGATACCGGCCATGCCGCCAGGCGCCTCGCCCCGCTCCTCCCTCGACATCGAATACACCAAGCTATCCTCGCCCAGCGTCTTCCTGGTGCGGATGCTGGTCTTCCTGGTGCTCTGCACCCTGGTGGGCGTGGTGCTCTATAAGCAGATCATCCAGGCCTTCTTCGCCAATCCCGGCCTCAATGCCCTGATCGGCGGCGTGCTGTTCATCGGCATCATCCTGGCCTTCCGCCAGGTGATCCGGCTGTATCCCGAAGTCTCCTGGGTCAACAATTTCCGCATCGCCGATCCCGGCCTTGCGCCCGCCCGCCACCCCAAGCTGCTGGCGCCGATGGCGATGATCCTCGGCGGCGAGCGCACCGGGCGGATGTCGATCACCCAGACCACCATGCGGCACCTGCTCGATTCGATCGCGACCCGCCTCGACGAGGCCCGCGACATCTCCCGCTACATGACCGGGCTTCTGGTCTTCCTCGGCCTGCTCGGTACCTTCTGGGGCCTGATCGAAACGGTCGGCTCGGTCGGCAAGGTGATCGACGGGCTCAAGGTCGGCGGCGATTCCGGCGCCCTGTTCGACACGCTGAAGGAGGGGCTGGCCGCCCCGCTCGGCGGCATGGGCATCTCGTTCTCGAGCTCGCTGTTCGGCCTCGCCGGCTCGCTGATCCTGGGCTTCCTCGACCTGCAATCGAGCCAGGCGCAGAACCGTTTCTACACCGACCTCGAAGACTGGCTTGCCACCACCGTGCGCGAATATGGCAGCGGCGAGGTGGCTGTTGCCGGCACTGGCGGTGGCATTGCCAGCGGCGAGCTTCAGGCCGTCGTCGAGCGCTTACGCTCCGTGCTCGAGGAAGGCAGCGGCAGCCGCGGCACCACCGCGGCGATGGCGAGCCTCGCCGAAGCCATCCAGGCGCTGGTCTCGCATATGCGGACCGAGCAGCAGATGATCCGCGAATGGGCCGACGGCCAGGGCGAGCAGAACCGCGAGATCCGGCGCCTGCTGGAGCGCATCGCGCGTCAGCCCGAGAAGGGTTAGCGACATGGCACTGGCGCGCGGTCGCCGCGGCGATACCTCCTTCAACTACTGGCCCGGCTTCGTCGACGCGCTGTCGACGCTGGTGCTGTCGATCGTGTTCCTGCTGTCGGTGTTCCTGGTCGTGCAGTTCTTCCTGTCGCAGGAGGTCACCGGCAAGGACAAGGCGCTGGAGCAGCTCAACGCCAAGATCGCGCAGCTCAACGAATTACTGTCGCTGGAGAAGCTCGGCAAGCTCACGCTCGACGACCAGGTCTCGTCACTGAAAGCCGGCCTCGCTTCGGCCGAGAGCGAGCGCGACCGCATCAAGGGCCTCTATGAGGGGCTCGCCGCGGCCGGCAACGATGCGCAAGGCAAGTCCTCCGAGCTCGGCAAGGCGCTGGATTCCGAGAAGGCGGTTTCGGCCCGGGCGCTGGCGCAGATCGAGGTGCTGAACCAGCAGATCAGCGCGCTGCGGCGGCAATTGGCCGCGCTGGAAGAGGCGCTCGACGTTAGCGAGAAGCGCGACAAGGAATCGCAAAATCGCATCGCCGACCTGGGCTCTCGCCTGAATGTCGCCCTGGCGCAGCGCGTGCAGGAATTGTCGCGCTATCGCTCGGAATTCTTCGGCCGCCTGCGCGCCATCCTCGGCAACCGCCCCGACATCCGCATCGTCGGCGATCGCTTCGTATTCCAGTCCGAAGTGTTCTTCGACACCGGACAGGCGGTGCTGCTGCCCGAAGGCCGCGCCGAGCTCGACACGCTCGCAACCGCGCTGATCGATCTCGACAAGAAAATCCCGAACGAGATCCCCTGGGTGCTGCGTGTCGACGGCCATACCGACGTGCGCCCGGTCAACGGTCCGAACTTCAAGTCGAACTGGGACCTCTCGGCCGCGCGCTCGATCTCCGTGGTGCAGTACCTGATCTCGCTCGGCGTGCCGGCCCAGCGCCTGGTCGCCGCCGGCTTCGGCGAATTCCAGCCGCTCGACACGGCCAACACGGAGGAAGCCTACAAGCGCAACCGCCGCATCGAGCTGAAGCTGACGGAGCGGTAGTGAGCGCCCTCCACCTCCGCCGTTACCGTCCCGAGGACGAGGCCGCCTCGATTGACCTGTGGCATCGCACCTGGCAGCAGGCCTATCCGCAGATCGACTTCGCGGCCCGCCTGGACTGGTGGCGCGAGCGCTGGCGCAAGGAGCTGGTGCCGAAGGCTTCGATCGTGGTCGCGGAGCAGGACGGCGCGCTGACCGGCTTCGTCACCATCGACGGCGACGGTTATCTCGACCAGCTCGTGGTCGATCCCGCGCACTGGGGCTCGGACGCGGCGCGGCTGCTGGTGGATGAGGCCAAGCGCCTGTCACCGGCGGGCGTGACGCTGCTTGTCAACAAGGACAACAGCCGCGCCATCCGCTTCTACGAGCGCAAAGGCTTCGCGCATGCCGGCGACGAGGTGAACCCGACCTCGGGACGTCCGGTGCTGAAGATGATTTGGCAACCTTAGATTCTGGCGATCTTGATTCTGGACGCGTGACGGCCGTCACGTCGGGATCCCAGGACGTCAGCTAGTCGTTGTGCCCGCAAGTTGCGCCGGCAAGCGGATGGAGATGACCGATGAAATTGAGCGATCTGGCCAAGGGGTCTTCGGTCCTGCTCGGCGTCATCGTCGCCGGATATGTTTCGACGAGCTATGTCGACCAGCACCTCGCCACGCCGGTCAAGACGACGAGTGCTCCGACGAATGGCCTTGGGCCATCGGCCTGCGTTGATGAGGACGGGAGCTGGAAGAACTGGCCATGGCCGAACGTGCCGGCGCTGTCGCCGAAGTGCTGATAAGCAGTGCTGCCGTCAACTCGCCGCGGTGCGCTCTCGGCTCAAGCGGAGTTCAAGCTCGAACTGCCAGCTTTCGGCTTGGCGGATCGCGCGTTGGCTGTCTTCGCGAAGCCGGATCGACTCATCGATCGCTCGCTGCGCCCGCTCCAAAAGTTCGTGGGTTTCCTTGCTGAATGGCGGGGCCATGAGGCGCACTCCCATTGAGGCGGGAGCACAAATCATCTCTCAGGCACCGACGCCTACGGACGAGCCTTTGGCCGGCGATACCTGATTAGGCGCCACATCCGGGGGAACTGCAAGGTTCATCCACTCGGCTCAGGGCGCGGGCTGCCCTATCCGAAATTCCGGAAGCCCACGATGGGCAATCCGAAACTCAGCACAACGATGACGCCGCTACCAGCGACAACAAGCAGCGCCGCTTTCCACCCCGCAAGGCCGCGCATCTGCTGTCGAATAGCGAACAGGATGAGGAGGATGAACAGTACCGGACCGATCAGAACAATCATTCACAACACCGTCCACTCCGTCAGCTCAACGAACAACGCCTGCCGCATCGTTCTTGCTAGGAACCACCCAATCGATTGCGAGCAGGCAACTTTCGACGACAATGAAGGCGGCCAGACCGCCGAGCCAACCGAAGAAGACCACGGAAAAGGTAGCAAGCAAGAGCGCGCAGAAGACGTCGGCGACAAGCTTGCCGTTGCGCTCGCCTCGGGTCTGGTCGGCTGTCGAATAAGGCATTTGGCGTCTCCTGGGTCGGCCCGAACCCTAGCTTCAGCAGCCGCGGCCGTCCACTCCCTCCGGGCGCGCCAACGCTGTCCGAAATTCCGGAAGCCAACGACGAGCATTCCGAAACTCATCAAAACGACGACGCCCATGTTCTGCGACAGCCAGCAGCGCCGCTTCCATCGATCACCTTACGATGTGGCCGATTCGAATCGCGCAGCCGATCAGATCGACAAATGTCCGCTATCGACCCGGCTACGAAGGGAGACCACGTGGTGCGACGCTCTCGCCAAAAGCTCCGCTGTCATTCCCCGCGGAGGCGGGGAATCCAGTACGCCGCGGCTTATCGCTTGATCACTTCCGTCTCGGAGTACTGGATCGCCCGCCTGCGCGGGGGATGACAGCCTGAATGAAGCGGCAGTCCAGACTACCTCGCCTCACGCCCCCTCGAACTGCAACCTCGCCAGCCTGGCATAGAGCCCGTTCGCAGCGACGAGCTCCGCATGCGTGCCCTGCTCGACGATCCGGCCCTGGTCCATCACCAAGATGCGGTCGCACGACAAGACGGTTGCGAGGCGGTGCGCGATGACGAGCGTGGTGCGGTGGCGCATCAGCTCTTCCAGCGCGGTCTGCACCAACGTCTCGCTTTCGGCATCGAGCGCGGAGGTGGCTTCGTCCAGAAGCAGCAGCGGCGCATCGCGCAGGATCGCGCGCGCAATCGCGATGCGCTGGCGCTGGCCGCCGGACAGCGTCACGCCGCGCTCGCCGAGCGGGGTGTCGAAACCTTCGGGCAGGCGGCGGATGAACTCGGCGGCGTGCGCCAGCTCGGCCGCGCGCTCGACCTCGGCATCGGTGGCATCGGGCCGGCCGAAGCGGATGTTGTCGCGGGCACTGGCCGCGAACACGTTGGATTCCTGCGGCACCAGCGCAATGCGCGAACGGAATTCACGGGGATCGGCGGATTTGACCGGCACGCCGTCGAGCGAGATCGCGCCGCTGCGCGGATCGTAGAAGCGCAACAAGAGATGAAAGATCGTGCTCTTGCCGGCGCCGGACGGACCGACGATCGCGACCTTCTCGCCGGGACGCACGGCGAACGACACGGCATCGAGCACATTGACGTCGCGCCGCGCCGGATAGGCGAAGCTGACCTGGTCGAAGCCGACTTCGCCGCGCGCCGGCACCGGCAGCGCGCGCGGCGACGCGGGCGCGGTGATGTCGGGCTGCACATGCAGGATCTCGAACAGGCGCTCGGCAGCGCCTGATGCCGCCGAGATCTCGCCCCAGACTTCGCTGAGCTGGCCGAGGCCGGCCGCGGCGAAGGCCGCATAGAGCACGAACTGGCCGAGCCGGCCCGGCGTGATGGTGCCGGTCAGCACGTCGTGCGAACCGATCCAGAGGATCGCGACCACGCTTGCGAACACGATGAAGATGATGATGGCGGTGAGCACGGCACGCGCCTGCGTGGAGGTGCGCGCGGCTTCATAGGCCTGCTCGACCTCGCCGCCGAAGCGCCTCTCGGCGAGGCTCTCGCTGGTATAGGCCTGCACGGTACGGATCGCACCGACCAGCTCGCTCGCATAGGCGGAGGCCTCGGCCAGCGTGTCCTGCGCGTTGCGCGACAGCCGCCGCACCCAGCGCCCGAAGGCGACCAGCGGCAGCACGATCAGGGGAATCGCCAGCAGCACGAATCCCGACAGACGCGGGCTGGTGATCACCATCATCGCCGCGGCACCGAAGAACATCATCAGATTGCGCAGCGCGATCGAGACCGAGGCGCCAACGGAGGATTTGATCTGCGTGGTGTCGGCGGTGAGGCGCGACACCAGCTCGCCGCTGCGCGCGGAATCGAAGAAGGCCGGCGACAGCGAGAGCAGATGGGCGAAGACGTCGCGCCTGAGATCGGCGACGATGCGCTCGCCGATCGTCATTACGAGGTAGTAGCGCGCGGCACTCGCCAGCGCGAGCACGGCGACGACGGCGATCATCACCGAGAAGTAACTGTTGATCAGCTCGATGCCCTCAGGCGTCAGGCCGAAATCGATCATCCTGCGCACCGCGACCGGCACCAGCAGGGTGGTCAGCGCCGCGATCGTCAGCGCGACAAAGGCCAGCGCCGCCCGGCCGCGATAGCGGGCGACATAGGGCGCGAGCGCCAACAGCGGCCGCAGCTTCGCGCGGCTCTTCGCCGGCGCCTCGATCAGGTCGGCCTCGATCGACGGGGCTTCCGCGGGCCCGGTTTCAAGCCGTTCTACTGCGCTCATGAGATCCGACCAAAAGACAAAGAGAAGGTGGTCCGTCCCAAATAGGCCGGGCGAGCGGGAGTGGCAAATCCGGGAAGTCCCTTAGGGGGCAGCCCGGCCCGCTAAGGCCCTCAAAAGGCTTGCAATGGCTTGTTTTACAGGGGCCCGTGGGGTATAGACCCCGCCAAATCCGTCATTCGATAGCCACTCAAGTGAGGCGCCGGGGCGCCGAGGAATTGCCATGAAAGCCGAAATTCACCCGAACTATCATACGATTAAGGTCGTGATGACCGACGGAACCGAGTACCTGACCCGCTCCACCTGGGGCAAGGAAGGCGACACGCTGAACCTCGACATCGACCCCAAGTCGCACCCGGCCTGGACCGGCGGCAACGCGCAGCTGCTGGATCGCGGCGGCCGCGTCTCGCGCTTCCAGAAGAAGTTTTCGGGCTTTCTCAAAAAGGATTGATCCGGCCCCTCGAGGCTGGAGACGAAAACGCCCCCGGAGAGCCGGAGGCGTTTTTTGTTTTGGGGGCGCTCGTCGCGATGACGGGAGCTTACCGCTCGAACGCCGCCTTCAACGCGTTGAGATGCGGCACCAGCGGGTTGCCGATCGAGGAATGATCGACCGGCGGGGTGTGGATGGTGTTGTCCAGGCGGCGCACGCGGGTCTGAAGGCTCATCGAGCGATGGATCAGGTCCTGGAGCTGCGACGGCAGCTTCTCGATGGTGTCGGTTGAGCCGGGATCGGCGGCGGAGAGCTTGACCTTGGTCTTTTCGCGATTGGCCTGGCCCAGCGTCATCTCGCCTTCCTTCACGGCGCGGTGCAGCAGCAGCCACGAGGCGAGCTGCATCAGGCGGGTGGTCAGACGCATGCTCTCGGTCGCATAGGTGAGGCTGACGGCACGATCGAGCGCCTTGGCCTCGGTGCGGCCGGCGCCATCGAGATAGGCGGCGGTCTCCTCGACCAAGTCCATGCCCTCGCGGAAGAGGACGCCGAACGCCGCAGAATTGGTGAACCGCTCGCTGAGTTGAACGAGAGCGCCTTCGGCTTGCAAACGTTCCATGGTTAACGCCCCTTACGCAACTGTCTGACGCCCGGCTTTGGCACCGGCTTATGATGAACAAATCATTGCGCGGGCGAGACGCCGAGTCCAGTGACAAGCGCGGATATGGTTTCCGCGGGTCTTTGCCCGGAATTCAACCGCGGCGAGACGCAAAAAGGCGGAGCTGGGCGCAAAAAAAGAGCCGCCGGAAAACCGGCGGCTTTGAAAGTTGATAACAGGGAGGCGTCAAACAGAGTGGACAGGAGCCACTCGGTGTCCAAACGAGGACAGTTCCCAGTCATAAACTCGAAAGCTTAATGTGGAGTAAACGAGCGATTATCTTGAGGGTTCGTTAGCCATGTCGGTCAGTGGCCGAGTGGGCCCGCGGAACAAACTGCCCGTCATGCCCGGGCTTCCACGTCCTCTCCTTCGGCGAAAGATCAAGAACGTGATGGCCGGGACATAGGCGAGCGGAAGCGACGCCGTCCTTCGGACGTGCCCGGCCATGACGCCGTGGAAGTGGCTGGCGCTCCTCTTCCAATCCGCTACTTCTTGAAAACGCTGTTGGCCGCATCACGCGAGGCGCGCTTCTTTGTTGCGGCTTCTTCCAATCTTGCGATCTCGCCCTTGAGAAGCGCGATGCGGTCGGTCAGTTCCTCCACCGACAAGAGTGAGAGATCCTGTCCGATGTCATGGCTGATCTTCTTGCGCGGGCGGTCGTCGTCTTCCATCGCCATCCTGGTTCCTCCTGCGTTCGCCTCACAAGCGGCTGAGGCGGTTGCCAGCCTGCACCGCGCTGGCTAAGCAATGGCCTCGTTCCATCCCGCACCTTTGCTCAAGGACACATCATGGACAAGCTGCCCGCGCAAATGACCGTGGTCGCCATCTCGAAACCCGGCGGACCGGAGGTGCTGGTGCCGGAACAACGGGCGCTGCCGCAGCCCGGCCCCGACGAGATCCTGGTCAAGGTGCAGGCCGCCGGCGTCAACCGGCCCGATGTCGCGCAGCGCTCCGGCGCCTATCCGCCGCCGCCCGGCGCCAGCGACCTGCCCGGCCTCGAAATCGCCGGCGAAGTGGTGGCCGTCGGCAGCAACGCCAAGCGGCACAAGATCGGTGACAAGGTGATGTCGCTGGTCGCCGGTGGCGGTTATGCGCAGTACTGCATCGCGCAGGACGGTCAGGCGATGAGCGTGCCGCCGTCGCTGTCGATCAAGGAAGCCGGCGCACTGCCGGAAACACTGATGACGGTCTGGCACAATGTGTTCGAGCGCGGCGCCCTGAAGGCCGGCGAGACGCTGCTGATCCACGGCGGCTCTTCCGGCATCGGCACCATGGCGATCCAGCTCGCAAAAGCTTTCGGCGCCAAGGTGATCGTCACCGTGGGATCGCAGGACAAGATCGATGCCTGCCTCAAGCTCGGCGCGGATCGTGCCATCAACTACAAGACCGAAGACTTCGTCGCCGTGGTCAAGGCGGAGACCAACAATGCCGGCGCCAATCTGATCCTCGACATGGTCGCCGGCGACTATGTCGATCGCAACTATGACGCCGCAGCGCTCGACGGCCGCATCGTGCAGATCGCGACCCTCAACGGGCCCAAGGTCACCGTCAACATCGCCAAGGTGATGGTGAAGCGCCTGACCCATACCGGCTCGACGCTGCGCCCCCGTAGTAATGCGGACAAGGCGGCGATGGTGGCCGCGATCGAGGCGAAAGTGATGCCGCTTTTGCGCGAAGGCCGCGTCAAGCCGCTGATGGACAGCACTTTCCCGCTGGAAAAGGCATCCGACGCGCACCGGCGGATGGAAACCTCGGCACATATTGGCAAAATTGTGTTGGAGGTCTAGGCCAACGGCCCACAGGGCAAGCCGGAAACCCTTTGATTTTCCTTGCTTTCGTGGCATCTATCGCGACGCACCGAACCACCTTGTTCCGTTCGGAAAACGCCGTGCACCGAAGAGCCTGCACCGAAGAGTTTGCGTCGAACGCGGAGAACTGACCTTGCGTCTGATCAGGTGCCTCGCGCCCATAGCGCTGGGCCTCATGATTCTCGTCTGCGCGTTCCCGGCGCGCGCGCTGGACGCTGTCAGCGTCCGCGGTGACGCGCCCGCGATCGACCTCACCGGCGTGCTCGAGCATCAGCGCAGCGACGCCGACCGCATCCAGGTCTCGACCGCGCCCGGCACCGACGGCATCGTCCGCCGCATCGAGGTGCGCGCCCGCGAAGGCGGCCAGAACTGGGTGGTGTTCGCGCTCGCCAACAACACCGACGACCAGCTCGACCGCCTGATCGTCGCTCCGCATTACCGTATCGTCTCCTCGGGGCTGCTGTGGCCCGACCTCGGGCTGTCGCGCATCGCGACCATCACGCCCTCGACCGGCGACCGGCCGGAGCGGCAGGAGAGCCCGACCGCCGACGTCTTCCGCGTCACCCTCGATCCCGGCGCGGTCGTCACCTTCGTCGCGGAGCTGCGCACCGACAAGCTGCCGCAGCTCTATCTGTGGGAGCCGGAATCCTACAAGGACAAGGTCAACTCGTTCACGCTGTACCAGGGCATCGTGATCGGCATCTCCGGCTTGCTGGCGCTGGTGCTGACAATCCTGTTCGTGGTCAAGGGCAGCATCATGTTCCCGGCCGCCGCGGCGCTGGCTTGGGCGGTGTTGGTCTATATCGGCGTCGATTTCGGCTTCTGGGGCAAGGTGCTCGACATCTCGAACAACGCCGAGCGCATCTGGCGCGCGGCGGGTGAGGCGATCCTGGCGGCGACGCTGCTGGTGTTCCTGTTCGCCTATCTCAATCTCAGTCGATGGCACGTGCGCTATTCCCACATCACCGTGGGCTGGCTCGCGTTCCTGGGATCACTGGTGGCGCTGGCCCTGTTCGACCCTGCGGTGGCCTCCGGCATCGCGCGCATATCGCTGGTGCTGATTGCCTTCGCCGGCTTCGCGCTGATCGTCTATCTCTCCACCCACGGCTTCGACCGCGCTGTGCTGCTGATCCCGACCTGGTTCCTGCTGGTGGTCTGGGTGGTCGCGGCCGGCATGACGGTCGCAGGCTCCGTCACCAACGACATCGTCGGCCCTGCGCTGCTCGGCGGCCTCGTGCTGATCGTGATGCTGATCGGCTTCACGGTGATGCAGCATGCGTTCGCCGGCGGCGGCGCCACCACCGGCGTCGTCTCCGACATCGAGCGCCGCGCGCTGGCGCTGGCCGGTTCCGGCGATTTGATCTGGGACTGGGACGTGTCCGCCGACAAGGTCTTTACCAGCCCTGAGACCGAGGCCCTGCTCGGCCTCAAGCGCGGCACGCTGGAAGGCCCGGCCGCCTCCTGGCTCGAAGTGCTGCACCCGCTCGACCAGGACCGTTTCCGCGCCGCGCTCGACAGCGTGCTCGACCAGCGCCGCGGCCGCTTGGTGCAGGATTTCCGCCTGCGCACGCCGGACGGTCACTTCATGTGGTTCGCGCTGAAGGCGCGCCCGGTGGTCGGCTCCGACGGCGAGGTCTCGCGCGTGGTCGGCACCCTCACCGACGTCACCGAGCTGCGCAACGCCGAGGAGCGCCTGCTGCACGATTCGGTGCATGACAATCTCACCGGCCTGCCCAACCGCAAGCTGTTCATGGACCGGCTCGGCGCCGTCGCGCATTTCGCCAAGACCATGCCGACGCTGCGGCCGACGCTGATGGTGATCGACCTCGACCGCTTCAAGCAGGTCAACGATTCCGTCGGCATCGCGGTCGGCGATTCCATCCTGCTGACGCTGGCCCGCCGCCTCACCCGCATCCTGAAGCCGCAGGATACGCTGGCGCGGCTCGCGGGCGACCAGTTCGGCTTGATCCTGCTCTCGGAGCAGGACCCCGCCCGCATCACCGCCTTCGCCGAGACCATCCGCAAGACCATCCGCGCGCCGATCGCCTTCAACGAACGCGAAATCTTTCTCACGGCCTCGATCGGCCTCGCCTTGTCCGATCCGCAAGTTCAGCTCACGGACGAGATCATCAAGGACGCCGAGCTCGCGATGTATCACTCCAAGCGCATCGGCGGCGACCGCATCGACGTCTACAAGTCCGCGATGCGCGCGCGAAAAACCGACCGGCTGACGCTGGAGAGCGAACTGCGCCGCGCCATCGAGCGGCAGGAGCTCACGATCCTGTACCAGCCGATCGTGCGGCTTGAAGACCGTTCGGTCGCCGGCTTCGAGGCGCTGGTGCGCTGGGATCATCCCAAGCTCGGACGCATGGCGCCCTCGGAATTCATCACCATCGCGGAAGAGACCGGCCTGATCATCGACCTCGGCATGTTCGTGCTCGACCAGACCGCCAAGCAGCTCTCGATCTGGCAGCGCGCGATGCGCTCGCGCGAGCCGATCTTCGCATCGGTCAACGTCTCCTCGCGCCAATTGCTGCGCCACGATCTGATCCACGACATCCGCACCGTGCTGTCGCGCTCCTCGGTCGCGCGCGGCACGCTGAAGCTGGAGCTGACGGAATCGCTGGTGATGGAGAATCCGGAGCACGCGGCGCAGATGCTGACGCGCATCCGCGAACTCGGCACCGGGCTGTCGCTCGACGATTTCGGCACCGGCCATTCGTCGCTGGCCTATCTGCAGCGCTTCCCGTTCGACACCATCAAGATCGACCAGTCCTTCGTGCGCACCACCAACCGCGGCACCCGCCCGGTGATCCTGAAGTCCATCATCGCGCTCGCGCACGACCTCGGCATGGACGTGGTCGCCGAAGGTGCCGAGACCGATTCCGACGCGGTCGAGCTCTACCAGATGGGCTGCGAATACGCGCAAGGGTTTGCCTTTGGCGAACCCATGGATGCCGACGCCGCGATGCGCCTGCTCACGGAAGTGCGCCTGGAAGCGGCGAGCTGACTTTCCCTTCGCCTCACCCAGGCCTGCGCCGGTCACTCTTCAGCTTGGTGAACCGCACGCTCGCACCGTCCGGCATCCGCATCGCCTTGAAACCCGCGGCGAGGCAGGCTTCGCGTTGCGGCATCTGGATATCCGGGCTGCGCAGGCTGTCCCACCATGAGGCACGATTCGCCGCGCGCGGCAGGGCCGCGCCGATAATCTCTTCGATCTGTTCATAGGTCAGCACGAATTCCGCCTGCTTCTGCCGCATCAGATAATCGCGCAACGCGTCGTAGTCGTTCACCGCTGTCCTCTTCGCTGGTCGAAGCTCCGCTTTGCCCAAAAACGTGAGCCGCGGAAACCAATTTTTAACTCATTCCGGCAGCGCCGTCCCGGCTTAAACACTACTCAAGCTTTCGGGCGCATTCACTGGTGTCGGGAGCAAACGATGTTGTCTCGATGGCGCGACGTCACGGCCCGCCGGCCATGGCGGCTTTCGGCGAAGCTGCTGATCATCTCGTCCGTGGTGACGGTGATCGGCTTTTCCGCCATTTGCGTCAACGTCATGCTGGACATGCGCCGCGGCGAGGAGGCGCTCGCCCGCCAGACGCTGGAAAACCTGGCGACGACCATCGAGTCCGACGTCAGCCGCAACATCGAGATCTACGATCTGGCCCTTAAGGCGGTCGCCAGCAACATGCTGCTGCCGGAAATCGCCACGGTCTCGAAGCCGATCCGTCACCTCATCCTGTTCGACCATTCGACCACGGCGAGGCATTTCGGCGCGATCCAGGTGTTCGACGCCGACGGCCGGTTGACCATTGACGCCTCGACGCTCGATCCCGTTGTCGTGAACCGGGGCGACGAGGATTACTTCAAGGCCCATCGGGACAATCCGCAAGCCGGGCTCTTCATCAGCCGTCCCATGCTGTTCCGCGGCGCTTATTCGATCGTGCTGAGCCGGCGCATCAGCGATACCGACGGCGGCTTTCTCGGCGTCGTCGCCGGATCGATCCGCTTCAGCTATTTCCACGAATTGTTCGAGCGGCTGAGCCTCGATCCCGACGATACCATCACCGTGCTCAGGCGCGACCGTACCGTCATGATGCGGCGGCCGTTTGATCTCGACGTGATCGGCACGAATCTGGCCGACCGGCCGGTCTGGAAGGCCGAAAATCTGAAGGTCGGCAGCGCATTCGCCGGACAGGGGCCGATCGACGGCACGCCGCGGCTCTATGTCCGCAGCGGTGGGACCAGCCCGCTATTCGTGGTGGCAGGTAAGCCACTGAACACCGTGTTCGAGCTCTGGCAGAGGGAAGCCTACCGCATCGGCGCCGTGGTCGTGGCGCTCAGCCTGTTCATGCTGGCATCGACGCTGGTGCTCGCGCGCGAGATCGGCCGGCGCGCCGAGGCCGAGCGCAAGCTCGAGGAGATGGCGACGACCGACGCGCTCACCGGCCTGAAGAACCGCCGCAAGTTCGACCAGGTGATCGACGTCGAATGGCGCCGCGCGATGCGGCAGCAGACGCCGATCGCGCTCTTGATGATCGATGCCGATCACTTCAAGGCCTACAACGACACGTTCGGCCACCAGGCCGGCGACCAGGTGCTGGTCGGCATCGCCATCTGCATTTCCGATTCGGTGAGCCGCGCCGGCGACTGCGCCGCGCGCTATGGCGGTGAGGAATTCGCCGTGCTGCTGCCGGGCACCTCGGTCACGGACGCCCTCCTGGTGGCCGAGACGATCCGCGCCAAGGTGCAGGGATGGTCCGACGACCACACGAGCTCGACGGTGTCCTGCGGCATCGCGAGCCTCGTTCCCACCACCGGCATGGACTGGCCGATCCTGGTCGCCGCCGCCGACAAGGCGCTCTACGCCGCAAAAGCCGGCGGCCGCAACCAGTCGGTGGTCGCAAGCTTGCCGAAGCTGTCGCTGGTGGCGTGAGGGTTTCGTTCCGTCATTGCGAGCGAAGCGAAGCAATCCAGACTGTCTCCGCGAAGACAGCCTGGATTGCTTCGTCGCTTCGCTCCTCGCAATGACGAGCGGAGCGCTACTGCCCCAAATACTTCTTCATTTCCGCAATGAGCCCGTCACGCAGCTCCGGCCGCTTCAGGCCGTAGGCGATGTTGGCGCGGAGGAAGCCGGGCTTGGAGCCGCAATCATGGCGCTCGCCCTCGAACTCGACGCCGTAGAAGCTTTGCGATCTGGCGAGGCCGATCATGGCATCGGTGAGCTGGATCTCTCCGCCGGCGCCGCGCTCCTGGGTCTCCAGGATCTTGAAGATCTCCGGCTGCAGGATGTAGCGGCCGGTGATCGAGAGGTTGGAGGGCGCGGTGCCCTTGGCCGGCTTCTCGACCATGCCGTCGACCTCGAACATCTTGCCGGTGCGTTTGCCGACGCCGCAGATGCCGTATTGATGGGTCAGATGGTCGGGCACCGCCTCGACCGCGATGACATTGGATTTTTCGCCGAGCTTGCTGGCGGTGTCGATCATCTGCTTCAGGCAGCCGGGCGAATTGAGCACGAGCTCGTCCGGCAGCACGACCGCGAACGGCTCGTTGCCGACGATGTCGCGTGCGCACCAGACCGCGTGACCGAGGCCGAGCGGCGCCTGCTGGCGGGTGAAGCTGACGGCGCCGGCCTCCGGCTGGTTCTGCGCCAGAACGTCCTGCTCGGTCTTCTTGCCGCGCGCGGCCAGCGTCGCATCGAGCTCGAACATCCGGTCGAAATGATCTTCGATGACACTTTTGTTGCGGCCGGTGACAAAGATGAAGTGCTCGATGCCGGCTTCCCGGGCCTCGTCATAGACGTACTGGATCAGCGGCTTGTCGACGATCGTCAGCATTTCCTTCGGCATCGCCTTGGTGGCGGGCAGGACGCGGGTGCCGAGGCCGGCAACGGGAAATACGGCTTTGCGGATTTTCATGGGATTGATCGAATACCTGAGGAACACGTGAAGGGAGCAATGGCATCTTGCTAGCTTGTTTGCAGCCGCCAACAAAGGCGGATGTGGGGCCTCATCCTCACAGAGTTAAGAAAAAGGCCACCATCAAAATTTCACCTTTGTTAAGCTGTTGGCAACCGTAACCAGGCCTCCTGATGGCGGATTTTGGCCGGACAGGTGTGGACATGATGCAATCAATGGCAGGGCTGGCAAAACGGGGCGGGTCCGTGACCGGTGCGACGATGATTGCGACCGCCCTGCTGTTCCCACTTCCCGCCAGCGCGCAGGCTCAGAACGGTTTGTCCAATCTGTTCGGCGGTATTTTCTCCGGCCCGAACCAGGCGCCTTCGCCAGCAGCGCCCGGGCCCAGCGGCGCTCAAACGGGAGTTCAACCTTGGACCGGCGAGGATGGCGCCTCCGGGCATCCGCTGATGACAGCCGCCGCGATCCGAGAGGCCGCGGGTAACTTCAACAATTGCGTCGCAGGCATGTGGCCCGATGCCGCACGGCGCAACATCACGCAGGAAAATTTCCAGCGCTTCACTGAAGGCCTCGCGCCCGATCTGCGCATCATGGACCTGATGGATTCGCAGCCCGAGTTCACCAAGTCGATTTGGGATTATCTCGACATCCTCGTGAACGACAACCGCCTCGCCAAGGGCCGCGAGGTCCTGGCCAAATACAAGGCGCAGTTCGAGGCCACCGAAAAAGCCACCGGCGTCGATCGTTATGTCATCGCCTCGATCTGGGGCATCGAGTCCAACTACTCGACGCAGATGGGCGACCGCAGCGTGCTGCAATCGACCGCGACGCTCGCCTGCATCGGCCGCCGCCAGGCTTACTTCAAGGACGAATTCCTCTCCGCGCTGGAGATCCTCAACCGCGGCGATCTCAGGCCCGAACAATTGCGCGGCTCCTGGGCCGGCGCCTTCGGCCCGACCCAGTTCATGCCGACCGCGTTCAAGCGCTTTGCCGTGGACGGCGACGGCGACGGCCGGCGTGACGTCGTCGACAATCCCTCCGACCTGATTGCGTCGACCGCCAACAATCTGAAGAAGGACGGCTGGCAGGCCGGCCAGACCTGGGGCTACGAGGTCGTGGTGCCCCAAGGCTTCAACTACATGCTGGCCGACCGCGCCAAGGCGATGACGGTAGCGCAGTGGGAGAAGCTCGGCCTCAAGCGCCCGACCAACCAGCCCTTCCCGCATCCAGCCGAGAAGGCCTATCTGCTGGCGCCGGCCGGTGCCCAAGGGCCCGGCTTCCTGATGCTGCAGAACTTCCGGGTCATCATGAAGTACAACCCGGCCGAGGCCTATGCGCTGGCGATTGGCCATTTCGCCGATCGCCTCCGCGGCGGCCAGCCGTTCGTTCAGCCCTGGCCGCGGCAGGAACGGGAGCTGTCCCGGACCGAGCGGCTGGAACTCCAGCAGCTGCTGGCCCAGCGCGGCTTCTACAGGGGCACCCCCGACGGCCAGTTCGGCGGCCAGACCCGGGAAGCCCTGCGCAACTTCCAGGCCTCGATCGGGGTCCCCGCGGATGGATTTGCCTCCTCCGACGCGCTGAATCGGCTGCGGGGGCAGTAAAATCGCGCCGAAAGTAACCCTGAACAGGGATTTTGGCCGGCAGTCTTGACCGGGGCGGCGGTTCGCCGTGTATGGGCCAATAATTCTGGGCCGAGAATCTGGGCCCAGAATCTCAAGGATCTGAAGAGAATCTGAAAGAGAATCTGCCCGTTTGGCGCCCGATTCCGTTATTATATCGAGCCTGTCCTGATCCCTATTGCACGTGCCGAGATCGCATGTCGAAGAAGTCCCTGTTCAAGGTGCTGACCGAGACCGGCCCGCTGATCGCGCTGGGGACGGCGCTTGCGATTCTGGTGTCGGTCGCGGGACCCGCCTCGGCGCAGTTCTTCAACTTCCCCGGCTTCGGCGGCCCGCCGCAGCGCTCGGCTCCGCCGCCGCCGCGCAACGGCGGAGGCGGAGGCGGCGGATGGTTCGGCGGCGACTTCTTCGCGCCGTTCCAGCAGCAACAGCCGCAAGCGCCGCGCCAGGATTTTTCGCGCGCACCGGCGCCGGCCAAGCGCGACACCATTCCCGACAGGAACGTGCTGGTGATCGGCGACGCCATGGCTGACTGGCTCGCCTACGGCCTGGAGGACGCCTACACCGAGCAGCCCGACATGGGCGTGATCCGCAAGCACAAGACCACGTCGGGCCTAATCAAGTACCAGCCCAAGGGCGAGCCCTCGGACTGGACCGCTGCTGCGAAAGGCATTCTCGAGACCGAGAAGCCCGACGTGATCGTGGTGATGCTCGGCCTCAACGACCGCATCGCGATCCGCGAGGCGGCAGCACCCGATAAATCGGACAAGGCGACGGACAAGGACAAGAAGAACGACAAGGGCGCGCGCGGCAAACCACCGGCCAAGCCTGGCGATGCCAAGCCCGGCGACACCGCCGCGAAGCCGGATGACAAGCCGGCCGATGCCGACCTGCCGCAGGATGATGCCGACAACGCTGACGCACCGGCGGTCGCCGCGCCCGAGAAGACCGCGCGCAACCCGAACGGCCTCTACGAATTCCGCGACGAGCGCTGGGTCGAGCTCTACGGCAAGAAGATCGAGGAGCTCGCCAACGTCCTCAAGTCCAAGGGCGTGCCGGTGCTCTGGGTCGGCCTGCCCGCCATCCGTGGCCCCAAGGGCACCGCGGACATGCTGTTCCTGGATTCGCTCTATCGCGAAGGCGCGGCCAAGGCCGGCATCACCTATGTCGACGTCTGGGACGGCTTTGTCGACGAAGCCGGCCGCTTCTTGCAGAAGGGCCCGGACTTCGAAGGCCAGATCCGTCAGCTCCGCAGCGGTGACGGCGTCTATTTCACGAAACCCGGCGCGCGCAAGCTCGCCCACTATGTCGAGCGCGAGATCACCCGCCTGCTCGCCGGGCGCTCCGGCCCGATCGCGCTGCCGAGCGAACCGGCGACCCCCGACACCAGTGCCGAACCCGGCAAGCCCGCGCCGCGGCCGCTGGCCGGTCCGATCGTGCCGCTGGTTGCGGCCTCGATCTCGACCGATCAATTGCTGGGTGGGCCGGGCTCACGTCCTGCCGCCGTCGATGCGCTCGCTGCGAAGACGATGGTGAAGGGCGAGCCACTGGCTGCGCCCGCCGGCCGCGCCGACGATTATGCCTGGCCGCGCCGCGAAGTCGGCCGCGAGCAGGCCAAGGGCGATACGCCGGTCGCCACGACGACACCCGATGGCGGTACGCCGGGTGCGGCCGCGGCGATCGCCCCGCCAAAGCTTGCGCCGAAGAAGCCACCGGCGCCGCAGCAACCGGCACAGGCAGCGCCATCGATGCGCGATTTCTTCGGCTTTGGCTCGCCGCCGCCCCCGCCGCGTCAATTGGCGCCGGCGCCGCGCAATCCGAATCCCAACCCTGCGATCCCGCGTCCGCCTGGCAACGTCGGGCGATCGGCGGAAGTGTTCCGATAATTTTCTAAGCTGAGCTCTCGTGTCCCGGACGCGCTGCAGCGGGAAACGCTGCTGCGCAGAGCCGGGACCCAGCTCGTCCGACAGTCACAAAAAGAATGGGCCCCGGCTCGGCAACGCGGCGTACGCGCCGCGCTGCGTCCGGGGCCCTGATGCTTATCGCGCGTTGGCTTTAGCCTAGTAGCGCCAGCGCGGCGGCGGGCGGCGCGAAGGCCGCGCCATCAGCAGTGCCAGTGCAAAGCCGATGCCGCCGGCGACCAGCAGCGCGCCCATCGGGTTGTCCTGCACCTTCTGGGCAATCGCCTGCGAGCCGTCACGCAAGGTTTCGGCCGGCTTGTCGTAGGCGTCCTTGGCATAGCTTGCCGCGGTGTCCGTGGCGTCACGTACGGCATCCTTGGCCTGGCCGTAAAGATTCTGCACACTGCCGGCGGCTTCGCGTGCCTTGCCGGACGCCTGTGTCTGCGTATCGCTAGCCAAATCTCCGATAGCGCCTTCCGCGCGTCCGGCGAATTCCTTGGCCGATCCGACAATCCGATCCTTATCCATGATGCTCCTCCTCGGGGGTCAGCCCAAGTAACCGATCAGGAGCGGCGCAGTTCCATCTGACTTGAAATTGGACTCAGAGAATCAGCCCGCCGTCGACGACCAATGTCTGGCCGATGATGTAGGACGACAGCGGCGATGCCAGGAACAGCGCCGCGCCCGCCATGTCAGCCGGGGTGCCCAATCGCCGCAGCGGAATGCGTGAAAGTGCACCTTCGAGCCGCTTGGGATTGTCGGTCGTCACCTTCGTCATCTTGGTGTCGACCAGACCGGGCGCGATGCCGTTGACGCGGATGTCATCTTCGGCCCAGGCCTCGCCCAGCGTCCGCGTTAGTCCGACCGCGCCGGTCTTCGACGCGTTGTAAGCGGGATTGCCCATGGTGGAATGATAGGCCGCGGTCGAGGACACCATAATCAGCGATCCCCGCGCGTCCCGCAACATGGGATGGAAGCGCGTGGCGCAGGCCATCAGGCTCATCAAATTGACCTCGACGACCTTGCGAAAGCCCGCCATCTCGAACTCGCCGCGGCGATAGAGCACCGCGCCCTGTGCGAGCACCAGGATATCGAGCCGATCGAACGACGGCTTGAACGCTTCGACCGCTCCGGCATTGCCGACGTCGAGCTGCGCATAGGAAAGACCGGTGAGATCCGAGCCTTCAGCTTGCGAATATTCCTTCGCGTGAGCACGCGTGCCGCAGACCGCAACCTGCGCGCCCCTGACGCGAAAGGCTTGCGCAATGCCGTTGCCGATGCCGCTGGATCCGCCGACAACCAGCACCTGCTTGCCTGAGAAATCGAGCTCGTTCGTCATCGCTGGCCTCCCTCATTGTCTTGCTTGTTTGACCTGTCTGCGGATCGATGACAGCCTTGTCAATCACAACAAGAACAAGCAGGGCTCAGAGGAAACAGCATGGCCGATTTCAAACAACTCAGCCGGTCCGTGAAGGGCCTGACCGTTCTCGTTACCGGCGCGGCCAGCGGCATGGGACGCGCGACGGCGCGCGTGTTTGCCACTGAGGGCGCGAACGTTGCCGTCACCGATTATGACGAGCAGGGCGCGCTGGCCGTCGCGAAGGAGATCGTGGCAAGCGGCGGCGCCGCGAAAGCCTGGAAGCTCGACGTTGCCGACGGCGATAAGATCAAGCGCGTGGTCGGCGACGTCGCTGCACATTTCGGTGGACTCGACATCATCGTCAACAATGCCGGCATCTCCGTGCGCGTCGCGATCGACGACGACGCCTATGAGGAAGCCTGGGGCCAAGGGCCTCGCGGTGATGCTGACGGCGCATCCGCGCATCATCCGCGCCGCGCTGCCTCACTTGCGCAAGTCGAAAAGCCCGCGCATCGTCAACATCGCCTCGACCGAGGCGCTCGGCGCCACCGCATTGCACGGCCCCTATTCGGCGGCGAAGGGCGGCGTCGCCAGCCTCACCCGCTCGCTCGCGGTGGAGCTTGGCCGCGAGGGCATCACCGTCAACTGCATTTGCCCGGGGCCGATCCGCACCGCCATCACCGACCGGATCTCGGAAGAGCACAAGACCATCTACGCCAAGCGCCGCACGGCACTCGGCCGCTACGGTGATCCGGAAGAGGTCGCGCACATGACGCTGAGCCTGTGCCTGCCGGCAGCGTCCTTCCTCACCGGCGCGGTCATCCCTGTCGACGGCGGCCTGATGGCGCGCAACGCGTAAGCGGCACCAAAGGTGCGTAGCCTGGATGGAGCGCAGCGCAATCCGGGGTTCTCACATCGCAGGAAGACTCCCCGGATTACGCTTCGCTCCATCCGGGCTACGGGCAGCTATGCGCGCCCAGCGTTGACATCGCTTGTTACGGGAGTAACTTTTTCCTCGACAGAGCGGGACCAACCGCTCGCGGTTCGCGGGAGAAACGTCATGACGATCGCCATCCGGCAGCTTCACAAACATTTTGTCGGCGAGGTCTCGGGCCTCGACCTGCGGCAACCTCTCACCGAGGCCGAGGCGCGCGAGATCGAAGCCGCCATGGACAAATATGCAGTGCTGGTGTTCCACGACCAGGACATCACCGACGAACAGCAGATGGCCTTTGCGCTAAACTTCGGCCAGCGCGAGGACGCGCGCGGCGGCACGGTCACGAAGGAGAAGGACTACCGGCTCCAATCGGGCCTGAACGACGTTTCCAATCTCGGCAAGGACGGCAAGCCGCTGGCAAAGGACAGCCGCGCGCACCTGTTCAACCTCGGCAATTGCTTGTGGCATTCCGACAGCTCGTTCCGCCCTATCCCGGCAAAATTCTCGCTGCTGTCGGCCCGCGTGCTCAACCCGAAGGGCGGCAATACCGAATTCGCCGACATGCGGGCGGCCTATGACGCGCTCGACGACGAGACCAAGGCGGAGATCGAGGATCTCGTCTGCGAGCACTCGCTGATGTATTCGCGGGGATCGCTGGGCTTCACAGAATACACCGACGAGGAGAAGGAGATGTTCAAGCCGGTGATGCAACGTCTCGTGCGCACCCACCCGGTCCATCGCCGCAAGTCGCTCTATCTCTCATCGCATGCCGGCAAGATTGTCGGCATGAGCGTCCCCGAGGGAAGGCTGCTGCTGCGCGATCTCAACGAGCACGCCACACAAAGCGAGTTCGTCTACGTCCACAAATGGAAGCTGCATGACCTCGTGATGTGGGACAACCGCCAGACCATGCACCGCGTCCGCCGCTACGACCAGTCGCAGCCCCGTGACATGCGCCGCGCGACGGTGGCGGGCACGGAGCCAACGGTGCAGCAGCAGGCGGCGGAGTAGTTCTCCAGTCGTCCTGGACCAGCGAGCGAAGCAGCGCCGATCCAGGACCCATTACCACCGATGTCCAGTTCGGCGAAGGCTGGTGGTTGCCAGCCTGCTTCAACAATTGCAGCCTGGGGTAATGGGTCCTGACCTTCGCCAGGACGACACTGAGGCGCTACGCGTGCCCCGCCTCGTTCGAGAGCATGCCAGGATCGATGCCGATCTTACGCAGCGCGCGTCCGTATTTTTCGTCGACGTCGTCGCCGAAGATCAAATCCGAATCCGCGTCGCAATGCAGCCAGCCATTGCTCTGGATCTCGGTCTCGAGCTGGCCCGGCGCCCAGCCGGCATAGCCGAGCGCCAGGATGGCGTGCTTGGGGCCGGAGCCGTTGGCGATCGCGCGCAGGATGTCGACGGTCGCGGTGAGGCAGACGCCGTCGTCGATCCGGAGCGTCGCATTCTCGATGTAGAAATCGCTGGAATGCAGCACGAAGCCGCGGCCGGTATCGACCGGACCGCCGCGCAGCACCTTCATGCTTTCGGCATTCTCCGGCAGCTTGATGTGCTCGCCCTTGTTGATGATGCCGAGCTGCTGCAACAGCTCGGGGAAGTCGATGCTGCCGGCCGGATGGTTGACGATGATGCCCATCGCGCCTTCGGCGGAGTGGGCGCAGAGATAGATCACCGAGCGCTCGAAGCGCTCGTCGCCCATCACGGGCATGGCGATCAACAGCTGGCCGTCGAGGTAGCCCGCCGAACTCGGGAGCGCGGGGGCTGGCTTGCGGGTGCTTTCGCCCGTCCTCTTGCCTGTGGGAGCCATCGGTGAAGCACTCCGGTTTCAATTCCTATCCTGATGTCGGGCCGGGCCGCTGTCAAATCAAGGCTTTCAGGGACTTGATTCAAGTGCATCCATCACAAGCAATTCAATGGTTTGCCGCCGGGCGACCCTGTAAAGACGTACCATGCTGACAAGAGTTCCCCGGCGTGCGGCGATTGGCGTCGCGACAACCCTGCTCGCGTCCTCGCTGGCGCTTGCGGCCCATGCCGACGACGCATCGCCGTGGCAGCGCGACGGACATTCCGCGGTGCGGTTGCTGGCAGGATCGCGCAGCGGCGCCGTCCTGCTCGGCGGTATCGCCTTCCAGATCCAGCCCGGCTGGAAAACCTATTGGCGCATGCCGGGCGATTCCGGCGTTCCGCCGCGCTTCGATTTCTCGAAGTCCGACAATGTTGAAGCGGTGACGGTGATGTGGCCGGCCCCGCAGAAATTCGACGACGGCGCGGGCGGCCATTCGATCGGCTATCACGACCAGATCGTGCTGCCCCTGCGCATCATCGCCAAGGCGGCCGACAAGCCGGTGACGTTGCGCGCCGAGATCAATTATGCGGTGTGCGAAAAGCTTTGCATTCCCGTCGAGGCCCGCGCCGAGCTTGGCTTCAACAGCGTCGCCTCGACCGAGGACGCCAATTTGCGTGCAGCGCTCGACACCGTGCCCAAACCTGCCGCCATCGGCGATCCCAATCCGCTCACCATCCGCGACGTGAAGCGTGATGGGCCCAAGAATGTGGTGGTCGACGTGGTCGTTCCGGATGCGCGCACCGTCAGTCTGTTCGTGGAAGGTCCGACGCCCGATTGGGCGCTGCCCATCCCGGCGCCGGTCGAGCCCAGCCCACCGGGCGTGAAGCGATTTTCTTTCGAACTCGACGGCCTGCCGCCGGGCGCCCAGCCCGGCGGCGCAGCGCTGAAGTTCACGCTGGTCGGACCGGAGAAGTCGTACGAGTTCAATACCAATCTGGAGTGAGTGGTCGTCCTGGCGTTCGCCCGGACGACATCTTTGATCCAACCGAATCTTAACGAATGGTTGCTAATCCCCAGGGCTACTGCGGCAAGTCTGCCGCAGCATTCGTGTGCGCCTCGGGGATCCTTCGAATTGGCCGTGATGGATGCAGAACCCGCAACGACCGGACCTGCCGGCCTCATCGCGCGGCTGCGCGACAAATTGACGGGCGGGTCGAGCGAAGCGTCGCTGACGCGGCGGCTGGCAGGCACCATCTTCCTCATCCGCGTGATCAGCGCCGGCCTTGCATATTTCTCGCAGGTCCTGCTCGCGCGCTGGATGGGGACGTCGGACTACGGCGTCTATGTCTATGTCTGGACCTGGGTGCTGCTGCTCGGCAGCATGATGGACTTTGGCATCTCGGCCTCCGCGCAAAAGATCATTCCGGAATACCGCAGCCGTGGCGAGCATGCGCTGCTGCGCGGCTTTCTCTCGGGCAGCCGCTGGCTGACCTTTTGCGCCTCCACGCTGGTCTCGCTCGGCCTCGCGGGCATCGTCAAATTGCTCTCGCCCTGGATCGATCCCGCCGAAGTGCTGCCGCTCTACATCGGCTGCATGACGCTGCCCGCTTTCGTCGTCGCCAACACCCAGGACGGCATCGCCCGTTCGCATGACTGGATGCAACTCGGCCTGATGCCGCAATTCATCATCCGCCAGACACTAATCATCGGCATCACGGCTTGCGCCTTCCTGCTCGGCTATCATCTCGGCGCGGTTGCCGCGATGATCGCGAGCGCAGGCGCGGTGTGGATCGCGATGACCGGGCAGATGGTGGTGCTGAACCGCAAGCTCGCCGATCACATCGAGGCGGGCCCCAAGGCCTACGACGTCGGCGGCTGGCTCGCCGTGTCGCTGCCGATCCTGCTGGTCGAAAGCTTCTATTTGCTGCTGTCCTATACCGACGTGCTGGTGCTTCAGCAATTCCGCCCCTCCGACGAGGTCGGCGTCTATTTCGCCGTGGTGAAGACGCTGGCGCTGGTCTCCTTCATCCACTACGCGATGTCGGCGACGACCGCGCATCGCTTCGCCGAATACAACGCGGCTGGCGACAAGGCGCGGCTGTCGGCTTACGTGGCGCATGCCATCAACTGGACGTTCTGGCCGTCGCTGGCGGCGACCATCGTGCTGCTCGCGCTCGGCAAGCCCCTGCTCTGGCTGTTCGGGCCGCAATTCGTGATCGGCTACGACATCATGTTCGTCGCCGCGATTGGCCTCGTGGTCCGTGCCGCGATCGGCCCGGTCGAACGGCTGCTCAACATGCTCGGCCAGCAGAAGATCTGCGCGCTGGCCTATGCGCTGGCCTTTGCGATGAACCTGGTGCTCTGCATCGCGTTGGTGCCGCGCTTCGGCGGCCATGGCGCGGCGGCCGCGACCTCGATCTCGCTCAGTTTCGAGACGGTGCTGCTGTTCTGGATCGTGCGACAGCGGCTCGGCCTGCACGTGCTGGCGTTTGGGAAATAGACTTCCGACTGCCTTCGCGTGCTGCTCTCGGGGAACGGCTGCTTCGAAGCATGCCCGGGAACAACGCGAAACACCTATTTATTGCCAAGGGCACAGCACGATTTTTCTTATTTGGCCCAAGCGGTTGCACCGCAGGGAAAGTTTATTCTACGTCGTATTGCCCAACTGACGAGATAAACCTAAGATTCCCTGGACATGATCGATCCACTCTACGTCGCCTCTGGTTTCGGCGTCGGCCTGCTGGTCGGGATGACCGGCGTCGGCGGCGGTTCGCTGATGACGCCGCTGCTGATCCTCCTGTTCGGGATTCATCCATCGACCGCGGTCGGCACCGACCTGCTCTATGCTGCCGCCACCAAGACCGGCGGCAGCGTGGTGCATGGCTGGTCGCGCAGCGTGCACTGGCCGGCGGTGCTGCGGCTCGCCTGCGGCAGCCTTCCGGCGAGCGCGCTGACGCTGCTGGTGCTCTGGAAGCTCGACCTCAAGAGCGATTCCGAGCGCAATCTCGTCAACCTCGTGCTCTGCTTCGCGCTGCTGCTGACAGCGACCTCGCTGATCTTCCGCAGATCGATCATGGAGCGCTATCGCCGGCGCCTGGAGCAGGTCGATGACCGCGCCACGGCGATCGCGACGGTCGTCACCGGGATCGTGCTCGGTGTGCTGGTCTCGATTTCATCGGTCGGCGCCGGCGCGGTCGGCGTCACCGTTCTGCTGCTGCTCTATCCGCGCCTGCCGGTGGCGACCATCGTCGGGTCCGACATCGCCCATGCGGTCCCGCTGACGCTGATCGCCGGAATGGGGCACTGGGCGCTTGGCGACGTGGATTGGGCGCTGATGGGCGTGCTGCTGTTGGGCTCGCTGCCCGGCATCGTCGTCGGCAGCTTTAGCGCGACGCGCGTGCCCGAGACGGTGCTGCGCCTCACACTCGCCAGCGTGCTGTTCGTGGTCGCCGGCAAGATCATGTTCGCGGAGCTGCACCTGTCCTCGGCATTCGAGACGGCGCTGGCCTGGACGCACTGAACGAAAATGGCGGAGCTCGGCTTCCGCCATTCGCCAGCGATCGCGGTCTACTCCGCGGTCCAGCCGCCGTCGATCGACAGATTCGTGCCGGTGATCTGCGCGGCATCGTCGCCGCACAGGAACAGCGCGAGGGCTGCGACCTGCTCGGAGGTGACGAACTCCTTGGTCGGCTGCGCGTCGAGCAGCACGTCGTTGATGACCTGGTCGCGCGTGAGGTTACGGGCCTTCATGGTGTCGGGGATCTGCTTCTCCACCAGCGGCGTCCAGACATAGCCGGGGCTGATGCAGTTGCAGGTGATCTTGCTGGTCGCGACCTCGAGCGCCACGGTCTTGGTCAGGCCGGCGATGCCGTGCTTGGCCGAGACATAGGCCGACTTGAAGGGCGAGGCGACCAGCGAATGCGCGGAAGCGGTATTGATGATGCGGCCCCAGCCCTTCTTCTTCATGCCCGGGACGGCGGCGCGAATGGCATGGAACGCCGAGGACAGGTTGATCGCGATGATCTGATCCCATTTCTCCGGCGGGAATTCCTCGATCGGCGAGACGAACTGGATGCCCGCATTGTTGACGAGAATATCGACCGAACCAAAGCTCTTCTCGCCGAGCGCGACCATCCCGGCGATCTCGGCCGGCTTGGTCATGTCGGCCGGCGAATAGACCGCCTTCACGCCGAAATCGGACTCGATCTTGGCGCGCTCCTTCTCGATGTCCTCCGGCGAGCCGAACCCGTTGATGACGACATTGGCGCCGGCGGCGGCGAAGGCGCGCGCATAGGCAAGTCCGATGCCGCTGGTCGACCCGGTCACGACGGCGTTCTTGCCTGACAGACTACCCATATTATTCGCTCCTTCTTGGCGGGGGCGCAGTGACGTCCCCCGTGAGATCGTAGGTCACCATGGTCTCGCCGGATTGCGGCCGCTCGAGCCAATCCTTGTGGCGCATCGACAGATGCACGTCACGCACGCCGGCTTCCCAATGCTCGACCATGGCGACATGCGAGAAATCGTAATCCTTGGACGAGGATTCGTAGTTCTTGCTGCGGTAGATCAGGTGCACCACAGTCACGGTGCTTTCGCGCGATACCTTGGCAAGGAATTCCACGGAAGGGTCGTTCTTGAGATAATCGGGCAATTTGGAAATCAGGTCGCGCACGGCCCTGCGGGCGTTGTGCACCTGCTTGTTCTTGTCGGTGTTCATCCGCGTGCGGCTCGAGAAGCGGATGTCCTTCTCGCGCTCGGTCGCCTCGAGTAGCGAGGTCGGCAGATCGCCGCGGGCGCTGAACAGGTCGATCTGGAAGATCAGGAGATCGCGGTCGGTCTCGGCGTCCAGCACGTAGTCGAGCGGCGTGTTGGAGGCAATGCCGCCGTCCCAATAATGCTCGCCGTCGATCACGATGGACGGAAAGCCGGGCGGCAGCGCGCCGGAGGCCATGATGTGCTCGGGTCCGATTTTCTTGCCGAGCTTCCTGAACTCGAAATTGTCGAAATATTTGAAGTTGCCGGAGGTAACGCCGACTGCACCGACCGACAGCCGCGTCTTCAGATCGTTGATGCGGTCGAAATCGACCAGACGCTCCAACGTCTTCTTCAGGGGTGCAGTATCGTAATAGCTCTCGGCCTGGGGGCTGCCGGGCGGCCAGAGCGGCGCGGGCGGCATGCGCGGAACGAAGAAGCCGGGCACGCCGAAGGTCGCGATCAATGCGGCGCTGGTCGAATTGAACAGTTCGCGGCTGTGCTCGCTTTTGCCGATCGGCTTCCACGGCACCGGCGCGGAGACCATCTCCCAGAATTCCTTGAGCCGCTTGACGCGCGTCTGCCCTTCGTTACCGGCGATGATCGCGGCGTTGACCGCGCCGATCGAGATGCCGGCGACCCAGTCCGGCTCGAAGCCGGCATGGCAGAGCGACTGATAGGCGCCGGCCTGATAGGAGCCGAGCGCGCCGCCGCCCTGGAGGACCAGGACACGTTGCGCGTTCGCGGGGATAGTTGCGACTTCCGGGCTATGATCGGTCATGCGGGAACAGTAGCAGATGGCGAGCGACCGTGGCGACAGTCTGCCGCGGCGTCAATGCATCCCGTGATCAAGTCTGGCTTATCGGGAGTCCGTCGAGGCCAGGATCATGGTCCAGAACACCTTGTATTTGGTGCCGGGAGCATAGCCCGCCGCAATGCCCAATTTTGTGACACCGCTCTTGAGCATGTTCGCGCGGTGCGGGGGCGAGTCGCGCCAGCCGGAAAACGCTTCCGCCAGCGTATGATAGCCGGCCGAGACGTTCTCGACCGCAACGGTCGCCGGATAGCCGCCGGCGCTGAGGCGCTTGGCCAGCGGCGCGCGGACGTCATGGTCCATCTTGTTGGCGGCAGCCATGGCCTGGGACTGAGATTCGGCGAGCCGCATCAGTTCGGGGTCGATCACGAGGGTGCCGAGCCCGTTGTTCTGGCGGTATTGCGAGATCATGATCGCTGCGGCCTGCGCGTCGAGCTTTGCGCCCGGGACAGCCATATCGGCATACATCGAGGGCTGCTGGACCGATGCTTCGTTGCCGGCGCAGCCGGCGAGCAGCAAAAGGATTGATATCGCGGCCGCGACGCGCATGAACAGGAGCCCCCAAATCAGGCGCCGTTGTTGCATACCAACCGTGGCTGAAAGGTGAATATTGAGGAAAAATTGACCGGTTGACCCCGCTCAGGCGCCCCCAAATATCCGGTAGCGGCGGGGCTCCAGGCCGATCGTGTCGCCGGCGCGCAGTTCCCTGTCCCGCGGAGCGTCGATCTCGATGGTCTCTCCGCCTGATAATGCCACCTCGGCCCGCTGCACGGGACCGAAATTCCGGACGTGCTGCACGGCGCCCTCGAAGGCACCGCTGCCGGGCGGGCCAACGAGCATGTCGTGCCGCCGCACGAACAGTCTTGACGCGCCAGGCGCAAGCCCATCTGCCGCGAGCTGAAGCGGCCGGTCGCCAAGCCTGATGACGCCGTCGGCGATCAGGACCGGAAGCTCGATGGATTCGCCGATGAAGCTGTGGACGAAGGCGGTCGCCGGGCTCTCATAGACGTCATCGGGCGAGCCGATCTGCTCGATCTTGCCCTTGTCCATCACCACGACGCGGTTGGCGACTTCGAGCGCCTCCTCCTGGTCATGGGTGACGAAGATCGAGGTGACGTTGATCTCGTGGTGCAGCGAGCGCAGCCATTTACGCAGCTCCTTGCGCACCTTGGCATCAAGCGCACCGAAGGGTTCGTCGAGCAGCAGGATACGTGGCTCGATCGCGAGCGCGCGGGCCAGCGCGATGCGCTGGCGCTGGCCGCCGGAGAGCTGGCTCGGGTAGCGGTCGGCGAGCCAATCGAGCTGCACGAGATCGAGTAGCTCCTTTACGCGCGCACGGATGGTCGCTTCGTCCTTGCGGATCGCGCGCGGCTGCACGCGGAGGCCAAAGGCGACGTTCTCGAACACCGTCATGTGGCGGAACAGCGCGTAGTGCTGGAATACGAATCCGACGTGCCGCTCGCGCGCGCCCTGCGCCAGCGCGTCCTCGCCGTTGAAAGATACCTCCCCGGAATCGGGCCAGTCCAGCCCCGCGATGATCCGCAGCAGCGTGGTCTTGCCGGAGCCAGACGGACCGAGCAGCGCGAGCAGCTCGCCGTCATTGACCTTGAGGTCGACGCCGTCGAGAGCTTTGAAGCTGCCGAACTTCTTGACGAGATTCCTGACTTCAATGCTCACTTGCGTCATGTCCTTCGTCGAGATGATTTTCGAGAACGGTTTTCGCGACCAGCGTGATCAGCGCCAGCATCGCGAGCAGCGAGGCGATCGCGAACGCCGCGACGAACTGATATTCATTGTAGAGAATCTCGACCAGGAGCGGCATCGTGTTGGTCTCGCCGCGGATATGGCCGGAAACGACGGAGACCGCGCCAAACTCGCCCATCGCGCGCGCGTTGCAGAGCAGGACGCCGTACAGCACGCCCCATTTGATATTGGGCAGCGTGACGCGGAAGAAGGTCTGCAGGCCCGAGGCGCCGAGCGAGATCGCGGCCTCCTCCTCCTGCGTGCCCTGCTCCTGCATCAGCGGGATCAACGCCCGCGCCACGAAGGGGAAGGTCACGAAGGTGGTCGCAAGCGCGATGCCCGACACCGCGAACAGGATCTGGATGTCGTGATCGCGCAGCCAGCCGCCGAAATAGCCCTGCGCGCCGAACAGCAGCACGAAGACGAGGCCCGAAATCACCGGGCTGACCGAGAACGGCAAATCGATCAGCGTGATCAGGAAGGTCTTGCCCGAGAATTCGAATTTTGCAATCGCCCAAGCCGCGACCAGGCCGAAGACGAGATTGAGGCCGACGGAAATTGCAGCAACCAACAGCGTCAACTTGATCGCGGACAGCGCCTCCGGGTCGGTCAGCGCGGCGAAATAAGCGCCAATTCCCTTCGAGAAGGCCTGCGCGAACACCACGACCAGCGGCAACACGACGAAGACTGATAGAAAGGTCATCGCCAGCGCGATGATGACGATGCGGACCGCGCGCGGTTCGGTGCGAAGGTTGTTCCGCGCGGCGGCTGCGTACGCGCGTGCCTTGGCGTCGGAGGCCGGGAGTGGGACGGAATCTGCGATCTGCATCGTCATGGCCCCGTCCTCACCGCACCGGAATCCGGCTCTGCGCCCAGCGCTGGAGCCGGTTGACCGCGAAGATAATGACGAAGGACACGACCAGCATGACAACCGCGATGGCGGTCGCATCGGCATAGCGGAATTCGGAGAGCCGGATCACGATCAGCAGCGGCGCGATCTCGGAGACGTTGGGCAGATTGCCGGCGATGAAGATCACCGAGCCGTATTCGCCGACCGCACGCGCGAAGGCGAGCGCGAGTCCGGTGAGCAGCGCCGGACCGAGCGAGGGCAGGATCACGCGAATGATGGTCTGCCAGCGGCTCGCGCCAAGGCTGCCCGCGGCCTCCTCGATCTCTGGGTCGAGATCCTGGAGCACCGGCTGCACCGTGCGCACCACGAACGGGATACCGATGAAGATCATGGCGACGAAGATGCCGACCGGCGTGAACGCCACCTTGATGCCGGCCGCCGCAAGCGGCGCGCCGAGCCAGCCCTTCTCGGCGAACAACGCGGTCAGCGCGACGCCGGCAACCGCCGTAGGTAGCGCGAACGGCACGTCGACGATGGCATCGAACAGCCGCCGACCGGGGAAGCGGTAGCGCACCAGCGCCCAGACGATGATGCTGCCCATCACCAGATTGACGCAGGCGGCTGCGAAGGCGAGTCCGAAGGACACGCGCAACGCATTCAGGGTGCGGCGGCTGGAGAGGATGTTCCAAAACTGCTCGGGACTCAGCTCGACCGATTTCAGGAACAGGCCGGCGAGCGGAATCAGGATGATGATCGACAGCCAGGATAGCGTCAGCCCCATGGTGAGACCGAAGCCCGGCAATGTCCGGCGTCGTGCTGCGATTGCGCTCACCAGGCCCCCTGTTTAAGCCCCGCCGACAGCGCCCGATCAGTTCTTGTAGATCTGATCGAAGACGCCGCCGTCGGCAAAATGTTCCCTCTGCGCCTTGGTCCAGCCGCCGAAAAGTTCGTCGATCGTGAACAGCTCGACCTTCGCGAAGGAGTTTTCATGTTTTTTGGCGATCTCGGGATCGCGCGGACGATAGAAGTTGCGCGCCGCGATTTCCTGACCTTCCTTGGTGTACCAATATTGCAGGTAGGCATCGGCGACACTACGGGTGCCTTTTTTATCGGCAACCTTATCGACGATCGTCACCGGCGGTTCCGCCAAGATCGAGAGCGGCGGCGCCACGATCTCGAATTTCTCCGGACCGAATTCCTTGAGCGCCAGGTACGCCTCGTTTTCCCAGGCGAGCAGCACGTCGCCGACGCCGCGCTCGACGAAGGTCACGGTCGCGCCGCGCGCACCGGTGTCGAGCACCGGCACCTGCTGATAGAGCTTTCCGATGAAATCCTTGGCCTTGTCCGCCGAGCCGTATTTCTTCTGCGCAAAGCCCCAGGCGGCCAGATAATTCCAGCGCGCGCCGCCTGACGTCTTCGGGTTCGGCGTGATCACGGCGACGCCGAGCTTGAGCAGATCGTCCCAGTCCTTGATGGCCTTGGGATTGCCCTTGCGGACCAGGAACACAATGGTCGAGGTATAGGGCGACGAGTTTTGCGGCAACCGTTTCTGCCAGTCGGCCGTCGTGAGGCCTTTGCCCGCGATGGCGTCGATGTCGTAGGCGAGCGCAAGCGTCACCACGTCGGCCTGCAATCCGTCGATCACGGCGCGCGCCTGCGAACCGCTGCCCCCATGCGACTGCTTGATCTCGACGCTCTTGCCGGTTTCCTTCTGATAGGCACTCGCGAACGCCTTGTTGAACTCGACATAGAGCTCGCGCGTCGGATCGTACGAGACGTTCAGCAGAGTGATGTCAGCGGCAAGAGCCGCGCTTGCCAACAAGCCTGTCACGAGCAGTCCTGCCGCGAGCGGAACGATACGACGCATCATGTCCATCTCCATTCACATCAATGACGTCGGCGTCATCGATGGCAGGCATAACTCGGGGCGAAACGCGCTTAAGTCAACGGAACCGGATTTTCTTGTTCGTAGCCGGGCAGCGTAACTTTGCTACGAAGTCTTCATCGTGTGGATGCCGCATTCCGTCTTGGCCCGGCCACGCCAGCGACCGGCACGCTCATCCTCGCCTTCGGCCGTTCTGCTCGTGCAAGGCATACACCCAACCGATAGAAATCCCGACGCGACCAGGGGATGACGCGGCAATTTGGCGCGGGCGAAAATCGCCTCGAGTTCCTCCCGCGAGACATTGGCGAAGGGATTGAACTTCAACCGCGTACCGTCGTCCTCGACCACCGGGATGTCGGCGCGCGAGTTGCCCTGGAAGCGCTTGCGGCCGTTGAGCCATGCATCGAACGGTTTCAGCGCCCGCGCCAGCGGCTCGACCTTGCGGATACGGCAGCAAGCGTCGGGATCGGAAAACCAGAGGTCGCGGTCGGGATCTCCGCGCGACAGCGTCTCCTCGGCAGGCTTGATCGAGCGGACGTCCTTCAGGCCCAGCGTCGCGATCAGCGTATCACGATAGGCCAGCGTCTCCTCGAACAGCCAGCCGGTGTCGAGGAAGATCACCGGGATCGCCGGATCGACATCCGCCATCACCTTGAGCAGCGTCGCCGATTCCGTACCGAAGGACGACACCAGCGCAAGCTTGTCGCGCCCGACCGTCTTCAGCGCAGCGGCGATGATTTCGGCGGGCGAGGCATCGCGCAAGGCGCGATCGAGGTCCTCCGCCGAGGGCAGCGCCGAGGCGGAGATTGCCGAAATTGGAGACGCGATTGCGTTCACGTGCCGACACCCTCGGAATGACGCAGCTGCATGCGCCGGTGCAGCGCCGTGATGCGGCCATCGCCGGTGGGCTGGTAGAAGACCGAATAGCGCTTCGCGGTCTGCATGAACGCTTCCGCGTCGGCCTGCTTCTTGACGTCGAAGGAATCGAAGCCAGCGCGCAGCATGAACACGAACTGGTCCCGCAGGATCTGGCCCGTCGCACGCAACTCGCCGCGGTAATTGTAACGCTCGCGCAGCAGCCGCGCCTGGCTGTAGGCGCGTCCGTCGCGGAAGGTTGGGAACACCAGCGCGACGACGGCAATCTTGCCGAGATAGGGCACCAGCTCGGCGATGTCGCGATTGTTCGGCCAGATCACACCGACCTTGCCGGTCCGCTTGAGCAACGCATCCGCCTCGCCAACGAAACGCTCGGCCGGCACCAGAATGTCGCCGCCCTCGGGCAGCGGCGTGTCGACGGCGAGCTTGACGAAGCTGTCGTCGGCGATCTTTCCGCCGTTAACGAGTGGCATAAACGCGCTCCTTGAAGGGTTCGACGCCGAGGCGTTTTACCGTGTCCATGAACAGCTCTTCGGGCCGCTCGCGCAGCGCCAGATAGGCTTCCACGATGTCCTCGACGACGTCGGCGACCTCGTCGAACTTGACGCCGGGGCCGATCAGATTGCCGAGTGCGGCACTCTCGTCGGCGCGCCCGCCGATGGTGATCTGGTAGACCTCCTCGCCGTTCTTCTCGACGCCGAGAATGCCGATATGACCGACATGGTGATGGCCGCAGGCGTTGATGCAGCCGGAGATGTTGATGTGCAACCGGCCGATCAGATTGGCCAGCTCATGATTGGCGAAGCGCCGCGTCAGTTCCTGCGCGATCGGGATCGAGCGCGCATTGGCCAGCGAGCAATAGTCGAGACCCGGGCAGGCGATGATGTCAGTGATCAGATTGACGTTCGGCGTCGCCAGCCCGAGCTTGTCGAGCGCCTTCCACAGCGCCGGCAAGTCACGCTTGGCGACATGCGGCAGAGCGAGGTTCTGCTCGTGGCCGACGCGGATCTCACCGAAGGAGTATTCGTCGGCGAGATCGGCGAGCGCATCCATCTGCTCGGCGGTGGCATCGCCCGGAGGCGCGCCGATCGGCTTCAGCGAGATCGTGACGATGGAATAGCCCTGGGCCTTGTGCGGGGCCACCGAGTTCTTGCGCCATGCCTCGAAATCGGGATCGGCCGCGGCCTGGCGCAGCTCGTCCGGCATGTGCGGCAGCTTCTCGTAGGCAGGATAGGTGAAGCGCGAGCGGATGTCCTCGACCACCTCGTCGTCGATCTGGAGCGAGGAGTTGCGGATGTGCTGCCACTCCTCCTCGACCTCGCGCGAGAACTTCTCGATGCCGAGCTCGTGCACCAGGATCTTGATGCGCGCCTTGTAGATGTTGTCGCGGCGGCCGTACTGGTTGTAGACGCGCAGAATCGCCTCGATGTAGCTGAGAATGTCGCGGCCGTGGACGAAATGCTTGATGGTCTTGCCGATGAACGGCGTGCGTCCGAGCCCGCCACCGACCAGCACCTCAAAGCCGGTCTCGCCCTTCTCGTTCTTGATCAGCTTCAGCCCGATGTCGTGGATCTTGATCGCGGCCCGGTCGTGGTCCGACGCGGTGATCGCGATCTTGAACTTGCGCGGCAGGAACGAGAATTCCGGATGCAACGTGGTGTGCTGGCGGATCAGCTCCGACCAGATGCGGGGATCCTCGATCTCGCCGGGCGCGACGCCGGCCCACTGATCCGAGGTGACGTTGCGCATGTTGTTGCCGGAGGTCTGCATCGCATGGATGCCGACCTCGGCGAGATCGGCCAGCGCATCCGGCAATTCGGCGAGCTTGATCCAGTTGAACTGGATGTTCTGCCGCGTCGTGAAATGGCCGTAGCCACGGTCGTATTTGCGCGCGACGTGGGCGAGCG
This sequence comes from Bradyrhizobium sp. CW1, assembly GCF_023100665.1. Taxonomy (NCBI): domain Bacteria; kingdom Pseudomonadati; phylum Pseudomonadota; class Alphaproteobacteria; order Hyphomicrobiales; family Nitrobacteraceae; genus Bradyrhizobium; species Bradyrhizobium sp. CW1. Next base: position 7,234,025 of record NZ_CP064684.1, read on the forward strand.
CCCGCAGCTGGTTCGACGCCAGCGTCCCGTAGGGGATCGCGACGCGGAACATATAGGCGTGCAGTTGCAGATAGACGCCGTTCTGCAGCCGCAGGATCTTGAACTCGTCCTCGGTGAGCTCGCCGGAGAGGCGGCGCTTCACCTGGTCGCGGAATTCCGAGACGCGCTCGTTGACGAGCGTGCGGTCGATTTCATCGTAAGCATACATAAGAAAGCGCCTTAAACCTGAACCGGCTGTCCGATGGTCACGCCGGTGCGGCGGATCTGTTCGCGCAGATTTCCGGGTTCGACCTTGCCGTCTGCACCGACCTGTACCGGCGCGATATAGGGGCCGATCGCGCCGACGTCATCGGCAACGGATTCCGCAAGCAACGCCTTCGCCTCGTCGGAGTTGCGCACGATCGCGGCTTCCGACAGGTCCGCGGACCAGCTCTTGGCGGCGGTGCGGTAAACCACGATGCCGTCCCAGGTGCGGTTGGCGGTCACGACCGAGGGGCCGGCGATCTTGATCTTCTTCTGTTCAAGCGGGGAGGTCATTCGGCTGCATCCAATAGGTCAGAGATGATTTGCTTTGGGGTTTGGCGGCGAAGCGAGCCGGCATGCCGGACCACATCGCCGATGATGAGAATGGCGGGACCGCCGTTGGTCCGGCGGACCAGTTCGGGCAGATCGCGCAGCGTGCCGATCTCGCCTTGCGCATCGGGACGCGTGACGCGGGCGAATACGCCGACCGGCGTCTCCGGCGAACGGCCGGCGGCCAAGAGGCCGGCGCGTATGGCCGGCGCAGCCGTCATGCCCATGTAGACCACGACGGTCATCCTGGCGTCGGTCAGCGTCGACCAGTCCACGACTTCTGCGTCGCGCGCCTTGTGCGCGGTGAGGAAGGTGATGCGCGTTGCTTCGTGACGATAGGTGAGCGGCACCTCGAAATCGGCGGCGCCGCCGAGACCTGCGGTGATGCCGGGAACGATCGAATAGGCAAGGCCGGCGGCACGAAGTGCTTCGACTTCTTCGCCGCCGCGGCCGAACACGAAGGGATCGCCGCCCTTCAGCCGCACCACACGCTGGCCGGATTGCGCGGCCTCGATCATGCGCTTGTTGATGGCGTCCTGCCCGATGCCGGGCTTGCCGACGCGGCGGCCGACCGGCACGCGCGTGGTGTCACGGCGGATGCGGTCGAGAATTTCAGGCGAGACCAGCTCGTCATGGAAGACGATGTCGGCATCCTGGAGCGCGCGCAACGCCTTGATGGTGAGCAAATCCGGATCGCCAGGCCCGGCGCCGACCAGCGCGACGGATCCTTCCGGCTTGTCGGCCCGCGCGAACGCGGATGGATCTGAAATCGCCTTGAGCGCTGCGTCCGCCTCGCCTTTGCGGCCGGCCAATACGGCGGCACCGATCGGGCCGTCGATGACGCGCTCCCAGAAGCGGCGGCGCAGCGGAAACTCGGCAATACGTTCGTTGATGGATTTGCGGAAGCCGCCGATGAACTCGGCGAGCTCGCCGATGCGCGCCGGCAGCAGCGCCTCGATCTTCTCGCGCACGCGCCGCGCCACCACCGGCGACGTGCCGCCAGTGCCGACGGCGACCACGACATCGCCGCGATCGACGATCGCCGGAAAGATGAAGCTCGAATGCTCGAGATCGTCCATGACATTGACCGGCAGGCCGAGCGCCTTGGCGCGGACCGACATCGCCACGCCGACATCGCCGGCGCCGGCGCAAACCACCGCGATGATTCCCGAGAGATCGGCGGTCAGCGGATCGGTGGCCGAGATGTCGATACGCGCCGCGTCCTCGGAGCTCAGACCCAGGTCGTGATTGCCATCGATCGCATGCACGCGAATGCGCGCACCGGCAGCGGTCAGCACGCGCAGCTTGGCGCGCAAAAGCTCACCCGCACCGATGAGGACCACCGGACCGGCCTTGAGATCGAGGAACACGGGCAAGAACCGCATACGATACTCGCTTACCCCACATGCGGGGTTGACTGGAATTATTTTCTATATATGTGTCGTTTCAGGCGCGCAAAGAGAAAATTTTTTCTTCTCTCTTGCACCGCAACTATAGAATTTTCGCCTCCAAACGCAAAGTGGCAGAGATGCATCTTCTCAAGGACAATTCCACTGCTGGCGGGCTGAGCAGCCCCGCTCTCGCCGAGCGCGTGCCCGCGCAAGAATTTTCTTCTGACCTTGCCCCGAGCATGGACCATCTCGACCAGCTCGAGGCCCAGAGCATCTACATCTTCCGCGAAGCCTTCGGCCGCCTCAAGAAGATCGCCCTGCTGTGGTCGCTCGGCAAGGACTCCAATGTCATGATCTGGCTGGCGCGCAAGGCATTCTTCGGCCGTCTGCCGTTCCCGGCCCTCCATGTCGACACCGGCAAGAAGTTTCCGGAGATGTATCGCTTCCGCGATCACTACGGCAAGGAATGGGATCTCGATCTGCGCGTCGAGCCCTGCCCGCCGATTGATGCCGTCGACCCAACGCTGCCGCCCGCCGCCCGTTCCGCCGCGCGCAAGACCGAGGGCCTCAAGATGGCGCTCGCCAAATACGGTTTCGACGGTCTGATCGCCGGCATTCGCCGCGATGAGGAGGCGACGCGCGCCAAGGAGCGCGTGTTCTCGCCGCGCGGCTTGGAGGGTAATTGGGACGTGCGCGACCAGCCGCCGGAGTTCTGGGATCATTTCAATGCGTCGCCGCCGCAGGGCGCGCATTTGCGCATCCATCCGATCCTGCATTGGACCGAGTCCGATATCTGGGCCTACACCAAGCGCGAGAACATCCCGATCATCCCGCTGTATCTGTCGCAAAACGGCAAACGCTATCGCTCGCTGGGCGATCAGGACATCACCAATCCGGTCGCCTCAAACGCGTCGACTATCGACGAGATCCTGATCGAACTCGAGCAGACCAAGGTGCCGGAACGTTCCGGCCGCGCGCTCGACCACGAGACCGAGGACGCTTTCGAGCGCCTGCGCGTCGCCGGCTATCTCTGATCAAGGACGCGAGCGTCGTATGAACATGATCGTCACCCCCGCATCGCCCGCCACCCCGAACGGCACCACGCGTCCGCAGGTCCGCATCGTCATCGTCGGCCATGTCGACCACGGCAAGTCGACGCTGGTCGGCCGCCTGCTGCACGAGACCGGCAGCCTGCCCGACGGCAAGCTCGACATGCTCAAGGCCGTCAGCGCGCGGCGCGGCATGCCGTTCGAATGGTCGTTTCTGCTCGACGCGCTCCAGACCGAGCGCGACCAGGGCATCACCATCGACACCACGCAGATCCGCTTCCGCACCAATTCGCGCGACATCGTACTGATCGACGCGCCCGGCCACGCCGAATTCCTGCGCAACATGATCACCGGCGCCTCGCAGGCGGACGGCGCGGTGCTGATCATCGACGCGCTCGAAGGCGTGCGCGACCAGACGAGGCGGCACGGCTATCTCCTGCATCTGCTCGGCGTGAAGCAGGTCGCGGTCGTCGTCAACAAGATGGACCGCGTCGACTTCTCCGCAGCGCGCTTCAAGGAGATCAGCGACGAGATCTCGGCGCATCTGCAAGGCCTCGGTGTGAAGCCCACGGCCGTGATCCCGATTTCCGCCCGCGAGGGCGACGGCGTCGCTGAGCGCACCGACCGCATCGGCTGGTACAAGGGTCCGACCGTGGTCGAAGCGCTTGACCGGCTCGAGCCGGCCCGGCCGCTGGAAGCGCTGGCGCTGCGGCTGCCGGTGCAGGCGATCTACAAATTCGACGATCGCCGCATCGTGGCGGGCCGGATCGAATCCGGCAGCCTGGTTGCCGGCGACGAAATCGTGATCATGCCCGCCGGCAAGATCGCCAGAATCAAGACGGTCGAGAGCTGGCCGGTGACGCCGGTCGCAGGCCGCCAGGGTGCGGGCCGCTCGGTCGGCATCACGCTCGACCGCGAGCTGTTCCTCGAGCGCGGCGACATCATCGCGCATGCCAACAGCGCGCCGCGCGAGACACGACGGCTGCGCGCGCGGATCTTCTGGCTGCACGACAAGCCGCTGGCCAAGGGCGACCAGCTCCTGGTTCGCTGCGGACCGAAGGAAAGCCGTGCCACCGTCGTCGCCATCGAGAAGGCGGTCGATCCCGGTGAGCTGTCGAGCGTCGAGAACAAGGCAATCGGCCGCAACCACGTCGGCGAGATCGACATATCCCTTTCGAATCCGATTGCCACCGATCCCTACACGGAAAATCCGCGCACCGGCCGTCTCGTGATCGAGGTGTCCGGGCGCATCGCCGGCGGCGGTCTCGTGCTGTCGGTCGATGCCGGCCAGCGCGCCTTGCCCGTCGACATCGTGCCGGTGGAATCCGCGCTGCGGCCCGACGAACGCTCCGCGCGCTATCGTCACAACGGCGCCGTGGTCTGGCTCACCGGCCTCCCCGCCTCCGGCAAGTCGACTCTAGCCAAGGCGCTGGAGCGGCGGTTGTTCAGCAATGGCGGCTCACCGATCCTGCTCGACGGCGACACGCTGCGTGCCGGGCTCAACAGCGATCTCGGCTTCTCGGCCGCCGATCGCAGCGAGAACATCCGCCGCCTCGCCGAAGTCGCGACGCATCTCGCCCGTAACGGCCACATCGCCATTGTCGCCGCCGTCTCGCCCGCCCGCGAGGACCGCGCCACCGCGCGCCGCATCGCCGACACGTCGTTCCGCGAGATCTACGTCGCGACGCCGGCGGAAATTTGCGAGGAGCGCGACCCCAAGGGCCACTACAAGAAGGCCCGCGCCGGCACGCTCGCGTCGTTCACCGGTATCGGCACCGACTACGAGCGGCCCGAGGCCGCCGAGCTCGTGATCGACACCTCGACGCGGACGGTCGCCGAGGCGGCGGACGAGATCGAACAGATGCTCAAGACGACCGGCGTGCTGTTCGACGAACTCGTGGACCTCGCCGCGAATATTTGAAGCCGGGCTGCTGCTCCGCTGTCGTCGCCCGGCTTGACCGGGCGACCCAGCATTCCACCGACAGCAGTGATTCAGGCGAGAGGCCGCGGCGTACTGGATTTCCCCGCCTTCGCGGGGAATGACACCGTGCGTGGGCCGCCCACCTCGCCTTGACATTTTGACAACTTTTGGGGGCCTTCTCACGGCCCCGATTTTGGGGCTAATAAGACCCCGAAAGCCGCTCCTTGGAGCGCATTTTGCTGCTGTCGGGTCAAAAGCAGCCAAAAACAGCCATTTCCAACAAGAAAGCCCATCATGAAACGCGTCGACGCCCACGGACTGAAGATCGCTCCCGTCCTGTTCGATTTCATCGCCAAGGAAGCGGCCCCGAAGACGGGGATCGCGCCGGATGCGTTCTGGGCCGGGCTCGCCGCCATCATCAAGGAGCTGGGGCCGAAGAACCGCGCGCTGCTGGCGGTGCGCGACACGTTGCAGGCCAAGATCGACGACTGGCACCGGGCCAACAAGGGCAAGGCGTTCGACCTCAACGCCTATACCGCCTTCCTGAAGGAGATCGGCTATCTCCTCCCGGAGCCGGCGACGCAGAAGGTCGAGACCGCCAATGTGGACGAGGAGATCGGCAAGATCTGCGGCCCGCAGCTCGTCGTGCCGCTGACCAACGCACGCTATGCGCTGAACGCGGCGAATGCGCGCTGGGGCTCGCTCTATGACGCCTTCTACGGCACCGACGCGATCCCGCACGATCCATCCGAGAGCGGCAAGGGCTACAACAAGGCGCGCGGCGACAAGGTGATCGCCAAGGCAAAAGCGTTCCTCGATGCCGCCGTGCCGCTGGCGACCGGCAGTCACACCGACGTCACCGCCTATAGCGTGGTCGCGGGCCAGCTCGCGGTGAAGCTGAAGAGCGGCAACGCCACCGCCCTGAAGAACGCCGCGCAATTCGCAGGCTTCCAGGGCGACGCAGCCGCACCGAGCGCGGTACTGCTCGTCAACAACGGCCTGCACGTCGAGGTAAAAATCGACCGCACCAGCGCGATCGGCAAGGACGATCCGGGCGGCGTCGCGGACATGGTCATGGAGTCCGCCGTCTCCACGATTCTCGACATGGAAGACTCGGTCGCTGCCGTCGATGCCGAGGACAAGGTGCTGGTCTATCGCAACACGCTCGGCCTGATGAACGGCACGCTGTCGGCCGATTTCGAGAAGGGCGGCAAGACGCTGACGCGCTCGCTCAATGCCGACCGCAGCTACAAGATGCCTGACGGCAAAGGCGAAGTGAAATTGCACGGCCGCAGCCTGCTGCTGATGCGCAATTGCGGTCACCACATGTTCACCGACGCGGTGCTGGACGACAAGGGCGAGGAGATTCCGGAAGGCTTGCTCGACGCCGCCGTCTCCGGGCTTCTTGCTGTCCATGATCTGAAAGGCAACTCCAAGGTCAAGAACAGCCGCACCGGCTCGGCCTATATCGTCAAGCCGAAGATGCACGGCCCCGACGAGGTGTCGCTGACCTGCGAGATCTTCGACCGCGTCGAGAAGATGCTGTCGCTGCCCGAGAACACGCTCAAGGTCGGCATCATGGACGAGGAGCGGCGCACCACCGTCAACCTCAAGGCCTGCATCCAGCGCGCCTCCAAGCGCATCATGTTCATCAACACCGGCTTCCTCGACCGCACCGGCGACGAGATCCACACCTCGATGGAGGCGGGTCCGATGATCCGCAAGAACGAGATGAAGGCGCAGCCCTGGATCAAGTCCTATGAGGACTGGAACGTCGATATGGGCCTGACCTGTGGCCTGCCCGGCCATGCCCAGATCGGCAAGGGCATGTGGGCCGCGCCGGACAAGATGGCGGACATGCTGGCGCAGAAGCTCGCCCATCCGCAGGCCGGTGCTATCACCGCCTGGGTGCCCTCGCCGACCGCCGCGACGCTGCACGCGCTGCACTACCACCAGGTCAACGTCACCGCGCGCCAGCAGGAGCTCGCCAAGGGCGGCCCACGGGCAAAGCTCGAAGACATCCTCACCATCCCCGTGTCGAAGTCGAACTGGGCGCCCGACGACGTCAAGCAGGAGATCGACAACAACTGCCAGGGCATTCTGGGCTATGTCGTGCGCTGGATCGACCAGGGCGTCGGCTGCTCGAAGGTGCCTGACATCCACGACGTCGGCCTGATGGAAGACCGTGCCACCTTGCGCATCTCCAGCCAGCACCTCGCCAACTGGCTGCACCAGGGCGTGATCACCGAGGCGCAGGTGATGGAATCGCTCAAGCGCATGGCGGTGGTCGTCGACAAGCAGAATGCGGGCGATCCCATCTACAAGCCGATGGCGCCCGCCTTCGACGGCACAGCCTTCAAGGCGGCCAGCGACCTCATCTTCAAGGGACGCGAGCAGCCGAACGGCTACACCGAATACATCCTCACCGCCCGCCGCCGCGAGGCCAAAGCCCTTGGCTGACAACGCCCTGGCTGACAAGGCGGCCTGCCGACCCGACTAGAACACCAAAAGCCCCGGCTCGCGCCGGGGCTTTTTCGTTGCGCTAGCTAAGCGCCCGGCTAAAACACTGCCAGATATTTCAGCAGCGAGACGATGCCGATGATGATGACGACGACGCGCGCGATCTGCTTGGCGCGGCCGTCCATCGGCAGCATGTTGATGAGGTAAAGTACGAGAATGACGACGAGAAAGGTGACGAGTACGCCGACCAGCATCGCTAGGACCCCCCTTTAGGCAAAATTGCTGACAGTCTCCTAACGCGCAGCTCGTGGCTTGGTTCCATCGACGCAACCCTTTGCAACTTCTAGTAAATACGTACTTCTACGATCAGCCGGCCTGCTGAAAACTTTACCCTTTTCCTTTCAGATGCGGAAACCGTTTGGGCCCTGAGCCGCAAACGGCATGCGATTGCCTTGTCTGACGGGCCCCTTTTTCTGCTGTTGCCGGGGCGCCTTTACGAACTTTGTATTGGGAATTGGGGGACTTCGATGCTGAATCGTCTGACCGTATCCGCGCTGCTGAAGGCGGTGATCGCGATCACGTCGATCTGCGTGGTGATCGCGCTCTCGCTCACCGCCTACGAGTCCTGGGATCGCCTGAAGACCGCCAACCGCATCTCGCAGATCGCCGACACGTCCGCCGATCTGTTCAAGGCGATGCACAATCTGCGCACCGACCGCTCGACCACGGTCCGCCTCCTGAATGCGACCGAGCCGATGGACGGCGAGATCGAGAAATATCTGCGCGCGCTGCGCGATGCCCAAATGCCCGCCATGGCGCGCGCGATCGAGCTGCTGCCGGCCATGGACTTTCCGCAATCAGGCACGCTGGTACCGGAGCTTGCGCGCCTCTACAAGCTGCTGATCGAGGAGCAGAAGCAGTTCTGGGAGGATGTAGCCAAGCCGAAGGACCAACGCCGCGCCGGTCTGCCCAAGGAATATATGGAGACAACGCAGGGCCTGCTCGACACGCTCGACAAGCTCTCGAACACGTTGGCCGCCACGGTCAATCACCTGGACGCCGCGATCGACCAGCTGCTGTCGATCAAGCAGAACGCCTGGCTGCTCCGCAACACCGCAGGCGAAGCATCGCTGATCGTCTCGACCGGGCTGGCCGCCGGCAAGATCACGACGGAGGGCCGCTACGCCTATACCCAACATGTCGGCGGCACGAGCGCGATGTGGAAGGCGCTGGAGCTGTCGACGTCCGGCATGCAGTTGCCGTCGGGGCTCGCCTCCGCGATGGCCTCCGCCAAGACCTCGTATTTCGAGCCGCAATATCTGGCCTTGCGCGACCGTCTCACGGACGCGCTGGTCAAGGGTGAGAAGCCCGAGATGACGGCGAACCAATGGAGCCCGCTCACGGTCGCCCGTATGGCGAGCGCCGTCACAGTGGCAGAAGGTGCGCTCGATGCTGCCAAGATCCACACGCAGGAGCAGCGCGGCGCCGCACAGCGCGCACTGATCGTGCAGCTTACGCTGCTGGCGCTCGCCGTGGGGCTTGCCGTCGGCGCGATCATGCTGGTCAGCCGCCGCGTCATCACTCCGCTCAACACCATCCGGGACGCCATGCTGAAGGTCGCCGGCGGCGACCTTGCCGTCGATAGCGGCTATCTCGACCGCAACGACGAGATCGGCGCGCTTGCCGGCGCGCTGGAGACCTTCAAGCAGCAGGCCAACGACAAGCTCACGATCGAGGCGCAGGAGCGCGAACGCAATGCGGGCGCCTCCGCGCGCCAGCGCGCGGTCGAGACCTATGTCGGCGAGTTCGAGGGCGCGGTGCGCAAAACGCTCGGCGAATTGAGCGAAGCCTCTGGCGAGATGCGCAAGACCTCGGGCGATCTCTCCGCGGTGTCGCGGCAGACCAACGACCGCGTGCAGATCGCCGGCAAGGCCTCCAATGACGCCTCCATGAGCGTCGACAGCGTCGCCGCCGCCGCCGAAGAGCTGAGCGCCTCGATCAACGACATCAGTCAGCAGGCCGCGCATGCCGCGGGCATCGCCAGCCGCGCCGTGACCCAGGCGCGCGAGACCGACGGCACGTGCAGGGACTTCAAAAGTCGGCCGGCCGCATCGGCGAGGTCGTCGGCCTGATCAACACCATTGCGCAGCAGACCAATTTGCTCGCGCTTAACGCCACGATCGAGGCGGCCCGCGCCGGCGAGGCCGGTCGCGGCTTTGCCGTGGTCGCCTCCGAGGTGAAGTCGCTGGCGAGCCAGACGGCGAAGGCGACCGAGGAGATCTCCGAGCAGATCGCCGACATCCAGAAGGTCGCGGCCGACGCCATCAGCGCCATCCAGACCATCGGCGGCATCATCGGCGAAGTGAACGAGGTCGCGACCGCAATCGCCGCCGCCGTGCAGGAGCAGGGAGCGGCCACCCAAGAGATCACCCGCAGCACCCAGTTTGCGGCGCAGGGCACCAAGAACGTCTCGGACAACATCACCGGCGTCAAATCCGATGCAGACGCTGCTGCCGCTGCCGCCGACAACGTGAAACACGCCTCCGAGATGCTGGAGAGCCAGAGCCGCCAGCTCGGCCATGACGTCAGCGACTTCCTCGGCAAGATCCGGGCGGCATAGCCCACACTCTTGGTGTCGTCCTGGCGAATGCCAGGACGACGTTGAGGCCTATTCCTTCGCCACCACCGGCACCTGGCGGAATCTTGCGCGAACCGAGTCGGGCAGCGGCGAGAAATTCATCGCGACGCCGCGGCGGTCGTTGGCATTGCGGCTGGCGACCACCAGGCCGTCCGCGCCCGCGACGATGTCGCCCTTGCGCAAGGTGGGATCGTCGTCGACCTTGACCTGAGCGAGCCCGACCGGATCCTTGCCGTTGCAGGTACAGCCTGCGACAATCTCATTGCGATAGCGGAACGCGTTAGGCAGGTCGGAATAGGATTTCCCCTTATCCGTCGTCGCGTCGTCGATGTTGCCGCCATAGACCAGCGAGGTCTCCGAGGCCGGGCAGAAGCTCTTGCAGGATTGCGCCTTGCTCTCGGAATCGTTTCCCTGCGCCGGGAAATAACGTCCGTCGCAGCCGCGCACGCAATAGGCCGTGCCGCCACCGTAGGAGGCCCGCTGGCGCGGCGGGTCGTAGCGCGGCGTGTCATCGGTCTGGAAAGGCATGCGAATCTCGGGCGCCGGCCGTCCGCGGAAGCCGCCGAACAGCGCCGAGAAAAAGTCCTCCGCATGGGCGGATGGCGTCAGCGCGAGGCCGAAGGAGGCAATGGCGACGAACGCCGCCGCGCCCCCGGCGAGTTTGCCGATCGAACGTCTCTTCATGTGACCTCACTCGACCCTTAGTTCACGGCCGAATTCGAAATGTTCAGCGCCTGCCGGCCTGAGGGCAGCGCGGTCACGGCTGGGCGCTTGCGCACGGAATCACTGCCTTTCGCCATCAGCGGCGCGTTCTTCGGTAGCACGACCACCTTGGCGCCGACATTGACACGGCCGAACAGGTCGGTGACATCCTCATTGGTCATGCGGATGCAACCGGACGAAACGAACTTCCCGATCGTGGTGGGATCGTTGGTGCCATGGATGCGGTATTCGCTCGACCCGAGATACATCGCACGCGCGCCGAGCGGATTGCCGGGGCCACCAGCGACGAAGCGGGGCAGATAGGGTTGGCGCGCGATCATCTCAGCCGGCGGATGCCAGTCCGGCCACTCCGCCTTGCGGCTGACGCTCTGCACGCCCGACCAGGTGAAGCCCTCGCGGCCGACGCCGACGCCATAACGGATCGCGCGGCCCTGGCCGAGCACATAGTAAAGGTAAGTATTGTTGGTATCGATGACGATGGTGCCGGCCGGCTCGCTGCGGTCGAAGCTGACAATCTGCCTGCGCAGGCGATCTGGCAGCGCGGCATCCTCGTCGGGCGCTTGCGCGTTCTGACTTGCATAGCCTTGGTTCGCATAGCCCTGGTTCGCATAGCTTGGGCTCGCATAACCCTGCGAATAGCCCTGGTCCTGCGGGTAAGCCTGATCTTGCGGATAGGTGTAGCCCAGCGTCTGTGCGCTTGCGGCGCCGAACGGCACTGCCAGCAAAGCGGTTGCAAAGGCAAAAGCGGTGATGCGGCGCTGCGATAAGCGGCGTCGGACTGCAGAGAACTTCGTCATGTGCTGCCCCGTGTGGATGCCTGCATCAGGGTGATGCGCTGGTTTGTTCAACGCGGTCCAACCGCTACAAGTTCCGCGGCGGGATGCAGCAGCGACGTCAGAGTCAAGCGAGCGCTTCTTCGCGAAGCCGCGATGGAACCCGCAGGGCGCGAGGACGTTCTCCCCTGGTCATGGGCGCGAGGACTGAAGTCTCCGTGCCGGAGAGGTATTGTGCGCGTCCTTCCCAGTGAACGTATGACTCCCGGCAATGGCGAAGGCACTCCGCTTCCCGAGAGCCACGGCGAACTCCCGCCGGTGATCCGCCGCACCGAACTCGTCGCCTTCTCGCTCGCCGGACTGCTCCTCATCGCAATCGTCGCGGTGCTCTATGTCGGAAAGGCGTTCTTTTTGCCTGTCGTGATGGCGTTCGTCACCGGCACGATGCTCTCGCCGGCAGCGACCTTTCTGGAGTACCGGAAAGTGCCGCGCGGGCTTGCCGCCGTCTTGATCGTGTTCGCGGTGACCGCCGTGGTCGGCTTCATCGTCGCGCTGATCGCCTCGCCGGCGATGGAATGGAGCTCGCGCCTGCCCGAACTCGGCGCGCAGTTGAAAGACAAGGTCCACGTGTTCGACCGGCCGCTGGCGCTGTGGCGAGAGCTGCAGACGATGCTCGGCGGCTCGGAGGGATTGCCAAGCTTCCAGATGCCGAAATTCGAGTGGGTGCAGCCAACGATTGAATTCCTGTCACCGACCTTTACCGAATTCCTGCTGTTCTTCGTCACCCTGATCCTGTTCATCGCCAGCTGGCGCGACCTGCGACGGGCAATGATCATGACCTTCAGCGATCACGACGCACGGCTGCGCACGCTTCGCATCCTCAACGAGATCGAGGTCCATCTCGGCAACTACCTTTTGACTGTGACCCTGATCAACGTCGGCGTCGGCGTCGCCGCCGGAATCGTCTGCGCCCTCACCGGAATGCCCAATCCGGCTGGCCTCGGCGCGCTGGCGGCCACCCTCAATTTCATTCCGATCATCGGACCGGTGGCCATGTTCGCCATTCTGGTCGTGGTGGGGCTGGTCACCTTCCCGACCGTCAGCGGCGGCCTGATGGCGGCGCTCGCCTTTGGCGGCATCACCTTCCTGGAGGGACATTTCGTCACGCCGACCATCATCGGCCGGCGGCTGGCGCTCAATGCGCTCGCGGTGCTGCTGGCGCTGGCGTTCTGGACCTGGCTGTGGGGCCCGATGGGCGCGTTCCTGTCGTCGCCGCTGCTGATCGTCGCCCTGATCCTGAAGGAGCATCTGTTGCCTGAGGATTCGCCGCAGCTCCCGCAGGACTGACCGGTTTCCGTGAACGGAACTTACACCACGACGAAACGTTTCCCGGCTGTCTCAACCGTCAACAGCCCGGAGCCCCTGATGTCCACCACCAATGCCGAAGCCGGGATGAGAGACTGGACCGACAAAGCCACCAGAGAACGCCTCGAGAAGGATGTAGCAGCCGTGAAAAGCGATATCGCCGCCCTCACTGATCAGATCACCGACGCGCTCAATACTTTTGCCAACTCCTCCAGCAAGCAAGCCCGCCGCGGCTATAGCCAAGCGCGCGAAAACGTGGATTCCGCGATCGACGACATGTCGGAACGCGGCAGCGCGATGATGGGCGCGGCACAGGAGGCCTACGGCTCGATCGAGGAGACGCTGGAGGACGCGATCACGCAGCGGCCGCTCGCGACCGTCGGGCTTGCGCTCGGCATCGGCTTCCTGATCGGCGCGGTCTGGCGTCGCTGAGATCGCGAACGGGTATCGAGACGGTGGCGCAGCGGCGCCGCCGGTGCCGGCTTGTGGGGATCTGAGGAGCAAGACCATGTTTCAGCGCATCATCGACGGGATCAGCGCATCCACCGGCACCACTGTGCGGCTGACCTCGCTGGCAGCAGGCGCGGCGTTCGCACTCTTCATCACCACGTGCTTCCTGTGCGCGGCGGCATTCATTTCGGTGCTCAACAAATATGGTCCGGTGCAGGCCTGCCTCGCCGGTGCGGGCATTTTCTTTCTGCTGACCCTCACCGCGGCGGTGAGCTATTGGGTCTACAAACGGCAGCTGCGCAAGCAAGCTCATATCGCGGCCGAGCGCGCCACGAAATCGGCGGCCTCGAGCATGCTCGCGGACCCCATGCTGCTCGCCACCGGTCTCCAGATCGTTCGCGCCATCGGGATCAAGCGGCTGTTGCCGATCCTGGCGATCGGCGGCGTCGCCCTCGGACTCATGGCGAGCCGCGCCGGCGTACCCGACGAGGCCTCGGCTGAGCCTGCCGAGTAGCAGCTACCGGGTTAGAAAATTTCGTCACGGGTCCCGCGAACGCGCCTATCCAATCGGCACCGGCGGCCCCGCGCCAATTTCGCGCCGTTTGCCTGCGCCATCACGCAAACGCTACTCGGATAGGCAGGCGGTTGCCGCTAAAAGCAGCGCCCCTGATTCCAAAAGCCATTTTTTCGATGAAACCGTCCGTCCAGGCGAACCTCGCCGCATTTCAACACGACCCCCGGCTCTATTTGACGCTCGGTATCGCCAACTGGTCGGTTTTCGTCGACCACATCCCGAACAACGTCGTCAATTTGCTGACGCTGCGCAATTTCGGCTTCAGCGGCGCCGCAGACTTGTTCGTGTTCGTGGCCGGCTATGGCATGGCCATCATTCACGGCAAGATCGCCCTGGAGCGCGGCTACGTCGTCGCGGCGACGCGCATCTTCCAGCGCATGTGGCGGCTCTACGCCGCCTATGTCGTCCTGTTCGTGATCTACATCGACGCCATCGCCTATGTCGCCTCGCAATCGATGGCGCCCGAGATCATCAACGAATACAACATCTCGGGCATCATCGAGCATCCGCTGCGGATCCTGATACGCGGACTGGTGCTTCAGGAAGAGCCGCTGAACCTCGATCTTCTTCAGCTGATGATCCCGCTGATGGCCCTCCTTCCACTCGCGCTGTGGGGGCTGTTGCGGCGTCCGAACCTGACGCTGGCGGCGTCGGTCGCGCTGTACGTTGCGGCGCGCTGGTTCGGCTGGAATTTCCGGGTTTATCCGGACCAGGAGTGGACCTTCAACCCGTTCTGCTGGCAGATGCTGATGGTGCTGGGCGGCTGGTTTGCCGTGACCGGCACGTCGGGCCGCGCGCTGCATGGCCTGTCCTGGCTGCGCGTGCTCGCAGGCGCCTATCTCGTATTCGCGATGGCAATCACGCTGATGCGACACTCGCCGACGCTAGCGGCCTATTTGCCGGATATCGCGCTCAACACCATCACGCCGACCGACAAGGAAGACCTCGCCCCCTATCGCGTGGTCCACTTCCTCGCGCTCGCTTTCCTCGCGACATATTTCGTCCCGGCCGATCATCCCGGCCTGCGACTGAAGCCGCTTCAGGCGGTGATCAGATGCGGCGAGGAATGGCTCGCGGTGTTCTGCGTCGGCGTGTTCCTGTCGTTTGCCGGCCATCTCATCCTGATCACCGGCGCCAATTTGGTGGTGATGCAGATTGCCGTGAGCCTGGCCGGCTTCGCGGCGATGGCCGCGGTCGCATATTACATCGCCTGGTCGAAGCGGCAGGACCTGCCCGCGGCCTTGCGGCAACAGGCCTAACCCGGCACCTTCCGATTCCCCTAGGCCGGCCATTACGGCTGGGCTATGCGGAGCGGCAGCGGATTGCATGGGGAGGCCGGGCGTGGTGATGGCGAATGGCGGGGATGAGGGAGCCGACGGCGCGCCCCGGCGCGGCCGGCCAAGGTCGATCGAGACCACCAACGCCATTCTCCAAAGCGCCTATGCGCTGATGGCCACTACCGGCCTTGCCGCCACCACCATTGACGCGATCGCGCGCCACTCCAGCGTCTCCAAGATGACGATCTACAAATGGTGGCCGTCGCGCGAAGCCTTGCTGATCGACGCCTTTCTTCACCATGCCGCGCAGATGCTGCCGCTGCCGCATGCAAGCTCGGGCAGCCCCGCCGCGCGCGCACGCCGCCATGCCGCCGCCTATGCCGAAGCCCTCCAGGGCGAGTTCGGCAAGGTCCAGCTCGCCGTCATCTCCGAATGCATCTCCAAGACCGGCTCGGCGGAGCTGTTCTACGCCCGCTACCTGCAATTCCGCCGCGACGCGCTGATCGAGATGATCGCCGCGGGCCAGAACGACGGCAGCATTCTGGCGGAAGCACCGCCCCAGGATCTCTACGACGCGATCTATGGCAGCCTGTTCTACCGCTACGTCTTCGGCATCGCGCCGATCACGCCGGCCTACGCGCGGACCCTGGTTGACCTCGTGCTGCGGCCGAAGAGCTAGCCTCGAATTACCGCGCAGGCCGGATCGGTGCTGACAGCTTGTCGGTGCGGTCGCGCTCGGTCATGTCCTCGACCGTCTCCATCGGCGCGGTCAGCTCGTAGACATAGGAGACATCGGTGAAATAGCGCTTGGCGGTGCCGCCGAGCGCCTCGGGCGCGACGCGGTCGAGCAGGATCAGGCCGAAGTCGGAATCGGGGCGGCGCGTCGCTTCGCTGGTGTTGAACTCCTCCCAGCGGAAATAGAAGACCTCGCCGGACCCCTCGTTCGTCACCGTCCAATTGGCAGTGATGTGCGGATGCTTGCCGACAAGCGACAGGCCCTCGTCGGAGTGCGAGGCGAGCTCGAAGAACAGCAGCGAC
This sequence comes from Bradyrhizobium sp. CW1, assembly GCF_023100665.1. Lineage (NCBI taxonomy): Bacteria > Pseudomonadati > Pseudomonadota > Alphaproteobacteria > Hyphomicrobiales > Nitrobacteraceae > Bradyrhizobium > Bradyrhizobium sp. CW1. The sequence goes on from NZ_CP064684.1 coordinate 7,250,257, forward strand.
AGACTCTGCGCCGCGCGCGCGCTGACTGCGATATCAGGACCGGTGACGGCAATGCGGTCGGCATGCGGGATGGCGCGCGCCTCGAACAGGCCCTTCAGCTTGACACCCTGCCACTGGCTCTCGCTGAGCAGCGAGACGACGTTGGACATGGCGTGGATGCGGCCGATCAGGAGCTCGCGCGCGACATCGATGTCGGAGCCATGGCGCAGCGTGCGGGTCACGATCGACTGGATCACCGCCAGGATGTTTTTGACCCGATGGTTGAGCTCGTCGATGACAGCCGTCAGCCGGCGCTCGAAGCCGATTCTGACCTGGATTTCCCGGCTGAGCCGCAAATTGTTGTAGGCGACATAGCCGAACAGGCCGCACACCATCGCGGTGATCGCAAGGCCGATCGCCGCCACGATGATCGCAGTCTGCTCGGCGCGGCGCGCCGAATTGGTCTTGGCGTAATAGCCGAGCTGCCAGTCGCGACCACCGAAGCTCACCGTGCGCGTCGCCGACGGCGCCGGCCCATCGGCCGCTGTCGGGCGGGCCGAGACCACGCCTTGATCGTTGGCGACCAACTCGCCACCCTCCCGGCGCGGATCCTTCAGCGCAACCGCGAACAACGACATGTCGTCGTTGGTCAGCATCAGGGAAGAGAGCTCATAGGAAAATGTGATGAAGCCCGCCGGCTCCGTCGCGCCCTCCGGGATGACGGGAGCCGCCACAATGATGCCGATCGACCCGTCGCCACGCAGGAGGGCAACCGGTTCTGAGGCAACCGACCTCTTCTCCACTCTGGCGCGCGCCAGCATGGCGCCGCGCACCTGATCCTGGTCGTAACTGCGGCCGGGCAGCCCCTTGGTCTCGTTGCTGCGCGGCTCGAGATCCATCAGCACATCGATCGGCTGGGTGACACCTGCCGGATCGATCGGCTTGTCCTCATAGCTGCGGATTCGCGGATTGGGGAAGCCGGCGCTCGCGATCGCGGCTTGTGCTGCGGCAAGCTCGTTCGGCTTCAGGCGGGCGACCCAGCCCGCCACCACGAAATCGGTCTTGAAGGCGTAGATGGCCGAGCGCAGCGGCTCGAGCATGTTGGGCTTGAGCACCGACGGCGCCCGGAACAGGCCGGAGGCAACCCGCGCGAGCAGTTCGCGCTCGGTGAGCCGGTCCTGGACCAGGCTCGCATGGACATCGATCGCGCGCGCCAGCGCGATCCGGTCCAGCGCCAGCTCCTGGTCGTGGACGCGATAAGCCGCAAGCCCGGAGAGCAAGGCCCCGAGAAGAGCAATGAAGCCGATGATGAAACCCAGCCGGACCACGCGACTACTCAGGCGAAAGCAGGAGGTCGGCAATAAATACGGAGCATATGGACGCCGCTCGAACGGGCACGTGCCGAAACAGGGTGAACCCCAATCGCCGAGATAATGAAGGAGGAGGCATCGGTACGCAACTTGGTCGCCTGAGAAGCTTAAATCGGCCCGCCGATGGTCCGGCCGAGTTGGATTTGCTCCGGGCACCGGAGGTAATCAATTGCCGTGACCGAAATTTGTTCCGCGGACACGGCTCTGCCCACGGTGTTAACGGGGGAAACGCCTGCGTTAGGTCGTCGCGCCGGTCAGCCGGCCCGTTTCAAGCCGCCTTTGGCCTCAATGAAGCCGATGATGCGGTCCAGCCCCTGGCTCTTTTTCAGGTTGGTCATGACGAACGGCCGCTCGCCGCGCATCCGCCTGGCGTCCGTCTCCATCTTTTCCAGGGAGGCGCCGACATGGGGCGCCAAGTCGATCTTGTTGATGACAAGGAGGTCGGACCGGGTGATGCCGGGGCCGCCCTTGGACGGGATCTTGTCGCCGGCCGCCACGTCGATGACGTAAATGGTGAGATCGGCGAGCTCCGGGGAAAAAGTGGCAGCGAGGTTATCACCGCCGGATTCGATCAGCACGAGATCGAGTCCGGGAAACTTGGCGCGCATATCCGCCACCGCGGCGAGATTCATCGAGGCGTCCTCGCGGATCGCGGTGTGCGGGCAGCCGCCGGTCTCGACCCCGGCAATGCGATCCGGCGTCAGCGAGCCCGAGCGTACCAGGAATTCCGCATCCCATTTGGTGTAGATGTCGTTGGTGATCGCGGCGATGTCGTAGCGCTCGCGCATGGTCTTGCAGAGCAGGTCCATCAGCGCAGTCTTGCCCGATCCGACCGGACCGCCGATGCCGACACGCAAGGGGCCGTGAGATGTAGCCATTGCTTTTTTTCCTATCGTCGTCCTGGCGAAAGCCAGGACCCGTTACCACTGAATCCGATTGTCACGGCACGCTGCAGCCACATCTGTGCATAACCACGCGCACCCGTGGTTATGGGTCCTGGCTTTCGCCAGGACGACAGTGAAAGCGACGAACCCGCTCAAGATCTGAACAGCCGCGTATATTGCGTCTCGTGCCGCACGCTGGCGAGGTCGGCGCGGAACGTCGCGCCGCCGACATCGTCCAATGTCGCATTCAGCGCACGATTCGCCGTCGCGGCAACCGCGGCTTCCAGCCTCACCAGCACGCGCTGGCTGTCGGTCTGGCCGAGCGGAATGAGCCGGCTGGCCGCGGAAATCCAGTTCGAGACCAGCGCATGCAGGAAGGCGTGCAGCGTCGGCGCCAGCGGCACGCCGTGCATCGCAGCGACCACGCCAACGGCAACGGGATAGACCAGTGGCGTACGGCATGCCGCAACCATCGCATCCAGCCCGTCTGCATCCCACGCGGCGCGGGCGATGTCGATGAAGGCACGGCCCTGCGATGTCGTCTCCAGCTGCCGCTCGCGCGACGGCACGAAGGCCGCGGCGAGCTCGGCGATATCGCCCAAGGTGTCGCCCTCGCCCGCTTCAGTGGCGCGATAGGCGTGGACCAGAAACGTCGCATCGCAGAAGCCAGAGCCATCGCGAAGCATCGCATCGAGCCAGTCCGCCAGCGACGCGGTGTCGTTGATGTCACCGGCTTCGACCGCCCATTCGATGCCGCTGGAGTAGGAAAAGCCCCCGACGGGAAACGCCGGCGACAGCCAGGTCATCAACCGGTACAGCGCCGCCGCCTCGCACTCCGCGAGGTCGCGGGCCGCGACCGGCTCATTTGTGGTCATGAGCATGCTTGTGGCCGTGGTGATGGTCCGGGTGATCGCAATGCTCGTCGTGGTGGTGATGGTGATCGTGACCGTCGCCATGTGCGGCATGATCATGATGGTGATCATGACCGTGATGATCATCGTGGCCGTGATCGTGATGCGCGTGGTCGTCGTGTCCATGCGCATGTCCGGCATCCGCATAGGCGCCGCCTTCGGGATCGAACGGCGCCTCGATCTCGATCACGCGCGCGCCGAGGCCCTTCACCATGGCTTCGATGACGTGGTCGCGGCGGATGCGCAGGCTCTTGGCCATGATCTGCGTCGGCAGATGGCGATTGCCGAGATGCCAGCCGACACGAATAAGGTGGTGCGGATCGTGGCCGCGGATCTCGAGCAGCGGCTCGGGCGCAGCGACCACCTCGACCAGCCGGCCGTCCTCCAACACCAGCGCATCGCCGCCGCGCAGCGCGACGGCATTCTCCAGGTCGAGCAGGAACTCGAGTCCCCGCGTCCCCGTCATTGCCATGCGGCGGCGGTGCCGATCGTCGAAATCGAGCACGACCGTATCCGCCGGCGCTTCCGCGAAGCGGTGTTGTCCCCTGACCTGCGTCGCCCGGATCATCCGCGTTTACCCCGTTACCGTGTCTCGACCTTCTCGGGCGTGATCACTTCGATCTTCGGCGGCGCCGTAAAACACTTCACCGCGACGCGGCCGAACGTCTTCATGTGCTCCATGGCGCGATGCGGCACCAGCGCCTCGGCATTCTCCCACTGCTCGACGAACACCATCTTGGCGGGATCGGTGACGCTCTCATGCAGATCATAGGCGATATTGCCGGGCTCTTTCCGCGTCTCCTTGATGCAGGCGGTGGCGGCTGCAATGAATTCGGCGCGCGTTTCAGGCTTGATGGTCAAGGTGGCGACGACGTAGATCACGAGAAATCCTCCCGGCTTTTCTTCTGGGCTTCAGATACCGGGCGGGACCTTAGACCAGGCGGGATCGAACGCAAAACCCGGAAAAGCCGCTCCCGGATATGCGACCAGGACATGGTCCTGGGACATGCGTTGAGGCGCTATTTCAGTACATGAAATATCGCTGCGCCATCGGCAGCACCTCGGCGGGGGCGCAGGTCAAAAGCTCGCCGTCGGCGCGGACCTCATAGGTCTCAGGATCGACCTCGATATTGGGCGTGGCGTCGTTGTGGATCATGCTTTTCTTCGAGATTTTTCCGCGGGTGTTCTGGACCGCATAGAGCTTCTTGTCGATGCCGAGCTTACGCGCGAGGCCGCCGGTGATGGCGGCCTTCGAGGTGAACACCACCGAGGACGCGGTGCGCGCCTTGCCGAAGGCGCCGAACATCGGCTGATAATGCACCGGCTGCGGGGTCGGGATCGAGGCGTTGGGATCGCCCATGGGAGCGGCGACGATCATGCCGCCCTTGACGACGCAATCCGGCTTGACGCCGAAGAAGGCCGGCGACCACAGCACGAGATCGGCGAGCTTGCCCTTCTCCACCGAGCCGATCAGCTTCGAAACGCCATGGGCGATCGCGGGATTGATCGTGTATTTGGCGATGTAGCGCTTGACGCGGAAATTGTCGTTGTCCTTGCCCTTGTCCTGCGGCAGCGAACCGCGCTGCTTCTTCATCTTGTCGGCGGTCTGCCAGGTCCGGATGATGACCTCGCCGAGGCGGCCCATGGCCTGGGAGTCCGAGGAGATCATCGAGAGCGCGCCGAGATCATGCAGGATGTCCTCGGCCGCGATGGTCTCCTTGCGAATGCGGCTTTCGGCGAACGCCAGGTCTTCCGCGATCGAGGGATCGAGGTGGTGGCACACCATCAGCATGTCCAGATGCTCGTCGATGGTGTTGCGCGTGAAGGGCCGCGTCGGGTTGGTCGAGGACGGCAGCACGTTCTTCAGCCCTGCGACCTTGATGATATCGGGGGCGTGACCGCCGCCGGCGCCCTCGGTGTGGAAGGCGTGGATGGTGCGGCCTTTGAACGCCTTGATCGTATCCTCGACGAAGCCGGATTCGTTGAGCGTGTCGGTGTGGATCATCACCTGGATGTCGTAGTCGTCGGCGACCGACAGGCAATTGTCGATCGCGGCAGGCGTGGTGCCCCAGTCTTCGTGCAGCTTCAGCGCACAGGCGCCGGCCTTGATCATCTCGACCAGCGCGGCGGGCCGCGAGGCGTTGCCCTTGCCGGAGACGCCGAGATTGACCGGGAATGCGTCGAACGATTGGATCATCCGCCCCATGTGCCACGGCCCCGGCGTGCAGGTGGTGGCGAACGTGCCGTGCGAGGGGCCGGTGCCGCCCCCTAGCATCGAGGTGACGCCCGACATCAGCGCGTGCTCGATCTGCTGCGGACAGATGAAATGGATGTGGCTGTCGAAGCCGCCCGCGGTGAGGATCTTGCCTTCACCCGCGATCACGTCCGTGCCGGGGCCGATGATGATGGTGACACCGGGCTGGATGTCGGGATTGCCGGCCTTGCCGATGCCGGCGATCATGCCGTCCTTGATCGCGACGTCGGCCTTCACGATGCCCCAGTGATCGACGATCAGCGCATTGGTGATGACTGTGTCGGCCGCGCCCTGCCTGTTGGTGACCTGCGACTGGCCCATGCCGTCGCGGATCACCTTGCCGCCGCCGAACTTCACTTCCTCGCCGTAGCTGGTGAAGTCCTTCTCGACCTCGATGATGAGATCCGTGTCGGCCAGCCGCACCTTGTCGCCGGTGGTCGGGCCGAACATGTCGGCATAGACGGAACGCTTTATTTTGACGGACATCACAAGCCCCGTTTGCGTTTGAATTCTGGATCGGTGCTCACAGAGAGGTTCTCGCTGTGAGCACCATGTCGTCGAAGGTCGTATCGAGCCAAGAGTTACCGCCGCGGCAACCAGCGACAACCTGTTCGGCCCAGTCGGTATAATCGACGAGATCGTCACGTTCCTCGGCCGTCGGATCCGAATGTACGCGCGCGCCGATATTGCTGATCTTGTCGGCGATCTTGATCAGCCTGGCGCCAGCCGATTTTTTCGGTGCGTCGAGCACCTGACGCCGCCGCCGCTCCGGCTTCGACAGGCTCATATCGTCGGTGCACTCGTCGACAAGCGACGCGACACGGTCGGAGAATTTTTGCGCGAGCTCCTCGCGCGTGGTGTCGGTGTCCTCGATCGCATCATGCAGCCAGCCGGCTGCAACCAGTTCGGCGTCGGCGCCGTCGGTCGCGGTCGCAAGCAGGTTCGCGACCTCGGCGAGGTGGTTGATGTAAGGCTCATGACCGCGGCCCTTGCGCGCCATGCCGTTGTGACGGCGCGCGGCGAGTTCGGCGGCTTCGGAGACGAGGCGGACAGGTGACAGCATGGCAAAGTCCTCCGTTTTCGCCTCAACCATGCCGCGCCACGCTCGTTCCTGTGGAATTCACAGCTTCCCCATCACGTCGCCGCGGAAGCCGTAGATGGTCTTCTTGCCGGCCACCGCGACGAGTTGGACGTCGCGGGTCTGGCCGGGCTCGAAGCGGACCGCGGTGCCGGCGGCGATGTCGAGGCGCATGCCGCGGGCCTTCTTGCGGTCGAACTTCAGGGCCGGGTTGGTCTCGAAGAAATGGTAGTGCGAGCCGACCTGGATCGGGCGGTCGCCGGTGTTGGCGACCGTCAGCGTCACCGTCTTGCGGCCGGCGTTGAGCTCGATCTCGCCGTCCTGGATGAAGAGTTCGCCGGGGATCATGCTTCGCTCCTACCTGATCGGCTCGTGCACAGTGACGAGCTTGGTCCCGTCCGGAAACGTCGCCTCGACCTGGATGTCGTGGATCATCTCGGGAATGCCCGGCATCACCTGGTCGCGGGTGAGAACCTGCGCACCCGATTGCATCAACTCGGCGACGGTGCGGCCATCCCGCGCGCCTTCGAGGATGAAATCGGAGATGAGCGCGATCGCCTCCGGATGGTTGAGCTTGACGCCGCGATCCAGCCGGCGGCGGGCCACGATCGCCGCCATCGAGATCAGAAGCTTGTCCTTTTCGCGAGGAGACAGGTTCATACGAAATCTCTTCCGTTCACTTCGTCAATTCAACCAGAGCCGCGGCAGCGCCGCGCCGGTGCGCGCCAGCACGGTCATCATGTCTGCGCGCAGACGCGCCGCATCTTGGGCACAGAACCGCGCCATTGCAAAGCCATTCCAGGCGGATATCCCGACCTCGCTGGCGAAGGATTCCGAGGCCTCGCGGATGCGCTCGATCAGGGCCTCGTCGCCGGGCACGATCAGCGCCGTGCCAATCGCAGCGCCGCCCCTGGCCACCGCCGATCGCGCAAGCTTTGCGCCAATATTGCCGTCGAGCCTGACGGTCTCGGCGAACACTAGCTTGCCGCCGCGACGCAGCCGCCAGCGATCGACGAACTCACCCTGCTCCATCCGTTCGCCCATCGCGGTACGGCCGAACACCACGATCTCGCACAGCAGGAGCGAGGCAGTCGCATCGAGGTCTATGTCGAAGCGACGACGCACGCGCGCGCGGTCGAACAGGATCGTCTCCTGCGGCAGCCAGCCGAGATGTGCGCCTGCGGCAACGTTCAGTGCGATATTGAGCTCCGCCGCCTGACCGGGCGCGCGATAGACCTTTTCCGCGGCCGCCGTCGTCAGCGTCAGCTTCGAACCATCTGCGGCAGCGATCTCGATGTCGAAGCGATCGCCGCCGGCGACACCACCGGCCGTGTTGACGAACACGCCGGAGAGCCCCTCGTCCTCCGGCGAAGGGAAGCGCACGCGCAGGGAGCCGGACTCATGCAATATCCCGCGACGTGTCACACCGTCGCGCGCGTGGACGTCGAAGCGCACCGCGCCGCGGGCACGGTTGGCGTCGAACACCGAAGATGCCGTTAGAACGTCGCTGCGCATCCGCCCCCCAGCCGGTCGCGGCAGAATGGCCTACAGCGCCATCTGGCGGCTGATTTCGCTCGCGTCGAGATTGGAGCGGTCGCAGGTGAACTTCACCGCGCCGCGATCCATCACCGCAAAACTGTCGCCGAGTTCGCAGGCAAAGTCGAGATATTGTTCGACCAGCACGATGGCGATGTTGCCGAGATTGCGCAGGTACGAGATGGCACGGCCGATGTCCTTGATGATCGAGGGCTGGATGCCCTCGGTCGGCTCGTCGAGCAGCAGCAGCTTCGGCCGCATCACCAGCGCGCGCCCGATCGCGAGCTGTTGCTGCTGGCCGCCGGAGAGATCGCCGCCACGCCGTCCGAGCATGGATTGCAGCACCGGAAACAGGGAGTACACGTCGTCCGGAATGTGCTTGTCCTCGCGCCTGAGCGGCCCGAAGCCGGTCTTGAGATTCTCCTCGACCGTCAGAAGCGGAAATATCTCGCGCCCCTGCGGCACGAAGCCGATACCCTTGCGCGCGCGCTCATAGGGTTTCAGGCCCGTGATATCGTTGCCGTCGAGCACGATGGCGCCCGAGGAGATCGGGTACTGCCCGACCATGGCACGCAGGAGCGAGGTCTTGCCGACGCCGTTGCGCCCGAGCACGCAGGTGACCTTGCCGGGCTCGGCCGCAATCGACACGCCGCGTAGTGCCTGCGCCGCGCCGTAGAACAGGTTGATGTCCTTGACCTCAAGCATCGCTCAGCGCCCCAGATAAACTTCGATGACCCGCTCGTTGGACGAGACCTGGTCGATGGTGCCTTCCGCGAGCACGGTACCCTCGTGCAAGCAAGTGACCTTGACGCCGAGCTCGCGCACGAATGTCATGTCGTGCTCGACCACCATCACGGTGTGGGTCTTGTTGATTTCCTTGAGCAGCTCGGCGGTGAGATGCGTCTCGACGTCGGTCATGCCGGCGACGGGCTCGTCGACGAGCAGTAGTTTCGGATCCTGGGCGAGCAGCATGCCGATCTCGAGCCACTGCTTCTGGCCGTGGCTGAGGCTGCCGGCGAGACGGTTGCGGGCATCGGTGAGGCGGATCGTCTCCAGCACCTTGTCGATCTGCTCGGCCTCCGCCCGGCTGCCGCGCCAGAACAGCGTACCCTTGACGCTGTGGTCGACATTGAGCGCGAGCAGCAAATTGTCCTGCACGGTCTGGCTCTCGAACACGGTCGGCTTCTGGAATTTACGGCCGATGCCGAGCTCGGCGATGCGGGTCTCGTCCAGTCGCGTCAGATCGGTGACTCCGTCGAACAGCACGGTGCCTTCGTCGGGCTTGGTCTTTCCGGTGATGATGTCCATCATCGTGGTCTTGCCGGCGCCGTTCGGGCCGATGATGGCGCGCATCTCGCCGGGCTCGAGCGTCAACGAGAGGTTGTTGATGGCGTGGAAGCCGTCGAACGAGACGTGCACACCGTCGAGATACAGCATTGCGGAGGTCGCGCGGGTGTCCATGACGTTCATTGCGCCTCCTCCGCCATTTTGGGTTGGGTGACGCCGTCTTCGGCCGCGGCGCTCGCAATGGTCGCGGCGTCGCGCCTTTCCTTCGACGAGTCCCACCAGGCGTTGAAAGTGCCGACGATGCCCTTAGGCAGCAGCAACGTTACCAGGATGAACATGGCACCCAGCATGAACAGCCAGTAGGGCGCGAGCATGCCGGAGGTGAAGAACGTCTTTGCGTAGTTGACGACGACGGCGCCGAGCGCGGCGCCGACCAGCGTACCGCGGCCGCCGACCGCGACCCAGATCACGGCCTCGATCGAATTGCCCGGCGCGAATTCGCTCGGGTTGATGATGCCGACCTGCGGCACATAGAGCGCGCCGGCGACGCCGGCCATGCAGGCCGACACTGTGAACACGAACAGCTTGTAGGATTCGACCCGGTAGCCGAGGAAGCGCGTGCGCGATTCCGCATCGCGCACGGCGATCAGCACCTTGCCGAGCTTGGACGAGACGATGGCGCGGCAGATCAGAAAGCCGGCGATCAGCGCCAGGCAGCTCAGCGCGAACAGCGCAGCACGCGTGCCCTCGGCCTGCACGTTGAAGCCCAAGATGTCCTTGAAGTCGGTCATGCCGTTGTTGCCGCCGAAGCCGAAATCGTTGCGGAAAAAGGCGAGCAGCAGTGCATAGGTCATCGCCTGGGTGATGATTGACAGATACACGCCAGTGACGCGCGAGCGGAAGGCGAGCCAGCCGAAGGAAAAGGCGAGCAGGCCCGGCACGATCAGCACCATCAGCGCGGCAAACCAGAACATGTCAAAGCCGTACCAGTACCAGGGCAGCTTCGAATAGTTCAGGAACACCATGAAGTCCGGCAGAATCGGATTGCCGTAGACGCCGCGGCTGCCGATCTGCCGCATCAGGTACATGCCCATCGCGTAGCCGCCGAGCGCGAAGAAGGCACCGTGACCGAGCGAGAGGATGCCGCAATAGCCCCAGATCAGGTCGATCGAGAGCGCCAGGATCGCGTAGCAGACATATTTGCCCCAGAGCGCGACGAGATAGGTCGGCACTTGCAGGAACGAACCTGCGGGCAGCAGCAGGTTGGAGAGCGGGATGAGGATGCCGCAGGCCACGACGATGGCAAGGAAGATGGTCGCGCCGCGGTCCAGCGATCGCGTCAGCATGTGAGGGGTCATGCTTCCACCGCGCGGCCCTTGAGCGCGAACAGGCCGCGCGGCCGTTTTTGAATGAACAGGATGATGAGAACGAGGATGGCGATCTTGCCGAGCACGGCGCCGGCGACCGGCTCCAGGAATTTGTTGGCGATGCCGAGCGTGAAGGCGCCGACCAGCGTGCCCCAGAGATTGCCGACGCCACCGAACACCACGACCATGAAGCTGTCGATGATGTAGCTCTGGCCGAGATTGGGGCTGACATTGTCGATCTGCGACAGCGCCACGCCGGCGATGCCCGCAATGCCCGAGCCGAGACCAAAAGTCAGCGCGTCGACCCGCGAAGTGGCGATGCCCATCGAAGCCGCCATGCGCCGGTTCTGTGTCACCGCGCGCATCTCGAGCCCGAGTGCCGTGTAGCGCAGCATCGCGAGCAGAATGACGAACACCGCGAGCGTGAAGACAAGGATCCAGAGCCGGTTATAGGTGACCGTGATCTGGCCGATCTCAAACGCGCCGCTCATCCAGGAGGGGTTGCCGACCTCGCGGTTGGTCGGGCCGAACATGGTGCGCACGGCCTGCTGCAGCACCAGCGACAGGCCCCAGGTCGCCAGCAGCGTCTCCAGCGGACGGCCATAGAGAAAGCGGATGATGCTGCGCTCGATCACGACGCCGAGCGCGCCGGCCACCAGGAAGGCGAGCGGCACGGCGATCAGCAGCGAATAGTCGAACAGGACGGGATAGCGGGTACGGATCACCTCCTGCACCACGAAGGTGGTGTAGGCCCCGATCATCACCATCTCGCCATGGGCCATGTTGATGACGCCCATCACGCCGAACGTGATGGCAAGCCCGATCGCAGCAAGCAGCAGCACCGAACCGAGCGAGAGGCCGTACCAGGCATTCTGCACCATCGACCAGACCGCGAGCGAACTCTGGATCGAGCCGATTGCGCTCGCGGCAGCCTTGGTCACCGAGGCCGGCTGGTCGCCCATGCCGGTCAGCAGCGCCATCGCCTCCTGGTCGCCGCGCGCCTTGATGGTGGCAACGGCTTCGAGCTTCTCGAGCTCGGTGGCATCCGGCTTGAACAACAGGATCGCCGCGCGGGCGTCGCCCAGCGCAGCCTTGACGGATCGGTTGGTTTCCTTGGCGAGCGCGCCATCGACCGCTTCGAGCGACGTCTCCTCATGCGACTTGAAGACGGATTGCGCGGCCTGGAGCCGCGCTCCGATGTCGGGTGACTGCAGCGTCAGGCTGCCGATCGCCGCATCGACGCTGCGGCGAAGGCGGTTGTTGAGGCGGACCGCGCTCGCACTGTCGGGCACGCTGGCCACGGCCTGACCGGTCGTGGCATCGATCGACTTGCCGTCGGTGCCGCTGACGTAAACCTTCTTGCTATCAGGGTCGGCCATGAGCCGGCCGTCCTGGAGCGCGCTGATGATCGGAAAGGCCAGCGTATTGCCGCTGCTTGCGACCACGCCGATCGCCTCCTCCGTGTCGGAATAATCGTCGTTGGCGAATTTGGCGACCGCATCCTCGAACGGGCCGGCCAAGGCCGGCAGTGCGAACGCGATCAGGAAGAACGAGAGCAGGAGCGAACAGAGGCGGGCGGACAAATTGGCTGGCACTGTGAAAGACCCCGGCAGAAAAGGGTGGAGAAGGCGGCGGGATCGCCGCCTTCTCCGATCGTGCAATGGAGCGTCAGATCCGGATCAGGAGCCCGAACCGAGGCACTTGTTGGTTTTGGTGTTGAAGTTACCGCACTTCTTGCCGACCCAGTCGCCGACCAGGTCCTTGGAGCCGTCGAGCTCCTTCGACCAGGCGTCGCCCGCGACAAGACCCGGGGTCTTCCACACCACGTCGAACTGGCCGTTGGCTTTGATTTCGCCAATGAACACCGGCTTGGTGATGTGATGGTTCGGAAGCATCTTGGAGGTGCCGCCGGTCAGGTTCTTGGCTTCGATGCCGGGGAGCGCATCGATCACCTTGTCCGGATCGGTCGACTTCACCTTCTCGACCGCCTTGATCCACATGTCGAAGCCGATCACGTGCGCTTCCATCGGATCGTTGGTCACGCGCTTCGGATTCTCGGTGTAGGTCTGCCACGCCTTGATGAACTTCTCGTTCTCCGGCGACTTGATCGACTGGAAATAGTTCCAGGCGGCGAGATGGCCGAGCAGCGGCTTGGTGTCGATGCCGGCGAGTTCTTCCTCACCCACCGAGAACGCGACGACCGGGATGTCCTTCGCCTTGATGCCCTGGTTGCCGAGCTCCTTGTAGAAAGGAACGTTGGCGTCGCCGTTGATGGTCGAGACCACAGCGGTCTTCTTGCCGGCCGAGCCGAACTTCTTGATGTCGGCCACGATCGTCTGCCAGTCGGAATGACCGAACGGCGTGTAGTTGATCATGATGTCTTCCTGGGCGACACCCTTGGACTTCAGATAGGCTTCCAGGATCTTGTTGGTGGTGCGCGGATAGACGTAGTCGGTGCCCGCGAGCACCCAGCGCTTCACCTTCTCGTCCTTCATCAGATAGTCGACGGCGGGGATTGCCTGCTGGTTCGGCGCGGCGCCGGTGTAGAACACGTTGCGCTCGCTCTCCTCGCCCTCGTACTGCACGGGGTAGAACAGGATGCTGTTCAGCTCCTTGAACACCGGGAGCACCGACTTGCGCGACACCGAGGTCCAGCAGCCGAACACGACCGAGACCTTGTCCTTGGTGATCAGCTCGCGCGCCTTCTCGGCGAACAGCGGCCAGTTCGAAGCGGGATCGACGACCACGGCTTCGAGCTTCTTGCCGTTGACGCCGCCCTTCTTGTTCTGCTCGTCGATCAGGAAGAGGATGGTGTCCTTCAGCGTGGTTTCGCTGATGGCCATGGTGCCGGAGAGGGAGTGAAGCACGCCGACCTTGATGGTGTCGTCCGCGGCTTTCGCACCAGAAATGGAAGCCAGACCAAGCATCAGTCCGGCGGTCGCGGCGAGAACGCCACGGCGGCTAAATGGCGCCGCTATATCGTGAGTGGATTTGCTATGCATGAGTGTCTCATCTCCCTGACGCAGACGTGAAAAACGCTGCGAAACGGCCCCAACGGCCGCCTGCGATTAACCGATTCGCAAGAACTGTGCCATGGATTAGACACCCTTCAACGGATTGTTTTTGCTGGTGAAATTGACAGAAAACGAAGTATCGCACAGGCCGCGCCGCCTAAACATTGAGCAACTCTAATGTATGCGAATGCGGCAGGCAGGTTATTTTCTGAGCAAATTTGTCACTCTGGCTAAATTTCCGGCATAACTATTTCTGCACCGCGATCGCCGTTTCTGTGGGGCGTGCCTTGAAAGCGCCGCCTCAATGTTCCATATGAGGTCGAGGTCTCTTGCGAATCAGGAGACCGTTGCGAGCCGCGTGTTCTTAAGCCCTTACGGGCGTCTGGCTTGCCCCATCCCATCAAGCCATCCGACACCCCAAACACGCAGGTGTCCCACTCGACACCCTTTTGCGCGCGCCGCGCCGAATGCGCCGGGCGCCCGCTTTTGACATGGAAAGAACCCATCTTTTGACTTCGTTTCAGGATTTCGGCCTCGCCGAGCCCATCGCCCGTGCTCTCACCGAAGAGAACTACGTCACCCCCACCCCCATCCAAGCCCAGACAATTCCGACCGCGCTGACCGGCCGCGACGTCGTCGGCATCGCCCAAACCGGAACCGGCAAGACCGCGTCCTTCGCGCTGCCGATCCTGCACCGCCTGCTCGAGAATCGCATCAAGCCGCAGCCGAAGACGACCCGCGTCCTGGTGCTGTCGCCGACCCGCGAACTGTCCGGCCAGATCCTCGACAGTTTCAACGCCTATGGCCGTCACATCCGCCTGTCCTCGACGCTCGCCATCGGCGGCGTGCCGATGGGCCGTCAGGTCCGCTCGCTGATGCAGGGCGTCGAGGTGCTGGTCGCCACCCCCGGTCGTTTGCTCGACCTCGTGCAGAGCAACGGACTGAAGCTTGGCAGCGTCGAATTCCTCGTGCTCGACGAGGCGGACCGCATGCTCGACATGGGCTTCATCAACGACATCCGCAAAATCGTCGCCAAGCTGCCGATCAAGCGGCAGACGCTGTTCTTCTCGGCCACCATGCCGAAGGACATCGCCGAGCTGGCCGACGCCATGCTGCGCGACCCCGCCCGCGTCGCGGTGACCCCGGTCTCCTCGACCGTGGAGCGCATCCAGCAGCGCATCATCCAGGTCGACTTCTCCGCCAAGCCGGCGTTCCTCGCCCAGCTGTTGAAGCAGGAGCAGGTCAACCGCGCGCTGGTTTTCACCCGCACCAAACACGGCGCGGACAAGGTGGTGAAGACGCTCGAGAAGGCCGGCATCCCCGCCAGCGCCATCCACGGCAACAAGTCGCAGAACCACCGCGAACGGACACTCGCTCTGTTCCGCACCGGCGAGATCCGTACCCTGGTCGCCACCGATATCGCCGCCCGCGGCATCGATGTCGACGGCATCACCCACGTCATCAATTTCGATCTGCCCAACGTGCCGGAGACCTATGTGCACCGCATCGGGCGCACCGCGCGCGCGGGTGCCGAGGGCACCGCGATCTCGCTGGTCGCAGGCGGCGAGGAACTCGCCTATCTCCGCGACATCGAGCGGCTGATCAAAGTGGCGCTGCCGCGTGAGGATCGCCGCACCGACGCCGGCCGCCGCGATGCGGGCCCTCCCCCGCAGCAGCAACGACAGGGTCGGCCGGGCCGCCCGGGCCAGCGTCCGCAAGGCGCAAGGCATGGTGAGGGACGCCACGCTGACGGTCGCCGTGCCGACGAAAGGCATGCGGACGGGCGCCACCACAGTGCCGCCAAGCAGGGCGACGGAAGGCCCGGCAGTGGCCCGAAGGCAGCTCCTCGCAGCCGCTCCGGAGGCAAGGCGCATTCTTCGCCAAACGCCCGTCCGGAACAGCGTTCCGCGCATAGCGCCGGGGCGTCTGATGGGATACAAGGCGTTGCCTTTTTGCGCCGCGAGAGTCGGCCGAACGGCCAACCGAACCGCAAACCCCATTCGCACTAGCCGTCCACGACCTGGAGAAATTCATGGCTAAGGAAGAGCTGATCCAGTTCGAAGGACTGGTCACCGAAATCCTCCCCGACGCGCGCTACCGCGTGCAGCTCGACGCCGGACACGAGATCGTCGCCTACACCGCCGGCAAGATGAAGAAGAACCGCATCAAGACTCTGGCGGGCGACCGCGTGACGGTAGAGATGTCGCCCTATGACCTCGAAAAGGGCCGGCTGATTTTCCGCCACAAGGACGAACGTCCGAGCGGGATGGGCGGACCTCCGCGTCCCGGACAGCGCGGCGGCCAGTTCCGCCGCCGCTAGCGGGGGCCCAGCGCGCGAGCGCGGACCTGTAATTCCGACGTGTATGCTGATCCGCCGTGACCATCACGGCGGATCAAAAAATCGTGCACGTCAGCATTGTTTTGGGTGTCTGTTTCCAATAAAATGACTTAATCGATTTTCGGCCGGACGACATTAGCATCCACCGGTACAGCCGGTTCAGACACGCTGACGACCCTTCCAAAAATTCGATCTAACCTGTCCGCGCAAGCGGGCTCTGACATTGTGTTATCTGAGAAGGGACTACCCCCATGAGCATGGGAACCGTGAAGTGGTTTAACGCGACCAAAGGCTTCGGCTTCATCCAGCCCGACGATGGCGGCCAGGACGTGTTCGTTCACATCAGCGCTGTGGAGCGTGCAGGCCTCGGCACGCTGCGCGAAGGTCAGAAGATCTCCTACGAGATCGTCGCCGACCGCCGTTCCGGCAAGTCGGCAGCCGACAACCTCCGCTCCGCCGGCTGAGCCTACCGCTTACGGGCCCCGATCGGCTCGAGCGAACCAATCAATGAAAAGGCCGGGCGCGATGCCCGGCCTTTTTTTATTCCAGGATCTGCTCTCGTATTTCAGCACGGCGACTTTACACCCGTGTAAGGAACGCAGGTGACCTGGCGCGGCCGCGTGTAGGAGACATCGCTCAGCGTGATGCCCGTCTTCAGGACGAATTTGACAGAAGGCGTGTAGACGTAACTCGCCTGACTGAAGATAAGGTAGGTCGACGCGATCAAGAGCGATGGCGGAATCATCGAGGTGACCGTGGTGCCAGCTACCAGAGTCGGGGGCGGAGCCGTCAGCGTGGCCTGCGTCGCACCGTTGGCAATGGTGGCGGACTTGCTCCATTGAATCTTGGCGACCTTGCTTGAGTCGATATAGATCTGAAGGACCGTGCCGTTCACGAGCGTAGCGTCGTACGGCATGATCATCGATATGCTTGCCGTGAACGTGTCCTGCATGTCGCCATCGTCGACCGATGTCGACTGCGACGTCAAATCGGACAGAGTCCGTGCAATCATTGTGACTTTGCGATTGATCGCCACGGCCGATGAAAATTCGACGGTCCCGAAGAACATCACCAGCATCAGCGGCACGATGACCGCGAACTCGGTCGCCGCGATCGCACGCGTGTCGGCGACGAAGTCGCGCACGGAGTTACGGGCATTCCTCCAGATATTCGCAATCGCCTGCATCTGTCCGCTCGGATCCATCTGTCTCAGAAGGGTTCATTCTTGAAGGCCGCGGTCGCAATCAGCAGCCGCTTGTTGTTGCAGCCCATGTTGAAGCCAAGGCCAGTGACGAAGAGCGGCCACTGATAGAACAGCCGCACCACGACGACCTGGTTGGCGGCCCCGGCACTGTACTGCACGCCGGTTGGATTGAAGCTGCAGGAATCACCATAATTGGTGAGGCTCAGCGCTCCGAACGAGTTTGTACTCACGACGTCGACGTAGAGCTTGGTGCAATCAAACAGCGCCGGGATCTGGCTGCAGACGTAAGCCTTGAACGTCGTTTGCGAGCAGGGTGTGCTGACGCCGGAGACCGCGCAGGCCGTGAGCGTGCCGGATTGCGCCTGCCCGGTCAGCAACACGCGCGCAGAATTTTGCGAGGCACTCTCGAGCACCTGGCTCGCCAGGAACATCAGCGCCGACTCGATGATGGCGAACAGCAACGCAAAGAACATCGGCGCAACGAGCGCGAACTCGACGGCTGCGGAGCCGCGGCGGCTGCCACGAAACCGGCGCAACGTGGCGAGGAGCCTGAATCTCGTAGGTGCAGGCGAAGGCATCAAATTCCCCAGCAGCAGCAATCATCTGCCATGTTCAATAGCGGAAACTGATTGTTTAAGTGTTTCAGGCGATCCGCACCCGGCGGCCCGGGCCGTTAAGAGCGCGTTAACCGCGAACGACCCGGACCAGGGAGACGAGGACACGGAAAGAGAAACTCGCGCGCGTGCGGCGGGCGGGGACGATCCTTGCCCCCAAATCCGCCAATCAAACTTGCTGGTTGGTCTTACTTGGTTCGTCTTACTTGGTTCGTCTTGCTCAGTTCGCCTTAGTCAGTTCGTCTTGGCGCCCGCACCGGCACTGCCGCTCGCCGAGCTGCTCAACGAACCGGCCTGGCTCATCGTGCTGTTGAAGTAGGTGTCGCTGTCGCCGAGCGTCACGCGGCGCTGGCAAAGCGGCGCGCAGCTGTAGGACTCGCGTTCGATCCCGCGATAGACGGTAACGAGCCGGTCGCTCGGACCTTCGACCTGGACCTGGCGGTCGACCAGGATCTCGCCGCCGCGGTCGAGCGCGATGAAATTGGTGGCGCCATAGCCCTTTCCGGTGACGACGATCATGCCGCCGGGCTGGAGCGTGACGTCGGCGATCAGGGGATTGCCGACCACGATGGTTGCCACCTTGCCAGGCAGCCGCACCAGCTTGGCCTGGTCGACATTGACGGCGATGGTATCGGCGGACTCGGCAATGACGGCAGCCGGCGATGCCAGCACCGCTGTCGCAACCAGAAGACAGACGCGCGCATGACGGCGCAGCAGTTGTTTACGCATACTCTTACCCCCGGGACGTCACAAACCGGCAGAAGCGATCAGATAACAGCCGAGCCGGTGCCCGACCCGGCTAACCTGCCCTCAATTCGTGAACGTTCCGCAAACTCTCGGACTATTGTTTGAACGGACTGGCGTTCGCGGCTCTCGAGAACCTAGCGGCGGAACGGATAGGCAAGCTGCCCTCCGATTTCCTTCGGCATGGTGGCTTCATCCTTGCCGTAATCCTGCGGCAGTTGCCCCTCGGGCATGCGGAAAGTGCCGAACAGCAAGTCCCAGATCGGGAACGTGCCGGCAAAATTGGTGTCGCCGCCCTCTGCTAGCGCGGTGTGGTGCCAACGGTGGAACACCGGCGTCGCCAACACATATTTGAACGGCCCGAAGGTCCAGTTCAGGTTGGCGTGCACGAAGGCCGAATGGAAGGTCGTGAACGGGGCGAGCCAGACCATGGCGTTCGGCGAAATGCCGGCCATCAGCAGCACGACGTCGACCGCGATGGTACCGAGCACGAGATTGACGGGATGGAAGCGTGCCGCAGAAATCCAGCTGATCTCCTCCGAGGAGTGGTGGATCGCGTGGTACTTCCAGAACCCACCGCCGTGGAACAACCGGTGCAGCCAGTACAGCATGAAATCGGACAGCACCAGGAACAGCATGGCCTGGACCCAGAGCGGCAATAGCGCCAGCGAGCCGTGGCCATTGTCGTAGAAGGCGATGAGCCCGTCGGCATCATGGATGTTGAAGACGAAGCTCGCACCGACGATCAGAAGGCCGATCCGCATGACACGTGCGAACACCGGAACGATAAACCAGTAGCAGATGTCCGTGACGATCTCCCGCTTGCGCCACCACGGCACGCCGGGATTGCAGGCCCAGACATGCTCGAGCACGGTGAAGACCACCGCGAGCGCGAAGGTCGCGGGGATCACCTTCGCGATGGTCTCGCCAAGCATCAGGGCGATTTCCATGGGCAGGCTCGACATTGTCGCCTCTCTTGCGAATTGCTGGTCCCGCCTACGCGTACTCCCCCAAATTTAAGGGAGGGTGAAGCCGGTGCTGCGCTTGCTGCACATCCGGAACCGGAACGAATTGCAGCTGGCTGCCTTAAGGCGAAATTCACTCTGGCCAGCGGCAAGCGCGTTTGCCCGATCGAATTAACTCTCCCGAAAGAGCTCGGATCTCATGGTCGTTGCGTCAAGCACACCGCCGAACGAGGCGATCCCACCCCAGATGGAGTTTTGTTCATGAAGAACCTGATTGCGCGTTTCGCGAAAGATGAATCCGGCGCCACCGCCATCGAATACGGTCTGATTGCCGCCGGCATCGCGCTGGCCATCATCACCGTCGTCAACAATCTCGGCACCACGCTGAACGCCAAGTTCACCTCGATCAGCAGCTCGCTGAAGTAGGCGATCGATCAACGACTGCAAAAGCCCCGGATTTCCGGGGCCTTTGTTTTTAAGACGGCGAGTTCCAGTGGCGTTGAGCAAGTACAGAACCGATGCCGTGGTCGCGGCGAACGCGGCCGAGGCGGCGCAGACCGGCTCGCCGGCTTACTGGGTCTGCCTGGCCCTGCTGCTTGCGACCGTCGCGCTCGCCGCACGCATCGCCTCCCTCTGGTGAGCACGCCTTCGGCTGGTTCTACCCCTCAAGACCGCCGCCGCCGTTTTCGGTTTGTTTAGCACTGCCGGCTAGAATCCGGCGACGCCAGCTCCGCGGCACACCCAGGCCTCAAGACGCAGCCCATGATCCTCGACCTTGCGCGCCTTCTGCTCTTCCCGGCCCTGATGGCGTTTGCCGCCGCAAGCGATCTCTTCACGATGACGATCTCCAACCGCGTATCGCTGGCGCTGGTCGCCGGCTTTTTCGCGCTCGCTCTCGCCGGTGGCATGGCACCTTACGAGATGCTGGGCCATGTCGGCGCCGGCGCGCTCGTCCTAGTCGTGGCCTTCACCTGTTTTGCGATGGGCTGGGTCGGTGGCGGCGATGCCAAGGTGGCGGCCTCCGTCGCGCTTTGGTTCGGGTTCGCACAGCTGATGAACTTCCTGCTCTACGCCTCGCTGTTCGGCGGGGCGCTGACGCTGCTCCTGCTCCAGTTCCGGCAGTGGCCGCTGCCTTACGGGCTCGCTGGCCAGACCTGGCTCGCGCGGCTGCACGCCAAGGACAGCGGCATTCCCTACGGCATCGCGCTCGCACTGAGCGCGCTGATGGTCTACCCGGAGACCGAATGGGTGAAGGCGATCGACCTCGCTCACCTCGCATTGCGCTGAACGCATCGGGTAAACCCGGCGTTAAGGCGATTTAGATACGCCTCATTAACCATGCTTTGACGAATAGCTGGTCAACTGCCGATTACGGCGGCGTCAGCGTCGCGGCGTTTGTTGGAAAGTGAAGCGTATGAATAGGGCACGCATTGTCGTCCTGACGGTCGCCATCTGCGCCGGCGGTGTCGCCGCGTATCTGGCGAGCGGCTCGGACAATTCTGCACCGCCTCCTGCTCCGGTCGCGCAGCTTCCCACCGTCGACGTCCTGGTCGCGAAAAACGACATCGGCCTCGGCCAGACCGTCAAGCCGGAAGACGTGCAATGGCAGACCTGGCCGTCCGCGACCGCCAGCGCCACCTTCATCCGCCGCAACGAGCGCCCCGAGGGGGTAACCCAGGTCACCGGCTCGATCGCACGATCTCCCTTCATCCAGGGCGAGCCGATCCGGGACCAGAAGCTGGTCAAGGCCGAAGGCTCCGGCTTCATGGCGGCAATCCTGCCCACCGGCATGCGGGCGATCTCGACCGAGATCTCGCCGGAAACCGGCGCAGGCGGCTTCATCCTGCCCAACGACCGCGTCGACGTGCTTTTGACGCGCCGTCTCAAGAACCCGGACCAGAGCAGCGGCGCTCCCGATGTCGTCACGTCCGAGATCATCCTGGCCAATATCCGCGTCCTGGCCATCGACCAGGCTCCCAAGGAGAAGGACGGCCAGAACGCGGTGGTCGGCAAGACCGTCACTCTCGAACTCAATCCTGCGCAGACTGCGACGCTCTCCTCCGCACGCCAGAGCGGCACGCTGTCGCTGGCGCTGCGCAGCATCGTCGATGTCAAGCTGAGCGAGATCACGCTCGATGACTCCGCACAGAAGCGCGAGGGCATTTCGATCATTCGGTACGGTATCCCAAGCTCGACGGCGAAGGCACGATGAGGACTGTCGACATGAAATGCAGGGCGAATTTGGCGACGATGCGAACCCCGGTGGTCCGCGCCCTGTCGTTTTCGGCCGCCGTCGCGCTCGCGCTCAACCCGGTGCTCACCCCTGTGGTCGCCGCCGACTATCGCCCTGTGGCGCAGGCTGCGGCCGACGGTCAGATGAACGCGCGATTCCTCTCGCTCGGCATCGGCAAGTCGATCGTGATCGACCTTCCGCGCGACATCAAGGACGTGCTTGTCGCCGATCCGAAGATCGCCAACGCGGTCGTCCGCTCGGCGCAGCGTGCCTACATCATTGGCGCCTCGATCGGGCAGACCAACATCGTGTTCTTCGATTCCGCCGGCCAGCAGATCGCGGCCTATGACATCGCGGTCAAGCGCGACCTCAACGGCGTGCGGGCCGCGCTGAAGCAGGTCCTGCCGAGCTCAGACATCCAGATCGACGGGCTAGGCGACGGCATCATCTTGACCGGCTCGGCCGCGAATCCGGCCGAAGCCCAGCAGGCCAACGACCTCGCCGTGCGCCTCGCCGGCGGCCCCGAGAAGGTCGTGAACTCGATCGTGGTCCGCGGCCGCGATCAGGTCATGCTCAAGGTGACGGTCGCGGAAGTGCAGCGCAGCATCGTCAAGCAGCTCGGAATCGACCTCACCGCCAACCTCAGCTACGGCACCTCGGTCGTCAGCTTCAGCAACTCCAATCCGTTCACGGCTCTTGGCCACAACCTCGTCGACGGCAATAACCTGACCACGAAGTTCGGCGCGGCCCCGTCGGTGCAGGCCACGCTGCGTGCGATGGAGACCGCGGGCGTGATCCGGACGCTGGCCGAACCGAACCTGACCGCGATCTCCGGTGAATCGGCAACGTTCATTGCCGGCGGTGAATTTCCGGTGCCTGCGGGCTATGCGTGCGACCCCACCACGCACGTCTGTACCACCCAGATCAGCTTCAAGAAGTTCGGCATCTCGCTCAACTTCACCCCCGTCGTTCTCACGGAGGGCAAGATCAGCCTGCGGGTAATGACCGAGGTGTCCGAGCTCTCGAACGAAAACGCGATCACGCTGTCCCAGGCCGTGACCTCGACCTCGGTCAACTCGCTCACGGTGCCCTCGATCAAGACCCGCCGCGCAGAAACCTCGCTGGAAATTCCCTCAGGCGGCGCGATGGCGATGGCTGGCCTGATCCAGCAGCAGACCAAGCAAGCGGTCAGCGGACTGCCAGGTCTGATGCAGCTCCCGGTCCTCGGCACGCTGTTCCGTAGCCGCGACTTCGTCAACAACGCGACCGAGCTGGTCGTGATCGTGACGCCCTACATCGTTCGCGCAGTTGCGCAAAAGGACCTGTCGCGGCCGGATGATGGCTTCTCCGCACCGGCTGATCCGCAGGCCGAACTGCTCGGCAACATCAACCGCATCTACGGCGTGCCCGGCCGGACCGAACCGGCCAAGAACTACCGCGGCACCTACGGCTTCATCACCGACTGAGGCGGAACGGGGACTTCATGAAGATCACTAGACCACCCCAGATTCGCAGGCGCGCCATCCACCTCGGCGGCGCGCTCGTCGGCATGGCGCTCGCCCTAGGCGGCTGCCAGCATGACGAAGCGGTCACGGCCTCCATTCCCGACGACTACAAGCAGCGCCATCCGATCGCGATCGAGGAGCAGAATCGTTCCATCGTCGTCTTCGTCGGCCATGCCCGCGGCGGCTTGACCGCCGCCCAGCGCGCCGACGTGATGGGCGTCGCGTCGGCCTGGATGCACGAAGGCACCGGCGCGATCCGGATCGACGTACCGTCCGGCACGCCCAACGCGCGTCCGGTCGCGGACACCATGCGCGAAATCCAGGCAATGCTGTCGGCGGCGGGCGTTCCGCCGCGCGGCATCAACGCCCGCTCTTACACGCCGGACGACAAGCGATTCCTGCCGCCGATCCGCCTCACCTATTCCAAGATCGCCGCAGTCGCGGGTCCCTGCGGCCTGTGGCCGGAAGATATCGGCCCTTCGATGAAGAACAAGAGCTGGTTCGAGAACAAGGACTACTACAATTACGGCTGCGCCTATCAGCGCAACCTCGCAGCGATGGTCGACAATCCGTCGGATCTCGAGCAGCCGCGGCCCGAAACGCCGTCCTACACGCCGCGGCGGACCGCCGCGTTCGAGAAGTATCGCAAGGGAATGCCGACGGCGGTCGCCTATCCTGAGGCCGACAAGGCCAAACTCAGCGACACCGGCAGATGATCAGCTACGCTCGCCAGCCCCAAGAAGATCAGTCCGAGGCATCGCTCCCACCGGTCGAGGAGCATATTGCGCCGGCGCCCCGCGTTTCCGTCCAGGCTTTCTGCGAGACCGTGGAAACGGCGGCCGCCGTGCAGTCAGCCGGCGAAGATCGCCGTCTCGGCAAGGCCCATCTGAAGATCCAGATGGGCGGAATGGCGGCTGCGGTGGAAGCCTACCGCTCGGCCCCCACGCCGAACGTGATCGTGCTCGAAAGCGACGGCCGCAACGACCTCCTGGGCGGGCTCGACCATCTCGCGACCGTCTGCGATGCCGGCACCCGCGTGGTCGTGATCGGCCGCATCAACGACGTCACGCTCTACCGCGAGCTGGTCCGCCGCGGCGTCAGCGACTACGTGCTCGCGCCGGTCGGCGCGATCGACGTCGTGCGCTCGATCTGCAACCTGTTCTCGGCGCCGGAAGCCAAGGCCGTCGGCCGCATTATCGCCGTGGTCGGGGCCAAGGGCGGCGTCGGCGCATCAACCATCTCCCACAATGTCGCCTGGGCGATCGCCCGCGATCTCGCGATGGACGCGGTCGTCGCCGACCTCGACCTCGCCTTCGGCACGGCCGGACTCGACTACAACCAGGATCCACCGCAGGGCATTGCCGACGCCGTATTCTCACCCGATCGCGTCGACACCGCCTTCGTCGACCGCCTTCTGTCGAAATGCACCGACCACCTCAGTCTGCTGGCGGCGCCGGCGACGCTCGACCGGGTCTACGATTTCGGCGCCGACGCCTTCGATTCCGTGTTCGACACGTTGCGCTCCACGATGCCCTGCATCGTCCTCGACGTTCCGCACCAATGGTCGGGCTGGACGAAACGCGCCCTGATCGGAGCGGACGACATCCTGATCGTGGCGGCGCCCGACCTCGCCAATTTGCGCAACACCAAGAACCTGTTCGATCTCCTGAAGGCCGCGCGCCCCAACGACCGGCCGCCGCTCTACTGCCTGAACCAGGTCGGCGTGCCGAAACGGCCCGAAATCGCCGCGGCGGAGTTCGCCAAGGCGATCGAGAGCCAGCCGGTCGTCTCGATTCCGTTCGAGCCGCAGATCTTCGGCTCGGCGGCCAATAACGGCCAGATGATCGCGGAGATCTCGGCCAACCATAAGTCGATCGAGATGTTCCTTCAGATCGCCCAGCGCCTGACCGGCCGCAGCGAAACGAAGAAGCAAAAGTCGTCCCTGCTTTCACCCCTGATTGACAAGTTGCGGGGAAAATAGGTCGCCGCATGGAGTTTTTAAGTGTTCGGTAAGCGTAGCGGAACAGACGCCGACGCCCGGGCCCCGAAGCCCGGTGCCGTGTCGCCAGAGCCTGCCCAGGCTTCGGCGCCCGCCATGTCGCGCGTGCCGCCGCCGCCGGCAATCTCCTCGCCGCCGCTCGCCCCGGCGAAGCCTGCGCCGACCATGGAAGCCCGCCGCTCGGACAATTATTACGAGGTCAAGGCGACCATCTTCGGCGCGCTGATCGAGGCCATCGACCTCGCCCAGCTTGCCAAGCTCGATTCGGAGTCCGCGCGCGAGGAAATCCGGGACATCGTCAACGAGATCATCGCGATCAAGAACATCGTGATGTCGATCGCCGAGCAGGAAGAGCTGCTCGACGACATCTGCAACGACGTCCTCGGCTACGGTCCGCTGGAGCCGCTGTTGTCGCGCGACGACATCGCCGACATTATGGTCAACGGCGCCGACACCGTCTACATCGAGGTCGCCGGCAAGATCCAACGCACCGGTATCCGCTTCCGCGACAATCAGCAGCTCCTCAACATCTGCCAGCGTATCGTCAGCCAGGTCGGCCGGCGCGTCGACGAATCCTCGCCGATCTGCGACGCCCGCCTGGCCGACGGCTCCCGCGTCAACGCCATCGTGCCCCCGCTGTCAATCGACGGCCCCACGCTCACGATCCGCAAGTTCAAGAAGGACAAGCTGACGCTCGATCAGCTCGTCAAGTTCGGCGCAATCTCGCCGGAAGGCGCGGAAATCCTCCAGATCATCGGCCGCGTCCGCTGCAACGTGCTGATCTCCGGCGGTACCGGCTCGGGCAAGACCACGTTGCTCAACTGCCTGACCAACTACATCGAGCACGACGAGCGCGTCATCACCTGCGAGGACGCCGCCGAACTCCAGCTCCAGCAGCCGCACGTGGTGCGACTGGAAACCCGCCCGCCCAACATCGAGGGCGAGGGCCAGGTCACCATGCGCGAGCTGGTGCGCAACTGCCTGCGTATGCGTCCCGAGCGCATCATCGTCGGCGAAGTCCGCGGACCCGAGGCGTTCGACCTGCTCCAGGCCATGAACACCGGCCATGACGGCTCGATGGGCACGCTGCACGCCAACAATCCGCGCGAGGCGCTATCGCGCTGCGAATCCATGATCACGATGGGCGGCTTCTCCCTGCCTTCACGCACCATCCGCGAGATGATCTGCGCCTCGATCGACGTCATCGTCCAGGCCGCGCGCCTGCGCGACGGTTCACGCCGCATCACCCACATCACCGAAGTGATGGGCATGGAAGGCGACACCATCATCACCCAGGACGTGTTCCTCTACGACATGGTCGGCGAGGACGCCAACGGCAAGATCATCGGCCGGCACCGGTCGACCGGAATCGGCCGCCCGAAATTCTGGGAACGCGCCCGCTATTACGGCGAAGAGAAGCGCCTTGCCGCGGCGCTCGACGCGGCGGAAGTGGCGGCCACGACGTGAGCAGGTCAACGCAGCCATGAACATGCAAGTCCTTGCCCTCGCCTTCCTTGCCACCGCCACCGTCGGCGGCCTCGCCTGGGTCTTCCTTTATCCAATGCTGTCCGGGGAACGGAAGGCCGAGAGCCGCCGCGCCTCGATCTCGCGGGCCGAGGCGCCCACGGCCCGCGCCGCCGAGAAGACGCAGCGCTCGCGCCGCGAGCAGGTCGAAACCTCGCTCAAGGATCTCGAGGCGCGGCGCCAGCAGGAGAAGAGCGTACCGCTCAGTGTCCGCCTGTCGCAGGCCGGCCTCGATTGGGCGCCGCAGAAATTCTGGATCGTGTCCGCCGTCGTGGCGGGCGTGCTGTTCGCAGTCGCCTTGTTCATCGGCGGCGGCCTGCTCGGTGCCGCCGGCTTCGCGTTTGCCGGCGGCCTCGGTCTGCCCCGCTGGGCGCTCGGCTTCCTGAAGAAGCGCCGTGAAAACAAGTTCCTGGCCGCCTTGCCCGATGCCGTCGACGTCATCGTCCGCGGCATCAAGGCGGGCCTGCCGCTGTTCGAATCGATCAAGGTGGTCGCCGCCGACGCGCCAGAGCCGCTGCGCTCCGAGTTTCTGTCCATCATCGAGACGCAGGCGATCGGCATGCCGCTCGGCGAGGCCTGCACGCGGCTCTACGATCGCATGCCGCTGCCCGAGGCCAATTTCTTCGGCATCGTCATCTCCATCCAGCAGAAATCGGGCGGCAACCTCTCCGAAGCGCTCGGCAACCTTTCCAAGGTGCTGCGCGACCGCAAGAAGATGAAAGAGAAGATCCAGGCGATGTCGATGGAAGCCAAGGCCTCGGCCGGCATCATCGGCTCGCTGCCGCCGATCGTGATGTTCCTCGTCTACCTCACAACGCCAGGATACATCTCGATGCTTTGGACTCATCCCACCGGCCAGCTCATGCTGGTCGGCTGTGTTGTCTGGATGTCGATCGGCATCATGGTGATGAAGAAGATGATCAATTTCGACTTCTGATGGTGTCTTATGGTAGAGTTCCTCGTTGCGAAACTTCACGACGTCCACTTCATGACGATGCTGCTGGCGGCCATTGCCGCCAGCGCCACCGTCTATACGCTGGTGATGCCGCTGTTCGCCGGCGAGGGCCTTTCCAAGCGCATGAAGGCGGTGGCGAACGAACGTGAGCGCATCCGGCAGCGCGAGCGCGAGCGCCTCCACAAGAGTGAAAAAGTCTCGCTGCGCCAGACGCCGAAGCAGCTCGTCTCGAAGGTCGTCGATGACTTCAACCTGACCAAATGGCTCGCGCAGGAAGCTGCGCGGGACAAGCTCATCATGGCCGGCTATCGAGGCCAGGCGCCCTACATCACCTTCCTGTTTGCCCGCCTGGTTGCCCCGATCGTGCTGTTCGTCGGTTCGGTCGTCTACGTGTTCCTGATCGCGCATATGCAGCAGTCCATGCCGATCAAGATCGGCATCTGCGTCGGTGCGGCCTATCTCGGACTCCAGGCGCCGATGCTGTTCCTCAGGAACGCGATCTCCAAGCGCCAACTCTCGATCAAGCGCGCCTTTCCCGATGCGCTCGACCTGCTCCTGATCTGCATCGAATCCGGCATGTCGGTCGAGATGGCGTTCCGGAAGGTCGCGGTCGAAATCGTGGGCCAGTCGATCGCGCTATCGGAGGAGTTCACCCTGACCACGGCCGAGCTGTCGTATTTGCAGGATCGCAAGGTCGCCTACGAGAACCTCGCGCGGCGCACCGGGCTCGAGGGCGTCAAGTCGGTATGTCTCGCGCTCCAGCAGGCGGAGCGTTACGGCACCCCGCTCGGCCAATCCTTGCGGGTGATGGCGCAGGAAAACCGCGACATGCGCATGAACGAAGCCGAGAAAAAGGCCGCGGCACTGCCGCCGAAGCTGACGGTACCGATGATCCTGTTCTTCCTGCCGGTGCTGTTCGTCGTCATCCTTGGACCGACTGGCATCAAGGTCACCGAGATGCAATGACCTTAGACGTGGACCGCGTACGGTCCGAGGATGCCTTCAAGATTGGAAGATCAAGATCGGAAGATCACGTCTGATCAGTCGGGCAGGCCGAGCGAGGCGACCGGCGTCCGCTTCGGCGCACCACGCCGGACGTCGCTGCGGGTCAACATTTCCTTGAGATAGGCGACATTGGCCGTAGCCTGGTCCGGCGGCAGGTCCGCCTTCACAATAGTCTCGGCTTCGGCGAAGCGGCCCTGGAGACCGACGACAAGACCGAGATTCTGCCGCACCCGCGCGCTTGCGTGCGGCGAGGCATAGGCTTGGCGCAGCGCGTCTTCGGCCTTCGGCAGATCTCTCGACAACATGTAGGACAGGCCGAGATTGGAGAGCACGCCGGGATCGCCAGGCGCGATCTTGAGCGCACTCGCATAGTAGGAGCGCGCTTCCTCGTGACGCCCCATCTGATCGAGCGCGGTACCCTGCACCGAGAGCAGGCGCCAATCCGGGTTATCGGGCGAATGCGCCTTCGACAGCACGTCGAAGGCTTGCTGGAAATTGCCGTTGTCGGAGAGCGCGCGGCCGTATTGGGCCATCAGCGCCTTGTTGCCGGGATTGGCGATGGTCGCCTGCTCGAGCACGGCGGCAGCCTGGGCGCGCTGGCCGTTGGCGCGCAGGGCCTGGCCGTAGGCGAGCGCCGCGTCGGCGTCCTTGGGATTGGCACGATAGCGCTCGCCATAGACTTCAGCAGCGCGCGCGGGATCGGTGGGAGCGGCTTCCGCCCGCGGCCCGACCGAGCCCGTGACGTCGGAGAGTTTCGACATCGCCGTGCAGCCGCCGAGACCCATGGCCACCGCTGCGACCAGCGAGGTGGACGCAAGAAGCCGGGCAAGACTTAACCGTTCACGACTGAACCGTTGACGCATGACGCTTTGACTCTCGAGCCGATTGATCGAGCCGAACGCGCCAGCAATAGACTGTTAACCCTAACGGCCGGTTAATGCTCCCGGCCCGGGCCCGTCACTGCGGCGCCTGCGGCGGCACCTCGCCGCCGAGACCCGCATCGAGGCCGAGCGCCTTCGCCTGCTCGTTCAGGTCCCGCAGCAATTGCAGTCGTTGCCGCGTCTCGATCGCGACATCGATGCCCGGACGCACGACCCTCGGCAATTCGCGTCGAAGATCGTCACGATTGACCAGACGCCTCGCGCGGAGCTCGTCGAGCTGAACGTCGTCGATGCCGAGCACATTTGCAGATTGCTCGATCAGTCGGCGCAGTAGTGACGTCACCGCGGCCTCGACATCATGCTTGCGTGCGGATCTCGAGAACTTGCTTTCCAGATCGGCCCAGACATGAGAGGTCACGAGATAGACGTGGAGCAAATTGGCCCAATCCACCTCGTCGTCGGCATAGAAGGCGCGGCGCAGCAGGAGCCGGCGCGCGAATGCTGCGACCTGATTCCGTTTCAGCGTGGTGCATGCGTCGATCTCGATGCCCGATTGGACGGCCGGATCTCGGGAAAAATCCCGTCCGGCCGGCAGTCTGACGACGCCGTGCGGCAGGTTGGAATCGAGCGGCCTGAAGACACCATCCTTGCGCGGACGTGAGTAGCGGGCGATCGCGAAGCGATACTCTGTGCGGCCGCCATGGGACATCGGGTCGGACATCGGGCCGAAATGGATGACGTTGAAGCCGGCATCGTCACCGGCCTGCCCGGTCGATGACGGACAGGACAGGACGTAGATCGTGCGCCAGAATGCTTCAGCGCTCTCGCTCGACGTGGCGCGCGGATCGGGAATCGAATAACGCGTCAGCCCTTCGACATGCCGGTGTCCGTGCAGGACCAGATCGACATTGAGCGATGTCGCCGCTTCGAGGAAGGTCGCGGGCGCGGCGAGATACATCAGCGGCTCGTCGGGCACGCCGAGAAACCGCTTTCCTTCTCCGGTCGCCTGCGGCAGTGGATGATGGTGCAGCGCCAGCACGCGCACGAGGTTTTCCACCGGCTCGGCATAATCGGCGCGGCCGCCCGACCCGAGGCTGCCCGCGAGCTTGACGCTCAGCCGCGCGGAATCCGAAACCATGGCGCTATAGGCGCTCTGGTCGACGTTGCCGCTCACGAGCGTCGTGAGGCTCGCGCGGTTGGAATCCAGCAGCACCAGATCGAGGCCGGCCTGACGGTAGTAGACGCTCTTCGAGGTCCGCGGCAAATGCAGGTAATCATAAACATCGTGGCGACCTGCACGCTGGCTCGGTCGCTTGACGTCGTGATTGCCGGCAATTGCCTGGATGTCGGTGAACAGCCCGGTCTGCCGGAAGGACGCAATGACGGCGATCGCTTCGTCGAGCGCAGGCGGCGCCGGGTCGTCCACGATATCGCCGGTGATCAGCAGGATGCGATCGGGAACATCCGCGAAGTCCGCCATCCTCTCGCGAATTGCGGCATTGAGCGTCTCGATGGTCGCAAGCAGTCGACCAGACCCGTCCAGATGCAGGTCGGAAATCTGTACGATGACGAACGATCTATCCATTTTGCGTCGCTTATTTGCGAATGCCGCGCCGCGCAAACGATGAGAGAAATGCCTTCGACGATCAGGTTCAGTCCGGTATCAATCAGCCCGGGCCATGATGAGCCGGGTAAGAATTGACCCCATCCCCTGTTGTTGCACTCCGTGCAGAACCGTACGACACAATCTAAAATATTGGGCAATAATGCCACAACCGCAGCGCTAGTAAAGCCCTGCGGCCGCTCGCGTGGATCGTGTCCTCGGCATGAGACGGGGCTCGCCCGATGATGGTTTCGCTCACCCGATCAATATTCGATAGCGAGCCTCTTGCGAATTTCATCAATGCGCTTGTCCAATGCATCGAACCGCGCGTGAACGGAGCGGTCGTGGAGATAGAAGACGTAACCGCCGGCAAGGAACGCGAATATCCAATGATGATGCTCGACATAGCCAAAAATCGCCTCGACCGCCTGCCCGATGAAGGTGACCACGCTCCACACAAATTCCATTGCATTTCCTCCCGGCCGGCTTTGTCGTCGGCCGCCGGAGATCTGCACACCTGACGGCCGTTGCCGGAACCTAGCATGGCCCCTTTGCTGCGAGTAGCGGACCGCCGAACGGTGGCAGCAAAGCTGATTGCGGCGGCGGCAAAACTCTGCGAAATCTCGTCCGTTCGTATGACCCGCTCGATCTGACGATCCGGACCCGCCAATGCCTTCTGTCTTCGAGACGTCGCCTACCGCCATCCCGATCACCTTCGTCACCAAGTCGAGCTGGGATCAGGTCGCCGAGGGGCTACCGGCGGCGCAACGCCAGTTCGCCACCGCGAGCGCCTTCACCGCAAAGCCGGGCGGCTATCTCGCGCTGCCCGCGCCCGATGGCGCGATCGCGCAAGTGCTGTTCGGGCTCGAGGACGAGGGTGCAAAATCGCGCGACCTGTTCCGACCGGGCGCCCTGCCCGGCCTCCTGCCGCCGGGCATCTATCGCTTCGCCAATGCACCGCAGGATGCACGGCTCGCCGCACTCGCCTTCGCGCTCGGCAGCTACCGCTTCGCCCGGTACCGCAAGGCCGATCGCCCCGAGGTCAGCCTCGTTCCCCCCGACGGCGTCGACGCGACCGACATCAATCGCATGGCGGACGCCGCAATGCTGGCGCGCGACCTCATCAACACGCCGGCCAACGACATGGGGCCGGAGGAGCTGGCCGCAGCCGCGCAGGATCTCGCCGCCGAATTCGGCGCAAGCTTTGCCTGCACCATCGGTGACGACTTAAAGACGAATTTTCCACTGATCCACGCCGTCGGCATGGCATCTAGCCGCGCGCCGCGGCTGATCGACATTGGCTGGGGCGACCCGGCTCATCCCAAGGTGACGCTGGTCGGCAAGGGCGTCTGCTTTGACACCGGCGGGCTCGACTTGAAGCCTCCGAGCGGCATGCTGATCATGAAGAAGGACATGGGCGGCGCCGCCAACGTGCTGGCGCTGGCGCGCATGGTGATGGATGCGAAGCTGAAGGTGCGACTGCGCGTGCTGATTCCGGCCGTGGAGAACGCGGTCGCGGGCAATGCCTTCCGCCCGCTCGACATCTTCACCTCGCGCAAGGGCATCACGGTCGAGATCGGCAATACGGACGCAGAGGGGCGGCTGGTGCTCGCCGACGCGCTGGCGCTTGCGGACGAGGAAAAGCCGGACCTGCTGATCGATCTCGGCACGTTGACGGGAGCGGCACGCGTCGCGCTGGGGCCGGATTTACCGCCCTTTTACACCAATGATGAGACGCTTGCCGCTGACGTCGCACGATGCGCGGCGAGGGAGAACGATCCGTTGTGGCGCATGCCACTGTGGCCGCCTTACGATGCGTGGCTGGATTCCAAGACCGCCACTATCACCAACGCACCATCAGGCGGCTTTGCCGGCTCGATCATTTGCGCGCTGTTCCTGCAACGCTTCGTCGAGCATGCCAGGAGCTGGCTGCATGTCGACATCTACGGCTGGACGCCGTCGGCGAAGCCCGCACGCCCCGAGGGCGGCGAGTGCCAGGCCGCGCGCGCGATCTACACATTGCTGAGCGAGCGCTATGCGTGATCCAGAACACGATCTAAGCCACGATCCAAGTCACGATCCAAGATACGATCCAAGGCTGACACCGTCGCGCGGCGACATCGCCGCGAAATACCTCGAAAGCAAGGTGCAGGCGGATCGTTTCGTCACGGGCGAGGAATTCGAGATCATCGCGGCGATCGCGCCCGTGCGCGAGCAGCCGTCGTCGAACGCGATGCTAATGACACAAGCGTTGCGCGGCGAGGGCGTCACGGTTTACGACCGCAACGGCGAAGGCTGGGCATGGGGTCAACTTTCAGGTGACGGCTATGTCGGCTGGCTGCCGGACGCAGCGCTCATGAAGCCCGCGGCCGCGCCGACCCATATGGTCAGTGCTTTACGAACCTTTGCCTTCCCCGGTCCCTCGATCAAGCTGCGGCCAGCAGACACGCTGGTGATGGGATCGAAGATCGCGGTTGCACGCGAGGACGGCAGCTTCGCCGTGACACGCGACGGACACTATCTGCCGAAGGCCCATCTCGCCCCGCTTGGTCATTGCGAGCCGGATTTCGTCGCAGTCGCCGAGCGTTTCGTCGGCACGCCCTATCTCTGGGGTGGCAAGAGCAGCCTTGGCGTCGATTGCTCCGGCCTGGTCCAGATGTCGCTGACATCGGCGGGCATCGGCTGCCCGCGCGACAGCGACATGCAGCAGGCCGGCCTCGGCCGCGCGCTGGAGCCCCATGAGCAAAGCAGCTTGCTGCGCGGCGATCTCATTTTCTGGAAAGGTCATGTCGCCATCGTCCGCGATGGCAGCACCATGGTTCACGCCAATGCGCATCACATGGCAACGGTGATCGAGCCGATCGAGCCGGCAATCGCAAGGATCAAGCAAGCCGGCAGCGAGGTCGCCGCGATCAAGCGGCTCTGACGGAGGCTACGTCGCCGCGGACCCGTTCTCCGCCGTCTCCAGCCGGAACGCCGCCGCAAACAGCGCGCGCGTGTAATCCGTCTTCGGGTTCTTGAAGAGCTCGGCGGCCTGACCTTCCTCGACCACCTTGCCGCCACGCATCACGATCAGATGGCTGGCGAGCGAGGCGACGACGCGCAGATCGTGCGAGATGAACATGTAAGTGAGATCGCGCCGGCGCTGCAATTCACGCAGCAGATCGACCATCTGCGCCTGAATCAGCATGTCGAGCGCACTGGTCGGCTCGTCCAGGACGACGAAATCCGGCTCCAGCACCACCGCCCGCGCGATGCTGATGCGCTGGCGCTGGCCGCCGGAGAATTCATGCGGATAACGGTGGCGAGTATCCGGTTTCAGTCCGACGTCCTCGAGCGCCTTCACGACGCGCTCCTCCCGCTCGCCTCGCGAGAGCTGCGGCTGATGCACGGTGAGGCCTTCGGCGACGATGTCGGCGACCGACATGCGCGGGCTGAGCGAGCCGAACGGATCCTGGAACACGATCTGCATGTCGCGCCGGAACGGCCGCATCTCCTTGAAGCGCAGGCCCTGGATATCTTTTCCCAGGAACACAATGCGTCCGTTCGAGGAGATCAGCCGCAGCAATGCGAGCCCCAGCGTGGTCTTGCCCGAGCCGGACTCGCCGACAACGCCGAGCGTCTCGCCCTTGCGCACGGCGATGCTGACGCCGTCGACCGCCTTGATGTGGCCGACCGTCTTACGCATCAGCCCCCGCTTGATCGGGAACCAGACCTTTAGGTCGTCGGCGGACATCACCACCGGGGCATCCGGCTGCGGCGGCGCCGGATCTGGCTTCGGCTCCGCGGCGAGCAGGTCGCGCGTATAGGGATGCTTCGGGGTCTTGAAGACGTGCTCGACCGGCCCCTGCTCGACGATCTCGCCCCCCTTCATGACGCAGACCTGGTCGGCGATGCGGCGCACGATGCCGAGATCGTGGGTGATGAAGAGCAGGCTCATGCCGAGCCGGCCGCGGATCTCTGCGAGCAGCGTCAGGATCTGCGCCTGCACGGTAACGTCGAGCGCCGTGGTCGGCTCGTCCGCGATCAGGAGGTCCGGCTCGTTGGCGAGCGCCATCGCGATCATCACGCGCTGGCGCTGGCCGCCGGAGAGCTGGTGCGGATAGCTCTTCAGCCGCGTTTCAGGCTCGGGAATGCCGACCTGCGTGAGCAATTCCAGCGTCCGCCTGCGCGCCTCGGCATTGCTGGTCGGATTGTGCAGCTGAATGATCTCGCCGATCTGCGCCTCGATCGTATGCAGCGGGTTGAGCGAGGTCATCGGCTCCTGGAAGATGATCGAGATGTCGCTGCCGCGAATCTCCCGCATCTCCTGCTCCGACCGGTCGATCAGTTCCTGGCCCTTGAAGTGGATGCTCCCCGAGGGATGCGAGGCATTTGGATAGGGCAAGAGCTTGAGAATCGAGAGCGCGCTGACCGACTTGCCGGAGCCGGACTCGCCGACCAGCGCCAGGCACTCGCCGCGCTTGATCTGGAACGAGACCTTGTCGACCGCGAGCGTGGTGGCGCCCCCCTGGTGGAAGGCCACCGAGAGGTCGCGCACGCTGAGCAAAGGCTGGTTGATCGCGTCCATTGGCTTACCTGAACGTCTTGCGCGGATCGAATGCGTCGCGCACGGCCTCGCCGATGAAGATCAAAAGCGACAGCATGATCGCGACCGAGAAGAAGCCGGAAAAACCGAGCCACGGCGCCTGCACGTTGGACTTGCCCTGCGACAGCAACTCGCCGAGCGACGGCGAGCCGGGCGGCAGTCCGAACCCCAGGAAATCGAGCGCCGTCAGCGTCATCACCGAACTCGACACGATGAACGGCAGGAACGTCATGGTCGCGACCATCGCGTTCGGCAACAGATGCCGGAACATGATGACCTTGTTCGACACGCCGAGCGCCCGCGCCGCCTGGATATACTCGAAATTGCGCCCGCGCAGGAATTCCGCGCGCACGAGTCCGACCAGCGACACCCAGGAAAATAACAACAGGATGCCGAGAAGCACGAAGAAGCCGGGCACCAGCACCGACGACAAGATCAGCAGCAGATAGAGCGAAGGGATCGCAGTCCATATCTCGATGAAACGCTGGAACAACAGGTCGATCCAGCCGCCGAAATAGCCCTGCACCGCGCCGGCCGCGATGCCGACGATGGAGGAGACGATGGTCAGGCAGAGGCCGAACAGCACTGAGATGCGGAAGCCGTAGATCAGCCGCGCCACCACGTCGCGGCCCTGATCGTCGGTGCCGAGCCAGTTGTATTCGAGATCGCGGCAGCTCTTGAGGCCTTTCTTCTCGACGACGGGCTTGCACTGCGCTTCCGTCAACATCCAGGTCGGCCGCGACGGCGCCGGCGTCGGCAGATCGAGATTGTGGGTGTCGTAGGAATAGCGGATCAGCGGCCAGACGATGCTGCCGCCCTTGTCCCTGATCAGCTTCTGCAAATAGGGATCGCGATAGTCGGCCGCGGTTTCGAAGTCGCCGCCGAAAGTGGTTTCCGAATAGGTGACGACGGACGGCCAATAAAGGTGGCCGTCATATTTGATCAGGAACGGCCGATCATTGGCGATCAGCTCGGCGAACAGCGACACCACAAATAGGATCAGGAAGATCCAGAACGACCAATAGCCGCGCCGGTTCGCCTTGAAATTCTGCCAGCGGCGCCTGTTGAGCGGCGACGGCACGAACGGTTTGCGAGTGATCGGCACGGCACTGCCGAGCGGCGACTTCGCAGTGGTTTCGATCGGCGTGGTGGGGGCGGCCAGCGTCATCAGACCTCCCGCGCCTCGAAATCGATTCGTGGATCGATCCACATATAGGTCAGGTCAGAGATCAGGTTGATCACGAGGCCGACGAGCGAAAAGATGAAGAGCGTGCCGAACACCACGGGGTAGTCGCGATTGAGAACGCTCTCGAAACTGAGCAGTCCCAGTCCGTCCAGCGAGAAGATGGTCTCGATCAGAAGCGAGCCCGAGAAGAAGGCGTGAATGAAGGTCGAGGGAAAGCCGGCGATGACGATCAGCATCGCGTTGCGGAAAACGTGACCGTAAAGCACCCGATTCTCGCTGCAGCCCTTCGCGCGCGCGGTCATCACGTATTGCTTGCGGATCTCGTCCAGAAACGAGTTCTTGGTCAGGAACGTCATGGTGGTGAACGCACCGAGCCCCATGGCGATCAGCGGCAGCGTCAAATGCCAGAAGTAATCGATGATCTTCCAATACCACGGAAACTGCGACCAGCCGTCTGACGTCAGTCCGCGCAGCGGGAACCAGTTGAAGAACGAACCGCCGGCAAACAGGATGATCAGGAGGATCGCGAATAGAAAGCCCGGAATCGCGTAGCCAAGTACGAGCACGCTCGACGTCCAGGTGTCGAAGCGCGTCCCGTCCCTGACCGCCTTGCGGATGCCGAGCGGAATCGAGATCAGGTAGGTCAGCAGCGTCAGCCAGATGCCGAGCGAGATCGAGACCGGCAACTTCTCCTTGACGAGCTGCAGGACGCTGACGTCGCGAAAATAGCTCTTGCCGAAATCGAAGCGGGCGAAATTCCAGACCATCAGCGCGAAGCGCTCCGGCGCCGGCTTGTCGAAGCCGAACTGCACTTCCAGCTTCTTGATGAAATCGGGATCGAGGCCTTGCGCGCCGCGATACTTCGAGTTGATGGCGTCGCCGCCGGCTCCCAACTGCCCCGGGGCGCGCTGCGCAAAGTCGCCGCCGCCCGAAATGCGCGAGGTCCCGCCGGTGTCCGCGCCCGAGAGCTGCGCGATCACGCGCTCGACCGGGCCGCCCGGCGCGAACTGCACGACGATGAAGGAGACGAAGAGGATCCCGAGCAAGGTCGGGATCATCAGCAGGATGCGGCGGGCGATGTAGGCGCTCATGGCTGCTTCGCCTGCTCGAGCCTGGCGGCCTTGCCGCCATCGTACCACCAGATGTCGGGAGCGCCGACGCCGTTGGCATAACGCGGCGGCTTCTGCGGATGACCGAATTGGTCCCAATAAGCAAGCCGGTGCGTCTTGTTGAACCAGTGCGGCACCCAATAACGGCCGGCGCGGAACAGGCGATCGAAGGCGCGGCAGGCGACGGTCAATTCCTCGCGGCTGTCGGCCGCCATGATCTTCTCGATCATGGCATCGATGGCCGGATTGGCGACGCCCGCAAGATTGTACGAGCCCTTCGTTGCCGCGACCTGCGACGAGAAGAACGAGCGCATGGCGTCGCCCGGCGTTGCCGACATGCTGAAGCGCTGGGTCGTCATATCGAAGTCGAAATCTTCCTGGCGTACCTTGTATTGCACGGCGTCGACGAGGCGCACGCTCGCTTCGATGCCAAGCGTCGCGAGATTCTTGATGTAGGGCCCATGGTGCGGCTGGAACGAAGGCTCGTCCAACAGAAATTCGATCCTGAAGATCTCGCCGTTCGGCAGCATCCTCTTGCCGTCCTTGATCGGCAGGCCGGCCTCGCTCAGCAATCGCTGCGCCCTGCGCAACAGGCTGCGATCCTGCCCGGAGCCGTCGGAGACGGGCGGCGTGAACGGTGCGGCGAACACCTCGTCCGGAACCTGGCCGCGAAACGGCTCCAGCAGCTTCAGCTCTTCCGGCGGCGGAGGCCCATCGCTCGCCATGAGGTCCGAGTTCTGAAATGGCGATACCGTGCGGGCATAAGCACCGTACATGATGGTCTTGTTGGTCCACTCGAAGTCGAAGGCGTCGATCAGTGCCTCACGCACGCGAGGATCCCTGAATTTTTCGCGCCGCGTGTTGATGAACCATCCTTGCGCGCCGGACGGCGTGTCGTCGGGCACGACCTCCATCTTGACGCGACCCTCCTTGACCGCGGGGAAGTCATAGCGGGTCGCCCAGATACGAGCGGTGAACTCTTCGCGGTAGAGATAGTTCTTGCCGGTGAAACCTTCAAAAGCGACATCGCGGTCGCGGTAGAATTCGTAGCGCACGACGTCGAAATTGTAGCTGCCACGACAGGGGGGCAGGTCGGCAGCCCACCAATCCTTGACGCGTTCGTATTCGATGTAGCGGTTGACCTCGAACTTGCCGACCTTGTACGGGCCCGAGCCCAACGGGATATCGAGCGATGTTTCGTCGAAAGCGCGAGAGGCATAATATGCTTTCGAGAAGATCGGCAGACTCGCCACATAGAGCGGCACGTCACGCGCGCGTCCCTTGGCAAAGGTGACGACCAGCGTCGCATCGTCAACGGCTTCCCCGCTGACCATGTCGCGCATCTGCACGATGATCAGCGGATGCCCCTTGGCCTTCAGCGACGTCAGCGAAAACGCCGCGTCGTGAGCGGTAAGCTTGGTGCCGTCATGGAATTTCGCCTCTGGCCGCATGGTGAAGCGATAGACCAGCCTGTCTGCCGATATATTTACAGACTTGGCGGCAAGCCCGTACATCCCGTCCGGTTCGTCATTGGCTCGCACCATCAGCGGCGCAAAAGTCATGTCCATGCCCTGCGCGCCATCGCCTTTGAGGATGAAGGCATTGAGCGAGTTGAAGGTCTGGTAGGACTGGTTGTACGCGCGCACCGACGGGATAAGCGAGAAGGTGCCGCCCTTCGGCGCGTCGACATTGACGTAGTCGAAGTGATGGAAGTCGGCGGGATATTTGAGGTCGCCGAAGGCCGACATGCCGTGGGCCTCTGCAGGCATCTCGGACGCTGTCGCGCCCCGGAGCCAGGCGGCGCTGAACGCGCCACCGGCACCCAAGGCCAGCACATGCCGGCGTGAAAGCTGCGCCATGCGAGAAATGCCCTTCACGGCTTCTTTGCGATCCGCGCCGCCTTGTCCGCGTCGTACCACCAAATGAACGGGAAGCCGGACTGACCGTATTTGGGTAATTCCGCCGGCCGGCCGAACCGATCCCAGCGCGCGGTGCGCACCTTCGTATAAGTCCACTGCGGTACGACGTAGTGATTCCACAGCAGCACGCGGTCGAGTGCCTTGGTTGCCGCGACGAGATCGTCGCGACCCTTGGCGTAGATCACCCGCTCGATCAGCTTGTCGACCGCCGGATTCTTGATGCCGGTGATGTTGCGTGAACCGGCGATGTCAGCCGTCTTCGAGGACCAGAATTCGCGCTGCTCGTTACCCGGCGACTGCGACTCGCCCCAGGAGTTAGTGACGATGTCGAAATCCCACTCGCGCGTCCTGTTCTCGTACTGAGTGGGATCCACCGTCCGCACGCTGACAGCAATGCCGAGCCGTTCCAGCGACGGCTTGTAGAACAGCGTGATCCGCTCGAAGCTTGGATCCGAGTTCAGCAATTCAAGGGAGAACTGGGCGCCCGTCTTGACGTCGATCAGCTTGCGCTCGCGCACCTCGTAGCCAGCTTCCTTGAACAGGCGCAGCGCCTCGCGCAGATTGTCGCGAACGGCTTCCGGACTGCCGCCGACCGGGTTGGTGTAGGCCGTGGTGAAGACTTCGGGCGGGACCTCGGCGCGGACTGTCTCGAGGATCTCGAGCTCCTTGCCCTGCGGCAACCCGGTCGCCATCAGCTCATCGATGCCGTCGAAATAACTGCTGATGCGCTTGTACTGGCCGTAGAAGATCTGCTTGTTCATCTCCTCAAAGTCGAACGCGTAATTGAGCGCGCGTCGCACGCGCGGATCCTTAAACTTGGCGCGGCGCAGGTTCGGCACGAAGGCCTGCATGACGCCCGAGCTGCGATTGGCGAACTCCTCGAGGATCACGCGTTTTTCGGTGACGGCCGGGAAATCGTAGGCTGTCGCCCAGTTCTTCGCGCTGTTCTCGGTGCGCCAATCGACCTGATCGGCCTTGAATGCCTCAATCGCCACGGTGGCGTCGCGGAAATACTCATAGCGCAGCTCGTCGAAATTATTGCGGCCCACATTGGCGGCGAGGTCGCGCCCCCAATAATCCTTGACGCGCTCCAGCGCGATCGACCGCCCGGCAACGAATTCCTTGACCCGATAGGGGCCGGAACCTAGAGGCACTTCAAGCGTGGTGGCGGAGACA
This sequence comes from Bradyrhizobium sp. CW1, assembly GCF_023100665.1. Lineage (NCBI taxonomy): Bacteria > Pseudomonadati > Pseudomonadota > Alphaproteobacteria > Hyphomicrobiales > Nitrobacteraceae > Bradyrhizobium > Bradyrhizobium sp. CW1. The sequence continues at coordinate 7,291,485 of NZ_CP064684.1, forward strand.
TCGCGCTTGCGGCCCTGCGCATCCGTGCCCTCCCACCAATGCTTCGGCAGGACCGTGAGCTGCCCGACGATCTGCGGCAGTTCGCGGTTGCCCGGCGCGTCGAACACGAATTTTACCTCGCGCTCGCCGACCTTCTCGGCTTTCGTCACATGGCTGTAATAGGCCGAGTACTGCGGGTGGTGCTTCTTGAAGGAATCGAGCGAGAAGATCACGTCATCCGCGGTTACCGGCTTGCCGTCGTGCCATTTGGCTTGCGGCCGCAAGCGGTAAGTCACGAAGGAGAAATCATCCGGATGGCTGACGGCCTCGGCCAGCGCGCCGTACTCGGTCGAGACTTCGTCAAGCGAGGCCGTCGTGAGGGATTCGTAGATGAACGCCACGGCACCGGCGACTTGCCCCTTCACACCGGAGACGACGATGTTGAAATTGTCGAATGTGCCGACGGCGATCTGGCGCGCGACGCCGCCCTTGGGCGCTTCCGGATTGACGTAGTCGAAGCGCTTGAAATCCGCCGGGTATTTGATCTGTCCGAACAGCGACAGCGCGTGCCGCCAGGTGGGCTCGTTGGCGGATTGCGCGTGTGCCACGCCGACGCCGGAAAGGCCCCCTACGGAACCAAGGGCGGGGAGCGTTGCGGCAGCAGTGCCGGTGAGCAGGAGATCGCGTCGGGTAAGGGCCAAATCAACATTCCTGTCTTGAAGGAGGCTACTCCTTTAAGTTCCCAATATAGGCGAGGTTTCGACGGAATATGTTGCTTTTTCCTCATCTTGGAGGGCCAGCTGGCCGATCGCTGCGGCCAAACGCCCCGATAACAACGCCGCGAGGCCCGGATAAGCAAACGGCCAGGCTTTTCAGCCTGGCCGCGTACTAAGATCGAAGTCGATAGGCCTTACTTCGCCGCGGTCGGCAGCGGCTTCGGGCTGTCGGAGAGACTGTTCAGGTAAGCGATCACGTCGGCACGCTCGCTATCCTTCGGGATGCCAGCAAAGCCCATCGCGGTGCCCGGGACAGCTGCCTTGGGATTGGCGATGAACTTGTTGAGCGCATCGAAGTCCCAGGTGCCGCCCTTGGCCTTCATCGCGGCCGAGAAGTTGAAGCCGCCGCGGCCCTCGCCAACATGGTCGCCGACGACGCCATAGAGGTTCGGACCGACACGGTTCGGGCCGCCCTTCTCGAAGGTGTGGCAAGCGCCGCACTTCTTGGCAGCGGCGGCGCCCTTCTCGACCGAGGCGGTCTGGAGCAGCTTTTCGATCGGCTCGGCAGCCGCGGCGGCAGCGCCGCCTTCCTTGCCGTGGCCGGCGTCTTCCTTCACGGCGATCTCGAAGCCCGGCTTCTCCGGCATCTTGGGCGAGAACAGCGCACTGGCGGTGAAGCTCGTCACCAGCAGAAGGAGACAGGTGCCGAGCACGGCACCGAGAATCTTGTTCAGTTCGAAAGAGTCCATTTCCGGCCAGGCCCCACACCGCAAGAAGGATCGAGCGGCCCAGTGCGGCCGCCAGGACGAGCCTCGGAGAATCAACGTTCCTTACTGTTTCCCCGAGTTTTGCCATTGAGATATCGGTTTGCCCGGGGTCTGGCAACCCGTATAAGCGAGCGGGCTTCACCCCCGTCCCCACCCCATTTCCCGGCGCGGAAAACGCCCCGTTTCCAGGCCTTTGAACCGATGATCGATCCCCGCATCCTGGTGCTGATTCCGGCCCGCATGGCCGCCACCCGCCTGCCCGGCAAGCCGCTAGCCGATATCGCGGGGCAGCCGATGATCGTGCACGTGATGCGCCGTGCCGAAGCGGCCGGGATAGGCCGGGTCGCGGTCGCAACCGACACCGCGGAGATCGCATCCGTCGTGACCGCCCATGGTGGCGAGGCCGTGATGACCCGCCCGGAGCATCCGTCCGGCTCCGACCGCATCCACGAGGCCATGCAGAAGCTCGATCCGGACGGCAAAGCCGAGATCGTGGTCAATCTGCAGGGCGATTTCCCGACCATCACGATCGACAACATCCGCGAGGTGTTGCCGCCGCTGCAAGACCCCGCCGTGGATATCGCAACGCTGGCGTCGCAGATCCACACCGAGGAGGAGGACCTCGCGCCGAGCGTCGTGAAGGCGATCGGAACCTCGCTCGGCGGCAGACGCATGCGCGCACTTTATTTCACCCGCGCAACCGCGCCGACCGGCGACGGACCGCGCTACCACCATATCGGTCTCTATGCCTATCGCCGTGCCGCGCTGGAGCGCTACGTCCGGCTTCCGCCGTCGCCGCTGGAATTGCAGGAGAAGCTCGAGCAGCTCCGGGCGCTCGAGGCCGGAATGCGCATCGACTTCACCATTGTCGATACCGTGCCCCGCGGGGTCGACACGCCGGCGGACCTGGAAACCGCCCGCAGCATCCTTTCCAAATCCTGAGCCGCTGTTACAAGGCCGAGCATGAGCAAGCTGAAAATCGCATTCCAGGGCGAGCCTGGGGCCAATTCGCACATCGCCATCGTCGAGGCCTATCCCGACGCCGAGCCGATGCCCTGCGCCACCTTCGAGGACGCCTTGTCGGCGATCTCGTCGGGCGAAGCCGATCTCGGCATGATTCCGATCGAGAATTCGGTCGCAGGCCGCGTCGCCGACATCCATCATTTGCTGCCGGCCTCCGGCCTCTTCATCATCGGCGAATGGTTTCTGCCGGTCCGGCATCAGCTGATGGCGGTGAAGGGGACCAGGCTCGAGGACATCAAGAGCGTCGAGAGCCACGTGCACGCGCTCGGCCAATGCCGGCGCATCATTCGCAAGCTTGGCATCAAGCCAATCGTGCACGCCGACACCGCCGGCAGCGCCCGCGACATTTCCGAGCGTAACGACAAGTCCGTCGCCGCGATCGCCTCGCGCCTCGCCGCGCAGATCTACGGCCTCGACATCCTCGCGGAGGACATCGAGGACGAGGCCCACAACACCACGCGCTTCGTGGTGCTCGCGCGCGAACCGAAATGGGCCGCACAGGGCTCCGGTCCGTTGGTCACGACTTTTGTGTTCCGGGTGCGCAATTTGCCCGCCGCGCTCTACAAGGCGCTCGGTGGCTTTGCCACCAACGGCGTCAACATGACCAAGCTCGAGAGCTATATGGTCGACGGCAATTTCTTCGCCACGCAGTTTTATGCCGACGTCGACGGCCACCCCGCGGACAAGGGCCTCGCTTTCGCGATCGAGGAGCTGAAATTCTTCTCACGCGAATTCCGCATCGTTGGCGTGTATCCGGGGCACCCGTTCCGCGCGACGATGGAATAGATTCGTGTCCCGGACGCGCGAAGCGCGAGCCGGAGCACCAGAGCCTTATCCGACCGCCTTAAGCCCGAACGCCTCCGCCAGCAGCGAATATGATTTCTTTCGTGCCTCGTGATCGTACACGGCGGTAATCACCATCAACTCGTCCGGCTTGCTCGCATCGATCAACGGCTGCAGCGTCTTCTGCACGGTTGCCCGGCTGCCGACGAACAGACGGGAACGGTTGCGCCGCATCGAGGCGCGCTCCGAGTCGGTATAGGGATAGGCCAGCGCCTCTTCGACGCTCGGCAACGGAAGATACTGGCCGCGGTCCCGGCGCAGGCGGTTGAGGTCGAAAGACGCGGCGAGCTTTTCGGCTTCGTCATCCGTGTCGGCCGCAATGACGGCGACCGCGAGGATCGCGCGCGGGCTCGCACTCCAGGCCGAGGGCTGAAAACGATTGCGATAATGCACCATCGCATCGATCGCATCGTGGGACGCAAAATGATGGGCGAATGCGAACCCCATGCCGATTTGCGCGGCGAGCTCCGACGAATAATCGCTGGAGCCGAGCAGCCAGATCGGCGGCAACGGCGTATCGTCGGGCATCGCAACGACGTTGTGATAGGGATGGCCCGAGGGGAATTCCCGGGTCTGCCACAGGATCAATTCGTGCAGCCGCTCGAGGAAATCGTCGCCTTCGCGACGGTCGAGCCGGCTGCGCAGCGCATAGGCCGTGGCGCCGTCGGTGCCAGGGGCGCGGCCGAGGCCGAGATCGATGCGGCCCGGAAACAGCGCCTCCAGCATCTTGAAGCGCTCGGCCACGACCAGCGGCGCGTGATTGGGCAGCATCACGCCACCGGAGCCGACGCGGATGTGCTTGGTCACCGCCGCGATCTGCCCGATCATCACGTCGGGCGCCGGGCTCGCGACGGAGGCGAGGTTGTGATGCTCGGCGAGCCAATAGCGGACATAGCCGAGCCCATCGACATGGCGCGCCAGGTCGATGCTGTTGCGCAGCGCCGCGGCGGGCTTTGTGCCGGTGGTGACGACGGAGAGGTCGAGGACTGAGAGCGGGATCATGGCGCGCTAACGTAGTGGAGGGCAGCGCGGCGGCAATGGGAGGGCGCGCAGATCTGACGTGCAGGCCAGGGCCCGCGCGCTCCGGACCCGCGCCGCGGCGTTGGGACAATGATCAATCTGGCAACATGACTTTCATATTGCCCACTCAATATATTGCGCCAGTTAATCCGCAAGTTCTCCCTACTTGGCTGGTATATTTATCTTTTTATACCAAACCGAGCTTCCCACTTCGATTCTAGATCACCGAATATTTTATGCCAACACCGCCAAAGTGGGCCACTTCCCATTACCGATGGGCTGTCGGATGCGGCCGCTTTGGCTTATCTTGGCCTTTCGCAATCTAGACCTGACCGCCGGCCGCCAACGACCCGGCGCGCCCTTGGAGAGTGAGTGGTGCCCATGACTGACGCGACAATGCCTGCCCACACCGGCGGGCAAGACGGGTACCTGAAGCGGCCTGCGATTTCCTTCGAGTTCTTTCCGCCCAAGACCGAAGATATGGAGCGCAATCTCTGGGACACCATCAACCGGCTGGCCCCGCTCGACCCGAAATTCGTCTCGGTGACCTATGGCGCCGGCGGCTCGACCCGTGAGCGGACCCACGCGACCATCTCGCGCATCCTGAAAGAAACCGCGCTGCTGCCGGCCGCGCATCTGACCTGCGTCGGCGCCTCCCGCGGGGAGATCGACGAGATCGTCGACCGCTATCACGAGGTCGGCGTCCGCCACATCGTCGGCCTGCGCGGCGATCCCCCGGGCGGCATTGGCACGGCCTATTCTAGCCATCCCGATGGCTACCAGAGCTCCGCCGACCTCGTCGCCGGCATCAAGAAGCGGCACGGCGATATCGAGGTGTCGGTCTCGGCGTACCCTGAGAAGCATCCCGAGGCGCGCGACTTCGACGATGACATCGACACGCTGCAGGCCAAGGTCGATGCAGGTGCGACCCGCGCGATCACGCAGGTGTTCTTCGATAACGACCTCTATTTCCGCTATCTCGACCGCGTGCGCGCGCGCGGGATCAACATCCCGATCGTGCCGGGCATCATGCCCATGCATAATTTCAAGCAGGCTCGCAATTTCGTCACCCGCGCCGGCACCTCCGTGCCGGACTGGTTCGCCGCGAAATTCGAGGGGCTCGACGAAGACGCCGAGACCCGCAAGCTGGTGGCGGCGACCGTCGCGGCCGGCCAGGTGCAGAAGCTGGCCAAGCACGGCGTCGACACCTTCCATTTCTACACCATGAACCGCGCCGATCTCGTGTTCGCGATCAGCCATTTGCTCGGCATCCGCGCCAAGAGCGCGCAGAAGGCGGCTTAAGACACCATGACCGTATCCACCTCTCCCAAGCGAACCGCCCTGCTCAACGCCGCGCGCGAGCGCATTCTCGTGCTCGACGGCGCCATGGGCACGATGATCCAGAATCTCCAGTTCGACGAGGCCGCCTTCCGCGGCGAGCGATTCAAGAACTTCCATCGCGATTTGCGCGGCAACAACGACCTCTTGATCCTGACCCAACCGCAGGCGATCGAGGACATCCACGCCGCTTACTTGCGCGCCGGCGCCGACATCGTCGCGACCAACACCTTCTCCACGACCTCGATTGCCCAAGCCGATTACGATCTCGCCGACATCGTCTACGAGATGGCGCGAGAAGGCGCCCGCCTCGCCGGCAACGCCGCACGCCGCGTCGAGGCCGAGGACGGCAAGCCGCGCTTCGTCGCCGGCGCCATCGGACCGACCAACCGCACCGCCTCGATCTCGCCCGACGTGTCCAATCCCGGCTACCGCGCCGTCACGTTCGACGACCTGCGCAAATCCTATGGCGAGCAGATCAACGGCATGCTCGACGGCGGCGTCGATCTGCTGCTGGTCGAGACCATCTTCGACACGCTGAACGCCAAGGCGGCGCTGTACGCGATCGCCGAGATCACGGAAGAACGTGGCATCGACATGCCCGTGATGGTGTCGGGCACCATCACCGACAAGTCCGGCCGCCTGCTGTCCGGCCAGTTGCCGGAAGCGTTCTGGCATTCGGTCCAGCACGCCAAGCCCGTCACCATCGGCTTCAACTGCGCGCTCGGCGCGGAAGATCTGCGCGCGCATATCGCCGATATCGGCCGCGTCGCCGACACGCTTGTTTGCGCCTATCCCAATGCCGGCCTGCCCAACGAGTTCGGCCAGTATGACGAGACCCCGGAATACATGGCCCGCCTGGTCGGCGAGTTCGCGCGCGATGGCCTCGTCAACATCGTCGGCGGTTGCTGCGGCACCACGCCGGACCATATCGCGGCGATTGCGGCTGCGGTCGCGCCGCACAAGCCGCGCATCGTGCCGGAGATCGAACCTCGCTTGCGGCTCTCCGGCCTCGAGCCGTTCATCCTGACCGACGCCATTCCCTTCGTGAACGTCGGCGAGCGCACCAACGTCACCGGCTCCGCCCGCTTCCGCAAGCTGGTCACCGCCGGCGACTACACCGCCGCGCTGCAGGTCGCGCGCGACCAGGTCGAGAACGGCGCGCAGATCATCGACGTCAACATGGACGAGGGTCTTCTGGACTCGGAAGCCGCGATGGTGACCTTCCTCAACCTTGTCGCCGCCGAGCCCGACATTGCCCGCGTCCCCGTAATGGTCGACAGCTCGAAATTCTCCGTGATCGAGGCCGGCCTGAAATGCGTGCAGGGCAAGCCGGTCGTCAACTCGATCTCGATGAAGGAAGGCGAGGACAAATTCATTCACGAGGCCAAGATCGCCCGCCGTCACGGCGCGGCCGTCGTGGTGATGGCGTTCGACGAGGTCGGCCAGGCCGACACGTTCGCCCGCAAGACCGAGATCTGCAAGCGCGCCTACGACATCCTGGTGAACCGCGTCGGCTTCCCGCCGGAAGACATCATCTTCGATCCCAATATTTTCGCGATCGCAACCGGCATCGAGGAGCACAACAATTACGGCGTCGACTTCATCGAGGCGACGCGCTGGATCCGCAAGAATCTGCCGGGCGCGCACATTTCTGGTGGTGTGTCCAATTTGTCGTTCTCGTTCCGCGGCAACGAGCCGGTGCGCGAGGCCATGCACTCGGTGTTCCTGTATCACGCCATCAAGGCCGGCATGGACATGGGCATCGTCAATGCCGGGCAGATGATCGTCTATGACGATATCGATCCCGAATTGCGCCAGGTGTGCGAGGACGTCATCCTCAACCGCGACCCCGGTGCGTCCGAGCGTCTGCTGGCGCTTGCGGAAAGATTCCGCGGCAACAAGACTCAGACCAAGGAAGCCGATCTCGCCTGGCGCGAATGGCCGGTGGCGAAGCGGCTGTCACATTCGCTGGTGCACGGCATCACCGAATTCATCGAGCAGGATACCGAAGAGGCCCGCAAGGCCTCGACGCGGCCACTCGACGTGATCGAGGGACCGCTGATGGCCGGCATGAACGTGGTCGGCGATCTCTTCGGCGACGGCAAGATGTTCCTGCCGCAGGTGGTGAAGTCGGCCCGCGTGATGAAGCAGGCTGTCGCCTGGCTGATGCCGTTCATGGAGGAGGAGAAGGCGCGCAATCTCGCCAACGGCATCGGCACGGAAGGCTCCTCGTCCGCCGGCAAGATCGTGCTCGCGACCGTCAAGGGCGACGTCCACGACATCGGCAAGAACATCGTTGGCATCGTGCTCCAGTGCAACAATTACGAGGTCATCGACCTCGGCGTGATGGTGCCCGCGGCCAAGATCGTCGATACGGTGAAGGCGGAGAAGGCCGACATCGTCGGGCTGTCCGGCCTGATCACACCCTCGCTCGACGAGATGGCGTTCTTCGCCGCAGAATTGCAGCGCGAAGGCCTCAAGCTGCCGCTCTTGATCGGCGGCGCCACCACGAGCCGCGTGCATACGGCGGTGAAGATCGACCCAAGCTATCGCGCAGGCCCCGTGGTGCATGTCAACGACGCCAGCCGCGCCGTCGGTGTTGCGTCGGCGCTGCTGTCGCCCGAGAGGCGCGAGGCCTATGCCGCGGAGGTGCGCGCCGAATACGCAAAGATCTCGGACGCCCATATGCGCGCCCAGGCCGACAAGAAGCGGCTGAAGCTGGCGACCGCCCGCGCCAACCGCGTGCCGGTCGACTTCACCGCGAACAAGCCGGTGAAGCCGACCTTCCTCGGCACCCGAAGCTTTGACGACTACGATCTCGCCGAGCTGGTGCCCTATATCGACTGGACCCCGTTCTTCCAGACCTGGGAGCTCGCCGGACGCTTCCCCGCCATCCTCGACGACGCCAAGGTCGGCGAAGTTGCGCGCTCGCTCTACGGCGACGCGCGCAAGATGCTCGACCTGATCGTCAAGGAGAAATGGTTCCGCGCGCGCGCCACCGTCGGCTTCTGGCCGGCCAATGCGCAGGGCGACGACATCGTGCTCTATGCCGACGAGAGCCGGACCAGGACGATCGCGACGCTGCACACGCTGCGCCAGCAGCTCGAGAAGCGCGAGGGCCGTTTCAACGCCGCGCTGTCCGACTTCGTCGCGCCCGCCACAACCGGCGTGCCCGACTATGTCGGCGGCTTCGTCGTCACCGCCGGCATCGGCGAGGATGTGGTCGCTGACCGTTTCAAGATGGCCAATGACGACTATTCCTCGATCCTGTGCAAGGCGCTGGCCGACCGCCTGGCCGAAGCGTTCGCCGAGCGCATGCATGCCCGCGTCCGCCGCGAATTCTGGGCCTATGCGCCGGACGAGACGCTCTCCCCCGACGAGTTGATCCTCGAAAAGTATCAGGGCATCCGTCCCGCCCCCGGCTATCCCGCGCAACCCGATCACACCGAGAAGGCCACGCTGTTCGAGCTGCTCGATGCCGAGAACACCGCCGGCGTGAAGCTGACCGAGAGCTATGCGATGTGGCCGGGCTCCTCCGTGTCGGGGCTCTATCTCGCCAATCCAGAGAGCTATTATTTCGGAGTCGGCAAGATCGAGCGCGATCAGGTCGAGGATTATGCTGCGCGCAAGGGCATGAGCGTCGCCGAGACCGAGCGCTGGCTCGCGCCGATTCTGAACTACATCCCGACGCGAGAGGGTGGGAGCGACAAGGCGGCGTTCACGGCAACGCCGGCGAACGACGAGACGTCGAAGGAGCTTGCGTCGCATCCGCCGGGCTGCACCTGCGCGGTGCACCTGGTCTGGCAGAAGAAGCGCGCGGGCGCGGGTTAGGCGCCCTCCAAACAGAAAACGAGAAATCAACCCCATGCACAGTAGGCATGGGGTTGAAAAAGCTCGATAATTTTTGCGGTGTCACCGAATAATTTTTCGATATTACCGAAATTGCTTGCGGCGTCGGGCAAAACACCTGTAACATTCCATCATCGCCGACCGTGCCCGTTTGATACTCCCTCGCCAGTCGCCATCACGGCGCGTGCCACACGTTCGCTGTCGTCCTGGCGAAAGCCATCCATACCGGGTGATCCATTGGTGGCCATCGCAGGCAATACCGAACGACCAATCTTCGCCAAATGACCCGCTGGGGCAATGGGTCGTGGCTTTCGCCAGGACGACATTGGTGAAGCAATGCCTGGCATGTGCTGGGGCAACGCACAGCATCGAACGCAAAGCGCGTTTGCCGCGACCAATGGCGGTCGTCGCCGAAGCGCAGGGGAATCGGATGCTGAACGCCCAACAATTGATGTGGACACAGATTGCCGCCGGCATCGCCGTGCTGCTGTTTGGATTGACGCTGTTCAATCTGATCCGCATGCGGGGCCGGATGGTGGCGGCGCGGAGCTGGGACAAGGTGGAGGGCATCATCACGGTCTCCCGGGTCGACCAGCCGACGGCGCATTCCTCGGACGATCGGAACGACGCCAAGCCCATCATCCGCTATCGATATCAGGCCGGCGGCCAGGAGCTGGAAGGCGACAAGATCTTTGTCGGCGGCACCGTCATCACGACGAGGGTCCTGGCCGCAAAACTGACCGGACGCTATCCGGTCGGCGCCCATGTCGAGGTCCATGTCGATCCGAAGCAACCGACAGAGGCGCTGCTGGAGCCTGCCGCCGCGCAGAACGTCGCGGCCCTGGTGGCGTTCACAATGGTGTTCGGCGTCATCGCCGCCACCCTGACCGCGCATTCGTTCGCGGGCCACGTGCTCTACGCCGACAAGGGCGTCCCGCTGTTCGCGTTCGCGGTGCCGATCATCGTGCTCGTGGGCGGGGTGTTCCTCGCCGCCGATTATGTCCGGACGCGCCGGCTGGCGAGCGCCAGCCTGCGCTGGCCGACCGCGTCGGGCAGGGTCACCCATTGCGACGTGATCGAGGAAATCATCGAAGAGAAGACCGAGCACGACAATCGACCGACGACTTCAAAGCTCGTCCACCGCTATCAGATCGACCTGCGCTACGCCTACAGGGTCGGCAAGCGCGACTTCATCGGCACCGAAGTCGATTGGAACGGCACCATGATCTCCGGCCTGCGCGAGGTCGCCGAAGAGGCCGCGGCGAAATATCGGCCTGGGAAGAGCGTCCAGGTCTATTACGATCCGGACCAGCCCGGACAAGCCGTGCTGGAGCCTGCAAGCCGGGGAGGCGCGCTGGGGCCGCTGATCGGTGCCGCGGTCTGCGCGGTTGTCGGCGGCCTCTTCCTGACGATCCTGATCAAGGTCGGGTTCGCATAGCGGCGATCACCCCTTCGGCGGTGCCAGGGGCTGCACAATCTCCTTGAACGGCGCCAGCGCCTCGCACGCGTCGGCATGCGCCGACAGCGCCGGATAGCGCGATGGCTCGAACAACTGCGGATGGGCCTCGCGGGTGAAGCGGACGACGCAGGCGACCACAATATCGGCGTGGCCGATGCGCTCGCCCAGCCAGTACGGCGTGGTCACCTTGGCGCGCTCGGCCTCCAGCGCTTTCAGCACGTCCGCGATCTGCGCCTGGCAGCGCTCGACCCATAGCGTAAGCTGCTCCTTCCGCAGCACGCGTTCGTAGAGCAGGCTCACGGCCTTGTCGCCGAGGCCGGACGCGAGCGCGCAGATGCGCAAGTGATGCCGGCGCTCGGCGCCGGAGCGCGGCAGCATCGCCTTCTCCGGCCCGGCGAGCTCGTCGAGATAATCGAGGATGAACGTGCTCTCGATCAGCGCCTCGCCGTTGTCGAGCACCAGCGTCGGCACGCGGCGCAGCGGATTATAGGGCGCGATCTTGTCGGCGTCGCCGAAGGTCGACCACGGCCTGTGCTCGAAGGCGAGGCCGTAAAGCCGCAGCGCAATCGCGACGCGGCGGACGAAGGGGGAATCATATTGGCCGATCAGGAACATGGTTTTGCGCTCTTCTCTGGCTTTTGGACGAGGCAGGGCCGATCAGTTTCCACGGCAAGGCCGCAGTGGCGCAAGCAAAATCATGGAAGTGGAGCATTGCGCTGCATGCAACGGCGCCGCGACAGCGGCTGCCGGATGCGTTATCAAGGACGGCATCATGACAGCAACAATGGACATCAATCGGGAGCGGATCGCGGCGACCGAGGCCGTCATCCGTCCGCACATACGGCGCACGCCGCTCGTTGAGGCCGATCTCGCCGATTTTGGCCTGCCGGCTTCTCCCGTCACGTTCAAGCTCGAGATGCTGCAGCATTCCGGATCGTTCAAGGCGCGGGGTGCCTTCGCCAATCTGCTGTTGCGCCGGCTGCCGGAAGCCGGTGTCGTCGCCGCATCGGGCGGCAATCACGGCGCGGCGGTGGCGTATGCGGCGCAGCGGCTCGGCATCCCGGCCACGATTTTCGTGCCCGACATCACCTCGCCGGCCAAAGCCGAGCGTATCAGAGGCTATGGCGCGAAACTCGTGATTGCGGGCAGCCGCTATGCCGACGCGCTCGCCGCAAGCGAAACCCATGTCGCGCAGACCGGCGCCATGGCGGTGCATGCCTACGACCAGGTCGAGACCTTGCTCGGTCAGGGCAGTGTCGGAATGGAGCTGGAGCAGGATGCACCGGGCATTGACACGGTGCTGGTTGCAGTCGGCGGCGGCGGCCTGATCGGTGGCATGGCAGCCTGGAGCGCCGGCAGGACGCGCATCGTGGCGGTCGAGCCCGAGCAATCGCCGACGCTTCACGCCGCCTTCGCGGCAGGCGCGCCGATCGATGCGCCGGCGGGCGGCATCGCCGCCGATAGTCTCGCCCCGCGACGTGTCGGACAATTGATGTTTCCGATTGCGCGGGCCCATGTCGAGCGGGTCGTCCTGGTCGCCGACGACGCGATCAAGCAGGCGCAGTCGGCCTTGTGGTCGAGCCTGCGCCTGGTGGCCGAGCCCGGCGGCGCCGCCGCATTTGCCGCCTTGCTCTCCGGTCGCTATCGCCCCTCACCCGGCGAGCGGGGCGCGGTGCTGCTTTGCGGTGCAAACACCACGGCGGTGAATTTCAACAGCTAGCGAGCTTCGCATGATCGGGTATCGCGGACTCATCGCCGCACGGAGCAGAGCGATTTGACTGCTGACCAGCCTCCCTCACTCACTCTCCTAGGCGCCTACTCCTTCAGCGCTGATAATGCTGCCTATGCCCGTTTCATCCGGGAATTGATCGACTCACACGATCCCCCCAATTTCAGCGAAGAGGTGAACGCTCTGCTGCGGAAAGCCGGCAGGGGCGATGAAATAGTGCCTCTGACTGGTGAGGACCGGCGGAAATTGGAAGACAATCTACGAGGTTACATGGATGACGCTGTAATTCTCGAGGTGCTCGTGGCGAATCCGGACGCGCGGTTCAATCCTCATGATTTTACCCAAATCGATCCGTCCAACCCGGAAGGCCACGCAGAGATGGCGTGGAACGAAACGTTCCTGACCGCGGATGGCGAGACGGTGATCGAGACCGACTACAAGCAAAGACTGCCCGCGGCGAAACAGTATCGCGTGGTGTTCGTCATCCATCGTTGGGAGCCTAGCCTCCCACTGCTCTCCAGCTACGGAGAGCTGTATGCTCCGCCCGTGCAGCCATTGACCGAGCGATTACGGCGTCTCGCTCCCTATGATCTTCCGGAACCGAGTGTTGGCGTGATCCGGTGATCCCGCCACGCGTAGCCCCAATGAAACGCGACGACAGCGCCACACTCCGTCATTGCGAGCGCAGCGAAGCAACCAGTATCTCCCACGGAACCAGACTGGATTGCTTCGTCGCAAGGGCTCCTCGCAATGACGGCGGAGAGGCAGCTGCTACCTATTCGATGATCGGCACATGCTTTGCCGCGGACCGCGGCGCCGTGCCATCGAGCCGCGGGTCGTCGGCGATCTCGATCTGGCGGCGGAACGGACGGAAGCCCGAGCGCTGGTAGAATGCGACGGCGGACGGATGGTCGAACGTGCAGGTGTGCACCCAGACGCGGGACAGGTCGCGTGACCATGCGAGCTCAAGCGCGCGGTTCATCATAAAGCGGGCGGCACCGCTGCCGATCAGTTTTGCGGTGACACCGAAATACACCAGCTCGCATTGGCCGGCCTCGCGAAAGTCCAGCTCCAGCAGGCCCTCATCGTGGCCGTCCACGACAAGCGCATATACCTCGACGCCCGGTGCATGGATGATTGCGGCGAGCTCGCCGTCGTTCATGCGCGCCCGCGAAAACCACAGCCACTCCTCGCCGACGCGGCGATGGAGGTCGCGATACCAATGAAGCGCGGGAGTATCGACCTTGCGCAGGGTCCATGCGCCAAGAGGATTGTCACGCAGCGGCGGACGCGCTGTCATCTCGAGATGCGTGACGACGGCAGCGATCTTGCTGGCGGGAATGTCGGAATAGCCGTCGGGGAGGATCATGGGATGCGTCCCTTAGAAGCTGAACGCCGGCAACACATTCCGGGTCGTCCTGGCGAAAGCCTGGACGACGGCGGGATTTCTGGATACGCCTCATTCACCGCGGCGTCAGCGTGATCGCCTCCGCCGTTGCAGCCTCGACCGCGGCGCGGCTGTAGAGCAGCGGCACATACTGGCCGGTCGCCCAGAGCGGCGCGAGGTCGCGATAATGGCCGCTGAAGGGATCGCCCGACTGGCCCGGTGTGTTGATGGTGCGGCTCGCATCCCAATTGCCGACGTCGAGCACCATGCGGAACGATGCGCCAGCGAACAGCTGATAATCGGTGCGGCGATAGGTGGCCGCGCGCGGCACGTTGGCGGCGCCGCCGTAGGCCAGCGGACCGACCGAGAGCTGAGCGGCCGTCGCCTTGTCGGCCAGCGGCATCAGAGCATGGTCGAATTTTGCGACGTGCAGGCGGCCCCAGCGCCAGGTTGAGGAATCGGCCCCGAGCTTGGCTGTGACATCGGCCACCGCGCGCCGAGGCTGTCGCGCAGGATCTGGTCGCGCGCGGTGGCGGGATCGGAGCCAAACGACGCGTCCGGAGATTCCAGAAAGGCGACAAGCGCCGAAATGCTGGACGCCTCCGGCGCGATCAGGTCGGCAGCCTTGGGCGCCGTGGTCTTCAGCAGTACCGGTCCAAGATGATTGGAGATCCAGACCTCGAACACCGCAGCAGCGGCATTGTCGGCGGCATCACGGGCGTCCCAAGGCTTGAGCAGTTCGAGGCCCTTCTTCACGTTGGCATCGTCCGAAGTGAGCGGCTGCAACAGCTTGACCAGCCGCCGGCCCAGCATCGTGGTGTCGTCGTTCTGCAGATCCATGGCATCGGCCAGCGTCACCTTGCTGTTGGCCTTCAGGACCTCGGTGATGCGCTGCCAGCGCGCACTGTCCGCCCATTCGAAGCCGACCTTGCGCTCGCTGACGGGATAATCCGCCGGCAGGTTCATCTGGTTGGCGGTGGCGAGAAAGCCCTGCTTGGGCTGATAGGTCTTGGGCAGTTCGTCGAGCGAGAGAAAACCCTGCCATTCGTAGCGGCCGTCGCCGGGCACCGGCATCAGGCCATCATAGTTGGCGCGCCGCGGCGTCTTGCCGGCGGCGACCCAGCCGATATTGCCCTTGGTGTCCGCATAGACCTGATTCTCCGACGGCGCGCCCCAGCGCCGCATGGCGCCGAGGAATCCGTTCCAGTCCTTCGCGGTCATGTAGTCGGAGGAGCCGAAATAGGCCGAGGTGCCGGGCTCGAACCAGATCGAGCGGACGGCGAAGGCCCGCTTGTTGGCGTCGTCGACGTAGATCACCGGACCATGCCGGGTGAATTTCAGCTCGAGATCGCGATCGCTCTCGCCTTTCACCTGCTCTTTCTCGTGGACGATGCGCATGTCCTCCCAGCCAGCGCCATAGCGGTACTGGTTGGGATTCTGCGGATTGAGCTCGTAGATGTAGAGGTCTTCCTGGTCGACGTTGAAGATGGTGAGACCGAAGGCGATGGTGCCGTTGTGGCCGATGGAGATGCCGGGCAGCGCGGGCTCGCCCGCGCCGATCACGGAGAGGCCGGGCGCATTGAGGCCGACGATGTAGCGCAGCGAGGGCACGCTGTGCTCGCGATGCGGATCGTTGGCGAGGATCGGACGCCCAGTCGCGGTCCGTGACGCCGCGATCACCCAATTGTTGGAGCCGATGGTGTCGCGTTGCAGGTCGGCCTCGGTGAGGTACTTGTCGGGATCGTGCGCGAGTGCGGCCTGGCGATCTTTCGGCGCGGCAAAGGCGACCGGGCGCGTCGCCAGATCGTAGGGCGCCAGCACCGCCTTCGGCACGCTGCAGGGATCGAGACCATCTGGAATTTTCGTCGTCCACGCCGGCTCGAGCTTGACGCGAAACCGATCGGCATCGAGGCCTGCCGCGCAGGCGACCAAGGAGCGCTTGACCTCGGAGGCGACATTGCGCGTCAGGCCGTGGCTGCGGATGCGGACGATGTCATCCGCCGTCCACGCATCCGGCATCGTGCCGGCGATCCTGAACTCGATCGGCAGCGGGCGCTTGCCCGCGCGCACATCGGCGACGTAGGCGTTGACCCCGGCGACGAATGCCTCCGCATAGGTCTTCCCCTTGGGGCCGTAAGCCGCCCATTCCGCATTCATATCGCCGCGATAAAGAAAGAGACGCAGCGCCTTGTCCTGTTCGGCATAGGCCGGGCCGAAATCCTTGGCCAGCAGACCAAGCCCTCGCTTGCGCCAAAGATCGATCTGCCAGAGCCGGTCGCGCGCGGCGTTAAAGCCTTGCAGGAAGAACAGGTCGTGCTCATTGCCGGCATAGATGTGGGGGATACCCCAGACATCGACCAGAATCTGCGCGGGAGCATCGAGACCGGCGACGTCGGTCTTGACCTGCCGCGCGCTGCCGAGCGGGTCCGGCTTCTCACGCGCGAGGGAGGTCGAGGTGAGCAGCGCGGCGCAGATCGCGGCGCCGCAGAGCTTTTGGACGACCCGGTTGAAATCCGTGTTCATTGTCGTTTCTCCCGTTTGTTGTTGTTGGGCGCGTCGTGCGCGCCCGTTATTCGCCCTCGTCGCTCGCGAGCACGCCCTTCACCGCCCTCGTCCATCCCGCAAGCTTCCGCTCGCGCGTCGCCTGGCTCATGTTGGGCTTGAAGCGGTGCTCCAGCCGCCAGTTATCGGCGAATTTGGTCGGCTCGGGATAGACGCCGGCCTCGAGGCCGGCAAGATAGGCGGCGCCAAGTGCCGTCGTCTCCTGGATCACGGGGCGATCGACCGGCGCATCGAGCAGGTCGGCGAGGCGCTGCATGGTCCAGTCGGATGCGGTCATGCCGCCATCGACGCGGAGCACGACGCTTGCCACCTCCGAGCTCGGCCAGTCGGCGCGCATTGCGGCCCAGAGATCAAAGGTCTGGTAGCAGACGCTTTCCAGGGCGGCGTGGGCAAGCTCGGCCGGGCCGGTGTTGCGGGTGAGGCCGAACAGGGCGCCGCGCACGCGCGGATTCCAGTACGGCGCGCCCATGCCGACGAAGGCCGGGACGAGATAGACGCTCTGCATGGAGTCCGACTGATCGGCGAGAGGTCCGGTCTCGGCGGCATGCTTGATGATGCCGAGGCCGTCGCGCAGCCACTGCACTGCCGAACCTGCGACGAAGATCGAGCCTTCGAGCGCATAGGTGCGCTTGCCCCCGAGCTGGTAGGCGATGGTGGTGAGCAGCTTGTTCTTCGAGGCCACGGGCGTGGTGCCGGTGTTGAGCAGGGCGAAGCAGCCGGTGCCGTAAGTCGATTTCATCATCCCCGGACGGAAGCAGGCCTGGCCGATGGTCGCGGCCTGCTGGTCGCCGGCGATGCCGCAGATCGCAATGGCGCCGCCGAACAAATCCGGCGTGCTCTCGCCGAAACGGGCGGAGGAATCCTTCACCTCGGGCAGCATCGAGCGCGGCACGCCGATGATCTCCAAGAGCTCGTCGTCCCACTGGCCGGTGTGGATGTTGAACAGCAGCGTGCGCGAGGCGTTGGTGGCGTCGGTGGCGTGGACCTTGCCGCCGGTGAGACGCCAAAGCAGATAGCAATCGACGGTGCCGAACATCAATTCGCCGCGCGCGGCGCGCGCCCGTGCGCCGGGGACGTGGTCGAGAATCCAGGCGACCTTGGTGCCGGAGAAATAGGGGTCGATGATCAGGCCGGTCTTCTGCGAGATCACGGGCTCGCGGCCGTCGGCTTTCAGCTTGGCGCAGATGTCGGCGGTGCGGCGGTCCTGCCAGACGATGGCGCGGTGCACGGCCTGCCCGGTGGCGCGGTCCCACACCACGGTGGTCTCGCGCTGGTTGGTGATGCCGATCGCGGCGATGTCCTTTGCGCCGATGCCGGCCTGCGCGATCGCGTCGCGGCAGACCGTCACGGTCGAGGTCCAGATGTCCTCGGGCTCGTGCTCGACCCAACCCGAGGCAGGGAAATGCTGCGGAAACTCGGCCTGCGCCTTCGCCGCAATGGAAATGTCGCCGCGAAACACGATCGCGCGCGAGGAGGTGGTGCCCTGGTCGATGGCGAGGACGAAAGACATGGAAGCAAACCTTGGGGTTTCTTTGGCGTTTTCCCGGCGTTGTCCGGTGAGGGGCTATTGTGTTTCGCCAAAGGGAGCGGATTAGGGCGGGAAGGTCAAGACGGCTGTCCTCCCACCCTCCCCTGGAGGGCAGGGTGGGCTCGCATGCAGCGAAGCGGAACGCGAACCGGGGCGGGGTGACAGACTATCCGCGAACTTGATGAGCAGCAGCCGTCTCGTCGACGCAAGCGATACCGCCTTTGCGGCTTCACCCCACCCCGCCTCGCGTTGCGCTCTGGGCAACACGAAGCGACCCTCCCCCTCTAGCGGAGGAAAAGTGAAGCGCGCCCGGCGTACAATTGCAAGTAGAGCAGAAGTTACGGCGCCGCCGTGGTCACGCCGCCGTCGATGACGATCGTTTGTCCCGTCATGAAGCTCGACGCGTCGGAGGCGAGGTAGGCCACTGCGCCTGCGATTTCGTCGGGTTCGCCGATACGGCGGAGCGGCGTGGTGGCCGTGCGGCGTTTCAGATTCGCTTCGTCTTCCCACAGCGCGCGGGCGAAGTCGGTCTTGACGAGGCCGGGCGCGATGCAGTTGACGCGGACGCCTTTCGGGCCCCATTCGCCGGCGAGCGAACGACACAGCGCGAAGTCGGCGGCTTTCGAGATGCCGTAGGCGCCGATCACGGTCGAACCGCGCAAGCCCCCGATCGAGGAGATGATGACGACTGAGCCGTTGCCGCGGTCGGCCATCTGCGGGATCGCAAGCGCGGAGAGCCAGATGTTGCTCTTGACGTTGCTGCCCATGATCTTGTCGAAGGCCTCGTCGGTGATGTCGAGCAGCGGGCCGTAATACGGGTTGACCGCGGCGTTGCAGACGAGGATGTCGATCTTGCCGTAATGCTTGATCGTGCCCGCGATCAGCGCCTCGACCTCCTGCTTGCGCGCGATGTTGCAGGGGATGACGGTGGCCTCGCCGCCGGCCGCCTTGATGCCGTCGGCGACTGCCTTGCAGGCATCGGCCTTGCGCGAGGAGACCACCACTTTGGCGCCGAGCTTTGCGAGCAGCTCGGCGGAGGAGCGGCCGATGCCGCGGCTGGAGCCGGTGACCACGGCGACCTTGCCGGTGAGATCGAACGAGGGTGTTCTTCATTGTTGTTGGGCTCCGTTGAGGCCACTTGTTCAGACGTCATCGCCCGGCTTACCCGGGCGATCCAGTATTCCAGAGACGGCGCGGCTAGAACCGAGAAGCCGCAGCGTACTGGATCCCCCGCCTGCGCGGGGGATGACAGCGACCTTGTAGCTAGATCAACCCGCCACCGTCCGCCACGCGGCGCTGGTGGTAGTCGGTGTCGCCGAACGAGTTCTCGATCATGGTCAGGCGCTTGAAGTAATGGCCGATCTTCGCCTCCATGGTCATGCCGATGCCGCCGTGGAGCTGGATCGCCTGCTGTCCCACGAACTTCAGCGACTTGCCGATCTGCACCTTGGCCGCGGCAATAGCGTTGCTGCGCTCCTTGGCGTCCTGGAAATCGCCCGCCATGGTCGCGAACATCGACATCGATCGCGCCTGCTCGGTGGCGACGAACATGTCAGAGGCGCGGTGCTGCAGCGACTGGAACGAGCCGATCGGCACCCCGAACTGCTTGCGCGTCTTGATGTACTCGACCGTGGTCTTGAGCGATTCGTCCATCAGGCCGACCGCTTCGGCGCAGAGCGCGATGCGAGCTTCGTCGACCACACGCTCGATCAGCGTGAGCGAATCGTCGGGATTGCCGAGCACGGCATCGGCACCGATTTCGACGCCGGTGAAGGTGATGTCGGCGGCGTGCAGGCCGTCCTGGGTCGGGTACGACTTCTTGGCGACGCCCTTGGCGTCGGCCGGCACCAGGAACACGCCGATGCCGCTCTTGTCGCGGCGCTCGCCCCTAGTGCGCGCGGTCACGATGAGGGTATCTGCATTCTCGCCGTTGAGCACGACGAACTTCTCGCCGTCGATGACCCAACCGTCGCCCTTCTTCTTCGCCGTCGTGGTGACGTCGAAGAGATCGTAGCGCGAGTTCTTCTCGAGCTGGGCAAAGGCGAGCGTCTTGCTGCCGTCTACGATGCCGGGTACATGCGCGGCCTTCTGCGCATCGCTGCCCGCATGGCGCAGGAAGCCGCCGCCGATCACGACGGTTGCGAGGTAAGGCTCGAGCACCAGTGCCTTGCCGAGCGCCTCCATCACGATCATGGTCTCGACGCCGCCGCCGCCGAAGCCGCCATCGGCCTCCGCGAAGGGCAGACCGAGCAGGCCCTGCTCGGCGAGCTTGCCCCAGACCGCTTTGCTCCAGCCGCCCTTCTCCTTCATGTACTTCTTGCGGCTCTCGAAATCGTAGGAATCGGTCAAGAGGCCGTCGATGCTTTCCTTGAGAAGCCGCTGCTCCTCGTTCAGATCAAAATCCATGTTCTTTGCTCTCCGGTATCGATTTCGTCATGCCCGGCCTTATGCCGGGCATCCACGTTCTTTCGTGGCGCTAGGCGTGGATGGCCGGGTCAGGCCCGGCCGTGACGGTGAGTGCGTGTTGATGGTGTACGATCAAAGCCCCAGCACCGCCTTGGCGATGATGTTGCGCTGGATCTCGTTGGAGCCGCCGTAGATCGAGACCTTGCGGTTGTTGAAATAGCTCGGCGCGATCTGGGCGGTCCAGTCCATGGCTTCGTTCGAGCCGTCGTCGCCGTGCACGTCATAGGGTGCCGCGAACGGGCCGATCACCTCCATCAGCAGCTCGGTGGTGGTCTGCTGGATCTCGGAGCCCTTGATCTTCAGCACCGAGGAAGCCGGATTGGGCTTGCCTTTGCCGTGCTTGCCTTCGTCGGCGACGACGCGGAGCTGGGTGAGTTCGAGCGCCTTGAGCTCGATCTCGCAGGCCGCGAGCTTGTCGCGGAAGGCCGCGTCCTGAATGATCGGCTTGCCGCCGGATTCGACCTTGGAGGCGAGATCGCGGATGCGGCGGAGCCGCTCCTTGGAGACGCCGACCCGCGCGATGCCGGTGCGCTCATTGCCGAGCAGGAATTTCGCGTAATCCCAGCCCTTGTTCTCCTCGCCGATCAGGTTCTCGATGGGCACTTCGACGTCGTCGAAGAACACCTCGTTGACCTCGGCGCCGCCGTCGATGGTCTGGATCGGGCGCACCGTGACGCCCTTCGACTTCATCGAGAACACGATGAAGGAGATGCCCATCTGCTTCTTGGCGGACGGGTCGGTGCGGCAGAGGCAGAAGATCATGTCGGCGTGCTGGGCGAGCGTGGTCCAGGTCTTCTGGCCGTTGATGATCCACTTGTCGCCCTTGCGCTCGGCCTTCGTCTTCAGCGAGGCGAGGTCGGAGCCGGAGCCGGGCTCGGAGAAGCCCTGGCACCACCAGTCGTCGACATTGGCGATGCGCGGCAGATACTGCTTCTTCTGCTCTTCATTGCCGAAGGTGTAGATGACGGGACCCACCATGCTGACGCCGAAGGCGAGCGGCTGCGGCGCCGGATAGGACTGCAGCTCCTCGTTGAAGATATAGTGCTGCACGGAGGTCCAGCCGGTGCCGCCATATTGCTTGGGCCAGTGGCTGACGCCCCAGCCCTTCTTGTTGAGGATGCGCCACCACGTCACCATCTCGTCCTTCGAGAGGTGGCGGCCCTCGACCAGCTTGCGCCGCGTATCCGGCGGCACGTTGTCGCGGAAGAATGACCGCACTTCCTCGCGAAACGCCTGCTCTTCTTTCGTGAATGCGAGATCCATCGGATCCTCCTGTGAATGTGTCGTCCCGGCGAAGGCCGGGACCCATAACCACCGGCCTTCGTTGGTTTGCGAAGGCCATTGTTGTTCGCGTGCCACACTCCTGCTGCGGAGTATGGGTCCCGGCTTTCGCCGGGACGACGGTTACTGGACGACGGCTACTGCAACACCTCGAAAAGCCCCGCCGCGCCCATGCCGCCGCCGACGCACATGGTGACGACCGCGTACTTCGCCTTGCGGCGGCGGCCTTCAATCAGAGCGTGGCCGGTGAGGCGCGCGCCCGACATGCCGTAGGGATGGCCCACCGCGATCGCGCCGCCGTCGACATTGATCTTGTCGGGGTCGATGCCGAGCTTGTCGCGGCAATACAGCACCTGCACCGCGAAAGCTTCGTTCAGCTCCCACAGGCCGATGTCGTCGACGGTCAGGCCATGACGCTTGAGCAGGCGCGGCACGGCGAATACCGGGCCGATGCCCATCTCGTCCGGCTCGCAGCCGGCGGAGACGAAGCCGCGGAAGATGCCGAGCGGGTTCAGCCCGCGCTTTGCCGCTTCCTTGTCGCTCATGATCACGCTCGCGCTGGCGCCGTCCGAAAGCTGGCTGGCATTGCCGGCGGTGACCGAAAATCCCTCGCCACGGACGGCCTTGAGGCCGGCGAGGCCTTCTGCGGTGGTCTCGGGGCGCGGGCCCTCGTCCTGCGACAGCGTGACGTCCTTGAACGAGACTGCACCGGTGGCCTTGTCGGTCACCGCCATCCTGGTGGTGATCGGCGCGAGCTCATCCTTGAACTTTCCGCCCTGCTGCGCCGCGGCGGTGCGGCGCTGGCTCTCCAGCGAATATTCGTCCTGCTTTTCGCGCGAGATGCCGTAGCGCTTGGCGACGATCTCGGCGGTGTCGATCATGGGCATGTAGACCTCGCCCTTGATCTCGAGCAGCGCCGGGTCCTGCGCGTGGAAGCCGTTCATCTTGTCGTTCTGCACCAGCGAGATGGACTCGCCGCCACCGCCGACCGCGATCTCGACACCGTCGAAGATCACCGAACGCGCGGCGAGCGCGATCGCCTGCAGGCCCGAGGCGCATTGCCGGTCGATAGTGGTGCCGGCGACGGTGACGGGGAGACCGGCACGGAGCAGCGCCTTGCGCGCGATGTTGCCGCCGGTCGCGCCCTGCTGGAGTGCTGCGCCCATCACGACGTCCTCGACCTCCTTGGGGTCGATCTTGGCGCGCGCGACGGCCTCGCCGATGGCGTGGCCGAGCAGCGTTGCGCCCTCGGTGGCGTTGAGCGCGCCGCGATAGGCCTTCCCGATCGGGGTGCGGGCGGTGGAAACGATGACGGCGTCGGTCAAGCGCGATCTCCTGATGCAAGTCGGGTGGCAAGTTGGGCGGATTGTGACGGTTTCTGCCGCTGGCGCAATTCGTGGCGCGACAGCTTTCCGACCGGCGTGCGCGGCAGATCGTGGACGAATTCGACCTCCGCCGGCAATTCGTGCTTGCCGAGCTTGCCGGCGAGCTGAGCGCGCAGCTCGTCGAGCGAGAACGGCTTTGCATCCGTCTTCAGCTTGATGAAGGCTTTGGCGGCCTCGCCGCGGTACTGGTCGGGAATACCGAGCACGATCACCTCGTGCACGCCTGGTATGGTATAGATCGCCTGCTCGATCATCTGCGGATAGACGTTGAAGCCGCCAGAGATGATCATGTCCTTCTTGCGGTCGACCAGGAAGAAATAGCCGTCGGTATCGACATAGCCGATGTCGCCGGTGAGGAAGCGGCCGTCGACGAAGGCCTCCGCGGATCCTTCGGGCTTATTCCAGTAGCCTTTGGTGACGTTCGGGCCCTTGATGCGAATCTCGCCGACTTCGCCCGGCGGCAGCACCTTCGAGGGATCGTCCAGGGAAACGACGTCGAGCTCGATGCCGGGCAGCATCAGGCCGATCGAGCCGGGCTTATCGGGACCTGTAGGCGGATGGCCGGTGCCGGGCGAGCAGGTCTCGGTCATGCCCCAGCCGCTGCGGAGCTTCTTGCCGACTTTGCGCTCGAAGAAACTCGCGATCTCCACCGGCAGCGGCGCGCCCCCGGAGCCGATCGTCGCCAGCGAGGAGAAATCGCGCTTGTCGAGATCGGGAAGGGCTGCGATCGCGATCCACATCGTCGGCACGCCGGGAAAGTAGGTTGCGCGCTTGATTTCGATGTCGCGCATCACCGCTTCGACGTCAAAACGCTGATGCAGCGAGATCAGATTGCCGCGCCTGAGCGAGGACAGCAGCACGACGGTGAGCGCATAGATGTGGAACAGCGGCAGCACGCAGATCACGCGCTCGACGACGTCGCCACGCGTCGCGCGCGACGGCTTGCCCCAGACGTCGTAGATCGACACGGCCGAGGTGAGATTGCCGTGGGTCAGCATCGCGCCTTTGGGCAAGCCGGTGGTGCCACCGGTATATTGCAGCAGCGCGACATCGTCGGCGCTCACTTGCGGCCACTCTGCCGGCGCGGTGGCGCCCTCGACAAAGGCCTTGAAGGTGACGATGCGGGGATCGCTGGGGATCGCAGCCTGCGGCGTGCCGACCTTACCCCAATTATCGTCCTCGCAGACCACCAGGCGGTCGATCAGGCCCTTCTCCAGGAATTTCAGCGCGGTCGGCAGCAACGCCGCCAGGTTAGAGGTGACGAGCAGGCGCGAACCGGAATCGGAGACCTTGTGCGTCAGCGCGATCTCGCCGTCGAGCGGTGAGAGATGCGCGACGCGGGCGCCGGCCTTCAGCGCGCCGAAGAAATTGACGGGATGGTCCGGCGTATTGCCGAGGAACAGCGCGACCGAACTGTTCTTGCCGTAGCCGGCGCGCAGGAAGGCGGCGGCTGCGCGCTCAGCCATCGCGGCGAGTTCGCTGTAGGTAATCGGATGGTCGCGGAATTCCAGCGCGGTGCGCGGGCCGTACTCGGCGGCGGCTTTTGCCAGCAGATCAGGCAGCGTGCCCTGGACGATGGTGTCGTCCCAGCGCACGCCCTCGGGATAAAACTGTTCGCCGGGATGGGTCATTAGGGGTCGTTACTCTGCAAGGCGGCCGCGACGATACCGTGTGAGGTGGGCACAAGCGGACCGGCTCCCTTCCCCCTTGTGGGGAAAGGTTGGGGAAGGAGGTGGCCACAAACGCCGGCGCCCGGGCCTGCCCCCGTCCCTGACCCTCCCCCACAACGGGGGAGGGAACGGAGAGAGCGTTGCCCGGGACGAGACATCACAGCCACCGCCAATCCAATCACGCCGCTTTCGAGCCCGCCGCGAGCGAGGCGAAGGTCTTGCCTTCGGCCGCGAGCTTCTTCAGCAGCGGCGCGGGCTCGAGGCTCGGATCGTTGGTCTCCTTGGCGTAGAAGGAGAGCCGATCGGCGATGTGCTTGAGGCCGACGGTGTCGGCCCAGAACATCGGGCCGCCGCGGTAGATCGGCCAGCCATAGCCATAGAGCCAGACCACGTCGATATCGGACGGGCGCGCGGCAATGCCCTCTTCCAGGATCTTCGCGCCCTCGTTGATCATCGGGTACATCATGCGCTCGAGGATCTCATCGTCGCTGACGACGCGCTTCTTGCGGCCCAAACGAAGCAGCGTCTCGTCGATCAGCTTCTCGACTTCGGGATCGGGCAGCGCCGAACGGGAGCCGGCTTCGTATTTGTAATAGCCCTTGCCGGTCTTCTGGCCGAAGCGTCCGGCTTCGCAGAGCGCATCCGCGATCTCCGACTTGATGCCGCGGTCCTTGCGCGAGCGCCAGCCGATGTCGAGGCCGGCGAGGTCACCCATCGCGAACGGCCCCATCGGCATGCCGAACTTCGTCACGACGGCGTCGACCTGCTGCGGAAGCGCGCCTTCGAACAGCAGTTTCTCGGACTGCTTGCCGCGCTGGGCCAGCATGCGGTTGCCGACAAAGCCGTCGCAGACGCCGACCACGGCCGGCACTTTTGCGATTTTGCGCGCGATCGAGACCGCCGTCACAAGGGCATCCGGCGCGGTCTTGTCGGCGCGCACGATCTCGCACAATTTCATGACGTTGGCGGGAGAGAAGAAGTGCATGCCGAGCACGTCCTGCGGACGCTTGGTCGACTTCGCGATCTCGTCGATGTTCAGGTAGGAGGTGTTGGAGGCGAGCACGGCGCCCGGCTTGACGTACTGGTCGAGCTTGCCGAACACTTCCTTTTTCACTGCCATGGTCTCGAACACGGCTTCGATGACGAGGTCGGCGTCGCCGACGTTCTCGATGCCCACGACGCCGTTGATCAGCGCCATGCGCTTCGCGGGCGCATCCGCCGGGATGCCGCCCCGTGCCGCGGTCGCTTCCCAGTTCTTCTGCATGATGCCCATGCCGCGCTTGAGCTGCTCCTCGCCTGTCTCGATCAGGGTGACGGGAATGCCGGCATTGGCAAAGGACATCGCGATGCCACCGCCCATCGTGCCGGCGCCGAGGATGGCGACGCGGTTCACGGGCCGCGGCTTGGTCCCTTCAGGAACGCCGGCGATCTTGCTGGCCTCGCGCTCCGCGAAGAAGGCATAACGCTGCGCCTTGGACTGATCGCTGGCGACGAGCTTCAGGAAGCCCTCGCGCTCCTTCTTCAGACCTTCGTCGAACGGCAGGTCGATGGCGTAGCCGACGGCGTCGGCCGCCGCGAACGGCGCTTCCAGGCCGCGCGACTTCTTGGTCATGGCGGCGACCGCATTGGTGAAGATCGAGCGGTCGGCCTTGGCCGCCGCGATCTTGGAGTCGTCGTCACGCAGGCGGCGCAGCGGACGCTTTTCAGCCAGCAGCTTTCGTACGAAGGCTTCGCCACCGGCGGCCGGACCCTCGACGATCTCCTCGATCAGACCGTTCTTCAGCGCTTCCGCCGCTCCGATCGGATCACCGCCGACGATCATCTTGACCGCGAGCTCCGGTCCAACCGCGCGCGGCAGGCGCTGGGTGCCGCCGGCGCCCGGCAGCAGGCCGAGCTTCACCTCGGGGAGGCCGAGCTTGGCTTCCTTCACCGCGACGCGGAAATGACAGGCGAGCGCGACCTCGAGGCCACCGCCGAGCGCGGTGCCGTGGATCGCGGCCACGACCGGCTTCGGTGAATTCTCGATCTCGGAAAGCACGTCGTTAAGGGCGGGCGGCTTCGGCGGCTTGCCGAATTCGGTGATGTCGGCGCCCGCGATGAAGGTGCGGCCGGCACAGGTCAGCACGATGCCCTTGATGGCGGGATCGGCGACCGCGGCCTTGATGCACTCCAGAATTCCGCCACGAACCGCGGCGCTCAGCGCGTTGACCGGAGGGCTGTCGACCGTGACGATCCCGACTTCGTCATGACGCTCAAGCTTGACCACTTCGCTCACGGTGTCCCTCCTTGGTGGGGTAACTTTGTTCAATTTCGCACTGCAGAATTTAATTCCGCATCTTGACGGCAGGGTTATTTTGAAGCACGTGGCTTGTCAACGACTCCGCGCAAGAAGCAGATCAGGGATGAAGCGTACAGGAAAGAAGACAGCGACCGATCGGAATTTCGTCGTCGCGCTTTCCCGCGGACTTGACGTATTGCGCGCATTCCAGCCCAGCGACGGACTTCTTGGCAATCAGGAAATCGCGGCCCGCACCAATTTGCCCAAGCCGACCGTTTCGCGGCTGACCTATACCTTGACCAAGCTCGGCTATCTGACGCCGGTTCCCCGCTTCGAGAAATATCAGCTTGCGCCGGCCGCGATGGCGCTCGGCTACGCCGCGTTGTCCAATCTCGGCGTTCGGCATTTGTCCGAGCCGTTTCGCGAGGAAATGATGCGTGCGACCGGCGGCGCCGTCGCCATCGGCGGCCGCGACCGGCACAGCATGATCTATTTCGGACAGAGCCGTGGCAGCGAGACGGTTGGCGTTCAACTGGACGTCGGCTCCCGCGTGCCGATTGCAACCAGCGCGATGGGCCGCGCCTATTTCTGGGCACTCGACGAAGACAATCGCGCTGAACTGTCTCGTGTCTTGCGCGAACATTACGGCAGCCGCTGGCCCAAGATGCGCGACGGGTTGGAACGCTCCGGCGAGACGGTCGCGAAATATGGATTTGCGATTTCGGTCGGCGACTGGCACGACGACATCGGCGCCGCCGGCGTCGCGCTCAGACTCAACGACGGAACCGGTCCTTACGCATTCAATTGCGGCGCGCCCGCATTCCGCTTCACGGAAGAGCGTTTGATCAACGACATTGGACCGCGTCTGCTTGCGATGGTAAGGAACATCGAAGCGGCACTCGGGGGTCTGATGCCGCATTCCAAAAAAGACGTCAGCAAAAAGCTGAAATCAGGAGGGAAAGTTGCGCGTGTGGCCGAGGGGATCAGATAGCCTTTGTCATCATCGGGAGCGGTTCACATCGCCCCTTCGCTCACTGAACACAGTGGGCGAGACGAGATGACGCAGGCACAGCTCGCGCAGGGGACATCGCCCCTGCTCGCGGTTCGCGACGTCAGCGTCGTGTTCGGCGGCATCGTCGCGCTCAATGGTGTGTCCTTTGACATGCACAAGGGCCAGATCCTCGGCTTGATCGGCCCTAACGGCGCCGGCAAGACCACGCTCTTCAACTGCCTCTCGCGGCTCTACCAGCCGTCGTCCGGCGACATCCTGATGGAGGGCGCGAGCATCCTGACGCGCCCGCCGCACCGGATCGCGGAGATCGGCATCGGCCGCACCTTCCAGAACGTGGCGCTGTTTCCGAATTTGTCGGTGATGGACAATGTCCGCGTCGGCACCCATGCCCGCACCTCCAGCGACATCATCAGCGACTCGCTGCGGCTGGCCTGGGTTCGCCGCAGCGAGAGCGACGTCAACAAGAAGGTGCACGAGATCCTCGCCTATCTCGACCTCGAGGACGTCGCCCACACCGTCGTGTCGGGCCTGCCGTTCGGCACGCAGAAGCGCGTCGAGCTGGCGCGCGCGCTCGCTGCCGATCCGAAGATCCTGCTGCTCGACGAGCCCGCCGGCGGCCTCAACCACGAGGAAGTCTACGTGCTCGGCGACCTCATCCGCCGCATCCGCGACGAACGCCACATGACCGTGCTGCTGGTCGAGCATCACATGGGCCTCGTGATGTCGATCGCCGACCACGTCGTCGCGCTGAATTTCGGCAAGAAGCTCGCGGAAGGCACGCCCGCCCAGGTGCAGGCGGATCCCGACGTCATCAAGGCCTATCTCGGGAGCAAGGACCAATGACGACGCTGCTCAACGTCAAGGACCTGCGCGCTTATTACGGCCAGGTCCAGGCCCTCCACGGTCTGTCCTTCTCGCTCAGCGAGGGATCGCTGACCACGTTGCTGGGGGCCAACGGCGCCGGCAAGACCACCACGCTGCGCGCGATCTGCAACATGGTGCGCTCAACCGGCGGCATCGAGTTCGACGGCAAGCCGCTGAACAACCGCTCCACCGAGAGCATCGTGCGGTTCGGCATCGCCCATGTGCCGCAGGGCCGCGGCACCTTCACCACCATGACGGTGGAGGAAAACCTCCAGCTCGGCGCGATCACCCGCAAGGACAGCGCCGGCATCGTCTCCGACATCGAGCGCATGTATGCGCATTTCCCGGTGCTGAAGCAGCGGCATACCCAACAGGCCGGCACGCTCTCGGGCGGCGAGCAGCAGATGCTGGCGGTCGCCCGCGCCCTGATGCTGCGGCCGCGGCTGATGCTGCTGGACGAGCCTTCGTTCGGCCTGGCGCCGCTGGTGGTGCGCGACCTGTTCGGCATCCTCGGCAAGATCAACCGCGAGGACAAGGTGTCGATCCTGGTGGTCGAGCAGAACGCCCAGCTCGCGCTGGAGCTCGCCGACCAGGCCTATGTGATCGAGACCGGGCGCATCGTGATGTCGGGCAACGCCAAGGACATCGCGAACAACGAAGAAATCCGCAAATCCTACCTGGGTTACTGAGGAGCCGGCACGATGGAGCTGTTCACCAACCAAGTGCTGGCCGGCATCGCCACGGGCGCGATCTACGCCTGCATGGCGCTCGCCGTGGTCATGATCTATCAGGCGATCGACCATCTCAACTTCGCCCAGGGTGAGATGGCGATGTTCTCGACCTTCATCTCCTGGCAGCTGATGCAATGGGGCATCCCATATTGGGCTGCCTTCGTGATCACGCTGGCATTGTCCTTTGTCGGCGGCATCGCGATCGAGCGCATCCTGTTCAAGCCGCTCGCCAAGGCGCCGGTGCTGACCAACGTCGCCGGCTTTATCGCGCTGTTCGCGATCATCAACTCCTCGGCCGGCCTGATCTGGGACTTCACCATTAAGCAGTATCCGACCCCGTTCGGCTCCTCGCCCTTCCTCGGCAGCCAGCTGATCTCGACCCACCAGGCCGGCATGATCGGCGTCACCGTGCTGCTGCTGCTCGGCCTCTACTTCTTCTTCCAGTACACCAAGATCGGCCTCGCCATGCGCGCGGCCGCCTCCGTGCCTGAATCGGCCCGACTGGTCGGCATCAACACGAGCTGGATGATCGCGCTCGGCTGGGGCATGGCGTCCGCGATCGGTGCGATCGCCGGCATGCTGATCGCACCGGTCGTGTTCCTCGAGCCCAATATGATGGGCGGCGTGCTGATCTACGGCTTCGCCGCGGCGGTGCTCGGCGGACTGACCAGCCCGTTCGGCGCCGTGGTCGGCGGCTTCCTGGTCGGCGTCTTCGAGAACCTCGCCGGCACCTACATTCCCGGCGTCGGCAACGAGCTGAAGCTTCCGATCGCGCTCGCGCTGATCATTTCCGTCCTGGTCGTCAAACCCGCTGGCCTGTTCGGCCGGCAAATCGTCAAGCGAGTTTGATCATGAGCGCTGCAGAAGACGTCGTCACGGAAGCCCCGGCCGTCGAGGCGGTTCCGAAGCGGGCGATGACGCTGGGCACGGGCACCTCTCTGTTGGTGCTGGCGGTGCTGTTGATCGTGCCGGTGTTCGTCAAGAACTTCATCATCTTCCAGATGACGATGCTCCTGATCTACGGGCTCGCGGTGCTGGCCTTGAACATCCTGACGGGCGGCTCCGGCCAGTTCTCGCTCGGCCAGAGCGCCTTCTACGCCGTGGGCGCTTATACGTCGGCGGTGCTGATGGAGTACTTCAACGTCAACTATGCGCTGACAATTCCGATTTCCGCCGCGGTCTGCTTCGCATTCGGCTACCTGTTCGGCAAGCCGGCGCTGCGGCTGTCGGGCGTCTATCTCGCGCTCGCGACCTTTGCGCTTGCCACCGCGATGCCGCAGCTGCTGAAGCTGAACTTCCTCGAGCACTGGACCGGCGGCGTGCAGGGCCTCGTCGTCACCAAGCCCGACGCGCCGTTCGGGCTGCCTATGTCGCAGGACACCTGGCTCTACTACTTCTCGCTCGCCGTCGTGCTCGCGATCTACATCTTCTCGGTCAACCTGCTGCGCTCCCGGTCGGGCCGCGCCTTCATGGCGATCCGCGACAACGAGATCGCGGCCTCCTCGATGGGCGTCAACGTCGCACTGTACAAGACGCTGGCCTTCGGCGTGTCCGCCGGCATCACCGGCGTTGCCGGCTCGCTTGGCGCCATCGCCGTGCAGTTCGTCGCGCCCGACAGCTACACGATCACGCTGGCGATCTCGCTGTTCCTCGGCATGGTCGTCGGTGGCGTCGGCTGGCTGCCCGGC
The DNA here is from genome assembly GCF_023100665.1 of Bradyrhizobium sp. CW1. Classification (NCBI taxonomy): domain Bacteria; kingdom Pseudomonadati; phylum Pseudomonadota; class Alphaproteobacteria; order Hyphomicrobiales; family Nitrobacteraceae; genus Bradyrhizobium; species Bradyrhizobium sp. CW1. Next base: position 7,323,063 of record NZ_CP064684.1, read on the forward strand.
TCGTTCGTCGGCGCCGCCTTCATCATTTTCGTGCCGAACATGGCGGAGGGCATCTCCAAGGGCCTCTCCGGCGCGGTGTTCGGCGTACTCCTGTTCGCCGTCATCTACCTCGTGCCGCACGGCGCGAGGCAGATTGCGATCATGGGCCAGCAACTCGTCGGCCGGCTCAGAAAGAACTGACAACCCGTTGATTAAGCTAAGGAGACCCGAATTGTTTTTTGAAAGAACACTGCGAACCGCTGCGCTGGTGACGGCAACGGCGGTCATCACTCTCACCTCCGGCGCCGCATTCGCCCAGAAAAAATATGACACCGGCGCGTCCGATACCGAGATCAAGATCGGCAACATCATGCCGTATAGCGGTCCGGCCTCGGCCTATGGCATCATCGGCAAGACCGAAGAAGCCTACTTCAAGATGATCAACGACAAGGGCGGCATCAACGGCCGCAAGATCAACTTCGTCACCTATGACGACGGCTATTCGCCGCCGAAGGCCGTCGAGCAGGTCCGCAAGCTGGTCGAGAGCGACGAGGTGATCGTCGTGTTCAACCCGCTCGGCACGCCCTCGAACAGCGCGATCCAGAAATACCTCAACGCCAAGAAGATCCCGCAGCTGTTCGTCGCCACCGGCGCCACCAAGTGGAATGACCCGAAGAACTTCCCCTGGACCATGGGCTGGCAGCCGTCCTACCAGAGCGAAGCGCAGATCTACGCGAAATGGCTGTTGAAGGAAAAGCCGGACGCCAAGATCGCGATCCTCTATCAGAACGACGATTTCGGCAAAGACTACCTCAAGGGCACCAAGGACGGCCTGGGCGCCAAGGGCGCGTCCATGATCATCATGGAAGAAAGCTACGAGGTGTCCGAACCCTCGATCGACGGTCACATCGTCAAGATCAAGGCGGCCAATCCCGACGTCCTGCTGATCTACGCGACGCCGAAGTTCGCGGCCCAGACCATCAAGAAGACCGCCGAGCTGAGCTGGAAGCCGCTGCAGATCCTCACCAACGTGTCGATCTCGGTCGGCAGCGTGATGAAGCCGGCCGGCTTCGAGGCCTCGCAGGGCGTGCTGTCGGCGGCCTATGCCAAGGACTCCACGGACCCGCAGTGGGCCAACGACCCCGGCATGAAGAAGTGGAACGAGTTCGTCGACAAGTACATGCCGGGTGCCGACAAGTCCGACACCAGCATGGTCTACGGCTACGGCGCGGCGTCGACGCTGGCCAAGGTCCTGGAGATGTGCGGCGACGATCTGACCCGGGCCAACATCATGAAGCAGGCGGCCTCGTTGAAGGATTTCGCACCGGATACCCTGCTGCCCGGCGTCAAGATCAACACCAGCCCAACCGACTTCGCCCCGATCGCCCAGCTCCAGATGCAGCGTTTCAAGGGCGAGAAGTGGGAACTCTTCGGCGAGATCATCAGCGGCGACATCGCCACGGAGTGACGCTCTGACGCTATAGTCCGACACATCGAGAAGCCCCCGCGAACGAATCGCGGGGGCTTTTTGTTGACGTCCCGCATCAATCTTGTTCAATGCGGCGGCGATCCGTTCCGGGTGGAGAAAGATGACTGCCGTTCGATTTCAGGTTGCGGGCGTTCTGGCCGCATTCGCGTTGTGCACTGCGATGAGCGGCCCGGTCCTGGCGCAGAAGAAATACGACAGCGGCGCTTCCGATACCGAGATCAAAATCGGCAACATCATGCCCTATAGCGGCCCGGCCTCCGCCTATGCGGCGATCGGCAAGGCCGAGGAAGCCTATTTCAACAAGATCAATGCCGAGGGCGGCATCGGCGGCCGCAAGATCAAGTTCATCTCCTACGACGACGGCTATTCGCCGCCGAAGACGGTGGAGCAGGCCCGCAAGCTGGTCGAGAGCGACGGGGTGCTGCTGATCTTCGGCTCGCTCGGCACCTCCACCAACGGCGCCATCCGCAAATACATGAACGAGAAGAAGGTGCCGCAATTGTTCGTGGCGAGCGGCGCTTCGAAGTGGAACGATCCGAAGCAATATCCCTGGACCATGGGCTGGCAGCCGAGCTACGCCAGCGAGGCGCGCATCTACGCCAAATACATCATGAAGGAGAAGCCGGACGGCAAGATCGGCGTGCTCTATCAGAACGACGATTTCGGCAAGGACTACCTGAAAGGGCTGAAGGATGGCCTTGGACCCAAGGCCTCGATGATCGTGCTGGAAGACGGTTACGACACGTCGGAGCCGGCAATCGACGAGCACGTTGTGAAATTGAAGGCCTCCGGCGCCGACATTTTCGTCAGCATCACCACCCCGAAATTTGCAGCGCAGGCGATCAAGAAGGCGGCCGAGATCGGCTGGCATCCGGTCCACATCATCTCCAACGTCTCGGCCTCGGTCGGCGGCGTACTCGAGCCGGCGGGGCTCGAGATCTCGCAAGGGATCCTGTCGGCGAGCTACACCAAGGACGCCTCCGACCCGCAATGGAATGCCGATGACGGCATGAAGAAATTCTACAACTTCCTCGCCAAATACGATCCCAAGGCCAACAAGCTCGATGCCGGCGTGGTGTTCGGCTATGCCGCCGCGCAGACCATGGTGAAGGTGCTGCAAATGTGCGGTGACGACCTCACCCGCGACAACGTCATGAAGCAGGCCGCCTCCTTGAAGGATTTCCAGCCCGACACGCTGTTGCCAGGCATCAAGATCAACACCGCAGCCGACGATTTCGCCCCGATCGAGCAGCTCCAGATGATGCGCTTCAAGGGCAAGAAGTGGGAGCTGTTCGGGGACGTGATCTCGAGCGAGCTCGACCACTGAAGCCGCGCAACTCAAACTCGCTCCTGATCGGTTCATCAACTCAAGCGGATGCCTCTTCTCGCAGTCGCACACGAGCGCGCGGCCGCCCCTGACTACTAAAGAAGCAGCCCCCGCGACCCCGCCGCAGGGGCTTTCTGTTGTAGGCATCAGGTAAATCGTATTGAATTGCGGCTGCGTCACCAAAAACAGGCAACACAAGAAAAGGGACGCACACACACCAAGAAAATAGGGAGATAGGAATGCCCGCTGTCACCGGCAAACTTGCGGCCGCGTCACTGGCGCTCGCGCTCATTGCGGCCTCGGCCTCCACTGCATCGGCCCAGAAGAAATACGACACCGGCGCGACCGATACCGAGATCAAGGTCGGCAACATCATGCCTTACAGCGGACCGGCCTCCGCCTACGGCATCATCGGACGGACCGAAGCCGCCTATTTCAAGAAGATCAACGACGAAGGCGGCATCAACGGTCGCAAGATCAACTTCATCAGCTACGACGACGCCTACTCGCCGCCGAAAACGGTGGAGCAGGCGCGCAAGCTGGTCGAGAGCGACGAGGTGCTGTTCATCTTCAACTCGCTCGGCACGCCGCCGAACTCGGCGATCCACAAATACATGAACTCGAAGAAGGTGCCGCAGCTCTTCGTCGCCACCGGCGCCACCAAGTGGAACGATCCGCAGAACTTCCCCTGGACCATGGGGTGGCAGCCCAACTACCAGAGCGAGACGCAGATCTACGCGAAGTGGCTGCTGAAGAACAAGCCCGACGCCAAGATCGCCGTGCTGTTCCAGAACGATGATTACGGCAAGGATTATCTCAAGGGCCTGAAGGACGGCCTCGGCGCCAAAGCCGCGTCGATGATCGTCGTGGAGGAGAGCTACGAGACCTCCGAACCGACCATCGACAACCACATCGTCAAGCTGAAGTCGACCGGCGCCGACGTCTTCATGAACATCACGACGCCGAAATTCGCAGCCCAGGCGATCAAGAAGAACGCCGAGATCGGCTGGAAGCCGCTGCACTTCCTCAACAACGTCTCTGCCTCCGTCGGCAGCGTGATGAAGCCTGCCGGCTTCGAGAACGGCCAGGACATCATCTCGGCCGATTATCTGAAGGACGTATCGGATCCGCAGTGGGCCAATGATGCCGGCATGAAGGACTTTCTCGCCTTCATGACCAAATACTTCCCCGAGGGCGACAAGCTCGATAAGGGCACGATCGTCGGCTATGCCGTGGCCCAGACCCTGGTTCAGGTCTTGAAGCAGTGCGGTGACGATCTCACGCGCGAGAACGTCATGAAGCAAGCGGCGAATCTGAAGGACTTCCGCACCGAGGCCCTGCTGCCGGGCGTGAAGATCAACACCTCGCCGACCGATTTCGCGCCGATCAGCCAGCTTCAACTCGAGAAGTTCAAAGGCGAGAAGTTTGAGCTGTTCGGAGACGTGATCAGCGCCGACGTCGGCGGTTAGCCCCATCAAGGACGCGACGACGGAAACCCCCTGCGAACCATCGCAGGGGGTTTTTGCTTGCGCGGCGATTATGATCACGCGATTGCACAATCGAATGATGGCAAAGCCGGCTTACGCTTTGGCGCATGATGCGGTAGGCAGGTGAGCGGCGCGTTCGCCGCCAGTCTTTCCTGTCCGCTCAAGGCCCTTCGTCATGACCGACCGACGCCCCCTGCTCCGCGCGCTCTACGACGCCGCCGTTGCCGCCGCTCATCCGAGCACAATTCTGGCGCCGCACCTGCGGCCCGCGCCAAAGGGACGCGTGATCTGTCTCGCCGCCGGCAAGGGCGCGGCCGCGATGGCCGCCGCCGCCGAGCGGCATTATCTCGACACGCTCGGGCTCGCACCGGAACGCCTCGTCGGCATCGCCACCACGCGTCACGGCTACGGCGTGCCGACGCGCCGCATCCGCGTGGTCGAGGCCGGTCATCCCGTGCCCGACGAAGCCGGCCTGAAGGGCGCGGCCGACACGCTGGCGCTCGCGGCCGAGGCCGGGCCGGACGATCTGCTCTTGGTGCTGCTCACCGGCGGCGGCTCGGCGAACTGGATCGCGCCCGTCAACGGCATCAGCTTCGGGCAGAAGCAGGCGGTCAACAAGGCGCTGCTCCGCTCCGGCGCGCCGATCGGCGAGATGAATGTCGTGCGCAAGCATCTGTCGCGGATCAAGGGCGGGCGGCTGGCGCGCGCCGGCAAAAATGCCGCCGAGATCGTGACGCTTGCGATTTCCGACGTGCCGCATGACGATCCCTCCGCAATCGCCTCCGGTCCGACCGTGCCCGATCCGACCACGCTCAATGATGCGCGCGCCATCGTCGCCAGGTACAAGCTCGACATCGACGATGCCGTCCGCCGCGCGCTGGACGACCCCGCCAACGAGAGCTGCAAGCCCGGTGATGCCGCCTTCGCGCGCGCGCATTTCGAATTGATCGCACGTCCGAAGCAATCGCTCGACGCTGCGGTCAAACTCGCGCATGAGGCCGGTTACGAGACGATCGATCTCGGCGCCGACCTCGAAGGGGAGGCCCGCGACGTTGCCGCCGATCACGCCAGGCTGGCGCTTCAGGCCCGCGCGCAGGGCAAGCGTGTCGCGATCCTCTCCGGCGGCGAGCTCACGGTCACCGTGCGCGGCAATGGCCGCGGCGGCCCGAACCAGGAATACGCGCTGGCGCTCGCCGGCCTCTTGAAGGACACGCCTGACATCTCCGCGCTCGCCGGCGACACCGACGGCGCCGATGGCGGTGCCGGCAATCCCACTGATCCCGCCGGCGCGCTGATCGACGCGGCGACGTTCGCGAAGATGGCGGCGCAGCGGCTGCAGCCGCAGGCCTATCTCGACAACAACGACGCGACCACGTTCTTCGAGGCGACGGGCGACCTGTTGCTGCCGGGGCCCACGCTGACCAATGTGAACGACATCAGGGTAATCCTGGTCGACTGACACGGTGGCATCGCCATCCCGCCGGCGCCCCGCGCGGTTCGGCGGACGACATGGTTAACGATCTCTGAATTCTCGTCGGTGTCCTCTTTTCCAGGGGGCGGGCATCGCCGCCCTTAACCTCGCGTTCGCCGCAGTTTCAGGAACATGTCGCGAAATTGGGCGAATTGTCGGGCTGATCTACCGCGAGATGTACGCGCTCTCGCCCGACCAGGTGCACCCGGGCACGCCGATCAAGGACCTGATCGAGCATCGGCTCAAACTGGGCCTGAGCATCGGCGGAGAAGCCGGCGCCTATGTCCGTGCCCGCACCGAGGGTTCGGTCGTCAGTGAGCAGACGGTCCAGCAATTCGCCGACGGACGAATCATCGCCTACACCATTCATCCCCTGCCCGACGGCGGCGGCATGGCGACGCACGAGGACATTACAGAGCGCGAAGAGCTCAGTCGGCGGTTGCAGGAGCGCAATTTTCAGTTCGACATCGCGATCAACAACATGTCGCACGGACTCTGCTTCTTCAGCGCCGACCATCGGCTGGTGGTCTGCAACACGCACTTTATCGAGATGTACGGCCTGCCGCCCGACCGCGTTCGTCCGGGCACGCCGCTCCAGGAGATCCTCGACCTACGCTACGAGGTCGGCAGCGTGCCGGCGATGACGCGGGAGGAATACGCCAAATGGCGGACCGATGTCGCCATGTCAGCCGAGGCCATGGACAGCATCGTCGAGATGCAGAACGGGCGAACCTTCAGATCAGGCACCGACCGATGCCCGATCTCAGGTGGGTCGCGACCCACGAAGACATCACCGAGCAGCGCAAGGCGGAATTGCAGATCGCGCATATGGCGCACTACGACGCGCTGACGGACCTCGCCAATCGCGCCCTGCTCGGTCAGCGCCTCAAGCAGGCGCTCGAACAGGGCGGGATGTTCGCGATCCACCACGTCGATCTCGACAAGTTCAAGGCCGTCAACGACACCCTGGGCCACCAGGCCGGCGACATCCTGCTGCAGGATGTCAGCCGCCGCCTCAAGCAGCTCGCGCGCGACAGCGATACGGTCGCGCGCATGGGTGGCGATGAATTCGTGATCCTCCAGACGCCGATTTCCGATTCGAGCGAGGCGGACCTGCTGGCGCGCGACGTTGTCAGGACGCTGAGTGCTCCGTTCGGGCTCGACGGACACCAGACCATTGCGGGCGCGAGCATCGGGATCGCGATTGCGCCTGGCGACGGCTCGACGCCCGAGCAACTCCTGCACAATGCCGATCTGGCCCTGTATCGCGCGAAAAGCGACGGCCGCGGCATGCACTGCTTCTTCGAACCGGCCATGGGCGAAGAAGCGCAAAGCCGTCGCGGGCTGGAGCAGGACCTGCGCAACGGCCTTGCCGCCGGCCAGTTCGAACTGCACTACCAGCCGGTCGTGAAGACCGACGGCGGCGAGATCAGCGGCTTCGAAGCCTTGATCCGCTGGCGACATCCCCGGCGCGGACTGGTCGCGCCCAACAGCTTTATCCCGCTTGCGGAAGAGATCGGCCTGATCGTGCCGATCGGCGAATGGGTGATCCGGCAGGCCTGTGGCACTGCAAGCCGATGGCCGGACCATCTGCACGTCGCCGTCAACATCTCGGCGGTGCAATTCCGCCAGCCGGGCCTGACGGAGGTGATCGTCGGCGCGCTGGCGGCCTCCGGCCTCGATCCGCGGCGGCTGGAGATCGAGATCACGGAAAGCGTGTTTCTGCAGGACAGGAACGGAACGCTGACGACGCTGCACCAGCTCCGGGCGCTGGGCATCAAGGTCGCCATGGACGATTTCGGCACCGGCTATTCGTCACTGACCTATCTGCAATGCTTCCCCTTCGACAAGATCAAGATCGACCGGTCTTTCGTCAGCGGCGTGGAAAACAATGCGGCATCCCTCAGCATCGTGCGGGCGGTGGCGGCACTGGCGCGCGGGATGGGCATGACGACGACGGCGGAGGGGGTGGAGAGCGAGGAGCAACGGGACCGGATCGCAGCGGAGGGCTGCACGGAAATGCAGGGCTATTTGTTCAGCCCTCCGTTGCCCGCCGAGGAAATCGAGCGCCATTTCCTGTCCGCGAAAACACCTGCCATGCCCGACCGGTTCGCTCTGCGGCATAACCGCCGCCAGCCCGCCCGCGCTTCCGGGTTTGATGCCCGGTCGCCGGGCAATCAACCGTCAAAACTCGTTGGCGATCTTCGAGAGCATCCCGAGCAGGGCTTCGCGGTTGGACGGCCCGAGCAGCTCGTTCAGCCGGGCCTCGTGCTTGGTGGCGACGAGCTTCTTGGCGCGGGCCAGCACGGCCTTGCCCTTGTCGGTCAGCACCAAGATGTGCGAGCGGCGGTCGTTGGTGGAGCGGATCCGCGCGCAAAGGTCGCGGCTCTCGAGATTGTCGAGCATCGCCACGAAATTCGGGCGCAGGATGCCGAGGGTGGAGGCGATCTCGGTCTGGTTACGGCCGGGGTTTTTCTCGACCAGCAGCAGCACGGAGAACTGCGCCGGCGTGAGCTGGAGCGAGGCCATGCAGCGCAGGAAGTTCTCGAACACCTTGAGCTGTGCCCGCTTCAGGACATAGCCGAGCTGCTCCGAGAGCTCGCCGAGCTGGAGGGCTTCACCAGGCCCGTCGGCCGCGTCCTTGCGGCCCTTGGCGGTCTCGGCGGGTTTTTCAGAGGACTTTTCAGCGGTTTTGGAAACGGTCATCGCCTCATGCTCGCAATCCCGTTAAGTTCGGGAGGATCGTTCGCCACCCTTGATGTTATATTTGATAATTGTTATGGACCATATCAAATATCGTCAGCGCTGTTCAATGGCTGTGAGCGGACCGTCCACCACAATCAGGGGACCGGTCCTGAATCTTTGAGGGGGAGCGTCCGGTCTTGAATACCACCATCATGCTGTTCCTGCTGCAGGACGGCATCACCAATGGCGCGATCTATGCGCTGCTCGGCCTGGCGCTGGTGCTGGTGTTCGCCGTCACCCGCGTCATCCTCATTCCCCAAGGCGAATTCGTCACCTATGGCGCGCTGACCTATGCCTCGCTGGCCGCGGGCCAGATGCCGGGTACGGCGAAACTCGCGCTCGCCCTGGGCATTGGCGCCTTCGCGTTCGACCTGTTCGCCGCGCGCAAGGCGCTGCACGGACGCCTGATCCTGCGCAGCGTCATCACCAATATCGTGCTGCCGGCCATCGTGCTGGCGCTGACCGTCTACTACGCCGCTCAGAAGCCGCCGGTTGCGGTCTGCATCGCACTGTCGCTGGTGATCGTGGCGATGATCGGCCTGTTTCTCTACCGCATCGCATTCCAGCCGCTGGCGCACACCTCCGTGCTGGTGCTGTTGATCGCCTCGGTGGGCGTTCACCTCGCGCTTCAGGGTTTGGGCCTTTTGTTCTTCGGCGCCGAAGGCCAGCGCGGACCTGCCGTGCTGTCCGGCTCCTTCACCAGCGGTGCGCTGCGCTTCACCGGCCAGAGCATCACGGTCTATGGCATTACCATCGCCTTCATCGTCGGGCTGTGGCTGTTCTTTGGGTTGACACTTTACGGCAAGGCGCTGCGCGCGACCGCTGTGAACCGGCTCGGTGCCCGGCTCGTCGGCATCCGCACCACGCTATCCGGTCAGATCGCCTTCCTGCTGGCGTCCGTCATCGGCGCACTGTCGGGCATCATGATCGTGCCTATCACGACGCTGTATTACGACTCGGGCTTCCTGATCGGCCTGAAGGGCTTTGTCGCCGCGATCATCGGCGGGCTTGTCAGCTACCCCCTCACCGCCGTCGCGGCGCTAGTCGTCGGCATCGTCGAGGCGTTCTCGTCCTTCTATGCCTCCAACTACAAGGAGGTGATCGTTTTCATGCTCTTGATTCCCGTGCTGCTGCTGCGCTCGCTCGCGGCGCCTGCGGTCGAGGAAGAGAAGGACTGACGCCAAGATGCAGAGCCGGCTCCCCATCCTCATCTTCGCGCTGATCATGGCGGCGATCCCGTTTGTTCCGGGCATGCCCCCATTCTGGATCGTGCTGCTCGACAATATCGGCCTCGCGGCCCTGGTCGCGATGGGCCTCGTGCTGCTGACCGGCGTCGGCGGCCTGACCTCGTTTGGACAAGCGGCCTTCGTCGGCTTCGGCGCCTACACCACCGCGGTGCTGTCGACAACCTACGGCATGTCGCCCTGGCTGACGCTACCACTGTCGCTGCTGGTCAGCGGATTGCTGGCGGTGCTGCTCGGCCTCGTCACCGTCCGTCTCTCCGGCCATTATCTGCCGCTCGGCACGCTCGCCTGGGGACTCGGCTTGTTCTATCTCTTCAGCAAGCTGGAATTTTTGGGAAGAAACGACGGCATCTCGGCGATCCCGCCGCTGTCGATCGGCTCGTTCAAAATGCTCTCGCCCGGCTCGATCTACTACGCGATCTGGGTTGCCGTGATCCTCTCGGCGTTGCTCACGATGAACCTGCTGGACTCCCGCACCGGCCGCGCCATCCGCGCGCTCCGGCGCGGCCATGTCGCGGCCGAGGCGTTCGGCGTGCACACCCCGCGGGCGAAAATGCTGGTGTTCATCCATGCCGCCGTGCTCGCCGGCCTCTCCGGCTGGCTCTACGCCCATCTTCAGCGCGCGGTGAACCCGACGCCGTTCGGCGCGCAGGCGGGCATCGAGTATCTCTTCATCGCCGTGGTCGGCGGCGCCGGCTATGTCTGGGGCGGCGTCCTGGGCGCGGCGCTGGTCGTGGTCCTGAAGGAAGTGCTGCAGAGCTACCTGCCGTTGATCCTGCCCGGCTCGGGCCAGGTCGAGACCATCGTGTTCGGCATCATGCTGGTGGCGTTGCTCCAGCTCGCACCCGGCGGCGTCTGGCCCTGGCTGATGTCGTTCCTGCCCCAGCGTACCAGTGGCAAGAAGCCAGACACTTCGCTGAAACTGGAGCAGCGCACCCGCTCGCCCGGCCAATCCAGCGTCCTGCTCCAGGTCGAGAAGGCGCGGAAACAATTTGGCGGCGTGGTCGCGGTGAACAACGTCTCCTTCGACGTCCAGGCTCGCGAGATCGTCGCGCTGATCGGCCCCAACGGCGCCGGCAAGAGCACCACCTTCAACCTGATCACCGGCGTGCTGTCGGCCAGCTCGGGCTCGATCTCCGTGCTCGGCAACAAGGTCGACAGGGCGCCGCCGCAGGAGATCGTCAAGCTCGGCATCTCCCGCACCTTCCAGCACGTCAAGCTGGTGCCTGATATGACCGTGCTGGAAAACGTCGCGATCGGTGCCCATCTGCGCGGCCATTCGGGGCCGATCTCCTCGATGCTGCGGCTCGACCGCACTGATGAGGCAAAGCTGCTCGCCGAAGCCACCCGCCAGATCGAGCGGGTCGGACTTGGCGAGCAGATGCATCAGCTCGCAGGCTCGCTCTCACTGGGACAGCAACGGATCGTCGAGATCGCCCGTGCGTTGTGCGTCGATCCGATGCTGCTGCTGCTCGACGAGCCGGCCGCCGGCCTGCGCCACATGGAGAAGGAGCGGCTCGCGACGCTGCTGCGCGAGCTGCGCGACGGCGGCATGAGCGTCCTGCTGGTCGAGCACGACATGGGCTTCGTCATGAACCTCGCCGACCGCATCGTGGTGCTCGATTTCGGCACCAAGATCGCGGAAGGAACGCCGGCCACGATCAAGACCAATCCCGAAGTGATCAAGGCCTATCTCGGAGTGGCGGCATGAGCGCGCTGTTGTCCGTCGCCAACGCCCATGTCGCCTATGGCAAGGTCGAGGCCGTGCGCTCGGTCTCGCTCGAAGTCGGCCAGAACCAGATCGTCACCATCGTCGGCGCCAACGGTGCCGGCAAGACCACGCTGCTCTCCGCCATCATCGGCATTTTGCCGCTGAAAGGGCGCGTTTCATTCGCAGGTCAGGACCTGTCGCGGCTCGACATCGAGGACCGCGTCGCCATGGGGCTTGGCCTCGTTCCCGAGCACCGCGAATTGTTCGTGACCATGAATGTCGAGGACAATCTCGAGTTAGGGGCCTTCCGCATCGAGAGAAGCAAGGCGAAAGCCTCGATGGAGCGGGTCTACACGCTGTTTCCGCGGCTCAAGGAGCGGCGCAAGCAGCTCGCCGGCACGCTCTCCGGCGGCGAGCAGCAGATGCTCGCAATGGGCCGCGCACTGATGGGCGAGCCCAAGCTCCTGATGCTGGACGAGCCGAGCCTCGGCCTCGCCCCGATCATCGTCGCCGACATTTTCCGCATCGTCACCGAACTGCGCGCCGCCGGCGTCTCCGTGCTGCTGGTCGAGCAGAACGCGCAGGCGGCATTGAAGATCGCGGATCAGGCCTATGTCATGGAGCTCGGCGAGTTCGTGCTCAGCGGCAAGGCCAGCGACATCGCGGCGAATGAGCGCGTGGCGGCGAGCTATCTCGGCTTCCAGCACGAAGGGGCGAGTGTGTTGTAACTTCGAGACGCGCTTCCTCAAACTAATCTGTCATCGTCCGCCTAGTGCGCAATTGCGCACAGGGGCGGACGATCCAGTATTCCAGAGACCTGTGCTTGAACCGAGGCGCCGCGGCGTACTGGATGCCCCGCCTTCGCGGGGCATGACATCGGAGGATTCAGGGAGAGACGAAGATCGTGGCCTAGCTTGCCCCCTTGTCACCCTTCAGCGCCGCGAGCTCTGCTTCCAGCTCCGCGATCTTCGCATCCCTTGCCGCCAGCGCCGCCGCCACATCTCCAGCGTCGAACTTCTGCGGGATGTGCTGCGGGCAGTTCGTGTCCCACGCTTCGATCTTGAACAGGATCACCTGCTCGGGCCGGGCGCGATAGCCTTTCGGCATCAGCGATGTCGTCAGCGCCTCGTCGTCCTCGACCACCCGCGCTTCGCCCCAGATCTTCACCCGGCGGCGATGGGCGTAGTCCATCACGAAGATGTAGGCCTTGGGATTTTCAGACAGGTTTCCCTGCGTGATGTATTGCCGATTGCCGGCGTAGTCCGTGAAAGCCAGCGTCTGCTTGTCCAGCACCTTCAAGAAGCCCTTCGGGCCGCCACGATGCTGGATGTAGGGCTGGCCGTCGGCCGATGCCGTGGCGAGATAAAAGCTGTTGGCGTCGGCCAGGAACGCCGCGAGGTTCTCATCGACCTCGGTGCGCCAGCCGCGCTGCTCGGCATGGGCATAGCCTTCGCGTGATCCCTTTCGGGTCTGGATCGACTTCACCGCCGGCGTGAACGCCACGTCGCTGGCGTAGGTGTGAGTTGCCGTCATCGGAACATCTCCTGAAATCCCGGCGCATCCCTGCGTCTTCGCCATCCAAAATGGACCTCCCGCCGGCTAAAACAATCATCCCGCTTGACACTTCATCGTTGCGTTATATGCAATAATGCCATGGATCGCCTCGAAGCCATGCATGTTTTCGTCACCGTCGCCGACCTGCGCGGCTTCGCGCCGGCGGCACGAAAACTGCGGCTGTCCCCCTCCGCGGTGACGCGGCTGATCGCGGCGCTGGAGGAGCATCTTGGCGCGCGGCTGTTGCAGCGGACCACCCGTCAAGTGACCCTGACCGACGTCGGCACGCGCTATCTCGAGCGCGCGCGTCGCATCCTCGCCGATGTCGAGGAGGCCGACGGCTCGGCACGGGAGGAGCGCAACCGACCGAGCGGGCGGCTGGTGGTGTCGGCGCCGGTCGGCTTTGGCCGGCTCCATGTCGGGCCTGTCATGATCGCCTACCTCAAGCGCTATCCCGAGGTCGCCTGCGAATTGCGGCTGTCGGACAACCTGGTCAATCTCGTGGAAGATGCCGTCGACGTCGCGGTGCGGATCGGCCATCTCGCCGACTCCTCCCTCGTCGCGCGCCAGGTCGGCGAGATGCGGCGGATCGTGGTGGCGACACCTGGCTATCTCAAGCGCCATGGCGAGCCGAAGACGCCGGAGGCATTGCTCGGGCACCAGACCATCGCCTTCGGTCCATCCGCGAACTGGCGCTTCGTGCAGGACGGCCGCGACATCGAGGTGGCGCCGAATCCACGCTTCGCCAGCAACAGCGCCGACGCCGCCCTGCAATATGCCGAGGCGGGCGGCGGCGTGACCCGGGTGCTGGCCTATCAGGCTGCCGAGGGCCTGCGGCGCGGGCGGCTCAGAATCGTGTTGGCGAAATACGAGCAGCCGGCGTTGCCGATCCACATCGTCTACCCGACCTCGCGCCTGCTCTCCGCCAAGGTGCGTGCCTTCGTCGATCTCGTGGTGGAGACCGCGGAGTGGAAATTCGGGTGACGCCCTCACCCCTTCTTCGGCACTACGCGAAAGGTGCCGCTGGCGCGGGCGATCACGGCGCCGTCGGCCTTCGCGAGGCACTGCGCGAAACAGATCGTGCTGCCGGTCTTGATCGCCTCACCCTCGACCGCGAGCCATTGGCCGATCTCGCCGGCGCCGACATAGTCGACCGACAGCGAGATCGTGACCAACGAGGTCGTCCAGCCCGTCGCCTGCGCGCAGCTGTAGCCCATGGCGGCATCGGCCAGCGCCGCGATCAGGCCGCCATGGATCAGCCCGCGCGCGTTGGTGTGCGGTTTCGCCAGCCGCAATCCCACGGTGACGCCGTTGTCGGTCTTCCTGGAGTAAAGCGGCTCCCAAGGATCGGTGAGCGGGGCTTTGCGAAAGTGCGGCTCGAAGCCGGCGGGAATGTCGGTGCTGGTCATGTCCGTCTCGCGTTGGTGGCTCCCGCCATTGAACGCGGCAGACGGGACAGATGCACCACCTACAAAGTTTTAAACGGAATTTGCGCGGGTGTTTGAAAGGAGTGGCGCCGTCGCCCCGCTATCCCTGTCATCACCCGCGAAAGCGGGTGATCCAGTATTCCAGAGACGGTGACGTGATACGGAGAGGCCGCGGCGTACTGGATGCCCCGCTTTCGCGAGGCATGACGGCGCGCCCTAAAACGGCAGCCCCACGTAATTCTCCGACAGCGAGGTCATCGCGGCCTGCGACTGCGTGACATAGTCGAGCTCGGCGAGCTGGATGCGCGCGCCGATGGTGCCGGTGTCGGGGAATTTGTGCAGCATCGAGGTCATCCACCAGGAGAAGCGCACGGCCTTCCAGACCCGCGCCAGCGCCTTCGCCGAATAGGCATCAATGCCGGCGCTGGATTTTTCGTCGTAGAACTCGCGAAACGCACTCGACAGATAATGCGCGTCGCTCGCGGCCAGGTTCAGCCCCTTGGCGCCGGTCGGCGGCACGATATGGGCGGCGTCACCGCACAGGAACATCCTGCCGAAGCGCATCGGCTCGGCGACGAAGCTGCGCAGCGGCGCAATGCTCTTCTCAATCGAGGGGCCCGTGACCAAGCTGTCGGCGGCGTCCTGGTCGAGCCGGCGCTTGAGCTCGTCCCAGAAACGGTCGTCCGGCCATTGGTCGACGTGGTCGTCGAGCGCGCACTGCACATAGTAACGGCTGCGCCTGGTCGAACGCATGGTGCAGAGCGCAAAGCCACGGGCGTGGTTGGAATAGATCAGCTCGTGGCTGACCGGCGGCGTCTCGGAGAGGATGCCCAGCCAGCCGAACGGATAGATGCGCTCGAACTCCTCGATGGCCGAAGCCGGAACGCTGGCGCGGCTGACGCCGTGAAACCCGTCGCAACCGGCGATGAAATCGCAATCGATGGTGTGGGTGACGCCATCTTTCACGTAGGTTACGCGCGGGTGACCGCCGTCGAAATCCTGCGGCTGCACGTCCTTGGCCTCGTAGACCGAGGTGAGGCCGGCGGCCGTGCGCGCATTCATCAGATCGAGCGTGACCTCGGTCTGGCCGTAGATCATGACCGTCTTGCCGGTCGCAGCCTTCATGTCGATGCGGTGGCGGCGCCCCGAGAAGGTGAGTTCGATCCCTTCATGCACCAGCCCTTCGGCATGCGCCCGTGCGCCGGCGCCGATCTGGTCGAGCAGCGCAACTGTTCCCTCCTCCAGCAGTCCGGCACGGATGCGGCCGAGCACATAGTCCGGGCTCTGCCGCTCCAGAATGACATTGTCGATGCCATAATGATGCAGCAGTTGCCCAAGCAACAATCCTGCCGGCCCCGCCCCGATGATTGCGACTTTTGTCCGCAATACTTGCTCCTCCCGATCCTGTAGGCTTTCGGCGTGGCTCGCTTGTCGCTGCCGTCCGCGCACGATAATTATATCATATAACGGTTGGGCAAAAGGGAGTGCGCGGCGGCACGTCGCGCCAGTTCCGGCTTGAACGCGCCGGCCAACTAGATAACATGTTAATTAACGAGACCGGGCCATCGAAGCCCGCCGTCAAAAGAGGGAGAGACGCGTGATGAGGAAAGCCTGTCTGGCGTTGCTGCTGGCAGCAAGCGTGAGCCCTGCGTTCGCGCAGGACAAGACCTTCGATTTGAAGATCTCGCACTGGGTGCCGGCCTCGCATCCACTACAGAAATCGCTGGAGGACTGGGCTGCTGCGGTCGAGAAGGATTCCGGCGGCACCATCAAGGGCAAGGTGTTTCCGGCCCAGCAGATGGGCAAGGCGTTCGACCATTACGACATGGCGCGCGACGGCATCGCCGACGTCACCTATGTCAATCCCGGCTACCAGCCCGGCCGTTTCCCGATCATCGGCGCTGGCGAATTGCCATTCCTGATCTCGGATGCCAAGGGCGGCTCGATGGGGCTCGACGCCTGGTACCGCAAATACGCCGAGAAGGAGATGAAGGACGTCAAATACTGCCTCGCCTTCGTCCACTCGCCCTCCTCCTTCCATTCCCGCACCAAGAAGATCGTGATGCCGGAGGACGTGAAGGGCCTGAAGATCCGCCCCGCCCACGCCACCATGGCGAACTTCGTCACCTCGCTCGGCGGCACCAATGTGCAATCCTCCGCGCCCGAAGTGCGCGACATCATCGAGCGCGGCGTCGCCGATGGCGTCACCTTCCCCTGGGGCTCGCTGGTGCTGTTCGGCATCGACAAGGTGACCAAATACGACATGGAGGCGCCGCTCTACACCACGACCTTCGTGTTCGTCATGAACAAGGACAAGTACAATGCGATGTCCGACAAGCAGAAGGCCGCGATCGACAAGAATTGCACGGTCGAAATGGCAGGCGTGGTCGGCGAGCACTGGGGCAAGTTCGAGGATGCCGGCATCGACAAGGTCAAGGCGGAGTCCGGTCACGAGGTCTACAAGCTGACGCCCGAGCAGACCGCGGCCTGGAAGAAGGCCGCCGAGCCGCTGGTGAAGACCTGGAGTGACGGCGCGAAGAAGACCGGCGTGGATCCGGACGCGGCGCTTAGCGAGCTGAAGGCCTCGCTGAAGAAGTACAACGCGCTGGCGGAGTAGTTCTTCGTCGAAACACATGCGGCGGCGGGATGCATCTCGCCGCCGTTGTTCTGCA
The DNA here is from genome assembly GCF_023100665.1 of Bradyrhizobium sp. CW1. Lineage (NCBI taxonomy): Bacteria > Pseudomonadati > Pseudomonadota > Alphaproteobacteria > Hyphomicrobiales > Nitrobacteraceae > Bradyrhizobium > Bradyrhizobium sp. CW1. The sequence goes on from NZ_CP064684.1 coordinate 7,340,169, forward strand.
CGCGGGTCGAGACGCGAGGAGCGCATCGCGCGTCCTCTCCCTCTCCCGCCCGAGGATGGCATCTCTTAGGAAGCTCCCATGAAGCGCAGCTGGATGGATCGTATTATCGATTCGATCGAATGGATTGCAGCGGCTTTCGTCGGCATCGTCGCGCTCGACATCTTCCTGTCGGTGTTGCTTCGCAACACGCTGAACTATTCGATCCCCGATAGTTTCGACATCGGCCGCATGCTGCTCGGCATCCTGATCTTCTGGGGCATCGCCGCGACCTCCTATCGCGGCACCCACATCACCGTCGACCTCGTCTGGGGCAATGTCGGGCCGCGCTACCAGCGCTGGATCGACGTGTTCGCGACCCTGGTGCTGCTGTTCGTCGTGACGGTGCAGACCTGGACGCTGTTCGACAAGGTGCGCGGCACCTACAACGACAACGTCCAGACCTTCGACATGCACATGCCGACCTGGCCGTTCTTCGCGATCGCCTGGATCGGCGACGTCTCGGCCGTGCTGCTGATCGCGATCCGCACCTACCGGTTGATCTTCCATCCCGAAGAGATGCACGACCCCAAGCTGAAGGCGACGGAGTAATCATGAGCACCGATGCCGTCGCCGTAATCGGCTTCGTTTCCCTGTTCGCCCTGATGCTGCTGCGCGTGCCGGTCGGCATGGCCATGGGCCTCGTCGGCGTCTCCGGCTTTTCCTATCTCGTCGGCGCCACGCCGGCGCTGAAGCTGGTCGGCCAGACCTCGATGCGCACGGTGACCGACTACACCTTCGGCGTCATTCCGATGTTTCTGCTGATGGGCTCGTTCGTCAGCAATTCCGGCATGAGTCGCGAGCTGTTCCGCGCCGCCAACGGCTTTGTCGGCCATTTGCGCGGCGGACTCGGCATCGCCACCGTCGGCGCCTGCGGCGGCTTTGCCGCGATCTGCGGCTCCTCGGTCGCGACCGCCGCGACCTTCTCCGCGGTCGCTTACCCCGAGATGCGCCGCTTCGGCTATCCGCAGTCGTTTGCCACCGGCGTGATCGCGGCCGGCGGCACGCTGGGTGCGATGCTGCCGCCCTCCACCGTGCTCGCCGTCTACGGCATCATCACCGAGCAGGACATCGGCAAGCTGTTCATCGCCGGCATCATCCCGGGCATCCTCGCGATGACCATGTACATGATCACGATCTTCCTGATCGGTTATTTCCGGCCCGACTTCCTGCCCAAGGGCAAGGAGCTGCCGTGGCGCGAGCGCTTCGCCGGCCTGAAGGACATCTGGGCGCCGGTGCTGCTGTTCGTGTTCGTCATCGGCGGCCTTTACGGCCTGCCCTATTTGCCGCGCTTCACGCCGACCGAAGCGGGCGGCGTCGGCGCCGCCGGCGCCTTCATCATCGGCGTGGCGACCGGCCGGCTCGACCGCGAGAAGATTCTGGCGTCGCTGCTCCAGGCGACGCGCACGGCCGCCGCCGTGTTCACCGTGCTGATCGGCGCCTTGATCTTCGGCTATTTCCTCACGGTGACGCAGACCCCGCAAAAGGTGACGGAATTCCTCACCGGCCTCGGTCTCGGCCCCTACGGCGTGCTGGCGTTGATCATGGTGATGTATCTCGTGCTCGGCTGCCTGATGGACGCCATGGCGATGATCATCCTCACCGTGCCGATCATCTTCCCCGTGATCATGCATCTCGGTTTCGACCCGATCTGGTTCGGCGTCATCATCGTCATGACGGTCGAGCTCGGCCTGATCCATCCGCCGGTGGGCATGAACGTCTTTGTCATCAAGAGCGTGGTGAAGGACGTTTCCTTCTCCACCATCTTCAAGGGCGTGATTCCGTTCGTGGCGACAGACCTGGTGCGCCTGGTGATCCTGATCGCCTTCCCGCTGCTGGCGACATGGCTGCCGACGCGGATGATGGCGCATTGAGGAGGTGGTAAAGCGGCGAGCTGTCTTTTCCCTCTCCCCTTGTGGGAGAGGGTGGCTCGCCGCAAAGCGGCGAGACGGGTGAGGGGTATATTTCCTCAAGCGCTGATCTGAGTTTGGAGAGGCATACCCCTCATCCGGCGCTTCGCGCCACCTTCTCCCACAAGGGAGAAGGAAGGACAGCGGCGCTAGTTCAATACAGAAAGGTGACCGATGACGGCCCCTACCCTCGAGACCAAATACGTCTTTACCGTCACCGCACGCATCGGCGACGTCGTCACCGCCGGCGAGACCGGTATCGGCATTCGCCGCATCATCCCGATCGTCGGCGGCGAGGTGACGGGTGCGATCACCGGCAAGGTGCTGCCGTTCGGCGCGGACTTCCAGACCATCCGCCCGAATGAGCTGATTGATCTCGAAGCGAAGTACGCGTTCGAAACCGACGACGGTGCCACCGTCTATGTCGAGAACAAGGGCATGCGCTTCGGCCCGGTCGAGCTGTTGCAAAAGCTCAAGCGCGGCGAACCGGTGGATCCCAAACTGATCTATTTCCGCACCGTGCCGAGGTTCGAGACCGGGCACGAGAAGTACCGCTGGCTGATGGAGCACATTTTTGTCGGGTCAGCAGCGCGTCATGCGGATCGAGTCGTGATCGACGTGCATCAGGTGATGTGAAGGCTTCAGTGCCCTTCGCCGTCGTCCCGGCGAAGGCTGGGACCCATACCGCGTGATCTGTCGATCGCGAATAGTCGGAGTACCGAACGACTTGGCCAAACTTCTCCCTGTGGTTATGGCTCCCGGCCTCCGCCGGGACGACACCGCATTTGGAGGGCGCCTTTTGCCCGCCTGACTGACCCAAGAGGCACCTAGCCCCTTGTTGACTCCTCCTGAATTCGTTATACAACATAACTATTCTGACAAGGACGCAAATGACACAGGGAAACGCCGAGACCGCTGACGCGGGCGCCGCCGGGCTTTTGAAGATCGAGCGGGCGGACCGGGTTTTGACCGTCGGCCTCAATCGGCCGGCCAAGCGCAATGCGCTCAACGACGGCATCATCCTGGAGATCGGCGAGTGTTTTGCGGCCCTGCCCGAGGATATCGGCGCCGTCGTCATCCACGGCATCGGCGACCATTTTTCCAGCGGTCTCGACCTCTCCGAACTGACCGACCATGATGCCAGTGGCGGCCTTCTCCATTCCCAGATGTGGCACCGGGTGTTCGACCGCATCCAGTACAGCCGCGTGCCTGTGATCGCCGCGCTCAGGGGCGCCGTGATCGGAGGCGGGCTGGAGCTCGCCTGCGCGGCGCATATCCGTGTCGCCGAACCCTCGACCTATTTCGCGCTGCCGGAGGGGCAGCGCGGCATCTTCGTCGGTGGCGGCGGTTCGGTGCGCCTGCCGCGCCTGATCGGCGTCGCCAGGATGATGGACATGATGCTGACCGGCCGCGTCTATTCCGCGACCGAAGGCACCTCCTACGGCTTTGCGCAATATGTCACGGAAGCCGGCAACGGGCTCGGCAAGGCGATGGAGCTTGCGACCAAGGTCGCCTCCAACGCGCCGCTGACCAACTTCGCCGTGCTCCAGGCGCTGCCGATGATCGCGGAGGCCAATCCGCAGACCGGCCTGTTGATGGAATCGCTGATGGCGACGGTGGCGCAGAGCGACAAAGAGGCAAAACGCAGGATCCGCGAGTTCCTCGAACACAAGACCGCAAAGGTGAAGCCGAAATCATGAGCGCGCAGCCGTCCTCTTCCAGCATGGAGCGCGGCGCGAGCACTTCCCCGCTGCGGCCCATTTCGTTCGGCGATCCCGTCGTCAATATCGAGCGGCGCGACGACGGCACGATTTATCTGCGGCCCAAACAGCCGCTCGGCGATTATCCGGCCCGCATCACCGACCGCCTGCATCACTGGGCGAGCGCGACGCCCGATCGCGTCTTCATGGCCGAGCGCGAAGGTGGCCGCGGCTGGCGCAAGATCAGCTACGCCGAGCTGCTCGCCGCGAGCCGGCACATCGCCTCAGGGCTCATTGCGCGCGGGCTGTCGGCGGAGCGGCCGGTCGTCATCCTCTCCGGCAATTCGATCGACCACGCATTGCTCGCGTTCGGCGCGTTCTATGCCGGCATTCCGTTCTGCCCGGTGTCGCCGGCCTATTCGCTGGTATCGAAGGATTACGGCAAGCTCTCCTACCTGATGAAGCTGCTGACGCCCGGCCTTGTCTTCGCCGAGGACGCCGACAAGTTCGCCGACGCGCTCGCGGCCAACGTCTCGCTCGGCACCGAGATCGCCGCGTCCTACGGCCACGTGCCGGGCCGCGACGTCACCTTGCTCGCCGACCTCATGGCAACCCCGATCCGCGGCGATCTGGACGAGGTCCACGGCAAGATCGGCCCCGACACCATCGCGAAATTCCTGCTGACCTCGGGCTCGACCGGCAACCCCAAGGCGGTCATCAACACCCAGCGCATGATCTGCGCCAACCAGGTGATGCTGCGCGAGACACTCGCCTTCCTCAGGGACGAGCCGCCCGTCATCATCGACTGGCTGCCCTGGAATCACACTTTTGGCGGCAACCACAATATCGGGCTGACGCTCTACAATGGCGGCTCGATGTATCTCGATGCCGGCAAGCCGGTGCCTGGAGGCATCGAGGAAACCGTGCGCAATCTCCAGGAGATTTCGCCGACGGTCTATTTCAACGTCCCCAAGGGCTACGAGTCGCTGCTGCCTTATCTGCGCGACGACCAGCGCCTCCGCGCAAAATTCTTCGACCGGCTGCACGCGATGTTCTTCTCGGGCGCGGCGCTGTCGCCGTTCGTCTGGAACAGCCTCGACGAGCTGGCGGTGAAGGAAAAAGGCTACCGCGTACCGATGCTGACCGGCCTCGGTGCAACCGAGACCGCGCCGTTCTTCATGTCGGTCAACCCGCGCACCAGCCGCTCCGGCCATGTCGGGCTTCCCGTATCCGGCAATGACGCCAAGCTGGTGCCGAACAACGGCAAGATGGAAGTTCGTTGCAAGGGGCCGAACGTGATGCCCGGCTACTGGCGCCAGCCCGACATCACCGCAAATTCGTTCGACGAAGAAGGCTTCTACAAGCTCGGCGATGCCCTCAAGCCCGTCGATCCCGATGATCTCAATGCCGGCTTCGATTTCGACGGCCGCATCGGTGAGGATTTCAAGCTCGGCAGCGGCACCTGGGTCAGCGTCGGCCCATTGCGCGCGCGCTTCGTCGCGGCTTGCGCGCCGCTGGTGCGCGACGTCGTCATCGCCGGCATCAACCGAGACGAGATCTCCGCGCTCGTCGTGCTCGATCTCGACGGCTGCCGGCTGATCAACCCGACGCTGCCGACCGACGATCTCGTCGTCGCGACCCGCGACCGGCTGGTGCGCGAGGCATTTCGCGAACGGCTGACCCGCTTTCTCAGCGCGGCCACGGGATCCTCGACGCGGATCACGCGCGCGATCCTCATGGACACGCCACTCTCGATCGACAAGGGCGAAGTCACCGACAAGGGCTCGATCAACCAGCGCGCGGTGCTCGAGCATCGCAGCCTGCTGATCGAGGAGCTCTACGCTGCCAATCCATCGGACCGTGTGATATCGGTCGGGTAAGAGGACGTCGCACCTAGGGAGAACGCCATGTTGTTGAAGGATCAGGCTGTCATCGTCACGGGCGGCGCGTCGGGACTGGGCGCGGCGACCGCGCGTAAGCTGGCGGCGCAGGGCGCCAGGGTCGCGGTGTGCGACCTCAATGCCAAGCTCGCCGAAACTGTCGCCGCCGAGATCAAGGGCGTGGCTGTGGCTTGCGACGTCTCCGATGCGGCTTCCGCTGAGGCTGCGATCGCCCAAGCGACCAAGTCCCATGGACCCGCGCGCGTGCTGGTCAATTGCGCCGGCATCGGCGTTGCCAAGCGCGTCGTCGGCCGCGACGGCCCGATGGCGCTCGCCGATTTCGACAAGGTGATCAAGGTCAATTTGATCGGCACCTTCAACATGCTCCGCCTTGCCGCGAACGAGATGTCCAAGCTCGAGCCGCAGGCAACCGGCGAGCGCGGCGTCATCATCAACACGGCATCCGTTGCCGCTTATGACGGCCAGATCGGGCAATCGGCCTATTCGGCCTCCAAGGGCGGCATCGTCGGCATGACGCTGCCGATCGCGCGCGAGCTGGCGCAGTTCGGCGTCCGCGTGCTGACGATCGCGCCCGGCCTGTTCCTCACGCCGCTGCTCGCCAACCTGCCGCAGGAAGCCCAGGACTCGCTCGCCGCCGCGATCCCGTTCCCGCGCCGGCTCGGCCACGCCGACGAGTTCGCGGCGCTCGCCCTGCACATGGTCGAGAATTCCTACCTCAACGGCGAAGTGGTGCGCCTCGACGGCTCGCTGCGCATGGCGCCGAAATAGGGCGCGGCATATGTTCGTGAACCGGCGCGACGTCCAGATCCAGTGGGGTGACTGCGACCCCGCCAACATCGTCTATTACCCGCGTTATTTCGCGATGTTCGACGATTCGACGTCGACCCTGTTCGAAGTCGCCGGCTTCTCCAAGCAGGACCTGGTCAAGAAATACGGCCTGGTGGGCATTCCCATGGTCGATACACGCGCCAAGTTCTACATCCCCTCGACTTATGGCGACTGGATCACCATCGAAACCAAGATCGAGAGCATCAAGCGCTCGAGTTTCGAGGTGAAGCACAGCGTCTTCAAGGGCGAGGCGCTGGCTATCGAGGGTTTCGAGACCCGTGTCCTGGTCGGGCGCGACCCCGTTAACCCCGACAAACTGAAATCGGCACCGTTTCCTGCGGAAATGGTAGCCAAATTCACGGGGAGCGAGGCCCGGAGCTAAATCGCCACATCACCAAAAGAGGGGGCTGAATTACCCCCCGATTTCTGCTTTCAAAGAAACACATAAAGGGAGGAATAGATGAAACGCTTTTACCTGACCGCCGCCGTCACCGCGGCTGCGCTTGCGCTGCCGGCCGTGCCCGCGCGGGCTCAGACCGCCGAGGTCACCATCGGCATCACCACCACCACGACCGGCCCGGGCGCAGCGCTGGGCATTCCCGAGCGCAATGCGCTGGAGTTCGTGCCGAAGGAGATCGGCGGCGTGCCGCTTAAGGTGATCGTACTCGACGACGGCGGCGATCCGACCACCGCGACCACCAACGCCCGCCGCTTCGTGACCGAATCCAAGGCCGACATCATCATGGGCTCGGCGCTGACGCCGCCGACCATCGCGGTGTCCAACGTCGCCAACGAAGCCGGCATTCCGCATTTCGGCCTGGCGCCGTTCCCGATTACGCCGGAGCGCATGAAGTGGTCGGTGGCGATGCCGCAGCCGATCCCGATCGTGGGCAAGGTGCTGTACGACCACATGAAGTCGAAGGGTGTGAAGACCGTCGGTTATATCGGCTATTCCGACTCCTATGGCGACCTCTGGTTCAACGATTTGAAGGCGCAGGCCGTGCCGATGGGCATAACCATCGCCGACGAGGAGCGCTTCGCTCGCCCCGACACGTCGGTGACCGGACAGGTGCTGAAGCTCGTGGCGGCGAATCCCGATGCCATTCTGGTCGGCGCTTCCGGCACCGCGGCCGCGCTGCCGCAGACCGAGCTACGCGAGCGTGGCTATCAGGGCCTGATCTACCAGACCCATGGCGCCGCCAGTATGGACTTCATCCGTATCGCCGGCAAAGCTGCGGAAGGCGTGCTGATGGCCTCTGGTCCCGTCATGGATCCCGAGGACCAGCCGGACGAAGCCGCCACCAAGAAGCCGGGCCTCGCGCTCAACTCGGCCTATGAAGCCAAGTACGGCCCGAACAGCCGCAGCCAGTTCGCCGGTCACTCTTACGACGCCTTCGAGATTCTCAAGCGCATCATCCCGGCGGCACTCAAGACGGCGAAGCCAGGCACGCCGGAATTCCGCGAGGCGATTCGCCAGGCGCTGCTGTCGGAGAAGGAGCTTGCGGCGAGCCAAGGCGTCTACAATTTCACCGAAAAGGATCGCTACGGCCTCGACGAGCGCTCGCGCATCCTGCTCACGGTGAAGAACGGCAAGTACACGCTGGTGAAATAGACGCAGCGGCAGGATTGAGACGACGAGAGCCGGCCCGATGGGCCGGCTCTTTTTGTTTGCAGCGAGCGTAATGCCGGATCGCGTTTGAACAACAGCACCGCTCTCTGAGTTCCCTCCTCCCTTGTGGGGGAGGGGACACACCTTTCTCGGGGCGCTAGATGAGTCTCATTCCAGGCCTCAAGCCGCCTGCCGCAGCGGGGTCCAGGCGAACTCCGGATAGTAACTGTCCATCATCCGGTCGACATAAGCGGTGAGGTTCGGAAATCCTTCGGCGCGACGGCGCAGTGCGGATTCGAAGAACGGCGTCAGGATCCCGGCGAGTGCACCGAAGGCGGTGGCATCGACGCCGCAGGGCTTGTTGCCCATCAGATAGGACTTGTCGCCGAGCTGCACCGAGAGCGCAAACAGCGAGCGCACGGCGAGATCGACGTCGTCATCGGGCGCGTGGCGGCCGAGTCCGGAGAGCAGGTAGTTCTCGGCGACACGGAATTGCGCGTCCTCGCGCAACTTCTCGCGATTGTGCTCCGGCGCGCCGTCGAAGAAATGCGCAGGCCCCTTGGCGAAGTTGACCGGATCGACCCAGCGCGCCCCGACCAGCGCAAAATAAACGTGATGCTCGATCATGCGTTCGAATGCCCAGGCCTGCGCGCGCTCGACGAGCGACAGACCGGCGTCGAAATCGAAGCCGTAGCGGCGCTCGATATGGGCGCGGATGAAAGTGGAATCGGCCACCGCCTCGCCGCCATCGTCGATGAAGGGCAGCTGCCCCTTGGGTGATGCGGGTGGCATCGCCCGCTCCTTCCGGTAGGGCAATCCCGCCATCTTGAGCTGCACCTCCGTCTTGGTGACGAAGGGGCTGATTTCCGGCAGGCCGAAGCCGGCGCCAAAGCCGTAAAGCGTGATCATGAAGGCTCTCCTGAAACGACCGAAAGAGTTGAGGGAACTTAACCGCGGGCTGCTGCCACCATGGTGGCAGCAGCCGTGATATCTTCTGCGAAACGGGCCCCCCGCCAGGCGCGGGCCATGACATGACGGACCAGCGCGTCCGCGGCCTGCACCAGGAAGCGAGCCACCATGGTCGCGAGCGCAAGGCGGAGGTCGAGGACCATGAGATCAAGGGATACGAGGCGGCCGAACGCCCATGCGTACCAAGCTCGGGCTTGCAAACGCGGGACTTGCAAAGGCTGGACCTGTAAAGGCGGGGTCCGCCATAGCGCAGCGGCCGGGCCGAAATGAGTTGGAATGATCATGGACAAATCCTCTTCAGTCGACGTGTTGTCCCGGTATAGAACTCCCCTGCTGCCAACATCCTGTCAGCAGCCGCGCGCCGCCTTCTGAAAAACCACCGACAAGAGATCCGTCATGAGACGCGCCGACCGGCTGTTTCAAATCATCCAGGTGCTGAGGCGCACGCGTAAGCCGCTGACGGCGGACGCCATCGCGGCCGAGCTCGAGACCTCGAAGCGCACGATCTATCGCGACATCGCCACGCTGATCGGCCAGCGCGTGCCGATCCGTGGTGAAGCCGGCATGGGCTACATCCTGGAAAAGGGTTTTGACCTGCCGCCTTTGATGCTGACACCCGACGAAATCGAGGCGGCGGTGCTGGGCGCGCAATGGGTCGCCGGCCATGCCGATCCCGCGCTGGCGCGTGCGGCTGAAGATCTGATGGCCAAGATCGCCGACACTGTCCCTGAGCGCCTGCGTCCGTTCGTGCTGGAGCCGGCAAGCCGGGCCCGACCGAGCTGGAACAGGGAGCCGGACCGCTTGGACATGGCTCGCACGCGCACCCAGATCCACGAAGGCAAGAAGATCATGCTGCGCTATCGCGACGAGCAGGGCCGCGCCAGCGAGCGCATGATCTGGCCGATTTCGATCGGCTATCTCGAAGCCGTGCGCCTGCTCGCGGCCTGGTGCGAGCTGCGCGGCGACTTCCGCAGCTTCCGCACCGACCGCGTGGTCGACGCGAGCTATCCCGACGAGAGATATCCTGAAAGGCGCGACGTGCTGCGCGCGAAATGGCGCCAGAGCCTGGTCTGGGGCCCGCCAAAGGACACGTGACGATGGATGAGAACGCCCCGATCGACCTGTCGAGCTGTTGCCAGAGTTGCGGCGCCTGCTGCGGCTATTCGGCGAACTGGCCGCGCTTCTCGATCGAGAGCGACGAGGAGCTTGCCGCGATTCCCGAAGCGCTCGTCAACGACCGTCAATCCGGCATGCGCTGCGAAGGCGATCGCTGTTCGGCGTTGCAGGGGAACATTGGAAAAGCGACCGCGTGCGGCATCTATGCAGTGCGGCCGGACGTGTGCCGCACCTGCATGCCGGGCGATGCCGAATGCGCGATGGCGCGACGGAAATTCGGGCTGCCGGTGATAGAGGCCGCCGGCGCATGATCCGGAAAAGTGTGCAGCGGTTTTCCGCCGAGATCATACGCCAATAGAGAGCTAGAGCGCGATCGATCGTGCTTTAGGCCGGGACGGCTTCGCCGATCTCGTCGTCGATCTCGTCGTCCAGCGGCGCGAGCACCGAGAGCGGCTTGGTCGACAGCGTGATCGGCTTGCGGCCACCCGACAGCGACGGCGAGGATTTCGCCGCGCCTTCGCGCGCAAGCGCGTAGAGCGTCGAACCGACACGGCCGCCGTTCTCGATCAGGTCGCGCTCGTTACAGCTGCCAGCGATCGCGACCGCCAGCGAGTGCAGATGGCTGCGCCGATAGCAGAACAGCGCCAGCCTGGCGCGCGCGTCAGGGGAAACACTTTCAACCAGCCTCGGCAGGCCACTCTCGCTGGCGCGGTACATCTCGCCAAGGAGTTCGTCGCGGACCGGGCAGGAATCGCCTTCAAAGGTATCGCGGCTTGAAAACATTGCAGTTCTCCCTCGTCTGGGAAGATGCAGTGCAATTCTCTAATGAAAGGTTAACCACGCTGCCCGGTAGTCACCCGGGGGTCCTTGCGCGTGGGCCGCGAATCAATGGGCTGGGCGGGGATCCAGCCGCGCTATCTGAGCCGATGAGTCAGGCGCGAACGCCTCCACGCGTCATGGCCGGGCTTGTCCCGGCCATCCACGGAAAGCCGAGAGGCGCGAAGAACGTGGATGCCCGGGACAAGCCCGGGCATGACGACCTCTTGTGGATGCCGATGGACGACCACCTACGCGCCGAGGCCGCCAGCGGTCAGTTCGCCGCCATGAAGATGGAGAGGCCGAAGCCAGTCAGATGGTGCAGGGCCTGGTCGACACCGATCAGGGTCCAGAACCAGGGATGCGCAAGATCGACACCGAAATTGGCTGAGACGAGGCCCTTGGCGCGGTCGATCGTGATGTGGATGACGAAGTCGATCAGCGCCACAAACCAGAATTTCGGCGCCACGATCAGGATCAGCGGCAGCGCAACCGCAAGGTGAACCAGGCAGTGCACCAGGAGCGGCAGGGCCCAGCCGTGCTTCTGGTCCTTGCCGTGCGCCATCCAGGCGGTCTGGAGGACGAAATCGGCGATGATGTGCTTGAACGTCAGCAGCAACATCCAACCAATGAGGGCTTCGACCGGAACCGCCGATGACAGAGGTGGAAACGACAAGGCGCCCTCGTTGACGTGACAAGAAGAATTGGAGCGTTCAGCGCAATCTCTTCCTGGACCGGTCAAATCGCCGGGACTTGCGATTTATGACACCTCCCGCGGCGGAATGCAGCCGGGGGGAACCGGAAAATCGCCAACTGTGGCTAACTGGTGATAGGATGACCAATCGCCGGAGCCGAGTTGAGTAAGGTTACCTTCGGCTCGGAATTTGCATTCCGCGGCCTGCGCGCTACCATCGTCAGTAGAGAATATCGTTCTTTTTTCAGACGTTTACGAATTACAGGGCGACCGCAGCGATCACATCCGCAAGCCGCCCGCCACCGGAAGCATAAGGCCAGAGTGCTGCCATGAGTACTGAGGGCCCGACCTCATCGCCGATCGAGCCACCGCCCCGGCGACCCAAGGTGATCAAGACCAATCAGCAGCAGGTCTTCCTCTACGTCGTGCTGACCCTGCTGTTGTCGCTTGCCACCGTCTGGGGCGGCCGCATGCTGGTGCACAATTCGGAGACGCTGACCTTTGCGGTCGGCGCCCCCAACAGCGACGAGGCGCTGTTCGCAGCCAAGCTCGCCGCCGTCCTGAAGAACAACGCCTCGCGCTTCCGGATCAAGATCGTCAACAACGCCGACAACGCCAAGGCGATCGCCCAGTTCGATCGCAAGCAGGCCGACCTCGCGGTGCTGCGCACCGACGCCAAGGTGCCGCTGCGGGCACGCACGCTCGCGATCCTCGAGCACGATATCGTGCTGCTGCTCGGGCCCGGAAACAAGAAGATCAAGTCGCTCGCCGAGCTGAAGAAGAAGAAGGTCGCCGTCGTCGCCGACAACGACTCCGCGCTCGTCTTCGTCCGCGGTATCCTCGACGTTCCGGAGGGTGCGGACGCGGGGAGGATCCGGATGGCGCCACAGGGCGCTACACTCGACAAGCTGTTCGCGCCGGCGAGCGGCTTTGGCGCAGTCGTCGCCATCGTCCACGCCTCGCGGGCGGTGCGGGACAAGGCGTATGAGCAGGTCGCCAGGCGCGGCGGCTTCACGCTGAACGCGATCGACGAGGCGAAAGCGCTGGCGCGCAAGATCCCCGGCATTTCCAGCGAGACGCTGACGGCGGGCACGCTGTCTGCATCGCCGGAAATTCCCGGCGACGATCTCGACACGATCGGGCTCGAATGGTTGCTGGTCGCCCAATCCAGGATGTCGCCGACGGCGGCCGGGGAGCTCGCGCGCACCGTCTACGAGAACAAGTCCGCGCTCGGGCTCGACAGCGGCTTTGCCACTAGGATCAAGCCCGCCTCCGTCGAGAAGGACGCCTTCGTGATGGCGCATCAAGGGGCGGCCGACTACATCAACGACGACACCAAGTCGTTCATGGATAAGTACAGCGACCTGATGTATCTCGGCGCTGCCGCGCTCAGCGTCATCGGCTCGATCTTCGCCGCGATCTACGCCAAGATCACCCGGATCGCGCCGGAGAAGGCCAGCGAGCTGGCCACCGCCATCCTCGACATCGGCGAGCGGATCGAACATGCGCATTCGCTCGACCAGCTCGAATGTCTCCAGGACGAGCTGGAAGGCATTTTACGCGGCGCCGTCATCGGCCTCAGAGACGGCACGATCAGTACCGACGGGCTCGACACCTTCAAGCTCGGCTACGAATTCGTCCGCGACGAGATCGGCATGCGCCGCGACTATCTCAAGCGCCATGCGGGCGCGGGCGAGAAGGCCGCTCAGGATGTGGCCCCTTCCCAGCACGACGAGAGCAATGTCGTGGTGGTGAAGACAGCTCAGAGTGCCTGACCCATCAATTTGAGGACCTACGGCGACGCCTTGCCGGCACGTCTTCGAGCGACCGGGGGCCCTAGGCCGGGAACCGTCCCTGTCCACAACCGTTTGTTCTCGGATCAACCGGAGACCGCGCCATGCGTGCACTCCTCATCATCTTCCTGCTGGGAATGTTGGCCGCGGTTGGCTATTTCGTTTATTCCGCGATGGCGGTCGAGGGCGAGCCGATCCCGACGGAAGGCTACGTGGCGCTGGCGTTGGGGGCCGGTTTTTCCGTTCTTGTCGGCATCGGCTTGATGGTGCTGCTGTTCTTCAGCAGCCGTCGCGGCTACGACGAACCGCCGCATTTCAAGTAGCGGCGCGTGGTCCGGCGGACCGTCGTTGACGGCCTCGAGCCGGGCAGGCACTTTGGCAGCGAGGTTCCAGCCGGGGACCGCAAAGACGAAACTGAGCCGCCTGCTCGCATGTCCAAGCCGCTGATCTCCGCTCTGGCCCAGTTCGCGGCCGCCACGGCCGGCCGCAACATGACCAGGGCGGCCTATGTGGCCGTCGCCGTCGGCGTGCTTGCCATGGTGCTCCTGACGGTCAACCCGGCCTATGAGACGGCACATCGCTGGGTCGACGCCCTGCTTTGGACCTGTCTCGTGTACTTCGTATACGAATGGGTGGTCCGGCTGCGCCATATGACGCGACAGGGGCGCCTTGCACTCTACATGTCCTCCTCCGCCGGGCTGGTCGACGCGGTCGGTGCGTTGGCCGTGCCGGCCGCGCTGATTCTCGGGATCGAGCCCAGGACGGCGTGGCTGCTCAGCGTGCTCTGGGTGCTGAAGGTGGTGCCGGGCATTCCCGGCCTGCGGCAGCTCCGCCGCGTGCTGGTGCTGGAATCGGGGCCGCTGGTCAGCGTGCTCGTGATCTTCCTGATGGTGGTCTTCCTGGCCTCGGTTGCCGAATATTTCCTGGAGCGGGACGTGCAGCCGCAGACGTTCGGCAGCGTGCCGGCCGCGCTGTGGTGGGCCGTCGCAACCCTGACGACGACGGGCTATGGCGACGTGGTGCCGGTGACGCCGCTGGGCCGCATGGTGGCGGCGCTGGTGATGATCTCCGGCCTCGGTGTGTTCGGCCTCTGGACCGGCATTTTGGCGACCGGCTTTGCCGCGGAGACCCGGCGCGACAATTTCCTCAAGACCTGGGAATCCGTCAGCAAGGTGCCGTTCTTTGCAGCGCTTGGACCGGCCGCCATCGCCGACGTCACCCACATGCTGCGCACCATGGAGCTGCCGGCGCGCACCATGATCATCCGCAAGGGTGCGCAGGGCGACTGCATGTATTTCATCGCCGCCGGCGAGGTCGAGGTCGACCTGCCCGGCAAGAAGGTGCGGCTCGGCGATGGCGCCTTCTTCGGCGAGATGGCCTTGCTCGGCAACAATTTGCGCGGCGCCAACGTCTCGACCACCAAGGTGTCGCGGCTTCTTGTGCTCGACCTCGTCGACTTCCGCGTGCTGATGGCGCGGCATCCCGATCTCGCCGAGACCATCGATGCCGAGGCGAAGCGGCGCACGCTCGAAAACAAATAAATGGCGACAAGCAAAATAAATGGAGACAAGAATGTCGGACACAGCCGACGCAGCCACTGGCCCGGTGCTCGAACTCGTTGGCGCACGCGCCACCATCCGCCTCAACCGGCCCAAACATCTCAACCGGCTCCAGGCCGAGGATCTCGGCGAACTGGTCAAACTGTTCGACCGGGTCGAGGCCGATCCTGCTATCCGCGTGCTGGTGCTGACCGGCACGGGGCGCGCCTTCTCCGCCGGCTATGACCTCAATTCCGTTGCCGAGCGCGCGGTCAGTGCGAACGAGCAGCAGAGCGCGGGATCGGCGTTCGAGGTGGTCGTCAACCGGCTGGAGGATCTCGGCGTCCCCACGATCTGCCGGCTCAACGGCGGCGTCTATGGCGGCGCGACCGACCTCGCGCTTGCCTGCGACTTCCGCATCGGCGTCGATACCGCCGAGATGTTCATGCCCGCGGCACGGCTCGGGCTGCATTACTACAGCAGCGGCATCAAGCGTTACGTGACGCGGCTCGGCGTCGACAATGCAAAAAAACTGTTCCTGACCGCGCAAAAGATCAGCGCGCCGGAGATGCTGCGGATCGGCTATCTCACCGACATGGTGGCGTTGGAGTTTCTGGACGAGGAGGTCGACAGGCTCGCTGCGATCCTCGCCGGCAACGCGCCGCAGGCGATGCGCGGCATGAAGCGCGCCATCAACGAATTCGCCCGCGGCGAATTGGACGCGCAAGCCGCCGATCAGCGTCACCGCGACAGCATGCGCGGCGACGAGATCAAGGAAGGCATCAAGGCGTTCGCGGAGAAGCGACCGCCGAAATTCTGATCAAGCCCGCTTCGACCGCATCGCGCGCACCTGCGTGAGCCTGGGATCGCGGGCAAGCGCCTTGTAGTGTTTGCTCTCGATGGGATAGATCGCGATCCGGCCCTTGCTATCGGCATGAACGCCCCAGCCGAAGCGCTTGCCCAGGCTCGACGCCCTCATGCACGCCTGCCCTCGGGAGAAGAACGCTTCGCGGGCCGCCTGCTTCTCCGTTTTCGTCGCCTTCACGGCGAGTTCGCGTCCCGACGCAGAGGTCGCGAAGATCACGTCGTCGGACGTGTATTTGTAAGGCGCCTTGGCGATCATCCCGTATTGCAGGCACGCCACCGTCGGCTTTCCCGCGCGCAGCGGCGGCTCTTCGCCGGTACGCGCAGGACAATCTTCAGCAACCTGGATGAAGGTGTTGAAGCAGTTGGTCGTGTGCACCGGCTTCGTCATCTGCAACCCCGGTTCATTCAACCGCCAGCCGCCGCAGCATGCTGCGCCGCCATCTCAGCGTCCGCTGCGTTGATGCGCTGGAACGCGGGCCGCGAGGTCATGCGTTCGGCATAGCGGACGAACACGTCCTTTTTCGGCACAATGCCGAACATCATGGTCCAGCTGAACGCGACGCCCCACAGCACGTCGGCGCCCGTCATGCGCTCGCCGAGCAGATACGGGCCCTTCGACAGCTGCGCCTCGAGCGCGCCGAGCATGATGTCATAGTCGGCATACGGCGATTGCGTGATCGGTGCCGGCTCGCGCTGCATGAACTTGTCGATCGGGGCCGGCTCGAACGAGGCGCCGTAATAGGCGATCCAGCGCAGATACGGGCCGCGCAGCGGATCGTTCAGCGCGGGTGTCAGCCCCGCCTGCGGAAACAAATCGGCTAGATAGATGGTGATCGCGACCTGCTCGGTCACCAGCGCGTTGCGGTGGTGGATCGCCGGCACCTTGCCGAGCGGGTTGATGGCGAGATAGGCCGGCTGGCGCTGCTCGCCGGCCTTCATGTTGAGGACACGAAGATCATAAGGCGCTCCCAGTTCCTCCAGCAGCACCCGCGTGCCGGTGGCCCGGGTTTGCGGCGAATAATACAGCGTGATGCGGTTCGGATCAGTCATGGCGGTCTCCATCTGCCGGCTGGCGATGGCGTTGTAGCGGACCATACCTGACATCCTGTGTCAGGTATGGTTTAAGGAATCATGCGCGCGAGCCGGATGCTGTCGATCCTCACCACCCTCCAGGCCAAGGGGCAGGTCACCGCGCCCGAGCTCGCGCAGGCCTGCGAAGTCTCGGTGCGCACGATCTACCGCGACATCGACGCGCTCGCGGCGTCCGGCGTCCCCGTCTATGCCGACCGCGGGGCGGAGGGCGGCTATCGCCTGCTCGACGGCTATCGCGTGCGGCTGAACGGTCTGTCGCAGAGCGAGGCGGAAGCGCTGTTTCTGGGGGGATTGCCGGGCCCAGCGGCGGCGTTCGGGCTGGATGCGGCGATGATCGCCGCACAGAACAAGCTGATGGCCGCGCTGCCCGCCAATTTGCGCGAAGACGCCGGACGGATGCAGGAGCGCTTTCACCTCGACGCGCCGGGCTGGTTCGGCGAGGCGGAAGAACCGAAGCATCTGCGCACGATCGCCGCCGCGACCCTGCGCGGGACACTGATCAAGATCCGCTACCAGAGCTGGCGCGCCGAGAAGCAGCGTCGCGTCGCGCCGCTCGGTCTCGTGCTGAAAGGGGGCAGCTGGTATCTCGCAGGTCTGGTCGACGGCAGCGTGCGGACCTATCGCGTCGCGCGCGTGCTCGACTGCACCGCGCTCGACGATCGGTGTGAGCGGCCCGCCGGTTTCGATCTCGCCGGCTATTGGCGGGATGCAACGCTGCGTCTTGAGGCCGAGATGCATCCCAATGTCGCGATCGTTCGGCTGTCGCCCTTCGGCGTGAAACTGCTCGATGCCCTGAGCCAGCCTTACGTCAGGGCGCGTACGCAGCTCGAAGAGACCGCGGATGCGGACGGCTGGCGCATTGCCAGAGTGCCGACCGGCAAGACGTCATGGCATGCCGCCGCCGAATTGTTGCGGCTCGGGCCCGAGGCCGAAGTGCTGGAGCCGGCCGACCTGCGCGAGAAGATGGCCGAGCTGACAGAGGCGATGGCTGTGCGCTATCGCGCGGCGCGGAAAACAGGACGGCGGCGCGACGCGCCGCGACCGACGAAACACTCCTGAAACACGATTCTCCCCGCGCTGCATGAACGCATTCGCGTTTCGGCTCGACCGAGATGCAGGGACACAACAACGGCCCTTACGCCAAACTGGAGAATGAAAATGTTTCGTAAGCTTGCACTTGGTCTGATCGCCGCCGGCTCGCTCGGCGTTGCCGCTCTCGCCCCCACCGCCGCGTCGGCCCACGGCTTCCACCATCACTGGGGTCACGGCTGGGGCTTTGGCGGGGTCTACGTCAACAGCGGCGTCAACAATTGCTATCAGGAGCGCGTCGTCCAGACCCGCCACGGCCTGCGCGTCCGCGTCGTGAACGTCTGCGCATACGGGATCTACTGATATCCCGCATTCACGACAAAGCCCCGATCGCACCGCGATCGGGGCTTTGCGCGTCGATTTTTCTTCCGCTAGCCGGCCTGTCTATGTCGCCGAAACCAGGCCCAGGTCTCGCGCGTCGTCCGGATGTAGCCGCGGCCACGATGGACGATTTCGCCGTCGACGATCCCGTTCAGCTTCGGCAGTGCGTGGAACGGGATCGAGGGATAGGCGTGATGCTCGACATGGTAGGGCATGTTCCACGCGATCCATTTGACGATCGCGCCGGTGTAGGTGGTGCGGGTGTTCTGGAATGCGCTGCGGGTACGCTCGCAGCCGGTGTGCTCGGCGTAGAGATAGGGACGCAGGAAGAACTGCCCAATGATCAACGGCACGATCCAGACCCAGAGCAGCAGCGCCGACGAGAACCACAACGACAGCACGAGCAGCAGCGCATAGAGCGCGACATAGGCGCGCGCCTCGGTGACGATGATGGCGCGCCTGTTCTCGGGGATCCATGGCACGACGACCTTGCCGGTGACGGCATGGCCGAGCATCAGCCACAGGCGGCCGGCGACCTGAAGCACGCCGCTATAGGCGAGCGCGAGCTGCGTGTCGGATTTCGGCTTCACGCCGACGACGAGCTCCGGGTCCCTCTCGGGGTCTTGGGTGTAGCGGTGATGGTCCCAGTGAAACAGGCAATAATATTCGTAGGGCAAGCCGATGATGAAGCCCGAGAGATAGCCGACCACGAGGTTGAGACCGCGACTTTTGAACGCGGTCTTGTGCGCGGTCTCGTGCACGGCCATGAACAGGAAGGCGACGAGATAGCCCTGCACCGCCATCAGCGGCAACGCCCAAAGGATACCCCAGGTCGTCGAGACCCGCCAGATCAGCGCGCCGACCAGTACGACCATGCCGTAATGGCCGAGGCTCTGCACGGCGCCCCTGAGGTTGGACCGCACCGACAGTTCACGCAGCATCGCCGGCGCCAACGGCTTCAGCCGATGGCCGGAGTCTGAAACGGTTGCGTCGCTCATGATCGGATGCCTGCCCTACTTGCCGAGAAGCTCCGCGATCTCGGCCTTGATGAAGGCCCGATCGCGCGGATTGTTGATGGGGTTGCCGGCGCGATGGCCGTGCAGCGACGGGATCGGATGCAGCACCGCAGAGCGCGCATTGACCAGCCGGCCGAGTTCGTCCTCGTTGTCGCGGACGTCGAAATAGCGGTCGGTCGCACCGGGCATCAGCAGCATGTGGGCCGTGATCGCACCGAGCGCGCGATCGAAATCGCCGTTGAATGTGGCGCAGCGACTGATATCTCCGTTCTGCCAGATCCCGATCTGAGCCAGGAGATCGTTGGCATCGCGCCGGGCAAACGCCGCGTCCCATGTGCGGACGAGATAGTCGTCCAACGAGGTGAAGCCTGCTTCGCGCCAGATCTCGTCGCGATAGAAACCGTGCGACATCGCCCAACCCGCGTAGACTCGCCCCATGGCGCGATAGCCTGCGACGGGCTTCTCGGCGAAGCGGCCGTCACGGAAGGCGGGATCGGCGGTCAGCGCGGCCTTCACACTTTCCAGGAAGACGTAATTATAGGGCGCACAACGGGCACTGCCGCAGACGACGGCCGCCCGTTCGACCATATCGGGATGCAGCGCCGCCCAGTGATAGGCCTGCATGCCGCCCATCGACCAGCCATAGACCAAGGCTAGCTTCGAGATGCCGAACCGCTCGGTGAGCAGCCGATGCTGGACCGCGATGGCATCGTGATAGCTCACGATCGGGAACGGCGCGGCGGTATTCGACGGCGAGGACGACAGGCCGTTGCCGAACAGGTTCGGAATCACGATGAAGTAGCGCGTGGGGTCGAGCACGCCGTCGGGGCCGATCAGCCACTCGGTGTCGGTGTGCTGCGCGCTGAACGAGGTCGGATAGAGAATGACATTGTCCTTGTCCGGACCGAGCGTGCCGTAGGTCTTGTAGGCGAGCTTGAGCGAAGGGACGACGGCCCCGGACCGGAGCGTGACGTCGCCGGCCTCGAAGATCTCGTAGTCGCGCCCTGCCGTCATGGACCGAACTCCCGCTCACGCGGCGAGCGCGCCGCGGAAACAGCGATGCATCGATCATGCCGGTCCCGCAGACGCATCGTCGCGTAACGCTTAATAACTGTACTTATAGTCCATTTATTGTGGATCAGCAAGATAAATCCCGTCGCGAGCCGGCTCAGGCGATGGCGGCCAGGTAGCGCGCGACAGAGGCCGCGAAGGCGGCCTTGGCGCCTGCGGCGATGTTGCGGTCCCACCAGGCGCCGTAGATGCGATCGAAGGCCAGCGGCTCGACGGCAGCCGCAATCCGTCGCACTGCGGCGGCATTGAGTGGCATGTAGTTCGGATATGAGTACATGAAGCTGACGAAGCGGCGATCCATCGTGACCTGCGCGATATCGCCGGTGAGCAGCGCGCCCCTGCCGTCCGCACCCCTCGCATGGTGCAGCATGGTGGCGCCGGCGAAGTGACCACCGGTGCGCAGGAGCAGCACATCGTCGGAGATGCGAAGGTTTTCGCCGGTCCAGTGCACGATCGACGCATGCGGACGCGTCACCCATTGGCGATCATCGGCGTGCAAATAGACCGGCACCCCGCCGAACGCCTCGCTCCAGTCGGCGAGCGCGCCATAGTAATGCGGATGCGAGATCGCGATCGCCTTCAACCCGCCGAGCGACCGCATATGCGCGATCGCCTCCGGCGTCGCCAGCGGTACGCAGTCCCACATCAGCCAGCCGTCCGCGAGCGGCACCAGCAGCGCCCGCTGGCCGATCGCAAAACTTGGCTCGAGCGCGATGCCGGTCAAGCCGAGATCGTCGCGCCAGGCCAGGCAGTGACGTTCCGAGAGCGCCTCGCGCGTGAGGAAAGTCTGGCCCTTCCAACCGACGTATTGCCGCTCGTCCTCGCAAATCTGACAGGCCGCGGGCGGATTTTCGCCATCCGGGAATTGCGCGCCGCAGGTTTCGCAGGTCCAGAGAGGCATGCCGTACTCCCAACAGAGACAATCCAACGTCAATAAGGAATTGCTGGCCGTAACTGCAAGGCCCGCCTCCGGGCAAGGGCTGGAACCAACCCGATCAGCACTCGTTAATGCCTCGTCCGCGCCAGAACGATTGGCTGAAAGGATTATGTCCCACCCGCCGTATTCCGGCTGAGACGACGTTTTGGTATCGATGACATCGCGGTCCCCCTCCTCGTCTCGTATCTGGCCCCTGTTCGCTCTCAACTTCTTCATGGCCGACATGCAGTCGGGCATCGGCCCTTTCGTCGGCGTCTTCCTCCAGGAGCGCGGCTGGGCGAGCGGGTTGATCGGTACCGCGATGACGATCGGCAATGTCGCGGGCATGCTGATCACCACGCCGATCGGCGGCTTCATCGACGCCAGCCGCAACAAGCGCATGTGGGTCGTGATTCCCGGCATCTGCGTGGTGCTCGCCTCCGCGATCATCCTGATCTCGCAAAATTTCTGGGCGGTGACGTTCTCGCAGATCGCACAATCGCTGGCGAGCGCCGCGATCGTGCCCGCGGTCACCGGCATCACGCTCGGCATCGCCAAGCAGAAGGGCTTCAACGCGCTCAACGGCCGCAACCAGGCCTTCAACCACGCCGGCAACATGGTCGGCGCCGCGCTGTCGGGCTATCTCGGTTACAAGTTCGGCTATGTCTCGGTGTTCGTGCTGGCGGCGGTGTTCGGCGCCATCGCGATCGCCTGTGTGATGATGATTCCGGCCAAGACGATCGATGATCGCGCCGCGCGCGGCAGCAAGGAGGACGATCCCGACAGCGCGCCGGACGCGTTCACGATGCTGCTCAAGCACCGCGCGCTGCTGGTGCTGGCACTGGCGCTCGCGCTGTTTCATCTCGGCAATGCCGCCATCGTTCCGCTCTATGGCCTGGCGGCGGTCGCCGAGGGCCAGGCCAACGGCCCGAGCTTCGTCGCGACCATCGTGGTGATCGCACAAGGCGTCATGGTCATCACGTCGCTGATCGCAATGAAGGCGGCGAGCAAGCGCAACTACTGGCCCATCATTCTTGTCTCCTTCATGTTCCTGCCCATCCGCGGCGTGCTCGCCTTCTTCGTCACGGGATGGTGGGGCGTCGTACCGATGCAGGTGCTCGACGGCCTGGGCACCGGACTCCAGACGGTTGCCGTCCCCGGCATGGTCGCGCGCTCGCTCAACGGCACCGGCCGCATCAATCTCGGCCAGGGTGCCGTGATCACCGTGCAGGGTGTCGGCGCGAGCCTCAGCCCCGCGCTTGGCGGCTGGATCGCGCAATGGATCGGCTACGGCCCGACATTCCTGCTGCTCGGCGGTTTCGGCCTCGCGTCCATGGCGCTGTGGTTCGCGTTCGGCGCCCACGTGAAGAAGTATTGAGGCGCGAGCTTCACGTGCCAAAATTCTTCTGGATCGCCTTGTCGAGCGTCTCGCCGCCGACGAAGCGCTGGCGTAGCTCGCGCTTGAGCAGCTTGCCGCTCGGGTTCTTGGGCAGGGCATCGACGAAGATGACGCGCTTGGGCACCTTGAAATGCGCCATCTGGCCGGCGCAATGCTTGATGACGGACTCCTCGTCGAGCTTCTCCCCGCTCTTGACCACGACGATCGCAGTCACTGCCTCGATCCAGCGCGGATCGGGCAGGCCTACCACAGCAACCTCCGACACGGCAGGGATGCGGTAGACCATCTCCTCGACCTCGCGGCTCGCGACGTTCTCGCCACCGGTCTTGATCATGTCCTTGACGCGATCGACCACGGTGATGTGGCCCTCGTCATCGACGGTGGCGAGATCGCCGGAGTGAAACCAGCCGCCGGAGAACGCCGCCGCCGTCTTGACCGGATCGTTGTAATAGCCGGAGAGCAGATGCGGCGAGCGGTGCACGATCTCGCCGACTTCGCCGACCTTCACATCCTCCATCGAAGTGTTGACCACGCGGGTCTCGACATTGAGCACGGGCTTGCCCGCCGAGCCGGCCTTGCGCAGTTGGTCCGCAGGACCCAGCACGGTCGCGAGCGGCGCGATCTCGGTCTGGCCGTAGAAATTCCAGAACTTCACGCTGGGCAGGCGGCGCTGGAGCTCGAGCAGCACCTCCACCGGCATGATCGAGGCGCCGTAATAGCCCTTCTGCAAGGTCGACAAATCCGTCTTGTCGAAATTGGGCGAGCGCAGCATCGCGATCCAGATCGTCGGCGGCGCAAAGAACGATGTGATCCTGTGCGCCTGGATCAATGTCAGAATATTGTCGGCCGCAGGCTTGCCCGTGATCACACCGGAGGCGCCGAGATAGATTTGCGGCCCCAGGAACACGTCGAGCTGCGCGCAGTGATAGAGCGGAAGCGCGTGCAGGAATTTGTCGTCCACGCTCATGCCGCCGTCGATGATGCAGCTGACATACTGCCACATCACCGCGTCATGGGTCAGCATCGCGCCTTTGGGCAGCGACTCCGTGCCGCTGGTATAGACGATCTGCGCGAGATCGCGGCTGTCGACGGACGCATCGAGATACGAGCCGTCGGAGCTGAGGAGATCGTCGAAGGTGGTGAGGCTAGCGGGCGCGGTGGCGGGATCCTCACCCGGCAGCCAGATCATCTTCTCGACCGCGCAATCCCTGGCGCTGGCCGCGCGCGCGGGCTCGACGAAATCAGGGCCGGCCGCGAGCAGCTTTGCGCCGGAGCTCTTCAGGATGAAATTGATCTCGTCCGGATTGAGCATGAAGTTGATCGGCACCAGCACCGCACCGATCCGGGCCACCGCGAACCGGAGCGCCGCAAAGGCATGCGAATTGCGCGAGAGCACGGCGAGGCGGTCCCCCTTTTTCACGCCGAGGCCAACCAGGCCACGGCCGAGCCGATTGCAGATCGCGTCCATCTCGGCAAAAGTCCAGCTCACATTGCCGCAGCTCACCCCGAGCTTGCCCGGATCGCGACCCGCCGCACGGCGCAGGAGGTCGCCGATGGAATGCTCGCGGGCCTTCGAGATGGTCGCTGCGGTGTCGCCGGTCATTTCCGTTCCCCTGAATTTTCTCATTGCGTGAGTGCCGCCCTGAGCACAGGTCAGGCCATTGCATTCACGCGCGTCTTGTTCTTTGCAAAAGCGTAGTCGGGGCAACCGGCCGCGTCAAATCAGCCAGCGAGCGCGGCGCCGTTACGCAAGAGTTGACGCTTGAGGGAGGCAAATCTAGCCTCGTGCGCCAACGATAGAGTTTGGGGAAATGCCATGTGCCGGATTATGCGTGCCGCCCTAGCGGCCGGATTGACTGCGTTTGTGATCAGCCCGTCTCTCGCCCAGCAGGCGCCGCTCAAGATCGGCGTGCTCTCCGACTTCTCCTCGGTCTATTCCGACATCGGAGGCCAGGGGAATGTCGAGGCCACCAAAATGGCGATCGAGGATTTCGGCGGGCAGATGTTCGGCAAGCCGATCGACATGGTCAGCGCCGACGTGCTGAACAAGCCCGATGTCGCCTCCACCATCGCGCGAAAGTGGTGGGAGACCGAGGGCGTCGACATGATCATCGACCTGCCGACCTCGGCCACTGCGCTTGCAGTGATGGAGCTGTCGAAGCAGTATGAGAAGATCATGATCGTGACGGATGCGGCAAGCTCCGACATTACCGGAAAGTCCTGCTCGCCCTACACCGCGCACTGGACCTACGACACCTACGCCAACGCGCACACGGTCGGCAGCGCCATCGTCAAGAACGGCGGCGATAGCTGGTTCTTCCTCACGGCGGACTACGTGTTCGGTCATTCAGTCGAGCGCGACACCTCCGACGTGGTGAAGGCGGCCGGCGGAAAGGTGCTCGGCAGCGTCAAGCATCCGCTCAACACCGCGGACTTCTCCTCATTCCTGCTGCAGGCCCAGGCCTCGAAGTCCAAGATCATCGGGCTGGCGAACGGCGGTGGCGACACCATCAATGCGATCAAGCAGGCCGGTGAGTTCGGCATCGTCGCCGGCGGCCAGAACCTGGCTGCGATCGTGATGTTCATCTCCGACGTGCACAGCTTAGGGCTGAAGCTCGCGCAGGGACTGATCATCACCGAGGCCTATTACTGGGACCTCAACGAGAAGACCCGCGCTTTCGGCAAGCGTTTCATGGAGCGCGTCAAGCGCATGCCGACGATGAACCAGGCGGCGACCTACAGCGCGACGCTGCACTACCTGAAGGCGGTGCAGGCCGCTGGCACAAAGGACACCAAGACCGTGATGGCCAAGATGCGCGAGCTGCCGGTGAAGGATGCCTTCACCGACAACGGCAGCTTACGCGAAGACGGCCGCATGGTGCACAGCATGTATCTGTTCCAGGTGAAGAAGCCCGAGGAGTCCAAAGGCCCGTGGGACTATTACAAGCTGCTCGCCGAAGTCCCTGCCGACCAGGCCTTCCGGCCCCTGAAGGACGGCGGCTGCCCTCTTGTGAAGTGAGCCAACAGGACGGACAAGGCGCAGGTTCGCTAGCGCTGTCGGTACAGGCTCAGAGCTTGTGCCCCTTCTGTCGCAGCGCCTCGATGAGGCGCTGCTTCAACTCGTCGGCCGTCTTCTGACCGACGTCCTGACCGATCTGCGCGCTGGCCTGCGCCAGCGCATCCGACTTCTCCAGAAGCTTCTTCCCGGCTGGCTGGACATAGAAAGCCTCGATCTGGCGCAGCTCGTCAATGCTGAAGCTCTGCGCATAGAGAGCGGCGACCTGGTCGATCATTGAGGTGAGGGCCGGGGTGTAGATCTCGGAGCCGGGTGCCGTCACCGCGTCATAATCGCGCTCGATCTCCGGCCTGTCCTGCGCGACCCAGGGCCTCAGCTTGAGCAGGAGCTGCGGCAACAGCGCGCGATACTGATCCGCGATCTTCAAGGTGACCACGAGCTTGCGCGCCGCGCTCATCGCCTCCGGCGAGGGCGCTTGCGCCGATGCACCCGAGATCAGGAGCAGGAGTGTGCCGGCGATCGTCAACACAAGTCTGGACATAAACCCCTCCGTTGGATCTCTCCGCGAAAATGCAGGCCGGCGATACTCAACGACCCGCGGGCGCCACGGCAGACCTGTCCGCAGGCGCGCTTTCCAGGACGGTGTCGGCCTCCTCGATCTCCGTCACCTTCACGAACAGGTTCGGCACCCGTTCGGTCCGGTCGAGCAGCCAGGCGGCTGCGATCATGATGACGATGCCGACGACGGAGACCGCGAGCTGCTCCCAGACGCCCTTGGTGTATTGCGTCAGGATCCAGTGCGCCGAGAACGACAGGAAGACGCCAAGGCAGAAGATCGGCAGCGAATGCTGGCCGCAGAGGATCACAGGGCGCAGCCAGGCCCCGTGCAGGGTCCGCCATTTGCGCGAGATGAGGTGAGTCACCCAGATCGCCAGCGCCAGGAAATGCGTGAAGCGCAGCATGTCGAGGTCGGTCTTGTCGATCGGGTAGATCGCCTTGATCATCCATTTCGGGGTCAGGGCATCGAGCGCGGGGACGTGCCAGGTCATCACGATCAGCAGCGCGAAGGCGAGCCAGGCCGCGGCCAGCGCCATCGCCGCCCTGGACCACACCCATCTCGCGATCTTGTCGATCTGGCCGATGCCGCACCAGGCTGCGAACACGAACATCAGCTGCCAGCAGAACGGGTTGAAGTACCAGTGCGTGCCGGGCGGATAGGAGGCGACGTTCCAGTCGAACCAGCGCGCCAGCACGTAGAGCACCACGGATGCGGCGAGCGTCAGGTTCGGCCGGCGCACCAGGCACCACACGATGAAAGGCGAGGCGAAAACGAGCGTGATGTAGAGCGGCAGCACGTCGAGATTGACCGGCTTGTACTTCAGGAGGATCGCCTGCCCGATCAGCTCGTCCGGATGCGACAGGAAATTGAACACGTTGAACTCGTGCTCGTACATCGGATTGTCGAAGCGGCGCGCGGTGCGGGCGATCTGCGCCGTGAACAGCAGGAACAGCATGATGTGGGCGACGTACATCTCGACCGCGCGCCGCCACAGCCGCTTCAGCGCGGCGAGAAACCAGCCGCCAGCGACGATCGGCCCGTAGATCCAGCCGACTAGATAACCGGAGATGAAGACGAAGAATTCGGCGGCGTCGCTGAAGCCGTAATTGCGCAAGGTCAGCCAAGCCACGACGTCGTGCGGAATGTGGTCGAGGAAGATCATCCACAGACCGATGCCGCGGAAGAGATCGAGTCGCAAATCCCGCTCGACCGGCGCGAGCAGCGCTGACTGGTCCCGTGTGATCATGGCCCCGCCTCGTTCGGTGGGCGTCGCGCCGTCGCGGCGCCGCAAAATCGGATGCTAAAAAATTGAAATCAAAAGTCGCCTGGCCGTGTGGCCAGGGCCGACGGTAGCCGACCTTGCTGCGCGCGCAAGGGCATAGTCATCGGAGCGGGCGGCACAAGCGTGCCGTCCTCCGCGCTGCACCATGAAGGGCCCTTCAAGATAAAGGGCGAAAACAACCCCATGCACAGTAGCTAACTCCTTGCGGCGCCTGCTTAATTTATTTGACGCGTCGGGCAGATTTCGGCCCCGATAGCGGCCCGGCCGCCGCTGCCGTCAGCTGAGCTCGTCACCCGTCGCCTGCATCTCGTTGAGCATCGCCTCGGCCTTGTGGCGCAGCGGCAGCGCGCCGCTCTCGGCGGCGATCGCGATGGTCGCGCGCAGGGCGCTCAGGATCGCCGCCCTGGCCTCCGGATCCGACGGCGGCGTCACCACGGCCTCGCCGAACAGCGCCTCCGCCTCCAGGCCGGAGAACCCCTGTTGCCGCGCGGTGTTGCGCGCTTCGCGCAGCATGTTCTGCGCGGCCTGGACGTCGCCGAGACGGTGGGTGGCGAGCGCCAGGTAGATCGAGCTGCGAAGCACCGCCGAGGTATAGCCGACCGCCTTCGCTTCCTCACGCGCTTCCGTCAGCATGCCGCGCGCCCGGTCAAACAGCCCCTGCTCCAGATAGGCCATGCCGAGATGGCAGGCGAGCACCGGCACGAACAGCCGGATGCCGTGCTTCTGCGCCAGGACAAAACCATTCTCGAGAATGGCCGCGGCCGCCGCCGGCTCGCCGCGGCCGAGCATCAGCCAGCCGCCGCTATAGGCCGCGGCGACGCGGTCGTAGGGGCGGCCGGTCTCCTCCGCGATCGCTGCGGCTTGCTGCTGGAGCTGCTCGGCGGCATCGATCTGGCCCATCACCGTGTGAGTGACGCTGTTCATCATGCAGCAAAGCAGGAGCAAAGATCGTGGGGTCGTGCCGATCGGAGCACTCGCGGTCAGACCCGCAAGGTGGACGCGGGCGGTGGCCAGCATCTTCTCGGCGCGATCGTAGCGGCCGGAAAGAAAATAGGCCTGCCCGAGACTGTATTGCGCGAGATTACGCCAAGCGGGATTTCCCGAGCTTTCCGCCAGATGCACCACATCTTCCCCGATCGTGACAGCTTCAACCGGCGTTCCATAGAAATTCTGGGCACCCGCTCTCATGGTCATGGCCGCGACCTTGCGTTCAATATCGCCAATCGCATCGGCTCGCCGTTCGGCCTCGCTCCCCAAATCCAGGGCTTCGGCGACACGCCCCGACCCGGCAAAGGCCAATCGCGCCTCCATCCGCAGGTCGATGGCGTCCGTTTCGCGCGCGTGCGTCACCGGGATCTTGTCGAGAGAACCCATCGCGATCTCGAAATAATCGACCGCTTCGGCAAAGGCCGAGCGCACCAGACATTTTCGAGCCGCGCTCCTGCCATGCTGAAAAGCCTTCCGCCAATCCTTCGCTCGGGTCGCGTGATAGCAGAGCGTATCCGGACCGTCGGTCCACGCCTCGTCGGTCTCGAGAGCCGCCAGAATGCTGGCATGGATGCTTTCCCGCACCTTCTCGACCATCGAATCGTAGGTCACCTGCTTGACCATCTCGTGCCGGAACTCGAGCGAATCCTCCAACTCACTGTCGATCCTGACGAGCAACTCGGCCCGGTCGAGCGCGGTGAGGCAATCCTGCAGGACGTCTTCCGGCACGGCCGCTACTCTTCGCAGTGTGGCCTGGTCGGCCCGGGGTCCAAGCGCCGCGGCGATCTGGAGAAGCGATCGTTCCTGTCGTGACACACGATCCAGCCGCGCCGCGATCACACCCTGAATGCTGCTGGGGATGCCGAGTTCGTCCACAGGACGCGCAAGGGAAAGGTCGCCCCACTGGCCAAGAAGCATGCCGCTGTCCTTCAAACTGCGGCAGACCTCCTCAATGAACAGCGGAACGTTGGCCGTATGAGAGATGATCCGATTCTTCAGGTCTTCGTTGGTCGTGGCGGGACCAAGCATGTCCGCGAGCATGGCCAGCCCCGAATTGTCATCGAGAGGCCGCATCGCCACGATTTCCGCGCGGCAGCTCGCGATCCACACCGGCATTCCATTGGGCCGCGTCGTCAGCAGCACAAGCAAATCAGGGCATTGCAGCCCCGAAAGGGTCGCGACGACCGCATCGCTGGCCCGATCCATCCAGTGCAGGTCCTCAATCAAAAGGATCGTACGCTGACGACGGGCGACGCTCTCGATGATCGCACAGCTTGCGTCTGAAATCGCACGACCGCGCGCGTGAGGCTCCAATTCATCCCATTGCGGATCGGAAACCGGCAAATCCAGGATCGCGTCGAGAGCCCGCTGTTGCACCACCGGCAATTCGTCTCTGGGATCATCCGTCTTGGTCTGATCTCTTGCTGACGTATCGAGGATCGAGAGCAACAGGCGCTTGAGCGCGCTGTACGGCGCACCCTGGAGATTTGGGCTGCACTCGACATCGATCAGCCGCCAGCCGCCAGCCCGGAGGTCCTGCGCGAATTCATGCGCAAGCCGAGACTTGCCAATGCCGGCGTCACCCATCAGCAGAACCGTCTGCCGGCCGGCAGCAACCCTATCCGCAGCGCGCCACAACAACGCCCGCTCCGTCGTGCGGTCGACGAATCTGGAAACGCTCCGCGCACGTCGGACCCGCCAGCTCGACAGATCACTCGCACCCATCACCCGGTAGACAGGCAGGGGCTCGCCGAAACCACGGAGCGCCTTGCGGCCAAGGAATTCAAAGCGGACGTGTCCGTCCGCCAGCTCCTGGCAGGCTTCGGAGACATAGATCTGGTTCGCCTCGGCTGCCGTCTCCAGCCGAGCCGCGAGGTGCTGGGCTGCGCCGCCGATCTCGTAGACCTTGGAAAATTCGCTCGCGACCATGTAGGCCACCACATGACCCGAGTGCAGGCCGACCCGGACTTGAAGTCCTGGATCGCCCAGACTGCCAACACGCCGGACCAGCTCGATGGCCGCGTGGCAGGCTAAGGGCGCGTGGTTGTCGTCGGCGATCGGGGCGCCGAAGACGGCGGCCAACCCGTCACCCAACTCCTTGCTGACGATGCCGCCGAACTGGCGCACCGCGCCTCTCATCGCCGCAAGAGCAGGCTCGAGGCGCGACACCGCCGCCTCCGGCTCCAGTTCGGCAACAAGACCTGTGGAATCGACGACGTCGGCACGCAGAATCGTCACAAAGCGTCGTTCGCTGTCGGGGTCGACGGGCTGGCGCACCGCCGCTCCGCATTTGGAGCACCAGCGGTCGCCCGGACCAATCGCCGACTGACAAGCGAAGCAATGCATTCCAGCGCCTTCAACCACTGCCTCGGCAGCCTCACCCCAATCCCCGCGAGGCGTTCGACCCAACAATACCTATAGGAAAGTGCATGGCAATTGGGCTTGCGACATAGGCGACGTTACGGGATGGAGGCTCTCTGGACGAAATACATTCCTGAGTGGTAGCGTTGAGGGCGCACAACAAACAGCGTGATCGGCCGTAGCGTGACGCGTATTTTCGGCCACCGCACCAGAGATTTTGACAAACAGACATATGAAGGAAAGAGGCGATGGCCGGACTGGTATATAGCGGCAAGGCATTTCGAGACTTGATGAATAGCAATTACTATCCTTTGGCGAACATGAAGAAGAGCGTCGCGAAGCTCAAGGAGTCCGAGGACATCGACCTGCCGACCTTGGAATACGGCCAGTACCATTTGATTCTGAACCCGGCATCGAACTGGCCGCAGGGCAGCGCCAAGTACTGGCACAAGGAAAAGGGCCGGGCCCGCGTCGACCTCAGCACCCAGCCGAACACAGTCCCCCTGTCCAGGGATGAGCCGGGCGTCATTCCGCTGACGCGATGCGATCTGCTCGATGCCTGCGTCCGGAAATGCTTCAACTCCGAGCCGCCAATCCCGATGAAGACGAAGATCATCACCCACGAAGCCAGCGACGCTTTCGCGCACCGGCACGAGATCCGGCTGGAGTGGGACTACAAGAAGGGCTCGGACAAGCCGACGCTGCTCAATCTGACGATGGTCTGTCCGCACAGATCCTGACGCATTCTGTAGTACGCAAGACGCATCACGCCCGCGCGACTGGCGCGGGCGTAATGTTTGCTTCCGATCGCCGTTCGCCCCAAGGGGGCAGCCCTCGCGCTTGCCAAGACCGTGCTGTCGAAGGAAGCAGCACTGCCAAGACGCTGGTCCTATCCACCGCCTCCAAAAAACCGGTTCAGCTCGTACGCAGTCTGCTGCGGAAGCTCCTCCGGGAAGAAGTGCCCGCCATCAAGCGGCTTTCCGTCGATGTCATCTGCCCACGCCCGCCAGAGCCCCAAGGGGCCGCCCTCGCTCGCATACCACGCGTTGAGGGGGCCGCGACCGCTCCAGAGCACGAGCACAGGGCAGTCAATTCGGCGGCCGGAACGACGGTCCGCCACATCGTGCGCGTGATCGAGTGTCGCGGCCGCACGATATTCCTCGCAGATCGCGTGAACATGCGCCTCATCGCTCAACGCGTCGATATAGGCTGCTCGCACCGCCGGACTGAAGCTGCCGGCCGAAGACCCCCAGCCATGCAGCGCATTGTCGATGATGGCGTCGGGGGCTGCCGACAATAACCGCTCGGGAAGAGGTTCAGGCTGCGCAAGCAACGACCACGGCCAATAGCCGACCGTCAGGTTCTTGTCGGCGCGCTCCCAGGCGTCGGCAATAGGAACGACATCCAGGACGGCAAGCCGCTGCACGCGTTCGCGGTGATCAAGCGCGAGCCGAAAGGCGACACGGCCGCCACGATCATGGCCCGCGACCGAGAAACGGTCGAAGCCGAGTTTCGTCATGACGGACACCATGTCGTTTGCCATTGCTCGTTTTGCATATGGCGCATGGTCCGGACTGGAGGGAGGACAATCGCTCCGGCCATATCCGCGAAGATCGGCGCAGACCACGGTGAAGTTTTGCGCGAGCAACGGCGCAACGTCTCGCCACATCAGATGCGTCTGCGGAAATCCGTGCAACAGGAGAACGGCCGGCCCCGAACCGGCCCGACGGATGAAGATCCGGGCCTCGTCCGCCTGAACATCGGCGGCGTCGAAATCCTCGAACTGCATTGGCCCTCTCCTTCCGAACGACGGCAAGCCAACAAGCGAGCACCGGACGGGCCCGGTGTCCTCGTGTTGACGCCCGGCGCCATCCTGGGTTCCTTACCGGATGGCATGCTCTGGGCTGATCGCGCTTACGCTTGGCAGCTCCACCGACGGCGACGGGACGCGCTTCGGCATGGTCCGAACGAACCCAAGCTCAGCCAAGCAGGACATGCATGATCGAGGACGCCCCAAAACAAAAAATGGCGCGCGCAAGGCGTGCCATTTCCTTCTGTAAACCAACAAATTCAGCGAAGGCCGCCGGCGACGTGAAGCGTCTCGCCCGTGACGTAGGATGCGTCGTCCGAAGCGAAGAAGGCCACCGCGGCAGCGATCTCCTCGACCTTGCCGACTCGGCCAAGCGGAGTGGTGGATTCGATCCAGTTTCGCATGTCGCCCTCGTGCAGGCCGGCGGACACGACCCCCTCGGTGACGATCATGCCGGGATTGACGGCGTTGACGCGGATCTTGCGCGGCGCCAGTTCCTTGGCCAGCACGGCGGAGATCGCATCCACCGATGCTTTGGTGGCGGAGTAGACGGCGCCGTTCGGCGGCGCGAGAGTCGACGCCGCGGAGCTGATGTTGATGATGCTTCCGCCATTGGCGTTGAAGTGCCGCGCCGCCTCTCCTGAGACCAGGAGGAGGCCCAGCACATTGAGATCGAACTGCTTGTGGAAATGCTCCGGCGTGATGGCCTCGAGCGGCGCGAACTCGTAAACGCCCGCGTTGTTGACGAGGATGTCGATCGCACCGAGCGCCTTCACGGTTTCCGCGACTACACTTTTCACGTCCTTGGCATCGGCCAGATTGCCGTGGACCGCGACGGCTTTGCCACCCTTGGCGACAATGGCGGCGACGACGCGGTCGGCGGCCTGCTTGCTGGAGCTGTAGTTGACGGCGACCGCCGCGCCCTCGGCCGCGAGCCGCGCGGCGATTTCGGCACCGATGCCTTTGGATGCGCCGGTCACGAGCGCAACTTTTCCTTCGAGTCTCTTGGTCATCACATTCTCCATCATCCGGCGCGACGCCGATATTCAATAGTTCAATATTAGTGAACTATTGAATGAGTTCAAGGGAGGTGCTATATTTTGTGCATGGTGCAGTTCGTTCACCCATCGCGGAGCGAGATTTCACTGGCTGGGGTGCTGGGAGCGCTCGCGGACCCTATGCGGCTGCGGATCGTCAAAAGCCTGGCCGCACAGAGTGATTGCATGTCGTGCACCGAGGCGGCGCCCTGCCCTGACATGGCGAAGTCGACTCTGTCGAACCATTTTCGCATCCTGCGCGAGGCCGGCCTGATCCGGACCTCAAAGCAAGGCGTCCAGCACCGCAATGTCCTACGCGAGGAGGACATCAATGCGCGGTTTCCGAAGCTGCTGAAAATGATCCTTAGCTATCCGGAGTGAGCCGTTCCCCACTCTTGCGCAAGGTGCGACCGACGTTTCCACCGGAGCGCGGCCAAAACAAAAATGGCCCGCGTGAAGCGGGCCATTTTCGGATCGGGACCGGTAAGGTCCGAACTTGGTTGCGGGGAGGCGCAACACCCGATCGCTGCGAAATGGGGCCCAAAATGCGAACGGCGCCCCTTCGGGAGCGCCGTCGCTGGTAGCTCAAGAATCGATGGTTGTAGGGGCTCGCCGTACTCATTTCTTGCGATTGATCGAGCACGAAATCCCGAAGCTTGTCGCATGAATTCCGAGGACCCGCTGATTAAGAGACAGCGCCGGGTTGAGAAAAAATCAATGACTTAGCGGTCGCACCCCTGGACTTATCCGACCGAAAATGGGCATTCGTCGCACGATTATAGCGCTTCGTTCGCGCCGCGTATTAGTCTCGCTATCCAAACGGGAGTGCGGCTTCATGGACCGTGACCAAGGCGCCTCGCGTCGCGAGGACAGCCGTGTTGAAAGTCGGGGTTCGAGTCAGGGGGCCGTTTTGATGATCCCCCCGGAAAAGGCGGTGCGATTCGAGATCATTCGTAAGCGCGAAGCCGATACCCTTGCTTCAGAATTCGAATGAACGTGCGAAAGAAGCCTCCGGCTTGGACGGAGGTTTGGGATGGGATTGGACAGCAAAAAGGACGTCCATTTGGACGGCTCAACGAGGGGGTCGGTGAGCCGGCTGGAGGTTCTTGAAGGACCATCGGGGCGCCGCGTACGTTCGGAAGCCGAGAGAGCTCGGATCGTCGCCGAGAGTCTGTTACCCGGTGCCCAGGTGTCCGAGGTGGCGCGCAAGCACGGAGCGACGCGCTGGCAGATCTACGATTGGCGGCGGCGGTTTCGACAGCGAGGCATGTTGCCGCCGCGCGAGGCATCGCAGCCGACATTCGCGCCGCTGGTCGTGGAAGGTGCGTTGGAGGAGCGTCAGGTTCCGGCGATCAAGCTCGAGATCGCGATCGGCGATGTCGTGCTGCGGACGGACACAGCCATAGATGGCGAGCAGCTGTCCCGTGTGATCCGCGCGATGCGAGCGTCACGATGATCGCGGCCGGTGCCGATCTGAAGATTTACATCGCGACGCGGCCGATCGACTTCCGCTGTGGCCACGATGGGCTTGCGGCGAAGGTGCAGGAGATGCTTCGTCTCGACCCGTTCAGCGGCGCAGCCTTCGTGTTCCGATCGAAACGAGCGGACCGGATCAAGATTTTGGTCTGGGATCGAACGGGTCTGGTGTTGGTGCACAAGCGTCTTGAAGGTTGCAAGTTCGTTTGGCCAACGATCGCAGACGGCGTGATGCGAATGTCGCCCGCGATGTTCGCTGCCTTGTTCGAAGGGCTGGATTGGAGGTTGGTCCGCCCGGAAGAAGCGCGGCGTCCCCAGGCGGCTGGATAACTGCGGCAGAATGACTCGGAAGCTATTTTGAATGTGGCACGCGCGGCGGCGATGTGCTCGAAATAGCGCATGAGCATCGCGGCGCTGCGCGACGAAAATGAACAATTGAAAGCGCTTTTGGCGCAAACGCAGGCGGCCTTGAGCGAACATCAGGCGGCGCTGGCGACGTCGGAAGAGGCGCGGCGTCGGTTGGAGGTCATTCTCGGCGAATTGCGACGCGAGAAGTTCGGCGCGACGTCCGAGAAGCTGCGGCCAGATCAGTATCACTTGCCGCTGGAAGACGTGGAGATCGCGCAAGGCATCCTGGACGCGGCGCAGGAGAGAGCCGAGGCTGTGATCAAGGGCCGATCGCGGAGCGCGCCGGATCAAGGTTCTCATCGCAATCGCGGCTGCCTGCCTGCCCATTTGCCGCGGGTGGAACGGATCATCGAGCCTGCGAGTACGCTTTGCCCGTGCGGTTGCGGCGCCATGACGAAGATCGGCGAGGACGTCAGCCAGCGCCTCGACGTGATCCCGGCGCAATGGCGCGTGCTGATCACACGCCGCCCAAAATACATCTGTCGCCGCTGCTCCGGCCCCGTCGTGCAGGCGCACGCACCGGAGCACGTCGTGCCCGGCGGGCTGCCGACCGAAGCGGCCATCGCGCATGTGATCGTCTCCAAATTTGGCGACCATACGCCATTTTACCGTCAGGCCGAGATCTATGCGCGCCAGGGCATCCGACTTGATCGGGCGACACTGGGCAACTGGTCCGGCCGCGCCTGCTTCCATCTTCAGCCCATCGCCGACCACATGCGCCACCACCTGGCCATGGCGGATCGGCTGTTCATGGACGAGACCAAGGCGCCGGTACTCGATCCCGGGCGCGGCCAAACGAAGAAAGGCTACTTCTGGGCGATTGCCTCAGACGACCGCGGCCACAGCGGCCCAAGTCCGCCGATCGTGCTGTTCCGATATGCCCCCAGTCGCAGCGGTGCCTTCGCTGAGCAGTTCCTGGATGGCTTTGGCGGACGCTTCCTGCAATGCGATGCCTATGACGGTTATGATCGACTGACCGAAGTCGCTCGACTGCAAGGGCCTTGGACGCTCGTGCATTGCTGGAGCCACTTGCGCCGACGCTTCGTCAAATTGGCCCGCAATAGCAAATCGCCGATCGCCGAGGCCGCCATTCGGCACATCGCACAGCTTTACGCCATTGAAGCCATGGTGCGCGGTGCATCGCCGGACATCCGGCTCGCCGCACGAAAGGAGCATTCGTTGGCTCTCGTCGCCGCTTTGAAAATGTGGTTCGAGAAGCAGCTGTCGATGATCTCCAGCGGTTCGACGCTCGCCGAGGACATCCGCTACGCGCTCAATCACTGGCAAGGTCTGACCCGCTTCCTCGAAGACGGGCGCCTCGAGCTCGACACGAACCCTGTCGAGAACGCCATCCGGCCAGTCTGCCTGACCAGAAAAAATGCGCTCTTCGCCGGTCATGAGGTCGGAGCCGAAAACTGGGCCTTGCTCGCCTCGATCGTCGCCACCTGCAAGCTCAACGACGTCAACCCGGCCGCCTACATCGCCGAAACACTCGAGACGATCATCGACGGCCATCCCCATAGCCGCATCGAAGACCTCATGCCGTGGCGATTCCGCAAAACGTCAAGCCAGCCTCAATAGGGTTGCGGCTAAGCGCTTACGATCGTTCGGATGGCCGCCTAAGTCCACTTAAATCCCGTCGCGCGTCATCTTTGGCCGTCCGCCGCTAGCTTGCGCAGGCTTCCTCCATCGGACGCTCAGACCTGTCCCGGCCGGCCCTACCCGGCCGCTCCCCCCGTCAAAGTACGGGCGCGGATCGAGTTAGACGTGGAAAACGGCGCCGGGAGCATGCCCGGTCGGCGGCGGCGCGTGCAACATCGAGCGGAATCAGCAGCTCAGGTCGGTTACAGGCGAAATTCGTGCGAAGAGTGATCTTGCCCGCGACCTCGAAAGCCTGATCTCCTCCGGCACAGGGGCCCAGGACCCGATCCGGCTCGTGACTGAGTCCGCCACGGCTTTTATTCAATGGCGGACGAATGGAGAACAGCGTCGGCGAACAGGCGATTTGAGAGGTCGTCCGCGAGGACAACTACGTTTGGATGCTTCAGAAGCGAGCGATGGTCGCCAGGAAGAGGCGGCGCTTCAATGACGCTATCGAAGACAGCGCGCCATGAAGTTGCTGTGTTGGCGGAGTTCTGATTGTAAGAGACGCCGAGCGCCGAAACCTTCTTGGGTACGTAGAGTCTGCCCGCGCGAATATGGCGAACGAACACTTGGAAGATTTCCTCAAGCGCGGGTGCACCAATTTTCCATGCACCCGAGAGGGCGAGAGCAAGCGCTGCGAAGTCAGCTGGCCGAATTTCGGTCGTTGCACCGTGTTGAGGCGACAATCCACCCTCCTCCGCAAGGAATATAAGGAATTCAGACCATTCCTGGTCCATGGAGAGACTGAGAGGCGCTTCTAGGACCGACGGATAGGCACTATCGATCATAGCCACAAAATCGACCCTCACGTGTGCGGAAATAAGTACCCCAGCGACGGCGTGGGCGAGCACACCACCAAAAGACCATCCGGCGAGCGTACAAGCCATGTCCGGTAGCACTGGAAGAATGGCCCGAGCATAGACTTCAGCTATCTCGTCAATCGAACGCACCCTCGCGAGTTCGTGACCGAAGTTTAGGGCATGAATACCATAGATGTTTTGCGTAGGTGGCAACGCCCGCACGAGGTCATCATAGATGCTCAGGCCTCCGCCACGCGCGTGACAGAGGATAAGCGGCCGACTCTTGGCGACTCGAAGAGAAATGAGTTGGCCCGCAGATTTTCGACCGTCCTTTGATCGCGAGCGCACTTTCTCGGCGCACTGGTCGAGGCGGGGACTCGCGATATGCGCGGAAAGTTCGAGGGTAAGACCCCGCCGCCGGAGTTGCTCAAGCACTTGCAGTGCCAGCAGTGAGTGCCCGCCCAGCTCGAAGAAGTTGTCGTGCCGGCCGACACGTTCCAGGCCCAGAAGCTCGGCCCAGATCTGCGCCAGCGCGATCTCGATCTCGCCCCGCGGCGCCTC
Source organism: Bradyrhizobium sp. CW1 (assembly GCF_023100665.1). Lineage (NCBI taxonomy): Bacteria > Pseudomonadati > Pseudomonadota > Alphaproteobacteria > Hyphomicrobiales > Nitrobacteraceae > Bradyrhizobium > Bradyrhizobium sp. CW1. The sequence goes on from NZ_CP064684.1 coordinate 7,378,791, forward strand.
ATAGGCTGCCCGCGCATACGCATCATCCTCTGGCGGGGGCAGCGCCTTGCGGTCCAGCTTGCCGTTCGGCGTCAACGGCAGCGCCGCAAGCCGCACAAACGCGCTCGGCACCATGTACTCGGGCAGCCGCGCACCAAGATGGGTGCGCAACGTGCCGGCAAGTTCAGTCCCCTCGGCTTCGCCGGCATGCTCCGCAGCCGTAACCACATAGGCGACCAGACGCTTCTCGCCGCTGCGATCCTCGCACGCAACCACCGCCGCGTCGCGCACCGACGCGTGCTCAACCAGCCGCGCCGCGATCTCGCCAGGCTCGATCCGGAAGCCGCGGATCTTCATCTGGTCGTCGATGCGGCCCAGAAACTCCAGATTGCCGTCCGGCAGGTACCGCGCGAGATCCCCGGTCCGGTACATCCGTGCGCCGACCTCACCACTGAACGGATCGGCCAAGAACCTCTCCGCCGTCAGTTCGGGCCGGTTCAGATAGCCACGCGCGACCCCCGCCCCGCCAATGTAGAGCTCTCCCACCGCTCCCAACGGAACGGGCGCGCCATGACCATCGAGCAGATACACACGCGTGTTCGCAATCGGACGGCCGATGGGGAGCCGCTGCAATGTCTCATCAATCGCGGTAATCTCGCAGACTGTCGCAAAAGTCGTCGTCTCGGTCGGACCGTAGCAATGCAGGAGATGTTGCGGTCGGCTCTGGCTCAAAATCCGTGCGACTGCCGCCACATCAACCGCATCACCGCCAACCAATAGCAACCGCAAACTCGCCGGCACCGGGCCCAAATCAGCAGCGCTCTGGTTGAACAACCCGGCCGTCAAATGCAGGACGCTAATGCGGTGCTGCTGAACCAGGCCGCGCAGCACCCCTGGTTGCAGCGCATCAGTGTATGGAATCACGATCAGGCTAGAGCCGTGTAGCAGCGGTGCCCAGACTTCCAGTGTACTGATATCAAACGCGGGGTTGCCCACCCACGCCACACGATCACTCGCATTGAACTGCGCATATCCGTTGTTGATGACCAGTCGGTTTACGGCACGATGAGGAACAACAACCCCCTTCGGAAGGCCGGTCGAGCCGGAGGTGTACATGACGTAGGCGGCAGCCTCGGCGGTCAATGCCAAGCCAGGATCGGTGCTAAGGCCTGCTCCAGTCATGAGCGGCTCAATAGGCAGAACAGGAATCGTCACCTCGACCAGATCATCATCACTGTTGGTGAGCACCAGGCGCGCAGCACAGTCGGCCATCATCCAGCTCTGTCGCGCTGGTGGAAGACTGCGATCGATCGGCACATAAACTCCGCCCGCCTTCAGGATCGCCAGCTGTGCCACCACCAGGACGACGGAGCGATCCAGCATTGTCGCAAGGCGATCCCCGGGCGTGACCCCGAGTGCGATCAGATGATGCGCCAGGCGGTTGGCCCGCGCATTGAGCTCGCCATAGCTCAAGCGTTCGTCCGCACAGACCACCGCCACCGCATCCGGCGTCTTGGCGACCTGCGCCTCGAACAGCTCATGGATGCACCGCTCTGACGGATACGCCGCCGCCGTGCGGTTCAGTTCCTCCAGCAGGTACGCCCGCTCGTCAGCCGGGAGGATGTCCAGCTCTCGCACCGGCTTGTTGGGGGCATGCTCCAGCGCCTCAGCCAGTTGCTCAAGCGCCCGCTGCATGTAGCCGCAGACCCGGTCCGCAGATATGGGCGCCGCCACCTGCGCCGTCAGGCCGAGCGCCTCGCCAAAATCCTCCACCGACAAGGTCAGCGGATAGTTGGTGCGTTCTTCCGCACCCAACCATTCCACGCCGGATAGCACATCGTCCGGTCCGGAGCTTGGCGCTGGCGTGTTATGACGGTAGTTCAACAGTGCGCTGAACAGCGGCGCCGGCGCCGCAACGCTGCTGCAGCGTTGCGCCAAGGCCAGCGAGGCATGCTCGTGCGCCAGCAGCTCGGCCAGCCGGCGATGCGTGATCCGGACACTCGCCTCGACCCCGGTGCCATCCAGATCAAGCCGCAGCGGCAGGGTATTGATGAACAGGCCCATGGCGCGGTCGGCGCCGGCGCCTCCATGCATGCGGCCGAACAGCACCGTGCCGAACACCACCTGCTCACGCCCGCTGCTGCGCGCCACCACCTGCCCCCAGGCCAGATGGCACAGGCTCGCCAGGCTCACCCCGAGCCGCCGCGCCTGCACTCGCAGCCGCTCGTTGAGCTCGCGCGGCAGCATCCGCCGCGCCTCGCCGGCTCCACTGCCGTCGCCGCGCACCTCGCTCAGCCCAAACGGCAGCGTCGGCTCATCGATGTCTGCCAGCAGTCTCCGGAAGAACTGCTCATGCTCTTGCGCTCCAACTCCCAGTCGTGCCTGCGCCACCAGATTGCGGAACGGCTGTGGTGCTGCCAGCGCGTGATCGCGACCGCCGAGCACGGCCCGAACCTCGGCATGCATCACTTCCAGCGTGGAATGATCCCCGATCAGATGGTGCAGCAGCTCCAGGAGCAGCCAGCGCGCACTGCCGGGCTCGCGCGCAATCACAAACCGCAACAAGGGCGCCCGGCCAAGATCGATCCGGTGCTGACGCGGATCAAACTGTTGCCTGAGCTGCTCAGCACCATCAGATCCATCCAGCGCGACCTCGGTGACCTCGAGTGGTGTTCGCCGCCAAACCACCTGGGCCGGGCTCGACAGGCCCTCCCAGACAAACGACGTTCTTAAGATATCGTGCCGGTCCACCACCCGCTGGACCGCGGCAAGGTAGCGCTCCAACAGAGCCCGGTCGGCAAATGCCATCTGCGAGACCAGCAGGTATGGATCGCCTCGCCTCGCCAACAGATGATGGAACAGGATGCCGTCCTGCAGCGGCGACAGGGCATAAATGTCCTGGATGTTGCCGAGACCGCCAGGCACCGTGGCGACAATCCGGTCGATCTCCGGCTGCGCCAGCTCGATGAGCGGCAGCAGCTCTGGTGTAATCGCTGCACTCTGCTCCGTGATCAGGTTGGCGGGGATCGCCACCTCATGATGGCTGCCCAGGCTTGCGGCAAGATCGGCCAGCACCGGCTTGGCGAACAGGGTGCGCACCTCGACCCCAAGCGACAGCCGCCGCAAACGCTCCATCAGTTGAACCGCCAGCAGTGAGTGCCCGCCCAGCTCGAAGAAGTTGTCGTGCCGGCCGACACGTTCCAGGCCCAGAAGCTCGGCCCAGATCTGCGCCAGCGCGATCTCGATCTCGCCCCGCGGCGCCTCATAGGCTGCCCGCGCATACGCATCATCCTCTGGCGGGGGCAGCGCCTTGCGGTCCAGCTTGCCGTTCGGCGTCAACGGCAGCGCCGCAAGCCGCACAAACGCGCTCGGCACCATGTACTCGGGCAGCCGCGCACCAAGATGGGTGCGCAACGTGCCGGCAAGTTCAGTCCCCTCGGCTTCGCCGGCATGCTCCGCAGCCGTAACCACATAGGCGACCAGACGCTTCTCGCCGCTGCGATCCTCGCACGCAACCACCGCCGCGTCGCGCACCGACGCGTGCTCAACCAGCCGCGCCGCGATCTCGCCAGGCTCGATCCGGAAGCCGCGGATCTTCATCTGGTCGTCGATGCGGCCCAGAAACTCCAGATTGCCGTCCGGCAGGTACCGCGCGAGATCCCCGGTCCGGTACATCCGTGCGCCGACCTCACCACTGAACGGATCGGCCAAGAACCTCTCCGCCGTCAGTTCGGGCCGGTTCAGATAGCCACGCGCGACCCCCGCCCCGCCAATGTAGAGCTCTCCCACCGCTCCCAACGGAACGGGCGCGCCATGACCATCGAGCAGATACACACGCGTGTTCGCAATCGGACGGCCGATGGGGAGCCGCTGCAATGTCTCATCAATCGCGGTAATCTCGCAGACTGTCGCAAAAGTCGTCGTCTCGGTCGGACCGTAGCAATGCAGGAGATGTTGCGGTCGGCTCTGGCTCAAAATCCGTGCGACTGCCGCCACATCAACCGCATCACCGCCAACCAATAGCAACCGCAAACTCGCCGGCACCGGGCCCAAATCAGCAGCGCTCTGGTTGAACAACCCGGCCGTCAAATGCAGGACGCTAATGCGGTGCTGCTGAACCAGGCCGCGCAGCACCCCTGGTTGCAGCGCATCAGTGTATGGAATCACGATCAGGCTAGAGCCGTGTAGCAGCGGTGCCCAGACTTCCAGTGTACTGATATCAAACGCGGGGTTGCCCACCCACGCCACACGATCACTCGCATTGAACTGCGCATATCCGTTGTTGATGACCAGTCGGTTTACGGCACGATGAGGAACAACAACCCCCTTCGGAAGGCCGGTCGAGCCGGAGGTGTACATGACGTAGGCGGCAGCCTCGGCGGTCAATGCCAAGCCAGGATCGGTGCTAAGGCCTGCTCCAGTCATGAGCGGCTCAATAGGCAGAACAGGAATCGTCACCTCGACCAGATCATCATCACTGTTGGTGAGCACCAGGCGCGCAGCACAGTCGGCCATCATCCAGCTCTGTCGCGCTGGTGGAAGACTGCGATCGATCGGCACATAAACTCCGCCCGCCTTCAGGATCGCCAGCTGTGCCACCACCAGGACGACGGAGCGATCCAGCATTGTCGCAAGGCGATCCCCGGGCGTGACCCCGAGTGCGATCAGATGATGCGCCAGGCGGTTGGCCCGCGCATTGAGCTCGCCATAGCTCAAGCGTTCGTCCGCACAGACCACCGCCACCGCATCCGGCGTCTTGGCGACCTGCGCCTCGAACAGCTCATGGATGCACCGCTCTGACGGATACGCCGCCGCCGTGCGGTTCAGTTCCTCCAGCAGGTACGCCCGCTCGTCAGCCGGGAGGATGTCCAGCTCTCGCACCGGCTTGTTGGGGGCATGCTCCAGCGCCTCAGCCAGTTGCTCAAGCGCCCGCTGCATGTAGCCGCAGACCCGGTCCGCAGATATGGGCGCCGCCACCTGCGCCGTCAGGCCGAGCGCCTCGCCAAAATCCTCCACCGACAAGGTCAGCGGATAGTTGGTGCGTTCTTCCGCACCCAACCATTCCACGCCGGATAGCACATCGTCCGGTCCGGAGCTTGGCGCTGGCGTGTTATGACGGTAGTTCAACAGTGCGCTGAACAGCGGCGCCGGCGCCGCAACGCTGCTGCAGCGTTGCGCCAAGGCCAGCGAGGCATGCTCGTGCGCCAGCAGCTCGGCCAGCCGGCGATGCGTGATCCGGACACTCGCCTCGACCCCGGTGCCATCCAGATCAAGCCGCAGCGGCAGGGTATTGATGAACAGGCCCATGGCGCGGTCGGCGCCGGCGCCTCCATGCATGCGGCCGAACAGCACCGTGCCGAACACCACCTGCTCACGCCCGCTGCTGCGCGCCACCACCTGCCCCCAGGCCAGATGGCACAGGCTCGCCAGGCTCACCCCGAGCCGCCGCGCCTGCACTCGCAGCCGCTCGTTGAGCTCGCGCGGCAGCATCCGCCGCGCCTCGCCGGCTCCACTGCCGTCGCCGCGCACCTCGCTCAGCCCAAACGGCAGCGTCGGCTCATCGATGTCTGCCAGCAGTCTCCGGAAGAACTGCTCATGCTCTTGCGCTCCAACTCCCAGTCGTGCCTGCGCCACCAGATTGCGGAACGGCTGTGGTGCTGCCAGCGCGTGATCGCGACCGCCGAGCACGGCCCGAACCTCGGCATGCATCACTTCCAGCGTGGAATGATCCCCGATCAGATGGTGCAGCAGCTCCAGGAGCAGCCAGCGCGCACTGCCGGGCTCGCGCGCAATCACAAACCGCAACAAGGGCGCCCGGCCAAGATCGATCCGGTGCTGACGCGGATCAAACTGTTGCCTGAGCTGCTCAGCACCATCAGATCCATCCAGCGCGACCTCGGTGACCTCGAGTGGTGTTCGCCGCCAAACCACCTGGGCCGGGCTCGACAGGCCCTCCCAGACAAACGACGTTCTTAAGATATCGTGCCGGTCCACCACCCGCTGGACCGCGGCAAGGTAGCGCTCCAACAGAGCCCGGTCGGCAAATGCCATCTGCGAGACCAGCAGGTATGGATCGCCTCGCCTCGCCAACAGATGATGGAACAGGATGCCGTCCTGCAGCGGCGACAGGGCATAAATGTCCTGGATGTTGCCGAGACCGCCAGGCACCGTGGCGACAATCCGGTCGATCTCCGGCTGCGCCAGCTCGATGAGCGGCAGCAGCTCTGGTGTAATCGCTGCACTCTGCTCCGTGATCAGGTTGGCGGGGATCGCCACCTCATGATGGCTGCCCAGGCTTGCGGCAAGATCGGCCAGCACCGGCTTGGCGAACAGGGTGCGCACCTCGACCCCAAGCGACAGCCGCCGCAAACGCTCCATCAGTTGAACCGCCAGCAGTGAGTGCCCGCCCAGCTCGAAGAAGTTGTCGTGCCGGCCGACACGTTCCAGGCCCAGAAGCTCGGCCCAGATCTGCGCCAGCGCGATCTCGATCTCGCCCCGCGGCGCCTCATAGGCTGCCCGCGCATACGCATCATCCTCTGGCGGGGGCAGCGCCTTGCGGTCCAGCTTGCCGTTCGGCGTCAACGGCAGCGCCGCAAGCCGCACAAACGCGCTCGGCACCATGTACTCGGGCAGCCGCGCACCAAGATGGGTGCGCAACGTGCCGGCAAGTTCAGTCCCCTCGGCTTCGCCGGCATGCTCCGCAGCCGTAACCACATAGGCGACCAGACGCTTCTCGCCGCTGCGATCCTCGCACGCAACCACCGCCGCGTCGCGCACCGACGCGTGCTCAACCAGCCGCGCCGCGATCTCGCCAGGCTCGATCCGGAAGCCGCGGATCTTCATCTGGTCGTCGATGCGGCCCAGAAACTCCAGATTGCCGTCCGGCAGGTACCGCGCGAGATCCCCGGTCCGGTACATCCGTGCGCCGACCTCACCACTGAACGGATCGGCCAAGAACCTCTCCGCCGTCAGTTCGGGCCGGTTCAGATAGCCACGCGCGACCCCCGCCCCGCCAATGTAGAGCTCTCCCACCGCTCCCAACGGAACGGGCGCGCCATGACCATCGAGCAGATACACACGCGTGTTCGCAATCGGACGGCCGATATGCGGCACTGCGTTTTCGATGGAGAGCCGTCCCGAGGTCGCCACGACCGTAGCTTCAGTAGGGCCATAGTTGTTTATCAGCTTTAAAGGCGGTGTTAGAGACGCGGGCATACGGTGGAGACGATCACCGCCAACAAGCAAGTACTCCAATGTGGGATTTACCAGCTTGTCTTCCAACGCGATTGTGGCCAGCGGCGTGATCAGAAAGGCGACTTCGAGCGATTGATCACGCCACCATTCTAGCAGGCGGAGCGAATCTCCCGCTGCCGCTCTGGGAGGTAGAAGCAATGTGCTGCCGTTGTATAACGCAGTCCATAGCTCCCAAGTGCTGGCATCGAATGCTAGTCCGGCAGTGAGTGCGCAACAGGTTTCTGGTTGAAGACAAAACGTTTGCACATGCCAAGCTATCAGATTGACTAATCCGCGATGCTCGATCATGACTCCCTTTGGGGTGCCGGTAGATCCCGAGGTGTAGATCACATAGGCGAGATGGCGCGAGGTCAGGCCAAGCGCGCGCGGGTCGGGATCCGAGGCCGGCAGCTTCGCCCAGGCCGATGTCGCCGTCTCGAGATCGACCACCGTCAGATCGGCCAGCGCATCGGCGCCCAGCGCGGATCGTCCCGCAGCATCGGCCAGCAACAGTTGCGGCTGCGCATCCTCAAGAACCTGCTTGAGCCGTGCGCACGGATAGGCCGGATCCAACGGCAGATAGGCGCCACCCGCCTTGAGGATTGCAAGCAGCCCCACCACCATCGCCACGCCGCGCTCAAGGCAGATCGCCACAGGCTGGTCCGGCTTCACCCCGAGCCCGATCAGATGATGCGCCAGCCGGTTCGCCCGTGCATTGAGCTCGCCATAGCTCAAGCGCTCGTCCTCATGGACCACCGCCACCGCGTCCGGCGCCTTGGCGACCTGTGCCTCGAACAGCTCATGGATGCACTGCTGCTCGGGATACGGCACCGCCGTCCGGTTCAGCTCCTCCAATAGATATGCGCGCTCGTCGGCCGCCAGCAGCTCAATCCGCCCGACCGCTTGCCGCGCATCGGCCACCATCGCCCGCAGCAGCGCCAACAGATAGCCACGCTGCCGTTCGATCGTCGTGTGATCGAACAGCGCCGCCGCATACCCCAGCGTGCCGGCGATGACCTCGCCATGCTCGCCCAAGCTCAGCTCCAGATCGAACTTGACCTGATCGTACCCATCCCCCACAGCCTCCACACTCAACCCGGGAAGATCGAAGGATTGAGCGGCGTTGTTCTGCCAGGCCAACATCACCTGGAACAACGGCGTGTGATCAAGACGCCGCGGCGGTTGCACGATCTCCACCACCTGCTCAAACGGCAGGTCCTGATGCTCCTGCGCCGCCAAGGCCGTGCGCCGCGTCCGTTTGAGCAGCTCCGCCACGCTCGGCGCGCCCGACAGGTCGAGCCGCAGCGCCAGGGTGTTGACGAAGCAGCCGATCAGCTCCTCGACCTCGCGCCGACCGCGATTGGCGCTCGGCACCCCGATCACAAGGTCGTCCTGCCCCGACAGACGCGACAGCACCGCAGCCCACGCCGCCAGCACCGTCATGAACAAGGTCGTGCCATGCTGCTGGCTCAGCCGCCGCAAGCCCCGCGTCAGATCCGCATCGATCACGACCGCCACACCGGCCCCGGCAAACGACTGCTGTGCCGGCCGCGGCCGGTCGGTCCGCAAGGCCAGACGGGCCGGCGCGCCAGACAGGGCGTTGCGCCAATACTGCGCCTGGTTCGAGAGCCGTTCCCCTGTTAGCCACCGCCGTTGCCAGGCGGCATAGTCCGGATACTGGATCACAAGCGGCGGCAGCGGATCGTCGTCTCCGGCCACGAACGCCCGGTACAGCTGACTGAGCTCACGCGCCAATACGCCGATCGACCAACCGTCGGAGACAATGTGATGCTGGGTCAGCAGGAAGACGTGCTCATCATCCGAGATCCGGATCAAGCGGCCGCGGATCAGCGGGCCGCGCGCCAGATCGAACGGCGTGCGCGCCTCTTCCCTGCACAGGTCCAATAGCGCCTCGTCCGCATCCGGCCTGTCCCGCAGATCGTGCTCCACAACCGGCAGCCCCGCATCCTGCGGCAGCAGCTCCACCCAGGGCTTGCCCTCCGGCGCGACAAAGACGCTGCGCAGCGCCTCCTGGCGCGCCAACACACGGTCCAGGCTGCGCTGCCAGGCGCTGCGGTCGAGCCCACCCTTGAGCCGCCACGCCAGTGGAATGTGATAGTTCGTGCCGCTCTGATCCAGCTGCGCCAAAAACCACAGCCGCTGCTGCGCAAACGACAGCACAAGCGCCGCATCACGCGGCACGGCCACAATGGCCGGCAGGTCTTGCGCGCCGGAGCGGCTCAACTCATCCACGAGGCTCGCGGCCAGATCGGCCAGCACCGGTTTCGCAAACAGCGTGCTCAGCGGCAGTGCGACGCCAACAACCTGCGAGACCCGGCTCAACAGCCGCACCGCGAGCAGCGAGTGGCCGCCGAGCGCAAAGAAGTGGTCGTGGCGTCCGACCCGCTCAGCACCCAGAAGCTCGGCCCAGATCGTTGCCAGCGCGGTCTCGATCTCGCCTTGCGGTGCCTCATAGACGGCGCGTGCATACGCCTCATCTTGCGGCGCCGGCAGCGCCTTGCGGTCGAGCTTGCCGTTCGGCGTCAGCGGCAGCGCCGCCAGCTGCACAAACGCCGATGGCACCATGTACTCGGGCAACCGCTCACTTAAGTGCGCGCGCAAGGTGCCGGCAAGATCGCCCCCCTCAGCGTCGGCCGCATGCTCGGCCGCCGCGACGAGATACGCAACGAGTCGCGGCTCGCCCGTCCCATCCTGGTGCGCCACCACCACCGCCTCGCGCACCCAGGCGTGCTCGGCAAGCCGCGCCGCGATCTCACCGGGCTCGATCCGGAACCCGCGGATCTTCACCTGGTCGTCATTGCGCCCCAAAAATTCCAGATTGCCGTCCGGCAGATAGCGCGCCAGATCGCCAGTGCGGTACAGCCGGTCGGCTTCGACAAAGGGACTGGCGATGAACCGCTCCGCCGTCAGCTCGGGACGGTTCAGATAGCCGCGCGCCACTCCCGCCCCGCCGATGTAAAGCTCGCCCAGCGCCCCAGACGGAACAGGCGCACCATCACCGTCAAGCAGATACACCCGCGTGTTCGCAATCGGACGGCCAATCGTCTCAACGACAGCCTCTCCCCTTCGCAAGCAGATCCAGGTTGAGTACGTGGTGGTTTCAGACGGCGCGTAAAGGTTATAAATCTTCTCTACGCGACTGCTCTCGAAGGCCTTCTCTATGAGGCCTACCTTCAGCCGCTCGCCGCACGAATTGATCACGCTTGCGGAAACCGGCACGGCTTTCTTGTCGACCAGAGCGGCGATCGCCGAGGGCACTGTGTTGATCAAGGAGATATCCAAAGACCTCTCGGCCAACGCCAGCGCATTCTCAACAACGTAAAGCGTGCTTCCTTGCGAAAGCGGAACGAAGCACTCGTAGACGGACAGATCAAAACTGATCGAGGTGGAAAACAGGGTGCGGCTGATCTCTGATTCCGCAAACACCTCGCTGCTCCAATGCAGCAGGTTCACCGTGCTCGCATGCTCGATCATGACGCCCTTGGGCGTGCCTGTGGATCCGGAGGTGTAGATCACGTAGGCGAGATGGCGCGAGGTCAGGCCGAGCGCGCGCGGGTCGAGATTACAAGCGGGCAGCTCGGCCCAGGCGGGTGTGGCTGCCATAAGATCGACAACGCTCACATCGGCCAGCGCCTCAGGGCCAAGCGCGGCACGGCCGGCTTCGTCGGCCAGCAGCAGACGCGGCGCCGCATCCTTGAGCACCTGGTGCAGCCGCGCACTCGGATAGGCCGCATCCAGCGGCAGATAGGCGCCACCCGCCTTCAGGATCGCCAAAAGCCCCACCACCATCGCAACGCTGCGCGCAAGGCAGATCGCCACCGGCTGGTCCGGCTTCACCCCGAGTGCGATCAGATGATGCGCCAGGCGGTTGGCCCGCGCATTGAGCTCGCCATAGCTCAAGCGTTCGTCCGCACAGACCACCGCCACCGCATCCGGCGTCTTGGCGACCTGCGCCTCGAACAGCTCATGGATGCACCGCTCTGACGGATACGCCGCCGCCGTGCGGTTCAGTTCCTCCAGCAGGTACGCCCGCTCGTCAGCCGGGAGGATGTCCAGCTCTCGCACCGGCTTGTTGGGGGCATGCTCCAGCGCCTTAGCCAGTTGCTCAAGCGCCCGCTGCATGTAGCCGCAGACCCGGTCCGCAGATATGGGCGTCGCCACCTGCGCCGTCAGGCCGAGCGCCTCGCCAAAATCCTCCACCGACAATGCAAGGGGATAATTGGTGCGCTCCTCCGCGCCCAGCCATTCCACTCCGGACCAAATATTATCCATTCCAGAAGTAACCACCGACATGGTGTGATGATAGTTCAACAGCGCGCTGAACAGTGGCGCCGGGGCCGCAACGCCGCTGCAGCGTTGCGCCAAGGCCAGCGAGGCATGCTCGTGCGCCAGCAGCTCGGCCAGCCGGCGATGCGTGATCCGGACACTCGCCTCGACCCCGGTGCCATCCAGATCAAGCCGCAGCGGCAGGGTGTTCATGAACAGGCCCATGCCGCGGTCGGCGCCGGCGCCTCCATGCATGCGGCCGAACAGCACCGTGCCGAACACCACCTGCTCACGCCCGCTGCTGCGCGCCACCACCTGCCCCCAGGCCAGATGGCACAGGCTCGCCAGGCTCACCCCGAGCCGCCGCGCCTGCACTCGCAGCCGCTCGTTGAGCTCGCGCGGCAGCATCCGCCGCGCCTCGCCGGCTCCACTGCCGTCGCCGCGCACCTCGCTCAGCCCAAACGGCAGCGTCGGCTCATCGATGTCTGCCAGCAGTCTCCGGAAGAACTGCTCATGCTCTTGCGCTCCAACTCCCAGTCGTGCCTGCGCCACCAGATTGCGGAACGGCTGTGGTGCTGCCAGCGCGTGATCGCGACCGCCGAGCACGGCCCGAACCTCGGCATGCATCACTTCCAGCGTGGAATGATCCCCGATCAGATGGTGCAGCAGCTCCAGGAGCAGCCAGCGCGCACTGCCGGGCTCGCGCGCAATCACAAACCGCAACAAGGGCGCCCGGCCAAGATCGATCCGGTGCTGACGCGGATCAAACTGTTGCCTGAGCTGCTCAGCACCATCAGATCCATCCAGCGCGACCTCGGTGACCTCGAGTGGTGTTCGCCGCCAAACCACCTGGGCCGGGCTCGACAGGCCCTCCCAGACAAACGACGTTCTTAAGATATCGTGCCGGTCCACCACCCGCTGGACCGCGGCAAGGTAGCGCTCCAACAGAGCCCGGTCGGCAAATGCCATCTGCGAGACCAGCAGGTATGGATCGCCTCGCCTCGCCAACAGATGATGGAACAGGATGCCGTCCTGCAGCGGCGACAGGGCATAAATGTCCTGGATGTTGCCGAGACCGCCAGGCACCGTGGCGACAATCCGGTCGATCTCCGGCTGCGCCAGCTCGATGAGCGGCAGCAGCTCTGGTGTAATCGCTGCACTCTGCTCCGTGATCAGGTTGGCGGGGATCGCCACCTCATGATGGCTGCCCAGGCTTGCGGCAAGATCGGCCAGCACCGGCTTGGCGAACAGGGTGCGCACCTCGACCCCAAGCGACAGCCGCCGCAAACGCTCCATCAGTTGAACCGCCAGCAGTGAGTGCCCGCCCAGCTCGAAGAAGTTGTCGTGCCGGCCGACACGTTCCAGGCCCAGAAGCTCGGCCCAGATCTGCGCCAGCGCGATCTCGATCTCGCCCCGCGGCGCCTCATAGGCTGCCCGCGCATACGCATCATCCTCTGGCGGGGGCAGCGCCTTGCGGTCCAGCTTGCCGTTCGGCGTCAACGGCAGCGCCGCAAGCCGCACAAACGCGCTCGGCACCATGTACTCGGGCAGCCGCGCACCAAGATGGGTGCGCAACGTGCCGGCAAGTTCAGTCCCCTCGGCTTCGCCGGCATGCTCCGCAGCCGTAACCACATAGGCGACCAGACGCTTCTCGCCGCTGCGATCCTCGCACGCAACCACCGCCGCGTCGCGCACCGACGCGTGCTCAACCAGCCGCGCCGCGATCTCGCCAGGCTCGATCCGGAAGCCGCGGATCTTCATCTGGTCGTCGATGCGGCCCAGAAACTCCAGATTGCCGTCCGGCAGGTACCGCGCGAGATCCCCGGTCCGGTACATCCGTGCGCCGACCTCACCACTGAACGGATCGGCCAAGAACCGCTCCGCCGTCAGTTCGGGCCGGTTCAGATAGCCACGCGCGACCCCCGCCCCGCCAATGTAAAGCTCTCCGATCGCCCCAAACGGAACAAGTTCGCCATGACCGTCCAGCAGATAAATCCGCGTGTTCGCAATCGGTCGGCCGATCGGGACAACTGACCTATTAAATCCAGCGGAATAATGCCAAGCAGCCGCGTCAATCGTCGCCTCAGTTGGTCCATAGAGATTGACAAGCGGCTGAGATGTCAATTGCAACCATCTGCTCGCTAATTCTTTTCTAAGAAGCTCTCCACCACAGAATGTGAAACGCAAAGAACCGATATACTTTTGCTCAACGTCGGTAAGCGCAAGCAATGCTGCAAGAAGCGACGGGACCAATTGCAGAACAGTGACACCATACTTATCCAGTAGCTCTAAAAGTTTTCGAACATCTAATTGCAGGTCGCGAGGAAGAAGAATTGAACGCGCCCCAATCGACAAGGCTGTCCATAGCTCCCATACGGCGGCATCAAACGCGGGGGAGGTTCGCTGCAAGAAAACGTCGTGGGTAGTGAAATGGAATTTATCCGCCTGCCAAATCGTGTGGTTGACCAAGCTTCGATGCTCGACCATGACGCCCTTTGGAGTGCCGGTAGATCCCGAGGTGTAGATCACATAGGCGAGATGGCGCGAGGTCAGGCCAAGCGCACGCGGGTCGGGATCCGAGGCCGGCAGCTTCGCCCAGGCCGATGTCGCCGTCTCGAGATCGACCACCGTCAGATCGGCCAGCGCATCGGCGCCCAGCGCGGATCGTCCCGCAGCATCGGCCAGCAACAGTTGCGGCTGCGCATCCTCAAGAACCTGCTTGAGCCGTGCGCACGGATAGGCCGGATCCAACGGCAGATAGGCGCCACCCGCCTTGAGGATTGCAAGCAGCCCCACCACCATCGCCACGCCGCGCTCAAGGCAGATCGCCACAGGCTGGTCCGGCTTCACCCCGAGCCCGATCAGATGATGCGCCAGCCGGTTCGCCCGCGCATTGAGCTCGCCATAGCTCAAGCGCTCGTCCTCATGGACCACCGCCACCGCGTCCGCCGCCTTGGCTACCTGTGCCTCGAACAGCTCGTGGATGCACCGATCCGACGGATAGGCCGTCGCCGTCCGGTTCAGCTCCTCTAGCAAGTACACCCGTTCGTCGAACGGCAACAGTCCAATCCGTTGCACCGGCCGATGCGCATCGGCAGCCACCTCAAACAAAAGGCTTTGCAGATGCTGCGTGATGCGGTCGATCTGGTCGGCCACCAAGCGACTTGCATCAAAGTGCAATCGAAAGCGCCCGTCTAGAGCACAAACCTCAAACGTCAATAAATCACCGGATAGGATTGCCTCTGAACTCAGGCTAACACCGGTAGCAGAACAGCTATTTGCCACAACCGTGATGCCAATCGGCCATGGTCTGCGCGATCGTAGCAGCTCAATACCCCCCAACGACGGACAACGTGCGATAAGATCCCGCGCAAAGCTATCGTACTCCCTCAGCTGAGCGCACTCGGCCGCCACCACTTTGCGCACCGCAGCAAAACCATGACCGAGGTCAATGGTAATTTCCATTGGCACGACAGAAGCGACAAGCGCGTCTATGATCTTCAACCCGGCTCGCGAACTTTTCGGTGCGGGAGTCCATCCCAACTGAAGCTCTGATTGGCCGGTGACGCGGGCGAGATAGATGAGCCACGCGCTTATCAGGTATTCCGCACGATCGGTCGGCGACAGCTCGGCCAAACCACTTGGAACGAACCACGAGCTCGACTGCCATTTGTAGCGAGCTCCAGCTTCTCGAGACGACAAAAAAGGAAACTGCAATGTCTTGAACCGCTCAAACCGCTGTCGCCAAAAACGCTCTTGAGGCGCCAACATTTCGTGGGCGACAGTTATGCTCCGCGCCTGATCATCGCCTAAAACTGGCAGACAATCCCCCACATCCAGATCGAAATCCCTCGCAAGCACACGCGCGTCCAACGCGTTACCATCCGCGCTGCCAAACGAGACATCAACATCCTCCGTATCTGTTGCCACACGCCAGTGGCTGGGGTGGATTTCGACTAACGTACCTGCCGGACAACCCGTGCGTCGAGCCGACACCTCCAAGCTCCTAACTACGACAACGTCGTCGCCTACCAGAGCCTTGGACAGACATAGCGGATTTGAATGATACGGCCCAAAGTCTAAGGCTCGCATCATCGCTGACAAATTTTCCGCAGCACGATTCCACCGCATGCAGCCTGCGGCATCTGGTGGTCGAGACCTCGGAAAATCGCTTCTCTCCACTACCGCCTGAGGACGAACACTGAGCTCTCCGTTCGCCAAGCCAGTTAAGAGCTCGCGGAAGCCCACGATGGCGGCTTGATCACATTTACGGTTGAGAGTTAGCGCAGTATCGTTGGGCGCGATCGATACCTGACGTTCAATCACCAGGTCATCGGTATTCACACCATGATCGATCCGATGCCAGCTAATTGCGTATTCGACCTCTTGCGCCAGCAGCGCCCAGGACGTGGCATGAGTTCCTGCATATCGTGGCAGCGGGCCGTCGTGGTAGTTGAAGGCGCCTTTGTGGACACGACGAAACACATCCGCTGGCAATTTGAATGGATTGCCGACAAGAAAAATCAACTCGACCGATTCGGCATTCAGTAAGGCGGAGAGCTCTTCAACACTCGCTGCGCGCAAGATATTGGCGCGTGCAGCCCAATCGCCGAATATGACATCGGCACACAGCACCCCTCGGATGACATGGCCCATCTCCATTGCTAGCTGAGCGCACCTGATAGCTAGCGTCCCACTGCCAACAAAGACGCTAGACGAGGTTGATGGGGCTGCAGATTGCTGTCTATCACAATCGCCTATTTCGCAACTCGATGAGACTGGCACAGATCCCTCCTAACGTGCCCCGTGCCCATAACAAGCAATCCGCGAGCCGCGAACGAGGCAAACTTGTCTTCAACGGTCACGCGGTCGATCACTTCAGAACAATCCCCCCGGGACTCAGGATCTCGCGCCAATTGACTATTTACGTACTGTGGCGCGTAACCCAATCGAGCGTCTGGTGCTGCGTCTGAATACCGCCATAGGTGCGCGGCTGGCGTCCACCAAAGGAAAGCGATCGACTATCTTCACCCCCGGGCCCCTCCGTCGCGCAGCCTCAGCAATTTCTGCTCCAGGCGCCGCGCTACATAGTGACCCAAACCTGTCACACTGGTTCGGATTTGCTCGGGAGTAACCGCGCTAAAAGCTAATCGTATCCTGCAGTCTTGAGAGTTATCCAACGCGAAGAAGCTCAACGGCGTAACGATGACATGGTCACGCCTTGCACACTCGTCTGCGCAGTCCGCGCCAAATCTGAAAGGAAGATCAAGAGTTAGAAAGAAGCCACCGGAGGGACGGCTCCATCGAATTTGATCAGAGAAAGGCGAAAATACACTGTCCAGCTCACACAACATAATGTCGCGATTTTCACGGTACCAATCCAGAGCCGGTCGTATCCAATCGCCTAAACGTCCTCCGTTTTGAATCAAGAGCCCCGCGACGATCGCTTGGGCAATTTGGCTCGTATTGACGGTAACGAAGCTCTTGCGCTGGACCAGATCTTCCCAAAGCGACCGACGAGCAGCAACGTCTCCAAACATCGTGTCGGGCAGGCTTGCAGCTCCGACGCGAAGAGCTGGGCTTATTGTCTTCGAGAATGTGGAAAGGTAAATAACACTTCCGACCTCATCCAAAGCGGCCATCGGGGGTACCGGATCGCCGTCATACCGAAACAGCCCATATGCGTTGTCCTCTAAAACGACGAGCCGGTGTCTGGCGCACACTTGGAGGATGTTGCGTCGCTCGTCTGCATCGAGAACACGTCCGGTCGGATTGTCAAAATCGGGGATAAGATATATTGCCCGGGCCTGTTGACTTTTCTGGCGCAATTGCAGCACGGCGAGCTCGATCGCGTCAGCAAGGCAAGGTTCTGAATTGGACAACGCCGCGACAGCGACTCCTGTAGCCTTGGCTGCACCGATCGCACCGATATAGGTGGGATTGCAGACCAGCAGCACATCCGACGGCTCCGGACAGAGCGCCGGCAGGCAGAGGGCGACTGCTTCCTGGCATCCTGAGGTGATCAGTACGCGGTCCGCGCTCGCCGGAACCCCCTCATCGCATTGCACCTGTTGCGCAACGAGCTCGTTGATGATGCCGGCCGTTCGTCCATACTGCAGCAAGTGAGCCCATCCGTGGGCGCCCCCGTGACCACCAACTGAATCGTTTTGATACACGTTCACCGCGTTCAACAAAACCTGGGGATTGAGCCTATCGAAGAACCGGTCACTCGGTCTGCCTGACGCTAGCGAGACAGCTGACGGAAACAGACTGGAGACTTCGTTCAGGAAGTTCATTACTGATTTTTGCGACCTGACATTCATCCTGGAGTCTTGGAAAAGCGTGGAAGGATAAAATCACACCGGTGTCCGACATGACTCATCGAGGTGTACACGTCCTATTGCTCAATATTTTCCAGACTGCTCAAGTTGGTCGAAAAGCTGCTGGACATTCGATTCGAGAAAGCCAGTCTCTCCGCCTCGATGAATGATTTCGAAGCTAAGCCCCGTTTCAATGGACCGACTTGAGAAGGCCTGCGTCAATCCAGGACCTCGAATCACCCTCGTATCGAATCCCAAGCCACGAGATTTTAGAGCCTCTACAGCAGCATCGACGTCATCGACCTCAAGAGCGATATGAGCAACTCCAACGCCGTGATGGCGCACGAGCTCTGAGACCTGAGACGTCGGTTCAGTGCCCTGGCACAGAACAAACCTGATTCCTCGGGTCTCAAGCTCGGCAGATAGCATGCCGGTCGCTCGACCCTTGATGTGAAACCGGCATTTCAATTCAAAGCCCAGCACGTCCCGAAAGAACTCAATAGAGGCTTCAAGGTCGAGCACAGCAATCGCAATATGATCGATCCCGCGAAATTGTGACAGCGAACTCGCGCTTGTTCGGTTGCCATCTATAACGGCACCCTGTTTGGCCTTACCACCGGTGGTCTTGGGCATAACATCCTCGCTCTCACTCGCAGAATTTGAACAGCGAAGCGACCCATCGCGAACGACGCTGCTACCAACAGATCAGTTCCGTTCTAAGATCAAGATCCCTCACCATCCTTTGCTCGAGTTCCGACAGCTCAGCCTTATACCTGGCCACATCCAATTGAGCGCGAAGGAGCTTCGCTTTGAGCTCTTCTCGTAGCCTTAGGGCTTCTCGGAATTCCGGCGACTCCAGCATAAGTAAAGAGCACATGTACTAACCAGTGAAATGAAGGCAGCCGACCAGCGCGGTCTTTCGAGACCGCGCGGGGCAGAAGGTCGACTGTCGGACCGCCTCATCCGGCTCATCGCAAAACCTACATTATATCCGGACTTGGCGGGCGTCGCTGCCGCCCTCCAAAATCCGCAGCAACCAACGGCTCTGCCCCGCGTCCCTAGCAATCAGTGTGCCGCAAAAGGGGTGGTGCGAGTGTTGCTTAAAGAATGGCAAAAACCTCGTGCTTCGCACTGAGGCGGCGGGCTACGCGCCAGCCTTACTGTCGGACGTCCTACATGCACGTCTTCAACCGGACACGGCTCATCACAACGACACGGACCGTCAGTGAAGAGATCACCTCTGGTGCCGTTGGAACGTGTTCCCGCAACCATGATTGAAATGGACCCCGATTTTAGGACCAGAGGCTTAGTTGGAAAAGGGCCGCTCCGTTTGATAGACGGAGGGCATGATGACGAAAAGACACGACGGAAGATCGACGCGGCGTTGAAGGCAAAGATCGCGCTGGAAGCCGTGCGGGAGCAGGCGACGGTGGCCGATCTGGCCAGCGCCATGAGGTTCACGCGAACCAGATCTATGCCTGGAAGAAGCAACTGCTGGACCAGGCGGCCCGAGCTTTTGACGCGGGTGTCCGGCGGGAGAGCGAGGACGTGCGCGAACGCGAGGCCACAAGATCTATCCCTATCTGCTGCGCAACATGACGATGGTGTTGAAAATCTCCGGCGTGCCGTACGTCGCCAGCGCCTCTTCCAGAGCCGCCACGCAGAACGAGACGTCCATCGTGTTCGACAACCGCCACGCCAGAACCGCACGGCTCGCCCAGTCGATGACGGCGACGAGATAGAGAAAGCCACGGCCGATGGGCAAATACGTGATGTCGGCCGCCCACACCTGGTTTGGCCGGTCCCGGCGCCGGCTTCGTCGTGTTCGGCTTCGGTCCCAGCGCCGCGATGCCCATCTTGCGCATCAGGCGCTGCACGCGTTTGCGATTGACCTGAAGCCCCTCAGCCTTCAGCATAGTGGTCATTCGCCGCGAGCCCAGGAACGGCCAGGCGGTGAACAGCTCGTCGATCCGCTGCATCAGGGCAAGGCCGTTGTCGTTGGCCGGCCGTGGCGGCCGGTAGACCCCAGAGCGCGCGATGCCAAGCAACATGCATTGCCGGCGGATCGACAGCGCCTGGGTCGGCGCGATCGAGCATTCCTCGACGGTCCGGCGTGCTCATCTTCCGGACCTCCGTGCTAAAAAATCGCGCTCGACTGTCAGTTGTCCGATCTTGGCGTGCAGCTTCTCGATCTCCGACCAGGGCAGTCAGTTCACCAGTGCGCTTTCACCCGGCGCGTTGGCGGGCGCAGGGATCAAGATCTCCATGGATGGCCGCGGTCGTTGGATGGACAACGTCTTCATCGAGCGGCTGTGGCGGTCGCTCAAGCAATGAGGACATCGTGTGCTGTGGAAGTCAGGCTTCGGCATGAAGCCTGACGAAGCTTTGTCAGAGATGGAGGAGGGCCCTCCGAGGTCGGCCTGCAGGGGAAGACTTCAAACCAGTCCGAGCTGCGAGGGTAAAGAGCCCTGGTGGTGAGCGTTGGAAGAAAAGGCGGAGGAAACTCCGTCAGGTGAGGTCCGAGGAGACGAACGTAAGTAAACCGCTGATGACGTGTCGTAACATGTTCTATCGACGTCGAAACCGGGATCAGGATGTCTATCCCGCGAGCAAGGGTTGGGGGGAGCCTGCTGACTGCCCAACCGGCGTCCGGCATGAAGGCGGCGTGACCTCGGATCAGGCTTTGACAAGGAACACAGGAACCTGTCGCTCCGATGTGAAGGGAGGACTCCAAGCGGCCCGTCGCCGCAAGGAGCAGAGTACCGATGCGGAGCACAGGGGCGGCATCGAACCCTCGCCTATCCAGCTGAAACTACATCAATTTTTGATCGAAGGCGTTCCAGTGTACCTGCCAGTGGACCCAGCGCTCTTGGCGTCGCTGCCGCGGTGCGACACTGTGCCGCCGTACCCAAGTCGCGTGCGTATCACGCTCTGCGAAAGAGATCATCAGCACCGTGCTGTGCGCTATCCCACGCGAAGAGGGTCGCCCGCTTCTGGCCTTCGCCGGCCTCTGGACAAATTGGACGGGCGTCCGAAAGGCAAGGGCAGGCAAAGTTACCATCGATGTGTTCGGCTTCTTCACGTGCGATCCGAACGCCGAGGTCAAGCGCGTTCATCCCGAGGCAATGCCCGTCATTCTGATGACGGAAGAGGAACGCGACATCTGGATGCGGGAACCGTGGGACGAGGCGTAGCGTCCCATAAGATCGTCGCGACCGGCAAGAAGGAAGATCCCGGTCCGGAGACTTGAAGCGGAACGATCTACGACGTCGCTTCCTGGATCTGGACCGACGGCTGGCGAGAAGCGGAGTTTCCAAAGATTAGCCGCAAATAGGACACGGCATAGATCAAAGCTCCAATGCCGAAAAGCAACCACAATATGGGCTGCCAAACCGGCACGTAGGTGAGATTTCCGTCGTAACGATAGGCCGTCTTGGAAACGTCGGGGAGGCCATTCGCCGGCCAGAAATGTGCCAATACACCGACCTCCTCCTTGCAGTTTTGAGGACAGCTAAAGTTGCCGTCGATCGCAAAGTACAAACTTCTGCGCAAAAATGTTCCCTCGAGGATAGCCAAACCGAGAAGGGGCAGCGCGACGAACAGGATCAACGACCAGATCGCGACAGTGCGGGCCTTATCCGATATCAGTCGAAGATCGGATTTGGTGGCCACCTATCGAACCAGGCCCCGTCCGTATGTCGCCTCGCAAAAGCCTTCGCCCACCACAGCGACCAGACACAAAGCGTGGCGACAACGGGAACACCGAGAAGGGCAACAGCATGAGCGTTGAGCGAAGACCAGTCTAGTCCGAGGATTTCGAGAATCTTGCCCGCTCCGGACTTCGCGCCGCGCGTCAGAAGAAATAGCGCAACGGTGCCTGAAAGCGTAAGCCGCGACGCCTTGCCCCACTGTTCGCGGAGCATGTCGTCTGGGCTTTTTATCGGCCATGTATTCGCGCCCTTCTTGCTACAAACCCAGACGTCTGCCGAGCTTCCTTATTTCATTGTTCGGGCCTGGCCCGTGCTCAAGATCGTGTTTTGCGTTATCAAGGTTTCTTACAATGTCATTGTTCGGCCCGAGCCCATGCTCGAGATCGTGGAGCGCATTCGTAAAGGCCTTCACGATCTCGTTGTTCTTCCCGAACTCCGCGCCTCCGAACAGAACTTTCAATATCCGAGTCGACCGATGGGCACGCCGCAGCGGCGCGTGATGCCGCCTTGACGCTGTCGGTCAGCGCGTGACGCTGAGCGATGATTTCTGGCGGCAGCTCTGCGGCGTCGGCTGAATTCATCTCGAGCTTGGCACTCACGATGTAACCGTTTTGCGTCGCCTTTAGGAGCGCGCCTTCGACAATCGTTGTCGTCTGACGGTGAAAACAACGTGTTCGCGACCTATTTCAAGAAGTACAGGCCCAGCCTCGGAGATCATCTGTCGGCGTTGCTGCTGCAGGTCTATCTTCACTACGACCCCGCCATCGTCAAATTGCTACGCCACCGCCTACCTCTACCACGACAACGCATGGACTTTCTGTTGCTGCTCCCGGACCGCCAGCGGATCGTCATCGAGGTCGACAGCAAGCATCATTTCTCAGAGGACGGCAAACCCTCGCTGAAGGTCTACGCCGACATGGTGTCGGCCGACCGGGAATTGCGGCTTGCCGGATATGAGGTATACCGCCTCGGTGCGAACGAAGTTGTCGGCGACGGCTCCGAGGCGAGAATTGCGGATTTCTTCGACAAGCTCTTCCGACTCCATCGAGTCGGCAGTGAGAACTGATAGTGCGAGGTTGAATTGAAGCGCCACACGCTCGCACGGGCGCTTCGTTCGTAATTCTGCGGGATCTGCGATCATGAGCGAAGGGCGGGAATTTCAGGAGATCGCTCATTGCGGTGGGCAGGTGATCTTCACCGTCGACAGAGGCGACGAGGCGGCGCGTCAGTGACGAGAAACCCCTCCCTTAGATGCACCAGAAACGCATCCTGGCAGGTCTCATCATCCGGGCCCGCTGCGTTGCAGTTAATGATGCTCAGCGAGCTCGCCTACCTGGCCCAGCAATCAAACCGCACAATGCATGCGACAGCCACGCAGCCAACCCGATCAGCGTCCAAGAGCCCCAACCCTGCACTCGTTCTATAGCGACATGCCAAGCTTTGCGCGCCGGTCAACTACCAACGCTGGTGATTGATCGAGATGAACGATACATGGCAATTCTTGGTTAATGAACGTTAGGCTGGTTAATGAACGTTAGGCTGAGCGTCGCGTGCCAAAAGTTGGCGCTAACGGACCTGATCGATTCCACTCGCTCATCGCCGGTAGGAATTCTGCGCACTAAGGCCGCTCCAGCCATGATGACTGTGCAAGGGATTAGGCCACTCGCGGCGGGAAAGAAATATGGCAGCAAACGGGGCAGGCTCCGAGAGATCGGTGATCCTAATCGACAACTTCGACTCATTTACATTCAACATTGCCCAGATGATCGGTGAGGTGAATGGTAGAGACCCCATCGTCCTCGATAACACCGTGCCATGGAGAGAAATCCGCAAGATCCCCCATGATCGCATTATCCTCTCGCCGGGGCCGGGAAATCCTCATACTCCAAAAGATGTCGGCGCTACGATGGATGTTTTGGCCGGCAGCGCCGTTCCGGTCTTGGGAGTATGCCTGGGGCATCAATCCATCGCCCATTTTCATGGCGCATCCGTCTCCCGCGCGCCGGAGCCCCTCCACGGCCGGATCCGCACCATCACAACCTCCGGGACGGACCTGTTCCTGGGGCTGCCCCGCTCCTTCGATGTGACAAGATACCATTCGCTGGCAGTGACCGGTGAGCTTCCGGAATGTCTTAAATGCACTGCCATGAGCGAGGATGGCGTCATTATGGGACTCCGGCATCGGCACCTGCCGCACTACGGCATACAGTTTCACCCGGAATCCATCTGCTCACAATACGGACGAGAGATGTTTGCTAACTTCCTCTCCGATGTATGCGCCCCATCGGTAGCGCGGTCCCCACTTGTGCGCCTGGAGGTGGCCTGATCATGCTGGGCATGCCCCGCCTTAGCGACTTTCCCTTCGAAACGACCAAGTATGACGCGAGAAGTTCGACGATCTCATGCAGAGCCAGCGCTGAGGATGTATTCGTGCACCTCTTCCGGGGTACACAGCCTGCTTTCTGGCTGGACAGCAGTATGCTGGTGCCCGGGCTGTCGCGTTGGTCGTTCATAGGAGGGCTTGGCGGACCGGGCAGCTATCTTGCATCCTACGATGCGTCTCGACAGGAAATCGAGATTACTCGCGACGGCCAGGCGCCCCAACTGACCATCTCCGGATCGATTTTCAAGTTCCTCGCCGATAACCATGCCACCTGCAAGCTGCAGGATGAGGGCGACGTGCCAGATATTCCCTTTAAAGGGGGCCACGTGGGCTATTTCGGTTACGAACTGAAATCTCTCACCTGCGGCGTCAGCTCCCCACCCTCTAAATGTCCAGATGCAACCTTCATCTTCTGCACAAGATTCCTCGCCTTCGATCATGAGAATGGCAGCATCCATATCGTCGCACTCTACCCCAAAGCCGAGGCCGCATTGGCTTACGAGGTCGCCCTTTGGATCAGCAAGAACGAACGTGACATTCGGCGCATCGAAGCAGCCCCCAGCACTACCCCATCGTCACCAAACGCAAAAAGCGCTCCGCTTCAGTTCAAGCTTCGTCAGGGGCGAGCCCGGTACCTAGAACAAATCGAAAGATGCCTTTCCGAGATCCGCGCCGGCGAGACTTACGAGGTCTGCCTGACAAACGAGATTACTGTTGCGGCAGAGATCGACCCGCTTGATCTGTATCGGGTCCTAAGGCGGAGAAACCCGGCCCCTTACTCGGCTTTCCTCAGACTTGGAGATCTCTGTGTTGCCTGCTCGTCCCCGGAGCGATTCCTCAAGATCGATCGCAACCTCATTGTCGAGACCAAGCCCATTAAGGGCACTGCGGCTCGACATGAGGTCCCAGCCGAAGATGAGCGGATCGCAGAAGAATTGCGTCTGGACGAAAAGAGCCGGGCCGAGAATCTCATGATCGTGGACCTGATGCGGAATGATCTCGGCCGCATCTGCCGCACCGGAAGCGTTCATGTGCCAAGCCTCATGCACATCGAAAGCTACAAGACCGTACACCAGCTGGTCAGCACCATTCGTGGCGAACTGGTGTCGCCTGACGATATCATCCCCTGCATTTCTGCGTGTTTTCCAGGCGGGTCGATGACGGGCGCACCTAAGATTCGAACCCTAAAACTCCTCGATGAACTGGAACAAGCGCCGAGAGGTATCTATTCGGGGGCGATCGGTTATCTGTCTCTGTGCGGCCAGCTTGATCTGAATATCGTCATCCGAACGATCGTCTGCCGGGGACGCCAACTGAGTATCGGTTGCGGCGGGGCCATCGTCGCGTTGTCTGACCCCAAGGCGGAGTTCGAAGAGATTCTCCTCAAGGCGCGCCAGCCGATCCGTGCGATTGCCGAGGCCATGACAGGCAACCCAGATCATGACGTGGCGATCGATGGCGCAGACGATGATGCAGGCGCGGAAACAGTACCCGATTCTGCACATCGTGTCCGTCTGGCGACATTCCAGGACAGGGACACGATTGCACAATGCGTGGGAAGGCTTCTCACGGAGCTCGGAGGACCGGGGCCGCAATTCGACCGGCAGACGGCGGTCAGCGCTGCTGGGCAAATCGCGATGGATTCGCGGCTCGGCTTCGCCCTGATAATGGAGGATGTGCCGGCAGCCGAAGTGATCGGCATTGCTGTCGTCTCCCAGGTCACCGCAGTAAGGGCTTCAGGCCACTATGGCATCCTGCAGGAGCTCTGGGTCGATCCCCGCTATCGCTCGGCTCAAAATGGGAGACGGCTTCTGGCCGCCCTGGATGGCGAGGCGCGGGTGCGGGGCTGGCCCATGGTCGAAGTGTCTCTTCCCTCGACCGACCGTTCCGGCGCCGAGAGGCTCGTCGCATTCTATGAAAGCATGGGCTTCGTATCGGCGGGAGAACGGCGACGAAGGAGGCTTCTGTGAACTGGCTAACCGTACACACGACGCCGGTCTCACCTAGCCCTGGGGGCCTTATCGCCGATGCGACGGGGACGAGTAAGCCTTCAAGGGAAGTGGGGGATCGAATCAACGAGATCCGAAGCGGATTGGAAAGCTCGCCTGGTGTCCAATTTATCTCGACCCCTGAGACCGTCACGGACGAGGTCGTATCGATCCTGGGCAGCCTTCATGATCCGGGCTACCTTGAGGCACTCCGCTTCGGGCCACATCCACAAGAGCCAGAGATCACCGAGCTTGCTAGAAGATATACCGCGCCCGGTGTGCCGCAAAACACATCCGTCGACGCGGGGATATATCAGCGCGCCCTTTTGTCCGCCGCTACCGGCTTCGCAGCCGCGACCACAATCGCCTCGAAGCGAAGTCTAGTAAGTTACGCACTATGTCGGCCGCCAGGGCACCATGCTGGGCGCAGCTTCATGGGTGGGTATTGTTTGCTGAACAACGTCGGAGTCGCGGCGCTGAGCCTGCGCGCATCGGGCTTCCGCAAGCTGGCGATCCTCGACCTCGATTTCCACCCTGGCAATGGAACAAGCGATGTGCTGAGCACACACCCCGATATCGGTTTCGCCAGCCTGCACGCCCGGACTGACGTCAATTTCCCCTGGATCCCGCAACTTCAACCAGCACTCGGCAGCCACAGGTATCTTGAATTTCCGACCGATCCGAGCCCGGCAGCATACACATCGGCGCTTCGCGGGCTCTTGGAATCCGACTGGGCCGCCACGCTGGACGTTCTGGTTGTCAGCTTGGGTTTCGATATCGTCGTCGGAGATCCGCATGGTGGTTGGACACTTCCGCCAGAAATCTACCGAGAGATCGGCCTGGCATTGGCCTCGATCGGCAAGCCGATCTGCTTCGTACAGGAGGGCGGCTACCGGCTGGACACGTTGTCGGCCTGCGCCAAGCATCTAGCCGCCGGCCTGCGACTTGGAATGCAGGAAATGGGCAGGAGCCATGCATGACTGATACCTTCACCCCCGACGCGGGCCTTCTTCCATTTCGGGAGATCATCAACAAGCTGGACAAACAACTGGTGGACATCCTCAGCCGGAGGCTTTCCGTCTGCGCTGAGGTTGCACGCTACAAGAAGGAACGCGGGATCGCGATGATGCAACCCGATCGCGTTACAGAGGTAAAGGCGCGTTGCGCCGAGACTGGGGCGGAACGCGGCCTGCGCAGGGAATTCACTGAAGATCTTTATTCGCTGATCATAGGAGAAGCCTGCGAGCTCGAAGCCATGATCATAGACGAGCAGATGGACGTCTCCTGATGGTCCGCATCTACACGCTCGGCCCAGCGAGAAGCTGTCACCATCATGCGACCTTGAAATATCTCGAGTTCCAAGGGATCGAGCCGCAAGACATCATACTCGTCGACGATCTCGTGGCTGCCGCGGCCGAGGCCGCAGATCGCGGCGACAGCTATGTCCTCCAATGCAGCGCGCACCTGAATGTCCATCTCGTGACCGAGAAATTCCGCGACCGTCTGCAGGTCGTCGACACCTTCATATTGCCCACCCAGAGCATCGCGGTCGTCAAACGCAAGGACGTAAAGGAGCCTCGGTCGCTGGGTCTCCCCGAGCCAACGATGGGGTATATCGACAAGAATGCTTGGAATGAGCTGATTTTCGAAACGACAAAGCCGGTTGTAGAGAAAAAACTCCTCGAAGGCGTGTATGATGCGGGCGTTGCTTACAGCAGATCGGCGCTCGAACATCCCGAAAAGCTCGAGATCATGCAGGAGATTGGCGAGGTGGTGACGACCTGGCTATTGTACGGTCCCCGCCCTCGCTACTCCGACACGATCATCGCCAGCCCCTATCCTGAGTTGCATGACGTGCTGCCTTGAACACACGAACCTGAACGAGCACCGTCATGACCTCCTCCCCTCCTGACGCGCGAACGAAACTCGTCATTGCCGCTCTGACCATCGCCGCCTTCGCTATCGGCCTGGACACATTTGTCATCATTGGGGCGCTCGATGTGATCTCTCGTGACCTCGGGATTTCAACCGGCGCGGCGGGCTGGATCATTTCGATCTACGCACTCTGCTACGCTGTCTTCGCGCCGCTGAATGCCTGGATGTTCAAGGCCATGAGCCGTCGCAATGTCCAAATCCTGTCCGTTTCGATCTTCGTCATCGGTAACCTGATCTGCGCGGTCGCGCCGAACTTCCTAATTCTTGCTGCTGGTCGCGTCATTTCGGCCTACGGCGCGGCGATGTTCACCCCGGCGGCTACCGCACTAACCGCCGAGCTCCTGCCGCCTACCCGCAAAGGTTTCGCGTTGTCCCTCATCTTCGGCGGCATGACCGTTTCACAGGTTGCTGGCGTCCCGGCCACCAGCTGGATCGCAGGTGCTATCGGCTGGCGCTTCGCATTCGGTTTCGTCGTCATTGCCGGGCTTCTCGCATTGATGATCTTCGCCCCGATGATGTCTGGAATCCCTGCCAAGATGCCGGAGCGCGGAAAACCGACCTCCAAAGAATTCTCCAAAATCATCTACGGTATCCTTTCCGTGACACTATTCGTCGTTGTTTCCGAGTTCATCGTTTATTCCTATGTGAGCGTCTTCATCACCGGTTTTCTGCTTGCCGGGGTTCCGCTGCTCTCGGCCGCGCTCTTTGCCTACGGTTTCGGAGCCGTGACGGGAAACGCAGCGTGTGGCGTTCTGACTGACCGTTTCGGCCCCTATAAAGTCCTCATCGCAGCCATAGGCGCACAGCTAATCCTGCTCGTAGGTTTGGTTGCATTTGGACACCATGGTGCCCTCACCGTGCTCATCGCCTTCCTTTGGGGCAACGTCAGCTACATGTATCTGGTGCCGATCCAGCACCGGCTCCTCGGCCTAGCCGGGGATAGGTCGAAGCTGGTCCTGGCAATGAACAGCTCGACTACCTTCGCAGGGATCGCCATCGGCGCTTTTCTCGGCGGCATCCTCGTCGAGATCAGCGGAGTCACATCGCTGGCCGTGGCGTCCATCCTGATTGGTCTCATCGGCGTCGGGCTGGCTGTTGCCTTCATGCGTGATGAAGCGCCTGCGGAAGCTGCGAATGCGGCATGAACGGGATGAAATCGAGCACGATCGACCACCAGGATGCTTGTCGGGTCTGCTTGGTCAAGCGCGGAGCAAGCCGCATACGCCCTTCGTCAGTCTAGACTATGGACATCACCATGCAGCACGTGGTCGATAGCGCTTGTCAGCCATCCATCTGGCTCCTGCCAGATGACTCTCGTGCGCCCGCTTCGCTCGCCATGATTCGCTCTTGCTCACGCGGCATTGCGCTCAGCTTTACCTCACCTGCTAAGTGCAGTTGACCTGCTCCCGCCAAATGAGGCCAGTCTGAACTGGAATTTCCAATTATGATCCCGTGTCGGGACGAGGAGAGCTCCATGAAGCATCGAAGTTCAGCGAGGCCCAAATCGCATTTGTTTTGAAGCAGGCGGAAGACGGTGCGCCGGTGGCCGAAGTCTGCCGCAAGGCCGGGATCAGCGACGCCACCTTCTATGATTGGCGCAAGAAATATGCGGGACTCATGCCGTCCGAGATGAGGCGGCTGCGTCAGCTCGAGGAAGAGAACGCCAAGCTGAAGCGGATCGTCGCCGACCTGTCTTTGGACAAGGCCATGCTGCAGGACGTGCTCTCAAAAAAGCTCTGAGGCCTGGCCGCAAGCGCGAACTTGTCGACAAGTTGCGCAGCGACTGGAAGGTATCGATCGTGCACTGTACGTCTACAAGTCGAAACGCGGCGACCAGGCCGACCTCAAGCATAGGATCAAAAAGCATCTGCGAGATCCGCGTGCGCTACGGATATCGTCGCATCCATATCCTGTTGCGCCGGCGGCGGGGCGAGATCACGGTCGCGATGATAAGCGGCCTCGCCTCGAATCTCGTTCCCAGCAACGTGAAGGAGTTTGGCGCCGCCAATCCTAGGGTCAAGCTCAACCTGGCGCTGTTCAATACCGGAGCGGAGATCTAGCTCGCCGTTGCCAGTGGCGAAGCCGATCTGGGTATCGGCTTCGATTTCGAAGGACAGCAACCTCAAAGTTCTGGCGCGCGGCGTCGGCCGGCTCGGCGCGGTTATGGTGCACAACCACCCCACTATCTCTTATTCGATCATGCTGGATCACGCTCGATCCCTCTGAAACACCTATAAAAATAGTGCATTCCCGACATTGCGCACTGGGGGCCGCTATGGCAAATTGGGAGCGTTAGAGGGATAGCGAACGGCCTTCCGCTCCCAGCAAACGATCCCCGTTTCTCCCCGACCGATCCCAGTTGCGGAACAGAAGAAACGCCATGCCAAGCCTGACTGATACCGCCATCCGACACGCGCTGAAGCGCGTCGAACTCAGCCGGAAACAAGAAAACCTCGCAGATGGTGAAGGCCGCGGCACCGGCCGACTTCTCCTCGTCCTCAAGCCGATGCCGAAGCGCGTGACCGCAGACTGGATGGCGCAGCAATGGCGCGATGGCAAACGCGCTAAAAAGAAGCTTGGCGCTTATCCGTCGACGTCCTTGGCTCAGGCGCGCGATATCTTCAAGCGCGACTACGCCGATGTGATCCAGAAAGGCCGCAGCATCAAGATTGCAACGGATACTCGTCCCGGTACCATCGCTGATCTGTTTGAGGGCTATGTTGCGTCGCTCAAGGGCGCCGGCAAACCATCCTGGAAGGAGACAGAGAAGGGCCTCAACAAAATCGCTGGCACGCTCGGGCGCAACCGACTGGCTCGTGAGATCGAGTCTGAAGAGATCGTCGAACTTATCCGGCCGATCTACGAGCGTGGCGCCCGCTCGATGGCCGATCACGTGCGATGTAACATCCACGCGGCCTATAGTTGGGGGATGAAATCCGACAACGATTATCGGAACACATCCCCGCGCCGGTTCCGTATCCCATTCAATCCGGCCTCGGAAATTCCGACCGAACCCAAGGTTCAGGGCACGCGCTGGCTCGACGAGGAAGAGTTCGTGCAACTCTATCGCTGGCTGGAATGCCCCGATACGCCGGTTCATCCTTCCTATCCCCGCGCTGTGCAGCTCATCATGCTGACCGGTCAACGCGTCGAGGAAATCGCGCGCCTGCATGTCGATCAATGGGATGCGCCGGAGAAAATCATCGATTGGTCCAAGACCAAGAACCTTCAGCCGCACGCCGTTCCAGTGCCGTCGATCGCCGCCGAACTGATTGGGTCGATCAAGCCGAATAAGTACGGGTGGTTCTTTCCCTCAGCGAAGGACCCATCCAAGCCCGTGAGCCACGGTACTCTCTATAGCTTCGTTTGGCGTCAACGGGACCGCGGCGTGATCCCCTATGCAACGAATCGGGACCTCCGGCGAACCTTC
The DNA here is from genome assembly GCF_023100665.1 of Bradyrhizobium sp. CW1. Classification (NCBI taxonomy): domain Bacteria; kingdom Pseudomonadati; phylum Pseudomonadota; class Alphaproteobacteria; order Hyphomicrobiales; family Nitrobacteraceae; genus Bradyrhizobium; species Bradyrhizobium sp. CW1. The sequence goes on from NZ_CP064684.1 coordinate 7,410,056, forward strand.
AAGACGTTGGCCGGCAAGGCCGGCGTGTCCAAAGAGATTCGAGACCGCCTGCAAAATCATGCGCTCCAGGACGTCAGCTCCAAGAACTATGATCGCTGGCATTACATGCCCGAGAAGCGCGCGGGAATGGCAAAGTGGAACAAGTTCGTGCGCGCCATGCTGGCAAAGAAGCGCTTGAAGGTGGCCGCATGATCAAGCGCCCTCCCAAATCCCTTAAAGTCCGAAAAGGCGCCAAACCGACGAGTGAAATTGACACGCGAAGCTATTCGGCGTTCGTTAGTGACCTTAAAAGGAAGATCGCGGAGGCGCGGCACCGTGCCGGTCTTTCGGTGAACCGTGAGCTGATCCTGCTCTACTGGAACATTGGACGTGATATTCTCGCGCGCCAGGAAAGGGAGGGATGGGGCGCCAAGATCATCGATCGCCTTGCTGACGATCTTGGCCGCGCATTTCCTGAGATGACCGGGCTTTCGGCCCGGAACCTGAAATATATGCGCGCTTTGGCGGAGGCGTGGCCGGATGGCGGATTTGTGCAACAGGTTGTTGCACTTTTGCCTTGGGGCCATAACGTCCGCCTTCTAGATGCCGTCAAGGCGCCGAAGCAACGTGCTTGGTACGCGCGACAGGCCATCGAACACGGATGGAGCCGCAACGTCCTCATCAATCAGATCGATCGTGACCTGTTCGCCCGTCAAGGCAGCGCACTTACCAACTTCTCGCGGACTCTACCGGCGGAGCGGTCCGAGCTCGCTAAAGAGATCCTCAAGGATCCCTACAGCTTCGACTTTCTTTCACTTGGCCCCGAAATGCTGGAGCGAGACCTCGAACGCGGGCTGATAGAACACCTGCGTTCGCTGATTCTCGAACTCGGCAAGGGGTTCGCCTTTGTCGGCAGCCAGTATCATCTCGAGGTGGGCGACCAGGACTACTACCTCGACCTACTCTTCTATCATCTGCGGCTGCGCTGCTTTGTGGTGATCGAATTAAAGATCGAGGACTTCAAGCCCGAATTCGCAGGCAAGATGAATTTCTATCTCTCTGCTGTCGACGACCAATTGCGACACAAGGATGACCAGCCGACGATCGGCATCATCCTCTGTAAGGCGCGTAACAAGGTGATTGTAGAATACGCGCTGCGCGACACCAGCAAGCCGATGGGTGTAGCCCAACACAAACTCTCGCCCGCACTTCCACCGCAGCTTGCGCGGGATTTGCCGACGGTAGAGGAGTTCGCGCGCGAGTTTCCACTCATGTCAATCGTTAAGCTTCGGATCGAGATCGAGCGCATCATGCGCGAGAACGGCATTGCCGTCAGACCACCCGCTGGGCTCGGCAACATGTTGGGCGAGCTGCATCGCCGCGGCCTCGCGCCTAAAAGCACTACCCCGCTCCTTGACGCTGTACGCGTCATGAATCAAGCGGCTCATGGTCTAGATGTCGACGCGGAAAGCGCCCAGCGAGCCGTCGATATCGGCACCGTGTTTCTGACCGAACTTCGAAACCAGCGAGGACGCGACGCCGGCAAGACATCATGATTCAGACCTGTTCACTCACCGTTAACTTCAGCAAATTTAGCGGCGGCGCCTGATCAGACCGGCGGCGCAAGAACCCGATCCACGAATAAGACCACAAGGCGCTGTTTTTGTTTGGATATTTCGAGCCCGAAACCTATTTCCTGAACTCCAAAGGGCCATGGTGATCCAGTCGGCGATAACGCTCGTTGCCGGCGTGGAGTTGGATCGGCATTAGGCCGCGTGGCGTCAGCTGACACCCGGATGTAGAGGAGCGAGAATCCTGGGGTCATCCAGCGCACCAGCCGTTTTCCGGTTGCGAATAAAACAGGAAATAGGAATCGTGTTAGATCTACGGTCGGCCGATTCTAATAGCGCGCAAGCTCCACATCGACGTTTGCGTTCAAACGGCGGTAGATTGATGGATCCGGCACGCGGCAAACGACAGTTGGATACCCTCGAGCAGCGGTTCCAGCTCGATGAGAGCTTTTTGTCATCGCCTAATACGGCTGCCCTGAAATCAGGAGTGATACGTGCTGCCGATCGTCGGACTGGCGACCCGGTGGTTCTCAAATACTGGGTGAAGACAGGGACCGCCGTCGACGCGGACTTCAGAGAGCTTTGGCGTCACGAAATGCGCCAAAGCGAGCGGGTGCGCGCTTTCCCCCGCGCGGACGAGGTTGTCGTCGAGGTGACGGCTTCGGGCGAAAGCGACGACGCGTTTTATATCGCCATGCCGGGCGATGTAGCTCCGCTCGAACATGCTGCGAGGTTCGTCCGTCCTGATCATTGGCTCCGAAACCTGCAAGGGGCGCGCCAACGCGCACTGCTCTGGAAGAACGTTCGCCGATTAGGGGAAGCCCTGGGCGCGGTCCACGGCCAGGGGCTGGTCCATGGAAGGATCGATAGCCGAGCGGTCTACTCCGCCGGAGCCGCGACCAAGCCGGACTTCCGCCTCGGCGGATTTGAATTCTGTTTGCGCGTGGCCGAGATCAATAAGACGCCCTTGCGGATTATCGCAAAGAGCCGCCCAGTGGGGTCAGTCATATTCTCCTTCTTGGATGACTGGCGAGCCCTTGGCCAGGTTGTGACCGACTTGGTCGGACTTGATGCAAGTACGCTGGAGCAAGAGGAGATCCAGTTCGTCGAGGGACGGACCAGGCTCGATCTTCGGTCATCAGAAATAGATCTGATTTGATTGCTGTTCCAACCGGAACGCAATCGCATTCTTGACGCCGCAACGGTTACGAGTCGAATAGACGCCATTCTCAATGAATTGGACGTGGAAGCATTTGCCGATAACGGCCGCTACGTGCTTGCTCTTCGACTGGGACAAACAAGTCGGTTATCTGCGACGTTGAATGCTGCGTCAGGCGACGCATTCGACACAGACGACGCGGATCGCCAAATGGATTTCATTCGCGCCGATCTGGAGACAGGTGCGAGCCCTGCGCGCACCGCGCGCGGCGATCTCCTGCTGATGACCGAAAATCTGGTCTATGATCTTCAACCTCTTCGAGCCGCAGGAGTGGACGAGAGTTGGAATGTCGCATCCTGCGACAACGCTCGTCACAGGGATCGGGTAACCCTTGGTCGGCGAGAAAACATTGAATTGCCATCGCATCGCATCGAGATCATCAGATTCGGACACGATCGCTTCAGCTTCTCAGCTTCGGTTTCAGCGCTCAAAGCAAAGCGCAGCATTCTTTCCGGCGCTGGCAGGCCGAGGAGTACAGCCAACCATGCGGCGGTCCGCCTGCCGCTACTCGCCAATTTTCAAGGTCGGGATGAAGCCGCCGACGGACCGGTTTTGGTCATAAATATGCAGCGGTAGATCGGCTTTCGGCATCAGCACTCTTCCGACCTCAACTGCCGCTGACGTTGGGAGTGCCGGAAAAACGTTGATGGTGGCCTGTTCGCCGTGAACCGCCTTGATCCGATCGAACAGACGCCGAAGATGACGCTTGAACTCCACGAGATCCTCGGGCCGCCGTATAATGTCGTTATGCGGGTTTTCCGCCGTCAAGGACCAGATAGCAGTATCATCACCAAGCACGGCGCGAATTCGATCATCCGTCACTGTCGCGCTTAGCGCCAGCTTGAGCGCAACGCTTGCGGCTGCTGGCCCCGAATACTCCTCAACGCGGAAGGTTTCGCGGCTTGGTTGGGCTGCCAGCGCCAGGTCGCGGGCTCGCGATACCGCTGATGGACCGTGACCGGGACGATATCTCCCAAGAGATGCCCGAACTGGATGAGCAGCGGCTGCGGCGCTAACCCGACCGACCCCTTGGAAAATTTTGTCGACAAATGGGCAGAGCATCCGGAGCGGGCCAAGCCGTTTTTCGAGTGGCTGCAGAAGGCCAGGACGGAATTTGCTCAAGCCGCGCGTTCGAACGATAGGAAACTCATCACCGAAACCGTGGGCCGCGGCGTCGGCGGCTCGCTGGCCGACCGCGCAGCCCGCCGCCGCCAGCCACCGGCTCGCCCTGCGCTGCTGAAAACCGCATCGGTGGCGCCGGCCAGTGCAGGTCTGTCCTTTCCCGACAAGAGCCGCGTTCCAACGAAGCCGCAGGGGTTCGGCGGCGCGGGATGATCTGGTGGCTCGAAAACCCGGGACGGGCCAGATCCGAGCGCCAGAGCGTCGCCGAGCTGGCCGAGCGCGTGAGCTGGCTCAAGAATTTGCGCTGGTATTTATCGGACGGCGCCGCACTTGCCGTCGATTTCGAGATCGACCACGACGGCCGGAGCGTTCCGCTCACGATGACCTACGCGGAATTTCACCCCAACGCGCCACCCATCGTCGTCCCGCGCGATGGAAGTCGGTTGTCGAGCCATCAATATGGCGCCGGCGGAAATCTCTGCCTGGAATATCGCGCCGACAACTGGGAAGGAAGCCTGACAGCAATGTCTTCATTGCCGCCATCAAGTCGACGGGCCTCTCTTCGCGGAGCCTTTCCGCCTGTTCGACGAAGCCCGAGAGCAGGCCCTTCATTTCATCCGGCGCCTTCTCGAGCCGCCTCGCTCCTTGCATCATTGAGTTCGATGCGACGCCTAGACGGTTTTCTCCGCTAGCGGTGCTTGAGATCTTCTGCTCGGTGGTCCATTAGGCGACGTTCATGGGTTCTTCCGCACATTTGGTGCAGGTGCAGGAGTTGACGGACAGTGCGCATCAGAGCATAAGGTCGGATTCAGCGTCCCCCAAATCGCTTAGCTCCGTGTCTTCCACTCGTTGCTTTTCTCGAGCTTCCGATTGTCCAGACTTCCCCAAACCGGAGTGTGGTACTCGTTGCTCGGGCGAAGTCGCGGTCTCACTCGGTCGCGTCCCTGCGCCAGAGACCGCGGCAGCAACAGCGACGCAGGATCTGATGGCGGCCCAGCGACTTGCGCCCCTGATATTGAGCGATGATGAGCGTGCCAGACTTTAGTCGGTGGCGATGCGCCGGAAGACGGCACAGGCGCTAGCTCTGAGAGCCCGGATCGTGCTGACCTGCGCGGAAGGCGGTCAAAACAAGGAAGTGGCGGACAAGCTAGGCCAGGAGCGGGGACAGTAGGCAAATGGCGGCGGGCCTACTACCTCACCGGTTCGTCGGATCTACTCACCATCGCGGCTGAACGCGCTTTCCTCGACGGAGGCGCCACATGAGCGAACACCTCCTTCTGGCGCCGCTCGTGCGGGCGCGGCTCTACGACGATCACCTCGACGTGTTCGTCGGCGGCACGCACCTCCTTACCTTGCCGCGCGGACGACCGCATCCCAATGGCAAGTACGATCAGGTCGTCGATTATCGGCACGTGATCCATTCCCTGCGGCGCAAGCCAATGGCGCTTCTCAATCTGGTCTATCGGGACAGGTTGTTCCCGCGCGAAGGCTATCGGAGAGCCTTCGACCGATTGCGCGAGCGCTTGCCGGACAAGAAGGCCTGCCGGATCATGGTTGATCTCCTCGCGCTCGCTCATGACCGCGGCTGCGAAGCCGAACTTGCCGATCAACTCACCGCCGACCTCGACGCCGGCCGACTGCCCGACCTCAACCGGCTGCGTGCTCACTTCGCCCCAGACCCCGGCAACCTGCCCAACGTCGTGGTGCAGCTCGTACCGCTTGCGACCTACGAATGCCTCATCGGTACCGCCGAGACCGGAGGTGCCGCATGAGCGTGACGAACACCGTTGATGCCGCGCGCCTCAATCTGTTGCTCAACGAGCTCCAGCTGCCTGCCATCAAGGTGCTGTGGGCGCAATTTGCCGAACAGTCCGACAAGGAAGGCTGGCCGGCCGGCCGCTTCCTCCCGACCATCGCCGAGCACGAGATCGCCGAACGCGGTCGCCGGCGCACCGAGCGCCATCTCGTCGAGGCGAGGCTGCCAACCGGGAAGATCTTCGACAGCTTCGACTTCGAGGCCGTGCCGATGATCTCAAAGGCGCAGGTGGATGCGCCGGTGACAGCTGACTGGGCAAAGGCGCCAATTTGCTCCTGTTCGGTCCGCCCGGCGGCGGCAAGAGCCACTTGGCGGCAGCTATCGGCCTGGCCCTCATCGAGAACGGATGGCGCGTCCTCTTCACCCGCACCACCGATCTCGTGCAAAAGCTCCAGCTGGCTCGCCGCGAGCTCAATCTCGAGGCCGCCATCAACCGCCTTGATCGCTTCGATCTCCTGATCCTCGACGATCTTGCCTACGTCACCAAAGACCAGGCCGAGACTAGCGTGCTGTTCGAACTCATCAGCGCACGCTACGAGCGCCGCTCCATGCTGATTACCGCCAATCAGCCCTTCGGTGAATGGAACAAGGTCTTCCCGGACCCCGCCATGACGCTGGCCGCCATCGATCGTCTCGTTCACCACGCCACCATCGTTGAGATGAATGTCGAGAGCTATCGCAGGCGCACCGCGCTCGAGCGAAAACGCGGTCCAGGACGGCCGCCCTCGCACGCGACAATCAAAACCGTCGCTGATTGACGCTCCGCGACAATCAGACTTCAACAAAACTCTTGCGCACGACAATCTGCGCGGCGATCATCAACTCGCCGCGACACTGACTCGTCATCCAGATTGCCGCGCCTTCCGACCCAGATCGACGCGCTACACGCGTCTTCTCACGATTGTATCGTCGGCTATTCCTAGAGCGCCTTCAGGCGGCGTTCGATAGCACCAGGCTCCGGTTCTTCGGCCACCTCGCGCAAAGGCCGGGATCAGCCAGGCGACCTATTTCAACTGGAAGAAAAAGTACGACGGACTGCTGCCGACCGAGATGCGCCGGTTGAAGCAGCTCGAGGACGAGAACGCCAAGCTGAAGAAGCTGGTGGCCGATCTGTCGCTCGACAAGGAGATGCTGCAGGACGTGATCCGCCGAAAGCTATGAAGCCTGGTCGGAAGCGCAAGCTCGTCGATGAGGTTTGTGGTGATTGGCAGGTCTCGATCCGCAAGGCTTGTGAGGCCCTCGAGTTCGACCGATCAACCTACCACTACAAATCTCGCCGCTCCGGCCAGGCCGCCCTCGAAGCACGGATCAAGGAGATCTGCCATGTTCGCGTTCGCTACGGCAATCGCCGCGTCCACGTCCTGCTCCGCCGCGAGGGATGGCGTCACGGCCAGAACAAGACCCGCCGCATCTATCGCGAATTGGGCCTGCAATTGCGCAATAAATCGCCGAAGCGAAGGGTCAAGGCCAAGCTGCGCGATGACCGCAGGCCAGCGACGCGCGCCAACGAGACCTGGGCGATGGACTTCGTCCACGATCAGTTGGCGAGCGGACACAAGCTGCGCGTGCTCACGATCGTCGATATCTTCTCCCGCTTCTCACCGGTGCTGCAGCCACAGTTCAGCTTCCGCGGCAGCGACGTCGTGGCGATACTGGAAAGGGCCTGCAAGGAAGTGGGATTCCCGGCGACGATCCGGGTCGATCAAGGCAGCGAGTTCGTGTCGCGCGATCTTGACCTATGGGCCTACCAACGCGGTGTCACGCTGGACTTCTCCAGGCCCGACAAGCCAACCGACAACGCATTCATCGAAGCCTTCAACGGCCGCTTCCGCGCCGAGTGCCTCAACACGCACTGGTTCCTCAGCCTTGCGGACGCCCAAGAAAAAGTGGAGACTTGGCGCAGATACTATAACGAAGAACGGCCCCACGGCGCGATCGGCAATCGACCGCCGATTTTGCTGCACAACCACGTCGGCGCAACCAGCCCGCCAACGTGACAGAGGCGCAAAACTCTAGTTCTGGGTGGTCCAAAGTTCGGTCTCGCTACAAACCCAACAGGACTCTAAATGCTACTGGATTAAATTTCGGTGGCAGGTCACGAGGGACAGCTTGGCCGGTGCTATCTCAAAGGCCGCGCCGGCGACGCCGCCAACGTCGTCCTCTCAGCCGTCGGCCACAACTCTCGCCGCATCCTCGCCTGGTTCAGAGAACTTTTGCGCCTGTTGCTGGTCTTGCTTTGGCGCGCTCTCAACTGTCCAGCTCAGCTCAATCCGGCTTCTTAACGGTCGACTAAAAGCGACCGACTTCGGCACCGCCTCGGACCCCCGAAGTCGTTCAATTTCATGAATAACTATTTTTACTATAATTACTCTAGCGAATTATTTTTCCCGGATGATTTCGTTGAAAAAGGCGGCAGTGGTCCGATGTATTGGCGCCAGCTATGAAGCGGCCTAGCATTACAGTTGCTTTTTTGATTTGAAGTGGGCGCGTTGAGCGGCAGCCTGGTGAGCTCTGCGCCAGAAGGACCATGCGATGATGTGTGCGGGTTGAATCCGCTTCCGCGCAAGTCTGATAGCAATGCGGCGGATTTCCTGGATTGACCAACGGATCAGTGGTGGGGTGGTTATGTTTTGGCTTTTGCCGGGGGGCGCCGTTTCGTTTTTTTGGGCGGTGGCGGATTAGCGCGATGTCGGATCGCGGCCATCATGGCGAAGGCGAGCATCACCAAGGACACATGACGGTGCCAGCCATGCCAGGATCTGCTCTCGTTGTGATCGAGCCCGAACTCGTTTTTCGCCGTTTCAAAGCTGTCCTCGATCGCCCATCGATGGCCTTCGACCGCGACCAGCGTTTCAATGGCTGTTCCCGCTGGGCACCAGGTGGTGAAGAAGGCGAGGTCATCATCGGCAATGCGACGACGGATCAGTAGACCGCGTGTCCACAAACCGTCATTTGCACTGTTGGACTGCTCGGCCTCGAGATCCGCCAATTCGAGATAACACCAATCGTGCAGCCGCGGTCCTTTGGTTCCGGCTCCCGCCGACAGGCGCTTCCAGTCGGATGAGCGCCGCGTCCGGGCGAGGTCTGCAGCCGTACCGGCGACCGGCGGTCGCTTGCCCCAGGATCGAAACACATGAGCGCTGCTGACCCCAAGCACGTAGCCTTTGCCTGCCCGACGTAGTTGCTGTTCGATGTTGCCAACACCGTAGACGGTATCACCGGCAACCCACTTGAATGGTACAGACCCGGCTATCGCGCGTGCGATCATTCTCGTCGCAAGCTTTGGTTTGGTCGCAAAGCCGACATCGGCAGGCACATATGTGGCTTCCAGACGATCTGGATCGTCGGTCCATTCCTTCGGAAGATACAACGCGCGATCGATGAACGCATGGCCATGACGCGAAACGTAGGCAGCGAAGACGCCGATCTGGCAGTTCGTGATCTTTCCTGCCGAACCAGTGTATTGCCGCGCCACTCCGCATGACGCTTTGCCCTGTTTGAGAAAACCGGTCTCGTCGATCACGAGCACCGCATCGTCATCCGCCAAATGCTCGATGACATAGTCGTGCACGATATCGCGCAGGGCATCAGCGTCCCAGTCTCCACGACCCAGAATCGCCTGCTGCCGCCATGGGCCGGGATCGCCAGCCGCCTCCGCGCGCATCCAACCGGTCTTGCGCTGCTCATCTCCGAGCAGACCTTCCAGGAACAGACCTGCATTCGTCGCAACACGCTCTTGCGTGAACAACGGACGTATCCGTTGCTTGATCTCTCGAAGCGACGCCGCCCACAACGCAAGCGTCGCCTCAACCGACGCGGCCCGCGCCCACGACATTCGAATCATGGTTGCCCATGGATTCAGAAGCCCGCAACAAAAGCAACTGTAATGCTAGCGCCTGGGTTCTCCGCTATGCGGACCTGGGGATTTGCATCGGGATCAGCTTGGCCATCTTACGAAGGTTCTGAGCGGTGGCTGCGAGGGTGAACTCGTTCCGCGCGCCGTTCGGGCCCCTCAGTCGGAGGCGGTCGAGCTTGAGAATGCGCTTGAGGTGCGCGAACAGCATCTCGATCTTCTTGCGGAAGCCGACGCGAAGTGCGGCCCTCCAAAGATCTTGCGATCTGGCGCGCCATGTCGCGAGCGCCCTCATAGATCGAGCGCGGCCCCCTCCGTGAAGGCTGCTTAGGGCAACACCGGGACTTGAATGCGCAGCGATCACAATCATGCTTGCTGGCGAGGTAAAGCATGGTGGCGCCATCATTCACCAGCGTTCCGGTCGTGGTAAGAACTTTACCGCTGGGACAACGGTAGACGTCCCCGGCATGGTCATAGGTGAAGTCATCGCGCGAGAAGATACCGTCTGTGCGGGCGGACTTGTCGAAGACTGTAACGTGCGGCTCGATGCCGTGCTCATAGACCAGCCAGGCAAGCATCTCGGCCGAGCCGTAGCCGCTGTCACCGAGGAGCCGGTTCGGATAGAGATCGAACCGTTTGAGCGAGCGCTCAATCATGCGTTTGGCGGCCAACACCTCCGCCTGCCGGATTGCCGTCGTCGCCTCGACATCGACGATGATCGCGTTCTCGACGTCGATCAGGTAGTTCGTCGAGTAGGCGAAGAAGGCTTGGCCACCATGCGCCCCCGTCCAGCGTGCCGCCGGGTCGGAGGGCGACACGAACTTCGGCGTGACCTCGGTCGCAGCTCCGAAAGCGGCATCATCGAGGAGAGCCAGATACTCATCGATCGCTCGGCCGGCAGCCTCCGGGGGAAGTCCCTTGCCGCCTTCGATCCCCTTCTGCCGATTGGCATCGGCCTTGATTAGGCTCGCGTCAACGGCAAATCCTTCGCCGCCGACCAGTCGCTCCTCGATGCAGCGGCCCAACACGCTCTCGAATACGCGACGGAAAAGGTCGCTCTGCCGGAAGCGGCCATGCCTGTTCTTGGAGAATGTCGAGTGATCCGGCACCGCCCCATCCAGACCGAGCCGGCAGAACCACCGATAGGCCAAATTGAGATGAACCTCATCGCATAAGCGCCGTTCCGATCGGATGCCGAAGCAGTAACCGATCAGCAGCATCCGGATCATCAGCTCGGGATCGATCGAAGGTCGACCGATACTGCTGTAGAAAGGTGCCAGCTCCTGCCTGATCTTTTCAAGGTCGACAAATCTATCGATCGACCGGAGCAAGTGGTCGGTGGGAATATGCCTTTCGAGCGAGAACTCATAGAACAACGCAGACTGTTCGACTTGCCGATGCCCCATCATGATCTTCAGTCCTGCCAACTAGACAGACTGAATCACTGATCCCTCTGCGTCGCAACAGCCGCCTTTTTCAACAGAAACCGGATACAATCTTACTTTATCCAATTTATATTTTTTCTCTAATGCGCTAATAGCTATTTCAACATAGTCGTTTTTCAATTCTCATACCTTGTGCGTGTTTTGAGACGATCCCTGGCACAAAAACTCGCATTAAAAGCACCACGGCAATAATCAAACACAAACGATCATTTTATTAAGTGGCCTCGACTTATTTTCAAAGAGACTATTACAGAGAACCCGTCGCTATGACGGGCCGCCAAATACAGCTTTAAGACCCTAAAGGGGCAAACAAAAACATACAAAACAATACCCACAACACCACAATAAGCGCCCAGGCCAATATACGGCGACTTCGATCATTCCTTTTTCCCACGCCCCCATGCTACCACCTCGATCTCACCGGTCAGGTCCGGGGCGCTCTTGACAGCGATGAACCACTCGCGCCCCCCCTCCTCCGTAGCAAATGGGCGACCGCCTTTGACCCAAGTTCCGAAAAAACGTCGACCGGACACGGTCGTTTGAGCGTCAGCCTCATTCCCATAATAGAATTCAAGCGTAACATTGGCTTCATTCTCTAGGCCTTCATAATTTATCCTGGCGTTCTCAAGAGCGCGTCTAAGGTTGCTGGTCACATTATGGCTGGTGAACTTCCATGTGTAACGTTCCGGCATCCTGAAACGAGATATTTGATTCTGTTTGCGATGAAAGAAGTGGTTGTGGGATGGCAAGAATTATGAGGTTTTAAATAGATGACCGCTGAGGCCTTTCAAGCCTCGCAAAAAGTTGCGTGCCGTTTTGGGCAAGCGAAAGAGAGTAATGGCTTTTTTTATAAGCGAAATGCTAAAAGAAAAATAAGTTCGGCTCTCAGCGGGACCAAGAATATTTGGGATAACGACAGAAAATGGCGTGCTCGTCACCACCATCTTCAAAGGACGTCTTTTCGAGTGACCCGAATGCTTTATCCGTTGAGGGCAAATTTTGGTGAGGCCAAAGCGGCTGTTGGAAAATGACAGAAAATGAATATTCAGCCAGCCAGCCAAGTGGACCCCGGGAGCAGGACCACTGGCGCCGCCTTCTTAGTTGGAAGTCTCGCCGCTCCGATTTTCTGATATCAGGCCGCGAGGGCCTGTTTCTGCGTCTGTTGTTGAGGTTGAAGTCGGTGAACTTATAGAACGCTGCCCATCCCGCTGACGCACTTCGTGCGCAGCACCTCGATCGCATTCGTCAGTAGCTCGAGAGAGTGAAGAATATTGTACGCAATCACGGGCTCCATGACGTTCAATTGGAGCTGCCCTGCTTCGGCAGCAAGCGTGATTGTTAGGTCGTAGCCGATGATCTGGAATGCAACCTGATTGACGACTTCCGGCACCACCGGATCGACCTTGCAAGGCATGATTGATGAGCCCGGCTGAAGCGGCGGTAGATCGATTTAATTTAGTCCTCGCCGCGGTCCACTAGAAAGTATTCTTAGGTCGTTTCAGATCTTTGACAACTTAGTGGCGGTTCGCTTGAGCATCCCCGAGAGCAAAACGAAGGCTCCGGTATCTCAACATGCTTCGATCAGGTTGCCGGCGGCCACGAGCGGGAGACCCGAGATCTTGCAAAGCACCGATACCGCCAGCGCCTGATAGTCGGAGTTGGTATTGATGCCGGTACCGATCGCTGTGCCTCCAAGATTGATCTCCTGGAAGAATGCGGCGATCTCTCCGAGCCGAGCGACATCCTCGCGAAGTGTCGTCGCGAAGGCTTGGAATTCCTGTCCCAGCGTCATGGGGACAGCATCCTGCAATTGCGTTCGGCCGAGCTTTATCACTTCGCTGAAAGACGCCGCCTTTTCCTCGAAGGCAATCGCGAGGCGTTCGAGCGCCGCCTGTAGCTGCCCATGGGATAACAGGATCGAGAGCCGGATTGCCGTCGGACAGACGTCATTTGTGGGCTGAGACAGATTAACGTCGTTGTTGGGGTGCACGACGTCGTATCGCCCGCGCGGCAAGCCCATCATCTCAAGGGCACGGTTCGCAATCACCTCGTTGATGTTCATATTGGTCGACGTTCCCGCTCCTCCCTGGAAAACGTCGAGCGGAAATTCTCTCCACAGCACTCCTCGCGCTATTTCGCTGCAGACCTCGCAGATTACGTCGGCCTTATCTTGCTGGAGATCTCCAAGACGCGCATTTGCCCTTGCCGCAGCCGTCTTCACGAACGCTAGCCCTTAATAAAATGGGAAAGTGATTGATCGGAATACCTGAGATCGGGAAATTTGCGATCCCGCGTGCGGTCTGCGGTCCGTAGTAGGCGTTCGCCGGGATCGTCACCGGGCCAAGGCGCAGGCGAGCGGCAGGGCGAGCGCGTGTCCGCACCAGGCAGGAGTCCCGACCGCGGCCGCGGCAACGACCATCGCCACGGCGCGCCAGGCGTTACCGACCGAAGGTGAAGACGGGCCGGGCAAGGCCGAGAACGCCCGATGACGGGAGCGGGCCGAAGTAGCGGGAATCATAGGAGCCTGCGAAATCGGAGTGGAGATAGAGCTCGCCGGCGGGAATGACGCCCCCGGCAAAGGCTAAGAAAGGACGGCCGACGGCATCGGTATGCCGGACATTGGAATCGGGAACCGACGGCCATCGATCGAGACCTGCTCGGCCACATCGACCTGTTGGCCGCCGACGGCAGCGACGGTCTTGATGAGTGGGCTTAAGCCCCCGGCGCAAAGTCCGCGCCGAATGTAGCTGCGCGAATGCCCGTTCGAACTCGGCTGTGTCGGGCGGACAGATGAAGACGAGATCGCCGACGGCGGCTGCCCGATCCAGCCTCTCGATCCGCCACAGGCCGCGTAGATAGCTCGACGTCATGTTGATGCGCAGTCCGGCGCCCCAGCCGGCGCCAGCCACGGCGGCGACGAGCCCGGCGCCAGCCACCAGGATCGCCAAGGGGGAGCGCCGACTGCTCATTTCAGGGTCTGTCCCTGGCTCTGGATCAGGCGCTGCGCTTCGGCCTGCTTGAGGGCCTGCGCGGTGCGCTCCCCCGCTGCGAGCTGCTGTGCCGCACGCATGGCGGGCCATGCTTCTTTCAGCTGCTCGCGCCGCGCCGGATCCATGTCGGCAGCCGCCTTCTCGAAGATCTGCCCGTTGGGCTCTTTAGCGGCGTTCGGCAGGAATGTACGATCGCCAAAGCGCTCTGCGACGGCCTTGCTAAAACCGTCGATATCCGCCTCCACCATCCGGTCCTCGAGCGCGAACTCAAGCGCGCTCGGCAGGTCGTTGCGTTCGATGGCATCGCGCACGCGCTCGAGCACGCGACGCGCGTCGCGCGACAAAGCGGGGATGTCAATGGCCACACGATGCCGGATCGCGCGTTCCTCGGCTTCGTGCTTGTGCTCGGCCTCGGCGCGAAGACGTAAGTAGCGCTCGATGTCGCGCCGGAGCGCCGGCACATTGGCGTCTGCGCGCTGGCGTTCCTCCTTGTCCGCCTTGCCGGCCATCAGACCGCTTTTTCCACGCAGCGCGCCGAATAATTCCGGGGTTGCGGCGATGCACGCGAGCGTCGTGCTCGCAACGGCCGGATCCTTCAGCATGGCGTCGAAGTTCGTCGCCCTGAACGCCCGCTGGGGATCGGCAAAGACGAGGCGGAAGCGGGTGGAGACATCCTCCCACTGCTTCTTGATGGCGGGGTCCGCCAGGATTCTGTCCTCGACGGTGTCGATGAGAGATTTTGGGGAATGTCGTCACCCCAGTGACCATGGGCTTTGCCTCCTTATGTGCGGTGTTGATGATGGGTTTACGGCCATCGACGAGGCCGAGTTTTGCACCGAGCGCACGCAGCCGACGGCCGACTTCGGTGAGGCGCTGCTTCTGGCGAACCGTCCAGCGCAGGCGGTCGCTCATGAGCGTGCGCGCCACCCGAACGATGTGCAGTCCGCGGTTTGCGGCGAAGCGAAGCGCATCGCGGTAGAGGCTGCCGCGTTCGTAATCGAGGGTCGTTTCCTTCGCCCTGCGCTGAGACAGGATCGGGATCAGGCCCCCGGCCTTCTGGAACGAACGCCGGCCATAATACAGCGCCACATCCTCGCGATGGCGGGTCAGCGCGACATAGGTCAGGTGCTTATCCAGGGACAGCGTTGCCAGCACCTTGACCCGGTCGACGGTCGCCCTGCGCCTTATGCACCGTCGTCGCGTAGCCGTGGTCGACATTGCGATAGAAGCGCTGATCGACCTCGACGCGGCGGCGGCCCTCGCCCTCTCCAATCTCGGCGACCAGCGCTTAGGCTCTGCTTCCACGACCTTGCCGATCATGCCGTTCTTGACGCCGAGCGAGCCCTCGTTCTTCAGGAAGACGATCTGGTCGCCCGGCGCAAACCGGCGCTGGCCGTCCTCCGTCCGGAACGCATGTCCCTGTGCGACGAGACCGCGCTCGACGAGCTTGGCGCGCGCCATCTCGTTCAGCGCGCGGAAGTCGCGGCGCAAATGCGCGAGGATCAAAGTTGACTTCGATGGATCGTAGTCGCGGTTCCAATCAGCGATCAGATTGTCGATCGCCTGCGCCTTCAACTCCGAGCCGAACAGACGTCCATGATCGCGATAGGCGGATAGGGCCGGCGCCGTCCGGCCACGGGCAAGATCGAGTGAGGCGTCGCGCATCCATTGCTGGCCCTGGCGATAGATCGTCTCGAGCTCGGCATAGCCGATACGTTCGACGATCGCGCGAAACGCCGCCCCCGCTTCGATCGGCTGGAGCTGCTCGGGATCGCCGACCAGGACGATCTTCGCTCCCGCCTTTGATGCTGTTTCGATGAACAGCGCCATCTGCCGCGAAGCGACCATGCCGGCCTCGTCGAGGACAAAAACCGTCCTATCATTGAGGCCATTGCGGCCTCTCTTCCAGCGTAACTCCCAGGAGGCGAGCGTGCGGGATTGGATGCCCGCTTCCTTCTCCAATCCCTCGCGCTCCGCCCGGCGCTGGATGGCCTTGGCCGCGACGCCGATATGGGTGGTCGGCACGACGTCGATGCCGCGCTCGGCGTAGGAGCGGCCATCGACGCGAATCTCGTGACCATGCAGAGCTAGGTGCTGATTCTGCAGGTCGAGCGAACCGTTGCGCTGCTCGAGGAACTCCTGCTTCTCGCCGGCCCAAAGCCGGTAGGCGATCTTGCCGGATTTCATGCGCAGCGGCTGCCCGTCTTCTCCGACGACTGCGACCCGCTTCGGCCCGAATCCGTCCTCGGTGAGAGGCCGCAGCGTCGTCATCAGGTGGACATCCTCGCGCAATGCCGGTAGGCAGCGGCCAGCACGGCGCTGCGGCCATCGCCGCGTCCGATGAGCTGTGGCGTGAAATGCGTGATGGCCACGGCTGAAGCGATCCTTCGAACGAACATGCTGTTCGTCGGGATCGGCCCGCCCAGTTGGGCCGCGAAGCAGGACGTCGCGTCAGCGACGTATTACTGCGCCCTTGGAAGCCGCTCCTTCGGAACGGCGGGATGATCTTCCAAAGCGTCGGCTCCGCCGACCCCGTTAATTACCCGGGTCGCGCTTCGCGCTCACCCCGGCTTTCCTGTCGGCGCTTCGCGCAATTAATGACAGGAAAGGTCTTCCGGAATGAAAAAACCCTCGCGGCAGATCAGGGACGAAATCGCTCGGCTCCAGGACCAGCTGAAGCAGGCAGAAACACGGGAAGCCGAGCGCATCGGCCGCATCGCGCTCAAGGCCGGGATGGGAGAAATCGAGATCGAGGAAGGCGCGTTGCTGTCGGCGTTCGAGGAGATCGCCGGCCGGTTTCGCAAGGGCGGGAGCAGACCGGCCAAGGCGGCCACGACCATCCCGCCTGTCGCGCCTGCGGGCCTGGCTGAACAGGGCTGAACGCATGCGTCGGTCCGATGCAACTCACGCCCGCAAGAAGGACACGCGGGAGAAGATCGAGCTCGGTGGCCTGATCGCCAAGGCCGGGTTGCGCTACGAGAAGCGTGCGCTGCTGCTCGGCCTGTTGCTTGATGCCGCCGATCGTCTGCGCGGCAACGAGGCGGAACGCGAGCGCCTGACGGCGATCGACGCGATGGCCTTCGGCCATGAGAGCAAGTAGGATCGCGCTGGCGATCGCGCCGGCCGTGCTGATGGCGGGCTCATGCCTTGTCCTTACCGGCATCGAAGCGTGGCTTTCGAAGTTCGGAACAACCCCAAACGCGCACCTGGTGCTCGGGCGGATCGGCATCGCCTTGTCCTACGTGATGGCCGCGGCGATCGGCGTGGTCTTCCTGTTCGCGGCGGCTGGTGCGACGGCGATCCGCTGGGCCGGTTGGAGCGTCATGTTCGGCGGCCTGCTTGTGGTCGCGATCGCCGCCTCGCGCGAGATCGCCCGCCTCCATTCCTTTGCCAATGCCCTGCCCGCTGGAGACCGGCTTGTCGCTTATGCCGATCCCTCGACCATCATCGGAGCGACGATCGCATCGCTCGTGGCGGTGTTCGGACTGCGTGTAGCGATAAGGGGCAATGCCGCGTTCGCGGCCGCCGAGCCGCGCCGCATTCGTGGGCGACGCGCCATCCATGGCGAGTCGGACTGGATGACGATGATTGAGGCTGCGCGGCTGTTCCCGGAGGCGGGTGGCATCGTGGTCGGGGAGCGCTATCGTGTCGATCGGGATGCGGTCGCCGACCAGTCGTTCCGCGCCGATGACGTTGAGACATGGGGCGCCGGCGGTAAGTCTCCTTTGCTCTGTTTCGATGCGTCTTCGGCTCGTCGCACGGCATCGTGTTCGCCGGGTCCGGCGGCTTCAAGACAACATCGGTCACGGTGCCGACGGCGCTCAAATGGGGTGGAGGGTTGGTCGTCCTTGACCCGTCCAACGAGGTCGCACCGATGGTCACCGGACACCGGCACGGGGCGGGTCGTCAGGTCTTCGTGCTCGACCCGCGCGCCTCGGCGATCGGCTTCAATGTGCTCGACTGGATCGGCCAGCACGGCGCAACCAAGGAAGAGGACATTGCCGCCATCGCGTCATGGATCATGACCGACAATCCACGCCAGGGCCCGGCGCGGGACGACTTCTTTCGTGCCTGGGCCTTGCAGCTGCTGACCGCGCTGATCCGGCCCAGTCGGCTGCGCAGGATGCGCAACTGCCGCTGATGCCGCTTGAATTGCTTGGCATGGCCGTAGCGCCCCGCCATCATTGTCGCGGTTTTGGCAATGCGCAGATAGGACTGCCGCAGCTTGACCCCGTGCTTCCTCGCCAGACGGTTGGGCCCCTTGATGGCCGCGTGCAAGAGCTTGGCATCGGTCGGGAAGGTGATCGCCTTCGGCTGCACGGTGGTATCGACTGTGACCCGTTTGATGTCCTGGCTGCGTAACGCGCCGGCCTCGTGTGCCACCCGCAAGCTCTCGGCCAGCAACAGCTCCAGCTTGTCGCCGAGCCGCTTGCGCCAGTGGCTCAGGTCCGAGCGCTTGTGCGGGAATGCGTGCTGGAAGAACTCTTCGCCGGTGAAGTACTAGAAATATGGATCGTGGACCCAGCGCTCGCACACCCTCTCATCGGACAGCCCGTAAATGTGCTTGAGCAGCAACAGCCCGATCATGAAGCGGGTCGCGATCCCGGGCCGACCATTCTCGCTATAGAGCGGCGCGATCTCGCCGTCGATCCAGTCCCAATCGACCTTGCCGGCGAGCTGAACCAGCTCGTGCTTCATATTGATGATTTGGTCCAGCCTGGCCCGGAACAGATCGCCCGATCCGTCGTCCTGTGCTTCTTCGGTCGCATCGCCACCTCCGATGCGATGACGGAATCATGGTTGGCGATTCGACGGAATCCTGAAAATGAAATTGCAAGGTTCCGACGCCCGAAGCATCAAACCCCTGCAAACGCAAAACAGTCCACAACGACAAATGCGATTCTAGCTCAATCGCTTAGCCACTCTTCACGGACGACGCGATCGCCTAGGAAGCTGGCTCGACGGGCTCCAGAGTCGGATGCATCCGAACAAGGCCGTTGTCGCTCTAGCCGCCAAGATGGCCCGCATTGTCTGGGTGGTCTTGAACAAGGCTGGAGCTCTCTACGAACGCAGAGATCCTGCTTCCACCTGACGCTTTTGGCTTCGATTGCAAGGCTCGGGAACAGTGATGACGAAACAGTGGATCAACATGCCGTAAGCCTGTGCAAAAAAGCGGGCTTCGTGCCCGAACCATTTATTGGGAACGGCGTGCGCGGATCTCATCATGGCCTGGCTGCAACCGCAGTCCACTCGCGAGAGGCCGGATACATTTATACAACTGGAAGCGTCATTTTTGCTGGTTACGAACCCTTGCACGAACAGGACGGACCATACATTAATTGAAAGGAGCTCGCGAAGTGCGGCCGCATCGCCTTGACCCCTTGAACAACGCAAGTGGCGGCCAGGCGGGCTCGCCCTTTGTCACCAGCCCGGTCTGTTCACCCGAGATGGAGGCCACCCACGGGAGCAAGTTCAAGCCGTCAAATATCCGCACTGAGCCACTCTGACGCACGATGGTGAAACTGCCCTCGTTTTCACGCGAGTTTCACGGCCGTTCCTTTGGACCTTCTGTATAATCGCAGTAACAAGACATTACGAGGCCAGCTCCACAGGAAGTGGTAGTGTTTGAACATCAGAAGACTTTGACTGTCGCCCGACCTGACCGTTTCGTGAGTTCGTACAGTGTATTCAGCTGACACCACCAAAGGCGAACGGCGCCGGGCGGTGCTCGTAGGCATCAACGATTATCACGGCGCAGCGAACAACCTTCCGAGCAGTGTTAACGATGTTAATGCCTTTGAGGAGGTACTCAAGAAGCAATACGGATTCGCCAACATTGTTCGACTTGTCGATTCCGAAGCCACCGTAGGCAATGTAACAGCTGCCTTGCGAGAGCTCTTCGCAGACGTATCGCCGGACGATCGATTGGTCTTCTTTTTCTCCGGTCACGGAACGACTGCACTCCGAGGCCTCGTCATTGAAGAATGCATTGTTCTCTACGACGGCTATCTCTTCGACGTCACGTTCGCGCAGATGACGCAGAACCTGCCGCCCGGAATATTGACGCTCGTTGCCGATTGCTGCTTCTCCGGCGGCCTTGAAAAGCGGATGTTGGCGCCGGCGTTCAAGTACTCCGGGTTAGTCGGACGCGCGCGCGTCAAAACCCACATGCGTCCAACCCGCGACAAATTCCTCGAACACACCAACGGGCAGGGCAGGGCAATAGCAAAGAAGCGCTTTGGTGAGATGACTTACCTTCGGAATTCACCCGTCGCGGCGAATTCGCGGGATCCCCTGGCCGGGTTGCAGGCCTCTATGCCGGAGGCCGCGTCCGGTGAGACGGGGCAGCTACAGTTAAATGGCGTCCTTCTTTCCGCTTGCCTCGAAACCGAAACGGCAGCCGCGAGCACTGCATTAACGGAAGGGAAGTCGGCCTTTACCTTTGCCCTTCTCCATTCATTGAAGGCGCTCGGCCCCGGAGCAAGCTTGGCTGAGCTTGTGGACGCCGCGAAGTTAATGATCCAGAGGGTCGGGCTTCCCCAGACGCCTCTTTTAAAGGAACCTAAGATTCCAGGGGACACACGGCTCCGCTCCTTCATCACCTTTGCACGCCAGCGGAGAAGTGTGATCTGAGAGCCGCAACCAACCGCAAACATCAACAAGGTGATCAACAATGGACACATCTACGCTTACTCAACTGTCACTTGGCACAGCTAAAGAGAGATATCAGCTTGAGCGCGACCCTTTCGGAATAGATCATCCGAGTCTAGTTCGCGCGATCGTCTCGATGATTACGGCTGAGAACAATGACCAGCAGCCAACCCCGGAACCTAACCAAATTGCAGGTGACCTTGCCAGAGGTCAGCAGCTTACCGAGCAGAAGCTGTTCGGCATCAACCCTGCTATTCTGATCCCGGCGATCATCTCGGCGGCTAGGGCGGTGATCAAAGGTCAGCAGCCCAACGAGTTTGACGAGAGCCTACGTGGCGACGCGATCCAAATTGCAGGTGACCTTGCCAAAGGTCAGCAGCTTACCGAGCAGAAGCTGTTCGGCATCAACCCTGCTATTCTGATCCCGGCGATCATCTCGGCGGCTAGGGCGGTGATCAAAGGTCAGCAGCCCAACGAGTTTGACGAGAGCCTACGTGGCGACGCGATCCAAATTGCAGGTGACCTTGCCAGAGGTCAGCAGCTTACCGAGCAGAAGCTGTTCGGCATCAACCCTGCTATTCTGATCCCGGCGATCATCTCGGCGGCTAGGGCGGTGATCAAAGGTCAGCAGCCCAACGAGTTTGACGAGAGCCTACGTGGCGACGCGATCCAAATTGCAGGTGACCTTGCCAAAGGTCAGCAGCTTACCGAGCAGAAGCTGTTCGGCATCAACCCTGCTATTCTGATCCCGGCGATCATCTCGGCGGCTAGGGCGGTGATCAAAGGTCAGCAGCCCAACGAGTTTGACGAGAGCCTACGTGGCGACGCGATCCAAATTGCAGGTGACCTTGCCAGAGGTCAGCAGCTTACCGAGCAGAAGCTGTTCGGCATCAACCCTGCTATTCTGATCCCGGCGATCATCTCGGCGGCTAGGGCGGTGATCAAAGGTCAGCAGCCCAACGAGTTTGACGAGAGCCTACGTGGCGGTCGTGTCCCAGAGAGTGGTGTAGCTGACGCGCGCCCCTACATAGCGCCGTAGCGAGCGAGCGGCTTTGCGGGTGGTCACCGATGATTCGTCGGTAAGGTTTGGATTGCGACAGCCAACCTGATTCGAGGAACCACCGATGACCGACGACATGATGAACCTGCGCGCGCTCGTAGAGAAGACCCCCGATGCTGATCTCTTGCGCGAGATGATCGGCTTTGCCGCCCACCGGCTGATGGAGCTGGAGGTCGAGGGCCTGACCGGAGCCGCGTACGGCGAGAAGAGCCAGGAGCGCCAGGTCCAGCGCAACGGCTACCGCGACCGGAGCTGGGAGACCCGGGCCGGCACGGTCGAGCTGCGCATTCCCAAGCTGCGCAAAGGCTCCTATTTCCCAGGCTTCCTGGAGCCACGGCGGATGGCTTCACTCGTGATCCTCGCTGAGCCGCTCTGACGCACGATGGTGAAACCTGGCTCTCGTTTTTAACGTGAGTTTCATGGCATTTCCTTCGGATCTTTCTGTATAATCGAGACAACAAGACATTCTGCGTTCAGCTTCACAGAGAGTTTCAATGGTTGAACATCAGCAGACTTCTACGATCGGCCGACCTGACCGTGGGTTCCTACAGTGGGTCCAAAGCGGGCACCAGCGAAGCCGAACGCAACCAAGGCTGGGCTGTGGACGCGGAATCAACGACTATCATGTCCCTGCCATACCTTCCGAGCTGTCTTAATGCCTTTTAAAGGGCATCGAAATGGCAAACGAAGCAACAAATGAGACGACAAACACAAGAGGACACGTCAGCAAAATGCAGAGCGGTTTGGAATTGCTTGCGCAGATCAAATTGAGGCCGAACGGATCGGTTGAAGCGTTTCTAACTGACGTGCGGCCAGTACTGAGGGCTTTCACAAAGAAAGATAACCCGTTCAAATACAAGAAGCCGGTGAACAAGATTAATAATGAATGCTACAGATTTGTGATAGGAAGGCTTGGGCAGGGCGTAGTGAAATCACCATCCGAAGGTGCCGACATTCTAGACAAGCTGATTTCGGCAGCATTGAACGACAGCGACACTGAATTTCAGGCGCTCATCGCAGAGGCATACCAATTGGATGCCAAAGTGGCAGAGGAAACACCAGACGAACCACCGGGAGCGGAAGGGAAGAAGAGAAAGTTGAAGACCGAACCAACACCCACCGATGACGGACAAACGCCCAAGGACCAAATGCAGGAATAACCAAACCGCCCCCCGGGGACGCTTTAGGGCGTACCGGGCAATCCTGCTCCAGTGCGTGCGCTGGATGTTTTTCAATGTCCAGCGGTACCGCGAAGCCAAGCCTCAAGGCGCTGCCGGTGATCCGCACATCGGGCCCGGAGGCCGGGCGGGCGGCGGCCCTGAGGGCGTAGCGCCAGTTTGTCGACCTTCGCCCCCGCATTCAACGGCGTCAGAGATGAGGCGGTGACTTTTGAGATCGGTTTTGGAGGATGTCAGGCCGCTACTGCGGCTGCGTGGCCCTATGGGGCGTGGAGCCGAACGGGGGAGAGCATTCTACCGCGTGGCCGCAAAGCTCAGGCAATCTTGGCTTATCTCGCCATGTGCGGAGAGGCACCCATCCCGCGCCGCCGCCTTGCTGGATTGCTGTGGAGCACGCGCTTTGATGAACAAGCGCGTGCTAGTCTTCACGATTATCGATATCTTCTCCCGCTTCTCGCCCGCCCTGGAGCCGCGGCTCACTTTCCGCGGCACCGATGTTGTGGAGGTGCTGGAAAGGGTTTGCAACGAAGTGGGCTTCTCGGCGACGATCCGCGTCGACCAAGGCAGCGAGTTCGTGTCGCGTGGCGTCGACCTCTGGGCTTACCAGCGCGGCGTCACGCTGGACTTCTCACGCCCGGGCAAAACGACCGACAATGCTTATATTGAGGCGTTCAATGGCCGCTTCCGGGCCGAATGCTTCAATGCCCATTGGTTCCTGTCGCTTGCGGACGCCCAAGAAAAAGTGGAGACTTGCCGCAGATACTATAACGAAGAACGGCCCCACGGCGCGATCGGCAATCGACGGCCGATTTTGCTGCACAACCACGTCGGCGCCACCAGCCCGCCAACGTGACAGAGGCGCAAAACTCTAGTTCTGGGTGGTCCAAAGTTCGGTCTCGCTACACAAAAGCCCGAGACTGTAACTGCCGCTGGATGAAAACTCGGTGGCAATGATATACCTCAATCATCTTAGTAGAGGGGCACGGTGAAATTCGATACCGACCCAGAGAACGTCAGACCGCTACTCCGGCTGCGCGTCTTTGGCGCAATGGAGGCTTGGCGCTGGACAGGTGAGAGCGTGCTGCCGCGCGGCCGCAAAGCGCAGGCAATCCTAGCCTATCTCGCCATGTGCGGAGACTCCACAGTCCCGCGGCGCCGGCTTGCCAGGTTGCTCTGGAGCACGCGCTGGTACGAACAGGCACGAGCCAGTCTCCGGCAAAGCCTAATGGAGCTGAAGCGAGGCATCGCGATCGACCCAGAGTTGCTTTGCATCGAAAAAGACCGCGTATCCTTGCAGACCAACAGGGTCTGGATCGATGGGATCGGCAGACCCGTCCAAGCTCACCGGTCAACATTCCCGCCTCAGCAGGAGCCCGACACATTTCTGGAGTCGCTGCGTGGCGTCGACACGGCATTCGACCGGTGGATCGACAGACAGCTGGCGATTTTCGCACAATCGGATGACATAATCATTGTATCAGCGAATTATGGAGAATTCCGCAACGTTCAACTTAGCTTGAGACCGGTGTCTGTCAACGACCGAGCAATCCGACCACCCGAGAAGAAACGGCTGGAGCGCTCCCGTTAATATCGTTCATTGCTGCCGACGTCGATGATCATTCTGGAAGCGTTCTACGTTTTGCAGACTTAAGTGACCTGCTACATTCGAAGCCCCCCAGTGGGCTCGTCCCCTGAATGGTCGCGATGCTGAGGACCATTGGGTCCGTTCTTAAGTGGTGCTGCTGCTGTTCTGGCCGCGGATGTCAACTTGCGGCGTTGTCCGAGCCTCTGGTTTGCCAGACGCTATCGCGCGCAGTTTTCCAGCGCGCTTGATGAGGGCGCTGTAAACCTTAGTTCGAGGGCCCAATGCTGGCGTGGAGCTTCTGGACTCCGGTTCGTGGGCCGCTTTGCCGTCCGACTGGCAAGCCCTCGTGTAGGTCGTGCGCTAGTGCACTGGCTTGGCCCGCAAGGTCCCCCAATGCCAGAACGGAGTGTTTACCGCCAATGTCTCGCGATACGCGCCACGCCGTCATCGTATATGACATGGCGAGTCCACACCTTGCTGCGCGAGGCTGGAAGAATGTTCAGGGGTCTTGCTCCAATCACGCGTTTCACCCGCGGGGCAGGTAGCAGTGCATCGCTGGCACCGCCGCCGCGATCCCGGCCCACATCGCAGCCGGTCTGAACAAACCGGTAGACACCTTGACGGGGTCATGGCCGGCGGATCGCCGCTCGAGCTTCAGGAGCGCAACGATCCGGCGGTACCCATAGCCCGGGCGGCTATCCACCAGGCACCGGATATCGGAAGTGAACTCCGCAACCCCGGCGCGCGGCCTAGGAACCACGGTTTCTACGCTTGCCGCCGGTTCGCTCAACCAGGTTGGAACGGGCGAGCCCGAAGGTCGCTGCGAACCCCTTTCACGAGCATCCTCCGGTGCTTGCATCGGGGCAGCAAGATCTTTTTTACTTGTGTTAGTACACTGTTGAAGAACTCAGCCGCGTTCGCAAACGAAGCCCGAATTGTGGCCATTGTGTGTATAGACATGGCCGGCGAGCCTGCCCGCAGTGCCGATCATAAACACATTCGCGTCCTCAGGCGGGGTCATTCTCGTCTCGGCCTTCGCATGAGAACTCCGTCAGGCCGAACCGTTTCGCGCGCCGGAGAGGACATCGGGAAAGCCCTCCAGCGCACCGAAGCCAATTTCACCGTCGGACTTGCCGCCGAAGCTGAGATGCGCCTCTTCAGGTAAGATCGAGGAAGTCGCCCCCCACTTGTTCACTTCGACGATGCGCCAGCAGCCGGAAAAAAGCCTTGGCGAAGCCGGGCACCTTGGTCGTCAGCCGCCCTCCGTGATCAACCATTGTAGGCGGCAGCAGCGAAGGTAAAAGCGATCCGCCCCGATCACGGCCACGGAAGCGGGTCTTCTCGTGCCCGGGGACCGTCTGGATCCAGCCGAATGCCTCCGCGATGCGCTTGCGGATGCTTTGGCTGACGGCATAGCTGCCGCGCCCGTCGTTCGCCGTCGATAGCAGAGCGGCCGCCGCTGGTGTTCTGCGCCACATGTGGCGTCACGTTCATCGAGCGCAGCTCGTTGACGAAGTCTTCTGCATCTTAGGCTTTGTCGGCGGCAGGCGGATCGCTGTCGGCCGGTCGGCACGCGGCTCGATCATGTGCAGCGCGGCGACCATTCGGCATGCCCGTTCACCAGCGTCAGGCGGGCGTCGACCAGGCCGCGATGAAGCAAGGCTTCGTTTCCCTGCCTTACCCTGCGGTACAGCTCGGCATCCGGATCGGTGGTCGAAGCATGGGTGTCGTTGGAGCGTTTCTGGCCGTGGAAGTCCGCTTCGGCATTGCGCCCGCCACCTGGCGCCGGCAACTCGCTGGAGCCGTCCTGCGGTTTGACGCTCTTCATCGAGGCCCAGGCCTCGATCAGGTTCTGTCGACCGAGAAGTATTCGCTCGACGGAAGCCTCGTCATCTTGGCTGCGCCAGCACCGCCGCGAGGAACTTGGCCGCGATGTCAACTAGCAGCCGGTCGCGGTTCTTCGAGAAACCCGAATGGTCCCAGGCTGCGTCGTCGGCGCCGGATTCCGATGAACCAGCGGAACAGCGGGTCGTAGTCTGGCCGCTCCATCAGAAGCCGCTCCGAGCCGATCGAATAAAACGCCTGCGACAGCATCGCCCGCAGCAGCTTCTCCGGGGGGATCGACGGCCGCCCAATCGGCGAAATAGAGCGCGGCAAGCTCGCGCTCCAGCAGGTCTCGAACCCGTTCCTCCAGCCGCGGGGCGTCCGATGCGGCGACCACATCCTCAGCCGCACTCGCCGCTGCCTTGCCCCTTCGATTATCAATCATCTCCACGGAGACCAGCGTCGGGAGGAGGGCCCATGGCGACGGACAACATAGCTGATCTACATGCCCGGTTGCAACGTCTCGTTGACAGCCAAGAGCTTCTGCTCCCTCATAAACCGCCGCTCGCGGGCAAGGCCGGTGATGACTCCACCTTCGAAAACGTCTCTGACCAGGCGTCGCTCCTCCGGCTAACGCCGGTGTCCGCTCAAAATTCTGAAGGCTGTTGCGCAGCAAGCCGGCATGTCGCCTCTTGATCAAAATGCCAGGGCCGACCCGCCCTAAATGAAACGCGCACTCATATACGCCGTCAATTTGGTAAGGCGGCACTTTCGACCATGCCGCTCAAGACCCATCGAAACGACACCGTAAGATCGCCCGGCTGGTGAGAACGTGGCTGAGGTTCTTGCACCGGCGTCAGCTCGATTGATTTCTCACGATGACCGCACGTGCCTCGTCAGTGTGTCGGGACGGAGCACCTTTTAGCGCGCTATTCACGCCTGCCGCGTTCTTTTGAATGCTATTGTCGCTGTGTATCGCTAGCTTCATCGCGAACTCGGAGAAGGCACATGGACCTAGCATTCTGCAGCCAGAAATGAAGTCCGCATGATCGCGTCGCGCTACGGGTGGACGGCAAGCCAGTCTCGGCCCCGCTCCCGAGGGAGGTGTTGCGAGTTGCCTGCGACTGGATCTCGCCTGTTCGAGCCGAGGAGTACACATCATGACCAGCCCCAACGCGCCCCATGGGACGAGGTATCGGTAGTTACCGAACACGAGCGTGCCCAAGGATC
The DNA here is from genome assembly GCF_023100665.1 of Bradyrhizobium sp. CW1. Classification (NCBI taxonomy): domain Bacteria; kingdom Pseudomonadati; phylum Pseudomonadota; class Alphaproteobacteria; order Hyphomicrobiales; family Nitrobacteraceae; genus Bradyrhizobium; species Bradyrhizobium sp. CW1. The sequence goes on from NZ_CP064684.1 coordinate 7,437,579, forward strand.
GTCTCCAAAATCACCGATGGCACGTCAGGTCGTCGTGGACACCGCGGCGCCTTTTTCGGGGCTCACGATTCCTGGACCGACGCGCGAACGAGCGGCAATTCATATAAGACATATCCTGGCCACGCAAAGTGTCACTGTGATTGGGGCAAACGTTTGGTCGTGCGGGAGACGAAACCTAGACAGGTATGCTCTGGGCACGCTCGGTTTGGGTGAGGTCCGATGGCGCGGACGGGTCCAGCCACTGTGCCTTACGAGCAACCCGACCGCGCGGCGACGGTACCTCTAGGAGAGCGTCGTGAGACGTTCCGAATGCTGATCGGCAGTGACTTGGGCAGTGACCAAGTCGCACGGTCCGTAGTTGCTCGTGAATCGGTTCGAAGCGGGCGGTCGGATGAGAAAGCCGTCCTGCGCGAGAAGCAACAACCATTCGATATTAAGCACACCTGAAACTTAACAATGAGACGGTGTGATGAGAGTATGCCGGTCTGGGCGCTAAGAGTCTCCACGACGAAATTTCAGCTGGGAAAACTGCTATGGCAATCGGAGGTCTACCATCGTGTCTGGCCGTAACTCTCAAATATGAAGGTGGATACTCGAACGATCCAAACGATCGGGGGAATTGGACTGGCAAGAAGCGCGGCGTCGGAGTTTTGAAAGGAACGAAATACGGGATCGCTGCTCATGCATATCCGAATCTCGACATCAAAAACCTGACGCTTGATGATGCAGAGTCAATCTATGAAAGAGACTATTGGAACCCAGTGCGCGGTGAGAGCCTCCCTTACGGCGTCGATCTTGCGACGTTTGACGCTGGCGTAATGTCCGGACCTCGGCGAGGCGTTCGCTGGTTGCAAGCGGCAGTCGGCGCGAAACAGGACGGCCTTGCCGGAAGCGAGACGATTGCGAAGACGATCGCCGCGAACGGCAAAGCGACCATCCTGAGGATTTGCGCCAAACGGCGAGGTTTTGTGCAATCCCTTTCGTCGAGCAACTTTTTCGGGAGAGGCTGGTCGCGGCGCATTGCTGAGGTTGAAGCGAAAGCCGTTGCCCTGTGGCTGACGCGCGGGGCCGGCAAGCTAACGGAAGAAGACCGTGCGGAGATCTATAACGATAGCATCGCTGCACGAAACAAGGCTGTTGCCCACACGAAGAGCGCGAAGTGGACTTGGACCGTCGGTGTGGCGCTTGGCGGCGGCGATACAATCCTAAGCCGCGGCCCCAACTTGGTCGTTATTGGGATCGTCGCTGTTCTCATGATCAGCGGGGTCGTGCTCTGGAACAAGGCCCGCCACAATAAGGAGCGAGCCTTGGCCTACAAGGCCGTGGGTGCTTGATGAGCAGTTCATTTTTCGAGCTGCAGAGCCCCTTTTTATCGCGATAGTTTCTGAGCCGAGACAAAAATACTCCATTGCCGGCTCAGTGCTTCCTTCGTATCCAGTCGTCGCAGGTCCGGTAGTCAGCGCCTGAGCAGGGTAGGATTTCTTTGTACACCTCAGCCGCCGGCTTGAGCCGCCGAATAGGACGCCGTGCGCTCGTTGCAGCCCTCGGCACGAAGCCGATCGCGCTGCTCGGTAGTCTCCACGCCTTTCGCGATCGTGGTGATGTTGAGGTGACCTGCCGCTGCTCCAGTAGGAGTTAGAGTCCGGGCCGAAGAAGGACGGACAGATGAAGCGAGCACGGTTCACGGAAGAGATGGGGTATTCGGTCCCGATCGCCTGACCGATTGCCGCGCGGCACGTTTTGGCTGACGATCATGGACCAACTCCATCCGGAAAGGAGGAAAGCCATAATCTACGTCGGCCTCGATGTTTCGCTGAATTCCGTTGCGGTATGTGCAGTGGACGAGACCGGAAAGCTTATCCGGGAGGGAACCACGTTGGCAGACGCGCCATCGATTGTTCAGTACCTCGAACCATGGGCTGGTCAAGTTGAGCGGGTTGGCCTTGAGGCAGGACCGATGTCAGAATGGCCCGCGCCGCGGCCGAACAAAAGAATGGACGCGATGCCCGCAATCGTCATCGGGGCGATCATTAAAAATCGCTTGTCTATCTCATCCGTCGAGTGCAGCTTGGCGCGATGTGCGGCGGGAACGTCATGTAGGCCAGCACATCGGTCTCGGCCTCGTCGAGGAAGCCGGCGAGCTTGGGTAGCTTGGGGCGGAGCTGATCGGCGACCTTCCGCCATTGCGCTCGTGCGGTCTCGGCATCGCCCTGGGCAAACGCAGTGGCGATGAAGGCGGAAACGACACGCCGTCCGCTTTTCTCGGCATGGGCCAGCGCATTGCGCATGAAGTGGACGCGGGGGTCGTTGAAGAAGGTGCCAATAGATCTCGCGCGATGCAGAGATCGGCCCTATCATGGCCCTCGCGTCAAAGCTCGCTCTACAGCGCGATCTGAAGCCGCAAACGCACTATGAGGGACAATCCAACGCAGAATAAGCGCAAGGAGAGCAGTTGCCAGCCGCTTGAGGTTGATGCCGGCGGCCGTGAGGTAGGCCTGGATCTTCATATTCGGTAGACCGCGCCGTATGGCGCGCGCCAGTCCATGCCAAGTTTTGGCTTCGCCGTGGAAGCCCTCTGAGCGCCAGCGATGCCGTTGATAGAGATGTCGATCCTGCTTACTCCATCGCTCGTGACGGCGGCGGGCACGCAGCAGTGCCGGATAATGGTCACCGACAACGACCGCTTTGTTAACTCGCCCTTTGGATAGGCAATCGCCCTTGAGCGGACACCGGGCGCAATCCTTCGCCTTCGAGTAAAAGAAACGGCCGTGCTTGATGAGCCGCGCGGGGCGCAAGATACGCCCTCGCGGGCACTTCAAGATGTCGTTTTTGGCATCGTACCGGAAGCGTCTGAGCGGTACGCGACTCTTGATGTCAATCGGCATTGGACTGGGACCCCCGTATTGCCGCATCAGCAAATGTTACCCTGATGGCACGGATACGAGGTCGACTGATCGGCCGCGCCAGGTAGCTTTCCCGGCTTGCTCGACGAAAGGGGCTGTGGGCGGGTCGGGCCCTACATAGCCCGAGCCGTCCACAACCCCGGGCGATGGAGCGGCGGTCGAGGCATCCGCAAGCGGCCGCTCCGCGACCAACTGCTCGGCCGTCTTTTGTCTAAGCGCCCTTAGCAGGCGCTGCACGATCGAATGCTGTCTCGCCCCGAACTCCTCGGGGTGAGTCTCGCTCAGCCGACCGACGATTGTGAGCGCCGTCAGTTGCGGCTGCTCCGCGAGCCAGCCCTCGATAGCAGCAATATGCGGGTCGAGCTTGGACGGCATGCGAACCCTGGTTTTATAGGGCCGACGAGTCCGCCGGTGCGTGGCACGCGGCTCGCCGGCGGTCACCCTCTTGCCGAGCGTCTTCGCGAACGTCGCCGCGGTCACCGGCGCGTTGCTCGCGTGAGCGGATTGCAGGCCACGCGCCTGTCCGGCACGACGATCGACGCGATTGCCGAGTTCGTTCTGGGTTGCGCGAATCTCGGCCAACAGCGCGACCGGATCGAGCGAGCGATACTGATCGCGCAGCCGTTTCTTCACGGCGGCGGTCACCTTGGGATGCGCTAATGCACGCTCGTAGGGCGTCGATGGGGGATGATAGCGCTTGATCACTTTAGCCCCTTCGCGGCGCTTCTCCTTCAGCTTGAACGAGGGCTGGAAGAAGTTGACGTAGAGCCGCGCCGCCGCATAGAGGCGGCCCATCACGCGCGCCGTCTCGACGCCATCGAAGCGGCCATAGCCCATGAGGCGGCGGACGACGGCACCATTCTTCTGCTCGACGAATGCTTGATCGTTCTTCTTGTACGCGCGCGAGCGCGTCACTTCGAGCTTCTGTTCGCGATACCATGGCACGACGACATCGTTCATGAAGGCGCTGTCGTTGTCGAAGTCAACGCCGCGCAACAACCAGGGGAACAGGCTCTGTGCGCGGTTGATCGCTTCGACGACCAGCGAACCCTCCCGCGTCAGCAACGGCAGGCACTCCGTCCAGCCAGTGGCGATATCGACCATCGTCAGGGTCTGGATGAACGAGCCGGCCACCGACGTGCCGCCATGCGCGACCATGTCGACCTCGCAGAAGCCAGGCACCGGGCTGTTCCAGTCATTGAACGTGCGGATCGGGACCTCGCGCCGGATTGCCGAATAGAATCCGGCACGGCGCCGCCTGCCGCCGCTCGCCGCAATCTTCACATCGACGAGCAGGCGATCAATGGTGGCGGCGCTGATGGCCAGAACACGATCACGGTCCGCCTGGCCAAGCCGCAATCGGCCATGTTGCTCGAGCGCCGGCAGCAAGGTCGGAACCATCACCTTGAGCCGCTTGCCGCACACCCGATCCGCGCCTCCCACAGCGCCGTCATCGCGTCCTTGATCGTCGTACCATATCTACGTTTACGCTCTTGCGGTTTCTCGACCTTGCTGGGCCCAACCGTCGTGCGCCGCCGGAGTGCGCGCATCGCATGCTTACGATGCCAGCCCGTCGTCGCGCACAGCGCGTCGAGGATCCGTCCCTTTTCCGCCCGCTTGGCCGACCGGTATTGCTCCGTCACTGCTGACACCACTTCGCGCCGCGCGCCCATGCTGATCTTTCCCGCCATAGTGGCCACCGAACCAATTCGGTGGCACCGACCCAATCATCGGCGAGAAGTTTTCCAGTAACATTTTGAATGAGGCAATGCGCAACGTAATTGGGCGCCGATCCGCGGATCTCATCAAGGCTCGTGGCATGCCATAAAGCCGGATAGATAGCTGCAAACGATCGTTAGCCAAAACAAAGCGAATGGCCTTGCAAAGCGGGGACCGTCCATAGATAGGTCCAGAGCCGGCCGGTCCTGGTCTTGCCCTTGGCCAGGACCGCCACCGTGGTGTCATCCGCGTGGATGCGCTCCGCCGCGAAGACGTGGCTCCCGATCGCATCGACCAGAGGCATCAGGGTTGCCGCGGAGGCACCTACCCAGTCCGCGAGCGTCGATACGTCGAGGTCGATGCCTTCACGCTGATAGACATCGCTCTGACGATGAAGCGGCAGGTGCAGGCCGTACTTGGCGAACAGGACATGGGCAAGCAGCTTGGACCCTGCACGCCCGCGCGCAATCGGATGCGAGGGGGCCGGCGGTTGAGTGATCGCTTCGCAGGCCCGGCAGACGAGCTTCTCGCGCACGTGCTGGATCACCTTCCACTGGCGCGGAACGAGCTCCAGCGTCTCGGTTACGGCCTCGCCAATCTTGCGCAATCGGCTGTCGCCGCAGCATGGGCAGGAAGCCGGCACGGGATAGACAATGCGCTCCCGCGGCAAATGCTCCGGCAGCGGCCGGCGGGCTGGCTTGCGGCGCTCGAACGATGGCGCCGCAATCTTCTCGGCTGCTATCTGCGCCGCGGTCTCAGCTTGAGCCGCGTTCTCCTCCAGGTCGGCCAGCTGTAGCTCGAGCTGGTCCAGCAATGCGCCTCGCTCGGAGGACTGTCCGAACTGCTCGTGCCGGAGCTTCTTGATCGTGAGCTTGAGCTTCTCGATCAGCAATGTTCCCGCCTGGGCTTCCGCTTCCGCGGCCAACCGGGCCGCTCGCTCGGCGCGCAGCATCGTCTGCAGCGTGGTCACATCGTCGGGAAGAGAATCATCGGGGCCCATCGCCGACCAGAGAATCACAAGACGCGATCTCTGTCCGAACCGCGGATCCTGTCACCCATTCAAATCCCAGCGATCAGCCAGCCGCCTGCGGTCGCCAGGTCTGTTGCGGCATCCGCCAGTCGATGCCCTCCAGCAAGTAGCCAAGCTGGGCAGGGGTGATTGTCACCACTCCATCAGCCGACGACGGCCACAGAAAGCGGCCACGCTCCAGCCGCTTGGCGTAGAGCGACATGCCCAGTCCATCGTGCCAAAGGATCTTGATCAGCTTGCCGCTCCTGCCACGGAACACATAGAGGTCGCCGCCGTGCGGGTCTCGCTTGAAGGCTTCCTGCACCAGCAAGCCCAGCGAGTTCATGCCGCGGCGCATATCGGTGTGGCCGGTCGCAATCCACACCCGCACGCCCGACGCAATCGGGATCACCGTAGGCGTCCATCTGCCAGCGCCGCCACGGCGGCCTTCAGCGTCGCCGCGTCGACCGCGCCCGTGATCCGCATCCGAGCCCCGGCCGCAAACTCGATCTCGATCGACCCGCCGTCGTTGGCCGGCGCGACTGGACAGGACGTCGGTCCTGCCTCCGCGACCACTACCGCCGGTACGAAGCCAGGTGGATCGGCGGCATCCTTCGGCTCAGGCCGAAACGACCGTCGCCATCGCAGCAGCAATGAGGGCGAAACGCCGTACCGCCGCGCGGTTGCAGCGACCTGGCGCGGCCCCTGTAAGCTCTCCAGGACGATCTTGAGCTTCTCATCCTCGGACCAGCGCCGTCGCCGGCCCGTGTCTACCACCTCAAGCCGTTCGACTTGGGCACTGCGCCTATCACTGTCCATAAGGACAGTTCTCAACAATACGCCTCATTCGGCAAGGCGGCCCTCACCGGGCGGATACGTCATAGGCGCAAGCGGCTCGGAAGTAAGCTTGAGCTCTTACTGGCGAGAGTCTCAGGGTGGCGCACCAAGCCGGCGCGTTGCGGACGCGCGATCTCGAGCGGGTGACGGTGGACACTACCGTGCAGCCCAAGGCCATCACGTTCCCGACCGATGCCAAGCTGGTCCATGCGGCGATCAGGGGCTCAACCGGCTGGCCCGCGCATGGCCTTGAGCTGCGGCAATCCTATCGGCGCATCGCCAAGCAGGCGGCGATGATGGCGGTCGTTATGCCCATGCCAAACAGTTCAAGCGCCATCGTCGGCAATTGCGCCTGCTGCGGTCGCGGCTCGGCCGCCTGATCCGAGACATCCGCCGCAAGATCGCCGGCCAGCCAGAACTCGAAGCTGCGTTCGAGCAACCGCTTTCGCGCGCAGGCCAGATCCGCTCCCAGGAGCAGCGGCAGCGCGGATACAAGCTTTACTCCTTCCACGCACCCGAGGTCGAATGCATCGGTAAGGGCAAGGCCTCAGCGCCGTATGAGTTCGGCGTCAAGGCTTCGATCGTCACCACCAATGCCCGCGCCCCGGGCGGCCAGTTCGTGCTGCACGCCAAGGCGCTGCCGGGTAACCCATATGACGGGCACACGTTCGGCGAGGTCATCAACAGCACCGAGACGCTCACTGGCTGCGGAATCGAGCGCGCCTATGTCGACAAGAGCTACCGCGGTCTCGAAACAGTAACCCGCGCCGCGTCTTCATCTCGGGCCAGAAGCGTGGCGTCTTCGGGGTGATCAAACGCGAACTCAGGCGCCGCTCCGCCATCGAGCCCGTGATCGGTCATATGAAGACCGACGGACACCTCGGCCGCTGCCATCTCAAGGGCCGCGACGGCGATCCGGCAAATGTCGTCCTGACCGCCGTCGGCCACAATCTTCCTCGCCTGGCTGAAGCTTTTGCTGCACCTAATCCTGAACGCTTTGATGCAGCTGCTCCCTCGCACACCCGCGCTCAAACCAGATTCTTAACGGAGGACTATTTGATCCAATTGCAACAACGGAAGCCTTTGACGCTGGTCTCTTCTAGCTCGATTGCGATCGTATGACCAAACCCCACCTTCCGTCATCGCCACGCGGCGGGTGCGGTGATGCAGACCGACTATGCCGGTCCGACGGTGGAGGTGATCGATCCGCAAAGCGGCGAGATCCGTCAGGCGCAGATATTTGTCGCGGTGCTCGGGGCCTCGTCGCTGACCTTCGCTATGGGAAGCTTCGGTCAGCGACTACCAGATTGGATCGAAGGCCAGACCCGAGCCTTGTCGTATTTCGGCGGAGTTCCCAAGGCGATCGTCTGCGACAATGTGAAGGCCGGGGTCGTCAAGGTGTTGTGGTTCGAGCCGACGCTCAACCAAACCTTTGCCGCCATGGCCGAGCACTACGACACGACGATTTTGCCGACCCGCAGCCGCAAGCCGCGGGACAAGGGCAAGGTTGAAGGCGCGGTGCTGATTGTTGAGCGCTGGATTCTGGCACGGCTGCGCCATCGGCGGTTCTTCAACCTGACCGATCTCAATACTGCGATCGCCGATTTGCTGGAGGAGCTGAACCATCGGCCGATGCGCCATACCGGCAAATCCCGCCGGCAGCTGTTCGAGGAGATCCAGCGCGCTGCGTTGAGGCCGCTGCCGGGCGAGCCGTTCGAATACGCCGAATGGAAAATGGCGAAGGTCCACCCGGATTATCATGTCGAAGTCGACAAGACCTTTTACTCGGTGCCGCACCGGCTGATCGGCCGTCGGGTGGACGTCCGGCTCACCTATCGGGCCGTTGAGATCTTCCAGGATCACCAGCGTGTCATCCCCTGATTGACGCTCGGCTTCCATCCTGATTGCCGCGCCGCAACAGTCCCGTCATCTCGTCCAAATAGCATCCATAGCGAGTCCCCCGACCTACAAAGACCATTCTAGCCGACCGCACATCCGCACGCGATCATTTCTGGGCGCAGACGCCAATTGAGCGAGCGCGTAGGATTCTCACGACCCCCTTTCGGATCGTCGCGCGCGCGCCTTGGGATCTTCCGCATATTTGGTGCAGCTCTCCTCTTCACGTGTCGTCCTAGGCGACTGTGCGTTGTCAGTCGGTTGCCAGCACCCTATTTCTGAGCAGTGCAAATCCCGAACGACCGTACATCTGGCGCTTCATCGTCTTCAGCCGGTTGATATGTCCTTCCACGGGGCTGGTACTCCAGGGTTGCTTGATCGCTCCCCGAACAGCTGCAATGTCCCTGGCGATACCTCGTGCCAGGGCAGCCAGTTCGCTGTTCGAAGCATCCTCGATCCATTGCTGGAGACTCGCATCATCTTGTCCCCGTATAACTCCCGCGAATCGTCGCGCGAGCCTGGCGGCGTCCGAAAGTTCCGGCGCAACCTCCAGGAGATGGTGAAGGAACAGCTCCGTTTGCTCATCGAGCAATGTAGGCTCTCCCATTAGGAGCCGTGCACAATTACGGCGCGAAGGCAATCGCCACTGCACATTTGACGGAGCATTCGATAAACCTTGCTTTCGCACGGCAGTCCATCGGTAGATTGTCGCCTTGCTGCCTTCAAAGCCCATGAGCTTGATTTCGGCCCATAGTTGCGACCCGCGGCGTTCACCTTCGTCCCAGCGCTTTTCTAGATAATCTTGGAAACCAACGATGACTGAGTGCGCGCGCGGCCTCCGGTGCTCAGGCTCACCACCCGCGGCAAGCCAGCGCTCGACCGTCCTCACACTCATACCGATCCGCAGCGCGATCCTGCGCGGCGCCAGGCCATTGGCGCGTAGGTCGAGGATTTCGGCATAATGTGAGCGGCGCTCGCTCCGTCGCTTGCGGCGCAGCTGATCAAGTTTTGTGGAAGCCTCTTTGGGCCGCGATTCGGGCTTAGCGTTATCTTCACGGACTACCTCCGCAGCCACGGCCTTTGCAGCGGCACCGAGGGCGTTGCGATGACGGCTAACTGCCAAATGCAGCGCATCGCTTAGGCTTTGAAGAAGATGAAAACGGTCTGCCACCTGCATTGCATCGGGAGCGCCACGACGGGCACCCTTGGAATAAACGCCGGCACGATCGCGGGCAATCACTTCGATGCCTGGATGGCGTTTTAGCCAATGCGCGACCGTATTGGCGTTTCGGTCCGGCAAAAGATCGATGACGCGATTGCGTTCAAGGTCGCAGATGATGGTTCCGTAGCGTTGCCCCTTGCGCCAGGCCCAGTCGTCAATGCCGATCACACGCAGCGGCTCTGGCGGCTTGAACTCGACCGCGCGGATCATCCGTAGCAGTGTGTCGCCGCTGGCAGGCATACCAAGCTTGCGAGATAGTCGTGCACCCGGCTTTCCGCCGATCGCGAATCCGATCGCCAATTGCCTGTCGCAGAGACGGGAGGTTCGTCTCGCTTTCGATCGCGCAATTTGCGGCAACCGCTCCGTGAAAATCTGTCGTGGGCATTTCGAGTTAGCGCATCGAAAGCGTCGTGCGCGAAGACGGATCTCAACAATCCGATCCTGCCACGGCAGATCAGCTAAGCGGCGCACGTAATGGCTGTGCACGCGGTCGGTCTGACAGCCGCAACAGGGACAGCTTGAGACCGCTGACTTCGGCCGAGCCAGTAGGATCACTTTATCGGCCTCCCGAAGGATCTGAACAATCGAAAGCTCGGGGGAGACGAGCGAGTGGTAAGGCATGGATATATGAGGTGGTCCCGGTTGTCTGAACAGCAATTCGGCGTCGATAAAGTGAAGCTTCCGCCAAAATTAAGCTGCCGCGCGGAACGGCAGCGGATTGAAGTAAGCTTGATCCGGGGTGCCGCCGTCAAGGCTCGAGTGAGGACGCCGGCCATTGTAAAAGTCGAGGTATCGGCCGATCGAGGCGCGGGCGTCGGACACGGTGTCGCAGGCGCGCAGATAGACCTCCTCATATTTGACGCTGCGCCACAGCCGCTTGACGTACACGTTGTCGCGCCAGGAGCCCTGGCCGTCCATGCTGATGGCGATGCCGTGACTGGCGAGCACGCCGGTGAACGCCGCGCCGGTGAACTGCGAGCCCTGGTCGGTGTTGAAGATGTCCGGCTTGCCGTGGCGAGCGAGAGCATCCTGCGTCTCGACGCAGAATGCGGCTTGAAGCGCCGCACCAACGAGATGGGCGCGCTCGCTGGGTTCGAGAAATCCGGCCACTTCTTCTTCAACAAGCCGTTCGGCCGCGGCTATGAAGACGGCCTGGTCTCGGCCATCGCGATCTGCGACATGCTCGCTGCTCAATTTTGTGACCCGGCGGTTTTCTGAAGGCCACGGCCTCACGGTGCGCATCGGAAGCGAAACTCGCCTCTGGTGCGGCGATTTGAACGTCTTCCGGTGGCATCATGATTGGCCGGTTCTGTCTGGTTCGACGATTCATAGCGTACTCATGGCGCTGGAACATTGACTCCACAAGAAGATCGATCGCGGCGAATCTGTCGACACGTGGATTAGCCGCATCCTGAAGGAGAGCGAGTCGCTGGCATTCGCCGGCCTCCTTTCGATGTTGGCAAATACTGTCCCGCCCTGTTTCGCCGGCGTCTTGAAGCCGCTTCTTCAGAACTGGGTGCTTTTGGATTGGGACCGCCAAGCCTCTACGCTACGAAATTCGGACAGTTCCGGTCCCATGGGGCTTTGGATACACCAGCCACGTGCGATGATCGAGCTTGGCCGCGCTTGGCATCAGATGCCCCACCGTCGAAACATGCTGCTCTACATCGGCGGCGGCATCGTTGAAACGCTGGTCGCCGATGAAGCCGAGCGGCCCTTCCTCGCACAGTTGCGACCGGGATGGGTTGCCGATCTCGACGGCGAGGAACCGCCGAAGAGCGAACGTCTCAACCCCGACAACTACACCTTCGAGATGCGCGACGGAAAGCGCGTGGCTGTCAGCTTCGAGTGGTCGGACGAGGTGAGGCAGAAGAATCACGAAGATCTTCAGCGCATCGCCACGGACCAGACGATTGCCAACTTTCCTTTCCAGATGCGGCAACTGCTCAATTCAGGCGAGCGTTTCTCGCAGGTCCAGCTCCCGCAGTTCTGGGAGTTTGTCCAGGGCCTTGAAGGCCTCTCGCCGCGGCTTGCCCATGACGGCGATCCGTTGCATCACATCGAAGACTTGCTTTGCGGCGCCATCGCTGCGCTCGTCGTCAAGCATCATGAGTGGCTCGCGGCCGATCGGAGCGCATGGGCTGGTGTCGCAGTAAACTGGAAGCCGTGATCGGTCTCCTCCCAGACCGCTCTGCAGTGCGGATCTTCGGCATCCTCCGGTCCAAGCGCGCGGCAGCGGCGCAGCTCGGCCGAGAGATCATCGGGTGCGGAGATGGCGGGCACCTCGGATACCGGCCGCGGCGCCGGGCGCCGATGGATGTAGGACAGCGTGACCATGAACACGGCCAACAGGGCAACCATCGCGATTGCGCGCCGGAAATCCGAGCGATCTATCTTCTGCGCCTTCAGTTGCTGCTGAACATGGTGACGTTGCCCGGCTGGTAGCCGCCCCGCGTCGAGAAGATCTTGTATTGCTGAGCGCCTTGCGACTCCGTCGCCGTCACTCGCGCCTGCTCCAGCGCGTCTGCGCGTCCCTTTGCGGCCAGAACCGCGACAACGCCGTTCGAAATGTTCGAGCCGCGCGGCCGCACCCTCCGCGATCAAATCGAGAGACACATGGACCGGAATCCCGGCGATTGGTCGGTCGAGCATTTGTTCGGAGAAATCGGGGCGTTCGACTGCTCGCGGGCGCGTTTCGCTGCGATGATCGAGGAGACGGTTCATCCACTGTCGCGAACGGGGGACGGGCAACTACGGATAGTGGACGCGCTCAACAAAGTCCTCACGCGAGACGGCTATCATCTAGCATTACAGTTGTCTTTTTGATTTGACGTGAGCGCGTTGAGCGGCAGCCTGATGAGCTCTGCGCCAGAAAGACCATGCGATGATGCGTGCGGGTTGAATACGCTTTCGAGCAAGTCTGATGGCAATGCGGCGGATTTCCTGGATTGACCAACGGATCAGTGGCGGTGTGGTTATGCTTTGGCTTTTGCCGGGGGGCGAGGTTTCGTTTTTTGGGCGGTGGCGGATTAGCGCGATGGCGGATCGCCGCCAGCATGGCGAAGGCGAGCATCACCAGGGACACGTGGCGATGCCAGCCATGCCAGGACCTGCTCTCGTTATGATCGAGCCCGAACTCGTTTTTCGCGGTTTCAAAGCTGTCCTCGATCGCCCATCGATGGCCTTCGACCGCGACCAGCGTTTCAATTGATGTTCCCGCTGGGCACCAGGTGGTGAAGAAGGCGAGATCGCCATCGGCGATATGGCGACGGATCAGCAGACCGCGCGTCCATAAACCATCATTTGCGCTGTTGAACTGCTCGGCCTCGAGGTCGGCCAGTTCGAGATAACACCAGTCGTGCAGCCGCGGTCCTTTGGTTCCGGCTCCCGCCGACAGGCGCTTCCAGTCGGACGGGCGCCGCGTCCGGGCGAGGTCCGCGGCCGTACCGGCGACCGGCGGTCGCTTGCCCCAGGATCGAAACACATGAGCGCTGCTGACCCCGAGCACGTAGCCTTTGCCTGCCCGACGTAGTTGCTGTTCGATGTCGCCAACACCGTAGACCGTGTCACCGGCAACCCACTTGAATGGTACAGACGCGGCTATCGCACGTGCGATCATTCTCGTCGCAAGCTTTGGTTTGGTCGCAAAGCAGACATCGGGCACGTATGCGGCTTCCAGACGATCTGGATCGTCGGTCCATTCCTTCGGAAGATACAACGCGCGATCGATGAACGCATGACCATGACGCGAAACGTAGGTAGCGAAGACGCCGATCTGGCAGTTCGTGATCTTCCCTGCCGAACCAGTGTATTGCCGCGCCACTCCGCACGAGGCGTTACCCTGCTTGAGAAAGCCGGTCTCGTCGATCACCAGCACCGCATCGTCATCCGCCAAGTGCTCGATGACATAGTCCCGGACGATATCGCGCAGGGCATCAGCGTCCCAATCCCCGCGACCCAGGATCGCCTGCTGCCGCCATGGGCCGGGATCGCCAGCCGCCTCCGCGCGCATCCAACCGGTCTTGCGCTGCTCATCTCCGAGCAGACCTTCCAGGAACAGGCCTGCATTCGTCGCCACACGCTCTTGCGTGAACAACGGACGTATCCGCTGCTTGACCTCTCGAAGCGACGCCGCCCACAACGCAAGCGTCTCCTCAACCGACGCGGCCCGCGTCCACGACATTCGAATCATGGTTGCCCATGGATTCAGAAGCGCGCAAAAAAGGCAACTGTAATGCTAGGGCTTCTCGGAATTCCGGCGACTCCAGCATAAGTAAAGAGCACATGTACTAACCAGTGAAATGAAGGCAGCCGACCAGCGCGGTCTTTCGAGACCGCGCGGGGCAGAAGGTCGACTCTCGGACCGCCTCATCCGGCTCATCGCAAAACCTACATTACATCCGGACTTGGCGGGCGTCGCTGCCGCCCTCCAAAATCCGCAGCAACCAACGGCTCTGCCCCGCGTCCCTAGCAATCAGTGTGCCGCAAAAGGGGTGGTGCGAGTGTTGCTTAAAGAATGGCAAAAACCTCGTGCTTCGCACTGAGGCGGCGGGCTACGCGCCAGCCTTACTGTCGGACGTCCTACATGCACGTCTTCAACCGGACACGGCTCATCACAACGACACGGACCGTCAGTGAAGAGATCACCTCTGGTGCCGTTGGAACGTGTTCCCGCAACCATGATTGAAATGGACCCCGATTTTAGGACCAGAGGCTTAGTTGGAAAAGGGCCGCTCCGTTTGATAGACGGAGGGCATGAGGACGAAAAGACACGACGGAAGATCGACGCGGCGTTGAAGGCAAAGATCGCGCTGGAAGCCGTGCGGGAGCAGGCGACGGTGGCCGATCTGGCCAGCGCCATGAGGTTCACGCGAACCAGATCTATGCCTGGAAGAAGCAACTGCTGGACCAGGCGGCCCGAGCTTTTGACGCGGGTGTCCGGCGGGAGAGCGAGGACGTGCGCGAACGCGAGGCCACAAGATCTATCCCTATCTGCTGCGCAACATGACGATCGTGTTGAAAATCTCCGGCGTGCCGTACGTCGCCAGCGCCTCTTCCAGAGCCGCCACGCAGAACGAGACGTCCATCGTGTTCGACAACCGCCACGCCAGAACCGCACGGCTCGCCCAGTCGATGACGGCGACGAGATAGAGAAAGCCACGGCCGATGGGCAAATACGTGATGTCGGCCGCCCACACCTGGTTTGGCCGGTCCTGGCGCCGGCTTCGTCGTGTTCGGCTTGGCTTTCGGACGCCGGCCCCGTATGCGCGGCAATACCGTCATGGGGCCGGCATCCGAAACCCGGTCCCAGCGCCGCGATGCCCATCTTGCGCATCAGGCGCTGCACGCGTCTTGCGATTGACCTGAAGCCCCTCAGCCTTCAGCATGGTGGTCATTCGCCGCGAGCCCAGGAACGGCCAGGCGGTGAACAGCTCGTCGATCCGCTGCATCAGGGCAAGGCCGTTGTCGTTGGCCGGCCGTGGCGGCCGGTAGACCCCAGAGCGCGCGATGCCAAGCAACATGCATTGCCGGCGGATCGACAGCGCCTGGGTCGGCGCGATCGAGCATTCCTCGACGGTCCGGCGTGCTCATCTTCCGGACCTCCGTGCTAAAAATCGCGCTCGACTGTCAGTTGTCCGATCTTGGCGTGCAGCTTCTCGATCTCCGACCAGGGCAGTCAGTTCACCAGTGCGCCTTCACCCGGCGCGTTGGCGGGCGCAGGGATCAAGATCTCCATGGATGGCCGCGGTCGTTGGATGGACAACGTCTTCATCGAGCGGCTGTGGCGGTCGCTCAAGCAATGAGGACATCGTGTGCTGTGGAAGTCAGGCTTCGGCATGAAGCCTGACGAAGCTTTGTCAGAGATGGAGGAGGGCCCTCCGAGGTCGGCCTGCAGGGGAAGACTTCAAACCAGTCCGAGCTGCGAGGGTAAAGAGCCCTGGTGGTGAGCGTTGGAAGAAAAGGCGGAGGAAACTCCGTCAGGTGAGGTCCGAGGAGACGAACGTAAGTAAACCGCTGATGACGTGTCGTAACATGTTCTATCGACGTCGAAACCGGCATCAGGATGTCTATCCCGCGAGCAAGGGTTGGGGGGAGCCTGCTGACTGCCCCACCGGCGTCCGGCATGAAGGCGGCGTGACCTCGGATCAGGCTTTGACAAGGAACACAGGAACCTGTCGCTCCGATGTGAAGGGAGGACTCCAAGCGGCCCGTCGCCGCAAGGAGCAGAGTACCGATGCGGAGCACAGGGGCGGAATCGAACCCTCGCCTATCCAGCTGAAAGTACATCAATTTTTGATTGAAGGCGTTCCAGTGTACCCGCCAGTGGACCTAGCGCTCTTGGCGTCGCTGCCAGGGTGCGACACTGTGCCGCCGTACCCAAGTCGCGTGCGTATCACGCGTTCTGCGAAAGAGATCATCAGCACCGTGCTGTGCGCTATCGCACGCGAAGAGGACCGCCCGCTTCTGGCCTTCGCCGGCCTCTGGACAAATTGGACGAGCGTCCGAAAGGCAAGGCGGGCATCCTTGAGTTCATCGGCAATACTCAACGCGAAATCGCGATTCTGGATCGACAACTGCTTGCGGGCTTCAACTTGCACGACTAGCCATAATCCAAGAATGAGCGTTGCGGCCAAAATACGCGTATGGCCCTAGCCCAGGCGCACGAGGCGTGCGCAGCGCGCTTCACCATCTAAATCCTGCTGGTCCGCCATGGAGCAAACAGGAGAGCCTGCGGCAGCGATCAGGTTGAAATCGGGCGAGAGCCGATCTCGACATACTCGGAGTTTTAATATGCGAGGCCAGACAGCCGCTGGGACAGTCCGACGTCGACGAGGCGTCCGACGACGATCCCGTGCGAATACCGTTCGATGATCTCGTCGACTTCGCATTCGAGTGCAGCCAATGCCTCGCCAAGCAAGGGCACGCCAGTGGCACCTCTCGTCCAGGAGAAACCGTCGAAACGCTCTTTGCCTTTGAATCGGCCATTACTGAAGCGTTCGGCAATGTCGCGTTGATCCGCGCCAAGGATATTCGCTCCAAAGGTCCTGTGGCGCGCAATTAGAGAAAACGAGGAGGCTTGCCTGTTGATGTTGACGAGAAGCTGCGGAGGATCGACGCTGAGCGAGGTAACCCGTTGAAGTTTGCGGGGACCCAGCGCGGCCCCTCGATCTTTGTCTGGCTTTTCACAGCCGTGTACGAAAGAAGACATCGCGCGCCGTGGCGCATGGCGAGCTGTTTCAAAGCGTAATCAGGCGGTTCAACGCGTGGGGAGCGCTGGCATGGTCGTTGCTCTCGCAGCCGGCAACAACGGCGCTGGCTACTCCCCTTCTGGCGCGCGAGGAATGGTGCAATATGAGCTTGGTAAGATCATTGGAAAGTGCGGAAGTTGATGCCTTCTATACGTTCGATGAGGGGCGTCTTGCATCCGTCACGCGCGAATTCACCGAGCATTTCTCAGGACGCGTGCTGTATGCGGTGAAGGCGAATCCGTTGCCCAAAATTCTTCACGCGGTCTCTCGCGCTGGAGTGGCCGGATTCGACGTGGCGTCGCTGGCCGAAGCCCGCCTTGTCCATTCGACTGTTCCCCGGGCCTGTTCATGGTTCATGAATCCCGTGAAATCTCGTCGCGATATCGAACGGACGTTCCGAGATCTGGGGGTTCGCGACTATGTCATCGATTGCGAAGCCGAGCTGCGGAAGCTCCTTGAGGTGCTGCCGTCGCATGATCCGGAAATACGAATCTACGTCCGGTTCAAGTGTAGCGGGACGTGCGCCATCTTAGACTTAAACGGCAAGTTTGGTGTCTCGCCCGCCGAAGCGAGCCGTCTGCTGGGTCTCGTCAACGCGCAATCGCGCTGGACCACGGGCTTGGCCTTTCACCCAGGTTCCCAAACGATCGTTGTCGATCCGTACCTGCATGGCATTCGGGCGGCCGTCGACATTATTGAAGCTGTTTCTCCGGCTCCCACAGCGCTCGATATTGGTGGCGGCTTTCCCGGCCATTATCTGAACGTCCCCTATAACTCTCCCTTGAGCATGCTCTCCGACATCACGAAACTTGTGCGCGAAACGGATGCACTGAAGCGTGTTGAACTCTTGTGTGAGCCCGGACGAGCACTGGTTCATGATAGCATCTCTTTGTTTTGCCGGGTGATCTTAAGAAAAGACGGGGCGCTCTACTGCGGCGCGGGCATCTACAGCGGGCTCTCACCTGCCCGGCAATATTTTCTGCTCCCCGCCCGTGCTTGGCGTGGGGGACGGCCGATCCAGACTGAGGAGTGGCAGGACTTCATCATCTTCGGCCCAACTTGCGACGGCACGGACAGGCTTGGATTCTCGTATTCACTGCCACGCGATTTGCACGAAGGCGATTGGATTGAATTCCAGAATGTGGGCGCCTATACGCAAATGGCGAGATTCAACGGGTTCTCGGTCGATAAGATCGTGGCTGTAGGGCAGGATGAACTTACCGTGTTGCCCGCCGCGTAGTTGCTCATGAACATACTAATCAGGTGAATTCTAAAGTTCGCCACATAAAGTCTGGTGGGCTTTGTGGTGGCAGAAGTTGGCGATGTCTCGTTTTGTAACCAGAGCGAACTGGCATAGAATGAGCCAGTGCATGGCGAAGCGGTAGGGCCTCGTGACCTCGCAGTGGCAATATCAAGTTAGGTTTGATGTCCGCGATACTGCGGTAGCGGAATCAATACGTCGAAATTTTCGCGATCCGGCACTGAGGCCTCTATTCGATATACTCACGGCGCATGGTGCGGGACCGAAATGTCAGTTCGACGCCTTTGCGGAGTATGTCGCCGCGGCAGAGGAAAACGGCGTCAAAAGTTATCCGCACCGACTTGCTCGGCGAGATTGTCCTTGGGCGTATGCTGGCGCTGGCGCGACGGGTGCTCGACCAGAAGCAGCACCAGCGGGGACCGAAGGTCTATTCGCTGCACGCGCCGGAGGTGGAATGCATCGGCAAGGGCAAAGCGCACCGGAGCGGCCACAATGCGCCGCCCGATTACAGGTTCAGGGTGTTCACCTCAGGCCAGAAGCGGCGGGTGACGCCAAAGATCAAACGCGAGCTGCGAAGGCGCTCCGCGGTCGAGCCGGTCATCGGCCATCTCAAATCCGAACACCGGATGGGCCGCAACTATCTCTGGCATCCCCAAGGCGACGCCACCAATGCCGTCCTCGCCGCCGCCGGTTACAACTTCCAGCGTCTCCTCCGCTGGCTGCAGCTCCTGTTGCGCCAAATCCTCGTCCAGCTCTTCCTACGGCTTCAGTTCGTCCCGAGCTGAAATCCAGGTTCTTCACGGACGACTAACTGACCTGCCTTCGCAGGCTTCAGTCGCCCACTTGGACGGGGCGACCCCGGCGCTTTTATTTGAGCGGCTCAAAATTGTGACGTTCTGGTCCACAATCGCCGCCCGAAGCAAGAGCATCTGCGGCGGACGTGTCGAGGATGAAGCACCAAGGCCGATTTTCGTTCTCGCTCGCGAATCTGCATCCGTCGCACGGGTGTTGATCCTCCCATTCCGCACCGTCAATCTCTGCCGGCGAGCAATCGCTGGTCTTGTCCGAATGAAGTCGGGAATGACACTCATCGCAAACCGCGATCAGCTCGAACACGAACTCGCGAAAGATGTGCTTGTAAGTTAGGTGATGGACCTGCGTCGCCTTGCGATCCAAACAGCCCTCGCAAATGCCCTTGGCTCGATTTAGTACCTTGGCGCGTCTAGCGCGCCATTCGGGGCAAGCAGGTAGTTGTCGTATTCTCTTTCAAAGCATTCATCGCCGTCTCTTTGCTTGCGAACATTCTTTTGGATGATCTCACTATATTGCGCGTCGCGGGCACGTTGAATTTCTCCGCGTGATCTTCCTTCCATGGTGGGCAATCGGCAAGTTCCGGGGTTTTATTCAGAGCAGAGCCGATTGATTGTGCGCAACGCAAACATTGGCGATAGAAATGGAGCGCGCCACCTGAATCAGGCCGTTGGCGAACTTCAAAAATCGACATGCTGGCAAAAGCCTTCGCGATACGAAGCAAGGTCCGCCTGCAATTCCGGGCTTTTCTGGATTTTGATTGATAACGCGTATCACTTGCGAGTCCTTGCCGAAAAGCGCCCTTCGTACTTGGGTTGCGCCAGTGAACTGCATACCTGGGCGCCGAATCCGTCATCGATTTTCTTTGCTAGTGTTAGTCGGCAGCCAATCCTTTGCTGGGTGGGGCGGCCGTGGGATCGATTTGAGGCGACCAGCTCGATTCTGCAGGTGGTCCTTGGCAAGGCAGCACGTGTATGCGCCGTCGACCGCGCAAAAAATGCGTTTTACAAAAATAAATGAGGGGAAGCTGCATTCAGGCGCACAAGCGAGCCAGCAAAAGGCCTTCACCGTGATGCAGCATTAGCACTGTACGACTATTCCACCCAGCACCTGGAAGCTGGGCTTCATCACCTTTCAAATGGAGATTTGACGATGCGAACCTGGCTTTTGGCTACTTCAATGTTGCTTGCCTGCTCGCCCCCCACGTTTGCCGAAAGTATCTTCGTCGACCGCGCGGCGGTTACGACGCGCGATGCATCTGAACTGGAAGTTGTCGCTCCCCCGGAGGTGCCGAAAGAAATCGCGGATGCGATCAAGGCCGCACCGAAGATCAAATCTGTCATCCCCATCACAAAGTCGGAGACGTTCACCCAGCAGGTCATCAAGGCCGATGAAATTGTGTTCGACAAGGACGCGCATCTGGTCTTGGCGAATTTTTCTCATCCTTGGGTCGCGATCGTCACCAAGACTCTCAAGTTCAGGGACGCTTCAGCTTATTCGTTCATCGAGCGCGATATGAGTAAACCCGCTGCAAATAACGGATACGTCGGCGCGGTGGGACAGAAAGGAGCAGACGATTTCGGTGAGACGAACCGAAGGGGCAACAATGGTCATCCGGGACAACCGGGTGGGGCCGGGCTCCAATGGATCGTCGATCACACTCCCCACAATCTACGTGATTGCGGAGAAGCTCCTCGATGACAAAGGAAAAGAGATACCGCCTGGCATTCTGAATCTCGCCGTTCTTGTGCGCGGACTTGATGGAGGCGTAGGCGGGCAAGGCGGCCGGGGTGGTGATGGCGGCCATGCCGGAAATGGAAAAGAGGGCGCAACTGGTCCGTTTGATTGCCACGAGGGACCTGGTCCCGGAGGAGATGGCGGCACTGCGGGCCAAGGAGGGCGTGGCGGCAACGGTGGTGCCGGTGGCGCCGGTGCGACACTCGTATTCGTATCGCTGAAGCGGGGAGCTGATACGTTCAGCTATGCTCGCGTCAACAACCAAGGTGGCCTGGGTGGGGTCGGTGGTCGAGGTGGAGCGCCGGGTACTCCCGGAGGCGGCGGCTCCGGCGCGGGAAGGAATGGGTGGTGCGGTCCCTCGGGTCCCGGCTCGCCGGGAGACTATCCCAACCCGGCGAATCTCGGTAGCGGCACAAATGGACCCGATGGGGCCAAGGGCGAGATGTTTGTCATCGCTGTCAAGAATCTCGATCCCTATTTCTGAGACGCAATACGACGACGCGCGCCTGTGGCGCGCGCAAATTTTTGGACACAACAGAGCCGGGCCGCCTGCGCGGCCCGGCATACTCGCCGGAGTCGATTATGCGGCCAGCGCTGGCTCCGACGCGCGTTGCGACATCCGCAGCACCTGCGGCAGCCAGCCCCTTGCCGGCCAGCAACCGCTCGGCGGCCTCGGGCATCGCGGGCTTCTTCAAATCCGCCAGTTGTGCCGCTGCTTCCTCCGACACGCCTTGGCAATCCAAACACCTGAGCAAGGGGGCCTTGGCGCGCATCACGCTCGTCCGCAAAGGCGCTTCCGCCGCCGACGACCGACTGCTGGTCACCTTCCCCAACGGCGAAACGCGGCGGATGAAGCCCGGCCCCAGCTCCGACATCACCAAGGCGGTCATCGAGGAGTTTGCTCCGAAGTTCCTGGTGAATCCCGCTGTTCTGTTCGTCACCGAAAGCGGCAACAAGGTCATCGAGAGGGACGATCATCTCGCGACAACGATCGGGATCGACATTAAGACCGACAAGGCTCTTCCCGACGCGGTCTTTGTGGACCTGGCTCCGGCCCATCCTTAACGAGCGCCGCAAAGAAGCGCTCCAAGCTCTTGCTGCCGCGACAGGCTTTCCGACAGAGCATCTGTGCTTTGTAACGGCTTTTCGGGACCGCAGCGCTGCTCGGTTGAAGAAGGCCGTCGATGCGTGCGCCTGGTGCAGCTACCCGGAATGCAACAGGCCGACCGTGTCTCGTCCCTTGGGACCTGCAAAAGTAGCAGCTTTACCGCGCCAAAGCACTAGCGGAATAATCAAGCAACGAATGCGCGGCATTTGCTCGATTATTGCGCTACGCCTTTCGTCATGCAAAGCGAAAACAAATTCGACCGAACTGCTCCGCAGCCGCTTGTAGATGGGGAAGCACAGGGCTTTCGCGGCTACATGACCGTCGACTTGACCGCACTGCGCCGGAATTTTGAGCGTATCGCAGCTTTGGCGAACCCGGCCAGCGTTGCGGCAGTCGTCAAGGCCGACGCCTATGGTCTGGGTGCCATCCAGGTGGCGAGGTCATTGCTCGATGCAGGCTGCAGACACTTTTTTGTGGCGCAAGCGGAGGAAGCCATTGCGCTGCGGCCTCATCTTCCAAACGACGCTCAGCTCTTTGTGCTGAATGGCCTGCTGCCCGGCGCGGAGCCCGCTTGCGCTTCAGCCCACATCATTCCCGTCATCAACTCCTTATGCCAGCTTCAGCGGTGGCGCGCTCGGGCGCGTCGAAGGTAGGCGTCTGCCTGCTATTCTACAATTCGATACCGGCATGTCACGGCTCGGATTTGCGCCCGCCGAGCGCGCTGTGGTGCGCATGGAAATAGCGCAATCACCGGAACTCGAGATTCTCTACGTGATGAGCCATCTCGCCTCTGCAGATGAGCCCACCAAGGGGCAGAATGCTGCGCAGCTTGCAGAAATGCTGATGGTGACACAGGAATTTGCCCCGGTACCATTCTGCTTTGCCAACTCGGCTGGCGTACTGATGGGCAAGGACTATCACGGTGCTCTTGTCCGTTCGGGGATCGCGCTCTATGGCGGCGCGGCGCAGGCAAGTGTCGCAAATCCGATGGAGCCAGTCGTGAGCCTCTCGATTGCAGTTGCGCAGACCCGCACGGACCGTGCGGCACGCTGGTCGGCTACAGTGGAACGCACGTTACCACCGGCAGCACCCGGCTTGCCACTCTTTGCGCCGGCTATGCTGACGGTCTCCCACGGAGTCTGAGCGGTCGCGGGGCCGTCTACTACCGCGGTCAACGTCTGCCCATCCTGGGTCGCGTCTCGATGGACAGCATGACAGTCGACATCTCCGGTCTGCCTGATGATGCACTCGGTCTCGGAAGCCTCGTCGAAGTGATCGGTCCTCATCAGACAATCGAGGCGCTGGCAGCTGACGCGGGCACGATCGCCTACGAAATTCTCACAGGCCTCGGTTCTCGCTTCCGCAGAGAATATCGCTGACGCGATCGCGGCAAATGCCTCCCGTCGCTATCGTTTAAACAGAACATTGGACCGAAACGATGAAAGTCACGAGTTTAGGCGCGGGCGTTATCGGCGTCACAACCGCATATCAACTTGCAAAGCTCGGGCACGAAGTCGTCGTTGTCGATAGGCAGTCGGGTCCAGCACTGGAGACCAGTTATGCGAACGACGGGGAGGTCTCCTTTGGCTATTGTTCGCCTTGCGCTGCCCCCGGAATCCCTATGAAGGCCGTCAGGTGGATGCTCATGCGGCATGCGCCATTGATCCTTCGCCCGAAGCTTGATGCCGCGATGCTATCTTGGCTTGTCCGCATGCTGTCCAACTGCACAGCCAGCCGGTATGCCCGCAACAAGGGACGGATGCTGCGTCTGGCGGACTACAGTCGCAAGGCGCTTGCCGAGGTAAGGGCGGAAGCCTCGCTTCACTATGACGAGCGCATGCAGGGAACCCTGCAGCTGTTTCGAACACAACAGCAGCTCGATGCATCAGCAAAGGACGTGAAGGCTCTTGCAGCAGATGGCGTTCCATTTGAGGTGCTCGATCGAGACGGTTGCGTTCGGGTCGAACCCGCATTGCGCCATGTTCGCGATCGAATAGTCGGAGGACTTTTGACTCCGAAGGACGAGACCGGCGATTGCTTCAAGTTCACCAATGCACTGGAGCAGAAATCCGCTGCATTGGGCACCGATTTCCGTTACGGACATTGCATCAATGGACTGGACATCGAAGCCGGCCGAGTGCGTGGTGTGATCACCGATCGCGGGGCTATTCGTTCGGACGCGGTCGTTGTCGCACTGGGAAGTTATTCGCCGCTTCTCCTCAAGAAAATAGGAATCAAGTTGCCAGTCTATCCTGTCAAGGGATACTCGCTGACGATTCCCATTACCGACACTTCGCGCGCTCCCGAATCGACGGTCATGGACGAGACATACAAGATTGCGATTACCCGCCTCGGGGATCGCATTCGTGTCGGCGGAATGGCCGAAATCTCGGGTTACACCAATGACCTCGTCGAGGCACGCCGGCTAACGCTGGAGTATTCCGTGATGGATCTGTTTCCCGGTGGAGATCCCAAAAAGGCGTCCTTCTGGTCAGGGCTACGACCGATGACCCCGGATGGAACGCCAATTATCGGCGGGACCAGAATTAGTAATCTATTCTTGAACACAGGACATGGCACTCTCGGTTGGACGATGAGTTGCGGCTCCGCACGGGTCATAGCGGACCTTGTCTCTGGTCGAAGGCCTGACATTGAAGCTGCGGATTTCGGACTAGAGCGTTACGAATAGTTCTAGGCCTAAGGAACGAGTCGGCTGAACTTGGACGATGAGACTCGCACGCGAAGGGTGTGTGGCTTCCACAAAGGCATCATGCTCGTACGGACCAATATGCCAGGCAGGAAGGATCGCAAGCGCTAGCAGGATTGCGAAAGTGACTGTCCCCATCGGGGCATAGGAACAGTGAACGGGCGGACGAGGCGGCGCGAAGCAGTGCAAGCTCCCTTCAAGAGAAATCTTGGTCACGAGCAAGCTGTCATAGGTTTCGACGTGCCAGTGTAATTTCGAGATCTACGCTGGGCGATCGTCGTATCCCAGCACCGAAGCCTCCGCCAAGCGGCAGAGACCCTCGGAGTTAAGCAGTCAGCGCTGAGGCGTTACCTGCGCAATTTCGAACATAAGTTGGGCGGTGCTATCTTCGAGCGCTCTGCCCAATCGCATATAATGGCTAACCCGCCCAACGACGACGTAAACTCACCGGTTGCGATCTTTAGGAAAGGTCTTGGGCGTCACAGGCCGAACGAAGAATTCGGACAAATGAACGTCCAGCGCCTCGGCGATGCGCTCGAGCAGATCAATTGTCGGGTTTTTCGATTGCCGCTCAAGACTGGCCAAATAGGAGCGGTCAACGCCGGCCTGATAAGCCAATTTCTCTTGCGAAATGCCGCGGCTAATCCGAATCCGACGCACATTCCAAGCCACAAGTGCACGACTTTCCATGTGCAAAGCATGCCATGAGCTCGGGCGTCAAATCACTGGCTATAACCCGCCTATTAGATTTGATCGTTCGGAACTGCCAACAGATAGAATGTGGCCTCGCCCGAAATGGCGGTCAGATTTTCCGCCTACTTATTAGCCCCATCGCGCCGTGCGCCTACGTCGGTTCGAAGATTGGGTTCTGGAACATCTAGCAACTCACGCACATGGGGGTCGTTGAAAAAGCTCCAATTGGCTGATTCCGTTCTCGTCGGCGATTCGCGATCGGCGGAGCAAACGAGATGCTGGGGCGCAAGGAGCGGGATCAGTTGGAGCTCTTCATCACGCGCTCGCTGAAACAGCTCGCCCCAGATGAGCACGTGCTGGCGCGGTCGATCGTGTGCTCGACCCGTCTTGGCTAAGGGAAGAGGTCTCCGACTGCGCGAACGACGGTCGGCCAGGCATCGATCCGGAAGCCGCGGTACGGCTGATGCTCGCGGGTCTGCTCACCGGGATCGTACACGATCGCAAGCTGATCCGTGAGGCTCAGGTCAACATCGCATTCGATGGATTGCTGGTTATGGCCTCCACGAGCAGCTACCGCACCATTCAAGCCTGACGCGCATCCGCCAGCGCTGGGGCGAAGAGCGATTCCGTAGGATCTTGAAACGCACGGTCGAGGCCTGCCTGAAGGCCAAGATCGCAACAGCCGAAGTGGTTCACGTCGATGCGTCGCTGATCCGCGCCAACGTGAGTTGGAACAGCCTCACCGAGCAGCTTGTGATGGATATGCTGAGCGAAAATCAAGGCGAAGATGAAAGTGAGGATGAGAGAAGGTCCGGCAAAGCGGGAAGTACAAAAGGTCTGCACGACTGATCCCCGATGCGACAATGGCCACCAATGCCCGAAACCGGCGGCTGGAGCCCGCTTACAAGCAGCACACTGCCGTCGATGACAAGGTCGCATTGCCTCACCTTAATTGTTACCGGATGCTAAGCCGTTGCCTCACGTAAATTGCTCCCTTGGATCGGGAACGAGCGGGGGCGAAGGTGGGGCGGCTAACCATGGTGACGCGGAAGTGTCAAACGCCATCCGGAACTGCCCCCTTTGCGTCATGAAGAACTGCCCCCACCATCGCGATTACGATCTCGGTTGAAGGTTGTTTCCGCCGGTGGCGGGCCGGAGGGAGGCCGAGCCGACCGGAGGGCCGTCACCGGCGGTGGGCGTCTTGATGAGGCCGCTCTTGCGCTTGGCGCGGAGCCGATAGCTGTCGCCTCGGATCGTCAGCACGTGGCTGTGGTGCAGGAGCCGGTCGAGGATCGCGGTGGCGACCACGGGATCGGCGAACACTGTGCCCCATTCGGCAACGCTGCGGCTCGACGTGATCAGCATGGCGCCGGTTTCGTAGCGCCGGCTGACCAGTTGGAAGAACAGATGCGCCGCGTCAGGTTCAAGCGGCAAGTAGCCGAGTTCGTCGACGATGAGCAGCTTTGGCTTCGACAGCGCGAGCAGTTTCTCGTCCAGGCGTCGCTCGCCGTGCGCCTTGGCAAGGCCTGCGACCAGCGTCGTCGCAGTGGTGAACTGCACGGTGTATCCGGCCAGGATCGCCTCTCGCCCGAGAGCGATCGACAAGTGCGTCTTATCGGGCCGAGCAGCAGCACGTTCTCTCCGTTGGCTATCCAACGTGATGCGGCCAGGTCGCGGATTTGCTTTGGGTCGATCGATGGCTGCGCTTCGAAGTCGAAGCCCGCAAGCTCCTTCACGGCCGGGAAGTGTGCGAGCTTCAGCGCCATCTCGATGCGGCGATGATCCTTGCGCGCGATCTCGCGCTCGCACAGCAGGATCAGCGTCTCACGCGCCGACAGGTTCGCGCGCGCCGCCTCGTCGAGCAGGCTGTCGAGCTGGTCGCGAATGCCGGAGAGCTGCAATCGCGCCAGCATGGCGTCTAGCGGATCGGTTGTTGCTTCAATTACATTCTTTGCCCGTGCCATCAGAAGCTTCCTCCAATCACGGCTTCGTATTCGGCAAGAGGACGCAACAACGAGGGCGGTGGAGACGATCCCGGTACCGTGGCCGCAGCAATCTCCGGCCGGCGGACCGCGCCGTTGCGACCAGCAACACCATCGAGATGGGCAAAGTCGATGATCCGCAGCCGGCGACCCTCCGATAGCTTGTGCACTGCTACCTGGTGCAATCCATGGCGGATCCGCACTTCGCCGGCCGCGATCGTTACCGCCACGCGCTCGCCAATCAGGCGCCACGGTACCGAGTAGCTGTTCGTGTCGATCTGGACGGCGCAATCATTGCCGACGACGCGGGTCAGTTCACGCAAGGATCCGAACGAAGGCTGCCCGCCGAGCGGCTTCAACCGATGTATCTCGTCGCGCGCGAAGCGGATGATCGGCGCCTCTCCGGTCGTGCCATGGATACGAACGTTTGCAACCTCACGCTCCCACCTGTCGAGATGCGCCTCGAATGCTTCCCAGCTTGGGAAGGAATGACCGGCGATTGCGTTCTTCTTCACGTAGCCGACGCCGTTCTCGGTCTTGCCTTTCGTGCGCGCCCGATATGGTGCGCAGGCGCGAGGACGGAAGCCCCGATGTTTTGCGAAGGCGATCAGCTTGTCATTGAACTGAACCGATCGGCTCACCGCGTCGTGGCGCACCACAAGCGCCCGTGGATTGTCCATCAGCACTCCCTCGGGCACACCGCCGAGGGTCGTGAATGTGCTCTCGAGCCCGGCAAACCAATGCTCCTGTCTCTCGGCCCGGAACGCACGCACATGAAGCCGTCGCGAGTGGCCGAGCGTTGCCACGAACACGAATGCCTTGACTTTCGCTCCTCCGATCTCGACCAGGCGCTCCCCAAAGTCGATCTGCAGCTGTCGGCCCGGCGGCGTCTCAAACCGCGTCGTCGCCAGAGCCTCCGCCTTCAGCGCCTGGCGATAGGGCTGCACGGCGCGTTGCAGCGTCCGCCGGCTGACTGTTACGCCTCTCTCGGCCAAGAGGTCCTGGCGCACCACGTCGGCATTGCCGCGATGCCGAACGAGCCTCTCGCGCAGCCAACCCTCAAGGCCGTCGAGACGCTTCGGCCGCTCAGGCGACTTGAACGCCTTCACCCCGCCCGCCACCACGTAGCCCTTCACCGTGTGATGGCTGCAGCCCAGCTGTCGCGCAATCCGCTTCAGACCCCACCCGCACGCCCTCAGGCGCAACATCTCCGCCACGTCATCCGGCGTCTTCATCACCTGCCCCCGTGGATCAATCCACGACGAGCCTTCAGTGATTCGTTCCCGCTTCATTCACTCTCTCCCCAGCTATCCGAGGAGGGGGCAATTCCTCGTGACGCTGAGGGGGCAGTTTTCCATGGCGCGCGACACGGAAGGAACTGACGGCGGCGGCAGGCGCGCGCTATCGGACGTCGAGTCGCGCCAATCCGGCCAGGCGATACGCCCGGGAAATCGACCCGAAATGGTGAATCACGGTCAAACCTGCGCGCAAGTTCGGCTCATCATATAACGCAATCGGCGCGACAGGCTCGAAACCGGAAAACCTCGTCCATGCAAACTCGGGATTTATTTATCACAACCGGCTTCTGCAGTCTGTGGATCGTCCGATTGTATGTCACTCGACCGATGCACAGTTCGCTGTTCCCTCGACAAGATCTCCGAATGATTGCAGGGCAAAGCAAGCAAGCTCCCGGCCCGATGGACAGCAGTTCGGCAAGCGAATGCCCTGGGCAGGATCGCGCAGGATCGGGCCACACTGCGGATATTCCCGGTTTTACCCATTTAGATTGAAATTTTGCTTCCCATTGATTTGGAAGAAAATTCTACTACCAGTTGTTTTTTTGATCGATCCCAACTGCGGTTTGGCATGGTAGCACCGAATCATACGAGCTAGAGGGGGTTGCGCTTCGACCGTGCCAATGGAATTTCGAGATCTACGCTGGGCTATCGTCGCATCCCAGCACCGAAGCCTCCGCCAAGCGGCAGAGACCCTCAGGGTTAAGCAGTCAACGCTGAGTCGCCGTCTGCGCAATCTCGAACATAAGTTGGGCGGTGCCATCTTCGAGCGCACTAAAGCCGGTACGCGACCGACCATCGAAGGTCAGGAATTCCTCGATGCTGCCCGGCGCATCGTGAATGATACTGAGGCGATGACCGGCCGCCTCAAGAGCCGCTGGCGCGGCGAGAGCGGTCTATTGAACATCGGGATCCACGCCTCATTCTCCGCCGGCAATCTACGGGGCACCCTTCTCGAGCACCAGCGGCGCTTCCCTGATGTCAAACCGCATTTCGTCGACGGATCGAGCGACGATTTGATGTCCGATCTCGCCAGCTCCGCCATTGACGTCGCCTTCCTGGTCGAGCCCAATGCGAGCTGGAGCGACAGATCCTTGTTGCTCTGGAGCGAACGTGCCGTGGTTGCTCTCCCCGCGGGTCATCCGTTAGCAGGCCGTGATGTGGTTCACTGGGGCGAACTGAGGCACGAAGCCCTTTTGGTGACAGAACACGGCCCCGGTCCCGAACTCGTCAAGCTTCTCATCAGCAAAATGGGAAGTCTTGATACTTGTCAATTGCTCCACCATGAAGCGTCGCTCGACCGGCTTCTCACCTCGGTCGGAGCCGGCTGGGGTATCCTCCTGGCACTCGAAGGTGCGACGGGCGCCACCTATCCGGGAGTTACCTTCCGCGAGGTGCATGGTACCGAAGGTCCGACGCGGCTGAGCTTCCGCGCGTATTGGCGGCAGGACAATTGCAATCCATCGCTGCGTCCGTTTCTCGACCTGCTTCGCGAGCGTTATCCGGACCTCTCGGCTGCGCCAGGTACGGATTGAGCAGCATTTCGTCGGGCCTTCGCAAAGGCGCGGTCGGTTGCCATGAATCGCTCTATCATCGGCGCGATCAGTTTGGCGGGCTCGATCGGCGTGGTCGCCCTTCCGCTACGAGACAAAATCTCAGCGTAGCTTTTGAGATCCCTGAAGACCGTCGCCGGCAGCTCGACGCTGAGCTTGACTGGTTTGTCGTCTTCGAGTGGTCCAAGCTTGAGCTTCGTCATCGCGCACCTTTTTGTCCGTAGGGAGCCAGCACCAGGTCGCGAGTAACGATGACCCGGACCGGGAAACCTGGCCGAATGGTCAGCGTCGGTTGGATGTTGAGCTGACGCTGCACGATCTGCTGGCCGGTCTGGCTGATGCTGTTGGACGCACCGCTGCGGATCGCTTGAACAAGATTGTTCTCGTTCTGGCTCGTGCCCGCCTCGGCTCCGACGCTGAGCATGGTCGAGAGAACAGCGGCCTTGAACAGCATGCCCCAATGGTTGTCGACCTCGTCCTCAAGCCCGGCATAACCGCCGGTGTCGGCGCCGGGCTGGCGCTCCAGCACGATGGAGGTGCCTTCCGGCATGATGATGCGGGTCCAGACCAGGAGGATGCGGCTTTGGCCGAACGCGACGGAGCTGTCGTACTGACCGATCAGTTTTGCGCCCTGAGGGATCAGAAGATACCTGCCGGACGGACTATCATACACCGCCTCGGTCACCTGGGCGGTGATTTGGCCGGGCAGATCGGACCTGATGCCCGTGTTGAGCGCCGCCGGAATCACGGTGCCCGCCTGCACGACATAAGGAGAAACTTTGGCCTCGAGCCGGTCGGGACTGACCGTGCGCTTGTCCGTCGAACCGTTGAGAAAGGCCGTCTTGCGATCCTGCATGTTCTGGGCGGACCCGGCATCGACGGGGGGTGTCGCGGCCGGGGTCGTCGCGGTTGCGGTCGAACTATTCGGAATGAGCTGGCCGACGCTGTGTGGTTGCTGATTGGTCTGGGCAAAGAGACGACTGACACGGGCCGCCTCAACCTCCTGGGATCTGTGCTGTGCCTCCGGATCGGGCGCCGTTCCCGGGACCACGGTGTTGGGTGCCGCGCCTGCGTTGAGGATCGGCTTGCCGAGATCGCCGGGCAGCGGCGGCCCGAGCGGCGGTGCCTGACGCGGCAGTCCGGTATAATCCTTCGGCAAGGCGGCGAGGCCCTCAGGTGATGGACGGTTCTGGGTGCTGAGCAACTCCTGGCCGGCTTGCTGCTTGTTGCGGGTCTGGAGCGCGTAGCCGAGTGCACCCGCGATTGCGAGGGCAGACACCGCGCCGAGGCCGATCAGCATCTTGCGCGAGAGGCGCGTGACAGGTGGCCACTCGCCCCGGAGCCGCAAATCCGGCGGCGCCACGGGTGGAATGTCGTTTTGACGTTCGTCTTCGCCGCCTATCGCCATGCTCGCGGCCTCCCATCGGTGCGGACGACGCGCACGCGCCGCTCACTGTCCTTGTCGCCAAGACGCAATTCGGCGGCGGCGAACAGGCGGTCGACGATGTAGTAGTTGCGGTTCGCCCGGTAATTTACTAGCTCGGAGCCGCCGGCCGGACCAATGACGAACAGCGGCGGCATCTCGCCCTGGGCGATTCCGCTGGGGAATTCGATGTAGACCTTATTGCCGTCGTCGAAGGCGCGCAGCGGACGCCAGGCCGGATCATCGCCCTCGATCGCGTAGCGGAAGTTGATCGAGCCGAGATCGACACCGGCTGCAATTGGCGCGGCTGCTTCAGCCGTCGCGTTCTGCTGCCGAAGTGCGATGAGCTGGTCCTCGGGATATTGCCAGGAGACCGAGGCCATATAGGTCTTTTCCGTCGAGCGCAGCTCGAGGAGATAGGTCCGCCGGTCGGTGTTGATGACGAGATTGGTGACCAACTCCGGCCGCGTCGGCTTAACCAGGATGTGGATCTTCTTGGTCGCTCCCGCGCCGCTCTCGGTGTCGCCGATGATCCAGCGCACGGTGTCGCCTGCGGCGACCGGACCTGAGCCTGTGAGCCGCTCGCCCTCCTGGAGGGCGACATCGGTGATCTGGCCGGGCGCCGTATAGACCTGATAGAGGGCGCCGCCGGAGAACGGATAGACCTGGACGGCATTGATGAAGCCGTTGCGGACCGGCTGCACGCGTGCCGCGGCGTTCGCCTGTTTGACGCGGACTTTTGGGTCGGCGGCTTCGGGGATCCGTTTACTAGCAGTGAGCGGCTTCAACTGCCCGGGCAGCGGCAGGGGCTTTGGCAATTCCACGATCTTGACGGGCGGCGGCGGATCAGTGGTGAGCGCTGCCGGCTCCGCAGTGTCATAGTTGATGTCGGGCGGGATGAAATTGTGCGCGCAGCCGCCAAGCACCGAGGCGACCATCAGCAAAGCCGCAAAGGCGGGTTTACGGAAAGACGTATCGCCGTCTTTCCAATTTTGGTGAACGATGGAAAAGCGCCAAGCCGGACCGCCGGCTTTCGAGAAATTCGGCGGGGTCATTGTCCCAGCTCCTTCGACCAGTTGATAGCGTTGACGTAGATGCCGAGTGGATTCTTGCGCAGCCGATCGGCGTCCGTGGGCGGCGCAATTGCGATGGTGAGGATCGCGGTCCAACGTGTGGTGCCGGCGAGCGCTCCGTCCTGATAGCGGTGCTCGACCCAAGCGACGCGAAAACTGTCGGGCGAGGCGCGGATGACGCTGGAGACGTCGATCGCGACCTGCTGCTTGCCGAGATTGGCGAAGGGGTCATTGGCGCGGGCGTAGTCGTTCAGCGCCACCGAGCCCGCCGTGGTCGTGAAATCATAAGCCTGCAGCCAGTTGTGCCGCACGATGATTGGATCGGCCGGAAGCGAGCGAACGATCTGGATGAAGTGGGCGAGATACCAGGCAATCTGCGGGTCG
The DNA here is from genome assembly GCF_023100665.1 of Bradyrhizobium sp. CW1. Lineage (NCBI taxonomy): Bacteria > Pseudomonadati > Pseudomonadota > Alphaproteobacteria > Hyphomicrobiales > Nitrobacteraceae > Bradyrhizobium > Bradyrhizobium sp. CW1. The sequence goes on from NZ_CP064684.1 coordinate 7,470,441, forward strand.
TTCGGCCTGTAGTCCGCGGTGGCTGGCGCCACGGCCTGCGCCTCCCCGAGCTTGTCGACCTGCACCACCCAGGGAACGACGGTGCCGTGCGCGGATTCCCAGACGAGCCCACCAGCGAGGCCGCAAGAAAGGATCAGCGAACCGAAGGCCATCAGCCGCCAGTTCCTGGCCTGCACGCGGGCGGAGCCGATGCGTTCATCCCAAACCCGCGCCGCACGCTGGTAGGGGGTTTCGGGTTCGGGCGTGCGGCCATAGCGGACCGACGATCGCCGGAAGACTGACATTTCTTATTCTCCCCCTGATAGCTCGACGGAGTGGCCGCCACCATGGCTGTCGCCGGATTTGAGGGCTTGCGCGGCTGTCTGAGCGCCGTGAATGACGGTCTGATTGCGCTTGACGCGCTGGGCCCAGGCGGGCGGACCGCTTTCGCTCGCTGCTTGAGATTCGGCTCCATCGGGTGCAGCCTCGCCACTCCCGATGGTCCCCATCGTCGAGGAGCCACCGGTGTTGGCGACGCCGGCACGGGCACCGGAGGTGAAGCTCTCTCTCATTGCCCCCGCCGCTTGGGAAGCGGCGCGTCTGACGGGAGCTGCCGCGTGACTTGCCGCCGCGCGGCCTGCGCCACCGAGACCGGACGCGACGCTGCCAACGCCGGACCGACCGGCCGATGCGAGGCTGTAGGCGGAGGACACACCGCCCGCCATCGCCGCACCACCACGCGCGGCGGCCGCAGCACCGGAACTAGCCGCCATCGCCCCCCTTCCGGCGAGCCCAAGCGCAGCTCCACCCGCCATAGCCGTGCCGGCGACGGCGAGGCCCGTGCCGACGGCAGCGCCGACGCCAAGCTGCGGCGCGCCCGACACAAGCCCGGTGGCGATGCCCGGACCGAAAATGCCGAGGCCGAGCATGGCGAGTGCCGCCAGCACGACAGAGAGCGCTTGCTCGATGGTCGGCTCCCCGCCGGCATAGGCAGTTGTGAATTGGGAGAAGAGCCCGGTGCCGATGCCGACGATGACAGCAAGCACCATGACCTTCACGCCGGAGGCAACGACGTTGCCCAGCACCTTTTCCGCGAGGAAGGCGGTCTTGTTGAAAAGCGCGAAGGGAATAAGGATGAAACCGGCAAGCGTCGTCAGCTTGAACTCGAGCAGCGTTACGAACAGTTGCACCGCCAGAATGAAGAAGGCGATCAGCACGAGTAGCCAGGACACCATCAGCACGGCAATCTGGACGAAGTTCGCAAAGAAGCTGGTGAAGCCCATCATTTGGCTTGCGGAGTCGAGCAACGGTTGCCCGGCATCGAGTCCGACCTGCGCAAGTCGGCCGGGCCGCAGGAAGTCCGCGGTCGAGATTGATGAGCCGCCGGCCTTCAGTCCGAGGCTAGCGAAGCTATTGAAGATGATGCCTGAGAGCTTGGTGAAGTTGGTGATGATGAAGGCAAAGAAGCCGATGTAGAGGGTCTTCTTCACCAGCCGTTGGAGAATGTCTTCGTCTGCGCCCCAGGCCCAGAACAGGCCGGCGAGCGTGATGTCGATGACGATCAACGTCGACGACACATACGTGACCTCGCCTTTGATCAGGCCGAAACCTGAATCGATGTAGGTCGTGAAGGTATTGAGAAAGGTGTCGATGACGCCGACGTTGTTCACGGCTTCTCTCCCTGTGGAGCACTCGTCGTCGGCTGTGTGGCCGGCGCGGCCTGCGGCAGAAGTGGCCGCGCCGGCCCGCCGAAGAAGCGCGCGCGGTTCTCCTCCCAGACCGCCTGGCAGTGCGGATCTTCGGCATCCTGGGGGCCAAGCGCGCGGCAGCGGCGCAGCTCGGCCGAGAGATTATCGGGAGCGGAGACAGAGGGTGCATCGGATACAGGCCGCTTCGCCGGACGCCGATGAATGACGTGCAGCGTGGCAAGAAAAATCGCGAACACAATGATCATCGCGCCTACGCGAAGGATATCCGAGCGCTCCATGATCGGTGTGCCTTAGTTGCCGCTGAACATGGTGACATTGCCGGGCTGATAGCCGCTGCGTGTCGAGAAGATCTTGTATTGTTGCTGGCCCTGCGATTCGGTCGCGGTCACGCGCGCCTGCTCCAGCGCGTCCGCCCGTCCCTTTGCGGCGAGCACCGCGACTAGATCGGATAGCTGCTGGGAATGCAGGGCCAGGAGCTGATTGCCGGCCTGAGCGGCCTGCAGGGCGCCACTCGCCGACTGGCTGGCGGTGACCAGCGAGCTCATTGCGCTGGAGTTGGTCGAGATATTGCCGACGACCCCGGCCTGCACCTTGAGCGAGTCTTCGAACGCGCCTACCGAGTTCTGCCAACGACTTTGGGCCGCGGCAAACATTGTCGAATTGGAGCCCGTGGCCGCCGCCGTGCCGTAGGTGCTGGAATATGTCGTCTGGATGCGCTCGACGTTGAAGGCGATGTTCTGGGCCTGGCTCAGCAGTGACTGAGTCCGTGCGACCTGTGACTGAAGCTGGGTCAGCGTCGACAACGGCAGATTGGCGAGGTTTTTTCCTTGGTTCACCAGGCTCTGAGCCTGATTGGTCAGCATCTGGATCTGATTGTTGATCTGCTGCAACTCACGCGCCGCGGTCAGCACGTTCTGGCTGAAGTTGGTGGGATCGTAGACGATCCACTGCGCGGAGGTTGGCGTCGTCGAAGGCGGCAAGATCGATAGTGCGAGCGAGAGAGCGGCCGCGGCGACCAAGCTTGCGCGTCGCGTCTTAAGAGTGGTCATGATTGCACCTCCAGGTTTGTCAGGTCGGGGATGAGATCGGCGGCCCAGAGCAGCTCGTGATCCGCGAGCCAGGCGGGCGTGAAGTCGTCGCGGCGGTGCTCGGCGAGCAGCCGTTCAATTGCGGCATGGTCGGCCTTGGAGGACGCGGCGCAGAAGGCGAGCGCGACCGGCCCGAGGCCGAGCTCGAAGAGCCGATTGCCCCGACGAGATTGGCAATAATAGTCCCGCTTCGGTGTCGCCCGCGCGATGATCTCGATCTGGCGGTCGTTCAACCCAAACCGCTGGTAGATGGCGGTGATCTGCGGTTCGATCGCGCGCTCATTCGGCAGGAAGATGCGCGTCGGGCAGCTCTCGACGATTGCGGGTGCGATGTTGCTGGCGTCGATGTCGGAGAGCGATTGGGTTGCAAAGACGACAGAGGCGTTCTTCTTCCTCAACGTCTTCAGCCATTCGCGAAGCTGCTGGGCGAAGGCCGGATCGTCGAGGACGAGCCAGCCCTCGTCGATGATGAGCAGCGTCGGCCGACCGTCGAGCCGTCCCTCGATGCGATGGAAGAGGTAGGTGAGGACGGCGGGCGCAGCACCCGCGCCGATCAAGCCCTCGGTCTCGAACGCCTGCACCGACGCGAAGCCGAGCTGCTCGGCCTCCGCGTCGAGCAGGCGGCCGGAGGAGCCACCAACACAATAAGGTTGCAGCGCCTGCTTGAGCGCGGTCGATTGCAACAGAGCAGTGAGGCCGGTGATCGTGCGTTCCTCGACCGGCGAGGATGCCAGCGAGGTCAACGCCGACCAGACATGCTCCTTCGCGGTCGGATCGATGGTGACGCCCTCCTTGGCAAGGATCGCGGTCACCCATTCGGCAGCCCAGGCGCGCTCTGCCGCATCGCCGATACGTGCGAGCGGTTGAAGAGACACGGAGTCCTCCGCGCTGTTCGACAGACTTCCGCCGAGGTCGTGCCAGTCGCCGCCCATGGCAAGCGCAGCTGTGCGGATCGAACCGCCGAAATCGAAGGCGAAGATCTGGCTCTTCCGGTAGCGGCGGAACTGGATCGCCATCAGCGCGAGCAGCACGGACTTGCCGGCACCGGTCGGGCCGACGATCAGGGTGTGACCGACGTCGCCGACATGCAGCGAGAAGCGGAACGGCGTCGAGCCTTCCGTCTTGCCGAAGAAGAGCGGAGAGCTGCGGAAATGCTCATCGCGGTCTGGCCCGGCCCAGACCGCCGAAAGAGGAATCAGGTGAGCCAGGTTCAGTGTCGAGAGCGGCGGCTGGCGGACGTTAGCATAGGCGTGCCCTGGCAGAGAGCCGAGCCAGGCTTCGAGCGCGTTCACCCCTTCCGGCATGCAGGTGAAGTCGCGCCCCTGGATCACCTTCTCGACGAGCCGAAGCTTCTCGGCGGCGAGACCGGCGTCCTCGTCCCAGACGGTGACAGTCGCGGTGACGTAGGCCTGGCCGACATCGTCGGTGCCCAGTTCCAGCAAGGCGAGATCGGCGTCAGTGGCCTTGTTCGCCGCATCGCTATCCACCAGTGTTGAGGCTTCGTTGGTCATCACCTCCTTGACGATGGCAGCGACGGACTTTCGCTTGGCGAACCACTGGCGGCGGATCTTGGTCAGCAGTTTCACCGCCTCGGTCTTGTCGAGCAGGATCGCACGCGTCGACCAGCGGTAGGGGAAGGCAAGCCGGTTCAGCTCGTCGAGGATTCCAGGATGGGTTGCGGTCGGGAAACCGACCACGGTGAGTGTGCGAAGGTGGTGGCTGCCGAGACGCGGCTCGAGGCCGCCGGCGAGCGGCTCATCCGCAAGCAACGCGTCGAGATGCATGGGCGTCTCGGGAACGCGTACGCGCTGTTGCCGGGTCGAGATGGTCGAATGCAGGTAAGTTAGCGTCTCGCCGTCATCGAGCCATGCCACTTCGGGCATGAACCCTTCGACCAATTGCAGGACGCGGTTGGTCCGGTCGACGAAGCCACGCAGCAGCTCGTGAGGATCGACACCGCTCTGCGCTCGGCCCTCATAGAGCCACCCCTCGATGCGCGAGGCATCCTCGGCCGGCGGGAGCCAGACGAGAGTCATAAAATAACGGCTCTCAAAATGCGCGCCGGCCTCCTCGAAAGCGTCCCGTCGTTCCAGATCGACCAGCGCTGATGCGGCGTCGGGAAAGGTGTTGTGCGGATACGTCTGGGCGGTGATACGCTGGGCCTCGACGAAGATCGCCCAGCCTGAGCCGAGACGGCGCAGCGCGTTGTTCAGGCGGGACGTCACGCCGACGAGCTCGGCTGGCGTCGCGCTGTCGAGATCAGGGCCGCGGAAGCGAGCCGTGCGCTGGAACGCGCCGTCCTTGTTGAGGACGATGCCCTTCTCGACCAAAGCGGCCCAAGGCAGGAAGTCGGCGAGACTATGGGGCCGGGTGCGATATTCGGCGAGGTTCAGCATGAAAGGCTCACTCGCCGAGATAGGATGGATAGCGGAGGTGACGTCGAACGACGTCCACGAACTGCGGGTCGCGCTTGGCCGCCCAGACCGCCGCCGCATGGCCCACCGCCCAAATCAGCGCTCCGGGGATCCAGAGGTGGAGGCCGAGCGCGATGGCGGCCGCCAACGTGCCGTTGGCGATCGCAACCGTGCGGGGCGCGCCGCCCATAAGGATCGGATCGGTGAGCGCGCGATGGACCGGCGCGAAGAAGCCCGGAACTTCCGGATCGACGATGCCGGCCATCAGACCAACGCTCCGCCGGAGAAGCTGAAGAAGGTCAGGAAAAAGCTCGACGCGGCGAAGGCGATCGACAGTCCGAAGACGATCTGGATCAGCCGGCGGAAGCCGCCGGAAGTATCGCCGAACGCGAGCGTCAAACCGGTCACGGTAATGATGATGACCGACATGATCTTGGCGACCGGACCTTGCACTGACTCCAGGATCTGGTTGAGCGGCGTCTCCCACGGCATCGAGGAGCCGGAGGCGTGGGCCGCGGGCGCGACAACGATGGAGATGACGGCAATCGCCGCAAGCTCCGTGAAGCGGCGGCGAACGCGACGGATCGCGGCAGGCAATTGGGTCATGATCGGTCTCCGGTAAGCGAGGATTGGCCGCCCGCCTCGGCGGACTGGACGCGGTAATCGCCGGTGGCGGGATCGAGGCCGGCAATGAGAGCGAGTTCGGCAAGGCGGCGTTCGCTGCCGCGGCCGCGCAGCACCGCGACGAGATCGATCGTCTCGGCAATCAGCGCCTTGGGAACGGTGAGGACGGCCTCCTGGATGAGCTGTTCTAGACGACGAAGCGCGCCCAGCGCGGAGCCTGCGTGAATCGTTCCGATCCCGCCGGGGTGGCCCGTTCCCCAGGCTTTGAGGAGCTCCAAGGCTTCGCTGCCGCGTACCTCGCCGATCGGAATCCGGTCGGGGCGTAGACGTAAGGAGGACCGAACCAGATCGGACAGGGATGCGACGCCGTCCTTGGTGCGCAGCGCGACCAGATTCGGAGCGCGGCATTGCAGCTCACGCGTATCCTCGATCAAGACCACGCGATCGGTGGTGCCCGCGATCTCGGCCAGCAGTGCGTTTGTCAGGGTGGTCTTGCCGGTCGAGGTGCCACCGGCGACCAGGATGTTCTTGCGGGCGGCGACGGCTTCGCGGAGCACGCCCGCCTGCCCTGCCGTCATGATGCCGGCCGCGGCGTAGTCGTCGAGGGTAAAAACAGCAACGGCGGGCTTGCGGATCGCAAAGGCCGGCGCCGCAACGACGGGCGGAAGGAGCCCCTCGAACCTCTCCCCCGTCTCGGGAAGATCGGCCGAGACGCGCGGCTTCTCGCCATGCACCTCGGCGCCAACATGGTGCGCGACCAGACGCACGATCCGCTCGCCATCGGCGGCGGACATCGTTCGTCCGCTATCCTCCAGGCCGCCGGACAGCCGGTCGATCCAGAGCCGGCCATCAGGGTTGAGCATCACCTCGACGATCGAGGGGTCTTCGAGGAAAGTGGCGATCGCGGGGCCGAGCGCGGTGCGCAACATGCGCGCGCCACGCGAGAACGCTTCCGAATGGAGTGAAGTGTCCGCCATGATCGTCCCCCGTCGAGCGCCAATCACGGCAAGCGATCAGCAACGGGGATGGATAGAAAAGGCAGGAACTGGCGCAGTTCAACAAGTATTCAGCCGTCGTAGGGACCCGGCGCAGAGCAGAGAAAAAATACTTGCTAGGTCGCGAATGCGACTCGCTGAGAATCACATAGCAGCAAGGGTGTCGAAGTTCACAATTCCATATGCACGATTTCGACAGGCTCGCCGCCGAGACCGTGAGAGAAATAGCCCCTACCTATGCTTTTAAAGCCATGCTTTTGGTAGAAGCCTTCGGCATTGATCGTCGCTTCGAGCCTCACTGGACCGTTATGGCCTAACCGTGCCTGTTCAATCCCGATCTCGAGCAGTTGCCGACCCAGTCCGGCGCCAGCGGCTTCTGGCAAGATAAATAGGCGTGTTACTTCGCCGGGTTCCGCATCGACAAATCCGACCACGATACGGCCGCGGAGACACACGGTCATTCGCCCCTTGGCGATGAGCTCTTCGTAAAATGCCGGCGTACGGTGGCCCATCCAATTCTGGATTTGGTTGTGAGAGTAGGATGCGCGAGCAAGGCCGTCGATCGACGCCTTGGTAACGTTGAAAACCGCCTCCGCGTCCTCGCGGCGAGCGGCCCTAAAGGAAACATCGTCGAACGTCATAAGAAGTGAACTCCAGATGTTTCTGCCTAGTTCGGTTTGCGAGTTCGCCGGAGTTTTGATCAACCGTGGTCGGCTGATTGCGGTACTCTTCGGCGAATACCGTGCCAATGGAGAAACCCAGCAAACTCGTATGACCGTGAAAATGAACCACGGCATATTCCCTCTTCGACTTAGGCTATTAGCGCATTTTTTGTTCGGTACCACGCAGGTTTCCTGCAGATTTCGGCGAAGATGCGCGATCACTCCCAGTGGACCCTAGGACATCGCAAATGTCAGATGCAAAACTGTCGCTTGAATCGGAAAATATGTCAGATCATTAGGAGACGCCAACCACGATCTCCCTTGAGGCAGATTCAGCGTGAAAGATTCGGAAAGACCTCTGTTTATAGCGTTTTCGTCGGCTTCTTTCTTCATCGTTGGTGTCGGCATTGTTCTGCCAGCCTGGGTAGCTTTCCACGAGGGTGGTTCTGGACTGGTTGGACTGGTGTTACTTTCAACCAGCGTCGCCGGCTTACTGCTCGCGCCGGTTGCCGGCCACCTGGCCGATCGTCATGATCGGGCACAGGTCACGGTGGCGGGGCAGACGATCCGCGCCTTGGGGCTGGCCGTTCTCGCTCCCGTTGGATTTCTCACAGAATCTTTGTCGCCCGTCCTTCTCATCGCTTCCGGCGTATTGGGAGCCTTTGGCTTCGCGCTGCTGTCGGGATCACTGAGCGGCATTTTGCAGGCAATCGTCCCCGAAGCACAGCGCATGGGGTTCGCCCTTCGACTTTCCCTTTTCAATCAGTTGGGCATAGCGATCGGGACGGGTGCTACCGGGCTTGCCATTGACAGGCTTGGCAGTCTCACGACCGCACTGATGTTTGCGGCGGCAGCTCTAGCATTACAGTTGCTTTTGTTGCGGGCTTCTGAATCCATGGGCAACCATGATTCGAATGTCGTGGGCGCGGGCCGCGTCGGTTGAGGCGACGCTTGCGTTGTGGGCGGCGTCGCTTCGAGAGATCAAGCAACGGATACGTCCGTTGTTCACGCAAGAGCGTGTTGCGACGAATGCAGGTCTGTTCCTGGAAGGTCTGCTCGGAGATGAGCAGCGCAAGACCGGTTGGATGCGCGCGGAGGCGGCTGGCGATCCCGGCCCATGGCGGCAGCAGGCGATTCTGGGTCGTGGAGACTGGGACGCTGATGCCCTGCGCGATATCGTGCACGACTATGTCATCGAGCATTTGGCGGATGACGATGCGGTGCTCGTGATCGACGAGACCGGTTTTCTCAAACAGGGCAAAGCGTCATGCGGAGTGGCGCGGCAATACACTGGTTCGGCAGGAAAGATCACGAACTGCCAGATCGGCGTCTTCGCTGCCTACGTTTCGCGTCATGGCCATGCGTTCATCGATCGCGCGTTGTATCTTCCGAAGGAATGGACCGACGATCCAGATCGTCTGGAAGCCACATATGTGCCTGCCGATGTCGGCTTTGCGACCAAACCAAAGCTTGCGACGAGAATGATCGCACGCGCGATAGCCGGGTCTGTACCATTCAAGTGGGTTGCCGGTGATACCGTCTACGGTGTTGGCAACATCGAACAGCAACTACGTCGGGCAGGCAAAGGCTACGTGCTTGGGGTCAGCAGCGCTCATGTGTTTCGATCCTGGGGCAAGCGACCGCCGGTCGCCGGTACGGCTGCAGACCTCGCCCGGACGCGGCGCTCATCCGACTGGAAGCGCCTGTCGGCGGGAGCCGGAACCAAAGGACCGCGGCTGCACGATTGGTGTTATCTCGAATTGGCGGATCTCGAGGCCGAGCAGTCCAACAGTGCAAATGACGGTTTGTGGACACGCGGTCTACTGATCCGTCGTCGCATTGCCGATGATGACCTCGCCTTCTTCACCACCTGGTGCCCAGCGGGAACAGCCATTGAAACGCTGGTCGCGGTCGAAGGCCATCGATGGGCGATCGAGGACAGCTTTGAAACGGCGAAAAACGAGTTCGGGCTCGATCACAACGAGAGCAGATCCTGGCATGGCTGGCACCGTCATGTGTCCTTGGTGATGCTCGCCTTCGCCATGATGGCCGCGATCCGACATCGCGCTAATCCGCCACCGCCCAAAAAAACGAAACGGCGCCCCCCGGCAAAAGCCAAAACATAACCACCCCACCACTGATCCGTTGGTCAATCCAGGAAATCCGCCGCATTGCTATCAGACTTGCGCGGAAGCGGATTCAACCCGCACACATCATCGCATGGTCCTTCTGGCGCAGAGCTCACCAGGCTGCCGCTCAACGCGCCCACTTCAAATCAAAAAAGCAACTGTAATGCTAGGGTCTGTACCTAATTAGCGAGTTCTGATTCCCTCGTGCTAAGTTGATTCGGCACGGGGGACTTCGATGCGCAAAGGACTGTTCTGGCTCAACGACAAGCAGTGGGCTCAGATAGAGCCGCATCTGCCAACGAACCAGACCGGCCCGGCGCGGCAAGACGATCGACGCATTATCAGCGGTATCATTCACATGCTCCAGTGCGGCGCACGCTGGCGCGATTGCCCGTCCGACTATGGCCCTTACACGACGATCTACAATCGGTTCAATCGCTGGGCTAAGCGCGGACATTGGCAGGCGATCTTTGAAGCGCTCGCCCGCTGCGGCAAGGACCGAGTGGCTTTGTCGATCGACTCCACCTCGATCAAAGCGCATCGCTCGGCGAGCGGCGGAAAAGGGGGGAGTGTGAACAGGCGATCGGCCGCTCGCGCGGTGGGCGGACCACGAAAATCCACGCGCTGAGCGACCCTGATTGCAAACCTTGCGCATTTCATCTCACTCCGGGACAAGCCGCAGACATTGCCGCAGGGCCGGCCCTTTTGAAGCTCGCGCCGCCCATGTCTTCCCTCATTGGGGACAAAGGCTACGATGGCGACGGCTTTCGCGCCGAAATCGTCAATCGCGGCGCGAAACCCGTCATTCCAAACAAATCCAACCGGGTAACCCTCCACAGCTTCAGCAAGCGCCTCTATAAAGGGCGCAATGTTATCGAGCGCTGTTTCTGCCGGCTCAAGGATTTCAGGCGTGTTGCTACTCGCTACGACAAACTTGCCAGAAACTTCTTGGCCGCCGTCCACCTCGCCGCTCTCGTCGCTTATTGGATCAATTGAGTCTGAACCCTAGCACTACTTTGGCAGATTGTTGATTTTGCCGCGATTTATAGGATTCCCGAATCAATTGTTCAATGATTCATGGGTGGTCGGCTCTTGGAGGGCTGACCATGCCGGGATGGGAAGACGAACTCGAACGCTGGCTGATGCCGTTCTTGGACCGGCTGGGTCATAAGACCCGACAGCGGATGTGTCCTCTATATGTTGCGGGATTGATCGGTCCTGGCGATCGCAAGAGCGTTCAGCCGATGGCGGAACGCCTTGCCACGAGCAACTACGACCAGTTGCACCATTTCATTGCGGACGGCGTCTGGAACGCGACGCCGCTAGAGACAGAGCTGCTCAACCAGGCGGACCGACTTGTCGGCGGCAGGGATGCGGTGCTGGTTATTGATGACACCTCACTGCCGAAAAAGGGTGAGCGATCGGTCGGTGTTGCGGCTCAATACGCGTCGGCTCTCGGTAAAACTGCAAATTGCCAAACGCTGGTGTCTTTAACGCTTGCGCGCGGGGAAGTGCCCGTGATGGTCGCGTTACGTCTCTTTCTGCCTGACAGCTGGACAAGCGACATGCCTCGCTTGAAGCGCGCTCGCGTGCCAGTCGAACACCGAACGCCGCGGTCCAAGCCGGAGATCGCTTTGGCCGAGATTGACCGCGCGATGGCAGCCAACATACGCTTTGGATGTGTGCTGGCGGATGCAGGATACGGCCTCAGCGCGCCGTTTCGACAAGGGCTAACAGAGCGCGGGCTGGCCTGGGCGGTCGGTATCCCTCGGCACCAGAAAGTGTATCCGGTCGATGTGAAGCTCATTTGGCCGATCACCAAAGCCCGTGGCAAACCACGAAAGCACCACGTGCCCGATATCTTATCGATTGCGGCAGAACAAATGCTGGCCAGCGCCAAATGGAAAACCGTGAGTTGGCGCAGCGGGACGAAAGGTCGGCTCAAAGCCCGATTTGCTGCTCTCCGTGTCCGCACCGCCGACGGCCCTCCGCAGCGGATATGGGATAAAGGTCAGCAGCATCTCCCAGGCGACGAAGCCTGGCTCATTGGCGAGCAACGTGCCTCCGGGGAGAAGAAATACTATCTCGCCAATCTTCCGGCGACGACGGATCTGCGCACGCTGGCCGCCACCATCAAGGGACGGTGGATTTGTGAGCAGGCGCATCAACAGTTGAAGGAGGAACTTGGACTTGATCACTTCGAAGGGCGATCATGGCAAGGTCTTCATCGCCACGCCCTTATGACAATGATTGCCTACGCCTTCCTGCAACATCGTCGCCTCGCAAACGCGGGGCGAAAAAAAAAGAATCAACGGGCCTCCGCCTCAACCGACTATGCCCGCCGTACGTCACGCCATCGTCGATCTCATCCTTCGGCCGCCGCCCCAGCAGTGCCCACATTGCCGAAAGCAAATCCTTGAAAAACAGCGGCGAAAACACATTCTGCCAAAGTAGTGCTAGCATGTCTTCCTTTGCTGAAGCCGATCACAGCGCAGGCCCGCGACGTCCGATCGTCTCGACGGCTTAGTCTACTTTCTGCTTCACGGCAGGCTCTCAGCTATTTGCTCGCCAGTCCTCAAGCACTCTCCGCAGCGGTGACGGTCGGACTGGCATTTGCCGTGATCCAGATAACCAACCTTCTCTTACCGGGTTTTGTGATTCGATCGCTCGACGGTGATAGTGGCCTTTTTGGGTTGCTCGAAATGGCTGCCGCGATCACTGGAATGGTCGCATTGGCGGTAGTGGGCTTTCCGTCCATAGCGAAACGTCTGCAAGGTCTCACACCCGCAATCCTGGCTATTGCTGGCGTATCCCTGTTCTTGTTCTCCCTCGCGCCGAATCGGGCCATCGCTATTGTTCTCTACTGTGTGGCCGGCATGCTCTGGAAGGTGTCGCGAGCAGCGGCCAACGGCCACCTTTTGACCGTTGTGGATGCCGGCATGATTGGCCGTGTGCAAGCGTTCACAGCCCTGCTTACAGGTGGCTTCGGGCTTGCGATATATCTCATCCCGACAATTGCGCCAGGAGCCTCGGAGGCAACACTCTACATGGCATGTGGCGCGGCCATTGTGGCCTGCGTCGGCGGGCTATCCCTTTGGACCGCAGGTCAGGAACGATCGCGGAAATCTTGATCTTCGTGGCCAGTTTCGTTGCGTTGAACTTCAACAGAGGCCGCAAACATCACTTGCACAGTTGGTATTTCGCGACCGACGTTTGCGAGATCTTCGCCAACAAATTCGGGCTCGAAGCGGTTAGCTACCTGACTGATAGGCCGTAGCCCTAGCCCATTGCAGGGTTCGAGACCGCCATCCACTTCACTGGCTTGATTTCAGTGTCGCGTCGTCCCTAGTCGCCTTGAAACGAGCCAGTCTGCTGAGCATCCTCCGGGATTTCCTGCCGCAGCTTTGGTCCCTGATTGAGTCGGCGGCCCAGAGCGGCGACAAAGTTATCATAGCGCGCTCCGGCCTGTGCCCTCGCTGCCTTGGCGGCCGGTTCGGGAAGTGGCGGTGTCGTCGTGAGCCAGAAGCGGATGAAGAGAGCGATGGTCTCGACTGAAATTCCAACATCCCGCTCAAGGCGAGCGATCCGGCGGTCGATCTGGTCGAGTCTCTTGGCAGTAGCGGCCTCACGCCGCTCATCGGCATCCGGCGACAGAAAGGACGCAATGGCGGCTTCGGCGATCAGCGACAGCGACTGCTCGCGCCGGGCGGCATAGGCCGACAGCGCCTTCATGACATCAGGTTCGAGATAGACCGACATCTGGGCCTTCTTCTTCGCTGCGGTCATGCCAGCCTCACAATCCAAGCTCATCGCCAGGATCGAGCGAGGCTTGGCGCGCCACGCCCTGCATCATGTCGTTCATACGCCTGATCCGCGGGACATCTTCATCGAGTTCATCGGCGAGGTCAGATGCAAACTCATTGTCGAGCGGTTCCTTCTTTTCCACGATGTCTCGATCCAGTTCCGGATGCCGCCGCCGATCCGCGGACTTTGGATCTTCGTCATCCGTCTGGCCGTCGGTCAACGACGCCAATGGAGTTGGGTGCGGCGGCAGCGGCCGTGAACTCCAGTCGTCCGGCCGGCCGTCGTTGGATTTAGTCAGGGTCGGCGGCGCCATGATGCGCTCCTGGAAGCGTCCGTCCTCGTAGTAGCGCGCCTTCTTTGCTCGAATCGGATGGAGACCCGACATCATGACGATCTCATCTGATGGCGGGAGCTGCATCATCTCGCCGGGCGTCAACAGCGGGCGAGCGGTCTCGGACCGGGACACCATCAGGTGACCGAGCCAAGGTGCCAGCCGGCTGCCGGCATAGTTCTTCATCGCCTTCATCTCGGTTGCGGTTCCGAGTGCATCGCTCACCCGTTTCGCGGTCCGCTCGTCGTTGGTCGCGAAGCTGACCCGGACGTGACAATTGTCGAGGATGGAGTTGTTGGGCCCATAGGCTTTCTCGATCTGGTTCAGCGACTGGGCGATCAGAAAGCTCTTGATGCCGTAACCCGCCATGAAGGCCAGCGCGGACTCGAAAAAGTCGAGCCGGCCGAGCGCCGGGAATTCGTCGAGCATTAGCAGGAGCCGGCGCCGGCCGGCCTTGGCTTGGAGATCCTCGGTCAAGCGCCGGCCGATCTGATTGAGGATCAGACGGATCAGCGGCTTGGTGCGATTGATGTCCGATGGCGGCACCACGAGATAGAGCGTGGTGGGCCGGTCCCCGCTAACGATATCAGTAATCCGCCAGTCGCAGCGCCGAGTTACCTCTGCCACCACGGGATCCCGGTAGAGGCCCAGGAACGACATCGCGGTGCTCAGGACGCCGGAGCGTTCGTTGCCGGACTTGTTCAAGAGCTCGCGCGCGGCGGAGGCGACGACGGGATGGACGCCGGCTTCGCCCAGATGCGGCGTCCGCATCATCGCGGCAAGCGTCGATTCTATCGGCCGCTTGGGATCGGACAGGAAGGCGGCGACGCCGGCGAGCGTCTTGTCCTTCTCGGCGTAGAGGACGTGGAGAATCGCGCCGACCAGCAGCGCATGACTGGTCTTCTCCCAGTGGTTTCGCTTCTCGAGGCTGCCCTCGGGGTCGACCAGGATGTCGGCGATGTTCTGGACGTCGCGCACCTCCCACTCCCCGCGCCGGACTTCCAGCAAGGGGTTATAGGCCGACGAGTTCGCGTTCGTCGGATCGAACAGAAGCACGCGGCCATGCCGCGCGCGGAACCCGGCGGTGAGCTGCCAGTTCTCGCCCTTGATGTCATGGACGATTGCGGAGCCCGGCCAAGTCAGGAGCGAAGGGATGACAAGGCCCACGCCCTTGCCGGATCTCGTGGGAGCGAAACACAGCACATGCTCCGGTCCATCATGGCGAAGATAGGCGCGCTCGAACCGGCCGAGCACCACGCCGTCGGCCCCAAGCAGGCCAGCCTGCTCGATCTCCTTTGCCTCGGCCCAGCGCGCGGAGCCATAGGTCTCAGCATTGTTTGCTTCACGGGCGCGCCAAACCGACATCCCGATCGCAACGGCTGCGGCGATGATGCCGCCGGATGCGGCGATGTAGCCACCCTCGATGAAGATTGAGGGTGCATAGGCATCGTAGGCATACCACCAGCAGAAAAAGGCGGGCGGGAGATAGAACGGAAAATGGAGCAGCTCGAACCAGGGCTGCCCGAGCTGCGGCTGGAAGCCGAGCCGCCAAGCCGTCCATTCCGTCGCGGTCCAGATAGTCAGCAGAACGATCGCGAGGACTGTGATGACCTGGCCCCAGAGAATTTTGGTCGCGGACATGGCGGCCGTCCTCTCTTGATGTCGGTGATTGGAGGGATCGCTCACAGGCCGAGCCCCCGACTGCGTCCAAAACTCCAATCGATGCCGCCGTCGGTGCGGGCCACGCCGGAGACATGTCGGCCGAGCTGATTTTCGAGTGAGGGCGTCCAGGGCACGAGCTGAAAGCCGAGACCGTCGTCGAGCATGGCGAAGCGGCCGGAGGCGAGCGCGAAGCGCTGCCGATAGGTGCCGGCGACATATTCGCCGGCAGCCGACGGGTTGAACGGCCGGCCGGTCTCGGCAGCGAGCTGCTTGCCGAGATTCGCTAACTCCCGCTGGCGCAGTGTGCCGATGAGGTTCTTCGCAAACACCAGTCCATGCGCCTGGCGTTCGGCGAGACCCTGTTCGATGAGCTGCCCGGCCCGCCGTTGCATGGCGTCGCGGACTTCGTCGCCGAAGCCCGCCTGGCCCAATGCCACCGGATCGCGCGCAACCGCCTGCCGGTCGAGCCACGTCGCGCCTCTCGCCGTTATCTGCGCTTCGATCGAGAGATCGGAGCGGACGGCGAGCGCCGCGCGACGCTGCCCTCTCGCGTCGTTGAATTTGCGTAGCTCCACAATGGAGCCCGGTGCGCTGTCGCCGGAAGCGTCGAGATCGGGCAGCCTGATGTGGTGGGTGCGTCCGTCGACGCCGTCGATCACGGCATAGGCGGTCCCTTTGAGTTCGTCGTCGAGACCGCGATCGACGAGGCGTCCGATGATGGGCACGTCGAGGCTTTCGCCCGATAGCACGTAGCTCGCGGTCCCGCGCTCGATGCCACGTTCGGTCAGGCTGCGGTGGATGCGCTTGATGATGTCGCCGCGCTCGTCGAGCTCGCGCAAGGTCGTCTCGGCGGCCTCGTCCATGACCCATTGGCCTGGCCCGAGTTGATGCGCAAGTCCGAGACTCTCCAAGCGCCGCAGCCGGCCGACCTTCAGGGCATGGAACTGATCAGGCTGCTGCGCCAGATCGGGTGCAAGGTCGATGACCCCATGCCGGTCTGCATCGCGAACAAGCTGGCGGTCGAGCTGTGTCCAGCGTTCGGCTTCGACCTGGCGCTCGAGCGAGCGACGGATGTCCGGATCGGAGCGCAGTCCGAGTTCCTGTGTGGCCAGGTCCTGGGCACGGGCGCGCATCCCCTCCTTGATGTAGACGCGGGAGATGACGAGGTCCTGGCCATCTTCGGCGACACCGCGCACGATGACGTGGACGTGGGGGTGCTGGGTGTTCCAGTGATCGACACCCACCCAATCGAGCTTGGTGCCGAGATCCACTTCCATCTGGCCGACCAGCTCGCGGGCGAAACCTTTGAGGTCGGCCATATCGGCTGCGTCTTCCGGCGAGACAATGAAGCGGAAATGGTGGCGGTCATCCTGACAACGCTCGGCAAAGGCCTTGGGATCGGCATGCTCCGTGTCCGGGCCGAACAGCCGGGCCTTCTCCCCGTCCCGGGTCACGCCCTCCCGCCGGAGATAGCCGAGATGCGCGGCGAGCGGCGCCGATCTCGCTTTATGCCTGACAACACGTGTCTTGATCGTCACCAGACGCGAGCGGCCGGTGAGCAGACGGTTTGCCCGCGCGCTGGCGACCCGTCCGCGGCCGAAGCGCGAATGACGATGGTTGGCGAGCTGGCCGGCTCGCGAAAGACCGCCGCCGGCACGCTGAGCAGCCGCAAGCGCCTGGGCGATGAAGGGCTTGGCCCGCTGGCTCCGCGAAGAGCGGATGCGGCCTGGCCGAGGCTGAAATTCCTTCTCCTCAGTCATGGCCAGCCTCGGCAATGTGCGAAACGTCAAATGCCTGCAATGCGTTGACCGTGAGGCGCACATTGCGCACGAGAGCCGCACATTGCCAGATCAGCAAAAAAGGAAAGCAACAACAACCGACCGACCGAGCCGCACATTGCGGCCTTTTATCTCGCCATCGTTCGGTCGTCGCCGTGTTCTCCCGGTCGCTGGCTCCCAAGGCCCAACCTCCAAGCCAACAGACTCTCGGCAGTCGCGGCGATTTGCGACAAAATGCAGTTCGGGTCATTGCACTAATTTCTCCAATAGCGCCTGCCCGAACATGTCTTCTGGCGGCCGATTCATTGCGAAAGGGGTGCCGCGACCTGGCAGTTGACTCGCAAGCCCCCATTGTTTGCGTGCGCTTGCGATAGCGATCGTTACCCGAAGGGCCGAGACACCCGTAGGGTGGCTCGGTGAGGAGCGAAGCGACGAGTAGAGCGCGGGCCGAAGGCATCGCCCATATGCCGTCAGCACGTTATTATCGCACTCCTCCACTTCGCGGCCGATGGCGGTGGCAAGGTGCCATCGCCCGACCAATAGCCGGACCTCCGCAGCAAGGACGTCGACGGGCGAGCGTCGTTCCTTATGCTGATGACAACGTGCAGTCATCGCGATCCTCCTGTTGTCGAGAGTGCGACGAATAGGCCATTCGACTGCGGTGCGATGGCCGAGAGATCGTGCACGGGAACCGCAGCCGGCTTGTCGGTCGTCGGTCGATCAGATGCCGCCCGTGTCGCGGAAGACAGTCCGTCAGCGCGGGTGAAAAACAGCGGAGCCCGCGTCCAGGATGAACGAGAAGAGGCCGCGACGAGGAGAGCTCCTGGCGTGCTCTCCACATCGACAAAAGGGACGACGGCAGCAACGTAGGCGACGCTCTCGGTGGGCAGCGGACGATGTCGGTCGCGGTAGTCTTCATAGCGGCCGGGACCAGCATTATAGGCCGCGAGGAATCCCGGCGAGCCGTAGCGGTCGTGCAGCTCGCGAAGGAAAGCTGTGCCCGCAAAGATGTTGTCATGCGGATCGAAGGGATCATGTCCGAGGCCGTAGCGCACGCGCATCTCCGTCCAGGTCTTCGGCATGAGTTGCATCAAGCCAAGCGCGCCTTTGGGTGACACTGCGCGCCGATCGCCACCGCTTTCGATCCGCATAACGGCGCGGATCCAGTCCACCGGAATGCCGAAGCGCTGCGCGGCTTCCGCGACATGAGTGGCATAGCGCTCGCTCACCTGTTGACGTTGGATTGGTGCTTCCTGCGCCGCCGCCGTTGGCCCACCCATCACCAGCAGGCCGGCAAGCAGGATGACGGCAAAGCCTGCTCGGTCTCCGCCGTGACGTGAGCAAGCCGCAGAGCTCGTGCCCGTCGAAAGCGTGCTCCGTGCGCCAACCTGCGGTCGCCATTGACGGCCGCGCGCGACCGCCGACTGGTGCTTGAGGGGGATCAGGCGAGGAGACGACACGAACAAAGAGATGGAGCCTTGATGCGCCTTGCAGCCAGCACGCGTGACGGATTCCTGCATGCGATCAGTCCCGCTCGGCGCGCTGGGGCTGACGATTCCAGCTCAGCGTCCAGACCGATTTGTCCTCACTCGACTGGAAGAGATTGGCCCGGATCGGCCGCGGCAGCGTGGGATCGTCGATGATGAGCGAAACATAGTCGCCCGCCCTTTCGCCGGTACGCTTCCAGCCCGCGCCGATCTCCGGGCCTTCGCCATCGCCGAGCCGAATGCGGTAGTCGGGCGCGTTCTCGGCATCCGAGGATTCGGCCGGGACGAGGGTGAGAATCCGTTCGAAGAACAGCGTTTCAATGCGTCCGGTGAAACCGGACTTCTCGCGAGTGAACTGACCGATTTGCGCCATGGGAAATCTCCTTGCTTGCTGGGTTGGGATGCGGGTCAATGGGTGACGGCACGCCAGACGAAACGACCGTCGCCGGCTTCATCAGTCCAAAGCGGGACCGCGCGCGCGACGATCGAGCTTGCAGGCAGTGAGCCGAAATAGCGGCCGTCCAGGCTGTCCGGGACGGTCGGGTTCATGAGGAAGACCTCACCCGGCTGAAGGGTTGTGCATCCGCTCCAACGCGGCAGCGGACGGCCGAGATGGTCGCGATCGTGAGCTGCGCCGACATCGACAGCATCCACGGTGATGGCGTCGCCGGACCGGCACACGGTCTGCCCGGCCAGCGCCATCACATGCTTCAGAAGCGGCACACTCTTTGGCAGGAAGTCGCCATCGGCGAGGAAGTTCGCGATCGGTTCTGGGAGCCGCACCACGACCAGTTCCAAATCGCGCAGCTCTCCAACGGGATGCAGCGTGTAAAATCCTGTCGGCGTGCTTGCGGTGGCGTTCCAGATCAGCCGCGGCGCGGGATCAACGAACGCCAAACCACAGCCGGCGAGCACCGCAATGTAGGTCATCACGACGTAACCGAAGCGAGTCATGGCGTGACGCTCCGGCGCTTGAGCCAGGCAACGTGCTGCTCGCGCGTGTAGGCGCGTGGCACGTTGCCGGCGGCGAGGCGGTTGTGGAGATGGCGCCAGTATTCGGGCGCGGCGTCGGCCGGATCGATGGCGAGTGCCTCAATGGCATCGACCGCCTGCAACACGCGCTCGACCTTCGGCCAGCTATCGACGCGCAGCAGGATCTCGCCGCCGGGACGCACGAAAGGCAGCGTCTGATAGCGCTGGCCACTCTCCACGGCACGAACGATGTCCATGCGCGAGACCACCGTGCCATAGTCGTTCGACGCCCAGCGGACGAAGCCGAAGATGCTGCCGGGTGCAAAACTTGAAACGCTGCGGCGGCGGTCGAGGATCCTTTCTTCGGCGCGGTGGCCGAACCGCAGCCAGTGCTCGATCCTCTTCTCGATCCAGGTCAGTTCGACATGTGTGAGCGCGACGCCGCGCCGATGGGAGGATGGCACGGCACGCGGCGGCAAGGCCTCATTGTCGTTCATGACGGCTCTCCGGTGTCGGTGGGAACTCGCGCGCTAGCAACTCGCGGAGCATGTCGGCGACGGTGATGCCGCGCTGGAACGCGGCGACCTTGATGCGGCCGCGCAGCGCTAGCGTGACGTCGATGGTCAGACGCGCGGTGAATGCCGGCGCGTCTTCCATGCGGCGCGGCAACGCGTCGTTGGCTTTGATCCAGCTTTCGGCATCGCCGGGACGTGAGGCGAAGCCGCGCTTGATGGAGCGCTCGCTCATGGTGAGAACCTCGCAACTTCAGAGGCGAGCGCGGCGATCTCGCGGGCAGCTGCGCTCTCGTCGGCAAATTCGAAGACGAGCCGGCCGGACTGCGCGGCATCCGCGAAGACGACGCGCTGACCGATGGTGCTGGTAAGCACCGGCGGATCGTGATCGGCGAGTGTTTCAGCTGTCTCACGGGCAATGATCGTGCGTGCGCCGCAGCGGTTGAGCACAAAGCGGGCGGCGAGTTGCGGACGATAGATGCGGGCCTCCCGCAGCAGGTCCAGCATCTCGGCGGATGCCCAACCGTCGAACGGCGATGGCTGCACGGGGATCAGCACGAGGTCGGCCGCCAATAGCGCCGAGCGCATCAGTCCGGCGACGCGCGGAGGTCCGTCAATGACGACGTGATCGGCGGCGCGCGCGATCTCCGGCGCCTCGCGATGGAGCGTGTCACGAGCAAGGCCAACGACCCCGAACAGCCGCACGACGTTCTCCCGCGCCCGTTGCTGCGACCAGTCCAATGCCGAGCCCTGCGGGTCGGCATCGATTAGCGTCACGCGCTTTCCGTGCAGCGCCCATTCGCCGGCGAGGTGCAGGGCGAGCGTGGTCTTGCCGACACCGCCCTTCTGGTTGAGCAACGCGACAATCATCGCTGGCCTCCCGTCTTACGGCCGGAAAGCGGTGGAGATTGTTCTCTTGAATGCTTGGTTCGCGGCTCAGCGCTCGCGGCGGCGTTATCCGCAACACGCACCGGCCCACTACAACAGTTAGATTCTAAGTTAGACTCTAAGTTACGTTCCGGGATCGTCGCGTCTTGCCAAAGCGTTAGCTGTGGTTTGCACTCCCGGAATCCCGATACGGGCACGCCCGAAGTCCCGATCGTGCGAACGCCCGAAGTCCCGAGCTGATTCACAGCGCCATCCACAGGAGCTGTGGATGGCTTGCTCGGCAGGATACGCAATAGCTCGCGCCGATCCTTGCGCTCGATGCTCAGGCAGTAGCCTGGCAACGGTTGACGCGCAGCGATCCGGCGGAGATCAAAGGCGAAGTCAGCGAGCTTGGCGAGACTGCCGGATTTCTCGTGAAGATGCGCGACCTCGAACAGCCAGCCTCTCGGCTGGCGGCCGGCATGCTTGCGCGCGACGCGGTACAGCCAACGCTCGATCCCGCCGGTCAGGCTGAAGTATGCCGGATCGATGGTGAGAACGAGGGAGCGATCGATGACGCCGCGATAGAACCAGTCGGGGAGGACGAACTCCATGCCTTCAACGCGACCGTCGGCCCTCGCGCACTCCTCCCATTCGTTGATCCACGAGAATTGGTGGCGCCGCCAATGTTCGCCCTGCCGGATGGTGGTACGGATAACGGTCGCCTGGAGGCGGGCCAGTGCCCCCTTCAGGAGCTTGTAGTCGCGCGCCCCGGTCTGCCGGCCGACTGCGATCAGAAGCTGATAGGGCGTGAAGCGCAGGAAACGCGAGGTCTTCAGACCGAGGTTCTCAGCCTCGACAATTTGGCTGGCGGCCCAAATCAGAACGTCGGCGTCCCAGATCGTTGCCATGCCGTGCTCGGGAACCGCATAGACTTCGACGCTGACGTCGCCGGCCTGGTAGAGGATCGGCCTCGTGCGCTTGGCCTTCGCGAGCGAGAAGAATGGCCGCTCCATCAAGTCACGCTGATCGCGCGGGCTGGCATCGCCCGTGGCGATAACGAACGGATCGAGCTTGCTTCGCTCGCTCGGCACAAGGAGGCGGCGCGACGACATGGGTGAACGCTGCCTTCAGCGATGCGCATTGCTCGCGGCGCGGGCCTCGACGTAGCGAGGGTCCGACGTTGAGGTGCAGGCGGCCTGATCGGCCCATGCTTCGAGATCGCCGATGGCGTAGACGACGCGGCCGCCCAGCTTGCGGAAGGTCGGGCCGTTGCCATGGCAGCGGTACTTCTCAAGCGTGCGCGGCGACAGGCCAAGGAGGCGCGCGGCCTCGGGGGTGCGCACGTAGCGCGTGGTAAGCTGCGCGGTCAGATCGAGCATGGGAGATCTCCGTCTTGCCTCAAAGCGCCGCGGCCAAGTCGCGGCATGTCGGGGCCAAAGTGGCGGAGAGTTCAGGCGTTGGGGGTGGACGAAAATACTTGCAGGTGCGTGTCCCCCTTTCGGCCGCGACAACGCGAGCTGCAACATGGCCGGCGGGGCGCGGCGCAAACGGGGGTGATTGTAGCGATTGCGTGGAGGATTGACGCGCGCGTCAGAAGCCGCGCAGGAGTTTCAGGTAACCTCGCTCGACCAGGGCGATCGAATCGTGAATGAGGCGGTTTGCTTTGCGGCGGGCGTGCGAATCCTTCCACTCGACCGAACGACGCCGCGCGTGATCGGAAGCTAGCACCTTTGCGGCCACCTCGCGCGGGCCGCCGCCCAGGTCGTGGACGTCGAAGGCGTGAAGGAGCTGGATCAATCGCCGTTTCTGAAAGGACGTCAGCCGTAGAGCCGCCGGCAGAAGAGCGATGCGCTGGCCCCCAAGGCGACGAACGAAGTTTAGCGCCACCTCGAGCCGCAGTTCGCCCATGCTGTCGAGCGGCACGAGCACAGCAGGACGTCGCGCAGCCTGCTCGTCTCGCATGAGCAAGTGGAGCTCGCCTGATCCGTCTGTGATCACCAGCTCACGTCCGTCGGCATCGATCCGCTCGATAAGCGGCTCCCCGAGGACGTTACGACCGACCGACGTGGCGATATCGAATCCGGAAGGCGCCGGCTCCAGGATCAGCGTTCCCGGCGATACCTGCGGCAGCCAAATGGTGGGTTCAAGTCCAACGGGAGAGGCGGGGTCATGGGCGACACCGTAACCTCCAACGACGTGCAAGCTCGGAACGGACAGTCTTGGGATCAGCCCCCTCACGCGTGATCTGGCGCTGTGCACGAGCGAAGTCGCGGCGATAGTCAGCGTTGCGGCGAAGGAACTCGAGGGCAAAGCCCGGGCGTTCGAGACGATTCAGGCGTTCAATCGTCTCCGGCGAGCGCCAATACTGCGTGGGCATAGTGTGTCCTCTTGCTTCTTCACGTTCCGCGCTCCCCAGCGAAGGCCACGGCAGGATCAGAAAAGAGGGGCAGGCAAGCTAGACCTCGAAGTTGCATCACGCGTGATCGCAACTTGCGTGACAGGGCAGCTCACTGCATCCGCGGCTCCAATAAATGCTGATATCCGGCGTCCGTCATCCATCGCGCGCGGGCCAGATGGCTGTCATGGACGATCTTGGCGCGATCGGGTTCTCGGGATGGATCAAGGCCAAAGAGCACTTCGACGACCTCACGCCAGTCGGCGCCCTCTTCTTCGGCCATTAACAACCGGACGTAGATTGCAAGATGTTTCTCATCGTAGGCGTTCACGCGATCGGTTTGTGGCGGCCGGTCCTGAAATGGCAGTTCGTTCATTGCAATCATCTCCGTCAGCCTCAAAGCAATGCCGGACATTCATTTGACGGCGGGAACTTCGCAACGTCGCGAAATGTCGCGCGACCTCCACCGTGATGCATAGGCCGCATCACGGTGTGCCCGCAAGCGGCGAACGATGGCTCGCGAGGCACCGGCGCTCTCTAAATCGTGAACCGGCGCTCGCTGAGCGCGCCTGGCACGAAATCGCAACCCGATTCGGCATCCTGCTGACGCCCTCGGCGGTACGTAGTCCGTACCGTCTGCCCCCCCGCGCTGATCGCCAACGTTTCATCATGCATTCGGTTCGGGCTTGAGGCACATCAGCAGCTTCGTTCATTGGGGACTGCCGTGCCGATTGTAGAGAATACTCCGTGGTGAAATACTCTTCAATAGACCTCTCTCATCTCCATGGAGATACGGGAGATTCTGGCGCGCAATTTGAGAAAGCATCGGCAGGCCGCAGGCCTGTCTCAGGAGGAGCTTGCCCATCGCGCCGAAATTGATCGCGGTTACATCAGTTCACTCGAACGCTGCCGGTATGCAGCCAGCATTGACGTTCTCGATCGACTTGCCCGTGAATTAGGGGTCGAAGCAGCGGATCTCTTGCAGAAGAAAGCGCGCGGCACGCTACGCGGAAAGCGGGCCACTTGACGACTTGAGCTGGCAGGACATTGTCGAGCGCATTGGAGGCCAACGAAACGTGTCCAGTCAAACCGTGACCGCCTCGCGCTGCTGACCGGGATCTATTCCGCCGTACCCAACTGCTCCCTTGCCGTTCATTGCAAGCCCGCCCGGCACACCTGGCGGATGGTGATGCCCCGCCCGGACCAGCCGGGCGAGGCATTGTGGATCGGCTCAGTCGCCGTTGCGACGGCTGGGGCGAGACCAGATCAGACTGAAGCCCTCGCCCTCCTCGTCGTCAAAGAGGTTGGCGAAGATCGGAGCGGTGAAGCTCGGATCGTCGAGCTTGAGGCCGAGATAATCGCGGCCCTCGTTGGAGCGCTTGGCCCAGGCGGCGCCGATCTCAACCCGGCCTGCATAGACGCGCTGGCTGGGGCTGTTCTCGCCAGACCGATTGGTCTCGGGGACAATCCGGACGTTTTTGGTCTGGAGCGAGAGGGTCACGATTTCACCGGTGAACTCGTTGTTGCCGGTCTTCTTGAAGGTGCCGATGGTCGCCATGGAAGTTCTCCTTGATCTCTGTTTTCCGAGCCCGCACCTTGCGGCCTCGATGGTGATCGAAGGGCCGGAGGCGATCGACGGCGCACCCCGAAGGGGCTCGACAGCAAAGGAGGACCTTTCTTGTCTCGCGCGAGGAATGACGGCGCAGCCGGCAGGGGAAGAAAGTTGTGACGCCGCTGTTGCGCCTTAGGCGATCGAGGCTTCAGCCGGCCTTCGGCCAGATCAATCCATCAAAGAGGCCGTTCGGTGCGCTCGGCCGGACAGAGCTGATATCGAGGAGAACGTGGCGATTTCGGTCGCACCGAGAGCCCGGCGAATGAGTTCGATGGTGACAGGCGCCCTCTCCTGTCAGCAATGGACGGATTTGGCGTTCGAGATCGCGCCTCGGCGGGGACGGCCCGTTCACATCCGTTGTCGGCCGATATTTGAGAGGTGACGGCTTGGTCCATACCGCCATGAGGGCGTGACGAAGCTGGCCTTGTGGAGATTGCTCGAGCTTCGACGCGCGCATTTGACTCGGCGATGAAAACCGAGAGCGTTCCGTACATCTGATCCAATCCCGTCCGCCGACGTGAAGCTACAATGCCCCCTGCCATTACCCGGCAGGTCCGGCGGTCATTCCAGTGATCCGGATGAACGCCGTGATGCTGACGGCAATGGCGCCCACGACTGGAAAGATCGCCTGCCAGATCGGTGCAGGCACCGCCATCAGCGCAATTCCGTGGGTGGCGCTGTAACCGGCGACAGTGGCGGGCGCGACGTAGAGGACGACGATCAGCAGCCGGAGCCAGGTCCACGGCACATAGGCGAGCGCAAGCTGGCCGATGCCGAAAGTCGCGCCGCCTGCGACGAGGCCTAAGACAATGCAGCCGACCACCCCGGCGCCGGTATGAAAGGCCCAGACGACGGTCGTGAGGCCGACGAAAAACGGGAGCGCAAAGACAGCAAGGGTGAACAGCAGCCAGCAAAAGAAGCCAATGCCGGTGATGACGAGCAGCGGTCCGAAGATGATCATAGCGGTGGGCTCCGTGAGATAGAGGTCTGACGGTCGCGCCTTCCACCACCACCACGGCGCATGCCCGAGTATAGCGGAGACGACTGTGATCGCGAGCGGAAATCCTGTGGGATTTCCGCCGCCCGACCTCCACGATGCTCGGGTCCTTCATCATTGGAACGGGTCGAATTCTTACCTATGCGCAGGTGGGCACAACCATGACCACAGGAGATGACAGAAGTCGTCCACTTCGATCACGTTGCACGCCAGAATAGTTTATCCGCCAGAGCGATGAATGAGAGAACGAATTGTTTGTGGGTCGCCGACCGCCGCTCCCACAGTTTGCAGTTTTTGGATGAGCTGGCGTGTCGGCGCAGGCCCTGATACTGCCATGTACCAATGCAACTAGTGCTTGAACCTCTTGGAGAGATTGTTATGGCAGAATCCCCTCAAATCGTCCTTACGCCGTTCTTCCGCCCTCGCGATGAGGACGCTGAGGAGCAACAGATGTACGTGGCGGGATTCGTCGATGAGGAGGATGAGGCGTGGGGTACGTTGATCCCACTGGAGGCGGAGATGGTTGAGCAAGCCGTTATGAGGCATCAGACAATCGGGGTTTGGTGCAACTCCGACGGCCGCATCCAGCCGCAGCCCGACAGCGACGGACTATTTGAACACCTGCTCGAGAAAGGTCAATTGAAGGAGACGCCTCTCGACGAACTGGTTGCCGAGGCTATCGAAGAAGGCAGGAATGAATCCAATGATGAGATTCTCGACATGTTCGAGACTCTGCATGAGCGGCTGGTGCGCGCCACGAGCGCAGTCGCTGACGAGATTGCGCGGCGCAGGCGATGAAACGGAGGCGCGGGAGCGCTGAATGGGCGGAGAATCTGGGCTGCGTTTGATACCTAGCAGCGCCAAGGTATTCCCACCATCGAGGACCGGGCAGGACGGCTTCAATCCTCATCAGATTGATCACGTGTCGCGGCGGCTCGCGCCGGCTTCATTTGGATCGAGCGTCAGCCCCAACTGATGGGGGTATACGGAATTCGACGGCGCTTCAGTTCTTCCTCAAGGCGCAGCGCTTCTCGTTTCGCAGTCTCGCCCAACAGACGATGTTTGCTGCCTAGGCGCAGATCGGCCGCAACTTGCTGCCGAATATTTTCGTAGAGTTTATGGACGCTTGCGTCACTTAAATCCTGGATGGCCATCGATATCTTCTCAAAGACATTCATGGAGTAAAATGGAGTCGCAGATCTGATCCGCGGCTCCCCCGGGAAATAACTTAATAAGACCCAATGTAGTCCAGCCCCGGTACCGACGCCAGATTGCCTCCTCTATTGAGATTTGTGGAGCATCAACGACGCTTGCGGTTGCGAAAGCAATATTAACGTTGCTTATTCACCACACCAGCTCAGCCCGGCCACTTAGACTACCGGACGCCCTCAGACCGCCTTGGACGGCAAAGTTGCTGTCTTTCGGTCTGGCTTCACTGTTTAGTCGGTCGTGCATTTCCTTGCTGGCCTTGAAGAGCGGAAGCGCTTCTTGTCGACTTGCACGAGCGCGTCCGTTCGCGGATTTCTGCTGATGCGCGCCGGCCGTTGCTTGGCAGAAAACACTCCGAATCCTCGAAGCTCAACCCGATCACGGCGCGAGCGCAGCGACGATCTCGCCCAGGATTGCATTTACAATGTTCTCGACGTCACGCTGATAAAGGCGCGGATTTCGACCGGCGATACGCTCAACGAGTTCCGACCTTATCATTGGCAATGGCGTCCACGGAATTTGCGGGTGATCATTCCTCGACACCTTCGTCGAAACAGCGCAGGATGCGATCCATGGCCACTTGCCTTTGCGGGCCGTGGCGGTCACGGCCTTCTCCTTGCCGATGCGCCCAGAGAGCCGTCCATAAAACCCGCCGAGCGGTGTCTGTACGACCGACGGTCACGGCGGCACGCGTGGAGAAGCGCCGCCCCCCGGCCGCCTGATCGGCGCGTTCGGGACGAGAGCATTCGGCCGCCGGAGACCTTGTTGATCGGCGCCAGTCGCAGCGTTGTTAAAGGAAACTTGGTCGGCTTCGCCGATGAGGAGTTGGGTAAGATGACGCTGGCCCACGCTCGTTCTTGGCATTCTCATCAGCGAGGTCCATTTCTTGTTGCCGTTCTGACGATCAATGCCTTCGGATGGGACATGGAAGGACGATCTGCTCATGTTTGGCTCTAGCAGGATCGAAGCCCAGTGACTCGATAGCTCGAGCACGTCGGCGAGCCTCGTCATGTATCCTTCTCCTCAATCAACAATGTCGATGGGTGTGGTAAAAATGAGAGCCGCACAGAGGTCCGCAAGGCCCTCAGTCCGGCCAATTACGCGGGGATCGAACCCGCGCGAGTGATGCATCGTCGCGTCGAGAAAGAAATCTGCCTACAATTGAATACCGTCCGAGTTCAGCGTAGGAACGTCTTTCTACAAAAGAAATTGGCGGTTAGTTGAGAAATGTCACGCCCAACCGTCGCCCGTCACGCCAGATGACGGAACAATAAAAATTACGTCCAACGCTCGGAATGCGCAGACCGAAAGCGGCTGGCATAAAAGGCGCATCCAAGGTCTGAACGATTGCGGAGGAAGCCGTGAGATGGCGCACCTTACAGCGCATCGGAGAACCATCAATAACGATCTCGGCTATGCGAATACCCCTGTTTCGGCGCTCTTTCGTCACGTCTCTCATCTCTCCCGCTCGAGGGCGCGGGAGATGTGATTGGCGATTTCGGTCTCAATTTGGCTGGATCATGATTTCATTGTCAGGCCGCGAGCTTTTGCTCCATCGCCAACCAACGCCTCAAAGTGAAAATCCTGCGCTACCAAGGCCTTGCGCTCGCTGGACTTGCCGTCGTCCACCCGTTCGCCGCCGCAATCTGGCGCGTGGTCAGGCCGTCCAGGCTCCCCTCCAGTACCGCCAAGTGCTCCCCTGCGCAGCAGCAACGCGAGTCGCGTCCATGTCGGCGATGGTTGTGTCAATCGGCCTTTTAATTGCGGATTGATGCCAATTCTCTTTTTGAAGCCATTCGGCAAGACGATAGCGCTCGACCCCTTGGAGCGGGTTGAGGTTGCGGAGACGGGGCGAGCGCGACTGGTAGATCGATAGCCAGCTCGTAGTCCTGGACCGATTAGCCATTACCTACTCGCCTCAGCTGCGCGCCGCTGGGGTCATGGTCCTTTCCGAAGGTCGCAAGCGCCTCATGATGATGTCCGGATCGGGTGCCTCATCGTTTGCAATGGCGTGCGGGCGAGCCCCCACAGCCGATTGACCGAGGTCACCACGACCACCGCCCAGCGGGACATCGCCGGGCCCGGCGAACCGGGTCAGGAACTTGCAAAATAATGTCAGGCCGGCGCGTGGCCTCAGTGGAACGGCGTGCCATAGACCCAAATGCCGTGGAGGATCACAGCGATCTTGCGCGCAATGGCGACCTTTTCTTTTTTCATACCGACCCGCTTCGCGATTCCCCAGGCCTTGAGGGAACACCATTGCTTGGTCCGATAGAGAAGGACGGTCGCTGCCTTAAACAGGGTAGATTTGGAGAACTCAATCGCCCCATCGAGATATCTTGCCACTAGTGTCAGTTTCACCAGATTGGTTGCGCAGAGGTGTGAGGCCGAGATAGGCACTGACTGTCGAGGCCGATCGCAGGGGCGGGTCATCGATCGTATGGCGGAAGGTCACGGCAGTCACCAGGCCAACACCAGGAACCGTCATTAGGCGAGGCGTCGTCTCGTCAGACTTCCCAGATCGGCGGACCTCCTCGTCGAATTTGATCTGCTGCTGGCAGATATGCTCATGAATTGACAGGAGTGGCTCGATCATGTTGAGGAGTCGATGATCTTCGCCCGATAACTCCCCGAGCTGGTTAAGAACTGTTGGCCAATCGCGCAAGGGAATAGCAACCCACATTTCTTCATCAGACTGGGGTCCTGGTTCTCGATATCCGGCGCATGGACACAAGGCGAATTGCGCGACAAGTATCGCTCGAACATTGTGGCTCTCCTCGCTCTGGATTTTGAATTCTCGATACCACCCAACCCGCCCCCAGTTCGGCAAGGCCCCGAGCATCATTCCGATCGCTCTTGTTCATGCGACCGACAGTGCTGCGTGTGCATGCCTTGCTCGATGCAAACGATGGGGACTTCAACCCTACGAAGCTCGTGAGAAAGCCAGCTTGCCATCGCGCCCGTCTCGAAGCCAGTACCATCCGCCAATGGCGCAGGTTGGGAAGCAGCTTGGACAGATCGCCGGGATCAGACTTGGCCTTTCCTTCAAAGATCACTCGACCAGTCTCGTTGACACGCAAACAGAAGTCTCTCTTTGCGAGACATCCAGGCCGTATTGCCTCATGACAGCTCCTCCGAATCTTGGTTACGAGAGCTCGACAAGAACGGAGCTTTCGTGGCCGCGAGTGCTGACGCAATAACGTCATCGTTTGCAAATTTGACCCTGTAGTGCCTCACCTGAGGATCCTACTTTCGCTTGGCAGACGTAGCTCGGACTGGCAGGATCGAAGGGACTGGGACCCTCGCGAAGTGCCCGTCACACGCAGCGGCGGCTTCAGTCCCGGGATCACCGGCCAGTGGCGCACCAGCCGTGCGCTGGATGATCGTCTCGGCTGCTTTGCGTCTGAGCGATCGCAACAAACGCTGCACGATGGTGTGCTGCGGCGGATGGAACTGATCAGGACGTTGTTCAGGGAGGCGACCGAGAAGCGCCCGCGCGGTCAGGCGAGGTTCGCCCGTGAGCCGGCGCTCGATGTCGGCGAGGTGCGATCGAGCATCGATGGCATTCTCATCCGCTTTTTGTATGGCTTGCGCATGAGCCGATGGAGGACGCCCTGCTCCCCAAGATGCACTTCATTGCCGAGCTGCTTTGCGAACACTGCTGCGTTCGTTGACGGAGCGACGCCGTCTACGAACTCGTCGCCTGCGTGTGTCCTCATCGGCTTCGCGGGCGTCCTCCGAAACGACTGAGAAGTACGACAGCCCAGGGGGCGTGGAGCAGGAGAAAGGCTCTTCGAGAGCATCCATCTATTCAATCGGTCGAAGCCGTGCAGCATGCGTTTCGTGTCCGGTCCTGGACACGCCGCCTGTTACAAAACTAACCGATCTTGTTGCTGAGACAACATGGCGATCGAAAGCCGCAGCGAATGCGCATTGCATCAGTTGGCTTAGATCCTGCAAACCACAATCGCCGCGGAAGCGAGCCACCAACGCCAGCCATTGAGTTGCCGTTGCAAGTTTTGGCGCGCGTTTTGTGTATGTGAGGTGAAATGCGACCCCAACTTCTTTTTTGCTGCGTCACAACAGCTGCGCTCGTTGCAGGCGGTGCCGTCAATTCGGCCGATCTTAAGCCGGCAGTAAAGGCCCCACCCGCCGTCTGGAGGTGGACCGGAGGATATATCGGTGGGCACGTCGGCGGGGGCTACGGGCAAACATCATTCAGCGATTCCTATGGCAAGTCGCTCTATGGGGACGTTGTCCAAACCCCTGTGTTCCTGGCGGGAGGTCAGATCGGCTACAACTGGCAGAGCGAACGCTGGGTTTTCGGCGTTGAACTGGATGCTAGTCGCGCTGCCTCAGACGGTACAAACACCTGTCTTGCAGCCTCCAGCTCTATCATCAGCGCAAACTGCAGCGCCGGTCCAAGTGTGTTTGCTACCGGAACGGGTCGCCTTGGGTATGCGTTCGGCCCGCATGGCCAAACACTTGTTTATCTCAAGGGGGGCTTGGCCTGGCAGCGCAATATCGGCGTTGTCGCCAACAACAACGAATTCGCTAGCCGCACTAACCCATCTGGCCTGGCGCCACAGACCTCCACCCGTTTCGACGATGGTCGTGTCGGTGGCACCATCGGCGTAGGCGTCGAGCAAGCACTCACGAATGCATGGTCCTTGAGCCTTGAGTACGAATATCTGAAGTTCAACGGATCAAGTGTTGCGACTCCTCCGACCCTGCAATATCCGCCGCCGGCAACCGTCCCCGCCAACACCACCGGCCTGTCCAGCAGCTATCACATCGGAAAACTTGGACTGAACTACCATTTTGACGCACTCGCACAGACGCCAGGATGGCGAGATACGCCGCCATACGCAACGAAGCCGACCGTCAGCGCCTCGCCCAGTGGCCTTGCTGACGGGTGGTCGCTGGAAGGCGGCACACGGCTGTGGTTGAGCCGGGGGAGGTTTCAATGGGATGTCGGGAGTACTGATCTTATATCAAGGCTCACCTATCATGGGCTGGACGGGATTTCCGGTGAGTTGTTCGAGCGGCTGGACAGCCCTTGGGGAATCTTTCTGAAGGGCAATATCGGAGTTGGGCGCTTCAACAACGGAAAAGTGAACGATGAAGATTGGGGCGTGGACGTCGCTTATCAAAACACAATATCGGGTCAGGCCAACGGAAGGTTCACGTACTACACCGCCGATGCCGGCTACGATTTTCTGCGCGGCAGCACCTACAAGGTTGGTGGGTTTATGGGCTGGAGCTACTACGGCCAGAAGTCTGACACGATAGGCTGCGTTCAGATCGCCTCGCCCTACGTTCCATGTCTGGCGCGAGGCGATAAAAGGATTGTGGGCAGCCAAGACACTGATTGGAATGCGCTGCGCATCGGCCTTAGTGCTGAGACCATGTTGCTTGATCGTTGGCGCATGAGTGCCGATGTTGCTTACCTGCCGTGGACGGATTTCCAGGGGCGCGACAACCATCTGCTGCGCCCGTTCACGACCTTCTTCGATCAACGCGGGAGTGGTGGCGGTGGCGTGCAGGTCGAGGCAGTTTTATCCTACTTCATCACCAAGAACTTCAGCGTCGGCGTCGGTGGTCGTTATTGGGCCATGTGGACTCCTAACCAGCGAAAGCAACTCATAACCATAGCCGAGGAAGCCGGCCGCTATCCTGTTACTCACGGCTCCTTTCCCGGGGACTATCGCATGGAGCGGTGGGGCACGTTCTTCCAGGCCTCCTACAAATTTGACTGAACTGTTCGCTCCAGCTCCGTCCGCTCGACGTTGATCTAGAATCAAACGTCGAGCGTGCGAAGATCCGATAATTGCTATGGCTGCCTACAACGGCATCCTGGATCATCCCGTTCAGCATGGAATCTGCGCGCGCAATTTACGATTGCGCCATTTTGGTTGGACCGAGGTGTTTAGTCCCGGCATTTGCTGGAGCGGGTCGAGCTTGAATCGTTGTGGCTGGGAAGTCCATTTGCAGATGTATTCGTAGGGTGTGAGGCCCTTCAGGGTCTTCAGCCGTCGATCGTGGTTGTCGGCGGTGATGAAGTCGGCAAGATGAGTTTCGAGCTGAACGTGTCATCGTAATGGTAGCGTTGGACGGCCGCGTCCCTTGATCGTGCGGTTCATGCGCTCGACCTGGGCATTGGTCCAGGGATGCTTAACCTTGGTCAGGCGATCTTCGATCGCGTTTTCCTGGAATCGCATATCGAACTTATGCGTCACATAGCTTGCCGTCTGGCCGTCCGCACAGCGTGGCGGGAAGGCGAACCTGGATCCCATTGTCGGTGAGCACCGTGTGTGGATCTTGCAGGGCACGGCCGCGATCAGAGCTTCGAAAAAGGTTAAGGCCAAGGTCCTTCCCGTCTTCCTGACCAGCTGGCCGCCACGTCGAGCCATTGAGGGCCGCGGCCACAATCATCGAAATCGAAAAATGTGACACGCTCGTCCTCGATCCGCATGTACATCGGCCTGACATCGCCATGACAAGCCCGTTGGGCCAATCGACTCGTTTGCACCCAAGCATCCAGTGATTTGCTGATTTCGTCTGCAACACGTGGGCATCTCTCGGCGATCATCGCGAGTGTTTCCTTGTCTCTTGCCTCGCTCAGAAACTCCCTGTTCGGCGCAAGATTCGTAAGCCCGGTCTGTCGGTGCAAATGGGACAGGGCAACACCGGCGCGGTACAATCGGCCGGTGTTGTAGCCAGCTCACGCCCGACGGCAGGGGCGAAGGCGCCAAGAAGGCGCTTGGTGCCGTCAGGCAATTCAGCCCCTCACGGTCACTACGAGGCCGAGAGACGTCGAGCGCGGGCGGCAACGTAGGCGGAAATAGCTCGCTCGACAGCCGCTCGTAGTTCCCGTTCCATGTCCACCTGTCCCATCGCCGAGGCGCCGCTCGGATATCACGAACACAACGCCTCGTCCTGCGACGTCCGGCGTGTGACGAGCAGAGCAGATATGCGACGGCACGGAACTCTGGTCGCAGGAGCAGGTTTGAACGGCGCAATGCCCTGTGGCGCTCAACTTGAGCCCTGCCCGCTTCGCCCGAACTTCCAAACCGGGATTCCAAGTGTCTTCGCTTTGTCGGCAAGATTGTCCTGAATGCCCGTGCCCGGGAAGTGCATGACCCCGATCGGCAGTTCAAGCAGCATTGCATCGTTGCGCTTGAACGGCGCGGCCTTGGCGTGCTTCGTCCAGTCGGGCTTGAAGGCGATCTGCGGGACCTTGCGGTTGTCGGCCCACTTGGCGGCGATCAGTTCGGCGCCCTTGGGCGATCCGCCGTGCAGCAGGGCCATATCCGGATGTTTGGCGTGCGCTTGGTCGAGCTTGGCCCAGATCAGCCGGTGGTCGTTGAAGTCCAGTCCACCGGTGAGTGCCACCTTTGGCCCTGCGGGCATAAGCACCTGGCTGTCGGCGCGCTTCTTTGCAGCCAGGAAATCGCGGCTGTCAATCATTGCGGATGTCAGATTACGGTGGTTGACCTTCGACCCGTTGCGCGGCCGCCAGCTCGAGTGGGTGTGGCATTCGAACTCGTCGGCGGCCTGGTCGCGCATCAGCTCGAAGGCGCCTCGTCGCTCGATCAGCGTCTGCCCTTCTGCCGTCAGTCGCTCCAGCTCGACGGATTTGATCTCGCTGCCGTCCTGCTCGCGCTGCGACCGCTGCTGCGCCAGCTCGTTGTCGTCGAGTTCGCGCTCGATCCGGTCGATGGCACGGTGGAAGACGTTCACCGTCGACCAGAGCAGGTCCTCGAGGTCGGGTTCAAGGCGGGTGTCGGACAACGCCAGCAAGAGGGCGTCGAAGATATCGGAGATGCTGCCGACGAGGATTTGTGCTTCGGGAAGCGGCCGGGGATCGGGCTCGTCCTGGAAAGGCCGGTAGCCATGGAGTTGGAGTTCCTGGAGAACCTGGTCGGTTGGGGATGAGTTTTGCTGCGGCTCGAAATCGTCGTCGTGGTCGGTGGTCATTGCGGCTTTCCTTCGTCGGATTGGCCGCGCCCATCGCGGCCTTCATGGCGACGAAGGCGGCGGGCGGAACGGACTTGCACCCGCAGCGAAGCGAAGGGCCGAAGCGGAGCGGAGGACCGAAGGAGGCCGACTATTTTGCCTCGCGATGTAAAGGCGGCTCCGCCGCCGACGGAAAATAGTCGGATCCCGAGGTTGCCGGTCCGGGCCGTTTGCCGCCCGATCGCCCTCTTGAAGGGCCGTGGGTGTGGCCCTCTCCGATGCTGAGGGGACCAGAACAACCGGACTCGCGGTGAGGACGGGCTGCACCGCGCTCTCATCCCGTTTCCGGCTATGCCGCCAGCTTCATGAAGCGGGCGACATCCTGGGCCGCGATCTGCACGCGGCTTGCAGCCCGAAGCGCATCGATCCCGAGCAGTCGTAGATCCTCATTGAAATCGCCAAGCCGTGGCGAGATCACGATCGCCTCGATCCCGGCCTCCTGCGTACGGTCGATCAAGGTCGCCATGGCGCCGTCACCGGCAGGATCGTCGTCGCGGGCGATGTAGAGCCGGCGGAGCGTGTTCGGGAAGAGCATGGCGGCAAGATGCGCGGCCGAGAGCGCCGCGAGCATTGGCATGGTCGGCAAGACGCACCTGAGCGAGAGCATCGTCTCGATGCCCTCGCCGGCCGCCATAACCTCGCCTGCTACGCCAAATCGAACAGCGTGACCGAGGAGATTGCCCATCGCCCGTCTCGGCGTGTCGATCGGCGCCTTGCCAAGCGTTGTCTCGCTGAAGCCGTCCGGGTCGAGCCAGGTGCGATGCGCGCCGGTCAGATGGCCGGAGAGATCGGTGACGGCGGCGATCATCGCCGGCCAGGTCTCGGTCAGGCTATGGTCGTCGGGTCGATAGTAGCAGCGCGGGTGAAAGCGCAGGCTTGCCGTGTCGTGCAAAGCCGTAATGCCGCGATTGCGGAGGTACGTTTCCACGAGTGTGCGCCCGATCGGATTCGACATGGCGACGAGTCGTCGTGCGGCCTCGGGCGATCCCGTTGGTACGGTCGATTTCGGGGACCGGGCGCGGTTCACCTCGGGCTCCGGTTCGGGACGCGGCATGCTGAGGAAGGAGCGGGCTTCGTCGGCGACGTCCTTGAAGTCGACCAGGCCGCAGCTTTCTCGGATCACGTCGAGCAGATCACCATGCTCGCCGGTCGCGGCGTCAGTAAACTTGCCAGCTCGTCCCTTTGCAGACTCCTTGAGCCGCACGAACATCGAGCGGCCGGGGCTGTTGCGCACATCGCCGACAAGCCAGTAGCCGCCTTGTCGTCGTCCTGCGGAGAGATAGTGGCGGCACACCGCCTCGGCGTCACGCGCGAGACGGCGGGCCAGCTCGGCAGCGTCGTAACGGCCCATCAGGCGGCCTCCCGCTCGCCGATGTGCGCGATCGGATAGCGGTCGAGCACCTTCGCCAACACGGCGGCGCCGGTCGCATCTGATGGCACGAACATGCGCAGCTTCCACGAGATGATCTCGCTGAAGAAGCCGTAGGCGCGCAGCCGGTCACGCATCGTGTCCGTGAAACCGGATAGCTCGATGCGGTGGGCGCCCATCACGCGGACGCGACGGAGCTGCAGGCTCTCGGCCAAATCGAGGACGGTCCGCCGCTCCATCAGCGCCGCAAAGGCCGCGTCCGGAGTCAAGTTGGTGGCCCCGGTCACCGACGCATTCGCCGCCCACGCCGGCGAGACCCTGCGGCCGATGATCCGTTCGCCATCGTCGGTCTGAAGCCGATAAACCCGGGTCGACTCGTTTGGAAGCCGCTTCCAGATCGGCAACAGCAGGCCGGCGACGATGTTGAGGGTGCTCTCGGCGAACTCTGGCACGTCGGCGACTTCGCCGTTCCATGCTGCGGCGAAAACCTCGCGCTCCACCGGCTGCCAGTGGCTCTCGTCCATCATCTTCAGCGAAGCATGATGGTGTTCCATGGGCCGGACCAGCCGCACGCGGCGTTCGATCTCGCCGTGATCGAGCATAAGGCTCGGCGCCGGAATTTGCACCGCGGCGCGGCCCGAGCGCTCGTTGACCAGCAGCACCGCGCGCGGGTCGGCGAGATAATCGAGCGCTTGATCCAGCGTCACGGGGCGATTGTGCCGGCGTTCGGTGATCGTGAGCAGCCGGGTTTCCGCGCCGGTCGCAGGATGCGTGTAGATCGAACGGCGGTCGGTGACGACGAAGCTCTCGGCCTGCAGTGTCTCGAGGCCAACATCGTAGACGCCACTGGCGATGGCGCCCTCGACCCTGGCGTTGAGCAACTGCTCGAAGGTCGTGAACAGCACACCTTGCAGGTCGATGGTGAGCGCGAGCAGGCGGTTCAGGAACGTCGTGATTGGCGGCAGGTCGTCCCTGATGCCGTTCGCGTCCATGAGCTTCAAGCCCGTGGCGTCCTCGAACATCTGGAGCGAGCAGCCATCGACCTTGCCGCGCACGAGCAGCAGATAGAGCTGGCGCAGCGCGTCTCGGGCATAGTGGCTTTCCAGATTGTCCTCAGGTCGGAACAGACCCTGGCCGCCGGTCTGGCGCTGGCCGCGCGTGATCGCCCCCAGCGTGTCGAGGCGGCGAGCGATGGTCGAGAGGAAGCGCTTTTCGGCCTTCACGTCGGTCGCGATCGGGCGGAAGAGCGGTGGCTGCGCCTGGTTGGTGCGGTTCGTTCGACCGAGACCCTGGATGGCGGCGTCGGCCTTCCAGCCGGGTTCGAGCAGATAGTGTACGCGCAGCCGCCGATTCCGCGCCGACAACTCGGCGTGATAGCTGCGCCCGGTGCCGCCGGCGTCCGAGAAGACAAGCACGCGCTTTTTGTCATCCATAAAGGCGGCGGTCTCTGCGAGATTGGCGGAGGCGGCACGGTTCTCGACGGCAAGGCGGCCACCCTTGCGCACCACGCGCCGCGATCGGCCGGTCACTTCCGCCACGAGGTCCGTGCCGAAACGCTGCACGATCTGGTCGAGCGCGCCGGGAACAGGCGGAAGCGAAGCGAGCCGCTCGATCAGCTCATTGCGGCGGGCGACGGCATCGCGGCTCTCGACCGGCTGGCCGTCGCGGAAGACGGGCCGGGACGAGAGATTGCCGTCGGCGTCGGTAAAGGGCTCATAGAGCTGCACCGGGAAGGAATGGGCGAGGTAGTCCAGCACGTACTCGCGCGGCGTGATGTCCACGCGCACGTCGTTCCATTCCTCGGTCGGGATTTCGGCGAGCCGCCGCTCCATCAGCGCCTCGCCAGTCGACACGATCTGGATGACGGCGGCATGGCCCTCGGCCAGATCCCGCTCGATCGAGCGGACCAGGGTCGGCGTCTTCATGCTGGTGAGCAGATGGCCGAAGAAGCGCTGCTTGGCGGACTCGAAGGCTGAGCGCGCGGCCGACTTCGCCTGACGATTGAGCGTGCCAGTCTCGCCGGTGATGTTGGTGGCCTGCATCGCCGCGTCGAGGTGATTGTGGATGACGCTGAAGGCACCGGCGTAGGCGTCGTAGATGCGCCGCTGCTCGTCGGTGAGCTGGTGCTCGACGAGCTCGTATTCGACGCCGTCGTAGGAAAGCGAGCGGGCGGTGTAGAGGCCGAGTGAGCGAAGGTCGCGGGAGAGCACCTCCATCGCCGCGACGCCGCCCTCCTCGATCGCCTCGACGAACTCGGCGCGCGTGGCGAACGGAAAATCCTCGCCGCCCCAGAGCCCAAGGCGCTGGGCGTAGGCGAGATTATGGACCGTGGTGGCGCCGGTCGCCGAGACATAAACGACGCGGGCATTGGGCAACGCATGCTGAAGGCGCAAGCCCGCACGCCCCTGCTGCGAGGGCGCGGCATCGCCCCGCTCGCCCTTGCCGCCACCGGCATTCTGCATGGCATGGCTCTCGTCGAAAATGATGACGCCGTTGAAGTCGGAGCCCAACCATTGAACAATCTGCCGGACGCGCGAAAGCTTCTCGCCGCGGTCGTCGGACCGCAGCGTAGCGTAGGTTAAAAATAGGACGCCTTCGGCCAACCGGATCTCGCGCCCTTGAGGGAAGCGCGAGAGCGGCGTGACGAGCAGGCGCTCCATGCCGAGCGCCGACCAGTCGCGCTGCGCGTCCTCGAGCAGCTTGTCGGACTTCGATATCCAGACCGCCTTGCGCCGGCCCTGCAGCCAGTTGTCGAGAATGATGCCGGCGGACTGACGCCCCTTGCCGGCGCCGGTCCCATCGCCGAGCATGAAGCCTCGACGGAAATGGACGGCGTTCGGTGCGTCGTCGCGGGCGGCCGTGACGAGATCGAAGGTCTCGTCAACCGTCCAGGCGCCGGCGAGATAGTTACCATGCGCCTCGCCGGCATAGATGACCGTCTCAAGCTGGGCATCTGAGAGGACGCCGCCGCTGACGAGGTTGGCCGGCAGCCGGGGCCTGTAGCTCGGCTTCGGCGGCGCGACCGAGGCCATCGCGGCCGACTGCACCAGCTTGGTCGGGTGCGCCTGCGCGCCGGGGATCCAGATCGATTGGAGCCGGTATTCTTCGTAGATGGCATCGCTGAGGCGCGCGCCCTCGGGCGGCGTCCAATCGATCGTCTCGTAGACAAGATCAACCGCTTCGGGGTCGGCAACCGACGCCTTGGCCGGCTGGGCGGCCGGCCGGGCGAGATAGCCGCGCACGGTGCGAGGCGCCGGCGAGGCTGAAACGGGAAGCGCGCTGGTTGATGCGACTGGCAAGCGAGCTGGAGCGTGCTCGCCGATCCAACGGAGCCGGGCAGCAGCAGAGCCAGGCGCTCGGCATCGTCGCGGCCGGCCTCAACCCGTATCGCAGCGCTCTCGACCGTTCGGGTCCGGCTACGCTCGGTCCGTCTACGCACCGCGGCATAAAGGTCCGACAGGGAGAGATAGCGCTCGTCCGCTGGCCGCGAGAACCATTCCGACGATACTCGGCCGACGCGCTCGCCGCGGGTCACGTCCACCTTATAGCCGCCGATGCGGTCGCGGCCAGCGCTCAGAACTTCGACTTGGGTCATGGGTCATCTCCATGACAGGCGCCGGAGGCCTCTCCTCCGTTCTTCAACCCGTCACAGCGAAGCCCGGCCGCCCTCTCACTCTAATGGGGGCATTGCGGGGTCTCCCCGCAGAAGGGGTCGGCCGAGACCAAAGGCTCGGGCGCAGGGGAAGGCTTTCCCCTCAAGGGTCTTCCCCCCCCGGCATCCAGAATGTCTTCGGAGCACCAGGTCGCGTAACCCGATGGATCTGCTCGGAAAGTTTAGTGCACCGCAAACGAGGCGAACGGAAAATTGGGTCTCAGCTTGCGGGTACTACCACCATTTCCATACGGCAGCTTGACTTGATGTCCCGCACACCGTCAGAACGATCCTTCAGAAATCACCACGTCAGCGATTGAAACGAGAATGACGCTCGATATCAGGGGCAGCATCAAGAATACGAAGATTAGCTCGAACCCGTATGTTGTTTTCGAGGAACTGATCTCAAACGCGATCGACTCGTTCCTGATCCGCAAGCACGAGGATGAGGTCGCTGATCACGACATTTGGCTTCTGAGTGAGGAATACCAT
This sequence comes from Bradyrhizobium sp. CW1, assembly GCF_023100665.1. Lineage (NCBI taxonomy): Bacteria > Pseudomonadati > Pseudomonadota > Alphaproteobacteria > Hyphomicrobiales > Nitrobacteraceae > Bradyrhizobium > Bradyrhizobium sp. CW1. Next base: position 7,511,202 of record NZ_CP064684.1, read on the forward strand.
TACTACGATTACATCGCGTCAGACGTTCCGTTAGCGAGCATCCGTTGGAATGACAGCGAAAGTGTTTTCGAAAATGACATCGATCAGGAATTTCAAAAGCTGCTTGCCAAGCGCGCAGACGACAATGGCGGCAAGCGGCCAGACATTGCTCTATTCAGTAAAGAGGGCTCCGCCATTATCGTCGAGTTCAAGGCGCCGGGAGTATCGATGGACGAACATGTCGGCGACCTTTCAGAGTACGCGCATTTACTTGCGGCCAAGTCAGGGGCGGCTAAGGAAATTTTACGGATATCTCATCGGCGACACTGTCAATTCGTTGCGATTGAGCGGAACTCGGACTCCGTTTTCAGTCGGCCTGGGATGGTTTCAATCGAGCCCCCTTTTGGACCCTCGTACTCGGCAGCCATTGGGCGAGACCTATTTTGAGCTGCTTCACTTCGGCGATGTCATTAAGCGAGCAAAAAAGCGGATTGGCGCATACCAAGACAAGCTCAAGCTGAATCTAGATGAGACGGACCCGAAGTTAAGGTAGGTAGTAGGAGTGTTTTTCTCCGGGCAAAATCGTGAACGCCGACCAGATTTGGAGCGGCTGGCTCGATAGCATTCGGATTTCTTTTTGTTTTCAGGTCCGGCATGGAGGCTGCCCGCAGCCATCGATACCTCGTGTACCTGCGGCCTAGAGGCGCAAGTATTTTTACTACGATCCGTCACGCCATCCTGCGACTATCAACGAAAGTCGGCGCGCTAACTCGTCCGCGTTTGACGCGAGCTACGCGGGGCCATCGAGGATCCCGTTCTCTTCCGTCATTCTGGCTGTCAACATCTCAGCCATCTCGACCGTGACGTCTCCGGCGCCGGAGTGATGGAGAATGCAAATGTCGGACGCCAAATCCCTTACCCCCGAGGAAGTGTTTGCACGGTACCGTGGCGAGGTCACAGTGGGCACGCTGCGGAATTGACGCGCAATGCGAATCGGACCGCATGCGTCAAGATCGGCAAAGCCGTCTTATACCCAGTGGGTGAACTAGACGCGTGGGATAGAACAAAATTTGTAGTTTGTAGTGCGTCGAAAGGACTGGACGTGAGCTAGCGTTTGGGGCACTTCCCCAGCATGCGATTCGGGATAAGCTTGCGCCGAATTGCGGGACGATCCGCACAATAGCATTAATCGGGTTTTTTGTTTTGAAAGCCGAGCGCGGGGTCCGGCTTGTGCCGATGTGCGACGTTCATGTTATTTCGTTTTCAGCTCTCAATACTTAAAATTCTCGCCGGCCAACCGGATGGTCGAGCCACTCTCGGTGTCCTGAAGGATTACCTAGTGGAGCGACTCTAACGCTTGTTTCCCGCGTTTGACAGCGGCGAGGACGCGCTTTGGATCGGCGGTCCATACGAAGGGTTTGGGATCGGCGTTTGTCTCGGCGACGAAGCGGTTGATGGCGACTTGCAGGTCAACGACGGATCGGAACACGCCTCGCTTGAGGCGACGGCGCGTGAGCTTGGCGAAGAAGCCTTCGACCGCATTGAGCCAGGATGCAGAGGTCGGGGTGAAGTGGAACGTCCAGCGGGGATGCCGAGCCAGCCATTGGCGTACCCTCGGATGCTTGTGGGTCGCATAGTTGTCGACGATGGCGTGGATTACTTTCCCTGCCGGGACCTGCTCCTCGATCGTGTTGAGGAAGCGAATGAACTCCTGGTGGCGATGACGCTGCATTTGCGGCCGATGACGGTGCCGTCGAGGATGTTGAGGGCAGCGAACAGCGTGGTGGTGCCGTGACGTTTGTAGTCGTGGGTCATCGTGCCGGCACGGCCCGGCTTCATCGGCAACCCTGGCTGGGTGCGGTCGAGCGTCTGAATCTGGCTCTTTTCGTCGACTGAGAGGACGACCGCATGGGCGGGAGGATCGACATAGAGGCCGACGACGTCCTTGAGTTTCTCGGCGAACTTCGGGTCGTTCGACAGCTTGAACGTACGGATGCGATGCGGCGCGAGTTGGTGGGCTTCGAGGATACGCTGCACCGAACGCAGGCTCACCCCTGCGGCTTTCGCCAGCATCCGGCCGGTCCAGTGGGTTGTTTCTCCCGGCGGCGGCCCGAGCGCCAGGTCGACCACTCTCTGCACGGTGCCCGTCGGCAGCGGTGGTTTGACGGGCTTTCGCGTCTTGTCGCGCGTTAGCCCTTCGACACCCTCCGCCATGAACCGGGCCTGCCATCTCCACACCACGGGCTTGGATTTGCCCGAGCGGCGCATGATCTCGGCGGTGCCACAGCCGTCGGCAGTGGCAAGAATGATGTTGGCCCGCCACACATGCTTCTGAGGTGCGCTGCGATCCGAGACGATCGCCTCAAGCCGATGGCGGTCCGCCCGGGTGACCTTTACGACAGTTCCTGCTCTCATGCCCAGAGCTTGAACTGCTTCGGTCGATTTGGGAATCGTCCGAATGAATCAGACCACTAGCGGTGCTCTACACCAGCGGTCCGGAGTGGACGGCTCGTATGAGGCGATTGGCAAAGCGGGGCGCGAGATCTCGATATTTCCGGACAGAAGCTGGTCGCGCGTGAGTCCGGCGAGTGGATCATAACGGAAGAGGGGCAGGCCTATCTTGCTTCGCTGGAAGAGGAAAGCGTACTGGGCCACTCAGGAGAGAACGTTCGAAGAGATTATTGAGGATCTGGCGGCCTACGTCGTGGCGCTGCTGCTCTTGTTGATCCGGCCATCGGGCCTGTTCCGACAGAAGCTGGTGGAGAGGGTTAGAGAATGGCCACTCTCACGCAGCGAAATCGAGCTGGCCCGTTGCCGAGTGCTGTGGACAAGTATCGCAATCGTCGTCGGCCATGGCGCCGTATCTCTCATCCAGGCGGCCTTACGTAAGATTCTACCCAGAATGCGATACTCGACTTCGGTCAAACGGCGGTTGCGGTTTGCTAATCTAGTGCGCTGGATTTGACACGATGATCCCGGCTTCGACGGCGTAGGTGAGAATGACGCCGAGCAACGCGACTGTTTGCGTACCGTTCCCGCCCCCCACGTACGATGGCGCTGCTGCACAGCCTAAGTGAACAGTTTAGCGATCTCCGCCAGGGGCAGGAAAAGCTGTCGTCCAGACGACACTAGTCGCCGAAAATTATGCACCTCGTAAAAGTTCCTTGAGGCATCTTTGTTGGCCTCAACTATCAAAGCATAAGTGCATTTTTGGCTGAGCAGCGCTCGGCTGAGCGCATCTATCAACATGAATCTTCCCAAGCCGCATCCACGCACGCTGTAGTCTACGGCAAGACGCGCCATCAAGATTGCAGGCACCAAGGGATGGCCCGGAATCTTTTTGGCCATCGGTAAGGGCAGATCCACCAGAGAAACAGAGGTCGCCTCGAGGGTATAAAACCCAATAACTTTCTGCCTCTCTCGGGATAGCACGAAGCAGGAAGCTAAGTGTGTCCGATCACCGTGACCAGAGTGAGCCTTAAGATATCGATCAAGCGATTCAACGCGACTATCAAACCGCGAGCGATCATGGATGGTGCTGAGTGGATCGACACGGAGGTTGCGGTCGGACAGCTTAGTGATCCAGATTTCGAATGTGGCGTTGCGCAGCCGCTTTGAAACGCGCCGATGGCTCTCGCGGCCGCAGGATAGCCTCGGCAAATGCGCGGCTTTCCTCCGCCGTAAGTCGAATCATCCGCATGTCTTCAATAGTACGGACAGCGGCATCGTGGACGCTGCCGATCACAAAGTCCGTCAGCGTGCGACCTTGCAACTCGGCCGCACGTAGGAACAGGTCCTTCTGCTCGGCAGAAATCCGGGCCTCCAGCCGCTCACTTCGTGTGGGGGACAGCCTTTTCACTCCTGCAGTCCGGCGAGCCATTGCCTTCATCCTTGTAGAGCGATTAATGTACGGCTAGGAGCCGGACGTAGCAAGGAGGCTCCCCCGGTGACACCTGTGGGTCTGGCTATAACCCGCGGCGAGGTCACCAGCGAGGCCGGAATAGAACCCCGTTGGGAAGAGTGGACGAGGATTAGTGCCGAAAGCCAGCGAAGTGCCAAATGGATGGCTGATGGTCCGCGTCGATCAAGCGGGGTCCGTCCGTCTTGGCCGTCAGCGCTCACCCGACAAGCACACTGGTCGGAACGCAACCAAATATTTGCGCGCCGCGAACATCACGCCCGAAGGCATCGATCTCAAAGATCTGCTAGAGATGGATTTCACCGCTGCGGAACGTGCGACCTTTGCGCTGCGCGTCGGCGACGTTCTTCTGACTGAGGCGTCGGGAAGCGCTGCACAGGTCGGACGAGCCGGCCTCTGGCGGGGCGAAATCGAAAACTGTTGTTATCAAAACACGGTCATTAGGTTCAGACCACACCTTGCTCTGCCCGAATATGCAATGGTGGCATTCCAGCATTTTAGTGTGTCAGGCGTATTCGCACGCGTCGCACGTGGCGTGGGAATACAACATTTGGGTGCCTCTCGCTTCGCCGAGCTTGCGTTCCCACTGCCTCCTCTCAATGAGCAGCGCCGAATTGCAGAGGTGACTAAACGGCGGCGCGCGGAGATCCGCGAGGCTAGAAATCGACTGCAATCTGCTCTTGCCCACCTCAACGAGCAGGTTCGTGAGACTATGGCGGCAGCTATTGCCGGCGAACTCGCACCGCAGAGATCGGTGGTTGGCAGCCACGAGCAAGCGAGCCCGGAGCGATCGCGCACTTCATCTCGGCAGCCCCGACGGAAGGCAGAGCCACCCAGCCTGTTCAACTATGCCGAACGCGATGGGAACGATATTGAAGTGGCCGCGGGACCGCTGCCGTCCAACTGGAGGTGGGCGAACGTTGGCGACGTGGGCAACGTCACGGTCGGCCGTCAACGCTCGCCTGGCAAGCACACCGGCCGGCACGCGACAAAATACGTACGTGCCGCGAATATCACGCCTCACGGCCTAGATCTCACCGACCTGCTCGAAATGGATTTCACCCCAGCGGAACGTGAAATTTTTGCGCTGCAGGTCAACGATGTGCTCCTGACCGAAGCCTCAGGAAGCGGAGCGCAGGTTGGCCGGGCAGCACTATGGAAGGGAGAAGTTGACAACTGCTGCTTCCAAAATACGGTCATCCGCTTCAGGCCGCACTCGGTGACGCCGGAGTATGCTTTATTGGTGTTTCAGCACTACGGCGCATCTGGCATTTTCGCTCAGGCGGCTCGCGGAGTCGGTATTCAACACCTCGGAGCCTCGCGCTTCGCAGCTCTTCCGTTCCCGTTACCGCCCCTCGAAGAGCAAGCGCGTATTGTAGATGAAGCCCGAAGCCGATTGGACGGTGCAGCGCTTCAGATTGAAGCGGTCAACACATCGCTCAGTCGCTTACCCGAGATGGAGAAGGAGCTGCTCGCCGCAGCAGTGGGTGGAGAACTTACACCCCAAGATCCCACCGACGAGCCAGCGACAGCTCTCTTGGAGCGGCTTGGGCCACCGCAGCGAGACATGGCCACATACCGACCAGCCGATGTTGAAAGCGGAGAGACTCCCATGTCCACCAAACGAGCATCGCCGAGCCAGAAACTTCCCTTAACTTCGGACCTGGCTGCGGTCTTACGCGAAGCCGGTCGGCCTCTATCGTTGCCTGAGCTTTTTAGCCAAGCAGGCTTCGATAGGGATCAGCCTGAGCACGTTGAAGTCTTCTATCTCGCACTGAGGACGCAGCTTGGCCAGACCATTCGCAAGATAGGTCATGATATAGAAAATGCCGAGTTGGAGGCGATTAATGCGCCTTGACGAGGTCACCATCGGAGAATTCAAGAATCTCCGAGACTTGCGGGTTGATTTTGACGAGAGCTCTTCTTACACCGTGCTGGTTGGCGAGAACGGCGCGGGTAAATCGAATTTGATCGAGGCCTTGTCGCTGATCTTCCGCAATCTCGATCTGGATCAGGAAGCCCCGTTCACATACCATATCAAATACCGATGCCGCGATCACGACGTCGAAGTGCGCGCTCAGGCAGATCAACATCCGCTGTTCTGGTCTAAGGACCATTCAGAACAAGAATACAGCGAGCTACCGCGCAAGCGTTTCATGGCGGAAGATGCCGATGGTCGCCCTATCTATCGGCCGGCTTTCGTGTTCGGCTACTATTCCGGACCGAGTGACAGGCTTGCCTCGATATTCGAGAAGCACCGGGAGCGGTATTATAGCTGGATTATCAAAGCCCCGGCTCAACGAGGCAGGAAATTAGCTGATCCAAACAGTCTACGACGCCTATTTTACGCGCAAACTCTTCACGGTCAGTTCGCACTCATCGCGTTCTTCATGGAAATGACGATCGCATCGGATGACGACCGTTCTTTTTTGCGCGACCAGCTTCAGATTGACGGTCTCGATAGCGTTCTGTTCGCCCTCAAGCGCCCCCCATGGAACCGCAAGGGCGGCGATCCACGTTTCTGGAACGCCGTCGGCGAGGTTCAGGAATTTCTTAGCCGTCTTTACGAAAGGGCTATGTTGCCGATCCGGATGGGTCGGCGCATCGCCGTTGACCTCACCAAAAACCCCACTGTCGAGAACCTGTACCTATTCCTAGCCCAACCCGAAGCACTGACCGAGGTCTATAAATCCTACGGCAATCAGTATGCATTTTTTACCGCGCTTGAAAGTACACACCTCTCTAAGGTATTAGGTGAGGTGCGAACGCGCGTTCGCATGACGCCCGCCGCCGGCGGTGGCGAGGTTACTTATCGCGATCTTAGCGAAGGTGAGCAGCAACTTCTCCTTGTCCTCGGTCTACTGAAATTCACCGCGCGCGACGAAGCTCTCTTTCTACTCGACGAGCCCGACACCCACCTCAACCCGGCTTGGAGCACCCAGTATCTAACTTTCTTGGACCGCTTCATTCGCGGCCGGGACAGCTGCCATATCGTCATGTCGACACATGACCCGCTAGTCTTCGCCGGCCTGGAGAGGGCACAGGTGCAAATATTTCGGCGAGACGATCACGGGCGTGCCATTGCCGAGCTTCCCGATCAGGATCCGCGCGGAATGGGAGTCGCGGCCATTCTGACCAGCGACCTCTTTCGTCTGCGATCGACGCTTGATCCAAAGACACAGGCAGACCTCGACCGTCAACGTATCCTTGCGATGAAGTCCGCACTCACGCCTGCGGAAGAGGAGGAAATGCGGCTCCTAAAGGAGGACTTGCGGGGACGCGGCTTTGACCAAACGATCAGAGATCCTCTCTACCACCAATTCCTGAAAGCATGGACTGAACACGAAGATCCAGCGTGGCGACAAGCCGTAGAATTAACTCCGGAGCAACGTGAGCAACGCGCGCAGCTCGCAGCGCGGATCGTCGCCGAACTTCGACGTGAGAGTGGGGCGCATTGAGCGAGATGCGTTTCATCAACCTCGAGGCGATTGTTCCCCATATCCGTGACCTGTTGGCGGACTTAAATGCCGCGCAGCAGGCAGTCGTGGCTGAGGCCGATCCGAAGCGCCGAGCCGCGCTAATCAACAACCATCAGGCGCGCTGGACAGCGCTCCGGGAGGCATTCGAAACGGTCTCGTTCGGCAAATGTTGGTACACCGAATGCAAGACCCCGGGTGCGGACAACGATATCGATCACTTTCGGCCGAAACTCGCGGTGAAGGAGGATCGGGGTCATCCCGGCTACTATTGGCTTGCTTTCGACTGGCGAAACATGCGCCTCAGCTGCCAACGTGCGAACCGACCTCGGCGTACGCCAGGCACGAGGATAGTTGGCGGCAAAGCTGATCACTTTCCACTTCTTCCGGCGGGAGTTCGAGCGTCTGCCCCTACAGACAATATCAACCTAGAATGCCCAGCGCTGCTCGATCCTACCCATCCCGGTGATCCGATCTTGCTATCGTTCAAACCGAATGGTGAAATCGATCTTTCTCCAGAATATCGAAACAATCCAATCGCCGAAGCCAAGATCGACGCGAGCCGTTTAGGTCTGCATCTAAATTGGCCGAAGTTCGTAGATGCCCGCGTGACGCTGTACAACCTCGTCGAGCGCACTGTTGAAAGGGGCCAGCGTGAGGCTCCACCCGATTTCAACGGTATGCCTGTGGCCAGTGAGGCTTTTAAGGATTCCATTCGGGACCTGCATAGTTTCATGGATCAGCGTGAAGAATACTCGTCTGCTGCGCGGGTATACGTCGAATCCTTCAGACATGTCTGGTGGGTACGTGACGTTGTACTGAGATTGCCCCAATGACAGACAGCCGCGCAAGTTCTGAGGGAGCAACTGCTCTCATCCGAAAACTCTGGCAGTACTGCAACGTTCTGCGAGACGATGGCCTCTCGTACCCTGATTACGTTGAGCAACTGACGTATCTGCTGTTTCTGAAAATGGCAGACGAGCAAGAAGGTGGCCTTGTTCCGAAGAAATATGGGTGGCGCTCGTTGGACGGCCTCGACGCGGAGGCGATGCATCACCAATACGCCCGCATTTTGGCCGCTCTAGGCAAGCATGGCGGCATGCTCGGCCTCATCTTTGGAAACGCGAAAAACAAAATTCGCGATCCAGCAAAGCTTCGCCTTCTAATCGTGGACCTCATCGGGCAGACGGAGTGGACCGGCTTATCAACCGATGTGAAGGGCGATGCTTATGAGGGACTTCTCGAGAAGAACGCGCGTGACACCAAAAGCGGTGCGGGCCAATATTTCACGCCACGCCCGCTGATCGAAGCGATTGTGGAATGCGTCAACCCACAACTCGGTGAAATTGTCTGCGACCCAGCATGTGGAACCGCGGGTTTCCTCCTAGCTGCGCACGATTATCTGCATCGCACAAATCCACGAATGACGCGCAACCAGCGAACCAAACTAGCTACCAAATCCATTCGTGGTGTCGAACTCGTCGAGGAGGTTGCGCGGCTCGCGACGATGAACCTTCTGCTTCACGGTGTAGGTGGCAACGACGACGACGAACTGCCGATCGCGTGCGAGGACAGTTTAAAAGAACCGCCGAAAGTCCAGGCCAATGTCGTCCTAACCAATCCGCCCTTCGGTACCAAGGGGAGTGTAACCTACGCCCAAGAGCACCGCGGACCGCGGAATGACGATACACTGACGATTGTCCGTCCCGATTTTTGGGTGCAGACGGCCAACAAGCAACTGAATTTCTTGCAGCACATCTTCGCACTACTGAAGCCGGGTGGTCGAGCGGCTGTTGTTGTTCCTGACAATGTCCTCTTTGAAACCGGAGCCGCATCTGCAGTTCGGCGACGTCTTCTAGAATCCTGCCGAGTTCACGCCTTGCTTCGCCTCCCGTCGGGGCTGTTTTATGCTCAGGGCGTCAAGTCAAACGTCATATTCTTTGACAAGCCGCGCAACTTGAAATCGGATCGTCCTGTCGAACGGATCTGGGTTTACAACCTTCGCTCGGATAAGCGCTTCTCCTTAAAGACGAAGCCCCTACAACGAGACGATTTACGAGAATTCGTAACACTGTTCAGGGCAGGATTCCAATCCGACACTCAAGTAGCTGACGCACAGGCTGCGGCGCGCCTCCGAAGCTTCGGCATGGACCAAATCCTATCGACCCCGGACTGCCGTTTGGACTTAGCATGGGACGATCCTTCCATACAGCAGCGTACGCCGGGCCTTGCGCGACTGGAGGAAATTTCGCGGCTCGTTGCTGATGATCTCCAGAGAGCCCTTGCTCTGATTTCTAAACCGCCGGCCAGTTGATACAGTCCTTCCACGGCGATATCGCGGGGACGGACAATTCTTCCTCAACGCTGCTTGCCGGGATAGTAGCGATGGGGCCAGCACCGAATTCCTGAGTGCGCTCACCGGAATCATTCGTGGCGGTGAGCGCGCAATACCGCCAAGGCTTCAACTACCGACCTTTCAACCGATGGGGTTCGGCCTTCCGTACAGTGAGGGCCTCACGGTGAGTCACGACGCGGCCGATTATCGGTATGCCCTGTTTCTGATGGCCTGGCGCTGCTCAGCAATCCGTTCCGCGGTCGCTTCCGCGAGGTTGGTATCTGGTCGCGACGGGCTATCTTTGCGCTGAGCGGCGTCATTCTAGGACGACCTTGAAGGCGGGATACGGTCGTCGGAAAGCTGCAAGCACTCTATCGCGTGCCTGGTCCATTCGCGAGTTGCTGCCTCGGTAAGCATGAAGGTTGGGCAAATGGGATTCCCGCAGCTGCAGGGCTTGATTTCTCCGGAGGGCAGCAGCGCTTTGAATCGGCGGTAAGCGTCGCTCTGAGGCCCATTTGATTGGTGCTTGACGTCTATTTTGAACGCGTGGTGCGCCGGCGCGGCTTCCATATTTCCGACAATGCGTTGACGGCGGCCTCGAGCGCCTTCCGGTCGACGACGTTGGGATCAAACTGCTCAGGGCCCCAGAGGCGCATTTGTTCGTGCTCCGGATGGGTGGGGTCGCGGATGGCGTCGAGGTATTCGGTATAGCCTGACGCACCGCCGACATCTTCCGGAGGACAACGGCCGGCGGCCTCGAGCAAGAGGGGAAGTCCCTCCGTTGTCGTGTTGTCGAACCACTTTTCGAGCTTGATCACGTGATCCCAGCTGTCGCCGAAGTCGTAGAGATAATGGATCGTCTTCGCGCCGGTCTCGTGAACGATATTGGAGAGCCGCGTCTTGCGAGCATCGATGGGCTGAGGGCCAAAATCTCCATCGGGATCAGGGATACCCCAACGTCCTTCGCCAGCCAAAAACTCGAAGAGATGGCTATTCGTCCAGCCAAACGCCGCCTGAAGCGTCAGATGCAGCCGATCAAGGCGCAGCGTGAGCGGCACGACAAGGCATCGCATCACCTCCGGTTTCACGTCCTTGAGGGTCACCTTGATCCGGACCGCGGTCGTGCTGAGGCTCATGCCGCAAGCCTCGGATCTTGTGCATGCATCGTATAGGTGGATGCCCAGGGAAGCAGTTCGTCCAGCCGTGCCGCCGGCCAGCCATTGACGAGCTTTGCGAGAACGTCGGCAAGCCAATACTCGGCGCTGACGCCGTTGAGCTTACAGGTCTCAATGAGCGACGCCAGCAATGCCCAATTCTCAGCACCCTCGTCACACCCGGCGAACAGGGCGTTCTTGGCATTGAGCTTGATCGGCCGCATCGCACGCTCGACTGCGTTGGTGTCCATTTCGATGCGCCCGTCATCAAGGTAGAGCGTCAAGCCGTTCCAATGACGCAGTGCATAGCGTAAAGCTTTCGCCGTCTCACTCTTCTGCGCGAGGTGACCAAGCTTCGCCTCAAACCACTGCTTCAAGGCTGCAGCCAACGGCCGGGCATGCGCCTGCCGGCCCGCGCGGCGCTCGGCGTCAGATCGGCCACGGAGGGCTTTCTCGACCGCGTAGAGCTGGGCGATGCGCTCGAGGGCCTCGCGGGCAACCGGCGCCGGCGCCGGCGAAGCCTCGCGCTCGATCTTCACAAACTGGCGCCGGAGATGCGACCAGCAGAATGCGAGCGTCCCGGACAAGGCGTCCGCACGCGTCTCTCGCATCATGGTCTTGTAAGCCTGATAGCCGTCGCAGTGGATGATGCCGCGATAGCCTTCGAGCAGTCGCAAGCCATGAACGGCGCCGCGGCCTGGTGCATAGGCATAGACCACGCCGGGCGGATCAGGCCCGGCCCAAGGCCTGTCATCGCGCGACAGCGCCCAGAAGTAGCCGGTTTTGGTCCTGCCGCGCCCGGGATCCAGCACCGGCGCCGGGGTCTCATCGACACAGAGCTTCGGAGAGGCGAGCAGAAGCTGGCGCAGTCGATGCCACAAGGGCTTCAATTCCTGGGCCGCATAGCCGACCCAGAAGGCGAGCGTGGAACGGTCGATGGCAATACCGTGCGTCGCCAGCATCTGCGTCTGGCGGTAAAGCGGCAAATGCCAATGATACTTGGCATCGATCACATGCGCGACGAGCCGCTCGGTCGGCAGTCCTCCCCTGATCAATCGCTCGGGAGCAGCATGCTGGAGGACGACGCCGTGACAGGCGCGGCAGGCCAGTTTGGGGCGGCGGGTGACGATAACGCGATACTGCGCCGGTACGACGTCCAGCCTCTGGCTCTCATCGTGACCGATCTCAAAAAGGTCGCCTGCGCAGCATGGGCAGCAGGTTGCAGCGGGCATCAGGTCCTCGATGATGCGCGGCAAATGCTCCGGCAGCTTGCCACGATTGGCCCTGCGCTCGGCAGCTCTCTTCTCGCGTGTTTTGGGATTGGCGCGGTCCTCGGCTGCTTCGAGAGCCGCGACAGCCTGATCAATATCGTCCAGAATAAGCTGGAGCTGATCAGCGTCAAGCTTTTCCGACGATCGACCGAACTGCGCGTCTTTTGCAAGCTTGAGCAACCGCTCGAGCCTGGCGCAGCGATCCAGCAGAGCCGCGGCAAAGGCACGCAACTCGGCTGGATCGCTCGGCAGTTCATCAGGCAAATCACTCATTGGCCCGAGTCTGCCATGCTTCGCGCCCCGATGCAGCGAAGATTTTATGTCCTACGCAAGCGCTTTCGGCTGCGGGATTCGAGGCGCATGCATGCGTGTCCAATCCATGCCGGCCAGAAGCGCCGACAACTGCGCCGCGTTCATTTGCATGACGCCGTCAACAACCGGCGGCCATTTGAAGCCGCTGCCATCGAGCCGCTTCCAGTACAGCACAAGGCCGCTGCCATCCCAGACCACCATCTTCACCCGGTCAGCGCGCTTCGCACGGAAGACCACCGCCACGCCCTTCATCGGATCGTGGCCCAGCGTCTCCTTCGCCAACAGCGCCAGGCCATCCGCGCCCTTCCTGAAGTCTACAGGTCGGGTCGCAACGTAAATCATGAGGCTGGCGGGCGGCGTCAACATGAACGTGTCCGTCGAATCGCCAAGAACACATCACTCAACACAGCAAGGCCAGCGTCCCTCGCACCTCAACTCGTGCCCCCTGGAGCTCAACCGTCACAACGGCTGCTTCCGGCGATGAGGAGGGCGCGGCAGCCGCCGATGGCGACGATTCCGACACCAACGGCACAAACGACAGTGCACCCGCCGCAGCTGGCAGCACCAGTTGACCTAAACGCGCCCGGCGCCGCCAGTCATGCACCTGCTGTGGCCGGCAGCCATGCCGGCGTGCGATATCTGTTACAACCGCGCCCGGCTCAAGGCTTTCCGCGACAATCCGGGCCTTCAAATCATCCGGCCACTGCTTACGGCCTGCGCCGGCGTACACTTCGATACGCTGTGTCAATGGTCGTCTTATGTCGTCCGAATGATCGTCCATTATGAGCACCCTTGCAGAAGATGACTCTTCTAACGGTGCTCCCAAGATCGCGCACAGACAATCTAAAGGGCCGCGGCGCTACGCTTACAATCGGCGGCGAAGCTGATCCAGTTCACGGACCGTCAGCTCCAGAGCGCTGCGGATGCCCACATCGCGGATGTGATGCAGCGAGGGGAGCCGATGGATTTCGACGCCTTCTCGCGTTTGCCAGATGCCTGTGCTGAGCACTCGGATGGTGTCGTCGATGGCCTGCTGGAAAGCGTGTAGATTGCTCTCTTGTTGAAACGGCGTCCGAAACGCCGGCCGGTCGAAGGCGCGCACAAACATTGCGAGGGCTTGCTCGTCATCGACGTCCTGAAACTTATCAACGAAATTGTGCAGCTCGCCTTCGCTGTCCGGAAACGGAATGCCGTCGACCAGGCGCCGCAGGAGAAATTCAGCTCGCAGCCGAAGATGCTACTCGAATTCTGCGCCAGACCAGATCGCTACTTTAGGGACACCAAGTTTGGCGGCCGCCGAACGAACATCGTCGCGACGCTGGGGCGAGACACTGCCTCGGCATACGAACTTGAAGGCGTCAGGTTTGCCGGTCACCGCATTCACCGCGGCGGCCATATCCTTCTCCGCCTTCGCTTGGGTGAGACTGCCACGATTGACGCATTGAATAACGGTGCGCTCGTCCGGTTGGTCGTCGAACGGACGTGTGCCGACGATGTCACGCCCTTGGTCGCTTCCTGTCTGGCCGAACCAAGCGAGATCAGTCCAGCCATCGCAAAGGTGGTAGGCGAACACGAGGCGTTCGAACTCGGTGCCGCTGAAATCCTCGAAGTGAATTGGCCGGACCGCTCGAGCTATCGTCACCTGCCTACCTCTTGGCTCCGAGAGCTACGGAGCGGGTTGACAATCTGAACGTCCTCGAAATGCTTTTCATTGTCGGTCACGACCACGCACTCATTGGCTTCGGCTACAGCAGCAATGATTGTGTCTAACGCGCTTCGCGAACGGCCTTTGGCTTTGCCGTTGGCCATCAGCCGCGCCCACACGAGGGCAGCTTTCTCGTCGAACGATAGGACGCGGCCAGCAAACAGCGCTTGCGGACCTTCGGAGCCGGCGAACCACGTTTCAAGGCTGCTGCGCTTCTTGCCCTTCGGTTTCTCTAAGATGCCACGGCGGATTTCGGCGACAGTAAGGGAAGTAATGAAGAGGTCGTCGTCTTTCTGAGCCCCCATCCAAGCCAGCAGCAAGGCCGACGGCTTCGGCCTTATGACGTTGCTGATGATATTGGTATCAAGGAGGTAGCGCGTCACAGTTCGATCTTACGCCCCTCTTCTCGCGAACGGCTAAGGTCGAGATCTGCACCGACCATAGGTGAGCGACGTAGCGCGGCGAGAATGCCGCCCGCTTTCGGAGGCTCACCAGCCACTGCCTGCTGTATGGTTCGACGAAGCTGCCCGGCTTCCGGACTTTCCTCCGTCAGTTTTCGGGCGAGAGATCTGAGTAGATCGCGGTCAGCGTCGAGCGCCTGGATCTCGAACCGAGCGATGCCACGCTTAGTCAGGCGGGACCGATAATTCTCGAGGGCTCTCTTCTGCGCACTGTTGCTCATGGCGTGCCTCCGTGCTATATCCAGATATATAGCCGCGTTTTCTTTGGAGCACAAGGCTGATCGAGTTGTTAACGATCCCGGCAGATAGAGACGGCCTCTCCCGGGCATTTAGGCTGCTGGGGGTTGCCACCGTGATGAGACTCCCCTGTTCAAAGGGGGGCGATCACAAAAATATTATTGCTACGAGAACGGTCGACCCGTGCCCCGGCACTACTCTGCCCCTCGCCTGCACTTGCTCATATGCGCCACAAGGCATTGATTTACAACACATCTTTGCCTTGCCAATACGCCGTCACTTGGCATCATTGTCGCGCAGCGGGATCTTCCGCGCGAGGACAAGGACGCGATCGTGGCGCGACCGAGACGCACGACAGCCGAAAAGCTTTGCGTGGTCGCCGACGCTACCCGCGAACCGGCGGCGCTCGCCTCATCGAACCCCGATCCTCGCCTCGTCAATCTGGTCCGACTGCTGGCGCGACAGGCCGCAAGGGATTTCGTTCGAGCCCAAACTGATAGCCGGACGCGAGCCCCCCCTCCGGAGTAAGGACGTCGCCTCGTGAAGGTCGCGCTCTACGCCCGCTACTCATCAGAGAATCAGCGAGACGCCTCCATCGAGGACCAGTTGCGGTTGTGCCGCCTGCACGCCGAGAAGCAAGGCTGGACAGTCGTCGACAGCTACACCGATCGCGCAATCTCCGGCGCGTCACTGTTGCGTCCTGGCATTCAGGAACTGATCAGCGATGCGATGCGCGGCAAATTTGTCGTCGTGCTCGCAGAGGCGATGGATCGCCTAAGCCGCGATCAGGAGGATATCGCCGGACTGTTCAAGCGTATGGCGTTCAGCGGAGTGCGTATCGTCACGCTGTCGGAAGGTGACGTGACGCATCTGCATGTAGGTCTCAAGGGCACGATGAACGCGCTCTTCTTGAAGGACCTCGCCGACAAGACGCGCCGCGGGCTGCGCGGCCGCGTCGAGGACGGCAAGTCCGGAGGCGGGCTGTGCTTCGGCTATGACGTGGTGAAGCAGTTCACGGCAAATGGCGAGCCGATCCGCGGCGATCGAACGATCAACGAGGCGGAAGCCGCCGTCGTGTGCCGTATCTTTGCAGACTACGTTGCCGGCAAGTCGTCCCGCACGATTGCCTTTGAGTTGAACAAGGAAGGCGTGCCTGGGCCGCAGGGCGCCGAATGGGGGCCGTCAACAATCCATGGCAACCCGAAGCGCGGCGTCGGCATCCTCAACAATGAACTGTATGTCGGCCGCCTCGTTTGGAATCGGCTACGCTATCTGAAAGACCCGGATACTGGAAAACGGGTGTCACGCCTCAATCCTGAATCCGAGTGGGTGATTCAGGAGGTACCGGAGATGCGCATCATCGACCAGGAAGTCTGGAATGCGGCGAAGGCCCGCCAACAATCCCTCGCCTATGAGACATCTGAGCCTGGCGAGAATGCGTTGAACGAGCGTCGGCGGCCAAAACATCTGTTTGCCGGCCTTTTGAAGTGCGGCTGCTGTGGCGGCGGCTACACCATGATCTCGAAAGATCTGCTGGGCTGCGCGACGACACGGAACAAAGGCACCTGCGATAACCGGCTGAATATTCGGCGGGACGCGCTGGAGGCCTCGGTGCTCAGCGGCTTGCAGACCCATCTAATGGAGCCCGAGCTATTCAAGGAATTCTGCGACGAGTTCACCCGCGAGGTGAACCGGTTGCGGATTGAGCGTGGAGCTGGCTTCGCAGCAATGCGAGACGAGCTTCCGCGCATCGAGCGCGAACTCGGAAAGTTGCTGGCTGCTATCAAGGCTGGCGGTCCGATCGAAGCCATCGTTGAGGATATGAAGCGGCTCGAGGCCCGAAAGGCCGAGCTGAAGGATCAGCTTGCGAATGCGGAAGAGCCGCCGCCCCTCCTGCATCCGAACACGACGGAGATCTACCGCCAGCGGATCGCGGCGCTCTATGAGAGCCTGCAGAATGGGGACGGGAAGGCCGAGGCGGCGGAAGTCTTTCGCACCTTGGTCGATCAGGTGACGCTTGTGCCTCAAGAGGCGGAGCTGGCGATTGTGCTGCGCGGCGATCTGGCCGCGATCCTTCAGTTTGCCGCGAACAAGAAAAACCCCGACGTCCTTTCGGAGGCCGGGGTTTTGGGTGCCTTGCTTTCGCAAGAATCGTTGGTTGCGGGGATAGGATTTGAACCTATGACCTTCAGGTTATGAGCCTGACGAGCTACCGGGCTGCTCCACCCCGCGTTAACCGTTGCTTTGCCTTCGTGAAAGCGCCGGGGACGGTGAATGAAGGGCCGGCGCTGTTCGCGTGGCTTGCTTCGTCCGTCCCGAAGGCTTCCTTGGAAGGCAACCCCGGGCAAAGCCCGTTGGGTGCGGGCGGTATGTACCAACCCGGGGTGCCTTTGGAAAGGGCTGCGAGAACGTTTTTTTCGACTTTATGACAGCGCGGTGGACGAATTTGCGGCCTATTTGGCCGGCCCTTGCCAGAAGTTCCACAAGGGGCCAGCTTGCGGCAACAAAACCAGGCGGAAACGCCACTTAATGGGGGAGAACGCCATGGACCACGCCTTGGATCGCCCCTCAGATCGCCCCCCGCCGAGCGCCCCGCTTCGGGGCCTCGAAGACGCCTTCCATGCCATGGTCGAGCGGTCGCGGGCCGAGCCGGCGCCTGGCCTCGCCGAGCGGCTCGACCGCCTGGCGCGGTTGCGCACTGTCGTCGCCGACAACGAGGAGCGCTTCCGGCAGGCGATCTCGGCCGATTTCGGTCACCGCTGCGCGGTCGAGACCAATATCGCCGAGACCATGATGGTGTTCTCCGAGATCCGTCATGCCACCAAGCACCTCAAGAGCTGGATGGCGCCGCAGCGCGTTTCGACGGCGCTGCAATTCCTGCCCGCGCGCAACCGGCTGATGCCGCAGCCGCTCGGCGTCGTCGGCATCATCGCGCCCTGGAATTATCCGCTGCAGCTGACGCTCGCGCCCGCGATCGGCGCGCTCGCCGCCGGCAACCGCGTCATTATCAAGCCGAGCGAGCTTGTGCCGCACTTCTCATCGCTGCTGAAGGAGACGGTCGCCGAGCGGTTCGACGCTGCGGAATTGCTCGTCACCGGCATCGAAGACGAGGTCGCAAAGGCCTTCGCGCATCTGCCGTTCGATCATCTCGTGTTCACCGGCTCGACCCGGGTGGGGCGGCTGGTGGCGGAGGCCGCGGGGCGTAACCTCACGCCCGTCACGCTCGAGCTCGGCGGCAAGTCGCCTATTATCATCGACGCCTCGGCTGATCTCGAAGAGGCCGCCGAGCGCATCGCCTACGGCAAGCTGCTCAATGCCGGGCAGACCTGCATCGCGCCCGACTATGTGCTGGTGCCCGAGCGCGCGTTGCAGGCCTTTGCCGAAAAAGTTCGCGCGCAGATGCGACGCATGTTCGGCACCGACCCCTCGAACAAGGACTACACCTCCGTGATCTCCGACCGGCATTATGCGCGGCTGGAAAATCTCGTCTCCGATGCGGCACGTCGCGGCGCAAAGATCCTGCAGCCGGCGAAGCCGGACGATCCCAACTGGAAGGCGCACCGCAAATTCCCGCCGACGCTGATCGTGGGCGCGAGCGAAGACATGGCGGCCATGCAGGAGGAGATTTTCGGCCCCGTGCTCCCCGTGCTCGGCTATCGCGACCCGGCCGACGCCATCGCCTTCGTCAACGCCCGCGACCGGCCGCTGGCGTTGTACTGGTTCGGCAAGGACCGCGTTGCGCGCGACGAGGTGCTGGCGCGCACCGTCTCCGGCGGCGTCACGGTCAACGACTGTCTGTTCCACTTCGCGCAAATCAACCAGCCGATGGGCGGCGTCGGCGCATCCGGCACCGGCGCCTATCACGGCGAATGGGGCTTTCGCACGTTCGGCAAGCTGAAGCCGGTGTTCTACCGCTCGAAATTCAACCGCCTCGCCGACCTCTATCCGCCTTATGGCGGCAAGATCGCGCGGCTGGAGAAGATGATGCGATTCGTGTCGTAGGTTTCAGCACCTGTCATTGCGAGCGCAGCGAAGCAATCCAGAATCCCTCCGCGGCAAAGGTCTGGATTGCTTCGCTTGCGCTCGCAATGACGGAAAGAATGAATGCAGGGGGAAACATCAGTGACGGACACATTCGATTTCGTCGTCGTGGGCGCGGGCTCCGGCGGCTGCGCGGTGGCGGGGCGGCTGTCGGAGGATGCGGGGACATCCGTGGCGCTGCTCGATGCCGGCGGTCGGAACGACAATTGGCGGATCACCACGCCGTTCGGACTGGCTTTGCCATACAAGGCGGCGAACTGGGGTTTCGATACCGTGCCGCAGAAGGGATTGAACGGCCGGATCGGCTATCAACCGCGCGGCAAGGGACTCGGCGGATCCTCGGCGATCAACGCCATGGTCTATATCCGCGGCAACAAATGGGACTACGACCACTGGGCCTCGCTCGGCAATGCCGGCTGGTCATATGCCGACGTGCTGCCCTATTTCAACCGCTCGGAGAACAACGCCGATTTCGACGGCGCCTATCATGGCAAGGGCGGCCCGCTGCATGTCAACAGACTGCGCGCGGACAATCCGATCCACGACATCTTCCATCAGGCCGCCCGCGAGGCGCAGTTCCGCATCCGCGAGGACTTCAATGAAGAGGATCACGAAGGGCTCGGCAGCTACCAGGTGACCCAGCACAATGGTGAGCGCTGGAGCGCGGCGCGCGCCTATCTGCATCCCCACATGGACAAGCGCGCCAATCTGCGTGTCGAGACGCAGGCGCATGCCACGCGCATCCTGTTCGAAAGTGGGCGCGCGGTCGGCATCGAATATGTCCAGGGCAAGCAGACAAAGAAGCTACGCGCCCGTCGCGAGGTGATCCTCGCCTCCGGCGCCTTCCAGTCACCGCAATTGCTGATGCTGTCGGGCATAGGCGACGGCAAGGCGCTTGCCGCCCACGGGATCGACGTCGTGCATCATTTGCCGGGCGTAGGACGCAATCTGCAGGATCATCCGGATTTCGTGTTCGTCTACGCCTCCGACTATCCACACTTCGTCCATTCGTCGCTCGGCCGGCTACCATCCCTGCTCCGCGCCATCCAACGATACCGCCGGGAGCGGCGCGGCCTGATGACCACCAATTTCGCCGAGTGTGGCGGCTTCCTGAAGACCCGGGCCGACCTCGATGTGCCCGACATCCAGCTGCACTTCATCATCGCGACGCTCGACGACCACGGCCGCAAGAAGCACAAGGAGGCGGGCTTCTCGTGCCATGTCTGCCTGTTGCGGCCGAAGAGCCGTGGCAGCGTCTGGCTGAAAAGCGCCGATCCGCTGGCAGCGCCGCTGATCGATCCGAATTTCTTGGGCGAGGCGGAGGATCTCGAGACGATGGTCGCGGGCTTCAAGACGACGCGAAGGCTGATGGAGACGCCCGCGATGCGCGCGTTGCAGAAGAAGGACATGTTCACGTCCGATGTGAGAACGGACGACGATATCCGCGCCATCCTGCGCGCGCGTGTCGACACCGTCTATCACCCCGTCGGCACCTGCAAGATGGGCACCGACGCGATGGCCGTGGTCGATCCGGCGCTGAAGGTGCACGGCGTGGAAGGTCTGCGCGTCGTCGACGCCTCGATCATGCCGACACTGATCGGCGGCAACACCAATGCGCCGGCGATCATGATCGGCGAGAAGGCGGCGGATATGATCAGGGGCGAGATGCGGTGACTCTACCTCGTCGTCCCGGCCTAGTGCGCAATTGCGCATGGGGGGCCGGGACGATAGCAGCTTCTCAATTCAGCAAGAACCCGCCGTCCACCGTCACCACACTGCCCGTCATGTACCGCGAGGCCTTCGAGGCCAGCAGCAGGATCGCGCCGTCGAGATCGGACTCGGCGCCGATGCGGCGCTGGGGAATGCGCTTGGTCAGGCGCTCGCCCGGCGGCGTCGCCCAGAACGCGTGGTTCATCTCGGTGTCGATGTAGCCGGGTGCCAGCGCGTTGACGCGGATGTTCTGCCCCGCAAGCTCCAGCGCCATCGCTTTGGTCGCCTGGATGATGCCGGCCTTGGAGATCGCGTAAGGCGACACCGCCTTCAGCACGCCGGTGCCGAGCACGGAGGCGATGTTGACGATGTTGCCTGCCTGCTTGCTCGCGATCATGCGGCGCGCGATCTCGGTCGCGAGGAAATAGGCGCCCTTGAGATTGGCGCCCATCACCGCGTCCCAATCGGCCTCGGTCTGCTCGGTCGCGAGCTTTTCGATCGCGATGCCAGCATTGTTGATCAGCACCGTGACCGGGCCGAGCGCGGCTTCCGTGGCATCGAGGGCCCTGGCGATCGATGCGATGTCGGTGACGTCGAGCGCGACGGCGGCGGCGCGGCCGCCGTTGCCGCGGATCTCGTCTTCCAGGCTCTTCAGCTTGTCGGTCTGCCGCGCCGCGAGCGCGACGGCCGCGCCATGTGCCGCCAACACCCGGGCAAATTGCCGCCCCAAGCCCTGGCTCGCACCTGTGACGAGGATGGTTTCTCGACTGACGTCGAATAGGTCTGACATTGGGCGCGTCCCTGAGCTTTGGGGTCATCGGTTTTGGCCATCAATACAGACGATTTTAACGATCTGAAACCGGAATGATCGGTTCTGCGTTCACTCGTTCCATGGCAGGCTCCCGCGCATGAACAGTTTCGATCTCGCCGTCTATGCGGCGCTCGCCATCGCGATCGGCTTCGGTTTCAGGACCGGCCTGCTCGGCAGCGCCATGACGATCCTGGCCTATCTCCTCGCCGCCCCCATCGCGGTTGCGCTGATGCCGCTGATCGTCCCGCAGGTCGCGGGCAATCCGAATGCGCCGCTGCTGCAGAACTGGATCTGGTTCTTCGGCATCTTCGTGGTGGTCGGCATGCTGTTTGGACATCTCGGCCGGCTGGCGCTGAGCGACACGATACGCGACGCCGGCATCGGCGACCGCCTCGGCGGCGCCGCGCTCGGCGCCATCAGGGTCGGCCTCGTCGCCACCACCTTGGTGCTGGTGTTCGACCAGATCGTGCCGGCCAACCGGCAGCCGCCGTTCCTCGCCGGTTCGCATCTGCGGCCGCTGTTCTCGACGGTCGGCCAGATGGGCTTCAAGTCGCTGCCGCCGGAGGCGGCCTCCGCGATCGACCGTCTCAAGCAGGAGCGGCGCATCTGATGAGGCGCATTTGCATCGCCGCGCAAGCGTGCATGCATTTTGATGCGAGCCAATCCCTTATCAGCGGCGCCAAGGTTGGCTAGAATAGCGGCTCTAAAAACCTGCCTGACATTACGGGAGTGAAACAGTGGATCTTGGGATCAAAGGCCGCCGCGCCATCGTCTGCGCATCCAGCAAAGGCCTCGGACGCGCCTGCGCCATCTCGCTGGCCGAGGCCGGCGTTCACGTCACGCTGACCGCGCGCGGCGCCGAGGCCCTGAAGAAGACGGCCGACGACATCCGCAAAGCCTATCCTGATGTGACCGTCACCGAGATCGTCGGCGACATCACGACGCCGGCGGGCCGCGAGGCCGTGCTCAAGGCCTGCCCCGAGCCGGACATCCTGATCAACAATGCCGGCGGACCTCCGCCCGGCGATTTCCGCAACTGGACCCGCGACGACTGGATTAAGGCGATCGATGCCAACATGCTGACCCCGATCGAGCTGATCAAGTCGACGGTGGACGGCATGATGGCCCGCAAGTTCGGCCGCATCGTCAACATCACCTCAGCGGCGGTGAAGGCGCCGATCGACATCCTCGGTCTCTCCAACGGCGCGCGCGCCGGCCTCACCGGATTCATTGCCGGCCTGTCGCGCAAGACCGTGATCAACAACGTCACCATCAACGGCCTGCTGCCGGGCCCGTTTGAGACCGATCGCCTGCGCAGCACCGCGAAGGGGGAATCCGAGAAGCGCGGCATCACGCCGGACCAGGTTCTGGCCGAGCGCGCCAAGCTCAATCCCGCGGGCCGCTTCGGCGATCCCGAGGAGTTCGGCTATGCCTGCGCATTCCTGTGCGGCGCCAAGGCCGGCTTCATCACCGGGCAGAACCTTCTGCTCGATGGCGGTGCCTTCCCGGGAACGCTGTGAGGGCGGTCTGGTACGAGGAGACAGGACCGGCGGCGGACGTCCTCACCTATGGTGAGATGGCCACGCCGGTCGCAGGTCCAGGCGAAGTTCGTATTCGCCTGGAAGCCTCCGGCGTCAATCCGGCCGATGTCGGCCGGCGCGGGGGCGGCTATCGCGCCAAGGAATTTTCGCGCGTCATTCCGAACAGCGATGGCGCGGGCTTTATCGACCAGATCGGCGATGGCGCGACGCGGTTCAAGATCGGCGACAGGGTCTGGCTGTTCAACGGCCAGCGTAACGGCCGCGCCTTTGGCACCGCGGCCGAATATATCGCGCTTGCCGAGCATCTGGTGACGCCGTTGCCGGACAATCTCTCTTTTGCGGAAGGCGCGACGCTGGGCATTCCCGCAATGACGGCGTGGTGCTCCCTGTTTGCGGACGGGCCGATCGTCGGCAAGTCGGTGCTGGTCACCGGCGGCGCGGGTGCAGTCGGACATTACGCCGTGCAACTCGCGAAATGGGGCGGCGCGCAGGTGATCGCGACCGTCAGCTCGGCGATAAAAGGCGAGCATGCGCGACAAGCCGGTGCCGATCTCGTGGTCAATTACAGGGACGAAGATGTCGTTGCCAAGGCCATGGCCTTCACCGGCGGACGCGGGGTCGACCAATTGGTCGATGTCGATTTCGGCGGCAACATCGCGACGACCCTGAAGTTGATGGCCATGAATTCGACAATCGCGGTCTACGCCACGAACGGCAACCGCACGCCGACCGTGCCGATGCGCGAGCTGATGGAGAAGTGCATCACGCTCCGCTCGCTCGTCTTGTTCGCGCTGCCGCCGGCGCTGCTTGCGGCGGCGCAGGCCGACATCTCGAAATGGCTGGCAGCGGGGCCGCGAATCCACAATGTCGCGGCGCAGTTTGCGCTGTCGGAGACGGCGCAGGCCCATGTCGCCGTCGAGAAAGGCGACAAGCTCGGCACCGTGGTGGTCGACTGCGCGCGCTGATATCGGCCGGAATCACCGCTGCTTGGTGATCTCGTCTTCGTCCCGCTGGCTTGGAGCGGATGAATCGGCCACCAGGTCTCCGTCGGTCCAGTCGACGCCGAATTCATCGAGCCCGTCGGCGAGCAGATCGCCCAGCATCGGCTCACCGAGCAGATAATGCGCCGTCTCGCGCCGGGGACTGCGATACTCCGCGCGTGCTTCCACGGCGCGTGCGCGCAAATCGTCCCAATCGTCGATCGTGCCGTCGCCGCGGCCGAGCCAGGTCAGCGCGACGAGATCGATCTGCTCGTCCTCGTTCATGGCCACGATGAAACTTCCGAGTTCGTTGACGACCGGATCGGAGCCGTCATCCTCGAGGACGTCGACCGCATCGTCATCAGTCGCATTCGAGCCGGAATCCGGATCGGAATCCGCCTGCTTGACGTCGAATTCACGCGCCTTTTCGATGATGAAGGCGACCTTCTCCGCGGAAATCGCAAGCTCTGGCATGGCTGGCCCTTTGTCTTTCCCTGGGTTCCCGCGATAACGCCGCACGGCGTCAGATGATCCATTGCGCCTGAGGGCGAAACTGCGCATGTTCCCCCGCAAAGCAAGAACATCAAACAAGAACATGGGGATGCGCCGGATGCAGTGGAAAGTCGGCAGGGTCAAGATCACCAAACTCGTCGAGATGGAGACGGTGGGTTCAACCCGCTTCATCCTCCCGGCAGCAACCAACGATGAAATCCGGAAGCTGCCCTGGCTGATCCCGCATTTCGCCACGGAAGAAGGCCGGCTGAAAATGTCGATCCATTCGCTGGTGCTCGAAACTCCTTCGCGCCGCATCGTGGTCGATACCGGACTTGGCAACGACAAGCAGGGCCGCAACGTCCCGACCTGGAACAATCGCACCACACCATTCCTGGAGACGATGATTGCGGCGGGCTTTCCGCCCGACAGCATCGATACCGTGCTGTGCACGCATCTTCATGTCGATCATGTCGGCTGGAACACGAAATGGGTCGACGGCAAATGGGTGCCGAGCTTCCCCAACGCGCGCTACGTCTTCGGCAAGACCGAATACCAGCACTGGCGCGACCACTCCACCGAGCCGGACAAGCAGGCCGTGTTTGTCGATTCCGTGAAGCCGATCGTCGATGCCGGCCGGGCGGAGTTGGTCGCGAGCGACCACCGGCTCAGCGAGGAGATCAGCATGATCCCAACCCCCGGCCACAGCCCCGGGCATATGAGCGTTCTGATCCGGTCGGACGGCGAGCAGGGACTGCTGACGGGCGACGTCGCCCATCATCCCTGCCAGATGGCGCATCTCGGCTGGTCCTCGAACGCGGATTCCGATCAGAGCCAATCTGCCGCGACGCGGCGCGAATTGTTCGGCCGGTTTGCCGACACCCCGACGCTGGTGATCGGCGGGCACTTTTCGGCCGGGCACATCAAGCGGGATGGGGACGCATTCAGGTTCGAGGCGCTGGCCTAGTCTCGTGCCCGGACGAACCTCCCGAATCGAGAGGGCTGCAATGCGCCCTCTTTGAGCGGTTGAATTTCCCGCCGCCCTGTTCCATGAAGCTGTTTAACCGATCGGTCCATTCCAGGGAGAAACGAGAATGAAGCTTGTTCGTTATGGCGAGAAGGGTGCGGAAAAGCCCGGCCTGATCGATAAATCCGGCCAGTTGCGGGACCTATCGGCGCATGTGAAGGACCTGACCGGCGAGGCCTATTCGCCCGAGAGCCTGAAGAAGCTGGCGGCGCTCGATCCCGCCTCGCTGCCCGCCGTCTCCGGCAAGCCGCGGTTCGGCGCCCCCGTTACCGGCATGTCGAAATTCGTGGCGATCGGCCTCAACTACAGCGACCACGCCAAGGAGACCGGCGCGGAGATCCCGAGCGAGCCGATCATTTTCATGAAGGCCAACACCTCGCTGTCCGGCCCGAACGACGCCATCGAGAAGCCGCGCGGCTCGACCAAGCTCGACTGGGAGGTCGAGATCGCCGCGATCATCGGCACCCGCGCAAAATACGTTTCGGAAGCCGACGCGCTCAACCACGTCGCCGGCTACTGCGTCTGCAACGACGTCTCCGAGCGCGCCTTCCAGATCGAGCGCCTGGGTCAGTGGACCAAGGGCAAGTCGCACGACACGTTCGGCCCGCTCGGCCCCTGGCTCGCCACCAAGGACGAGATCAAGGACGTGCAGAACCTGCCGATGTGGCTCGACGTGAACGGCCAGCGTCGTCAGACCGGCTCGACCAAGACTATGATCTTCTCGATGGCCAAGTGCATCTCCTATGTCTCGCAGCTCATGACGCTGCTGCCGGGCGACATCATCACGACAGGCACCCCGCCCGGCGTCGGCCTCGGCATGAAGCCGCCGACCTTCCTCAATGTCGGCGACGTCATCACGCTCGGCATCGAGGGTCTTGGCGAGCAGCGCCAGGAGATCGTCGCGGCGTAAGCCTCGGCCAGCGCACACTCGTCGTCATGCCCGGGCTTGTCCCGGGCATCCACGTCTCACAGTCTAGCCACGCGGAAGCGCGTGGATGGCCGGGTCAAGCCCGGCCATGACGGACGAGACACCATTTGCTCAAGACCGATCGCAGGGAATTGTCCCATGAAGCTCACCTTCTCCCCCGCCTCGCCCTTTGCCCGCAAGGTGCGCATCGCCGCGATCGAGCTCGGGCTGATCGACAAGATCGAACTCACGCCGGCGAGCGTCGCGCCCGGCACGGCCAACGAGGACTATTCACGCATCACGCCGCTGAAAAAGCTGCCGGTGCTGATCACCAATGACGGCGACGTCATCCTGGACTCGTATGTCATCGTCGAATACCTCAACGAGATGGCCGGCGGCAGCCTGATCCCCGATTACGGTCCGCGGCGCTGGAAGGCCAAGACCAATCATTCCCTGATCAACGGCATGCTCGATTCCATGCTGCTGTGCCGCTACGAGAAGATGGTGCGACCGCAGGGCCTGCAATGGCAGGCGTGGTCGGACGACCATTGGAATCGGGCCTGGACCGGCATGGCGCGCTTCGAGAACATGCCCGATGTCCTCAACGGTCCGTTCGACATCTCGCAGATCGGCCTCGTCTGCGTGCTCGGCTATGCCGACTTCCGCTTCGCCGATTGCGGCTGGCGCAAGGCCTATCCGAAGCTCGATGCCTTCCATCAAAAGATGCTCGAGCGGCCCTCCGTGAAGATCTCGGTGCCGCCGGCGGCGTAAAGCGCGGGAGTTCATATGAGCCTGAAATACGCGGTCGGCGATCTCACCATCCATCGCATCATCGAGCAGGAAACCTCGTTCGTCCCGGCGCTGGAGATGTTGCCGGGGCTGACACCGGAGCTGCTGGCCGAGAGCCGCGCGTGGATGAGGGAGGCGAAAGCCTTGGATGACGGCGACACATTGATGCTGTGCTTCCAGTCCTATGTGATCAAGACGCCGCACCACACCATTCTGGTCGACAGCTGCATCGGCAACGACAAGCCGCGGCCGCAGCGCCCGAAATGGAACATGAAGACCGACGACACCTATCTGCGCGGACTCAACGCTGCCGGATTCTCGCCTGACGACATCGACTTCGTGATGTGCACGCATCTGCATGTCGATCACGTCGGCTGGAACACGCGTCTGGAGAACGGCCGCTGGGTGCCGACCTTCCCGAAAGCGCGCTACGTCTTCGCCAAGCAGGAGTTCGATCATTGGACCGAGCAGAACGCGAAGGCGGAGGTGCCGCCCTTCGCCGACAGCGTGCTGCCGGTGGTCGAGGCCAAACGCCACGAGCTTGTCGGCAACGATCACCAGATCGGCGATCACGTCCGCATCCTGCCGACGCCGGGCCACACGCCGGGCCATATCGCCATCACGATGGGCCACGGCAAGGACGACGCCGTGTTCTCCGGCGACCTCATGCACTCACCGATCCAGACGCTCTATCCGGAGCTGTCGGTCAAGTTCGACCTCGATCAAGCCAGGGCGGCAACGACGCGCCGCAGCTTCCTGGAACGCTATTGCGACACCGACACGCTGTGCTGCACCGCGCATTTCCCGTCGCCGTCCGTTGGGAAGATCCGGCGCAAGGGCAGTGGCTTCGTATGCGCGGCGGTGTAGTCGAATGGCGCAATCGTAGGGTGGGCAAAGCGAAGCGTGCCCACCATGCCAAACGCGTTGTAGAATGATGGTGGGCACGGCGCGCGAAGCGCGCCTTTGCCCTCCTTACGATTCCACCCGTGTGGAGAAAGCAAATGACAATGCTCCCCGACATCCCGCTCCCCGCCGGCATCCGCTCACGCTATGTCGACGATATCAACGGCCTGCGCATGCATGTGCTGGAGGCCGGCTTCGAGACCAAGGGGCGGCCCTGCACCCTGCTGCTGCACGGCTTTCCCGAGCTTGCCTTCTCCTGGCGAAAGGTGATGCCGGCGCTGAGCTCGGCTGGCTATCACGTGATCGCGCCGGACCAGCGCGGCTATGGCCGGACGACGGGATGGAGCGCGGAGTATGACGGCGATCTCGCGCCCTTTTCGCTCTTCAACCTGGTGCGGGATGCGCTCGGGCTGGTGTCGGCGTTCGGCTACAGGCAAGTCGACGTGGTCGGACATGATTTCGGCAGCCCAGTCGCGGCCTGGTGCGCGCTGATGCGGCCCGACGTATTTCGTTCGGTGACGATGATGAGCGCGCCATTCGGCGGAGCGCCGCCGCTGCCGTTCAACACGGTCGACACGCCGGTAAAGCCAGCGGCCGAAGACCCCGTGCATCGCGAGCTCGCCGCCTTGCCGCGTCCACGCAAGCATTATCAATGGTACTATGCGACACGCCCGGCCAATGCCGACATGCACCGCGCGCCACAGGGCGTGCATGATTTCCTGCGCGCCTACTATCATCACAAGAGCGCGGACTGGACCGACAACAAGCCATATCCGCTGAAATCCTGGTCGGCGAACGAGCTTGCGAAGCTGCCGACCTATTATGTGATGGACCTGAACGAGACCATGGCCGAGACGGTCGCGAAGGAGATGCCCTCGCAGGCCGCAATCGCCGCCAATCAATGGCTGCCCGACCGCGAGCTCGGCTACTACAGCGCCGAATATGGCCGCACTGGATTCCAGGGCGGCCTGCAATGGTACCGCTGCGGCACATCGGGCGCATTCAACAGCCAGCTCCAATTGCTGGCCGGCCGCAACATCGACATCCCCTCCTGCTTCATCTCGGGCAAGCAGGATTGGGGCACCTATCAGCGTCCCGGCGTATTCGAGGCC
This sequence comes from Bradyrhizobium sp. CW1, assembly GCF_023100665.1. NCBI lineage: Bacteria > Pseudomonadati > Pseudomonadota > Alphaproteobacteria > Hyphomicrobiales > Nitrobacteraceae > Bradyrhizobium > Bradyrhizobium sp. CW1. The sequence continues at coordinate 7,540,364 of NZ_CP064684.1, forward strand.
ATGCAGGCGCGGGCCTGCACGAAGCTGCTGGGCTGCCACCTCGTCGATGGCGCCGGTCACTGGGTGCAGCAGGAGCAGCCGGCCGAGGTGAGCCGCCTGCTGCTCGATTTCCTGGCGAAGAGCCGCGGCGTGGTTTGACCCGGTAACCCAAGCGCCCTATATAGTTTAGAATTATTCTAAACTAATCAGACAGGGCCGCCGTGAAGAATTTTGCCGATCTGACCGAGCGCGAGGTGCTTGCGGTCGCAATCTCCTCCGAGGAGGAGGACAGCCGCATCTACATGAGCTTCGCCGAAGACTTGAAGGAGCGCTATCCGGACTCCGCCAAGATCTTCGAACAGATGGCCGAGGAAGAGCGCGGCCATCGCCACATGCTGCTGGAAATGTACGAGCAGCGCTTCGGTCCGCATTTGCCCCCGATCCGCCGCGAGGACGTCAAAGGCTTCCTGCGCCGCCGTCCGGTCTGGCTCACCAAAAACCTGTCGCTCGACACCATCCGCAAGGAGGTCGAGACAATGGAATTGCAGGCCGAGCGCTTTTACGTGAAGGCCGCTGAACAGGCGCAGGATGTCGGCGTGCGCCGCCTGCTCGGCGATCTGGCCGAGGCCGAGAAGGGCCACGAAGAGGTGGCGGCGAAGCTGACGGATCGGATCCTGAGTTCAGACGTGCGCGCCGAGGAAGACCGCACCAACCGGCGCATGTTCGTGCTGCAATATGTGCAGCCAGGTCTCGCCGGCCTGATGGACGGCTCCGTCTCGACGCTGGCGCCGCTGTTTGCGGCTGCCTTCGCCACGCATCAGAATTGGCAAACATTTCTGGTCGGCCTCGCCGCCTCGATCGGTGCCGGCATCAGCATGGGCTTTGCGGAAGCGCTGTCCGATGACGGCTCGCTGACCGGGCGTGGTTCGCCCTGGCTGCGCGGTCTCACCTGCGGCTTGATGACGACGCTAGGCGGGCTTGGGCACACCCTGCCCTATCTCGTGCCCGATAGCTGGGCCAACGCATTCTGGATCGCGACGGGAATCGCCGGAATTGTCGTGTTCTTCGAATTGTGGGCGATCGCCTTCATCCGCGCGCGCTACATGGACACGCCGTTCCTCCAGGCCGTGTTCCAGATCGTGCTCGGCGGCGCGATCGTGCTGGCGGTGGGGATATTGATCGGAGCGGCGTAGGACGCCTTCATGCCCCGGCTTGACCGGGCATCCAGCACGCCGCGACCTGTCCGTGTCCAATCGGCGCCGGTGGAATACTGGATCGCCCGGTCAAGCCGGGCGATGACTGCGAGTGGTTGCTTGGCTCACCGCGTTCCGTCTTGCTCAGATGTCAATCGCGATCAAACGGCGGTTGCGGTGCTGGGCCAAACTGCGCATCATTGTTCCACGCTAAGAACAGGAGATGCGGGATGGCCAAATCCGAATGGAGCTTCAAGAGCGCGGTCGAGCTGTCGGCGGCACTGACGGCCAAGAAGGTTTCCGCGGTCGAGCTCACGCAGGATGCGATCGACCGCATCGAACGGCACGACAGCAAGGTCAACGCGATCTGCGTCCGGGATTTCGACCGTGCGCTGGACGCCGCACGCGAGGCAGACGCCGCATTGGCGCGCGGCGAGCGAAAGCCGCTGCTCGGTCTCCCCATCACTGTGAAAGAATCCTACAACATCGCCGGCCTGCCCACGACCTGGGGCTGGACGCCGCAGAAAGATTTCAAGCCGGCGGAGGACGCGCTGTCGATCGCCCGGGTCAAGGAGGCCGGTGGCGTCATCCTCGGCAAGACCAACGTCCCCGTGGGCTTGGCGGATTGGCAGAGCTACAACGAGATCTACGGCACGACGAACAATCCGTTCGATCTCGGCCGCACGCCGGGTGGCTCGTCGGGCGGCTCGTCTGCGGCGCTCGCGGCAGGCTACGGACCACTCTCGCTTGGGTCCGACATCGGCGGCTCGTTGCGCGTGCCCGCCTTCCATTGCGGGGTCTATGCGCATAAGCCGACCTACAATCTCTGTCCAACGCGTGGCCACACGCCGCCGCCCTTTCCAGCCATCCCGATGGAGCGCGATATGGCGGTGATCGGTCCGATGGCGCGGAGCGCAGTCGACCTGCCCCTGCTCCTGGACGTGATGGCAGGCCCCGATCCGTTGGACCTGGGCATCGGATACAAGCTCGCGCTGCCGGAGGCGCGACACCGCGCGCTGAAGGATTTCCGGGTGCTGGTGATCGACAGCCATCCGCTGCTGCCTGCGAATGCAGATATTCGCGGCGCGATCGAAAAATTGGCGGGGCAATTGACGGGCACGGGCGCGCGCGTCGCGCGCGAAAGTCCGCTGTTTCCGGACTTCACGGAGGCTTCTCGCCTCTACATGCGCATGCTGATGAGCTTCCTCGGCGCCTTCCTTCCGCCGGACAATCTCGCGCGCGCGCGTGCCGGTGCAGCGCAGCTCTCACCCGACGACAAGAGTCTCGCTGCCGAACGGCTGCGTGGTATCACCAGCACGCATCAGGCCTGGGTATTCGACGAGGGCGCCCGCGCCGGCCTGCGCGCGCAATGGCGGCAATTGTTCAAGACATTCGATGCGGTGATCTGTCCGATCATGCCCACGCCGGCCTATCCGCATGATCATTCGCCGGAGCAGGAAAAGCGCCGAATCAACATCGATGGCAAGGACCACGCCTATCCGGACCAGCTTGCGTGGCCCGGCATCGCCACGCTGACGGGCCTGCCGGCAACGGCTGTTCCACTCGGCCTATCGAAGGACGGCCTGCCGGTCGGCGTGCAAATCATCGGGCCCTTCCTCGAGGACCACACGCCGTTGAAGCTCGCCGAGCTGATCGAACGCGAGTTCGGCGGGTTCGTGCCGCCGCCCTTGTTCAATGACTGAGAGAAACCCCATGAGCAACGACCTCGAACAGCTCACCGCGCTCAACCGCGACTATGTGGCCTCGGTGCAGAATTGCGACGTCAAGCGCTTCGACGAGATTTTGGCGCCGGAGTTCTACTGCTCCAATCCCGACAAGACGCTGGTCGATCGCGAGGCCTTCCTGAAGCAGACGGCGCGGCCGATTGCGATCCGAAACCTCAGAGAGCACGACGTCATCATCCGTATCATGGGTGATTTCGCCATCATCCACGCGGCAACGAGCTACACCAATGCGGACGGCCAGCAGGCCACCGGGCGCTATACCGATTGCTGGGCGAAGACGAACGGGACGTGGCTGGCGGTGTCGGCGCACGTGTCGCGGTAAAGAGCGCGTCACACCACACATTCTCCGGCACAGCCAGATATTCGGGAGGCCGCGAGCTCACCGCTCCAGATTCTTCAGCAGCAATTTCAGCGCTGTCGCTGCAAAGGTCTGCATATTGGCCAAGCGGTCGTTGCTGCCCGTCTCAAGCGTCATCACCTCGACTGCGGGCCCGGCGACCGCCATGCAGCTGTGGCCCGCCGCATCGCCGTAGCGATTGCCGGTGGGACCGGACGCCCCGGTCTCCGACAGGCCCCAATCGCAGTTGAAACGGCTGCGCATCTGCCCGGCCAGCAATTGCGCGTAGGGCTCCGAGGAGGAACGAAAGCCCTTCATTCCTTCGTCCGAAATATCCATCAGCACGCGCCTGGCATCGCGAGTGTAGACCACGGCCCCGCCGAGGAAATAAGCGGACGCGCCGGGCACCGCGAGAAGGCTGGCCGAGATCAGGCCGCCGGTCGAGGATTCCGCAACAGCAATGGTCTGTTTGCGCGCGATCAGCTTCGCTGCGACCTGTTCCGCAATGCCGACGAGCTCTTTCATTCCTTGACCCCTTATTGCTTCGCAACCGAGCTCGGCCTTTCTAGCATATGACAGCGCCGTTGGCCGAGTTGCAGCCAACGGGCAGGCCTGCTTGAATGGCGGCCAAAGGGCGGAGCGGCCAAGCTCTGCCCGCGGGAAAGACGCGACGAGGAAACGTGAAGGACACGTCATGGCGTCCCTGATCGCCGGCGGAGTGGATTGCGATGTGCATCCGGCCGTGCCGCATCTGACCAGCCTGCTGCCGTACCTGAACGAGTATTGGCGCGATCAGGTGACGACGCGCGGCATGGTCGATCTCATCTCGCAATCCTACCCGCAGAACTCGCCGATCACGGCGCGGCCCGACTGGCGCCCCGAAAGCGGCAAGCCGGGTGAAAGCCTGGCGGACATGCAGCGCCATGTGCTCGATCCCTTCCAGCTCTCGCACGCCATCTGCAATCCGCTCTACGGCGTGCAGATGGTGTTTTCAGAGGATCTGCAGGCCGCCTTCTGCCGCGCGCTGAACGACTGGCTCGTGAAGGAATGGCTCGATCGCGATCCGCGGCTGCGCGGCTCGATCGTGATCCCCACCCAAAGCGTCGAGAAGGCCGTCGCCGAGATCGAGCGCTGTGCGACGGACCGCCGCTTCGTGCAGGTGCTGATGCTCGTGATGGGCGATACGCCGCTCGGCAAGCGCGCGCTCTGGCCGATCTACGAGGCGGCGGAACGGCTGGAATTACCGATCGGCATTCATGCCGGTTCCGCCTATCACAATCCGCCGACCGCCGTGGGCTGGGGTTCCTACCACATCGAGGATTATGCCGGTCAGGCCCAGGCGTTCCAGACCCAGCTCACCAGCCTGATCGTCGAGGGCGTGTTCGTCAAATATCCGCGGCTGAAGATGGTGATGCTTGAATCCGGGGTGTCCTGGATCTCCCCATTTCTATGGCGCCTGCACAAGTTCTGGCGTGGGGTGCGGATGGAGACGCCGTGGGTTGATCGCGCGCCGCTGGACATTGTGCGCAGCAACATCCGCTTCTCGTTGCAGCCATTCGATGCACCGCCGGATGAGGCGACATTAATTCGCCTGTTTGATCATATGCAGTCCGACGAATTGGTCGTATTCTCCACCGACTATCCGCACTGGCAGTTCGACGGCCAGGAGGCGCTGCCCGCAGGTCTCACCCCCGATCTCGTGCGCAAGATCATGATCGATAATCCGCATGCGACCTATCCCCGCCTGACTTAGCCGCTGCCAAAGGAGGCAAGGCGATGAATATTCAGTTCCGCGAAAGCTCCGAAGCCGCTTCCCCACTGGCCGTCAAAACCGCGATCGCGGACTGCGACATCCATCCGGCACGCGCGACCCGCGCCGAGCTCTATCCCTACCTGGCCAAACGCTGGCAGCATCATCTCGAAGTGTACGGCGTCCATGCCTATCAGGGCATGATGGAAGGCCCGCCCTATCCGAAGGCCCAGCCCAACGCCTCGCGCCGCGACGCCTATCCGCCGGAAGGCGGGCCGCAGGGCTCCTCGCTGTCCTTCATGCAGAAGCAGCTGCTCGATCCCAACAACGTGCAGCTCGGCGTGCTCAATCCGCTCAACACCGGGCAAGGCATCCGCAATCACGAGCTTTCGGCGGCCTTGTGCTCGGCGATCAACGACTGGCAGATCGACAAATGGACCAGCAAGGACAAGCGGCTGAAGGCGTCCATCGTCGTCGGCAATGAGGACGGGCTGTCAGCCGCCGCGGAAATCCGCGAGCGTGCCGGCGACAAGAATTTCGTGCAGGTGCTGCTGCTCAGCCGCAATGTCGAGCCGCTCGGCCAGCGTCGCTACTGGCCTATCTATCAGGCTGCGGAAGAGGCCGGCCTTCCCGTCGGCGTCCACGCCTTCGGCTTCGGCGGCAACCCCATCACGCCGTCGGGCTGGCCCTCCTATTACATCGAGGAGATGGTCGGCCACTCGCAGTGCCAGCAATCGGCGCTCGCAAGCCTCGTGCTGGAGGGCGTGTTCGAGCGCTTCCCGAAGTTGAAGATGGTGATGATCGAGGCCGGCTTCGGCTGGGCGCCGTCGCTAGCATGGCGGCTCGACAAAGTCTGGCAGCGCCTGCGCAGCGAGGTGCCGCATGTCAAGCGGCCGCCGTCCGAATATATCCGCGAGCAGGTGTGGTGGACGACGCAGCCGATGGAGGATCCGGAGCGGCGCGAGGATCTGTTCGATGTCATCAAGTGGATCGGCTGGGACCGGCTACTGTTCGCGACCGACTATCCGCACTGGGATTACGACGAGCCGTCGCGCGTGCTGCCCGCGGGCGTCAGCGACGACGACCGCGAGGCCTTCTATCTCGGCAATGCGAAGAAGCTGTACGGGATCAGTTGATGGCGCGGCATGTGATTGCCGCGGTCGACGAGCTTCCGCCCGGCACGCGAAAATTTCTGGAGATCGACGGACGGCCGATCGCAATCTTCAACATCAAGGGTGAATATTTCGGCCTGATGAACCGCTGCCCGCATCAGGGCGCTGCGCTGTGCGAGGGACCCTTGATCGGGCTCGCGCAATCGAAGGATCCGGGCGAGATCGAATATACCAAGCTCGGCGAGATCATTCGCTGCCCCTGGCATGGCTGGGAGTTCGACATCCGCACCGGCCAGTCCTACTGCGACCCTCGCCGCTTCCGCGTGAAGGCCTACCCGGCCCATGTCGAGCCGGGTGCAAGCGTGGTGAAGGGGCCGTATGTCGCCGAGACGATACCCGTGAAGATCGAGAGCGACTACGTCGTGGTGGAGCTGTAGCGAGAAGCAGGTTGCGCGGACATGCGCCGGCACGATTTCAGGCCTTATTCCGCGTTGCCGCGATCATCCACTCACGGAATGCGGCGAGCTTCGGCGCTTCGCGGCGCCCCTCCGGCGCGACCAGGTAGAAGCCCGCATCGGCCGGCAGCGCGATCTTGAAGGGGACCACTAGTCGCCCCTTGGCGATGTCGTCCTGGACATAGGAGGTCCGCCCCATCGCCACGCCGATGCCGTCGATCGCGGCCTGGATGGTCATGAAGATCATGTCGAAGGTGATGCCGGGCTGCCTGGCGATGTCGGCCGGCAGACCCGCCGCCGTCAACCACAGCCGCCAGTCGTCGCTGTTGGCGTTCGAGGTGTGCAGCAGCATGTGGCTCTTGAGGTCCTCGGGACAGCGCAACGGCTTGTCGCCACGCAGCAGAGACGGGCTGCAGACCGGAAACAGCTCGTCCGCCATCAGCCAGTCGGCGCGCAAGCCCGGCCACTGGCCGCGCCCGTAGCGGATCGCGGCATCGACATTGTCGCGCTGGAAGTCGACGAGGCTGGTGGAGGTCGTGATACGGACGTCGATGCCGGGATGGTGCTCCTGGAAATCGGTCAGCCGCGGCAGCAGCCATTTTGCGGCGAGCGAAGCCAGCGTCGAGACCGTCAGCACCTTGTCATCGTCCTTGCGCAGCAGCCGATCGGTGGCAAGCCGGAGGTCGTTGAAGGCGGCGCGGACGCCCGGCAGATAGTCGCGCGCCTCGGCCGTCAGCGCCAGCGCGCGGTTCTGCCGGACGAACAGGCGGATGCCGAGCTCCTCCTCGAGCCTGCGGATCTGGTGGCTGATCGCGGTCTGGGTCACGTTCAGCTCGGACGCCGCCAGCGTGAAGCTGAGATGGCGCGCGGCGGCCTCAAAGGCCCGCAATCCATTCAGGGAGGGCAATCTGGCAGTCATCTGGCAGCAGGATACATGACGTTATTTCATGCGAAAGAGTACAAATTGTCGTTTGTCGCAGTGCACCCGGAAGCAGATATTAGCGGTCAACTTAGCTCCAGGAGCTGGCAATGTCTACTTTGACCCAGAATTCGATGACAAATCATCATGCGCCAGGGCTGATCCACCAGATCGGCGAGACGCTTCACGTTTGGCACGAGCGTTACCGGACCCGGCGTGAGCTCACCAACTGGTCCGCGCGCGACCTTCAGGACGTCGGACTGTCCTGGAGCGATGTCGCCTACGAGGCCGACAAACCCTTCTGGCGGGCCTGATTGGCCGCCAGGCCGGCGCCGCCTGACTGTGGGGGCGCCGGCGGTCCCTTTCCCCTTTGGTCCCCTTGGGGGCGCGTGTCATGAGCACCCTTCGCCTGGAAGATCTGAAGCAATATTCGGACACGCTGCGCACGCGACACGGCGAGGCGCTGCGCGTTCGTTTCGTCGAGCCGCGCGACACCGAGGAGCTCCAGCACTATTTTCGCTCGCTCTCGACGCGGTCCCGATACAACCGCTTCTTCGGCGCGATCAGCGAACTGCCGCAGGGCCTGCTGCACGAATTCCTTCAAATCGGCGAGCGCGAACGTTTTACCGTGGTGGCGACCATGATGGTCGACGGCTTCGAGACCATCGTCGCCGAAGCGCGCTATGCGCTGCATGCCGAAACCGCGACGCTTGAATTCGGTCTGTCGGTTGCCGACCGCTGGCAGGGCCACGGCATCGCCACCGTGCTGATGAAGAATCTTGAATGCCGCGCGGCCGCGCTCGGCGCCGACCACATGTTCGGCGACACGCTGCGCTCCAACGCCGCCATGATCTCGGTCGCGCGTAAATCGGACTTCGCCTTCGTCAACCATCCGGACGACTGGAAGCTAGTGCGCTTCGACAAGGAGATCTCCGTCGCACCGAAAGACATTCCCTGCGCGAGCTGGCGCCTCGTCGCTCTTTCCCGTCAGGCCGATAGCCCCTCAGCCTCGGCCTGACACCACTCGAGCCCGGCCTGGCGAAAACCAGAGCCGGGCATTTTTGCGCCGCTACTTCCCCGTGAACACCGCCTTGCGTTTCTCGATGAAGGCCTGCACCGCTTCCTTGTGATCGGCGGTCGTGGTCAGGCGAACCAGACGTTCGGCCTCGTGGTCGCGCGCGGTCTCGAAGTCGAACAGCAGGGCCTCGTCGAGATTGTCCTTCATGTAGCGCAACGCGAGGCGCGGACCTTCAGCGAGGGATTTTGCCAGTGCAAAGGCCTCCGCCTGCAATTTGTCATCGGGCACCACGCGGTTGACGAGGCCGATGGCCTCGCACCTGACAGCATCGACCCGATCGCCGGTGAACAGCAGCTCGCGCGCCCGCGCGGTGCCGACGAGGCGCGTCAACAGCCACGCGATGCCATAGTCGCCGGACAGCGCGATGCGCGCATAGCCGGTGGCCACGAAGGCCGATTGCGCGGCAATGCGGATATCGCAGGCCATGGCGATGGCGAGCCCCGCGCCGACCGCCGGCCCCGGCAGCGCCGCGATGGTCGGCTTGCGCACCGACACCAGCGCGCCGGTGAGCAGGCGCTGCCGCTCCTGGAGATCGGCGACCTTGTCGTCAAAGGACATCTCCAGCTTCTTCGGGTCGCGATGCGCGCCCATGCCCTTGACGTTGCCGCCGGCGCAGAACGCTTCGCCGGCGCCGGTGATCAGCAGCGCGCCGACATCGGGGTTCTCGCCGCAGGAGCGGATCATCGTACGCAGCGCCGGGGTCAGCGCGTCCGACAGCGAGTTGCGCGCCTCGGGCCGGTTCAGCGTGATCAATGCGACGCGATCGCGGATCACGCAGAGGAGTTCACTGGTGCCGGTATCGATGGTGGTTTCCGTGGACATGATTCCCGCCCTTGTAGGATGGGCAAAGCGAAGCGTGCCCACCAATTGCTGTTTCGTCGTTGATAGTGGGCACGGCGCTATGCGCCTTTGCCCACCCTACGGCAGCTTGCCTCAAAACTTCTCCACCCAGGGCCGCAGCTCCAGCTCCCAGCTCCAGGCGCTGCGCGGCTGCTGCAACACGTTCCAGTAGCTCTCCGCGATGGCATCGGGATCGAGCATTGAATCCGGCTTCTCCGGCGCTTCCGTGCGCGCTGCGCTCCTGATGCCGCCATCGATCACGAAATGGGCGACATGGATGCCTTGCGGCGACAATTCGCGCGCCATGCTCTGCGCGAGCCCGCGCAGTGCGAACTTGCCCATCGCGAACGGCGCGGACTGCGCATAGCCCTTGACGCTTGCCGAAGCGCCGGTGAACAGGATCGCGCCGTGCTGGTTCGGCAGCATGCGCCTGGCCGCTTGCTGCGCCACCAGGAAGCCGCCATAGGCACTGACCGCAATGGCGTTCGCCACGTCGGCCGGAACGAGATCGACGAACGGCCCGCGCGCGCGGCCGCTGGCGTTGTAGACGACCACGTCGGGCATGCCGATCTCGCGTTCGACCAGGCCAAACAGGCGTTCGACCGCATCAGGCTCGGTGGCGTTGCAGGCATAGGCCTTGGCGCCGGTCTCGCTGCAGAGCGCGCCGAGCTTCTCGATTTTTCGCGCGGCCAGCGCGACGCGGATGCCCTGGGCGGACAACAACCGCGCCAGCGAGGCGCTCAGGCCTTCGCCGGCGCCGACGATGAGGGCGATCTTGTATTTCGGGTGTTCCATGGCGTGATCTCTCGAAGACGGGAAGCCGCTGATCTATGCACGGTCCGCGCGGACAACCAGCCGGGACGATCATAATTCCGCAGAGCGAATTGCGCCCTCACGGCGATCATGCCTCCCTGACAATTTGCGGCTTTATCCGCTTTCGCGACTGGAGCATGATCGACATCATCACAAGCGGCAAGCGCCAAATCAGCGCAAAATGACCGCAAGGCGGAAACGAAGAGGATGATCATGCGACAGCCGGCCCCCGCGCAGCCAAAACAGGTCGCGGCCGCACCATCCGGACTGCTGGCTCCCGATACCACCGGCATGAATTTCTACCGCGCCGATCAGGCACTCACCGATCTCCTCCGCATTCATCTACCGGAGACGCTATTCCGCCACATCGAGCCGCATCTCGATCGGCTGGGCGAACTCGCCGGCGGCGTGCTCGATGAATGCGCGCGGCTCGCCGACCGGCACACACCGGTGCTGCACCAGCGCGACAAGTTCGGTCGCGACGTGCAGTGGATCGAATACCACCCGGCCTATCGCGAGCTGGAGAAGGCCGCCTTCGGCGAGTTCGGCATCCACGCGCTCTCGATCCGCAAGGGCATCATGGGCTGGCCGGACAAATATCCTGTCGTCGCCAAGCACGCCTTCACCTTCCTGTTCAACCAGACCGAATTCGGCATGGGTTGCCCGATCAACGTAACCGACGGCTGCGCCAAGCTGCTCGCGAATTTCGGCAGCGAGGCGCTGAAGGCGAAATATCTCGACGGACTAACCCAGACCGACATGAGCAAGCTGACCCAGGGCGGCCAGTTCATGACCGAGAAGGAAGGCGGCTCCGATGTCGGCACGCTGACCACGACGGCCGTGCAGGAAGGCGACCATTGGCGCCTCACCGGCGAAAAATGGTTCTGCTCGAACGCCGACGCAAAGATCGTGATGCTGCTGGCGCGCCCCGAAGGTGCCGGCCCCGGCACGCGCGGAGTCGGCCTGTTTCTGATGCCGCGCTTCCTCGACGACGGCTCGCAGAACCACTACCGGATCGTGCGTCTGAAGGACAAGCTCGGCACGCGCTCGATGGCCTCGGGTGAAATCAAGCTCGAAGGCGCGATCGCCTACGCGGTCGGCAAGCTCGACCGCGGCTTCGTGCAGATGGCCGAGATGGTGAACTCGTCGCGGCTCTCAAATGGCGTCAAATCCACCGCGCTGATGCGGCGGGCCTACCATGACGCGATGACGGTGGCGAAAAACCGCGTGGTGTTCGGCAACCGCATCATCGACCTGCCGCTAGGTCGGCGCCAGATGCTGAAGATCATGCTGCCGGTCGAGCAGGCGTTGTCGATGAGCTTTCTCACTGCGGACGCGCTCGACCGCGCCGAGGCCGGCAGCCAGGATGCGGCCGCACTGCTGCGCATCCTGACGCCGACCTTGAAATTCCGCGCCACCCGCGATGCGCGAAAGGTCTGTGGCGATGCGCTCGAGATGCGCGGCGGCATCGGCTATATCGAGGAATTCGCGACCGCCCGCCTGCTCCGCGACGCGCATCTCGGTTCGGTCTGGGAAGGCACCGGCAACATCGTCGCGATCGATGCGCTGAGGCGTGCGGTCGGCCGCCACGGCGCCGAATCCGCGCTGGCCGCCGATCTGCATGCTCGCCTCGATGACAGCCCCTCGGTGCCGCAGGCCTGGCGCGACCGGCTGCACACGCTCACCGATCGTGCGGTGGGCTTCGCACGCGAGGTCGCGGGAAAGGCCGACAATGAGGCCGATGCGCGCCGCGCCACCAGCCTGCTCTATCATGTCGCCGGTGCCGTCGCGCTCGCCTGGGAGGCGCATCGTATTCACGACATGCGGGGCGATGCGCGCAGGCTGTTGTTGTCGCGGCTGGTGATCGATCACCGGGTGTCGCCGAGCGATCCGTTCCGGCTGACGGAAAATGCCGTGCAGCAGAAGATCGCGGCGCTGCTGCTCGGCGATCGTGCAGGCAGCATGAGCGAGGTTGGCGAACTGGTCCTGGCAGCGTAGGCTGCACCCACGTTCGAAGCAAAAAAAGCGATAGGGAGTGCTCGATGAAGGCGGCCGTCCTCCATGAAGTCAACAAGCCCCTAGTCATCGAGGATGTCAGCCTGCCGAAGCCCGGCCCGCGCGAGGTCCTGATCCGGACCTCGGCCGCAGGTCTCTGCCACTCCGATCTGCACTTCATGGAAGGCCTTTATCCGCATCCGCTGCCCGCGGTGCTCGGGCACGAGTCGGCCGGTGTCGTCGAGCAGGTCGGCTCCGACGTCACCTATGTGAAGCCCGGTGATCATGTCGTCACCTGTCTTTCGGTATTCTGCGGCACCTGCGACAACTGCACCACGGGCCGCACGGTGCTCTGCACCGACACCACGGTGAAATTGCTGCCGGGGGTGTCCAATCGGATGCAATGGGCTCGCTCCGAGAAGCTGCATCAGTTCCTCAACCTCTCGTCCTTCGCCGAGCAGATGCTGGTGCACGAGAACGCGATCGTCAAAATCCGCAAGGAGATGCCGCTCGATCTGGCCGCGCTGATCGGCTGCGGCGTCATCACCGGCTACGGCGCGGTCGTGAACACGGCGAAGGTGACGGCCGGCGAGACCGTGGCCGTGATCGGCTGCGGCGGTGTCGGCATGGCCGCGATCAACGGCGCGCAGATCGCGGGCGCCGGCCGCATCATTGCCATCGACACCAACCCGGCCAAGCTCCAGCTCGCGACCAAGCTGGGCGCCACCGACATCATTAATCCGGCAGACGGCGACGTCGTGAAGCAGGTGCGCGATCTCACCAATGGCGGCGTGCATCATTCCTTCGAGGTGCTCGGCCGCAAGGAGACCGCGGAGCAGGCCTTCGGCATGCTCGCCTCGGGCGGCACGGCCACCATCGTCGGCATGATTCCGTTCGGCCAGAAGATCGAGCTGCACGGCTTCGACTTCCTGCGCGAGCGCAGGATCCAGGGCTCATCGATGGGCTCGAACCATTTTCGCGTCGACATGCCGCGGCTGGTGGATTTCTACCTGCGCGGCCGGCTGCATCTGGAAGACTGGATCTCGGCCAAGCTGAAGCTCTCCGAGATCAACGAAGGGTTTGCCAACATGAAGGCCGGCAAGACGCTGCGCAGCGTGATCATGTTTGACAGCTGATGGCTCGATGACGCGGGTCGCCCAGGATTAAGGCAACTGGTCCGGGCCGGCCAAGTCGCCACGCGACTCTTTCAGGAGCAGCAGCGCCGCAGCTGTCACGAGACCCGTGGCGAGCAGGTACAGGGGCGATATGTTCAAACCGGGCCCTTCGATGACCAGATAGGAGAACAATCCCGCGGTCGACGCGATGAAGCCGAGCCAAGCAAGCTTCGGAAAGCGAAATCCACGTTCGCCGCGCCAAAGATCATGCACGAGGTAGTACACGAGAAGGCTGTTGCAGAGTGCCGCCGGCAGCACGCCCAGGACGATTCCGTTTTCGAACGCGAGATAGGATAACACGCCGTCGACCTGAGCAATCACCGCGAAGGGCACATAGCGCGGATTGAGGCAGGCCAGCGCGATCGACGCAAGCTCGAACGCGTAGAAGTACCGCTCGTGCATCTTCGGGAGCAGATACGGCATGAGCATGAGCGATACACAGGCGACGAGCAGAATAAACTCCGGCCCCGCCCGTCGAGAGCGCGCGATGAAGATCGACAAGGCGAGCCCGCTCGCGGCCGCGAGCACCATGCCGACGGCGACTCCGATCGCGTACGGCAGTCCGCCAGCCAGCACCCAGATGTTCGCTGCGTTCATGGTGAGGCGATTGAAGGTGTGAGCTTGGTCCAGATAGACCGCGAACACGGAGGCCAAAGATCTACCGGCGACCAGAACCGGAATGGCGAGAACCACATAGATCCCGGGAACGGTGGCGAGCCATGCCGGGTGGATCCTGCGGCGCAGAATCATGCCGAGCACGAAGGGTCCCAGGAACACGCCCTGAGCCTTCACCGAAAATGCCATCGCAAATGACGCAACGCCATTTCGGTCCCGCATGAACAGCGCGATGGAAACCAGCGTGAAGTACGTCCAGATCGAATCACTCTCCGCCCACACCGCGCCGTTGAAGATCACCGTCGGTGCAAGCCAGACAGCGCAGAAGGCCAGGGAAGCTCGCAACGGCAGCTTTGTCGCTCGCCAGACGATCTGGGCCACAGTGATCGCGCAGCCCAACTCGAATACTGCCGAGATCGCTTTCACGAGGGAAAGTGGCTCGCCTAGCCAATCAAATCGGGCGGCAATCAGCAGGAGGTAGCTGTAGAACGGCGTGTAGTTGGTAAAGGCTTCGGCCAGCCCGGCGACTCCGTGATCGCGAGCAAAGACATACCAGGGGATCAGATGCTGAATGGCGTCATCGGTCGCGTGTTCCCGGGCAACGTAGCGGAGCGCAAGGCCGACAAGTCCACATCCGATCGCGACGGCGATTGCAAGCCGCCAACTCTCTGGCTGCGTCTTGTTCGGATTGACGTCATGACCGGGCCCGCGGATCGCGTCGATTCCAACAATGTCTTTTGTCACGCGATCACTCGTGAGGCTCCATTTCGTGACCCAACCTCTACGGGCCATCAATTCATAGCTGGATAACGTCTGGTTTCGCAGGTCTTAAGATTGCCGCGAAACGGTTGCTTGGTTAGCGAATGCTTTAGAGGAATTGACGCTCGTCGAAATGGCTGCCGGCGGGAAGGTAAGCCCGGCAAGACCAAATCTTGACCAACTGATGAACTGTCCTGGAGCATGACGGCGGAGGCTGGAGCGGCACTATCGCTGCAAATGTCGCGTGAAGATCCGCACCACATGGCCCCTGACCCGCGGCGCCTCGTCGTAGAGGTCTGAGGCGAGCCGCTCGATGGTCTCGCGCAGCGACAGGAACTGGGCCTGCCGCGCGCTGCTTTCGGTGCCTTGCATGCCCGCAAGCTCGTCCATGGCGGCGTCGCTGATCTGGCACTGCACGACCTCGCCGTCGTTCAGCATGGTGAAGCGAAAGGCGAGCCGTTCGAGATCATGGCCAATGATCCTGTCGCGCATGAGTGGCATCAATTCGTCCCGGTCGACCCCCGCGCCGAAAATGCCGAAAATCCCGCTGCTTGTCAGCAGCAAAGGCAATCCATGGCCTACTGAAATGCAACTTCGGCGAAACTGCGGAGCTTGCGGGAATGCAGTCGCTCGGATTCCTGCTGCTTGAGCCGTTCCAGCGCCTTTAAGCCGATCTCGAGATGCTGGCCGACGCGGCGGCGGTAGAATTCGCTGGCCATGCCTGCGAGCTTGATCTCGCCGTGGAGAGGCTTGTCGGAGACGCACAGCAGCGTGCCGTAAGGGACGCGAAAGCGGTAGCCGTTGGCGGCAATCGCGGCCGATTCCATGTCGAGCGCAACCGCGCGCGATTGCGACAAGCGGCGAATGACATCGGGCCCGCTGATCTCCCAATTGCGGTTGTCGACGCTCGCGACGGTGCCGGTGCGCATCAGGCGCTTGAGCTCGAATCCTTCGAGCCCGGTGACGTCCTCGACCGCCTCCTCGAGCGCCACCTGCATCTCCGCGAGCGCCGGGATCGGCACCCACAGCGGCAACTCACGATCGAGCACATGGTCCTCGCGCACATAGCCATGGGCGAGCACGTAGTCGCCGAGCCGCTGCGTGTTGCGCAGGCCCGCGCAATGGCCGAGCATCAGCCAGGCATGGGGCCGCAGCACGGCAACATGGTCGGTGACGTTGCGCGCGTTCGACGGACCGGTGCCGATGTTGATCAGGGTGATACCACGATAGCCGGGCGCGGCCAGGTGGAAGGCAGGCATCTGCGGCGTGCGCGCGGGCGCAACGCCCGTCGTCGCGCCGCCGCTGCGCGTGATCACATTGCCTGGAGCGACGAAGGCATCGAGGCCCGCCTCGCCAGCCTGAAGCCGCTGCTGGCAAAGCTGCGCGAAGGCGTCGACATAGAACTGGTAGTTGGTGAAGATCACGAAGTTCTGGAAATACTCTGGATCCGTGCCCGTGTAGTGGTAGAGCCGGCGCAGCGAGTAGTCGACGCGGGCCGCCCGAAACAGGGACAGCGGTTCGGGCGCGCCGGGCTGGAGCTCGAAAGTGCCGTCGGCGATGGCATCGTCCATGGTGGCCAGATCAGG
This sequence comes from Bradyrhizobium sp. CW1, assembly GCF_023100665.1. Taxonomy (NCBI): domain Bacteria; kingdom Pseudomonadati; phylum Pseudomonadota; class Alphaproteobacteria; order Hyphomicrobiales; family Nitrobacteraceae; genus Bradyrhizobium; species Bradyrhizobium sp. CW1. The sequence goes on from NZ_CP064684.1 coordinate 7,556,715, forward strand.
CACGTCAAACGCATCGCGCAGCGATCGCGTCACCGGCGAGTTCTCGCTGGTGGTGATGGCGGCTTCGATGTTGATGTCGCGGCGATAGGCGAAGTGAACGGGGATCGGTTCGCTGGACTCGCCGATTTCGACTGGGACACCGTGGTTCTGGATCAACAGTCCGATCTGCTCTGTGAGATAAGTCCGGAACAGATCCGGCCGCGTGACGCTGGTCTCGTGCACACCGGGCCGCGCGACGAAGCCGTAGGCGAGCCGCGAATCCAGCCGCGCATGCGTCGCGGTGGTGATACGGACGAAGGGATAGAAGGCCCGCACCCGCGTCGTGATTGCCTCGCCGTTGACGTAAGCTTCGAACCGGTCGCGCAGGAACTTCGTGTTGCGCTCGTAGATCTCTTCGAGGCGGGCGACGGCGAGGCCGGCGTCGGAATAGGATTCGGTGGCGACGGAGGGTGGAGATTGGATGGATTGCATTGTTCGACGCCGGGTTTGCTGGGGCTGAATCGAACTATAGCAAGAAAACTAAAGCAAGAAAGAAGCCGCCCGTCATTGCGAGCGTAGCGAAGCAATCCAGAAATCTCGCCACGGAGGCGACCTGGATTGCTTCGCTGCGCTCGCAATGACGAATGGGATGACGCGCTTTCGCGCGTCACTTCTCCCGGAACGCTCGCATGAACTGGTCGTGCAGCGGCTTCATCAGGTAGGACAGCATGGTGCGATCGCCGGTCTGGACGAACGCTTCCGCCGGCATGCCGGGGATCAGCCTGGAGTCACCGAGCTTGGCGACCTCCTCTGCGGACAGCGAGACGCGGATGGTGTAGTAGCTCTGGCCGGTGCGCTGATCGGTGGTGACGTCGGGCGAGACGCGGCTGACGACGCCGTTGAGCTCCGGCGTTGTGCGCTGGTTGAACGCGGACAGGCGCAGCAGCGTCTTCTGGCCGATCTGGAGCTTGTCGATATCGACCGGATTGACCTTGGCTTCGACCTGGAGATCGTCGGCCTGCGGCACGATCAGCATGAGGGCGTCGCCGGCGGTGATGACGCCACCAACGGTATGCACCGTCGATTGCAGCACCATGCCGTCCTGCGGCGCGCGGATGTCGACACGGCGAAGCTGGTCCTCGGCGGCGACCTTGCGCTCGATCATTTCGCCGATCTTGTCGTTGGTCTCGCGCAGATCCTTCGAGACCTCGCTGACCATGTCCTTGTCGACCTGGATGATCTGGAGCTCGGTCTCGGTGATCTTGCCCTTGGCCTGCGCCCGCGAGGCGATGTATTGCGCGCGCTCGCCGTTGAGGCGGGCGCTGTCGCGTTCGAGCGTGGTCAGACGGGAGATCTGCACCAGGTGCTTGTCATAGAGATCGCGGACACCCACGAGCTCCTGCTGCACCAGCGAAATTTCCTTGTCCTTGGCCCGCTCCTGCGCGGAGAGGCCCTCGATCTCTTCATTGAGCTGCTGGATGCGCTCGCGCAGCTGCGCCTTCTGGCCGGCGCGTCCGTTGACGCGGACGTCGAACAGCTTGGTTTCGGCGGAGAGCAGCGCCTTGACGTCGGGATCGTTGCCGCGATCGAGCAACGCTTGCGGGTAGTCGATCCTGTCGATTCCGCGCTGCTCGGCCTGGAGCCGCGCCGCACGCGCCTGCGCCGCGTCGAGATTCTTGGTGACGATGGCGAGATTCGCCTTGGTGACGGTGTCGTCGAGCCGCACCACGATGTCGCCAGCCTTAACTACGTCGCCATCGCGAGCACGCACCTCGCCGACGACGCCGCCGGTCGGATGCTGCACCTTTTTGACATTGGACTCGACGACGATCTGACCCGGCGCGATCAGCGCGCCCGAAATCTGCACCGTCGAAGCCCAGCCGCCGAGGCCGACCAGGAGGACCAGCACGATCCCAAGCCCGAGCATCAGGTGAAACCGGATCGACTGCCGTACGGTCCTCTTCGCGGCAGGCTTCGCGCCGCCGAGCGCCATCGTGCTCATGCCTTGGCTCCGCCTTCGCTGACGATCTTGATCGGCGCCGGCGGCGTCACGCGCGGCTGGAGCACCTGGGCGAGCACCTGTTCCTTCGGCCCGAAGGCCTGCATGCGGCCGTCGCGCAGCACCAGGATCTGGTCAACCGCTTCCACGCCGATCGGACGGTGCGCCACTACGATGACGATGGCGCCGCGCTCGCGCGCCGCGCGGATGGCGCGGGTCAGCGCCTCGTCGCCTTCGGTATCGAGATTGGAATTGGGCTCGTCGAGCACGATCAGGAAGGGGTTGCCATAGAGCGCGCGCGCCAGCGCCACGCGCTGCGCCTGGCCCGCGGAGAGCGCCGTGCCCTGCTCGCCGACCTGGGTGTTGTAGCCCTCGCGCATCTTGATGATCATCTCGTGCACGCCGGCTTCCTTGGCGGCGCCGATGATGCCGTCAGACGTGGCCTCGGGATCGAAGCGGCTGATGTTCTGCGCGATGGTGCCGCCGATCAATTCGACGTCCTGCGGCAGATAGCCGATGTGGCGGCCAAGCATGTCCGACGACCACTGGTCGAGCGCCGCGCCGTCGAGCCGCACCTTGCCGCGGACCGGCTGCCAGACGCCGACCAGCGCGCGGATCAGCGACGACTTGCCGGAGCCGCTCGGTCCGATCACGCCGAGGCCATTGCCGGCTTCGAGCGCAAAGGTGATGTCTTGCACGATGAGGCGCTGGTCGCCCGGCGGCACCATGGCGATACCTTCGACCGAGAGGCGGCTGGTGGGCGCCTGCAACTGGGTCGGCATCGTCTGCGCCGGCATCTGCTCGAGAAGGCGGGTCAGACGATGCCAGCTCTGGCGTGCCGCGACAAAGGATTTCCAGTGCGCGATCGCGAGGTCGACCGGCGCGAGCGCGCGTGCCGAGAGGATCGAGCCGGCGATGATGATGCCGGCGGTCGCCTCCTGGTGGATGACGAGATAGGCGCCGACCGCGAGCACGGCCGATTGCAGCATCATGCGCAGCACTTTTGCGACCGCGCCGAGACCGCCGGCGACGTCGCTCGCACGCTGGTTGCCGTCGAGATATTTTTCGTTGGCCTCGCTCCAGCGCGCGTTCATCCGGCCGGCCATGCCCATCGACACCATGACTTCGGCATTGCGGCGGCTGGCCTGGGCGAGATCGTTGCGCTGGGCGGCGAGCCCCATCGCCTCGCGCGCCGGCTGGCGGGACATGAACTCGGTGACCAGCGTCAACCCGACCAGGATGACGGCTCCGACCAGCGCGGTGACGCCGATCATGACGTGGAAGGCGAAGCAGATGGCGAGATAGAGCGGCAGCCAGGGCAGGTCGAAGAACGCGCTCGGTCCCATGCCGCCGAGGAAGGAACGGACATTGTCGAGATCCCGCAGCGGCTGAAGCCCCTCGTTGCGGCTGCCAACCAGCAGCGGCAGGCGCACGATGGTGTCGAACACCCGCTTGTTCAAGGCTTCGTCCAGGGCGGTACCGACCCGGCCCAAGATCCGGTTGCGGATCATGTCCAGCACGCCCTGCGCCATGTAGAGGAAACCGGCGAGGACGATCAGGCCGACCAGGGTCGGAATACTGCGGCTCGGCAGCACCCGGTCGTAGACCTCCAGCATGAAGATCGACCCGGTCAGATAGAGCAGGTTGATCATGCAGCTCATCAAGCCGACGCCGACAAACGCCGTGCGACAGGCGCGCAGCGCATCACCGAGCTCTGAGCGGCGGACGCCGGGAACGGCTGCCATCAGTCTGATCTCTTTCGGGTAGGGGCCAAAGTCCCTGATTTCAAAGGCAAATTCAGGAGTAATTGACCCGGATTAACATCGCGTTTGCGCTCATCGCTCAACGCAGTCGAACACCCGGGACCCCTATGGCCCACATCACCCCCGACCGACCTTGCACGCAAGTCCGGAATCTCACGATCTTGCGGCTTTTTCTTGCAGACATGTCACCTCTCCCCGGGCGGGGAGAGGTCAAAAGTTCGATCAATTGAACCCGGGCGCCATTAGAACCGGCCGCCGCCGCGGACCAGCCGCACCACCAGCAGCAGGATGACCGCGCCGATGGCGGAATAGATGATCTCCGATATCAGCCCGGTGCCGATGTGAATGCCGAGCTTCGGAAACAGGAAGCTTGCCACCAGCGCGCCGGCGATGCCGACCACGATATCGCCGATGATGCCGAACCCGGTTCCGCGCACCACCTTGCCGGCCAGCCAACCAGCGACGAGGCCGACGAACAGGATGACAAGCAAGCCTTCATTCGAAATGTACATAAATGAGGTCCCTCTCCGTGAACGGTTCCATGGAAGCGGAACCGGGATGAACGAGGTCTGAATGCTGTTCCCCCGTTCCCCGCTGGCGGTCTAAATATCATGACAGCGCGGTGACCGGCTCCGCCAGCACGCACCGTGCTGCCCGGCCCGGCCCGACCTCCACATTCCCAGGCAATTGCTCCAGGCAGCGCGGCTGGGCAGCGGCGCAGCGGGGCGCAAAGGAGCAGTTGTGCGGCCGCTCGCCCAGCGACGGCGGGGTGCCGGGGATGGTCTCGAGCCGCTGTCCCCGCTTGGCCCCGTGGACGGTCGAGGCGAGCAGGCCCCTGGCGTAGGGATGCACCGGCGAGCGGACGATGTCGCGAAGCGTGCCCTGCTCCACGATCTGGCCGGCATACATCACCGCGACCCGGTCGCAGATCTCGATGGCGACCCCGATGTCATGGGTGACGAAGATGACGGACATGCCGAACTCGCGCTGCAGCTCGCGCAACAGCAGCAGGATCTGGATCTGCACGGTGGCATCGAGCGCCGTGGTCGGCTCGTCCGCGAGCAATATCTTGGGACGACACGCGAGCGCCAGCGCGATCATCGCGCGCTGACGCATGCCGCCGGACATCTCATGCGGATAGGCATCGAGCCGCCGTTTTGCGGAAGGAATGCGCACGACCTCGAGCATTTCGAGTGCGCGCGCCCTGCCCTCCGCATACGACTTGCCTTCGTGACGCACCACGCTTTCGGCGATCTGCGCGCCGATGGTGTAGACCGGATCGAGCGCCAGCGCCGGCTCCTGAAAGATCATCGACACGGTTTGGCCGCGGAACGACGACAGCTGCTCGTCGTTCATGGCGAGCACGTCGCGGCCCATGACGTTGACCTTGCCCGTGATCTGCGTGCGCTTCTTCGGCAACAGGCGCATCAGCGCGCGCAAGGTCACGCTCTTGCCCGAGCCGGACTCTCCGAGCAGGCCCAGCACCTCGCCGTCGCCGAGCGAGAGACTGAGATCGTTCACGGCATAGACCGTGCGCTCCCCGGTGAAGCGGATGTTAAGGCCTGAGATCTCGACGAGCTTTGTCATGACGGAAGTTTCGGCAGCCTTTCGTGGTAGTCGGTGGCGCGCTGGAACGCGGCGCCGATGGTGAGCAAGGTCGCTTCATCGAACGAGCGGCCGATCAGCTGCATGCCGATCGGAAGACCGCTTTTGGTGAAGCCCGAGGGCACCGTGAGCGACGGCAGGCCGAGGTAATTCACCGGACGGGTGAACAGCGTCAGCCGCTGCAACAGCGCCGGCGCATTCGGCCCGCCGCCAACGTCGCTCTCCTCGATCGTTGGCGCCGGCACGGGGGACGCCGGCGCGATCATCGCGTCGACGCCCGATGTGGCAGCGTTGTGCGCGGCGAGCGCAGGTCCGCGCCAGCGCATCGCCTCGAGATAGGTGATGGCGGGGACCGCGAGGCCGTTCTGGAGCCGCATCAACACCTGCGGACCATAATCCTGCGGCCGCTCAATCATCCAGCGCTTGTGGAAGGCGGCGGCTTCGGCTGCGAGCACGAGCTGGCTTGCCGAGGACAATTGCCGCTGATCGGGCAGCTCGACCGTGACGATGTCGGCGCCCTCACGCTTGAGCACCGCAACGGTCTCGTCCAGCACGCGCGCGACCTCGCCGTCGAGATCATCGACATAGAAGGACGAGGGGACGCCGACCTTGAGGCCCTTCAGCGAGCCCTTGGTCGCGCCGACATAGTCAGACAGCGGCTCATGACTGCAGGTCGAATCCTCAGGATCAGGGCCGGCCATCAGCGCCAGCAGCAGCGCGCAATCCTCGGCGGTGCGGGCGAGCGGGCCGACCGTGTCGAGCGACTGCGACAGCGGCATCGCGCCGGCGCGGCTGACCCGGCCGACGGTGGTCTTCAATCCCGTGACGCCGCAGAAATGTGCGGGCATGCGGATCGAGCCGCCGGTGTCGGAGCCGAGCGCCGCATAGGTCAGTCGCGCCGCGACCGCCGAGCCCGAGCCCGACGACGAGCCGCCGGTGATGTGCGCAGCGTTCCAGGGATTGCGAACCGGGCCGTAATGGGCGTTATGGCCAGTCGGGCCATAGGCGAATTCGGCGAGATGCAACGTGCCGAGGCGAACCTGGCCGGCGTCCTTCAGCCTCTGCAAGGCGGTGGAGGTCACTGTCGGAACGAAGTCGCGGCGGATCAACGAGCCGCAGGTCGCGACGTGACCTGCGTCGTAATACATATCCTTGTGCGCGAGCGGCACACCGTGCAGCGGACCGCGGACTTCCCCCTTGGCGAGTTCGGCGTCGGCGGCATCGGCGGCCTTCAGCGCTGCCTCTGCCTCGATCGACATGAAGGCGTTGAGGTGCGGCTGCCACTGCGCGATGCGATGCAGCAGCGCACGCGTCACCTCATGCGAGGACACCTGCTTCATCGCGATCGCGCGCGCGACCTCGGTGAGCGTCATCAATGCGGGCTCGGTGCTCATTTCGAGACCTTGGCAGTCTGCGCGATCGGATAAAGCGCGGGCTCGAGATCGAACGGCAACGTGCCGGCAATGGCCGCAAAGCCCTCGAAGGCCGGTCCGATGGAATTGGAGATGCGCGTCGCGATCTCGTCGTCGACGGGAACGCCGGCGACCTGTGCCGTCGCCTTGATCTCTTTTGTCGTCGGTCTCATGCGGTTTCCTCCTTCGGCGCGCGGCGATGGCCTGAACCCGGGATCGCCATGTAGCACGCGGCCTCGTGGCCCATTCTATCGAGCGCGGTGAGTTTTGGTGTCGCATTTGCGCAGAGCGGCTCCGCAAACGGGCAACGGGTGTGGAAGCGGCAGCCCGAGGGTGGATCGATCGGATTGGGCGGATCGCCCGTGATCGGCGGCGTCTCGGTGCGGCGGTCCGGATCCGAGGACGGCATCGCGGCAAGAAGTGCGCGCGTATAGGGATGCGCCGGTTGGTCCCAGACCTGGTCGACCGGGCCGAGCTCGACGACCTCGCCGAGATACATCACCAGCACGCGATCGCTGATATAGCGCACGACGTTGAGGTCGTGACTGATGAAGAGATAGGTCAGGCCGAACTCACTCTTGAGATCGGCAAGCAAATTGAGCACCTGCGCCTCGACCGACTTGTCGAGCGCGGAGACGGCTTCGTCGAGAATCACCAGCCGCGGCGACAGGGCCAGCGCACGCGCGATGTTGACGCGCTGGCGCTGGCCGCCGGAGATCTCATGCGGGTAGCGGTTGGCAAAGTTTGCAGGAACCAGGCCCACTTTGCCCAGCAGCTCGCGCGCCAGCGCGCGCGCGGCGCCGTCGGCCATGCCGTGCACCTTTGGGCCGAAGGCGATCGAGTCCTCGATGGTCAGGCGCGGGTTGAGCGAAGCGTAGGAATCCTGGAACACCATCTGCATGCCGCGGCGCAGCTCGCGCAAGGAGAGCGACTGGCCGACGCTCATGCCGTCATAGATGATGTCACCGGTGTCGCGCGGCATCAGATGCATGAGCAGCCGCGCGGTGGTCGACTTGCCGCAACCGGACTCGCCGACGATGCCGACGGTCTCGCCCTTGGCGACGGTGAACGAGACATTATCGACCGCCCGCACGGTGCGCTTTGCGGCGAACAGGCCGCCACGAACCGGGAAATGCTTGGTGAGGCCGTTGACCTGGAGCAGCGGCTGGGCGACGCCGCCGAGGTCTTCGATCGGCTCCAGCATTGCGACGGAGAGGTTGGTTTCGCTCATGGCTAGTTCCTGATGTCCATGGCGCTGCGCAGGCCGTCCGAGAGCAGGTTGAAGCAGATCGAGACCGCGAAGATCATTGCACCGGGGAGCGCGGCGACCCAGGGGTTGACATAGATCGCGGTCCGCAAGGTATTCAACATCAGGCCCCATTCCGGCTCCGGCGGTTTGGTGCCGAGGCCGAGGAACGACAGGCCTGCCGCGAGGATCATCGAGACCGAGATCAGGCTGGTCGCGTAGACGAAGATCGAACCGAGCACATTGCCGAGGATATGAACGCGCATGATGGTGAACGGTCCCGCGCCCGAGGCGCGCGCGGCGTCGACGAAGTCCATGTTGCGCACCCCCGTCGTGACGCTTTCGGCAACGCGGGTGATCTGCGGCACGAACACGACGGTCAACGACACGATGGAATTGAGGATGCCCGCGCCCAGCGCGCCCGAGATCGCGATCGCCAGCAGCACGGACGGAAACGCGTAGAACACGTCGATCGTGCGCATGATCGCGGTGTTGAGCTTGCCGCCGACATAGCCGGCAACGAGGCCGAGCGAGGTGCCGATGCAGAAGGCGAGGATCACAGGCAAAATGCCGATGAGAAGCGACAACCGGCCGCCATAGATCAGCCGCGCCAGCATGTCGCGGCCGAGTTCGTCGGTGCCGAGCGGGTAGCCGGATGTGCCAATGTGCCGAAGGCGGCGGATCATCGAGCCCTTGTAGGGATCTTCCAGACCGAGCCACGGCGCAACGATCGCGGAGAGAAAGATCAGCAGCAGCACCAGCGCGCAGACCATGCTGACCTTGTCACGCCAGATACGACGGCCGACGGTCGCCCAATAGCCGCGCGCCTTGGTCGCGGGCGCGGACTGAAGCGCCGTATCGCTGGTGACGGACAACGGAAGCTCGCTCATCGCTAACCCCGTTTGATGCGCGGGTCGATCGCGGCTTGCGCGATGTCGACCATCAGATTGAGGAAGACGAAGAACAGCGCCAGGATCAGGATCGTGCCCTGCAGCAGCGGCAGGTCGCGCTGGAAAATCGCGGAGTTGAGCAGGAAGCCCGAGCCCGGCCAGGAGAACACCGTCTCGATCAGGATCGAGCCGCCGAGCATGTAACCGAGCTGAAGTCCCATCACCGCGAGCGCGGTGGGGGCGGCGTTCTTGATGACGTGGCGGAACGCGCCGCGCTCATGCAGGCCTTTTGCACGCAGCGCCTCGACGAAGTCCTGGCTGAGAATGTCGCCGGTCAGCGCGCGCACCGTGCGAGTGACGATGCCCATCGGGATCACCGAGGTCGTGATCGCTGGCAGCACGAGATATTGCAAATGCGCCCAGTCCCAGGCCCAGGCGGCCGAGCCGCCGGGTCCGGCGCCGACAGCGGGCAGCCAGTTCAGCTGGACCGAGAAGATGATGACGAGCACCATGCCAAGCCAGTAATGCGGCACCGAAACGCCGGCGACGGCAAAGGAGGTCGCCAGCTTGTCGATCCAGGTCTCGCGGAAATAGCCGGCGATCAGGCCGAGCAGGATGCCCATGGTGAAGCCGATGATCGCCGCCGCAATCGCCAGCGTGACCGTGTTGCTGACCGCGCGCATGACCTCGGCGAGCACCGGGCGGCCCGTGGCGATGGAATTGCCGAGATCGCCATGAAGCGCGCGGAGCAGCCAAAGCCCGAACTGCACCGGCAGCGGGCGGTCGAAACCATAGGCCGTCCGGAGCTGCGCGGCGAGCTCCTGCGAGGCGTCTGCGGGGAGCACCGCGACGAGCGGATCGCCCGGCGTGATGTGCACGAGCAGAAAACACACCAGCGCGACGCTGATGACGATCGGGATGACGTAGACGATGCGTCTGGCGATATAGGCGAGCACGTTGTTTCTTTTCTTCCCTTCTCCCCTTGTGGGAGAAGGTGGCGCAAAGCGCCGGATGAGGGCTCTAACCCCGGATGCAGTGTTAACGAAAAAGAGAGAGGGTCATCCGCGGAAAGAGATCCCTCACCCGGCTTCGCTTGCGCGAAGCCACCCTCTCCCGCAAGGGGAGAGGGTGCACTGCGTATGAGGCGGGAACTATTGCATCGACACCAGTGAGAAGTCGATGAACCAGCTCTTTGGCTGCACGACGCCTGTCACCTTCGGGCTGATGGCGCGGGGACCGACGTCGTGGGCGACATAGAGGAAGGCCGCGTCATCGACGGAGGCCGCGTGCAGTTCGGCGAGCGCGGCGTCACGCGCGGCGGGATCGAAGGTCTGCCGCGCCTTCTTCACCAGCTCGTCGAATTTGGGATTGTTGATGAAACCCCAATTGTTCGAGACCGGCGGCGCCATGCCCGATTGCAGGAAGCGCACCAGCGCGAAGAACGGGTCCATCGCCGCATAGGTGACGTTGGTCGCGTTCGAGCCGTTGGCACTGGGATCCTTGGCGCCGCGGCGCCAGTTGGTGAACAGCGTATTCCACTCGATGACATCGAGCTGCACGTCGAAATAGCATTCGGCCAGCGCCTGCTGGATATATTCGTTCATCGGCAACGGCTGCATCTGGCCCGAGCCGGACGCAGACGTCTGGGTCTTCACCGTCAGCTTCTTGTTCGGGCCGAATCCGGCCTCCTGCATCAGCTTCTGTGCAGCAGCCTTGTCGTACTTGATCTCGAAGGTCGGTCTGCCGCGCCAGGGATGGCCGACCTCGAACGTGCCGGTCGCGGGCACCATCAGCCCCGCGAGCAGGCCGTCCTTGAGGCCTTCGCGATCGACGCAGAGGTTCGCGGCCTTGCGCACGCGGATGTCGTTCCAGGGCGAGCCCTCGACGCGCGAGAACTGCCACGGCCAGACGTGCGGCTGCTCGTTGGCGTAGAGCTTGAAGCCGCGCTGCTTGAGCTCGGGCAACGCGTCCGGCGCCGGCGCCTCGACCCAATCGACCTGCCCGGAAAGCAGCGCCGCGGTGCGCGCGTTGGCCTCCGGCATCGGCAACAGCACCATCTTGTCGACCTTGGGCACGCGGTCCTTGTTCCAGTAGCTCGCATTCTTGACCAGCTCCAGCCGCTCGCGCGGGGTGAAGCCCGCCATCTTCCACGGGCCGGTGCCCGCGGCGTCCTTGGCAAACGCGGTCCATGCGGCCTGCGACTTGGCCTTGGCGTCGGCGCCCTCCGCCTTGTCGTAGAAGGCCTGCCACTTCGCCGGGCTCGCCATGAAGAGATTGGTGAGGTTGATCGGCAGGAAGCTGTCGGGCTCCTTGGTGGTGAGCTCGACCGTCATGTCGTCGACCTTCTTCGCTGATGCCAGCGTCGGCATGCGCGAGGCCGTGACACCGACCTGGCTGGCGTCGAATTGCGGCGCGTCCTGCTTCAGCACCTTCTCGACATTCCACACCACGGCGTCCGCATTGAACGGCGAGCCGTCATGGAAGGTGACGCCCGGCCGCAGCTTGAAAGTCCATTTGGTCTTGTCGGCATCGTCGACCTTCCACTCGGTAGCAAGGCCGGGGATCACCACGCTCGCCTTGTCGGCCGAGGAAAGGTCCCAGCCGGTGAGCGCGTCATACATGGTGAGGCCGGTGAAGCGGTTGCCTTCAAAGCCCTGATCGGGCTGGCCCAGCGTGCGCGGAATATCGGCAGCCGTCATGGCGATGCGCAGCACGGTTTCGGCAGTGGCCGCGCGCGGCCACGCAGCCGCGCTACTGAGCGCCAGCAACGCGATCAGCGCCGCGCGGGTCTTGTTTTTCTTGATCAACATTGACTCAATCCTTTTCCGGCTTCGATGACTAATTTTGATGCAATCGTATGCAATGCCTATGCCAATGGGGAAACTTATTCTGCAAATTGCCCCTGCGACGACAAGTCCTTGTGATGACACGTCGGCGAAAGCACCTCGCTGCCTATTCTGGCATCAAGATTGCAGGTTTGGCTCCGATTGTCCTTGAATTCTTCCTTGGAGCTTTGGCCCATGCGTATCCGACTATCGACCTGTTTCGCCGTGCTTGCACTGGCGTTGTCCGCGATTCCGGCGGGCGCCGAAACGGTGCTGCGCTACGGCATCTCGATGGCGGACATCCCGCTGACGACCGGCCAGCCCGATCGCGGCGCGGGCGCCTATCAGTTCACGGCCTACACCATCTACGATCCGCTCGTGGCGTGGGAGATGGACGTCGCCGACCGGCCGGGAAAGCTGGTGCCCGGATTGGCCACCGAGTGGAGGGTCGATGCCGAGAACAAGACCAAATGGCGCTTCACCTTGCGCAAGGGCGTGAAGTTTCACGATGGCAGCGAGTTCGATGCCGACGCCGTGATCTGGAATCTGGACAAGGTGCTCAATGACAAGGCGCCGCAATTCGACAAGCGCCAGAGTGCGCAGGTCAAGACCCGCCTGCCTTCGGTCGCGAGCTACGCCAAGATCGACGACTTCACGGTGGAGATCACCACCAAGACGGTCGATTCCTTCTTTCCCTATCAGATGCTGTGGTTCCTGGTCTCCAGCCCGGCGCAATACGAGAAGCTCGGTAAGGACTGGGACAAGTTCGCGAGCCAGCCTTCGGGGACCGGCCCGTTCAAACTGACAAAACTGGTGCCGCGCGAACTCGCCGAGCTCACGAAGAATCCGGATTATTGGAACAAGAAGCGTATTCCCAAGGTCGACAAGCTCGTGCTGGTGCCGATGCCGGAAGCGCTGACGCGCACCAATGCGCTGCTGGCCGGGCAGGTCGATCTGATCGAGACGCCGGCGCCGGATGCCGTGCCGCAGCTCAAGGCCGCCGGCATGAAGCTCGTCGACAACGTTACGCCGCATGTCTGGAATTATCATCTGAGCGTGCTGCCGGGTTCGCCCTAGACCGACATCCGCCTGCGCAAGGCGCTGAACCTCGCGATCGATCGTGAAGCCGTGGTGGGCCTGATGAATGGCCTTGCGAAACCCGCCAAGGGACAGGTCGATCCGTCGAGCCCCTGGTTCGGCAAGCCGAGCTTCGAGCTGAAATACGATGTCGCAGCCGCCAAGAAGCTGGTCGAGGAAGCCGGCTACTCCAAGGCGAAGCCGCTGAAAGCGACCTTCATCATCGCACAGGGCGGCACCGGCCAGATGCTGTCGCTGCCGATGAACGAATTTTTGCAGCAGAGCTTCAAGGAGACCGGCATCGACATCGATTTCAAGGTCGTCGAGCTCGAGACACTCTATACGCATTGGCGCAAGGGCGCGGCCGACGAGATGAACGCCGGCATCACCGCCAACAACATCGCCTATGTCACCTCTGACCCGCTCTACGCCATCGTCCGCTTCTTCCATTCGAGCCAGATCGCGCCGGTCGGCGTCAACTGGGGCGGCTACAAAAACCCGAAGGCCGACGCGCTGATCGACGAGGCCAAGCAGACCTTCGACAGCGCCAAGCAGGACGAGTTGCTGGCGCAGGCGCACGCGCTGATCGTCGACGACGCCACGCTGGTATGGGTGGTGCACGACACCAACCCGCATGCGCTGTCGCCCAAGGTCAAGCAGTTCGTGCAGGCGCAGCACTGGTTCCAGGATCTCACGACGATCGGGGCGGAGTGAGGCTCAAGGTCGGCACCCCGCTTCCGCAAACACCACTGTCGTCCTGGCGAAAGCCAGGACGACACCTCTTATTAAGGCGACGGCCTGCGGCGTCGAACACCGCTGTCGTCCCGGCGTAGCCGGGACCCATAACCACCGAGTTGAATTCGGCAACGACAGCCAACTCCGATCTGGCGTACAGCTTCTGCTGCGGAGTATGGGTCCCGGCCTGCGCCGGGACGACACCGAGGGTTTAGCCGCTAGCAAGCGCCTCCCTTATTTCGTCAGCAGCGCATAGGCCCCGGTCCAACCTTCCGGCGGTGGATTGACCTGGAATTCCTTGATGCGCACTTCATAGAGCTTGAACAGCTTTTCCAGCGTGTCGGCATCCTCGCTCCTGCGGCCGCGGTCGATCGCGTCCAGCGCGCCCTGCCAGTCGCGGCTGCGATAGCAGGCGAGCATTTCGATGGTGACGTTGCGCAGGCGCTGGAAGGCGCCTGAAAGCATCACATCCTCGCGGCCGGCGATGGCATAGATCACCTCCGGCTCGGTCTTGCCCTTGACCATGATGAAGTCGAGTTCGAGGATCGCGAACTTGTCCTTGGCCGCGAGCGCGGTGCGCGAGCCAACGATAATGGGAAAGCCGTATTCCTTCGACTGGCCTTCCAGGCGCGAGGCCAGGTTGACGCTGTCGCCGAGCACCGAATAGTTCTTCTTCAGGTCGGATCCCATGTTGCCGACGACGCCGATGCCGGTGTTGAGACCGATACCGACATTGAGCGGGATGTAGACGTGACCGCCATCAATGGCCTCCTGCTCGCGGTCCTTGTTCACCGCGTCGATCTTCTCCAACATCTGGATCGCGGCCTCACAGGCGTTGACCTCGTGCTCGGCATCGTCGAGCGGCGCATTCCAGAACGCCATGATGGCGTCGCCCATATATTTGTCGATATAGCCCTTCTGATCGATGATCACGTCGGTCAGCGGAGTCAGGAAGCGGTTCATCAGCGCGATCAGGCCCTGCGGATCGTGCTTGTAGGTTTCCGATATGGTGGTGAAGCCGCGCACGTCGGAGAACATGATCGTCATTTCGCGCTCCTCGCCGCCGAGGACGAGTTTTTCCGGTGACTGCGCGAGTTGCTCGACCAGCACCGGCGACATGTATTGCGCGAACATGCCGCGGATCTGCACGCGCTGGCGCTGCTCGCGCACGAAGCTGGCGAAGATTAGCGTCAGATAGATCGCGGTGGTCGAGAGCAGCGGATAAGTGAAGTCGATGAGATAGCGGTGCTGCGCATAGAAGAACCAGGACACTCCGATCAGGATAGCGGCGAAGGTCGCGCCGGCAAGCACGAGGCGAACTGGTCCGAGGTTCGGCGTGAAGATGATGACGAGCAAGCCGATGACGAGCGCGGCGAGCAGCTCGACGCCGAGCGCATAGTTCGGCTGGGAGATCACCGCGCCGCTCAGCACGCTCTCCAGCACCTGGGCGTGGATCTCGACGCCGGGCATGGTCGAGGACACCGGCGTGGTCTTGATGTCGTTGAGCCCAACCGCCGAGGTGCCGATCAGCACCAGCTTGCCGGCGATCTTGTTAGGCGGCACCGTATTGTCGAGCACGTCGGCGGCCGAGACGTAGATCGAGGGATCCTGGCGCGCGTAATGCACCCAGAGCTGACCGTTCCTGTCGGTTGGGATCTCCACGCCCTTGAGACGCACGGCCCGCACGCCGGTCTTGTCGGTCCGAACCAGCAAGGTCGGCGTGCCCGTGACGACGCGCAAAATCTCGAGGCTCAGCGAAGGCATGACCATGCCCTGGGCGCGCATGATCATCGGCACGCGCCGGATCAGGCCGTCGCGCTCGGTCTTGATCGAGAACAGGCCGCGGCCGGCCGCGACCTTCTCGATCTCGGGCACGTTGCGCAACAGCCCGGGAAATTCGAATAGGAAGCGCTCAGCGCCCTCCTCGCCGACCGTCGCGACGCCGGTGAAGGGCAGCGACTTGTCGACCTCGGACGAAATCGCCCGCTGCCCAGTCTCGCCCAGGATCACGCGCGAGCGCTTGATCGCTTCGGAGAGGATCTGGTCGTTGCTCGGCAGCTCGCGCAGCTTGGCGCGGGTGGCGTCGTCCAGGTAGCGCATCTGGCTCGCGACCAGATCCGGGTTGAGCCGGTCGGCCTCCGAGAACACGACGTCGAAGCCGATCGCCACCGCGCCGTGATTGGTGAGGTTCTGGATCATGTCGGCGATCCGCGTCCGCGGCCACGGCCACTGGCCGAGCTTGGCGAGGCTCTTGTCGTCGATGTCGACGATGGTGACCGGCCGCGCCGTCTTGTGGCGCGGATCGATCAATTGAAACATGTCGAACGTGCGCAGCCGCAGTTCCTGGATCGGAGGCGGATCCCAGAGCCGAGCGCCGGCAAATACGACCAGCAGCGCAAGGCACATCAGCCGCGCAAACCCGAACTTGCGCGCAAACCACCGCCGCAGGATCTTGAGACGTTTCATGGTGGCTGGATATCACGCTTTGGCGGTGAACGGCAGCGTGGATCGGGCCTGCCGACGATCGCGGCCCATCATGCAGCAATCAGGCATGGACGATGAAGTCGCTCGCCTGGAGGTGGGCGACACCCTTCAGAAGGATGGTGTCCGAAGCGTTGATCGTGACCAGGGTGTCAGCGGAATTGGTCGGCGAAGCCGCCACGTGCTGCGCCATCCATGCCCCAAAATCGCTGGCGGTCACGACTGCCGACAAGTCGATATGGTCCTGACCGGGCGTGAAATTGGTGATCGTATCGTTGTTGGAACTGGCGGCGAACACGAACTGGTCCTGATGGCCTGTCCCGATGAAGTCATCTTGCCCGGCCGTGCCAAAGAGCAGGCTAACCGTCTTGCTTGCGTTGTGACTGTCGGCCACGGTGAGCGTGACCGTCTGTATGGCCGCACCTTCACTTGCATCAGTGTAGGTCACGGTCTGCAGCGCGGAATTGATATGCGCCAAGGTATCGGACGTCGACGCCGGACTCAAATTGCTACCCGAGCCGGAGGCAACGAGCGTGAAGGTTTCATTGGCAGCCGCATCGGAGTCGGTGGCCGAGATACCGTGCACAGTGACTTGAGCGTCGTCATGCGTGAGGCTGATCTGGTTGACGTCCATTACCGGCGCATCGTTCGCGCCGTCCACGTCCACCGTGAGTGTCGCAGTGCCGGTCGCGCCATGCGCGTCCGTCGTCTGGACCGTAAACGTATCCGCGAAGGGCCCTTCTTGCAACGCGTTGATCGCAGCCGCGTCGGGAACGTAGGTGTAGCTGCCGTCAGAGTGGACCGTCAGCGCGCCGTAGTGTCCTGGAGCCGTCCCGCAACTATCCGCATTCTGGACAGAATAGGTCAGCGTCACCGTCTCGTCGGCATCGGCGTCGGTGCCCGCGAGATTTCCGGTGAGATTGGAGAAGGTGTCGGTCGCCGCCGTGTCCGTAAGCTTGCCGAGGTTGAGAGCGGACAGCGTTGGCACGTCGTTGGCGCCCGTCAGGTCCACCGTGTATATCGCCGTGGAGGCGGCGCCATGTGCATCCGTGACCTGGACCGTGAAACTGTCGGAATAGTGCAAGCAGCCCGGCAGCGCGTTAATCGAAGCCGCATCGGGAACGTAGGTGTAGGTGCCGTTCGTGTTGAGCGCCAGCGCGCCATAGTGACCCGTGACCTCTCCGACTGCCTGGTGATCTGCGTTCAGCAAGGTGTAGGTCAGCGTATCGCCGGAGTCGGCATCGGTCCCGACCACCTGTCCGGTGAGGTCAGAGAAATTATCCGCTGCGCACGTATCGGTGAGCTGCCCGATGCTACCATCGGTCAACACCGGAGCGTCGTTGGCGCCTGTTACGGCAACCGTGAATGATGCCGTGCCGACAGCACCTTGCGCGTCCGTGGTCTGAATCGTGAAGACGTCCGAACAAGGGCCTTCCGAAAGCGCGTTGATCGAAGCCGCATCGGGAACGTAGGTGTAGGTGCCGTTCGCGTTGACCGTCAGCGAGCCGTACAGGCCAGCCGTCGTCCCATGACTATCCGCGTTCAGAACGGCATAGGTCAGCCCCGCCGTCTCTCCATGGTCGGCGTCGGTTCCGACCAGCATTCCCGTGACGTCCGAGAAGCTGTCGGCGATGGAGGTATCGACGAGCGGATCCGTGGTGACCGCGGCCAAGGTCGGCGCGTCGTTCTTGCCTGTGATCGTGACCGTGACGTCGGTTGTGGCGGTCTCGCCGTAATCGTCCGTGCTCGTGATGGTAGAAACCACCTTCGCGGTCTGGTCCTTGGCGAGGAAGTCCAGCGCGCCGTCGGCGATCGAATAGCTCCAGGTGACGATGCCATTGTTCAGCCCGGCCTGCGGCAGAAGCGTCAGCCCGCTCTTGAGCGCCGCGATCTCGTCAAGCGAGAGCGACGAGGTGAGGTTAGTGCTGTGATCGGCGCCAAGCGAGGTCACGTCCTGGCCGGTGATCTGTGCCGACGGCAGGTCGGTCAGGTCGATGTCGGTGAAGTCAATCGCGCCGGTCGCAGGCGTTGAGGTATCGGAGGTGGCGAAGTCACCGGTGGCGTCCGCCTGCTCGGAGACGCCCCCCGCCAGCACGCCGCCGGCGGTGAAGGCCGGGGCGTGGTCATCGGTCATCGTGATCAGCGTGTGGCCAGTGCCGTCGTCGCTCCCGGCGAAATGGGCATTGCTGTAGTCGGCGCCGGCCAGGTTCAGGCTGATGTGATTGCCGTCCGCATCGGTCACCGTCAGCACGCCGCCGGTCGCGGGATTGGAGTTTGCAACATAGACCGCGCTGGTGCCGAGCCCGTATTTGATCGTCGACAGGTCGATCGTGTCGTTCGCCGACAGCTCCGCGATCGATCCGCCGAACGTATCCGTATCGATCTCAACCGCGGCGCCGTCGCCCGCGAGGTTGATCGTCTGCGCGACCGTGCCTTCGAGCTTCAGCAGCGCACCGGCATCGACGGTGACCGAGCCCGTGCCGGTCAGCAAGCCGAACAGCGACAGCTCGCCATCATGGACCTCGATGCTGCCGGTATTGCTGATGGTGCCCGAGATCGACGCCGTGCCCCAGCTGTCGATGTGGCTGTGATTGACGAGTCCAGGCCCACCCAGGGAGATCGAGGCGCCGTTGAGGAGATCGATGACACCGTCATTGACGATCGACGACGCATTGCCGAAGGCGCTCGTGCCGGCGACCGTCCAGGTGCCGCCGGACTCGTTATTGAAGGTCGCGCTGGCGACCGAGATATTGCCGTTGATGTGGCCGGTGTTGTTGATCGTGAGGCTGCCACCGATCTCGATGATCGCGTCGGTCGCGGAGGTCACGCTCGAAGCGGCGGGCGGCCCGATGGTGCCGGAATTGTTGATCACCGAACCGGTCGTATCCTGCTGGATGTGGATCGCCGCATTGCCACCGGCGCCCACGATGGAGCCGGAATTGACGATGTGGATCGAACCGGTCGCGCCCGAAAACTCCAGCGTCGCGCCAACATCGACGATTACCTTGCCTGAACCGGCGATGCCGCCCGCAAGGTCGAGAATGCCGCTCTGGACCTCGATGATGCCAGTGTTGGTGACGCTGCCCGTGACCGTATCGACGCCGGCGCTGTAGAGATTGCCGGCATTGCTCAGGCTGCCGCCGTTGATCGAAACGTCGGTCAGATAGAGCTTCGAGGTGCCGTCGACCGTGATCGACCCAGCACTGCTGTTGCTAACGGTGAGATTTGCCAGCTTCAGCGTGCCGTGGTTGACTGCCTCAAGAGCCGCAGTGTTGGAGATATCCTCACCGGAGACGTCGAGCACGCCGCCCTTCGCCTGAATGAGATTGTGATTGGTGATGGCGTGAAGCGTGGCGGGATCAATCGTCAGCGTACCGCTGGTGACCGTGATCGTGCCGGTGTTGGTAATGTCGGCATTGTCGATGGCGCTGGTGCCGGTCGATTCCAGCGTACCGGCAATCGTCACCGTGCCGCCGTCGATGGTCGCGCCCTGAAGATCGAGTGCCGAGCCGGACTCGACCGAGACACTACCGCTGCCGGTGTCGGTCACCGTCATCCCGATCAGCTTCAGTGTCCCATGATTGATCGCCGCCAGCGTGCCGGTGTTTGCGATGGCTTCGCCGTTGATGTCGAGCTCGGCGCCATTGGCCCTGAGGATGCCGCCATTCGCGATCGAGCTTGCGGAGGTCGTCGCCAGCAGCGTCAACGCGCCCAGGGTTGCCTCGATCAGATAGTTGTTCGAGATGTTGGCGTCGGTAATCGCAGTTGTGCCGGTCGAATTCAGCGTGCCCGAAACGGTGAGCGCGCCGCCTGTCAGGCTCGCACCGTTCAATGTCAGCTTGCTGCCTGCATCGACCTTGACCGTGCCATGATTGGCGATTGCGGTGCCCGCAACTATCACGTCATCCAGCGTCAGGATGACGCCGCTCTCGACCGTCACGGCAGTGGTGCTCAGCGTCGCCGATTGATCGATCTTGCTGGCGCCGGTGACATCGATCGTGCCGAGACCGTTGATCGTACCACCGCTGATCGTCGCGCCGTTAACTGTCAGCTTGCCGTTGGCATCGACCGTGACGTTACCGGCATTCGCGACCGTCGAGCCCTGGTCGATCGTCAGCGCGCCATTCGTCAGCACCTCGATCGTGCCGGTGCTCGCATTCGTGATCGTCTCGTGGTCCAGCGCGTTGCCGGTGCCGCTGACCTTCAACGCCGCGTTGTTGTTCAGGATGCCGCCGCTCAGCACCGCAGCGCCGGTCAAATCGATCTCGCCATTGCCGGTGACCGTGCCGGTGCCGTTGATCGTCGCCCCGTTGACCGTCAGCTTGCCGTTGGCATCGACCGTGACGTTACCGGCATTCGCAACCGTCGAGCCCTGGTCGATCGTCAGCGCACCGTTCGCCAGCACTTCGATCGTACCGGTGCTCGCGTTCGTGACCGTCTCGTGGTCCAGCGCGTTGCCGGTGCCGCTGACCTTGAAGGCCGCGTTGTTGTTCAGGATGCCACCGCTCAGCACCGCAGCGCCGGTCAAATCGATCTCGCCATTGCCGGTGACCGTGCCGGTGCCGTTGATCGTCGCCCCGTTGACCGTCAGCTTGCCGTTGGCATCGACCGTGACGTTACCGGCATTCGCGACCGTCGAGCCCTGGTCGATCGTCAGCGCACCGTTCGCCAGCACTTCGATCGTGCCGGTGCCCGCGTTCGTGATTGTTCCATGGTCTAGCGCGTTACCCGTGCCGCTGACCTTGAAGGCCGCGTTGTTGTTCAGGATGCCGCCGCTCAGCACCGCAGCGCCGGTCAAATCGATCTCGCCATTGCCCGTGACAGTCCCGGTACCGCTGATCGTGGCGCCGTTAACTGTCAGCTTGCCAGCGGAATCGATCGTGACGTTGCCGGCATTCGCGACAGTCGAGCCCTGGTCGATCGTCAGCGTGCCGTTCGCCAGCACCTCGATCGTGCCGGTGCTCGCATTCGTGATCGTCTCATGGTCGAGCGCGTTGCCGGTGCCGCTGACCTTGAAGGCCGCATTGTTGTTCAGGATGCCGCCGCTCAGAACCGCGCCGCCGGTCAGATCGATCTCGCCATTGCTGGTGACCGTACCGGCACCATTGATCGTGGCGCCGTTCACCGTCAGCTTGCCGTTGGCATCGACCGTGACGTTGCCGGCATTCGCAACCGTCGAGCCCTGGTCGATCGTCAGCGCGCCGTTCGCTAGCACTTCGATCGTGCCGGTCGTCGCATTCGTGATCGTTTCGTGGTCCAGCGCGTTGCCGCTGCCGCTGACCTTGAAGGCCGCGTTGTTGTTTAGGATGCCGCCGCTCAGCACGGCAGCGCCGGTCAGGTCGATCTCGCCGTTGCCGGTGACAGTCCCGGCACCGTTGAGCGTGGCGCCATTGACTGTCAGCTTGCCGTTGGCATCGACCGTGACGTTACCGGCATTCGCGACCGTCGAGCCCTGGTCGATCGTCAGCGCGCCGTTCGCCAGCACTTCGATCGTGCCGGTGCTCGCATTCGTGACCGTCTCGTGGTCCAGCACGTTGCCGGTGCCGCTGACCTTAAAGACCGCGTTGTTGTTCAGGATGCTGCCGCTCAGCACCGCAGCGCCGGTGAGATCAATCTCACCGTTGCCGGTGACCGTGCCGGTGCCGCTGATCGTGGCGCCGTTGACCGTCAGCTTGCCGGTGGCGTCCACCGTGACGTTGCCGGTGTTGGCGACGCCGGAGCCCTGGTCGATCGTCAGCCAGCCATTCGCCAGCACCTTGATCGTGCCGCCGGACGTGTTTGCGACGGTCTCGTGGGCGAAATCCGCCGTGCCCTTGACGTTGACCGCCCCTGAATTGTTCAGCGTGCCGTTCTTGAGGACGCTGCTGCCGTCGAGTTCCAGCGTGCCGGCGATGGTGACCGTGCCGCCGCTGATGGTGGCGGTGTCGACGATCAGCGTCGTGCCGGCATCGGCCTTCAGCGTGCCGCCGGCATTGTTAATTCCGGCGAGCGTCTTCAGCGTGCCGCCGAACAGCTCGATCGTGCCGGAATTGGTGATTGTGGTGCCGTTGGCGAAATCGCCGCCGCCCTTGAGCGTCAGGTAGCCGGCATTGGTGAGGACGCTGCTGTCCAGGAACTCAGCCTTGCCACCAACCGAGATCGTGCTTGCCGTGAAATTGGTGAGCTTCGAATCGGCCTTGAGGCTGATCTCGCCCGCAATCGTCAACGCACTCTTGTTGATGACTTCCGGCGCCTTGTGGCCGACCGCGGTGTCGTAGTCGTTCATCGTGATCGACTTGGCAAAGGCTGCCGTGTCGATCGTCACCGGATAGGACGGCGTCAGCCCATGCAGCTGGTCGGTGATGACGATGACGTCGTCATTGATGGTCGGGACCGTGCCGGTTGCCCAGTTGGCCGCATCCTTCCAGAAGCCGCCCGAGGGAGCGCCGGGCTTGTCGGTCGCGATCCACACCACGGCGGGAGCGTCGGTGCCGGTGATCGTGACGGTGATGGTCTGCTGCGAGGTGGCGCCTTGCGCGTCCTTGAGCGTCACGGTGTAGACCAGCGTCAGCACCTCACCCTTGGGGATGAAGTCGGCGAGATAGACCGGCAGGTCAGCCAGCGACCAGTTGATGGTGCCGGTGCCGTCTCCGGTGCTATCGGCGCCCGCCGCGATCGCGACCGACATCGCGCTCTGGAACGCCGCAAGCGGCCCCGGCGGAACGGTGCCGTCAGGCAGGGTCGCGCTGCTCAACGCCACCGACACCGTATGCTTGTCGGTGAGATCGACGTCGTCGAAGCTCAGCGTGCCCGACGTGGGAACATCGCTGGTGAGCGGGCCACCCGGCACGCTGGTGCCGCCTTCGAAGATGATGGTCGGAACGCTGGTGGTGATCACCGGCTTGTCGTTGGTGCCGGTGATCGTGATGGTGATGTCGATGGTCGACGTTTCGGGATTGACCGAGAAATTATTGTTGACGCGGACCTTGTAGGTCAGCGTCAACGTTTCGCCCGCCGCGAGGAAGTCGAAGACGTGGTCGGGAATCGTGTAGGTCCAGACCGCCGAGCCGTTGTTGTTGTTACCGGCGGCTGCGGCCACGCTGAGCTGGATCTGCGTTGCCGCGATGTCCTGCTTCTGGAGCGCAGAGAGCGCGCCGGTGACATCCTGCTGGCCGGCGTTCTTGTAGACAAAGTTCGGCGCATCGCCGAGGTCTATGCTCACCGTTGGCAGATCGGCCAGGTTTTGATCGACGAAGGTGATGCGACCGGAGATGGTATCGTAATGAGTTGTGTCGCCGGTCGTGCCCGCGCGCTCGATCATCTCGAACGCCGTCTTCACATTGCCGTTGAGATCGAGGCTTTGACGAACGGGCGGGCCGGGAATGCGGGTGCTGGTCGACGGATTATGGCCGGTCCCCTGCGATCCCGGCTCAGGGAGATGCGTGAAGGTCGCGGTCGCGGTGGCACCGGTATCCGTCTTGATGAAGACAATGTTGCCGGTCTGCGTGATCGAGTCGGTGAAGTTCTGGGTCAGCTTGGTGTTGCTGTTGTTGTCCGTGAACTTCAGCGTGAACACGTCCGTGATCAGCTTCTGGATGTCCGGCGACATCAGCGCATTGGAGATCGAGACGTTGCCGCCGCTGATCTGGATCATCTGGCCGGCCTGGTTGACCGTCGCGATCGGCAGCAGCGTGACCTTGTCGAACAGGATGTAGGAGCCCGTCGTGCCGTTCGGCTCGACCAGCACCTGGAAGCTTGCCTGCGGCTGCGGATCGCCGCCGCCAGCGGGAACGACGAAGTTGATCTGGCTCAGCACCGCCGTACCGCGGATGCCCATGGTGGCGACCGGCGTGTCGACCTTCATGTCGCCGTGCTTAGCGGTCTCACCGGCAACGAAAGTGATGGTGCCTGCGACCAGACTGAGCAGAGAGGAATTGTTCGACCCGTTGGGGTCGTAGACCATATCGTTCAGCACCATCCGCGCATTGGAGGACAGGCCGAACACCGTGCCGTCGATGAACGTAATGCCGAGCGTCGAGTCGCCGCCGGTCGAGACCACGTCGCCCTTCTCGACGTTGTCGCCATTGTTCAGGATGACGGAGACGCCGTTACGGACCGCGGTCGCGCTGCCGGAGAGCTTGGTGACGTGGCCGATGACCTGCGCGGCGGCAATGCCTGAGGCGGCCTGCGCGTATTGCACATGGCCGGTGAGTGCGTTGACGACGTCGCCGGTGAGGTGCGCGCCGTCGGGCGAGGCGATCGCCGCGCGCTTGTCGCCCCTGAAATAATCGTGAACGACGAAATCGTGCCCATCATGAGACAGCACGAGATCGAGACCGGCGCGCTTGAAATCGCCGTTGAAGATCAGGTTCGGGTCGGGAACCACGAATGCGCCATCGGGCACGTGGCCGTGTGCCTTCGCAGTAAAGGAATCGACATGGCCATCGGCGGGCGATCGGGAACCCAAGCCGTCCAAGGAAATCGCGGCGTCAAATTTGCCAGCGTAATTCAATCCGGGCACCAAAAAAGGAGTTAAAATCTAAGTAAGTATCGCTCGCCTAAACTTGCATATCATTACCAAGTCCTTAGCGAAACCACCTATTGCTTGTGTGATTTCGCATCACCAAGCGGTCGATGCTCTCGGACGGCTGGGCACCTGCAGGGAAGCCAAAGTAATCTTTCAAATACTCATAAGTAAAGTAGCGCTTATTTTCGCTCATTTTCAGTAACCTCATGTATTCTATTGCAGAAATCTGGCAATAGATACTTCTGTCATCTTTTGTTCGTGGTGCCCCGCACCACCCTGCGGCAAATACGGGGCCAAATCTGTGATCCAGCTAACAGAACTCACGAAATAGCCAGCCGTTAGCCATAAGGCGCAGAATCAGTTCCACAACAACTTCTGCCTGCAATTGGTCCCTCTTCGCGGCAACTGCCGCCCTCCTAGCCGGCGAATCGTAAAATTTTACGCAATATGAGCAGGCCCGTTTCAGCCTGTTGCCCGGTTTTGGGACCCCAGGCCGGGCGCGTTAAGCAGAACAAAACCGCCCGCCTCGCACTATCTCCGCGAAAGCAACAAAGCCCGGCACGTGCAGGTCGAGGGGGACCTGGCGAAGCCGGAAGGGGATGTCAGATGGAGACCGCTGCTCGTTCGCGCGCTTGGCGCGCTATCCTTGTGCTGTGCGGATTGATCCTACTCGGATCGGCCGCCGAGCTTCGCGCTGGCACGCTACTATCGCCGGGAGCCGGCGTCCTCGTGCGCAAATCCGCCGAGCCGTTCGGCGTGTTCGCCTTCGCCATCTCCGCCGGCAGCCTGCAACAGAAATGGCTCGCCCTGAGGTCCAGGCTCGACGATGACATGGTGCAGCTCGCCCTGTGCGACGGCGATCGGGACAATTGCGCTTCGCCCGCTGCGCTGAAACTGCTCGCGATCGTCGACCAGGCCCGCAGCCGTGACGGCCGCGCCCGGCTGGGCGAAACCAATCGCGCCATCAACCTCGGCATCCGCGCCGCCGATGACGGTTCTGAGGACGTCTGGAGCTCGCCGCTCGCGACCTTCGCGCGTGGCGCCGGGGATTGCGAGGACTATGCCATTGCCAAGCTCGCCGCTCTTAAGCTCGCGGGCATTGCCGCGGAAGATCTCCGCATCGTCGTGGTGCGCGACCTCAGGGCCGGCGAAGAGCATGCGATTGCCGCTGCACGGCTCGACGGCCACTGGCTGATGCTCGACAACCGTCGCATGGCAATGGTCGAGGACGACGCTGCACGGAGCTACCAGCCGCTGTTCGTGCTCTACCACTCGGCCGTGTTGAAATATGTCGACGAGCCCGTGCGGTTCTCGATGATCGCCGCCGAGGCGCGTTGATCTTGTTGTAGCCCGGTATAAAGTACGCTTACCCCACAAAGTCATTTCGCCGCGCGATTCGGGACGCTAGCATGCCCGCGGCTATGCGGGGGCGACTGGAATGCGGTTCATCGTGCTGACTATGCTTGCGCTGCTGGCCTTGCCGGCGGCTCCAGGCTTCGCGCAATCCAGCCCGTCCGACCGCTCCGTCGCCGACAGGCTGCCGCTGTTCGCCAGGAACAACTGCCAGCAGATCCGCGATCCCGGCAATCAATTGTTCTGCGGTGATGCCGAGCTTGCCGCCGCCGCCGAGAAGCTGAGCACGGGAATCGAGGCGCGGCTTGCCCGCCTGCCCGATCGCCTGCCCGGGATCGAGGAGAACGCGATCTGGATCCGCCAGCGCAATCTCGGTTGCGGCATCGTCGGCCAGACCGCGATCCGCGCCGAAGATTTCGACCGGGTGAAGGCATGTCTTCTCAAGGTGACCGATGAGCGCGCAGCGATCGTACGCGATCCGGATTTCGACTGTCTCGCCGCCAACACCGCCGCGGGCGCGCTGATCTGTGCGGACCCGTCGCTGGCGCTGGCCGAGACTGAGTTGAACAGCCAGGTTCTCGGCCTGATCGGCAAGCTCGATCCGACCGCGGCGCGCTTTGCCTTCGCCGAATACGGCCGGTGGACGCGGGAGCGCGATCGCAAATGCAATCTGGTTGGCAAGGAGAACGTGCCGCTCGGGGAGCTCGAGTCCGCGGAGGACTGTCTCGCCGGCTATCTGAAGCACAAGGCTGACGAGATTGGCACGGCGAAAGGCGATCCGAAGAAGGTGTTCGGCCGGCAGGTCGCAGCCCACTCGCCCGACACCGATGCCGTCGATTTCTGCGCCGCGCGAATCCACGCGGCCAATTCCTGCGGCAACTTCCTCCGCATCAACCGCGTCTACGCACTCGACAGCCAGGTGGGCGAGCAGGAAGCGCAGGTCACGGGCGAGATCGAGATGGCCGTGCTGGCGCCCTTCGCCACCTGCAGCAAGATCGCCACGACCTGTACGGGCACCTGCTGGGATGCCAGAACGGGTCGTCCGCAGCCCGGCGTCGGCAACAAGGAGCGCTCCACGGACGCCTTCAACGTCACACGCCGCCTGCGGATCCAGCGCACGTTTGCATTTGTCAAAGCCGCCGATGGCTGGCGCTGCCGGGAAGACGAACTGGCCCCGGTGAATTCAGGCACCGCAGGTGGGGGATCGTAGGGCTGTGTGCTCTCCCTCTCCCCGCTCTTCGCAGGGAGAGGGTTGGGGTGAGCGGCTGCTTCAGCGAATCCGGTGACAGTTAGACTCGCGGAGAGCCCCCTCACGGGGAAATTTGCTGCGCAAATTCCCGCCTCTCCCCGCATGCGGGAAGAGGCGAAGAAATCAAAACATCAGATTGTCCTTCACCAGAACCCAGCGGCCGCCCTTGACCTGCTGCACCTGGGTGATGGTGTTGGCGAGGTGGTCGGTCTTGGAGAATTTGGTCGGCGGCGAGTTGAAGATGTCGAGGAACTTGTCGCCCGATTCCAGCGCGTCCAGCATCTTCTGGCCGGTCAGATCCTTGCCCGCCTTGTTGGCGTAAAACGCGAACGTCATCACCGCATTGTAGCCAATGATGGCCTGCGTGTTGGCATCGGTGCTGAACATCTTCTTGTAGTTGACCAGCCAGTCCTTCACCTTGCCCTTTGCGGTGTCCTCATAGGGAATCTCGAATCCGGACGCAGCATAGAGGCCTTCGACCGCCTCCTTGCCGAGCATGGGCACCTCCATCACGTTGGTCGGCGTCGCGCCGAGAAAGGTGACCTCCCAGCCGAGCTTCTTGGCTTCCGTCATCGCGCCGATGGGCTCACGGAGCACAGCGCCGAGCACAACGAGGTCGCAGCTGTCGGACTTCATCTTGGCGATCTGCGCGCTGAAGTCGGAGGCACCGCGCTTGTAGCTCGTGATCGAGGCCGGCTGCACCTTCATGGCAGTAAGCTGCTGGTTGAAGCCGTCGAGCACGTTCTTCCCGTACTCGTCGTCCTGATGCATGATGCAGGGTTTCTTGAAGTTCTTCCACTCCATCATGTATTTCAGCGCCGCCCGCGTACTCTCGACATAGGGCAGCAGATTGTTGAACTTCAGCCGCTCCTGCGGCTTGGCGGGATCGAACTTGAACGTGAACTCCGCCGCCGTCAGCGGGAAGAGCTGAAGCACGCCGGCGTCGAGCAGGATATCCTGCGCCGCCAGCACGGTCGGCGAGCCCATTGGCCCCACCATCGCGAAGATCTTGTCGCGCTCGATCAACTTCTGCGACGCGAGCACGGCCTTCTTCGGATCGTAGCCGCTGTCCTCGACGACAAGCCGAATCTTCCGCCCCTGGACGCCGCCGGCGGCGTTGATCTCCTCGACCGCCATCTTCATGCCGTTCGAGACTGGCACACCCCAGCCCTTGATCGGCCCCGACAGATCCTGATGGGTGCCGATGACGATCTCGGAGGCCGAGATGCCCTCATTGGTGACCTTGGTCTGCGCCGCGGCAGGCAGACAGGTGAGCACCACCGCGCCTGCCGCAAAGCCGAACGTTTTCAACGATCTCGACATTGAAGTCTCCTCTCCTTGGGGCCCTTATGATGCGAAGGGTGGGGCCTTCACTCCTTCCCTGTTATTCAAACAAGATTGTTCAAGCCACCGCCCGCGCCGGATACATCGCGTCGATCTCGGCGGCATAACGCTTGTTCACGAAGCCGCGCTTCAGCTTCATGGTTGGCGTCAGCTCTTCGTCCTCCGGGGTGAGCTGGCGTTCGATCAGATAGAATCTCTTGATGGTCTCGACGCGGGCGAAATTGGCATTGACCGTTTCGATTTCGCGCCAGATCAGGTCCTGGATCTCCGCCGCGCGGCACAGGCTGGCATAATTGGTGAAGGGGATGTCGTGGTCCTGCGCGAATTTCTCGACATTCTCCTGGTCGATCATCACGAGGCAGGTGAGGTATGGCCGCTTGTCGCCGATCACCACGGAATCCGAGATGTAGGGCGAGAATTTCAGTTGATTTTCGATTTCGGACGGCGTGATGTTCTTGCCCCCGGAGGTGATGATGATGTCCTTCATCCGGTCGGTGATGCGGACGAAGCCCTCATTGTCGATGGTGCCGACGTCGCCGGTATGCAGCCAACCGCGATGGTCGATGGTCTCGGCTGTCCTCTCCGGCTGGTTCAGGTAGCCCATGAACAGGAAGTCGCCCCTGATCAGGATTTCCCCCTCGGGTGACAGCGCGACTTCGCCCCAGGAAACCGCCTTGCCTACCGAGCCGAGCTTGATCCGCTCCGCCGGCATCATGGTGGCGACCCCGCAATTCTCGGTCTGGCCGTAGACCTCGTGAATGTCGATGCCGAGCGCGAGATACCAGCGGATCAGCTCCGGCGCGATTGGCGCCGCGCCGGTGAAGGCGATGCGGCAACGGTCGAGCCCGATCATGCGTCGGATGTTGCGGAAGACGACCCGGTAAGCGATGCCGTTGGCGAGCCGCAACGGCAGCGGCGGCGGCTTGCCTTCAATCCTGCAATCGACCATGCGATAGCCGATGTCGATGGCGCGGCGGTAGACCCATTGCTGCAACCGCGTCGCATCCTTCAGCGCGATGGTGATCGCGGAATAGAATTTCTCCCAGATCCGCGGCACCGCGAGGAAGATGGTCGGCTGCACCTCGCGCAGATTGTCCGGCACAGTCTCCGGACTCTCGGCAAAATTCATCACCGAGCCAAGCGCGACCGAGATGTAATAGCCGCCGATCCGTTCGGCGACGTGGCAAAGCGGCAGGAAGATCAGCCGGTCCTCGTTCTCGCGCGCCGGAATGAAATCGTTGGCGTGCCGCATCTGGTGCGTGACGCTACGGTTGGCGTGCATGGCGCCCTTGGGCGGACCCGTGGTGCCGGATGTATAGACGAGGACCGCGAGATCGCTTGCGCTACGACTGTCGACCATCTCCTGCCACAGCGCCTCGCGGCCGGCCATGTGGTTGCGCCCGAGCGCGCGAAACTCGTCGAGCGACATCACCATTTCATCGGAGAAGCCGCTGAGGCCCTCCATGTCGAACACGATGATCTTTCGCAGAGACGGGCAGCGTGCGCGACAGGCCAGGATCTTGTCGAGTTGCTCCTCGTCCTCGGCGAAGATCACCTTCGTCCGGGAATCGTTGACGAGATATTCGACTTGGGATGAGGCATCGGTCGGATAGATCCCGGAAGAGACGCCGCCGGCGCACAGAATGCCCATGTCGACATGGACCCATTCCGGCACGGCGTTGGCGATGATGGAAGCAACGTCGCCGGGCCTGAAGCCGATGGCATGCAGCGCGTAGGCGACCTCCTTCGAGATCTCCAGCCATTCGCGCCAGCTGGTCGGCTGCCAGATCCCGAATTTCTTCTCGCGTATAGCCGGCCTGTCGCCCCGCGTCTCCGCGGCGCGCAAAAAGCTTTTCGCGATCGTGTCAGCGACCGTCAGCACCGCCGGTCGGGCCATGCACGTCTCCTCCCTGTCGCGTTCCCCTCCGCTGCCTGCCTTGCCGGCGGTCTATATTGGCGGATGGGCTTTGGTATTTAAGGCTTTTTCTAACGCCAAGTCTTCCCTTAACGCCAAGTCTTCCTCTAACGCCAAGTCTTCTTCTTTTTCCAGCGCCGCTCGCCTCGTGCGCCCGCTTCCTTGGCGCCAAGGTAGAATTCCTGGATGTCCTTCGAATGCATCAAGCGGTCGCAGCTGTCGTTCATCACGATCCGGCCGGTCTCCAGTACATAGCCATAATGCGCCGTCTCCAGCGCCACCTTGGCGTTCTGCTCGACCAGCAGGATCGACATGCCCTGCTCCTCGTTGACGCGCCGGATGATCGCGAAGATTTCCTTCACCAGGATCGGCGACAGCCCAAGCGAGGGCTCGTCGAGCAGCAACAGAGTCGGCCGGTTCATCAGCGCGCGGCCGATCGCGAGCATCTGCTGCTCGCCGCCGGAGAGCTGTCCGGCCGGCTGGTTGATGCGCTCCTTCAGCCGCGGGAAATAGCCGTAGACGCGCTCCAGATCGTCCGCAACGCCGTTACGATCCTTGCGCGGATAGGCCCCCATCATCAGGTTCTCGCGCACGGAGAGGAACGGGAACACCTCGCGTCCCTCCGGCACGTGGCTGAGGCCCAGCCGCACGATCCTGTCCGCCTCCATGCGTTGAATCGACTTGCCCATGAACTCGATGGCGCCCTTCTGCGGATCGAGAATGCCCGAGATCGTCTTCAGCACCGTCGTCTTGCCGGCGCCGTTGGCGCCCAGCAGCGTGACGATGCGGCCGCGCGGCACTTCGAGCGAGATGCCGCGGATGGCCATGATCGGCCCGTAATAGCTCTCGATGTTGGAGAGTTTCAGGATGATGTCTGGTGTTACCACGGCATCCATCGCGTCAGGCTCCCAGATAGGCGGCAACGACATCGGGGTGCTGTTGCACTTCGGCGGGCGAGCCCATCGCCAGCACCCGGCCGTAGTTCAGGGCGATGACGCGGTCGGAGACGCGGTTGACCAGCGACATATCGTGCTCGACCATGAGCACGGTGACGCCGAGCTCGCTCTTCAGGTCGCGGATCCAGAACGACATGTCGTCGGTCTCCTCCACGTTGAGGCCGGAGGACGGCTCGTCGAGCAGGATCAGCTTCGGCTCCGAGCACAGCGCGCGGGCCAGCTCGATCACCTTGCGCACGCCGTAAGGCAGACCCGAGATCAGCTTGTCGCGGTAGGGCTCGAGATCGAGGAATTCGATGACCTGTTCGACCCTGCGGCGATGCACCTTCTCGTCGGCGCGCACGCCCGGCAGGAACAACAGCTCCTGCCAAAGCTGCGTGGTCGAATGCCGGTGGCGGCCGACCAACAGGTTCGACAACACCGTCGCATTCTCGAACAGTTCGATGTTCTGGAACGTGCGGGCGATGCCGAGCCTTGCGATGTCGTGGGGCGGCTGCTCCGTGATGTCCTGGTCTTCGAAGAAGATGCGACCCGAGGTCGGGCGGTAGATCCGCGAAATCAGGTTGAAAATCGAGCTCTTGCCGGCACCGTTGGGCCCGATGATCGAGAGGATCTCGCCCTTCTCGACCGCGAACGACACCGCATCGACGGCCTTCAGCCCACCGAAATGCAGGGACAAGTTCTCGGCGCGAAAATAGCTCATCGGTTGCGCTCCGACTTCACGTAGATCTTCTGCCGCTTGAAGGTGGCGCGCTTGTAGAGCGGGAACAGCTGGAAGAAGAGTTTGATCTTGAGCCAGCGGCCGTAAAGCCCGAGCGGCTCGAACAGCACGAACAATACGATGATGATGCCGTAGATCGCGCCTTTCAGGCCGTTGAGCGAGGCAAAGGCCGCGACCTTGGACTGGACATTGGCTGCGGCTTGCGTGCCCGCTCCGAAGGTCGCTGCAATGCCGGCGATGATGCCGGGCATGTCGTCCTTGAGGTAGGTCAGGAACGGATCGATCATCACGATGAAGATTGCCCCCAGCACCGCGCCGTGCAGGCTGAAGGTGCCGCCGATCAGGATTACGATGATGAACTCGATCGAGAGTTGGAGCGTGAACATCTCCGGCGAGATGAAGGAGAGCTTGTGCGCAAACAACACGCCGGCGAAGCCGGTGATCGCCGCGGAGATCGCAAAGGACTTCACCTTGTACAGCGCGACATTGACGCCCATGCTGCGCGCAGCGGTCTCGCTGTCGCGGATCGCGACGAAGGCGCGCCCGGTGGGCGAACGCAGCAGATTGAGCGTACCGACGATGGTCAGCACCAGCACGGCGAGGCAGAGGAAATAGAAAGTGGGGCTGTCGCGCGGCACCGCAACGCCGAGCAGCGACAGCGTCTTCACCCGCATGCCCTCGTTGCCGTGGGTCACGCTCTCCCAACGCGCCAGGATCTCCTCGACGATCAAGGCGAAGGAGATAGTGGCGATGACGAGGTAGATGCCCTGGAGCCGCAGCGCGGGAAAGCCGACCAACGCGCCAATGCAACCGGACAGAAGGCCTGCGGCGAGGAAGTAGACCGGGAACGGCACGTTGTACGTCTGCAAGTACGCCGCCGTGTAGGCGCCGATCGCGAGGAACGCCGCGTGCCCGAGCGAGGCCTGCCCGGTGAAACCGGTCAGGATCAGCAGCGCCACGCCGACGGTCGCATAGATGCAGACGAAGACGAGCTGGCTCATCAGATAGCTGGAGAGCACATAGGGCGCGATCAGCAGCACGGCCAGCAGGAGACCGTATGAGACGTAATAGCCCGAATGCGGAAACAGCCTGATGTCGTCCTCGTAGTCGGTCTTGAACAGGAAGCGCATGCGTTCAGACCTTCTTGCGGACGTGAAGGCCGAACAGGCCTTCGGGCTTGAGCAAGAGCACGGCGAGCAGCACGATGTAGGGCGCGACGTCCTTCCAGCCCTCGGCCAGATAGAAGCCCGC
Organism: Bradyrhizobium sp. CW1; assembly: GCF_023100665.1. Taxonomy (NCBI): domain Bacteria; kingdom Pseudomonadati; phylum Pseudomonadota; class Alphaproteobacteria; order Hyphomicrobiales; family Nitrobacteraceae; genus Bradyrhizobium; species Bradyrhizobium sp. CW1. The sequence continues at coordinate 7,590,022 of NZ_CP064684.1, forward strand.
CATGCTCTCGATGACGCCGATCAGGACGCCGCCGACCACGGCGCCGGGGATCGAGCCGAAGCCGCCGAGCACGGCGGCCGGAAACGCCTTGAGGCCGAGCACGAGGCCGACATTGGAATGGATGAAGGTGATCGGCGCCAGCAGCACGCCGGCGCAGGTCGCGACCGCCGCGCTGATCGCCCAGACGATCGACACCACGCGCTTGACCGGAATGCCCATGTAATAGGCCGCGAGCATGTTCTCGGAACTGGCGCGCATCGCAGTGCCGAGCGTGGTCTTGTTGAAGAACAGATAGAGCAGCGTGCACAGGATCATGGTCGCCGCGATCACCGAGAGCTTGTCGTAGGCGAGCACCAGCGGGCCGATGCGCAGCACGCCCTGGCTAAACGGCGTCTCGATCTTCAGATCATCGGTCCCCCAGATCATGCCTGCGATCGAGCGCAGGAAATAGCCGAGCCCGATGGTGGCCATGATGATGGAGAATTGCGGATAGCCGAGGATCGGCCGCACCACCACGCGCTCGGCCAGCATGCCGAACAGCGCCATCGCCGCCACCGCACCGGCAAAGCCGATCCAGTAGTTCAGCCCCATCATGCCGATGAAGGTGAAGGCAAAGAAGCCGCCCAGCATCATCAAATCGCCCTGGGCGAAATTGACGACCTCGGTGGCTTTGTAGACAAGCACGAAGCCGAGCGCGATCAGGCCGTAGACGCAGCCGAGCGCAACACCGCTGACCAGCTGCTGAACGAAATCCAGCATCGTCGCGCATCCTCCCGATACAACCGGCGGTTCTTCCTGACCGCCTTGCCGCATCTTGTGTTCAGTCGCTACGCAGTCGTTTCGCTGCGTTCGCGCCATTCGTCCCTTCACCAATTCAGCCTGAACCGCCAAGCGCTGTCAACAAACGGTGACTTGCCATTAGTCCAATCCGGATGACGGAATTTGCGGCAGCGCGATTCACGGTGCCGAAACATCTTCGGGGCATGGTCGCGAGCGATGCAAAACCGCAAGGTGTGGCCGTGATGAAGCGGGACGACTCGGCGCTCGAAGTCATGGGGTTAACGAAGTGTTTTGACCGTCTGGCGGTCGATAACCTCGATCTCACCATCCATGCCGGCGAATTCTATGCGCTGGTCGGCCCCAACGGCGCCGGCAAGACCACCACTTTGCGCATGGTTGCAGGCCTTTTGCGGCCCGATGCCGGCTCGGTCTCCATCTTCGGCATCGATGCGCTCCAAAACCCCGTCGCCGCCAAGCAGGTGATGGCGTGGGTCTCCGACGAGCCCATGATCTATGACAAGCTCACGCCGCTCGAATATCTCGAGTTCGTAGCCGGTCTGTGGGGCATCGCACCATCGGCCTCGGAACCGGTCGCCGCGGAGCTCCTGAACTCGCTCGGGCTCGAGCCGCACCGGCACGAACGCTGCGAGGGCTTTTCCAAGGGCATGCGCCAGAAGGTCGCCCTCGCCGGCGCCCTGGTGCACGATCCCCGCCTCATCATCCTCGACGAGCCGCTGACGGGACTGGACGCCGTCTCCGCCCGCCATGTCAAGGGACTCCTGAGCGAGCGCGTCCGCGCCGGCTGCACCGTCATCATGACCACGCATATCCTCGAGGTCGCCGAACGCATGGCCGACCGCATCGGCGTGATCGCAGCCGGCCGCCTGGTTGCCGAGGGCACGCTGACTGAGCTCCGGCAGCAAAACGGGCACGCCGATACCAGCCTGGAAGATCTCTTCATCGCGCTGGTGACCCTCCAGGAAGCCGCATGAGCTCGGCCACCGCGCTGTCCTGGTTCGCCCGCCACGAGCTCCGGCTCGCCTGGCGCGAATGGCTCGCCATGATGACCGGCGGGCGGCGCAATCGAACGCGTGCCGCGGTGATCGGCCTGCTGTTCTTCGCGGCGCTGCTGCACGTCCCGGCCTGGGCGGTGATCGGCCGCTTCGCCGACCTGCAATTGCCGCTCGACAAATCCTCGCTGATCGTGATTTCGGCGACAATTTTTCTGGCCTGGACGCTGATGCTGTCACAGGCGATCGAATCGGTGACGCGGGTGTTCTACGCACGCGCCGATCTCGACCTCATCATGTCCTCACCCGCGACGCTGGCCAATCTGTTCTCGGTGCGCATCGCCGCGATCGCGCTCGCCATCACGGTGATGGCGCTGCTGTTCTCGACACCCTTCATCGACGTGCTGGTGTTCGGGGGCGGCGCGCGCTGGCTTGCAGCGTTCGGCGTCGTCGTCGCGATGGGCCTGTCGGCCGCAGCGATCGCGATCGCCGTCACCATCCTGCTGTTCCGCCTGATCGGTCCGGCGCGGACACGGTTCGTCGCCCAGATCCTCGCCGCCATCATCGGCGCCGGCTTCGTGATCGCGCTCCAGGTGGCGGCGATCATGTCCTACGGCACGCTGTCGCGCTTCACCATCCTGACCTCGGGTAGCTTGGCCGCTTACGCGCCCGATGCCGACAGCATCTGGTGGTGGCCGGCGCGGGCGGCGATGGGGGATGCCGAAGCGCTGCTGCTGCTCCTGGCGCTCGGCCTCGTGCTGCTCGGAGGCGTCATGGCGATCTTCTCGGGCCGCTTTGCGGACACGGCGATCGATGCCGCCGCCTATGGCGCGTCCGGCCGTCGCAGCGCGAAGGAGCGCCCGTTCCGCGGCGGATCGCGGCAGCATGCCCTACGGCGCAAGGAATTTTCGCTGCTCTGGCGCGATCCCTGGCTGATCTCGCAGACGCTGATGCAGCTGCTCTATCTGGTGCCGCCGGCATTGCTGCTCTGGCGCAACTTTGCCGACAGCTCCGCGGCGCTGACGCTGATCACGCCCGTCATCGTCATGGCGGCGGGACAACTCGCCGGCGGGCTTGCCTGGCTGACGCTCTCGGGCGAGGACGCGCCCGACCTGGTTGCGACCGCGCCATTGCCGCCGTCCAGCGTCATCCGCGCCAAGATAGAGGTGGTGCTGATCGCGATCGGCGTCATCTTCTGCCCGCTGATCGCGGCGCTCGCTTTCGCCTCGGCGTTCCAGGCCGCGGTCAGCGCCGGTGCGGTCATCGTCAGTGCGGCCTCCGCCACCGCAATCCAGCTCTGGTTCCGGGTGCAAGCCCGGCGCAGCCAATTCCGCCGCCGCCAGACCTCGTCGCGGCTTGCGACCTTTGCCGAGGCGTTCTCCTCGATCGGCTGGGCTGCCAGCGCCGCGCTGGTGCTCACGCTGCCCATCGTCGGCCTCGTCAGCAGCCTGATCACCGCGAGCCTCGTCGCCCTCACCTGGAAGTTCAGCCCGCGGCGGGAGTAGTAAAGGCGCGAATCATAGGGCGGCGTGACGGTGCGACACTGACGCGCTGTTGATCGCGCGCTGTTGGCCACGCGCTGCATTGCAAGCTAGACTTTCCCCTGAAGTCATCGGGGATGAATTCATGCGACGACTGGTTTCGGCCGCTCTGGCGCTGTTCGGCGCATTCCTCTCACCTGCCATCGCCCAGCAGTCGCAGCGCAGCGAATGCTTGGCGATGGCGAATGCTGCGCCGCGCCTCATGTCGGTCGCGTTCAGGCAGGCGGCGGCTGCGCCCGAGGTCGAGATCACCTATGCCGGCCATTCCACCTATTTCATCGACACGCCCGGCGGCTTACGCATCGCCACCGACTATAGCGGGGCCTACCAGGTGGGCCGGCTGCCCGATGTCGTCACCATGAACCGGGCCCACAGCACGCACTACTCTTTATATCCCGACAAGCGCATTCCTCGTGTGCTGCATGGCTGGGGCGAGGACGGCAAGCCGGCCATCGTGTCGGAGCGCATCGGCGACACCTTCATCCGCAACGTCACGACCGACATCCGTCGCTATTTCGGCGACGATGCCGGCGCCGACATGATCCGTGACGGCAACTCCATCTTCATCTTCGAGGTGGCGGGCCTCTGCATCGGCCATCTCGGCCATCTTCACCACAAGCTCGATGACAGCCACTTCGCCCAGATCGGGCGGCTCGACATCGTGATGGTGCCGATCGACGGCACCTACACCATGTCGCTCGACGGCGTCTCCGAGATCACCAAGCGGCTGCGCGCCTCGGTGGTGCTGCCGATGCACCGCTTCGCCACCCCGCTCGACGATTTCATGCAACGCATCGGCCAGCAGTTCGAGATCGACCGGCGCATGGAACGAAGTTTCCGGATGTCCCGAGATGCGTTGCCGTCGAAGCCGACGGTGATCATCCTCGACGGGGTGTGACGCAATTTTCTCCAAGTCGGCTGCCGGCCGGTCGTGCTGATCTCCCGCAAAGGGAGATCGACATGACCGACTTTGCGAGATTATTGCACGCGGACGGACCGAACCCCCAGCACGCGGCGGCACTCCAGCTTTATGGCCGCTTCGTCGGCGATTGGGACGCCGAGATCACCGCCCATGGACCCGATGGAACGAAACACACCGCGCCCGGCGAAATCCATTTCGGCTGGGTGCTGGAGGGCCGCGCCGTGCAAGACGTCTGGATCATTCCGCGCCCGGCCGGCAGCCCGGCCTTGCCGATCGCCGGCAATTGGTACGGCACGACGCTGCGGGTCTACGATCCGACCATCGATGCCTGGCGGATTTCATGGTTCGATCCCGGCCGCTGCATATTCCGCCAGCAGATCGGCCGTCCACGCGATGCCGACATCGTGCAGGAAGGCACGACCGAAGCTGGCGACCTGACGCGCTGGAGTTTTACGGAAGTCACCGAGGATTTCTTCCACTGGCTCGGCGAGGTCAAGCCGGCCACCGCAACCGATTGGCGGCTGGTGGTCGATGTGAGGGCGAAGCGGCGCAAGGGTTGACGCCGGCGCCGCTGTACCGCGATGACGGGCGCGATTGCGCAACGCGCGTTGGTGCATGCGAGGACGAGGTGCTAGGCTCCCAAAACAAGAAGCATACATCAAGGGAGCGCACGCCGATGGCTGCAAGCGGTTTGCCCGCCAACACGAGCGGGCTATTCGTCGAGCCGCGCGAGGACTGGCTCGCGCTGCATCAGGAGGAGATCATCGATCCCTCACGGCCGATCGTCGATCCCCATCACCATCTCTGGAATCGCGGGCACCGCTATCTGATCGAGGAGATGGCGGCAGATATCGCCTCCGGCCACAACGTCATCGCCACCGTCTATGTCGATTGCCGCTCGATGTATCGCGCGCACGGGCCGGAGGCGTTCCGGCCGGTGGGCGAAGTCGAGTTCGCCAATGGCGTCGCCGCGATGAGCGCCAGCGGCGGTTACGGCAAGGCCGCGATTTGCGCCGGCATCGTCAGCCACGTCAATCTGCTGCTCGGCGATGCCGCACAACCCGTGTTGGAGGCCGAGATCGCGGCGGGCAACGGTCGCTTCCGCGGCATCCGGCATTCCTCGGCCTGGGACCAGGATCCTGCTGTCGCCGGCATGTATGCGAGCCGGCCGCAGGGATTGCTGCAGGACCCGACCTTCCGCAAGGGCTTTGCCTGCCTCGCGCCGCTCAACCTGAGCTTCGACGCTCGGCTGTTCCATCCGCAAATCGGCGAGCTGACCGAGCTCGCCCGCGCATTTCCCGACACCAGGATCGTGCTCGACCATTGCGGCGGCCCGGCCGGAATCGGCCGCTTTGCGGGGCGACGCGAGGAGGTGTTTCCGCAATGGCGCGCCTCGATCCGGGAGATCGCCAAATGCGAGAACGTGGTGGTGAAGCTCGGCGGGCTCGCGATGTGCCTGCTCGGCTACGACTTCCATTTGCGCGCGAGTCCGCCATCATCCAAGGAGCTTGCCGCGGCGTGGCGGCCTTACATCGAAACCTGCATCGAGGCGTTTGGACCCGAGCGCGCGATGTTCGAGAGCAACTTCCCGCCGGACAAGGGCCAGTGCAGCTACCAGGTGATCTTCAACACGTTCAAGCGTATCGCGGCGCCCCTGAGCGAGACCGAGAAGACGGCGTTGTTCTCGCAGACCGCGAGCAATTTCTACCGGCTCGATTTGCCTTAAAGGGATTGGCACCATGACGAGAACAGGGGCCGGGATGTTGATCCCGGCCCCTGTTCCGTCGTGACCGCTGGGAAGCGTCCTTGAACTGTTTGAACTCTAATTTGCGCCCATCAGCGAGGCCGGACGGCGCTCGCCGGTGGCGACGAAGATCTTCTTGAGCTTGTTGACGACGCGGATCAGGAAGCCGATCATCACGGGATTGGTCTTGCGGCAGAAGGCGATCTTCTTGACGTGGCCTTCGACATGCCATTTGGCATGCGCGCCGTCGCGGAAGAAGATGACGTCGCCCGGGCCGTAGCGCTTCGGCGGCATGCCGTCGCTTTCGAGCACGATCGATCCTTCCATGATCATGATCGTCTCGTCGATATCGTAGTACCAGTTGAAGCGCCCTTCGGTGCAGGCCCAGATGATGGTCGAAGCGGTGCCGTCGGCGCTGGTGGACAGGATGTGCGAGCGCGACACCGGATTGCCTTCGATAATCCAGGACGGCTCGATCGGCCGCAGCTCGAGATCTACATTGCAATGACTGATTTCAATCAATGTGCGCGACATCTGTTTCCTCGGGGGATAAAATATGACCTGCCCGGATCTCGGCCCGGATTGTTCAAAGATGGCGGGAACGCTAGTAGCCGATTTTTAATTCTTTCTTACGCAGGGCCCGACAATCAGCCGCAAGTTGCAGACGCGAAACGGTTAACGTCGCAATTTCCCTGCAATTTCGAGCACATGAACCCTTCTTTTCCGGGGTGCGACAAAGTGCGCGAAGCATCTGAAGGAGCCATGCCGATGCCCCTCACCCCGGAGGTTCTCAAAGCTCATGGCGAGGTCGTCGCCTGGCTCGGCAGCCTCGATGTCTCCTTCGCAACCGAAGAGGAGCCCTGGTTCACCGTTGACGGCATCGAAAGCCCCGGGCAGATCGGCGGTGACCTCCATGAGATGCTTCGGGCGGCGGATGCGCTCGAGGCGACACTCGACGACGAGGACGACGTCAACGAGGCCCCCGAGCAAATCCGCAGGGGCCTCGACCTGCCCGAGGCGAATGATCCGGTCGGTGCGCTCTACGATGCGGTGGCGGCCTCCGACGCCGTCGTGCGGGCCACCGACGGCAGCCCGTTCACGACGTTGTTCAACCGCTTCAGCATCGACAACAGCCCGATGCTGCGCAACCCGGCTGCGTAGTTACTTCGCCCATTCGCCCTTGCGAAACACCGGCACTTTGCTGCCGTCGGCGAGAATGCCGTCGATGTCGGTCTCGGCCGAGCCGATCATCCAGTCGATATGGATCAGGCTCTGGTTGCCGCCTTGCGCGGCGATCTGCTGCGGCGTGAGCTGCGCGCCGTTGACGAAGCACTTCGAGTAGCACTGGCCAAGCGCGATGTGCGAGGCAGCGTTCTCGTCGAACAGCGTGTTGTAGAACAACAGTCCGCTCTGCGAGATCGGCGAGGAATGCGGCACCAGGGCCACCTCGCCGAGACGGCGCGCGCCCTCGTCGGTATCGAGCACCTTGTTCAGTACCTCCTCGCCGCGCGAAGCCTTCGCATCGACGATCCTGCCGTCCTCGAAACGCACCGCGATCTTGTCGATCAGCGTGCCCTGGTAGGACAGCGGCTTCGAGCTCACGACATGGCCGTAGACGCGCCGGCAATGCGGCGTGGTGAAGACCTCTTCGGTCGGGATATTGGCGTTGCAGCTGATGCCGTTCTTGGAGAGCGAAGCGCCGCCTTCCCATTCATGGCCGTCGGCGAGCCCGATGGTGAGGTCAGTGCCCGGTCCCGAGTACTGGAGCGCGCGGAAACGCTGGCCGTTGAGCCAGTTGGTGCGCTCGCGCAGCACCGCATTGTGGCTCGCCCAATTGGCCGGCGCGTCGTCGCGATCGACGCGGGACGCCGCGAAGATCGCGTCCGCGAGCTTGCCGATCGCGACCTCTTCAGGATCGTTCGGAAAGACTTGCTTTGCCCAGGATGGGCTTGGATACGCAATGATGTTCCAGTTGGTATCGAAATTGACGATCTTTTCCAGCGCCGGCTGATAGGCCATGGAATTGGCCTTGCTGGCGCGCGCGACCTTGGAAGCATCTTCGCCCGACAGCAGCATCGGATTGTCGCCGACGATGGCGAGACGGGCGGTGTTGTTGGAGAACGCCTTGGCCATGCCCTCGTAGAGCCAGTTGGCGGCGCGATCGAAGCTGTCGTCGTGGCCGTGGCGGTAGCGCGCCAGCGTCATCTCTTCGTCGGAGAGAATGGGCGTCACGATGCCGGCGCCGGCCTTGTAGGCATGCACGGCAATCCGCCGCACCAGCGGCAACGCGATCGCAGGTGCCGTCAAGAGCAGATCCTGGCCCGGCCGCAAGCCCAGGCCCACCTTCACCGCCACCTCGGCCAGCCGGTCGAGCTTCACGGGATCGATGGGAGTGGAGGTGATGCGTTGATCAGTCATGCCGGGTCCTCTGCCGAACGTCTCTTGCTCAATTTAAGTCTAGCATCGCGAGACACAAGTGCGCGAGTGCCTTGCGACACCCCAAAGATACGCAGTTTCGCGCATTTTGGTTTTCAACGCGTTGCCGATTTCAGCACCCGGTCGACCATGGCGGGAGCAAGGCCGAGGTAATTTTTCGGTGATGTCAGCGCCTCGATCGTGGCACGGTCGATTCTGACAGAGACGCGGGCGTCGGAAGACAGCGCGTCCGCCAGCGTAAGACCTTTCTCATTGGCGAGCCGGCAGGCATCATAGACCACGTCATGGGCCTCCTGCCGTCCGATCTGCGGCGCAAGCCCCATCATGACGGCTTCGGCCACGATCAGACCGCGGCTGACGGCGAGATTCTCGTTCATCTTGCTTTCATCCACGATGAGGCCGGCGAGCGCGAATTTCGCCTGGTGCAACGCGCCGGCGGTCAGCACGAAGCTCTCGGGGATCGCCATCCATTCGGCGTGCCAGGGCCCGGTGGCGCGCTCGAAATCCTGCACCATGGCATCCAGCATGAGGCCGGCATGCTGGCGCACCGCCTTGGACGCCGCGAGCATGAGTTCCGAGGAGATCGGGTTGCGCTTCTGCGGCATGGTCGAGGAAGCGCCGCGTCCCTTGACAAAGGGCTCATAGACCTCGGCGAATTCGGTCGAGGCCATGATCATGATGTCGAGCGCGATCTTGCCGAGCGAGCCGGTGACCAGCGCCAGGAAATTCACGGCCTCGGCAAAACCGTCGCGTGCGACGTGCCAGGTCGAAGCGGGGACGCCGAGCCTCAGTTCGGCGCAGAGCGCTTCCTGCACCTCGAACCCCTTGTCGCCGAGCGAGGCCAGCGTGCCGGCGGCACCGGCGAACTGACCGACCAGGACGCGCGGCTTCAACTCACTGATCCGCTCGGCGTGGCGGTCGAACATCGCGAGCCAGATCGCGGTCTTGTAGCCGAAGGTGACCGGCAGCGCCTGCTGGAGATGGGTGCGGCCCGCCATCGGCGTGTCGCGGTAGCGCCTCGATAGATCGGCGAGGATCTTGCGCAAGCCCGCGATGTCCCGTTCGACGATCTCAAGCCCTGCGCGCAGTTGCAACACCACGGCGGTGTCCATGATGTCCTGCGTGGTCGCACCCCAATGCACATAGCGGCCGGCATCGCCGCATTGCTTCACCATCTGATGCACCAGCGGCAGGATCGGATAGCCGACGACATCGGTCTCCTGCCGCAACAGGTCGAAATCCAGCGCGGCAACATCGGTCCGCGCGGCGATCTGATCGGCCGCGTCCTGCGGAATCACTCCGCATCTCGCTTCCGCCTTCGCCAGTGCCACCTCGACCTCGGCATAGCGCGCGACCGTCGCGATATCGGAAAACACCTCCCGCACCTGCGGCGTGCCGAAGGCATCGCGGAACAGCATGGAATCGAGCACGGTGGTCGAGGCATGAAAAGCGGGCATGGGCGTTTCTTCGTGGTTGGTGTTTTGTGTGAGGGCAGCTTACGCACACGGAACTGTTCGGCAATGGACATTCACTATTCGTCACACATTCGATGCCGTCGCGAAGGCCAGGACAACGTCGGCAGCTGCCGCACGCCATTGCCTCAACACCGTCATTGCGAGGAGCCCTTGCGACGAAGCAATCCACGCTGGCTCCGCGGCGGCAGGCTGGATTGCTCGCAACGACGTGAGGAAATCGCGACAATCCGGCCGAAACGGCTTTATTCTAATCCAGGTTGCATTCCTCCCCGTAAACTGCATGCCTGCCATCACGCGATCGTGGTGAACCGGGCAGGCCCCTCGGCGGACTCACAGACATCAGCCGAAATCCGTTTTGCTTTCATTATTGCCCGATGTTGCCTTGAGGTCTGAGTTTTCGACGTGCAGTTTCTGTTCCGGGATCACCTGCTCGATACCGACTTGCGCGAGCTGAGCCGCGAGCAGGTTCCCGTTGCCGTGGAGCCACAGGTCTTCGATCTCGTCGTCCACCTCATGGAGAACCGCGATCGGGTGGTCAGCAAGGACGAGCTGATCGACAAGATCTGGCACGGGCGCAGCGTCTCCGAATCCACGCTGACCAGCCGGATCAATGCGGCACGCAAGGCGGTCGGAGACAGCGGCGCGAGCCAGGCGCTGATCCGCACCATCTCACGCAAGGGTTTTCGTTTCGTCGGCGACGTCGAAACCAAGCGTGGGGCAACCGCGCCGGAATCCGATTTCGAAGCGAAGCTTCTACGGGCCCCGCTGCCGCTACCGGACCGCCCCGCGATCGCGGTGCTGCCCTTCACCAACATGAGCGGCGACCGCGAGCAGGATTATTTCTCGGACGGAATCAGCGAGGACATCATCACCGCGCTGTCGAAGCTGCGCTGGTTCTTCGTCATCGCGCGCAACTCCTCCTTCGTCTACAAGGGCCGCGCGGTGCACATGAACGAGGTCGCGCGCGAGCTCGGCGTGCGCTACGTGCTCGAAGGCAGCGTGCGGCGGAGCGGCGATCGCGTGCGTATCTCCGCGCAGCTCAACGACGTCTCGACCGGCAGCCATCTCTGGGCCGAACGCTACGACCGCGAGCTTGCCGACATCTTCGCGGTGCAGGACGAGATCACCGAGGCGATCGTCGCCGCGATCGAGCCGCAGCTCTATACCGCCGAGAGTTTTCGCGCCCAGCAGAAGCCGCCGGGAAGCCTGGATGCCTGGGACCTTGTGATGCGCGCATTGTCGCATTACTGGCGCATCACCCGCGAGGACAATGCCGCCGCGCAAGGACTGCTCGAAGAGGCCGTCGCGCTCGATCCCGCCTATGGCAAGGCACTCGGCCTGCTCGCAACCAGCCACATCTTCGGCGCGCATATGGGCTGGTCCGACATGGCCCCGACCGTGCCGGTCGCCGAGCGCGCCGCGCTCGCGGCGGTGGAGGCCGATCGCGAAGATGCCTGGGCTCATCATGGTCTGGCGTATGCTTATCTATTCCGCCGCCGCTTCGACGACGCGCTGGCGGAGTTCGAACTGGCGCTGAACCTCAATCCGAACTTTGCGATGGCGCACGCCTTCTATGGCGTGACGCTGTGCTACGCGGGACGATGGCAGAACGGCGATGTCGCGGCGCGCCGCGCGCTGCGGCTGAGCCCGCGCGACCCGCTCGCAGCAATCTATTGCGGCGTCGCGGCCTATGCCCGGTTCATCGGCCGCGATTACGAAGGCGCCGCACAGATGGCGCGCGAGTCGATGCGGCAGCGCGCCGATTTCGTCGGCGCGCATCGCGTGCTGACGGCCGCCGCCGGTATGTCAGGGGATTCCGCGCGCGCGGCTTCCGCCTTGGAAGGCTTGCGCCGCGCCCAGCCCGGCATCTCGCTGGCCTGGATCACACGCGAGCTGCCGATGCTGCGGGACGAGGATCGCGAGCATTATCTCGAGGGATTGCGGCGCGCGGGGATGAGGTAGCTAATTTCTCGTCTCCCGCTTGCGGGAGAGGAGAAGGGCGCCGCTACTCCTGCATCATCTCGCCGCTGCCGCCGAATTCGGCCGGGAAATCCTTGAGCTTGGGCAGTCCGTCGCGCATTGGCAGCACCGTCTCGGCGTAATTGACGTGGACGCCTGGTGCAAACGCGAGGGTGGGGATGGTGGCAGTGAAGACGTCGATCAGGCCGAGCGGCGGATGGTTGGTCATGAGATGACCGCCGCACTTCTTGCAATATTTGCGCTGGCTGAGCGGCGTCTTCGCAAAGGTCTCGACATTCTCTGCACCTTCGCTGATGCGCACGGCTTCGGGCTTCCACAGGCTGAAGGCGTTCACCGGACCGCCCGACCACGAGCGGCACGAGCTGCAATGGCAATAGCCCATCGCCTCCGGTGCACCTGTGACCTCGATCGTGACTGCGCCACAGAAGCAGTTTCCAACATGTTTCATTAGGTCGTCTCCGTTGATGATGGTTTAGATTCCTCCCCCCGCTCCTGTTTGCCGAGAACTCGGCAAAAACGAATGCGGGGTCGCGACGAGCTTTGCTCGCACTGATAGCGTCGGGGTGAGGGGGATTCACCCCGAGAAACGTTGAAGGTTGCGTCCGGCACGATCCGTTACGCGCCTCGGCGCCGCCGCGCATCCTCCTTTCGGCGGACGCGACGGAACGACGCGCAAGCTATACCGACTTGCGCCAGGGAATAAGCATCGACACCCGTTGTTTGTACTGCCGGTACTCGTCGCCGAAGAGATCGACGAGGTCGTGCTCCTCCAGCGCGATGCCGACGAAGATGTAGGCCGTGGTCACGGCGGCGAACAGCAGATGGCCCGCGGTCATGACCGGCGCCGCCCAGAACGCGATGATGAAGCCGAGATAGATCGGATGACGGACAAACTTGTAGAGCAGCGGCGTCTTGAATCGCGGCGGCGACGCCTCCTTGCCGACGAGATGATTGGTCACCTGATGCAAGCCGAACAGCTCGAAGTGATTGATGATGAAGGTCGAGGTGAACACCAGGACCCAGCCCGCCAGCGACAGCGTGACGATCGTCACAGCGATATCCGGATTCGCGACGTCCCATATGACCGTGGGCAGCGGACGCCACTGCCAGAACAGGAGGAGCAATGACAGGCTCGCAAACAGCACATAGGTGCTGCGCTCGACCGGCTTGGGGACGTACTGCGTCCACCAGGCCTTGAATTGCCGGCGCGCCATTACGCTGTGCTGGACCGCAAACAGGGCCATCAGGAGCAGATTGATGATGATGGCCTCGGCCACGGGCGTGTCGGTCCCGGTATCGATGGTCTTCGGCACCACCAGCCCCATGACGAAACCGATGGCGTAGAGAATGGTGATGAAAAACACGAGATACGCCGCAATTCCGTACAGAAAGGCGATGAACTTGAAAATGCGTGAGCCCGCAACCGGGCCGATAGGATGAACCTGATGATCAATTTGGGTCATAAACAGCTCCGTTGTGCCAAAACGCCGGCACTTCATTGGTCGCTGCACCATGCCGCACCGGAGGTCCCAAGACTTTCGCGGACGGTTGATTTTCGCCTGAGACGACTTTGATTTTTGCTTGAGACGACAAAAACGTGCGATTTTGCTTTGAAAACAACGTGCTCGACGGCGACCTGCGGGAACTCACTTGCAGCGGAGCCGCTGTGCCGTTGCAGCCGCAGGTGTTCGATCTCCTGCTCTATCTGGTGGCGCAGCGCACGCGTGTGGTCAGCAAGGATGACCTGATCAGCCAGATCTGGAGCGATCGGATCATCTCGGATTCCGCCCTGAACAGCCGGATCAACGCCGCCCGCAAGGCGCTCGGCGACGATGGCGCAAGCCAGCGGCTGATCAAGACCATTCCGCGCAAGGGTTTTCGTTTCGTCGGCGAAGTCCGGGAAGAAGTGGCAGCCACGACTGCGCCCGCGCAGCCCGTCGCTGCCCTGCCGCGCGTCCTGACGGACCGTCCGGCGGTCGCGGTGCTCGCTTTCGAGAACATGAGCGGCGATCCCGCACAGGACTATTTCGGCGACGGCATCAGCGAGGACATCCTCACCGCGCTGTCGAAGCAGCGCTGGTTCATGGTGATCGCCCGCAACTCGTCCTTTACCTACAAGGGACGCGCGGTCCACATCCGGCAGATTGCCGAGGAACTGGGCGTCCGCTACGTCGTCGAAGGCAGCGTGCGCAAGTCGGACAACCGGGTGCGCATCACCGCGCAGCTCAACGACGCCACGACGGGCAGCCATCTCTGGGCCGAGCGCTACGACCGCGAGCTGGTCGACGTGTTCGCCGTGCAGGACGAGATCACGAATGCGATCGCTGCGGCGATCGAGCCGCAGATCCATGCGGCGGAAAGTTTTCGCGCCCATCGCAAGCCCCCCGCGAGCCTGGATGCCTGGGATCTCCTGATGCGGGCGCTGTCGCATTACTGGCGCGTGACGCGGCGGGATCACGAGACCGCACGGGCGCTGCTAGAACGCGCGGTGGGGATCGACCCGAACTACGGCCAGGCGCTGTCGGTGCTCGCGGCGAACCACATGTTCGGCGGGCATCTCGGCTGGGCCGAGCTTGCCATGGTGGCGCCAGCGGCGGAAGCCGCCGCGCTCGCCGCGGTGCGCTGCGACCATGAGGATGCCTGGGCGCACGCCGCGCTCGGCAGCGTCTACTTCTCGACGCGAAGACTTGCCGACGCACTGTCCGAGTTCGAGCAGGCGCTCGCACTCAATCCGAACTTCTCGCTGGCGCAGGGCTATTACGCACTGGCGCTGTCCTATGCCGGGCGGCCGAAGGATTCATTCGAGGCAGCGCAGAGGGCAATGCGGCTGTCGCCGCGCGATCCATCCCTGGCGATCTATCACGGCATCGCCGGCTATGCCCGCTTCACCGAGCGGCGCTATGCCGAGGCCATCGCGCTCGCGCGCGAGGCAATCCGTCATCGCGGCGACCTTACCGGCGCCTACCGCGTGCTCGCGGTTTCTGCCGGCATGACCGGAGACGGCGTGCTTGGGGAGATGGCGCTGGGCGAGCTCCGCCGCACCCAGCCCAACATCTCGCTGCACTGGATTTCGACGCAATTGCCATGGGCCAATGAGGCCGACCGCGAGCACTATCTGGAAGAATTCCGGCGGGCGGGCTTGCGCTAGACGATCCTCACGCCGGGTCCGCGTCGCGCTTGCGGCGCAGATGGACGGATCGCGCGGCGCTGCGGCGCCGGATTGGCTGCCAAACGCCACAACAGGACGCGCTGTACATTTTTTGTGCGAACACTGTCGAGACTTTCATCTTGCGGCGCCGAACGAGACTGTGTGAGCCTCGATCCCGGATGGGGACTGGGATGGGCCGGCCATAGCTTTGCGCGCCATGACGTGCGAAGCGTTTGCGGCTGGTCTCGCTTGAGAAAGATACGACATGTCAAAACGAGTGTTGCTTGGTGTCCTCCTGGCTTGCGGTCTCGCGGCCCCGGCGCTGGCGCAAGACCCGAAAGCGGGTGGAGCGATCAATGCCGTGATTCAGCCCGAGCCGCCCGGCCTGATGCTGGCGATGGTCCAGAACGGCCCGGTGCAGATGGTGTCGGGCAACATTTTCGAAGGCCTGCTTCGCTACAGCCCCAAGCTCGAACCGCAGGCCGAGCTCGCCGAGAGCTGGAGTGTCAGCGAGGACGCAAAAACCTACACATTCAAGCTCAGGAAGGGCGTGACCTGGCATGACGGCAAGCCCTTCACCGCCGCCGACGTGCTGTTCTCGCTCGAGATGCTGAAACAGACCCACGCGCGTGCCCGCAACAATCTGGCGCAGGTCGACAAGGTCGAGGCTCCCGACGACTACACGGTGGTGTTCACGCTGAAGCAGCCGTTCGGCCCGTTCCTGGGCATCTTCGAGGTCGGCTCAATGCCGATGGTACCCAAGCATCTTTATGAAGGCACCGACTGGAAGACCAATCCCTACAATAACGCCCCTGTCGGCACCGGCCCCTTCATGTTCAAGGAATGGCAGAAGGGCTCTTTCATCCGCCTGGTCAAGAACCCGAACTATTACGAGAAGGGCAAGCCCTATCTCGACGAGATCTACTGGCAGATCATTCCCGATGCCGCGGCGCGCTCGGTGGCGTATGAGACCGGCAAGGTCGACGTGCTGCCCGGCGGCTCGGTCGAGAATTTCGACGTGCCCCGGCTCTCCAAGCTGAAGGACACCTGCGTCACCGGCGCCGGCTGGGAGTTCTTCTCGCCGCTGGCCTGGCTGTGGCTCAACAACCGGCAGGGTCCGCTCGCCGACAAGCGGGTGCGGCAGGCGGTCATGTTTGCGATCGACCGCGAGTTCGCCAAGGACGTGATCTGGAACGGGCTCGGCAAGGTCGCAACCGGCCCGTCGGCCTCGACCATCAAATACTACACCGACGACGTGCCGAAGTACCCTTACGATCCCGCCAAGGCCAAGGCGCTGCTGAAGGAAGCCGGCTACAAGGGCGAGAAGATCCGCCTTCTGCCGCTCGCCTATGGCGAGACCTGGCAGCGCTGGGGTGAAGCCGTGAAGCAGAACCTCCAGGACGTCGGCATGAACATCGAGACCATCGCCACCGACGTCGCCGGCGGCAACCAGAAGATCGGCGACTGGGACTACGACATCGCCTTCACCTACCTCTACCAGTACGGCGACCCCGCGCTCGGCGTCGGCCGCAATTACGTCTCCAGCGCGATTGCCAAGGGCCAGGTGTTCAACAACGTCGAGGGTTACTCCAACGCTGAGATCGACAAGCTGTTCGCCGAGGGCGCGGTGGCAACGCCGGACTCCAAGCGCAAGGAGATCTACGAGAAGGCGCAGAAGATCCTGGTCGAGGACGTGCCGGTGGCCTGGATGCTCGAGCTGCAATTCCCGACCATCATGCGCTGCAAGGTCAAGAACCTGATCACCACCGGGATCGGAGTCAACGACGGCTTCAAGGATGCATGGCTCGACAAGTGAGGGCTACCTCCGTCACCTCTCCCCGCTTGCGGGGAGAGGTGGGCGCTCCGTCTCTGTCGCTCCAGGTCACACCACCGATATGATCCTCTAGATGCTCTCCTTTGTCGCTCAGCGTGTCGCGAAGGGCGTGATCGTCCTGCTTGCGATCGTCGTCCTCAATTTCTTCCTGATCCGGCTCGCGCCCGGCGATCCCGCCGTCGTGATGGCGGGCGAGGCCGGCGCCAGCGACCAGATCTTCGTCCAGCAGCTCAGGGAGAAGTTCGGCCTGGACAAGCCGCTGCCCGAGCAGCTCTTCATCTACGTCAAGGGCATCGTGACCCTCGACCTCGGCTTCTCCTTCCGCCAGCAGGCGCCGGTCGCGAAGCTGATCGGCGAGCGGCTGCCGGCGACATTGCTGCTGACGCTGACGGCCTTCGCGATCTCGCTCGTGCTCGGCATTCTCTTCGGCACCTTCGCCGCGCGCTTTGCCGGAACCTTTCTCGACACCGCGATCACCGTCTTTGCGCTGATCTTTTACGCCATGCCGATCTTCTGGGTGGCGCTCATGAGCATCCTGCTGTTCTCGGTCACCATGGATTGGCTGCCGAGCTTCGGCTACGAGACGGTCGGCGCCAACCTTTCCGGCCCTGCCCATGTGGTCGACGTCGCAAGGCACCTGATTATGCCGGCGATGACGCTCGGCCTGTTTTTTATGGCGACGTATACGCGCATGACGCGAGCCTCGATGCTCGAAGTGAAGCGTCTCGACTTCGTCAAGACCGCGCGCGCCAAAGGCCTGTCCGACGCCGTGATCCAGCGTCGCCACGTCCTGCGCAACGCGCTACTGCCCGTCGTGACGCTCGCCGGAGTCCACTCCGGCACCCTGATCGGCGGCGCCGTCATCACCGAGACCGTGTTCGCCTGGCCCGGCATCGGACGCCTGATGTACGACGCCCTGCTCCAGCGCGACTACAATCTGATGCTCGGGGTCTTCGTGATCTGCTCCGCCATTGTCCTGATCTTCAACCTCATCACCGACCTGGTCTATCGCCTGGTCGACCCGCGCATCGAATTCTCCATATGAAACAGTTCTGGAAATCGATGTTGAGGAGCCCGAGCGGCGTCATCGGGCTCATCATCCTGCTCCTTGCGATCTCAGTCGCCTTGTTCGGTCCGATGCTGTTCCCGAACTCGCCCTGGCGCATGGTGCAGCGGCCGTTCCTGCCGCCGTTCACGCTCGCGACCGTGCCGCTCGGCACCGATGCACTCGGCCGCGACGTGTTCGCCGGCATGATCTTCGGCGCACGCGTCTCGCTGCTCGTCGGCATGGTCTCCACCCTGGTTGCGCTGGTCGTCGGCGTTCCGATCGGCGCCATGGCCGGCTATTTCGGCGGCAGGGTCGACGACGCCCTGATGCGTTTCACCGAGTTCTTCCAAACCATTCCGAGCTTTGCGCTCGCGATCGTCCTGGTCGCGATCCTGCAGCCCTCGATCTATTCGATCGTCGCCTCGATCGCGCTGGTAAGCTGGCCGCCGGTCGCGCGCCTCGTCCGCGGCGAGGTGCTGTCGTTGCGCACGCGGGAGTACGTCCAGGCCGCGGTGGTCACGGGCCAGAGCAACACCTGGATCATCCTGCGCGAAATCCTGCCGAACACGCTGTCGCCGGTGATCGTGCTGGCTTCGCTGATGGTGGCGACCGCGATCCTGCTGGAATCCTCGCTGGCGTTCCTCGGCCTCGGCGATCCCAATCTGATCTCCTGGGGCTACATGGTCGGTGCCGGCCGCACCGTGATCCGCCAGGCCTGGTGGATCACCGTGTTTCCCGGCGTCGCGATCCTGATCTCGGTGCTCGGGCTCAATTTGATCGGCGAAGGCCTCAACGACGCGCTCAATCCGCGGCTGTCGCGGGAGGGCCGCTGATCATGACCGCACCGCCCGCCGTCTCCGTCAAGAATCTGCGGATCGCATTGCCCAAGGGCGCCGAGCGTCCCTTCGCGGTCGACGGCATCTCGCTCGATTTGCGGCCCGGCAAGATCGTTTGCGTGGTCGGCGAATCCGGCTCCGGCAAGTCGATGTGCGCGCATGCGCTGATGGGCCTGTTGCCGGACACGGTCACCGTCACCTCCGGCGAGATCCAGTTCGAAGGACGCGACCTGCTCAAACTCGACGACGAATGCTGGCGCGATCTGCGCGGCCGCCGGCTTGCGATGATCTTTCAGGAACCGATGACCGCGCTCAATCCGTTGATGCGGATCAGCGACCAGATGGCGGAGATGTTCGAGGCGCACGGGCTGCTCACGCCGAGGGAGCGGCGCGCAAAGGCGCTATCGCTGGCGCGCGAAGTCGGCCTCCCCGACCCCGAGCGCATCGTGCGCGCCTATCCGCACCAGCTCTCCGGCGGCCAGCGCCAGCGCGCCATGATCGCGATGGCGCTCGCGCTCGAACCGGCGGTGCTGGTCGCGGACGAGCCGACCACCGCGCTCGACGTCACCACGCAAGCGCAGATCCTGAAACTGATCCGCAACCTCCAGCGCAATCGCAACATGGCGGTGATGTTCATCACCCATGATTTCGGCGTGGTCGCCGACATCGCCGACCAAGTCGTGGTGTTGCGCCATGGCAAGGTGGTCGAGGAAGGCCCCGCCTCGGCGGTCTTCAACGCGCCGCAACACGACTACACCAAGGCGCTGCTCGCCGCCGTGCCCTCGATGGACCCACCCGCCCGCAGCCCCCTGGACGACCAGGCCAAGGCGGTCGAGGTGATCGGACTGGACAAGACCTACGTCACCTCGGGCGGCTGGTTTCGCGAGGACCGCCGCGTCGATGCCGCGCGCGGGGTTAATTTCAACATCCTCAAAGGCGAGACGCTCGGCCTGGTCGGCGAATCCGGTTCTGGCAAATCGTCGGTGGCCCGCCTTGTGATGCGGCTGATCGAGGCCGACCGCGGCACCGTGCGGATCGGCGAGACCGATCTCACAAAGCTCGCGGGCAAGGCGCTACGCGCCGAGCGCCCTCGCATCCAGATGATCTTCCAGGATCCGTTCGCTTCGCTCAATCCGCGCCGCAAGGTCGGTCATATCATCGCCGACGGCCCGATCGCGGCCGGCACCGATCCGAAAGTGGCGTTCGACCGCGCCCGCGATCTCCTCAAGATGGTCGGGCTCGATGCCGGCGCGCTCGAACGCTATCCGCATGAATTCTCCGGCGGCCAGCGCCAGCGCATCGGCATTGCGCGCGCGCTCGCGCTCGAGCCCGAGATCATCGTCGCGGACGAGGCCGTCTCCGCGCTCGACGTCTCCGTGCAGGCGCAGGTCCTAAGGCTGCTCGAAGACCTCAAGGCCCGCCTCGGCCTCTCGATGCTGTTAATCACCCACGACCTGCGAGTCGCAGCGCAAATCTGTGACCGCATCGCCGTGATGCAGCGCGGCGTCATCGTCGAGCTGAAGCCGACCGCGCAGCTGTTCGCCGCGCCCGAGCATGCCTATACACGCGAATTGCTCGCAGCAGTCCCGGGGCAGAGAGAGCGCGCGCCGGCGTAAGTCAGCCGACCGCGGTTTCTACTTCGTTCGAGGATTCGTGTTGTTCCAGGTGTGGACTGAGTTTGTTACGCCGACGGAGGGCTGGTTGGACGTTCCGATCGACGGCGCCGTCACGGTCCCGACGGTCTGCCCGGAACTTCCGATGGTCCCTTGCTGCACCGGCGCTCCGGTGCGTCCGCTCGTGCTGCCTGGTGTACCCGTCCCCGATGTTTGTGCGTTTACAGCAAGTGGCGCGGCGGCCAATCCGAGAGCAATAAGTGCAGCAATGGTGCGTTTTGTTCTTGTCATGGCTGATCCTTTCGGGCGCGGTCTCTCAATCGCAATGCCGTTCGTCGAGGCGCCCGTGCACTGACTGACCTTACAACTCCACGCGCGAGAAAATGTGCCGCAGTGCCATCATCCCGTGGGCTCAACTCTTCATCACGATGCTACGAAGCGGTCCCCGCCGAACGGATGCGCCGTGCCATCGGCGCATCGCTGAAGGTACCCCGTTCCACCTCAGGAACGGAATAGTCACGGGCTTTTTATCCCTCGTGGCCGCCCGCATGGCTGCAAAGCCGAAGCCGGCACCCCACATCCGCATGAAATGATTTCCATCATGTGATGGTGGATTGAAGATCTAATTGGAGCCGACATGGGCCAGATTATTCAGTTTGTCTCGAAATCCGAGCGCGAGCGCATTCGCCTCATCCAGGAAGCGCGCGCGATCTACGACAGCATCTTCCCGCCGACTGATCCGATGAGCGAGAGATCAGGCGGAGCCGCCGCACGTCGCAGCGACGGGGGCAACCTCGCGTGATCAAAATCATCGCCGTGCTCTGCAACCTCGCCTCTCCGGCGAACTGTCATGAGCAGACCGTCACCACATCCGACTTCGCCGACGTCTCGATGCAATCTTGCCTGATGGGCGCGCCGCAACTCGCCGAATGGATGAACCAGCATCCGGCCGAGCGCCTCGCCGGGTGGCGCTGCGTGATCGGCCAACAGGCCGGGCGGGGAATTTAGGATCGGACGGGCTCTCCCTGAACGATCCGCAATGTCTGGTCCACCGCCATGATCATTGCTGGTCGCACTTTATCATCTTCTTTGGCCTTGCGACCGTCACAGGTGACCGGCATTGGCTCGCCAGACAGGCGCGCCTACCTGACCGGCGGGTTGGTGTTGCTCCAGGTCGGGACTGCGTTGGTCACGCCGACCGACGGCCAGTTATACGTACCGACCGACGGCGCCGTGACCGTCCCGACCGACTGTCCGCTCGACCCGTAGGCTCTGGGCTGTGCTGCCAACGATCCGGCGCTCCCATAGCTCGGAGCCACCACGCCGGTGCTGTAAGCTCGGCTTGACCGGTGCTTCTTGGCCTCAGCCGCGATCGGCGCGGCAAGCAACCCGACGGTGACTAGGGCGGCAATGGCGGGTTTGATGCTTGTCATGGCTGATCCCTTCATTCGCTGTGGGCCCCTTGCCATCTGTTCATTCAGCCGCGGATTTCCATAGGCAGCCGTTCATAACTCCGTGCGCGGGCGGAGGCGCCGGGGAGCGGTCGCACGACTAGCACGCCCGCTCGCGTGCCTCGCCTTCGGATGGACCCGAATCAGCGCTAGTGCATTCACCTCATCGACTTCGCGTATTGAGGCGACATGACCGGTCCCGAACTGAAGCAACTCCGCAACGATCTCTCGGAGGTCCTCGAGCGCAAGCTCACCGCGGCCGACATGGCCCGGCTTTGCGGATTGCCGGAGAAGGGCGGCGCCGACACCATCCGGCGCTGGGAAGTGAGCGGCCCGACACCGTCGGCGACCAAGGTGCTGCGCGTGCTCGCGATGGCGAGCGAGCGCTATCCGATCCTGGAGAAGTTCGACGTCTTCGATCGTCATGACGTGCGCGAGGAAGACCGGCCCGCAAAGCGCGCTGAATTCCGCGAACAGATGCGCGATGAGGCGCGGCGCCGTCTTGGTTAATGAGATGCGCGCGCAAGTTACCCTGATAACGCCGAGTTAAGCTTTCCTTCAGCACTTCTTAAGCCGACATTAAGCACAAAAATCATTTACAGCCCAATAAGTTACGTTGGCTGCCGCTGTGCCATGGATGTGACAGCATTTTCGTCAAAAGCGAGCTATCTGCAAACCAACGACGGCGCGGAAAGCGCGACTGCCGGGGACTTAAGTGTTGGAGTTTGGACTATGAAGAAGATTCTGTTTGCGACCGTTGCGCTGCTCGTGGTGGGCGCTGCCGCACCGGCGGTCGGTGCCGATCTCGGTAACCGCAACTATTATAAGGCGCCCGCGCCCGCCTATGCCGCCCCGATTTACAACTGGACCGGCTTCTATATCGGCGGCCATGTCGGCGGCGCGTTCTCCAGCGACAACAATTTCAGCGGCCTCTCCACCGGCAATAACGGCAACGGCCGTTTCCTCGGCGGTCTGCAGGCCGGTGCGGACTGGCAGTTCAACCCGAACTTCGTTGTCGGCGTCGAAGGCCAGTATTCCTGGCTCTCCGGCAGCGTCGGCGCGGTGTTCCCAGCCGGCGTCGCCTACACCAACGACCAGCGCGGTCTCGGCTCGATCACCGGCCGCGTCGGCTACACCTGGGGTCCGGGCCTGCTCTACGTGAAGGGCGGCTACGCCTATTCCGACAACAACGAGAAGGTGACCGTCGGCGGCGTGCCGACCGGCTTCATCATCAGCGGCGACCACCGCAACGGCTACACCGTCGGCGCCGGCCTCGAATACATGTTCGCGCCGAACTGGTCAGCCAAGGCCGAGTACCAGTACTACAATTTCGGCGACGCCCACTTCACCGCGGGCCCGCTGGCGGGAACCGGCAACTTCACCACCGACGACCACACCATCAAGGCGGGCGTCAACTACCGCTTCAACTGGGCCAACTCGGCGGTCGCGCGCTACTGAACGGTTATCAAAGCCTTATCATGATGAAGGGCCGGCATCGTTGCCGGCCCTTCTTTTTTCGCTGTGCGGAACGCAACGCAACCAATTGAGCAACTTGCGATTTTTTAACCTGCCCCGAGGATACTCCGCCGCGAAAACATAAAGATCATGCGTGGGGGAATTTCGATGGCGATCCGTCTGGGCCTTGGCCGTTTGCTTGGTGGTATCCGGCCTCGTTTCAAAATGCCGACATGGGGCGTGCGCGGCAGCCTGTTCACGGCCTTCGCAGTGATCGCGGGCATGGGTCTCGTGATCGCGGCCGGCGCCGGCTTCGTCTTCAACCATCTCGGCAGCACTATGATGGACCTGAGCGGCCGCGATATCCCCCGCCTTTCCGCAAGCCTTCAACTCGCATCGCAAAGCGCAACGCTCGCGGCGCAGGGGCCGGGCCTGCTGGCGTCGCCGTCCGACGAGGCGCTGAACGAACGCACCAAGAAGGTGCAGGAGATCCAGCAGCTTGCCATGGCCAAGCTTGGCGAGATCATCGAGCTCGGCGCCGACAAGCAGATCGCAACCGCGTTGCGCGACACCGCCAAGAGCATCGACGAGGCGACCCAGAGCCTGGTGTCAGCCGCGCGCGAGCGGCTCGATACCGGCGCGCTGCATGACAAGCAATATGAAGCACTCCGCAAGGCGCAGCTCACCTTCGTCGGTGCGGCCGGTCCTGCCATGCTGGATGCGCAGACGCGTCTGAACGCGATCCTCGGTGCGGCGGAAGTTTCCGCTGACGATGCCACCGAAGCCGCCCGCACCGTCTCCCAGGTCGCGACCATCTCCGCCAACGGCAATCTGATGGCCGCCGACATGATGGCGGCGCTGTCGGCCAACAACAGCGATACGCTGGAGGCGATCGAGAAGGAGTTCAAGGCGACGCGCGACCGTGTCAAGTCGAACCTCGAGGACCTGCCGAACATGGCCTCGATGCAAGCGGTGCGCGACACCGTGCAAAAGCTGTTCGCCTTCGGCGAAGGCAAGTCCGGCGTGTTCAAGATCCGCCAGAAGGAGCTCGACGCCATCGACTACGGCCAGACCATCCTGGACGAGACCCGCAAGCTCAATGTCGGCCTCGGCATCAGCGTGCAGCAGCTGGTCGAGGGTGTGCAGAAGGAGACCAACGCGTCGACCTTCCAGGCGCGGCAGGAGATCTCGCTCGCGACCACCGCGATGCTGGCGCTCGGCGCACTGACGCTGGTCGGCTCGGCGCTGTTCGTCTGGCTCTATGTCGGCCGCAACATCCTGCGCCGCATTCGCGAGCTTCAACGCGCCATGCAGTTGCTCTCGGCCGGCGACCTTGACACCGAGATCGTCCGCTCCCGGCAGAACGACGAGATCGGCGCGATGAAGGAAACGCTGACGGTGTTCCGCGACAGCATGATCGAAGCCCGGGCGCTTGCGAGCGAGCAGGACAGGGATCGCATCGCCAAGGCCGAGCGTGCGGCGCAGATGGAGGCGAAGATCGCCGGGTTCGAGAGTACGGTGCGCTCCGCACTCGACAATCTCGCGCAGTCGGCCAATTCGATGCAATCGACCGCGCAGAGCATGTCGACCACGGCAGACCAGTCCAATGCGCTGGTGAACGCGGTTGCCTCCGCAGCCGAAGAGACCTCGGTCAACGTGCAGACCGTATCGTCAGGCACCGAGCAGCTCTCGTCCTCGATCGAGGAAATCAGCAAGCAGGTCGTCACCTCGGCCGCGATCGCCAGGAAGGCGGTCGACGAAGCGGGCGCGACCGACGCCACCGTGCAGAGCCTCGCCGACAGCGCGAGCCGCATCAGCGTGGTGGTCGACCTGATTCAGACCATCGCCTCGCAGACCAATCTGCTGGCGCTCAACGCCACCATCGAGGCGGCGCGCGCGGGCGAAGCCGGCCGCGGCTTCGCGGTGGTCGCCTCCGAGGTGAAGAGCCTCGCGAGCCAGACCGCCAAGGCCACGGAGGAGATCCGTAGCCAGATCGCCAGCATGCAGTCAGTGACGACGTCGGCGGTCGGCGCCATCCAGGGCATCGGCCGGATCATCGGCGAGATCAACGACGTCACTACGACGATCGCCGCCGCCGTCGAGGAACAGGGCGCGGCGACACGCGAGATCGCCCGCAACATCCAGCATGCGGCCGGTGGCACCAGCGAGGTTTCCAGCAACATCGTCGGCGTCTCCACGGCTTCGGCGGAAGCCGGCGCAGCGGCGAACGAAGTGCTCGGCGCCTCCGACGCGCTCCGCCGCGAAGCCGACATGCTGCGCGGAGAGATCGACGCGTTCCTCAACAACATGCGGGCTGCGTAAGGCGCCGTTCCGTAGCCCGGAATGACCGCTATGCAGGCCGCGCCAGCGTTCTTTTTCGGCTGGCGCGCCGTGACGGGCGGGTTTAAGCCGGTAGGATGAACGCAAAGACCGACACCGTGCAGTCCTCCGCCGACGCCCTGCGCTATCCCTGGGAACAGCATCCCGGCCCCGAACAGGTCGTCGAGGTGAAGCCAGGAGTGTTGTGGGCGCGGCTGAAGCTGCCGTTCCGCCTCAACCATGTGAACATCTACCTGCTCGCCGATGGTGACGGCTATGCCATGATCGATGCCGGCTTCGGCAATGAGGAGACGATCGAAGCCTGGACGAAGCTGTTCGACGGGCCGCTGAAGGGCGTCAACATCACGCGCCTGATCGTGACCCATTCCCATCCCGATCATGTCGGTCTGGCCGGGTGGATCGTCGAGCGGTTCAACTGCCCGCTCGTGATGTCGCAGGTCGAATATCTGCAATCGGTCTATCACCAGAACCGCGGCACCGAGGAGCGGCAGGAAGCGCAGCGGCTGTTCTTCCGCCGCCATGGAATGGACGAGTCGCTCACCGAAAAACTGCTCGGCCGCGGCCAGGACTATCTCAAGCGCGTCTCGGTGCTGCCGCCGTCCTACCGCCGCATCTCGCATGGCGATGACGTCGTGATCGGCACGCGCCGCTTCAAGGTGATCACCGGCGGCGGTCACGCGCTCGACCAGGTGATGCTGTACTGCGCCGACGACAAGCTGTTCCTCTCGGCCGACCAGGTGCTGAGCAAGATCTCGCCGAACGTCAGCGTGTGGGCGGTCGAACCCGACCAGAACTCGCTCGGCGAATATCTGGCCTCGCTCGCCCGCCTCACCACGACTCTCCCCTATGACGTGCTGGTGCTGCCTGGCCACGGCGTGCCGTTCTACGGGCTCAAGACCCGCATCAAGCAGCTCGCCGATCACCATGAGGAGCGCTGCCGCCTGATCGCGGAAGCCTGCCGCGAGGTGCCGCAGACCTCGCGCGCCCTGGTGCCCGTGGTGTTTAACAAGCACGTTCTGGACGAACATCAGATGGGTTTCGCTGCCGGCGAACTGGTCGCCCACGTCAATTACATGATCGTCGAGGGCCGGCTGACGGCCGAGACGCAGGACGGCGTGTTGCAGTTCAGGACGACCTGAGCGCTGACTTCAATTCAGCGGATGGTGCAGAGCAACATTGCATCTCGCGCGAACTTGATCCGGATCAAGTTTCAAATCGCACGATAGGTCATTTTGCCCAAATGCCCCGCAGGTCCAAATGTGGGATAGCGCATAGACATTGGAGCTGGAAAAGCTCTAAGGATATGCGGGTCTTTGGTCGGTTCCGCTGCAGGTTTGACGATGGATTACGCCCAGTTTTTCAATTCCGCCCTTGATCGTCTCCACACCGAGCGGCGCTACCGCGTGTTCGCCGATCTCGAGCGCATTGCCGGCCGGTTCCCGCATGCGCTCTGGCACTCGCCCAAGGGCAAGCGCGACGTCGTGATCTGGTGCTCCAACGATTATCTCGGCATGGGCCAGCACCCGAAGGTGGTGGGCGCGATGGTCGAGACCGCGACCCGCGTCGGCACCGGCGCCGGCGGCACCCGCAACATCGCCGGCACGCATCATCCGCTGGTGCAGCTCGAGGCCGAGCTCGCCGATCTCCACGGCAAGGAAGCCTCGCTGCTCTTCACGTCCGGCTACGTCTCGAACCAGACCGGCATCGCGACCATCGCAAAGCTCATTCCGAACTGCCTGATCCTGTCCGACGAGCTCAACCACAATTCGATGATCGAGGGCATCCGCCAGTCCGGCTGCGAGCGGGTCGTGTTCCGCCACAACGACCTCGCCGATCTCGAAGCACTGTTGAAGGCTGCGGGCCCGAGCCGGCCCAAGCTGATCGCCTGCGAGAGTCTTTATTCGATGGACGGCGACATCGCCCCGCTCGCTAAGATCTGCGACCTCGCCGAGAAGTACGGCGCGATGACCTATGTCGACGAGGTCCACGCCGTCGGCATGTACGGCCCGCGCGGCGGCGGCATCGCCGAGCGCGACGGCGTGATGCATCGCATCGACATTCTCGAAGGCACGCTGGCCAAGGCGTTCGGCTGCCTCGGCGGCTACATCGCCGCCAACGGCCAGATCATCGACGCCGTGCGCTCCTATGCGCCGGGCTTCATCTTCACCACCGCGCTGCCGCCGGCGATCTGCTCGGCCGCGACCGCCGCGATCAAGCATCTGAAGACGTCAAGCTGGGAGCGCGAGCGTCACCAGGACCGTGCCGCCCGAGTCAAGGCGATCCTCAACGCCGCCGGCCTGCCGGTGATGTCGAGCGACACCCACATCGTCCCGCTGTTCATCGGCGATGCCGAGAAGTGCAAGCAGGCTTCCGACCTCTTGCTCGAACAGCACGGCATTTACATCCAGCCGATCAACTATCCGACGGTCGCCAAGGGCTCCGAACGCCTGCGCATCACGCCCTCGCCCTATCACGACGACGGCCTGATCGATCAACTCGCCGAAGCCCTGCTGCAGGTGTGGGACCGCCTGGGTCTGCCGCTCCGCGAGAAGTCGCTGGCGGCGGAGTAGGCTTCTTCGCCTTCTCTTTCGATCTAAGTTTCACCGTCCCGGAGCTACCCCCTCCCCACCGTCCCCCAAGGGGGAAGGGAGCGAGAGAGTTGCGCCTCCCTTAGGTCGGCGGAGCCGCACAGCGTAGCGGTCGGTCTCGAATTTCCTGCAACGCGGACGGTCTCTCCGTTCCCTCCCCCTTGTGGGGGAGGGTCAGGGAGGGGGTACCACGCGGGGACTCTCTCGGGGAGCCAGAAGCAGCGCAGCTTTAAGGCAGCCGCTTAACGACAACTCCGGTTCCCGCCGTGGCACGGCATTTCGCTGTCGCCTCCACCCGTCCAACGCGCTAGATTTACAGGGAAAATGAGATCGGGCGCGGCCAGCGCGCGCCCCGGGAGAAGCACGCTCGCCATGCTGCACGATTGGGGCGTGATCGCCGCCGCCTTCGGCTATATCGGCTTTCTGTTCCTGGTGGCGAGCCATGGCGACCGCCGCTCGCCGGCCGGGCGCGGCCGCGCCTCGGGGCTGATCTATCCGCTGTCGCTGGCGATCTACTGCACCTCCTGGACCTTCTTCGGCTCGGTCGGCTTCGCCACCCGCACCTCCACCGACTTCCTCGCGATCTATGTCGGCCCGATCCTGATGATCGGACTCGGAGCCGGCGTGCTGCGCCGCGTGATCCAGCTCGCGAAGGCCCACAACATCACCTCGATCGCCGACTTCATCGGCGCGCGCTACGGCAAGAGCCAGGCAGTGGCGGCAACCGTCGCGCTGATCGCCATCATCGGCTCGGTGCCCTACATCGCGCTCCAGCTCAAGGCGGTCGCCTCCTCGCTCGAAACCATCCTGAGCGAAGACCAGGCCTTCTCCCACATCCCGATCATCGGCGACGTGGCGCTGATCGTGACGCTGGCGATGGCGGCCTTCGCGGTGCTGTTCGGCACGCGGCAGACGGACGCCACCGAGCACCAGCACGGCCTGATGCTGGCGGTCGCAACCGAATCCATCATCAAGCTCGTCGCCTTCCTCGCTGCGGGCACCTTCGTCACGTTCTGGATGTTCTCGCCGCACGAACTGATCGAGCGCGCGATGAAGACACCGGAGGCGGTGCGCGTCATCAACTATTCGCCGTCGATCGGCAACTTCCTGACCATGACGCTGCTGTCGCTGTGCGCGATCATGCTGCTGCCGCGCCAGTTCCACGTCAGCGTGGTGGAGAATTCCTCGGACGCCGAGGTCGGTCGCGCGCGCTGGCTGTTTCCGCTCTATCTCGTCGCCATCAATCTGTTCGTGATCCCGATCGCGCTCGCCGGCCTCGTCAGCTTCCCGTTCGGCGCCGCCGATCCTGACATGTACGTGCTGGCGCTGCCGATGGAGGGCGGCGCGGATCTGCTCAGCGTCGCCGTCTTCGTCGGCGGGTTGTCGGCGGCGACCGCGATGGTGATCGTCGAATGCGTCGCGCTCTCCATCATGGTTTCGAACGACCTCGTGGTGCCCCTGGTGCTGCAACGACGGCCGGAGGGGCGCACCGGCGGTGCCGATTTCAGCGACTTCCTGTTGCGTTCGCGCCGGCTCGCGATCTTCGCCATCATGGTGATGGCCTATTTCTACTACCGCGCGCTCGGCAACACCCAGCTCGCGGCGATCGGCCTGCTGTCTTTTGCCGCCATCGCCCAGCTTGCACCAAGCTTCTTCGGTGGACTGCTGTGGCGGCGCGCGACCGCGCGCGGCGCGATCGGCGGCATGCTGGTCGGCTTCGCAGTGTGGCTCTACACGCTCTTCATCCCGAGCTTCATGGATACCTCGACGGCGGGCATCCTGCTGCTCCAGCACGGCCCGTTCGGGATCGAGGCGCTGCGGCCGCAGGCGTTGTTCGGCGCCGATTTGCCGCCGCTGATGCACGGCGTGGTCTGGTCGCTGTCGCTCAACATCCTCACCTACGTGCTGCTGTCGCTGGCGCGCCGGCCGTCTTCGATCGAGCTGGTCCAGGCCGATCTGTTCGTCCCCAACACGCTCGCGCCAATTTCCCCGAATTTCCGCCGCTGGCGCACCACGGTCACGGTGCAGGACATCCAGACCACGGTAGCGCAATATCTCGGGCCTGACCGCGCGCGGCATTCGTTCGAGGCCTTATCCGCGCGGCGCAATGTGCGGCTGGAGTCCGGGGCGCCCGCCGATTTCGAGCTGCTGCAGCACGCCGAGCACCTGATCGCCTCCTCGATCGGCGCAGCCTCCTCGCGTCTCGTAATGTCGCTGCTGCTGCGCAAACGGACGGTCTCCGCCAAGGCTGCGCTAAAACTGCTCGACGATTCCCATGCGGCGCTGCATTTCAACCGCGAGATCCTCCAGACCGCGCTTAACCATGTGCGCCAGGGCATCGCGGTGTTCGATGCCGATCTGCAACTGATCTGCTCCAACCGGCAGTTCGGCGATCTCCTCAACGTTCCTCCGCATTTCATCCAGTTCGGCACGCCATTGCGTGAAATCCTGGAATTCATGGGCGTGAGCGAGCCGGCCGATCCGATCGAGCGCGAGGCCATGCTGGAGCGCCGGCTGGTGGCTTACACCACCGACGGCGAGCCTTATCTCGAGCGCCTGCCCGACCGCCACATGGTGATCGAGATCTTGACCAACCGCATGCCCGGCGGCGGCTTCGTCATTACCTTCACCGACGTCACGCCCACGTTCGAGGCGGCCGAAGCGCTGGAGAGGGCCAATGCGACGCTGGAAAAGCGGGTGCGCGACCGCACCGAGGAGCTGACCCGGCTGAATTCCGAGCTAGCGCTGGCCAAGAGCGCGGCCGAAGACGCCAGCATCTCCAAGACCCGCTTTCTCGCCGCCGCAAGCCACGACATTCTCCAGCCGCTGAACGCGGCGCGGCTCTATGTCACGAGCCTGGTCGAGCGTCAGCACAGCGGCGAGGAGACACGGCTGGTCGAGAACATCGACGAATCGCTCCAGGCGATCGAGGAAATTCTCGGCGCGCTGCTCGACATCTCCAGGCTCGACGCCGGCGCGATGACGACCTCGATCTCGAGCTTCAAGATGGCCGATCTGATGCGCTCGCTGGAGATCGAGTTCGCGCCGATCGCACGCGCGAAGAATCTGGCGCTCGTGTTCGTGCCGTGTTCGCTGCCCGTCGAGTCGGATCGTCTCTTGCTGCGGCGGCTGCTCCAGAACCTGATCTCCAACGCGATCAAATATACTCCACGCGGGCGCGTGCTGGTCGGCTGCCGCCGCCGCGGCGCCACGCTGAAGATCTGCGTCTACGACACCGGCGTCGGCATCCCGACGGTCAAGCGCGGCGAGATCTTCAAGGAATTTCACCGCCTCGAGCAGGGTGCGCGGATCGCCCGCGGCCTCGGCCTGGGCCTGTCGATCGTCGAGCGGCTGGCGCGCGTGCTCAAGCACGACATTGCCATCGATTCCAATGTCGGCGGCGGCTCGGTGTTTTCCGTGACGGTGCCGACGGCGAAGGCGATCACCCACACCGCGGCCGTGACCAGTGCGACGCCGCTCGCACGCACCTCGATCTCGGGTACCCTGATCGTCTGCATCGAGAACGACGCCGCGATCCTCGACGGCATGCGCACGCTGCTGAAAGCCTGGGACGCCGAAGTGATCGCGGTCGCCGATCCCGAGGCCGCGATCGCCGCAATCGAGACTGCGGGCCGCCGCGTGACCGGCCTGCTGGTCGATTACCATCTCGACCGCGGCAACGGCATCGCCGCGATCCGCGACATCCGCCGCCGCTTCGGTGACGGCATCCCCGCGATCCTGATCACCGCCGACCGCAGCCCCGCCGTGCAAATGGCTGCGCGCGACGAAAAGGTTGCGGTGCTCAACAAGCCGGTCAAGCCGGCTTCGCTGCGCGCCCTGCTCGGCCAGTGGCGCACGCAGCAGATGGTGGCTGCGGAGTGAAACTCCGCACTCAGGGCGCAAGCCTTGTAAACACGTAGTCGCGACACTTCACACGAGCTTCGTGGCACGCGAAGCAGGTGCGATGCTGGGCCTCGTCGACCGGCTTGCCGTTGATGAAGCGACCAAATCCCCAGCCGCCGGTCGAGGCATATTTTTTGGAATCCTTGACCATCACCTGGACGGTGGTGGCTTCACCGGGAATCGTCGCGGACGCAAATTCGGGCGACTGTTTCCGCTTCCAGGCCCGCTTGACCAGAATTGTGCCGTCCGGGAACGGAAGCTTGTTGTCTTGATAAGCATCGATCGCGGTCCTGTTGCCGACGACGGCACGCAGCTCGTCCAGGGGAGCCGCCTCCTCGGCCGGCGCGATCAGCTCCCACTGCTTGTAGCCCTCCGGCACAGTGACGCCGAAGATGGGCGAGGCATCCGCCGGGCCCTGCGCGAAAGCGATCGTGACCAGATAGGGCACGCAGGTCAGGACAACGACGAGGAGGAGCACGGCAAGCACGATCATCGTCGTAGAAGACGGAACTTTTGACTTTTCGGATTTCATTTTCGCTGACGCTTCATTGAACTGCGTTCGCATGTCAGGCCTCGGTCCGGCCTTGCCGGACCGAGGCGCTGCCAAAATCCTCAGGCGCCGCCGTCGGCGTCGATGACGGCCTTGGCAAAGGCTTGCGGTGCTTCCTGCGGCAGATTGTGGCCGATGCCCCCGGTGATCAGGCGATAGTCGTACCGGCCCGAGAATTTCTTGGCATAGGCGCTTGGATCGGGATGTGGCGCGCCGTTGGCATCGCCTTCCATCGTGATCGCCGGGACGCTGATGACGGGAGCTGCGGCAAGCTTCTTTTCGAGCTCCTCGTACTTCGCCTCGCCCTGGGCGAGTCCGAGCCGCCAGCGGTAATTGTGGATGGTGATCGCGACGTGATCCTTGTTGTCCAGCGCCGCCGCGCTGCGCTCGAAAGTGGCGTCGTCGAACTTCCACTGCGGCGAAGCGAGCTTCCAGATCAGTTTTGCGAAATCATGCGTGTACTTCTCGTATCCGGCGCGGCCGCGCTCGGTCGCGAAATAAAACTGGTACCACCATTGCAGCTCGGCCGACGGCGGCAGCGGCGCGTTGCCCGCGGCCTGGCTGGAGATCAGATAGCCGCTGACCGAGACCAGCGCGCGGCAGCGCTCCGGCCAGAGCGCGGCGATGATGTCGGCGGTGCGCGCGCCCCAATCAAAACCGGCGACCACCGCTTTCTTGATGTCGAGCTTGTCCATCAGCGCGATGATATCGGCTGCCATTGCCGCGGGCTCGCCGTTGCGCGGCGTCTCGGCGGAGAGGAAGTGGGTCGAGCCGTAACCACGGAGATAGGGAATGATGACGCGATAGCCGGCCTTTGCCAGGATTGGCGCGACGTCGACGAAGGCGTGAATGTCGTAGGGCCAGCCGTGCAGCAGGATCGCGACGGGGCCGTTCGCAGGACCGGCCTCCGCGTAGCCGACGTTGAGGACGCCGGCATCGATCTGCTTGATCGCGCCGAACGACGCATTCCTTGCGGAAGAGCGCGTCGCTTGCGATTCGGCGCGGGCGAGGCCGATCACGCCGAGGCCGGCGGCGACAGTTCCCGCGGCGATGCCGAAAAACTGGCGGCGGTGCTGATCGATGATCTGTTTCATGATGCTGCTACCTTTCTGATAGTTGGAGGTGGTGCGTCAGATCAGTGCGACCGTGACGTCGATGTTGCCGCGGACGGCCTTGGAATAGGGACAGGTCTGATGCGCCTCATCGACGAGGCCGCGCGCGATCTCGCGATCGAGGCCGGGCAGGCTGACATCGAGGCGTGCCCTGAGCGAATAGGCGCCCTCGTCGAGCACGAGGTCGATCTCCGCATCGATCGCACATTTCCTGGGGAGCTCGATCTTCCGCTTGCGGGCCGCGATTTCCATCGCGCCTTCGAAGCAGGCCGACCAGCCGGCCGCGAACAATTGCTCGGGATTGGTACCGATGCCGTTGCCGCCCGGCGGCGACAGCTTGACATCCAGACGGCCGTCGGAACTGCGCGATATCCCGTCCTGCCGCCCGCCACTGGTGCGGGTCCGGGCCGTGTAGAGCAATTTTGCCGCTTGGGTCATGAATGTCTCCTTGCCATCGCGCAACTCACTAGCAGCGGCTGCCGCGACACACCCGTTGGGACTTGTGAGAAGTTGTGAGGTCTCGGTTCGCGCGCCTCACAGGACCTGCATCCGCGGTCCGATCGCGGCGTGGGACGGCCTTGCCGGATTGCGATCATCTGGCTATCCGGTCCGTTCCAAAAGATCAGGATTCCGCCATGACCGAGCCGGCCGGCACCGCAACGGGAACCCTCTCGTTTGGGCCATTCACTGTGACGCCGCACGAAAGACTCGTCATGCGCGACGGCGTCGCGCTGCCGCTCGGTGCAAAGGCCTTCGACACGCTGCTCGCGCTGATGTCGCGGCCGAACCAGGTCGTCAGCAAGTATGATCTGATGGCGCTGGTGTGGCCCGGCATGACAGTCGAGGACGCCAATCTGCGCTTTCACGTCGCGGCGCTTCGCAAGGCCCTTGGCGACGGCAGGGACGGTGCCCGCTACATCACGACGCTCTCCGGCCGCGGCTATTGCTTCGTGGCGCCGATCTCGCAGGCGGCTATCGCGGCAGATCGGCGCACCGTAGCGCGAACGGAATTGCCGCCCGTCAAACTGCCGAACCGGCTGCAACGAATGGTCGGGCGCGACGATGCGGTCGCCGCCGTCTCCGACAGGCTGATCCGCTCGCGCTTCGTCACGATCGTCGGCCCGGGCGGTGTCGGCAAGACCGCCGTTGCCGTTGCCATCGCTCACGATCTGCTCGCGACATTCTCCGACGCCGCACATTTCGTCGATCTTGCCGCGCTGAGCGATCCCGATCTCGTGATCACCTCGATCCTGCTGATGCTGGGCTTGCCGGCGCAAACCGACGATCCCCTGCCTGCGCTGCTCGCGCATCTCCGGGACAAGCGGATGCTGCTGATCCTCGACAATTGCGAACACGTCATCGCAGCCGCGGCCCCGCTGGCCGCCGAGATCTTCCACGCCGCACCGAATATCTACATTCTGGCGACGAGCCGCGAAGCCCTGCGGGTCGAGGGCGAGCAGGTGTATCGGCTGGCGCCGCTTGCCGTTCCGCCCGACCATCCCGGTCTGACGGCGGCCGCGGCGCAGACTTATCCTGCACTTCAACTCTTCCTCGAACGTGCCACGGCCGGTGGCGCGCAGATCGCGCTCGACGATGCCAATGCAGCGATCGTCGCCGGGATCTGCCGCAAGCTGGACGGCATGGCGCTGGCAATCGAACTCGCCGCCGGCCGGGTCGAAGCCTACGGCCTGGAGCAGACCGCGGCACTGCTCGACGAGCGCCTCAATCTGCTCTGGCAGGGCCAGCGCACGGCGCCGCCGCGACAGAAGACGTTGCAGGCGACGCTGGCATGGAGCTACGGGCTCTTGTCCGATATCGAACGTCTCGTGCTGCGCAGGCTCGCGGTTTTCGCCGGTCACTTCACTATCGACGCCGCACTCGAGATCGTGCCGGACGAACGCGTCGACCGCTCCCGCCTGTTCGATGCCATCGACGGCCTGGTGGCCAAGTCGATGGTCGCGGCGCGGCCGATTGGCGCCATGATGCGTTACCGTCTGCTCGACACGACGCGCGCCTATCTGCTCGAGATCGAACCTGATGACGCGGCGCTCGCCGCCCGCCACGCGACCTATTACCGGCAATGGCTGGAGCAGGCCGGCACGACATGGGCCACGGTGCCGAGCGCCGACGAGCGCGCGATCCACTTCTCCGCGCTTCACAACGTGCGCGCGGCGCTGGACTGGTGTTTTGGCACGGACGGCGATGCCAGCATCGGCATTGCACTGGCCGCAGCTGCAGCGCCAATTTTTCTCGCGATGTCGTTGCTGGTCGAGTGCCGGCGCTGGTCTGAACGGGCGCTGCTTGCGCTCGATCCTTCCTCGCGCGGCGGCGCCGAGGAAATGCACATCCAGGCCGCGCTCGGACTGACCTTGATGTTCACGCGCGGCGGCAGCGAAGCGGCGCGTGCCGCGTTGAGCCGAAGCCTTGCGATCGCCGAGGCGCGCGGCGACGCGCCGAACCAGCTCCAGCTGCTCGGGCGCATGCATATCTTCCACGAGCGGATGGGACAGTTCGACGCCGCGCTCGGCTATGCGCAGCAAAGCCTCACGGTCGCCGGGACACTCGGCGATGCCGCCTCCCTCGCCCTCGCCCATTCGCTCCTCGGTGTCTCCTTGCATCTTGCCGGCGAGCATCGCGACGCGTTGACGATGCTGGAGACCGCCTGGCATAAGCCGGGCACGGAACGGATCAGCACCGTCTATGGCTTCGATCACCGCAACCGGGCCGGCATCTCGCTCGCGCGCGAGTTTTGGTTGCAGGGCCGCCCCGCGGATGCGATGCAACTGGCCCGGCAGACGGTCGTCGAGGCCGCCCAGATGGACCATCCGATCACGCTCTGCATTGCGTTGATCTGGGCGGTCTCGATCGATCTCTGGAGCGGAGACCTCGATGCCGCGGAAGAGAACATCGACCGCTTCATCGCCCATGCCGAATCGCGCCATGGGGCCCTATCTTGCGGTCGGCCGCGGCGTCAAAGGCGAGCTGGCGATCCAGCGCGGCAATGCCGCCGAAGGCGTCGAGACGATCGGGACGTGTCTGCGTGAGCTCCACGATGCCGGTTACGAGTTGCTCACCACGACGTTCAACATCGCGCTTGTTCAGGGCTTGATGACGCTTGGGCAGATCGAGCGGAGCGCGCGCCTGCTCGACGACGCGATCCGCCTCGTCGAGCAAAGCGGCGATCATCTGTACATGCCCGAGCTGCTGCGCATGAAGGGCAGGGTTCTCTTGGCCAGAGCCCAGCCCGAGGCCGATCAAGCGGAAGCCCATTTCGTGCAATCACTGGCATTGAGTCGTCGCAAAGGTGCCAAGGCCTGGGAGCTGCGGGCCGCGATCGATCTCGCCGGTCTCCTTGTCGAACGCGGCCGGCGCGAGGAAGCGAAGCGGTGGCTTCAATTGGCGTATGAAGGCTTCGCCCAGGGCTCGGAAACAGCGGATATCAAGGCTGCCGAGAAGTTGTTGCAAACATTGTGACGCGGACTCTGGTGCGGAGTGAGGCGCGCACTCTCTCAAAGCGTCATTGCGAGCGCAGCGAAGCAATCCAGAATCTCTCCGCGGTAGGACGCTGGAACGCTTCGCTACGCTCGCAATGACGGAGCAAAGGGCAGCATCGCCATCCTCCAATTCAGGTTCAACTTGCAGACATGCCTTCGCGTCCTCGCGGCGCGTTTCGCCCGAGCTTTGCCTGGTCATTCCACCCTCAAAGCCAAGAGGGCGCAGGGAAGGCCGGGTGCCGGCTGGCACCCGCGGTCCGCTGCGCGAAAATGTAGCGCAAGGAAACCGCACAGCAGCATACAGGTGTAGCCAATCACTCGGCCTTCCCTGCGCGATGGTTGGACGGCTTATGCCGTGCTCTCCCGGGAGCCGAGTTCCTTTTGGCCTCCCTCGTCCCAACGAAAGTCACCGGCACCGCGCCGGTTGACGCGGATGCCGCATTCGCCAGGGCTTGACCGTAGCAACGACGGCCAGGACCACACGGTTTTGCCGTACGCACGGCTCGCCATTTCGCCGCAGTTTTTCCAGCCCTGTCGACGGAGCCGGAAACTTACAGACGAGACGAAGCCTAGCAGCGCCGCTCGTCGGAACGCAGCCTTGGGCTCACGGAGAGCAATCCGCCCTGCCCTTGGCCTCTCGCACCCGAACGCTGCCGCGTCCACCGCAAGCCCGGCTCGCGAACATGACGACCACAAGATCGCCCCTCAAGGATGAGCCGGGATGCGCGACACATACGCCATTTCCGAATTTCGGTAAAGTGGAATATTTTTGCGGCGGCGGATTGACGGGGGCGACACAGAGGAGGTCCGGTAGCCCGGATGAGCGAAGCTATATCCGGGGTTTTCGCTAGCTAGCCGCACTAGCGGTCCCGGATGTCGCTTCGCTCATCCGGGCTACAGGCTGCGAGAGGCGCTCGCTACAGGCTCACCCCGTCGGGGTACCCTGCTTCCATTGGCCGCCGGCGATTTTCGCGGCGGCGATCACGGCTTGGGTCCGACTTTCGACGCCGAGCTTTTGCAGGATCGCCGAGACATGCGCCTTGATGGTGGCCTCGGAGACGCCGAGCTCATAGGCGATCTGCTTGTTGAGCAATCCCTCCGACAGCATCATCAGAACCCGGACCTGCTGCGGCGTCAGCGTCACCAGCCGGTCGCGCAGGCGCGTCATGTCGGGGTCGGCGACTGCCGACAGATCAGTGTCGGCGGGAACCCAGACGTCGCCCTCCATTACCTTGAGGATCGCGTCGCGCAAGGTGTCGACGCCGAAGCGCTTCGGGATGAACCCGGAGGCGCCGAAGTCGAGCGAGCGGCGGATGGTGGCGCTGTCGTCGGACGCCGAGACGATCACCACCGGAATAGCCGGATATTGCGCGCGCAGATAGATCAGGCCGGAAAAGCCGGAGATCCCGGGCATCGACAGGTCGAGCAGGATCAGGTCGACGTCGGAGGTCTGTTCCAAAAGCTTGGTCAGATCCTCGAACGATCCAGCCTCGTCGATCCTGGCCGAGCTCAGGACGCCCGTCACCGCCTGCCGCAACGCGTCGCGGAACAATGGGTGGTCATCGGCAATGATGAGATGGGTCGAGGGAGCGTTCATCGTTCTCTTGCTGGCAATCGCACCGGGCCAGTAAGCCGGCGCGGGGCCCTGGTCAATTCTTTCCCGACCAGCCGTGGCATGCAAGTGGACATTATCCCTTTGCGGCAACGGGGTTAATCCACAGGCCGGCACTATGTTGCCGGATGGAAGGCTCGCAGTGTCAGGCGAGCGTCAGTGTGAAAGGCCGAAAGTCGTATTGGGGCGGGTTTCACGCCAATGTTACCTTGGGGGCAAGGCTTGGGTTGATCCGGCATGACCGGACATCCAGGGCGCGAGGAAACGATTTTTCGGGGAGCGACTCAACATGTCGACAATGGCTGTGTCTCAAGCAGGCGCGGGAGGGATGACGAAGGACGAACGGTTCGTCATTCTCGCCTCCTCGCTCGGTACCGTCTTCGAGTGGTACGACTTCTATCTCTACGGTTCGCTGGCCGGCATCATCGGCGCGCAGTTCTTCTCGGCCTATCCGCCGGCAACCCGCGACATCTTCGCGCTGCTGGCCTTCGCGGCCGGCTTCCTGGTGCGCCCGTTCGGCGCGATCGTGTTCGGCCGTGTCGGCGACATCGTCGGCCGCAAATACACCTTCCTCGTCACCATCCTGATCATGGGTCTGTCGACTTTCATCGTCGGCCTGCTGCCCAACGCTGCCACCATCGGCATCGCGGCCCCGATCATCCTGATCGCGCTGCGTCTCGCCCAGGGCCTCGCGCTCGGCGGTGAATATGGCGGTGCGGCCACCTACGTCGCGGAGCATGCTCCGAACGGCAAGCGCGGTTACTACACCTCCTTCATCCAGACCACGGCGACGCTCGGCCTGTTCCTGTCGCTGCTGGTGATCCTGTTCACGCGCTCCGCGCTCGGCGAACCCGACTTCGCGGCATGGGGCTGGCGCATTCCGTTCCTGGTCTCCGTGCTGCTGCTCGGCGTTTCGGTCTGGATCCGGCTTCGCCTCAACGAATCCCCGATCTTCCAGAAGATGAAGGACGAGGGGAAGAGCTCGAAGGCCCCGCTGACGGAAGCCTTCGGCAACTGGCAGAACGGCAAGCTCGTGCTGCTGGCGCTGTTTGGCGGCGTGATGGGCCAAGGCGTGGTCTGGTACACTGGCCAATTCTACGCGCTGTTCTTCCTGCAATCGATCCTCAAGGTCGACGGCTACACCGCCAACCTGCTGATCGCCTGGTCGCTCCTGCTCGGGACCGGCTTCTTCATCGTGTTCGGCGTGCTCTCCGACAAGATCGGCCGCAAGCCGATCATCCTCGGCGGCTGCCTGATCGCGGCGCTGACCTTCTTCCCGATCTTCAAGATGATCACCACCAATGCCAACCCGGCGCTGGAAAAGGCGATCGAGTCGGTCAAGGTCGACGTGGTGGCAGATCCCGCAGGTTGCGGCGACTTGTTCAATCCGGTCGGCACCCGCGTCTTCACCTCGCCTTGCGACACGGCACGTGCCTACCTGTCGCAGTCGTCGGTCAAGTACTCGACCACGCCAGGTGCGGCAGGCTCCGGCGTGAAGGTGATGGTCAACGGCAAGGAAGTTCCCTACGCCAACGCCAAGGACGGCAATCCGGCAGTGCTCGCCGCCGTGCAGGGAGCCGGCTATCCGAAGGCCGGAGATGCGGGCATCGTGAAGATGGCGCATCCGTTCGACATCTTCCGTCCGCAGGTGGCCGCGGTCGTCGGATTGCTGTTCGTCCTGGTGCTCTTCGTCACCATGGTGTACGGCCCGATTGCCGCGATGCTGGTCGAACTGTTCCCGACCCGCATCCGCTACACCTCGATGTCGCTGCCCTACCACATCGGTAACGGCTGGTTCGGCGGCCTGCTGCCGGCGACCGCCTTCGCGATCGTGGCCTCGACGGGCGATATCTATGCGGGCCTCTGGTATCCGGTCATCTTCGCGTCGATTACCGTCGTGATCGGCTTGTTCTTCCTGCCGGAGACCAAGGACGTCGATATCAAGTCGACCTGATCGACGCAGATCGAGATCAACACCAACCGGCCGCGGTCTCCGCGGCCGGTTTTGTTTTGGCCTACTGATTGCTACCGAGGAATTGCAGCACCACCTCGCGCCGGTGCGGGCGGGCGCGATGCTCGATCAGATAGATCGCCTGCCAGGTGCCAAGCGCGAGCTTGCCGCTCAGGACCGGCACATGAAG
This sequence comes from Bradyrhizobium sp. CW1, assembly GCF_023100665.1. Classification (NCBI taxonomy): domain Bacteria; kingdom Pseudomonadati; phylum Pseudomonadota; class Alphaproteobacteria; order Hyphomicrobiales; family Nitrobacteraceae; genus Bradyrhizobium; species Bradyrhizobium sp. CW1. The sequence goes on from NZ_CP064684.1 coordinate 7,631,035, forward strand.
CGAAGTCTGGGTCAGCATTGTCTTGACGTGCGCCGGCATGTCGTCCGGTCCCTCGGCATCATGCGTCCAGCCGGCGTTCTCGGGCGCGAGCCGGGACAGAGCCGTGGTGAGATCCACGAGCACGGAAGGGTCGGCGTTCTCCTGGATCGTCAGCGATGCGGAGGTGTGACGAACGAACAGCGTCAACGCGCCGTCTCGCGCGCCTGCCTCCGCCACGAACTTCGCAGCTTCAGCGGTGAGATCGGTGAAGCCGCGGCCGGGCGTCTGCACGGTCAGCAGCGACGATGCGATGGTGGTGGCTTGCACCGACGATGGCGCCGAGCGCGTGATGGATTTGGCTGATGTCATCATCACTCTCTCAATTCGGAAAGCTGCCATAGGTGGGCAAAGCGAAGCGTGCCCACCGACTCACGCAACGAAAACAAAAATGGTGGGCACGGCGCGTCGCGGCCTTGCCCACCCTACCGCATCTCGCCACGTGCTAAATCTTCCCCGACACGTCCTTCTGCACGCGGTTGGCCATGTCGATCAGCCGGCGCCAGGCCCTTTCCAGGAATGACATCACGCGATCGACGTCCTGGTCGCTCGGCAGCGGGATCTCGATCCTGCGCTCGCCCTCGGCGGCCTTTGGTGCTTGCGGCTCCGCCTTCTTGAGCGGATCCGTTTTCGGCAGCGCCTCGTCGATCTTGCCTGACACGGTCGGCCCCGCCGCAAGCCGTCCCTTCAGCGTCTCGACTTCGGCCTGGAGCCTGCCGATCTCGGCGTCGAGCGCGGTACGTTCATCGGGCACCGCGTAGCAGGCCCAGCCGGCGCCGCTGCGGGTGCAGGTCGACACCGTGCCGGTGCGGCTGTCGAGCCGCAGCACCCCCTCGGGGATGGGCGTCATGCTGTAGCGGCCGTTTTCGCTGTCGGGCGCGGATTGCGCGACGAGGCAGCCGCCGCTGATGGTCAACACCGCGGCGAACGCCGCCGCCGCCAGCCATGATGCTGTGGATGAATTCGCTGCTCTCATCGCGTTCTCCGCCACGACGCGCAGGTAGCACGTCCAAAGATGGCGCTCATAAAGGTGGCACGTCTCGCAATTCTACACCCCGGCGAGGCGATCCGCCGCCCAAAACGCGCCTTTGACATGAACGATCACGGCGCCCCCTTTGATCCCGGCAGCCGGGCGAAATGGCGACGGCATCCGCCGATCCAGCGGAGACCTGCTGCGGTGCGGCGTCACGCTGTGTGCAGCGCTGCCGCCCGCGCCGATATTGTAAGATAAATCAAATACATAACAGGAATGGACACAATCGTGACTTGGCTTGACTTGATTATGGGCCATCAGTATGGTCCGCGCGGCTTTTGAGGGTGGCGGGCGTAATTTCCATTCAACCGCGGCGTTTCGGGTCTTCGTTGCATGACACAGGGCACGGGACACGGCGAGAATGGAGATCGCGATAGATCGCCCGAGGAAGCTGCGCTTTCCGAACGGCTCGGAAATCTTGATCAGCGGTTGTCCGAATTTCGCGGCCGCCACGTCAAGACCGAGCAACCCGCAGGTGACGGTGAGGACAGAGCGGCCAGAGCCTCGGCGATGGCGCTTGGTTTTCGGTTATCCTCCGAGTTGGTCGCCGGGGTCGTTGTCGGAGCGGGGATTGGCTGGGGTTTCGACCGCTTGCTGTCGACGTCGCCTTTCGGATTCATCGTGTTCCTGCTGCTGGGCTTCGTCGCCGGCGTGGTGAATGTGGTGAGAACGGCAGGCGCGGGTCAAAACAGGCGCGGTGGTTCTTAGGCGGTCCACACCAGGAGAGGAATGATCGTGCCGGCTCGTGCCGGTACGGGCCGGGCCCGACCGGCAGACCGAGACCCGCCGGCATCGCCCGGCAGACCAAGAGATGCCGCGCTGATGAAAATCGATCCGATCCACCAGTTCAACATCGAGCCTCTCTTCACCCTGGGCCATATCGGCAACCACACGATCGCCTTCACCAACTCGTCGCTCTACATGCTGGTGGCGGTCGCGATCATCTCGATCCTGATGCTCGCCAGCGGCACGCAGCTGGTTCCCGGCCGGCTGCAGTCGGTCGCCGAGATCTCCTACGAGTTCGTCGCCTCCACCATCCGCTCGACCGCCGGCGCGGAAGGCATGAAGTTCTTCCCGCTGATCTTCTCGCTGTTCATGTTCATCTGCGTTTCGAACCTGGTCGGCATTATCCCCTACACCTTCACGATCTCGAGCCATCTGATCGTCACCGCGGCGCTCGCGCTGCTGGTCTTCTTCACGGTCCTGATCTACGGCATTGCCAAGAACGGCCTTAAATTCTTCTCGATCTTCGTGCCCCACGGGGTCCCCGGCTACATCCTGCCGCTGGTGATGTTCATCGAGATCCTGTCGTTCTTCCTGCGGCCGGTTTCCCACAGCGTCCGTCTGTTCGCCAACATGCTGGCCGGCCACATCGCGCTGAAGGTGTTCGCGGGCTTCGTCGCCATGCTCGGCTTCTCGCTCGGCGCCCTTGGCTGGGTCGGCGGCGTGCTGCCGCTGGCGCTCACGGTCGCGCTGTACGCTCTCGAGATTCTGGTCGCGTTCCTGCAAGCCTATGTGTTTGCGATCCTGACCTGCATCTACCTCAACGACGCCATTCATCCGGGACACTGAGCGGTCCGGGGAATTTCCACCCAAAACCCAATCTTTCTTCCAAGGAGTCTAAAATGGATCCGGCAGCAGCAAAACTTATCGGCGCGGGCATCGCATGCATCGGCATGGGCGGCGCGGGCGTCGGCGTCGGCGTGATCTTCGGCAACTACCTCGCCGCGGCCGTTCGCAACCCCTCGGCCGCTCAGGGCCAGTTCGGCAATCTGATCTTCGGCTTCGCCGTGACCGAAGCGCTCGGCATTTTCTCGCTGCTGATCGCGCTGCTGCTGCTGTTCGTTCCGCTCTGAGAACGATTTTTCGCGCCGCTTCAACCGAGGCGACGCGCATGACTGCAACAGGAGTACTCCATGGCTGAAAGTCATGGCGGGGCGAAAAGTCCGGCGGCGGGCGCCCACACCGGGTCCGAAGGCGGTCACGGTGGCGGTTTTCCGCCGTTCGAGAGCGGCACTTATGCTTCACAGCTGGTGTCGCTCGCGATCTTCTTCGTCGCGCTTTACGTGATCGTGTCCAAGCTCGCTCTGCCGCGCGTCGGCGGTGCGATCGAGGCGCGTCAGAACAAGATCGAGGGCGACCTCGCCGAAGCGCAGAAGCTGAAGGACCAGTCCGAAGCGGCGCTGAAGGCCTATGAAAACGAGCTTGCTTCGGCACGCTCGCGCGCGCAGGCCATCGGCAACGAATCCCGCGACAAGGCGAATGCGCAGGCGGACGCCGAGCGCAAGGCCTTGGAAGAGCAACTGGCGGCCAAGCTCGCCGAGGCAGAGAAGACCATCGCCTCGACCCGTGCGACCGCCATGAGCAACGTCCGCGGCATCGCGGCCGATGCGGCAGGCACCATCGTGCAGCAGCTCACGGGCGTGGTTCCGGACGCGGCATTGGTCAATGCCGCCGTTGATGCGTCCTTGAAGGGTTAATCGATATGTTCTTCGATCCTGAAACCTGGGTCGCCATCGCCTTCGTGATCCTGATGGTCGTGTTCGGCTATCTCGGGGTCTTCAAGAAGGCCATGACTGCGCTCGACCATCGCGCCGATCGCATCAAGGCCGAGCTCGACGACGCGACGCGCCTCAAGCAGGAAGCCGCCAAGGTGCTCGCCGACTACAAGGCGCGCACCGCCTCGGCCGAACGCGAGGCCGCCGACATCATCGCCAACGCGAAGAGCGAAGCCGAGCGCATCGCAACCGAGGCCAAGGCCAAGGTGGAAGATTTCGTCGCTCGCCGCACCAAGACCGCGGAGGGCAAGATCGCGCTCGCCGAGGCTCAGGCGGTGGCCGATGTTCGCGCCGCAGCGGCCGAAGCCGCCGTCCAGGCCGCCTCCACGATCCTGTCGAAGTCGGTCAGGGGCCAGGTCGCCGACGATCTGCTCGCCAAGGGCATCACCGAAGTCAGGCAGAAGCTGAACTGAGAGATCTTGCCTTCACCAATCAAAAAGCCGGCGCGATCAGCGCCGGCTTTTTTGTTTGTCGGGCACTGCATCGGCAAATCTGATGTCATCGCCCGCGAAGGCGGGCGATCCAGTATTCCAGAGACAGCCCTGATAGATCGAGAAGCCGCGGCGTACTGGATGCCCCGCCTTCGCGGGGCATGACGACTATCTTGACGTGGTTACTTCTTCTTCGCCCGCGCCTTCGGCTCGGGCGACAGCGCCTGCGGATCGAAGCCGACATAGAAGATGTAGCTATCGGCGTCCTTGGCCGAAGGCATCGGGTAGACCAGATCCTCGGCCACGAAGGTGAACGGCACGCTGCCGCCCTCCGACATTCCGACCGTGGTCCGGTAGGCCTTGGAAGCGATCACCTTCTCGCCGACGCCGCCCTGCACCACGGCGACGCGCAGCGGCACCTCGACGCTCGCAGGCGCGCCGGCGGGTCCGGCAATGACGCGGCCCTGGATGCCGATCCGGGCCGTGATATCGCCGCCATTGCGGGCGCATTCGCGCGCCATCTTGGTGATGGTGGCCTGGAAGCGGATCTCGTTGCCGACGGCCGGCTTCCCGGTGGCACCGACCGCGTAGGTGGAGGCTCCGGCACGCACCGTGACCTGCGGGCAATCAAGATCGTCATCAGCCGCCGGCTGGCCCGGCGCAGGCGCCGGCTTGGGTTGGGCCGGCTCGTCCGACTTGCCGCCGAACAGGCCCTTGAATCGATCGGTCAGCGACTGCGCCGCGACCGGCGAGATGGAGACGAGCGCAACTGACAACGCCAGCGCGACCGCCGCCCCCCGCCGCAACGCATTCCGCGATGACCGAAGCTCCTGCACCATCAACACCCATACTCCTGACGACATCCCGACCGATCACCGGCCGGGTTGCGCCGTTATATCGTCAAAACCGGCGAACCCAAGGCAGCAAACAAGGAGACTTTGGCCGCATCAATCAACGGGCTCAGCCGCGGAAATCCTCGTGCAGCAGGCCGAACAGCAAATGGTCCTGCCAGACCCCGTTGATGCAGAGATACCGGCGCGCCAGCCCCTCGCGGGAGAAACCGCACTTCTCCAGCACCCGGATCGAGGGCGCATTGGTCGGGATGCAAGCGGCCTCGACCCGGTGCAGATTGAGCTCCCCGAACAGCGTCGGCAGCAGCACCCGCAGCGCGGCCGTCATGTAGCCGCGCTGGGCGTGGGGCTTGCCGACCCAATAGCCGATGGTGCCGGCCTGGACGATGCCGCGGCGGACATTGGCGAGCGTGATGCCGCCGACCATGGCGCCGTCGAGCTCCCGGAAGATCAGAAAGGGATAGGACCGGTCCGCGGCGATGTCCTCGGAATAGCGGCGCAGGCGGCGGCGGAAACCGGAGCGGGTGAGATCATCCGACGGCCAGATCGGCTCCCAGGGGGTCAGGTAATCGCGGCTGGACTCGCGCAGATGGGCCCATTGCAGGAAGTCCGACATCTGAGGCGCGCGTAGCAACAGGCCGTTGCCGCGCGGCGCGAGAGCGGCGGGTCCACTGGATGGCAGGCGAAAGAGGGCCATGGTGATGCTTCCCGGGGCGGATCAACCCGTGCGCGGCTCCTAATGCAGCCGCGCCTTGGCGCGTGCCCGGGTCAATCCTTCCGCAAAAGACACCGCCGTGTCCAGACCCCTGCCACTGCCCAATGCGACAACCGCAGGGCGGCTGCGCGAAAGCAGCGCACGCGCCGCATCCCGGGTCGATTCGACGCTGACGGCGTCGATCCGGGCCACCAGCTCCTCGGCGGTCTGGGGCCGGCCATAGGCCAGCACATGCCGGGCGAGTTGCTCGGCGCGGGACGAGCAGCTCTCCAGCGCCATCAGCAGCCCCGCCTTCATTTGCGCCTTGGCCCGCGCGATCTCGACCTCGGTCAGGGTCTCGACCGAATCATTCATGATGTCGACCACGACCTCCATCATCTCGGGCGCATCGGCCGGATCGGTGCCGGTGTAGAGGCCGAAGAAGCCGGTGTCGGTATAGGGGGCATGGAACGAGTAGATTGAGTAACAGAGGCCGCGCTTCTCGCGCACCTCCTGGAACAGCCGCGACGACATCCCGCCGCCGAGGATGTTGGTAAAGACCTGGAGCGAGAACAGCGACAGATCGGTCTGCGGCACGCCCTCCAGGGCCAAGGTCAGATGCGCCTGCTCGAGCTCGCGATGCACCACCTTGGTGCCGCCCTTGCCGAATTGTGCGGGTTGCGGCTTGGGACCCGCTGTCCCCTCAAAACTGGCAAAGCGCTGCTCGACCTCGGCGACCACCTGCTTGTGATCGACCGCGCCGGCGGCCGCCACCACCATGTCAGGGCCGCGGTAGTGCGTCGACAGATAGTCGCGCAGCGAGTCGCGGCTGAAGGCACGCAAGGTCTTCGCAGTGCCGAGCAGCGAGCGGCCCATCGGCTGGTCGGGATAGCAGAGCTCGTTGAGATGCTCGAACACGACGTCGTCAGGCGTGTCCTGCGCCGCGCCGATCTCCTGCACGATGACGTTCTTCTCGCGCTCGAGTTCGTCGGGCTCGAAGGCGGGATTGGCCAGGATGTCGGCGAGCACGTCGAGTGCGAGCGGCACGTCGGCCTTCAGCACCCGCGCATAATAGGACGTGGTCTCGGTCGAGGTGCCGGCATTGAGGTCGCCGCCGACCGCCTCGATCTCCTCGACGATCTCGCGCGAGGAGCGCTTCGTCGTGCCCTTGAATGCCATATGTTCCAGAAGATGCGAGATGCCGTGCTCGTTGGGCTTCTCGTCGCGCCCGCCGACGCCGGCCCAGACGCCGAGCGCCGCGGTCTCGAGATGAGGCATCTTGTCGGTGACGACAGTGAGGCCGGACGCAAGCTTGGAAATCTCGACGCTCATCCGGCAACTCCCTGTTTCGCGGCGCGGCTGACCGACAGCACGAACCGCTCGACCTCGGTCTGGTCGTTCTTCATCACCTTCATGTGTTCGGATTTGGTCATCAGACCATCGAGCCAGGCCGGCAGTTGCGGCCGCTGGCCGCAGGCCGCTTCGACCGCATCGGGGAATTTGGCCGGATGGGCGGTGGACAGCACGATGCTGGGAACCGTCCTGTCCGTGGTGTCGCGGTCGGCGACCGCAAGCGCGACCGCGGTGTGGGGATCGACCAGCTCGCCGGCCTCGCGCCAGGCGGCGCGGATCGCGGCCGCGGTCTCGGTCTCGTCGGCCCGGCCTGCGTCGAACCCCTCGCGGATCGCGGCCAGCGTCGCATCGGGCAGCACGAAGCGTCCCGATTGCTTCAGTGAATCCATCAGACGGCGCACGCCGGCGGCATCGCGCCCGCCAGCCTCGAACAGCAGCCGCTCGAAATTCGAGGAGATCTGAATGTCCATCGACGGCGAAGCCGTCGCGTGGACCTCGCGCACCTCGTAGATCCCGGTCTTCAGCGTGCGCGCCAGGATGTCGTTGACGTTGGCGGCGATGCCCAGGGTCCGCACCGGAAGACCCATGCGCTTGGCGACATAGCCGGCGAAGATGTCGCCGAAATTGCCGGTCGGCACGACGAAGTCCACCGCGCGCGCGGGTGCACCGGCGGCAACGGCGGAGGTGAAATAGTAGACCACTTGGGCGACGATGCGCGCCCAATTGATGGAATTGACGCCGGACAGCGACGTCGCATCGCGGAAGCGATGGTTGTTGAACATCGCCTTCACGAGGGCCTGGCAATCGTCGAAATTGCCCTCGACGGCAAGCGCATGGACGTTGGCCGCGCCCGTCGTCGTCATCATTCGCCGCTGCACCTCGGAGATGCGGCCATGCGGGAACAGCACGATGAGATCGACATTTTCGAGTCCTGCGAACGCGTCGACCGCAGCACCGCCGGTGTCGCCCGAGGTCGCGACCACGATGGTGGTGCGCTGGCCGCGCTGGGCGAGCACGTGGTCCATCAGCCGCGAGATCAGCTGCATCGCCACGTCCTTAAAGGCGAGCGTCGGGCCGTGGAACAGCTCCAGCACGAACTGGTGCGGCGCCATCTGGCGCAGCGGCACCACCGCCGGATGGCGGAAGGTGGCGTAGGCCTCGTTCGCCATACGGCCGAGCTCGGCGTCCGAGATCTCGCCGGCGACGAAAGGGCGGATCACCTCGACCGCGACCTCCCAATAGGGACGCCCGAAAAAGCCGGCGATGGCGTCAGGCGAGAGTTGCGGCAAGGTGGCCGGCACATACAGGCCGCCGTCGCGAGCGAGCCCGGTCAGCATCACGTCGCAGAAGCCGAGTTCGGGGGCCTCGCCCCGGGTCGAGATATAACGAGTCAAACTGCCCTCCAAAGGCCGGCCGAGCCTGGACTCGGTCCGCAAGCCTTTGATTTTACGAAATTACTTGTTAACAGCCAGAGGCTTTGGGCCACCATAAAGTGTTTTGCGGCATCAGGAAACCGCTTCGCGCCTGGGGCCGTCCAAGGAAAAAGGCTGCCAACGAAAAGCGCTGCCAACGAAAAGGGCTGCGGCAATGCCGCAGCCCTCTCTTGGAAGGTCTGTCGTTGTGTGCAGACCGGTTTGGCGTCTTGGGGTCACCGACCCGCAAAAACTGTTCGCGCAAGCTTTCGTCGGCTGTCACGATATCGTCAAGGGACAAAACGGAATGTGTGAGAAAATGTTCCTGTTTTTCCCGACACGTTTCGGCGCGGGCAAACGTTCGCCAGCAGCTTGGCGTCACGCATTACCATTATATCCCGAACGACAGCACAGTTCGGGAACGAACGACGGCTGCGCTCATTGTGTCGGCGGATGGTGTCGGCGCTATCCATGCATTGCCCGGCTGAGCGCCGAGACCGGTCCGCCCGCCGAACCGGCAGCATCCTGGTGCAGCCGGTTCGGTGCCCTGAGGCGTCAGTTCATCCCGATTTCCACCGCGATCCGGATCAGGTCGGAATGGTTCTTGGCACCGAGCTTCTGCTTGAGCAGAGAGGTGGTGTTGGCGACGGTCTTGTAGGAGATGCCGAGCGCCTCGGCGACCTCGACGATCTTGTCGCCTCGCCCCAACAGGCGAAGAATCTCGAGCTCCCGCGGCGTCATCTGCGAGGCTGGATTGGCCTTGATCGCCGCGCCGGAAAACGTCACGGCTTCCGCGAGCTGCGGTGAGATGAAATTGTCGCCCGCAACCACCTTGCGCACCGCCTTGAGCAGGATCCGGGGATCGTCGCCCTTGGAGACGTAGCCCTGGGCCCCGAGCTCGACCGCCCGCACCACGAAGGCTGGATCATCGTTCATGCTGAACATGATGATCTTGGCGTCGGGATCGTCCTTGCGAATGCGCCGCATCAGTTCAAAGCCGGAGACGTCGGGCAGGCTGATGTCGATCACAGTGACGTCGGGCCGCCTGCTGACATAGGCGCGATGCCCGGATTTGGCGTCGGTCGCCTCGTCGATCCGGATCGAATGGTCGGAGGAGAACAGGGTGCGGCAACCGGACAACACCACGGGATGGTCGTCGACAATCAGGACGCGGGTCGCCGGCTTGGCAGTATCTTGCATTGTAACTCTCTAGTTTTTCGATTCATAAACCGACGGGAACAAATGGAAAGAGCAAAATCCCCTGATGCGCGTTAGAATTGACCTAATGTGGCAACGGCTGTCCTTCAGTACACAATTGTTTCTGCCGCTCGGCCTGCTGTTCATGGCGGCGCTGATCATGGGCGGCGTCCTGCTGCACGTCTTCACGACCGGTCAGCTCGCCGAGGAGAACCAGCCGGCCCAACGATCGACCAAAGCCGTGGCCGAGGCCCTCAACAACGCTCTGCGTTCATCCGACCATCCGCGAAGGACCCTGGATGACTTCGTGCGGATGCTGGACGAGTCCTCAGATATTCAATTCCTTCCTGCAGGAGCGGTTGCTCCTCCCTTTGCGTCGAGGGGCCTGCAAGGTTCGCATGGCCCACCAAAATGGTTCGTCAGTCTCCTTTCCATTCCGGACTTGCACATCGCATTTCCGGTATCCCTCAACGGCGAGCATTTCGGCGACATCGTGTTTGTGCCGGACCTGTCCGCAGCGCTGTTCGAGACCTGGGTGGGCTTCCTCGCCTTGGCCGGCTTCGTCGTCGCGCTGACCGGGCTGACAGGGGTCGTCGCCTATGTGTTTGCGGGATCAGCCCTGCGACCACTGCAGGATCTTGGCGCAGGCCTCACGCGGCTACGACGCGGCGACTACGCAACACCGATCTCGGTCGGGGGACCGCCGGAAATCCGGCAAAGCTGCGAGGAGGCCAATGCGCTGGCCGAAACGCTGGTGCAGTTGAGCCAGGACAATCGCGACCTGCTGCACCGCCTGGTCTCGCTCCAGGACGACGAGCGGCGCGATCTCGCGCGCGAACTGCACGACGAACTCGGTCCGCTGCTGTTCGGCATCCGCGTCGGCACCATCGCATTGGTCGATGCCTCGCCCCCGGCGGGAAATCTCAGCAGTTCGGCGCAGGAGGTGTTGCAATCGGTCGAGGCGCTCCAGCAGACCAACCGCCGCATCCTCGACCGGTTGCGACCGCTCTACATCGAGGAATTGGGTCTGGAGACCAGTGTGCAGACGCTGCTCCGAAATTTTCGCAAGCAGGCGCCGTCTATCGACCTGACGGACGCGGTCGATCCGAATCTCAACGCGATCGACGGGCCGCTGGCTCAAACCGTCTATCGCGTGATTCAGGAGGCGCTGACCAACGTGCTGCGTCATGCCGGCGCCAGCCATGCCCATGTGCAGGCGACCTTCGCCGGCGAGACGGTCGTCATCGAGATTTCCGACGACGGCGGCGGCTTTCCCGAAGGGAATCTGTTCGGCCGCGGCCTGACCGGCATGCATGAGCGCGTGCGCGCACTCAGCGGATCGCTGTCACTGCTGCGCGTGGACGACAGAACCTATGTGCGCTGCCGCCTTCCCGCCGAACCGGCACGCGAGGCGCCGGTCAGCGATTGAAGCGCTTTCGAGCGAAGTGGATACCGGTTCGCGTGAAGAAAACGCCAAAACAGAATCTGGTGTTCGGCTCTGATTAATCAGAACGGAAACTCTAGCACGCACAGCCAAGCTGCGCGTTCTGTCGCGCCGGCTCGCACAGCGTGGTGCGGATCTTGCCGTCGGGGCTGAAACAAAACGAGGCGCGAATGCGCAGCGCGCCGGCGACGGAATATTCGAGATCGACGCCGTGGGGTGCAGGATGGATTTCCTCCAACCCGAAACCGGCCGACGAGAAAGCGCTGAGCCGCGGCTGCCAATAGGCTTCGAGCTCGCTCCGGCCGCGATAGCGCTGCGTGCCGTTGCACGTGCATTCGACCTGGGCGTCATCCGCATAGAGGTCGAGGAGCGTCGCGAGGTCGCCCTTCCTGCAGGCATCCACCCAATCGACGACAATTCCCATCTGGTCGAAATCACTCACGCTGCAATCCTGTCTGCCGCGGAAAATTACTGGCGGCTTAGGACCACACTCGTGAATGTGCGCTGAATGGTAAACCCCGGGCGATACCGGGTTCCCTAAGTGGATCTACGGAGCTCAGCCCCGCCGCCGCCCTCTTGCCCACACGGCGAAGGCGATGAGCACGGCGCCTGCAAGGGTGAACCAGGTGATGGCGTATTGCAGGTGATCGTCCTTGAGATGGACGTCGAGCGGCCCCGGCCGCGGAATGCCATTCTCGGGCGCCGGCTGCTCGAGGTCGACATAGAACGGCGCAACCGCGCCCCAGCCCAGCGCGCTCGCGATCGCCACGTGATCGCGCACGAACCACAGCCGCTTGCCGCGGTTCTCCGCCGGGGTCAGCCAGCCCGGTGCCTCGGGGAAGCGCAGATAGCCGGTGAACGAGACCGCCTGCCCGGTGACGAGCTTCCTGACCGCGCGATCCTCGACGCTGCGATCCTGCATGGTGTTTTCGACGAAGCCCGCATCGATCACCACCGTCTCGCCGCTCGGCAGCCGCGCCGGCAGGAAGGCCCAGGTGCCGGGGCCCGACGCGTCCTTACGCACGGCGGATCCGGAGGAATAGACCATCGCATCGGGCAACGGCGCGTAGGTCGCGGTAAAGCTGACACGGCGGAATTCATCGCGCGCGGGACTTAGCGCGGCCCATCGTGCCGGCGGCGGCAGAGTGACCGGTGCCTCCGCGAGGCGCTCGGTCAGTGCGGCGATCAGCTCGTGCTTGGCGATGCGGCGCTGCAATTGCCAGACGCCGAGCGTGACGCAGACCGCGGTCAGGAAAAGCGTAAACAGCGCGAAGCCGGCCACGCGGGGCTTGCGCGCGGTCTCGTTCATTTCGCGCGGTCGACCAGCCGGCCCGGCGCCGCCTTATGGTGGAATTGCAGTGCGATCAGCAGCGACTTCATCGCGCGCAACGGCAGCAGGGTAGTCGCAAGGATCAGCGGCAGCCACAGCACCGCGTGCAGCCAGTACGGCGGCTGGTACTTGACCTCGATGACGAGCGCGCAGCCGACGACGATCGCGCCGGCCAGCATGATGATGAAGATCGCCGGACCGTCACCGGAATCGATGAAGGCGTAGTCGAGGCCGCAACGCTCGCAGCAAGGCGCAAGCGTCAGGAAGCCTGCATAGAGCTTGCCCTGGCCGCAGCGCGGGCATTTGCAGGCAAGCCCGCGCAGCGCGCTTTGCAGGACGGTGGCTTGCGGCTCGGACGTATCGGCGGCTTCGTTCATGGCAAAAGGTCTATCACAGTTTCTGCCGAAACCCCTGCGCGCAAAAAAGCAAAAGGGCGGCCCGGGGCCGCCCTTTCTCGATCCGAAGCCAGCCCGCTCAGTGCGCGCCGTGAGCCATGGTCTCGGCGCCGTGTCCCCAGACATAGATGCAGAGGAACAGGAACAGCCAGACCACGTCGACGAAATGCCAGTACCAGGCGGCGAACTCGAAACCGAGATGCTGGGTCGGCGTGAAGTGGCCGGCATAGGCGCGGAACAGGCACACCAGCAGGAAGATGGTGCCGACCAGCACATGGAAACCGTGGAAGCCGGTCGCCATGAAGAAGGTCGCGCCGTAGACGTTGCCGCCGAAGGAGAATGCCGCGTGGCTGTACTCATAGGCCTGCACGCAGGTGAAGAGCGCGCCGAGCACGACGGTGAGGATCAGGCCATATTTCAGGCCCTGGCGATCGTTCTCGAGCAGCGCATGGTGGGCCCAGGTCACCGTGGTGCCGGAGGTGAGCAGGATCAGCGTGTTCAGGAGCGGCAGATGCCAGGGATCGAAGGTCTCGATGCCGTGCGGCGGCCAGGTGCCCGGCACGGTGCAGGCGCCGGCCGCGGTCCCGAGACCACAGCCGAACACCGCATCGCGGGTAGCGTGGACGGCGTCGGCCGGGAATAGCGCCGCGTTGAAATAGGCCCAGAACCAGGCGACGAAGAACATCACCTCCGAGGCGATGAACAGGATCATGCCGTAGCGGTGATGCAGCTGCACGACGCGGGTGTGGTCGCCCTTGTACTGGGCTTCCCTGATCACGTCGCCCCACCAGCTCGCCATGGTGTAGAGCACACCGACGGTGCCGACACCGAAGATGATCGGCGCAGCCGAGAACATGTGGTGCATCCAGGTGATCGCGCCGACCGCCATGATGAAGGCGGAGATGGAGCCGACGACGGGCCATGGCGAGGGATCGACCAGATGGTAGTCGTGATGCTTGGTGTGCGCCGTTGCCATTTGCGGTCTCGCTCCTCAATCCCGTGCCTGTCAGGCACTTATCCCCTTATTCCAACCCCGGCGCGTGAGTCCGGAGATCAGAGATTTCCCTTGCGTTTGTCGTCTTCGCTGGCCGCGAGCGGCTTCACCACCGGATCCTTCACCGGATAGAACGTGTAGGACAGCGTGATCGTGTTGAGACCGTCGTTCTCGTGGTCGTCGGCAATCGACGGATCGACATAGAATACGACCGGCATCTCGCGCTTCTCGCCCGGCGCCATGGTCTGCTCGGTGAAGCAGAAGCAGTTGATCTTCTGGAAATAGGATCCGACCGTCAGCGGCGCGACATTGTAGGCGGCCTGGCCTGCGGTGGTCCGCGCGGCCTGGTTGGTCACCGTGTAGAAGACGGTCACGACCTGGCCGATATTGACCTCGATCTCGCTCTGCTCGGGCTCGAACTTCCAGGGCAGGCCGGGCGCGACGTTGGAATCGAAGCGCACCGCGATCTTGCGTGCGATCGGGCCGCTGGCCGGCGCCGAGGTCGCGACCTGGGTCGTGCCGTTGAAGCCGGTGGCGCGGCAGAACCAATTGTAGAACGGCACCGCCGCGTAGGAGGCGCCGACCATCAGCGCGACCACGCCGCCGCAGATCGAGGCGACCACCACGTCGCGGCCAAGCCCCCTGGCAGGCCTGCGCCCCTTGGTGGCCGTCCGGCTCTGATCCCGCGATATGGTCGGCTTCTGATCCATGTTTCCTACATCGGCCGGACGAGCACGGCCGGCCCCTTGACCATGGTCACGGCGAAGAACAGCACTACGAGCACGCCGAGCGCGAGTGCGATCGCGATCGAGCGCTGACGACGGCTCTTCTTCTGCGCCTCGGTGAGGACGATTCCGTCTATCTCGGGTTTGTCGGCCATCCCTGTGATCATGCGCCCCCTACCATCGGCGCAAGCGCCCGGAACACGACCTCGGCCAGCAAGGTCGCAAACAGCGCGAACAGATAAAGGATGGAGAACGCGAACAGCTTGCGGGTCGCCCGCAGCGATTGGCTGCGCTCGCGACGGACATAGACGTTGATGGCGAACCCCAGCATGCCGGCGCCGAGGATCAGCGAGACGATGCCGTAGATGGCGTCGAAGTAGCCGAGCGCCCAGGGCGCGGCCGCGACCGCGATCAGCACGATGGTGTAGAGCAGGATCTGAAGCCGGGTCGCGTCGGGGCCGGCGACGTTGGGCAGCATCGGAATGCCGGCGCGCGCGTAATCGTCGGAGCGGAACAGCGCCAGCGCCCAGAAGTGCGGCGGCGTCCAGAAGAAGATGATGGCGAACAGCAGTAGCGGCTCGACGTCGACCGTGCCTGTGACCGCGGCCCAGGCCACCACCGGCGGCAGTGCGCCGGCGGCACCGCCGATCACGATGTTCTGCGCGGTCCAGCGCTTCAGGCCGATTGTGTAGATCACGACGTAGAAGAAGATGGTGAAGGCGAGCAGCGCGCCCGCGATCCAGTTGACCAGGATGCCGAGCGTCATCACCGAGAAGAAGGCGAGCGTCATGCCGAAGGTCATCGCCTCGGGACGGGTGATGCGGCCGCGCGGAATCGGCCGGTTCGCCGTGCGCGACATCTTGGCATCGATGTCGCCTTCGAGCGCCATGTTGAGCGCGCCGGACGCGCCGGCGCCGACCGCGATGCAGAGCAGCGAGGTGATGGCCAGCACCGGGTGGAAATGCCCGGGCGCCATCGCCATTCCGACCAGCGCGGTGAAGATCACCAGCGACATCACCCGCGGCTTCAGGAGCGCGATGTAATCGCCAACCTCCGCTTCGGAGATGCGGGGATTGATGTCGATGGCGTTGTGGTCGAGGACGGACACTAGACTGACTCGCTTGGTTGTCGAGCCGCGGCGCCCGTCACGGGCGCCGCGAGCATTGGCTTACTGCACGCGGGGCAGCACTTCGAACTGGTGGAAGGGCGGCGGCGAGGGCAGCGTCCATTCCAGCGTGGTCGCACCTGCACCCCACGGATTGTCGCCAGCCGGCACCTTCTTCGCGAAGGCGTCGATCACGCAGTAGAGGAAGATCAGCACGCCGAAGCCGGAGATATAGGAGCCGACCGACGAGACCAGGTTCCAGCCCGCGAACGCGTCGGGATAATCGACATAGCGGCGAGGCATGCCCGACAGACCGAGGAAGTGCTGCGGGAAGAACACCAGGTTCACGCCGATGAAGGTGACCCAGAAGTGCGCCTTGGCGAGCCCTTCATTGTACATGTAGCCGGACATCTTCGGGAACCAGTAGTACCAGCCGGCGAAGATTCCGAACACCGCACCGAGCGACAGCACGTAGTGGAAGTGCGCGACCACGTAGTAGGTCTCCTGGAGCACGCGGTCGACGCCGGCATTCGCCAGCACCACGCCGGTGACGCCGCCGACGGTGAACAGGAAGATGAATCCCACCGCCCAGATCATCGGCGCGCGGAACTCGATCGAGCCGCCCCACATCGTGGCGATCCACGAGAAGATCTTCACGCCGGTCGGGACCGCGATGACCATCGTGGCGGCGACGAAATAGGCCTGCGTCGCCGAGGACATGCCGACCGTGTACATGTGGTGCGCCCACACCACGAAGCCGATGCCGCCGATCGCGACCATGGCGTAGGCCATGCCGAGATAGCCGAACACGGGCTTGCGCGAGAAGGTCGAGACGATCTGGCTGACCATGCCGAAGGCGGGCAGGATCAGGATGTACACTTCGGGGTGACCGAAGAACCAGAACAGATGCTGGAACAGCACGGGATCGCCGCCGCCTTCCGGATTGAAGAACGTCGTGCCGAAATTGCGGTCAGTGAGCAGCATCGTGATCGCACCGGCGAGCACCGGCAGCGACAACAGCAGCAGGAACACCGTCACCAGGATCGACCACACAAACAGCGGCATCTTGTGCAGGGTCATGCCCGGCGCGCGCATGTTGAAGATCGTGGTGATGAAATTGATGGCGCCCAGGATCGAGGAAGCGCCCGCCAGATGCAGCGACAGGATCGCGAAGTCCACCGCCGGGCCCGGATGGCCCGAGCTCGACAGCGGCGCGTACATGGTCCAGCCGGCGCCGACGCCGTTGGCGCCCGGCTCGCCCTCGACGAAGGTCGACATCAGCAACAGCGCGAACGAGGCCGGCAGCAGCCAGAACGAGATGTTGTTCATGCGCGGGAACGCCATGTCGGGCGCGCCGATCATGAGCGGCACGAACCAGTTGCCGAAGCCGCCAATCATCGCGGGCATGACCATGAAGAAGATCATGATCAGACCATGGGAGGTCACGAACACATTGTAGGTGTGCGTCTCGTGGAAGATCTGCACGCCCGGATACATCAGCTCGGCACGGATCGCGATCGACATCGCGGCGCCGATGACGCCGGCGATGACCGCGAAGATCAGGTACATCGTGCCGATGTCCTTGTGGTTGGTCGAATAGACGTAGCGCCGCCATCCGGTCGGATGGGCGTGCTCGTCATGTCCGTGGTCTTGCGCGTGATCGCCGTGTGCCGCTGCGCTCGTTGCCATTTTCTAATCCTGCCTTGCGTCCCGATCGGACCTCTGGAGGTCCCGCCTTATGTCGCCTTCAGTTTCCTCGAACCCTGCGCCCGGCGCTCACTGCGTCGGGCCGGCCGTGGAGGCGTAGGTGCTGGTGCCGCCGCTCGCATATTTCTTCTTCGCGGTCTCGACCCAGGAGGCGAACTCCTGGTCGCTCACCACACGGATCGCGATCGGCATGAAGGCGTGGTCCTTGCCGCACAATTCCGAGCACTGGCCGTAGAACATGCCGGTCTTGGTGGCCTTGAACCAGGTTTCGTTGAGCCGGCCCGGAATGGCGTCGATCTTGACGCCGAAGGCCGGCAGCGCAAAGGCATGAATCACGTCGGCCCCGGTCACCTGAACCCGAACCACCTTGTTGACGGGCACCACCATCTCATTGTCGACGCCCAGCAGACGGGGCTGCTTGTCCTGGGCCATCAGCGAGTCGAACTCGAACTTGCCGTTATCAGGATAGGCGTAGGACCAGTACCACTGCTTGCCGGTCGCCTTGATGGTCAGATCCGCCTTCGGCACGTCGAGCTCGAGGAACAGGAGGCGGAACGACGGCACCGAAATGCCGACCAGGATCAACACCGGCACGAGCGTCCACGCCACCTCGATCAGCGTGTTGTGCGTGGTCCGCGACGGCACCGGATTGGCTCTCGCGTTGAACTTCACGACAACGATCACGAGCAGCGCCAGAACGAACAGCGTGATCAGCGTGATCAGCACGAACAGGAAATTATGGAACCAGACGATGTTGTCCATCACCGGGGACCCGGACTGCTGAAGCGTCCACTCCCACGCAGCCGGCTGCCCCAGCCCGGCAAATGCCGCACCGCCCGTCGCCAGCGTCAGACCCGCCACGGCCAATCCCAGCAAGTGCCGGCCCACCGGGCCCATCGACATCTTCATGCCGTTCGCGCTCCCCTAACGAAATCACCCCAAGTGCATTCCCCTATTTTCGGGAAACGCTTTATTCGATCCCCCCGTCTGACAAACCGCCGCGCAAGAATACCTCTAAGAGGAATTGGGGCCAGATCGCTAGAACGCCGAAATCAAGCCTCTCAAACCATAATTCTTGATCTATCGCAATGCAGTCTTGAGCCTCGTCTGTCAGCCATCACCCGCAAGATATTTCCTAGTAACATCAGACAAAAATACCATTTCCCGGGATGCTGCCGCTTGACAGCGGAATTGCCCGCGGTAGGCACTTGGCGCACAGCCGCACAGGAACCTGATTCGTGCGGGCGATTGCGGCCGGGGCGGCGTGGAATTTGCTTGCGAATCGCCTTCAAGACGCCGTCATTCCCGTATCAGTCCGCCTGACGCGAGCGACCCAGGCGAGCAGAGGGACCGACCCGATGGGGTTTTCGAGATCCATGGCAAGGCGGGCTAAAAGCCAGGCTGGCAGCCTCACGATGCTGGCCGCTCTGCTGGCGGCGGTCGTCGTCCTGGCGCTTCCGGGCCTCGCCCATGCGCAGGGCGCGGTGCGCTCCGTCCATGGCGACTGGCAGATCCGCTGCGACACCCCGCCGGGCGCCCAGTCCGAGCAATGCGCCCTGATCCAGAGCGTGGTGGCCGAAGACCGCTCCAACGCCGGCCTGACCGTGATCGTTCTCAAGACCGCCGACCAGAAGAGCCGCCTGATGCGGGTGGTCGCCCCCCTCGGCGTTCTCCTGCCCTCCGGCCTCGGCCTCAAGCTCGACAACCAGGACGTAGGCCGTGCCGGCTTTGTCCGCTGCCTGCCCAATGGCTGCGTCGCCGAGGTCGTCATGGACGACAAGCTGCTCGGCCAGCTCCGCACTGCCAAGACCGCGACCTTCATCATCTTCGAGACCCCGGAAGAAGGCATCGGCTTCCCGCTCAGCCTGAACGGGCTCGGCGAGGGCTATGACAAGCTGCCGTAGTGCGAAGGGCGGTTAGGCCCGCGAATCCTATTGTTTCCGTAATGTGAGACTTGGCGCCCTCGCGGAAGTGCCGGGAAACCATTATCTTGCCTCACATCCCCCGATAATGGACGGACGCATGACCAACCCTGCCACAACCTCCCTGCTCGACCGCGCCAATCTCGACCGCGATCAGGTTCGCAACGAGCTCGCGCGCGGGCTTGCCGGTGCCGACGACGGCGAATTGTTCCTGGAATACAGCCAGACCGAAGCGCTGATGTTCGACAATGGCCGGCTGAAGCAGGCGACCTACGATACCTCGCAGGGTTTTGGCCTGCGCGCCGTCAAGGACGACGCCGTCGGCTACGCGCATTCCTCCGACGTGTCGCTGCCGGCGCTGATTCGCGCTGCGGACGCGGTCGCGGCCGTGCGCGGCGGTTATTCCGGCAGCTTCGCCGCGCCTCCTGCGCATACCAACGTGCGGCTTTATAGTGACGACAATCCGCTCGATGCCCCCGGCTTCGAGACCAAGGTCAAACTGCTCGCCGAGATCGACGCTTATCTGCGCGACAAGGATCCGCGGGTGCGGCAGGTCAGCGTCAGCCTGGGCGCGACCTGGCAGGTGGTCGAGATCCTGCGGCCCGACGGCGAGAGCTATCGCGACATCCGCCCGCTCGTGCGCGTCAACGTCTCCGTCGTCGCCGGTCAGGGCGACCGCCAGGAGAGCGGCAGCAAGGGCTATGGCGGCCGCGCCGGCTACGCCGAATTCATCGAAAGCAAGAACTGGCGCGACGCCGCCGACGGCGCGTTGCGTGAGGCTCTGGTCAACCTGGAATCGATTCCCGCCCCCGCCGGCGAGATGGACGTCGTGCTCGGGGCCGGCTGGCCCGGCGTGATGCTGCATGAGGCGGTTGGCCATGGCCTCGAAGGTGACTTCAACCGCAAGAAGACGTCCGCGTTTGCCGGCCTGATGGGCCAGCAGGTCGCGGCCAAGGGCGTGACCGTGGTCGACGACGGCACGATTGCCTCGCGCCGCGGCTCGCTGTCGATCGACGATGAGGGAACGCCGACCAACCGCACCGTGCTGATCGAGGACGGCGTCCTGGTCGGCTACATGCAGGACCGTCAGAACGCCCGCCTGATGAACATGAAGCCGACCGGCAACGGCCGCCGCCAGGGCTATGCCCACGTGCCGATGCCGCGCATGACCAACACCTACATGCTGGCGGGCGACCGCGATCCGGCCGAGATCCTCGCGTCGGTGAAGAACGGCGTCTTCGCCGCGAATTTCGGCGGCGGCCAGGTGGATATCACCTCGGGCAAATACGTGTTTCAGTGCACCGAGGCTTACAAGATCGAGAACGGCAAGATCGGTGCGCCCCTGAAGGGCGCCATGCTGATCGGCAACGGGCCGACCGACCTGCATCGCATCCGCATGATCGGCAACGACCTCGCGCTCGATACCGGCATCGGCACCTGCGGCAAGAACGGTCAGGGCGTGCCGGTCGGCGTCGGCCAGCCGTCGCTGTTGATGGAACGCATTACGGTGGGTGGAACAGGCGGATGAGCGTCGAGAAGATAACTGTCACCACCAAGCGGAAGAGCAGCGGCTGGGGCGGCCAGCTGGTGCAGCTCGCCGGCATCGTCGCGGCGGTGTTCATCGCCAAGGGTGCGCTGGCCGAGCCGTTCTACGTGCCGTCGGGCTCGATGGAGCCGACGCTGTTGATCGGCGACGCCTTGATCGCCTCGAAATTCCCCTACGGCTACGGCACCTCGTCGCTGCCGATCCAGATCAACCTGCCCGAGAGCGGCCGCGTCTTCGCGGAAACGCCGAAGCAGGGCGACGTCGTGGTCTTCCGCTGGCCCGGCGACCGCTCGCAGGCCTGGGTCAAGCGCGTCGTGGGCCTGCCCGGCGACCGCATCCAGCTGCGCCAGGGCCAGCTCTTCGTCAACGATCGCCCCGCCGAGTTGAAGCCGGACGGCGTTGGTGCCGCCGAGGACGACAATGGCGGCAGCGAACCCGCCTATCGCTATGTCGAGACGCTGCCGAACGGCGTCTCGCATCTGATCTTCAAGATGCGTGACAACGGTCCGCTCGACAACACGCAGGAAGTGACGGTGCCGGCAGGCCATCTCTTCGTGCTCGGCGACAACCGCGACAATTCCGCCGACAGCCGCGTGCCCTTGCGCTCCGGCGGCGTCGGCATGTTGCCGATCGACAATCTGGTCGGCCGCGCAGACGCCGTGCTCGGATCCTGGGATCTCGGTATCCGGGGCCAGCCGGTGTGGACCTGGCTGTCCGGATTTCGCATGGCGCGGTTTTTCACCGCCGTGCATTGAACCGATCTCATGACCTTCGACGACGTCAGAAAATTCGCACTGACGTGGCCGGAGGTCGAGGACGGTACCTCCTACGGCACGCCCGCACTAAAGGTGCGCAAGAAGATGCTGGCGCGTCTGAAGGAAGATGGCGACAGCCTGGTGATGCCGGACGTCCCGGTCGACGAGCGCGCGATGCTGGTCGAGAGCCAGCCAAAAATCTTCTACTTCACCGATCACTACGCCGATTATCCGATAGTGCTGATCCGCCTGTCCAAGGCAAAGCGCGCGATCGTGGAGTCGCTGCTGCGGCGGCGTTGGCGCGCGCTGGCTTCGAAGGCGGCGCGAGCGGATTATGATGCACGCGTGAGCGCGTGACGACTGTCATGGATGAGGCCCGCTTCCTCGCGCTGGCGCTAAAGAACCCGATTAACGTCGCGATTCTCGATGAGCTCCACCAGCTCGCGCTGCCCGATGCGTGGCTGGTCTCGGGATGTCTCGTGCAATCGGTTTGGAACGTGCTCACCGGCCGTGCGATCGATTACGGCATTGCCGATTACGACGTCTTCTACTTCGACCCTGACACCTCCTGGGACGCGGAGGACGTCGTGATCCGCAAGCTGCAAGCGCGCCTCGATCATCTCGGCGTCAAGATCGAGACCCGCAACCAGGCACGCGTGCATCTGTGGTACCCGGCCAAGCACGGCCTGCCCTATCCGCCGCTGTCGTGCTCGACTGACGGTATCGACCGTTTCCTCACACAGAACACGCAAGTGGGCGTGCGGCGCTCGGACGACGGTTTCCACGTTTATGCGCCGCACGGCTTCGATGACGTGGCGGGCTTGATTGCACGCCCCAATCCAAGCCCGAATTTCTCCGCAGCGAATTACGCGGTAAAGGCCGCGAGATGGAGGGCGTTGTGGCCCGAGCTTACGGTGATTGCGCCGGAATGATCCGAGCTATCTCACCACGCCCGACGTGAATCCCGCCTTCCGCCGCGGCGGCTTGATCTCCTTTTTCAGGAAACAGCGCGCTTCGCGTCCCGTGTAGCCCGGGCGGGCATAGGTGAAGGCGCGGCATTTGTTGTCGGCGGTGCAGACGGCCTTGCAGGCTTCTTCGCCTTCGCCGTCCTTCATCTCGAAATTGCGCAAATCGCCGCCGGGGCGGTCGATGGAGGTCTCCACGCCTTCGACACGCGGCTCGATCACACCGGCGCCGCGCACGCCGGAGATGCAGCAGCTTCCCGGCACGCGCGCAGGCACCGTGTTCTTCAGCCAGCACACCGCCGAGCCGCCTTCGATGTCAGGATAGTTGAAGCTCCACGAGCGGCAACGGCGGTCGCGCTCGCACAGCAGCGCGCAATCCTCGGGATCGCCCGACGTGACCGGAGAGCTGAAATAATCTCCGCCTGGCCGGTCGAACGCCGTCTGGGCGCGCGCAGGCCAGCTCGCAAACACGAGCGAAAGCAACGCGGCGCAGGCTACGACGCCTGCCAGGACGCTTGCCATGACGGCCAGGCGGCCCTTCCCCATCGGAACAGCTTTCGAGTTATTGACGACGCTCGGGTTTTTCAGCTGGCCATTTGATCGCCGCAAACCTGTACGGGCGATGAACGGCCCGAGTCCGATCGTTTTGCCTTGGGTCTAGAACGCGTATTCCGCGTAGGCCGGTTCCACCGAGCGGTTCCAGGGACCGTTGAACTTGTCGAGCATCTCCTCAGCCGGCGTGCGGCCGGAATCGATAATGCGATCGAGCGGCTCCAGATGCCTGGTCTCGTCGCGGCCAAGCTGGTCGATCCGGCCGCGCCGGCGCAAGCCGGCATGCGCCAGAACGAGGCACTCCTTGGCGATCTCGAACAGATAGCGGTCCTTGATTCGCGACTTGAACCCGAAGCGTGGCACGTCGTCGCGCAGCGCCTGACGCTCATGCGCGGTCCAGTGCTTCACGAGGTCCCAGGCGGCATCCAGCGACACATCGTCGTAGAGCAACCCGGCCCAGAACGCCGATAGCGCCGGCAGACGGCCCCACGGGCCACCGTCGGAGCCGCGCATCTCGAGATAGCGCTTGAGCCGCACCTCCGGGAAAATCGTCGAAAGATGGTTGGCCCAGTCCGACAGCGTCGGGCGTTCCCCGGGCAAATTGTTGTTGCGGCCATCGAAGAAGGCGCGGAACGAGGAGCCCGAGACGTCGATGTAGTCCTCGTCGCGCTTGACGAAATACATGGGCACGTCGAGCGCGTAGTCGACATAGCGCTCGAAGCCCATGCCGTCCTCGAATGCCCACGGCATCATGCCGGCGCGCGCGTTGTCGGTGTCGCGCCAGATCTCGGACCGGAAGGAGAGAAAGCCGTTTGGCTTGCCCTCGGTAAACGGCGAATTGGCGAACAAGGCGGTTGCGGCCGGCTGGAGCGCGAGCGAGACACGCAGCTTCTTGACCATGTCCGCTTCGGAGGAGAAGTCGAGATTGGTCTGTACCGTGCAGGTCCGGTACATCATGTCGAGGCCGTACTGGCCGACCTTCGGCATGTAATTGGTCATGATCTTGTAGCGGCCCTTGGGCATCACCGGGATGTCGGCGCGCGACCAGGACGGCGTCATGCCGAGGCCGAGGAAGCCGATGCCGAGCGGCGTTGCGATCTCGCGCACCTGCGCCAGATGCGCCATCAGCTCACTCTGGGTCTGGTGCACGTTCTCGACGGGGGCACCCGAGAGTTCGAACTGCCCGCCAGGCTCGAGCGAGATCGCGCCGCCGCCAGTGACGTCGTAGAGGCCGATGATGTTGCCCTTCTCCATGATCGGCTCCCAGCCGAGCAGGAGTTTCATGCCTTCGAGCAGCGCGCCGATACCGCGCGCGCCCTCGTAGGGCACCGGACGGTGGCCTTCGAGCGTGAACGGCGTCTTCTCGTGCTCGGTGCCCATGCGGAATTCGGACGGGTCCTTGCAACCAGCCTCGAACCACGCGACGAGTTCGTCGCGCGATTGCAGCGGCGTCATATCGATCTGGTCTCGCGCCATATCAGACTCTAATCAAAAGCGCTTCGATCGAACGCGCGTGGGTGACAGGGATGGTCCGCGCAGCCACCGGCTGCACGGACGAGCTGGTTTGCCGCGCGATCATCGCAACGGCGTGGTTTCGTTGACGTGGGCAGGCGGCAGTTTCATCTCGCCGCACGAGCAGCCCAGACGGTCGAGCAGACCGCTGAGCTTCACGGCATCCGCATCGGACAGCTTCGAACCGACATATTTCTCGATCGCGGCCGAATAGGCGCCCCACATCCGCTTCTGCAATTCGCGGCCGGCTTCCGTGATCTCCACGAACTGGCCGCGCTTGTCGATCTTGCATTCACGCCGCGAGGCGAGGCCTTCGTCGACCAGGCGGTCGATCAGCCGCGATGTCGAATATTGCGGGATCAGCATCTGCCGTTCGAGTTCGACCGGCCGAAGCTCGCCCGAGGGCGCCCGTGACAGTTCGAGCAGCGCGTCATACCATGCGAGCGGCGGGAAGCCGGCCTTCTTCAGGTCCTGCTCGACGCAATTGAGCACACGGCTCTGCACCCGCATCAAGCGGATCCAGGCGGAAGTCGCCTCGGTCGATGGTTTGCGTTTCATGGTCCCGCTCAAGCTCGTCGCCCGTCTCTTACCCTATTCGATGCACCTGCATCAATCTTGACTATTTCAAGCAGATGCATGTAGTCGTTCTTTCGCCTGAACCAAGCAACAAGAGGAGGAAATTCCATGAAATTGTACTATTCGCCCGGTGCGTGCTCGCTGTCCCCCCATATCGCGCTCCTGGAAGCCGGCCTGCCCTATGAACTGGTCAAGGTCGATATTCGGGCCAAGAAGCTCGAAAACGGTGAGGATTATCTGAAGCTGAACCCCAAGGGCCAGGTCCCTGCGCTGGGCCTCGATAGCGGAGAGATCGTGACCGAAGGCCCGGTGATTGTCCAGATGATCGCCGATCAGGCCTCAGCCAAGGCGCTGGCGCCGGCCCACGGCAGCGCCGAGCGCTACAAGCTGCTCGAATGGCTGAACTTCCTCACCTCGGAGGTCCACAAGAGCTTCGGCCCGATGTTCGCGCCGACGCTGAACGACGAGGCCAAGGCCTTCTTCAAGGACCGCGTCATGGGCAAGCTGAAATACATCGACAGCCAGCTCGCCGGCCGCGACTACCTCATGGGCAAGCAGTTCACGGTGGCCGACGGTTATCTCTTCACGATGCTGACCTGGGGCGACCGGATGAAGTTCGACCTCTCGGCGATGCCGAACCTTGCCGCGTACAAGACCCGCGTCGCGGCGCGGCCGCAGGTGCAGGAAGCGATGAAGAAGGAAGGGCTGATCCAGGCTGCCTGAGGCACACATGCGAAAGGCCGGATCGAGAATCCGGCCTTTCGTATTTTTCATCCCGGCTACGGTTCAGAGAATCACGCCGCCGCCTTCTTTGGCGCGAAGCGGCCGTAGAAGGTCTCGCCCTTCGCCGCCATCTCTTCGAGCAATTTCGGCGGGGTGAAGCGCGATCCGTATTTCGCCTCCAGCTTGTGGCAGAGTTCGACGAACTTCTTGGGACCCATGAAGTCGATGTAGGACAGCGTGCCACCGGTGAACGGCGCAAAGCCGAAGCCGAGGATCGAGCCGACATCCGCTTCGCGCGGATCGGTGATGACGTGGTCCTCAACGGTGCGCGCGGCCTCCACCGCCTGCACTACCAGGAAGCGCTGCTTCAACTCCTCGACGTCGAGGGTATCTGGGTCGAGCTGCTTGGGCTGCAGCGCGGACAAGCCGGGCCACAGGCTCTTCTGTCCCTTGCCCTTCTCGGGGTAGTCGTAGAAGCCCTTGCTGTTCTTGCGGCCCAGACGGCCCTGCTTCTCGACCATTTCCACCATCAGCTTCTTCTGATCGGGATTGATGGCGTTGGGGCCGAGATCGGCTTCCGTCGCCTTCATGATCTTGAGCCCGAGGTCGAGCGCGACCTCGTCCGACAGCGAGAGCGGGCCGACCGGCATGCCGGCCATCTTGGCGCAGTTCTCGATCATCGCCGGCGGCACGCCCTCGAGGAACATCTCGTTGCCCTCGGCGACGTAGCGGCCGACGCAGCGATTGGCGAAGAAGCCTCTGGAGTCGTTGACGACGATCGGCGTCTTGCCGATCTGCCGGACGTAGTCGAGCGCGGTCGCGATCGCGAGATCGCCGGTGTTCTTGCCCTGGATGATCTCGACCAGCATCATCTTCTCGACCGGCGAGAAGAAGTGGATGCCGACGAACCTGCCTTGGTCCTTGAAGGATTCCGCCAGCGAGGTGATCGGAAGCGTCGAGGTGTTGGACGCGAAGATCACGTCCGGCTTCATGTGCTCCTGCGCCTTGGCAAAGGTATCAGCCTTGACCTTGCGGTCCTCGAACACGGCCTCGATGACGAGATCGACGTCCTTGAGCGCGGAATAGTCCGCGGTCGCCGTGATGCGCGCGAGCAGCGCTTCTGCGTCGCCGGGCTTGGCGCGGCCCTTCTTGATCTGCTCCTCGATCACCTTTTGCGCATGCGCCTTGCCCTTGTCGGCGCTCTCCTGGTCGCGATCGATCAGGACGACGTCGAGACCGGCACGGGCTGAGACATAGCCGACGCTCGCGCCCATGAAGCCGGCGCCGATCACGGCGATCTTCTTCACCTTGGTCGGCGGCACATCCTTCGGACGGCGCGCGCCCTTGTTGAGCTCCTGCATCGACAGGAACAGGCTGCGGATCATCGCAGCCGCTTCCTTCGAGCGCAGCACCGAGGTGAAGTAGCGCGACTCGACACGGAGCGCGGCGTCGATCGGCAGCTGCAGGCCCTCGTAGACGCAGCTCATGATCGCGCGTGCGGCCGGATAATTGTCGTAGGTCTCGCGGCGATAGATCGCGTTGCCGGCCGGGAACATCATCATGCCGGCCTTGGAGAACACCGGACCGCCCGGCAGCTTGAAGCCCTTCTCGTCCCAGGGCGCAACAGCCTTGCCGCCGCCCTTGATCCAGTCCTTTGCCGCCTTGACGAGGTCGGCGGCGGGAACGATGGCGTGGATCAGATTCAGCGCCTTGGCTTTCTCGATCGTGACCGGATCGCCCTTGAGCAGGATCGTCATCGCGTCCTGCGGCGGCACCAGGCGCGGCACGCGCTGCGTGCCGCCGGCGCCCGGGAACAGGCCGACCTTGACCTCGGGCAGACCGAGGCGGGTCTTGGGATTCTCCGCCGCCACGCGATAGTGGCAGCACAGCGTAATCTCGAAACCGCCGCCGAGCGCGAGGCCGTTGATCGCCGCCGCCCACGGCTTGCCGGAGGTTTCGATCGAGCGCAGCACCTGCGAGAAGCGCCGGCTCTGCTCGAACAGCATCTGGTTCGCGGCCGTCTCGCCCTGCTCCCCAAACACTTTTGCGTAGGCCTGATTCATGCCCTCGAGCATGGAAAGATCGGCACCCGCGCAGAACGCCTCCTTGGCGGAGGTGATGACGACCCCCTTCACCACGGCGTCGGCCGTGGTCGCCTTGACGATCGCGTCGAGCTCGCTGGTCGATGTCTCGTCGAGCACGTTCATCGAACGGCCCGGGATGTCCCAGGTCACGAGCGCGATGCCGTCGGAATCGGTCTCAACCTTGAAGTTCTTGTAAGCCATGCTGGTTGCTCCCTGCCCTTAGACGCGTTCGATGATGGTCGCGGTGCCCATGCCGCCGCCGATGCACAGCGTCACCAGTGCGGTCGCCTTGTTGGTGCGCTCGAGCTCGTCGAGCACCGTCCCGAGGATCATGGCACCGGTCGCGCCGAGCGGATGGCCGAGCGCGATCGCACCGCCATTGACGTTGATCTTGGCGTTGTCGATGTCGAAGGCCTGGATGTAGCGCAGCACAACCGAGGCGAAGGCCTCGTTGAGCTCGAACAGGTCGATGTCCGACTTCTTCATGCCCGAGCGCGCGAACAGCTTTTCGGTGACATCAACCGGACCGGTCAGCATCATCGCGGGCTCCGAGCCGATATTGGCGAATGCGCGGATCCTTGCACGCGGCTTCAGTCCGTACTTGCCGCCGGCTTCCTTGCTGCCGAGCAAAACGGCGCCGGCACCATCGACAATGCCCGACGAATTGCCGGCGTGGTGCACGTAATTGACGCGTTCGATTTCCGGATGCGACTGCACCGCGACGCCATCGAAGCCGCCCATCTGCGCCATCATCGTGAACGCCGGCTGCAGCTGCGCCAGCGACTGCATCGTCGTCGAAGGACGCATATGCTCGTCCTTGGCGAGGATGGTGAGGCCGTTGATGTCCTTCACCGGGACGACCGACTTGTCAAAGCGGCCTTCTTCCCAGGACTTCGCCGCACGCTGCTGGCTCTGCACCGCATAGGCGTCGACGTCGTCACGCGAGAAGCCGTATTTGGTCGCGATCAGATCGGCCGAGACACCCTGCGGCATGAAATAGGCCGGCACTGCCATCGAGGGGTCCATCGGCCAGGCGCCGCCGGAAGCGCCGATGCCGACGCGGCTCATCGATTCGGCGCCGCCGCCGATCACGAGCTCGTGCTGGCCGCTCATCACCTGGGCTGCGGCAAAATTCACGGCATCGAGGCCGGAGGCGCAGAAGCGGCTGATCTGGACGCCCGGCACCGCTTCGCCGAGGCCCGCCTTCAGCGCGGCAAAGCGCGCGATGTCGGAGCCGGCTTCGCCGACCGGATCGACCACGCCGAGAATGACGTCATCGACGGAATCTTCGGGGAGGTTGTTGCGGTCCTTCAGCGCCTTGAGCGGCACGGTCGCGAGCGCGAGCGCGGTGACTTCGTGCAGCGCGCCGTCCGCCTTGCCGCGGCCGCGCGGGGTGCGGACGTGGTCGTAGATGAATGCCTCAGGCATGACGCCCTCCTGATGTGATGATCTTGTGGTCGTGATCCGGTCGCAGCGAAAGCGGCTTCAGAACGCTTCCGCCGGCAGTTCCATGATGGTGGCGCAGCCGGCCTGGATGCGCGCGAGATTGGCGGCGGTCTCCGGCAGCATCCGCTCCATGAAAAAACGGCCGGTGACGAGCTTGGTCGAGAGATAGGGCGTCGCACCGCTCTCGGCAATCTTGGCTTGCGTCACCTTCGCCATCTTCGCCCACATATAGCCGAGCGCGACGAAGCCGAAGAGATTGAGGTAATCGGTTGCGGCGGCACCGGCATTGTCGGGCTTGGCCATCGCGTTCTGCATCAGCCAGGTGGTGGCCTGCTGGAGATGGCCGAGCGAGGCCGAGAGCGGAGTGATGTAGGGCTTCATCGCCTCGTCGCCGCCGTTCTCCTTGGCGAAGGCCATGACCTCGCCGAAGAACGCCATGATGGCGCGGCCGCCGTCGCGCGGCAGCTTGCGGCCGACGAGGTCGAGCGCCTGGATGCCGTTGGCGCCTTCGTAGATCATGGCGATGCGGGCATCGCGCACGAACTGCTCCATGCCCTGCTCGGCGATATAGCCGTGGCCGCCATACATCTGCTGCGCCTGCACCGCGTTGGCGAAGCCGTAATCGGTGAGAAAGCCCTTCAGCACCGGCGTCATCAGGCCCATGTGATCATCGGCGGCCTGGCGGTCCTTGGGATCCTCGGAGCGATGGGCGACGTCGCTCTTCAGCGCGGTCCACATCACGAAGGCGCGCGCGGCCTCGTTGAAGGCGCGGATCGACAGCAGCGTGCGGCGCACGTCGGGATGGACGATGATCGGATCGGCCGGCTTGTCCGGCGCCTTGGCACCGGTGAGCGAACGGCCCTGGATGCGATCCCGCGCATAGGCGACCGCGTTCTGATAGGCCACTTCCGACTGCGCGAGACCCTGCACGGCGACGCCGAGGCGGGCCTCGTTCATCATCACGAACATGCCCTGCATGCCCTTGTTCTCTTCGCCGATCAGCCAGCCGGTGGCGTTGTCGTAGTTCATCACGCAGGTGGAATTGCCGTGAATGCCCATCTTGTGCTCGATCGAGCCGCAGACCACGCCGTTGCGTGCGCCGACCGAACCATCGGCATTGACCAGGAATTTCGGCACCACGAACAGCGACACGCCCTTGATGCCGGCGGGCGCGCCCTCAATGCGGGCAAGCACGAGGTGGATGATGTTGGGCGCGAGGTCATGCTCGCCGGCCGAGATGAAGATCTTGGTGCCCGTGATCTTGAAGCTGCCGTCGGCCTGCCGCACCGCCTTGGTGCGGAGCATGCCGAGATCGGTGCCGCAATGCGGCTCGGTCAGGTTCATGGTGCCGGTCCACTCGCCCGCCACCATCTTCGGCACGTAGGTCTGCTTCTGCTCCGGCGTGCCGTGGACGATCAGCGCCGCGGTCGCGCCCATGGTGAGGCCGCCATACATCGAGAACGCCATGTTGGCGGAGATCTGGAATTCGTTGACCGCCTGGCTCAGCGTCACCGGCAGACCCTGGCCGCCGAACTCGGTTGGTGCCGACAGGCCGAGCCAGCCGCCCTCGGCGACCTGCTTGAACGCCTCCTTGAATCCCGTCGGCGTGGTGACGCTACCGTCATCGGCGCGCTTGCAGCCTTCGAGATCGCCCACGCGATTGAGCGGCTGCAGCACTTCTTCGGCGAGCTTGGCAGCTTCGCCGAGAATGGCTTCGCGCACGTCGCTCGACGCGTCGGAGAAGCCGGCCAGATTGTCGTAGCGGTCGATCTGGAAGACGTCGTTGAGCAGGAAGTTCACGTCTTCGACGGGGGCTTTGTAGATCGGCATGGTGGTCTCCCGGCAGGCCTTGAAGTGACGGTATTGGCTTAGGATTGAGTGGCGGCAAGCTGTTCCGCCATCAGGCGATGCAGCATGTTGATCGCCTTCAGCGGCCGCACCATCACCTTGAAATGCGTGATGCGCCCCTCGCCGTCGAAGCTGATGATGTCGACGCCGTTGATCTCGATGCCGTCGATCATGGTCTTGAATTCGAGCACGGCGCCGCTCTCACTCTTCCATTCACCGACATAGCTGAAGCCGGGACCGCCAAGCACCTTCTCAGCGCTGGCCAGATATTTGAAGGTGATGTCGCGGCCGCGCTGCGGCGCGTGCACGACAGGGCTTTCGAAGACGGCGTCGGGATGGAGCAGGTCCCAGAGCGCTGCCCGGTCATGCGACTTCATGTAGCCGTACCAGGACTCGAGGCCGGTCATTCAGGTGCCTCCCTAAAAGGCTCGGGCAAAAAACGCGAAAACAACCCCATGCACAGTAGCGCGAAGGTTGACTCCATTGGGGTTTTCGGGGCGGTTTTTGCCCTCGTTATCGGGTCGCCTCATATGCACATTGACGCATATGCGCCGATGCGCATAAAGTCAAGCCAATTGGTTAAGATCGACAACAGGAGGACCGGGTCATGGCTTTGGGCGACGCAATCCTCGCTTGCCTGACGGAACGTCCGATGACGGGCTACGAGCTCGCCAAGACATTCGATTCCTCGATCGGCTTCTTCTGGAAGGCCGACCACCAGCAGATCTACCGCGAGCTCTCCAAGCTGCGCGACCGCGGCTACATCCAGGGCCGCGAGGTCGTGCAAACCGGCAAACCCAATAAACTGATCTATACGCTGACTCCGGAGGGCCGAACAGCGCTGCGGCACTGGGCCGCGCGGCCAAGCACGCCCCCTTCCATCAAGGACGATCTCCTGGTGCGGTTGCATGCGCTCGACAGCATCGGCCTCGAGCCCATGCGCACCGACCTGATGGCCCGGCTCGAGCACCACCGCGATCGCCACGAGAACTACGAGCGCATCCTGAAGAAGCGCTTCCCGGAAGGGGCGGCGTCCGGCGTGCTCGACCTCGGTAACCTGCTGCTGCTTCAGCTCGGCGCCCGGCACGAGCAGATGGTGGCCGATTTCTGCGAAGAGGCGCTCGAGGCCCTGTCGGCGATGAGCGCAAGCGGCACCGTGGTGCCGCTGGAGGATGGCAAGCGCGAGGGCAAGGGCTGAGGGGCTGGCCAGACGCCATGACGTGCCGTTGCGTATTATTCCGCTGTCATCGCCCGCCTTGTGCGCAATTGCGCACGGGGGCGGGCGATCCAGTATTCCAGAGGCTGCGCGGCTGGAATCGAGAGGCTGCGGGTACTGGATGCCCCGCTTTCGCGGGGCATGACAGCGGTGGGTGTCGCACCCCGCCGCCCAACTTTAAGACACCGTCAACGGGTTCCTTAACCCGTTATTTACCGTAACAGACAAAAGTCGGTTTTCGAGGCAGACGACCCGCGCCAAATCCGATTGTCTTTGCAACCGGCACGCGAGGGAAGACTGGAGGCGCCGGATGGGGCGCCGGAGTCGGAACCGGACAGAGTCATGAATTCGCGCGTATCGTGGAGTGTTGACGGCATCGATCCATCCGTCCGGGAGCGGGCCGAAGCTGCTGCGCGTCGCGCCGGCATGTCACTCAACGATTGGCTGAACTCCACGCTCGGCGAGACCGCCCCGCCAAACTTTCGCGGACTTTACGACCAGCGTCCGCAAGCCCAGAACGTCCCGAGCCAGGTACCGACTCAAGTACCGAGCCAGGAAAGCCGCGAAGTTGCCGACATCCACCAGCGGCTCGACGCCATCACCCAGCAGATCGAGCGGATTTCAAAGCCCGCGCCGCGGCAAGATTCTTCGCGACAAGATACTCCGCGACAAGACGTTTCGCGCGAGCAGGGCGTTGCGCGCCAGCTCAACGACGCGATCTCGCGGCTCGATGCAAGGCTGTCGCAAATCTCAAAGCCGCAGCAGGCTCCGGCACCACGACAGGCCCCCGTTGAAACGCGCCAGCGCCAGGCCGATGCGGTCGAGCGCGCGGCAGCACAGGTCTATCGCAACTCACCGCCCCTGAGCCCCGCTTCGTTCGACGTCGCGGTGGCCGAGATCACCGCACGGCAGAGCGAGCTCGACGGCTTTACGCCCAGGCAGATGCCGCCGCGCGCCGCGCCGCCGATCGCGCCCGCGGCAGCTCCTTACGCGCCCCCGATGGCGCCGCCCGCGCCTGCCTATGCTCCGCCGCCACCCCAGCCGGGGCCGGATTTCTCTGCGCTTGAGCGCCATCTGCTCAAGATCACGAGCCAGATCGAATCGCTGCAGCGCCCTGACAATACCGAGCAGGCGATCAACACGTTCCGCAGCGAGCTTGCGGAGATCCGCAACGCCATCACCGAGGCGATGCCGCGCCGCGCGATCGAATCGATCGAGAACGAGATCCGCTCGCTGCATCGGCGCATCGACGAGACCCGCTCCAACGGCACCGACGGTCAGGTCCTGTCCGGCATCGAGCACGCGCTGTCCGAGATCAAGCAGGTGCTCCGCACGCTGACGCCGGCCGAGCAGCTCACCGGCTATGACGAGGCGATCCGCAATCTCGGCGCCAAGCTCGATCTGATCCTGCGCGCCAATGACGATCCGTCGACGGTCCGCCAGCTCGAAGGCGCGATCTCGGCGCTGCGTGGCATCGTCTCCAACGTTGCCTCCAACGAAGCGCTGGCACGGCTCTCGGACGACGTGCAGCTGCTGTCGTCCAAGGTCGACCAGGTCACCCGTGCGTCCGGCCAAGGCGACAGTTTTGCGGTGCTGGAACAGCGCATCGCGGCGCTCACCGCCGCTCTGGAAACGCGCGAGCGCCCTCAACCATCCGAGAGCAGCGAGCAGCTCGAAAGCGCGATCCGCGCCCTGTCTGACCGTTTCGATCGCATGCAGGTCGGCAACGACTCGGCTTCGACCTTCGCTCATCTTGAACAGCGGGTCTCGTATCTGCTGGAGCGGCTCGAGGCCGCCTCCGATCCGCGCAACGGCAATTTCAGCCGCGTCGAGGACGGGCTGCACGACATCCTGCGCCACCTGGAGCGGCAGCAGGCGACCTATTCCGCGCTGGCCGAGAGCCGCAACTCCGCGCCGCCCGCCGATTCCGGCATGGTCGATCTCGTCAAGCGCGAGCTCTCCGACATCCGCTTCAGCCAGGCCGAGACCAACCGGACCACCCAGGATTCGCTGGAGGCCGTCCACAACGCCCTTGGCCACGTCGTCGATCGTCTCTCGATGATCGAGGGCGATCTTCGCAATGTGCGCACCGCGCCGCCCGCCCCTGCGGCGCAGCCGATGCCGATGCCGATGGCCGCTCCCATGGCGCCCGCGCCGATGGCGCACGAGCCGCGGCCGCAGCAACAGCAGCACCCGAAATACGATCCGAAGCCCGAGCTGCCCAATCCAGCCGCCGCGCAGGCGGCGCACGCCGCCTTCGCCGCCGCGCCGCGCGAATTCCAAGCCGCCGCGCCGGCGGCGCCGCCGCCGATGCCGATGGCACCGCCGGTTCCGCCACGCGCGATCAGCGAAATCCTGGAGCCGCATACCGCGCCCACGCGCGCCGCGCTTGCGCCCGAACTGCCGCCGGATCATCCGCTCGAGCCGGGCACAAGGCCGGGTGCACGCATCGCCACGCCGTCCGAGCGCATCGCTGCGTCCGAAAGCGCAATCAGCGAAATCCCGGCCGCGCCCAAGGAGCCGGTGTCGTCGTCGAGCTTCATCGCTGCCGCGCGCCGCGCAGCGCAAGCCGCCGCCGCGCAGCCACCCGAGAAAACCGGCCGGGCCGCCAAGGCGTCTGCCGGTCGCGCCAAGGACAAGGGCCAGGAAGGCGGGTCGACCATCACCTCGAAGATCCGCTCGCTGCTGGTCGGCGCGAGCGTGGTCGTGATCGTGCTCGGCACCTTCAAGATGGCGATGAACCTGCTCGATGGCAGCAGCTCGTCGCCAGCGCCGCAGGCGATGGAGAATACGTCGAGCGAGCCCGCGCCGCGAGCCCTGCCGTCCATTGAGAACAAGCCCGCCGCGCCAGAGCAGGTCACGCCCTCGATGACCTCGCCGACGCCGATCGGAAAGCAGTCGCAGAACAATGCCGCGCCGGGGTCCGTGACGAGCCCGAGCGGCACCGCTTCGGTCGAAATCCCGCAAACCGCGGCGCCAACCCCGCCTGCGGCGTCGAGCGACGTCACCGGCGCGCTGTCGGGCACGAGCCGCGCGAAACTCGCGATGATCCAGGTGCCGCCGACCGAAAAGCTGCCTGACGGCATCGGTGGCCCCGGCTTGCGCACCGCCGCGATGAAGGGCGATGCGACCGCGGCCTACGAGATCGGCGTGCGCTTTGCCGAGGGCAAGGGCGTGGCCGCGAATTACGACGAAGCCGCCAAATGGTACGACCGTGCGGCGCAGGCCGGCGTCGTGCCCGCAACCTTCCGCCTCGGGACACTCTACGAAAAGGGTCTTGGCGTGAAGAAGGACGCCGACATCGCCCGCCGCTACTACACGCAGGCGGCCGAGCGCGGCAACGCCAAGGCGATGCACAATCTCGCGGTGCTCGACGCCGATGGCGGCGGACGCGGAGCCAATTACAAGAGCGCGGCACTGTGGTTCCGGAAGGCCGCCGACCGCGGCGTCGCCGACAGCCAGTTCAACCTCGGCATCCTCTATGCCCGCGGCATCGGGGTCGAGCAGAACCTCGCCGAGTCCTATAAATGGTTCACGCTCGCCGCCGCCCAGGGCGATGCGGACGCGGCCGGCAAGCGCGACGACGTCGCCAAGCGGCTCGACCCGCAATCGCTCGCCGCCGCCAAGCTCGCGATCCAGACCTTCAGCGCCGAACCGCAGCCCGACGACGCCGTCAATGTTGCGGCCCCGAACGGCGGCTGGGACAGCGCCCCGCAGGCCAACGCGAAGCCTGCGCCGAAGCCGGTTGCCGCCAAGCGCGCGGCCTCGGCTGTGCATTAATCGGTTTAGTACGCTTTCTCCTCTTGTCGTCGCCCGGCTTGACCGGGCGACCCAGTATTCCAGAGGCGTCGGTTGGATACGGAGAAGCTGCGCCATAGTGGATGCCCCGGTCAAGCCGGGGCATGACGGCGGAGAAGGTGGCGGAATGCTCGGTTCGCTGCGAGCCGTGATCTGATCTCTCTTAGCCCATTCACCACGCCTGAAATTCCTGGTCCCGCCGGCCACCGAATTCCGCTATTGAAGGGCGCGGCAATCGTTCTGCCCTCCTGCGAGCATTCCGCGCAATCGATCCGTCTCGCGGGAAGCGTGGTCTCTCGATGCAGCTCTATCTCCCGATCGCCGATCTTCCGGTCAATGTCTTCCTCGTGCTAGCGATGGGCGCGGCGGTCGGCTTCGTCTCCGGCATGTTCGGGATCGGCGGCGGCTTCCTGATGACGCCGCTTCTGATCTTCATCGGCATCACGCCGGCGGTCGCGGTCGCCTCCGTCGCGAGCCACATCGCCGCCTCGTCCTTTTCCGGCGCGCTCGCCTATTGGCGGCGACGCGCGATCGACCCGGCGCTGGCAAGCGTGCTGTTATGCGGCGGCGTGACCGGGACGGCGCTGGGCGTGTGGACCTTCACGCAGCTGCGTGCGCTCGGCCAGCTCGATCTGATGATCGCACTGTCCTACGTCGTGCTGCTCACCACCGTCGGCAGCCTGATGTTCTCCGAAGGCCTGCGCGCCCTAATGCGGACCCGGCGCGGCGCGGTGCCGCCACGACGCACCCACAACTGGATCCATGGCCTGCCGCTGAAGATGCGGTTCAAGCGTTCCAAGATATACCTCTCGGTCATTCCGGTCGTGATCATCGGCGTCCTGATCGGCTTCATCGGCGCCATCATGGGCATCGGCGGCGGCTTCATCCTGGTGCCGATCATGATCTATCTGCTGCGGGTGCCGACCTCGACGGTGATCGGCACCTCGATGGTCCTGACGCTGGTCACGATGCTGTTTGCGACCCTGCTGCATGCGGTGACCAATCACCTCGTCGACGCGGTGCTGGCGCTGATCCTGATGGTCGGCGGTGTCACCGGCGCGCAGTTCGGCGCACGCGCCGGTCAGAAGATCCGCGGCGAGCAGCTGCGGCTGCTGCTCGGCCTCTTGATCCTCTCGGTCGGCGTTCGCTTCGCCATCGAGCTGGTGATCCGGCCCGAAGACCTCTTCACCATCCGCGAGCTGGGGGTGAACGGATGATGCGCACAGCTCTCGCGGTCCTGCTCGTTCTGCTGCTCGGCTCCGTCGCACGCGCCGAGCGGCTGATCGTGTCGGTCTCCAACCATCGCGTCACGGTGACGCCGAATTATTCCGGCGAGGAGCTGGTGCTGTTCGGCTCGGTCGAGAAGGACGCCTCCACGCCCGCCGATCGCAAGAGCTACGATCTCGTCGTCACCGTGATGGGCCCGCGCGCCGAGATGGTGACGCGGCGCAAGGAGCGCACCTTCGGGATCTGGATCAACACCGACTACCGCCAGTTCCTGGAGGTGCCGAGCTATCTCGCGCTATTTGCCAACCGCTCCTTCGATGTCATCACCTCGCCCGAGATCGCGCGGCGTCAGCAGATCGGGCTTAACAACGTGCTGCTGACCCAGCGTGTCAGCGGCGACTATGCCGATGTGGTGCCTAACGACGTGTTCCGCTCCGCCTTCATCCGCCTGCGCACCCAGCGCGGTCTCTACCGCGAGGATCCGAGCGCGGTGACATTCCTGACGCCGACGCTGTTCCGCACCGGCATTCCGCTGCCGGCGGAGGTGCCGATCGGCACTTACGAGGTGGAGATCAAGCTGTTTGCCGACGGCGCGTTCATCGGCAAGACCGAGACCGCGTTCGAGATCGTCAAGGTCGGCTTCGAGCAGTTCGTCGCCACCACCGCGCGGCAGAACGGCCTGATCTACGGCCTCGTCACCGCCGCGATGGCGCTGATGACGGGATGGATGGCTTCGATCGTGTTTCGCAAGGATTGAGGAGACTACGCTCTCTCCTCTCGTCGTCGCCCGGCTCGACCGGGCGACCCAGTATTCCAGAGGCCTGCGTTAGGCGACTCGCTCTCACAATTACCGCCGCGGCGTACTGGATGCCCCGGTCAAGCCGGGGCATGACAGTCGGGGCTACGGCGCCTGCACCACCGTCGGCACGCCGGGCTCGAGCAATCGCAGCCGCGTCCCGAAGCCGAGCACGTCGAAGGTCTTGCGTAGATCCTCGCTGTTCTGGCGGAAATGCGCCCAACCCTCCGTATGAACCGGCACGATCATCGCATCGGGGAAGGCGCGCGCGGTCTCGATGGTGTCGTTGGTGTCCATGGTCAGATGGAACGGCCCGCGCGTTTGCGCGGCGCCGGCGAAAGGCATCACCACGCCGCATTTGAAACGGCGCGCGACCTCGGCGACGCCGTCGAACCAGGTGGTGTCGCCGCTGATGTAGACCGATGTGGTGTCGGTCCGGCTCGACGACACCACGAAGCCGATGACGTCGCCTGACAGCGGCTCGATGCCGGCCGGCCCGTGACGCGCCGGGGTCGCAGTAATCGTCAGCGAGTTGCCGTCACGATCTTTCAGATGCGCCGTGCCCCACGGCGCCAAACCTTCGACATGCCCGCCGAGGCGCTGCGCGCCGGCCTCGGTGGTCAGCACGCGCTTCACATGTTTGAGAAAGTCGCGGCCGGAATTGTGGAGATTGTCCGAATGCTGGTCGTGGCTGAGCAGCACGGCATCGATCGGGCCGATCGCATCGGCCTTGAGCGCAGGGCCGATCGTCTTCTCCAGCTTCACATGCGGCAGCTGATAGGCGGTGTGCGCGTCATCGAAGGTCGGATCGGTGAGCAAACGGAAGCCATCGATCTCGATCAGCGCAGTGGGACCGCCGATCAGGGTGATGGAAATGGGCATGATGGACGCCTCTTACGAGACGGATTTGGCGGGCCGCGTCACCAGGTAGATGCCGAGTGCGACCGGGATGATTCCGAGCAGATCGCGCGCCTCGACATGTTCGCCGAGCACGAGATACGCAAACAGCATGCCGAGCGGCGGCATCAGGAAATGATAGGCACTGGCAGCCGTCGCGCCACACACTTTCAAGAAATGAAACCAGAGCCAGTACGCCAGGATCGAGCCGCCGAGCACGAGGAAGGCGAAGGCGCCGATCAGGCCCGGCGTGAAGTCGATGGCATGAACGTCGGCGAAGGTGAGCGCCACCGGCGTCAGCACGATGCCGGCGGCAAGATTCTGCACGCCATTGCCGACCCACAGCGAGCCCTTCGGCGCGAGCAGCTTGAACAAAATGGTGCCGGCAACGAGAGAGGCGAGCGAGGCCAGCGTGAACACGATGCCGTGCAGCGAGTCGGTGCCGACCGCCAGGCGGTGCCAGACGATCAAGGTCACGCCGATGATTCCGAGCAGGAGGCCGCTCGCCTTGCGCCAGGTCATGCCTTCGCCGAGCAGAAGCGCGGCGAGGCCCGCCGTGAACACCGGATTGGCCGACACGATCAGGCCGCCGAGGCCGGCGGAGACCGATTGCAGTCCGGTGTAGCCGAGGCCGAGATAGAGCGCGTTGTTGGCGACGCCGAGCACGGCGAAGATCGCGGCATCGCGCCAGGACAGCGACCAGTCGTCGCCGCGGACCAGCGTGGCACCGAGGATCAAGATGCCGGCGAGCGAGAAGCGCGCGGCGAGCAGGATCAGCGGCGGGCAATGGGTCACGCCGATCTTGCCGGCGACGAAGGCGTAGCTCCAGAGCAGGCAGAACAGGCCGATGGCCAGCGGCAGCGTGTTGAAGCGGCTGCGCGGAACGGCAAGCGAAGGGGCGAGCGACATGAGGGGCATTCTCCTGAGCCCTCGATCTAGGGAGCCGGCTTGTCATTTGGAAATTAAATGATTAACTTCAGCCAGTGGATTTTCGAATGGAGGCAGCCATGCTCGATCTGGAGCTCCTGCGCAGCTTCGTGTCGGTGGTCGATGCCGGCGGCTTCACCCGCGCCGGCGAGCGCGTCCATCGCACCCAATCGACCGTCAGCCAGCAGATCAAGCGGCTGGAGGAGGATGTCGGCCAGGTCCTGCTGCATCGCGACGGCAAGGACGTGCGCCCCACCGAAGCCGGCGAGCGGCTGCTGTCCTATGCGCGGCGGTTGTTGTCGCTTGCGGAAGAGGCGCGCGACGTGCTGCGCCAGCCCGACGGCGAAGGCGCAATCCGGCTCGGCATCCCCGAGGACTTTGCGGCGTATCGGCTGGCGAAACTGCTCGGCGCGTTCTCGCGCTCGCATCCGGGCCTGCGGCTCGATGTGCGCGCCGACCAGAGCAAGAATCTCGCCCGCGACCTCGATCGCGGCGAGCTCGATCTGGCGCTGTTCAAGCGCGCGGCCGGTGAGAAAGGCGCGATTGCGGTGTGGCCGGAGCAGGTGCACTGGGTGACCAGCAAGAGCCATCCGATCCACGCCGATGTCGCCTCCGTGCCGCTGATCGGCTTTCCGCTCGGCTGCCTCTACCGCGCCGGCGCCATCCATGCGCTGGAAAGCGCGGGCCGCATTTGGCACATGTCCTATACGTCATCGAGCCTGGCCGGCATCCAGGCCGCGGTCGCGGCCGGCATGGGCTTGAGCATCCTGTCGGAGATGGCGATCCAGTCCGACCACCGCGTGCTGAGCGCGAAGGACGGCTTTGCGCCGATCAACCGGACCGAAGTGGCGCTGATGGCCGCGCCGGGCGCAAGTCCCGCGACGTTGCGGCTGGCAGATCGGCTGGCGGAGTTCTGCGACGACGTGCAGGCGAAAGCGGCTTAGCTGCACCGTGACGCGGCGATCGCGTGGACGCGGCGGTCGCCGAGCAGGTGCGCGACAAAACCGTTCATTGGAAAGATCTTTGCAAACGCCACATCGCGGATGCTGAGGCCGCCGGCGTAGGCGCCGAAGGCGGGCATCACGGCACGCTCGCCGTCACAGGCGAAACAGCGGCGCTCCATCGAGCGGCCGCGCGCGGAGACACGCGCCTTGGGATGAAGATGGCCGGCGATCTCGCCGCTCGCGCCCGTCGGCTCGTGGCGGAAGGTGATCGGACCGATCGCAACTTCGTCGGCGACGGTGCCGCCGAGATCACGCGGCAGCGCCGGATCGTGATTGCCTGAGATCCAGATCCAGTCGCGGCCAGCCTGCAAGGCGGCGACCGCGTCGCGATCCTCCGCCGACAGCCGTCCATGCGCCGTGCGATCGTGAAAACTGTCGCCGAGCGCGATGACGATTCGGGGATCATGGCGCGAGATGACAGCAGCGAGACGACTGAGCGTCGCGATGGTGTCGTAAGGCGGCAGCAGCACGCCGCGCATGGCGAAGCTGGAACCTTTTTCCAGATGCAGGTCGGAGACGACGAGCAGGCGCTGCTCTTCCCAGAATAGCGCGCCGGAGAGATCGGCCGCGAAGGTCACGCTGCTGATGCTGACATTCGAAACGCGCATGTCCTCGATATCCCCTGAAACCAGCGCGCCTGCCCCCACGTCAAAACCTGCTGTTATCCCATCGCCTCTTTGACGAGCTCGTCGGCGGCCTCCGCCAGGAGCTCGTCTCCAGCTTCGCCATAGACTGACTCGCGGCCGATTTCCAGCATCACGGGGACGGCGAGCGGGGAGACGTGGTCGAGTTCCCGATGCGTGATGCGGCCCCGGATGCGGGTGAGCATGTCGCTGAGGCGTCGCAGATCGAGCAGGCCAGTGGCGGCATCGGCACGGGCGGCGCGCAACAGCACGTGATCGGCCTGGTGCTTGCGCAGGACGTCGTAAACGAGATCGGTCGAGAACAGCACCTGACGGCGGCTCTTCTCCTCACCGGTGTGCCGCCGCGCAATCAGGCCGGAGATGATCGCGCAATTGCGGAACGTGCGCTTCATCAGCGCGGATTCGGCAAGCCACGCTTCGAGGTCGTCGCCGAGCATGTCGGGATCGAACAGCGCGTCGAGGTCGATCCTGCCGTCCCGGATCATGGAGGACATGTCGCCGAGCGCCCAGACCGCGATCGCATATTCATTGGCGACGAAACCGAGCGGCCGGGCGCGGGCGCGCTCCAGCCGGCGCGTCAAGAGCATGCCGAGCGTCTGATGCGCGAGACGGCCTTCGAAGGGATAGCAGACGACGTAATGCTTGTTGGCGCGGGGAAAACTCTCGACCAGCAGCTCGCGCACCGCCGGCACGCGCGAGACGTCCTTTTGCAGCGACAGCCAGTCGCGCACCTGCTCCGGCAAGGCGCCCCACGCGCGCCCGTCATCGAGCAGGCGGCGAACCCGTTCGGCAAGATAGGTCGAGAGCGGAAACTTGCCGCCCATATAGGACGGCACCTTCGGGTCCTTGTCGTTGGCGCGCGAGACATAGACCTGGTCTTCGACCAGGGTTTCGTAGCGCACCACCTCTCCTGAGAACACGAAGGTGTCGCCCGGGCTGAGACCCTCGATGAAGGCTTCCTCGATCTCGCCGAGCAGCCTGCCGCCGCGCGCGATCACGCCGGTCGACCCGCCTGCTTTTCCTTGACCTCCGCCGCGCGAGCGCACCAGCCGCACCTTGAGCATGTCGTCCTCGACGATGGTGCCGACATTCATCCGGTAGCTCTGCCGCACCCTGGGATTGGCGACGCGCCAGCGTCCCTCCTTGTCCTGCTTGATCCGCGCGAAACGCTCATAGGTCTTCAGCGCGTAGCCGCCGGAGGCGACGAAATCGACCACGTCGTCGAAGTCCTGCCGCGTGAGATCGGCGTAGGGCGCGGCGGTGCGGACCTCACCGTAAAGCTCGTCGGAGAAAAACGGCTCGCCGCAGGCGCAGCCGAGCACGTGCTGGGCCAGCACATCGAGCGCACCCAGGCGCAGCGGCGGCGTGTCCTGCGCATTCTCCGCGATGGCGTCGATCGCGACGCGGCACTCCAGCACCTCGAATCGGTTCGCGGGCACCAGCACCGCGCGCGAGGCTTCGTCGAGCCGGTGGTTGGCGCGGCCGATGCGCTGCATCAGGCGCGAGGAGCCCTTGGGCGCGCCGATATTGACGACGAGATCGACGTCGCCCCAGTCGACGCCGAGATCGAGCGAGGAGGTACAGACCACGCCGCGCAGTTTGCCCGCCGACATCGCGTCTTCGACCTTGCGGCGCTGGGCGACGTCGAGCGAGCCGTGATGCAGCGCGATGGCAAGATTGTCGTCGTTCATGCTCCAGAGATTCTGGAACAGCATCTCGGCCTGGCTGCGGGTGTTGACGAAAACCAGCGTGGTCTTGTTCGCCTTGATCAGCTCGTAGATCTCGGGAAGTGCGTGGCGCGCACTGTGGCCGGCCCAGGGCAGGCGTTCGCGCGTGTCCATCATCTCGACCAGCGGCGGTGCGGCGCCGCCGGCAAGGACGATGTCGGCCGCCGCTTCCTTGCCGCCGGGCTGCGGCACCAGGAAGCGCGCCAGCGATTCAGGCTCGGCCACGGTCGCCGACAGGCCAATCGCCCGCATCTGCGGCGCCAACCGCCACAGCCGCGCGAGTCCAAGCGACAGCAGATCGCCGCGCTTGGACGTCACCAGCGCGTGCAGCTCGTCGAGCACGATGCGCTTCAAGGAGGAAAACAGGAACGGCGCGTCGTCGGAGGACAGCAGCAGCGCAAGCTGCTCCGGCGTCGTCAGCAAAATGTCCGGCGGATAGCGCCGTTGCCGCTGCCGCCGCGACGTCGGCGTGTCGCCGGTACGGGTCTCGATCTTGATCGGCAGCGCCATCTCGGCGACGGGGCGCTCGAGGTTGCGCGCGATATCGACCGCGAGCGCCTTGAGCGGCGAGATGTAGAGCGTGTGCAGGCCGCCGGTGCGTTGCAGACTGCGGCCGGTGGAGATCACCGATTTCGCCGAAGCTTTGGGCGCGGAGCTCAGCTCGACCAGCGTCGGCAAGAATCCCGCCAGCGTCTTGCCGGCGCCGGTGGGCGCGATCAGCAATGCGGATCGGTCCTCGCGCGCCTTCTCCAGCAGCGCCAATTGATGCGCGCGCGGCGACCAGC
Source organism: Bradyrhizobium sp. CW1 (assembly GCF_023100665.1). Classification (NCBI taxonomy): domain Bacteria; kingdom Pseudomonadati; phylum Pseudomonadota; class Alphaproteobacteria; order Hyphomicrobiales; family Nitrobacteraceae; genus Bradyrhizobium; species Bradyrhizobium sp. CW1. Next base: position 7,675,250 of record NZ_CP064684.1, read on the forward strand.
CGCGGGCCGCGAACCACGCCTTGAAGCGGTCGGGCAGCAGCGCGGCAGGTTCGACCGGGATTTTGCGGATGCGGGGCGGCACGGCATCACAGGTAAGCCGTGGGGACGGGTTCGTCGAGGGGGTGAACGACGAGGGCGATACTGCCGTTCCCTCTCCCCTTGTGGGAGAGGGTGGATCGCCGCGAAGCGGCGAGACGCGTGAGGGGTATCTCTCCGCGAAAGAGCATCGTTCGAGTACGCGGAGAAAGCCCCCTCATCCGGCGCTTCGCGCCATCTTCTCCCACAAGGGGAGAAGAAAGCGCCCCTACTCCGACATCGGCTTGTCGGAGATGTCCCAGTCCTTGCCGGTGAAGGTGGAGATGAAGAGCGTCTTCATCGGCGTGTAATCGTCAGGCGTGTAGTCGTAAGTGACGCCGTCGAGGAAATAAGGCGAGTGGAAGCCTTTGAGGTTGGAAGCCTGCTTCAGCACGTTGGCGCGGGTGAGCTCGTCGCCGCAGCGGCGCAGGATCTCGCCCATGGTGACGGCCTGGCCGTAGCCGGCGAAGGCGATGGTGTTGTCTTGATCGATCGCCGGCGTGTACTTCTTGCGCAGCTCCTCGAACGCCATGACGTCGGGGTCCTTCTCCCATTTGGGCAGGCCGACTTCCTTGTTGTAGCGGATGGCGACGATGCCGGCGGCGTTCTCGAGGCCCGCGGCATTGAGGATGGAGCGGCCGGTCGAGCCGGCCGACAGCAGCTGCAGCGGCTTCCAGCCGAGCTCGGCTACTTTCCGGATCGACTGCGACGAGGCCTTGCCGGTGGAGATGTTGTAGAAGACGTCCGCACCCGACTTCGAGAGGTTGATGAGCTGGGAATCGACCGTCGGATCGGTCAGATCGTAGGTCTGCTCCATGATCACCTTGGCGGTGCCGCCGGCGTCTTCCAGAACCTTCTTGAAGGGGCCGAGGAAGTCGCGGCCGAAATCGTCGTTCTGGTACAGGATGCCGACCTTCGCGTTCGGCTTCACGCTGACGACGTGCCGCGCCAGGATCCGCGCCTCGGTCGGATAGAGCGGCAAGCCAGCCATCGTCCATTTGAACTCTTTCGGGTTATTCCACTTCGACGCGCCGGTGTTGAGCAGCAACTGCGGCACGCCCTTCGAGTTGAGGTATTTGTGCACGGCGGTCTGCGGCGCGGTGCCGAGCGAGCCGTAGAGCGCGAGCACCTCCTCCTGCTCGACCAGGCGCCGCGTCGCCTCGACGCATTTCGGCGCGCTGTAGGCATCATCCATGGTGAGGAATTTGACCTTGCGTCCGTTGATGCCGCCCTTTTCGTTCAGCATCTGGAAATAGGCCTCGCCGACGCGCCCGAGCACGCCGTAGAGCGAGCCGGGGCCGGAATGCGGCACGGTCTGCCCGATCTTGATCTCGGTGTCGCTGGCGCCGGAATCGTATTTCTTCTCCGCGGCCCAGACATAGGGCGCGGGCAAGGTGGAGGCCGCGATGGTCGCGAGCGCGGCGGCGCTGAAATCGCGCCGCGATGGATTCCTGGTCATTGTTTGTTTCTCCCTGGTGCGCGCATTGTGCTGGCATCGCCGCACGGCTCGCAAGTGGGAAGTCGCGGCTTTGCGACGCAATGACGCTTAAAGCGCCGCTTATAGCGCCTAAACTCAAGTTTTCTCGGCGACCACGACGAGGCCGCCCACCGGTTCGTTGTTCTCGGTGCGTGGCGAGGCCTGCTCCAATGTGAGGAGCTTGAGGCCGGCCTTCGCCATCGCATCGCGCACATATTCCGCCGAATGGGCATAGCGCAGGCCTTCGCCGAGAACGATGCCGCTGCCGTCATGGGTCTCCAGCGTGAACGCAAGCACGCCGCCGGGCGCGAGCACGCGCCTGGCTTCGCCGAGCACCGGTGCGAGATCGGGGAGATAGACGAACGCATCGGCAGCGACGACGAGGTTTGCGCTCGCCTCGCTCCTGCTGCGCAGGCCTTCGATCATGTCGGCGACTTCGAGCTCGGCATAGAGGCCGGTGGCTCGCGCCTCCTTGACCATGCCGGGCGACAGATCGATGCCGATGAACTGGTCGACCTGTTTGGCGAAGGCGGCGGCCGCGAGCCCCGTACCGCAGCCGAGATCGATGGCGCGCTTGAACAGGGCGGGCTTCTTCGCGGCGACGCGGGCAGCCACCACCGCCTTGAAGATCAGCGACGGCGCGCGATAGCCGAGATCGTTGATCAGCACGTGCTCGAAGCGCGGGGCGTATTGATCGAACAAGGCCTGCACATAGGCCTTGGGCATCTCGGACAATTGCGCATCGCCGAGGCGTATCAGATGCAGATGAGCGCCATGCTGATCGCTCGGGTCGGACTCGCGCGATTTGCGAAAGGCCGCAATGGCCTTGTCGCGCTCGCCGAGTTGCGCGCGGATTTCGCCGAGCGTGAACCAGGCCGAGGTGAAATTCGGCGCAATCTCGATGGTCTGCTCCAGCAGGTCGGCGGCGGCCGCCAGATCGCCCTTGAGCTGGAGGTCGCGCGCGAACTCGAAGCGGCGGTCGGCCATGAGATCGCCGGAGGTCAGGAACAAGCGCAGGGGCATTGTGGGAACCAGGGAACGAAGCGGTGATGACTCGAAGATGCGGGGTCGCGACCTATATAACAGGCATGCGTCCGCAAGACATCCTGCTGCCAGTTGCCGCCGGCCTATGCTGTAAGCCGGGCGGCTTCCATATCGACCCCGTCCGGCCGGTCGAGCGGGCCGTGATCACCCACGGCCATTCCGACCATGCCCGCGCCGGCCACGGCGCGGTGCTGGCGACGCAGGAAACGCTGGACATGATGCGGCTGCGCTATGGCGAGAATTTTGCCGGCTCCACCCAAGCAATCCACTATGGCGAGGAGATCCGGCTCGGCGACGTCAGCGCGAAGTTTCACCCGGCCGGCCATGTGCTCGGTTCGGCGCAGGTCGCGGTCACCTGCAAGGACACCTGCATCGTCGCCTCCGGCGACTACAAGGATGCGCCCGACCCGACCTGCACGCCGTTCGAGCTCGTACGCTGCGACGTCTTCATCACCGAGGCAACGTTCGGCCTGCCGGTGTTTCGCCATGGCGATGCGGCCGACGAGGTCAAGAAGCTGCTGGCGTCGGTGGCGCTATTTCCGGAGCGCGCGCATCTCGTCGGCGCCTATTCGCTTGGCAAGGCGCAGCGCGTGATCGCTCTGCTGCGCCAAGCGGGTTACGACGCGCCGATCTATCTGCATGGCGCGATGGAGAAGATCACGCATTACTATCAGAGCCGCGGAATCGAGCTCGGCGAGTTGCGGCCGGCGAAGGGCGTCAAGAAGGCGGCGCTCGCCGGCACCATCACGCTGGCGCCGCCCTCTGCAACATCCGATCTCTGGACCCGCCGGTTTCCCGATCCCGTCACGGCATTCGCCTCTGGCTGGATGCGGGTGCGCGCCCGCGCGCGGCAACGCGGCATCGAGCTGCCGCTGGTGATCTCGGATCACGCCGATTGGGACGGCCTCACCGCCACGATCGCCGCGACCGGTGCCGGCGAGATCTGGGTTACCCATGGCCAGGAAGACGCGCTGGTGCATTGGTGCCAAAGCAAGGGTTTGCGGTCGCGGCCGCTCGATCTCGTCGGCTATGGCGACGAGGAGGAGACCGAGACGCCGCTCGCTGACGAGGCCGAAGCATGAACCGCTTCGCCGAACTTCTCGACCGCCTCGCCTACGAACCCGGCCGCAACAACAAGCTGCGGCTGATCACGAGTTATTTTCGCGAGGTCGCCGATCCCGATCGCGGCTACGCGCTGGCCGCGCTGACCGGTGCGCTGAGTTTCAAGCACGCAAAACCTTCTCTGCTGCGCGATCTTATCGCCCAGCGAACTGACCCGGTCTTGTTCGGCCTATCCTGGGACTATGTAGGCGATCTCTCCGAGACAATCGCGCTGATGTGGCCGAAGGCCGTGGGTGTCCACAACAACCCACCTCCCCCAACCCTCACCGAGGTGGTCACCACCCTGCGCACCCTCGGCAAGACCGAGCTGCCGAAGCAGCTCGAGCGCTGGCTCGACGAATTGGATGAGACCGGCCGCTGGGCGCTGTTGAAGCTCGTCACCGGCGCGTTGCGCATCGGCATCTCCGCGCGCCTGGCAAAGACCGCGGCCGCCGCGCTCGGCGACAAGGACCCGCATGAGGTCGAGCTGATCTGGCCCGGTCTCGCGCCGCCTTATCTCGACCTGTTCGCCTGGCTGGAAGGCCGCGGCGACAAGCCAGTCAATCGCGATCCCGCGCCGTTCCGTCCTGTCATGCTGGCGCATGCGATCGAGGACACCGATTTCGCTGCACTCGATCCCGCCGACTACATCGCCGAATGGAAATGGGACGGCATCCGCGTGCAGGCGGTGGCCGGCCGCGACGAGCACGGCCACATCACCGCTCGGCTCTATTCGCGCACCGGCGAGGACATCACCGGGAGCTTTCCGGACCTCGTGCCGTCGCTGCGGCTGCCCGGCGCCATCGACGGCGAGCTTCTGATCCTGCGCGAAGGGCGCGTGCAAAGTTTCAATTTTCTGCAGCAGCGGCTCAACCGCAAGGTCGTGTCTCCGAAGCTGATCAAGGAATTTCCGATTCATCTGCGCGCCTACGATCTGCTCGGCGACGACGAGAACGATTTGCGCGAGCTGCCTTTCGCGGAGCGGCGCGAACGGCTGGAGACCTTCATCGGTAAGCTCGACGATCCCCGCATCGATCTGTCGCCCACCGTCGCCTTCGCAAGCTGGGAGGCGCTGACCGCAGCACGCGCCGATCCCGCCAGCGCTGGTGCGGGCGAGGACGCGGACGCCGTCGAAGGCGTGATGCTGAAGCGGCGCGACGCACCCTATCTGCCGGGGCGGCCGAAGGGACAATGGTGGAAATGGAAGCGCGATCCGCACATCATCGACGCCGTGCTGATGTATGCGCAGCGCGGCCACGGCAAGCGCTCGTCCTACTATTCCGACTACACCTTCGGCGTTTGGACCGCAGGGCCGGGCAGTGACGAACTGGTGCCGGTCGGAAAAGCCTATTTCGGCTTCACGGACGAGGAGCTGCTCCAGATCGACCGCTTCGTGCGTCGCAATACCACCGAAAAATTCGGCCCCGTCCGCCACGTCGTGCACGAGCCAGACAAGGGGCTGGTGCTGGAGGTCGCCTTCGAGGGGCTGCAGCGCTCACCACGGCACAAATCCGGCGTCGCGATGCGCTTTCCCCGCATCAGCCGGCTGCGCTGGGACAAGCCGCCGCGGGAGGCCGACCGGCTGGAAACGCTGGAAAAGATGCTGAAAGCGGAGGCGGCCGAGGTTGAGGCTTAAGAAGCCCCGGGCGTGTGCTTGCCCGAATTAAAATCCCGTAAGCCGATTGACGCCCCCTCACAGGTTCCCCATGTCCCCGCCTTGCCCTATGATAGGTCGAATCCCCTGAGGAGTTTGAGATGGCCCACGACGTCAGAGATTTGCCGGCCGGCCGCAGTGACGGCCTGCACCGCTTTCTCGGCGGCTCGCCGCTGGCGGTCGCGTTTCGCCTGGTGCTGCTCTCGATCCTCGTCGGCGTCGTGCTGGCGGCGATCGGCTTCGACCCCTGGAATATCATCTTAAGCATTCGTCTTCTGTTCCAGCGTTTGTGGGATCTCGGCTTCGATACCGTGAACTGGCTGTGGCGCTACTTCCTGCTCGGCGCTGTCATCGTGATTCCGATCTGGCTGCTGATGCGCGTTTTCGGCGCGCCACGCAGGTAAAGGATTTGGAGCTGGCGGCCGATGCAATTGCGCTTTGTCGGCTGCGGCGACGCCTTCGGATCCGGCGGCAGGCTCAATACCTGCTTCCACGTCTCGGGGCGCGAAGCCAACTTCCTGATCGATTGCGGCGCGTCGGCTTTGCCGGCACTGAAGCGGCTGGAGATCGACCGCAATGAGATCGATCTCATCCTGATCACGCATTTCCACGGCGACCATTTTGCCGGGCTGCCGTTTGTCCTGCTCGACGCACAATTCTCGCGGCGGACGCGGCCGCTCACGATCGCCGGCCCCAAAGGCATCGAGACGCGGCTGCGTGAGGTGATGGAGGCTCTGTTCGAGCACTCCTCGAAGACGAAACAGCGCTTCGAGCTGTCCGTCGTCGAGCTCGCGCCCGAGCAGAGCCAAAGCTTCGGCGCGGTGACGGTGACGCCCTATCCCGTCGTGCACGGCGAATCCGGTGGACCGTTCCTCGCTTATCGCGTCGAAGCCGAGGGTCGCACGCTGGCCTACAGCGCCGATACCGAATGGACGGAGACGCTCATTCCGCTGGCGCATGGCGCCGACCTTTTCATCGCCGAAGCCTATATGTACGAGAAGGTGGTCAAGAATCACCTCAGCCTGACGACCTTGGAACAGCACCTTCCCGAAATCGGCGCAAAACGCCTCGTGCTCACCCATATGAGCGAAGACGTGCTGTCGCGCCTCGACGACATCGCCCATCTCGCCGCCGAAGACGGCATGGTGCTCGTGTTCTGACATGCACGCACCCGTTCACTTGAAGATCGGTTCCCGTCAGGTCTTCGCCATCGCAGGCCCGGCGATGGTCGCCAACCTCACCACGCCACTGATCGGCGTGGTCTCGACCACCGCGATCGGACTGCTGGACGACGCCGCGCTGCTCGGCGGCGTCGCCATCGCGTCCGTCATCTTCGATTGCCTGTTCTGGCTGTTCGGTTTCCTGCGCATGAGCACGCTCGCCTTCACGGCGCAGGCGCTCGGCGCCGGCGAGACGCGCGAGCTGACCGCGATCCTGGTGCGCGGCTTCATCGTCGCCGGCTTGATCGGCGTAGCACTGATCGCGCTGCAACTGCCGCTGGCCACCGTGCTGTTCGACCTGATGGGCGGCAGCGAAGGCGTCACGCGCGCGGCGAAAACCTACTTCGTGATCCGGATCTGGTCGGCGCCGCTGGCGCTCGTCAATTATGTTATCCTGGGCTGGCTGGTCGGCCAGGCTCGCGCCAACCCGGCGCTCGCGCTCCAAATCGTCATCAATCTCGTCAACGCGGCGGCGACGATCCTGCTGGTGCTGGTCTACGACACCGGGATCGCAGGTGCTGCGATCGCAGCGCTGCTGTCTGAAGCGGCCGGATTCGGCCTCGGCATGATCGTCTGCCGCCGCTATGCGGACGGTGGGTTCGCGGTGCCGTACGCAGAGCTGTTCGACCGGGCCAAGCTGATGCGGCTGCTGGCCGTGAATTCCGACATCCTGATCCGTACCGCGGCGCTGATCGCCGTGTTCTTGTTCTTCACCGCCAAGGGCGCGCGGGCCGGCGACGTCACGCTGGCCGCGAATTCCGTGCTCAACAATTTTCTGCTGGTCAGCGCCTTCTTTCTCGATGGTCTAGCGAACGCAGCCCAGCAGCTTTGCGGCCGTACGCTCGGCGCACGCGACGCCAGGGGATTTGCTGATTCGACCCGGCTGGTGCTGCTATGGGGGCTCGGCTTCGCGCTGGTCGTGTCCGCGCTATTCGCGGTATTCGGGCCGAACTTAATCGATTTCATGACGGCGAGCGAAAGCGTCCGTCGCGGCGCGCGGGAATTCCTGCCGTTCGTCGTGCTCGCGCCGATTCCCGGCGTGTTCGCCTTCGGCTTCGACGGCATCTATATCGGCGCGACCTGGGCGCGTGAGATGCGCAATCTGATGCTGGCCTCGCTCGCGATCTTCCTCGCCACATGTTGGGCGCTGCAATCGTTCGGCAATGCCGGGCTGTGGAGCGCGCTGATCGCCTCCTACGTCTCGCGCGGCGGCTTGCAGGCCGCGCGCTATCCGGCGCTGTACAGGAAGACGTTTTCGAGGTCGTAGCTCTCGTGTCCCGGACACGCTGCAGGGTGAAACGCTGCTGCGCGGAGCCGGGACCCAGAATGCCGCGAGCGTGGGCCCCGGTTCAGCAGTGCATCACTAACGTGCTGCGCTGCGCTCGGGGCACGAGACCGCCTACATCCCCGGCCAGTCTTCCGCCGTCAGCGTGGCGGCGTCGGAGCCGACGATCTCGGAGAGAGAATCCCGCCCCGTCCGCAATAGGGTCGAGGCGAGGTCACGCTTGATCTCGTCGACGATGCCGAGGCCCTTGTAGACCAGCGACGAATAGAGCTGGATCAGGCTCGCGCCGGCGCGGATCTTCGTCAGCGCGGCGCCGCCCGAGTCCACCCCCCCGACACCGATCAGGGGGAATGCGCCCTCGACGCGCACATAGGTCTCCGCGACCATCCGCGTCGACAGCCGGAACAGCGGCCGGCCGGACAGGCCGCCCTGCTCCTTGGCGCGCATCTCCTCGCGCAGCGTACTCGGCCGCGCGATCGTGGTGTTCGATACGATCATGCCATCGACCCGGCGCGAGCGCGCGACCTGCACGACGTCGTCGAGCTGGGCGAGGCTCAAATCCGGCGCGATCTTGAGCAGCACCGGCGTGTCGCCGGCGCTCTCGCGCACCCGCTGGCGCGCGTCGATCACCCTGGCGAGGAGATCGTCGAGCAGCGCGCCTTCCTGCAGATTGCGCAGGCCCGGCGTGTTCGGCGAGGAGACGTTGACGGTGAAATAGCTCGCGACCGGCGCAAAGGTCTCGATCAGCTTGACGTAATCATTGACCCGATCGGGCGAATCCTTGTTGGCGCCGACATTGACGCCGACGATGCCGCCGTGCTGCGCGCGCGCCGCAAGCCGGCGCAGGGCTGTCTCCGCACCGTCATTGTTGAAGCCCATGCGGTTGATCACGGCCTCGTCGCGCTCCAGACGAAACAGCCGCGGTCGCGGATTGCCGCTTTGCGGCTTCGGCGTCACCGAGCCGATCTCGACGAAGCCGAAGCCGAGCCGCAGCAGCGCATCCGGCACTTCGGCGCTCTTGTCGAAGCCCGCGGCCATGCCGATCGGATTGGGGAAGTTGAGCCCGAACGCACGCACCGCAAGCTTGGGATCGTCAGCGTGCGGCTTGCCCGGCGGCAGGAAGCGCAGGCCCTGGATCGCGAGGCGATGCGCATCCTCCGGATCGAGCCAACGCAGCACCGGCAGCGAGAGAGCGTCGAAAGCGCGGATCACGGGGCAAGCTCCGGAACATCGTGGCCGCCGTCGGAGCGCGTGTTGAGGTTCATCACAGCCATCACCGCGCCGAGATCGAGCTCGCCATAGAGATGCGGAAACAGCTCCTCATTGCGCGAGCGCTCCCAGCGCAACGCGCTGCCGAGCGCATCGCCGTCGACCTCGACCAGGAACAGCGCGCGCTGCCCGACATAATGCTTCTGCAGGGTCTCGGGAACCTGGGCGGCGGTCGAGAAATGGATGAATCCGTCGCGCGAATCGTCCGCGCTGCCGCGATAAACGCCCTGCCGTTCCGCCTCGCGCCAGGCCGAGGCCGGACAGATTTTGTAGATCTTGACCACCGCTTACGCAGCCCTGTTTGCCCGGGGAGACAGCTCTTTGAGTCTCCTGGGGATTTTCGTCTCTCGTGGGTCGTTAAATCCCGGGCGGGACCGTAAAGGCCACCCCTGCCGAACTCAAGACTTAGACGCCGCCTCTTGCACCGAAAACGGAAAACCGATTGATTTGAGGATAGTTTTCCTGAGTTGCGACGGGCTGGACCTTCCATGGTCAGGCAGGCCAAAGCGCAGAGGATGCTCACCCACGACCAGATCTGGGGCGCGCTGGATCGGCTGGCGGCGCGTGCCGGCCTGTCGCCGTCCGGCCTCGCCAAGCGCGCCGGGCTCGATCCCACCACCTTCAACAAGTCCAAGCGCGTTACCTCCGACGGCCGCGAGCGCTGGCCCTCGACCGAATCGATCGCGAAAGCGCTGGCGGCGGCAGATTCGTCGATCGACATTTTTGCCAGGCTGGTCGGCGACGAGGCAGGCGGCGGCCGTTCGGTGCCGCTGCTCGGCTTCGCACTGGCGGGCGCGAGCGGCGCCTTCGACGAGTCCGGCTTTCCCGTCGGCAAGGGCTGGACCGAATTTGCCCTTCCCGCCTTCGAGGGCAACCATAGCTTCGCGCTGCAGATGTCCGGCGAAGCGCTTGCGCCCGCCTATCGCGACGGCGACATCATCCTGGTCGCGCCCGGCGCGCCGATCCACAAAGGCGATCGCGTGGTGGTGAAGACCAACGCGGGCGAGCTGACGGTGGCGACGCTGAAGCGCCGCACCGCAAAGGCTCTGGATTTGCAGCCGCTCGATGCGACGCAGGCCGAACGCAGGATGGCGGCGAGCGAGGTGGTGTGGATCGCGCGGATCGTGTGGGCAAGCCAGTGAGGCCTCGGTGTCGTCCTGGCGAAAGCCAGGACCCATTACCTCGGGAGAAGTTGTGGCACCAATTGGCCACTCCGAGTCTCCGTAACCACATCCGGCGGTGGCTATGGGTCCTGGCTTTCGCCAGGACGAATCGGGGAGATAGGTCGCGCCACAACTCAGTTCCGTAGCCCTCACGCACTCCGCGCCAGCGCGCCGTCGATCATGTTGACCGCGTTCTGCACGCCATACACCGCGACAAAGGAGCCGAAGCGCGGGCCCTTTTCCTGGCCGAGCAGCACCTGGTAGAGCATGTTGAACCAGTCGAGCGTCACGCCCGGACGGCCGTCCTTGCCCTTCTTGACCTGGTCGAGGAACGGCTCGCGGCGGCCGATCTCGTAGACGACGTTCTGGATGTCCTCGGCCGAGGCGTCCTGCGGAAGCTGCGATAATGCATCCCGCAAATCCTGCAGCGCCGCGCGCTCGGTCTCGGTCGGTTCGCGGAACGTCTTCGTCGGCGCGACGAAGTCGCGATAATAGTTGATGGCATAGCCGACCATCGCGTCGAGCTTGGGATGCGTCTGCGGGCTCACACCGGGTCGGTAGCGACCAATGAAACCCCACAGTGTCTCGGCATTCTCCGCATTCGACGACGACACCAGCGTCAGCAGGAGCTGGAACGTGACGGGCATGTCGAACTTCGGCGGATGGCCATTGTGGACATGCCAGACCGGATTGCCGAGCTGCTGCCTGGCGTCCTGCTTCGCAAAGCCGTCGATGAACTGCTGGTAGTCGTCGACATTGCGCGGGATGACGTCGAAATACAGCCGCTTGGCCGCCTTCGGCTCGCGATACATGAACAGCGACAGCGATTCCGGCGAGGCGTAGCGCAGCCATTCGTCGATGGTCAGCCCATTGCCCTTCGACTTCGAGATCTTCTGGCCCTTGTCATCGAGGAAGAGCTCGTAGTTGAAGCCCTCCGGCGGCGTGGCGCCGAGCGCCCTGGCGATCGCGCCGGAGAGTTTGACCGAGTCGATCAGGTCCTTGCCGGCCATCTCGTAATCGACGCCGAGCGCGACCCAGCGCATCGCCCAATCGGCCTTCCATTGGCACTTGACGTTGCCGCCGGTGACCGGCGTCTCGACTTCCTGGTTGGTATCGGGATCGAGGTAGGTCACCGTGCCGGCCGCAACGTCGCGGCGGATCATCGGCACCTGCAGCACGACACCCGTGGTCTTGCTGATGGGGAGGAACGGCGAATAGGTCGCGCGGCGGTCGGGACCGAGCGTCGGCAGGATGATCGCCATCACCTTGTCGTAGGCCGCGAGCATTTTGAGCAGCGTCGCGTCGAAACGGCCGGACGTGTAATAGTCGGTCGAGCTCGCGAATTCGTAGTCGAAGCCGAAATGATCGAGGAAGGCGCGCAGCCGCGCATTGTTGTGGTGCCCGAACGACGGGTATTCGTTGGAGAACGGATCCGGCACCCGCGTCAGCGGCTTGCCGAGATGCGCGGCCAGCATCTCCTTGTTGGGGACGTTGTCGGGCACTTTCCGAAACCCGTCCATGTCGTCGGAGAACGCGAGCAGGCGGGTCTTGATCTTGTTCTCGGTCAGCACATGAAAAGCGTGCCGCACCATCGAGGTGCGCGCGACCTCGCCGAAGGTGCCGATATGCGGCAGGCCTGATGGCCCGTAGCCGGTCTCGAACAGCACCTCGTCCTTCGGGCTTTTCTTCAGCCGCGCGACAATGGCCTTCGCCTGCTCGAACGGCCAGGCGTTGGACTGTTCGGCGAGCGCACGCAGATCGCTCGGATTCGCGGCAAGATCGATAACAGACATCTAAGGGGCCTCCGGGCCGCGGAAAATAGCGATTTCCGGGCAGAATGCAATTTTGTGAGACCCTCATCCTGAGAGCTTGTGACGCTTTTGCTCGTTCGGAGCGCCTCCGCAGCGCATAAATGATAACTCATTGACGAACTCAGAGCCGCCATTTACCGCGATAAACAGCCCCACTCCGGCGGCAGCTAGAGGTCGGTGCCGTGCTTGGATTAACGAGCGCTCCATAGGAGCGGGTCTCGAAGGATGCCCGTGAAGGGCGGGCCGCGCTCCCCACCATGAGGGTCTTCTTGCGCCTCACGTCCCGCGCGGCTTGACCCGCCGGGTCGGCAGCGCATTCGCCGGATCTTCCGGCCAGGGATGGCGCGGGTAGCGGCCGCGCAAATCGGACCGCACGGCACTGTAGCTGCCGCGCCAGAAACCGGGGAGATCGCGCGTCACCTGCACCGGGCGCTGCGCCGGCGACAGCAGTTCCAGCACCAGCGGCACCTTGCCGGCGGCGATCGAGGGATGGGTGTTGAGGCCGAACAATTCCTGCAGCCGCACCGCGATGGTCGGCCCCTGCTCGGCTTCATAGTCGATCGCGAGCACGCTGCCGGTCGGGGCCTCGAAATGCGTCGGCGCCTCGCGGTCGAGCCGCGCGCGCATCTCCCACGGCAACAAAGCCATCAACGCGTCGGAGAGATCGCCGGCGGAAATATCCTTCAGCGCGATCATGTCGTAGAGCGCCGGCACCAGCCAATCGTCGCGCCGCGCGATCAATCCGTCGTCCGAGAGATCGGGCCAGCTGTCGCCTTCGGCCCTGCGCAAAAACATCACGCGATCGCGCCATTGTTTGGCTACCTTCGACCAGGGCAGCCGGTCGAGTCCGGCGGCGATCAACCCGTCGGCGAAGATGCGCGCAGTGTCCCCCGAGGGCGACACGGCGAGCGTCGCCTCGGAGAGCGTGATCGCGTGCAGCGCGCGCTTGCGCCGCGCCCGCAGCGCCATCGCGCCGCGATCGAACGAGATCTCCTCGACGGATTCGATATGCTCGGCGAAATGCCGCTCGATCTCGTCCTGCGAGATTTGCGCCGCGAGCAGAATGCGCCCGCTCGCCGCCGTGCCGGTCATCTCGCCGACCGCGATATAAGGCGTGCGCGCGAGCGACGAGGTCTGATCCACCGCAGCACCCCGGCCGTTGGCGAGCACGAAGCTGCCATTGCCGCGGTTGCGCGCGACGCGATCCGGGAAGGCGTAGGCGAGCATCAGGCCGGTCGAGAGGTCACCTTCTGCGGTCGCCGCCTTCTCTGACGCCGCCACCTGCGAAGCCCAGCGCCGGGCGAGGTCGCGCGCGCTTGCGGCACGCGGGGAACGGTCGCGGCGGAACTGATCGCGCCGGTGCTCGAGATCGACGCTGTCGCCGCCGAGCCCGCGCTCGGTGATGATGGCCGCGATCTCGGCGGCGGCCTCGCCTTCGCCGGCACGGTGCGAATCCACGATCATGCGCGCGAGCCGCGGCGGCAGCGCCAGCGCGCGCAGGCTCTTGCCCTCCGCGGTGATGCGGCCATCGCCATCGAGCGCGTTGAGCTCGGAGAGCAGGCTTTTTGCTTCCTTCCAGGCCGGCTGCGGCGGCGGGTCGAGAAACGACAGCGCGGCAGGATCGGCGACGCCCCATTGCGCGAGATCGAGCACCAGCGAGGACAGATCGGCGCTGAGGATCTCGGGCTGGGTGTAGGGCGCTAGCGAGGCTGTCTGAGGTTCGTCCCAGAGCCGGTAGCAGACACCGGGCTCGGTGCGGCCGGCGCGGCCGCGGCGCTGGTCCGCCGCCGCGCGGGAGACGCGCACGGTCTCGAGCCGGGTCAAGCCGATGTCGGGCTCGTAGCGCGGCACGCGGGCGAGACCGGAATCGACCACGATGCGCACGCCCTCGATGGTGAGCGAGGTCTCCGCGATCGAGGTCGCCAGCACCACCTTGCGCGTGCCCTTGGGCGCCGGCGAGATGGCACGATCCTGCACGGCGGCGTCGAGCGCGCCAAACAGCGGCACGATTTCAATGCTGGAATCGTGTATGCGTTCGGCGAGGAAATTCTGGGTGCGGCGGATTTCGGCGGCGCCCGGCAGGAACGCCAGCACCGAGCCGGCATCGGCCCGCAGCGCCGAGGCGATCGCATCCGCCATCTGCCGCTCGATCGGCGCGTCAGCCTTGCGGCCGAGATAGCGCGTCTCGACCGGAAAGGCGCGGCCCTCGCTTTCGACGACGGGCGCTTCGCCCAGCAATTTTGCCACGCGGGCGCCATCGAGCGTTGCCGACATCACGAGGATGCGCAAATCCTCGCGCAAGCCCAGCTGCGCGTCGCGCGCCAGCGCCAGGCCCATGTCGGCATCGAGCGAGCGCTCGTGGAATTCGTCGAACAGCACGGCGGCGATGCCCGACAGTTCGGGATCGTCGAGAATCTGGCGGGTGAAGATGCCCTCCGTCACCACCTCGATGCGGGTCGCGCGCGAGATCTTCGAGCCGAAGCGGACGCGATAGCCGACAGTCTCGCCGGCGCGTTCGCCGAGTGATTTGGCCATGCGGTCGGCGCTGGCGCGCGCCGCGATGCGCCGCGGCTCCAGCACGATGATCTTCTTGCCTTTGGCCCAGGGGGCATCGAGCAGCGCCAGTGGCACGCGCGTGGTCTTGCCGGCGCCAGGAGGGGCCACCAGCACGGCGGCATGATGCGCCTCCAGCGTGCGCGAGAGGTCGTCGAGCACGGCATCGATCGGGAGGGGCGTGTCGAAACTGAGGGGCAAGGCCTGTCCATTCGTCACGCCCGAGCAAAAAGCGCGAAGCGCGTCTTCGCACGGAAGTCGCCGGGCATCCACGTCGTCACACTAGAAAACAGACGTGGATGGCCGGGACAAGCCCGGCCATGACGGAATCGTTGCGAGGTCGGATCGCTAGCCCTGCACCGGCGGCCGTCCAACACTCTCATAGACGAAGCCGGCCGCAGCCATCTCCTCGGGGCGGTAGATGTTGCGCAAGTCGACAATGACGGGCTGTGCCATGGTTGCCTTCAGCCGGTCGAGGTCGAGCGCACGGAACTGCACCCATTCGGTGACGATCACGATCGCATCGGCGCCTTCCGCGCAGGAATAGGCGTCTTCGCAATAAGTGATGCTGGGCAGCTCAGTCTTCGCCTGCTCCATGCCGACGGGATCGAAGGCCTTCACCTTCGCGCCCATGTCGATCAGGCCGGTCACCAGCGGGATCGACGGCGCGTCGCGCATGTCGTCGGTGTCGGGCTTGAAGGTGAGCCCGAGCACGGCGATGGTCTTGCCGCGCAGCGAACCGCCGAGCGCCTGGCTCACTTTTCGCGCCATCGCCCGCTTGCGGTTCTCGTTGACCGCGAGCACGGATTCGACGATGCGCAAGCTCACGTCGTAGTCCTGCGCGATCTTGATCAGCGCCTTGGTGTCCTTTGGGAAGCAGGAGCCGCCGAAGCCCGGACCGGCGTGCAGGAACTTGGTGCCGATGCGGTTGTCCAGGCCAATGCCGCGCGCGACCTCCTGCACGTTGGCGCCGACCTTTTCGGAGAGGTCCGCGATCTCGTTGATGAAGGTGATCTTGGTCGCGAGGAAGGCGTTGGCGGCGTATTTGATCATCTCGGCGGTGCGGCGTTCCGTGAACATCAGCGGCGCCTGGTTCAGCGACAGCGGACGATAGATATCGCTCATCACCTTGCGGCCGCGCTCGTCGGAGGTGCCGACGACGATGCGGTCGGGGAATTTGAAGTCGCGGATCGCCGCGCCCTCGCGCAGGAATTCGGGATTCGAGGCGACGACGACGTCGGCTTTGGGATTGGTCTCGCCGATGATGCGCTCGACCTCGTCGCCGGTGCCGACCGGAACGGTCGACTTGGTCACGACGACGGTGAAGCCGGACAGCGACTGCGCGATCTCTTTCGCAGCGGCATAGACGTAGGACAGATCAGCATGGCCGTCGCCGCGGCGCGACGGCGTGCCGACCGCGATGAAGACAGCATCGGCATCCGCAACCGGCTTGGACAAATCGGTGGTGAACTCCAGCCGCTTGGCCTTGACGTTGGTCGCCACCAGCTCGTCGAGCCCAGGCTCGTAGATCGGGATCTCGCCGCGATGAAGGGCCGCGATCTTCTTCTCGTCCTTGTCGACGCAGATGACGTCGTGGCCGAAATCCGCAAAGCAGGCTCCGGACACCAGTCCCACATAGCCCGTGCCGATCATAGCAATGCGCATGAAAAACCCTGTTTGGCTTGGTTAACAAAACCCCAATTCCACGGCGGTTTAGCATTTTCCCGGGGTGAGGGAACAGCCCGCGTGCAAAAAACGGCACAGCAATTGTACCAGTAAAGAAATCGTAAGCCGCAAGGCGGCAAACTGCTCCGCGTTCACACAGATGCTGGCGGAACACGCCTCGAAAAGAGACACCATGGCACCATCAGGCACAATCGCCGCGAGCGGGGGACTCAAGGCCCCGGCTGCTGCGCGCGTCGATTGGGTCGATTACGCCAAGGGCATCTGCATCGTCATGGTCGTGATGATGCATTCGGTGCTGGGGGTCGAGCTTGCCGCCGGCGAGACCGGTTTCATGCATGTTTTGGTGGCCTTCGCGAAGCCATTCCGGATGCCGGATTTCTTCCTGATTTCGGGTCTGTTCCTGTCACTGGTGATCGACCGGGACTGGCGAACCTATCTCGACCGCAAGATGGTGCATTTCGCCTATTTCTATGTCGTCTGGGTGACAATCCAGTTCGGCTTCAAGGCCCCCGCATTCGCAGCGGAAACGAGCTGGCGCGACGCCGGATTGCTATATCTGGAATCCTTCGTCGAGCCGTTCGGCACGCTATGGTTCATCTACCTCCTGCCGATCTTCTTCGTCGTCACAAAACTGACACGGCGCATGCCGCAGCCCGCGATATGGCTCGTCGCGGCCGCGCTGGAGACGGCGCGCATTTCGACCGGCTGGACCGCGATCGACGAGTTCTGCGCGCGCTTCATCTATTTCTATTCGGGCTATCTGTTCGCGCCCTACGTGTTCGCGCTGTCGGACCGCGCGCGCAATCATCCCGCATGGGCGCTGACAGCGCTCGCGACATGGGTGCTGGTCAATGCCGGCCTCGTTGCGCTCGGCGCCAGCGAATGGAAAATCGTATCGCTCGTGCTCGGCTTCGCCGGCGCCTGCGCCATCATCACGATGGGCACGCTGCTCGCGCGCGTGCAATGGCTGAATGTCTTCCGCTTCTGCGGCGAGCATTCGATCGTGATCTATCTCGCCTTCTTCCTGCCGATGGCGGCGACACGGACGCTGCTCTTGCGCACGGGCATCATTCCCGACATCGGTGCGGTGTCGCTGATCGTGACCATCGCCGGCGTGATCGGCTCGCTCGCAATCTGGCAGATCGCACTGCGCCTTGGCGGCAACTTCCTGTTCGAGCGGCCCGATGCGTTCTGGATCGCGCCGAAGAAGACAAGCGCGGTGTTGCAGGCGGCGGAGTGATACTCTGCTGTCATCCCCGCGAAGGCGGGGATCCAGTATTCCAGAGGGCAGCAGTCGTATACGGAGAAGCCGCAGCGTACTGGATTCCCCGCCGTCGCGGGGAATGACAGCGGGGGATGCGGGAAATGACAGTGGGGATAGCGGCATCCGCAAGCCAAAAATCCACCTCCCAAGGCTGTCAAATCCCGCAAAAATTCATACATTGCGGCCATGCCCAAGAGCTCCCCAAAGACCACCGCCCAAGCTGACACCAAGGCTGCCGCGCCCAAGGCCGCCGAAACCAAGCCCGCTGCTGCGACAGCTGCTGCCAAGCCCGTTGCCGCGAAGGCGGCCGGCAAGGGCGATCATGTCTTCCTGGTCGACGGTTCCGGCTACATCTTCCGCGCCTACCATGCGCTGCCGCCGATGAACCGCAAGTCCGACGGCTTGCAGGTCAATGCCGTGCTCGGCTTCTGCAACATGCTGTGGAAGCTGTTGCGCGAGATGCCCGAGGACAACCGGCCGACCCATCTGGCGATCATTTTCGACAAGTCGGAAATCACCTTCCGCAACAAGATCTATCCTGAGTACAAGGCACACCGGCAGCCGGCCCCGGACGATCTGATCCCGCAATTTTCGCTGATCCGCGAGGCGGTGCGCGCCTTCGACCTGCCTTGCCTGGAACAGGTGGGCTTCGAGGCCGACGATTTGATTGCGACCTATGTACGGCAAGCCTGCGAGCGCGGCGCAAGCGCGACAATCGTGTCCTCCGACAAGGACCTGATGCAGCTCGTCACCGACTGCGTCACCATGTACGACACCATGAAGGACCGCCGCATTGGCATCCCCGAGGTGATCGAGAAGTTTGGCGTGCCGCCGGAGAAGGTGGTGGAAGTGCAGGCGCTGGCCGGCGATTCCACCGACAACGTTCCTGGCGTGCCCGGCATCGGCATCAAGACCGCGGCGCAGCTGATCGTCGAATATGGCGATCTCGAGCAATTGCTGTTCCGCGCCACCGAAATCAAGCAGCCGAAGCGGCGCGAGGCGCTGATCGAGAACGCCGAGAAGGCGCGCATCTCGCGGCAGCTCGTATTGCTCGACGACAAGGTCGACCTCGACGTCCCGTTGGACGATCTCGCCGTCCACGAGCCCGATGCGCGCAAGCTGATCGCGTTCCTGAAGGCGATGGAGTTTTCCACGCTGACGCGCCGCGTCGCCGAATTCTCGCAGATTGACCCGGCCAACGTCGATGCAGATCCCGGCTATTCCAGCGGCGCCAGCGTCTTCTCGCCGCTGCCGCCTTCGGACGTCGTGCCGGCCCCGGGACCCGGCGCGCCGGCGCAAGTTCCGGTGGGCCAGCGCAACCCTTCGGCGAGCAAGGAGGACAAGGCCGCGAGTCCGAAGGGCGCGCCGATTTCGCTCGCCGCCGCGCGGGAAGAGGCTTTGCGCAAGCTTCCGGTCGACCGCAGCAAGTACCAGGCCATCAAGACGCTCGCGGAATTGAACGCGTTCATCGCGCGCATTCACGATGCCGGCCATGTCGCGGTCGAGATCCGGGGAAACTCGATCGATCCGATGCAGGCCGACCTCTGCGGTATCGCGCTGGCGCTGGCGCCGAACGAGGCCTGCTACGTGCCGCTGGCGCACAAGCAGTCCGGCGGCGGCGCCGGCCTGTTCGACGCGGGCCTCGCGCCCGACCAGGTCAAGCACACTGATGCGATCGAAGCGTTGCGGCCGGTGCTGGAATCACCAGGCATTCTCAAGATCGGCTTCGAAGTCAAATTCACCGCGGTGATGCTGGCGCAGCACGGCATCACACTGCGCAACACCGATGATGCGCAGCTGATCTCCTACGTGCTCGATGCCGGCCGCGGCTCGCACGCGCTGGAGCAACTGTCCGAGCGCTGGTTCGGTCACGCGATGCTCAAAGACAACGAGCTGCTCGGCAGCGGCAAGGGCAAGATCACGTTCGACCAGGTGCCGATCGACAAGGCCGCGTCGCTGTCGGCGGAAGGCGCCGACGTGACCTTGCGCGTCTGGCGCGTGCTGAAGCCGCGCCTCATCGCCGAGCACATGACCACGGTCTACGAGACGCTGGAACGCCCGCTGGTCGCGGTGCTCGCACGCATGGAGCGGCGCGGCATCTCGATCGATCGTCAGGTGCTGTCGCGTCTCTCCGGCGACTTCGCCCAGACTGCGGCCCGTGTCGAAGCCGAGATCCAGCAGATCGCGGGCGAGCCGGTCAATGTCGGCAGCCCGAAGCAGATCGGCGACATCCTGTTCGGCAAGATGGGACTGTCGGGCGGCACCAAGACCAAGACCGGCGCGTGGTCGACCACCGCTCAGGTGCTCGACGAACTCGCCGAGCAGGGCCACGAGCTCCCGCGGAAGATCCTGGAGTGGCGCCAGGTCTCTAAGCTGAAATCGACCTACACCGACGCGCTGCCGACCTACGTCAATCCCCAGACCCACCGCGTCCACACGACCTACGCGCTGGCCGCGACCACGACGGGCCGACTGTCGTCGAACGAGCCGAATTTGCAGAACATTCCGGTGCGCACTGAGGACGGGCGCAAGATCCGGCGCGCCTTCATCGCAACGCCAGGGCACAAGCTGGTCTCCGCCGACTATTCACAGATCGAGCTGCGGCTGCTCGCCGAGATCGCCGACATTCCCGTGCTGCAGCAGGCGTTTCGCGACGGTCTGGACATTCACGCCATGACGGCATCGGAAATGTTCGGCGTGCCGATCAAGGGCATGCCGAGCGAAATCCGGCGCCGGGCCAAGGCGATCAATTTCGGCATCATCTACGGCATTTCGGCATTCGGCCTTGCCAACCAGCTCGGCATCGCGCGCGAAGAGGCCTCCGCCTACATCAAGAAATACTTCGAACGCTTCCCCGGCATCCGCGCCTACATGGACGAGACGCGCGACTTCTGCCGGAACCACGGCTACGTCACCACGCTGTTCGGACGGAAGATGTACTATCCCGACATCAAGGCTTCGAACGCCTCGGTGCGCGCCTTCAACGAGCGCGCCGCGATCAACGCCCGGCTCCAGGGCACCGCCGCCGACATCATCCGCCGCGCCATGACGCGGATGGAGGATGCCCTGGTCCTGAAGAAACTGTCTGCGCAGATGCTGCTGCAGGTGCATGACGAATTGATCTTCGAGGTACCGGACGCGGAGGTCGAGGCGACGCTCCCCGTCGTGCAGCACGTGATGCAGGACGCGCCGTTCCCGGCCGTGCTGCTCTCGGTGCCGCTGCATGTCGATGCACGCGCAGCGAACAATTGGGACGAGGCGCATTGATCGGACGGTACCGCCCCGGCGAAGGCACACGCACAAGCTGAATTGTCCTCCGAGCAATTGCGCGATGGCCCCACTGCGCCACGCATATTAGAACCGTGCCGTCTCCCGCACCGGTTCAGCCATGCCCCACGCCTCCGCCCTGCTCGGCTTCGCTCTCGTCTGCCTCGGCCTCGTGCTCACGCCCGGGCCGAACATGATCTACCTGATCTCGCGTTCGATCACGCAAGGGCCTGCGGCGGGCATCGTCTCGCTCGGCGGCGTGGCGCTCGGCTTCTTGTTCTACATGCTGTGCGCGGCATTCGGCATCACGGCGCTGCTGCTCGCCGTTCCCTTCGCCTATGACGCGCTGCGCTTTGCCGGCGCGGGTTATCTGTTGTGGCTGGCCTGGCAGGCAGTGAAGCCGGGCGGGCGCTCGCCGTTCCAGGTGAAGCAGCTTGCGATCGACAGCCCGCGCAAATTGTTCGCGATGGGGTTCGTCACCAATCTGCTCAACCCGAAGATCGCGATGCTTTACCTCGCGCTGCTGCCGCAGTTCATCGATCCCACCGCCGGCAGCGTGCTGGCGCAGTCAGTGGTGCTCGGCGCGATCCAGATCGCGATCAGTGTCAGCGTGAATGCGATGATCGCGCTCGCGGCCGGGTCGATCGCGCTGTTTCTCGCAAGCCGGCCAAGCTGGATGCTGGTCCAGCGTTGGCTGATGGGCACGGTGCTGGCCGGGCTTGCGGTGCGGATGGCGGTGGAAGCGCGGAAGGTGTGATTTTCCCCTCTCCCCGCTTGCGGGGAGAGGGAGAGAAAGATCAATCTAGCTTCGCCTCCATGCCCCGCTTCACCGCCGGGCGGGCCATCAGGGCCTCGTACCAGCGCTTGACGTTGGGAAAGTCGGCCAGGTCAACCTTGTGGCGAGGGTGACGCCAGGCCCAGCCCAGGATGGCAAAATCGGCGATCGAGAGCTCGCCGGCGACGAAATCGCTGGACTCCAGCCGGCGGTCGAGGACGCCGTAGAGCCGTCGCGTCTCGGCCATGTAGCGCTTGAGGCCGTAGGCGCGGTCCTGCTCGTTCTCGAGCGCGATGAAATGGTGCACCTGGCCCGGCATCGGCCCGAAACCGCCCATCTGCCACATCAACCATTCATAAACGGGAATGCGGCCCGAAAGCGATTTCGGCAGAAATTTGCCGGTCTTTTCGCCGAGATACAGCAGGATCGCACCCGACTCGAAGATGCTGACGGGCTTGCCGTCCGGGCCATCAGGATCGACGATCGCGGGGATCTTGTTGTTGGGTGAGAGCTTCAGGAACTCCGGCGCCATCTGTTCGCCCTTGCTGATATTCACCGGGATCCCCTTGTAGGGCAGCCCCATCTCCTCCAGCGCGACCGAGATCTTGCGGCCGTTCGGCGTGTTCCAGGTGTGCAGCTCGATGGTCATTTGTCGCGTGTCCTTGCCCAGCCTTCTTGCAGGTTTTCTTGCCCGAGATATCCGGCATCCACCTACCCCAGAACGTTGCACCCCCACAACCGGCCGCCCGGGATGGCCGATCCCTGTTGACGGGGGAAGCCCCCTCTGGAATGTCGAGGCCGTCGCGGATAAATTCCGCCACCTCCAAAAATGCTCCCGAGGGCCCGCCGTGTCTAAATCAGCCTCCCGCGCCCGCCTGTTCGAGATCATCCGCCGGCGCTCCTTCGGCCGCGGCGAGGTGACGCTCGCGTCGGGCCGCAAGAGCGACTTCTACTTCAACCTCAAGCCGACCATGCTCGACCCGGAGGGTGCGACCCTGCTCGCCGAGTTGACCTATGAGGCGCTGAAGGATGACCAGCTCGATTTCATCGGCGGGCTTGAGATGGGCGCGGTGCCGCTGGCCGGCGCGCTGGCGCAGATCTCCTGGATCAAGGGCCATCCCATCGCGGCCTTCTTCGTGCGCAAGAAGCCGAAGGAGCATGGCGCGAAGCTTGCGATCGAGGGGCTGCCCAGGGGCGAGACGCTGGAGGGCAAGCGCGTCGTGATCGTCGAGGATGTCACCACCACCGGCGGCTCGGCGATGAAGGCCGTGGAAGCGGTGCGCGAGACCGGCGCGGAAGTGGTGCTGGTGCTGACCATGGTCGACCGCGAGGAAGGCGCCGACGACACCTTTGGCGCGGCCGGGCTGCCGTTCCGCTCGCTGTACAAGGCGTCGGAGTTCTTGAAGGCTTGAGCGGCTAGACTTTTTCCGCCGTCGTGCCCGGGCTTGACCGGGCATCCACGTCTTTGCCGCACCAGAGATCCTGGATGGCCGGGACAAGCCCGGCCATGGACGAGGTCCACCCGTCCGGCGACACCGCTCCTCCCCCCTCAACCGCTCATTTACCATCCCGCCTTATGGTGAATCATGTGCTGAGACCTGATGGTCCCGGCCGGTTGGGTAGCGCCGGGTGGAGTAAGCGTTTGCGTACAGTCATGTCCCATGCGCGCCGGTGGCGTCGCGCGATGCTCGTAGCCGCCACATTGGCAGCACCGCTGGTTGCGGCTCCGGCCCCGGTTTCGGCCGAAGGCCTGTTCGACTTCTTCTTCGGCGGAATGCAGCAGCAGCAGCGGCCGCAGCGTGAGGTGCCGCAGCAGCCGAGCTCCTACGCCGATCCATTCACCGGCCAGCAGAACGGCGCAAGTCCGCCATACGTGCCGCCGACACGTTCGGCTGCGGCCGGCGGCTCGGGACCGGCGTTCTGCGTGCGCAGCTGCGACGGCAAATATTTTCCGCTGATGCGCGGTCTCACCTCGCCCGCGCAGATGTGTCAGGCGTTCTGTCCTGCAAGCGCCACCAAGATCTATTTCGGCTCCTCGATCGACGGCGCGGCGTCGCAGACCGGCGAGCGCTATGCCGATAGCGAGAACGCGTTCGCCTATCGCAAGGCGCTGCGCGCCGACTGCACCTGCAACGGCCGCGAGCCGGTCGGCCTTGCTCCGGTCGATCTGGCGCTGGACTCGTCGCTAAAGCCCGGCGACGTGATCGCCACCAGCGACGGTCTCGTCGCCTATACCGGCATCCGCGTCGGCAACGACCAGGCCGCGGACTTCACCCCGGTCGCCTCCTATCCCGGTCTCACCGCGCAGGTCCGCGCACGGCTCGGCGAGATGAAGGTGGCGCCGGTGCGCGCCGACACGGTGGCGGCGGATGCCCCTGCCGCGGAGATCGTGCGCGAGACGCTCCCCGACGTGACGGTGCCGAAAACGCAAAAGCCGGCGAAGCGGGCTGGGCTGGACTAGCTCAGGCTCGTCTGTAGCCAAGCCGTCATTGCGAGCGACTTGTCCGCCGAAGCTCGAAGAGCGAAGGCGGAAGCGAAGCAATCCAGTCTGGCTCCGTGGAGGCACTCTGGATTGCTTCGTCGCAAGAGGCTCCTCGCAATGACGGAGGATGGTGGGTCACCGTCCGATGATCACGCCGATCACGTTCGGCGCCGCCAGATATTTCTCCTCGATCGCCGCGCGCGCGGCGGCGCGGTTGTCTGCCGTGAGCAGGCCGCGCTTCTCGGCTAAAATCATCCAGCAAAAACCCCACCAGTCGGTGAGCATGCCTTGGTCGTCGACGAGATCATAACCCTGCTCGGCGGCGAAGATGCGCGCATGCGCTTCGTCAAGCGTGTCGAGGAACAGATGGTCCTGCGCCGAAAACAGATCGTCGCTGACGTCGTCGATGGTGTAGCCCCAGATCGACTGGCACACCGCGTTGAACTCGCGGTCGAACTGGTCGTCGTCGACCGCGTGGCGCCGCGCCGCCTGATGCAGCCGCGACAGCGAGCGCGCGAAATCGGCGATCCTGGTGAGGGCAAATTGATCGAAGGCAATGGTGGACATGTAGTCCTCGCGAAGTCTGGCAGACGCTAGATATGGTGTCGGCAACACGCCGAATCACAATGATATATCAAAGACTTGCTAAAGTGTTCTTAATTTGTTCTGATGTTAGGCGCGATTGTTGGAGAGCGTCGTCCTGGCGAAAGCCAGGACCCATTACCCCGGTCAGTGTTGCTTTTGCGGGTTGGGCCATGAGCACGAGCAGCTACTTCGTCTACATTCTCGCAAGCCGCCATCACGACACGATCTATATCGGAATCACCAACGACGTCCGCGCGCGGCTTGAGCTACATCGTTCGGGTCGCGGCTCGAAGTTCGTGCACAAGTATAAAATCTTCCGCCTCGTTCATGTCGAAGCCTACGCAACACTGCAGGAGGCGATCGCGCGCGAGAAGCAGCTCAAGTTCTGGAAGCGGGACTGGAAGATCAAGCTGATCGAGGAAGAAATCCCGATTGGAATGATCGGTCAGGCCTCATCTGACAGGCGGGTAATGGGTCCTGGCTTCCGCCAGGACGACACCTTCTTCGTTGCACCAGCCCCTGCTCAATTCGCCGCTGACATCAACTTATCCCCGCACGCGCTTGCGTAAAATTTGCCGCCGCATTGGCGCTTGATGGCGGCGCAGCGGGCGGCGGAGGATGCGTTTTGCGGAAGCGTGACGGCGCAGCTCAGGCCGTCGGCGCTGCGGCCGATCTTGCCGGCGGCGAAGGCGGCGCTGGACGCGGTGATGCAGACGACGAGGAAGGTGGCGGCGGCGATTTCGATCAGCCGTCGCGTCACAGGTCTCATCAGAGAGTTCATCGGGCGCCTCCTCCACACTGATGGCTGAATTGGCCGCCATTCTAGCACCAAATCCACGTTTCCCCGTATGCGTCCGGGTTCCCAAATCGGCCCGTTCCTTGCATAATTTTACGCCAAACGCAGTGCACGGTCGCACCAGCAATGGTTCCGTACAGAGGCAAGATGCGTAGGGTCAGTAGTGTTCTCGCGACCAGGAAGTGACGACTTTGCAAGATTCATCGTTCCAGCCCAATTTCTCCGCCCCCAACCAGCCCATCGACGAACTCGCTCTGGCTGAGATCAAGGGCGCGATCCTGGCGAAGCTGCGCCTTGCCATCGGCAAGGATGCGGGCATGGCCACCAAGCACGACTGGTACCAGGCCGCGGCGCTGGCGCTGCGCGATCGCATCGTGCATCGCTGGCTCACGGCCGAGAAGCACAGCTACGATGCGGGGCGCAAGCGGGTCTATTATCTCTCGCTCGAATTCCTGATCGGCCGCCTCTTCAGCGACGCGCTGAACAATATGGGGCTATTGAAGATCTTCGAGGTCGCGCTCGGCGATCTCGGCGTTTCCTTGCCTGAGCTGCGCAAATGCGAGCCGGACGCGGCGCTCGGCAATGGCGGCCTGGGCCGTCTCGCCGCCTGCTTCATGGAAAGCATGGCGACGCTGTCGATCCCTGCGATCGGCTACGGCATCCGTTATGATTACGGCCTGTTCCGTCAGATCATCAATCAGGGCTGGCAGCAGGAATATCCGGACGAATGGCTCGGCTTCGGCAACCCTTGGGAATTGCAGCGGCCCGAAGTGATCTATGACATTCGCTTCGGCGGCGGTGTCGAGCATGTCGAAGACAAGGGCCGCGATCGCGCGATCTGGCATCCGTCCGAGACCGTGCAGGCGATGGCCTATGACACGCCGATCGTCGGCTGGCGCGGCCAGCACGTCAACGCGCTGCGGCTGTGGTCGGCACGCTCGCCCGATCCGTTGAAGCTCGATGCCTTCAACACCGGCGACTATGTCAGCGCCAGCGCCGAGCAGTCGCGCGCGGAAGCGATCTGTAAATTCCTCTACCCGAACGACGAGAGCCCGGCGGGCCGCGAGCTGCGCCTGCGCCAGGAATATTTCTTCGTCTCGGCTTCGCTGCAGGACCTGATCAAGCGGCACCTTGCGTCGGACGGCCAGCTTCGCAGCCTGTCGAGCAAGGTCGCGGTGCAGCTCAACGACACCCATCCGAGCCTGGCCGTCACCGAGCTGATGCGGATCCTGATCGACGACCACAATTTCCGCTGGGACGAGGCCTGGAAGATCACGGTCGCCACGCTGTCCTACACCAACCACACGCTGCTGCCTGAGGCGCTGGAGACCTGGCCGGTCGAGCTGTTCGAACGGCTGTTGCCGCGGCATCTCGAGATCATCTACCGCATCAACGTGCAGCATCTCGCGCTCGCAGAGGCGCGCGCCCCCGGCGACATCGACTTCCGCGCCTCGGTGTCGCTGATCGACGAGCGGAGCGGCCGGCGCGTGCGCATGGGCCAGCTCGCCTTCGTCGGCTCCCACCGCATCAACGGCGTCTCGGCGATGCATTCGGACCTGATGCGGGAGACCGTGTTCCACGACCTCAACCATCTCTACCCCGGCCGCATCACCAACAAGACCAACGGCATCACCTTCCGCCGCTGGCTGATGCTGGCGAACCCGAAACTGACCGATCTGTTGCGCGAGACCTGTGGCGACGCCGTGCTCGATGATCCGACGCAGCTCAGCCTGATCGAGGCCCGCGCCAGCGACGTCGAATTCCAGAAGAGGTTCCGCGCAGTCAAGCTTCACAACAAGACGGCGCTGGCGCGCCTGATCGGCGAGCGCCTCGGCATCAAGGTCGACCCGAACGCGCTGTTCGACGTGCAGATCAAGCGCATCCACGAATACAAGCGCCAGCTTCTCAATGTCATCGAGACGGTCGCGCTGTACCAGGCGATCAAGGACGACCCCAACGGCAACTGGGTGCCGCGGGTGAAGATCTTTGCGGGCAAGGCGGCGGCGAGCTACCGCTACGCCAAGCTGATCATCAAGCTGATCAACGACGTTGCGGAAGTCGTCAACAACGACCCCGCGATCGGCGGCAAGCTCAAGGTCGTCTTCCTGCCCGACTACAATGTCAGCCTCGCCGAGGTGATCATTCCCGCGGCCGACCTCTCCGAGCAGATCTCGACGGCCGGCATGGAAGCCTCCGGCACCGGCAACATGAAGCTGTCGCTCAATGGCGCCCTCACGATCGGCACGCTCGACGGCGCCAACATCGAGATCCGCGACCATGTCGGCGCGGAGAACATCGCGATCTTCGGCATGGAAGCCGGCGATGTCATGATCCGGCGCAAGCAGGGGCTGGACGCCTCCGACGTGATCCGCAATTCGCCGAAGCTCCAGCGCGCCATCAATGCGATCGGCGCCGGCGAATTCTCGCCCGGCGATCCCGGCCGCTTCGAATCGATCGCGCATGCGCTGCGCTATCTCGACCATTACATGGTCAGCGCCGACTTCGATTCTTATTACGAGGCGCAGCGCAGCGTCGATGCGCGCTGGCAGGTGGCGCCGGCCTGGACCCGCGCCTCGATCCTCAACGTCGCGCGCATGGCGTGGTTCTCCTCCGACCGCACCATTCGCGAATACGCCGAGGAGATCTGGAACGTGCCGGTCAACCCCACCACGCCGCTGCTGCCGACCTTGCGCGACGTCGCGGGCTGAATTTCCGCGACGTGAAATCGGTTACTCACGAGGTAATTGCACAAGCCGGCGGCGGACGTGATATGACGTCCGTCATTGAACGCCGGATCGAATAATGCACGCCAAGCTCCCGCACCCTTTCGACGACGCCACCCGCGTCACCGCCGGTGACTCCAGCTGGCAGGGACACACCAGCGACGATTACTGGGCCTTTGTCGGCCCGTTCGGCGGCGCCACCGCCGCGACTATCCTGCGTGCGCTGATCGAGCATCCGGAACGTGCCGGCGACCCGCTGGCGCTCACCGTGAATTACTGCGCGCCGATCGCGAAGGGTGCCGTTCGATCTGGACGTGCGGCTGGTGAAGGCTAATCGCTCCAGCCAGCACTGGAGCGTCGAACTGTCGCAAGGCGGCGGCGAGGTCGCAACGCTCGCCACCGCCGTGTTCGCCGAACGCCGGCCGTCCTGGGAGCACAGGGTGGCGCAATATCCCGATGCAAAGCCGTTCGAAGAGACGATGCCGTTCCCGAAGATCGCGGCGTCCTGGGCCAACCAGTACGAATTCCGCTTCGTCGAGGGCGAGATGCGGATCGGCCCGCTCAAGCCCGAGCTCGCCAGCACTTACTCAAAGCTCTGGATCAGTGATCGCGAACCGCGCAAGCTCGACATGCCGTCGCTGATGTCGATGTCGGACGCCTTCTTCGGCCGCATCTTCCACGCGCGACGCGAGCTGGTTCCGTTCGGCACGGTGTCGCTGACGACGTATTTCCACACTGACAGCGAAGAGCTCGCCGCCGAGGACATCACGCGCGTGCTGGCGACGGCCGATTCAAAGATCATGCACAAGAGCTACGCCGACCAGAACGCCGAGCTGTGGTCGCTGAACGGAAGACTGCTCGCGACCACGACGCAGATCGCCTATTTCAAGGCGTAGCTGCTTCCGCGAGTTCGCCATCAATCCAGACTGTTTCCGCGGAGGGATTCTGGATTGCTTCGCTGCGCTCGCAATGACGGTGGAGAGACATCTTGAAAAGCAAAAGGGCGGCCTCGCGGCCGCCCTTTCGAATTTCAAACGACGCAAGCTTACTCCGCCGCGAGCTTCACGTCCGGTGCAGCGGCGCGGACCTCGGCGTCGACCTGGGCTTCGAACTTGGCAAAGTTCTTCTGGAACATGCCGACCAGCGCGCGGGCGGTCTTGTCGAACTCGTCCTTGTCCTTCCAGGTGTTGACCGGGTTGAGGATCTCGCTCGGCACGCCCGGCAGCGCGGTCGGGACCGCGAAGCCGAAATATTTATCGGTGCGGAATTCGACGTTGCGAAGCGAGCCGTCGAGGGCCGCGGTCAGCAGCGCGCGCGTCACCTTGATCGGCATGCGCGAGCCGGTACCGTACTTGCCGCCGGTCCATCCCGTGTTGACCAGCCAGCAGTCGACATTGTGCTGGGCGATCAGGTCGCGCAGCATGTTGCCGTAGACGGAGGGGTCGAGCGGCAGGAAGGGCGAGCCGAAGCAGGTCGAGAATTCCGGCTGCGGCTCATTGCCGAGACCGCGCTCGGTGCCAGCGACCTTGGCGGTGTAGCCCGACAGGAAGTGATACATCGCCTGCGCCGGCGAGAGCTTGGCGATCGGCGGCAGCACGCCGAAGGCGTCGGCGGCGAGCATCACCACGTTCTTCGGCTGCGGTGCGCGGCCGGTGCGCGAGGCGTTCGGGATGAACTCGAGCGGATAGGCCGAGCGCGTATTCTCGGTCTTGGAGCCGTCGTCGAAATCGACCACGCGGGTGTCTTCGTCCAACACGCAGTTCTCGAGCACCGCGCCGAAGCGGGTCGAGGCGGCATAGATCTCGGGCTCGGCTTCCTGCGACAGCTTGATGCACTTGGCGTAGCAGCCGCCTTCGAAGTTGAAGACGCCGTTCGGGCCCCAGCCGTGCTCGTCATCGCCGATCAGCGTGCGGTTCGGATCGGCTGACAGCGTGGTCTTGCCGGTGCCGGACAGGCCGAAGAAGATCGCCGCATCGCCCTTGGCGCCGACATTGGCCGAGCAATGCATCGGCATCACGCCGCGCTCGGGCAGATAGTAGTTCAGCGTGGTGAAGACCGACTTCTTCATCTCGCCGGCATAGTAAGACCCGCCGATCAGCACGATCTTGCGGGCGAAATCGATCGCGACGACATTCTCCGACTTGCAGCCATGGCGCTTCGGATCGGCGCGGAAGCTCGGCATGTCGATGATGGTGAGCTCGGGCACGAACGCCGAGAGCTCGATCGCCTCGGGACGGATCAGCAGCGTGCGGATGAACAGCGAGTGCCAGGCGAGCTCGGTGAAGACGCGGGTCTTGATGCGATAAGCCGGATCGGCGCCGCCATAGAGGTCCTGTGCGAACAGCGACTTGCCTTCGGCGTGCTTGAGGAAGTCCTGGTAGAGCGTCTCGAACTGCTCTGCGGTGATCGACTGGTTGCCGGCCCACCACATCTTCTTGTCGGTGGTGGCGTCACGCACCGTGAATTTGTCCTTGGGGCTGCGGCCGGTGAACTCGCCGGTGTCGGCGCAGAGCGCGCCATCGGCCGACAGCACCGCCTCGCCCGCGGAGAGCGCGTATTGATAGAGTTGCGGCGCACCGAGGTTCCAGTGAACCTGCTTGAGATTCTTTAAGCCGAATTTGTCGGCGCCGAAGGCACCGTTGCGCACGCCCGTCTCTTGCACGAAAAATCCTCCTAGAACCCACTCAGCGCGATCATGCTTGGCGCCGCCGCGGTCACCGTGATTACAGGCCGTTCGGCCTCGGTTGGAACGACCTAATACTGATGAACGCTGGCGTTGCCAAGCTGATCCCTTAGGATTTGGTTTATTCAAGGACCGCGCCAAACGTCGCGCATGTCAGCTCTGAGCAGGCGCATCAAAAAATCGACAATGATCGCGCAACCAAATGTGCGTTTCGGCGTTTCCTGAGGTTATTGCAACGCACAATGTCCAAGACAGCTGAAGGACAATCGCAGCCCGCCCTATCGTACCGCGCCTTCGCCGATGAGCGCGAAGGGCCCCCACATCGCTGGATAGGCGTTGCGCGGAGACGAGGTGTCGTCAACGTAGGTTAACATCGCGCGGCGCAAGGCTTCGGCACGCCCGATTTGTGGTTCGTTTTTGAGCAGCTCGAAAGTCATCGTGGTCAGGCGGGTGGCAGCTTCCGAATCCACGGCCCAATGCGAGACCAGGAGCGCGCGCGCACCGGCGTAGAAGAACGAGCGCGCCAGTCCCGACAGGGCCTCGGCGCCGGGCTTGTCGCCCGCGATGGTGTTGCAGGCCGACAGTACAACCCAATCCGCATTGAGCTTGAGCTGAGCGACTTCACTCGCGGTGAGTAGACCGTCGTCGAGTTCAGTGGGCTGATCGGGAATGGAGAGCGCGAGCGAGGGCTCACCCAGTCCCTTGATGTCGCCGGCAACGAGGCCGTGGGTGGCAAAGTAGATGATGCCGTATTGAGCAAGCGCTGCACGCTTGAGCGTCGTCTCGCTGGCGTCGCGGCCGAGATGAATGTCGGCCTCGGAAGCCCCGACATCCCTGGCCACCGCGTTCAACTCATCGGCGGTGTCGGGCAGTTGCGGCAGCGCCTGCGCAAGCCGCGCGCGATCGACGCCGGCACCGCGCCAGAAATCACTATAGGCGATGGTCGCGATGCTGCGCGCGGCGACCTTGCCGTTCGCGGCGCGCCGCTCGGCGGGCCCTTCCAGTGCAGGATTGAACACGGGATCGCCGAAGCCGGTCATCGGCTTCACGCTTTGATCCCGACGCGCGAAGGCCCGCAGCGATTTCAGACTGCCCACCGACGGCAGCACCGAGACGGCCTGGCGCCGCAGCAGCCAGGCGGCGCCGCGATAGCCTTCGAGCGTGTCCGGGATCGCAGCCTGCGGCTTCTCCGTGACGAGCAGATGAAACGGCAATGCGGTCAGCGCAGCCGACGGCACCACCAGCAGGCTGTGCTTGTGCTTTGTCAACGCCTCGACCGGACCGAGCAGCGCGACATGGAGCTCGTTGGCGAGCGCCAGATCGAACAATCCGGATTTGCCGGAGGCGTCGCGCGCTTTGCCGACGTCGAGTCCCTTGCGGAATGCCGTCACCTTCTGCGTCAGCGCATCCGCGCCGAGTGGGATGGCCTTCCAGTCGACGCCCTCGCGCGTGATCGCGATGACACAGCTCTGCTTGTCGACGACGGAATAGAGCACCATCGCCTCGTCGGCCGACAGCAGCAGCCGGATGTCCTTTGCCGTCAACGGCAGCGGATTGGAGAGTGACGCGTAGTCGGGAAACTCGACCGCGAGCGTCTTCTGCAAGCCCGCACGCTCGTTGGCAATCATTGCAATCCGCGCGCGGCTGCGCTGTTCGGTTGCGAGATCGCGCTGCGCGGATTGCTTCGACACTGCGGCAACGATCGCCTTGTCGAGTGCCTCTGACTCAGCCGCGAGATCCTGATCCCGGCGCACCAGCTCGGCGAGCCGGTCGCTGCCGGCGGCAAGCCGAACCGCGAGCTTGTTCACGGCGGATGCGGCGGAGGATTGCGTGCCGCGCTGGATCGCGGCGAGGGCCTCGTCGAGCGCCTTGTCGCCGGACAGCAGATCTTGTTGGCGCGCGGCGAACAGGACCGGCAAGACGATGCGCAACTGGGCGCGATCGCCCCGAAGAGTCCTTTCCGCGAACGGCAATGCGTCCGCGGCGCGCCCGGCCACGTAGAGGAAATAAGCCAGATTGCCGGTCGAGGTCATGACCTCGGGATGATCGGGCCCGAGTGCATTTTCGCGGATGACCAGCGCGCGACGATAGAGCGGCTCGGCGTCACCGTAGCGCTGCTGGTGCTCGTAGAGGCCGGCGAGATTGTTCAGCGAGCGGGCGACGTCGGGATGATCCGGTCCCAGCACCTTATCCCGGATCGCGAGCGAGCGCTTGATCGGCGCTTCCGCGTCCGCATCGCGATTGAGATCGCGATAGACCTGGCCGAGATTGTTCAGGACGGTGGCCACCGCCGGATGCTCGGAGCCGCCAGCCTTCTGGTAGATCGCGAGCGCCCGCTGAAACAGCGGCTCGGCTTCGGCATAGTGCTGCTGCTTCACATAGAGCGTGGCGAGATTATTGAGTGACTGGCCGACATCGGGATGCTCGCGCGACAATCCCTTCTCGCGAACGGCGAGCGCGCGCTTGAACAGCGGCTCAGCCTCGGCGTAGCGGCTCTGCCGCTGGTAGAGCGCGGCGAGGTTGCTCAGTTCGGCTCCGATCAACGGGGTTTCGAGACCGAGCGACTTTTCCATCAGCATGATGGCGCGCTTGTAGAGCGGCTCCGCCAGATCGTCGTGGCCCTGACCGGCATGAACCTGGCCGAGGTTGTTCAGCGCGGCGGCGAGTTCGCGACCTGTGTCGCTCTTCTCCAGGTTCGCGACCATACCTTGCGCCAAAGGCAGTGCTTCCGAATATCTGCCGGCGCTCATGAGGGTGTTGATCCGCGCGCTCTCCGCGGCGAGACCTTTCTGGGCGACGCTAGGCGTGACAAGCGATGCGGTGATCGCGAGCGTCAAACCCGCAACCAGCGTCCGTCTATTCCATTCTGTCATGACGCTCTCGCCGCCGCCTTCTGACCGGTAACGAACTTGGGTCGCGGCGATGGGCAGCAGCGTTCAATGTGTTGCGCTCTGGTTCATCCTGGTGCGCGCTTCGCCGGCGAGGCGAACCAGCATCTTGCGCAGCGCCGTGCCATCAGCCACCCGCTCCGGAAAATCCAGCCGCAAGACGGTCTGGCCGTCCTGCATGTCGAGGCCCTCCGGGTCGCAGCCGGTGCAGCGCCAGTCGCCCGCGGCAGCACCGAGCAGTTTTGTTGCATAGAGGCCCATGGCCTCGCGGTGGTCGGCATTCATGTGCTCCACCGCGCCCTCCTCCGCCGTCAGCAAGTCCTCGGCCCCCGTGAGGTCGGTCAGGAATTGCTCCGGCTTGAGGTCGACGATCCGGCCGAAGCCGGCGACCAGATGGGTTCCCGTAGGCCGGATCCGAAAGAAAGAGAAATCTTTAAAGGAAACAAAGGCTCCCGCTGAGGGATGAGCATTGAGATACCGTCGCCGGAGCAGATCCTTGTCGGCATCGGCCGGCTCGGCATGGCCGGACAGCATGATCCGGGCACCTTCCAGCGGATCGCCCGCCGCCCGCTCGTCCAGCATCAAGGACACCCGGCTGTCGGCCAGGATGTTCCTGGTGTGCACGGCCAATCCTGAGATCAGCAGGATCGGAGAGCCATCCGGATGGCTCGCCAGATTGACCAGGGAACAATAAGGATCGCCGCTGCCGGCCATCAATGTCGCCAAGGCCCCCTGCCGTGACCGCCGCAGCAGCGATTTGGCGAGCTTTCCGGGGTCGAAGTCGGGGGTCGGTTGCATCGGCTTTCTCGGGTCAGGTGGTTGCATGGAGGGCCTTTTTTCGGGTAAACCGGGGCCCGGTTATGGGTCGAGATGCGGCGAATCTGCCGTGTTTCGTGGAACTTGGTCACACTTCAGCCTAGCTTGCATTGCTCGGTGACAAGGTTCGAATGCCAACATCGGCACCCATGTATGCGGCGCATCAGTGGATTGCTCGCCGTTTTCAAGCCACGACCCAAACGGAAAGCAGAAAGCAGAGGCTCATGCCCACAATCGCTTTGGTCGACGACGACCGCAACATTCTCACATCCGTCTCGATCGCGCTGGAGGCCGAAGGCTATCGCATCATGACCTATACCGACGGCGCCTCAGCGCTCGACGGTTTCCGCACCACCCAGCCCGATCTTGCCATCCTCGACATCAAGATGCCGCGCATGGACGGCATGGAGACGTTGCGCCGGCTGCGGCAGAAATCCGACCTGCCGGTGATCTTCCTGACCTCGAAGGACGAAGAGATCGACGAGCTGTTCGGCCTCAAGATGGGCGCCGACGACTTCATCCGCAAACCGTTCTCGCAGCGCCTGCTGGTCGAGCGCGTCAAGGCGGTGCTGCGCCGTTCGGCGCCGAAGGACCCGACCGTCACGCCGAAGGAGAACGACGCCAAGGCGCTCGACCGCGGCCTGCTGCGCATGGATCCTGAACGGCACACCTGCACCTGGAAAAACGAGCCGGTGACGCTGACCGTCACCGAATTCCTGATCCTGCAGGCGCTCGCGACCCGGCCCGGCGTGGTGAAGAGCCGCAACGCGCTGATGGACGCCGCCTATGACGACCAGGTCTATGTCGACGACCGCACCATCGACAGCCACATCAAGCGGCTGCGCAAGAAGTTCAAGGTGGTCGACAACGAGTTCGAGATGATCGAGACGCTCTACGGCGTCGGCTACCGCTTCAAGGAAGCCTGAGGCGCACGCGCCTCCACGAAAGACCGAGAGCATCGCCGGTTCTGATTCCATCGGGACCGGGATGGCTCTAGGATGCGGGGACCTTCGCACGAGCTGTCCTAACGCGGGCGTGAGCATTGCTTGACCGAACGCAGCCTGACGAGAACCAGAACGCCGAGGACGTCACCGCCCACGGCGCTCCGGATCAATTGGCTGAGGACAAGCTGGCCGTGCGGGGCTGGCGTCCACTGAACTGGTTGAAGCGCGCCGGGCAGTTCTTCTTCGCGCTGTCCTTCTCGAGCCTGACCCGCCGCATCGTCTCGCTCAACCTCGCCGGCCTGGTCGCG
The DNA here is from genome assembly GCF_023100665.1 of Bradyrhizobium sp. CW1. Classification (NCBI taxonomy): domain Bacteria; kingdom Pseudomonadati; phylum Pseudomonadota; class Alphaproteobacteria; order Hyphomicrobiales; family Nitrobacteraceae; genus Bradyrhizobium; species Bradyrhizobium sp. CW1. The sequence continues at coordinate 7,711,119 of NZ_CP064684.1, forward strand.
CTGGTGGCGAGCATCCTCTATCTGTCGCAATTCCGCGCCGGCCTGATCGACGCGCGCGCGCAGAGCCTGCTGGTGCAGGCGGAGATCATCGCCGGCGCGATCGCGGCGTCCGCGACGGTGCAGACCAACGCCATCACCATCGACCCCGACCGGTTGCTCGACCTCAAGCCGGGCGAGACCTATGGCGGCTCGGACGAGTATTCCCCGCTGGATTTTCCGATCAATCCGGAGCGCGTGGCACCGGTGCTGCGCACGCTGATCTCGCCGACCAAGACGCGCGCCCGCATCTACGACCCGAACGGCAGCCTGCTGGTCGATAGCCGCAGCCTCGATACCGTGGTGCGCTTCCCCCTGCCGTCAGTGTCCGCCGAGAAGCCTGGCATGGTCGAACGCGGCATGGTCGCGGTCCGTACTTGGCTCAATCGCGGCGACCTGCCGCTCTATCGCGAGCTCGGCCCCGAGAACGGCAATGGCTATGCGGAGGTCGGCGACGCGCTCCAGGGCCAGAAGCGCTCGATGGTGCGGGTCAATGCGCGCGGCGAGGTGATCGTCTCTGTCGCGGTCCCCGTGCTGCGCTCGCGCGCCATCCATGGCGCGCTGATGCTGTCGACGCAGGGCGACGACATCGACCAGATGGTCACCGCCGAGCGCCTCGCCATCCTCAAAGTGGGCGGCGTCGCCGCCGCGGTCATGATCATGCTGTCGCTGCTGCTCGCCAGCACGATCGCAGGTCCGGTCCGCCGGCTCGCCGATAGCGCCGAGCTGATCCGCCGCCGGATCAGGACCCGCGTCGAAATTCCCGACTTCACCCGTCGTCGCGACGAGATCGGCCATCTCTCCGGTGCGCTGCGCGACATGACCAGTGCACTCTACAGCCGCATCGAAGCGATCGAGATGTTCGCCGCCGACGTCGCGCACGAATTGAAGAACCCGTTGACCTCGTTGCGCTCCGCGGTCGAGACGTTGCCGCTGGCGCGCAACGAGAACAGCCGCGCGCGCCTGCTCGAGGTGATCGAGCATGACGTCAAGCGGCTCGACCGGCTGATCTCGGACATCTCCGACGCCAGCCGTCTCGATGCAGAACTGCAGCGCCAGGATGCGATTCCGGTCGACCTGCGCCGCCTGCTGACGACGCTCGTCTCCGTCGCCAATGAAACCAAGCTCGGCCATGACGTCGCGGTCGAAATGCGTTTCGAGGGCCGCAGCCCGACCGACAATTTCGCCGTGACCGGCCACGATTCGCGACTCGGACAAGTGGTCTCCAACCTGCTCTCGAACGCACAGTCCTTCTCCGAGCCCGGCAACAAGGTGCGCCTCACCTGCCGCCGCGTACGCGGAGAGATCGAGATCGTGGTCGACGACGACGGCCCCGGAATCCGCGACGACGCGCTGGAGCGCATCTTCGAGCGCTTCTACACCGACCGCCCTCATCAGGGCTTTGGCCAGAACTCCGGCCTTGGCCTGTCGATCTCCAAGCAGATCGTCGACGCACATGGCGGACGCATCTGGGCGGAGAACCGCCTCGGCCCGGCGGACGAGGACGGCGCGCCCAGTGTTGTCGGCGCGCGTTTCGTGGTGAGGCTGCCGGCGCTATGAGCGACGGTGGCCCCAGCGTTCACGCCTCGGCGGTCAAGGTTGGAGATCTGGCGGTGCTGATCCGCGGGCCCTCGGGCTCCGGCAAGTCGCGCCTTGCCTTCGATTTGATCATGGCAGGACGCAGCGGCGTGCTCGAAACGGCCGTTCTGGTCGGTGATGACCGTGTCCATCTGGCGACAGTCGGCCGCGAAATTGAGGTCCGCCCCGCCCCGGTTCTGGCCGGCCTGATCGAGATCCGGGGGCTGGGAATCCGCCGCTGCGACTTTGTGGAGCATGCGACCGTCGGCCTCGTGGTCGATCTGGACGCCGCGGATGCGGAGCGGCTGCCGCCGGCCCAATCCCTGAAAACAGCCATTTTAGGTGTCGAAATACCACGAATCCCAGTCGGCCGCGACTATTTGCCCCTTCCTCTGGTTGTCGCGGCCTTGACCACTACCAAGAGTTCATCTCCCGTTAACCCTTCAGGCGATTGTTTGAAGGGAAATGGTAACCATATGAACCCCACACTCGCGACCGAATAGACCGGCGCAGCTCCCCTTATCCATCCGTCTAGATTCAGGGAGATACGCAACATCCCCTCTTGCGCGGGGGCTCTGGATCGTCAAAGTGGCGCGTTCGTGCGGTGCACCAAAAGCGCCCGCGAGGAGTTTTCCGATGATTGGTCTAGTACTTGTGACCCACGGGCGCCTTGCCGACGAATTCAAGGCAGCGCTTGAACATGTCATGGGCCCACAAAAGCAAATCGAAGCGATCACGATCGGCGCCGAAGATGATTCCGATCTCTGTCGAAGCGACATTATCGAGGCGGTTAACCGCGTCGATTCCGGCGACGGCGTCGCGATCCTCACCGACATGTTCGGCGGCACGCCGTCCAATTTGGCAATATCCTGCATGAGCCGGCCGAAGGTCGAAGTGCTCGCGGGCATCAACCTTCCCATGCTGGTGAAGCTCGCCAAGGTGCGCGAGGAGCGTCCGCTCCCCGACGCGATCGCGATGGCCCAGGAAGCCGGCCGCAAATACGTCACCATCGCCAGCCGCGTCCTCGCCGGCAAATGAGCGACGAGGCGCCGCAAGCCGGGACGGGCGTGCCCGCGGGCGCGATCTCCAAGGACCTCCTGATCATCAACAAGCGCGGCCTGCACGCGCGGGCCTCCGCCAAGTTCGTTCAGGCCGTCGAGCGTTTCAGCGCGCAGGTCTGGGTGACGCGCGGCGGCGAAACCGTCGGCGGCACCTCGATCATGGGCCTGATGATGCTCGCCGCCGGTCCCGGCACCACCATCACGGTCGCCGCGTCCGGCGATGATGCCGAGGCCGCGCTCGCGGCGATCACCGAACTCGTTGAAAGCAAATTCAACGAGGAAGGGATTTAGGCGGATTCGCTTCGATCAATTCCCCGGCGGCGCGATGTAGATGTTCCAGCTCATCGACGGACCGGCTTTGCCGTGAGTGAAACGGCGCGTCGTCATTACGATGCGCTCGGCCTTCGGCGCAACTTCGGACACCCATTTTTCGAACGCCGGCAGGCGACCATCGGCCGGGTCGAACACGCCGATGAAGCCGTATCGCTTGACGTCATCGGGCGAAATCAATCCGGACCCCCAGGCCTCGAGCGGCGTGAACGCGGCCGGATGATCCGGGCTGTAGAACACCATCGGCTGGATCGATTCCATGGTGCCGGCGACGACCGCCCAGTGCGAGGCGAAGCGCGCGTGCCAGGCCTGCGTCAGCTCGCGCGCGAGATCCGAGCGCGCGCCGTAAGTCGCCGTATTGCCGGCATTGGCCGCCATCTCGCGGGCGGCGATCCAGGGCGAGGCGATGAGCGTGGCAACGCTGAGCACGAGCCAGATCGCGACAATGTTGAACAGCGCAGCGCTCTGCACCCGCAACGCCGGGATCGCGACCAGCGCCAAGGGCACCAGGAAGAACAGCGAGATGCCCCAATCGGTCTTCATGTAGATGCTGAAGGCCAGCGCGCCGAGCGCGGGGCCGACCGCGACGATGATCTGGATGAGCCAGACGTTGCGCGCCTGCGAAAGGTTCACGCTGGAATTCGCGCCGCGCGCCCAGTCCCGCGTGACGATGCGCAAGGGCGCACGCAGGAGCAGCCTGAACCAAGGTGGCACCAGCGCCATCGCCAGCGCGGCCAGCGCCACCGGCAATGCCAGCAGCGCGACATTATGCAGGGCATAGCCGGTCACGAGCTGATGCACCTGGCCGCTGTCCTCGAGGCTGTAGGTATCGCCGGCATAGGTCAGCGGCACGAAATGCGCGTCCGCCAGCCACACGATGTGCGGGATCATCGCCACCACCATCGTCGCGATCGCAACCCACGGTGCCGGCGACGACAGGAATCTCATTCGCTCCGGATGGATCAGCGCGGCAAGCCCGATGGCGCCGATCATGGTCAGCACCCAGTATTTGGTCATCAGCGCCAGCGCGCCGGCAAGGCCGAGCAACACTCCGGACTGCCAGCTCCGCTTCTCGAACGCATTGAGATAAGCGAGCACGAGGAGCGGCAAGGTGACGAGCTGGAGCAGGTCGGGATTGTACTTGAAACCCTTGAAATTGAAGATCGGGTAGAGCGCGACCATCACCACGACCAGGAACGCGCGCCGCGCATCCACGACGCGCAGCGCGATGAGCCAGCAGATCACCATACCGGTGCCGACGGTCGCCATCGCCAGCGCATAGGTCGCCCAGTCCGTCGGCGGGAACACTGTGAACCAGAGGCCGGCGACCCAGCCCGACAGCGGCGGGTGCTTGCCATAGCCCCAGAGGAATTTCTGCCCCCAGCCCCAGGCTTCCGCGACGTCCATGTGAACGTCCTGCGCTGCCTTGAGATTGATCAGGATGAAGGTCCAGAGCACCGCATGCAGGATGGCGAGCTGGATCACCAGCCAGAGGCGCGCCTCGGGGCGGGTCGCGCTGGCAACCAGCCAGGCGCGAAAGCGGGCATAGCTCACCCGGGTCTTCGCGCGCGCTCGGGCAGACGGGATCGAGGTCGTCGTCATGGGCCTGGACATCAGGCGTTGCGTAGCGCGTTTCGGGCCTTCGTGGAATCAGCTTGGCGTGAACAAAGGCCCTGAAATTACAGCAATATGGTTGCCGCACGGGGGTGTGAGTGGTATCCCGCGCCCATGACGACCGTCCCCATTTCCAACATCCGCAATTTCTCCATCGTCGCCCATATCGACCATGGCAAATCGACGCTGGCCGACCGCCTGATCCAGATGACCGGCGGCCTCACCGACCGGGAAATGGCGGGCAAGGAGCAGGTGCTCGATTCCATGGATATCGAGCGCGAGCGCGGCATCACCATCAAGGCGCAGACAGTGCGCCTCGCCTACCGCGCCAAGGACGGCAAGGATTACATCTTCAACCTGATGGACACGCCCGGCCATGTCGACTTCGCCTACGAAGTGTCGCGGTCGCTGGCGGCCTGCGAGGGTTCCCTGCTGGTGGTCGACGCCAGCCAGGGCGTGGAGGCACAGACGCTCGCCAACGTCTACCACGCGCTCGATGCGGGGCATGAGATCGTTCCGGTCCTGAACAAGGTCGACCTTCCCGCCGCAGAGCCGGAGAAGGTCAAGCAGCAGATCGAGGACGTCATCGGCATCGACGCCTCCGAGTCCGTGATGATCTCGGCCAAGACCGGCCTCGGCGTGCCCGATGTGCTGGAAGCGATCGTCACCCGCCTGCCGCCGCCGAAGGGTGATCGCGAAGCGACGCTGAAGGCGTTGCTCGTCGACAGCTGGTACGACGTCTATCTCGGCGTGGTGGTGCTGATCCGCGTCGTCGACGGCGTCATGAAGAAGGGCAGCCGGGTCCGCATGATGGGCACGGGCGCGGCCTATGACATCGAGCGCGTCGGCTTCTTTACCCCGAAGATGACGCAGGTCGACGAGCTCGGCCCCGGCGAGATCGGCTTCATCACCGCCGCGATCAAGGAAGTGGCCGACACCCGTGTCGGCGATACCATCACCGACGACAAGAAGCCGGTCACCGAGATGCTGGCGGGCTTCAAGCCGGCCATTCCCGTGGTGTTCTGCGGCCTGTTCCCCGCCGACGCCGACGACTTCGAGACCTTGCGCGCGGCGATGGGCAAGCTGCGCCTCAACGATGCCAGCTTCTCCTACGAGATGGAGACCTCGGCCGCACTCGGCTTCGGCTTCCGCTGCGGCTTCCTCGGGCTGTTGCACCTGGAGATCATCCAGGAGCGTCTGTCGCGCGAATTCGATCTCAACCTGATCGCGACCGCGCCGAGCGTGATCTACAAGATGAGCCTGACCGACGGACAGGAAATCTCGATTCACAATCCCGTCGACATGCCTGATGTGGTCAAGATCGCGGAGATCCAGGAGCCCTGGATCGAGGCCACGATCCTCACCCCCGACGAATATCTCGGCAGCGTGCTGAAGCTGTGCCAGGACCGCCGCGGCTCGCAGAAGGAGCTGACCTATGTCGGCTCCCGCGCCATGGTGAAATACGATCTGCCGCTCAACGAGGTCGTGTTCGACTTCTACGACCGCCTGAAGTCGGTCTCCAAGGGCTACGCCTCGTTCGACTATCATCTCACCGACTACAAGCCGGCCGATCTGGTCAAGATGCAGATCCTGGTCAACAACGAGCCGGTCGACGCACTCTCGATGCTGGTGCATCGCACCCGCGCCGAGGGGCGCGGCCGCGCCATGGTTGAGAAGATGAAGGATTTGATCCCGCCGCACATGTTCCAGATCCCGATCCAGGCGGCGATCGGCGGCAAGGTGATCGCGCGAGAGACGGTGCGCGCGCTGCGCAAGGACGTCACCGCAAAGTGCTACGGCGGCGACATCACGCGTAAGCGCAAACTTCTGGAGAAGCAGAAGGAAGGCAAGAAGAAGATGCGGCAGTTCGGCAAGGTCGACATCCCGCAGGAAGCCTTCATCGCCGCGTTGAAGGTGGACAGCTGAGGCGACGGCTTTAGGCCGCCGCGAGCGCGGCGAGACAGGTCCGGTCCGCGCTTTTCGGGACCGAAAACAAAAAAACGCGAAAACAACCCCATGCACAGTAGCGAGGGGCTTGTTCGGATTGAACTTTTGATTTTCAGAATTTCGTTTGACTCGTCGGGCAAAACAGGGGCATGATGGCATCATGCAGCACGTGGCAATGCCGTGCGCATGAGAGGCAGCATCGGCCTCCCGACGCTTTGGGAAGATGTGGGCTTCAGGCGAATTGCTTCTACGCCGGTGGAAGCATCACTCCCGTCAACTCGCCCAGCCTGTCCAGAAGCCGCTCCTGAAAATCGGGATCAACTGCTTCGTGCGCCGGCTCTTGTTGCCGGAGGTCATGCCAGTAACGACCGCTGACCAGGGCGGCGGGATCATCGCTCACAGCGAGCCAGGTCTGCGTCCGTTGTCCGGTGGCCACGCCGACCGGCGCTCCGGCACCGCCCATTTTGGTGCGCGCCCAGCCGGGATCGACGGCGTTGCTCAGCACCTGCGGCCAACGCCGCGCCAAGGCAAAGGCCAGTGCGACCATGTGCAGTTTGCTCTCCGCGTACGCCTTGGCCGGATCCCAGGTTCGCCTCGTCCAGTCGAGATCGCTCAACGATCCCTCTCCGCCGCGATGTAGTCCGCTGCTGAGATACACCAGCCGATCGGGGCGCTTCATCAGGGCGGTGAGCAAATAGGGCGCGAGCGTGTTGATTGCCAGGGTGGTGGCGTGGCCTTCGGGCGTCGGGCCGCGGCTGCGCTCGGTATAGACCCCGGCGTTGTGGATGACCGCGTCCATTCGTCCGATTGCGTTGACCTGATCTGCCACGTGTCTCGTCTGGGCGGCGCTCTTGAGATCGCCGATCACGACCCGTGCGGAATGCGATTCAAGCTCGGAGATTGCGGTCGCACGTTCCGCTGATCGTGCGTGCAGGACGACCTGGTGGCCCTGTTCGAGCAGAGACTGGGCAGCTGCGCGGCCCAGACCGTCCGTGCTGCCGGTGATGAAGACGATTGCCATTGCCGCTCCTGTTCGACCCCCGCTTCGGCGCCTGCGTCGAAACCTCAAGGAGAATGCAACATGTTCGACTGATCATGCCGTGGCGCAAGGAGCGCCGAACGAAGACATCACAACCGAACAATCTTCCGGGATGCGCATTAACATCCGATAAGTTGGGAATGACCGCATGTCGAATTTCGTCATGCTGCTGGTCGAGGACGACTCACTCCAGCGCGAAGTTCTGTCCGACCTTCTCAAGGACGAAGGGTTCGAAGTCGTCGAGTGCGCCACTGCGGAAGCCGCGGAGCTTATCGTGGCCTCGACGGGCACGGAGCTGCGGGCGCTCATCACCGATCACAACCTCGCAGGGAGAATGACCGGGCTTGAGCTCGCAGAATACGCTCGCAGTGCTCATCCGGGGCTCAACATCGTGCTGATGTCCGGGACGGTGATGGCGCCGCTGCCGCCCAACACGACCTTTTTGCGCAAGCCGTTTGCGCCCGCCCATTTGCTGGCGGCCGTGTAGAACCAGGATGCTCTCGAAGGTCATCCGCCCGAATTTTCTGCGCCGACGGTGTTCTCGCTCTCCGGCACCGTTAGCCGGACGGAATGACCCTGCCGCATGGCGAGCGATGCCGCGGCCACAGCCGCCTCGAAAGCGGCTTCCTTGGTCTGGTAAGTGTTCCGGATTTCGCCATCGTGGTCGACGTGCCAGGCACCGTCCCTGCCAACAATATCATAGGCTGCGAGGCCCATAGTCTATCCCTCCTTCATGCGTCCGGTGTTGCCTTGGACGCCTGGGTGCTGCTCACCGGGTCCGACGCCGGGAAACTGTCCTTCAAGCCCTTGTCCAGCTCGTCGTCCCTGGCCTTGTCGCGTCGGATGCCACGCTTGAGATCTTCCGCGTTCTTGTCCGGCGGTGCCGGATCGAATTTCTCGGTCATGCAAGTGTCCTTTCGCTACCTCAAACGCCTTGAGCTCCTGACCGTTCCTTCAGAGGAACCAACGCTGTCCGGTTTGGTGTTGAATGGAAAACCAGAGGGCGCCCGCAGCGCGGGTCTCTTTCATTCAGGTTGCGCCTCCAGCTATAATGCATCCTGAGATAGTATACGCATCGTTCCATCAGGAGAATGCAATGAAAGCGTCGGTTCTTGCGTTAGGGGGCTTGCTGATTTTGTCGATCACATCAGCGAACGCAGCACCCAAAGCCACTGTCGCCCCGACCACGGCGGCCAGTTCGGTCGCATGTTCCACCTCGGGTGGCGGCTTTGGGAGCTATCCGTCAGGCTGCCGAAACGGAGCTAACTTCAAGACCTACAATGAATGCAAGGAATCAGGCGTCAAGCGCGGCTGGAGACACGAAGACATGGCGTGGTACTGCAGCGGTCTGGGACTGCAATAGCGAGCGGTCTTTGTGCTTTTCACGCCGCGAACTGGAGTGGCCCATGGAATGCACAATCCGTCCTGCACTTGAAGATGACGCCGCTCATATCAGCGCGGTCATCGTGCGTGCACTGCGGGAAACCAACGCGAAGGATTATCCGAACGAGGTCATCGAAAGGATCGTGCGCGGCTTCAGTCCGGACGCTGTGCGGCAGCTCATTGGGCAACGCACCGTTTTTGTCGCTACCATCCGCAGCCGCATCGTCGGGACCGCGAGCCTCGACGGGTCCGTCGTCCGCACTGTCTTCGTCGCTCCACACGTTCAGGCCCGCGGCATCGGCAAGCTGCTGATGGCCGAGATCGAGCGTACCGCACGCGAGCGCAACATCCCTTCGCTGACCCTTTCTTCCTCAATCACCGCTGAAACCTTCTACGCCGGCCTTGGATTCAGGGCGGCGCGCGACAGCTATCATGGTGACGAACGCACGATCGTCATGGAGCGATTGCTCGATGGCAGTTCGTAAGATGGGCTTGGCGCTTGCGAAACCCATCGCCCCTCATTGATCCTCCCCGCCAAATCCGCCACGATAGTGCCTCTCGCACTCGCGATGGAATGGAGCAAGGAAAGGCAAATGTCCGAGCTTCCTAGAGCTGGCCTGACTGAGCCGCCGGCGTCGACCATGCAGATGCTCGCGCACGCGCCCATGAGCGACGTCATCGATGCCTTGGCCGGCAGACGGATCACCGCGAGAGCGCTGGCGGAATTCTATCTCGCGCGCATCGCGGCCTATGACCGCGACGGGCCTAAGCTCAACTCGGTCCGTGCACTCAATCCCGATGCGCTCGCCGGCACGAGGCCGTCGGCCCAGCGGCCGCTGGCGGGCGTCCCTATCCTACTCAAGGACAATATCGCGACCGGAGACGAACAGCCGACCACGGCGGGCTCGCTGGCGCTGGAGGGCGCGCGCGCCAGGGATGATGCCACCATCGTCAAGCTGCTGCGGAGCGCCGGCGCGGTGATCCTGGGCAAGGCGAACCTGACGGAGTTCGCCAACATGCTCGCGATCGACATGCCCTCGGGCTATTCATCGCTGGGCGGGCAGGTAAGAACCCCTACGCACCAGGGCTGATGGACGAGCACGGCATCCCGGTTCTGACCCCAGGGGGCTCAAGCTCGGGTTCGGCGGTCGCGGTGGCGGCCGGACTGTGCGCGGCCTCGATCGGTACCGAAACCTCGGGCTCGCTGCTGCACCCCGCCAGCCTGAACGGCCTCGTCACCGTGAAACCGAGCGTCGGGCTGATCAGCCGCGCCGGCATCCTGCCGCTTGCGCACAGCCAGGACACCGCCGGTCCGATGACGCGCACGGTGCGCGATGCCGCGATGTTGCTGAATGTGCTGGCTGCCAAGGACCCGCTCGACCCAGCGACGCAAGAGCAGCGGCGGCCGGCCGACTACACCGCCGGCCTCGTCGCCGACGCGATGAAGGGCGCGCGCATCGGCGTGCCGAGCGACCCCGCTGACCCGCTGAACGATTGCTATTACGGCAAGCTGCCGGCGAAGTCGGCCAAGCTGATGGCTGAGGTGATCAAGGTGCTGGAGGATCTCGGCGCCGTCATCGTGCGCGCCAGCATGCCCACACTTGGCTGGATCGGTGGGCCGGGCACGACCATGGCTGTGCTCAACCGCAATCCGCTCAGCGCCCACAAAGGCACGGTCGCAAGGCCGCCGGTCGTCTTTCTGTACGAGCTGAAGCACGATCTCAATCTCTACCTGAGGGATTGGGCGACCAACACTGACATCAAGACCATGGCCGACATCGTGGCCTTCAACGCAGCAAACGCCGACAATGCGCTGCGTTTCGGACAGGACCACTTCCTCGCCGCTGACTTGACCAGGGGCGATCTGAGCGAGCCCGAGTACAAGTCCGCACGTGCCATGGACCTGCTCTCCGCCAGGACGCGCGGCATGGACGCCTATATGAACCAGCACGAGCTCGACGCGGTGCTATTCCCCGGCGCCTATGGCGCCGCAATCGCCGCCAAGGCAGGTTATCCCAGCGTCATGGTGCCCGGCGGATTCGTCTCGGGGACAGACGACGGCAAAGACACGCCCGACTATCCGCTCGGCGTCACTTTCGCAGGGCGCGCCTGGAGCGAGCACAAGCTGCTGCGTCTGGCGTATGCCTTCGAGCAAGCAGCCAACGCACGCAGGCCGCCGTCGGGTCTGCCCGAGCTGTGATGTCGCCCGTGTCAGCGCGAGCTGGCGAGACCGACGCTAGGACCAGCTTGATCCTCCCCGCCGGATAGACCACGATTGCCTCCTTACCGCTCACACCAAGAATGGGCGAGGAAACGCGCATGAACGCAACTTCCGGATACCAAAGCCGGTATCGCTACCGCCGCGCGGCGAGCACGTTCGAAGGAGGGGTTTGCAACGCTGCGCGCCTCTCGCTGAGCGCATGATCGAACAGTTCGAGCACCAGGCCGAAGGCTGCCAGCTCCTCTTCCTCGATGGCGCCGTCATCGTAGCAGCCAAGTGTTTCGACGATGATGGCGTCGACCTCCTGCTGCATGGCCAATAGCTCGTGGTCGAATTCCGCGGTGCGCACCTTGGAAACCAGCGCCAGAATTCTGTTGCGATGGCCAGTGTTCTCGTCGCGTTCATCCCGATTCAGATATTGACGCAGCCAGGCGCCGGCCGAGCCAATGCCGGAGAGAAGCAGGAGCGCAAACCAGAAGTAGTCGCCATATCTGTCGAGGAAGGTGCGCTCGGTCCCGTCGATCACGGCCGCCGCTCCCCGATGAACCGGCAGCTCGGCTTCCTTCTCGGTGTCCGGCTTGGTGATTTGCGCAGCGCCAGGCACCTGCCTGGCAATCGCCTGCCGGAGGGCAAATTGCTGGCGGTAAAACGCTGACACTGTCGTTTCGGACAAGGCTTTCCGGGCGACGATCAAATGGCTGACACTGACGGTCTCCACCTTGTCATCGGGCCAGGCTGGATTCGCATTGAAAATGCTTGGCGGAATTTCCTCCGATTCATAACGCGGATGCTTCAGGGCGATGGCTTCCGATGCGTCGATCGCGAGAAATTTCGGCTCGCCACGCGCCCGGGCGGTCGCGGCGACGGCGTCGGCAGTTATCTTGCTGTCGAGCGGACCGACAGCCATGAAGGCGTCGAGGCTCGGGTCACGCGCCAGCTCCTCGAGCTGGCCAGTGCCGAATTGAGTGACCGTGACCTTGTCCGGCTCCACACCGGCGGCGCTCAGGATGACTCTCAGCAACGCGGCGTTCGCCGGGGTCGCGCCGATCACCCCCACCCTGCGCCCTGCGAGATCGGCGACCTCCTTGATTTTGGGCGCCGGCTTTCGCTTGGAGCCCTTGCCCGCCGGTCCCGAAGAAGACCACAGCACGACGAAGTTCTTGCGCAAGATGACGACTGTTTGCGCGTCGGCCGGCATTTCCAGATCGCCGCGACCGACCGCAAGGTCGGCCTTGCCGGCACCGAGCAGAGCGAGAGCTTCGGCCGCTCCGGCGGTCGCGATCGGAGACAACCTCACCGTCCTGCTTTCGTTGGCAAAGGCCTCGGTCATCGCCTCGATCACCTTGTGATCGTTGCTTCCCGGCGGTCCGACGGCAATCCGAAGCGTTATCGGCCGCAGCGCGTAATACAACGTGCCCGCAGCGGCACCGAAAACGAGAAATCCGATGGCTAAAATCAGCAATAGGGTCTTCGTCTGTCTCCGCCCTCTGCGGGCTGCGTCACTGCGTTTCATCGGAGCATCAGACGAGGACATTTGCCGCTGCCGGTTGGAGGCCAAAATCGCTGCCTGTTTCGGAACAGTATCATGCTCTTCTGGAAAACGATAATGTCGGAGCAGCCCCAATAGTTTCTTGGCCCGGCGTGAGCCTTTCGAGCTTGCGCGATCATCTCTGATTCCGCACTTCACGTGGCGATGGCCGGATTGACGCCACACCAACTTGATCCCCCTCGCCAAATAGATCACCATCGTGCGATTGACCGCTCACGGTAGAATGGGCGAGGAAACGCGCATGAACGCAACTTCCGGATTTGGCCTCGTCGAGCGGGCACGGGCTATTGCGCCGCTGATCGCGCGCGAAGCCGACGAGATCGAGCGGACGCGGCGACTGACCGATCCCGTCGTCGGCGCGCTGATCGAGAACGGGCTCTATCGCGCGCTGCTGCCGCAGAACCTTGGTGGCGCCGAAGCGCCGCCGGAAGCCTTCATGCAGATGCTGGAGGAGATCGCGAAAGCGGATGCCTCCACCGCCTGGTGCCTCGGCCAATGCACGGTCTGCGCCATGATCGCGGCCTCGCTCGACCACGACACCGCGCAGGAGATCTTCAACACGGCGCCGGGCATCCTCGCCTGGGGCGCGATCGCGCATGAGGCGCGGGCGGTCGAAGGCGGCTATCGCGTCACGGCGCGCTGGGATTTTGCCTCCGGCTCGCGGCAGGCGAGCTGGCTCGGCGCGCATGTCCGCATCGTCGGAGCCGACGGCGCGCCGCGGAAAAATGCCGACGGCTCGGCGGAGGTGCGCACCATCCTGTTTCCGGTCGCGAGCGGCGTGCTGCACGACGTCTGGCAGGCGATCGGGCTCGCCGGCACCGGCACCGATTCCTACGAGGTCGCCGACCTGTTCATCCCCGAGCGCTTCACCGCGTTTCGTGACGTGCCGTCCGCGCTACGCGAGCAGGGTCCTCTTTACAGGATCGGCACCGGCTCGACGTTCAGCCTCGGCTTTGCCGCGGTGTCGCTCGGCGTGGCGCGCGCCACGCTGGATGCCGCGATCGCGCTGGCGCGCGGCAAGCATCAGTCGCTGGCGGCAAGCGCCATGCGCGACAACCAGGCGGTCCAGGGCCTGATCGGCCGCACCGAGGGCGACCTGCGGGCCGCGCGCGCCTATCTCTATGCGACGGCAAGTGCGATGTGGCGCGATCTCTGTACGACCGGCGAATTCAGCGCGGCACATCGGGGCTCGGTTCGCCTCGCCGCGACCTGGACCATCCACCAATCGGCCAAAGTGGTCGACACCGCCTATCACATGGCCGGCGCGACCGCCGTATTCCGCAGCAATCCGTTCGAGCGCCGCTTTCGCGACATGCACGCCATCGCTCAGCAGATCCAGGCGCGCGACACGCATTACGAGGATGTCGGTAAGATGATCCTTTCAGGGGACCGCTGACGTCGAGCAGTTACGAAAGTGCACGCACGCTGACCTATATTGAGTTGCCCTCCGGCGTCTTCGTCGCTGAACCTTCGTGAATTTTCTCCGACTAATTTCCATAGCTATAGGAACGACAGCTTTTCCGCTGTAACCGCGCCGACCACATGGAAGTGATGATTCCGAATTCTTCTTAGCGCGCTGGATTTGCGCAAGAGAGGTCCGTTATGGGCCGAACAGCTGGCAGGAAAGTCAGTTGCCATGCCATTCAGGGGCGTTCGCCGGGATGGCACCATGGTGGCATTCTCATTATCGCCATCCTCTGCATCGCATGCACTTTCCTGTTTGCGAGCGAGGCCGTGGCTCAATGCTCGGCGCGAGACGTCCTGCGGAATCACCTGAAGCTCAAGCAAGCGCCGTCTGGGCCGCAAATCCCAATCAAATCCGCCGTCGATGTCCCTGCGTGGAAGACGATCAGGATCGGGACGTTTGCAAACTTCTTCGCCCTCAGTAACGCTTTGGATGCGGCAGGTTGTGGCATCGGAAACTCGGCCGGCGAAATTCTCGCGCGGCCGACGTTTACCGTGAGCGCCACGACAACGAGCGTAGAGCTTTTCACGGTGTCGGCAGCCGAACTGGGCTTTCGGACCGACACTGCGTTGCTGGCAGACATCTACGCGCGCGCCAAACAATTGGGTTTCGGCCTGGCGGCTGCAGAAGTCGGACCACAACTGAGGCTTCAATATTTCGACCAGCCGATCGGTGAGTTTCTCATCATCGGAATGGAGCCAATCAGGACCTGGCAGGGCGCCCCCGTCATCTTGAATGTAGCCAATGGCGGCGCGGGACTTATCCTCATCGGCCAGGATGGCAGCGCCGACGCACAGATCCCCGCGGCATCCCGTTTTGTATTCGTGCGGTCCCATGAAACCGCTCCTGCCGAGGCCGTAACACTTGTCGGCCACTGAATTTCCGGGTTTGTGCATCTCGAGACGCAAGACAACAGGTCAGCACCTTAACCCTAGGCCACCAGCGCGGCGTCCTCGCCTACGCCGTCGATGCCGCGCTGCGCGGCGAGCAGGCTGATGATCTGCGCATTCGGCCGGGCCTTGCTGAACAGAAAGCCCTGGCCTTCGTCGCAGCCCTCAGTGCGGAGGCAGCTCAGCTCGGCTTCGGTCTCGACGCCTTCGGCGGTGATGGTGACGCCGAGGCCTTTGCCGAGGCTGACGATCGAGCGAATGATCGCCTGTGCCTCGCGATTGGCGCCGAGATCGCGCACGAAGGACTGGTCGATCTTGATCTTGTCGAACGGGAAGCTGCGCAGATAGCTC
The DNA here is from genome assembly GCF_023100665.1 of Bradyrhizobium sp. CW1. Lineage (NCBI taxonomy): Bacteria > Pseudomonadati > Pseudomonadota > Alphaproteobacteria > Hyphomicrobiales > Nitrobacteraceae > Bradyrhizobium > Bradyrhizobium sp. CW1. Next base: position 7,726,583 of record NZ_CP064684.1, read on the forward strand.
AGGCTGGAATAGCCGGTGCCGAAATCGTCCATTGAGATGCGCACGCCGAGCGCGCGCAGCGCGTGCAGCGTCGCCAGCACCTGGGCGCTTTTCTCCAGCAGCAGCGTCTCCGTGATCTCGAGTTCGAGCCGCCGCGGCGGCAGGCCGGAATGCTTCAGCGCATCCGTCACCACCGAAAGCAGATTGCCGCTGCGGAACTGGAGCGGCGACAGGTTGACGGCGACGCGGACGTCGTCCGGCCAGGTCGCGGCATCGTGACAGGCCCGGCGCAGCATCAGGCCGCCGAGCGGATTGATCAGCCCGGTTTCTTCCGCGACCGGAATGAACTCGGCCGGCGAGACCATGCCGCGCTCGGCATGCGGCCAGCGCACCAGCGCCTCGAAGCCGGTGATGCGGCCGCTCTGGAGGTCGATCAGCGGCTGATAGTACGGCCGCAGCACGTCGTTCTGAATGGCGTCGCGCAGCTCGACCTCGATCTTGCGGCGGGTCTGCGCTTTCGCATCGAGCGCCGCCTCGAAGAACGCGAACGATCCGCGCGCATCCAGCTTGGCGCGCGACAGCGCCATGTCGGCGCTCTTGAGCAGCTTTTCGGAATCGTCGCCGTCGCCCGGCGCCATCGCGATGCCGATGGAGGCACCGACCACCACGGAATGGCCGTCGAGCAGATAGGGATCGGCGATGGCTTCGAGCAGGCGCTTGGCCAGCAGCACCGCATCCTCGGGACGCGTCAGGCCGCTCTGCACGATGGCGAACTCGTCCGAGTTCAGCCGCGCCAGCGCGTCGTTCTCGCGCAAGGTCGAACGCAGCCGCTTGGCGACGCCACGCAGCAGCTTGTCGCCGACCGCGTGTCCCAGCGTGTCGTTGACCGCCTTGAAATTGTCGAGCCCCAGCATCAGCAGGGCGACCTTGTCGGTGCTGCGCCTCGTATGCAGCAGCATCTCGTCGACCTGCTGGCGCAGCAGATTGCGGTTTGGCAGACCGGTCAGCCCGTCATGCTGGGCCATGAAGGCGAGCCGCGCCTCGGCGCGCTTGCGCTCGGTGATGTCCATCAGCGCGAGCAGCACCGCGGGCCGCTCGGCATAGATCAGTTCGCGCGAATAGATCGCAAGGTCGATCAGGGCGCCGTCGGCCCTGACGTGCTTCCAGGTGCGTCCGGCCTGCTCCTCGCCGGCCGCATCGGCGGTCCAGGGCGGCTCACTGTCGAAAGCCTGAAGGGAACGGATCGTCAGCCGCTCGAACTCGGCGCGGCTGTAACCGTAATGGGCGACCGCGGCATCGTTGACGCCGAGGATGCGCTCATCGTCCAGCGCGCAGACGATCATTGGGACGGGATTGCCGTCGAACAGCAGGCGAAACGAGGCCTCGCGCTGCTTCAGCTCGGTGATGTCGACGCGCAGGCCGACGACGCCGCCGTCGTCGGTCAGCCGCTCGTCGATCAGGATGACGCGGCCGTCCGCCAGCTTCTGTTCGTGGCGCGCGCCGGGCTGATAGAGCCTTTGCAGCCGCTCGGCGATCCATTCTTCCTCATGGCCGGCAGCCTCGGGATAGTCGCCGCGGGCGACGCCGATGCGCAGCGTGTCCTCGAGGCGCGCGCCTTCCTCGAACAGATCGGCGGTCTTGCTGTAGATCTCCGCGTATTGCTTGTTCCAGAGGACGTAGCGGCCCTCGGCGTCGAGAAACACGATGCCTTGCGGCAGGATCTCGATGGCCTGGCGCAGGCGCTCATGGGATTTGCGCGCTTCCGCGATCGCGGCCTCAGCCTCGGCACGGCTGCGCAGAACTTCGTCGCGTTCGGACGGAAGATGAGGGGGGCGCGCAAAGCGCGGCTTGCGCGGGTGCAGGCCGCCGAGCACGCTGCCCATTCGCTTTTTCGGCTTTCGAAACCCCAAACTCAACTTCACTCGTCCCAGTCGCACCCAGCCCCGCAACTCTTGGGGCAAGTGTCTGAAAAAAAGGTAATCCTGGGTGGCATGGCGATGGGACGCACGGTCTGGCAGTCTCGACAAAACAGCCCTCATTGCCCGTTTGCAAGGCGCGGCCGTGCCGATGGGCGCTCCAAGCGCATCGCATTGTCGTCATCGGAGAACGAGATGGCGCAAAATTGCGCGCTGCCTTGAATCATTTCCGGGATCCCGCGCGCTTGCATGCAGAAGGGGGTGAGTACGCGTCCCACGCACGAATTTTGGTCAATGCATGAGAGGGTTATCGCATTGTTAAAAACCGGCCGGCCGACGCACCGGGAACTACGACTTCGAGACGATATTTCAGCGGAAGGACTGTTCCTTAACCCTGACGCTGTGTTGGGTTATAAGAATGTCAACATGAGTCCCCGCCGCCTCGCCCCTCTCCTGCTCGTCATGACGCTCCTGGCCGCCGGCGACGCGCTGGCCCAGGACAAGGGCAGCGTCAACCCAAAGCCGCTGCCGCCGCTCGCCAATCCAAACGATCCCACTATCGGCGCCAAGGAGCTGTTCGCGCGAAAGCTGCTGCCGTCGAAGGGACCGGCGCACGTCATCGGCTCCTATGTGAAGGGCTGCATCGGCGGCGCCGAGCAGATGCCGCTCAACGGCGACAATTGGCAGGTGATGCGGCTGTCGCGCAACCGCAGCTATGGTCACCCCGCGATGATCGCGCTGATCAAGCGGCTTGCGGCAAGAGCGCACAAGGACGCGGGATGGCCGGGCATCCTGGTCGGCGACATCGCCCAGCCGCGCGGCGGGCCGGCGCTGTCCGGCCATGCCAGCCACCAGATCGGCCTCGATGCCGACATCTGGCTGACGCCGATGCCTGACCATCGCTTATCGCGCGAGGAGCGCGAGGACATGTCGGCGGTGATGATGGTGCGCCCGGACCGGCTCGACATCGATCCGAAGGTGTTCACGCCGGGCCATGTGCTGGTGCTGCGCGACGCGGCGCAGGAGCCGGCGGTGCAGCGCATCTTCGTCAATGCCGCGATCAAGAAGGCGCTGTGCCGCGAGGCCAAGGGCGACCGTTCCTGGCTGTCGAAGATCCGGCCGTGGTGGGGCCACGACTATCACTTCCACATCCGCATGCACTGCCCGGCGGGCGCGAGCGACTGCGAGGGCCAGCCGTCGCAATCCGAGGACGAAGGCTGCAAGCCCTCCGATCTCGCCTATTGGTTCAGCGACGGCGTGCTGCACCCCAAACCCCCGCCGGAGCCCCCGAAGCCGAAACCGCCGATGACGCTGGCGCAGATGCCGGCGGCGTGCAAGGCCGTGCTGCACGCGGGCAATGCGAAGCCGTAAAACTCTCCGCCAGGATGACGAATTCCTGGTTGGCGCTATGCGAACCGTCGCCTTTGACCTGTTCCGCCACCCTGTTATGATGACCCAGCGATCGCTTGCCGGACCGTAAGTCCGTCGGGCCTGCCGGAACAGCGCTTCCGCCGGTCGCAAGCCTCATTCAACCCACGCCGTCTTGCGCGCGCCGCCTTGCGTGCCCTGAGCGCGCGCATGGAGCGCTGCCGATGTCCCGCCTTTCCGTGCTTTTTTCAGCTTTATTCCTTCTGGCCGCGGGCCTTTCGCCTGCTGGAGCCGAGGACAAGACCATCACCGTGTTCGCGGCCGCCTCGATGAAGAACGCGCTCGACGAGGTCGACGCCGCCTACACCGCCAGGACCGGCGTCAAATTCATCGTCAGCTATGCCGCAAGCTCCGTGCTCGCCAGGCAGATCGAGCAGGGCGCGCCGGCCGATGTATTCGTCTCCGCCGACACCGACTGGATGGATTACGCGATCTCCAAGAAGACTATCAACGAGCCGACCCGGGTCAATCTGCTCGGCAACAGCATCGTGCTGATTGCGCCGAAGGATTCCAGGCTCGACAACGTCCCCATCGGGCAGGGGTTCGACCTCGCAAAACTCGCCGGCGACGGCAGGATCGCGACCGGCGACGTCAAGTCCGTACCAGTCGGGAAATATGCCAAGGCGGCGCTGACGAGCCTGGGCGCCTGGCAGGCGGCGGAGCCGAAATTCGCGATGGCCGAGAGCGTGCGTGCCGCGCTGACGCTGGTCGCGCGTGGCGAGGCCAACCTCGGCATCGTCTATTCCACCGATGCCAAGGTCGAGCCCGGCGTGAAGATCGTCGGCACCTTCCCGGCGGATTCGCATCCGCCGATCATCTATCCCGTCGCTGCGACCGCGACGGCAAAGGGCGACACAAGCGACTATCTCGCCTTCCTGCGCTCGACCGCCGCCAAGACCATTCTCGAAAAATACGGTTTCAAGTTCCTGATCAGCCCCTCTACTTAATTTGCGATTTGATGCTCGACATCTCTCCCGCCGAATGGACCGCGATCCTGCTCTCGCTCAGGGTTGCCGTGATCGCGACGCTGGTGGCAACGCCGTTCGGCATTGCGCTGGCATGGCTGCTCGCGCGGCGTGATTTCTGGGGCAAGTCGGTGCTCGATGCGCTGGTGCATCTCCCGCTGGTGCTGCCGCCGGTCGTCACGGGTTATCTGCTGCTGCTCACTTTCGGCCGCCGCGGACTCGTCGGCGCTTTCCTGGCGGACCATCTCGGCATCGTATTCGCCTTCCGCTGGACCGGTGCCGCGCTTGCCTGCGGCCTGATGGCGTTTCCGCTGCTGGTGCGCCCGATGCGGTTGTCGATCGAGGCGATCGACCGCCGGCTCGAGCAGGCCTCCGAGACCCTCGGCGCCACTCCTTTCAAAGTGTTCTTCACGGTGACGCTGCCCTTGGCGCTGCCCGGCGTGCTCGCCGGCATGGTGCTTGGCTTTGCCAAGGCGATCGGCGAGTTCGGCGCGACCATCACCTTCGTCTCCAACATTCCCGGAGAGACCCAGACGATTTCGTCCGCGATCTATTCGCTGATCCAGACCCCGGACGGCGACGCCGCCGCGGGACGGCTCGTGATCGTCTCGATCGTGCTGGCGCTCGGCGCGCTGATCGCGGCCGAATGGTTCGCCCGCCGCGCCACCGCGCGCCTGCACGGGAATTGACCATGCTGCGCGTCGACATCGAAAAGCAGCTCGGCGAGTTCTCGCTGTCCGCGTCCTTCGCGAGCGAAGGCCGCGTCATCGGACTGTTCGGAGCGTCGGGCGCCGGCAAGACCTCGCTGGTCAACATGATCGCGGGGCTGCTGCGGCCCGACCGCGGCACCATCGTGATCGACGGCGAGACGGTCGACGACAGCGCGGCCGGCATTCATGTGCCGACCTGGCGCCGCCGCATCGGCTATGTGTTCCAGGATGCGCGGCTGTTTCCGCATCTCAACGTCGCGCAAAATCTCGACTATGGCAGGCGGATGAACCACCTCGCGCCCGATCCGGCGCAGCACAAGCGCGTCATCGAGCTGCTCGACATCGGCGCGCTGCAGGGTCGCCGCCCCGGAAAGCTCTCCGGCGGCGAGCGCCAGCGCGTCGCGCTCGGTCGCGCGCTGCTGTCGCGGCCGCGCCTGCTGCTGCTCGACGAGCCGCTCGGCGCGCTCGACGAGGGCCGCAAGCTGGAGATCCTGCCCTATCTGGTGCGGCTGCGCGATGAGGCCAACGTCCCCATGGTCTATGTCAGCCACGACGTCGCCGAGCTGCGCCAGCTCGCGACGCAGATCGTGATGCTGAAGCAGGGCCGCGTGACGTCGTTCGGCGGGGTGAAGGTGCTGACGTGAGGGGTCCGTTGAGCAGGCAACGGATGAGGCAAGCCGCCGGCCCACCCTCCGCCGTCGTCCTGGCGAAAGCCAGGACCCATACCGCGTGATCTATCAGCGGCAGGTGGTGTGCGTACCAGCGAAGAAAACGTAACTGCCGGTGTTCGCAAAACTACTCCCCGGGGTAATGGATCGTACCGCGAGCGGCGATCGCGCTGCATTGGATGGTGGCGGTGCCGGCCGAGTGATCCTCGCCGACACCGCTACCGAGACCCGCCACTACCAGCCGCGATCGACGTTGCGCACCTCACCCGTTCGCGCGTCCACATCGACCTCCATCCAGCGGCCGGCGCGATCACGGCCTTCGATCTGCCATTCGTCGCCGAGGAACTCGGTGTGCGAGACGGTCATGACGCCGATGTCGGTGGCGACGTCGAGCGCGACCTGCATCGAGATCTGATCGCCGGTGTCATAGGCCATCGCGGGCGCGGCCGATCCGAGCCCGATCGCGACGATGGCCGGCAAGATGAGCTTTCGCATGGATTACTCCTGTCGGATGCGTTTACGCCGCTAAGAACGAGCGGCATCGCGGAGCGTTCCGGGAGCAGCGGTCACGAAGACGCGCAAATCTTCGGCGGTTGCGGCGATTTGGGGGCGGTTCCAGCGTTGTCGCCATCGCTCTCCGCCGTCGTCCGGCGAAAGCCAGGACCCATTACCCCAGAGAGGAGAGTGGGTGGGCCAGATCGTCACCACCAGCCTTCGCAAAACAGCTGACGGTGGGTATGGGTCCTGGCGCCTGTGCGCAATTGCGCACTAGGCCAGGACGACGAAGAAGCAGACGTGCGCTTCATCAATGACCGCCAACGCGGATGTGGCGTTAAACCCCAGCCACCGAGCTCCACAGATCCGCCAGCTTGCGCCGCAGGACCTGCCTGCGCGTCAGCGGCGCGGGCGTTTCCTCGTCTTCCGGCAGGCGCAGGCCGACGACGTTGACTCGGCCACCGGAGATGGAGCGCGCCACGAGCACGATCGGATCCAGCACGAGCTCCGCGCCCTCTTTCGGCGCGCGGTCGAGATGGACGTCGAAATAATCAGCGAGCGTGTGCCCGCGCTCGTCCTCGCCGACCTCCACGCCGTAGATCTCCGCGAGCTCGGCGAGCGTGTGCTCGCCGGAGACCATGAAGTCGCCCAGCAGATGCGGGTCCGGCGCTGAGCTCGGCTGCATGTCGACGAAGAAGCGGTCAAGCGATTCGGCCTTTTCCGGCGGCGCCAGCAGATAGATGTAATCGCCGGGCGCGATCGGCTCGGCTTCCGCCGGCGTCAAAATGTTCTCCTTGCGGATCACCAGCGTCGGCTTCGACCAGGACGGGATCAGGCCGCGGCGAAAATACAGGCTCTTGGACCGCACCGGATAGCCGACGAGCTGCTGCTCGAGCTGGCCGGGCAAGTCCAATTCGACACGGCGCGGGCCGCGTTCGGCGCGCGGCAGCGCCACGTGCAGCTTGCGCGCGGCCGGCCCCAGGGTCCAGCCTTGCAGGAGGAGCGAGATGATGACGACGACGAAGGCGACGTCGAAATAGAGATAGGCCTTCGACAGCCCGACCAGCATCGGGATCGAGGCCAGGAAGATCGCGACCGCGCCGCGCAGGCCGGTCCAGGCGATGAAGATCTTTTCGCGCCAGTTGAAGCGGAACGGCGCCAGGCAGACGAACACGGCGATCGGCCGCGCCAGCAGCATCAGGACGAATGCGATCCCGACCGCCGGCAGCACGCTGCCGCCGAGCCGGCTCGGCGAGACCAGCAGGCCGAGCAGGACGAACATCACGATCTGCGCCAGCCAGGTCGCGGCGTCCAGGAAGGCCACCACCGAATTATGCGCGCGGGTCGGGCGGTTGCCGATGATGATCCCGGCGAGATAGACCGCGAGGAAGCCTGAGGCATGCATGATCTGCGAGCCGCCGAAGATGACGAGCGCGGCGGTGGTGACAAACGGCGCATGGAGGCCCTGCGGCAGCGCGACCTTATTGAGCGCGATGACGACCAGACGCCCGCCGATCACCCCGACGACGGCGCCCAGCACGGCCTCCTGGGCGAACTCCATCAGCACATGCGCGGCCGTGCCTGTTCCCAGCGAGATGTACTCGACCAGCATCAGGGTCAGGAAGATCGCGAAGGGATCGTTGGTGCCGGATTCCACCTCCAGCGTCGCGCCGACGCGCGGGCGCAGGCGCAGGCCCTGGGTATGCACCAGCAGGAACACTGCGGCCGCGTCAGTCGAGGCCACCACGGCGCCGACCAGCAGCGACTCCGTCCAGTTGAGGTCGAGCGCATATTTCGCGAACGGCGCCGTGATCAGCGAGGTCAGCAGCACGCCGACGGTCGCGAGCACCATGGAAGGCGCGAGCACGGTGCGGATGCTGGCAAAGCGGGTCCGCAAGCCGCCGTCGAACAGAATCAGGGCGAGCGCGACCGAGCCGACCAGATAGGTGGTTCGGACGTCGTCGAACTGCAGCTGTCCGGGACCGGAATCGCCCGCGAGCATGCCGATCGCGAGGAAGACGAGCAGAAGGGGCGCGCCGAAGCGCAGCGCAAGCAGGCTTGACAGGATCCCGGCCAACACCAGGACGGCACCGAGCAATATGGCGAGGCTGACACTGTCGAGGGAAGCCATCCACCTTCCGGGTACGAAATCGCTGGAATTGCATCCTTATCGTCGGCGGACTCCCACGCCAACCCATTTTCTCCCGCTCGCGGCAATCTGCCCGCATTTTGCGGCCTTAACGCACTTCACTTGGCGGTGTATCGGTGGTCCGGCCGCGCCCTTTGTGGGATTCTCCGGCGCGCTCGAATCAACGCCTCCCGCCCGCTCCCCGACGAGACCGATAGACATGGACCTCAAAGACTTCATGGAGTTCGTGCAGACCACCGCGCGCAGCGTCGGGGCGGAAATCTCCTCGCCCTGGTTCTACCTGCAATTCGGGCTCATTCTGGCCGCGGCCGGCATCGCCTATGCCGCGGAAGCCGCCGTTCGCAGCCGCGTCGACATGACCTCGCTGGCGATGCGCTGGCCGCTGCCGCTCCGGCACTTCGTCCGGGTGATGGTCTCCAGCGCCTCGACGGCGGTTTTCACCCTGCTCGTGATCGTCTCCCGCGTGGTCATGTACCACGCGACCTGGCCGAGCCGCAGCTATCTCCTGATGGTCGCCGCCAAGCTGGGGCTGGCCTGGCTCGCGATCCGGCTCTTGACCTCGGTGCTGCGCAACGCCTTCATCGTCAAGCTGGTGTCGATCACGGCCTGGTTCGTCGCGGCGCTCTCGATCCTCGGCCAGCTCGATGCGACGGTCGACCTGCTCGACTCTTTCGCCATCGTGCTCGGCGGCCTGCGGCTGACGCCGTTGCTCGTGATCAAGGCGGGTGCGCTGCTGCTCATCGCGCTCTGGCTCACCAACATCGCCAGCAATTTCGCCGAGAGCCGGATCAACTCGACCACAGATCTGACGCCATCGGTGCAGGTGCTGCTGGTCAAGATCATCCGCATCGGCCTGCTTGCGGTCGCGATCGTGATCGCGCTCGGCACGGTCGGCATCGATCTCTCGGCGCTCGCGGTGTTCTCCGGCGCGGTCGGCGTTGGCATCGGTATCGGCCTGCAGAAGATCGTCGCCAATTTCATCTCGGGGATCATCCTGCTCGCCGACAAATCGGTGAAGCCCGGTGATCTCGTCACCATCGGCGACAACACCGGGCGGATCAGCGCGATGAAGACGCGCTATATTTCCGTCGCCGCCGGCGATGGCCGCGAATTCCTGGTGCCGAACGAGGATCTGGTGACGCAGAAGGTCGTCAACTGGACCTACACCGACAAGAACACGCTGGTGAAGATCGCCTTCGGCACCAATTACGACGCCGACCCGCGGCTGGTCTGCAAGCTCGCCGCCGAGACCGCGGCCGCTCACCCGCGCGCGCAGAAGGGCAAGCCGCCGAATTCCATCCTGACCGAGTTCGCCGAAGCCGGGATGAAGTTCTCGCTCACCTTCTGGATTGCCGACCCCGACGGCATGGACAACGTCAAGAGCGACGTGATGCTGGCGCTGTGGGACGCCTTCAAGCGCGAAGGCATCCGGGTTCCCTACCCGGTTCGCGAAATCCGCGTCCGCGGCGGCGCCCTGCCGGTGGAAACCATCATGGAAGTCCCGAATTAGGCCCGCTTTCAGGCGCAAGGCAGGGCAGGCCTGACTTGCATGAAGGCGCGCAATCATTAAATTGGGCGCGAAATCAAGCCTTTCCGCCGATATCGAGCCCACCCCAGAAGATTGCGCCCGCATGAGCTACGTCGAAGCTACCGATACCTCGCTCCGCAAGACCGGGCAGATCAAGCTGCATGGACCAAGCGCCTTTGCCGGCATGCGCAAGGCGGGAGCGCTGGTGGCGAAGTGCCTCGACGAGCTCACCGACATCGTCGGGCCCGGCGTTCCGACCGACCGCATCGACCAGTTCGTCCGCGACTTCGCGTTCAGCAACAATGCCTATCCGGCGACGCTGATGTATCGCGGCTACCGCTATTCAACCTGCACCTCGCTCAACCACGTGGTCTGCCACGGCATGCCCGGCGACCGTCCGCTGAAAGAGGGCGACATCGTCAACATCGACGTCACCTTCATCGTCGACGGCTGGTACGGTGATTCCAGCCGGATGTATGCAGTCGGCCCGATCGCACGCAAGGCGGAGCGGCTGATCGAGGTGACCTATGAGGCCATGATGCGCGGCATCGCCGCGGTGAAGCCCGGCGCCACCACCGGCGACATCGGCCACGCCATCCAGAGTTTCGTCGAGCCGCAAGCCATGAGCGTGGTGCGCGATTTCTGCGGCCATGGCCTCGGGCGCATGTTCCACGACGAGCCGAACATCATCCATATCGGCCGGCCCGGCGAGGGCGTGCAGCTCAAGCCCGGCATGTTCTTCACAATCGAGCCGATGATCAATCTCGGCAAGCCGCATGTGAAGATCCTCTCCGACGGCTGGACCGCCGTGACTCGCGACCGCTCGCTATCGGCGCAGTTCGAGCATTCGGTAGGCGTCACCGCCACCGGCGTCGAGATTTTCACGCTGTCGGAGCGGCACGGCGAGAAGCAGATCGGGTGATCCCGGCGGCTGACGTTCGCATTCGCCGGCTGGCGTGAAACGGATTTGCCGCCGCAATTGACGGTTGCAAAAACGGTTATCCGCGGCAATGCTGGCGGCCGATGCCCGCCAAGACCGACCACGACAAGAGCAAGCCCGAAGAAGCGCCGCACTATCTCGGCCATCGCGAACGGCTGCGCGAGCGCTTCTACAGCGCGGGTGCGGACGCGCTCAGCGACTACGAGCTGCTGGAGATGGCACTGTTTTCGGCGCTGCCGCGGCGTGACACCAAGCCGCTGGCGAAGTCGCTGATCAAAATTTTTGGCTCGTTCGCCGAGGTCGTGCACGCGCCGGTGGCGCGCCTGCGCGAGGTAGACGGTGTCGGCGAGTCCGCGATCCACCAGCTCAAGCTGCTCGCGGCGGCGGCGCATCGCGTCGCCAAGGGCGGGGTCAACAGCCGCAACGCGCTGTCGTCCTGGAACGAAGTGATCGACTATTGCCGCACCAGCATGGCGTTCGCCGACAAAGAGCAGTTTCGCCTGCTGTTCCTCGACAAGCGCAACCAGCTCATCGCCGACGAGGTGCAGCAGACCGGCACCGTCGATCACACCCCGGTCTATCCGCGAGAGGTGATCAAGCGCGCGCTGGAATTGTCCGCGACCGCGCTGATCCTGGTGCACAACCACCCCTCAGGCGATCCCTCGCCCTCGCAGGCCGACATCCAGATGACCAAGGCGATCATCGACATCGCAAAACCGCTCGGCATCGCCGTGCACGACCACATCATCGTCGGCAAGAGCGGGCATGCGAGTTTGCGCGGGATGCGGCTGATCTAGTAGCAATATCGCGGATCGACCGGGACATAGGAGCCGTCCCGGCGCTGCGCGTAGCAGCCGCGCTGATAGGCGTAATAGCCGGAGCGGCGGCGTTCGCCCTAGGAGGCGATCGCAGCGCCCGTGCCGGCACCGACGACGGCGCCGATGGCGGCGCCGCGGCCTCCGCCGATGGCGCCACCCACGATCGCTCCACCGACGCCACCGAGGATGGCACCGCCAATGGCGTCCTGCGCCGCCGCCTCATGAGCCGGCATCGCGATCACGACCGCCAGACATGCCGCGATAGCGAAACTTCCAATGCGAAGACCTCGAAGCATGCTCGCCCTCCCCTGTGGTCAGACGAGTCATAGCGCCGCAGCCGGATTCGGACCAGAAAAATCACCATTTCGGGACCCGGCGCGTCACGCTATGGCGTCGGAGGCTCGGATCGAAGGCGGCTCAGACCATGGCGCATGCGCAGCACGGGCCGGCCGCTTCATCTCATGCATCGACCCAGCGCTGCACGGCCTCGGCGGTGTCGGCTGGCGTGGTGTTGAAGCAGATCGCGGCGTCGGGCGCCAGGCGGTGGACGAGGTTGAGCACCTTCTCGAACAGCAGCAGACGCTCCCGAGGCTCGCGCAGCCCCGCGCCGATCACGATGCAGTCGAAATTCTCCTCGCGCAACGCTACCGTGACGGCGGCTTCCGCCGCGGCATCGAGATCGATCAGGCAACTCGTGACCTCGTAACCGAGATCGCGCAGGCGCAGCAGCTGCGCATCGATATAGTTGCGCACGAGCTCCGGCGTGAGCTGCGGGAATGCGCTGTAGTCCGCGTTGCCGGGTTCGATGCCGATCGCGAGGACGCGCGTGGTCATGTTGGACTCCCTGGCCAGACTGCCTCGCGTCGCTAACGGGGCAGCGGCCCTGCCGGTTCCGTCGCGGACCGCCGCCCTGATCCCGGTCCTGCCGCTCATTTTCCCGGCGAGGTTGTAACCCACTTCACACGCGGCGCCCCGGCGGCCTGCCAGACTTGCAGGAGATCACGCTGGCCTCACGCCCTGATCACGGCACCTGGTTCATTTCGACTGACGCGCAGTTGCGAAAACTCATTCATTGCGGGAGCGGAAAATGATTTCATTCGAGAGTCTGAAAAGCGAATACGAGCGTAATTGGGCCAATCTCGAGATCCGGCCTTCGCGCCTCTCCGACGCGAACGCGATCGCGCGCAAAGCCATCAACGGCAAGGCGACCTATCAGCAGATCGAGCGGTTGACCGGCGTGCCCTGGTATTTCGCTGCCCTCTGCCACTACCGCGAATCCAATTTCGATTTCGACACCTATCTCGGCAACGGGGAAACGCTCCATCGCGCGACGACGCTCGTTCCGAAAGGACGCGGTCCGTTTGCCACGTTCGTGGACGGCGCCGTGGACGCCTTCAGAATCGAGAATTTTGTCGGCGCTCACGACTGGGGGATCGCGCGGATTCTGTTCCGGCTCGAAGCGTTCAACGGCTTCGGCTATCACGCCAAGGGCTGCAACTCGCCCTATCTCTATGGCGGTTCGACGCTGTATGGCCCGCCCGAGGCAAGGGCCGGAAAATTCGTCCGCGATCATGTGTTCGATTCGAACCACGTCGATTCCCAGCTCGGCACCGCGGTGATCCTGCATGCGATGATGTCGCTGGATTCCTCGATCACCCTCGACGGCAGCCCGCAATTCGCAAGCCGCGCCGAGCCGGAGGACGACGCGGCGTCGACGATCGTCCTCATGCAGCAGGCGCTCAACAAGCTCGGCGCCAATCCGCCGCTCGCGGAGGACGGCATCAGCGGGCCGAAGACCAGGGCCGCGGTCTCGCAGTTTCAGCAGCAGAACGGCCTGAGAGATACCGGACTTCTCGACGGCGCCACCGTCGGCGCCCTCACGCGCGCGGCGCAGTCGGGCCCCACCGGACCGACCGGCGATGTCTCCCGGATCATGAAGCGGCTGGAGGACCTCGCGCAATTGCTGCGGCCGCCGGTCGGCGGTGTGACGCCGGCAACGACGACATCGGGCAATACGCTGCCCGCCACCAATGATCCGATCAGCCTGTTCGAACGGCTCTTTTCCCTCGTCAACAAGTCAGCCCCCATGCCAGGACCAGTCACCCTCACCCCAACCAGCCCCGCTCCCGTCGACCAGTTGAAGCAGGTCGTCGACCTGCTCGGCACCTTGCTCAACCGGGACGGCAAGCCCGTCCTCGGCCAGGTCAATGGCGCGCTCGGCGAGACCATCGGCAAGATGCTCGACGGCAAGAAGACTGCGCTCGGCATCGGCGGCTCGCTGATCACGGCGCTGCTGTCGTCGGTGACGGCGAGCCCCAATGCGGGAGGCCTTGCCGGGTTGCTCGGGACGCTCGTGTCGGCGGTGCCGGGCCTCGGCCAGTTCGCGATGCCGATCTCGCTGGCGCTCACAGCCTGGGGCGTGCTCGGCAAGATGGAGAAGTGGGCCCAAGGCACAGCGCCGCCGCCCAAGCCGACGACGTAGCCTGCCACCATCCTTCGAGACGCCCGCCTATGGCGGGGCCCTCAGGACGAGATTGCGTTTCGCGGCGCTACTGCCGCAGCATGATCAGGGGATCGGCGGTATCGGGGACGCGCCGCCATTGCGCGTTGTCGTCGGCCTCGAACTGCCAGGCCTCGCCGGCCTTCGACAGCAGGATGATCTGGCCGCGGTCTAGCCGCCATTGCGTCGGGTTGAACTGCGCGATGGCCGCATCGCATTTCGGCTTGAGGAAGACCTGGAAATTGTCCGGCCCGGCTTCCGTGTTGGTCAGCGTTAGCCCGCAGACAGGCTGGCCGTTGCCGCGCACGATCGACCAGTCGCCGATCATCTGGTCCATCGACTTCGCCATCGAGCGGGCGGCGGCGAGGTCTTGCAGGATGTAGACGCCCTCGCCCTGCCGCAGGCCCTCGAAGATGCCGGCCTCGACCTCGGTGAAGTCGATCACGGCCTCACCGCTCGCATCCTGCAAGCGGACGATGTCGAGACCCCTGACGCTCCAGGCGACGATGTCCTTGGTGAAAGGCAGCGCGGCCTTGCAGGCCGGCTCCAGCTCGAGCTTGAAGCCCTGCGCCGCGGCGTCGGCCTTGAGCGTGACGACGCAGGTCTTGCTGCGCTCGGTGGTCGAGAGCTCCCACTGCCCGGGCATCTCCTTCTTCAGGGTCGTCGTATCCTGCGCCTGCGCGATGCCGATCGCGGCCAAGCAGGCCACGACGGCGAATGTAACGACGCGAAGAACTCCCATCAGCGTCCCTTGAACGGCGTTTCGGCAACCGGCGTCAACGGCGCCTTGCCTGAGAACCAGGACTTGAGATTGTCGACCACGAGCTGATCCATCGCGTTGCGCGTCACCACCGAGGCCGAGCCGATATGCGGCAGCAGCACCACATTCTGCATGGCCTTGAGCTCGTCCGGCACGTTCGGTTCGGCCGCGAACACGTCGAGGCCGGCCGCGAGGATGGTGCCGGACTTGAGCGCCTGGACCAGCGCCGGTTCGTCGATCACCGAGCCGCGCGCAACGTTGACCAGCACCCCGCGCGGGCCGAGCGCCTTCAGCACCTCGGCGTTGATCATCTTGTTGGTCGAGGCGCCACCGGGCACGATCACCATCAGCGTGTCCACCGCCTTCGCCATCTCGATCAGGTCGGGGTAGTGCTTGTAGGAGACGTCCTTGGACGGGTTGCGGGTGTGATAGACCACCGGCACCAGCGAGGCATCGAGCCGGCGCGCGATCGCCTGTCCGATCCGGCCCATGCCGACGATGCCGACCTTGCGGTCGCGCAGCGAGCCGACGCTGAGCGGATAGTTCTGGGTCTGCCAGAGACCGGAGCGCACATAACGGTCGGCCTTGATGAACTCGCGCACCGTGGAGATCAGAAGCCCCATCGCGACGTCGGCGACCTCCTCGGTCAGCACGTCGGGCGTATTGGTGACGATGATGTTATGCTCGGCGGCGTATTTGGCATCGACGTGGTCGTAGCCGACGCCGAAGCTCGCCACCATCTCGATCTTGGGCAATTGCGACAGCGAATCCCGGTCGGCGCGCACGGTGTGATAGGTCACCGCCACGCCGCGGATCTTTTCGCGGATCGCCGGCGTCAGCCGCTCGAGATCGCCCCGCGTCTCCGCCTTGTGCACGACGAAATGATCGGAAAACCCGTTCTCGAGGATCGGCCGGACCGGCCCATAAATCAGAAGGTCGATCTTTTCGGACGAAATCGAACCGGTGGTCATCAGTTGTCCTTTCCAAGCGCGCTCTCGTGCCAGCGCCGTAAGACGAGGTGGGAAACTAGCGCCAGCACCCCATAGATGACAATCCCGGCCAGCGACAACAGCAGCAGCGCTGCGAACATGCGGGGTATGTTCAAGCGGTAGCCGGATTCTGCGATCCTGTAGGCGAGCCCGGAGCCGGCGCCGGCCGTTCCCGCCGCGATCTCGGCCACGACCGCGCCGATCAGCGACAGGCCGCCGGCAATGCGCAGGCCGCCGAGAATATAAGGCAGCGCCGCCGGCAGCTTGAGATAGCGCAGGGTCTGCTGTGGCGAGGCGCCATAGAGCTGGAACAGGCCCGCGAGGTTGCGATCGACCGAATTGAGCCCGAGCGTGGTATTGGACAGCACCGGGAAGAAGGCGACGATGAAGGCGCAGACCACGACCGCGGTCTGCTGCTCCAGATAGATCAGCAGCAGCGGCGCGATCGCGATGACCGGCGTGACCTGAAGCACCACGGCATAGGGGAATAGCGATGCTTCCACCCATTTGGACTGGTTGAACAGCAGCGCCAGCGCGATGCCGCCGACGCTGGCCGCGACAAAACCTTCAAGCGTGGTCAGCAGCGTCGCGGCAAGCGATTGCGACAGCACCGCCCAATCCTTGATCAGTGTCGCGAATATGACCGAGGGCGCCGGCAGCACGTAAGGCGGGATGTCCTTGATCCGGACCACGAGCTCCCAGGCGAGCAGTCCCGCCGCGAACACGATGACCGGTAGCGCGAAGCGCACCGCGCGTTGCGCGCCGGACGGCTTCGCAGTGACGGAAGCTTGCGCGTTCATAGCGTCGACTGCCCTGCATAGGACGGCGCCAGCGCCGCCGACACTTTCCGGCAATAATCGGAATAGGCGACTGAAGTGCGAAACTCCTCGCCACGCGGCTCGACCGTCTCGACGCGGAAGTCGGCCTGGATGCGGCCCGGCCGCGCGGTCATGACCACCACGCGCTGCGACAGATAGACGGATTCGAACACCGAATGCGTGACGAAGATGACGGTCTTGCCGAGCCTGCGCCACAGCGCGAGCAAATCGTCGTTGAGGCGGAAGCGCGTGATTTCGTCGAGCGCCGCGAACGGCTCATCCATCAGGAGGATATCAGGGTCTGTGACGAGCGCGCGCGCCAGCGACACCCGCATCTTCATGCCGCCGGAGAGCTCGCGCGGAAAGGCGTCGGCAAAATCGGCAAGCCCGACGCTTGCGAGCGCCTCATCGGCGCGCGCGCGCGATTCCGCCTTCGGAACGCCTGAGAGCTTCAGCGGCAACCGCACATTCTCGCGCACGCTGGTCCAGGGCATCAGGGTCGGTTCCTGAAACACGAAGCCGATGCCATGACCTGGGTGAACATGACCTGGCTGCGGTGTGCCCTCACGACGCGCCAGCCGGACGATTCCTGACGACGGCGCGCTGAGTTCGGCGATCAGCCGCAGCGCCGTCGACTTGCCGCAACCTGACGGCCCCAGCAGCGAGATGAACTCGCCCTTGCGCACCGCAAGATCGAGCGGGCCGAGCGCCATCAGGCCGTTGTCATAGGCCTTCGTCACGCCGCGCAGGCTGACAGCCAGAGCCGTCAGGCCGGTCTCGACCCCCGCCGACGTTTGGACTGATGACATCGGCCCTGCGCTACGGCTTGCTCGGGCGCAGCTCGGCGCCGACGCCCTTGTTGACGAAGCGCAGCGTATAGGATTTGCGGAAATCGAGGTCCGCCTTCACCACGCCCGCCTTCACCATCTTGTTGAAGAAGGAGGTGTAGCGCTCGTCGCTCATCGCGCCGATGCCGTTCTTCAGCGAATCGCCGGAATCGACGATGCCGTATTCCTTCATCTTGGCGACGGAATAGGCGAGCAGCTCGTCCGTCATCTCCGGATTGAGCTTCTTGATCATGGCGTTGCCCGCTGAATTGTCGCGGTAGATGTAATTGTACCAGCCGACCATGGAGGCATCGACGAAGCGCTGCACCAGGTCGGGCTTCTTCTCGACGACGTCGCGGCGGCTCTCGATCAGGGTCGAATAGGTGTTGAAGCCGTAATCGGCGAGCAGCAACACGTTGGGCTTGAAGCCCGCGGCCTTCTCGACCGCGAAGGGCTCCGAGGTGACGTAACCCTGCATCGCGCTCTTGGGATTGGCGATGAAGGGCTGCGGATTGAAATTGTAGGGGCGAACGTTCTTCTCGCTGAAGCCGTATTCGGACTTCAGCCACTGGAAATAGCTGGTCATGCCCTCCTTGGAGACGAACAGCGTCAGCGGCTTGAGGTCCTCGATCTTGGCGACCTTGGCATCGGGCTGCGTCAGCATCACCTGCGGATCCTTCTGGAACACCGCGGCGATGGTGACGACCGGGACGTTGTTGGCGACTGCGTCGAACGACATCAGCGTGTTCGCGGCCATGAAGAAATCGATCTTGCCGGCGATCAGCAGCATCCGGTTGTTCTCGTTGGGCCCGCCGGGCACGATGGTGACGTCCAGCCCGTATTTCTTGTAAGTGCCATCGGCGACGGCCTGGAAAAAGCCGCCATGCTCGGCCTCGGCGACCCAATTGGTGCCGAACATGACCTTGTCCAGGGTTTCGGCGCGGGCCGGGACGACCGAGACGAAAGCGGCCATCAGGCCCGCCGTTAAGGCTCGCCGCAGATGAGAGGGGCTCATGATGGGACTCCGTCGATCGCTTCTAGCCGATGTCCAAGCAACGCGATAAAACCGCAAGACATTCGGGGACGCGAGCCGGCCTGGCCCGCGTCCCCTGATACCCTAAATTACGCGACAAATTCGGGCAAAGAAACCTTGATGACGCCTTCCCGCGATTGGACCGAGATTCGCTGGGCCGATGCCAGCCTCGCGGAGGTTTCGCGCTGGATCGCGGTGCTGCCGCTGGCCGCGACCGAGCAGCACGGCCCGCATCTGCCGCTCGAGACCGACGTGCTGATCGCGGACGCCTATCTCGCGCGCGTGCGCGAGCTCCTGCCCGAGCGCGCTCCGGCCACTTTCCTGCCCGTTGAACCGATCGGGATTTCCACCGAGCATATCGACTATCCGGGCACGCAGACGCTGCCGACTGACATCGCGTTGAAAAAATGGACCGCGATTGGCGAGGACGTCGCGCGCCGCGGAGTGAAGAAGCTCGTCATCGTCACCAGCCATGGCGGCAACAGCGCGGCCATGATGCTGGTCGCGCAGGATCTTCGCGCGCATCGGAAACTGTTCGTGGTGACGACGTCGTGGTCGCGGCTGTCGGGCGCGGACAAGCTGTTCCCGGCCGACGAAGTGCGCCACGGCATCCACGGCGGCGCCATTGAAACCTCGATCATGCTGGCGCGCTATCCCGATCGGGTGCGCATGGATGCGATCGCGAATTTTCCCGCGAGCAGCATCGCGATGGAGCAGCAATATCGCTGGCTGTCGACGCAGCGACCCGCGCCGTTCGCCTGGCAGGCGCAGGATCTCCACGCGAGCGGCGCCGCCGGCAACGCGACGCTAGCCGTGGCCGCGAAGGGCGAGCAGCTGATCGACCAGGGCGCCCGCGCTTTTTGCGAGCTGCTTGCCGAGGTTGATAACTTCGACGTGAACAGGCTCGCAAAAGGCCCGCTCGGCTAGCGCTCATCCTTCTGGAATCATTCAGGAAAGAGCCAGACTCGAGCTCCGCCTTTGCCGAGTTCGAACCGGACGCGCGGAGCCTCCGTCCAACTCGGTACGCGGGCCACAAGGGACCGCCTCAACCCGGATGGAGTTTCACATGTCGATTAAGACCAAGATTTTCGCAGTTGCCCTCACCGCGCTCACCCTGACCGGCAGCGTCGTGGCCACCACCTCGCAGGCGCAAGCCAAGCCGCTCGGCTGGGGCGTCGGTGTCGGCCTGGGCATCGCCACCGCCGCCGTCGTCGGCTCCGCGATCGCCGCCAGCAACGATCCCTATTACAACGGCTATCACCGCTGCGGCTGGGCCGCCCAGTACAACGCCTTTGGCCAGTACGTCGGCCGCGTGCGTACCTGCTTCTGATTTGAGTCCCTGAGGCCGATCTCACGTGGATCCCGCGTCCGACACGGGCGCCTCATCCACCCCGTGTCGTGCCCCCGACCCCGCCCGGATGTCCCCCCGGGCGGGGTCAACCGTTTTGGACCTTGGAATTTGTTGCAGTCCCGTCACATCGCGGTGCGAACCATCTCCTGCGACAATCCGCACTAGTTGCTACTGCGAATTAATCGCAATAAGGTTTCCAGAGACTCAGGGGCTTGGGAAGAAATCGCGCCGGATCGAGATCATCTCGACCGATCGCGGAGCACCTAATCCTGATGACAGGGTCGCCGCGAATCGGCAGGGATAGTGCGGCGAGTGGACACACTCGCTTTGGGGGCGTGCGTTTTGACGTTGAGGGGTCACCGTTACAGGTATTTGCGAACGGCCGCGGCGATTGCCACGGGCGTCTTGACTTTGCCCGCCAGCAGCCGCGCGGCTGATCTGCCGCTGAAGGCACCGGCGCTGAAGGCCGTCTATGACTGGACCGGCCTCTACATCGGTGCGCATGCCGGCTACAGCCTCGGCTCGTCGCGCTTCGCGCTGAACGACGGCACAGGCATTAGCGACAGCGGCGTCTTCAGCGGCATGATCGGCGGCGTGCAGGCCGGCTACAATTACCGGCTCAATTCCGGCTGGCTCCTCGGCGTCGAAGGCGATTTTTCGTTTCCGAACTACATCACTTCCAACTCGATCGTGTCCTTCCTGGCGACACCCGCCAACACCGTCACGCAGCAATGGGACTACACTGCGAGCCTGCGCGGCCGCGTCGGCTACACCAGCGGTCCCTGGCTGGTCTACGCCACCGGCGGCTTTGCATGGATGGGCGAGCGCTATTTCGACACGCCGGCCGCAGGCGAAGCAGTCCCGAAAATCCTGAACACGCGGCCCGGCTGGATCGCGGGTGCCGGCATCGAATACGGCTTTGCGCCGCATTGGAGCGCACGGCTCGAATATCTCTATAGCCGCTTCGACGGCGCCAATGTCGCCTTCTCCACAGGTGCCCAATACAATTCGTCGTCGCTCGACTTCCAAACGATCCGGCTCGGCCTCAACCGCAAGGTCGATTGGCCGGGCATGCCGGGCTACAATCCCAAGAGCTTGGGGATCGGCTCGCTAATCGACACCGAATCGGATCGCTGGGAGATCCACGGCCAGAGCACTTATCTGCCGCAAGGCTACCCGTCGTTCCCCGCCCTCTACACCGGGCCGAATTCGCTCTCGCCATCAAGGCAGGCCAAGGCGACCTGGAGCAACAGCCTGTTCCTGAACGCAAAGCTGTGGGACGGCGGCGAGGTCTACTACAATCCCGAACTGCTGCAGGGATTTGGATTGAACGACACGGTCGGCGCGGCCGGTTTCCCCAACGGCGAGGCGCAGAAGTCGAACTTCCCCTATCCGCACTACAACACATCGCGCCTGTTCGTGCGCCAGACATTCGGCTTTGGCGGCGAGCAGGAAGAGCTCGCGAGCGGCCAGTTGCAGCTCGGACAGAAGGTCGACGTATCCAGGCTCACGGTGCAGGCCGGCAAATTCCCCGTGATCGACGTGTTCGACGGCAACGCCTACGCCAAGGACACCCGCAAGGACTTCATGAACTGGTCGCTGTGGGCGCCAGGCGCCTTCGACTATTCAGCCGACAAGGTCGGCCTCACCTACGGCGTCACCGCCGAGCTGAACCAGAAGCAGTGGGCGCTGCGCGGCGGCTACTTCCTGATGGTCGCCGAGTCCAATTCGAATCATTTCGACACCAGGGTCGGCGAGCGCGGCCAGTACGTGCTCGAGCTCGAAACGCGCTTCTCGCTCCTTGGCCAACCCGGCAAGCTCAGGACCATCGGCTGGCTCGACAGCGCCAATATGGGCAGCTTCCGCGAGACGCTGGACAATCCCGCGCTCAACCTTGACATCGCGCAGACCCGACGCGGCCGTCTGAAGTATGGCTACGTGCTCAACCTCGAGCAGGCGATCACCGACGATGTCGGTCTGTTCAGCCGCTGGAGCTGGAACGACGGCAAGACCGAGACGCTGGCCTTCACCGACATTCACCGCAGCCTGTCGGCGGGATTGTCGATCAAGGGCACGAAATGGGGCCGGCCGGATGACGTGATCGGCGTCGGCGGCGCCATCAATGCCATCTCGCAGGATTATCGCGACTTCCTGGCCGCCGGCGGCCTCGGTGTTCTCATCGGCGACGGCGCGCTCAACTACCGCCGCGAGCGCATCCTCGAAACCTATTACGCCTACGCGCTGAACAAGAGTCTCACCCTCACCGCCGACTACCAGCTGATCGTCAACCCCGCCTACAACGCCGATCGCGGCCCGGTGTCGGTATTTTCCGGGCGGCTACACGGCGAGTTCTGAGCGCTTCCGGCTACGTGACTTACGCAGCCCGGATCGCGTCCAGGAACTTCCCGACCTCGACCTTGAGGCGGCCGCTCTCGCCGGACAGCGACTTCGCTGACGCGAGCACGGTGGAGGAGGCCGATCCGGTCTGGCTCGCGCCGCGCTGCACGTCGACGATGCTGGCGGAGACCTGTTGGGTGCCGCATGCCGCCTGCTGCACGTTGCGGGAAATCTCCCGCGTCGCCGCGCCTTGCTGCTCGACCGCGGAGGCGATCGCCGATGCGATCTCGGACATGCGGGTGATGGTGTCGCCGATCGACTTGATGGCGCCGACGGAATCCTGCGTCGCGCTCTGGATTCCCGTGATCTGCTGGCTGATCTCGCCGGTGGCCTTGGCGGTCTGCTCGGCGAGCGCCTTGACCTCGGAGGCGACCACGGCGAAGCCGCGCCCGGCCTCGCCGGCGCGCGCCGCCTCGATCGTTGCATTGAGCGCCAGAAGATTGGTCTGGCCCGCGATCTGGCTGATGAGCTCGACCACGTCGCCGATCCGGCCGGCCGCCTTGGCGAGTTCGCCGACATAGTCGTTGGTACGCGCAGCCTGCTGCACCGCTTCGCCGGCCACCCGCGCGGAGTCCTGGACCTGCCGGCTGATCTCGTCGACCGAGGACGCCATTTCCTCCGCGGCCGCGGCGACGGTCTGCACGTTGCTGGAGGCCTGCTCGGAGGCGGCCGCAACGGTCGCGGTGACCTTTTCCGATTGATCGGCGGTGCTCGTCAGCGTTCCCGCCGACACTTCCAGCTCCGACGATGCCGACGACACGGTGTTGATGACGTCGCCGATCAACGCTTCGAAATCGCGTGCGATCTGGTCCATGCGCTGGCTGCGCCGGAGCTTCGCCTCGGCTTCCACCGCGGCGGCCTCATCGGCGGCCTTCTTGGCGGAGAGCGAATCTTTGAAGTGCTGGAGCGAGCCCGCCACCTGGCTGATCTCGTCATTGCGGCCGGTCACGGGAATCTCGACCTCGTGCTGCCCGGCGGCAAGAGTTGCGATCACGTCCGCGAGCCGGCTGAGCGGCGTCACCACGCGCCTGCGCAACATCATCGTCACGCCACCGAGTGTCCCCAGCAGCGCCAGCACCGCCACGCCCGCGAGCGCGAGCATCGCCAGCGCGCCGTCGCGCGCGGCCGAGGCGCGCTCGGCAGCTTCCGCCAGCGCGGCATCGCGGACGCCGTAGAACATCTGGATGGCGGGGACGATGATGTTGGCCAGCTCTTCGGCATTGATGCCGTACTTGCCGTCGCCACGCGCCGCGAGCATCTCCTTGTCCACGGCAGCGGCTGCTTTCCCGAAATAGGAATCCGTCGCCGCCTTCAGCGCGGTGGCGATCCGGGGCGGGCTTCCGAGCTGGTCGATGCCGGCCTCGATGCGCTCGCGGTCGGCCTCGACACGTCCCTGCATCCGATCCATCAGCGACAATTCGGCCGCCGTGAGCGGTCGGCGAGCGCTCAGCGCCGGCGACAGCGTGGCGGCGCGGCTGCCGGCCGAGACGCGCAGATCCTGCGCCGTTCGCGCCAGGCTCAACAGCGCCGCAAGCGAGGAATCGGCATTGATGACCTTGGCTTCAAGCCGGTTCATGATCGGCTCGATATTGCCGATGACCTCGGCAACGCCTGGAAGGAAGCCCTTGATTACAGCGCCGTCGCGCGTCGCCAGGGGCACGCTCATCGCGCGATCTGCCGCCGTGATGATATCCTTGAGCCGCCGCGCAGTACGGTCCAGGTTTTCGATCATCGCTCCGGAATCATCCAGCACCATGATGGCGCGCCTTGCCCCCTCGAACGCGCCATCGACCGCTTTCGCCGCCTTTGCGGCGGCTTCGATCTGGACCTGCGTCGCAGAATTCTCCTGGAAGATCGGGGAAATGTAGGGAGCACGAAGGCCGGCAACGTGCTGACTGACCATCAGGGTCGCACCGAAGGCCTCGACCGTCTTGATCGCATCGGAGCGGTTCGTGAAGATGCGCGCCTGGGGTATCAGCACCTCGGCGCCAAGGATGACTGCAAACACCGTCACCGTCAGCATCGACAGCGCAAAGAGCTTCCCGATCCGCATTCTGATCCCCGAATACATTCCTGCAAATGCCGAGAACCTAGCTGGTGGCCGCTAAGAGCCCGTTAAGCAACGGCATGCCCGTAGTTCCGCGGGGTATTGGGGAGTGCCTTCGGGGACGGGGTCGCCGAAGTTCCTTCGCGATGCCCGATGGGACAGAATCATCGGCATTTCTTCCTCGAATACCTATATCAAGACCTGTGCGGCCATCCGCGCCACACTCCCTTACCTCGGAACATCAATGCTCTCCGCCGAACTCGCCATCGTCGTCGTCCTGATCGTCATCAACGGCTTGCTGTCCATGTCCGAGTTGGCCGTGGTCTCGTCGCGCCCGGCCCGGCTGTCGATGCTCGCCGCCAAGGGCGTCCGCGGCGCCGAGCGGGCGCTGACGCTCGCGGCCGATCCCGGCAAATTCCTCTCGACGGTGCAGATCGGGATCACGCTGGTCGGCGTGCTCTCCGGCGCGTTCTCGGGCGCGACGCTCGGACAGCGGCTGACGCAATGGCTGCTCGAGCTCGGCCTGTCCGCAGGAATTGCCGACATCGTCGGAGTGGGGCTGGTCGTCACGCTCATCACCTACGCCACCCTGATCGTCGGCGAGCTGGTGCCGAAGCAGGTGGCGCTGCGCGACCCCGAGAGCATCGCGGTCAGGGTTGCACCCGCGATGCACGTGCTTGCGAAGGTCTCGCTGCCGCTGGTCTTCCTGCTCGATCTCTCCGGCAAGCTGATCCTCACGCTGCTCGGCCATGGCGGCAAGTCTGAAGAAAAAGTGTCAGAAGATGAGATCCATCATCTCGTCAGCGAAGCCGAAAACGCAGGCGTGCTCGAGTCAGGTGAAAAGGAGATGATCGCGGGCGTGATGCGGCTCGGCGACCGGCCGGTCGGCGCGATTATGACGCCGCGCACGGAGGTCAACGAGATCGACCTGAACGATACGCCGGAAAGCATTCAAGCGACCATCGCCAAGAGTCCGCATTCGCGCTTTCCGGTGTCCGACGGCGACCGCGACAAGCCGATTGGCGTGCTTCAAGCCAAGGACCTGCTGGTGGCCTTCATGAACGAGCGCACGCCGGATTTGCGCGTGCTGGTCCGCGAGGCGCCCGGCATTCCCGCCTCGGCCGATGCCCGCGACGTGCTGGCGATCCTGAAGGCTGCACCGGTGCATGTCGGCCTCGTCTACGACGAATACGGCGCCTTCGAAGGCATCGTGACGACGGCTGACATTCTGGAATCCATTGTCGGTGCCTTCCATTCCGAGGAAGGCCCGCCGGAACCGGCCTACGTCAAGCGCGCGGACGATTCGCTGCTGGTCTCAGGCTGGATGCCGGTCGACGAATTCGGCGAGCTGCTCGGCATCGAACTGCCGCCGCACCGCTACAACACCGTCGCCGGCCTCGTGCTGCAACAGTTCAACGTGCTGCCTGATGTCGGCGACGCCTTCGACTTTGGCGATTGGCACATCGAGGTGGTCGATCTCGACGGGCGGAGGATCGACAAGATTCTGGCGAGCCGGCGGAGCGAAGTAGAGACGGGGTGAGCCACTCTCGTCGTCCCGGAAGCGCAGCGAAGCGGAGCGCAGATCCGGGACCCATAGCCACAGGATTGAGCTTGGCGAAGACTGGTAGTTGCGCGGTGCTGCTGTCTGCGCATGATCGACAGATCACGCGGTATGGGTCCCGGATCTGCGCTGGCGCTTGTCCGGGACGACGGCGGAGTTTGTGGTTAGAGCTTGCGCCAAACTCTAGACCCTCACCCGAACCTCACCCCGATCCGCTTTTCCTTGCGCCAGATCACGGTGCAGGCGAGATGTTTTCCGTCGGCCCGCACAAGCAGGCTGAAATGGTCGGGGATGCCGACGGGACTGCTGACGTCGAGCGCGGCGCCGGTATCTGACAGGTTGCGGATAGTGCAGTCGATCGCGCCGCCGCCGCCGAACTCGATCGTTCCGGCCTTCAGCACGCGATGCCTTGCCTTGTCGCGCCGCTCGTCCATGGGAACAATCTACACCCAAAGTTGAATCAAACGTTAAACGCACCCCCCTCGCGATGCTTTTGCGCGCGCGGCCGCGGCCCTGCAAGTGGACCGGCGTCCTACAGCGCCGGCTGGAACGTCTCCGTCCGTGCCATCCGCCAGGCGTCCCGGAAGCGTGGGTCTTCGGTGCCTTCGAGCAGTTCGCCCGGACGCAGCGACGGATAAAGCTGCGCGAAGGATTTCACGTCCGTCGTCGAGGTGCGCTGGGAGAAGTGGATCGGGCGCAGCTGCTGCGGATGTTCGAGACCGGCCGCGGCGATCAGCTCGGTCAGCGAGTGCAGCGTCGCCAGGTGATAATTGTGCACGCGGTCGATCTTGAGCGGCACATAGAGTGCGCGCGCCCGCGTCGGGTCCTGCGTCGCGACGCCGGTCGGGCAGCGGTCGGTGTGGCAGCTCAGCGACTGGATGCAGCCGAGCGAGAACATGAAGCCGCGCGCCGAATTGCAGTAGTCCGCGCCGATCGCCATGGCGCGCGCCATGTCGAACGCGGTGGCTATCTTGCCGGAGGCGCCGATCTTGATGCGGTCGCGCGCGTTGATGCCGATCAGCGCGTTGTGGACGAAACTGACGCCCTCGCGCATCGGCATGCCCAGATGGTCCATGAACTCCAGCGGCGCGGCGCCGGTGCCACCCTCGTTGCCGTCGACAACGATGAAGTCGGGATAGATGCCGGTCTCGATCATCGCCTTGCAGATCGCCAGGAATTCCCACGGATGACCGATGCACAGCTTGAAGCCCGTCGGCTTGCCGCCGGAGAGCTTTCGCATCTCGCCGATGAACTTCATCATGCCGACAGGCGTCGAGAAGGCGCGATGCGAGGCCGGCGAGATGCAATCCTCGCCCATGGCGACCCCGCGGATCTTGGAAATCTCCTCCGAGACTTTCGCCGCCGGCAGCACGCCGCCATGACCGGGCTTGGCGCCCTGGCTGATCTTGAGCTCGACCATCTTGATCTGGTCCTGGGTCGCGACGCGCGCGAAGGCTTCGGGATCGAAGGCGCCGTCGAGATGACGACAGCCGAAATAGCCCGAACCGATCTCCCAGATGATGTCGCCGCCCATCTCCGCGTGATAGGGGCTGAAGCCGCCCTCGCCGGTGTCGTGCGCGAAGCCGCCCTTCTTGGCGCCGGCATTCAGCGCGCGCACGGCGTTCGGGCTGAGCGCGCCAAAACTCATGGCGGAAATGTTGAATACCGAAGCCGAATACGGCTTGGCGCAATCCGGGCCGCCGATAGTGACGCGGAATTTCTCCTCGGCATGCGTCTTCGGCGAGACCGAGTGATGCATCCACTCATAACCCTGGCGGTAGACGTCCTCCTGGGTACCGAACGGACGCTTGTCGAGCTGCATCTTGGCGCGCTGATAGACCACCGCACGGATGTCGCGCGAGAACGGCATGCCGTCCTTCTCGCTCTCGAAGAAATACTGCCGCATCTCCGGGCGTATCTCTTCGAGCAAAAAACGGATATGGGCCGAGATCGGGTAGTTGCGCAGAACGGCGTGGCCCTTCTGCATGAGGTCGCGGACGCCAAGCGCCGTCAGCGCGCCGAAGATCAGGATCGGGATCAGCAGAATGTCGAAGATCTTGCCATCGGCAAATCCGATGCCGGTCAGCAGCGCAGTGACCACCGCGCAGATCGTCAGGACGATGAAGCGCGGAGAGAATGGCAGCAGCAGGGTTTCCATGATCCCCTCTTCCGCCAGCGGCAGCCGTTTGACCGACGGGTTGGGCGATTCCTGCGTTTTGTTCTCGTCGGCCACGATTCCCATCCTCTCGCCAGCATGAGGCGGTACGATACGCCCGCGCCTGTCATACGGATATGACGCGGCGGTTGTTTCACGCTAGCGAATTCGGCGGGGACAAATCAATCAGCCCGATGGGCGGGCTGCTGCGGTGCAGCAGGGCTCGGGAGGGACGGGCATTAACCGGTCAAGGCGCTTTACTCAGGCAAGCGTCCTGGCTTTTGCCAGGACGAGACCGAGAGGGCCTACCGCTCGACGAACGCCTTTTCGATCACGAAATGGCCGGGCTTGTTGCCCGAGCCCTCGACGAAGTCGCGGCCTTCGAACATCAGTTTCAGCTCTTCGAGCATCGCCGGGCTGCCGCACATCATGATGCGGTCGGTCGCGATGTCGAGCGGACCCTGGCCGATGTCGTTGAAGATCTGCTCGGAGCTGATGAGGTCGGTGATGCGGCCGCGATTCTTGAACGGCTCGCGGGTCACGGTCGGGTAGTAGATGAGCTTGTCCGCGAGCAACTCCCCGAACAGTTCGTCCTCGCGAAGACCGGCGACGAGCTTCTCGCCATAGGCGAGCTCGGAGACCTGGCGGCAGCCGTGCACCAGCACGATGCTGTCGAACTGGTCGTAAACCTCGGGATCCTTGATCAGGCTGGCGAAGGGCGCGAGGCCGGTGCCGGTCGAGAGCAGCAGCAGCCGCTTGCCGGGAATGAGATTGTCCGTGATCAGCGTGCCGGTCGCCTTGCGGCCGACCAGGATGGTGTCGCCTTCCTTGATCTTCTGGAGACGCGACGTCAGCGGGCCGTCCTGAACCTTGATCGAGAAGAACTCGAGCTCTTCCTCGTGATTAGCGCTCGCCATGCTGTAGGCGCGGAGCAGCGGGCGGCCCTCAACCTCGAGGCCGATCATCGCGAACTGGCCGTTCTGGAAGCGGAAGCCGGAATCGCGGGTTGCGCGAAAGCTGAACAGGGTGTCGGTCCAGTGCTGGACGGAAAGAACCTTCTCTCGGTAAAACGCGCTCATGATTTTCGATATTCCGAATAATTGCGGTTTTAGGGCAAAAGCGTTGCCCGGCCCCTGAAAGCGGAGCGGACACCATTGCCATGGCGGAGGATTTCGCGAGTGTGATCTACGCCATTGAGACCAATAATCAACCTCGTTCCGGATGCAATTGATGCCGGTCAAACCGGCATTTGCGGCGGAAATGGTCACATCATTAATGGATCTGCTGTCCGGCGCATTCGGAAGGCAATTTCTTTTCCCTCCCAGGCTCGAATACAGCACTTAATTTCCGTAGCGCTCGCGAGAATTTCATTAAGAATAGCTCTGATTTCACCCCCGTTTAGCGTCGTTTCCCCGATTTTTGCGGCTTTTGGCGCCAAGATCGACCGGAACTGGCGACTAGGACCGGCGACAGAGACAGATGGCGAGCGGCGAGCGGATCTTCGTGCAGGCGATCAAGCGCTATTGCGTAACCCATGGCATCGCGCTCGATGTCCGCGCCGATGGCTGGCTGCTCGCGATGCGCCGGGGCGAGCAGCGCCACTTCGCGTTCGGCTACGACATCGGCCTCAACAGCGCCATCGCGCACCGCCTGGCCAATGACAAATCGGCCACCGCCGAGGTGCTGGCGCTCGAGGGCGTGCCCTGCATTCCCCATCGCCTGTTCCTCAATCCGAAGTTGGGCGAGAAGGTTGTCGGCGTTGGCTGGCGAGAGGCAATGCTGGCGCTGCTTGGCGACAATCCGCAAGGCGTGGTGGTGAAGCCGAACGAGGGGACGTCGGGACGATCCGTCTTCAGGGTCACGACGGAAACAGAGCTCGATCATGCGGTTGGCGAAGCCTTTTCGATGAGCGCCGGACTCGTGATCTCACCCTATGCCGTGATCGAGGACGAAGTACGCGTGGTCCTGCTCGATGATGTGCCACTCGTCGTCTACAGCAAGCAGCGTGGCTCGGGTTGGCGGCACAATCTCGATGCGGGCGCGAAGCCCGTGCTGATGCAGGACGGCGATCTTCGCACAGCCTGCGCAAAGCTCGCCATCAACGCCGCCAAGGCCATCGGCATCACCTTCGCCTCGATCGACCTCGTGCACGTCGACGGCGTCTGGCGCGTGCTCGAGATCAATTCCGGCGTGATGATGGAGGCGCTGGCGAAGCTGCATCCGGAGCTGGTGCAGACGACGTACGATGCGGCGCTGGATCGGGTGTTTGGGGACAAACACTGAGCGACACGCGCGCTGGCGGCTTCAACCAATCGCCAACCGATACGCAGCCTTCGCATTCACGCCGAACGCCTTCTCCCGCACCTGCGGCCCGAGCTTCATCAGGCAGGCCCCCAGCGCGCCCGTGATCTCACCATAGCTCCCCGCGAGCAAACATACCGGCCAGTCCGAGCCGAACATCAGGCGATCCTCGCCGAAGCATGTCGCGGCGTGCGCGACGAACGGAAACAGCCGTTCCGCATTCCAGTCGCTCCACACCGCTTCCGTCGCCAGCCCCGAGACCTTGCACCAGACATTGCCGCAGGCCGCGAGTGCCGCGATGCCGTTGGACCATCCAGTGCTTCCGCCATCGGCGATCGGCGGCTTGGCTGCGTGGTCGAGCACGAAGCGCGCCTGCGGGAACGCTTGCGCGGTTGCGATCGCGGCCGGCAGCTCGCGGGTGCGGACCAGGAAATCGTAGGCGAGATCGTGCGCGAACACGGCCGTGAGGCCGCGCTGAACGTCCTCGCGCAACAACCAATCCGAGTCGGCCTCGTCATGGACCTGGTGGCGGATGCCGACCAGCTTGTCGCCGCCGGGCGAAGCACGCAACTGCTCCAGCGTATCGCCAAGTGCAGCGTCGGTCAGATCGGCCCAGCCGACGACGCCGATCACCGAGGGCGTCGCATGCGCGATCCGCAGGAATTCCTCGGTCTCAGCCAGCGCGGAGCGGCACTGCACCAGGATGCTCGCGTCGATGCCGTTCGCGCTCAAAAGCGGCGCGAGATCGGCCGGACCGAAGGCACGCCGGATCGGCGTGAGCTCGGGCGCGTCCATCCAGGGATAGTCGGCGCGCGCCGGATCCCAGAAATGCTGGTGAGCGTCGACGATCATGCCTTACGCTCCGGCCGGCAATGGCGCGCGGGCGTCGACGAGTTTTCGCCCACGCAGCTCCTGCCAGAACGCCGCCGGCACCGCCATCTCCGACATCGCGATGTTGTCGGCAATTTCCGCGGCGTTGCGCGCGCCCGTCACGGCGACCGTGACTGCCGGATGGGCCATGCAGAACTGCAGCGCGGCGGCTTTCAGCTCGGTGCCGTGCTTGCGGCAGAGCTCGTCGAGCGTGAGCGCGCGGGCGACGAGTGCCGCATCGGCATCCTGATAATTGAACTTCGCGCCCGTGTGCGGATTGGCCAGGATGCCGCTGTTGTAGATGCCGCCGAGCAGGATGCCGATATTCTTCGCCGCGCAGACCGGGAACAGCGCATCCAGCGCGCCCTGGTCGAGCAGCGTGTAGCGGCCGGCGAGCAGGAAGCAGTCGACCGGAACGGCCTCTGCAAACCGGACCAGCATGTCCGACTGGTTCATGCCGGCACCGATCGCCTTGACGGTACCGTCCCCGCGCAGGCGCTGGAGCGCGCGGAAGGCGCCGGCGACGGCGTCGTCATAGTGATCGTCGGGATCATGCACGAGCAGGACATCGACGCGGTCGAGCCCAAGCCGCGCCAGGCTTTCCTCCACCGACCGCATCACGCCGTCATAACTGAAATCGAACACCGGCCGCTCGCGCGACGTGCCCTTGTAATGCTCGTCCTCGGCGGCAGCGCCATCGGGCGCACGCAGTAGACGGCCGACCTTGGTCGAGATCGCGTAGGAGTCACGGGGTTGTTGCCGCAGGAATGCGCCAAGGCGTCGCTCCGCGAGGCCAAAGCCGTAGAGCGGCGCGGTGTCGAAGAAGCGGATTCCGAGCGACCAGGCGCTTGCGATGGTCGCTTCCGCATCGGCATCGCTGACGGGGGTGAACAATCCGCCGAGCGGGGCAGAACCGAGGCCGAATGAGGTGACATCGAGCGAGCCGAGCCGCGACCTTTTCATTCCCATTGCCTCAACAGTCCTCCCCAACAGCCAAAATCATCTCTCCCGCTTGCGAAAATCGCAAGCGGGAGAGGCACGCAGGAGCGTGGGGCTGGCGACGCTCCTACTTCAACATCTGCGCAACGTTGTCCTTGGTCACGAGATCGAGGCCGGTATAAACGATCTCCGGCACCTTCTCGCCCCTCTTGATGGCGAGCAGCGTGTCCATCGCCTTCTCGCCCATCTCGAACGGACGCTGGCCGACCAGCGCATTGGCGTAGCCATCGCGCAACAGCTCGAGCTGCATCTTCAGCGTATCGGCCACGACAAGCGTGAACTTGCCGGAATCGATATCCTTCTTGTACCTGGACGCGAAGGCCTTGAAGCCTTCGGGGGCGAACATCGGCCAGCCGCCGATGGGAACGATTGCGGCGAGGTCGGGCGTCGCGGTACGCATGTCAGTCATCTGCTGAACCGCCAGCGCGGGATCGTCGTTGCAGAACGTTGGAGAGCCCGCGACCTCGGTCCATTTCGAGCCCTTCAGCGCCTCGCGCACGCCGTCAACGCGTTCGGCGAGGTTCTTGGCGCCGGGACCACCCGAAACCATGGCGTATTTGCCGCCGTCGGGCCGCAGCTTCAGGAGCTCCTTGCCGAGGGCGACGCCGAACTCCTTGTTGTTGGTGCCGATATAGGCGATGCGCTTGGCGCGGGGCGCATCGGCGTCGAAGGTGATGACAGGGATGCCGGCCGCGGTCGCCGCGTCGATCGACTTGGTCATCGCCGCGACGTCGGCAACCGAGATGGCGAGGCCGTCGACCTTCTGGGTGACGAAGTCCTGGATGATCTGGGCCTGCGTCGCCGGCTCGTGCTCGACCGGCCCCTTGTAGATGCACTCGATATTGCCGAGCTCCTTGGCACGCTTCAGGCAGCCGTCGCGCGCGAAGTCGAAGAACGGATTGTTCATCGCCTTGGGCACGATCACGAACCGGTAGTTTGCGGCAAACGCCGGCGTAGCCATCATCGCCACCGCGATGCCGGCAAGTAGAAATTTCCTCATCGTCTCCTCCACCCTTCTTTGGCGCCTGTCCTCTCAAGATCGTCCGGGAAGTGGACAGGCGGCATTTTCGTTGCCGTCCCGGAACGACGTCGTTTCAGATCATCCGCGAGCGGATGCGGTCGACCAATACGGCCAGGATGATGATCACGCCCACCAGCGTCTGCTGCCAGTAGGAGCTGACCTGGGCGAGCACGAGGCCGTTGCGGATCACCTCGAGCAGCACGCAGCCGACGATGGCGCCGAGTGGACCACCGATGCCGCCGGCGAGATTGGCACCGCCGATGACGGCCGCAGCGATCACGTTGAGCTCGTAGGACGTCGCCATGTTGGCCGGCGCCGATCCGAGCCAGCCCGAGATGATGATGCCCTGGAGGCCTGCGGCGAGCGCGCAGATCACATAAACCTCGATCTTCACCCGCACGACCGGGATGCCGGTGAGTTCGGCCGCCTTCTCGTTACCGCCGAGCGCGAACACGTGACGGCCGAACGAGCTGTGGTGCAGCACCACGGCCATCGCCAGCGCGAGGACGATCAGATAAATGAATGGCACGGGCACGCCGAGCACGTCGCCGGAGGTGAGCGCGTAGAAATAACCGGCATCCGGCCCACCGGGAAAGCTGCCCCGTCCGTTGGAGACGACATAGCCGAGCCCGCGCACGATCGAGAGCATGCCGAGGGTGGTGACGAACGGCGACAGGCCGAGCACCGCGATACAGAAGCCGTTGACGAGGCCGGCGAGCAGCGCGACGCCGAGGCCGGCGAGGAGCGAGACCACCAGGATCAGGCCAGGGACATTGGCGAGCACGGTCTTGCCGTCGGCCGCCATGTGCACGAACAGGGATCCCGCCGGCGAGCCGGGCGCCGACAGCTCGGTCATCACCATCGAGGTGATCATGGCGGAGAAGCACATCATCGAGCCGACCGACAGATCGATGCCGCCGGTGATGATCACGAAGGTGACGCCGAGGGTAGCGATAGCGATGAAGGAGAAATTCTTCGCCACGTTCTGCATGTTGCCCTCGGTGAAGAAGTACGGGCTGGCGAAATGCATGACCACCAGCAGCACCGCCAGCGCGAGCAGGACATAGCCGGTCTGGGACGCGAAAATGCCGCGCTGCCACCATCTAATCTTGCCGATGTTCGAGAAGGTGATCGGAGATTCCATGGGCATGGCCATCACGCCGCCTCCTTCGCGCCGGTGATCAGGGCGGTGACTTCCTCGGGGGAGGTCTGGTGGATGGGCTTGTCGGCCCGCTTTTCGCCGCGGCGCATGACGATGACGCGATCGCACACCGCGAACACGTCGGGCATGCGGTGCGAGATCAGCATCACGGCAACGCCCTGCTCCTTCAGCCGGTGAATCAGGCCGAGCACCTGCTCGACCTGGCGGACCGAGATCGCGGCCGTCGGCTCGTCCATCATCACCAGCTTCGCGTTGGAGAGCCGCGTCCGCGCGATCGCAACCGCCTGGCGCTGGCCGCCCGACATCTGCTTGACGAGATCGTCGGGGCGCGTCTCCGAGCGCAGCTCGCCGAACAGCTCCAGCGCACGCGCCGCCATTGCCTTGTGGTCGAGCAACGCGAACGGCCCGATCCTGCGCTTCAGCTCGCGCCCGAGAAACACGTTGGCCGCTGCGGTGAGATTGTCGGCGAGCGCAAGGTCCTGATAGACCACCTCGATGCCGACGCCGCGGGCATCGACGGGCCGGTTGAAATGGACGGCGCTGCCGGCGAAGCGGATTTCGCCGTGGCTGGGGCGGAAATTGCCGGCGATGATCTTGACCAGCGTCGACTTGCCCGCGCCGTTGTCGCCCATCAGGCCGACGACTTCGCCGGGGAGGACCTGCATGTCGACATCATGCAGCGCGCGGATCGCGCCGAACTCCTTGCCGATGCCGGTCAGCTCGAGGACCGGTGTCGCTTGTGCATTTGTCATCAGCGGCCTTCCTCAGACGTAGCGGTTGACGAGGGATTCCAGATATTCCTGCCGGCCCGAGCGCGGCTGCGGGTCAAAGCCCGGGCCGTGCGCGCGGTCGGCAAGTTCGGCAAGCGAGCGCTGGCCGCCGAGAATGGCGCGGCCTTCAGGCCCGGCCCATCCCTCGTAGCGTTTCGCGAGCGGCCCAGTGAGCACGCCGGCGTCGAGCATGTCCGCAGCGGCGAGCAACGCCCGCGCGCAGGCATCCATCGAGCCGACATGGGCATGGATCAGATCGTCGGGATCGATCGACTGGCGGCGGATCTTGGCGTCGAAATTGAGCCCGCCGGAGCTGAAGCCACCGCGGCTCAGGAGCTCGTGGAACACCAGGGCAAGCTCGGGCACGTTCATCGCGAACTGGTCAGTGTCCCAGCCGAGCAGATCGTCGCCGCGGTTGATGTCGAGCGAGCCGAACACACCCAGCGCCTCCGCCAGCGCGACCTCGTGATGGAAGGAGTGGCCGGCGAGGATGGCGTGGTTCTGCTCGATGTTGAGCTTGACGTCCTTCAGCAGGTCGTAACGCGCGAGGAAGCCGTAGCAGGTGGCGACGTCGAAATCATATTGGTGCTTGGTCGGCTCCTTCGGCTTCGGCTCGATCAGGATCGGTCCCTTGAAGCCGATCTTGTGCTTGTGCTCGACCACCAGCGAGACGAAGCGGCCGAGCTGGTCGAGCTCGCGCTTGAGATCGGTGTTGAGCAGCGTCTCGTAGCCCTCGCGCCCGCCCCACAGCACGTAGTTCTGGCCGCCGAGCCTGTGCGTCACCTCCAGCGCGGCGCGGACCTGGCCGGCGGCATAGGTGAATATCTCCGGGTCTGGATTGGTGGCCGCGCCCGCCATGTAGCGGCGATGCGTGAACAAATTGGCGGTGCCCCAGAGCAGGCGCACCTTGCTTGCGGCCATCTTCGCTTCGAACAGATCGGCGATGGCATTGAGGTTGGCAACAGATTCGCCAAGCGAGTTGCCTTCCGGCGCCGCATCGACGTCGTGGAAGGTGAAGAAGGGCACGTCGAGCAGGCGAAACAGCTCGAAGGCGACGTCGGCCTTCGCGCGCGCCTGCGCCATCGCATCGGCGCCGTGATGCCAGGGCCGCAGGAACGTCTCGCCGCCAAAGGGATCGCCGCCGGGCCAGCACAACGAGTGCCAATAGCAGACCGCAAAGCGCAGATGGTCTTCCATCCTGCGGCCATGGACGAGGCGGTCCTTGTCGTACCAGCGGAAGGCAGGCGTGTTGCCGGCATCTCCGCCGGCGAAGGCGACAGGTACGCTTGTATCGAAGAATTTCACTGACGCAGTCACTCAGGCACACTCCTTCAACGCGGGATAAAGTTCGCGCCAGCGGCGATAGGCCTCGTCATAGGCCGCGCTGACCGATGCGCGAGGCGTAAAGCTCGCGAGCCGCCGCGGACGGGTGCAAACCGCAGCCGCGTCTTCGCCGGTGGCGGCGAGCCGTCCGAGCCTGGCGGCGCCGAGCGCCGCTCCGACCTCGCCCTCCTCGACGCGGTGGACGGGGATGCCGAGCACATCGGCGCAGATCTGCGCCCACAGCGGCGAGCGCGAGCCGCCGCCGACGAGATCAACCTCGGGAAGCGGCCCGCCCGCCGCGCTCAGTGCCGCCAGATTGTCGCGCGCAGCGAAGGCGACGCCTTCGAGGACGGCCTGAACGATCTGGGAGCGCCCGGTCGCACCGCGCAGGCCGACGAAGGCACCGCTGGCGGCGGCATCGTTGTGCGGCGTGCGCTCGCCGTCGAGATAAGGCAGGAATTTGACCGGACTCGGTCCATCGACGCGCTCGCCGAGCGGCGCCAGCAGCGCTGGCGCCGGCGTCTCCATCACGCCCGCGAGCCAGGCCAGCGAAGCCGCCGCCGACAGCATCACGCCCATCTGATGCCAGCGGCCGGGCAGCGCGTGACAGAACGCATGGACCGCCGCGGCCGGCGCCGGTGCAAACCGATCGGTGACGCGGAACACCACGCCGGATGTGCCAAGCGACAGAAACGCATCGCCCGGCGCGATGGCGCCGAGCCCGATCGCGCTCGCGGCATTATCGCCGGCGCCGCCGGCGACCACGACATCCCTAGTCATGCCCCAGCGTTGAGCGTAGTCCGGCGCGAGCGTCGCGCTGACGTCGCTGCCCTCGACCAGGCGTGGCATGTGATGGAGATCGAGCCCGGTGGCATGCAGCAGCAGGGGCGACCAGCGGCGCAGACCGACGTCGAGCCATAGCGTGCCGGCCGCGTCCGACATGTCCTCGACCATCTCGCCGGTCAGGCGATAGCGGACATAGGCCTTCGGCAGCAGCACCTTTGCGACGCGCGCGAAGATTTTCGGCTCGTGCCTGGCGACCCAGAGCAGCTTCGGCGCGGTGAAGCCGGGCATGGCCAGATTGCCGGCGATCGTATGCAACGACGGGCAGCGCCGCTCCAGCGCGACGCATTCGGCATGCGAGCGACCGTCGTTCCAGAGGATCGCGGGACGCAGCGGCGCTCCGTCCTCGTCCAGCAGCGTCGCGCCATGCATCTGGCCGGATAGTCCGATGCCGCGCACCCGCGCGACCTCGCGGGGATGGCGGGCGGCAAGATCGTCGACCGCGCCGACCGCCGCATCGACCCAGGCATCGGGATCCTGCTCGGACCACAGCAGCGCCGGATGCGACAGCGCAAGCTCGCGCGCCGCCGTCGCGACAACAGCGCCGGCTTCGCTGACGAGCACCGCTTTCACACCCGATGTGCCGATGTCGATTCCGAGATACACGCCGTCCTCCCTTTCGCCTGTTACGGTGCGCGAACTCAAAGTCGCCTTACCCGCAACGGGTCGTTTTGAATTCCACCTGCCGCTAAGGCAGATTGTCCCGCATCACGATGTCGATCCTGATCTTCTCCTGTTCGCGCAAGATCGGCTCGCCACGGGCGAGCGCGAGCAGCACACGTACGGCGGCGCGCGCTTCATGTCCGGGGTTCTGCGAAATCGCGGCATGCATCACGCCCTGCAGCAGCAGCCGACGCGTCAACGCGGTGAGGTCGTGTCCGACGAACACCGCCTGCTTGTCGCGACTGGCATCGCTCAACGCCTTTTCATTCAACGCGTTGGCGACGCCTTGCGTACCGGCGCCGACATTATAAAGACCCACGATGTCGGCATGCCGGCTCAACAGCCGCGTCAACACCTGCTCCGAACGCGCGTCCTCGTCGCGCCCTTCGAGCACCGGCAGCACGGTGAGGCCGGGGAATTCCGACGCCATCACCTGGTTGAAGCCAAAAATGCGCTCGGCATGATCGCGCAGGCCCTGCGAGCCCGCGACGATCGCGACCTTGCCGGACTTTTGTCCGACCAGCCGCCCGACCAGCGCGCCGGCAGTCCGCCCCGCAGCAATGTTGTCGATGCCGACATAATGGTGCCGGCGCGACGACGGCACGTCCGAGACCAGCGTCACGACCTTGGCGCCGGCATCGACGAGATCGTCGATCGCGGCGCGGACCCTGGGATGATCCAGCGCCACCACAGCGACACCGTCGTAATCATCCGAGAGCCCTTCCAGGGATGCCGCGAGCATGGACGGATCGAACACGTCGGTCGCGACGGTCTCGACGCCAAGGCGGCGGGACGACAACCAGCCCGACATCTCGCCGAGATAATCCTGGATCTGCTGCATGAACGGGTTCGGCCCCGACGGCATCACGAAGGCGAAACGGCGGGCGCGGCCGCGGGCGAGCTCGGCGGCGGCCACGTGCGGCTGGAACGAATTGCGCTCGATCGCCTCCTTGACGCGCCGGACCGTATCCGGCCGCACGCCCGGCCGATTGTGCAGGACGCGGTCCACCGTCGCGAGGCTGACGCCGGCCTGGCGGGCGATGTCCTTCAGCGTCAGCGCGGTCGTGGTGAGCGTCTCGGCCATGGCTGAAGGCTAGCAGAGGTGTTTTGAGGTACGCAACTCATTTTGAGAGGCGGCAGCATTTTCCCGCAGCTCAGCCCAGGAACAGCCTTTCCCGTCCGCCGTTGCCGCCCTGTGCATAACGATATCACCCATGATCCGGGCGAGGGATTGAGCCCGACGCTCGAGCGCAACATCCAGGCTCTGGTCGAGCGCCGCCGCCGGGAGCAGCGCGCTGCCAAGGGTCAGGAAAAGCTTGCCGATGCGATCACGGCGTTCACCGGCAGCATGGCGTTCGTCTATCTCCATGTCGCTGTGTTCGGCTTCTGGATCATCGCCAATCTGCATTGGCTGCCGGGAATCCCGGCCTGGGACGAGAGCTTCGTCGTGCTGGCGATGATTGCTTCGGTCGAGGCGATCTTCCTGTCGACATTCGTGCTGATCTCGCAGAACCGCATGAGTGCAGCAGCGGACAAGCGCGCCGATCTCGATCTCCAGATCAGCCTTCTCGCCGAGCACGAATTGACCAAGGTTGCCCGCCTCCTTACGCAGATCGCCGAGCGGCTCGATGTCCAGCCCGACTCGAAACGGGATCTGGAGGAGGCAAGCCGCGACATCGCTCCCGAGCGCGTGCTCGACAGGATCGAGGAGACGCGCTCCTGAGCTATCGGCTGGCCGACAGGTCGAGGGTCAGGAACAGGCTGTTGGGATCCTCGACATAGCCCTCGAACGGGCCGCAGAGGACAAAGCCATGCGCCCGGTAGAGCGCGAGCGCCGGCTTGAAATAGTCCCACGAGCCGGTCTCGAGGCTGAGCCGCGCCATGCCGCGCGCGCGGGCTTCTGTGACGATGTGGCGGAGCATCTCACCGCCAAAGCCGCGCCGCCGCGTGGTCTGGAGCGTGTGCATCGACTTCACCTCGCCGTGCTCGGCTGACAGCGTCTTCAGCGCACCGACGGCGACCAGCGTCTCGCCGTCCCAGCCGGTCCAGAACGCGATGTCGGGCGCGCGCAGTCCGGAGAGATCGAGCGCATGGGCGCTGCCCGGCGCGGTCTGCGCCCGCGCCGCCGTGACGTGATGATCGAGCAGCGCGATGACGCGCGGATCAAAGGTGTCGCCGGTGCGGATCTGCATCGTCACGGTCTCACATCTTGCCGTAGGACGCGCCGCGGCGCGTGATGATGACGTAGCGCGCGTCCTGTCTGGTCTCGTTCTCGAAGATCACCGCGCGCATCACATCGAAGTCGAGACAGTCGCCTTCGCGCAGGCGAACCGCCTTGGCGTCGATGTGCACGGCGATCGCGCCCTCCAGCATCAGGAGCTGCTGGGTGAAGGCATTGCGGCCCCAAGGGCTGTATGGCACCCGCGCACCGGCCGGCAAATCGACGACGATGATCTCGATGCCGCTCGCCGCGTCCGTGGGCGACGCGTGACGGCGGCGATAGCCGCTGTCGGGATCGCGCCAGTGCGGCTGGTCGGCGAGCCGCACCAGCCGCTCCGGCGGCTTTTCGGCCAGCGCGACGACGTCGCTGAGCGACACGTCGAGCGCGGCGCAGAGTTTTCCCAGCAGCGCAGCCGTCGCGCTGCTCTGCGCCCGCTCCACCCGCCCGATCATCGCCCGGCTGACGCCGGAGCGGCCTGCGAGCTCATTCAGCGTCATGCCGGCCTGCGTCCGCAGCGTCTTCAAGCGACGACCGATCGCGCGATCGAGTTTCTGCTGGTCCATTTTCTTTACAGGTCCTGGTCTCTGATCCGAACATTGCCGACACGAGGACCGCACCCATCAGGGCCGCGAGAAGCTTAAGCTGGGCGATGCGTGCGTGCCGGAAGCGAGGGGCCAATATATTAGAAACTTTGCGGAGCCTATAGGGCCGACTAGGATAGACCCAACGACGATGACCGGGAGGCGGCGACATGGGCGAACCGACGCAGCGGACGATCAAGGCCAACGGCATCAGCCTCAACGTCGCCGAGCAGGGCAAGGGGCCGATGGTGCTGCTCTGCCACGGCTTTCCGGAAGGTTGGTACTCCTGGCGTCACCAACTCGAGGCGCTGGGGGCAGCCGGTTTCCACGCGGTCGCCCCTGACATGCGCGGCTACGGCAAGAGCGACCGGCCCGAAGCGATCGACCAGTACACGATCCTCCACATGGTCGGCGACCTCGTCGGCGTGCTCGACGCTTTCGAGGCGAAGGACGCCGTCATCGTCGGGCACGACTGGGGCGCGACGATCGCCTGGCACACGGCGCGCCTGCGGCCCGACCGCTTCCGCGCCGCCGCCATTCTTAGCGTGCCCTATCGACCACGCAGTCCGGTGCGGCCGACGAGCGTAATGCCACAGACGGCGGATGCGCAGTTCTATCAACTGTATTTCCAGGAGCCGGGTGTCGCCGAAGCAGAATTCGAAAGGGATACGCGCGCAACGCTCGGCGCGATGCTCTATGGCGGTTCCGGCGAAGGCGCGGCGGTGATCCGCGCCAATGCCGAGCGTCAAGGGCGGACCGCCGGTGTCGGCATGGTCTCTCGCAAGGACGGCATGCTGCCGAAGGTGCAGGTGCCGCTGCCGTCGTGGCTGAGCAGCGCGGACCTCGACTATTACGGCGCCGAATTTGCCCATAGTGGGTTTCGCGGACCGCTCAACTACTATCGCAACATCGATCGCAACTGGGAGCTGATGGGCGCCTTCGAGGGCGTCAAGGTGGTCGTGCCCTCGCTCTTCATCGCCGGCGACTACGACATGGTCATGGCCTTCCCTGGCGCCGCCGAGCACGTTGCCAACATGAAGCAATGGGTGCCGCAATTACGCGAGATCAAGATGCTACCGGGGTGCGGACACTGGACGCAGCAGGAACGGCCGGCGGAGGTGAACGCGGCGATCGTGGAATTTCTGCGGAGCCTGCCGAACTAAAGGATGGAGCGGGCGAAGGGAATCGAACCCTCGTATGCAGCTTGGGAAGCCAAGGTAAGCTGTTGATCTAACTAAACCACGTTCCCCGCGCTATTCGAGCGGAGAACGACGTGACTAAGCCAGGCGGCTGGAAGCACAGCCAGGAAACCTGCTCCAAAATCGCCGCGACCAGGCGCGGACAGCTGCTCGACCCGGCCGAGCGAGCCAAGATCGCCGAGGCGACCAAGGCGCGCATGGCCGATCCAGCCGTTCGGCAGCGGATCCGCGAGGGGATGCTGCGGGCGAGTGGATCAGCCGACGAGCTGCGGACACTTCGCGCTGTGTGGCGCGCTACTCGCCCGACCGTCCGGGCACGCTTCCTGGCTGAGCTGCTCGAGCCGGTCTGCCGGGCCGATCGCGAGGGCGATCAGTCATGAGCTGGCAGGCTACTGCATGGGCCGCAAAGCAGATCACTGGCTCAGCCTCGAACAAGCTGACCCTGCTCGCCTTGGCGAACTATGCGGACGACAAGGGCATTTGCTGGCCCACGCAAGAGACGCTCGCTAACGACACTGAGCAGAGCATTGATACCGTCCAGAGGCGGATCAAGTCGCTCGTCAACCTCGGCCTGGTGCACGTCGAGACGCGGCCCGGCGGGCGCGGCCGTTGGGATGGCAGAAGGTATCACTTGGTCGGTGTTGCAGAAATGTCCAAGCCGCAATCTGCGGTACGGTCAAGGCCTGCAAGTGACCTCTCGGCCGAGCCTCACCATGCCGCACCAGGCCCGGCCACCATACCGCACCAGGCCCGGTCACCGTACCGCACAGCTGTGCGGCATATAACCTCCAAAGAACCTCCATTAGAACCTTCAGCGCGCAAAACTGCGAATTCCGCCGACGAACGTCTGCAAGCTTTCCAGGCGAACCGTGAGCCGACAGAGGTCATCCAGAACCGCATAGCTCAGCGCCTTGGATCGGAAGGCTGGCTGATCCTAGGCGAGCTGAGCGATGCGCAGCGCGCAAGGCTCACCACCCTGCAGCGTCGCGGCGAGCTCGACGATGCGGCCCTAACTGCCTTCGCCGCGTCAGTGCGCCTCGCGCGAGCGCCTCCGTGACCGGGGTGGGGGTGGGTCAAAAGTCCACGCAGGAAGTTGCGGCAGACCGGCCTCTCTCTCATTCGCAGGTTTTTTTCCCGCTCAGCAGCATTTTTCGGGACCAGTAGCAAGGTTGATCGATGAGCTCTCAAAGACCGATCGAGTCAAATCAAGCACTTAGCGACTCGGCGGGCGGCCGCGCGACGGAATTGCCGGCAGGAAAATCGAATTATTTCCCGCAGCTGAATTTGCCGTTGCGACAGCCGGTGACGTGCGTCGTTTGCGGCGGGCCGTTCGAAATCGTCCGCCGGCGCGGCCGGCCTCAAAAATTTTGTTCCGCTCGCTGCCGAGCGGAACAGCTTCGCTGCCAGCAGACTGCCTGGACCGTTCGACAGAAAAGGAAAATCGACAATGGATGAAAATCGAAAGCATATCCGCGATCTGATCGCGGCCAACGCCGGCGCGCTGGCCGGCAATTTGAGAAATCTGTGGGTGCGCTCAATCGAGGATCTGCAGGACGGCGGCGTTGATCTCGCAGCCCTCGCGGATGCGATGTTCGATGTCGGCCTAACCTACAAGATCGCGATCGAGGGCAAGCACCGAACGGTCGAAACCCTGCGCGCCGTTACTGACATGCTCGAGGAGAAGCTTCCGGACGCCGCGCCGCGCCGCGCCGCAAAGTCGGGGAGGCCGAATTGACAGAATCGCTCAAATCAGATTTTGCTGACCTGGTCGTCACGGCGGATCGCCGGGCGCGCCCTACTCACGGCAACGCGAAAGCGGGCTGCGAGCAAAGCCAGATCGAGCCGTCGCGCTCGCAACCTTTGCCGTGGAATTTGCCGATGAGCATCAAACACCAAAATCTCGACGCGTCGCACCAGCACAAGCAGGCCGCGCCCACACGCTTCAAGCTTGCTGCCTCGGCAGGGCGCATCGAAGGTTACGGATCG
Organism: Bradyrhizobium sp. CW1; assembly: GCF_023100665.1. Taxonomy (NCBI): domain Bacteria; kingdom Pseudomonadati; phylum Pseudomonadota; class Alphaproteobacteria; order Hyphomicrobiales; family Nitrobacteraceae; genus Bradyrhizobium; species Bradyrhizobium sp. CW1. The sequence continues at coordinate 7,770,556 of NZ_CP064684.1, forward strand.
ATCTTCGGGAACGTCGACAGCTACGGCGAGCGCGTCGTCAGTGGCGCGTTCGCCGGCTCGATCCAAAAATTCAAAGCCGAAAAGCGGATGCCGGCGCTGCTGTGGCAGCATCGCTCGGATGAGCCGATCGGCCGCTGGATCGACATGCAGGAGGATGAGGTTGGCCTCTGGATGCATGGCGAGTTCAATCTCGAGACCACCCGCGGCAAGGATGCCTATCACCACGTCCAGGCGGGCGACGTCGACGGCCTATCGATCGGCTATAAGACGATCAAAGCGCAGCCGAATGGCAAGGTCATGGATCTGCTCGAGCTGCGGCTGATGGAAACTAGCATCGTCACGTTTCCAGCGAATCCAAAAAGCCGAATTACCGGCGTGAAGGCCGAATCGTCGGCCGACGTCGAACGAATACTGCGCGAGGGCGGATTGCCCCGCGCATATGCAGCCAAGTTCGCACAGGCCGGATGGGCCGCGCTAGCTGGGCAAACTTCCGACCACGATCTCAAACTCAACGAGCTGCTCGAGCTGGTCAAATCCGCTCGAGTTGATCTCAGAAAGGTCTAATCCACCATGAAACGCTACCTGCCTGTGATGGCGCTTGCCGCCATCATCCTGATTGCCGCTGTCGCGGTAATGGGTTTCGACCATTCCGCCGTTGCACACGCCCATGGCTTCGCCGGCACGATCGCCGACGCGGCCGGCGGCGCCGCCGCGACCGAAGAGCTTATGCGTCAGTTCAAAGCCCACAATTCCGACGTGCTCACCAAGTTGGAAGCCGCCGGCGTCGAGACCAAAGGCCTCGCGGCGCGCATGACTGAAATCGAGCAGCGAATGACGCAGCTCAAGCACGGCGGTTCGGCCGACCTGGTCGCTGACAGCTGGGGCGCGCAGGTTATCCGCCACGACGCCGCGAAGGCACTCAATTCGACCTTCAAGGGGCGGATGCGCTTCGACGTGAAGACGACTGCGACGCTGACCAGCGCAAGCGGCGGCGCCGCTGGTGACGCCGGCGCGCTGGTGCGGCCCGATCGTCAGCCTGGCTTCATCGAGTTGGCTCGCCGCAAGCTGCGTATGCGGGACGTGTTGGCGCCTGGCTCGACCACCTCCAACTCGATCGAGTGGCCGCGCCAGACGGCCCGGAGTAACAACGCTGCGACCGTTGCGGAAGCCGCCCTCAAGCCGCAGTCGGACATGACGTTCGACATGCCGACGTGGACTGTCCGAACGATTGCGACGTGGATCCTGGCGTCGCGGCAGATCCTTGACGACGCCGCGGCGCTGCAAAGCGCGATCGACGCCGAACTGCGCTTCATGCTGGCTGATACGGAAGATGGTCAGCTGCTCAACGGCGCCGGCACCGGGACCGATCTGCTCGGCGTCTACACCGCAGCGACGGCGTTTTCCGCGCCGTTCGTGCCGACCGCCGCCGGCAGCGTCAACCAGATCGATATCCTGCTGATGGCGATCGCGCAGCTGCAGAATGCCGATTACGATCCGGATTTCATCGCGCTGAATCCACTGGATTGGGCCGACATTCTGCTGGTCAAGGATGACCAAGGTAAATATGTCGGCGACGGCCCGTTCTCGCAGCAGGCGGCGCTGCTCTGGACGTTGCCCGTGGTCACCACCAAGAGCATGACCCGGCGCAAGTTCATGGTCGGATCCGGCAAGCGGGGCGCGCAGATCTTCGACCGCCAAGAGGCGACGGTCGAAGTCAGCACGGAGGATTCGGACAATTTCCGCAAGAACCTGGTCACGCTCCTGGCCGAGGAGCGCCTCGCGCTCGTCATCAAGCGCGCCGACAGCTTCGTAAAGGGCGACTTCGACGCCGCGCTGGCGAGCTAGGCGGCCGCCGTGACACCCTACAGCGGCTACCTTGCGCTCGGAAACCTCGACGATTCCGGGCTATTCACGGAGCTGACGGTTGCCGGCGGCGCCGCCGGCTACGCTCGACAAGCGATTACTCTGGCGCCTGCGGGCGCCGGATCTCTGGTGAACTCGGCCGCGATCGACTTTCCGATCGCGACCAAACCCTACATCTGGCCGAGCTTTCGCGCCTATGCCGTCTTCGACTCGGCGTCGGCCGGAAATCGCCAGATGGCCTGGCGGCTCGGCAATCCGATCGTCGTCGCTGCCGGCGATCGGCACCGGCTCAAGGCTGGCGACGTCGAGCTGAACTTTCCGATTCCGACCTCGTCGCTCGGGACAGAAGTGCTGCTTTCGCAGACCTTCACGATATCGCCGGACAAGGTGTTGACCACCTTGCCCGTCGTGACGATGACGCAGGCGGCTTATGACGCCCTCGTGACCAAGGATCCGACGACGCTTTACGTCATCGTCGGTTGATCGCGCTTACGCGGCCTCCGTGAGCGCGATCCTGCGGGCGGCGGTTTGTGATGGAGCCGCCGCCCGCTCTTTTCGACGCGGGCGCAAGAGCGCTCAAACAGGACAAGCTCAATGACAATCGAACTTCATAACCTCCCCGCTGACCTGGCCGAGCCTCCTCGAGAAGCGATCGGCCTCGTCTCCTTCCAACCTTCCACCGGCAAGATTTGGCAGAAGGTCAACGGCGAATGGCTTCCGAGCGCGGAAGCGAACGCAATCCTCGAAGCAAGGGAAAAATCTCAATGACTGCACTTGTCAGCTATTCGACCGGGACTGTCTCGGTCAGCGCCGGCGGAACGACCGCCACGGGCGTCGGCACTATCTGGAATGACGGCAGCGCCAAGCCTGGCGACGTTCTGCAGATCGGCAATTTCCAATCCGTCATCAGCGACGTCGTCGACGGCGGCGAGCTCGAGATCCCACCCTGGGGTGGCGGCGCGCAGGCCGGCGCAGCCTACAAGATCTGGCAGGTGTCGCCGCAGCGCTTCGCCGGCGCCGAGGCGATGTCGACGGTCAGCAAGTTGGTCACCGCGCTAAGCGCGCGCGAGATCCCGGTCGTCGTCGGCGATGACGAGACGGTGCCGGATCCGTCGCTCGGCGAGGAGGATCAGACCGCGATCCAGCCGACCACCGGCAAGGTCTGGGTCATGACATCAGGCGTCTGGACCTATCTCGGCGTTTACCGCGGGTTTCGGTTCACCGGGCCTTACAGCGGCGCGACGACCTATTATGTCGGCGACGTCGCCTCGAATGCGGGCGCCTCCTATGTCTGGATTAACCCGACGCCGGGATCTGGCCATGTCCCGCCGAACGCGACCTATTGGGACGTGTCGGGATCACCAGGTGCGACCGGCGCCGGCTATGGCGGAACGTCGACGACGTCGCTTGTGATCGGCACAGGATCCAAGGCGTTCACCACACAGTCGGGCCTTGCCTACACTAACGGCGCGCGCGTGCGAGCCAGCTCGGCGGCGAACACGTCGAATTGGATGGAAGGGCTCGCGACCTATAGCGGCACGACGCTGACCATCGCGGTCGACAAGATCAACGGTAGCGGTACATTTGCCGACTGGAATCTCAATGTTGTCGGCCAGCCTGGTGCCGGCGATCTGTCGAGCTCCAACAATCTGTCCGATGTGGCGAACCCTGCGACGGCTCTCAATAATCTGAGCGGAGTGAGTTACGGCAGCGCTCAATCATTGACGACGGCTCAAAAGGCACAAGCCAAGAGTAACACGTTCAAGGGCCCGACGGCGCAAGTCTTCACCTCCGGCTCCGGCACGTACACAACGCCTGCGAATGTATCGTGGATTGAAGTCGAGATGATCGGCGGCGGCGGTGGCGGCGGCGGGTCCGGAACAAGTGCAGGTAACGGTGGGACCGGCGGCAACTCGACCTTTAGCACCTTCACGGCAAACGGTGCGGCGGGTAGCTCCGGGGCGTCGGCGGGCGCCGGCGGCCATATCAACGTTCCCGGCCATGCGGGCCAATCATTGACCGGATTTACCTCGATGTACGGCGGGAACGGCGCAAATAGCCCGTTCGGTGGCGCCGGGATGGGCGGCGCTCCAAATTCCGGCGCATCGGCGCCTGGTGCGGGCCAAGCCGCGACCGCAAACACCGGGTCTGGCGGCGGCGGTGCTGGTGACAACGCCACCGTTAACACGGGATCAGGTGGTGGCTCTGGCAACTGGCTAAAGGGCATCATCAACGCGCCGAGCGCAGCTTACTCCTACTCAGTCGGCGGCGGCGGCACGGCGGGAGCGGTTGGCACTAATGGCGCGGCTGGGGGCGCGGGTGCTTCGGGCGTCATCGTTGTGGTTGAGCATTACGACTAACGTGCATTTAAGATATAGTTGCGTTTTCCCCTTCATTGCTTCCTCGTTGCTCGCTTCGATGGCAACGTCATCCTCATGCCGTGCTGTAGTCGAACGGAAGCCCTCCCGGCCCGGATTGTTTCGGATGGCGAGCTGCGCGGCTCATCAGAGATCAGATGCATGAATCGCGCGACGTCGGCGATCGTGAAAACCCGGTGGCGTTTAATGCGGCCGAGCCCTTTGAGTCGGCCGGTTAGGTTGCCGGCGGCGATGTGCCCGGCGATTGTCTCGCGATGCATCGGAATTAAGGCGGCGAGCTCTGGCACGCCGATGGTGACCCGACCGGCGAAGGCCGCCTCGAGAGCGCCGGTGAGCTCGTCTGGTGAAGTCGGCAGCGGTGCGCGGGTTGAGGGTGCCATAGTAGCTGAAGGTTGTTCGTCAACGGGATCTAAAAGGATGATCTTTGCCGGAATACATTTCCGAAAGTTTCTCTGGTCCGGGGTATTCCCCTTTCCAAAGCTGCGGGAAGGGCTGCCGCTGAAGTAGGACTGGCTCCAGCGCAGCAATTTCGCTTGAGACCACGTCAGTCTCCATCTTGATTCTAGCGTGCAGAGCTACGCCGCCTTGAAAAGCATCTTTTTTGGCCGCGGCCCATTCATCGTTCGAAAAAGGTTTTGCCGAACCGGCTAGCGCGCACCTTGCCACATTCACCGCCCACATTGACTTGTCGACGAAATAGGTCGTCAAGCTTTGCGCGTTCTCATCGCCCCAGACCGACCGCCTTGTCATGTTGAGCACTCCAACACTTTCGCTGAGCCGGTCGAAGGCGGCAGCCCTGCCGTCGTACTTACCGAGTCCTGATAACGATAGCGATCGATCCATGACCTCGAGATTGGCAGTGACGTTCTCAATCAGGATCTTAGTGTCGACGAGGTCCGCAGCTCGCTGCCGAAGCTTGTCGTAATGCGCAAAATGGTTCTGCCGAACTAGCTCTGAGAGCTGCCGCTGCATGGGTACGATGGTTCGGTAGGCCGCAATTCCTGCAACGATCGCCGCGAGCAGCGCAACGCCCGCGCCAAGGGCGTTTCCGGCAAATCCAATCCATGCATCCGGGCTAGCAGTGCTGCTTGCACGCCAAATAGGCCCTGCGATCCCCAACCAAGTTACAGTCGAGATAATCCATAAGACGGCGACCGCCGTCGCAATTCCAGGCCAATGTTTATCACGCATGGAACCAACCTACCGCAACCACAACGCGCACGAAAGCCACCCCAGAGGGGCTTGGCAATCGGCTGCAAATCAGTGAACGTGTCCGTGGGCTTCAGAACCCGGACCAGAGCTATAGCCGCACATCCTTGGTCAGGATGCTCCCGATTGGCGTCGGGGGCGACGGCTGAAAGAATTCTGCCCTCAAAGGTAGAATTCTCACGGACGCACTTGGCGGTGCGGCTCCGAACCCTGCCTTTATGGCCGGGGTCGGGCGTGCTGTCCAGCCGGGCAACCGGTAAAAGCGCTCGGCTCGTCGCTCTGGCGAGTTCTGAACCCCCGGCTGCAGCGGCTGTCCCGCTGCGTGGGCCTTCAGAAGCCCTAAAGCAGAGCAACCATCATGACGCTTGAACGACCAATGTTTCCGCCCTTCGCGGGTCGATGCGCTTCGAGTGCCACCACGGCGCCCTTACAGACCGCCACGGAGCGGCCTGCCGAGCCGAGCGCCCCTGCGCTGTCTCCAAAGCCCACGCTATGCGAACCTCGCTGTACGGGCTTCCAAGCAGCCCCTGCGGCCAGATTATGCCAGCCCGGCCAGCCGGCCGCGTCAGAACAGCCAATAGTATCTCGGAGAAGCGTTATGCGTGCGTTGAGTTCGACCGTCGCCCTGCCCCTGATTTCCACGCCCTCGATCGCGAGCGGTGTGTCGACAGTCCACAGCAGGCCCGACCTGGCCGGAAGGTTTGATGAGTTCTATGCGCTTTGGAAACATCAGCGCGAGGCGGACGCTCTTGAGTCGGCGGCACGTGATGCGGCGGAAAGGACTGGCCAGCCTTTCGCATGGTCGGATCCCGACAATGAAGCCTGGTCCAAGATCAATGAGGGCGGGAGCCAACTAATCGACGAGATCATGTCGCAGCGAGCGACCTCGCTGGGTGACATCGCCTTACAGGCGAGGGCCAGCGCTATGGACAATGTCGAGTACTGGTTCGACCGTTCCGCGATTGAATACATGAACGCCGGGCCAGTCGCATTTCGTCAGCTCGTCGAAAGGATCTGCGAGCTCGCTGGCGTGGAGGTTTTCCCGGGCCTGCAAACCGCTCCCTTGATGCAAATGGAGCGGGAGGCCGAGCCTGAGCGGGTTTATACCGAGCCGTATGACCCGGCTGCGCACGGCCTGCCGCCGACTCATCCCGATTTTCGGGTGCGAAAATCATACGGTGCATAAACTTCGCAAATTGCGAACTTTAAGCGCAGCGGATTTAGGGTATCGCTTGACACCATCTAGGTGTCGTGCGATACCCGCTCGCATGGCATATTTAGATGATCTCAATCTTCCGCAATTCCCATCTGACGCAGCTTGCGAGGCCGCTCAGATCAACCTTCCTACGTTAAAGAACTGGATTAGTCGCAAACCGCCGGCCGTCTTTGTTGCCGACGACGAGCGCGTCCAGGTCGGCGAGCGCACAAGTTTTCGTTTCACGCTGCGCCGAGTTTTGCAGATCGCTGTTGTGGCTGAGCTTGTTCGATTCCGGATCGGGCCGAGCGATGCGGCGTGGATGGCTGCCGAGTTTACCGACAGCCAAAAAGATTTCGAGGATCGTCGTCCTGGAGAGCTTTTCAAAAAGGATTTTACTGTCTTGGTGGTTTCCAGCTCTCAACTTTCGAGCCTCGTCAATGCCTCTGCGCAAACGAGCTGGCGTTTGCTTCCGAAGCTCTCGCTCAATCCCTCAAGCAGCAGCAACATCATCGTTAACCTCAACCACATTGACATGCGGGTTCGCGTCTCCCTGGGCCTTCCGATTTGGGCCCGTGAGGGCGTGATCTGATTGGCGCTCATGGCCCGCTCTCCTGCTGCACATCCCCATCAGCGCGCTGGCCTTTTTCCGGCGAAGCTGAAGTCGCGCGGCGGCTTAGTCAGGACGCCAAGGCTTGGCCAGCAAAAGCGCTGATCCTCGAGCGCGATGGCATGCCTCGAATTGATCCTGTGATGGGCGGTCGATACTGGCCGGCGGTTTTTGCTTGGTGGAATAGGCGTTACGGGTTGTCTATCGTCGAGGTTTCGCAACCTGATGGAGGAGAAAACCTCGATGCCCTCAAGTAAATTCCACCTCAACGCGCCTGGCCTGAAGCCGCGAGGCAAGAATGCGGAGCGGCTCTACTGGGCAGCCCGCGCTGACATTGCAAAAGCAGGCTACACGCCGCGTCTGGTCCGGCTGCACTATGACATTCACGATCCTGCTGACCATCGACTGATCGAGGCTGCTTGTCAGCGCCTGGACGCTGAAATGAAGGCGTGGGCGAGCGGACACAAGCGTAGCGTTCCTTTTTTCGACGGGACGGTTCTCGCGCTCAGCCGTCGCTATCAGACGGATCCGGCGAGTCCCTTCCTCGAGCACAAATGGAATTGGCGCGATCGAGAAACCCGCATCCTGAAGACGATCGAAGGTGCGTTTGGAGCGCGCTCGCTTGCATCGCTCGGTAATACCGATTTCAAGCGGTGGTACGAGGCCGCGAAGCAACCCAAAAAGCCTGGCGCAAAAGAGCGTATCGATCGCGCCGTAAAGATCATCAAGCTGCTGCGGCAGATGGTGACGTTCGGCGCCGCGGCGGAGCTGCCGCATTGTGAGCGGCTGCATGGGATCTTGTCTAAGATGCGGTTCAAGGGCGGCGCTCGATCGCGGCTAAAGCTCGAGCGGCACCACGTGGAGGCGTTCATCCCTGCGGCGATCGATGCTGGGAGGCTTTCGCTCGCGTTCGGCACAGCGCTGCAGTTCGAAACGATGATGCGCCAGAAGGATGTTATCGGCGAGTGGGAGCCGTTCACAAGCGGCGCGCACGACGTTGAACTCGTGCTCAACGGAAATCGCTGGGTAAACGGTCTGATGTGGACGGATATTTCTCCGTCGATGGTGATCAAGAAGGACACCACCAAGACCGGCGCGACGGTTGTTGCCGATCTGAAGCTGTGCCCGCTCGTTTTGCAGGTGTTGCGACTGGTGCCGCCCGATAGGCGGGTTGGCCCCCTGATCATCGATGAGAACAGCGGCCGGCCTTACGCGGAAGACGCCTACGCGCGGGAATGGCGCCTGATCGCGCGATCGGCGGGAATTCCCGACGAGGTGAAGAACATGCATGCCCGGGCGGGCGCAATTTCAGAAGCGGATGACGCGTTGGCGCCGATTGAGGAGATCCAGTCCTCGGCCGGACACACCCAAGCGTCGACAACCCGCCGCTACATCCGCGGCACGATTGGGAAATCACGACACGTTGCAGAGCTTCGTCAGCTGCACCGTGACCGCAAACAGGACGAGAACGAAAAGTAGGGAACGCGTTGGGGAACGTGGGAACGGAAAGATCATTAGTAGAGCGGCAATTCGATGAAATCGCTTGCGAAATTTGGAGCGGGCGAAGGGAATCGAACCCTCGTATGCAGCTTGGGAAGCTGCCGTTCTACCATTGAACTACGCCCGCGGATGCGCAGCTTGCGCCCGCTCTGATTAGCCGAGACGGCGCATCTCGCCAAGCGCTTTGGCGCAGCCCGCCCGCCCCTTCTTAAGTTTCCGGTACGATTTTGGGTGCGGCGGATTGTGGCGGTGTTATGGTCGCGGTCTGGGGAGAGCGTACGTTGCGTGGGGGCGTGTGTATGGTGGGGCATGGCTACGCGATATTCGACACGACCATAGGGCGCTGCGGCATCATCTGGAGCAGCACCGGGGTCGTCGCCGTGCAGTTGCCGGAGGCGCGGGAGATCGACACCCGCCGCCGGATTTTCCAGATCCATCCCGAGGCACGCGAGCAGCGGCCTTCCGCGAACGCCGAGTTCGCGATCGAGGGCATCGTGAGCTTGCTGCAGGGCAGCGATGCTGATTTTTCCGAGGTCAGCCTGGACGCGAGCGGGGTGCCCGGCTTCAACCGGCGGGTCTACGAGGCGGCCTGCGCCATCCCGCGCGGGGAGACGCGCACCTATCACGAGATCGCCAAGGCGCTGGGCGCCTCCGGCGCCGCGCATTCGGTGGCACAGGCGATCGCGAAAAATCCCTACATGCTGATCGTGCCCTGCCACCGGGTGCTGGAGGCCGGCAATTACACCGACCGGCTCTCGCCCTATGGCGGCGTAATCTCCAAGCGGCGGCTGCTGTCGCTGGAGGGCACCCATCCGATCGCCAGCAAGACGCTGTTCGACGTCCTGCTGCCCGTTGCCCCACCGAGACCCTCCACCTAGATAGGGAGGATGGATGCAACAACGCTGCTGACCACCCCCTCGATGACCGTCTCCGAGTTTCGCTGCGACGCGGGACCGGACGACAGCCCGTTTGCGGAGTGCCGCACCGGCCATTCCATCGCCTATGTCCGCGCCGGCAGCTTTGGCTGTCATTGCCGCGCCGGCTTCTTCGAGCTGGTGGCGGGCTCGATGCTGGTCGGCGCGCCAGGCGAGGAATACACCTGCACACATGAGCACGTCGCCGGCGACGTCTGCCTGTCCTTTTTGCTCAGCGAGGATCTGGTCGACGCGCTCGGCGGCCGGAGCGACGTCTGGCAGGTCGGCGCGACGCCACCGTTGCCCGAGCTGATGGTGCTGGGCGAGCTCGCCCAGACGGCGGCAGATGGCAACAGCGACCTCGGTCTCGACGAGGTCGGGCAGATCCTCACCGGTCGTTTCGTCGATGTCGTGTCGGGCAAGGCGCGCAAGCCGACGACACCGACGGCGCGTGATCGCCGCCGCGCCGTGGAAGCCGCGCTCTGGATCGACGCCAACTCGCATGCCGAGGTCGACCTCGAACAGGCGGCACGGCAGGCAGGCCTCAGCCCCTTCCACTTCCTGCGGCTGTTCTCCGCCGTGCTCGGCGTCACTCCGCATCAATATCTGGTGCGCTCGCGGCTGCGGCATGCGGCGCGGCTGCTGACTGACGACGACATCGCAGTCACCGACATCGCCTACGACGTCGGCTTCGGCGATCTCTCCAACTTCGTCCGCACCTTCCACCGCGCCGCTGGTGTATCGCCGACCAAGTTCCGCCAGGCTTCGAAGGGAGAGCGCAAGATTCTCCAAGAGCAGCTTGCCCTCAACTGACTAGGTTCGTCTCCGGCGCGCGCCGATTGTGGCGCGCTTTGGCAATGGAGACGACCATGTACGACCATATCGGATTGCGCGTTGCCGACCTCGACGCCGCCACGCGCTTCTACACCGCGGTGCTGGCGCCGCTCGGTTATGTCGTGTGCTCGAGTGGCGATGGTTATGCCGGCTTCGGGCCGAAGGGCGAGCCGGCGCTGTGGCTGCACCTGAACAAGGGGCGCAAAGCCGATGGCGTGCACATCGCGTTTCGCGCGGGGGATCATGACGCGGTCAAGGCATTCCACAGCGAGGGCTTGAAGAGCGGTGGCCGCGACAATGGCGGCGCCGGCCCGCGCAAGGATTACAGCCCGACTTACTACGCGTCGTTTTTGATCGATCCCGATGGCAACAATGTTGAGGCGGTCTGTGTGTGAACGCGGCAGCCCTCACCACACACACACACTGTCATCCCCCGGCTTGACCGGGGTATCCAGTACGCCGCAGCTCCTCGATTCAATCACAGCGGCCTCTGGAATACTGGATCGCCCGATGGAGTCGGGCGATGACAGCTGGGATGACGGCGCTATCGCTCGCTTCTCTACATCAAGGAACTCAACCAGGATTGCATCATGGCCTCCATCCACAACGACATTCCCCTCAACGCCCCAGCGCGCGACGTCTGGGATGCCGTGCGCGATTTCGGCGCGCTGCATCGGCGGTTGGCGCCGGGCTTCGTCACGGCCTGCACGCTCGACGGCGACACGCGCATCGTCACCTTCGCCAACGGATCGGTGGCGCGCGAGGTGCTGGTCGATTGCGACGATGCGCGGCAGCGGCTGGTCTACGCGATCAACAACGAGCGGCTGAAGCATTACAGCGCCTCGGTGCAGGTGATCGCCGAGGGCGAGGCGAGATGCCGCCTGGTCTGGATCATCGACATGCTGCCGAACGAGCTCGCGCCCTATGTGCAGGGACAGACCAAGGACGCCGTCGCCGCCATACACCGCGCGTTTCCGGCCGCAGCTGCGTGATCTTTCTCACAGAGCCCAGCCCTCGTCCGCAATAACGATGGCGCCGTGCGTCCGGTTGGCTCCGCTCTCCCGGCGGCGCCACGCACGCGAGGAGCAGGCCATGAGAGGTGCGGACAAGGTGATCTGCCAGGCGGCCGCCGTGCTGCTGATGTTTTCGATTTCGAGCGCGCCGGCAAAGGCGCAGTTCTTCGGCGGCGGCGGTGCCGGCGGCGAGGACATAATGACCCAGATGGCGCCGATGCTCGAGATGATGAAGGCCAAGATGGGCAAGCGCCGCTTCGGCATGATGATGCAGACCATGGGCCCGATGATGAGCCGCATGATGGAGAATGGCGGTGGTGGTCTTGGCATGATGGGCGGCGGTGGCATTGGCGGCCTCGGCGCCGGCAACCTCGGCGGCGGTTTCGGCGCGCCCAATTACGGCGGCTACGCGCCGATGGGTGGAGGCGGCACCATGCCGGCCGGAATGGGCGGCATCGGCGGCGGCGATATCATGGGCATGCTCGGCGGCGCCGGTGGCGGCGACATGATGGCGATGATTCCGCAACTGATGCGGCTCGCCAATGTCGGCGGTGGTGGCGGCCATCGCCGCCACAGGCACCGCTAGTCCGCGGCGGCCGACAGAGCCGGCCTGATCGCAGGTTTGGTTTGGCGCGGTCCCCAGCGTGTCAGCACCACGCTGGAGCACGAGAGCAGGCCGAGCACGACCATCGAGCTCGCCGCCAGCCAGAAGAAGCTTTGCGCGGTGGCATCATGCGTCGACAGCCACCAGCCGACAGCCGAGATGTAGATCAGCCGCGCGGTCTGCGCCAGCACCGGGCCGATCACCTTCGCAGCGCCCTGCGACGAGAAATACATCGTCGAGGCGAGGCCGATGAAGGCGTAGAACGGCGCCACTGTCGACAAATATTGGTGGCTGGTGGCGCGCACGGTCGCGCTGTCCGTGAAGATGTTCACCCAGAGATCGGGGAAGGCCGCGACCAGGCACGCCGGTGCACCGACGGCGACGAAGGCGCTCGCCGCTGCGATCCAGGCGATGCGCCGGGCGCGGGCGATGCGGCCGGCGCCGACCGCCATGCCGATCATCGGCACCGAGGCGATGCCGAACGAGAACGCGATCGAGGTCAGCAGGAATTCCAGCCGCGCACCGATGCCGTAGCCGGCCAGGATCGCGGTGCCGAATTTCGCAAGCATGTGAGTGAAGATCGAGATCGTCAGCACCGATTGCAGCGGCGAGAAGCAGGCGATGGTGCCCACTTTGAGGATGTCGAAAAACATCGCCCATTGGATGCGAAGTCCGCGCAGCTTCGGCGTCACGCGGGCGCGGCCGGAGAACAGGTACCAGCCCATCACGCCGATATTCATGCAATAGGCAATCAGCGCGCCGGCGGCGACCCCGCGCATGCCGAATTGCGGCACCGGACCGAGGCCGAGGCCAAGCGTGCCACCGAGCACGATCTGCCAGGCCGCGGAATTGAGGATCAACAGCGACGGCAGCTTCATGTTGCCGGTGCCGCGCAGGACGCCGGCCATGGTGTTGAGCAGCCAAGGCAGCACGGCGCCGCCGAAAAACACCTGGGTGTAGGCGATCGCATGCGTCAGCACGTCGCCGCGGCCGCCGAGCATCTCAAGCACCTTGGGCCCGAAGATCAGCATGCCCAGCATGAAGACGAGGCCGAAGCTGATGCCGATCAGCAGCGCGTGCGCGGCGAGCGTCCCGGCACGCTCGCGATCGCCCGCGCCGAGCGCGCGCGCGATGGCGGAGGCCACCGCGCCGCCCATCGCACCGCCTGACATGGTCATGGTCAGGATCACTGTCGGAAACACCAGCGCCATCGCGGCCAGCGCTTCCACGCCGAGCCGTCCGATATAGGAGGTCTCCGCAATCACGGTGCAGGTGCCGGCTGAGAGCGCGACCACGTTGGGCCAGGCCAGCCCGAGCAGCGTGCGCAGGATCGGCCCGTCCATCAGCGCGCTCCTCACGGGGCGCGGAGGCGGCGGCAGCGGACGCTCTTGTTCATCGACCGGGATTTCGGCGATGTCTGACATGTCCTCTCCGGGCAAAGCGCCATTTCCGGCGCAGCAATGCTTGGGTGTGCCAATGAATTGGTTCGCGCAGGGCGCAACAAGAGGCTTGTTAGCACGACGCGCAGCGATTCCTCCTGCGCTAGGTGCAGGCGTGCCCTGCGGCAGCGCGGTGACGCCGTCGTCTACCCAATCGTCCAGAGCAATGGCGGACGACCGCTCGGTGTCGGGGACAGGTGCACGCCGATGTGCCGGCCGCACCCGGCCGCAAGCCCCTCGAACAACCCCGCCAGCACCTTGGCGCAAGCGGAGTGGTTATCGGCGCCGTCTTCCATCAACCTCCAGCTCTGCTGACGGATTTCGAACGTGCCCTCGGATTGCGTCGTCTCAGCCGCATCGTCCTGCGCGACAAACAGCGCGTTGAGGAACGTCGCGAATTCGCTCGCACCGCCGCGGCCCATCGACAGCGCCGCAGCGACCTCATCGAAATATTGCATCCCGATCAGCTTGCCCGTGAGGTGCAGGAGATAGCCCGCATCCTCCGGACCGAACAGCTGCACCATCACGGGCGCGGCGGTGCGCACATATTCCATCGCATAGTTGCGATAGGCTTTTTCCAGTCTCGGCCTTGGCCAGCTTGCGACCGGCAACGCCGGAGCCGCGGCTGCATCGAACAGCGGGGCTTCGAGGTGCCGCGCGAACACGAGGCGCTGGTCGAGCTCGAGGGGCTGGTCATATTGATAATAGTAGCCTTCGAGCCCGTCCTGGCCGTCGACGCTCTGCTTGGTGCAGACGAACCCCAATCTGGTATCGCCGAGCGCCACGCCGTTGTTGGCGTGCCAGCCGCGCAGCATCGCGCGCGAGACTTCGCCCGGCACGCCGCAGATGGCAGTGCCTTTCCAGATCCAGCGCGGCGGCGGATAGCGGATCCAGGCTTTGCGGTCGCTCTCATACATGTATTCGACGTGCACGCCGCCGATCCAGTTCGAGAGATAGTGATATTGCGCGGCTGCCACGGCGGGCGGCAGATGGCTCAGCCCGAGCTTCTCCAGCCCCGGCAGGAAGCGCTCCTGCTGCTGGCGGCGGAACACGCGAAAGACGAACTCCGCAGCATCTGCCGTGCCGCGACGCGTGACCACGGTGAGGATCAGACCGGTGAAGTAGGCGTGATAGAGATCGGCAACCGCGCGCCAGCGTTTCCATTGAGCTTCCTGCGCGGGGTCTGGTGCGGTCATGTTCGCTCCCGATCGTTGTTCTGATCGAGTGTGTCACTGCATCCGGTGACGGACAAGCTGAGCCGCACGCAGGGAGCCCTGCACGCCGGCGCGCCAATTCCGCATCACGAATTTTGCGCAGGCTTAGTTTGCGAGGCTTTGGCGGCACGCTCGCGCTCGACGCGCTCGGTGACGTCGCGTGCCATCGCCACCGATCCCTGCACCACTCCAGCGGCGTCCCGCACCAGCGCAAAGGTCATCTCGATGTAGAGCTTGCGTCCGTCCTTGTGCAGCGCGCGGGTCAGTGTCGGCTTGCCCGCAAGCTTCATCGCGCCGCTGGCAAGCGCGGCCTCAAAACCTTTCCAGTGCGCGGCGCGCAGATGTTCGGGAATGATCAGGTCGAGATTCTGGCCCAGCGCTTCGTCCGCCGAGAAGCCGAACAGTGCGGACGATGCGCGGTTCCAGCGCATGATCGTGCCGGAGCGATCCGAATAGATCAGCGCGTCGGCGACGTCGTCGAGGATTCTTGCGTCGAGTTCGGATTGATCTGTCATTTCGCCACCTCGGACGTAGCCCGGATTCACTTCCCATCTTGACACAGATTCGGTGTCATCGCCCGACTTGATCGGGCGATCCAGTATTCCAGAGGCGGATGTGATCGAACCAATAGGCTACGGCGTACTGGATGCCCCGGTCAAGCCGAGGCATGACAGCGGAAGGTGAGGCTATCCCTACACCCGGAAATGCTTGCTCAGCTTCAGGCCCTGCGCCTGGTAGTTCGAGCCGATGCGCTGGCCGTACATCGCGTCGGGGCGGGCCAGCATCTTCTCGTAGACGAGGCGGCCGACGATCTGGCCGTGCTCGAGGATGAACGGCACCTCGCGCGAGCGCACTTCGAGCACGGCGCGCGAGCCTAGCCCGCCGGCGCCGGCATAGCCGAAGCCGGGATCGAAGAATCCGGCATAATGCACGCGGAACTCGCCGACCAGCGGATCGAACGGCACCATCTCCGCGGCGTAATCGGGCGGCACCTGCACCGCCTCTTTCGACGCGAGGATATAGAACTCGCCGGGATCGAGGATCAGGCTGCCGTCGGGACGGGCCGAGATCGGCTCCCAGAAGTCCTCGACGGAATAGCCGGCGCGGCGATCGACGTCGATGACGCCGGTGTGGCGCTTGGCGCGGTAGCCGACGAAGCCGCCGCTCTTCTCGCCGGAGAGATCAACAGAGACGGCGACGCCGCCGGTGAGGTCGGCATCGTCGATATCGACGAGACGCTCGGTCGCGTGCAGCGCCTCGAGGTCGTCGATGTTGAGGATGGCATCGCCGGTGCGGAAGCGCACCTGGCTCAGGCGCGAGCCCTCGCTGACCAGCACCGGAAACGTCTTCGGGCTGATCTCGGCATAGAGCGGGCCGTGATAGCCGGCACCGATCATGTCGAAGCGGCGGGTGCCGTCGGCGATCACGCGGGTGAAGACGTCGAGCCGGCCGGTCGAGCTCTTCGGGTTGGCGGCCGCGACGATTTCCGGCGGCAGCGCGAGGCTTTCAAGCAGCGGCACGATGTAGACGCAGTTGGTCTCCAGCACCGCGCCGTCGGCGAGGCTGAACTCGTGCAGCTTCAACTCGTCGATGCGCTCGGCGACCGTGGCGCCGGGACCGGGCAGGAAGCTGGCGCGAACGCGATAGGCGATATCGCCAAGACGCAAATCGAGGCTCGCCGGCTGGATCTGGCTTTCGACGAAGTCGTAAGCGGGCAGGATGAGACCGCCCTCCGCCATCGCCGCGATCATGCGGTCGGGCAGGATACCATTGGCGTCGGCGGCGACCGTGAACGTCAACCCGGGGTCCTCATCAGGGATCAAACACATCCCGACATGCGGGAAATATGAGCGTTTTACGGCTATCCGATGGACGTCTTGACGGAAAGGGCATTGCGGAATATGAGCATGACTTATCCCGTGGTGATTTGAGCCGGCCGGCTTGCAGCCACGTTAAATAAGTCGCTAAACAGGCCGGGGACCTCTGTGATCCCGGCCCGTGGAGATATTCCAGGCCGGTTTTTTTGTGACCATTCTCGATGGTCACTTCAGGAGGTCCTATGTCGAAGTCCCCGGCGCCAACCGCCCACTACCGTCCCGAAACTCGCCTGGTTCATTCCGGCACCTTACGCTCGCAATATGGCGAGACGTCGGAGTCGCTGTTCCTGACCCAGGGCTACGTCTACAACAGCGCTGAGGAGTGCGAGGCGCGGTTCAAGGGCGAGGACCCCGGCTTCATCTATTCACGCTACTCCAATCCGACCATCTCGATGTTCGAGCGCCGCATGATCGAGCTCGAAGGCGCCGAAGCGGCACGTTC
Source organism: Bradyrhizobium sp. CW1 (assembly GCF_023100665.1). Lineage (NCBI taxonomy): Bacteria > Pseudomonadati > Pseudomonadota > Alphaproteobacteria > Hyphomicrobiales > Nitrobacteraceae > Bradyrhizobium > Bradyrhizobium sp. CW1. The sequence goes on from NZ_CP064684.1 coordinate 7,787,648, forward strand.
GGCCGCGACCGGCATGGCCGCGGTGACGACCGCGATCCTGGCGCCGCTCAAGGCCGGCGATCACGTCGTGGCCTCGCGCGCGCTGTTCGGCTCGTGTCTCTACGTCGTGCAGGATTTACTGCCGCGCTACGGCATCGAGACCACGCTGGTCGACGGCCTCGATCTCGACCAGTGGCAGCGCGCCATGAAGCCGAACACCAAGACGTTCTTCCTGGAGAGCCCGACCAATCCGACGCTCGACGTGCTCGACATTCCCGGCATTGCCGAGATCGCGCATAGTGGCGGCGCGCGGCTCGTCGTCGACAACGTGTTCGCCACCCCGATCTGGCAGAGCCCGCTCGCGCTCGGCGCCGACGTCGTGGTCTATTCCGCGACCAAGCACATCGACGGCCAGGGCCGCTGTCTCGGCGGCATCATCCTGTCCTCGGAAGCGTTCATCGCCGAGCACATCCACAATTTCATGCGCCAGACCGGCCCGTCGATCTCGCCGTTCAACGCCTGGGTCCTGCTCAAGGGGCTGGAGACGCTCGCCGTGCGCGTGCGCGCGCAGACCGAGACGGCGGCGCGCATCGCGGACGTGCTGGCGAGCCATCCGAAGATTTCGCGGCTGGTGTTTCCCGGCCGCGCCGATCATCCGCAGGCTGCATTGGTGAAGAAGCAGATGCGCGGCGGCTCGACGCTGGTCGGCCTCGAGGTCAAGGGCGGCAAGCAGGCGGCGTTCCGCGTGCTCAACGAGCTCAAGCTCGCCAAGATCTCGAACAATCTCGGCGACGCCAAGAGCCTCGTCACCCATCCCGCGACCACGACGCATCAGCGTTTGAAGCCGGAGGACCGCGCCGCGCTCGGCATCAGCGAAGGATTCATCCGCTTCTCGGCAGGCCTCGAGCACGCGGACGATCTGATCGAGGATCTGACCGCGGCGCTGGAGAAGGCGTGAGTTATTGTCGTCCCGGCCTAGTGCGCAATTGCGCATGGGGGCCGGGACGACAAGTCACATTGGCCGGTACGTCCGCACGTCCGCGGGCACGTTCACGCCGAGCTTGATCTGGCCGACGGAGCGAATGATGTCGTCGCCGAGGAGCTGGGCGAAGCAGGCATAGCCCCAATCGTTCATGTGCAGTCCGTCGGCGATCACGAAACTCTCGACCGGAAGCGATTGCTTCTCGTGCCAGTCGCGCATCACCTCGAAGCGCGGGAAGATGCCGACGTGACGGAGCTCGGCGACCTTGCCGAGCAGCTTCACCATCTTGCCGGCGCTCTCGGCGCGCTGGTTGACGGCGGGCGAATATTGCGGATCGACCAGCACGATGTCGGTGCCGCCGGTGGCCTGGATGCGAGCGATGCCGTCCTCGACCAGTTTGGCGGTCTCGCCAGGATCGAGATTGCGCAGCACGGCATTGGTGCCGACCTGCCAGATCACCAGATCCGGATGCACGTCGATCACCTCTTTCTGGAGACGCTTCATCATCTCGGGCGCATCCTCGCCGCCGACGCCGGCATTGACGACGGTGATGTCGGCGGTCGGATAGTGCCGGTGCAGCTGCGCGGCAAGGCGATTGGGATAGTTGAACTCCGGCGAGCTCGCGCCGAATCCCGCGGTCGACGACGAGCCGAACGCGACGATGACGACGGGCTGGCCGGCGACGAGCTTGCCCGCGACATGCGGCAGCGAGCCCATCGCCTTCGAGCCGCCCTTCGGCGACAGGCAGGGCACGCGGCTAAAGATGTCGCCGGCGGATTTCGCGACCTGCTTCACCTTGTCGATGGCGCGCGCCGTGATGCCGCGCTGGTCGGGGGACGTCGCTGCGACGGTGGTCTGGGACGGTGAAGCGGGAGCCGGATCAGCCGACTGCTGCGGGGCCGGTGTTGCCTGCGCGGCCTGCGTCTGCGCGTGGGACTGCGAGGCCGGACTCAGCAACAGCAGCACCGCTGCTGCGGGCACAGCCAGCCATGCCGTCAGGCAAAAAGGGCGGAGAGAACTCATTAACGCTAGACCTCAATTTTGCTGCTGGGCCGGCTCCAGATGGGCAGCGTCGATCAGGAACTGTGCCAACGCCCGGCCAAGGCAATCATGGACCTGCTTCGCCAACTCGGGCCCGCGCGACGGGCTGAATAGGTCGAACTGGCCCTGATCATTCCACTGCCGCATGATCGCGAACCGATCGAACAGCGGAATATCGTGCTCCTGCGCCACCACCCGCATATTGTCGAGGTATGGCGGCACCGAGATCATGGTTTCGGTACGCGGACTGTACTGCAAATTCATCAAGACGACGTCAGCCCCTGCCTTTTGCAACGCAACAACCCCTTCGGTCACCGCGCCACGAAAATCATCGGGATCGATGGCTCGGATAGCATCGACAGTCCCGGTCTGCCAGATGACCAAAGTAGGCGTTTTTGCTTCCATCAGCTTAACGAAGCTGGCAGCCGCCTCCTCGGCCGTTTTCTTGCTCTGTATTTCTACGGAGACGTGCACAGTCTCGGACGGCGGCAGCTTGTCCTTCAGGATGGCCTGCATCCGCGCCGGATAAGAGGCGTCCTCGGAAGCCGGAATCGTGGTCGAGCGACTGCCGATGACCAGGATTTCGAGCGGCTTGCCGGCCTTCACGGCATCGGCGACCTTGGGAAGCTGGCTTTCGCTGGTGAGCAGATAGGACGGCACTTCACAGGCTGCGGGCGCGGCTGAAGCAGCCGGCGCAGCATCGTCCGCGCGCGCCGGAGGCGCGGCGAGACCACCGCACAGCAGGATCAGGCTCAGGAAAACCTTCGCCTTCATCAGCCCCCTCCCGCCATATCGGCGCTGCCGACGGCGCTTTTGGTTTTCGAACCGCTCTTGTCAGCCACCCGCTTGTACCACGAAATCAGCCAGGCCATGGCCCACATGATCAGGATTCCGGAGAGACTTATTAGCGCATGCATGACCGGGCCGCCCGAGACTTCGGCCAGGATGAAATGGCCGGCAAAGGCGAGGAAGACGCCGAGACAGAATATCTCCAGGGAATGCGAGCCGCACAGGATCAGCGGCCGCAGCCAGGGCGATTTCAGGCCCGGCCAGTCCCGGGGCAGGACGCGCACGGTGAGCGCGGCCAGCGCCAGGAAATGCGTGAAGCGCAGCACGTCAAGGTCGGCCTTGTCGATCGGATACATCCACTGCTCGAGCCGCTTCGGCATGAAGTGGGAGAGCTGCGGCACATACCAGGTCAGCGTCACGTAGAATGCCGCAACCAGATAGGCGATCGCGATCCACATCGTCACCCGCGAAGCCAGAATGTGCGACATGCGTCGCGCACCCCCGAGCGCGCACCATGCCCCGAACACGAACAGCAATTGCCAGGCGAAGGGATTGAAGGCCCAGAAGCCGTTCGGATAGGCCGACAGATAGAGGTCGTATTCCCAGGTCACCGCGTAGAGCGCGACCGAGAGGCCGAGCGTCACGTCGGGGCGCCACTTCATCAGCCACAGGATCAAGGGCAGCGCCAGCATCAGCACGATGTAGAGCGGCAGCACGTCCATGTTGACCGGACGGAAGCGCAGCAGCAGCGCCTGCACGATCGTGACGTCGGGCTGCTTGAGGAAATCCATGATGCCCATCTCTTCGGTGTAGAGCGGGTTCTCGAACCTGGTCGCGACGTAGGAGATTTCGGCAAGGAAGATCGTGAACAGGAAGACGTGGGCGACATAGATCTGCCAGACGCGCCGCAGGATGCGCGCGGTGGCGACGACGATGCCGGACTCCAGCATCGCCCGACCGTAGACGAAGGCGGCGGTATAGCCGGAGATGAAGATGAAGATCTCGGTGGCGTCGCTGAAGCCGTAATTGCGGATCGTGAACCAGGTCAGAAGGCTCGGCGGCAAATGGTCGATGAAGATCAGCCACAGCGCAAGGCCGCGGAATAGGTCCAGCCGGAGCTCGCGCTCGCCGATGGCTGGCAGCGAAATGGCCGGCGCGGCCGCGCGCCGCTTCGCTCCCGCGGACTTGACCTCCACAGGTTTAGCGGTTCCCGCGATCGTCGATCCCGTCACTTGGTCGGCAATGGTCATCGGGGGCCTAAAAACCCTTCCGCAAATCGCGACGTGGCAAGGAGTGTACCGGTCCGGCCGTCATCTCGCAAAGCGACCGGATCACAAGCAAGTACATTTGCAAGCCCATTTGGACGTGTACTTCCCTGCGAATTCTGGCGGGACGATGTCGCCAAGGCGTCTCCGGCGTTTGGTTCCCGGGCGGTTTTCGGTATGATGGCAATCATGTACCGCGCCGTGACCCGCCAGATCGAAGTGACCGTCGAGCCGAACTTTGTTCCGGAGCAGTCGTCGGCTGACCGCTCCCGTTATTTCTGGGCCTATACCGTCGTCATCACCAATTCCGGCGACGAGACCGTGCAGCTCAAGACGCGGCACTGGATCATCACCGACGCCACGGGCCGGCAGCAGGAGGTGAAGGGCGAGGGCGTCGTCGGCGAGCAGCCGACGCTCGCGCCCGGCGAACGCTTCGAATACACCTCCGGCGTCCCGCTCACGACCGCCTCGGGCTTCATGACCGGCCGCTACCAGATGGTCAGCGCGACTGGCGAGCGCTTCGAAATTGACGTGCCGACGTTCTCGCTGGACAGCCCGGACAACAAGCGGGTGTTGAACTAGGGCAGGAGATGGTGGGCGCGCTCCGCTTTGGCCGACCCTATCGCACCTGCAGGCTAACGCCTTACGCGTCTTCCACGCCTGCTTCATCCGGCGTGAACTCGTACACCGAGCTGCAGAACTCGCAGGTCACGACGACCTTGTCGTCCTTGACCATCGCGGCACGGTCGTCAGACGAAAAGCTCTTTAGCATCGATGCCACCGCATCGCGCGAGCAGGAGCATTGCGCCTTCAAGGGCAGCGGATTGAACACGCGCACGCCGCGCTCGTGGAACAGGCGGTAGAGCAGCCGCTCCCCGGACAGCTCCGGATCGATCAGCTCAACGTCTTCGACGGTCTCGATCAGCGAGCGTGCCTCGACCCAGGCATCGTCTTCAGCGACGGCGTGCACTTCGACGCCTTCGGGCGCATCGCCGGGATGCAGATCGGCCTGCCGCGCACGCTCGGGCGCCTTCGGCAGGAACTGCATCAGCATGCCGCCAGCACGCCAGCGATGCTTGCCGCCGTCGTTCGAACGCCATTCCTCGCCGACAGCGAGACGCACGCGTGTCGGGATCTGCTCGGAGCGCAGGAAATATTCGTGAGCGGCGTCTTCGAGGCTGCCGCCGTCGAGCGCGACCAGGCCCTGGTAGCGGCTCATGTCGGGGCCTTGGTCGATGGTCATGGCGAGATGGCCGTGGCCCAGCAGCGCGCCGGAATGCGTGCCAGTATCTTTGGCCTCGCCGAGTCGCGCGGCGTCGTAGCGCGCATAGGCGCGCAGGCGATCCGGCGCCTGATAGTCCACGACCAGGAACGACACCGGACCGTCGGTCTGGGCCTGGAGAATGAAGCGGCCCTCGAACTTCAGCGAGGAGCCAAGCAGCGTGGTCAGCACGATGGCCTCGCCGAGCAGCTTGCCGACCGGCGCGGGATAATCGTGCTTGGTCAGGATTTCGTCGAGCGCCGGACCAAGCCGCACCAGCCGGCCGCGCACATCGAGCGCGTCGACCTCGTAAGGCAGCACGGCGTCATCGATCGGAACCGCGGATGGCGCGCGAACCGGGCCTTCAGGCCCGGTTTTCATATCAGGGGATTGGGAAACCATGGCGCTTTATCTGGGGTCGGAAGGCGGAATTGGAAGGGGTGAGGGCTGCATCCAGAATGCAGCACGGATCTACGCAAGCACGGCAAATTCGGTGTCGTCCTGGCGAAGGCCAGGACGACGATGACGACCTACTTCGCCGGCACGGCGGATACCGGCCCGGATTACTTCACCGCGTCGAAGCACCAGGCCAGAATGCCCTTTTGCGCGTGCAGGCGGTTTTCGGCCTCGTCGAACACGACGGATTGTGGACCGTCGATCACCTCGTCGGTGACCTCCTCGCCGCGATGGGCGGGCAGGCAGTGCATGAATAGCGCATCCGGCTTGGCAAGCGACATCAGCTGCGCATTGACCTGATAGGGCTTGAGCACGTTGTGGCGGTGCTTGCCTTCCTTGTCGCCCATCGACACCCAGGTGTCGGTCACGACACAATCGGCGCCGCGCACGGCGGCTTCGGCATCCGTGCCGAGCATGATCGGCGCGCCGGTCGCCTTGATGAAGTCGCGCATCGCCTTTTTCGGCGCGAGTTCCGGAGGCGTCGCGACATTGAGCTGGAACTTGAAGCGCTCGGCGGCGTGCGCCCAGGAGGCGAGCACGTTGTTGTCGTCGCCGGTCCAGGCCACGGTCTTGCCCTCGATCGGGCCGCGATGTTCCTCGTAGGTCATGAGGTCCGCCATCACCTGGCAGGGATGCGAGCGGCGCGTCAGGCCGTTGATGACGGGCACGGTGGCGTTCGCTGCAAGCTCCAGCAGGGCATCGTGATTGAGGATGCGGATCATGATGGCGTCGACATAGCGCGACAGCACGCGCGCGGTGTCGGCGATGGTCTCGCCGCGGCCGAGCTGCATTTCGGCGCCGGTGAGCATGATGGGCTCGCCGCCGAGCTGGCGCATGGCGACGTCGAAAGACACCCGCGTCCGCGTCGAGGGGCGCTCGAAGATCATCGCCAGGGTCTTGCCTTCGAGCGGCCTGACCGGCTGATGCGCCTTCTGCTTCGCCTTCATCGCGGAGGACGCAGCGAGCATGCGCTTGAGCTCCGACAGCGGCAGCTCGTTGATATCGAGGAAGTGCTTCGGTGTTTTATCGGGCGACTTGCTCATCAGCTTGCCGCCCGCTTGTTGCCGGACAACGCGGTGCAGGCGCGCTCGAGCCGCCCGACGCTGTCCTCGATCTCGGCTTCGGTGACGATCAAAGGCGGCAGGAAACGCACGACATTGTCGCCGGCACCGACGGTGAGCAGCTTTTGGTCGCGCAAGGCTGCAACGAGATCGCCGGAGGGCACCACGGCCTTGATGCCGATCAGGAGGCCCTCGCCGCGCACTTCGCTGACGACATCGCCGTGACGGTCGATCACGGAGGCGAGCTTCTGCTTGAGCAGCAGCGACATCCTCTGCACGTGGTCGAAGAAGCCGGGCTTGAGCATGACGTCGAGCACGGCGTTCGCAGCCGCGATCGCGAGCGGATTGCCCCCGAAGGTCGAGCCGTGCGAGCCCGGCGTCATGCCGGACGCCGCTTCGGCGGTCGCAAGGCAGGCGCCGATCGGGAAGCCGCCGCCGAGCGCCTTGGCCAGCGACATCACGTCGGGTTCGACGCCAAGGCGGCGGTACGCGAACAGATCGCCGGTGCGGCCCATGCCGGTCTGCACCTCGTCGAAGGCGAGCAACAGACCCTTCTCGTCGCAGAGCTGGCGCAACGCCCTCAGGAAGGCGGGCGTTGCCGAACGCACACCGCCCTCGCCCTGGATCGGCTCGATCAGGATGCCGGCGGTCTGCGGACCGATTGCCTTTTTCACGGCATCGAGATCGCCATGCGCAACCTGGTCGAAGCCCTCCATCGGAGGGCCGAAACCTTCGAGATATTTTGCCGATCCCGTTGCGGCCAGCGTCGCCAGCGTGCGGCCATGGAAGGCGCCTTCGAAGGTGATCATGCGATAGCGGTCGGGATGACCCTTTGCGGCGTGATAACGGCGCACGACCTTGATCACGCATTCCAGCGCTTCGGCGCCGGAATTGCAGAAGAACACGAAATCCGCGAAACTTTCATTGCACAGGCGCGCGGCGAGCTTTTCGCCGTCCGGGCTCTGGAACAGATTCGACATGTGCCAGAGCTTGGTGGCCTGCTCCTGCAACGCCGCGACCAGCGCCGGATGGGCATGGCCGAGCGCATTCACCGCCACCCCGGAGGTGAAATCGAGATAGCGCTCGCCATTGGTCGCGATCAGCCAGCAGCCTTCGCCACGCTCGAAACCAAGGTCGGACCTGGCGAAAACGGGGAGCAAATGCGGCGCTGCGCTGTTAGTCATGATGGTCACTTGAATGTTGCGGACGGAGTGAGCGTGCATTGCGCAACGCACCATCGACCGGCCCGGAAAACGAAACGTGCCGCCTCTTGAGGGCGGCACGTGCGACTATCTTAGGCCTGGTGAAACGGGTGTCAATGCCGCCCGGAAAGCCTCGCGAAACGCTGAATCCGTAGTCTTGCGGTGCCGATTTAGAGGGATTTGGCCACGGAACATGTGGAAGCGAGTCGGCGGACTCTTGCGCGGGAGTCACGCCATATTGTAGCGTTTGGATTGTCAGATACGACATCTCGTGCAGTGGTTCTGATCTTTAAGTCCTTATGTACCGGCGTAAACGTTCGGGCGTTCAAGACGCGCCCGGCGAGCCTTAAGGGATTCTGGCGGCACGGGTTTTTGAAGGCTTAGGCATTCGCTGCGAGGCCCCAGGATGGCTGGCGCGCAGCGAGGGAAAGGGTGCAATGACGGTTTTGACCTGGTCCGATGATCGCGTCGAGCAGCTGAAAAAGCTCTGGGAGGCCGGACTTTCGGCCAGCCAGATCGCGGCGGAGCTCGGCAATGTGACCCGCAATGCCGTGATCGGCAAAGTGCACAGGCTCGGCCTTTCGGGCCGCGCCAAGAGCCCATCATCGGCAGCGCCGCGGCCGCGCAAGGCGCGCCCCGCGCAGCACATGATGCGGGTGAGCCGCCCGATCTCGCGCGGCAACACCGCGCTGGCGCAGGCCTTCGAGGTCGAGGCTGAGCCGGATCCGGTCACCTACGACAACGTGGTGCCGATGAGCCAGCGGCTGTCGCTGCTGGAATTGAACGAGGCGACCTGCCACTGGCCGGTCGGCGATCCCTCGAGCCCGGACTTCTTCTTCTGCGGTGGAAGGGCGCTGTCCGGACTGCCCTATTGCGCCCAGCACTCGCGCGTTGCGTACCAGCCCGCGTCGGATCGGCGCCGCGCACCGGTAAAGCCGGGTCCCCGTTAGTCGTCACGCGAAGACAGTTCAACAATTTCAGTGTCGTCCCGGCCTAGTGCGCAATTGCGCACGGGGGGCCGGGACCCATACTCCGAGCACGCAATAATCGTGCGGAAGGGGTCACTCCGAGTCTTCGCCAAACCACGTTCGGTGGTTATGGGTCCCGGATCAGCGCTCGCTTCGCTCGCTTGTCCGGGACGACGGCTGAGAATGCAGGGACAGCTCGCCAACAAACAAGCCTGCAACCCTACACCTGCTCCGCCTTCGCGAAGCGATCATCCAGCGCGTAGCCGGCGCCGCGGACGGTGCGGATCGGGTCCTGCTCGCGGCCGAGATTGAGCAGCTTGCGCAGGCGGCCGATATGCACGTCGACGGTGCGCTCGTCGATATAGATGTCGCGGCCCCAGACGCTGTCGAGCAGCTGCTCGCGCGAGAACACCCGTCCCGGATGCTCCAGGAAGAACTCCAGCAGGCGATATTCGGTCGGACCGAGATCGATCGGCCGGCCCGAGCGCGCCACGCGGCGCTTGTCACGGTCGAGCTCGATGTCGCCAAAAGCAAGGACGGTGGCGAGGCGCTCCGGGCTCGCGCGCCGCAGCAGGCCTTTCACGCGCGCCAGCAGCTCCGGCACCGAGAACGGCTTGACGATGTAATCGTCGGCGCCGGTCGCAAGACCCCGCACCCGCTCGCTCTCCTCGCCGCGCGCGGTGAGCATGATGATCGGGAGCTGCTTGGTCTCGGGACGGGTGCGAAGCCGCCGGCACAATTCGATGCCTGACAGGCCCGGCAGCATCCAGTCGAGCACGATCAGATCGGGGATGTGCTCCTTGAGGCGGGTGTCGGCGTCGTCGCCGCGCATCACCGTCTCGACGTCATAGCCGTCGCCTTCGAGGTTGTAGCGGAGAAGCTCGGTCAGGGCTTCCTCGTCCTCAACCACCATAATGCGTGCGCCCATCGGGTCGTCGCTCCTTAAGTCTTCAGGTGTTCGGTACCGTGTTGGCAAAGGTCGTCATGTCGCCCTTCGGCCGCTTGTCGGTGATCGCCTGGCCCTCGATCATGTAGAACACGGTCTCGGCGATATTGGTGGCGTGGTCGCCGATCCGCTCGATGTTCTTGGCGCAGAACATCAGATGGATGCAGAACGAGATATTGCGCGGATCCTCCATCATGTAGGTGAGGAGTTCGCGGAACAGCGAGGTGCAGATGGCGTCGACTTCCTCGTCGCCCTTCCACACCGCCATCGCCGCCGGCAAATCATGCGCGGCATAGGCGTCCAGCACCGACTTGACCTGCTGCTGCACGAGGTCGGTCATGTGCTCGAGGCCGCGGAACAGCTTGAGCGGATGGAAGTCCGTCTCCAGCGCCGCGACGCGCTTGCCCATGTTCTTGGCGAGGTCGCCGATGCGCTCGAGATCGGTCGCGACGCGCATGGCGCCGACGATCTCGCGCAGATCGACCGCCATCGGCTGGCGGCGGGCGATGGTGAGCACCGCACGCTCCTCGATGCGCTTCTGCAGCGCGTCGAGCTCGGTGTCGATGGCGACGACGCGCTGGCCGAGCGGGACGTCGCGGCGGATCAGCGCGTCGACGGACTCGACGATCATGCGCTCGGCGATGCCGCCCATCTCGGCGACCAGGCGAGTGAGTTCCTGGAGGTCGGTGTCGAAAGCCTTTGCGGTATGTTCAGAACCCATGTCGCGTCTCCTAGCCGAACCGGCCGGTGATGTAATCCTGCGTGCGCCGATCTGACGGCGACGTGAAGATCTTGCTGGTGTCGTCGAACTCTATCAGCTCGCCGAGATACATGAAGGCGGTCTTGTCGGAGACGCGCGCCGCCTGTTGCATGTTGTGGGTGACGATAGCGATCGTGTAATCCTCGGACAGCTCCTGGATCAGCTCCTCGACCTTGGCGGTCGAGATCGGGTCGAGCGCCGAACAGGGTTCGTCGAACAGGATCACCTCGGGCCGCACCGCGACGGTGCGGGCGATGCAGAGGCGCTGCTGCTGGCCGCCGGAGAGCGACAGGCCGGAGGCGTTGAGCTTGTCCTTGACCTCGTTCCACAGCGCGCCGCCGCGCAGCGCCTTCTCGACGCGGCCGTCCATCTCGGACTTCGAGATCTTCTCATAGAGACGGATGCCGAACGCGATGTTCTCGTAGATCGTCATCGGGAACGGCGTCGGCTTCTGGAACACCATGCCGACGCGGGCGCGCAGCAAATTGAGGTCCAGCCTGGGGTCGAGAATGTTGGTCTGATCGAGCATGAGCTGACCGGTGGCGCGCTGGCCGGGATAGAGGTCGTACATCCGGTTGAAGATGCGCAGCAGGGTCGACTTGCCGCAGCCCGACGGACCGATGAACGCCGTAACGCGGTTGGCGCCGAGCGTCAGGTTGATGTTCTTCAGCGCATGGTGCTCGCCGTAATAGAAGTCCAGGTTACGCACGGTCACCTTGGGGGGCGCCTCGGGCAGCACCGCCGCGTGCGGCAGTCCACCGGACGCGCTCATCGACACGGAAAGATCACTCATTTTGCGGTCCTCTCGGCGCCAAGGATGCGCGCGAAAATATTAAGGGCAAGAACGGTCAGGGTGATGAGCAGCGCCCCGCTCCAGGCCAACTGCTTCCAATAGGCATAGGGGCTCTGCACGAAGTTGTTGATGGTCACAGGCAGGTTCGCCATCGTCTTGTTCAGGCCGAGGCTGAAGAACTGGTTCGATAGCGCGGTGAACAGCAGCGGCGCGGTTTCACCGGCGACGCGAGCGGTCGCGAGCAGCACGCCGGTGATGAGACCCGATCGGGCAGCACGATAAGCGATCCGCTTGATCACCAGCGAACGCGGCAGGCCGAGCGCCGAGGCCGCCTCGCGCAACGCGTTCGGCACCAGCAGCAGCATGTCCTCGGTCGTGCGCAGCACCACCGGGATCACGATGACCGCGAGGGCGAGCGAGCCTGCGATCGCCGAGAAGCCGCGCATCGGCACCACCACGGCGCCGTAGATGAACAGGCCGATGATGATCGAGGGCGCCGAGAGCAGGATGTCGTTGATGAAGCGGATCACCGAGGTCAGCCGGTCATTGCGGCCGTATTCGGCGAGATAGGTGCCGGCGAACATACCGAGCGGCGCGCCGATGCCGACGCCGATCACGGTCATGATCAGCGAGCCGACGATGGCGTTGAGCAGACCGCCCTCGTTCGATCCCGGTGGCGGCGTGTTCTCGGTGAACAGCTGGACATTGAGTCCCGCCAGCCCGTTGTAGAGCAGCGTGATCAGGATCAGCGCGAGCCAGGTGACGCCGAAGGCGGTTGCGGCGATGCAGAGCCCGCGGACGACGATGTCCTTGCGGCGTCGGCGTGAATAGATCGGATTCATGGCGCTAATTCCCCGCCTTCTTTTCCAGCCGCATCAGCATCAGCCGCGCCGCTGCGAGCACGAAGAAGGTCAGAACGAACAGCAGGAGGCCGAGCAGGATCAGGCCGGATTGGTGCAGGCCGTCGCTCTCGGCGAACTCGGATGCGATCGCCGCCGAGATCGTGGTGCCCGGCGCAAAGATCGATGACGAGATCCGGAACGAGTTGCCGATGATGAAGGTCACCGCCATGGTCTCGCCGAGCGCGCGGCCCAGCGCCAGCATGATGCCGCCGATGACGCCGACCCGGGTGTAGGGGATCACCACGCTGCGGACGACTTCCCATGTGGTGCAGCCGACGCCGTAGGCGGCTTCCTTCAGGACCGGAGGCACCGTCTTGAACACGTCGACCGAGATCGAGGTGATGAAGGGCAGCACCATGATGGCAAGGATCAGCGCGGCATTGAACAGGCTGAGATAGGACGGGGGACCTGCGAAGATCGCGCCCAGCACGGGAACGCCGTCGAAGATCTTGATCATGAAGGGCTGGAACGTGTTGGCCAGGAACGGACCCAACACGAAGAAGCCCCACATGCCGTAGATGATCGAGGGAATACCGGCGAGCAGCTCGATTGCCATGCCGATCGGGCGGCGCAGCCATTGCGGGCAGAGCTCGGTGAGGAAGATCGCAATGCCGAGACCCACGGGAATGGCGATCAGCATCGCGATGAAGGAGGTGACGAGCGTGCCGTACATCGGCCCGAGCGCGCCGAGCACCGGCGGATCTGCGGAGGGCGCCCAGCGCTGCGTCCACAGGAAGGAGACGCCGTATTCTTTCATCGCCGGGAAAGCGCCGACGATCAGCGAAATGATGATGCCGCCGAGGATCAGAAGCACCGAGATCGCGGAGAGCCGCGTAATCCAGTAGAAGGTAACGTCGCCGAGCTTGAACGCGCTCAAGGCCTTGGCGCGGTCATACGGTCCGGCGTCGTCGATTACATCGCTCTGAACGGCCATCTCTGCCACGCCGATCCCCTGTACCAAATAGTATACGTTTTTTGTTGGTCCGTGCCCCGGATGCAGCGCAGCGCATCCGGGGCACGAGCGTCGCGAACCTAGCTCTTGATGTCGGCAGCCCAGGTCTTCTCGATCAGCTGAACGACCGGATCCGGCATCGGGATGTAGTCGAGCTCTTCAGCCGCCTTGCCGCCGCTCTTGAAGGCCCAGCGGAAGAACTTGATGGCTTCCTGCGAGGCCGCCTTGTCGGTGGCGTCCTTGTGCATGAGGATGAAGGTCGCCGCCGTGATCGGCCAGGATTTCTCGCCGGGCTGGTCGGTCAGGATGACGTAGTAGCCGGGAGCCTTGGCCCAGTCGGCGTTGGAGGCGGCCGCCTGGAAGGCTTCGACGGTGGGCTGCACAGGCTTGCCGGCCTTGTTGATGAGACCGGTGTAGGTCAGCTTGTTCTGCTTGGCATAGGCGTACTCGACATAGCCAATCGAGTTCTTGGTCTGGCTGATGTTGCCGGACACGCCTTCATTGCCCTTGGCGCCGACGCCGACCGGCCACTCGACCGCGGTACCCTCACCGACCTTGCTCTTCCAATCCGCGCTGGCCTTGGCGAGGTAGTTGGTGAAGTTGAAGGTGGTGCCCGAACCGTCCGAACGGCGGACCACGGTGATGGCCTCCGAGGGCAGCTTCACGTTCGGGTTGAGCTTCTTGATCGCGGCGTCGTCCCATTTGGTGATCTTGCCGAGATAGATGCTGGCCAGCGTCTCGCCGTCGAACACCAGTTCACCGGGCTTCACGCCCTCGATGTTGACGACGGGCACGATGGCACCCATCACCATCGGCCACTGGACGAGGCCGTCCTTCTCGAGCTGCTCGGCCTTGAGCGGCGCATCGCTGGCGCCGAAGGTCACGGTCTTGGCCTGGATCTGCTTAATGCCGCCGCCGGAGCCGATCGACTGGTAGTTCAGACCGTTGCCGGTCTCCTTCTTGTAGGCGTCGGCCCATTTGGAATAGATCGGGAACGGGAACGTCGCGCCGGCTCCGGTGATGTCGGCAGCAAAGGCCGCCGTCGTCGATGCGGCGACAATGCCAGCAGCGACGAGTGTTTTGAGGAAATTCATGCTGGTCTCCATACAGGGGAGCGAAGCGCCATCCGCGCCCGATCGCGCTCCCCGTGCCGCCCCTTTAGGAGCGGACAGCTGAGCTTTTACGAAGGTTTGGTGACAGTCGGATGACAGTGTTAAGCAGCTGAAATCGCTGGAATTTAGCTCAGAGCCGCAGGCTTGCCCTGGGGAAAACAGGCGGTGAAAGTGGCGCCCTGTTTGGGCACGCTTTCGATCAAAAGCCGGCCGCGATGACGGTTAAGAATATGTTTCACCAGCGACAATCCCAGGCCGGTGCCGCCCTGCGAGCGGCTGTCGCCGACATCGACCCGGTAGAAGCGCTCGGTCAGCCGCGGCAGGTGCTCCGGCGCGATGCCGGGGCCGAAATCCCGGACCAGCACCCGGATTTCCTGAGTTCCATCAGGGGCCGCGCCTGATATCAGCGACACGATAATGCGTCCACCGGAGGCGCCGTATTTGAGCGCGTTCTCGATCAAATTCTCGAACAGGCGGAGCAACTCCTCGCGGTCCCCCGCGATCAGCACCGGGGTCTCGGGCAGCTGGGTCTCGACCTCGACCTGGCGTTCCCGCGCCAGCGGCTCGAGCCCATCGGCGACCTGCAAGATGATCGGCAGCAGGTCGACCAGGGTGTCGGGCCGCACATGGGCCGACAGCTCCACCCGCGACAGCGACAAGAGATCGTCGATCAGGCGCGCCATCCGGGTGGCTTGGTTGTGCATGATGCCGAGGAAGCGCTCGCGCGCCTTGGGATCGTCCTTGGCCTGGCCCTGGAGCGTGTCGATGAAGCCGGACAGCGCGGCCAGCGGCGTGCGCAGCTCGTGGCTGGCATTGGCGACGAAATCGGCCCGCATTTCCTCGACCCGGCGCAGCGGCGTCTGGTCGTGAAAGGTCATCAGCATGCATTTGTCGGCGCCGCCAAAGGTGGTCGGCACCGGCACCGGCGTGATGGTCAGCTCCATCCAGCGATCGACCGGGACATGGTCGAGATAGGTCGCGCGCCGCGGCTCGGTGGTCGCGATCGACTCGCGCAGCGCCGTGATGATCTCGGGCGAGCGCAGCGCGAACTGGGCGAGCTCATTCCGGCGCAGTGCCGGCGCGAGCTGGGCGGCTGCGGCGTTGAGATGGATGACGCGGCCGGCGCGGTCGAGCAGCACCGCGGGATCGGGCATGCCGGCGACCACTGCGGCGACCGCCGCGCTCTCGACCGGGTTGACGCGGCGGGTCTCTTCGCGCGAGGCGGCGGTATCGTGCAGGCGCCACGGGATCAGCGCTGCGGCCGCGATGCAGAGGAACACCGCAATCGCATGCAGCGCCGATAATTCCCCCAGCGAGACCACCACGGATAGCGCGAGCGCCGCGGCGATCAGGATGACGGTCGAGTGCCGCAGCCGGTCGGACCAGGGCGGGGAGGAGGGAGAAGTTGGGGCGTCGATCGCCATCGGGGCGGGCTTCTCCAAAAGGCCTTGCGCCGGTCAGGCGCCGCTGTCGCTGCGCTTTCTCACGTAAGCGGCTTCAGGCGCGGGGCCGGGGTCGAGCTTGAGCGCAGCCTGCTGCAGGCGCTTCGATCGTGCGCCGATGATAACTTCGCGAAACGTCAGCAAGATTACAGATATGACAAAAGGGGACAGATAATAGAGGACGCGGAACAGCAGCATCCCGCCCAGCAGCTCCTCGCGGTCCATCTGCCAGAGCCCGACCAGCATCGCCGCGTCGAACACGCCAAGGCCTCCGGGCGAATGGCTGGCAAAGCCGAGCAGCGTGGCCGAGACGAAGATCACCGCGACCACCACGAAACCGAGATTGGGCTCGTCAGGGACCAGCACGTACATCGCGAGCGCGCAGAAGCCGAGATCGATGATGCCGATCGCGATCTGGAGCAGCGTCAGCGGGCCGCCCGGCAGCATCACGGTCCAGGGCCCGCGGCCGACCATGCGCGGCTGGGTCCAGACCCAGACCACGTAAGCGACCAGTCCGACGATGATCATCATCGCCAGCATCCGGTTCAGCCAGGGCGGAAGCATGTCGATCGAGGCCGCGGCTTCCGGATGATAGGAGATGCCGAGGCCCAGCACCGCGGCATTGCCGAGCCAGAAGGTCAGGCCGGCGAGGAAGCAGATCTTTGCGACGTCGATCGCGTTCAGGCCATAGGCGGAATAGATGCGGTAGCGCACCGCGCCGCCGGTGAAGACGCTGGCGCCGACATTGTGGCCGATCGAATAGCTGGTGAAGGCAGCGAGCGCGTTAATCCGATAGGGCACGTGGGGATGGCCGATCGCGCGCACGGCGAACAGGTCGTAGAAGGTCAGCGTGAAATAGCCCGCAGCGACGAACAGCGCCGCCATCGCGATCTGGCTCGGCTCGGTGCTCTTGATCGCTTCGAGGACTTCGTTGACATCGATGCCGCGCAGCATGTGGTAGAGCACATAGCAAGCGATGCCGATGACCGCGACGCTGATCACAACTCCAAGCTTATGCAGGATTTGCTTCTGGCGCAGAAACGACATCGCCCTGCGTATGGCTTCCAGCATCTAAACCTCGAACAACGCTTCAGCGGCCAGGGTGGCCGGCGAACAGGCGGACGACACGCAGGCACCCGACGAATCCTCGCCGGCGGCTCCGGCATCGCGCATGCCCCCTGCCCCTCCACTAGCGCGTTTTGGGGCGGAGTGGAATTCGACAATTCGAACAAAAAGTCGTGGCTTCAAGGTTTTAGGCAGGTTGCGGGCTCCTGATGCACGGTTTGGCGCTTTCGGCGGCAAGCCTGACGCGAATCTCCATGGCCATCCTGGCGCAGACGCCATGAAGTTTTGATGATTTCGGCCGTACAATGTTCCGTCACGGCTTAAGTCGAAATCAATCTATGGGCGGGATTTCGCTGTTGAAAGAGGGTCGCGCCGCGCGCGGCCGCTGCGGCGCGCACGATTACGTGGCCGACGGCTCGCGCTCGATCATCCGGTTGCACTGCGACATCACAGACGTCATTGCGGCCGCCCGCCAGCGGCCGCGATGAGCACGTCGTTCGGAGGTAGCGTTCTGCTCAGGCCGCAAGCTGCGGGCGCACTGCCTCGATGCCCGCGATCCAGCCGGCGACGGAGCGCCCGATCGCCTCGGGGTGATCCTCCTGGAGGAAATGCAGGCCGGCGCCGAGACGAACCAGCGCGCAGTGCTTCAGGGAGGCTGCAAACCGTTCGGCAAATTCCGGTGAGACCAGAGCTCCGGGCTCGCCGGTGAACAGGAGCTTTGGATAGAACGACGCGGCCAGCGCTGCATGCGCGGACTGCAGAGCCTGATAAACGTCAGCGGGCTCGCCTGCGATCGGCAGTTCGCGCGGAAGTGCAAGAACGGGCCGGCGGCTCTCTGGTGTTGGAAACGGCGCGCGATAGGGCGCCATCTCGTCATCGCTGAGCTTGCGGACCATGCCGCCGGGTAGCACGCGCTCGACGAAGGCATTCGCCTCGAGGATCATCGCCTCGCCCTCGCCCGGCGTCCTGAATTTACGGAAGGCCGCCCGCGCCGCCTCGGCATGCTCCTGCTCTGCGGCAACCTCGGTGTCGTGGAAGTCCTGCCAGGTCGGCATCGGACGAATGAATTCCATGAAGGCAAGGCCGCGCACGAAATCCGGCCGGCGCGCCGCAAGATGAAATGCGAGCGCCGTGCCCCAATCCTGCGCGACCAGATAGGCCGACGTAATGCCGCGCTGTTCGATGAAGGCATCGAGATAGCGGACGTGGTCGAAGAAGCGATAGGCGATGTTGGGCTTGCCGGACTGACCGAAGCCGATGTTGTCGGGCGCGAGGCAATGCGCGACCGGTGACACCAGGGGCATGATGTTGCGCCAGATGTGCGAGGACGTCGGATTGCCGTGCAGGAAGAGCGCGACCGGCGCGTTCTGCGCGCCTGCCTCACGATAGGCCATGCCGCTTCCGAGGACGGACGCTTTGCGAAGCTTGATGTCGATCTGCTTGGTCATGTCAGCTCCTTGAACACGGTTTGGAATGCGATGCTCTTGAAACGTTCGAGCGCTTTGGGATTGCGGTCGACCTTCATGCGCAGGATCGCGCCCTGCCAGGACGCGAGCAGGAAGTCTGCGAGCTCCTCGGGCTCGAAATCGGATGCGATCTCGCCGCTGGTTTGGGCATCCCTGATGCAGGCGGCGAACGGCATGCGCCATTCAGCAAAGATGGCCGCAAGGCGCGCGCGCAGCATCTCGCTGCTGCCGGTCGCCTCCAGACTGAGATCGCCGATCAGACAGCCGCGGCCGTAGCCGTCCGCTTCGAGCCGGCCAATGATGATGTCCAGGTAGCGCTTCAGCCGAGCCCGCGGGGTCAGCGAGGTGTCGTCGAGCGCCTCGGCGACCAGCCCCCTTGTGATCTCGAAGTAGCGGTCGAGCACCTCGGAGGCGAACGCTTCCTTGGAGCGGAAATGATTGGTGAAGGACCCCTGCGGCGCGCCCGCAGCAGTGGTGACGTCGCGCACGCTGGTGCCGTGATAGCCGGTCCGAAACATGACCTTCAGGCCGGCGTCGAGAATGGCGTCTTTGAGCGAGGGCTTGGGCATGGCGTTATAATACGTACGTACGTATTATTGTCAAGCGCGCTTTGTCGCCCTGGAAATCTGATGGCAGCGCAAGTTGATGAGCGCGATAGCGGGCGCGCGTTTGCCTCTCAGCTCAGCCGCTCAGGCCGGTGGCATGCTGCGCGCGACCACACGGTCGCGCAGCCAGGCGCCGATGCCGCCGCCGACGAGGTAGCAGGCGAACATGACCAGGCCGAGGTCGAGCCAGTAGCCGAAGCGACCGGGGACCACATGCGCGAACGAGGCCGCGACCAGGCCGGCAACAAGCACGGCGAGCCAGCGCGCGGTCACCTTCGAGGTGCCGTTGCCGCGTTGGACCACCGAGATCCAGCCCATGCAGAAGCCGAGCAGCAGCGAGCCGATCAGCCAGCCCAGATGGAACGAGACGAGATAGGGCATCGTCACCTCACCAGAAATTCGATGCGGCGGTTCTGCGCCTTGGCGTCTTCGCTGTCATTGCCGGCGACGGGCTGCGTGCTGCCGTAGCCGACCGCGGTGAACCGGTTGCCAGGCAAGCCGGCCTTGACCAGGTAGTCGATCACCGCCTTCGCGCGCTTCTCCGACAGTGCCTGGTTGAAGGAATCCTCGCCGTCGGCATCGGTATGCCCGGCGACCTCGATATTGGTGGTGGGACATCGCAATGCCGTCTCGATCAGATGATCAAGAATGCCGGCGGAATCCGGATCGATCTCGGCGCGCTTCGCCCCGAAGCGAATCTTGGCCTTGGCCAAGAGCTCGGAGAACAATTGCTGGCACACGGTGCCGTCGACCGGCCCGGCCGCGGGTTTCACCGTGATTTCCGGCTTGTACTGCCAGTTTTTCGGAAAATCCTTGCCGAGGCCTGCGCGGATGTCGTTGGCGGCACCTTCATAGAGCGCATCGCCCGACAGCTTCACCTCGCGGTCGGACACGACGAGCGTGCCGGTCGACAGTCGCGACAGCGCGCCGAGCGCTGCGACCACGGCGGGGCTGAAGGAGCCGGGCGCGCCGACGCTGGCCTTGAGATTGTCGACAACCTTTTCGTTGAAGAATTTCCGCGACGCGCTGGTGGCGATGGCCGCGTGGACATTGTTGTCGGGAACATAGCCGGTCAGCGTCACCGTCGCGGCCACCGGATCCTTGTAAGCCTGGAACACGTAAGGCGGCGCCTTGACATCGTTGGCGGCGATCGAAAAGCCCTCGGGCAGGTTTTTAAGGGCCGCTGCGACCGCTTCGCGGCCGCCGAGATCGCGCGCCATCCCTGACAGAGTGACTTTGGTGTCTGTGATCGTGATCTTGCCGTCCTTGAGCTTGCCGATCTGGTCGAGCAGCAGCATCGCAGCCGCCTCGAACCGCGGCGGTGCGCCGCGGGCCAAACCCATCTGATCGGCCACCTCGGTGCCGCCGACCTCCTTGCGGGCCGCCTCGGTCAGGCGGCCCTTCATCGACGGCAGGGGCGCGGAGCCTGACAGCGTCACCCGCACCACGTCGCGCTCGGCGTTCCAGACGAAGGGCTTTGCCTCGGGCACGAGGCGGGTCCGGTCGTCGACCAGGCGCACGCCGGGGACGGTCTCGACCGCCACAACAGCGTCGCGGCGCCCCTCCTCAGAAAACGCGTCCGCAGCCAGGCTGACGTCGCGGCCATCCACCGCGATCCGGGTCTTGTCCAGAACGGTATCCTTTAGCGCCGCCGAGCTGCGGGCGGAAAGGTCCGCCTCGACCGGCAAAGTGTTATTCCAGGCCGCAAATCCCCACATGACGGCCAAGGGGATCAGCCCCGGCCACCATTTGCTGGCCCACCTGAAAAGCTTGTGCATTCGACGACCCGAACTCTGGAACCGGAGACAAAACAAACCCTTGGCAGGCTGTCAAACCGGAAATGACGCCCTTCCGAAGGCCGGGCCTGGACAATTGGAATAACTTTTTCTTCAAGGGTTCTTCCGTAAGTTGAAAGCGGAATGCCAAAGTCCGCCAGCGGGTCATGAAACAACTCCGTAACAACGTCATCCGCGCCGGGCTGGAAGCACTCTATTTCAGCGGCGCCCACCACCTGTTGCGTCCGCTTTTGTCGGGCGTCGGCGCCATATTCATGCTGCATCACGTGCGGCCGGCCCGCGGCGCGGCGTTCCAGCCGAACCGGCATCTCGAAGTCACCCCCGAATTCCTGCGTGCCACACTGCGCCACCTGCGCGCGCGCGAGATCGACATCGTCAGCATGGACGAGCTGCACGAGCGGCTGGTGCGGCGCCGGTTCGACCGCCGCTTCGCCGCCTTCACGCTCGACGATGGCTATCGCGACAATCTCGATTTTGCGCTGCCGGTTCTGCGCGAATTTGACGCGCCCTTGGCGGTCTATGTCGCCAGCGATTTCGCGGAGGGGACGGGCCGGCTGTGGTGGGAGGCGCTGGAGGCCGTGATCGCCAAGACCGAGCAGATCGAGGTGACGATCGGCAATGCCGCGCTGCGGCTCGATGCGACGACGCCAGCCGCCAAGCAGGTGGCGTTCGATCGCCTGCACGACTGGTTGCGCGCACTGCCCGGCGAGCACGATCTCAAGCGCGAGATCGAGGCGCTCTGCACGAAGTACGGCGTCGACATGGCCGCGCTGTGCCGCAGCCTCTGCCTGTCCTGGGACGAGGTGAAGACATTTGCCGCCGATCCCCTGGTCACGATCGGCGCGCATTCCGTCAGCCATTGCAATCTCGCCAAGCAAAGCGAAGCGATCGCCACGCAGGAGATGGCCGTGAGCCGCGCGCGGATCGAGCAGGCGCTCGGCCGCAACGTTCAACATCTGGCCTATCCCTATGGCGATCGCGAGGCGGCGGGCGAGCGTGAATTCGTGCTCGCTGCATCCGCCGGCTTCAAGACCGCGGTGACGACGCGGCCCGGCATGCTGTTCGCCGAAGACGCCGGCCGCATGACGGCGCTGCCACGGGTCTCGCTCAACGGCAATTACCAGGACACGCGGATTCTGCCGGTGCTGACCTCGGGCGCCGCGACCGCGATGTGGAACGGCTTCCGCAGGATCGCGGCGGCTTAATCTCTCCGTCTTGGCTGCCCGAACTCGGACGTCGCATGGCGAAAGCCAGGACGACGATGCGGCACTTTCCTTGACTCCCCTCCCTACCCCGCTCAAAACGTCGCCAAACACCAAGGGAGGCACCATGTTCAACGATCTGTTCTCGCTCAAAGGCCGCGTCGCGCTGGTGACCGGTGGTTCGCGCGGCATCGGCAAGATGATCGCGGCGGGATTTCTCAGCGCGGGAGCCGCGAAGGTCTACATCACCGCGCGCAAGGCAGGACCTTGCGAGGCCACCGCGAGAGAGCTGTCAGGCCGATATGACGGTGAGTGCATCGCGCTGCCGATCGACATCTCGACCGTCGACGGCTGCGACAGGCTCGCTCGCGAAATCATCAAGCTGGAGCCGAAGCTCAACATCCTCGTCAACAATGCAGGGGCTGCCTGGGGCGCGGAGTTCGACGAATTCCCCGAAAGCGGCTGGGACAAGGTGATGGACCTCAACGTCAAGTCGCTGTTCTTCCTGACCAAGGCGCTGGCCAAGCCGCTGCGCGCGGCGGCTTCGCATGAGCGGCCCGCCAAGGTCATCAACATCGCCTCGGTTGACGGCATTTTCGTCAATCCCGGCGAGACCTACTCCTATGCCGCGAGCAAGGCCGCGGTGATCCATTTGACGCGGCGCATGGCGACGAAACTGATCAAGGACAACGTCAACGTCACCGCGATCGCGCCCGGCGCGTTCAAGTCCGACATGAACCGGGCTGCGCGCGACCATTCGGACGAGGTCGCCAAGCGCATTCCGGCGCGGCGGATCGGAACCGACGAGGACATGGCCGGCGTGGCGATCTATCTCGCCTCGCGCGCGGGTGACTACGTGGTCGGCAACACCATCGCGGTGGATGGCGGCGTGGTGTACGCGAACGCGGGGCTGGAGATCGCGGGGTAGGCGGGGGCGCGTCAGCACGACGCCCTCACCTCACACTCCGGTGTAGTCCCGGCCTTCGCCGGGACGACAGGTGAGTATGTAGCGCGGCCGTCGCGCCTCGCTGGCGGCCCTTACGACTCGATCCTCACATATTCGAAATCGCCGGGCTTGTTGTCGATGCCGACTTTCGGCGGTGAGATCCAGGAGGCGAACTGGCCGGTCTCGGTGACGGGCTGCATCAGCGAGGTGATGAAGTCGCCGTCCGCGGTCGAGGGCAGCCATTCGTCCTTGCGCTTCGCCCAGGTGGCATCGTCGATCAAAATGCCGTCGGGCGTCGCGTGGATGCCCTTGAACTCGCCGATATGGCGGTGGAAGGCGACGTTGGGCAGCTTGAGCTGAAACTGGTAGCCCGCGGTCGAGATCACCTTGTTCCAGCGCAGCATGCCCTTGACGCAATCCTGGCTGTAATCGTCGCGCAGGCGCATGTTGAGCGCGGTCAGCGCCGGCTCGTCGACGAGCTTGATCTCACCGTCGATGAACTTCAGCACCGGATAGGTGGCGTTCTTGAGCTGATGATCGTCGTCGATCTGGGTCTCGTGATAGCGACCCTTGATGCCGGTGTTGAAGGCGTTCGCCGCGTTGGTCGAGACTTCCGAGCCAAACAGATCGAGCGACAGCGTATAGTGCAGGTTCAGCTTCTTCTGAATGGTCGGCAGGTCGATCACGCCGAGCGCGCGGACCTTCGCGATGTCGGTGGGATCGGTGATGCCGGCTTCGCGCATCGCATCGCAGGTGCGCTGCACGACGCGGGTGATGCCGGTCTCGCCGACGAACATGTGGTGCGCTTCTTCCGTCAGCATGAAGCGGCAGGTGCGCGACAGGGGATCGAAGCCGGACTGCGCAAGCGAGTGCAGCTGCATCTTGCCGTCGCGGTCGGTGAAGTAGGTGAACATGAAGAAGGACAGCCAGTCCGGCGTCGCCTCGTTGAAGGCGCCCAGCATGCGCGGCGAGTCGGCGTCGCCCGAGCGGCGGCGCAACAAATCGTCGGCCTCTTCACGTCCGTCGCGACCAAAGTACTTTTGCAGCAGGTACACCATCGCCCAGAGGTGACGGCCTTCCTCGACATTGACCTGGAACAGATTGCGCATGTCGTACAGCGAGGGCGCGGTCTTGCCGAGATGGCGCTGCTGCTCGACGGAGGCGGGCTCGGTGTCGCCCTGGATCACGATCAGACGGCGCAGCATGGCGCGATACTCGCCCGGGACTTCCTGCCAGGCCGGCTCGCCAAAATGCTCGCCGAACGGCACGACGCGGTTCTCTTCCTGGGGAGCAAGGAGAATGCCCCAGCGATACTCGGGCATCCGCACATAGTCGAACTTGGCCCAGCCGCGCGGATCGACCGAATAGGCGGTGCGCAAGTACACCAGCGATTCCTGGAAGCCTTCCGGCCCCATGTCTTTCCACCAGTCCATGTAGCCGGGATGCCAGCCTTCCAGCGCCTTGAGCACCTGGCGGTCTTCGGCCAAATTGACGTTGTTCGGAATCTTGGTCGAGTAGTCGACGTTCATGATGTTCATGGAAGACCTCCCGTGTGGGACTAGTTCATTAAATCGCGGGCATCGAATTGTGGGATCGCGAATAGCGAGGCGAATGACGTCTCTATTCGCTATTCGCCACTCTCCATTCGCGCTCTACACTCGCGTCATATCGAATTTCGGCTTCTGGCCGCTGCCGTAGCGGCGCAGCGCGCCTTCCTCGCCGACCGCGTTGGGGCGCTGGAAGATCCAGTTCTGCCACGCGGTGAGGCGCGAGAAGATCTTCGATTCCATCGTCTCGGGGCCGACGAAGCGCAGGTTGGCTTCCATGCCGGTGAGGCTGTCGGGCGAGAAGCTGGCGCGCTCCTCCAGGAACACGCGGACCTCGTCGTCCCAGTCGATGTCGTCGAGTGCGAAGGTGACGAGACCGAGCTCTTCGGCCTGCTCGGCGTCCAGCGCGGTGCCCGTCGTGGCTTCCGCGCGTTCCACATCGGACGGATCGGCCTGGAAGCGCGACTGAAGCCGCGTCAGGCCATGGCTCATCGGATACGGGCCAAAATTCATCGCTGACAGTTCGATCGACGGCGGCGGGCGGTTGTCGCCCTGGCGCGTGCCGATCAGCATGTAGGAACGGTCGGCGGCGAAGACGAGCTCGGCGAGCGTGCCGGCGAAGCAGGAGCCGGGCTCGACCAGCGTCACCAGCGTGCGCGAGGTGACGTCGATGCGCTTCAAGACACGCTTCCAGTAGTGCCTGATTTCGTTGACCAGCCAGTGCGCCTTGTTGGCTTCGAGGAAGGCGTCGCAGGCGAGCACATGGGCGCGGTCGCCGTGACTCTTGAACACCAGCATCGCGATCTCGAGCTCGTTGATACGCAGATGCAGGATGGCGTCGTCGAGTTCGCGCGCGACCTGGAGCGGCCAGAACGCGACACCCTGCGCCATCATCCCGTCGATATCGGCGGGCGGCGCGGCTTCAGGCGCCTTGATCGAGATCGTGGCGATGCGGGCGGCGCGGTCGACGTCGACGGTGACAAAGCCGTAGCGGATGCTCGTCTCATCGATGATGCGCTTGAGCGGCGTCAGCGCGATGCCCTTGCCGCTGCCCTTGCGCTTCGAGGCCTGGGCGAATTCCCTGGCGCGCTCGGCAACCTTGCCTTCGAGCTTGCTGTTCGGCGCGATCTCGTCGACCAGGCGCCATTGCACGGCGCGCTTGCCCTTCACGCCTTCTTCGATGGTGCAGAAGAAATCGGCGTGATCGCGGCGCACCTTGCGCTTGTCGACCACACGCGTGAGGCCGCCGGTGCCCGGCAGCACCGCCAGCAGCGGCACTTCGGGCAAGGCGACGGCGGACGCGCCGTCATCGGCAAGCATGATGTAGTCGGTGGCGAGCGCGAGCTCATAGCCGCCGCCGGCGGCCGAGCCGTTCACGACGGTGATAAAGCGCTGGCCGGAATTCTCCGACGAGTCTTCCATGCCGTTGCGGGTCTCGTTGGTGAACTTGCAGAAATTGACCTTGTGGGCATGCGTCGAGCCGGCGAGCATGCGGATGTTGGCGCCGGCGCAGAACACGCGGTTCTTGGCCGAGCGCATCACCACGACCTTCACCTCGGGGTGCTCGAAGCGCAGGCGCTGGACCGCGTCGGCAAGCTCGATGTCGACGCCGAGATCGTAGGAATTGAGCTTGAGCAGATAGCCCTCGAACAGGCCGCCATTCTCGTCGACGTCCATGGTCAGGGTGGCGACGTCACCGTCAACCGCGAGCTTCCAGTGCCGGTAGCGGGACGGCTCGGTCTGGAAATCGATGAATGTCGCGCCGCCTGCGAGGCGCCGATCTTCCTCGGCCATGGGCCACCCTTGAGTTCGTCTTGGTTTACCGTTAGATGCACAATAATGCATATTGTTGCGCGCGTCTAGACTTTAACGGCCCATACATGCATTTTGTTGCATGTCCTCTCCTAGGGCCGCTGCTGCAAATTGCTCAATCGCGTGAAGCGTCGCTCCCGGAGCTTCGCGATGCGGAGAATGCGCCGCGCCTGACATGACTTTCAAATCGACCGGGCAATAGCATTCGTGCTGCGCGATCTCGGCCTGACGCAGCGTCCCGTATTGGTCGTCCACGCCTTGAAGGATCAGGACGGGAACGCGGATATAAGCGAGATATTCCGAGATATCCCAGTCGCGGAATTTGGGATCGAGCCAGGCGGCGTTCCAGCCGTAGAAGGCGTTGTCGACGTCCGTGTGCCAGCGCGCGAGCTTTGCCTTCAGGTCGGTGGTCTCAAATGCCGTCTTGATGTCCGCAATCGACTTCACCGAGATGTCCTCGACGATGAAATGCGGCGCGATCAGTACGAGGCCGTTCAGGCGATGATCCTGATGCGCGCCGGCATAGATCGTCGCGATCGACGCGCCGTCGGAATGGCCGAGCAGCAGGCCACGCCTGAAGCCGATCGCGTCGAGGATCTTCGGCAGCACGTCGAGTGCCTCGCGCTGCATGTAGTCGAGCGGCCGCGGCAGCGCGACCTTGCTCGACTGGCCGTAGCCCGCGCGCGAATAGACGAAGATGCCGGCGGAGGTCGCCTCTCGCAGCTTCTCGGGGAAGTCACCCCAGAGCCCGACCGAGCCGAGGCCTTCATGCAGCATGACGATGGTCGGTGCATCGGCGGATTGCGGCGCCAGCCATTTGTATTCGAGGCTGGCGTCGCCGATGCTGAGGAAGCCGGTGGGGGCGAGGTTGGTCATGCTCTGTCGCTCTTCTCTCTCCGTCGTCAAGCCCGGCCATGACGACCTGTTGTCAATTCGCCCCGTCCCGCAGCTTGAACCGCTGGATCTTCCCCGTCGCCGTCTTCGGCAAGGAATCCACCACGTCGATCCAGCGCGGATATTTCCACGGGCCGATCTTCTGCTTGACGTGATCCTTAAGCATCTCCTGCAGGCCCGCCGTCGTCGCGCCGGGGCGCAGCACGACGAAGGCCTTGGGCTTCAGCAGACCTTCCGGATCGGCTTCGGGCACGACGGCAGCTTCCAGCACGGCGGGATGCGTGATCAGCGCGCTCTCGACCTCGAAGGGCGAGACCCAGATGCCAGAGACCTTGAACATGTCGTCGGCGCGGCCGCAGAAGGTATAGCGGCCCTCGGAATCCCTGACATATTTGTCGCCGGTGCGGGTCCACGGCCCCTCGAACGTGCGGCGGCTCTTGTGGCGCTGGTTCCAGTACCCCTCGCCGGCGGAGGGCGCATCGACCAGGAGCTCGCCGACCTCGCCGTCGGCGACATCCTGTCCGGCCTCGTTGACAAGCCGCACCGCATAGCCGGGCACCGGTTTGCCGGAGGAGCCGTATTTGATGTCGCCGGGCGCGTTCGACAGGAAGATGTGCAACAGCTCGGTCGAGCCGACGCCGTCGAGAATATCGACGCCGAAGCGCGCCCTCCAGCTGTTGCCGACGGACTCCGGGAGCGCCTCGCCGGCCGAGGTGCAGATGCGGAGCGACTTGCCGCCGCGCTCGCTCTTCATCGCTTCGTCGTTGAGCATCGCCGCGAACAGGGTCGGCACGCCGTAGAAGATCGAGGGATTGTAGCGGTTCATCAGGTCGAACATGCGTGCGGGCGTCGGCCGTTCGCTGTTGAGCACCACGCTGGCGCCGACCGACATCGGAAAGGTCAACGCATTGCCGAGGCCATATGCGAAGAACAGCTTTGCCGCGGAAAGACAAACGTCGTTCTCGCGAATGCCGAGCACCTGCTTCGCATAAGTGTCCGCGGTCGCCTGCATGTTCGAATGGATGTGCCGCACGCCCTTGGGCATGCCGGTCGAACCTGAGGAATACAGCCAGAATGCCGGTTCGTCGGAATGGGTGGCGGCGGTGGTGAACTGATCGCTCTCGTCCGCAATCTCCTCGGCGAGCTGCTTGTGGCCGTTCTGTTTGGCGCCGGAGACCACGACATGCTCCAGATCCGGCATGCGGCCGACGACGTCCTTGATGACGGGATAGAGCGCTTCCGAGACGAACAGCACGCGCGCGCGGCAATCGGCGAGGATGTAGGCGTATTGATCTGATGTCAGCAGCGTGTTGAGCGGCACCGGCACGATGCCGGCGCGGATCGCGCCCAGAAACACGATCGGGAAGTCGACCGTATCCAGCATGATCATGGCCACGCGCTCTTCGCGGCGGCCCCCGAGCCGGCGCAGCATGTTGGCGGCGCGCCGCGTTTCGCGCTGGAGCTCGCCATAGGTGAGGCGTGAGACGGTGTCGTCGAAGGCGAGCTTGTTGCCGCGTCCCTCCTCGACGTTCCGGTCGAGCAGCCAGGTCACCGCGTTATAGGATCCCTCGCTCACGGACTTCTCCCCTGAATTTAGAATTATAATTCATAGAAAGACACCGCCTCGGCTTGCTGTCAATGCCAGCAGGCACTATGTTTCATTAATACGCGCCGCAGGACCTCTTTAAAAGAAGACATCCGCTCAAGCAGGCCCATGATCCGCAGTCCATGACCGACAGTCCCGACGCCGAATCCCGATTTCTCGAACAGCTCGGCCAGCGCGTGCGCACCATGCGCGCGCTGCGCGGCATGTCGCGCAAGGTGCTCGCTAAGGTATCAGGAATATCGGAGCGCTACATCGCGCAGCTCGAAAGCGGCAAGGGCAACGTCTCCATCGTGCTGCTGCGCCGCGTCTCCGACGCGATGGGCGCGCATCTCGAAGACCTGCTTCCCTCGGCCGATCCGACCCCGGACTGGCAGATGTTTCGCGATCTCCTGCGCAAGGCGACGCCGGCGCAGGTCGCACAAGCAAAAGATCTGCTCGCAGGCGGCAGCGCCTCCGCGCCGCGGGGCGCGCCGTTCTGCGGCATCGCGCTAATCGGCCTGCGCGGCGCCGGCAAATCGACGCTTGGGCGGATGCTGGCGAAGAAGGTCGGCTGGAGCTTTGTCGAGCTCAACAAGGAGATCGAGCAGCAGAACGGGCTGTCGGTCGCCGAGATCATCGCGCTCTACGGCCAGGAAGGCTTTCGCCGCATGGAGCAGGCGGCGCTGCAGCAGCTGCTCGCGCGCAACGAGCTGATGGTGCTGGCGACCGGCGGCGGCATCGTCTCCGAACCTCTGACCTTCGACCAGATCCTGTCGTCGTTCTACACGATCTGGCTGAAGGCCGAGCCCGAGGAGCACATGGCCCGCGTCCGCCGCCAGGGCGATTTGCGCCCGATGGCCGACGACCGCTCCGCGATGGCGGAGCTGCGCAACATCCTCTTGAGCCGCGAGCCGCTATATGCGCGCGCGACGGCGGTGGTCGACACGGCGGGGCTGTCCGTCGATGCCGCCGCGGCGCGCCTGGTTGATGCGGTCCGGCCGGTGCTGCAGAACGAAGCGCGCAGCTTCGGGCTGCGCAGCGTCGCGCTGTAGGTCCGAACTCCCATGACCGAGAGCGACGTCGCAATCGCCATGTTCGAGCGGATCGGCGGCAGCGCCACGATCGATCGACTGGTCGATCGCTTCTACGACCGGATGGATACGCTGCCGGAGGCGAAGATCATCCGCGCGATGCATGCGGACGACCTCGGCCTGATCAGGGATGTGCTGAAGCGCTATCTCACCGAATGGACCGGCGGCCCGAAACTCTATTCGGTCGAGAAGGGCCACCCGCGGCTGCGCCAGCGCCACATCGGCTTTGCCATCGGCGATGCCGAGCGCGACGCGTGGATGCTCTGCATGCGCGGTGCGCTGGAGGAGACGGTTTTGGACGCCGCAGCGCGGCAGGACCTCGACAAGGCGTTGTCCGGCCTCGCCGACTGGATGCGCAACCGCTAGTGATTTTTGCACGGGCGCGTAGCCCGGATGAGCGAAGCGACATCCGGGTCTTCACGATGACTTTCCCGGGTATCGCTTCGCTCACCCGGGCTACAAGAGTTGCGACCGCAACGCCTCCGCGCCCTCACGCAACAGCGGCAAAAATCGCTCGATCAATTCCTGCGCCGGCACGCGATCGACGTGCGCGCCCATGTTAATGGCGGCGACGATCACGCCGTCGTAGCGGCGGACGGGGACCGAGATCGAGCGGAAATGCGGCTCGGCCTCGCGGTCCACCAGCGAATAGCCCTGCGCGCGATCGGCGACGGTGCGCGCGAGCAGCACCTTGGGATCGGTTACCGTCTGCGGCGTCAGCGCTTCGCGCTTCGTCGCCGTCAGGCGCGCAGCAAGCTCGGCATCGTCGAGTTGACCGAGCATGGCGCGGCCGACCGAAGTGCAGAAGGCCGGAAGCCGGTAGCCGATTTCCAATCCGCCCGAGAACATCCGCGCCGGACTGCTGCGCGCGATGAACACGACCTCATCGCCGTCGAGCACCGCGAGCGAGGAGATTTCGTTGGCCGCTGTCGCGACGCGGTCGAGCACCGGTTGCAGGACCGTGACGAGTTGGCTCGACCGCAGATACGACGCGGCGAGTGTCAGCACATGTGGCGTCAGCGAGAACAGCTTCCCGTCGCCACTGACGAAGCCGCCGCGCTGGAGCGTGAACAGCATGCGCCGCGCGGTGGCGCGGGGAAGCTCAGCGGCACGGGCGAGATCGCTCAGCGTCATCGGGCCGGCCGTGATGCCGAAGCATTGCAGCAGGCGCAGCCCGCGATCGAGGCTCTCGACGAAATCCGTCGCGCGTTCGTCGCTCTCGCTTCGCTTCAGCTTGGGCATGGTGTCGGGTCATTCGTGCAAAATAGTGCTTGCTGCCGCGTCAAGGCATGCCATAATTCGCCCATTCGTTCAATAGGCGAACAAACGCCATTCCATAAAGGATGCACTCGCCATGATGAGCCAGGAGCAGAACGACCTGATCACCCGCACCGGTGCGAAGGACCCCTGCGGGAAGCTGATGCGAAGCTACTGGCAGCCGGCGGCGCTGGTGGACGAGCTCGACGGCGATCGACCGATCCGTCCCGTCAGATTGCTCGGCGAAAGCCTGGTGCTGTTCCGCGACGAGACGGGGCGTTACGGCCTGATCGATCGCCACTGTGCGCATCGCGGCGCCGATCTCGCCTTCGGACGGCTCGAGCATGGCGGCCTGCGTTGCGCCTTCCATGGCTGGCTGTTCGACGCCACCGGGCAATGCATCGAGACGCCGGCGGAGCCGAAGGACTCAAAGCTCTGCCAGAACATCCGTCAGCGCTCTTACCCTGTGGTGGAGAAGAGCGGCATCCTCTGGGCTTATCTCGGCGAGGGCGAGCCGCCGGCATTTCCCGAGCTCGACTGCTTCGTCGCGCCCGGCACGCACACCTTCGCGTTCAAAGGCCACATGGCCTGCAACTGGCTCCAGGCGCTCGAAGTCGGCATCGACCCCGCGCACGCCTCCTATCTGCATCGCTTTTTCGAGGACGAGGACACCTCGACGGCCTACGGCAAGCAGTTCCGCGGCACATCGGCAGGCAGCGACTTGCCGATGACGAAGATTTTGCGCGAATACGACCGCCCGATCATCAATGTCGAGCACACCGAATACGGCCTGCGGCTGATCGCGCTGCGCGAGATCGACGAGGAGCGCACCCATGTGCGCGTCACCAACCAGCTCTTTCCGCACGGCTTCGTCATCCCCATGAGCACGGAGATGACGATCACACAGTGGCACGTGCCGGTCGACGACGAGAACTGCTACTGGTACGCGATCTTCACCAGTTATTCGAACCCCGTGGACAAGCAGAAGATGCGCGACCAGCGGCTCGAGCTCTATGAGCTGCCGGATTACAAATCGCGCAAGAACGGGACGAACGATTACGGCTTCGATCCGCACGAGCAGCAGACGGCGACCTATACCGGCATGGGCACCGACATCAACGTCCACGACCAGTGGGCGGTGGAATCGATGGGCGCGATCCAGGACCGCACCCGGGAGCACCTCGGCACGAGCGACAAGGCGATCGTGCAGTACCGGCGCCTGCTGCGGCAGGAGATCGAGAAGGTCGCAGGCGGCGAGAAGCCGATGCTGCATCTCGACGAGGCCACCGCACGTTCGATCCAGGGTCCGGCGACCATGGACGGCATCGGGCCGACCCGAGGCTGGGAGATCTACTGGATGGAAGTCGACGTCAAGCGCCGCCGCAGCGCGCCGTGGACGGCGCCGGTGCCGAAGGAGATCGCGGACAACGTGCATCGCCTGACGGCGGCGGAGTGATAATGCAGTTCGCCGCTAGCGAGGCGAGACGGCGGCTCCACATTCTCCGCTGTCATGCTCCGCGAAAGCGGGGCATCCAGTACGTCGCGGCCTCTCGTGAACACACGGACGTCTCTGGAATACTGGATCGTCCGCCTTCGCGGACGATGACAGTGTGCGCTATACTCTCGCCGAGCAAGAAGGAACTGCCAAAGTGACTTTCGTCGCGCGTCATGCGCTGTGGTCGGATGAGCAGAAGGACGCCGCATTGCGCGTGCGGCGCATCGTCGACGAGAAGAATCTCGAGGTCATCCGCCTCGCCTTCCCGGACCAGCACGGCATTTTGCGCGGCAAGACCATCGTCGCCTCCGAGGCGATCGCCTCGCTGGAGAGCGGCTGCTCCATCACCACCACCATGCTCGCCAAGGACACCTCGCACCGCACGGTGTTTCCGGTGTTCACGTCAGGCGGCGGCTTCGGCATGAAGGAGATGGAGGGCGCGGCCGACGTGCTGATGGTCGCCGATCCCACGACGTTTCGCGTTTTGCCATGGGCGCCAACCACGGGCTGGGTTCTCTGCGACCTCTATTTCAACGACGGCCGTCCCGTGCCGTTCGCGACGCGCGGGCTCTATCGCAAGGTGCTCGACGAGCTCGCAAGTCGCGGCCATGATTTCGTGGCAGGCCTCGAGGTCGAATTCCACATCTTCAAGCTCGACGATCCGCATATGCGCCCGGAGGATGCCGGCCAGCCCGGCACACCGCCTTCGGTGAGCCTGCTCAGCCACGGCTATCAATACCTCACCGAGCAGCGCTTCGACCAGATGGAGCCGGTGCTGGAGATCTTGCGGCGTGACATCGTCGCGCTCGGTCTGCCCTTGCGCTCGGTCGAGGTGGAGTTCGGGCCGAGCCAGTGCGAATTCACCTTCGCCCCGAAGAAAGGCATTGAGCCCGCGGACAACATGGTGCTGTTTCGCTCTGCCGTGAAGCAGATCGCGCACCGCCAGGGCTATCACGCCACGTTCATGTGCCGGCCGAAGCTGCCGAACCTGTTCGCGAGCGGCTGGCATCTGCACCAATCGGTGGTCTCGCGCGCGAGCGGCGAGAACCAGTTCATGGCCAAAGACGGCGGCGAGCCGCTCAGCGCGTTCGCCCGCGCCTGGCTTGCGGGCCTGCTCGACCACGCCCGCGCGTCGACCGTGTTCACCACCCCGACCATCAATGGCTACAAGCGCTACCGCTCCTATTCGCTGGCGCCGGACCGCGCGATCTGGGGCCGCGACAATCGCGGCGTGATGATCCGCGTGCTCGGCGACGCCGGCGACGCCGCCACGCGCCTGGAAAACCGCATCGGCGAGCCCGCCGCCAATCCCTATCTCTACATGGCCTCGCAGATCCTCTCCGGCCTCGACGGGGTCGACCGCAAGCTCGATCCCGGCCCGTCGGCCGACACGCCTTACGAAACCAAGGCGCCGCTGTTGCCGAAATCGCTGCGCGACGCGGTCAGCGCGCTGAAGGACGATCCGTTCTTCCGCGAAAAGCTCGGGCCTGAGTTCGTCGATTATTACACCCACATCAAGAATGCCGAGATCGACCGCTTCCTGTCCGAGGTGACCGACTGGGAGCACCGCGAATATTTCGAGGTGTTTTGAGCCAGACACGCCCTCACCTCCCCGTGAGGCGACTTCGTCCGCTCAGTTCCGACGACATTTCACCGCTCCCGACGAAGCCATTTTCCAAGGCCCACGAAAACCGCCGGAAAGACGGGCGATGTAGATTTGCTCCGTGATCAACAAAGGAGTTCGGTCATGTGGGGTCATCTGTTCAGTTTGATCTATCGCCTGTCCTGCCGCGCCACTCTGATTGAGATCGGGGCGGGTCGCTCGTCGCGATAGAGGCCCAGCGGATTTAGGTAAGAGCGATTGACTAGCGAACGGAGGGTGTCATGCGAAAGCTGATCCTGATCGCGGCAATGTCGCTGCTGGCAAGCCAGGCCTATGCCGGCGGACCACGGAGCCTTAGCCTTGCGGCGACAAATGCGAGCCAGCAGACCGCCGAGCCGGGAACGACAGCAGCCACGCCGCCACAAGCTCCGGCGGCAGCACCCACGAATGTCCAGACGGCGACCACGGCCGCAGCTTCAACGTCTCCGGCAGCGACTGCGACGACAACCGCGATCGCTCCGGCCGCAACTCAGTCCAGTGCCGCGCCGATTGCCAGCACAAGAGAAATGACCAAGCCGAAACGTCGCCAGCCATCCACCGAGGCCCGCGTGATTCGCGAACTGCATCGGCACGGGATTTACTGGTGATTGCCAATGTCGTCCTGGCGAAAGCCAGGACCCATTACCCCAGGGAAAAGTTGTCGCACGCGGCTGCTAACCGCCAATCTTCGCCAAACTGAATTCGGTGGCTATGGGTCCTGGCTTTCGCCAGGACGATAACGTATGAGCGGCGCCCAGCATCGCGCCCTCACCCTCAAATCCCTAGATATTTGTGCTGCAGATCCGGCTCAGCCAACAGCTCGTCCGAGGTGCCGCTCCATACCGTCTTGCCGCGCTCGATGATGGTGTGGCGGTCGCAGATGCGGGCGAGGTGGTCGACGTTCTTGTCGACGACCAGGATCGACTGTCCCCGGCTCTTGAGCAGCGACAGGCAGCTCCAGATCTCTTCGCGGATCAGAGGCGCCAGGCCTTCGGTCGCTTCATCCAGGATGAGCAGCTTCGGGTTGGTCATCAGCGCGCGGCCGATGGCGAGCATCTGCTGCTCGCCGCCGGAGAGCTGGTTGCCCATATTGGAAGCGCGCTCGGCCAGGCGAGGAAACATCACGTAGATCGCCGCCAGCGTCCAGGGATTGCTGCTGCCGAAACGATCGGCCGCTGCCGCGACAAGGTTTTCGCGCACGGTGAGGTTCGGGAAGATCTGCCGCCCCTCGGGGACGAGGCCGACACCGAGTTGCGCGATCCTGTAGGACGGCTGCGTCCGCACTTCCGAGCCCGCAAAGCGGATGCTGCCGGCGCGCGCCGGCGTCAGGCCCATGATGGATCGGATGGTCGTGGTTTTGCCCATGCCGTTGCGACCCATCAGCGAGACCATCTCGCCTGATTTGACCGACAGGGACAAGCCGAACAGCACCTGGGACAGGCCGTAGCAGGTCTCGATGCCGTCGACCTCGAGCAGCGTGTCATCCATGGTGCGTCACCACATGGGCCTCGCCGAGATAGGCGCGCTTGACGTCCTCGTTCGCCCGAATCGCGGCCGGATCGCCGGAGGCGATGACGCGGCCATAGACCAGCACGGAGATGCGGTCGGCGAGCGCAAACACCGCCGGCATGTCGTGTTCGACCAGGACGATCGAGACCTCCTTGCGCAGCTCCTGGAGCAGCTGCACCATGCGCTGGGATTCGGTGACGCCGAGTCCCGCCATCGGCTCGTCGAGCAGCAAAAGTTTCGGCTTGCTTGCCAGCGCAACCGCCAGCTCGATCTGGCGACGCTCGCCATGACTGAGCCTGGACACCAGGACATCGGCACGATGGACGAGACCGACGCGATCGAGCGCGGCATGCGCGGCATCGCGCAGGCCCTTCTCCTTGCGTGCATCGGCGAAGAAGCGGAACGAGGTGCCGGCATGCGCTTGCGCCGCGAGCGCGACATTGTCGGCGGCGGTGAAATCGAGCAGCAGCGAGGTGATCTGGAAAGAACGTGCCAGGCCCAGCGCGCAGCGGCGATAGGCCGGCAGATAGGTGATGTCGCGCCCCGCCAGCGAGAC
The DNA here is from genome assembly GCF_023100665.1 of Bradyrhizobium sp. CW1. Lineage (NCBI taxonomy): Bacteria > Pseudomonadati > Pseudomonadota > Alphaproteobacteria > Hyphomicrobiales > Nitrobacteraceae > Bradyrhizobium > Bradyrhizobium sp. CW1. The sequence continues at coordinate 7,824,027 of NZ_CP064684.1, forward strand.
GCTGCCGGAATGCGGCTCCAGATGCCCTGTGAGCTGGCTGATCAGCGTGGTCTTGCCGGCGCCGTTCGGGCCGATGATGGCGTGCAGCTCGCCTGCCGCAACGTCGAGCGAGACGTTGTCCGTCGCAATGATGCCGCCGAAGCGGCGCACCAGCCTGTCGACGCGGAGCAGCGGCTCAGCCACGATTGAGCCTCCCGAGCAGGCCCATGATGCCGCCGCGGCCGAACAGCACGATCAGCAGCAGCAGCGGACCCATGATCAGCGCCCAGTATTCGGTGAGCTGCGACAAGAACTCTTCCAGCAACAAATACACCACCGCGCCGATGACCGGACCGAACAGCGTGCCCATGCCCCCGAGGATCACCATCACCATGAGGTCGCCGGAACGGGTCCAGTACATCGCGGCCGGGCTGACGAAATCGGTGTTGTTGGCGAGCAGCGCGCCGGCGAGGCCGCACATCATGCCCGAGATGACGAAGCAGACCAGCTGGTAGCGTTTCGAGGGAAAGCCGATCGCCTGCATGCGCTGCTCGTTGGAGCGCAGGCCCTGCAGGACGAGGCCAAAGCGCGAATTGACGATGCGCCAGATCAGGAAGACCACGCCGAACAGGCAGGCGAGGCAGAGATAATAGAATTGCGTGCGGTTCGACAGATTAATCAGCCCGGAGAAGTCGCTGCGCTTGTAGACGGTGAGGCCGTCATCGCCGCCATAACGCGCCAGCCCCGAGGCGACGTAATAGGCCATCTGCGCGAACGCCAGCGTGATCATGATGAAATAGACGCCGCGGGTGCGCAAAGACAGCGCGCCGATCACCAACGCATAAAGCGCGGAGGCCGCAAGCGCGACCGGAAACTGGATGAAGCCCGAGCCCACGCCTTCCTGCGCCAGCATGCCGACCGCATAGCCGCCGATGCCGAGATAGGCGGCGTGGCCAAAACTCATCATGCCGCCAAAACCCATGATGAGGTTGAGGCTCGCGGCCGCCAGGGCCAGGATGACGATGCGGGTGAGCAGCGTCAGGATGAAGATGTTGCCGGATGCTTGCGAATAGAGCGGCAGCAGCACGAGACCCGTCAGCAGCAGGACCGTGACGACCTTGCTCACAGTGAAAGCCTTCATCGGCGGTTGGCCGGAAACAGCCCCTCCGGACGCACCACCAGCACGATAGCCATCAGCAGATAGATCAGCATGGAGGACAGCGCGGGCGCGGCGGTGGAGGCCGCGGCGCCGCTCAGCACCTGCCGCAGCAGATTGGGCAGGAAGGCGCGGCCGAGGGTGTCGATCATGCCGACGAAGATCGCGGCCAGGAACGCGCCGCGGATCGAACCGATACCGCCGATCACGATGATGACGAAGGCGAGGATCAGAATGTTCTCGCCCATGCCGATCTGCACGGTGAGGATCGGCGCCTGCATCAAGCCGGCAAGGCCCGCGAGCGCGGCACCGAGACCGAACACCAGGGTGTAGAGCAGCTTGATGTTGATGCCGAGCGCACCGATCATCTCGCGATTGGAGGCGCCGGCCCGGATCAGCATGCCGATGCGGGTGCGCATCACGCCGAGATAGAGCAGCAGCGCAACCAGCAGCGCCACGACGATGATGGCGAGGCGATAAGCGGGATAGTGAATGCCCGGCAGGATCGGCACCGGCACGGTGAGCCAGGCCGGCAGCGGCAGCGCAAGGCCGGCCGGCCCCCAGATCAGCCGCACGGCCTCGTTGAAGAACAGGATCAGGCCGAAGGTCGCGAGCACGTGGTCAAGATGGTCTCGTCCGTAGAGATGCCGCAGCGCGGTCATCTCGAGCACGATGCCGAGCACGAGCGTCGCGCCGAGCGCCAATAGCGCACCGAGCAGGAAGCTGCCGGTCCAGGCTGCGAAGGTCGCGGCGAAATAGGCGCCCATCATGTACAGCGAGCCGTGCGCGAGGTTGACGAGATCCATGATCCCGAACACCAGCGTCAGGCCGGCGGCGAGCAGGAACAGCAGCAGGCCAAACTGCAATCCGTTCAAGAACTGTTCGACGACGAGCAGCATCAAAACTCTTTCAGGCGCACGCAGGTTCGCGCCGATGTTCGAACACGGTCGCCATCAGTGAAAGAGCTCCCCCTGCCTGGACAAGGCGGAAAAATGGGTAATGGCAGTATCGTTCCGAGGCAAGAGCGATTCGACACCCAACATGCACTTTGTTGCATGCCGATGCATCCGATCGGTCCTGGCCCTGCAATCGGTCTTGCAAGAAGACTGCCGCGCAGGATGGGTCAACCTGCCGCACCCAAACGGATCACCCTCCCTCCGTTGCGGGAGAGAGGGTGTGAATTCGTCGCAACGTGTGGATGGAGACGCCTAGTGCGACGTCATCTGCCGGCGAAGGTCATCCGGCTCGGCAAGCACGCTGTTGGCCGTCGAGGCCTCCAGCGCCGCCATCCGGAACAGATAGGCGAGCGTCGCCAATCCGGTGTCTTCCGCCATCTGCGCGAGTTCGAGCGCCATGTCGGACATGTAGCCCAGATTTTCGTCCTTGATCTGCGCCATGATCTGGCTGTCCCGCATCATGTTCGACATCTCAGGCGCTCTTTCGTTGCGCGGCAGCGAGGCCGCAGAGGTTGGCAAGGGCGATGCAATTGATACGCGGACCGTCCTGTTGGACGATGGAAGGCACGCCGATGCGATCATGCAGGGCATCGAGCGTCTCGCGGAGAATGTCGATCGTCGCCGCCATGGTCCATGCGTTCTCCACCAGTGCCGGCAGACCGAGCGGGGTCACGACGAAGCCGGCCTCATGAAAGCGCGGCAACCACCAGGTTTCCATGATCGCGCTGACCTGCGCGATCCCCTGACCGAGGCAGAACTCCTGCACGGCCGCCATCAGTTGCAGGTTGAGCGCGCCGTCGCGGCGATCGCGCACGACGAAGTAGCGCGACCATTCCCAGACCAGAGGATCCACCGGGTAGCCGCGCACCGCTGCCAGATGGGGAAAGACCTCGCTCATCATCGAAGGCTTGGTGGTCGGGTAGAGCCGGTGACCGCCGATGACGCGGCGTCCCTCCAGCGCAAGCAGATAAACGGTGTCCTCGTCGTCATAGGAATCGATTTCGCGGCAATCCGGCCTGCGCAGCGTCTCCCAGCGCCGCTCTTCGACGAAGATGTCGTGCCGCAGCCGAAAATGCTGATCGAGTACATCTTCGTAAAGGTGGCGATTTACTGCAGAAATGGCGTGAATCATGAAAACCCCCATTCATCCTCAATGGAGGGCACCCTCTGCGAAAAGAGGATGGTTCGGTATTGGGAAATTTCCCAGTACGTCGCTTAGGGATTGATGATCTTGTTGCGAATCGCCAGTGCTACCGCATGCGTACGGTTGACGGCTCCGAGCTTGCGCCCGGCGGTTGCAAGATGCTCTTCGGCGGTGCGCTGCGTGATGTGCAGGATCTCGCCGATTTCCCAGGCCGATTTGCCCTGCGAGGCCCAGGCGATCACCTCGCGCTCGCGCGGGGTGAGGCGTGCCGAGGGATACGGCGCTGGATCGAGCAGACGGCGAATGTGGTCGAAGCCATACATCGCCATCAGGTGCAGTGCCGGCTTGCTGCGGGGATTGAGGTCGAGATGGACGCCCCCGAGCGACACCGCGGCCTCGTAGCCGGTGAGTCCGTGGATCGGCACAATGAAGCCGCGCGTCATGCGAAAATCGGTGGCGCGGTTCATCACCTCGGCCGCGTTCGGCTCGAGCTCCGCATCATAGGGTGCTTCCGACCATTCGAACGGGTTGACTGACTGGCGGCACAACCGCACCACCGGGTCGAAACGGTCGTAGTTATTTTCGGTGTAGAGACCAAACCAGCCCGCGGGCCAGCGCTTGGCGAGCACCATCTGTGCAAACTGTTGGTCGGGATTGGGCAACCCCGTCACGATGATAGTTTCAAAACCGAAGCGACCAAAGGCCGATTCGAGCGCATTCATGGCGTCGGGCACCTTGCGATAGGCCCCAAGCCCCTCGATGAAGTCGAGCGCTTCCCGGCCATAATCCACGGCGGACATCGGTGCGTTTCCTGACCCTCGCTGTGCGATATAGCACGTCTTGGGGCACTGCCTCAATTCACGGATTCCGTAGTTTCCCGGTATCCCATTGACCCCGAAGGCTTAATCTACTTGTGGAAGAAGGGACGTCAAGATACACCTACAATGTCTGAAGCGGGGAAACCACGATGGAAGACGAGGACATCGCCCTCAACAGCGTGCTCGGCCTGGAACTCAACCGCGTATTTTTCGCCGTCCGCGAAACGGCAAACAAGCAGAAGATCATCGAGTTCGCACGCGGGGTGCTGCAAAGCGAGCGCAGCAAGCCGGCAGAGAGCGCCACGCCGGACGGACCGGCGAGCTAGCACGCAATTGCTGTGAGCGCACGAACGGTCCGTTCGGCGCCATGCCTTCCTCTGATCTGAACCGAACAACCGAACGCGAATGTTTCCTTCCTTCTCCCCTTGTGGGAGAAGTGGCATAGGCGGCCTTCGGCCGCCGTTCTTAAAACAAAACGCCGACGCTTCGCATCGGCTATGGCGCCGGATGAGGGGTTGTTTCCACGCGTTCAAATGCGCGAGGCTCGTGCGTGGAGAGAACCCCTCACCCGCCTCGCGCTATCGCGGCGATCCGCCCTCTCCCACAAGGGAAGAGGGAAAGGCAGCGCCGACCACGATTACCTTCGGATGCCCAGGACATGATGACGCTGCGCCAGGTTGAAGTGATCCGTGCCGTGATGGTGACGGGCACGATCGGCGGCGCGGCGAAGCTGCTGAACGTTTCGGCGCCGGGCATCAGCCGCCTGGTGAAATATACCGAGCGCTCGCTCGGCATCCGCTTCTTCCAGCGCCAGAACGGCCGCTATTTCCCGACGCCGGAAGCCGAGAACATCTTCGAGCAGATCAACGGCGTCTACAAGAAGGTCGACGACCTCTCCGAGATCATCTCCAAGATCGGGCGCGGCGGATTGTCGGAATTGCGCATCGGCTCGGTGCCGAGCATTTCGCAAGTCATGGTGCCGCGCGCGATCGAGCGGGTCCGGCGGCGCTATCCGGATTTGGGCATCGACATCAACATCCTCAAGCTCGAGGAAGCCATCGACTATCTCATGCTCGGCCGCGGCGAGTGCGTGGCGATGAGCTATCGCCTGGAGCATTCCGGGCTCGACTTCATGCCGCTCGCCTCGGGCGAGCTCTATTGCATCGTGCCGCCGGGCCACGAGCTCGCCGGCCGCAAGCAGGTCTCCGCCGCCGAGATCACGCGCTATCCGCTGATCGGCATCGATCCCAATGATCCCTACGGGCGGATCATGGCCGAGATCTTCGCGCGCCACCGCCTCGAGTACAACATCACCATCCGCGCCCGCTTCGGCACCACGGTCTGCGCGCTGGTGAAGGCGGGGCTCGGCATCGCCATCATCGACCAGTTCACGGTGGCCCATGGGGGCTATCCCGGCATCGAGCTGATCAAGATCACCGAGCCGACGCGATTCGACACCTATATCGCGGTGAAGCGCGGCGCGCCGCTGTCGCTTCATGTCGAGTATTTCATCGAGTCCCTGCGCGCGGAGATGCGCGCGGTCGAGCCGTCGCGGGGCAAAGGCAGGGCCGCGCCGCCACGGGCGCGGAAGAGATAACATTATGTTAGGTTTGCAGCACAAAAGGGTAATTGTGTTAGGCCGAGGAAAGGCTATCGTTCCTGGGGGAAGCCCCTTGGAATTGGGCGGATCTCCCCGCTAAAGGCCGGGATCAAACGCTCCCAACGAGACGATAGCGAACCATGTCAAAGCGCGGACCCGCCGCACCCAAAAAGCTCCTGACCGGCCTGATCGGCGCACCCATCGCGCATTCTGCCTCCCCTGCCATGCATGAGCGCGCCGCGGAGGGGCTTGGGCTGCGCGGCCATTACCAGCTCATCGAGGTCGCCGGCGCCGACGCGGGCGGGCTCCGCATGATGCTCGAGGGCGTGCGGCGGCTCGGCTTTGCCGGCGTCAACGTCACTTTTCCCTACAAGGAGGCGGTGGTCCCGCTGCTCGATGAACTGGCACCGGGTGCCGCCGCCATGGGGGCGGTCAACACCGTCGTCGTCAGGAACGGCCGGCTGATCGGCCACAACACCGACACGACGGGCTTTGCGCGCGCCGTCGCGCCGCTGCTGGCGGCCTCTGGAAACGCAGTCGCCGTGATCGGCACCGGCGGCGTCGGCAAGGCGATCGCGTTTGCCCTGGCGAGCCTTGACGTGACCGACATCCGTATCTTCGACAGCGAGCCGGCACGCGCCGAAAAACTCGCCGCGCTGCTCGACAAACAGGGTGGCGCCAGGGTCGCCGCAAGCGTCGAGGCCGCGCTCGACGGCGCAACGGGCCTCGTCAACGGCACGCCGGTCGGCATGCTGCCGAACCGGGAAACGCCGGTCGCGCCGACGCTGCTACGTCAAAACCTGTGGGTCGCCGACGCCGTCTATTCGCCGCTGATCACGCCGCTGCTGGCGGCTGCCCAAGCCAAGGGCGCGCGGATCATGACCGGACGGGAGCTTGCGATCTACCAGGCCGCCGACGCTTTCGAACTGTTCACTGGCCTTGCCCCATCCACCGAGATCATGGGAGAGGCATTCGACGAGGTGATGGCGGCACGAAGCTCGGCCTATCACGCAGCGTAACCGAAACGGCCGGACACAAGGCCGCGGACACCATCACGAAACAGGAGGAGAAACCATGAAATCGACTTTGCTGGCGGGCGCCCTGCTTGCCTTCGCGACTGCAACCAGCGTGCACGCCCAGGCGATCAAGCTCGCCGACGTCGCCGAGCTTTCCGGGGGCGGCGCCACCGTCGGCACCAACTGGAAGAACGGCATCGACCTCGCGATCGAGGAGATCAACGCCAAGGGCGGCGTGCTCGGCCGCAAGCTCGAAGTCACTCATGCGGATTCGCAATCCAACCCGGGCGTCGCGCGCGCGCAGGTGCAGAAGGCGCTCGACGCCGAGCCCTATGTGCTGCTCGGACCCGGCTATTCCGGCTCGGTGAAGGTGACCGCGCCGCTGGCGGCCGAAGCCGGCATCGCGCAGATCATGGGTGGCGAAGCCGCCGAGCTGACGCAAGGCGGAAACAAATTCCTGTTCCGCACCTCGTTCGGCCAGCAATCCTCGATGCCGAAGGTCGCCAAATACATTCACGACGACATGAAGGCGAAGTCGGTCGCCGTGGTCTGGGTCAACAATGACTTTGGCCGCGGCGGCCGCGATGTCGTCGTCAAGGAGCTCGACCGTCTCGGCTCCAAGGTCGTCGCCGATCTCTCCACCGAGGCGGGCCAGGCCGATTTCGCCGCCGACGTCGGCAAGATCAAGGCCGCCAATCCCGACGCCGTATTCGTCTATTTGAACGAGGAAGAGAGCGCACGCATCCTCAAGGAGCTGAAGCGCCAGGGCGTCACCGCACCGCTGATGGGCGAGACCACGCTGATCGGCCAGAAGGTGATCGAGCTTGCGGGCGATGCCGCCAACGGCGCGCGCGGCCATGTCGGTCTCACCACCGACGCGCCGGTCGACCTGATCAAGGCGTTTCGCGACAAGTTCGCGAACAAGTACAATTACGTGCCCGACCATAACGGGCTGAAAGGCTATCTCGCGGTCTACATGGTGAAGGCCACCACCGACAAGATGGGCAAGGTCGATTCCAAGGCGTTCGCCGACACCCTGCATGGCCTGACCATCAAGGCCGCCGACGAGCCGGGCATCTTGATGGACGTCACCTTCAGCGAGACCGGCGACATCGACCGCCAGAGCTTTCTGGTCGAGGTGGTCGAAGGCAAGCAAGTCGTGAAGCAGGTGCTGCCGAAGGTGAAGTGAGGTCTTGCCCTTCTGCCTCGCCCCGCCCTTCGCGGGGAGAGGGAGAAGGACGAGCGAGGAGAGCGGGGAGACAGAGCGCGAGCGCCGAGAGGGGAAAATGTCCAATCTGTTCGATCTTCTGGTCGCTGGACTTGCCACCGGCGCGATCTATGCGCTGGTCGCGGTCGGCTTCACGCTGCTGTGGCAGACCTCGCAGACCATCAATTTCGCACAAGGCGAGTTCGTGATGCTGCCGGCGTTCCTGATGCTGGCGGCGATGCATGCCGGCGCGCCGTTCTGGCTCGCGATCATCCTCGGCATCCTGCTTTCGATGCTCCTGCTCGGCCTCGCCTTCAAGATGCTGCTGGTGGATCCGATGTTGCGCCATGGCGTGCTGCCGCTCGCGATCGCGACCATGGCGCTCGCGATCGGTCTCAAGGAGGCCGTAAAGCAGTTCTTCAGCGCCGAAGCCTCACCCTTCCCCTCGATCGTGCCGACCGGCGACGTCTCCATCCTTGGCCATGCCGTCTCGCTGCAAAGCATCGGCGTCCTCGTCCTCGCCATCCTTGCCGTCTTCGGCTTGACTGCGCTTCTCAACCGCACCTCGCTCGGCCACCAGATGCAGGCGGCGGCGCAGAACCCGACGGTGGCGCGCATCATCGGCGTCCCGGTCGAGCGCATGATTCTCCTGACTTTCCTGATCAACGCGTTCCTGGTCGCTCTCGCCTCGCTGTTGATCACGCCGATCTACCTCGCGAAATTCACGTCGGGCGAGGTACTGGGCCAGGCCGCCTTCATCGCCGCGATCGTCGGCGGGTTCAACCAGGTGCGCGGCGCGATCGCAGGCGGCCTCCTGATCGGCGTGCTCGACAATCTCGCGGCCGCCTATGTTTCAACGCAGTACCGCGCCGCCGTGCCTATGATCTTCCTGATCGCCGTCATCCTGTTCCGACCGCAGGGCTTGCTCGGCCGTGCCGAGGAGCGCACCGTATGAGCGGCTTCGCCAAACCTCTCAAGATCGCGTTCGGCCTCATCGTGGTCGCTGCGCTGATCGTTGTCCCCATGAACTTCAACCGCTATGGCCTGTTCATCCTGAGCCAGTGGGCGGTGATGGCCATCGCCGCAATGGGCCTCAACCTCACACTCGGTTATGCCGGCCAGGTCTCGCTGGCGCAGGGCGCCTTCGTCGGCATCGGCGCTTACGCCGCGGCGATCATGACCACGCATGGCTGGCCGCTGCCGGCGGCGATCGTCGTCGCGATCGGCTTGAGCTTCGCGGTCGGCTGGGTGCTCGGCTATCCCGCGCTGCGGGTGCAGCATCACTACCTCGCCTTCGTCACGCTCGCCTTCTCCACGCTGGCCTTCCTGGTATTTCGCAACGAGAGCTGGCTCACCGGCGGCATCTACGGCATCTCCAATATTCCGCGTCCGCACATTTTCGGCATCGCGACCAACAAGCCGCTGCCGTTCTACTATGTCTGTCTCGGCTCGCTCGCTATCGTGTCGCTCGCGGTGTGGTGGCTGATCCGCTCGCCGTGGGGCCGCGCCTTCATGGCGCTGCGCGAAAACCCGCTGCGGGCGCAGTCGCTGGGCGTCGACACGCGGCGCTATACGCTGATGGCGTTCGCGATCGGCTCGGCGCTCGGCGGCGTCGCGGGGGCGCTCTATGCGCCGCTGACGCAATATATCGATCCCGTGCCGTTCAACCTGTCGCTCTCGCTCGACCTCCTGATGATGGTGATCGTCGGCGGCGCCGGATTCTTCCTGGGTCCGTTCCTCGGCGCGATGATCGCGGTGCTGTTGCCGGAGTGGCTGCGCTTCACCGAGGGCTATTATCTGATGCTCTACGCGATCGCGGTGATGGGGCTGCTGATCTGGTCGCCGACCGGCATTTTGGGAATCCTCGACCGCTATCTCGCCGAACGCCGCACCAAGGCGGCCTCCGCCCAGCGCGCCGTCGCAAAGTCCCGGCTGGAGACAGTGCAATGAGCGCGGTCCTCGAAGTCACCGACATCAAGAAGAATTTTGGCGGCATCAGCGCCGTCGGCGGCGTCTCTTTCGACGTCCGCGAGGGCGAGATCCTCGGCCTGATCGGCCCGAACGGCTGCGGCAAGTCGACCCTGTTCAACTGCATTCTCGGCCAGCTCACGCCGAGCGGCGGCGAGGTCAAGCTCGACGGCAAGGTCGTCACGGGCTTGCGACCCGCCGAGCTCAACAAGCTCGGGGTCAGCCGCACCTTCCAGCTCCTGCAGGTGTTCCCCAAACTCTCGGTGCGCGAGAACCTGATCCTCGCAGGCCAGGAGCACCAAGGCAGCATGGCCTCGCGCCTGGTCGGCCGCTCCGATGCCGGACTGACGGAGGCCGCCAACCAGATGATCGGCTTTTTCAAGCTCGATCATCTCGCCGACGAGCCGGCCGGCGGGCTCTCCTACGGCCAGCAAAAACTGCTCGACGCCGCCATGGCCTTCATGGGCGGACCGCGCCTGGTGCTGCTCGACGAGCCAGCCGGCGGCGTCAACCCGTCGATGTTGACGGATCTGAAGGAGCGGCTGGTGGCGATCAACCGCGAGAAGAACGCCACCTTCGTCGTGATCGAGCACAACATGGAATTCGTGATGTCGCTGTGTTCCCGCGTGATGGTGATGGCGGAGGGCAAGGTGCTGGCGATGGGACGACCGGACGAGGTGCGAAAGAACCCCGCCGTGATCGAAGCCTATCTCGGACATTGAGGAACCAGCCATGAGCGATCCGATCCTCTCGGTTCACAATCTCGTCGGCGGCTACGGCAAGATGACGATCCTGAACGGCACCACTTTCGCCGTGCCGCAGGCCACCATCACCACCATCATCGGCCCGAACGGCGCCGGCAAGTCCACCGTGTTCAAGGCGATCTTCGGCCTGCTCAAGCTGCGTGAGGGCAAGATCAACTTCGCCGGCCGCGACGTCACCCATTTGAGCCAGCGCGCGCTGCTCAATGCCGGCATCTGCTACGTGCCGCAGGGCCGCAACATCTTTCCCGAGCTGTCGGTGCGCCACAATATCGAGCTCGGAGGCGTTTCGGCGGGCAAGGGCATCGACCTGCAGAGCCGGATCGAGGCCGCGCTCGACCTGTTCCCGGCGCTGCGGCGGAAATCGACGCAGCAGGCCTCCACGCTATCCGGCGGCGAGCAGAAACAGCTCGAAATCGCCCGCTCGCTGCTGCTCGAACCGAAGCTCGTTCTGATCGACGAGCCCTCAATCGGCCTGTCGCCACTGATGGTGCAGCAGACTTTCGACATCCTGAAGAGCTTGCGCGACCGCGGTGTCACCATTCTGATGATCGAGCAGAACGCCCGCTCGGCGCTGGAGATTTCCGACATCGGGATCGTGCTCGAGCTCGGCCAGACCCGCATGGTCGACAAGGCGGAGCGCATCTTGAACGACCCGCGGATCGGCCAGCTCTTCCTCGGCGGCGCCATGGAGGAGAGCGCAGCATGAGCGCGCCAAGGCGCATCGCCGTTGCCGGCGCCGGCCTGATCGGCCGCCGCCATATCGAATTGATCAACGCTTCACCAGACTGCGTGCTGGCGGGCATCGCCGACCCTTCGCCTGCCGCAAAAGAGTTCGCGCAGACGCGCACCACACCCTGGCATTCGGATCACCGCACGTTGCTGGCGCAGGAAAAGCCTGATGGCCTGATCATCGCCTCACCGAACGCGCTGCACTTCCAGATGGTGCTCGACTGTGCCCAAGCCGGCGTGCCCGCGCTGATCGAGAAGCCGGTGACCGATACGGTCGCGGCCGCGCAGCGCCTGTGCGCGGCGATCAGGCGGACCGGCGTGCCGATGCTAGTCGGCCATCACCGCCGGCACAATCCGATCATCAAGGCCGCACGCGAGACGGTGGCGACCGGCAAACTCGGCCAACTCACGGCTGTGGTCGGACTGTGGCTCCTGAAGAAGCCCGACGATTACTTTGATGTGGCGTGGCGGCGCGAGCATGGGGGCGGCCCGCTGCTCATCAACCTGATCCACGACATCGACAATCTCCGATTCATCTGCGGCGAGATCACCGAGGTGCAGGCGTTGACGTCGAACAAGGTTCGCGGTTTCGCCGTCGAGGACACCGCCGCGTTGCTGCTGCGCTTCGCCAACGGCGCACTGGGAACGGCGACCGTGTCGGACGCAACGCCGGCGCCATGGAGCTGGGAGCTGACCTCGGGCGAGAACACTGCGTACCCGAAGCGGGATCAGCCCTGTTACATCCTCTCCGGCACCGCGGGCTCGCTGTCCGTGCCGAATATGGAGCTTTGGTCCTACGCGCGAGAGCCCGGCTGGCACGCGCCGCTGTCGCGCGAGACCATCACGCCGCCGGCATTCGATCCATTGGCCGAGCAGCTCCGGCATTTCCTCGCCGTGATCGCGGGCCATGAACAACCACTGATCGCGGTCGAAGACGCAATGGGCACACTTGCGGTCGTCGAAGCCGTCAGCGAAGCGGCACGCACGGGCCAGAAGATATCGCCGGGCCAAATCATGGAGCAGGCAGCATGACCAAACGCTCGATCGCAACGGTCTCACTCTCCGGCGCTCTCGACGAAAAGCTCCGCGCCATCGCATCCGCCGGATTCGACGCGGTCGAGATTTTCGAGAACGATCTGCTGTCGTTCGGCGCAGGTCCGCGCGACATCGCAAAGCTCTGCGGGGACCTCAATCTCGAGATCTGTGCGTTTCAGCCGTTCCGCGATTTCGAAGGCATGCCGGAGCCGCAGCGTTCGCGAAACTTTGCCCGCGCCGAACGCAAGTTCGACCTGATGCAGGAGCTCGGCACCGATCTGCTGCTGATCTGCTCCAACGTGTCGCCGGCCGCGCTCGGCGGCATCGACCGCGCCGCGGATGATTTTCGCGAGCTTGGCGAGCGCGCGGCCAAACGGTCTTTGCGCGTCGGCTACGAGGCATTGGCCTGGGGACGCCACGTCAACGATTACCGCGATGCCTGGGAGATCGTGCGGCGCGCCGATCACCCCGCGATCGGTGTCATCCTCGACAGCTTTCACGCACTGGCCCCCGGCTTTCCGGTCCGCGCGATGCCCTCGATCCCCGGCGACAAGATCTTCCTGGTCCAGCTTGCAGATGCGCCGAAGCTCGAGCTCGACATCTTGTCGTGGAGCCGGCACTTCCGCTCCTTCCCCGGCCAGGGCGACCTGCCGGTCGGCGAGTTCATGGCGGCGATCGCGGCGACCGGCTATGCCGGGCCGCTGTCGCTGGAGATCTTCAACGACCAATTCCGTGCCGGCTCGGCCGTGCAGACCGCGGTCGACGGCCTGCGTTCGCTGATCCTGCTGGAGGACCAGCTTGCACCGGATTGGCCAAAGCTCATCGGCGAACCCTTGGCGCCCAAGCCCAAAAGTCGCGGCACGGGATTCATCGAGTTTGCCGTCAACGAGACCAAGGCCGGCGAACTCGCCCGCCTGCTCGCGCAGCTCGGTTTCCGCAAGACCGGCAAGCATCGCAGCAAGGCGGTGGAGCGCTGGTCGCAAGGCAAGGTCGAGCTCGTCGTCAACTCCGAGACCGACGGCTTTGCGCATTCGCACTACGTGACGCATGGCCCCGGCGTCTGCGCCATCGCGCTCGATATCGACAATGCCGGCCTCGTTATGCAGCGCGCCGAAACACTGAAAGCGCGCACCTTCTATCAGCCGGTCGGGCCGGGCGAGCTCGAGATTCCCGCGATCCACGGCGTCGGCGGCAGCCTGCTTTACTTCCTGGACCAGGCCGGCAAGAACTGGGACACGGATTTCGAACAGGTACCGAGCGACGCTCGCGCGGACGCCCTGCTGGCCGTCGATCACATCGCGCAGTCGATGCCCTATGACGAGATGCTGTCGTGGCTGCTGTTCTACACCGGCATCCTCGACCTCAAGCGGCTGCCGCAGATGGAGATCGCCGATCCCAGGGGCCTCGTGCAAAGCCAGGCCGTCATCAACGGCGACCAGAGCCTGCGCTTCGTGCTCAACGGCTCATCCGCCAACCGCACGCTGCCGGCCCGCTTCATCTCGGAGTTTTTCGGCTCGGGCGTGCAGCACGTCGCATTTACGTGCCGGGATATCTTTGCGGCAGTCGCGGAGATGCGCAAGCGCGGCGCGGATTTCCTGGATATCCCGGATAATTACTACGACGACGTCGAAGCCAAATACGACCTCGCACCCGAGCTGATGAGGCAGCTGCGCGCCAACCACATTCTCTACGACCGCGAGGGCGACGGAGAGTTTTTCCAGGTCTACACCCACATCTTCGACGAGCGGTTTTTCTTCGAGATCGTGGAGCGGCGGGATTATCAGGGCTTCGGCGCGGCCAATGCCGGGATCAGGCTTGCCGCGCAAGCGCGCGAGGTGCGGCCCGCGAGCATGCCGCGCGTGTAGCTTACTTTCCCTCTCTCCTTGTGGGAGAGGGTGGCTTGCCGCAAAGCGGCGAGACGGGTGAGGGGTTCTCTCCGCGAGACCTTACTTTTGAATACGCGGAAACAAACCCCTCATCCGGCGCTTCGCGCCACCTTCTCCCACAAGGGGAGAAGGGGTATCGTGCTTGTGGCTACTTCATCGCGCATTTGTCGTGGAAGCGATCCTGGTCGTTCTCGACGATGGTCGCGACCGTCTTCAGCGAGAGCTGGCCTTCGCCGTCCTTGACCACGTCCTGGAGGTAGAAGTTCTGCACCGGGATGTGGTTCTTGCCGTACTTGAACGGGCCGCGCAGCGACTTGAAGTTGGCCTTCTCCATCTCGGCCTTCATCGCGTCCTTCTTGCTGGTGTCGCCCTTCACCGCGACCACGGCGCTGTTGATGAGCTGGGCCGCGTCGTAGGCTTGCGCGCCGTAATAGGTCGGACGCAGCCCGGGGTACTTCTTGCGATAGTCGGCGACGAAGCGCTTGTTCTGCTCGTTGGGCAGATCATTCACCCATTCCTGCGCACCGGGCACCCCGAGCGCGTTCTCCTTTTGCAGCGGCAGCGACAGCTCGTCGACGGTGAAAGCCGTGTAGAGCGGCATCGTGCTCTTCAGCCCGGCCTGCGCATATTGGTTGAGGAACTGCACGCCGGCTGCACCGGGATAGAACACGAAGATCGACTCGGCACCCGAGGCCCGCGCCTTGGAGAGCTCGGCGGAGAAGTCGAGCTGGCTCGGCCAGACCGTGTATTCCTCGCCCTTGACCTCGCCCTTGAACGTGCTCTTCACGCCCGCCAGCATGTCCTTGCCGGCGGCGTAGTTCGGGCCGATCAGGAACACGCTCTTGACGCCCTTCTGGTTCATGTAGAGGCCCATGGCGGCCGGCGTCTGGTCGTTCTGCCAGGAGGTCGAGAACACGTAAGGCGAGCAGAGCTCGCCCGCGAGCTGCGACGGACCGGCATTGGCCGAGATCAGGAAGGTCTGCGAGTCCACGGCGGTCTTGAGCGAGGCCAGCAGCACGTTCGACCAGATGTAGCCGACGATGAAGTCGACCTTGTCGGACTGCACCAGCTTCTCGGTCTTCTGCTTGCCGACGTCGGGCTTCTGCCCGTCGTCCTCGTAAATCACCTCGACCGGCTTGCCGTCCATCTTGCGGCCGATGTGATCCAGCGCGAGCTCGAACGAATTGCGCATGTCGTTGCCGATCACGGCGGTCGGGCCGCTGAAGGTCGAAACGAAGCCGATCTTGATGGTGTCGCCGGCGGATGCCGGGCCTGCCAGCACCAGCGCCGCTGCGCCCGCCAGCCAGAATGCCGTCCTCATAACCACTCCCCTCCATATTATTATGCCCGGAAGCAGGGTGATTGCCGCCCCGGGGTCATCTCTATTGAACGCAAAATCTGTCGCGCCGCCAATGGTTCAGCGCCCGCCCTGCACCATATTTCGCCCCGAACGGCGATAGCAAGAAATATAATTCTACTTACTTCGGCTAAGGCTGCGGCGCTTTCTCGCGGGCGCGATACATCCGGCCTATGCCTCGATTGACGACGGCTATTGGACCGCGGCGCCTGATCAGCGTTTAGATGAGGATAGAGCCGCGAGATTCGGAGGGGCGCATCATGACCACGACACCGCACCGCGTCGTCATCGTCGGAGCCGGTTTCGGCGGGCTGGAGGCGACCCACCGGCTCGCCGGCAGCCCGGTCGAGATCACGCTGATCGACCGCCGCAACCATCATTTGTTCCAGCCGCTGCTCTATCAGGTCGCCACCGCCTCGCTCGCCACCAGCGAGATCGCCTGGCCGGTCCGGCACCTGATGCGCGACCGGCGCGATGTGACGACGCTGTTTGCGACGGTCAGCGGCGTCGATGCCGACAGGCGCTGCGTGCTGATCGACGACGGCAGCGAGGTGCCTTACGACACGCTGGTGCTCGCCACCGGCGCGCGTCACGCCTATTTCGGCCACGACGAATGGGAGCAATGGGCGCCGGGTCTTAAAACACTGGAGGACGCGACCACGCTGCGCCGTCATATCCTGGTGGCGTTCGAGCGCGCCGAGCGTGAGACCGATCCGGCCAAACGCGCGGCACGATTGACTTTCGTCATCGTCGGCGCCGGCCCCACCGGCGTCGAACTCGCCGGCACCATCGCCGAGATGGCGCACCACACCTTGCCAGCCGACTTCCGCAACATCGACACCAACAAGGCGCGCGTCGTGCTGATCGAGGCGGGTCCGCGGGTGCTGGCAGGCTTTCCAGATGATCTCTCGGCCTATGCCCAGGCCTCGCTGGAGAAGATCGGCGTCGAGGTCGTGCTCGGCCAAGCCGTCACTGAGATCAACCGCGAGGGCGTGGTGTTCGGCGGCAAGCTGCTCGAAGCCAAGACACGAATCTGGGCCGCCGGCGTGCGCGCCTCGCCCGCGGCGGAATGGCTGGGCGCACCGGCCGATCGCGCCGGGCGCGTCCAAGTGGAGGCCGATCTTACGATCCCCGGTCATCCCGAGATCTTTGCAATTGGCGACACCGTTTTGATCAACGCCTGGGACGGCAAGCCTGTGCCCGGCATCGCGCCGGCCGCCAAGCAGCAGGGCCGTCACGTGGCCGAGACCATCAAGGCCCGGCTGCGCCAGGAGCCGACAGGCCCGTTCCGCTACAAGCACTCCGGCAGCCTCGCGCAGATCGGCAAGCGGCTCGCGGTGATCGACTTCGGCCGCATCAAGCTGCGCGGCACCATCGCGTGGTGGATCTGGGGCATCGCCCATATCTACTTCCTGATCGGCTTGCGCCATCGCCTCAGCGTCGCCCTGAGCTGGCTCTGGATCTACGCCCGCGACCAGCGCGCTGCGCGGCTGATCACGCAGGGATCGAGCAAGGTGGTGTAGGGCTTCTTCTTCCTCTCCTCGTTCTTACGGCGAGAGGGTTGGGGTGAGGGGCCTCTCCGCGAACGAGATATTGGTGAGACCTGTACCCCCTCACCCGGATCGCAAGAGCGATCCGACCTCTCCCCGCGAGCGGGGAGAGGTTAAGTGAGGCGCGATCGCCGCCCCTACTTCACCAGCTCGCACCCACCTTCCGCGAGCGGTCGAAACGCCTGCTCCGCAGAGATCGTCGAAACCAGCTTGTAATAGTCATACGGATATTTCGACTCCTCCGGCTTCTTCACCTCGAACAGATACATCGGATGCACGACGCGGCCGTCCTGGCGGATCGTGGTGTCGCCGAACAGCTTGTCCTTGCCCTTGAACTTTTTCATCTCGGGCACGGCATCCTTGGCATTGTCGCTGCCCGTGACGGCGACCGCGTTGAGATAAGCGAGCGTGGAGGCATAGACCCCGGCCTGGTTGCCGCTCGGCATCTTGCCGTTCATGCCGGGCCGCGCCGCGAAGCGCTTGGCGAAGGCGCGGGTGTCGTCGTTCATGTCCCAGTAGAAGGCCTCCATGAGCTGGAGCCCTTGCGCGACCTTGATGCCCATGCCGTGGACGTCGTTGATGAAGAGCAGGAAGGCGACGAGTTTTTGTCCGCCCTGCTGTATCCCGAACTCGGCCGCCTGCTTCACCGCGTTGATGGTGTCGCCGCCGGCATTGGCGAGCCCGATCACTTGGGCCTTCGAGCCCTGCGCCTGCAACAGGAAGGACGCGAAGTCGGACGTGCCGAGCGGATGCTTGGAGGAGCCCAACATCTTGCCGCCATGCGCCTCGATGTATTTCTGGGCTTCCGCCTCGATGCCCTTGCCGAGTGCGTAGTCAACCGTGAGGAAATACCAGTCCTTGCCGCCGCGCGACATCATCGCGGCCGCCGTGGTGTTGCCGGTCGCCCAGGCGTCGTTGACCCATTGGATGGTGTTGGGCGAGCAGGCCTTGCCGGTGAGATCGGAGCTCGCGGTGGACGACGCGAGGAACGTCATGCGGCTATCGCGCAGCAGCGTGTTGATGGAGAGGCCAACGGCCGAGTTCGGCACGTCGACGATGGCGTCGACGCCCTCGACATCGAGCCATTTGCGCGCGATTGCATTGCCGACGTCGGCCTTGTTCTGGTGATCGGCATAGACGATCTCGACCTTGATGCCCTTGCCGCCGCCGTTGAAATCCTCAGCGGCCATGCGCGCGGCCTCGACCGAGCCCATGCCGTTGGTGTCCTGGAAAATGCCGGAGATGTCGTTGAGCACGCCGACGCGCACGACATTGTCCGAGATCTCGGCATTTGCCGCGCCGCCAATCAGGCTCGCGGCCAGCGCAAGCGTCCACTTCAAGTTCTTCATTGTTCCCTCCCCTGTCGTATTTGTTGTTTGCGATGACGACAGCGTCAGGCTGGCGTGATGCGCACAGGCAGGCTGTCGAGCCCGCGCAGCGTGTTGTTGAAGCGGCGCTGCGGCTCGCCCATGATCTCGATCTTTGCGATCCGGCGGGCCAGCGCCGCGAGCATTGTCTCGCCTTCGAGCCGCGCGACCAGCTGGCCGACGCACATGTGAATACCTGAGCCATAGCCAACATGGCCGGACGTGCGGCGGGTTATGTCGTAGCTGTCGGGCTTGTCCCAGCGCCCCGGATCGCGATTGGCAGCCGCCAGGAACATCAACACCTTCTCGCCCTCACCGATGGTCGCGCCTGACAGTTCGACTTCGCGCGTGGTCGTGCGGAAGAAGGTCTGCACCGGGCTTTCAAAACGAACGGCCTCCTCGAAAGCGTTGCGCGCCAGCGTAAAATCGTTGCGCAGGCGCTGCCACTGCTCAGGGAAGCGCGCGAGACAGTAGACCGCTGCACCGATGCCGTTGACGGTGGTGTCGAGGCCCGCTGACAGAAGCGAACGCACCAACAGCGGCGCTTCGGTCGCGGTGATGGCACCCTCGCCGACATGGGCGTGGATGCAGGCGCCGATGCCGCCGGGCGTGAGGCTGTCCCGCTGGCACTGCTCGGTGACGTAGGCCTGGTGAGGCGCCGAGCGCGCGATCGCCTCGTTGCGCAACTGGTTCGGCGGGCCGAAGGCGTTGAACACCAGGCTCGCATAGGGAATGAGATTCTCGCGTCCCTCAGGCTTAAGCCCGAGCGCATCTGGGAAGATCGACAGCGGATAGGCCTCGGCAAGGTCCGTGATGGCATCGAAGTTGCGCTTCTCCAGCAGCGCGTCCACACGCTCTTCCGCTGCCGCGGCAAAGCGGTCGCGCAGCCCCTTCATCACCGTCGGCGACAGCACCTTTGAGAGCACGGCGCGGGTGCGGGTGTGCTCGGGAGGATCGGCCTCGAGGATCAGGCTGGGCGGCCGCCACGGCGTCTCCTTCGCGAAATCGGCGAGGCCGACGCCACGACTGGAGCAGAACGTTGCGGGATCGTTCAGCACGGCATGAACTTCGGCATAGCGCGCCACGCCATAGACGTTCCACTTGTCGAGATAGACGACAGGTCCCGCCTCCCGCAGCAGCTCATGCGTGGGATAGGGATCGGCGAAAAAATCCATCGCGAACGGATCGACGTCGAGATGCGGGACGGCCGACGAACCGCTAATTTCCTGGGAGCTGGAAGTGCTCATGGAAGTCCTCCCTCATTTTGATCTTGTGAAAGGGCCGCGCTTACCTTTAGGTCTCCAGACACGCCGCGAGACAGAATCCCGACATGCCGCCGCCTTCGACCAGAGCCCGCCAGAAACCTGCGCCCGCCGAGACGGGACCGACGCTCGATCTTGACCGCTACGTCCCCGCGTTCATCACCTTCATCGCCAACAAGCTCTCGAACAGCGCCACCGCGTTCTATCAGCGAGAGTTCGGCGTCAACGTCACGGAATGGCGGATCATGTCGCTGCTCGCGATCGAGCCCGGCATTCCCGCCTCGCGCATCTGCCACGTCATCGGTTTCGACAAGGGCCCGGTGAGTCGGACGCTGGCCGGCCTGGAAAAGCGGGGGTTGATCTCGATCCGTACCGATCCCAATGACGGGCGCACCCATTCGATCTCGCTGACGGCGAAGGGCCGCGCCATCCATGACAAGGTGATCGTCGCTGCATTCGAGCGCGAACGGCGCCTGTTGTCCTGCCTGGACAAGGACGAGCGCGAGGTGCTGATCGACCTGTTGCGCCGCCTGCATGAAAATCTCGGCGCGGTGACCGGCAGCACCGAGACCTGACGGGCCACACAGCGGGCGCTGAGCCCTGTCATTTCCAGGCATGCGCCAACATTCGCCGGCGGCACCCTCTCTGCCGAGCATAGCTTCCTCCGATCCGACGCGGCGGTTCCTCCCGCCGTCATCCGTGTCTGGAACGGTTCGCATAAATTAGTTGCTTGGGCAACAAAAGAATCGTGCAGCATAATGCGGCAGGGCGGCTGGCGTAGTTGGGTTTGCCGAGCTCTCTTGTCCCGGACGCGCTGCAGCGTGAAACGCTGCTGCGCAGAGCCGGGATCCAGAGATGCCAATCACGAAGAATGGCCCCGGCTCTGCAGCGCATCACTGCGTGCTGCGCTGCGTCCGGGGCACAGGCCCAAGCGCTACAGACCGATCCACTCGCCCGGCGCATCGTCATCCAACCGCGCCACCGCATCGGCACGGCGCGTCAGCACCGCGCGCTGGTTGATGTAGCCCTTGTCGGTGATCTCGCCGCCGTCGACCGACGGCGGCTCGGCGAGCAGCAACGCGCGCGTGGCGTGGCCGGAGGAGTTGGCGCCGTGTTGCTTCAGTTTCGCCAGCCCCCGCGCGATCGCGGCTCTGATCTTCTCATGCGCGAGCACGTCGTTCACGCCTGCGGTCTCGGGCAGGCCGGCATGCGCGCGGCACGCAGCGATGTTCGGAAACACCAGGAAGCGCACCTCGTCGCCGCCGTGGCCGGTGACGACGATGTCCTGCGCGAGCGGCGCCAGCGCGGCGATGCCGGCGAGGCGCAGTGTGCCGACACTGACCCAGGTGCCGGAATTGAGCTTGAAATCCTCCGCGACGCGGCCGTCAAAGAATAGGCCGCGTTCGGGCCGGTTCGCGTCGGCGAACTTCACGGCATCACCGATGAGATAAAAGCCCTCGTCGTCAAAAGCCTGCCTGGTCAGCTCCGGCGCCTTCCAATAGCCCGGCGTGACGTTGGGGCCGCGCACGCGCACCTCCAGCTTGTCGCCGGAGGTAACGAGCTTCAGTTCGGTGCCGGGAATGGGCACGCCGATATTGCCCGAGCGCTCCGCGAGGAAATGGCAGTCGGTGGCCAGCGGCGACGTCTCGGTCGAGCCCCAGGCCGAGACCATCGGCATCGCGCGGCCAACAGTCTTGACGGAGAGTTCTTCCAGCGCATCCCAGAGATTCTGCGGCAGCGCCGCACCGGCGTAGAACGCGAATTTCACCTCGCTGAAGAAGCGGCGACACAGCTCCTCGTCGCCGCGCAGCGCCGCGATCAACATGTCGAAGCCGCGCGGCACGTTGAAATAGACCGTCGGCATCACGCTTCTGAGGTTGGCGAGCGACATCGCAAACAGACCGGGCGCCGGCTTGCCGCCGTCGATATAGAGCGAGCCGCCATTGCGCAGCACGAGATTGAAATTGTGGTTCGCGCCAAACGTGTGGCTCCAGGGCAGCCAGTCGAGAATGACCAGATCGTCGCGCGCCCGTTCGAGAAAAGTCCAGGTCTGCGCCTTGGCCTGCTGGCTGGACGTCAGCATGCGCTGGGTGTTGATCACGGCTTTCGGCGTGCCGGTCGAGCCCGAAGTGAACAGGAGTTTTGCGATCGTATCGGGCGTCACCGCGGCGAAGGCCTTTGCGACGTCGGGGCTCTCGGGCGTTGCCGCGATAGTGCGAAAGGCCAGCGCATCGGCATCGTCGGCATTGCCGCTGATAATCTGCGCGCTATGCAGCGGCTTGATCGCGGCCAGCGCCGCCGCAAACGGCCTCGTCGCGGAGACATAGATCGCGGCGGGCTCAAGCAACGCGATCATGCTCTTGAGCTTGTCGAAGTCCTTTGACATCAGGGAATAGGCCGGCGAGATCGCCGCCGAGGGCACGCCGACATGCTGCGCCGCCAGTGCCAGCAGCGCATGATCGATGCTGTTGTCGGAGAGGATCGCGAGCGGGCGCTCCGCGCCGAGACCGTGCGCCAGAATCCAGGACGCCGCCGCGCGCACCTGGCGCAGCGCCTGCGCATAGGTAACGGTGCTCCATGGCGCTTCGGCACTGCTGCGCTCGGCGAGGAAAATCGCGTCGGGCCTCTGCCGCGCCCATTGCTCCAGCCAGTCGCCGACGCAGCGCGCGCCATCGCGCAGAGGCTCGGGCGAGCGCAGCACGATGCTGCCGTCGGCGCGATGCTCGGCAACGGTTCTGGGTGTCGCAAACAGGCTCGAAGCATCACCGCGTGGGGCGGCTGTCATGGTTTCCTCCTCGCCCGGAAGCCGGGACCGGTCGCAGCCTCGTCGCGGACCGCGTTGGCCAGCATGTTGGCCACGACAATTGTTGGGGCGCAAGCTGGGGCCAGGTGGGACGGCCCGCCGCCGTTCAAAGGGCTGGTCGCCGCGCATCCGCGGCATGGATTGCTGGCTGCACCTGATCTAGCTGCCTATTATTTGCGCAAATGCTCGTAACAGGGCGCTGACACGAAGGTCCGCCGGAGCTCGAAATATCCCACAAGCCACTGATCTCTCGGTAATATCCGCAGCACTTGTCCTGCCCGGATTCTGTACACAATGGCACATCGCTTGCTTCGATCGGGGTGAAGAGACGTAGCCGGAGATTTGTCGCCATGAAGGCTGAAATGGGGGCTGAGCAGCCTGAAACGGTCGCCGCGATCGTGGCCGCGCATCGCGCGGGCACGCTCACACCGGCGCAGACGGTCGCGCGCACCTATCAGCGCATCCGCGACCACAACGACCCCGCCGTCTTCATCAGCCTGCGCGACGAAAAGGACGCGATCACGGAGGCCGAGAAGCTCGCCACCAAGGACGCCGCCAGCCTGCCGCTCTATGGCGTGCCGGTCGTGGTGAAGGACAATATCGACGCGCTGGGATTTCCGACCACCGCGGCGTGCCCGGCCTTCTCGTATACCCCGACACATGATTCGACCGCGGTGCAGCGGCTGCGCGCCGCCGGCGCGATCATCATCGGCAAGACCAATCTCGACCAGTTCGCGACCGGCCTTGTCGGCGTGCGCTCGCCCCACGGCATCCCCAGAAACGCGATCCGCGAGGACCTCATTCCCGGCGGCTCGAGCTCGGGATCGGCCACCGCCGTCGGCGCCGGGCTGGTGCCACTGTCGCTCGGCACCGACACCGCCGGCTCAGGCCGCGTGCCGGCGATGCTCAACAACATCGTCGGTCTCAAGCCGAGCCTCGGCATGATTTCGACCGCTGGCCTGGTGCCGGCCTGCCGGACGCTCGACTGCATCTCGGTATTCGCTTTGACGGTCGACGACGCCGCGCTGGCGCTCTCCGTGATGGCAGGTCCCGATCAGGCAGATCCGTTCTCGCGCGACCGGCCGCTTGGCGCGATCACCCCGCTCCCGGCAAACCTGCGCCTGGGCGTGCCGCGCAGCGGACAGCTGATCTTCTTCGGCGACAAGAAGGCGGAAGCGGCTTACGCCGAGGCGCTGAAGCGCTGGACCGCGCTTGGGGCAACGCTCGTCGAATTCGACCTCGAGCCGTTCTATGAGACGGCCCGACTGCTCTACGAGGGACCGTGGGTGGCCGAGCGCTATCTCGTGATCCGCGACCTGCTCGCCTCGGCACCGGAGGCGATCCATCCCGTGACGCGCGAGATCACCGCGGCCGGTGCGCGGTTGACGGCGACGGACACCTTCTCCGCGCTCTATCGTCTGCAGGGCCTGCGCAAGATCGCCGAACGCACCTTCACCAATATCGACGCGCTGGTGCTGCCGACGGCGCCGACGGCCTATACGACCGCGCAGGTGCGGGCCAATCCGGTCGAGCTCAACAGCCGGCTCGGCACCTATACCAATTTTGTCAATCTGCTCGATCTCTGTGGTCTCGCGCTGCCGGCGGCGATGCGCGCCGACGGCATCCCGTTCGGCATCACAATTCTTGCACCCACCGGGCACGATGCGCTGCTCGCCAGCATCGGCCGCGTGTTCCACGCCGATACCAAACTGACGCTTGGCGCAAAGGGCGTCGTGCAAGCCGCGCTGGCGCCGCTTGCCGCAAGCGGCGTCGACGAGATTCCCATCGCCGTGGTCGGCGCGCATCTGTCCGGCATGGCGCTGAACGGCGAACTGAAAGCGCTGAACGGCCAGCTGATCGAGGCAACCAGGACCGCGGCGGACTACAAGCTCTACGCATTGAAGACCACGCCGCCAAAGCCGGGCATGCTGCGCGTCGAGGCCGGCAAGGGCGCGTCGATCGAGCTGGAAATCTGGTCGCTGTCGTCGTCCGCCTTCGGCAAGTTCGTCAACGCGATTCCCGCGCCGATGGCGATCGGCACGGTGCGGCTGGCCGATGGCCGCAGCGTGAAGGGATTTCTCGTCGAGCCCGAGGTGCTGGGCGAGGCTCGCGACATCACCGCGTATGGCGGCTGGCGGAAGTATATGGCGGAAGCTACGACAGCGTAGGTCTCGTAGGTGGGCAAAGCGAAACGTGCCCACCATCACCGTCAGCTTGGGGAGATGGTGGGCACGGCGCTTTGCGCCTTTGCCCACCCTACGCAACCGTGCGCGCGCCCCTAAACCGACACCGCGTAGATCTCGTACTCCCCGCGCACCAGCTCGATATGCGCGCGCATCGCGGCGGCGGCGCCCTGCTTGTCGCCGCGCATGATGGCGACGACAACGCGGTCGTGCTCGGCTTGCGACTTGGCGAGACGGCCGAGATTGCGGAACTGGGCGCGGCGAAACGGCTGTACGCGCACGCGCGTCGCCAGCGTGATCTCGGCGATGTAGCCGTTCTGCGATCCCGCATAGATCGCGTTGTGGAAGCGCTCGTTGACCTCGTGGAAGCGCTCGGGATTGCCGGCGTAGCTCAACACCCGCAGTTCTTCGTGGATGGCTTCCAGGCCGTGACGCTCAGTGGCGGACATGCGCTCGGCGGCAAGACCCGCACACAGCGCCTCAAGCTCCGCCATGGCCTCGAACATGCCCGTCAGCCGTTCGAACGAGGGCTGCGCCACCACCGCGCCGCGATGAGCGCGCGCTTCGACGAGGCCGCTTGCCACGAGCTGACGCAGGGCTTCCCGCACCGGCGTGCGCGAAACGCTGAAGCGGCGCGCGATGTCGGTCTCGTCAAGCGGCGCACCGGGTGGCAGAGCTCCGCGCACGATCTCGTCGGCGAGCTGCAGGCGCAGCTCCTCGGCGCGCGTGACCTTGTGCGCTGACGGCGCCCCCCGGTCGACACGCGGCACCGCCGGTTCGGCCGGCAGCGCTCCGGGCGGAAGATCGTCAAGCGTCATACGGTCAGGTCTCTTTCGACTCGTCGATGATGCTGACATGGGCGGCGACGACGCGCCAGCCCTCCGGGAATTTTACCCAGGTCTGCATCTGCCGGCCGACCTTGCCCGGCATCGTGTCGCGATAGAACAGGGTGGAGGCAACCGCGGTGTCGCGGCCATAGCTGGTGATCACGGTTTTCGCGGTGCGGCGATTGAGGCCGACCGCCGAGCGGCCGGCGCGAAAGCCGGAGATTGCTTCATAGCCGTAGAGGTTCTCGCCGATGCCATAGCGCAGCGTGCGGGGATCGTTGCGGAAGAGCTCGCCGAGCACGGCGACGTCGTTGGTGATCAGGGCCTGCTCATAGCGCTCGAACGCAGCTTTGACGTCTGCGATCACCTCGGGGAGATCGATCTCCATCTCAAAATCCTCTTGGGCTGGGCGCGGCGGCAACACCCATCTTCTCCAACGCGAACGCGACGCGCAGCGCGATGTCCTCGCGCCATGGCGCGGCGATGATCTGCACGCCGATCGGCAGCGGATCGAGCGGCACCGGCACGGCGACCACAGGCAGGCCGATGAACGAGATCGGCTGGGTGTGGATGCCGATATTGGCGCGCACCGGCATCTCGACGCCGCCAAGATTGAAATTGACCTGGCCGAGCTTCGGCGCGGTGCATGGCGTCGCCGGTGCGATCAGCACGTCGACGGATTTGAAAATCTCGGCGAGTTGCGCGCGATACCAGCGGCGGAATTTTTGCGCGCGGTCGACCAGGGGCGCCGGCACCATGGCGCCCGCAATCAGCCGGTCGCGCACGGCGGGATCGAAATCGTTCGGCCGCTTGCGCAGCCGATCGAGATGCAGCGAGGCGCCCTCGGTGGTGGTGATGACATAGGCCGCCGCGCGGGCGCGCGCAGCTTCGGGCACGTCCACCACGCGCGTTGCGCCCAGCGCCTTGGCGACGCGGCTGACGGCTTCGACAGCTTCCGGAAACAAATTGGTCTGGAAGTACCCGCCGGCGATCGCGATGCGCAGGTCGGACACCGGATTGGCAAGCAGCGGTGTCGTCGGCTCCAGACCACGTGTGGTGGTGCAGGCGGCATCGTCGGCATCCGGTCCCTGCATGGCGTCATAGGCCAGCGCGAGATCGGTGGCGGAGCGCGCGAACGGGCCGAGATGATCGAGGCTCGCGACGAACGGGAAAGAGCGCGCACGCGAGAGCCGGCCATAGGTCGGCTTCAGGCCGAAGATGCCGCAGAACGAGGACGGCACGCGGATCGAACCGTTGGTGTCGGAACCGAGCGCGATCGGCACCAGCGCGCCACCAACGGCGCTGCCCGAGCCGCCGGAGGAGCCGCCGCTCATCCGCGTCGTATCGTGCGGATTGCGCGAGGGACCGTCATGGACGTTCTCGCCGGTGAAGTCATAGGCGTATTCACCCATGTTGAGCGCACCGACCAGCACGGCGCCGGCCGCTTCCATGCGCTCGATCAGCGTGGCATCGCGCGTGGCGGGTGCGCGATCGCGGTTGATCTTCGAGCCTGCGCGCGTGGCGAGGCCTGCGACGTCGAACAAGTTCTTCACCGCGAACGGCACGCCGGCCAATGGGCCGACGGACTTGCCGGCGGCGATATCGGCATCGATTGCGCGCGCTTTGGCGCGGGCGCGATCGGCGGTGATGTCGGTAAACGCATTGAGGATGGTGTCGTGCTGCTTGATGCGCGCAAGCGCGGCTTCGGTCGCATCGAGCGCGGACATCTTGCGGCCCGCAACCGCGCTCGCGATCTCGGAGGCCGTCATCTCTGGCTTGGTCGTCATGGCGGCGTCAGACCGTGAACACGGGCGCCGGCTCGGTCTCGTCCGGCAGCGCGAATTCGTCGACGAGGCGGCCGAGCCGCAGCGAGACCTCGAGATTGGCGCGGATGGACGCCCTCCATGCTTCCTCGACGGGCAACGCCAACGCTTTGGTGACAGCGTCGATATAATCGTCCAACGGTTCGGCCATCACGCTCCCAAACAAGCTCTCAGTGTGCGCTCTGTCTGCAGCGGCGGATGCGGGATCGCCGTCAGCAGCTCCTTGGTGTAGTCGTCCTGCGGATCGCTCAAGACCCGCTCGGAAGATCCTTCCTCGACGATTCGACCCGACCGCATGACAATGACACGATCGCACAACAAGCGCACTACGTTCAAATCATGCGAGACGAACAGATAACTCATACCTAGTCGGGCCTTGAGGTCCTGGAGCAGATTGAGGACCACGGCCTGGACCGAAACGTCGAGCGCGGCGGTCGGCTCGTCCAGGATCACGAGTTTCGGGTGCAGGGCGATGGCGCGGGCGATGCCGACGCGGGCTTTCTGGCCGCCCGACAATTGGTGCGGGAAGCGATCCAGCAGATTGTGCGGCAGGCCCACCATGGTGGCGAGCTCCTCGCAGCGGGCGCGGAGCGCGTCGCGCCCCCTGACGTCGCCGAGCTGCATGATGGGATCGGCGATGGCACGCACGGCGGTGAAGCGCGGGTTGAGGCTGTCGGTCGGATCCTGGAACACCATCTGGATGCGGCTGCGCTGCGGCAGCCGGGCAAAGCCGGCGGGCGCGATGCCGCCGATGTCCTCGCCGTCGAACTGGATCAGCCCCGAGGTCTGATCCAGCAGCCGCATCACCATCATCGACGTGGTCGATTTGCCGCAGCCGGACTCGCCGACCAGGCCGACGCTCTCGCCGTGACCGATCGAGAAGCTGATGCCGTCGACGGCGCGGAACACGTCCGGCTCGACCGGCGGCTTGCGGCCGAACAATTTGCCGAGCGTGGCGGTGGCGCCCTGGCGGGGATATTCCTTGACCAGCTTGTCGATGAGGAGAAGGGGCTGCCCGCTCTTCCTGGCCTCGTCCTGCGAAGCCTGATGGATGGCCCGGTCAGGCCCGGCCACGACGGCTGAGCCTTCCTCCTCCGGCAACAGATCCCGCAGGCTCACGCCGAGCCGCGGCGTCGCGCGCATCAGCTTCTTGGTGTAGGGGTGCTGCGGGTTGGCGAAGATGTCGGCGGCCTTGGCGGTCTCGACCACCCTGCCCTTTTCCATCACGACGACGCGGTCGCAATAAGCAGCGGCGAGGCCGAGATCGTGCGTGATCAGGATGGTGGACATTGCCTTGCGCTTGGTCAATTCCACGATCAGATCCATCACCGCCTTCTGCGTGGTGACGTCCAATCCGGTCGTCGGCTCGTCCGCGATCAGTAGCTGCGGATTGCAGGCGAGCGCGAGCGCGATGACGACACGCTGGCACATGCCGCCTGACAATTCGAACGGATAGGCGTGATAGCGCTCGCGCGGGCGGGCGATCTTGACCTGCTCCAGCGCCTCGATCGCCTTCTCGCCGCGGTCCGAAACCATGGCCTGCTGGACATGGGTGCGCAGCACGTCCTCGATCTGGTCGCCGACCTTCCGGATCGGGTTGAGCGCGGCGCGCGGATTCTGGAAGATCATCGAGACTTCGCGACCGCGCAGATCGCGCATCTGGTCTTCGGTCGCGGCCTTGACGTCGATGCCCGAGAACATCACCGAGCCTTCGGCGATCCGCCCCGCACGGTCGAGAATGCGCATCACCGCATACGACGTCACCGATTTGCCGGAGCCGGACTCGCCGACGATCGCAAGCGTCTCGCCCTTGGCGACGGAAATGTTGACGTGCTGCACCGCCTTGACGATGCCGCGGCGGGTGGTGAATTCGACGGTAAGGTCCTGGACGTCGAGCAGCGGCGGGGCGGTCATGGGCACCTCCCAACTAAAAATGGCGAAAACAACCCCATGCACAGTAGAATGAGGTTGATTTCATTGGGGAATTTCGAGCGAAAAAGTACGCCTAACCCAGCCATCACGTCCTCCGCTGGGGGTCGACGATGTCGCGCAGGCCGTCGCCGAGGAGGTTGAAGCAGAACACGGCGATCATCAAAGCGAGGCCCGGGAATAGCGCGATCCACCATTCGCCTGACACCATGAAGCCGGCGCCTTCGGCGACCATGATGCCCCATTCGGCCGTCGGCGGACGGACGCCGAGGCCGATGAAGGAGAGACCGGCGGCATTGAGGATGGCGTAGCCCATGGTCAGCGACATCTGCACGATCATGATCGGCATGATGTTCGGCAGGATATGCACGAGCAGAATGCGGAATTCGCCGTTACCGGACAGACGCGCGGCCTGCACGAAGCCGGCGTTACGGCGGACATTGGCTTCGGCGCGCGCAACGCGGGCGTAGAGCGGGAAGTTCACGATGGCGGTGGCCAGGATGATGTTCTGCACGGTGTTCCCCAGCGCGGCGACGATGCCCATGGCCAGCACGAACAGCGGGAACGCCATGATGGTGTCGGCGACGCGGCCGACGATGCGATCGGTCCAGCCGCCGAAATAGCCGGCCGCGATGCCGGCGAGCCCGCCCATCAGGAACACCAGGGCGACGGAGGCGACCGCGATGAACGTATCGAGCCGCGTCGCCACCACGACCCGGCTGAAGATGTCACGGCCCAATTGATCGGTGCCGAACCAGTGCGCGGCCGACGGTGGCTTCAGCGACGCCACGGTGTCGGACGCCAGCGGGTCATACGGCACCACATAGGGGCCGAAGATCGCGGCAAGGAGGATCACGATCAGCAGCGCGAATGCAAAGCCGGTGACCTTGTTCTCGCCGAGCACGTAGCGGGTCTGGTCGAGGAGCGCGACGAGACCCGACGTGCGCGCGGGGCCGACGGGTTCAACAGCAGGCGCAACGGTGCTCATGATTAGCCCTCCAACCGCACGCGCGGGTCGATCACGCCATAGAGAATGTCGATCACGAGATTGAGCAGCACGTACATCACCGCCATGGTCAGCACGAACCCCTGCACCGGCGCGAAGTCCGACGAGATCAGCGCTTCGACGGCGTAAGAGCCGATGCCTGGCCAGGCGAACACTTTCTCCACCAGCACGTTGGCGCCGAGCAGGAACGAGAACACCATGCTCAGCGTGGTGATGACGGGGAGCATCGCGTTGCGGAAGGCGTAGGTGACGATGACGGTCGCCGGCGACAGGCCGCTGGCACGCGCGGTGCGCACGAATTCGGAGGACAGCACCGCCAGCATCGAGGCGCGCGTCATGCGCGCGATCGGCGCCAGCGAGAAGATCGCAAGCGTCGTCGCCGGCAGGATGAGCTGGCTGCATGCCGAACGGAACGCCTCGAAGTCGCGCGCGATCAGGGTGTCGATCAGATAGAAGCCGGTCACTGTCGGCGGCGCGCTGTAGAACACATCGAGCCGGCCGAGCGGCGCGGGCGACCAGCCGAGCCGGAAATAGAACACATAGACCAGCACCAGACCTGTGAAGAACACCGGCAGCGAGACGCCGGCCGTCGTCGTCACACGGCAGAGATGGTCGACCCATGAGCCCGGCCGCGTCGCCGCCAGCACGCCGAGCGGAATCGCGATCACGACCGAGACGATGAGGCCGAGCAGCGTCAGCTCGGCGGAGGCCGGCAGGCGGTTGCGGATCTCGGCTGCGACCGGCTGGCCGGTCGTGAGCGAGTTGCCGAAATCGCCATGGGCGAGATCGTTGGTGTAGCGAAAGAACTGCTCGATCAGCGGCTTGTCGAGGCCGAGTTTTTTCCGGATCTGCTCGACGGCTTCTTTCGTTGCGGCGGGGCCGGCGAAATACGCCGCGGGATCACCGGGCAATGCGCGGGTCAGCAGGAAGGTGACGATGACGACCCCGATCAGCGAAGGAATCGCGAACATCAGGCGCTTGCCGATCATGGTCAGCATGGCGACTTCCTCTTGCGCGTTGAATGAACCCGACACGCGGCCACTCGCTCCGCTGCGTTCCCTCCCCCCTTGTGGGGGAGGGCTAGGGAGGGGGGTGGCTCCGGGAGAGATCGGAGTTTGTGGCTACCCCTCTCCCTAGCCCTCCCCCACAAGGGGGGAGGGAGCCTGAAAAGCGTGCTCACCTCACTGCGAAGGACAGCGCCCGCCATCCCCTTACCCCTTCGCCATCGCGCGATAATCCAGCCTCCGGTGGAACCAGTATTGGTAGCCGCTGATGTTCTTCTGCATCGCGACGTTGACGAACGGCTGGTACAGCGGGATGCGCGGGATGTCGCTGTAGGCGAGGTCGACGAAGCCCTTCACGTCGGTGTCGTAGGTCGCGGTGTCGCCGGTCGCGGCGGCCGCGCGTGCGCCGTCGATCAGCTTGTCCATCTCCGCCGACTTGTAGCTCATGGTGTTGAAGACGGAATTATTGCCGTGATAGCACCAGTAGAAGAAGTATTCGGGGTAATCGAGCCAGCCCGAGAATACGTTGGTGAAGAGCGGCATTTCCTTCTTGTTCAATTCGGTGCGCCAGTTGGCGCCGGGCACCTTGTTGATGGTGGTCTTGATGCCGATCTGGGCCAGGCTCTCCTGCACCAGCACGCAGAGCGGCTCGTTGACGCCGGCGAAGTTGAGGTCGAACGAGATCGTGGTCTCGAAGCCGTTCGGGTAGCCGGCCTCGGCCAGCAGCGCCTTCGCCTTGTCCATGTCGGTGTTGTATTTGTGCGGCTGCGGCCAGGCGACTTCGGTTGGCTTGTCCTTGGGCGCGCCGAACATCGGGTTAGCCAGCCCGAACATCACCGCGTCCATGATCTTCTGATAGGGAATCGCGCAGGCGACCGCCTGACGTACCTTGGGATTGTCGAACGGCGGCTTGGTCACGTTCATGCCGATATACTGGATGCCGTTGGAGAACGGCAGCGACACCACGTTGAGCTTGCCGCTCGCCTTCATCTCCTGGAAATCCTTGAACGGCAGCTCATAGGAGATGTCGGCGTCGCCGCGCTCCAGCAGCGCGCGGCGATTGCCGGCCTGCGGCACCATGCGCCAGATCACGCGCTTGATCTTCGGCAGCGGGCCGCCGACCCAATCGTCGTTGCGCTCCATCACCACTTCGGTGCCGGCGGTCCACTTCGTCACCTTGTAGGCGCCGGAGCCCGCGGTCTGCTGCTTGGTGAATTCGAGTCCCCAGGGATCCTTCTCGCTGGCGTTCTTCTTCACCAGCTCGGAATTGATGATGCAGGGCACGATCACCGCGAGATCGGGGATCGTCAGCTTGTCCTTCTTCAGGAAGTCGACACGTACCGTGTAGTCGTCGATCACGACGAACTGCTCGGGTTTCGTGAGCGAGCCCGCGCTCATCTGGAAGGTGGGGAATCCGCCGACGCTGACGGCTCGGTCGAGCGACCACTTCACGTCCTTGGCGGTCACAGGCGCGCCGTCGTGGAATTTGGCGTTCTTCTTCAGCTTGAAGGTGACCGACCTGTCGTCGATCTTGAAGTCCTCGGCGAGTTCGCCCTTGAACTTGTCGCGGTCGTAATAGGGCACGCCGCCGGGGCCGGTCTTCATCTCGTGGCTGAGCAGGCGGTCGTAGCAATTCCAGGACACCTCATAGCCGGGCACGTTGGTGCCGACGCCGTGGATATCGAGATTGTTGGGGCCGCCTTCCGAGACGATCAGCAGCGTCTCCGAGCGCGCATCGGCCTTGGCCGACGAGATCACGGACGGCATGGCCGGAAGCGCCGCGCCTGCGGCCAATCCGGAAACGGACTTGAGGAAATCGCGGCGCTTCATGGAATGGCTCCAACACAAAAGTTTTCTGGTTGGAACTGGATTCGCAAGGTTCGTGCCAAGGCTTAAGCAAGGATTAAACCAGCATAAGCCTATGAAATGTTTATAGGAAAAGGCTGCTATCCGGGCCGTCGATCAGAAGCCAAGCCGTCGGACATTGCATACAAACAGGTATATTTGCCTAAAAAATATGCTTCGAGAATACCAGCCTATTGCGTGAGCGCGTCTCGCCCCTAGGTGGCGCGGCTATCGATCGCGGCCCGTCACCCCGGCCAGATCAGTTCCTGAAGTTCGACCAGATCATCCGCCTGCTCCTGCCAGCCCTCGATGCAGATGTGGCTGTTGAGGTCGCTGGCGCGATGCAGCAGCATCAGGGCCATCAGCCGTCGCTTGAGCGCGAAGTCGAGCTTCGCATAGCCAAAGCCTTCGAGCAGGTTGCGCACCCTGCCCGGCCGGCCCGCTGCCATGAAGGCGCTAGGGCCGAGCAGATCGTAGTCCCGCCATCCCGCCAGCACGTCGCCGAAGTCGAACAGGCCGGCGAGAGACCATTGATCGTCGTGGCGGGCGAGCAGGAAGTTCTCCGGAATGTATTCGCCGATCAGGATCACCGGCGACGCATCCATCGGAATGAGCGCGGCCGCATCACGCAGGAGATCGTCGAGGCCGGCGAGGAATTTCGGCGCCAGGCCGAGACGCGTGTGCCGCGCCTTGCAGCCCTGCATCTGGGCCCGCATGAAGTCGTCCCAGCGCGGCTGGATCTGCGCGAGTGAGCCGAGCGGCGCGCGCTGCACGGCGGCGATGGTCTCGCCGATCTGTCGCAGCACGCGCTCCTTCTGCGCTTCCGGCAACGACGGCCAGACCTCCGAGCCGAGCGTGCCGGCAAGGCGCGTGATGATCAGATAAGGCCAGCCGTCGCGCTCGCCTTCCGCGACGATCTCGGGAATTGGCAAGTCAATGCGACCGGCAAGCTGGGCCAGCGAGCCGTGCTCGGAGACGAACTGCGCGCGGAGCAGCGGCGGGAAGATTTTCAGGATCAGGCGATCGCCGAGCCCGACCACGAGATTGGTGCCGGTGGCAAACACGTGCGGCGCGCTGGCATCGAGATCGTGGCTGCGGGCGATGTCGAGTGCGATCGGCAGCCATCGCGGAGGGTCGGCGCGAAAGGCGCGAAAGCTTGCCGCGTCGGCGAGGTGGGGGAGTGGCATCGACATCGTAACCTAACGGCTGTTGAGCTCGTCATGCCCGGGCTTGTCCCGGGCATCCACGTTCTTCGTGCTGCGGCCAAGGCGTGGATGGCCGGGACAAGCCCGGCCATGACGCTGTGGAACGGCCTTGCGCCTTAACGCCGAGCTACCATCCCTCCCCCTACCTATCCGGGCTGGCGCGCTCGAACTGGCGCAGGATCTTGTTGCCGCGTTCGACCGCAGCATCGAGCGCGGCTTGCGCGCTCTTGCGGCCGGCAAAGGCCTGCTCCAGCTCGTCCTCGATCGCGCCGCGGATCAGCACGAAGGAGCCGAGCCGGATGCCCTTTGAATTCTCCGTCGGCGGATGCAGCGTGATCTCTTCGAACGACATCGCCGAGCCCGGATTGCGCTCGTAAAAACCTTGCGCGCGCGTCAGCTCGAAGGCGGCGCGGGTGACAGGCAGATAGCCGGTGTTCTGGTGCCAGGCGGCCTGCACGCCGGGCTGCGACAGATAGGCGAAGAATCGTGCCACGCCTTTGTATTCCTCGCGCGGACGGTCGCGCAGCACCCACAGCGTGGCGCCACCGATGATCGAATTCTGCGGCGCACCCTTCACGTCGGGCCAATACGGCATCATGCCGTAGCCAATCTCGAACTTCGAATTCGCCTTGATGTCGGCGCGCGTCGCCGAGGAGCCGATGAAGATGCCGCATTCGCCGTTCTGGAAGCGCGGCTCGGCCGACTGGCCGCGGCCGCTATAGTCGAACACTTTCGTTTTCTGCCACTCGCTGAGCTCGGAGACGTGACGCACGAGAGACGGATTGTTGATGGTCAGCTCGGCATCCAACGCGGCAAAGCCGTTCGCCCGCGTTGCCAGCGGCAGATTGTGGAAGGCTGAAAAATTCTCGACATGGATCCAGGACGGCCAGGAGGTGGTGAAGCCGCACACCGCGCCGCGATCGCGCAGGCGTTTTGCAGCAGCGCCAAGCTCCGGCCAGGTCTTCGGCGGCGCCTCCGGATCGAGCCCTGCGTCGCGGAACATGGTCTTGTTGTAATAAAGAATCGGCGTCGACGAATTGAAAGGGAAGGACAAGAGATTGCCGGCCGCATCGGTGTAGTAGCCGGAGACCGCGGGAAGGTAGTCATTGAGCGAGAACGGCTCCTTCATGTCCCGCATCAGGCTGAACACGGGATAGATCGCGCCCTTGGCCGCGGTCATGGTGGCGGTGGCGACCTCGTTGACCTGGACGATCGCGGGCTGGCTGCGCGAGCGGAAGGCGAAGATCGCGGCCGTCACCGTCTCGGTGTAACTGCCCTTGTAAGTTGGCACCACGCGATAATCCGGCTGCGAGGCGTTGAAGTCGGAGGCGAGCTTTTCCAGTTGCCGGCCGAGTTCGCCGGACATGGCGTGCCACCACGCGATGTCGGTCGCGGCACGCACCGGCGCGGCCAAGGAGAGCGCCGCAAAGGCGGCGACGACCTGCAAAAGGCGCGATGCTGAAGTCACGATGGCTCTTTCCATGCCGCACCGACGAAAGCGGCTGCCCCTGCTTAAGGCGCGGCATTTGCGGTTTCAACCGGGAATGAGCCCCGGCCGCGCCGCACAATCACGTCGAGGCGCCCGGCGGGATGGCCTTCCCACGACCATCTGCTAGATTGCATTGAACCTTTTCCTCCCGCCATAGACTCCACCACTGAGGGGTTGAGTGTGCCAGTGTTGAACCGTGCCGAACGCACGCGGACCGGGGTGGTTTTCGTCGCGCTTTTGATCGCCCTCTGCGCGACGGGAGCTGCTGCGCGTGAGTTCCGCGCCGCCGACACCCAGACCGAGGATTATCCGACCGTGCAGGCGCTGCGCTACATGGGCGCCCTGATCGCCGAGCGCAGCGGCGGTCGGCACGAGGTCAAGGTCTTCCACTCCCGCCAACTCGGCGAGGAGAAGGAGACCATCGAGCAGACCCGGGTCGGTGCGATCGATCTCAACCGGACCAATGTGGCGCTGATCGGCAATTTCGTTCCGGCGATGAACGTGCTGGCGATGCCGTTCCTGTTCCGGTCCATCGAGCACATGCAGAAGGTGCTGGACGGGCCGATCGGCAGCGAGATCCTCGGCAGCTTCGAGCCCTACGGCTTCGTTGGCCTCGCCTTCTACGATTCCGGCGCGCGATCGATCTACAACGGCGCCCGCCCGGTCAGAAACGTCGCGGACCTCAAGGGATTGCGGATCCGGGTGCAGCAGTCGGAGTTGATGAGCCAGATGATCCGCGCGCTCGGCGCGGAGCCGGTCGAGATGCCCTATGGGCAGGTGCTTGCCGGGCTTGCCAACCACCTGATCGACGGCGCCGAGAACAACTGGCCATCCTACGTGACGACGGACCATTACAAACATGCCGGCTATCTCGCCCTCACCGAGCACACCATGAGCCCCGAAGTGCTGGTGATTTCGCTGAAGGCCTGGAAAAGCCTGTCGGCCGACGAGCAAACCATCTTCAGGGAAGCCGCACAGCGCTCCAGCCGCTTCATGCGCGAGAAATGGCGCGACCTGGAGGAGCAGTCGCAGCGCAAGGCGGAAGCAGCGGGCGTCACCATCGTCAGGGATATCGACCGCAAGCCGTTCGAAGACGCGATGGTCGCGATCTACGCCAAGGCCGGGCAGGATCCGGCCGCGGCCGCGCTGATCGAACGCATTCGCAAGGTGGAGTGAGGCCTCTTGCCCGGGCTTGGACACAGCGAGCATGCAGACAGGTCGCCCGGCCCGATGGGGCGGCTGCGCGCGCGGCTGGTCGGCGTGCTCCGGGCGGTGCCGATCCGTTGGCGCATCCTGTCGATCGCGGCGCTGAACTCCGCCGTGGTCATCGTGCTGGTCGGGCTGATCTGGAACGGCTCGCAGGTGCTCGGCTCGGCCTGGGACGACGTGCGCCAGGTGCGCGAATCCGACCGGATTCTGGCGCTGCTCGAAAGCGAGACCGGGCGGCTGCACAATCTGATCCACCGCTACATCAACCAGCCGAGCCCCGACCTGTTCGCCGAGATCCTGCTGCTGCGCGAGGCCGTGCTGGGGACGCTGACCAATCGCGCCGCCAAGGACCCGATGCTGTCGGGCTCGGTCGAGGAGCTGGAGCGCACCACCGACCGCTTCCTCAACGGCTTCGGCGAGCTGCGCGGCGTGCAGGCCACCATCGCGAAGACCTACGAGGATCAGGTGCAGGGACCGGCCAGGGACATGGCCGGCCTTTACTCCATCATCGAAGGCGCCACCGGCCATCGCGACGCGCTGATCTGGCCTTCGCTGGGCAAGTCGCGCGAGGCCTTCACCGCGATGCTGGTCGCGGCCAATTCCTACTATCTGTCGCTGTCATCGGGTGCGGCCGACGACGCCCGCCGCAACACCGAGACCATCGAGAAGACCATCCCCGTGATGATCGATCTCGCCGACAACGACCTCCAGCGCATGGCGCTGCGACGACTCGCCGCCCGGACCGCCGCGCTGCGCGAGGGTTTTGCAAAGCTCTCCGAGCAGCTCACGAACCGTACCGAGCTGCTGCGCAACACCATCGACGCCAACCAGGCCGAGGCGATCGGCGCCATCGACGATCTCTCCACCAAGATGCGCCAGCGCGAGCAAAAGGCGCAGGAGACGTTCGACCGCACGCTGGCGGACATTTCCCGTCGCGTTCTCTCCATCGCCGTGATCTTCCTCGGCATCATCCTCACCGCCGGCGTGCTGATCGCGCTGTCGATCCGGCTGCCGCTGCAGCAGATCATGGCGGCGATGCGCGCGATCACGCTCGGCGACCTCGGCCGCGAGGTGCAGGGCACGCGCGCGCGCGACGAGGTCGGAGCCATGGCGCGCGCGGTGGAAGTGTTCCGCGAGAACGCCATCGCGAAGCGCCAGACCGAGGACGAGCTGCGCGCGTCCAAGGAGAAGGCCGAAAGCGCGCTGCTCGAGCTCAACGCCGCGCAGCAGAATCTGATCGATGCCGAGAGGCTCGCAGCCCTCGGCGGCCTCGTCGCCGGCGTCGCGCACGAGGTCAACAACCCGATCGGCATCAGCCTCACCGTTGCGTCGAGCTTTGCCCGGCGCACCGAAATCTTCGAGGCCCAGCTCAAGGGCGACGGCGGCCTGCGCCGCTCGCAGCTGGAAGAATTCGTGCAGTCCTCGCGCGACGCCTCGCAGCAGCTCGTCGCCAATCTCCAGCGCGCCGGCGAGCTGATCCAGTCGTTCAAGCAGGTCGCGGTCGACCGCTCCCATGCCGAGCGGCGACAGTTCTCACTGAGCGAAGCCACCGAGCAGATCATCGCGAGCCTGCGGCCGGTGTTGAAGCGGTCGCCGATCACGCTCCATGTCGACATGCCCGAGGGGCTGCTGCTCGACGGCTATCCCGGCTCCTACGGCCAGATCCTGACCAATTTGTTCCTCAACGCCGCCAACCACGCCTTTGCCGACGGCCGCGCCGGCACGATCACGATCTCGGCGCGGCCGCGCGGGGCCGACGACGTCGAGATCATCTTCACCGATGACGGGGCCGGCATGACCTCCGACGTGCAGCGCCAGGCCTTTGACCCATTCTTTACCACCAGGCGCAATGAAGGTGGCACGGGACTCGGCCTCCATATCGTCTATAACCTCGTCACCCAGCAGCTCGGCGGTCGCATGATGCTGGAATCCAAGCTGGGACAAGGCACTACTTTTCGCATTATCATGCCCCGGGTCGCCAAGGGCGGCGGGCAAAGCACAGAGACTGACGGGACTTCTCAATGGCCGAACAGGACGATGTCCTCCACCTGATCGACGACACCGGTACCGCATCGGAGGATGTTGACGCCCGGAAATGGAAGATCGCCGTCATCGACGACGATCCGGCCGTGCATGACGGTACGCGTTTTGCGCTCTCGGACTATTCCCTCAACGGCCAGGGCCTGGAGATCCTCTCCGCCCATTCCGCGGCCGAAGGTCGCAAGCTGATGGCCGCGCACAACGACATCGCCGCCGTGCTGCTCGACGTCATCATGGAGACGGACGTCGCCGGCCTCGAGCTGGTCGAGTACATCCGCAACGAGCTCAAGAACGAGACGGTGCGCATCATCCTGCGCACCGGACAGCCCGGTCAAGCGCCTGAACGGCGCGTGATCGTGCAGTACGACATCAACGACTACAAAGCGAAGACCGAGCTCACCGCCGACAAGCTGTTCACCTCGCTGACCGCGGCGCTGCGCTCCTACCAGCAGCTCGAGCGCATGCTGCAGACAAGGCGCGGGCTCGAGATCATCATCGACGCGGCTTCGACGCTGTACGATTTCAAGTCGATGCAGCGGCTCGCCGAGGGCGTACTGACCCAGCTTGCCTCGCTGCTCAACGTCGATTGCGCCGGTATCCTGGTTTTGCGCGACAATGGCGGCATCGACCCCGAGCTCTCGGTGCTCGCCGGCAGCGGCTGCTACAGCCGCTTCATCGGCACCACCTCGTCGAAGGCGCTCGACCCCGATCTGCGCGCGATGGTGGAAGCCGCGTTCCAGGGCCGCAAGAACGAATTCGCCGACCACCGCAGCGTGATCTATTTGCGCACCGGAAGCGGCCGCGAGGTCGTGGTGCTGCTGCAGGCCGAGCGCGAGCTGTCCGAGACCGACCGCTCGCTGGTCGAGATCTTCTCCAGCCGGCTCTCGATCGCCTTCGACAACGTCATCCTCTACCAGCAGCTCCAGGCCGCCAACACCCAGCTGGAAGACCGCGTCGCCCAGCGCACCCGCGCGCTGATGCAGGCCAACCGCCGCCTCTCGGCGCAATGGCTGCGGCTGCAACGCGCCAACGGCTTCAAGAACGAAATCCTCGGTACCGTTGCCCACGATCTGAAGAATCCGCTCGGCGTCATCCTCGGCCGCACCGAGATGCTGAAGGAGTTGATCTCGACCGGCGCGTCGTCAGGCGGCGTCGTGGCCCAGGTCGATCACATCCGCGATGCGACCAAGCGCCTGACCACGATGGTCGATCATCTGATCTCGGATGCGATGGCCGATGCCTTCGACATCACCATCCGCCGCGAGCCCGTCGACGTCGCGGCCCTGGTCAAGGAGGTCGCCGAGGCCAACCAGCCGCTCGCCGTCAACAAGCAGCAGGCGATCAGCGTCACCGCGCCCGTCAACGTCGTCACCATGTGCGACACCGACCGCATTCGCGAGGCAATCGACAATCTGATCAGCAACGCCATCAAATACTCACCGATCGGCGGCAAGATCGGCGTCGTCGTCAGCCATGAGGGCGGCGACACCATCGTCCGCGTCAGCGACGAGGGCGCCGGCCTGTCGCCGGAGGATCTCGGCCGCCTGTTCGGCCGGTTCCAGCGGCTGTCGGCAAAACCGACCGCCGGCGAGAGCTCGACCGGGCTTGGGTTGTCCATCGTCAAGCGTATTATCGACATGCACGGCGGCGAGGTGACCGCCGAGAGCGAGGGCCCCGGCAAGGGCTCGACCTTCACCATCACCCTCCCCGCGACCGAAATTTCGTGATCTCAGGACCATGACCCAAAGCCAGCACATCATGATCGTCGACGACGAGGCCCCGGCCCGGGAGATGGTCGGCGATTACCTCAAGATGCACGGCTTCACCGTGACGCTGTGCGACGGCGGTAAGTCGTTGCGGACGGCGATCGACGGC
Organism: Bradyrhizobium sp. CW1; assembly: GCF_023100665.1. NCBI lineage: Bacteria > Pseudomonadati > Pseudomonadota > Alphaproteobacteria > Hyphomicrobiales > Nitrobacteraceae > Bradyrhizobium > Bradyrhizobium sp. CW1. The sequence goes on from NZ_CP064684.1 coordinate 7,865,059, forward strand.
AGCATGCCCGACCTCGTCGTGCTCGACCTCAACATGCCGGAGGAAGACGGGCTCTCGATCATCCGCGACCTCAAGAGCCGCATCAACGTGCCGGTGATCATGCTGACGGCGACGGCAAGCCCGATCGACCGCGTCGTCGGCCTCGAGCTCGGCGCCGACGATTACGTGGCCAAGCCGTGCGAGCTGCGTGAGCTGATGGCACGCATCCGCTCGGTGCTGCGCCGGAGCGCGCCGGCGAAAGCCGTGGCGGACGCGGCGGCTGCGAAATCGGACAAGGAGCAATTGGTACGGTTCGGGACCAAGTGGCTCGATCTCGAAGCGCAGGCCTTGCGCGACGACGAGGGCAACGAGCACCCGCTGACCGCATCCGAGTTCGGGCTCTTGAAAGTGTTCGCGGCCAATCCGAAGCGCGTGCTGTCGCGCGAGCGCCTGCTGGAATTGGCCAATGCCCGCGACGCCGAAGCCTTCGACCGCGCCGTCGACCTGCGCATCATGCGCATCCGCCGCAAGATCGAGCCCGATCCGGCAAAACCCGCCGTGATCCGCACCATCCGCGGCGGCGGCTATTTGTTCTCGCCGGCGGGTGAGAAGGCGTAGGGGCTCCATTGTCGTCCTGGCGAACGCCAGGACCCATTACCCCAGGCAGAGATTGTGGCGCGAGCTGGCAACCACACGTCTCCGCAAAACGTCTCCCTGGGGTAATGGGTCCTGCATCGGCGCTCGCTTTGCTCGCTTGTCCAGGACGACACGGGGAGTGCGAACGCAAAAGCCCGAAATACGTTCCCGGCGCCTCCGCTGGCGGCCTAATCCCCACCCCCGTATTTTCCGTACCTTGAAATTCCACGCTTTTTTGCCCCGAATGTTTCGTCGCGGCTAATTCGACGAAACAATTTGTCGGCGCACGAAACCATTTTCCGCTTTTCGTGCAGACGTCCCGAAACGTTGGCTCATTAACACTTTGGTCCAAGGAAACGCCGCTCGGTTGCGGCGCTACGGGGAGCCAAGTCAATGCCGAACGTCATCGCCATCAACGCCCAAGCCAGCCAGAGCATCATTGCCGCTCAGGCGACCTCGGACGACATGCTTCTCGAAAGCATTGCCGACGGCAACCGGACGTCCATGCACATCCTTTATTGCCGGCACAATGTGCGCGTCTACCGCTTCATCCTGCGGATCGTGCGCGACGCGACTACGGCGGAAGACCTGGTGAGCCAGGTGTTTCTGGACGTGTGGCGGACCGCCGGCCAATTCCAGGGCCGCTCGCAGGTTTCGACCTGGCTGCTCTCGATCGCCCGCTTCAAGGCGCTGACTGCGATGCGCCAGCGCCGCTTCGAGGACATCGACCAGGAAGACGTGCGCCAGATCGCCGATGGTTGCGACACGCCGGAGACCTCGCTCGACCGCAGCGACACCAGCGCCATCCTGCGCGCCTGCGTCCAGAAGCTGTCGCCCGCGCATCGCGAGATCATCACGCTGGTCTACTACCACGAGAAGTCGGTGGAGGAGGTCGGCCAGATCATCGGCATCCCGCAGAGCACGGTGAAGACCCGGATGTTCTACGCCCGCAAGCAACTGGCCGAATTGCTTAAGGGCTGTGGCGTCGAGCGCTTCGCCGCCTGAAATTCAGATATTTCAATGGGATAGGCCATTGGCTTTGGCCCTATCTCGGACACGGAAGTGTTACCGCCGACGAAACAATTGAAACAAAGCACAACATCAGGCGGAAAAACTTCCCTCCTATAAAGCTCACATACGGTTTCGTTAAACCTCCCAAGACCTCCAACGACCCGGACGGGATGCCCCCCTCCGGGTCGTTTTGTGTTTGGAGCAGACAGCTGCGGCAGCAGCACTCCCGTCACGAAGGCGTGACGCGGCGTAACGACTGCCTCGCTCATCCCGAACTGCCCTCGTGACCCTCTCCACGAGTGCCCCATGCTCGAACTTCTCTTCGCTGCCCTCGCCGGCATCCTCACCATCGCCGCGCCGTGCACGCTGCCGATGCTGCCGATCCTGCTCGGCGCCTCAATCGGCCGCAGCTCGCATCTTCGTCCGGCGATGATCGCGCTCGGCTTCGTCATCTCGTTCTCCGCGACCGCGCTGCTGCTCGGCGCCATCACGCGGCTGTTTAATTTCGATCCGAACGTGCTGCGCGAAGCGGCCTCGATCCTGCTGCTCGGCTTCGGCCTGTTGATGCTGTGGCCGGCACCGTTCGAATGGCTGTCGATCCGGCTCAACGGCTGGCTCGATCTCGGCAACTCCAGCGCCACGCAGCGCGAGGGCGCACTCGGCGGGCTCGTGCTCGGCACCACGCTCGGCCTGGTCTGGACGCCCTGTGCCGGCCCGGTGCTCGGCTCGATCCTGACGCTGGTCGCAACGACTGAGAAGGCGACCTGGGCCGGCACGCTGCTGATCGCCTACGCCATCGGCGCGGCGATTCCCATGCTGGCGATCGCCTATGGCGGGCAGGCCGCGACCACGCGCGTGCGCAGTCTCGCGCGCATTTCGCCACGGCTGCAGCAGGGCTTTGGCGTCGTCGTGATCGGCTTCGCGCTCGCCGCCTACTTCCAATACGACACGCTGATCGTGGCGTGGCTCACCGGCTTCTATCCCACCGGCCAGATCGGCCTGTGATCATCCCTCAGCTTCACCGGAGGATCTTTCCATGACTTTCAAACTGCTCGCCGTCTCCGCCGCACTGATCGGCATCGCCGTAACAGGCGCCGTCATCCCCGGCATCTGCGACGAGGCCGCGCGCGCTGTCCCTGTCGTCACCGCCGCCGCCAGCCAGGACACCGCGCCCGACTTCGCCGGCATCAACAACTGGTTCAACTCGAAGCCGCTTAATATCGCCGATCTCCGCGGCAAGGTCGTGCTGGTGGACTTCTGGACCTATGGCTGCGTCAACTGCGTCAACACGCTGCCGCACGTCACCGATCTCTATGCCAAGTACAAGGACAAGGGCCTCGTCGTGGTCGGCGTGCACACGCCGGAGTTCCCGTTCGAGCGCTCGGCCTCCAATGTGCAGGCGGCGCTGAAGCGCCACGGCATCACCTATCCGGTGGCGCAGGACAATGATTCCAGGACCTGGAACGCTTACCGCAACCGATATTGGCCGGCGCAGTACATCATCGACCAGAACGGCAAGATCGTATTCCAGCACGAGGGCGAAGGCCGTTATGACGAGATCGACCGCACCGTGGCAAAGCTGCTGAACGCCAATAGCTGACGCCCGGCACGGGTCGCGCCCTTGTTGCTTGACTCCACGGACCCGTCCGTGGAGTTTCGCGGGCCACGTAATCAGCCGCCCGCGATGGACGACGCCACCAACAGCACCGACATTCGCCTTCGCGAGGGCGCCTCGATTGCGCAGCGGCTGGTCATGTCCGGCTTTGCGGCTGCCGTTGCGCTGTGCTTCACGCCGGGCCTGTTCACACACGATCCCCTGGAGGTGATCATCTCCGTGGTCGCGCTGCTCGTTGGAGCAGCGTTCGTCGCTATCATCATGCTGGCGCCGGCGGTGGTGTGGATCATCACGCCGGACGAGATCTTGATCGGCGAGCAGCGCCCGTTCGGAAAACTGCGGACGCGGATCGTCGCCAAGGACGACATCAAGGGATTGCAGGTTCCCGGCAGCAAGAGGGCGAAAGCCCGCTTTCAGCTGGCCTTCACGCTGGCCTCCGGAGAACGCCTGACCTCGCCGCCGATCTCCGACGTCACCCATGTGCACGACACGGTGGCGCGGATCGCCGCGCAATTCGACGTCCCCGACGTCGAGTCTCCGGTCAATCCGCTCGATGCCAGCAATCCCGAGATGCGTCTCGGCGACCCCCTCGAGCCGTTCTCGAAGAGAGACATCAGGATCGTCGCACTGATCGTCGTCGCATTGTGCGCCGTTCCCTACGCCTACAGGCTCTGGCGTGGCCTGTCGCCCGGGTCGGTCGACATCGTGCTGCTGCCCGTCGGCGCGCTCGCCGCTTTTGGCGTTTCCCGTTATGCCAACCTTGTGACCGGCGCGTTCTGGATCATCCGCCAGGGCGATATCCGGATCGAACGCCTGTGGGGCGACGGCACGTTGCGCGCCGACCACATCGAAGGGCGCGACGTCAAGACGATCACGGTCGAGCGCCGCGGCCGCTCCGAGGACGAGCACTGCATCGTCGTGATCCGATTGCAGTCAGGACAACGGTTTCGCAGCCCTCGCATCGGTTCGAGGCCTGAGGCCCGGGCCGTGGGGACGGAGATCGTCCGGCGGCTCGGGATCGCGGCTGAGAATAACCAGATCTGACAGGCCGCGCGCGGTGAGGATGCTGCGACCACTGCTTTTCGCGCCATCCCCCGTTTGTGGCATTGCGCGCGGTCCGTCAAAAAACCAAAGCATTCTCGTGACATATGGTCTAAGGGTGCCTTGAACTTGCCATGAAGATGGCCCTGAGATTTGATGGTTCCAGATGATTTGGCTTTGGCCGCGGGGAGAGCTTGAAATGACGGATTTTCGTCGCCTGACCGGGGTGTTTGTGGCTGCGATCGGCCTGATCCTGTCCGCGCCCCACGCCTACGCCCAGCAGCCCGACCGCGGCGACGAGCCGGGCCTGGTCGCCGACGATGCCTATGAGCTCGATCCGGAATGGCAGAAGCAGGTCGTCTACTTCCGCACCACCGAAGCGCCCGGCACCCTCATCATCTCGACCGCCGAACGGCATCTCTATCTGGTGCAGCCTGGCGGTCGTGCGATCCGCTACGGCATCGGCGTCGGCCGCGACGGTTTTCAGTGGCAGGGTCTGGTGAACATCACCAACAAGAAGGAGTGGCCGGACTGGACGCCGCCGCCGGAGATGATCCAGCGCCAGCCTTATCTGCCGCGCTTCATGGCCGGCGGCCCCGGTAATCCGCTCGGTGCGCGCGCCATGTATCTGGGCACCACGGTCTACCGCATCCACGGCACCAACCGGCCCGACACGATCGGCACCAAGGTCTCCTCCGGCTGCTTCCGGCTCGTCAACCGCGACGTCGCCGATCTCTACGATCGCGTCCCTGTCGGCACCAAGGTCGTCATCCGGCAGAAGCCCGAACTCTGATCTCCTCGCATTAGCGAATATTCCTTTTCCCGATTTTTCGAGAGAGCAACATGATGCGCACTTTTCGTGGCGGCCTGCTGATCGGGCTCGCAGTCGCCGTGCTGGTCGCCGTCCTGGCCATCATCTATGAATTCTACGACACCCGCACGTTGAAGCGCACCGTCCGCCGCGGCGAAGTGCTGTGCGGCGTCAACAAGGGCCTGCCGGGCTTCTCGATCCCCGACGACAAGGGCAACTGGACCGGCTTCGACGTCGATTTCTGCCGCGCGGTGGCTTCCGCGATCTTCAACGACCCGAGCAAGGCGAAATTCGTCGCGCTCGATGCCAACGAGCGCTTCAAGGAATTGCAGAGCCGGAAAGTGGACATCCTCTCGCGCAACTCGACCTGGAGCATGGCGCGCGAGCTCGACTACGATCTCTATTTCCCCGCGGTCGCCTATTACGACGGCGCAGGCTTCATGCTGCCGCGCGCGCGCAACAAGGAGACCGCGCTGGACCTGACCGGGAGCAAGGTCTGCGTCCAGACCGGGACCACCACGGCGCTCAACGTCGCGGATTACTTCCGTGCCAACAACATGAAGTATGAAGAGGTGAAGTTCGACAAGCTGGACGACGTCGTGAAAGCCTACGACACCGGCAAATGCGACACGCTCTCCGCCGACGTCTCCCAGCTCTACGCGCTGCGGCTGAACCTGTCGAAGCCCGGCGACAGCATGATCCTGCCGGACATGATCTCCAAGGAGCCGCTCGCCCCCGTCGTGCGCCAGCGCGACGACGACTGGATGATGATCGTGAAGTGGACGCTGTACGCGATGATCAACGCCGAGGAGCTCGGCGTCTCCTCGGAGAACATCGACGAGGCCCTGAAGTCGAAGAAGCCGGAAGTGATGCGGCTGGTCGGCACCGAGGGCAATTACGGCGAGCAGCTCGGCCTGACCAAGGATTGGGTGGTCCGCATCATCCGCCACGTCGGCAATTACGGCGAGATGTACGAGCGCAACATCGGCGAGAAGTCGAAGCTGAAGATCCCGCGCGGCATGAACCAGCTGTGGAATGCGGGCGGCGTGCAGTACGCGCCGCCGGTGCGGTAAGAGGTCTTTGTCGTCCCGGCCTAGTGCGCAATTGCGCACGGGGGGCCGGGACCCATAACCACCATCGGAAATTGTAGCGGCAGCTAGCAACTCCGAGTCTTTCTCAAACTGCTCCCTGGGGTTATGGGTCCCGGCCTTCGCCGGGACGACACCTCTATTCGAGGCGCAGCTGTGCCCATTGGTACCCTCGCCTCAATACCCCCGCGCCCTTGCCAGCTGCTCGGTGTGGTAATTGGCGTCGCCGAACAATTCCTCGCACACGCGCGCGCGCTTCATAAAGAAGCCGATGTCGAACTGGTCGGTCATGCCCATGCCGCCATGCATCTGCACGCCTTCCTGCACCGCGCGCGTGGCGGTGGTGCCGGCGCGGGCTTTCGCCACTGCGACGGCTGACGCCGCCTTGGCGACGTCCGTATCGAGCGCTTGCAGCGCCTTCATCACGGCGGCGCGGGTGATCTCGATATCGACATAGAGTTCGGCGGCGCGGTGCTGCAGCGCCTGGAATTCGCCGATCAGCTTGCCGAACTGCTTGCGGCTCTTCAGGTACTCGACGGTACGGTTGAACACCTCTTCGCTCAGACCCACCATTTCGGAGGCCACTGCGCCCCGCCCGATATCGAGCACGCCGTGGAGCAAGCCGGCTCCCTGGTCGACTTCGCCGAGCACGCTGTCGGCATCGACCTCGACATTGGCAAGCTCGATCCGCGCCGCATTGTGCGCGTCGACCATGATGGTGCGCTCGATCGCAACGCCCTTGGCCTTGGGGTTGACCAGGAACAGCGTCAGCCCCTCGCGCTCGCCGGCTGAGCCGGCCGTACGCGCAGCGACGATGAGGAGATCGGCAACGTGACCGTCGACCACCAGCGCCTTGGCGCCGGAGAGTTTGAAGCCGTTGCCGGCGCGCACGGCCTGGAGGCTGGTCTGAAGCGGGCGGTGTTTTGCGCCCTCGTCGATCGCGAGCGTCGCGAGCAGGGAGCCGTTGGAAATCTTCGGCAGATACTCCGACTTCTGCGCGGCATTGCCGCCACGGTTCAGTGCCGAGGCCGCGACCACGCTGGTTGCGAGGAAGGGCGAGGGCATCAGCGTGCGGCCGATCTCCTCCATCACCACCCCGGCCTCGACATAGCCGAGGCCGCTGCCGCCGAACTCTTCCGGCACCAGCAAGCCGGCAAAACCCATCTCGGCGAAGGAATGCCAAAACTCCCTGGAGAAGCCGATGGGGTCTTTGCTATCGCGCAGATGCCGCAAATGCGACACCGGCGCCTTGTCGCTGATCAGCCCGCGCGCGCTGTCGCGGAGCATCGATTGTTCTTCGGTGAGGACGAGGGCCATGTGCAATGTCTCTAACGTCTGGCGGAATGCATGTCTGTTGTTGTCATTCCGGGGCACGCGAAGCGTGAACCCGGAATTTCGAGGTTCTCAGGTGCGCAACCGCGCACCTTAGTTCGGTCCTGCGGACCGCCCCGGAACGACGCTGGGGTTACGCCCCCGGCAAATCGAGGATGCGCTTGGCGACGATGCCGAGCATGACCTCGGTGGTGCCGCCCTCGATCGAGTTGGCCTTGGTCCGCAGCCAGGCGCGCGGACGCGCTCCTTGTTTCGAACGCTCGCTCTCCCATTCCAGCGCATCGACGCCGCCGGCCGACATCAGGATCTCGTAACGGCGCTTGTTGAGCTCGGTCCCGTAATATTTCATCGCCGACGAGAACGCCGGATGGGCCTGACCGGCCTTGGCGAGATCGACCGCGCGCTCGGCGCAGGCGCCAAGGGCCGCTTCGTCGACGTCGAAGCTGGCGATGCGGCCACGCAGCATGGAATCGTCGAGCCGTCCCTGCGCATCGGTGCCGACGGAATCGGCCGCAATCTGGCCCAGCGGACGGCCGACGCCGCGCTCGCCCATGCCTGATATCATCGCGCGCTCATGCTGGAGCAGATATTTTGCGACGTCCCAGCCGCGATTGACGGTGCCGACCACATGCGATTTCGGCACGCGGACATTGTCGAAGAAAGTCTCGCAGAACGGCGAGTAGCCGGAGATCAGGAGGATCGGTTTGGTCGTCACGCCCTTCGAGGTCATGTCGAACAGGATGAAGCTGATGCCGTCATGCTTCTTCGCGGCGGCATCGGTGCGAACGAGGCAGAAGATCCAGTCGGCGTAGTTGGCATAGGAGGTCCAGATCTTCGACCCCGTAATGATGAAATCATCGCCGTCGCTCTCGGCGCGGGTCTGCAGCGAGGCGAGATCGGAGCCGGCGTTCGGCTCGGAATAGCCCTGACACCAGCGGATCAGGCCCGCGGCGATCTTTGGCAGATGCTCCTTCTTCTGGGCATCGTTGCCGTATTTCAGCAGCGCCGGCCCGAGCATCCAGATCCCGAAGCTCGACAGCGGGGGCCGCGCGCCGATCCTGGCCATCTCCGCGCGCAGCACCTTGTGCTCCGCGGCGCTTAAGCCCCCACCGCCATATTCCTTCGGCCAGTCCGGTACGGTCCAGCCCTTGTCGCGCATGCGTTCGAACCAGATGCGTTGCGGCTCGGACGAAAATTTTGCGTTACGTCCACCCCAGAACACGTCGGCGTCGGACGTCGCGGGCTTGCGCATTTCCGGCGGGCAATTGGCTTCCAACCAGGCGCGCGTTTCGCTGCGGAATGTTTCGAGATCGGCGGTCTCAGTCTCGCTGGCCCTGGAGTCAGTCATAGGTCGTTTCCAACAATCTATGTCGGTTTGTTGGGCGCGACTCTGGGCCAAGCTCCCGCGGAATTCAACCACTTCCGTGTCACGCATCCGCTATAGTCGCCGCCACGGCGAGCTTGAAAACAAAGAGGAAACAACAATGCGCCTGAAGCTTCTTTCGCCTGGCGAAATGAACGAGAGCCAGCGGCAGACCTATGACGAGTCGATTGCCGGCAAGCGCGGCAGGCCGCCGGCACCGATGATGGCCTGGCTCAACAGCCCCGACATGGCCCGTCACGCCACGCGGCTCGGCGAGGTCCTGCGTTACGATACGATATTTCCCGCGAAACTTTCGGAGATCGCGATCCTGGTGACGGCGCGGCACTGGACCGCCCATTACGAATGGTACGCGCACAAGCGGCTGGCGCTTGCGGGCGGCATGGACCCTGACATCATCGACGCGATCCGCGACCGCCGCACGCCCGTCTTCGACGATCCCAGGGCTAAGATGATCTACGACGTCGCAAAATCGCTGCATGAGGGCCACGGCGTCGAGAAGGGCCTCTATGAAGAGGCGGTGAAGCTGCTCGGCGAGCGCGGCGTGGTCGAGGTGATTGGTCTCTGCGGCTATTACACGCTGGTGTCGATGACGCTGAACACGTTTGAGTTCGAGCTGCCGGAGGGCGAGGTGCGGGAGCTGTCGTAAGTTGCCTATCCGGAAACGCTGGGTTTCGGGATCGGCCGGTAGCACTGTCCCGAGGCCGGACTTATGTGGAGTTCATCAACGGAGCAGCCGCATGTCGCAAAACCAAGCCGTCGCCGCCGGCACCAGGATCGGCCACGTCCATCTCAAAGTCGCCGATCTCGATCGCGCGCTGGGCTTCTATTGCGGCGTGCTCGGTTTCGAGCTGATGCAGCGCATGGGCTCGGGCGCGGCCTTCATCTCGGCCGGCGGCTATCACCACCACATCGGGCTCAACACCTGGGAGAGCAAGGGCGGCTCGCCGCCGCCGCCTGATGCGACCGGGCTCTATCACACCGCGATCCTCTATCCGACGCGGCCGGCGCTGGCGGATGCGTTGCACCGCGTGCTCTCGGCCGGCATTGCGCTCGACGGCGCCAGCGACCACGGCGTCAGCGAGGCGCTGTATTTGCGCGATCCGGACCAGAACGGTGTGGAGCTGTATTGGGACAAGCCGCGGGAGCAATGGCCATTCGGGCCGGACGGCAAGCTTTCGATGTTCACGAAGCGGCTGGATGTGGAGGAGCTGCTGAAGCAGCGGGAGGCCTAGTCCGCACCTCGCCACTGCACGAGCCTCAGGACCCATCCGGCCACATAGAGCCCGACGCCGAACACGGCATGCGTGAGTAGCGTGTTGAGACGCGCCACGTTGGGACGTGGCGCGTGATGGGCTGCAATGCCGAGGCCCATGCCCGGCTGCATGATCAGGAAAGGTGCCGCCACGCTGCCGATTCCGACGATCAATGCGGGGCCGACACGCGGGGAATGCAGCCAATCGAGCCCCCAGATCGCCAGCAAGACGGCCGCGAACGCAATGCCGATCAGGTAGTGCGCGGCCCACCCAATCAGGCGCTCGCGTGGAGCCGGATCGGGTGCCGCGATCTTAAGGTGCCGATACTGTCCGCGCGCGAGCAGGATGAGCCAGCGACCTAGGAGTCCATAGTCTAGCGATGGGATTCCAAGAACATGCGCGCGGAGAACTGCCCAACCATCGATCACGGCCGTTGCACCGGATCCGATCAAGGCGGCGCCGACCAGAAATTCAATCATTTCACCCATTCGAGACCTCGCCTGCCGCGTCGGTTGAAGCCCGCGCCTGGATCATCCAGCATGCGGCGGTAAAACGGATCGCATCTGCCTCCACGTAGGGGGCGAAGGCGGGCCGCACCGCATCCACGACCCTTTCGCGCAATCCCCTGTCGGCGTCCTGCAGGATCGTTCCGACGGGTCCCAGCCAACCGACATAGCGAGCGAGTTCGCTGGCAGGAAAGCGGCATGGAATATCCACCGGCCGGATGTCGATCTCGGTCCAGCCGCTCTCCAGCAGGATGGTCCTGACCCGATCTTTGTCAGCGAAGGCGAACTGCCCCGGACCGCCGGATGGACGGGCAGGCATATTCGGCAGAAGGGGCGCGGCGGCTCGTTCGGCCGCCGTCATGAACGGATTCTCCGCTGCGCCCCGCCATGCAACGACGGCGAGCCCGGCGCCTTCGGCGGCAGCGCGCCTCAGATTTGCGAAGGCCGCAACGAGGTCTTCGAAGAACATCACGCCGAGACGTGAAATGATCGTATCGAAGCTCGCCGGGTCGAATTTATGGTGCTGCGCATCGGCGCAGATAAAGCTGGCCGAGGTGCCTTCGCGCTCGGCGCGGGCCAGCGCCGCCCCGATCATCGGCGCGGAGATGTCGATGCCGACCACACGGCCGCCTTGCCCGAGCTTTCGAGCGACCGCAACGGTCAGACCACCAGTGCCGCAGCCGACGTCCAGAACGCGACGATTGGAGCCGGCAGGAACGGCCTCGCACAGCGGCCTCTCGAATTGCTTGAACATCTCATCCAGGATGTCCTGGGTCTCGACCCAGGCGCGTCCGGCGGGACCATTCCAAAGCCTCATCTGCTCAATCGCCTTCTGCATAGCGTCCATGATGGTTTCCCCTTTCGTCTTGCCTTGGCGGCGTTGGACGCGGCATACTGCCAGTTCAAGTGAACTTGAGGTCAAGAGGCGTGATGACGATCGATATCGCCGAAGTCGCACGGCGCTCCGGTGTTCCGGCGTCGACGCTGCGATTCTATGAGGAAAAGCGGTTGATTGCCCCGATCGGCAGGCGCGGCCTGCGCCGGCTGTTCGATCTGGAGATCCTGGATCGCCTGGCGCTGATCGCGCTGGGGCGCGCGGCGGGCTTCTCGCTCGATGAAGTTGCCCGGATGTTCGCACCCGACGGAAGGCCGCGTATCGACCGGCGGAAGCTTGCCGCCAAGGCCGACGAGTTGGACCGAACGATCCGCAAGCTTATCGCGATGCGCGACGGCCTGCGCCATGCCGCGGCCTGTCCGGCGCCAAGTCACATGGAATGCCTGCATTTTCGCCGCCTCATGCGGGTCGCGGCATTGGGAAAGGCGAGGTCGCCCAAGCGGGCACCGCGCGCGCCGCGATCAGACTGAAGCGGTCGATCGCCTTGTGTGCCCCCGCACCATGATCAACGCCGCGGCCACCAGCTCCAGCGCAATACACAGATAGAACGGCAGCTCATAGCCACCGGAGAAATCGCGCAGAAAACCGACCACGCCGGGGCCGAACGCATAGGTCACCTGGTTGATCGCAGTGTTGAGGCTGATCAGCACGCCGAACGAGGCGGAATCGAATTCCTGCTGCACGATCAGCGACGGCAGCGTGATGAGATTGCCGACCGAGAAGCCGAATAACGCGCAGGCGGCGATCAGCACGTAATCATTGTGCAAATTGATGACGACGAGAAGCGCCACGGCCTGGCTCAGAAACGACAGCGCCGAGGCGAGCCGCTGGTTGAGTCGGTCGATCACCAGCGAGAACAGCACCCGGCCGATCACCGCCATCGCGGTCAGCACCGCAACCGCGACGGCCGCGCGCTCGCGCCCGATCACGGGATCGAGGAACGAGATCAGGTGGACGATGAAGCCGACCTGCGCGAACAGCACCAAAGCAAAGGCAATGGTCACGGTGAGGAAGCCGACATCGCGCAACGCCTGGCTACGAATCTGCGCCGACGATTGCGGCTTCGTTTTCGTCGCGGCGCGCCGGCCATGGAGATCGGGCGGGCGGCCGACGACAATCAGGATCACCGGCACGAGCAGTACCAGCATGGCGCCGGCGACGATAAACATAGCGCTGGCGAAGCCGACATGGCCGATCAAGCTCACCAGCAGCGGCACGCCGACGATGCCGCCGAAGCTTGCGCCGTTCAGCGCGAGGCTGATCGCCATGCCGCGCTTCTGGTCGAACCACAGGCTGATCGTGTTGGTGATCATGGCCAGGCTCGTGCCGGCCCAGCCGAAGGCGAGCACGGCGTTCGCGAGATAAAGCTGCCACGGTTCGCGCACCGCGCCGATCGCGACCGCCGCGGCCGACATCGCCAGCGTCCCTGCGATCAGGCCGAGGCGCGGGCCGTACTTGTTGACGGCTTCGCCGACGAAGACGACGAGCAGCGCGCCGAACAGATAGAAGAACGTCGTGGCCGACGAGATCAGCGAGGCCGACCAGCCGTGCGCACGCTGGAGCTCGGCGACATAGACGCTCTGGCCGTAGAAGCCGAGCCCCCAGCCGAAGGTCGCGAGCAGGAAGCAGACCGCAACGATGCGCCAGCCTTCGTAGCGGAGAGAGGATTCGTCGACGGATCCGTCGTGTCGAGGGTTATCGAGCATGCCGCTTACTCCGTCATGCCCGGACTTGTTCCGGGCATCCACGTTCTTCGATCCGCGCGCTCAAGACGTGGATGGCCGGGACAAGCCCGGCCATGACGACATCTAGTAACCTTCACCAGAAAATCACTTCGACCTGGATCGAACTATCAACGCTGCTGACAGCCTCCCGCCATCTCAGATCGCATCCGGGAACTCGCCCATGGCCGCGTCGAGCCGCGCTTTGCGGCGACGGGTCCAGGACGCCAGCGAGAGCACGGCGAGACCGAGCAGCACCGGCGGAAACACCACCATGTTCACCGCGGACCAGCCGTAACTGGCGAGCAGTTGGCCGGACGAGAACGAGCCGATCGCCATCATGCCGAACACCAGGAAATCGTTGAAGGCCTGCACCTTGTTGCGCTCCTGCGGCCGGTGCGTCTCCAGCACCAGCGCCGAGGCGCCGATGAAGGAGAAGTTCCAGCCGACACCGAGCACGATCAGCGTGGCCCAGAAATGCATCGCGGTGATGCCGGACAGGCCGATGCCGGCCGCGCCGGCCTCCAGCAGCAGGCCGGCGGCAACGATCTTGCGCGCGCCGAAGCGGGCGATCAGCGCGCCCGTGAAGAAGCTCGGCCCGTACATGGCGACGATGTGCCATTGAATGCCGAAATTGGAATCTGAAACGCTCAAGCCGCACAGCTTCATGGCAAGCGGCGCCGAGGTCATCACCAGGTTCATCATGGGGTAGGAGATGACGCCGCACAGCGCCGCTGCGATGAAGCGTGGCTGGGTCACGATCTCGAGCAGCGGCCGCCCGCCATGAAGATCGGCCGGCGCCGGTTTCGGCATGTCGACCCCGGCGACGATGCCCATCGCGATGAGCGCGACAGCCGCCTGGACCAAGAAGCTGAAGGCGAAGAGATAAGGCTGCCAGACATCCATGGTCCATTGCACGAGCTGCGGACCGAGCACGCCGGCGAACACGCCGCCCGCCATTACCCAGGACACCGCCTTGGGTCGGTACGCCGCGCTGGCGCCGTCGGCGGCAGCGAAGCGATAGGACTGCGCCACCGCGCCGTAGAGGCCGCCAAGAAAAGTCGCCAGACAGAACAACGGAAACGAAGCGTGCAGGATCGCGAAGCAGCCGAGCAGGCCGGTGAGCGTACCCAGGCCCGTGCCGATGATGAAGGCCCAGCGGCGGCCGAAGCGACTCGATATCGCGCCGGTCGGCAGCGTGCCGGCCGCAAGCCCCAGCACGTACATCGACAGCGGTACCGTCGCGAGCGACATGTCGGGTGCAAGCGTCGCACCGACGATGGAGCCGGTGGCGAAGATCACCGCCGAATTGGCGCCGGTCAGCGCCTGCGCGGCAGCAAGGCGCACCACATTGGCGCGCACGCGGGCGTCGGCGGCGACCTCATTGGCTGCAGTCACATCCAGCATCGGCATTTCCGCCCCAACGGGCTTTTAAGTGCTTTCAAGGGCTCGCTTGATTCCCGGCACTATGGCGGGACGCGGGAGGGCGGGCAACCGGCGCAAACGGGCGCAGGCCATGTCTCTGACGCAATCGGGCCGATGATAATGGGCCGCGCACTTGACGGCTTGCGCTCGATCAAATCCTATCCGCCGCGACCTTCCGGAGTTTCGTTCATGTCCGTCGACGACAGGCCTACGCTCAGCGCTCCTGACGACGATCCCTGGCTCTGGCTGGAGGAGATCGAAGGCAAGCAGGCGCTCGATTTCGTCACGCGGCAGAACAGCCTGACACTCGACGCGTTCGGCGGAGCGGCCTTCGCGCGCGATCGCGACATCCTCGCGGCGATCTACGATCGTCCCGACAACATTCCCTATGTCAGCCGCCGCGGCACCGAACTGCACAATCTCTGGAAGGACGCCACCAACCCGCGCGGCCTGTGGCGGAAGACTTCCCTCGCGGAGTTTCGCAAACCGCATCCGACGTGGGAAATCATGCTGGATGTCGACCAGCTCGCGGCACGCGAAGGCGAGGACTGGCTGCTGAGCGGCATCACCACGCAGCCGGGAAGCGCGCGCGCCATTTTGGGGCTGTCGCGCGGTGGCAGCGATGCCGTCACCTTGCGGGAATTCGACCTCGACACCAAGAGTTTCGTTGCGGACGGATTTGCGCTGTCGGAAGCCAAGGGCGGCGCCGATTGGCTCGATGCCGACACGCTGCTGCTGTCGAGCGCCCATGGCGAAGGCATGGCGACGAGCTCGGGATATTCCCGGACGGTTCGACTGTGGCGGCGCGGCCAGCCTGTCGATCAGGCGCAGGTGATCATCGAGACCACGGCCGATCATATGGCGATCTCCGGCATCGTCGACGACACCGCTGCGGCCCCGCGCAGCTGGATCGTCGACCAGATCGACTTCTTCAATCATGCGCTCTGGCTGCGCGACGCAGACGGTGCGACGACGAAGCTCGATCTGCCGACCGGCATCTGGTTGCAGGCGCATGGCGACTGGTTCGCGATGAAGCTGCGCGAAGCCTGGTCGATCGAGGGCAAGACCTATGCCGCCGACACCGTGCTCGGCATGTCGCTCTCGGCGTTCCTCGCCGGCAGCCGCGATTTCGCGGTGCTGTTCGAGCCGGAACCTCGCCGCGCCCTGCAAGGCCTGTTCTGGACCGGAGGCAAGCTGGTGCTGTCGATCCTCGACGAGCTCCAGCCGCAATTCGAGATCTGCACGCCGTCGGCCACAGGCTGGAGCCGCGCGTCGCTCGGCGGCCTGCCGCAGATCGGCGTCGTCGACATCTGGCCGCTGGATCGCCATCCCTCCGAGAGCAATGGCGACCTGCTTGCCAATGTGCAGGATCCGCTGACGCCGCCGTCGTTGCTGCTGATCGAGCGCGGCGTCGCGAGCCCGACCGTCTTGAAGCAGGCGCCGAAAACATTCAACGCCGACGGCCTCGTGGTGACCCAGCACGAAGCGATCTCGACCGACGGCGAACGCATCCCCTATGTACAGACCGGCCCCGCCGGCGAGACCGGCGATGCACCGGTCTATATGAGCGCCTATGGCGGCTTCGCCCATTCGGTGAAGCCGTATTACAACCCGTCGCTCGGCAAGCTGTGGCTGGAGCGTGGCGGCACCACGGTGCAGGCGAATTTGCGCGGCGGCGGCGAATTCGGCACGCGCTGGCACGATGCCGGCCGGCTCGCCGGCAAGAAACTGTCGCACGACGATTTCGCCGCCGTTGCCGCCGATCTCGTCCGCCGCGGTGTGACGACGGCAAAGCGCATCGCCGCGCAGGGCGGATCGAACGGCGGCATCCTCATCACCAACATGCTGGTGCGATACCCCGAACGTTTCGGCGCGCTGTTCTGCACCATCCCGCTGATCGATATGCGCCGCTACACGAAGCTGCTCGCCGGCGCGAGCTGGATCGCGGAATATGGCGATCCCGACAAGCCCGAGGAGTGGGACTGGCTCAAGTCCTACTCCGCCTATCACAACGTCAAGGCCGGCCAGCCGTATCCGCCGATCCTGATCGCCACCACGCGACGCGACGACCGTGTCCATCCCGGGCATGCGCGCAAGATGGCGGCAAAGCTCCAGGCCATGGGCTACGAGGCCTGGTTCTACGAGCCTGAAGCCGGTGGCCACGGCTACGGCAAGGACAACAAGGAGCGCGCCGGGTTCGAGGTGATTGGCTTTCGGTTCTTAAAGGACAAGATCGGGTGGAAGGACGAGGGCTAGCGTTTGCGGCGCTGACATCTCCGCACGGTCATGGCCGGGCTTGACCGGGCCATCCACGCCTTAGCTGGTGCACGAAGAACGTGGATGCCCGGGACAAGCCCGGGCATGACGACCTCCTATCGCGCGAATACCAAGGTCAGATTGTTCGCGGGCATGTCCATCGTATCGACAAGGCGAAGACCAACGCCGCGGGCAAGCGCCTCGACATCGGCGATGTCACGCACGCCCCAGTCGGGATTGCCTTCACGCAGGGAGGTGTCGAACACCGCATTGCTGAGCGCGATGTGCTTGCCGCCGCGCTTGAACGGGCCGTAGAGGAACAGCTTGCCGTCGGCCCGCAAATAGCGGCCGGCGCCGGCGAACAGACCCTCGGCGACGCTCCATGGCGCGATGTGGATGACATTGGCGCAGAACAATGCGGCAAGACTCGACGGCCCCTGCCCGCTTTTCATCTCCGGGCACCAGTCCGGATCGGTGAGATCGATCCGCAGCGGCGAGCGGATGTTTTTGAGACCTGAATGAACGCGCCAGGCCTCGATGCTCTTGAGGTGGCGCTGGTTGAGATCGCTGGGCCACCAGATCAGGCCGGGCGTGTGACGGGCGAAGTAGACCACGTGCTGGCCGGTTCCGCTGCCGAGCTCGACCACGTTGCCGGTGCAGCCGGCGAGATGCCGTTCCAGTGCCGCCCAGAGCGGCTCGTGATTGCGATGAAATGCCGGCGCATCGAGCCGCCCATCCGACTCGACCCGACCGCCATCCCTGCCGAATTCGACGACATATTCAGCCAAGTGAGGTCCCCTTGAAAAAACGAGAACGCGATGAAAACAGGTTGAGCGCCCAAACGCTCAGGAAACAGCCGGCCCGCGCCACGGTCCCTAACTCTCGGACCAAGCCGGCTGAACAAATAATCTCTTTAGTTGCAATCGGGAAGATATTAACTCCATTTTGTCGCGTGGATAGTCTTGATTGTCAGGCGGCGCCCTTTGTGCTTTGGAACGCTTCTATTTCGTAATCGAGACCATCGCATAACGCCTCGGAATAACGCCTTGACCGCCTTTTCCCGGACGCCCGTTCTGTTCATCTTGCTGGCCATTGCAGCCGGCCTCGCCACCCCGGCGTGGGCGCAGTCCGCTGTGGCCGACGGCCAGAAACTCGCTTTCGACCGCGGCAAGGGCAATTGCCTGACCTGCCATGTCATCAGGGGTGGCGACCTGCCGGGAACGATCGGGCCGGAACTGAAGGACCTCAAGGCCAAGTACCCCGATCGCAACGAACTGACCGCGATCATCTTCGACGAGACCAAGCGCAATCCGCAGACCATGATGCCGCCGTTCGGCCGGAACCGGATTTTGACCGAACAGGAGATCAGCGCGATCGTTGATTTCCTGCAGACCCTGTGACTTCAGGCATGCCACGAGATTTGGTTGGGAGACCAGAGATGACCACACTCACCGGCCCAAGCGCGACGCGGCGCCTGATCCTTCAGGGCGCAGCCTCGGTCGCGTTGCTCGGCCTCGGCAATCTGCCGTTCGGCGCCGCGCCCGCGCGCGCCGCGGCCAACGACAAATATCCGGAAGAGGCGTTCAAGCAAAAGAGCGAGGCTGACGCCATCAAGGCGCTCTACGGCAAAACCGCCGAGCCGTCCGACAAGGTCAAGCTGGACGCCCCCGAGATCGCCGAGAACGGCGGTGTGGTGCCGATCTCGGTGACGACGACACTCGACAAGGTCACCTCGATTTCATTCTTCGTGGCCGAGAATCCCAGCGCGCTGGCCGCCAGCTACAGGATTCCCGAAGGCACGATCCCTGCTGTCGCCAACCGGCTGAAGATGGCCAAGACCACCAACGTGGTCGCGATCGTGGAGGCCGACGGCAAGCTCTACAGCGCGACCAAGGAGGTCAAGGTCACCGTCGGCGGCTGCGGCGGCTAAGCGAGGAAGATCGAGATGGCATCCAGCATTCGCGTCCGCGCCACCACCAACGGCGACATCACCGAGGTGCAGGCGCTGATCCAGCACCCGATGGATACCGGCTTCGTCAAGGACGCCAAAGGCGAACTGATCCCGGCGCATTACATCCAGCAGCTGAAATTCGAATGTAACGGCAAGGACGTCTTCGTTGCCGATTGGGGCACCGCGGTCTCGAAGGACCCCTACGTCAAGTTCAGCTTCAAGGGAGCCAAGAAGGGCGACGATCTCAAGGTCTCCTGGACCGATAACAAGGGTGCGTCGGACACGACCACTGCGAAGATCTCGTGATGAAGGCCCGCACCACCATCCTGCTTGGTTCGTTGAGCGCCGCGCTCGTCGCGTTGGCCCTCACCTCTCCACGCGTGGTGGCGGCCGACAAGGTCGATCCCATCGCCGATGCCAAGGCGTTCCAGAACTTCTTCTTCCAGAAATTCCCTGATGTGAAGCACGAGGATTTCGTCAACGGTCCTTATTCCATGAACGAGGACATGAAGCGGCAGTGGCAGGAGAAGGAGGAATTCCCGCCCTACGAGTTTGCGCTCGACGCCGGCAAGGAGATGTTCGCCACCCCGTTCAAGAACGGCAAGACCTATGCGGACTGCTTCCCGAACGGCGGCATCGGCATCCGCCAGAACTATCCTTATTTCGACGAGAAGGAAGGCAAGGTCGTCACGCTGGAGCTGGCGCTCAACCGCTGCCGCGAGGCCAATGGCGAGGCGCCCTATTCTTACGTCAAGGACGAGATGGCCTCGCTCACGGCGTACATGGCCTTCACCTCGCGCGGCAAGCCGATGGACATCAAGATCCCCGACGATCCTCGCGCGCTCGCGGCATTCGAGAACGGCAAGCGCTATTTCTACACCCGCCGCGGCCAATTGAATTTCTCCTGCGCGAGCTGCCATGTGCAGAGCCCGGGTGAGCGCATCCGCGCCGAGATCCTGGCGCCGGCGCTTGGCATTCTGAACGCGATGCCGATCTACCGCTCCGAATGGAGCGGCATGGGCACCACCAGCCGCCGCTTCGTCACCTGCAACAGCCAGACCCGCGCGGTTCCGCTGGAGCCGCAGGCGGATGAATATCGCGACGTCGAATATTTCCTGTCCTACGTCGCCAACGGCCTGCCGATATCGGGACCGGGAGCGCGGCCATGAAGCTGTCACTCCCTTTCGTCCGGCTGCTTGCCTTGCTGCTTACCCTCGGGCTCGCGCCGGCGGCGCGCGCGGCAGATGAGGCAGACTACAAGGCGGCCTTTGCCGCCGCCGAGGCCGCCTCCAAGGAGGCCGCCGGCATGCGCAACCAATGGACCGTGACCGTCTCGACGCTGGCCGCCGCAAAGAAGGCGGCCGATGGCGGCGATTTCGACCGCGCCGTGGCCGCAGCCAGGGAGGCCGAGGCGCTGGCGAAGGCGTCGATCTTCCAGGCGATTTCCGAAAAAGAAGCCTGGAAGGCGATGGAAATCCGTTAGACTGTTCGCTTGTGCAACAGCCTTGCGACCGTGAGAGGGCGCGGAGAATTTCTGGATGGCGATCCGCCGCCGCGATTTCCTGAAGAATGCAGGCCTTGCTGCCGCATCGCTGAGCCTGCCGCGGCTTGCGCTCGGTGCTGAGGCTGCGAGCATTTACGACCTCGAACGGTTCGGCAATGCGCGCATCCTTCACCTCACCGACACGCATGCGCAACTCAATCCAGTCTATTTTCGCGAGCCCAGCGTCAATATCGGGATCGGCGAGATGGCGGGACGGCCGCCGCATCTGGTCGGCCGCGCCTTTCTCGACCGTTTCGGCATCAGGCCCGACAGCGCGGATGCCTATGCCTTCAGCTGCTTCGAGTTCGAGAAGTCCGCAGGCCGCTTCGGCAAGCTCGGCGGCTTCGCCCATCTGAAGACGCTGATCGACCGCTTGCGTGGCGATGTCGGCGAAAAACGCTCCGTGCTCGTTGACGGCGGCGACCTCTGGCAAGGCTCGGGACTTGCCAACATCATGCAGGGCCGCGACATGGTCGAGGCCGCAAACCTGCTCGGTGTCGAGGCGATGACCGGGCATTGGGAATTCACCTATGGCGAGCAGGCGCTGCGCGACAATCTCGCGCGCTTCAGGGGCGAGTTTCTGGCGCAGAACGTTTTTCTCACCGAGGAAGCCGCATTCAATGATGCCCCGGCCTTCGACAAGGCGACGGGACGCGTGTTCAAGCCCTCCGTGATCAAGGAGCTCGGCGGCCATCGCGTCGCGATCGTCGGCCAAGCCTTCCCTTACGTGCCGATCGCGCATCCCAAACGGTTCACGCCGGACTGGTCCTTCGGCATCCGCGAGGAAGAGCTCCAGAAGCATGTCGACGGCCTGCGCGGCACCGACAAGGTCGATGCGGTCATCCTGCTGTCGCATAACGGCATGGACGTCGATCTCAAGCTCGCAAGCCGCGTCACCGGTATCGACGTCATCCTCGGCGGCCATACCCATGATGCGATCCCGCAGCCCATCGCCGTGAAGAATGCGAGCGGCACGACGCTCGTCACCAATGCCGGCTCCAACGGAAAATTTCTGGCCGTGCTCGATCTCGCGCTCGACAAGGGCAAGGTCGGCGACGTCAAATATCATCTGCTGCCGGTCTATTCCGAGCTGTTGAAACCCGATCCCGGGATGGCCGAACTGATCGGCCGGTTGCGGGCACCCTTCGTCACCGACTGGTTGGAGAAGATCGCGACGCCCGATCGCCTGCTGTATCGACGCGACAATTTCGCCGGCCCGGTCGACGAGCTGATCTGCAGCGCGCTGCGCACCGAGTTCGACGCCGAGATCGCGCTGTCGCCGGGCTTCCGCTGGGGCGTCACCGGACTGTCCGGCCAGGCACTGACGATGGAGGATTTGCTCGCGGAAACCGCGATCAGCTATCCCGAGACCTATGTGCAGGAGATGACCGGCGCGGAGATCAAGGACGTGCTGGAAGACGTCTGCGACAACCTCTTCAATACCGATCCCTATTACCAGCAGGGCGGCGACATGGTGCGCGCCGGTGGGCTCAGCTACACCTGCACGCCGACGGCGACGATCGGCAGCCGGATCTCGGAGCTGAAGCTCAATGGCGGCAAGGCGCTCAGTGCCAGCCACCGCTACAAGGTCGCGGGCTGGGCCTCGGTCAACGGCCAGCAAGGCGCGCCGGTGTGGGATGTGGTGGCAAAATATCTGCGCTCGGGCCGGATGTTTCAGGAGCGGCTCGGCTCCGGCGTCACGCTAAAGGGCGTCGAGGGTAATCCGGGCATCGCAGGACAGGGATGATGCGGTCGCAAACCCTATCCGCGATGCTGCTGGCGCTGTTCGCCTGGGCGGCGATGCCACCGGCTTTCGCGCAGCAGGTGCCGCTCCAGGACAAGCCGTTCGCCGAGCACAAGATCGTGCTGCAGCTCTCCGATGGCGATGCCAGGAAGCAAGCTCTGGTGCTCAGCGTCGCCAACAATTTGCTGAAGGCCTACGACCCCGACAAGGTCGCAATCGAGGTGGTGGCGTTCGGTCCCGGCATCGACCTCCTGTTCACCGGCAGCGAGCGCCGCAAGCAGGTCGAGAGCCTGATCGCGCAAGGCGTACGCTTCGACATCTGCCTCAACACTGTCGACACGATCGAGCGGGAGACCGGCAAGCGGCCGGAGTTCATCCCTGCCGCTACGCCGGTGCAGGTCGGGGTCGGGCAGATCCTGTTCCTCAGCGAGAACGGATACACGGTGGTGAGGCCCTGAGCCTTTTGTCGGGGCGAAGCGTCGCGGCATACTCGGTGTCATCGCCGGCGAAGGCGGGCGATCCAGTACTCCGAGACCGCGAGGGGTACGGGAGGGCGCGGCGTACTGGATTCCCCGCCTTCGCGGGAATGGCAGCCGTGGCTAGGTGACGCCCACCCGCCCGTCACAGGAATAAAAATCTTCCAAATTTTCTTGCTTACACAGTGAATTGCTTCTCTTGTAAGCCCGAAATGTAATAGAATCTCGGGGTAGTTCACGCCGGGTCTTGCCATGATCTTCCGCCAGCTCTTCGACAGTGTTTCGGGCACCTACAGCTATCTCCTGGCGAGCCGCGCCGGCGGCGAGGCGCTGATCCTCGATCCCGTGCTGGAGAAGGTCGACCGCTACTGCCAGCTCCTGCGCGAGCTCGATCTCAAGCTGGTCAAGGCCGTGGACACCCATCTGCACGCCGACCACGTCACCGGCCTCGGCGAGCTGCGCGACCGCACCCATTGCATGACCGTGATGGGCGACCAGACCAAGGCCGACGTGGTGGCGATGCGGGTTGCCGACGGCGACAAGGTGACGATCGAGGGCCTGTCGCTCGACGTGATGTACACGCCCGGCCACACCGACGACTCCTACTCCTACTTGATGGGCGACCGCGTCTTCACCGGCGACACGCTGCTGATCCGCGGCACCGGCCGCACCGATTTCCAGAACGGTTCGTCGCGCGCGCAGTACGATTCGATCTTCAACCGCCTGCTCAAGCTGCCCGACGAGACCATGGTGTTCCCGGCGCATGACTACAAGGGCGACACCGTCTCCACCATCGGCGAGGAGAAACGCTACAATCCGCGGCTCCAGGTGCGCTCGGTCGACGACTATATCGAGCTGATGGCCAATCTGAAGCTGCCCAATCCGAAGATGATGGACGTCGCGGTGCCCGCCAACATGCATGTCGGCCTGCACCAGGAGGAGCTGGAGAAAGAGGGCCGCGTGCTCCGCGCCGTCGAGGCGATCCGCAGCCTCGGCCGTCCCGATATCCTGCTGGTCGATTTGCGCGAGACCAATGAGCGGATGAAGCACGGCATGCTCGAAGGCGCGCTGCATACACCCTATCCGTCCGTTGAGGACAGCCTCAAGCCCGGCGGCATGCTGCGCGAGGTCGCGGCCGCCACCGGTCGCCGCGTCGTGTTCTTCTGCGCCTTCGGCGAACGCTCTGCGATGGCTGTCGCCGCCGCCAAGGAGGCCGGGCTCACCAACACCGCCCACATCGCCGGCGGCATCGATGCCTGGAAGAAGGCCGGCGGGCCGGTGGTGCACTGACCGCCTTGAGATAAGTCAGGAACTGCACATATCTTCCGGATAGGTTTGGGCGCAGCATCACTGTCCGGGACCAGCCATGGCCAAGATCGGCAAGCCGAGCGCGCCGCCCAAAATTGCGGACGACGCGCCAGCAAAAGACAAGGCGAAGAAGCCTCAGCCTCCGCGCGACACCGAAGACGATGATTACGAAGACGGCGACATCGCGACACCAAAGCGCGACCGCTACGGGCCGGACGACGAGCCGTTTTGAGGGGCTCGTCTCTTGCCACGCTCTCAACTGTCGTCCTGCCCCGCGCTACTGCCATGCGCCTGCGTTCATGGACAAATAACCGCTCTGCCCGATAGTTTGCGCGTCTCCAAAGGACGTGAAACGGAACTGCAATGGTCGACGTTCTCGCCGCACCGCAGCAAGGCAAGGCGGACAGCGCGCTACGCACGCTGACGGGAATTTCGATCGCGCATTGGGTCAGCCATTTTCATCTGCTGGTCCTGCCGATGCTGTTTCCCTTCCTCAAAAATCAACTCGGCGTCGGCTACGTCGAGCTCGGCTTCGCGCTGACCGTGTCGGCCGTGGTGTCGGGGCTGACGCAGGCGCCGACCGGCTATCTCGTCGACCATTTTGGCGCGCGAAAGATTTTGCTGGGCGGCCTCACCCTCGGCGGCCTCGCGCTGATCCTGCTTGGCCTGCATCTCAGCTACACCTCGCTGATCGCCTGCGCCGTGCTGCTCGGGCTCGCCAACAGCGTCTACCATCCCGCCGATTACGCCATCCTCGCCGAGCACATGGACGAAGCGCGGATGGGCCGCGCCTTCTCGATCCATACCTTTGCCGGCTATTTCGGCGGCGCGGTGGCGCCGGCGATCGTCGCCGCGATGGTCATCGTGTCAGGCGGTGTCAGTGCGCTGATCGCATCGGGCGTGATCGGCGTTCTGGTCGCGGTGTTGCTGGTGACCATGAACATTCCCGATGCCGGCGCGCACAAGACCAAGCCAGGCACCGAGAACGCACCCAAACAGGCCGTGATCACGCCGGCGCTGATCACGCTGACGGCACTGTTCATGCTGCTCAGCCTGTCGGTCGCCGGCATCAACAATTTCGGCGTGGTGGCGCTGATGAGTGGCTATGGCGTGACCTATTCCGCGGCCAATGTCGCGCTCACCGCCTTCCTCGGTGCAAGCGCCGCCGGCGTGCTCGCGGGCGGCTTTCTTGCCGACCACACCGAGCGCCACGGCTATGTCGCCGCCGCCTGCTTCGCCGCGAACGCGGCGATCGTGCTGCTGATCGCGCTGGTCACGCTGCCGGGCTGGGCGCTGACCGCCACGATGGCGGCCGCGGGATTCCTCTCCGGCGTGATCGCGCCTTCGCGCGACATGCTGGTGCGCAATGCAGCACCTCCCGGCGCGGCGGGGCGCGCCTTCGGCATCGTCTCCACCGGCTTCAATCTCGGCGGCATCGTCAGCCCGCTGTTGTTCGGCTGGATTATGGACCAGAGCGCGCCGCATTGGGTGTTCGGCGCATCCGTGATCTTCATGGTCCCGACGGTGGTGCTGTCGCCGTTCACGGAGCGGAAGCGGCAAATCGCGGCTTGAGCAACAAACTCAATTGTCGTCCCGGCCTAGTGCGCAATTGCGCATAGGGGCCGGGGGTCCATAACCACGAATCGGAGTTGTGGCGCAAAGCTGCCAACTCCAAGTCTTCGCCAAACTAAAAATCGTGGTTATGGATCCCGGCCTTCGCCGGGATGACAGTTGTGATTGGGTTGGCTGAAGTGGCCCCTTACGTCGGCGACACCGCGCTCTTCAGCGGCGCTGCCTGCGGAGCAGCTCCACCGGTCAGCCTGGCCTTTTCCGTGTTGGGCCAGAGCAGGAGCAGCCCGAGCGCACCGGAGCCGACCATGATCGCGGCGTTGATGGTGAAGCCGGTCATGTAGCCGTCGAGCATGCTGCCGGCGCGCTGGATTACGCTGCCCATCACGAGCGGCGCGATGATGCCGGAAAGCGTATAGAGCGCACCGTAGATCGCGAGAACCGCGCCGCGCTGCGACGTCGGCGTGAACTCGCCGAGCATGGGCGGGCAGACGACGTAGATCGCGCCGCACAGGCCGGAGCCGACCACGAGCAGGGCGATCTGGAGGCCGGCACCTTGGACGTGCGGCATCATCGCGAGGATCAGGCCGCCGACGATCAGCGGCACAGAGCCGAGCACGCCGCGGGAGATCCGCGACGTGTAGCCGCGTGCCAGCATCACCTGCGAGATCCAGCCCGTGAGAATGACGATGGTCGCCCCGAACACCCAGGGCAGGATCGAGACGAAGCCCGCCTGAGACTGCGAGAAGCCGAGGCCCTTGACGATGAAGGGCGTGAACCAGGTGAGCCCGAGCGACAGCGCCCAATAGGCGCCGAAGGTCGCGGTCACACAGCCGATGAAAGTGCGCGATGTCAGAAGCTGGAGATAGGGTATTTTCGGTTCGATCACGGCCGATGCGTGGGTGTCCAGCGGGCCTTCCTTGCCGAGTGCGAGCCAGGCGGCGACCCAGATCAGGCCGACGATTCCAAGCGCACCGAACGCATAGTGCCAGGAATGATTGACGATGATCCAGTTCAGCGCCGGGACCGCCAGGATCACGCCAAAGGCCGAACCTTGCGACAGGATTGCGGTCGGCATCGTGCGCTTCTCGTCGGGGAACCATTTGTAGACTGCGTGCATCGCCACCGAGGCCGCCGGGCCTTCGCCGGCGCCGAGCACGATGCGGCAGATCAGGAGTGTGGTGAAAGAGACGGTGCCGACCATCGGAAACTGCGTCAGCGCCCAGATCACCGCGAGCGTCAACAGCACCCAGCGGGTCGGTACCTTGTTGACGATGAAGCCCACCACGATCGCCGAGATCGAGAACAGGAAGAAGAACGACGAGCCGAGCAAACCGAACTGCTCGGGCTCGAGCTTCAGCTCGGTCATGATCGGAACGCCCGCGAGACCGACGACGATCTTGTCGGCGAAGTTCACCAGCATGAAAAGAAACAGGAGAAATGTAACGGTCCAGGCGCCCTTTGGCGTTTGCTTTTGCGTTTCCTTCGACGTTTCCTTGGACATCCCCGTCATCTTGCCCGCCGCGGGCTGCGTTGCCTGAGCGCTCATCGTTCTCCCCGTCGTCCCTTTTTGGCACTTTTTTGATGTGGTCCTCTTAGGAGCTAACAACGGCTTCAATACCAACGCAACCCGGCATTTCCGCAGCAAGTGTGCTACGCAGCAATTCCGCAAATTCCGTCCGGCGCCATTCATCGTGCTGAGCATCCGAAACCTCTCCAAGACGTTCTCTTCGGCCGGTGAGCCGGTCCATGTCCTGCGCGGCGTCGATCTCGATCTCAAGGCCGGCGAACGCGTCGCACTGACCGGCGAGTCCGGCAGCGGCAAGAGCACACTGCTGCACCTGATCGCAGGGCTCGATGCCGCCGATGGCGGCACGATCCGACTGGAAGACACGGAGGTCACCAAATTGTCCGATGCGGGACGCGCGGGCCTGCGGCGCGACCGGATCGGCCTGGTGTTTCAACAATACAATCTGATCCCGAGTCTGTCGGTCGGGGATAATCTGGTGTTTCAGGCACGGATCGCCGGCCGGTACGACGAGGCTTGGTACAAGGAGCTGATCGAGCGTCTCGGGCTTGGCGGCCTGCTCAAGCGTTATCCAGAACAATTGTCGGGCGGACAGCAGCAACGGGTCGCGATTGGCCGGGCCCTGGCGACGAAGCCGTCGTTGCTGCTGGCGGACGAGCCGACCGGCAATCTCGACGAGGCCACCGCCGAGGACGTGCTGGCCTTGACGCGCGACCTCGTCACGCGCACCGGCTGCGGCTTTCTGATGGTGACGCACAGCCTGCATCTGGCCGCCGCACTCGATCGCCACGTCAACCTGCATGCCGGGCGGATCGCATGAGGCGCGCGCTCTGGGTCCTCGCCGTGCTGCTCAGCCATTGGCGGCGCCACAAGATGCAGTTCGCGACGCTCCTGATCGGGCTGATCGCGGCGACTGCGCTGTGGAGCGGCGTGCAGGCGATCAACCAGCAGGCCCGCAGCGCCTATGACCGCGCCGCGGCAACCTTCGGCGGCGCGCGCACGCCGATGCTGGTCGCGCCTGATGCCGCGACTTTTCCGCAGGAGCTGTTCGTCAAGCTGCGCCGCGCCGGCTGGCCGGTCTCGCCGATGCTGGAGGGACGGGTCCAGGTCAACGGGCGCTCGGTCCGGCTGCTCGGCATCGAGCCGGTGACGCTACCGGTCGATGTCGGCAACGCACCGCGCCTCGGCGCCGCCGATCTGAGCAGCTTCGTGGCGCCGCCGGGCCAGACGCTGGTGGCAAAGGAAACGTTGACCGACTTGCAGGAGCGGGAAGGCGCAGCGCCGCCGATCAGCAACGGCGCAATACTGCCGCCGCTGCGCGTGCTGCCGCAGCTCGTGCCCGACGTGCTCGTGGTCGATATCGGCGTGGCGCAGCGGCTGCTGAACAAGCCGGACCAGATCTCGCGGCTTCTGATCGGCAAGCCCAAGGGCAAGCCCGCGCCCTTAGCGAGCGTCGTCGGCGACCGCTTACAGCGGGTTGAGCCGGATGCGGAGACCGAGCTGGAGCGTCTCACCGACAGCTTTCACCTCAACCTCACCGCGTTCGGCCTGCTGTCGTTCTTCGTCGGTCTTTTCATCGTCAATTCAGCCGTCGGCCTCGCCTTCGAGCAGCGGCTGCCGATGCTGCGCACGCTGCGGGCCTGCGGTGCCTCGGCACGACTGGTCAACACCGTGCTGGTGGTCGAGCTCGTGGCGCTGTCGCTGGTCGCAGGCCTGATCGGGCTCGCCTGCGGCTATTTCATTGCAGCCGCGCTCTTGCCCGACGTCGCAGCATCCCTGCGAGGGCTCTACGGCGCGCAAATCCCGGGGCAGCTCAGCTTGCGTCCCGAATGGTGGCTCGCCGGGATCGGCATCAGCATTGTGGGCGCGCTTGTTGCCGCGGCGACCAGCCTGATCAAGGCTGTCAGGATGCCGGTGCTGGCGACCGCGCAGCCGCGCGCCTGGCAACAGAGGCAGAGCCGTTGGCTGATCCTGCAGAGCGGGGCTGCCTGCGCCGTGTTCGCCGTCGCGCTGTTGCTGCTCCAGTACGGGCAATCGCTGATCGCGGGCTTTGGCGTGCTGGCAGCGCTGATGCTCGGCGCGGCGTTGATCTTGCCGGCCTTCCTCGACATCATCCTGCAAACCGGGCAGCGTTTCGCGCGAAAACCGCTCGCGCTGTGGTTCTGGGCGGACAGCCGGCAGCAGCTCTCGGGATTGTCGCTGGCGCTGATGGCGCTGCTGCTCGCGCTCGCCGTCAATGTCGGGGTGTCCACCATGGTGGAAACGTTCAGCCGCACCTTCATCGGCTGGCTCAACGGGCGGCTCGCAGCCGACGTCTACATCAGCGCCTCCGACAATGCGAAAGGCGTCGCGATCCGCAACTGGCTGAAGGAGCGCAGCGATGTCCAGGCGATCCTGTCGGGCGGACGTGCCGAGGCGCAGGTGCAGGGCCAGCCGGTGGAACTGCTCGGCCTGCCCGATCACGCGCTCTATCGCGAGCGCTGGCCGCTGCTCGAAGCCGCACCCGGTGCCTGGACACAACTCATACCCGGCAATGCCGCTTTCATCAGCGAGCAGCTGAGCCGCCGCCTCAACGTCCGCGTCGGTGACGTCGTTGACGTCCCGGCGCCGGGCGGGACCTGGGAGCTCGACATCGTCGGCATCTATGCCGACTACGGCAACCCCAAGGGACAGCTGGCGGTGAATGTCGCGGCGCTGATCCGGCATTTTCCGCAGACGCCGCAGACGCGCATCGGTCTCATCGTCGCGAAGGAGAATATCCCCGGTCTGATCGCGGCGCTGCAGAAGCAGTTTGCGCTGGACGACCGCAGCGTCGCCGACCAGGCGACGGTGAAGGCGGAATCGATCCGCATCTTCAACCGGACCTTTGCGGTGACCTCGGCGCTGAACGCCTTCACCCTCGGCGTCGCCGGGATCGCGCTTCTGACCAGCCTTCTCACACTGGCGAACTCGCGCCTGCCGCAGCTTGCGCCGCTCTGGGCGATCGGTATCACGCGGCCACGCCTTGCCGCGATCGAATTGACCAAGACGCTGTCGGTCGCGCTGTTCACGTCTCTGCTGGCGGTGCCGCTCGGGCTGCTGGTGGCGTGGTGCCTGATCGCGATCGTCAATGTGAAAGCGTTCGGCTGGCGGCTGCCGTTCCATGTATTTCCGTTGCAACTGGTCGAGCTGGTGGCAGTCGCGCTGTTCGCCTCGTTGCTTGCCACCCTGCCGCCGATGATCCGACTTGCCCGGATGCAGCCGGCGAGCCTCGTCAAGGTGTTTGCCAATGAGCGCTGATGGGATTTCGCGGCGCACCTTCGCCGGCGGCATCGCCGCGCTCGCGGCAGTCCGCCGCGCAGGCGCGCAAGGCTATGCCGGGCTCGGCGAGACAGCCGACGGCTTTGCCAAGGTCACGCCGGGGAAGACGTTCGCCTTTCCGGACGATCACGGGCCGCATCCGGAGTTTCGCATCGAATGGTGGTATCTCACGGCGAACCTCGTCGATGCCAGCGGCGCGGCTTGCAGCCTGCAATGGACGCTGTTCCGACAGGCGACGCAGCCGGGGCCGCAGGGCGAAGGCTGGGCCAATCAACAGGTGTGGATGGCGCATGCCGCGGTAACGCGCGCCGACACCCACCGCTTCAACGAGCTGTTTTCCCGCGGTGGTGTGGGACAGGCCGGAGTCACGGCGAAACCGTTCTCGGCCTGGATCGACGATTGGGAGATGAACGGATCCGAGCGCACCGAAGATCGCGCTTTAGCGCCGCTGACGCTGAAGGCCTCGGGCGCCGACTTCAGTTACGTGCTGACGCTCGAGGCCGATCGTCCGGTGGTGTTGCAGGGCGCCGGCGGCTACAGCCGTAAATCGGAGCGCGGTCAGGCCTCCTATTATTACAGCCAGCCGTTCTATCGCGCCCGCGGCACGCTCACCATCGACGATAGGACGGTCGATGTTTCCGGCCAGGCCTGGATGGACCGCGAATGGAGCAGCCAGCCACTCGATGCCGACCAGACCGGCTGGGACTGGCTGTCGCTGCACCTGTCATCCGGTGACAAGCTGATGCTGTACCGGCTCCGGCAGAAGGACGGCAAAGATTATCCGTTCGGCAACTGGATCAGCGCGATGGGCGAGACGCAGATGATCGCGGGCGACGACATCCAGATGATGCCGAAAGCGACGGCTGAGGTCGCGGGACACAAGCTCCCGGTGGAATGGCAGATCGCGATCCCCTCGCGGTCGTTCTCGATCCAGTGCAAGCCGCTCAATCCACAGGCGTGGATGGGGACCGGTTTTTCCTATTGGGAAGGGCCGATCAGCTTTGCCGGTACGCATGACGGCGTTGGCTATCTCGAGCTGACCGGGTATTGAACCGGGACCTCTTCGAAGGGACTAGCGATGCATCACCTCACCGCCCTCGTCACGCTGCTGGCGATCCTGTTCTACTTCTTCACCTCCATCAACGTGTCGCGCTCGCGCACCAAAACCGGCGTCAAGGTGCCGGCAATGTCGGGCCATCCGGATTTCGAGCGCGCGTTCCGGATCCAGATGAACACGCTGGAATGGATGCCGATCTTCCTGCCGTCGCTCTGGCTTTTCGCGATTTACATCAGCGATTCCGGCGCAGCGGCGATCGGCGCGGTCTGGATCGTCGGCCGCATCGTTTACTTCATCGGCTATTCGAAGGCCGCCGCAAAACGCGGCCCGGGATTTTTTATTCAGGGTATCGCGGCCATTGCGCTGTGGGCGGGGGCGCTGGGGGCGGCGGTGCTGCGACTGGTGTGAGGCAGCCGACATACGGCCACTTGCCCCGCCGTCGTCCTGGCGGAGGCCTGGACCCATAACCACAGGACACGGTTATGGGCACGATGGCGGCGACAGCTTGTTTCAACAAGCGGCTGTCGGGGTAATGGGTCCTGGCTTTCGCCAGGACGACATAGAGATCCTCACTTCGTCAGCGGGCAGCCGCTCTCCTTGGCAGTGAAGAACGCCTTCTCGCCGGGAACGACCGCGAGCTGCTTGTAATAGTCCCAGGGCTTCTTCGATTCCGCGGGCTTCTTGACCTCGAACAGATACATGTCGTGGACCATGCGGCCGTTCTCGAGCACCTTGCCGCCTTGCGCGAAGTCGTCGTCGACCGGCAGCTCCTTCAGCTTCTTGGCGACCGCATCCGGATCCTTGGACCCGGCGGCCTTGACCGCCTTGAGATAGCTCAGCGTCGCCGAATAGGTGCCGGCCTGGATCATGTTCGGCATCCGGCCGGTGCGCTTGAGAAAGCGTTCGCCGAGATGGCGCGTGCGGTCGTTGATGTCCCAGTAATAGCCCTCGGTCAGCACCAGGCCTTGCGCGGCCTGCAAGCCGAGGCCGTTCACTTCGGCGAGCGTCATCAAGAGGCCCGCGAGCTTCTGGCCACCGGAGACGATGCCGAACTCGGACGCCTGCTTGATCGAATTGGTGGTGTCGAGGCCGGCATTGGCAAGGCCGACGATCTTCGCCTTCGAGCTCTGCGCCTGGAGCAGGAAGGAGGAGAAGTCCGAGGAGTTGAGCGGCACGCGCACCGAACCGAGCACCTTGCCGCCATTGGCGGTGACGATCTCGCTGGTGTCCTTCTCCAGCGCGTAGCCGAAGGCGTAGTCCGCGGTGAGGAAGAACCAGCTGTCGCCGCCGGCCTTGGTCAGCGAGCCGCCGGTGCCGACACCGAGCGCGCGGGTGTCATAAGCCCAGTGGAAGCCATAGGGCTGGCAGGCATCGCCGGTGAGGCGCGAGGTCGCAGCGCCGACGACGATGTCGATCTTCTTCTTTTCCTTGGAAAGCTCGTGGATCGCGAGCGCGACCGATGAGGTCGTCAGCTCCGTGATCATGTCGACGTTCTCGACATCGTACCAGCGGCGCGCGATCGAGGTCGCGAGATCCGGCTTGTTCTGGTGGTCGGCGGTGACGAGCTCCACCTTCTGGCCCAGCACCTCGCCGCCGAAATCCTCGATCGCCATCCGGGCGGCCTCGACCGACCATTTGCCGCCGTAATCGGCGTAGACGCCGGACTGGTCGTTGAGGATGCCGATCTTGACGCCTTGCGCAGAGGCCGGCGCGGCCAGCAGCAAAGCCGAAATTGCGACAGCGGCCAAAAGTGCTGATTTCATCTGTTAGCTCCCAGCAGTTTTCTGTTTTGAAATCGCGCGGATACTAGTGAAGAACCCCGGCGGTGCCCATCCATTGCATGTTGGTCGTTAGTATGAAGGGCGTGCCAAGCAAACGGCGTCGTCCCGGCCTAGTACGCAATTGCGCACGGGGGCCGGGACCCATACCGCGGAATCCCTCGGTTGCGGTCGGTAGGAGTACCGAACGACGAATCTTCACTAAACCACGTTCGAGGGTTATGGGTCCCGGCCTTCGCCGGGACGACAGCGTGAATATTGAAGGGTCGGTGGCGCGCCATTTGATACTTATCAGCCCACCGCCTTCGGCTTCCCCTCGTTCTTCCCCTCGGCCAGGTTCCGCACCACCACATAGAAGATCGGCGTGAACAGAAGCCCAAACAGGGTGACACCGATCATGCCGAAGAACACGGCGACGCCGACGGCTTGCCGCATCTCCGAGCCCGAGCCGGACGAGATCACCAGCGGCAAGACGCCGAGGATGAAGGCGAAGGACGTCATCAGGATCGGCCGCAGGCGCAGGCGGCAGGCGTCGATCACGGCCTCCAGCCGCGGCTTGCCTTCTTTCTCGATGTCGCGCGCGAACTCGACGATCAGGATCGCGTTCTTTGCCGCCAGCCCCACCAGCACGACGAAACCGATCTGGGTGAGGATGTTGACGTCCTGCCCCATGATGCGCACGCCGATGGTGGCCGCCAACAGGCACATCGGCACGATCAGGATCACCGCGAACGGCAGGGTCCAGCTGCCGTATTGCGCGGCAAGCACCAGATAGACGAACAGCACGCAGATCGGGAATACGTAGAGACCCGCATTGCCGCCCGTGATCTGCTGGTAGGACAGATCGGTCCACTCGAAGCTGAAGCCACTCGGGAGGGTGTCGTCGGCGAGCTTCTTGATCGCGTTGAGCGCGGTGGTCGAGCTGGTGCCCGGCGCCGGCTCGCCCTGCAGCTCGGAGGCCGCGTAGAGATTGTAGCGCGCGACGCGGTCAGGGCCGGAAACGTCCTTGAACTCGACCACGCTGCCGAGCATCACCATGTCGCCGGAGGCGTTGCGCGTGCGCAACCGCGAGAGATCGCTCGGCTCTTTCCGGAACGGGAAGTCGGCCTGCGCGGTGACGTGGTAGGTGCGGCCGAACAGGTTGAAGTCGTTGACATAAGTCGATCCGAAATAGGTCTGGATCGTGTCGTTGATGCCGGCGATGGGAACGCCGAGCTTCTGCGCCTTGGTGCGGTCGATGTCGACGAAGAGCTGCGGCGTATTGGCCGAGAACGGCGAGAACACGGAGGGAGCGAGCAGCGAGGGCGATTTGCGCGCCGCGGCGACAAGCTCGTCAGTAGCCGCGGCGAGCATCTCCGGCCCACGGCCCTGGCGGTCCTGGATGCGGATGGTGAAGCCGCCACCGGTGCCGATGCCGGGCACGGCCGGCGGCGGAATCACGATGATGAAGGCACCCTGAATCGCGGCCAAGCGTTTGCGCAGCTCGACCGTGATGGCGTTCGCAGACAATCCTTTCTTGATCCGCGCCTCGGGCTCGTCGAACACTGGGAAGAGCGCCGCCGCGTTGCCGGCCTGCGTCCGCGTCGCGCCGGAGAAGCCGGCGAAAGCGGCCACGCGGATGATACCCGGCGTATCCAGCGCGATCCGCTCGATCTCGCGCACGACCTCGGTGGTGCGCGCCAGCGAAGCGGCGCCCGGCAATTGCACGGAGATGATGACGTAGCCGCGGTCCTGCGCCGGAATAAAGCCTTGCGACGTGGTGGCGATCAGCCAGCCGGCGCTGCCGATCAGCACGACGTAGATCAGGATCATCACCGCCGAATGCCGGATCACGAAATTGGCGAGGCCGGCGTAGCCATGCGCGAGACGGTCGAACACGCGGTTAAACACGCCAGTGAAAGCGTTCCAGCCGCGTGCAACAAGATTCCAGCGCGCGGGCGGCCGTTTCTCCTCGTGGGGGACGAGGAGAAGCGAGGCCAGCGCCGGCGATAGCGTCAACGAGCAGAAGCAGGAGATTGCGGTCGCGACCGCAATGGTGACGGCGAATTGCTGGAAGAACTGACCCGAAATTCCGCCCAGAAATGCGGTCGGGACGAACACCGCGCACAGCACCAGCGCGATCGACACCAATGCGCCGCCGACCTCCTCCATGGTCTTCAGCGCGGCATCGCGCCGGCTCATGCCATGCTCGAGATGCCGCTCGACATTCTCGACCACCACGATGGCGTCGTCGACCACGATACCGACGGCGAGAACGAGCCCGAACAGCGTGAGATTGTTGATCGAGAAGCCGAGCGCCGCCATCACCGCGAAGGTGCCGACCAGCGAAACCGGAATCGCGATGATCGGAATGATCGCGGGACGCCATCCCTGCAGGAACACCAGCACGACGACGACCACGAGCAACATGGCCTCGTAGATGGTCTTGATCAGCTCGTGGACGGACTGCGCGATGAACTCGGTCGGGTTGTAGCCGATATTGAAGTCGAGGCCTTTCGGAAAGGTCTCCTTCAGCTTCGTCATGGTGTCCGAAATGTTCTTCGCGGTCGCGAGCGCGTTCGATCCCGGCCGCTGCGTCACCAGCATGGCGACCGCCGATTTGCGCAGCAGGAAGCTGTTGGTGGAGTAGGCGAGAGCACCAAGCTCGATACGGGCGACGTCGCGCAGGCGCACCGTGCGGCCGTCGGAGCCGGCCTTGATCAGGATGTCCTCGAACTGCTTCTGGTCTTTCAATCGCCCGGTGAAGGTGAGGTTCGGCTGGAAGGCGCGGTCGGCGATCGGCGGTTCGGCGATCTGGCCGCCCGCGATCTGCACGTTCTGCGCGCGGATCGCGGCGAGCACCTCGGTTGCGGTCAGGCCGAGATTGGCGATCCGGTCAGGATCGAGCCATAGCCGCATCGAATAATCGCGCGCGCCGAAGATCTGGATGTCGCCGACGCCGTCGATCCGCAGCAGCTGATCGCGGACCTGGAGCAGCGCATAGTTGGAGATGTAGAGCTGGTCGAACGTGTCGTCGGGCGACAGCATGAACACGACCATCAGGATGTCGGGCGAGTTCTTGCGCGTGGTGACGCCGTTGCGCTGAACCTCTTCAGGCAAACGCGGCTGCGCGATCGCAACGCGGTTCTGCACCAGCACCTGGGCTTTGTCGAGATCGGTGCCGAGCTTGAAAGTGACGGTGATGGTGAGCTGGCCGTTCGAGGTCGCCTGGCTGTAGAGATACAGCATGTCCTCGACGCCGTTGATCTCCTGCTCGATGGGTGCGGCAACCGTGTCGGACACGGTCTGCGCGGAGGCGCCGGGATATTGCGTGGTGACGACGACGGTCGGCGGCACCACTTGCGGATATTCGGAGACCGGCAGCGTGGTATAGGCCAGCGCGCCGACGATCAGCAGCACGATCGACAGCACCATCGCCAGGATGGGCTGGTTGATGGAGAGACGGCCAAGATTCATGATTTGCCACCGGCGGGCGCTGGTGCCGTCTGCGGTGCGACCTTGGCACCGACGCGGGCGCGCTGGATGCCGTTGACGATGACGCGGTCGTCCGCCTTCAATCCCTCGCGGATCACGCGCAGGCCCTCGTCGAGCGGTCCGAGCGTCACGGGACGCGCCTCGACGGTGTCGTCCGGCTTGACCACGAACACGATCTTGCGGGACTGGTCAGTTGCGACCGCAACGTCGGGGATCAGCAGCGCTTCATAGGGCGCGCTGCCGATCAGTCTGATACGCCCGAACTGACCGGGCAGGATCGAAAGATCGGTGTTCTTGACCACGGCGCGGCTGCGCAGCGTGCCGGTGGAGACATCGAGGCGGTTGTCGAGGAAATTGATGCTGCCTTCACGGGATGGTTTCGTCTCGCCGGCGAGCGTCACCTGCACCGGGTTCGCCGTATCGCGCGAACTCGGGCGGCGGCCTTCGAACCACAGCTTGCTGTATTTGATGAAGGTCGCCTCATCCATGTCGAAATAGATATAGATCGGGTCGAGCGTCACGATCGAGGTGAGCAGCGTCGACGTTCCGGTATCGCTGCCCTGCACGAGATTGCCAGGGCTGACAAGGTGGCGGCTGACGCGGCCGGTCAGCGGCGCCGTCACATGCGTGAATTCGATATTGAGCTTGGCGACTTTGAGCGCACCCTCGGCCTGTGTTTCGGCAGCGTGCGCAGCCTGCAAGGCCTGACGGCGCTGATCGACCACCTGCTCGGAGACGGCGCTGGTCTGCACCAGGCTCAAACCGCGATCGAGCTCCCGCTTTGCAAGCTCCACCTTGGCACGGGCATCGGAAAGCTGCCCCTCGGCCTGCGTGGCCACCGCCTCGAACGGACGTGGGTCGATGACGTAGAGCAGATCGCCCTGACGCACGATGGCGCCATCCTGGAATTCGACAGAGTTGACGAACCCGCCGACGCGCGGGCGGACCTGCACCTCCTCCATCGCCTCGAAGCGGCCGGTGAACTCGTCCCAATCGGTGACGGTGCGCTTGACCGGTTGGGCGACGGTTACCGGCGCCGGCGGGGGAGCGCTCGCTTGCGAGGCCGGCTGGCCGCAACCGGTGAGCACGAACGCCGCGGCGAGAAGGCCGACGATGGCGTAAGGCCGAGGCGAAACGAAATCGTGCGTTTTGACAAATTGCTCGCTTCCGTCCGGTCCAGTCATCCCAGGTCCTCGCATCAAAGCCGCGGAAAAAGCAGGGTACGCCTGTACCCGCGGGCGCCACAAGATGGGTGGCAATGATGAACTCTTCAAGACCAAAGCGCAGGCAATGCTCGGAGGAATGCCCTGGCCGGATGACGGGTTGACAGGGCTTGTTGGCCTCTCCCCGTAAGCCGGGAGAGCAAGCGGAGAGTGCGTTAGCGTCTTCGCACATGACGGGCGGAGCCGGCTCGGCTAGATTGCTCCTCATAAAACAAGACGAATTGTCCGGGGAGGACAGGCGTGCACCAGGGACGTGTCGTTTACGGCGCGATCGAGGAAGTCGTGTTCGGCCACCCCGCGGCCGAGGCCGTGGTCGCCCAGATGGACCGGCTGGGGACGCGCCGCGCCTTCCTGATGGTCTCGGGCACGCTCAACCGGCAGACCGACGAAATCGCCAAGATCAAACAAGCCCTGGGCACAAATTGCGCGGGCGTCTTCGATGCCATGCCGGCGCACACCCCGCGCGAGGCGGTGATCGCCGCCACCAATGCGGCGCGCGAAGCGGGCGCCGACCTGATCGTCACCGTGGGCGGCGGCTCGATCACCGACGGCGCCAAGGCGGTGCAGCTCTGCCTCGCCAACGGCATCGACGATGTCGACGGCATCGAGCGTATCCGCGTGCACAAGGGCGTCGCGCCCGAGATGACGGCGCCGACCGTGCGTCAGATCAGCGTGCCGACCACGATCGCCGGCGGCGAGTTCAGCTCGATCGCAGGCGTCACCGACCGCACCGCCCATGTGAAACAGATGCTACGGCATCCGCTCAGCGTTCCGCGCGCGACCATCCTCGATCCCGCCATCACCGTGCACACGCCGGAATGGCTATTCCTCTCGACCGGCATCCGCGCCATCGATCATTGCGTCGAGGCGATCTGCTCGCGCGAGACGCACCCCTATGCCGACGCGCAATCGGTGAAGGGCCTCGCCATGCTCGCCGACGCGCTGCCACGGGTGAAGGCTGACCCTGCTGACCTCGACGCGCGAATGGATGCGCAGATCGGCACCTGGCTGTCGATGGGCGCGCTCGCCGCTGGCGTGCCGATGGGCGCGAGCCACGGCATCGGTTACGTGCTGGGCGCAGCCTTCGACGTACCGCATGGCTACACCTCCTGCGTCATGCTGCCGGCCGTGATGCGCTGGAATGCGCGCGACAATGCCGAGCGCCAGATGATCGTCGCGGCCGCAATGGGCTTTCCCGGCCACGCGGCAGCCGATGTGCTCGATGCCTTCATCCGCTCGCTCGGCATGCCGCGCAGCCTCGCCGATGTGCGCGTCTCGCCGGAGCATTTCGACGCCATCGCGGACGCTGCGATGCGCACGAACTGGATCCCGCGCAACCCGCGCAAGATCGACAGCCCCGCTCAAGTGCGCGAAATCCTGCTTCTTGCCGCATGATCCAAAGCCGGAGGACTGATGTACCCAGGTCAGCATGCCCGCCTGCGCCCACTCCAGCCCGCCTTCATCATGGCGACGACCGGCGAGGCCGTCACCTATCGCGAGCTCGATGCGCGCAGCAATCGGCTGGCGCACCTGTTCCGCAAGTATGGCCTGAAGCGGCTCGACCACTACTCGATCTTCATGGAGAACAATTCCCGCTACCTCGAAGCCTGCGGCGCGGGCGAGCGCTCCGGCCTCTACTACACCTGCATCAACTCGTTCCTGACGCCGGGCGAGTTCGCCTATCTCCTGGTCAACAGCCAGTCGAAAATCCTGATCACGTCGGTTGCGAAGCTCGATATCGCCCGCGAGGCGATCAAGGTCTGCCCCGACATCAAGCTGTGCATCGTCGCCGACGGCCCGGGCGAGAGCGAGCGCATCGTCGGCCTCACTGAGGTAACCGCCGACCTGCCGAAGACGCCGATCCCGGATGAATGGCTCGGCACCGCCATGCTGTATTCATCGGGCACGACGGGACGGCCAAAAGGGATTCTGCGGCCGCTTCCGGAGGAGCCGCCGAAACACAATCTGCCGTTGTTCGATTTCCTGACAAAGCTTTGGCACTACCGCGAGGGCATGATCTACCTGTCGCCGGCGCCGCTCTATCATTCGGCGCCGCAGGCCGCCGTGAAC
Source organism: Bradyrhizobium sp. CW1 (assembly GCF_023100665.1). Classification (NCBI taxonomy): domain Bacteria; kingdom Pseudomonadati; phylum Pseudomonadota; class Alphaproteobacteria; order Hyphomicrobiales; family Nitrobacteraceae; genus Bradyrhizobium; species Bradyrhizobium sp. CW1. The sequence goes on from NZ_CP064684.1 coordinate 7,905,033, forward strand.
CTCACGATCCGCATGGGCGGCACCGCGATCATCATGGAGAATTTCGATCCCGAGCGTTACCTCCAGCTCGTCGAGCGGTGGGGTATCACTCACACCCAGTTGGTGCCGACGATGTTCTCGCGCATGCTCAAGCTGCCGGAGGAGGTGCGCACGCGCTACGACCTGTCGTCGCTCGAGATCGCGATCCATGCCGCCGCGCCCTGCCCCGCCCTGGTCAAGGACGACATGATCAAATGGTGGGGACCGATCATCCACGAGTACTACGGCGCGACCGAAGGCCTTGGCTTCACCGCCTGCGACAGCGCGGAATGGCTCGCCCATCGCGGCACCGTCGGCAAGGTCCTGCTCGGCGATCTCCACATTCTCGACGAAAACATGAAGCCATGCCCGACCGGCACGCCGGGTCAGGTCTGGTTCAAGACGGCCTCGCCATTCGAATATTTCAACGACCCGGAGAAGACCAGGGAAGCGCGCTCGGCCGACGGCAGCATGAGCACGGTCGGCGACGTCGGCTATGTCGACGAGGATCGTTTCCTTTATCTAACGGACCGCGCGACCTTCATGATCATCTCCGGCGGCGTGAACATTTATCCGCAGGAGTGCGAGAATCTGTTGATCACCCATCCGAAGGTTGCGGACGCCGCGGTGTTCGGCGTGCCCAATTCCGATCTCGGCGAAGAGGTGAAGGCGGTGGTGCAGCCGATGCCCGGGGCCGTGCCGGGCGAGGCGCTCGCCGAGGAGCTGATCGCGTTCTGCGGGGCGTCGCTGTCGCGGCAAAAGGTGCCGCGCTCGGTCGATTTCGAGAAGGAGTTGCCGCGGCTGCCGACGGGGAAGCTGTACAAGCGGCTGCTGCGGGACCGGTATTGGGGGAACAAGGCGTCAAGGATTGTGTGAAGGGCCGCTGTCGCCGGAGAAACTTCCCTCTCATCGTGAGAGACACCCCTGCGGCCTTCCGTCGTCCGAATTGCCGAGAGAGTAGCGGACCTTGACGGTTGCCTCACCGCGCACGCGCCGCTATCGTCGGGACAAACAGGCCGCAAAAGGCCGATGTCCAGGGAGGACGAGGATGCGGAGCGTACGGGCGCTCGCCGCGACGGCGGCGCTATCTTTGCTTGCGTTTTCGAGCGTTGCACTCGCCAGCGAGCCCAAGCAGGGCGGCATTTTGCGGATGTACCACCGCGACAGTCCCGGCAATGCCTCGATCCACGAAGGCGCGACCTACTCGCTCAACGTTCCCTTCATGCCGGTGTTCAACAACCTCGTCATCTACAAGCAGGACGTGGCGCAGAACAGCATGGACACCATCGTGCCCGAGCTCGCCGAGAGCTGGGCCTGGGTCAACGACAACAAGACGCTGACCTTCAAGCTACGCCAGGGCGTGAAGTGGCACGACGGCAAGCCGTTCACCTCGGCGGACGTCAAATGCACCTTCGACATGCTGATGGGCAAGTCGCAGCAGAAGTTCCGGCAGAACCCGCGCAAGAGCTGGTACGAACAGGTCAACGACGTCTCCACCAACGGCGATCTCGAGGTCTCCTTCAATCTGAAGCGGCCACAGCCTTCGCTGCTGGCGCTGCTCGCCTCGGGCTACACGCCGGTCTATCCCTGCCACGTCTCGCCCGGCGACATGCGCACGCACCCGATCGGCACCGGGCCGTTCAAGTTCGTCGAGTTCAAGGCCAATGAATCGATCAAGCTGACCCGCAATCCCGACTATTGGCGCAAGGGCCGGCCCTATCTCGACGGCATCGAGTTCACCATCATCCCGAACCGCTCCACCGCGATCCTCGCGTTCGTCGCCGGCAAGTTCGACATGACCTTCCCGACCGAGGTGAGCATCCCGCTGCTCAAGGACGTCAAATCGCAGGCGCCGAACGCGGTCTGCGTGGTCGAGCCCAACAATGTCGCCACCAACATCATCGTCAATTCGTCCGCGCCGCCGTTCGACAATATCGACATCCGTCGCGCCATGGCGCTGTCGCTCGACCGAAAGGCCTTCATCTCGATCTTGTTCGAGGGCCAGGGTGACATCGGCGGCACCCTGCTGCCGCCGCCGAATGGGCTGTGGGGGATGCCGAAGGAGATGCTCGAGACCATTCCGGGCTACGGCCCCGACATCAACGCCAACCGTGAGGAAGCGAAAAAGCTGATGCAGAAGGCCGGCTATGGGCCGGATAAGCATCTCGCCGTCAAGGTCTCGACCCGCAACATTCCGGTCTACCGCGATCCTGCGGTGATTCTGATCGATCAGCTCAAGAGTATCTATATCGACGGCGAGCTCGACGTGGTCGAGACCGCAAACTGGTTCCCGAAGATCGCGCGGAAGGATTACATGCTCGGGCTCAATTTGACCGGCAATGCCGTCGACGACCCCGACCAGTCCTTCTACGAGAACTATTCCTGCGGCTCCGAGCGCAACTACACCAATTACTGCAACAAGGAGATCGAAAAGCTGTTCGACGTGCAGTCCCAGGAGACCGACATTAACAAGCGCAAGAAGCTGGTGTGGGACATCGACAAGAAGCTGCAGGAGGACGTCGCCCGCCCGATCATCTTCCACGCACGTACCGGCAGCTGCTGGCAACCTTACGTCAAGGGCGTGACGGTGATGTCGAACAGCTCCTACAATGGCTATCGCTACGAGGACGTCTGGATGGACAAGTAGCGCGGGCGGCTGACGGGTTCGACGGGAGGCGATGCATGTTTGCCTATCTGGTGCGGCGCCTGTTGCTGATGCTCCTGACCCTGTTCGGGATCTCGATCGTCATCTTCTTCCTGCTGCGCATCGTCCCCGGGAATATCGTCGACATCCTGTTCGCCGCCGCGGGCTATGTGGACCCCGCCGACAAGGCCAATCTGGAGAAGGAGCTCGGCATCGACCAGCCGCTGGTGGTGCAATATTGGCACTGGATCAGCGGCTTCCTGCGCGGCGATTTTGGCTACTCCTACGTCTCCGAGAAGCCGGCGCTCCAGGAGATCCTGCCACGGATCCCGATCACCGCACGGCTCGCGGGCCTGGCGCTGTTGTTCTCGACCTCGATCGGCATCCCCCTTGGCGTGATCAGCGCGGTGAAGCAGGGAACGAGGCTCGACTACGCATTGCGTGTGGTGAGCCTCAGCGGATTGTCGCTGCCTTCGTTCTGGCTTGGCCTGCTCATCCTCACCGCCTCGGTGGCGATGTTCAACCAGATGCCGATCTTCAACCCGAATCCAGCGACTTGGCTGGAAGCGTTTGCGACCTATGCCGTGCCCGCCGCAGCCGTCGGCTTCCGCAGCGCGGCACTGACCATGCGCATCACGCGATCCTCGATGCTGGAGGTGCTGCGGCAGGACTATATCCGCACCGCGCGTGCCAAGGGCGCATCGGACGCCGCTGTGAACTATCAGCATGCGCTGAAGAATGCGATTCTGCCCGTCATCACCGTGATTGGCATCGAAGCGGCGTTCCTGATCGGCGGCCTCATCGTGACGGAGACGGTGTTCAACATCCCCGGCGTCGCGCGCTTCCTGGTCGAGGCGATTCGCTGGCGCGATTATCCGATCGTGCAGAACCTGGTGATGCTGATTGCCATCGTCGTGGTGAGCGCGAATTTCATCGTGGACATGCTGTACGCGGTGTTCGACCCGCGTATCCGGTACACGGATTAGGAGAACCTGTTGGCTGCGATCGACTATGACGTTGAACTGAGGCGCGCCGGGGCGCACGCGACCGTCGGCTGGCGGCGCGTGCTGTTTTTGGCGCAGCGGCATGTGCTGGGCGCGGCCGGGCTCGTCATCATGACCCTGTTCGTGTTCACCGCGATCTTCGCCGACTTCATCGCGCGTTACGATCCGCTGACGATCGATGCCGCTCGGGCACTGGCGCGTCCAAGCCTGGCACACTGGATGGGCACGGATTCCTTCGGCCGCGATGTCTTCAGCCGCATCATTCATGGCGCGCGGATCTCGCTCGCGGTCGGCATCGGCTCGACGGCGCTCGGCGGCAGCATCGGCGTGATCGTCGGCCTCACCTCCGGCTATCTCTCCGGCTGGGTCGATCTCGTGTTCCAGCGCGTCTCCGATGTCCTCCAGGCGCTGCCGCTGCTGGTGCTGGCCCTGATCATGACCGCGGCGCTTGGGCCGTCCTTGCCGAACGTCATCATTGCGATCGCCATTCCGCTGATCCCGACCGTCTCGCGCGTCATCCGCGCCAACACGCTGGCGCTGCGCGAGCTGCCATTCATCGAGGCCGCCAAGTCGATCGGCATGAGCGAGGTACGCATTGCGCTCCGTCACGTGCTGCCGAATACGCTGGCGCCGCTGATCGTGCTTGCGACGGCCCAGCTCGGCTCGACTATCCTCACGGAAGCCTCGCTCTCCTTCCTCGGCCTCGGCATTCCCGAGCCGTACCCGTCGTGGGGGCGCATGCTCTCTGAATCCGCCGCCGAATATGTCCGCACGGCGCCATGGCTGGTGATCTTCCCGGGCATCGCCATCAGCCTCGCGGTGTTCGGCGCCAATCTGTTCGGTGACGCCTTGCGCGACATCCTCGATCCCCGGCAGCGCGGCTGATGGCTGAGAACTCCGATCTCGTGATCGAGGTGAAGAACCTGAAGACGGTGTTCTTCACCAACTCCGGTCTGTTCAAGGCCGTCGATGATGTTTCCTTCACGGTGAAGCGCGGCGAGACGCTGGCGATCGTCGGCGAATCCGGCTGCGGCAAGAGCGTCACTGCACTATCGCTGATGCGGCTGGTGCCGGATCCACCCGGCCGCATCGTCGGCGGCTCCGTCACGCTCGAAGGCACCGACCTTCTGACGCTGGACGAAGCAGAGATGCGTGCCGTCAGGGGCAACCGCATCTCGATGATCTTCCAGGAGCCGATGACCTCGCTCAATCCGGTGATGCGGATCGGCGACCAGATCGTCGAGACCGTGCGGCTGCACCGGAACATGTCGAGCAAAGAGGCCCGGGGCATCGCAATCGAGATGCTGCGCCTGGTGCGCATCCCCGAGCCGGCTCGGCGCGCGCGGGAATATCCGCATCAGCTGTCCGGCGGCATGCGCCAGCGCGCCATGATCGCGATGGCGCTGGCGTGCCGGCCGGTGCTGCTGATCGCGGACGAGCCCACGACCGCGCTCGACGTCACCATCCAGGCGCAGATTCTGGCGCTGATCCTAGACCTTCAGAAAGAGCTCGGCACCGGGCTCGTGCTGATCACGCATGATCTCGGCGTCGTCGCGCAGACCGCGCAACGCGTCATCGTGATGTATGCGGGACGCAAGGTCGAGGAAGCGAGCGTCGAGGCGCTGTTCGCCGCGCCAAAGCACCCCTACACGCGCGGATTGATGGCATCGATCCCGGCGGTGCCGGCGCCCGGCGTTGCCGCGCCGGCACGGTTGAACGAAATTCCCGGCACCGTGCCGTCGCTGGTGGGGCTGCCCAAAGGTTGCGCGTTCGCGCCACGCTGCAAGCTCGCGATCAAGCGCTGCGAGGCCGAATATCCGCCGCTCATCGATTGGGGCGGCGGCCATCTCGCGGCCTGCTGGCGCGCAGCCGAAGTGGCGGAGGTGGCATGACCGACGCACTGCTCGAAGTCACCGAACTCAAGAAGCACTATCCGGTGCGCGCCGGCGTGTTGCGCCGACAAATCGGCACAGTGCATGCGGTCGACGGCGTCTCGTTTTCGGTTGGGGTCGGGGAGACGCTGGGCCTTGTCGGCGAATCCGGCTGCGGCAAGTCGACGGTGGCGCGCAGCGTGCTGCGGCTGGTCGAGCCGACCTCGGGCCAGATTCGCCTCGAAGGCGAGGACATCACGCATCTCTCCAAGTCCGCGCTGCGGCCACACCGTCGTTCGATGCAGATCGTATTCCAGGATCCTTTCGCCTCGCTCAACCCGCGCATGACTGCCGGAGACATCGTGGGCGAGCCGCTGTTCGTGCACGGGCTCGCGACCGGCAAAGCGCTGGAGGCACGTACCGCACAGCTGTTCGAGCAGGTTGGCTTGCGGCCCGACCAGATGCGCAACTTCCCGCATCAATTCTCCGGCGGCCAGCGCCAGCGCATCTGCATCGCCCGCGCGCTGGCGCTCGGGCCCCGCCTGATCGTCTGCGACGAGCCGGTCTCCGCGCTCGATGTCTCGATCCAGGCGCAGGTGATCAATCTCCTGATCGATCTGCAACGGCAGCACGGCTTCTCCTACCTCTTCATCGCGCATGACCTCGCCGTGGTCGCCCATATCAGTCACCGCGTCGCCGTGATGTATCTCGGCCGCATCGTCGAGATCGCGGACAAGGACGAGCTGTTCCGCAATCCGCGCCATCCCTACACGCAGGCCCTGCTCGCCTCGGTACCGGTCGCCAACCCGCTCGCCAAAAAGCTCGTGCCGCTGGTCGACGGCGACGTGCCAAGCCCGGTCAATCCGCCGCCGGGCTGTGCGTTTCACACCCGCTGCCGGTATGCGATGGAGCGATGCAGGACGGAACGACCGGCGTTGGTGGACGCGGGGGACGGGCACCAGGTGGCGTGCTTGCTCAATGGCGGAACGGGGCGGAGCCAGTAGCTCCGCTGTCGTCCCGGCCTTCGCCGGGGCGACGAGTTGAGCTTGCCGCCCTACTCAGCCCCGATCTCCGCCACGATCCGGCCCGTTGTCACCTGCTCGCCCTCGGCGACGTCGATCGCGGCGACGACGCCGTCGATGCCGGCCTTGTGGACATGCTCCATCTTCATCGCTTCCAGCGTCATCACCGGCTGGCCGGCAGTGACGCGGTCGCCCGGCTTGACCAGGACGGCAACGACGCGGCCGTTCATGGCAGCGCGAACCTTGCCGTCTCCGTTGCTTGCGGCCGCCTTCGGCGCGGCGAGGGTGAGATCGGTCGCCGCGAGCGGGATGCCGCGGCGCTGGAGGTGGAGCCGGTCGCCGTCGCGCAGGAATTTGGCACTGTCCATCACGCCGTCATGGCGGAAGCGAATCACGTCGAGATCGAGTTGGTCGATCTCGAACTTGTCTTGCCGGCCGTCCCTGGCAACAATGTAGCTGCCATCGCGCTCGCGCCAGACTTCTAGCTCAAGCGCCTGGCCTGCGATCTCGATTTTCGCCGGCAGCGGGAACGTTGCCGCGAGGCTCCGTCCGCGGCGCCACGACGGTGCCTGGGGGTTCGTGACGTAGAGCAGCAGGCCGGCCAAGGCCATGTCGAATGCGGCGTCCGCGCGCGGCGCCAGCAGCTCGTCGCGATGGGCACCAATGAACGCCGTGGTCGCCTCGCCTTTGGCGAAGCCGGGATGACGCAGGCATGACATCAGGAAAGTCTGATTGGTAGTCACACCAAATCCGGTCAGTTGCTCCAGGCCGACGATCAGCCGCCCCCTCGCCTCCTCGCGGGTCGCGCCATGGCCGATCACCTTCGCGATCATGGAATCGTAGAACGGCGGAATCTCGGAGCCCGATTGCAGCGCATGTTCGACGCGGATGCCATCCGGCACCTGCCAGCGCGCCATGCGCCCGGACTGCGGCATGAAATCCTGCGCGGCGTCCTCCGAGCACAGCCGCACCTCGATGGCGTGGCCTGTGAAGCGAATGTCCTGCTGCTTGAGCGGCAGCGACTCGCCGCGCGCGACGCGCAGCTGCAATTCGACGAGATCGAGCCCGGTGATGGCCTCGGTGACGGGATGCTCGACCTGGAGACGCGTATTCATCTCCATGAAGTAGAATCCGCCGCTCGCATCGAGCAGAAATTCGAGCGTGCCGGCGCCCTCGTAACGCAACGCCTTCACCGCGGCGACCGCGACCTCGCCCATCTTCGCACGCAGGTCGGGCGTGACTGCGGTCGACGGCGCCTCCTCGATTAGTTTCTGGTGCCGCCGCTGCACCGAGCAGTCGCGCTCGCCAAGATGGATGGCGTTGCCATGGCTGTCGCCGAACACCTGAATTTCGATGTGACGGGGATTCTGGATGGCGCGTTCGAGGATCACCGTGGGATCGCCAAACGCCGCCTTCGCCTCGGACCGCGCGCTACGCAGTGCCTCGGGGAACGAATTGGCATCCGCAACGAGCCGCATCCCGCGTCCACCGCCGCCGGCGACCGCCTTGATCATCACGGGAAAGCCGATCTCTCTCGCCTCCGCGAGCATGACTTCATCGCCCTGATCGGCGCCCTGATAGCCGGGCACGACGGGCACGCCGGCCTTTTTCATGATCTCCTTGGCACCGGCCTTGTTGCCCATTGTCTCGATCGCCTGCGGCGACGGGCCGATGAAGACGAGGCCGGCATCCTTGCAGGCTTGCGCAAACTCCTCGTTCTCGGCGAGGAAGCCATAGCCGGGATGAACGGCATCCGCGCCGCTGGCCTTTGCGGCCGCTATGATCGCGGCGATGTTGAGATAGGACTGCGCCGGCAGCGCTTCGCCGACTCGCACGGCCTGGTCGGCCTGTTGCACATGAAGCGCATCCCTATCCGCATCCGAATAGACCGCGACGACGCCGAGGCCGAGCTTCCGCGCGCTGCGCATCACCCGCAGTGCGATCTCGCCGCGATTGGCGATCAGGACCTTGAAGAACGGCCGGTGCTGCACTGATCCGTTCCTCATGGGCGGGCCACCGAGAATTGCATGCGCTGTGGGCTCCGCGCGTCACCTTCACGACAGATCGCGAGCACTTCGGACAGCACCGCGCGGGTGTCGCGCGGATCGATCACGCCGTCGTCGAGCACGCGCGCGCTGGTCGAGAACACGTCCATCTGGCCGTCGAACACGCCGACGATCTGCGCCTTCATGCCATCGAGCTTTTCTTTTTCGACCGGCTTGCCGCGACGCGCGGCTGCGGCTTCGGTGACGATCGCCATGGTCTCGGCGGCCTGCTCACCGCCCATCACGGCAGTCTTGGCGTTGGGCCAGGAGAAGCAGAAGCGCGGATGGAAGCCGCGCCCGCACATGCCGTAATTGCCGGCGCCGAACGAGGCGCCGCAATAGATGGTGATCTGCGGCACTGTCGCCGACGTCACCGCCTGGATCATCTTGGAGCCATGCTTGATCATGCCGGCTTCTTCGTAAGCTTTGCCGACCATGTAGCCGGTGGTGTTGTTCAGATAGAGCAGCGGCGTTCGGGTTTGGCAGCACGCCTGGATGAAATGCGTCGCCTTGTTGGCACCGGCCGGATCGAGCGGACCGTTGTTGGTGATGATGCCGATGGTCTGGCCCTCGATGCGGGCATGGCCGCAGACGGTGGCCGGGCCGTAGTTCGGCGCCATCTCGGTGAAGTCGGAATCATCGACGATACGTGCGATCACCTGCTTCATGTCCACGGAGCGCTTGTGGTCCATCGGCATAATGCCGAGCAGTTCGTCTTGATCGTAGCGCGGCGGCTTATATTCCGCGCTCGCCCTGCCCGGCCGTTCCCATTCCAGCGCCGCCATGATCTCGCGCGCGATGCGCAGGGCGTCGCGGTCATCCTCGGCGAGGTAGTCGCCAAGTCCCGACACCTGCGTGTGCATCTCGGCGCCGCCAAGCTCCTCTTCGGTCGCGATCTCGCCGGTGGCGGCCTTCAGCAGCGGCGGCCCGGCGAGGAAGGCGCGGGTGCGGCCACGGACCATGACGATGTAGTCGGACAGGCCGGTCTGATAGGCGCCGCCGGCGGTCGAGGAGCCATGGGTTACGGTCACGACGGGCAGGCCCGCTGCGGAGAGTCGCGCGAGATTGCGGAAGATGTTGCCGCCGCGGACAAAGTCTTCGACGCGGTAGCGCAGGAGATTGGCGCCGGCGCTTTCGACCAGCTGGACGTAAGGCAGCTTGTTCTCCAGCGCGAGCTCCTGCACGCGTATCGTCTTGTCGAGGCCGTAGGGCTGAAGCGCGCCGGCATCGATGCCGGAATCGTTGGCGCTGACCATGCAACGGATGCCCGAGACGAAACCGATGCCGGCGATGACGCCGCCGCCGGGGACGCTCTTGTCCGGATCAGATACGTCGAACATGTAGCCGGCGAGCGTGGACAGCTCGATGAAGGGCGCGCCGGGATCGAGCACCAGCGCGACGCGCTCGCGCGGCAACAGCTGGCCGCGCTTGTGGAAGCGGTCTTTCGCCGCGGCTGATGCCGCACGCGTGCGCTCTTCCAGCGCGCGCATGCGGTCGATCAGGCCAAGCATGCCGTCGCGGTTGGCGCGATAGGCGGCACTGCCGGGAGAAATCGTGTTTTCGAGAATGGACATAACTCAATCCTGCTCGTCATTGCGAGGAGCAAAGCGACGAAGCAATCCAGGCGCATCCATGGAAAGATTCTGGATTGCTTCGCTTCGCTCGCAATGACGGTTGAGGCGATAATTTACCTATTCGTCCCAAAAATCTTTCGCGCTTCCGCCGGGCTCGCGATCTCGCGGCCGGCACGGCGGGCGCAGGCGGCGATGGCGTCGATCAGCTGGCCGTTCGACGTTACCTTCTTGCCGTCGGCGAGATAGAAGGCATCTTCGAGACCGGTGCGCAGATGACCGCCGAGCTCCGCACAGCGCTGGTGCAGCGGCCAGATTTCTTCGCGGCCTATCGCGGTGACCTGAAATTGCGCCTCGGGACGCTTCAGCTTGATCAGGATCGGCAGCAGATCGGGATCCGACGGCATGCCGGAGGCGACGCCCATCACAAAGTTATACTCGAGCGGGCCCTTGTACATGCCGACCTGGCGGTACATGCCGACGCAGCGGACGATGCCGACGTCAAAACATTCGAATTCGGGGATGGTACCGACCGCGTTCATGACGTCGAGATAGTCCTTCACCTTCTCGACCGCATTGTCGAACATCATCGGCGGCCAGGCCCAGCTGTTGTCGGCCTTCACCTTCAGGTAATTTAGCGAGCCGGCATTGCAGGCCGCGATCTCCGGCCTGGTCTCGCGGATACAATCCAGCGCACCGTTGTAGTTCGGCCCGGAGACGCCGGAGGTGTGATTGATGATCACGCCAGGGCAGGCTTCGCGAATCGCCTGCTGGATCTCCTTGCTGACGCTGACCTCCCAGGACGGCAGATGCCCCTTGTCCGGCGCCTGCTGACGCAGATGGATGTGCATGATGGACGCGCCGGCATCGAACGCAGCCTTGGCCTCGCGCGCCATCTGCTCGGGCGTGACAGGCACGTTGTGCTGCTTCGGGTCGGTGAGCACGCCGTTCAGCGCGCAGGTGATGACGGCCTTGTCGCTCATGCCTTGAATGTCTCGCACGTTGATAATTCAACGTTTGCGATCATGTGATGGGCGGCAGGCGGCTTCTTGCGCGGAGAAGCTGGAAAAAGGCGATAAACCGTAGGGTGGGCAAAGGCGCTCTTGCGCCCTTCCCACCATCTCTCAATACCTCGCGAAGATGGTGGGCACGCTTTCGCTTTGCCCACCCTACGAGACGACGCTAGCTCGCCTCCGCCAGCCTCACGGTCTCGCTGCTGCGATAGATCGCGAGATCGCGCGAGCCGACGAAGATCGCGCGCGGCTTCAGGCCGTAGAAGCGGCGGATCGAGTGGCTGAAATGGGTGGAGTCGGGATAGCCGATGTCCTGCGCGAGATGGGCGAGGTTGAGGTCCTGGTTGGCGAAGTGCAGCAGGTGACGCGCCCGCTTCCAGGCGCGGAAGGAGCGGAACGAGATGCCGGTCTCTTCCTTGAACAGATGCAGGAAGCGCGAAGCGGAAAGTCCGGCCTCCGCCGCGCATGTGTCCGCCGTCACGGGTTCGCCCGTGAAGCGGCCGATACGGGCGACCGCACGCGTCACGCGGGGGTCGAGCACGCGGCGCGGCAGCGCCTCGCCAAAACACATCTGGTCGAATTCGGCGGTGGTGATGTCGCCGTAGCGACGCTGGCGCAGCAGCGTGTAGGCGGCGAGGATCTTGCGGGCATAGACGGCCCTGTCGGGTCCGGTGAGCCGCTCGGCCAGGACCTCGATCACGCCATCGGGCATGCTCTCCGGCTCCAGCGTCACGCTGATCGCGGTGCGGTAGTCGCTCGCAATGGAATGCCGCTGGTTCGGTAGGGTAACGAACAGCTCGCCGGTGGCGAGCGCATCATCGATCGTCAGATGCAGACTGCCCTTCACCGCGACATAGACATGGCAGCAGCCGGGCGTCCGCTTGCGGGGGCGGCCGAGCAGGCCGGCATAGAATACCCGCTCCGGCGTGATCAGCATCAAATGGTCGGATTCGCGACCGTTATCTTCCATTGGGATCCTCCTCGCGCGGCTCTTTGGCCGCTGCGGACGGAGGTCACCTTAGCGGAAATCTGGGCGCTGTCACGGCGGGATAGCGCTATCATGAAGCGCAAAACAGCGGCAGTCCCGACGACCCGGAACTCCCGGCAACATGGCCGTCCCGGCTTTCGCCAGAACGACAATCAGGCCCTCACCCTTGGCGCCACGTTCTGCTCGACGCCGGCCTGTTGCTCCGCAGCAACCGCGCGCTTGAAACCATCCCGTTGCTGCAAGCGTGCCCAATAGGCTGCGACATTTGGCCCAAAATCCTTGGCAAGCCCGATAGTATCGGCGAGGCGGAGCGCGTAACCGATCACGATGTCGGCGGCAGTGAAGCGGCCCGCGCACAAGGCCTCGGTATTTGCGGTGGCTGCCTCGACGGCGCGCAGGCGGCCCAAAAACCATTTGGCATAGTCGCCGGCGACCTGCGGATTGCGGCGCTCTTCCGGCTCGAGCTGGGTGTATCGGAGCACCAGCGTCTGCGGGAAGGTTAACGTGGCGTCGCTGAAATACATCCAGTTCACGAACGCGCCATAGGCGGGATCTTCGGGTCCGACCATCAGTGGCGTCGGTCCATGCTTGATGCCGAGATAGTGGCAGATGCCGGAGGACTCGGTCATTTTCGTCTCGCCGTCGACCATGAAGGGAATCGTGCCCAGCGGATTGAGCGCGAGATACTCCTTGGCGAAGACCCGCGGCGGGAACGGCAGCATCTTGAGCTCGTAGGGCAGCCCCATCTCCTCCAGCATCCAGAGCGGACGGAATGAGCGCGCGGCGTCGCAGTGATAGAGCGTGATCATCGGGAACTTCCTTTGCTGCCGGGCAGCGTCCCCATCATCTTGCACAGGACCATCAGCATGACCTCGTCGGCGCCGCCGCCGATCGATGTCAGACGGCTGTCGCGATAGGCACGGCTGACCGGCGTCTCGTTGGTAAAGCCCATTCCACCCCAATATTGCAAGCAGGCGTCGGTAAGCTCGCGGCCGAGTCGCCCGGCCTTCAGCTTGGCCATGGTCGCAAGTTTCGTGACATCCTCGCCCGCCACAAGCGCCTCTCCGGCACGGTAGATCAGCGCGCGCAACAGCTCGACCTCGGTCTGCATCTCCGCGAGCTTGAAATGAACGACCTGGTTGTCGAGGATCGACTTCCCAAAGGCCTTGCGATTGCGGGTGTATTCGATGGTCTCGTTGATAATGTATTCATGCGCCTTCAGGCAGGCGGCCGCACCCCAGAGCCGCTCCTCCTGGAACTGGATCATCTGGTAGGTAAAGCCCTTGCCCTCCTCGCCGATCCGGTTGCGCTTGGGCACGCGGACATTGTCGAAGAAGATCTGCGCGGTGTCGGAGGAACGCATGCCCATCTTGTCGAGCTTGCGCGCGACCGTGACGCCCTTGGTCTTCATGGGCACACAGATCAGCGATTTGTTGCGGTGAACGGACCCGTCGCCCGTATTGGCGAGCAGACAGATCCAGTCGGCCTGGGTGCCGTTGGTGATCCACATCTTGCCACCATCGATGACGTAATCGTCGCCGTCCCCGCGCGCATTGGTCTTGATCGAGGCCACGTCAGAACCCGCGCCGGGCTCCGAGACGCCAATGCAGGCCACATAGTCGCCAGAGATCGAGGGCGCCAGGAATTCGCGCCGCACTTCATCGGAGCCGAACCGCGCCAGCGCAGGAGTCGCCATGTCGGTCTGCACCCCGATCGCCATCGGCACGCCGCCGCAATTGATCGCGCCGAGTTCCTCCGCCATCATCAGCGCATAGGAATAGTCGAGGCCGGAGCCGCCGAATTCGACCGGCTTGTTCAGCCCGAGAAAGCCGAGCCTGCCCATCTTCCTGAACAGCTCGTGCGCCGGGAAGATGTCGGCCTTCTCCCATTCATCGACATGCGGATTGATCTCGTTGGCAATGAATTTTTGCAAGGAACGGCGGATCTCGTCGTGGTCGGCGGTGAACAGCATCTTGTTAGCCCAGTTCTTGGTATCTCTGAGGTGCTCGTCATGGCCGGGCTCGTCCCGGCATGACGGAGAAAGAGGTCACAACCCCATCTGCCGCGACGCGAGATCCTTCATGATCTCCTCGGTGCCGCCGCCGATCGCGTTGACCTTGACCTCACGGTAGATGCGCTCGGCCTTGATGCCGCGCATGAAGCCGGCGCCGCCAAAAATCTGCACCGCTTCCGAGGCGCAGAACGCCATGGTCTGGGTCGCCTGGTTCTTCATCATGCAGATTTCGGCGACCGGGCTTTCGCCCTGCTCCAGCCGCCAGGCCAGCATCTCCAGCATCGCTTGCGATGCGGCGACCTTCTGCGCCATGTCGACGATCTTGTGGCGGATCACCTGGTGCTGCGCGAGCGGCTTGCCGAAGGCCTTGCGCTCCTTGGCGTAGGCAATGGCCTCGTCGAGGCAGACGCGCGCGAACGCGGTGCAGCCCGCCGCCATGCCCATGCGCTCGCTGTTGAAATTCCGCATGATGATCTTGAACCCCTGGCCTTCCTCGCCGATCAGGTTTTCCGCCGGTACGCGGCACTCGTCGAAATGCAGGGTCGCGGTGTCGGAGGCCCACCAGCCCATCTTCTTCAGCTTTGTCCGGGACAGGCCGGGCGTATCCCCCTCGATCAGGAGCAGGCTGACGCCGCCGGCGCCCTCGCCGCCGGTGCGCACCGCAACGGTCAGATAGTCGGCACGCATCCCGGATGTGATGAAGGTCTTCTCGCCGCTCACGACGTAGTGATCTCCGTCGCGCCGCGCCTTGGTGCGGAGGCCCGCGACATCAGAGCCGCCGCCCGGCTCGGTGATCGCGAGCGCGGAGATTTTCTCACCCGCGAGCACCTGAGGCAGCACGCGCGCCTTCACCTCGGGGCGCGCGGCCCGCGCGACCGGCGGCGAACCGATCGTATGGCTCATCAAGCTGGCGCTGACACCGCCGGCGCCAGCCCGCGCCAACTCCTGGCTGGCGACGATCCTCATGAACTGGTCGGCGGCGATCCCGCCATATTCCTCGGGGAAACCGAGTCCCAAGAGCCCGATCTCGGCCGCCTTGCGATAGAGCGCGCGGGGGAATTCACCGGCCTCATCCCACTCGTGGGCGAAGGGCGCAATCTCCTTGTCGACGAAGCGGCGCATCACCTCGCGAAAGGCGTCATGCTCGGCGGTATAGAACGGGCTCATCATCGCACTCTCGCCTTGCTGGCGGATTCGTCTCGTCCACCATGGCCGGAACCTTGGCGGCTCACTTGCGCGGAGTGGCTGGCCGAGCCCCGCTCCAAGCAAGCTCGCTCTAGCAACTCAACGCAAGACGATTTTCATCGCTCGCGCGCCAACTCCGGATCAAAAAAAGGATGGTGCACAAACTCCGGCTGGCCCTTGGGCCATGCCGGGCATGGTGCATGGCAATAGGGACGCGGGCGGCACAAGTCCGCCGAGGGAGGAATTCTTGGCCGTTCGTTACTACGACTGGATCGCCCACCATGGCCGCCGCACACCGAACAAGATTGCGGTGATAGACCTCGCGAGCGAGCGCCGCTTTACCTATGCGCAGCTCGACGCGCGCATCTCGCGTCTCGCGTCATTTCTGCGCCATGCGCTGAAAGTCTCGCGCGGCGAGCGGGTCGCGGTGCTGGCGCTGAACACGACCGATACGCTGGAGGTGCAATTCGCCTGCGGGCGGTTAGGTGCGATCTTCGTGCCGCTGAACACCCGCCTCACCGTTCCCGAACTCCAGTTCATCACCGCAGATTGCGCGCCGAAGGTGATGATCCACGACACCGATCTCGCCGAAACGGCGCTGGCCGTGGCAAGGCTCTGCGGCATTGCGACGAGCCTGCTGCTTGGCCCCAGCGGGACTTATGAGGCCGGCATCGCCGCCGCAAAGCCACTCGAGAAAATCGAGGAGGTGACCCTCGATGACGTCTCGACCATCATGTACACCTCGGGCACAACGGGTCATCCCAAGGGCGCCACCATCACCCATGGCATGACCTTCTGGAATTGCGTCAATCTCGGCGGCCCCGCCTGCATCGGGCCGTCCTCGGTGCTGCTCACCGTGCTGCCGCTGTTCCACACCGGCGGCCTGAATTGCTACACCAATCCGGTGCTGCACGCCGGCGGCACCGTGATGATCATGCGCGCCTTCGATCCCGGCACGGCGCTCGGCCTGATCAACGATCCCGCACAGGGCATCAACGTGTTCTTCGGCGTGCCCGCGATCTACCAGTTCATGGCCCAGCATCCGGCGTTCGCGACCACCGACCTCGGCCGGTTGATCGTGGGAGGTGTCGGCGGCGCACCAATGCCGGTGCCGCTGCTCAAGGTGTGGGAGGCGCGTGGCGTCGCACTCCAGCAGGGCTACGGCATGACCGAGACCTCGCCGGCCGTGCTGGTGCTCGACCGCGAGGATGCGGCACGGAAAGCCGGCTCCGCCGGCAAGCCGGTGCTGCACACGGAAGTGCGCATCGTGCGTCCTGACGGCGGCGACGCCGATGTCGGCGAACTCGGCGAGCTCTGGGTCAAGGGACCGAACATTACGCCCGGCTACTGGAACAGGCCGGAGGCGAACAAGACGTCGTTCACCGATGGCTGGCTGCACACGGGCGACGCGACACGCGTCGATGAGGAAGGTTTTTATTACATCGTCGACCGCTGGAAGGACATGTACATTTCCGGTGGCGAGAACGTCTATCCGGCCGAGGTCGAGAACGTCCTGCACCAACTCGACGCTATCGCGGAAGCCGCCGTGATCGGCATTCCCGATCCGCAATGGGGCGAGGTTGGCCTCGCCATCGTCGCGGCCAAGCCCGGCCAGCGGTTGACCGAGACAGATGTCTTCGCGCACTGCGCGGCGAATCTCGCGCGCTTCAAATGTCCACGCCAGGTCCGCTTCGTCGATGCGTTACCCCGCAACGCCACCGGCAAGATCCACAAGCCGACCTTGCGCAAGGAATTCTCAGGCGCCTCGGAAGTCGACAAGAAAGCCGCCAACGCCTGATCAAAGCGCCCCTCTCGCGGGCACTTTTCTTTTTGACGTGCGTGTTCCAACCCAGAAAAGCCAAGGAATTTTCATGAACAAGAAACTCTCCCTGCTCGCCGCAGCAACGGCGCTGATGCTGCTGACAGCCCAAACCGCGTATGCGCAAAAGGCGTACGACACCGGCGTCACCGACACCGAGATCAAGATCGGCAATGTCGAGGCCTATTCCGGCCCGGCTTCCGCCTACGGCGTCATCGGCAAGACCGAGGAAGCCTATTTCAAGATGATCAACGATCAGGGCGGCATCAACGGCCGAAAGATCAATTGGATCTCCTACGACGACGGCTACTCGCCGCCTAAGACCGTTGAGCAGATCCGCAAGCTGATCGAGAGCGACGAGGTCTTCCTGGTGTTCAACGCGCTGGGCACGCCGACCCAGACCGCCGTGCAGAAGTATCACAATTCCAAGAAGGTGCCGCAGCTGTTCCTCGCCACAGGCGCCAGCAAGTGGAATGACCCGAAGAACTTTCCCTGGACGATGGGCTTCCAGCCCAGCTACCGCGTCGAGGCACAGATCTTCGCGAAGTATATTCTGAAGGAGAAGCCGGACGCGAAGGTCGCGATTTTTTATGCCAACGACGATTTCGGCAAGGACTACCTTGCCGGCATCAAGGACGTGTTCGGTGACAAGGCATCGAAACTGATCGTGGCCGAAGAGAGCTACGAGACGTCGGAACCCTCGATCGATGCTCATATCGTCAAGCTCAAGGGCACCGGCGCCGATGTCTTCGTGAACATCGCCACGCCGAAATTCGCGGCGCAGGCGATCAAGAAGATCGCGGAGCTGGAGTGGAAGCCGATGCATCTCATGACCGATGTCTCGGTGTCCATCGGCGCGGTGATGAAGCCTGCCGGCCTCGAGGCATCCGAAGGGGTGCTGTCGGCTGGTTATCTGAAGGATGCGTCGGATCCGCAGTGGAAGGATGATGAGGGCATGAAGAAGTTCATGGTCTTCGTCGACAAATACATACCCGGTGCAAATATTTCGGACGCCAATCTGGTTTACGCCTATGCCGCAGCCCAGACCATGGTGCAGGTGCTGAAGCAGGCGGGCGACAATCTGACCCGTGAGAATGTGATGAAGCAGGCAGCGAGCCTCAAGGACTTCGTGCCCGACACACTGATCCCGGGCATCAAGATCAACACCTCCGCCACGGACTTCGCGCCGATCGAGCAGCTCAAGATGTGGCGGTTCAAGAAGGGCCAGTGGGAACTGTTCGGCGATATCATCAGCGCCGAAACGGGCGGCTAGTTCGACTGAGAGCAACAGCCTGAATCGACCGAATAGCGGCCGAAGGGCCGCTATTCTTTTCCAGCAAGCGACGGCGCTGTTCCCGCGCTTTCAACCTCGATCATGTCGTCGCCGACGTCGATGCCCGCGATCGGCAGGCCGAGACGACGCGAATCGCCGACGCCCCTGAACATGGGGCATGCCCAGGCGAGGGTGGCGATGCCTGACGGCGGCAGATCGAGGCTCAGCCTGTAGCTGTCACAACCGGTCACGACCGCTTCGGGGCGGATGGCCGTGCCATCGACATAGAATCGCGTGTCTATCGTATCTAGCGGTGCGCGAAGTGCGGGGCTTCGAACGCGGACAATGGTGCGGCCCGGCTTCCCCTTGATGCGCACGGCTGCCTCTGGTTCGCTCCAGCGGAAAGTGTGACCGGCAGAGAACTCTTCGGCATGGAATCCGATCTGCGCGACAACGCGCTCACCAAGGAGCCCGTCAACAGGTCCCGCATCTCGTCCGAGACGGTGAATGCAATCGAGCCTCTGATGCCGGATCAGCGCGGCGATGTATCGCCGCATCCATCGCGCGATCGCATCGCTCGATCCGGCGGCCGTCACAGCGACCAGCACGGCCCGCGCGTGCCATGCCGCCAGCCGCGCGAAACCGCGCGCGCCGAGACCGCCGAGCAGCGCCGGCACGGCCCAACGCCATACCGCCAGCCATTTCTCGCCAGGCCCTCCCCCGCCGTCACCGAGGCTGGAGCGCAGGAGCGCGTTCAGTGCATTGCGGGCGAGCGACGCGCCGGCCTCGCTCCGCGAGCTCCACTCGACCGGAATGTCGAGCAGCTCGCTGCCGGCATCGTTGCGGGCCTCGCTCAGATAGCGAATCTCGCCTTGCACGAAGTCGAGCGTGAATTGCTTCAGCTCGCCGATCTCACCGACATAGTAGTGATGGAAGCGCGCCTCCTCGAGATAGCCGATGGAATGACCTCTCGCGTGATAGGCGGCGGCGAGCACCCATTCGGCGAAATGACCGAGCTCCTCGCGCAGGCCGCCGCATTCCCGGTAGACGTCGTGCCGCGTCACGAAACACTGATCCAGGACCTTGCGCCAGGGATGCTGCTTCATACCGAACTCGATGTCGGCCTGGTACATGGCGGCCTCTGCCACGGATAACCGGTTATGGCAGATCGGGATCGAACGGCAGGAAAAGCCGGCCCAATCGGGATGAGCATCGATCGCGCGAATGCAGAGTTCGATCACGTCGGGTTCGGGCCGGCAGTGCGATTCCGTGAAGAACAGATAGCTGCCGCGCGCCTTCGTCGCGCCGAATGCGCAGAGCCCGATGTCGTGTTCGGAATCGGTGAATTCGAGGCGAGCCCTGTTGCCGGCCAGCGCCTTCAACTGCTCGCGTGCCGTGAAATCCGGAGGCACGACCAGAATGATCTCGTAGAGCGATGTGTCGGCAGTTTGCGACGTCCAGCCGAGCCAGGACATCTCCCACTGCCCGCGGTGAGATTCGAGCGGGATAATGATTGAGAACAGCGGAGATTCGCCGTCGTAGAGTGCGGACGCGTCCTGCATGTCCCCTTATAGACGCATGCTCGTCATTCCGGATAATTTCTTGCGGGCTATACCGACAGAAACAGCGCGAACGATTCTTCCACCGTTAGGCGCAGAAGCTTTTGGTACAATTCGTGGTTAGCATCGCCGGGCGCGACCCGACCCAGCGAGGGCTTCGCGAAGTTTCGGAGCGGCACATAAGCGATCGGCGCTGCGATCGGCGTCAGCTGCGAGCCGGGACCGGCGCGGAGCGTCGAGATGATCCCGTACATCTCGCCGGCGACCGTCGGCCGCGACACAGTGATCACGCGATGCTGGCCGTGCTTGATGATGACGAGATAGATGAAGCCGGCTGATGCGGCACGGCGACCTCGCCGGTGTGTTCATAGGCGGCATCGGTCCGCTCGCCCTCGCGGAACACCAGTGAAGAGACCTTCGGCTCCCAGACGATCTCGGTGCGGTAGGCGAAGATCGCGTCCTTGTCGCCGAACGACGGTCGCAGCGTGATGTAGACGTCCTCGAGCCACGTCACCGCGCGATGGGCATAGGAGCCGAGGCTGTCGGGCGCGACATCGTTTGCGGCCGGAGGCGTCACTACGGCGGCGCTTCTGCGCAGGGAGACGCCCAGCGCCTGCTCCAGCCGCACCGTGGTCGCCAGCGTGAACGGCCGTCGGCCGCCGAGCACCTTCTCCAGCGTCGACAGGCTGAGCTTGGCCTGCTCGGCCAGCGCCTGCCGGGAGATCCGGCGCCTGGCGAGCGCTCCTCGCGAATGGTCTCCGCGATCTCGCGGCTCTGCTCGTCCGACAGCTGCTTGTCGGTGAATTTGTCCTGCGTCTGCATCGTGGCCCTGCTCCAGGACGACATCCTAGCAGGACGGACAAACCAGCACAAAACCGCACTTCGCCATCTCGGAGGCGGCCGGCCGGGCCGGCCGTGGCGGAACATTGCCGATCATTCTGCTCGCGAAATCGGGCCGTCCCGGCGGATGCTCGGGGCCAGCAAACATGCTCGGGAGCAGGCCAAATGGATACTTTTGACACGACGGACAGCAACGAACACCCTTGGCTGGGCAGACTGATCGTGGTCGGACTGTTCCTTCTGGCGCAGGGCATCGCGGTGATGCTGGTCGCCTTCGTGGCCCTGCTGGTGAGCTTCGAGCCGGGCTGGTCGGCGACGACGGAGCAGGCCAGCCTGCTCCAGCCCGGCGATGCCAAATCCGGTTCTCTCCTCCTCAAGGAGGATGGCGCCTACACGGAAGCGATCCGCCTCGGCATCGACGTCGACATCACGGTGTCGGGCCCGACACTGCGAGCACGAGTCACCCAAATCTTTCGCAACCCGACGAAGGACTGGGTCGAGGCGACCTATGTCTATCCGCTCCCCGCGGACGGCGCCGTCGATTCGCTGAAGATGGTGGTCGGCAACCGCGTCATCGTCGGGGACATCAAGGAGCGGCAACAGGCGCGCATGATCTACGAAGAGGCGCGCCGCGCCGGCCAGAAGGCCGCGCTCACCGAGCAGGAGCGGCCGAACATCTTCACCAACTCGGTCGCCAATATCGGCCCTGGCGAAACCGTGCTGGTGCAGATCGAATATCAGGAGCCGGTGCATCAATCCGGCAACGAATATTCGCTGCGCCTGCCGCTGGTGGTCGGGCCGCGCTACAATCCGGCGCCGATCGTCCAGAGCGTCGATTTCCGCAACGATGGCTCCGGCTGGGGCGCGACCAACTCGGACCCGGTGCCGGACCGCGACCGCATCTCGCCGCCCGTGCTGGATCCCGCCAGGAATGCACCGGTCAATCCGACCAGCATCACGGTGCGTCTGAACGCCGGCTTTGCGCTCGGCGAGTCACGAGCCCCCATCATAACGTCAAGGTCGCGAGCCCGGACAATACGATGCGAATCGTCTCGCTTGCCGACGGTGCCGTGGCTGCCGACCGCGATTTCGAACTGACCTGGAAGCCAGCGGCCGTGAAGGCGCCGTCGGTCGGCTTATTTCGCGAGCGCGTCGGCGACGCCGATTATTTGCTTGCCTTTGTCACCCCGCCCGCCGCCGAGCAGGCGACGCAGAAGCCGCGGCCGCGCGAGGTGATATTCGTGATCGACAATTCCGGCTCGATGGGCGGCACGTCGATCGTTCAGGCCAAGGCGAGCCTCACCTACGCGCTCTCCCGTCTCCAGCCGACCGACCGTTTCAACGTCATCCGTTTCGACGATACCATGGACGTGCTGTTTCCGGTCTCCGTCGCGGCGGATGCCGAGCGTGTCGGTGAAGCCACCTCGTTCGTCAGCGCGCTGCAGGCGCGTGGCGGCACCGAGATGGTGCCGGCGATGCGGGCCGCGCTGACCGACAAGCTTGGCGACGCCGGCATGGTTCGCCAGGTCGTATTCCTGACCGACGGTGCGATCGGCAACGAGCAGCAATTGTTCGAAACGATCACGGCGATGCGCGGCCGCTCGCGCGTGTTCATGGTCGGCATCGGGTCGGCGCCCAACACCTATCTGATGACGCGCGCCGCCGAGCTCGGCCGCGGTGCCTTCACCCATATCGGCTCCGTCGAGCAGGTCGAGGAGCGCATGCGCGGCCTGTTTGCCAAGCTCGAGAACCCGGCCGTGACCGGGCTGAGCGTAAAGTTCTCCGAAGCGAAGGCCGACGTCACACCGACGATCATTCCCGACGTCTATCGCGACGAGCCGCTGGTGCTGGCGGCAAAGCTCGACACGCTTGCGGGCTCGGTCGAAATCAAGGGCCGCGTCGGTGACCGCCCATGGTCGGTGACGCTGCCGCTGCAAAATACGGCCGAAGGCAACGGCCTGTCGAAGCTTTGGGCCAAGCGCAAGATCGCCGATGCCGAAGTGGCGCGCACCCTGCGCGAAATGACGCCCGAAGACTCGGACAAGGCAATCCTGGCACTGGCGCTCGACCATCAGATCGTCACGCGGCTCACCAGCCTCGTCGCGGTCGACAAGACGCCGAGCCGTCCCGAAGGCGAGCCGCTCAAGCCCAGCGAATTGCCGATCAACCTGCCGGCCGGTTGGGATTTCGCGAAGGTCTTTGGCGAACGACAGCAGGTCCCAGCGCAGCTCCGCGAGCGTCACGCCGATGCACGCAACCAGCCGGCCACGAGGCGACCGACGCCCGCTGCACCGGATGCGATCCGCCTGCCCAAGACCGCGACCTCGGCCGAGCTGAAAATGACCGCAGGCCTGATCTTGGTCGTGCTCGCCCTGATCCTGTTCGTGTTCAAGCGGCGTCAGTCCTTGCTCACTGACGCCGCTTGAGAGAGGAGCCCCCCGAACTCCTCTGTTAGCGCGCGCGGCTGCCCGTCCCACACACCAACGGCCGCGCGCGCCTTTTTGAACTCGCCCTCTCACCTTCGTCATTGCAAGCGAAGCATCCAGAAACTCATCCACGGAGACAGTCTGGATTGCTTCGTCGCTTCGCTCCCCGCAATGACGGGAATTAGTACAATGCCGCGCATCATCTCTCCCCTCGCTCTCGCCCTGATCGGCATCATCCTGTTCGGCGACGGCGCCTACATCCATGCCAAAGCATGGCTCGCGCAGGTGCTGCTGGAGCGCGCATTCGACCAGAGCGTTGCGACCGGCGAGGTGGTCAGGCCATGGTCATGGGCCGATACTTGGCCGGTTGCGCGAATCGAGGTGAGGCGGATCGGCGCCCGCGCGATCGTACTGGAAGGCGCGAGCGGCCAGGCGCTCGCTTTCGGGCCCGGCCATATCCGCCAAACGGCTGACGCGGGCGAGCGGGGCGTTGCCGTATATGCAGCGCACCGCGACACTCATTTCCGTTTCCTGCGGAATGTCGCCATTGGTGACCTGATCGACGTCACACGCAGTGATGGCAAGCACTTTCGTTTTCGCGCGGATTCCTCCGCTGTGGTTCGCTTCGATGCCTCGGGGATCGATCCTGCGGCACGGGCAGCCGAACTCGTGCTCGCGACCTGCTGGCCGTTCAACGCCGTCGCGTCCGGCCCCGAGCGCTACATCCTGCATGCTACCCTGATCGGCACTGATGAATAGCGGTTCGCAATCGATCCGCACCCCCCTCTTGAATCCGCCCGACCTGTAGGGACAATGCCGCTCGATGGAACCCCTGAACCGGCGCCGTCGACCGCAGACCCATCAGAATGGCCTATTGAGCATTTCCGCTGTAATTTGCGAGAAGACGGTGATGGATGAGGAGTTCAGGCAGCGTCTCGAACAGCTGGAAAGCCGCGTCGCGCTCCTGGAGAGGAACCAGGATCTTATCGCCGCCGGGCAAAGACGCTCCTCGCTTCGGAGCCTCTGGCGCCGCCCGCCGATGTGGACCTTCGAGCAATATCCGCCGCGCCTGCTCAACCTGACGGCTTTCCCGCGAGCTCCTGCGATCCATCCGGGCGCGCCCAGAATCGCGATGGTCACTCCGAGCTACAACCATGCGCAATATCTCGGCGCCACGATCGACAGCATCGTCAGCCAGAACTATCCGGACCTGTATTATCACGTGCAGGACGGCGCCTCGATCGACGGCACGCTCGATCTCCTGAAGAGGCGCGGCGATAGCCTGAGCTGGAGCAGCGAACCGGACAAGGGGCAATCCAGCGCCATCAATCTCGGCTTCGTCGGCGCCGAGAGCGAGATCATGGCCTATCTCAACAGCGACGACGTGCTGCTGCCCGGGACACTTGCGTATGTCGCAAATTACTTCATCGCACATCCGCGTGTCGACGTCGTCTACGGCCATCGCGTCTTCATCGATCGCGAGGGACTCGAGGTCGGCCGCGCCGTGCTGCCGCCTCATGACGGCAAGGCGTTGCGATATGCCGACTACATTCCGCAAGAGACGATGTTCTGGCGCAAGCGCGTATGGGACAGGATCGGGCCGATCGACGAGAGCTTACACTACGCGATGGACTGGGACTTCATCCTGCGGGCGCAAGCCGCAGGATTCAAATTTGCACGCTTGCCGCGATTTCTCGCCTGCTTCCGAATCCATGACGCACAAAAGACGGCATCGACCTATGCGGTCGGCGTCAGGGAGATGGGCATCCTGCGGCGACGCATTCTCGGCTTCGAACCGACACAGATGCAGATCCGGCGCGCCATCGCTCCTTATCTGGCGAAGCAGCTGGCCTATCACTACGCCTACAAGCTCGGCATCCTGCGATACTGAACCACGGCGCGAGCAGTGATCCCAAAATGTCGATCACCAGGGCTTGGCGCGCGCTCATTCCACCGCACGGCATACCCGCCCACGTGGTTGCCAGTCCGAAGAACTCGCCATAGAACAGAGTGACGCACCGCCAACAAGAACAACAGGTGAGGTCACACCATGGAAGCTCGCGTATCTGCCGCCTCAGCTTCATCGCGCCCATGGTCTCCGCCGCCCGATGCCAGCGACATCGTCAAGGGCATCCACGCCATGCTGCATCCGCGCAACATCGTGCTGGTGGGCGCGACCGACAAGCCCGGCAACTATGCCGAGCGCATCTGGAACAATTTGGTCAAATACGGCTACGAGGGCGGGCTCTATCCCGTCAATTCCAAGCGCGACACCATCTGGGGTGTCCCCTGCTACAAGGACTTTGCAAGCCTCCCGGAGAAGCCCGACCACGTGCTGGTGCTGGTGCCGGCGCGCTTTGCCGTGCAGGTGATCCGCGATGCCGCCGCGGCCGGCGCGCGCTCGGCCACCATCGTCACCTCGGGCTTCAGCGAGTTGCAGGACGAGGAAAGCCAGAAGCTCGCCGCCGAACTGCAAGCGGCCGTGCGCGAGACGGGATTGGCGGTCACCGGCCCGAACTGCCTCGGCAATTTGAGCGCGGGCGAAAAGCTCTTCACCAATATCGACGACCGTATCGTCACCATGGAACAGGGCGCGGTGGCGATTGCCGGGCAATCCGGCGCCATCGTCATGGCGATCCGCCAGGCCCTGGAAGATCGCGGCGTCGGGGTCGGCTACATGGTGACGACCGGCAACGAGGCAGGGCTCGAGACGCCGGACCTGATGCGCTATTTCGCCGAGGACCCAAGCATCAAGGTGATCGTGGTCTACCTCGAAGGCGTGCGCAACACCAAGGCATTCCGGGACGCCTGCAAGGCGGCGCGCGCCGCGAGCAAACCGGTGATCGCGCTCAAGCTCGGAGCGTCCGAGGGCGGCCGCGCGGCGGCGATGGCACATACCGGCGCGCTCGCGGGCTCGATCGAGACCTTCGACGCCATTGCAACGCGCGAAGGGGTCATCAGGGTCGGCGGGCTCGACGAGCTGATCGAGACCACCGAATGTTTCGTCCACGCCGCAGTGCCCAGGGGCGACCGGCTCGCCGCAGTGACGCTATCCGGCGGCAAGCGCGGCATGCTGATCGACGCCTTCGATGCAGAAGGCCTGAATTTTGCACCACTCAGCTCGCATGTCGGCTCGGAGCTGGCAAAGATGCTCGGGCCGGGCTCGATCGTCGGCAACCCGCTCGACGCCGGCTTTGCCGCGGTGGTCGATCCCTCCGTCTACATGAAATCGATCGGGCTGATGATCGACGACCCCGATATCGACATCGTCATCATCGATGCCGAGCTGCCGAAAGCGCCGCACGAGCTGCGCGAGCGCAATCTGCGCATCGTCGACGAGATGGCGAGCCGGGCCGGCAAGCCGGTGATCTATATCAGCGCGATGTCGATCGGCTTCACGGAGTTCACCAAGACCTTGCGCAAGTCGCTGCCGCATCTCGCGGTCATGCAGGGCATGGATCGCGCGGTGACTGCGATCAAGTCGCTGCTCGACTACGCCAAGCTGCGCAAGGAAGTGCCTGATATCGTCTCCAGCTCGAAGCCTGCAGCGCGCGCCGTGCTTGAGAAGGCGCTGAAATCGGCAATTGGCGCCGCGCTCGACGAGGTCGCCTCCAAGAAGCTGCTGAAGGCCTATGGCATCCCGATCTCGAAGGAGGCAATCGCACAGACGGCAGCCGAGGCCGTGAAGATCGCCAAGCAGATCGGCTTCCCCGTCGTGGCCAAAGTCGTCAGCGCCGAGATCCTGCACAAATCAGATATCGGCGGCGTGGTGCTGAATCTCAACAACCCGGCCGCGGTGAAGAAGGCGTTCGCCGACATCACCGCGCGGCTGAGCAAGCTGAAGGGCAAGCCGAAGCTCGACGGCATCCTGATCGCGCAACAGGTGAAGGCAGATCTGGAACTGGTGGTCGGCGCCTCCCTCGATGCCGAGATGGGCCCGGTCGTGCTGTTCGGCACTGGCGGCATCGACATCGAGCTGATGAAGGACGTCGCGCTCGCCGGCGCGCCGCTGGACGAGGCTGAGGCTCGACTCCTGATCGGCCGCACCAAGGCCGGTATCAAGATGCGCGGCTATCGGGGCAAACCGGCCTTGCACGAGGCCTCCGCGGTGAAGGCGCTGGTCGGCCTGTCCAACCTGATCGCGGATGCTGGCGACCGGATCGCCTCGATCGACGTCAATCCGTTCCTGATCAATGCCAAAACAGGCGTCGCCGTCGATGCCCTGATCGTGCTGAACAATGCTGCGGCCAAGAACACCGCCGGGCATTGATGTCGCTGAGGGCGGTTTAGCGCAGCGTAATCCGCCAATCCTTGCGACAAAACGCGAGAGGAAGTGGCGGGTTACGCTTCCCTAACTCGCCCATCCTATTATTGCGGCCACGCCATCATCCTTCCAACTTCCCCGCTTTGGCCGTAAAATCATCCCGCATGGCACGCGCGAGCAATCTGGTGATCGGAACGGCGACGCTGGCGGTGATCGCCGTGGCGTTCGGCGGCGTGCTCGGCGTGCAGAAATGGCGCACCCTCCAGAGCCGCAGCCAGTTGCGCGTGGTATTCGAGGGGGGCTCCGCCAGCGGATTGCGCCGCGGCGGACCGGTCAATTTCGATGGCGTCCCCGCCGGCCAAATCCTGTCGATCAAGCTGGACAATCCGCGCAAGGTCGTGGCCCTGGTGATGCTCGACAATACCGCGCCGATACGCAAGGACACCGTCGCGGGCATCGAGTTCCAGGGCCTCACCGGCGTCGCCGCGGTCTCGCTGATCGGCGGCGCGCCCTCGGCGCCGCCAGTGCCGCTGGACTCGGACGGCGTCCCCGTGCTGACCGCCGATCTCAGCGATGCCGAATCGATCGTCGACACCCTGCATAGCGTCGACCGTACGATCGTCAGCAACGCCCCGGCGATCAAGGAAGGCCTGCGCACGTTCGAGAACTACACCGCCGATCTCCGGAGCAAGGGCGGCGAAATCGATTCCGTCATGGCCAGGGTCGACAGCGCCTTCGCGGGCTTCGACAAGGCGGTCACAAAGATCGAAGGCGTGGTGCCCGGCTTTGCCGACGGCAAGGCGGATGAGCTGTTCGAAAAGATCCAGGGATTGCACGAACTCGCCGACACCATGAAAAAGAAATCGGCGAACTTCCTCGATGACATCCGTCGCTCGCTGCTCGACGTCAGCGAAGCCGCCAACAAGATGAGCGGGACACCCACGCCGGCCGCCGCTCCGCGACCGCCCCGGAAGCCGGCGCAGCAGAAACGGTAGCGCCTACCACGCGTAGCGGACGACGCCCTTGCCGGCGTAAGAGCGGGTGACGTTCGAGAACTCGCCCTCGAAAGTCGCCGACGCAGACCAGCCGTTCATCCAGCTCATCTGCACCGCCGCTGTGGTCAGCGCGGAATCGTGTGCTTGGGCGGCGCCGTTCACCACGAACGCCGATCCCGGCAACGTTTGGAAGACCGCACCGATGGTGCGATCCGGATTGTAGTCATGCGCCCAGGCGACGCGGCCGCGCAAGGTTATCAGGCCGCCGGCTGCGGCAAAGGACTTGTCCGCGCGCAGGCCGAGTTCGGTGCGGGTGCTGGTCACGTCCTTGGCGGCATAATTCAGCGCGAAGACGTTGCTGCCGACCACAGCGAACTCCGAATAGCTCGGAAGGCTGAACACGGTGGCCTGGAGCGCCGCATAGGGGGTGAGGCCGATCCACTGCCAGGCATAGCGATAGCCGCCCTCGACACGGCCCGAGAGCGCGTTGGCGTTGAACTGCGCACGCAATTGATCCACGCCGGCGGCGGTGACGATGCGATTGGTCGTGACGTCCTGCCAGCCATAGGCCAGCGCGGCCGTGACATAGGCCGGTCCTGCGTTGTGACGCACGAAGGCGCCGGCCTGGAACAAATCCGAGCGGCCCCAGCCGAGCCCGGTGACATTGAAGCCGGTGCCGCCGCCGGCGAGCGCAAAACCTACGATCGTCGACGGCGAGAAGCGATAATCCAGACCAACCGCCGTGCCGTACACGCTGCTGGTGGCGTTGTTCGAGCCAAGCGCCGCATTGCCGTCAGTGGCCTGCGAGCCGCCATAGCCGGCGGCCCAGACGTCCCAGCGCTGCTCGAATGTCAGCGGCGGTGCCTTGCGGTAGATCGAAGCAAGGGCTTCGTTCGCGTTCTTGCGGGTCGCGGCATAGGCAGTCGCGTTCGTCTCGTCGGCATAGGGCGTCGCGCCCGGTGCGCCGCCGCGTCCCGCGCTGAAGACGTCGGTCAACAAGCCGATAAATTGGTTCATCGCATTGAACGTCGTCTGCTGCGATCCCGTCCCTGATTCGCCGGAGGCTTGCGTCAGTCCCGTCGGCGAGAGATTCGCCAGCACCACGGGAAGGCTGCCGGTGTTGTCGAAGTAGTGCGTCAGAATGTTGGCGACATTCTGCTGGTTGATATTGAGGCCGCCGCCATAGCCCAGCGCGAGATCCAGGAAGACGTTGTTGGGGTCGTAGCTCAGGGTCGCATGCAGGTTCGATGACAAACCCGCGACGACCGGATTGAAGCTGTCGGGCAGCGTGCCCGCGTTCAGGATCGTGTAGTGCTTCGCGATCGAGCCGGTCGGTACGACGACGACCGTGGCGCCGGCGAGCGTCGCCGTTCCCGTGACGACCGCGACGCCGTTGCTGGTGCCCGAGACCTGCACCATGTAGTGCGACGCCGACGTAAACGAGAGATCACCGGACACGTTGAGCGTCCCGGTGGGACTGCCCGGTGCTAGCGTACCGCCGTTGACGGAGATGGAGCTTCCGACCGTGCCGACGCCACCGAACGTGCCGCCGGCCGCGACACTCACATTGCCATTGATGGTGCCGGCCAGCGTGAGCGTGCCGCCCAGCACGTTCCAGTCCTGATTACCCGTGCCGGTCACCGTCCAGGTCGAATTGTCGACCTTGTTGAAGGTCGAGAAGCCGTCATACTGAAGAAGGGGACCGATCAGGTCGAGGTTGAACGTATCCTTGCCGATGCCTCCGAGCTGGAACGTGTCGACGCCAGTGCCGAGCACCAGGCCGTTGATGATGCTGCCGGGTCCTAGCGTCAGCGTGTTGGGGCCGCAGACACAAAACTCGATTGCAGCGATTCCGGCCGCAGCGTTGATGGTCCCGGAGTTGAAGACGTTGGCCCCGCCGCTCACGCTGATGCCGACGCCGCCAGCACCGACGGTGATGGTTCCGGTATTGACAACGTGGTTTGTCGTTGTGAACGAGCTCACGTCGATGCCGAAGCCGGAATCGCCGACCGTGATCGTACCTCTGTTGATGATGGTGTTGGAATCACCGAGAGCTACGATGCCCTCGGCGAAATCGGCCCCTGTGATCCGTCCATTGTTGCTGATCGTGGAGGACAGGCCCGTAAACGCGATGCCCGCACCGCCCAGACCCACGCTGATCGTCCCGTTTTGGTTGATCGCGACCCGATTGCCCTGCACCGCAATGCCGGCGGACGTGCCATCGCCCGACTTGATCGAGCCACTATTGGTGACCTTGGCGTCATCACCGAACAAGGCGATGCCGGCACCAAAGTCGCCGGCCGTGATTGCGCCGAAATTGCTGACGATTTGAAAACTACCCTGCATAAAGATGCCAGCGGCACCCTGCCCGACCGAAATCGTGCCGGTGGCGGTGTTGGTGACCGTGTTGTTATCCATGGTCGCAACGATGCCGCCGGAGAAGCCGGAGGAATCGCCGACCTTGATCGCGCCTGCATTGGTCACGGTCGTGCCACCGAACGAAGCGAAAATCCCGATTGAATCATCGAGTCCGGTGATCGTGCCCGTCGCGGCGTTGGTGATCGTGTTGCTCTGGACCGCGAAGATGCCCGCGCCCGACGCGCCGATGGACAGCGCACCGCTGTTGCTAACGCTATTGTTGTTTCCTACCGAGATCGCGCTGCCGTGGTCGCCGGTGGTGACGGTCCCGGCATTGATGATGATGTTGTGATCGAGCGCGGAGATACCGAGGCCGTTATCAAGCACCGTGATGGCGCCGTTGTTGGTCACGGTGTTCGAATTGCCGCCATTGATGCCGGTGAGGCCCGAGCCCGCCGCCACCGTGCCGTTGTTAGTGATGACGTTGGTGTCATTGACGTTGATCGCCGCCGTGCCGTTATCGTTGACGCTGGCGCCAGTCAGCACATTTACGGTCAGATTGGTGACGCCGCCGCTTGCCGCAAAGCCGTCGGCATCGGTGCCGCTACAGGTGACGGTCTGCCCGCTTGCCGCCGGGTCGGGCGCGCAGTCCGCCTGCGCAGGTGTCGCCGATAGGCCGAGGCTGAGAACGACCGCCACGACAGACGAAGCGACCGCGGCAAGGCGCAGCCCAATCCGACCAGCCTTCGGCGGCCCAAATTCCACTTTGATGCCCTCAGTCCAGCGCTCCCCAGCGGCGCCGCCGGCAAACTAGGCCGCCGGGCCCCTCCGTGGAACTACGGAATCGGCGGAATCGCTGGGGGACAGCAAAACCGGACTGATTCAGCGGACCATGTTGCACCAGAGGCACGCTTTTCCGGCGCAGCCTGGTCGATCCACGACGTTTGCGTGTGCGGTTCGGTCGCAGTATTGACCGTCGTTCACATCAATGACTGATCATCTGGGGCGGCGCCGCGTCCCAACGGGAGCGAGCGGCACGCCTTCACACACACTGATTTGGGCAACGGCTTAGTAATTGGTGGGCGCCGCTTCATTCGGGATGCCGTCGATCGGGCATTCGGCGGTACCGGGCGTCGCGCGCGTCATCGCCTCGACCATGTCCCGGGTGCCTTCGGGATCGGCGATCCAGTTCTTGTAGAAATCATAGGGGCAGACGGCGAGGCCGCGCGGGCTTTCGCCGGAATTGATCATGCCGGTGTAGCCGCGGTGGACCAGCTTGTAGAGATGGTTCTGCGACTGGCCGTTGCGGCGCGCATCGCGGATCAGATGCTTCGACAGCTGGGCATATTGGATGCCGTAGTCCTCCTCGCCGCACTCGCCGAGGGTGCGGCCGTCGAAACCGATGATCGCGGAGTGACCGAAGTAAGAATAGACGCCGTCGAAGCCGGCAGCGTTGGCGACCGCGACATAGACATTGTTGGCCCATGCCATCGCTTTTGAAATCAGGATCTGCTGCTCCTTGGCCGGATACATGTAGCCCTGGCAGCGCACGATCAGCTCGGCCCCCTTCATGGCGCAGTCGCGCCAGATCTCCGGGAAGTTGCCGTCGTCGCAGATGATCAGGCTGACCTTCATCCCTTTCGGGCCGTCGGAGACATAGGTGCAATTGCCGGGATACCAGCCCTCGATCGGCACCCACGGCATGATCTTGCGGTACTTCTGCACGATGTCACCCTTGTCGTTCATCAGGATCAGGGTGTTGTAGGGCGCCTTGTGCGGATGCTCCTCGTGGCGCTCGCCGGTGAGCGAGAACACGCCCCACACCTTGGCCTTGCGGCAGGCCTCCGCAAAAATCGCGGTCTCTTCACCGGGCACCGCGCAAGCGGTCTCATACATCTCCTTGGAGTCGTACATGATGCCCTGGGTGGAGTATTCCGGGAAAATCACCAGGTCCATGCCGGGAAGGCCGGTCTTCATGCCCACCACCATGTCGGCGATCTTGCGGGCGCTGTCGAGCACCTCGGCCTTGGTGTGCAGGCGCGGCATCTTATAGTTGACCACCGCGACGCCGACGGTGTCGTTGCTGCTGGAGATGTCACCGTGAAGCATTTGAATTGCTCCTCTACTCTGTTTGAGATTGCCGCGTGAATCAGTGACTGATCATCCAGGGCCGCGCGGTGGGAAAACCCTTGGCACCGCTCCTGGTCTTGGTCACCAGCCGCGCCGGCTTGTTCTTATCCGGCGCGTTCTTTGACGAATTCTTGCCCGTGGAGCAGCAGCCGCAACCGGGGCCATGCGAGGCCTTGTATTGCGCCAGCGTCTGCGGCGCGTGCGTGCTGCGCTCGTTGGCGGCGTGAGCCTTGCGCGTCTCCGACGGCATGCAGAAGAAGTTCGGGGCGGTCAGAATCACGCGGGGCGCCATGATTTCACATTGCGGACAGGCTTGCGGATCGTCGCATTCGGCCATCGGGCGCATATCCTTGAACGGACCGCAATCGTCACAGAGATATTCATAGACCGGCATCGCATCATCCCTACGCTGTTGTCTGTGAGAGAACTGTCGCGGCGGATGCGGGGCGGCAGATACGCCGTCTCGCATCCGGTCGCGCAGGGATTACTTGTCCGGCGATATCGGCATCTGGATATCGCCCTTGATGTGCTTGATCGGACCTGCCGAGGACGGCATCACGTCGAAGTCGAAGATTTCCGTCGGCAGCCATAATGTGGCACAGGCATTGGGCACGTCGACGACGCCGGAGATGTGCCCCTGAACCGGTGCCGTACCAAGGATCGAATAGGCCTGGGCGCCGGAGTAGCCGAACTTCTTCAGATATTCGATCGCATTCAGGCAGGCCTGGCGGTAGGCGATGGTGACGTCGAGATAGTGCTGCTTGCCGGCCTCGTCGACCGAGATGCCTTCGAAGATCAGATAGTCCTTGTAGTTCGGTGTGATCGGCGACGGCTTGAAGATCGGATTCTTGACGCCGTACTTCGCCATGCCGTCCTTGATCACCTCGACCTTCAGATGCAGCCAGCCGGCCATCTCGATCGCACCGCAGAAGGTGATCTCGCCGTCGCCCTGACTGAAGTGGAGATCGCCCATCGAGAGACCGGCGCCGGGCACGTAGACCGGGAAGTAGATCTTCGAGCCGCGCGAAAGGTCCTTGATGTCGCAATTGCCGCCATGCTCCCGCGGCGGCACGGTGCGCGCGCCTTCGGCTCCGATCTTGTCCTTGACCTCGCCCTTGGCGCGGCCGCCATGAGCGGTCGGCGCGAACGGCGGATTGGCGAGGCCGGGCACACGGGTCGGATTGGTTGCGATCAGCTCGGCCTCGCGCTTGTTCCAGGTGTCCAGCATCTTCGGATCGGGGAGACAGCCGATCAGGCCGGGATGGATCAGGCCGGCGAAGTTGACGCCCGGAATATGCCGCGACGAGGTGTAGAGACCCTTGATGTCCCAGATCGACTTCTGCGCCAGCGGGAAATGATCCGTAAGAAATCCGCCGCCGTTCTGCTTGGAGAAGAAGCCGTTGAAGCCCCACATGCTCTCCTTCATCGGGCCAACGTCGAGCAGGTCG
This sequence comes from Bradyrhizobium sp. CW1, assembly GCF_023100665.1. Taxonomy (NCBI): domain Bacteria; kingdom Pseudomonadati; phylum Pseudomonadota; class Alphaproteobacteria; order Hyphomicrobiales; family Nitrobacteraceae; genus Bradyrhizobium; species Bradyrhizobium sp. CW1. The sequence goes on from NZ_CP064684.1 coordinate 7,939,520, forward strand.
ACGACGAGGAGGTCACCGGGCTCGGCGCCCTTGACGCCGATCGGGCCGGAGAGGAAGTGCACGATCGACAGATCGATGTCGCGCACGTCGTCGGCGGAATCGTTGTTCTTGATGAAACCGCCGGTCCAGTCATAAGTCTCGATGATGAAGTCGTCGCCGGGATTGACCCAGGCCACGATCGGAATGTCGGGGTGCCAGCGGTTATGCACCATGTCATTTTCATAGGCCGACTTGGTGAGATCGACCTTGATCAGTGTCTCTGGCATCGAGAGGCTCCCCTTTTACACGGTTGGTTAGACGGACAGATATTTCGAGACCTGTGCGGCATCGACGGCGCCGCGCGGATCATCACGGACGATCTCGCCGTTCTCGATCACCAGCACACGGTCGGCGATATCGAGCGCGAAGCTCAGGACCTGCTCGGACACGACGATTGAAAGCCCCTTCTCGTCGCGGATGTGCTTGAGCGTGCGCGCCATCTCCTTGATGATCGACGGCTGGATACCTTCGGTCGGCTCGTCGAGCAGCAGCACTTTTGGCTTGGTCGCCAGCGCACGAGCGATCGCGAGTTGTTGCTGCTGGCCGCCGGAGAGATTGCCGCCACGGCGGTCCTTCATCTCCAGCAGCACCGGAAACAGTTCGTAGATGTCACCGGGCACTTCGGTTCCGCCGGAGACCACGAGGCCGGTCTCGATGTTCTCCTTCACCGTCATGGTAGAAAAGATCATGCGGCCTTGCGGCACATAGGCGAGCCCCTTGGCCACCCGCTCGTAGCTCGGCAGGCTGCCGAGCTCGGCGCCGTCCATGGTCACCGAGCCACTCTTGGCCGGCAGGATCCCCATCAGCGATTTCATCAGCGTGGTCTTGCCCATGCCGTTGCGACCCATGATCGCCACGATCTCGTTGGGCGCGACTTTGACGTTGAGCCCGTGCAGCACCTCGCTCTGGCCGTAGGCGACGTGAAGATCAGAAATAGCCAGCATCGTCGCGCTCCTTAGTGACCGAGATAAACTTCGACGACCTTGGGATCGTTCTTCACCTTTTCCATGGTGCCTTCCGAGAGGATCTGGCCCTGGTGAAGCACGGTGACCTTGTGCGCGATGTCCTCGACGAACTTCATGTCGTGCTCGATCACGAGCACCGAGCGGTTTTTGATGATGCGGTTGAGCAGCTCGGCGGTCTTGGTGCGTTCGGACACGCTCATGCCGGCGACGGGCTCGTCCAGCATGAGCAGGTCAGGATCCTGAATCAGCAGCATGCCGATCTCGAGCCATTGCTTCTGGCCATGACTGAGCTCGGAGGCATAGGTGTTGAGCTTGTCCTTGAGGAAGATCATCTCGGCAACCTCTCCGACGCGTGACCTCACCAGCTGGTCACGCTGGAACGTGAGTGAGCCGAATACGGTGCGGCCGCGCGGAAACGAGATCTCGAGATTCTCGAACACGGTGAGGTCTTCGAACACCGACGGCGTCTGGAACTTGCGGCCGACGCCGGCCTTGACGATCTCGTTCTCCTTCAGCTTGGTCAGCTCGGTCCCGCGAAACTGGATCGAGCCTTCGGTCGCCTTGGTCTTGCCGCAGATCAGGTCAAGCACCGTGGTCTTGCCGGCCCCATTGGGGCCGATGATGACGCGGATCTCGTTCTCCTCGACGTAAAACGAGAGATCGTTGACGGCCTTGAAGCCGTCGAAGGAAACCGTCAGCCCGGAGACCGCGAGCAGGAATTCCTTGGGCTGATGACCGACGAGCATGATCTATCTCCTCACTGCCAGCGTGGCATCGGCATCGCGATGACCGACGAGCATGACCTATCTCCTCACTGCCAGCATGGCATCGGCATCGTGATGACCGACGAGCATGATGGTCTCCTCACTCTGCTGGTGCGCCGTCGGCAACCGAATTGTCGCTCCAGCCCGGCTTCTTGCGCGAGGCGAAAAGGCGGTCGACGCGCGGCTGCACATAGTCGGCCCAGAGCCCCGACAGGCCGTTCGGGAAAGCGAGCACGACCGCGATGAACAGCGCGCCGAGACCAAACAGCCAGAGTTGCGGAAAGGATTCCGACAGGCTGGTCTTGGCGAAGTTCACCAGAATGGCCCCCCATATCGCGCCAAAGATCGACATCCGTCCGCCGACCGCGGTGTAGATCACCATCTCGATCGACGGCACGATGCCGACAAAGGACGGCGACATGAAACCGACATTGAGCGCGAACATGGCCCCGCCGATCGCGGCGAAAACCGCGGCCATACAGAACGCAAAGATCTTGAAGTTGGCGACGCTGTAGCCGGAGAAGCGGACGCGGTCCTCCTGTTCGCGCATAGCCACCAGGATGCGGCCGAGCTTGGTCAGGCGGATGAACTGCGCGATGCCGATGCAGGCGAACAGCAGCACCACTTCGACGAAGTACAAGATGACCTTGGCGTGGTCGGGCCGGATGTCCCATCCCTTGAGGGTGCGCAGGTCGGTCATGCCGTTGATGCCGCCGGTGTAGCCCTGCTGGCCCACGATCAGGATGGTGAGGATGGCCGCCACCGCTTGGGTGATGATGGCAAAGTAGGTGCCGCCCACGCGCCGCTTGAACATCGCAGTGCCGATGATCAGCGCGAAGATGCCGGGGACCAAGATGATGGCGAGGATGGTGAAGGCGAGACTGTGAAACGGCTGCCAGAACAGTGGCAGTGACGTGATCTGATTCCAGTCCATGAAGTCCGGGATGCCTGGCGTCGACTGGATTTTGGTATTTTCGACGCTGGAGGCCTCCAGCTTGAGGAACATCGCCATGCAATAGCCGCCGAGGCCGAAGAACACGCCCTGCCCCAGACTGAGAATGCCGCCGTAGCCCCAGCACAGCACGAGACCGAGCGCGACGAAGGCGTAGGTCAGATACTTCGCGACGAGGTTGAGACGGAACACATCCAGCGAGAGCGGCAGGATCACGAACAGCACGGCGGCCAGCACGAGGAAGCCCATGAGCTCGGATCGATTGAAGAAGCGTGAGTTGATGACCATGACTTGCCTGCTTCTTGTTATTTGCGGACCTTGAGGGCGAAGAGACCCTGCGGCCGCAGCATCAGGATTCCGACAACGGCAAGCAGCGTCAGCACCTTAGCCATCGAGCCCGACAGGAAGAACTCGAGGGTGGATTGGGTCTGCGAGATTGAGAAGGCCGATGCGATGCTGCCGAGCAGGCTTGCCGCGCCGCCGAACACGACCACCAGGAACGTATCGACGATGTAGAGCTGTCCGGAGGTCGGCCCGGTCGAGCCGATCATGGTGAAGGCGCTCCCAGCGACACCGGCAATGCCGCAGCCGAGGCCGAAAGTGTAGCGATCCACCTTTTCGGTGTTGATGCCGACGGCACCGGCCATGATGCGGTTCTGCACGACGGCGCGCACCTGTCGACCCCAGCGCGATTTGTACATCACGTAGGCGACGCCGACAGTGATCAGGACGGTGAGGCACATCACGAAGACGCCGTTGATCGGCACTTCGATGCTGTCGGTCACGTGCAGCGAGCCGAGCATCCATTGCGGCAGCTCGACGCCGACCTCGCGCGCGCCGAACACGGAGCGATAGGCCTGTTGCAGGATCAGGCTGAGGCCCCAAGTCGCGAGCAGCGTGTCGAGCGGGCGCTTGTAGAGATGCCGTATCAGCACCCATTCCACCAGCATCCCCAACGCACCGGATGCGACAAAGGCCAGGATCATCGCGAGGAAGAAATAGCCGCTGAACAGGCTCGGCAAATAGGATTGGAAGAAGCTCGAGGTCATCCAGGTGACGTAGGCCCCAAGGATCATGAACTCGCCATGGGCCATGTTGATGACGCCCATCTGGCCGAAGATGATCGCAAGACCCAGCGCCATCAGGACGTAGACGGAGAACAGGATCAGTCCTGCAAAGCCCTGCATGACGAAGATGGAGCCAAGGTCACCAAGCGAGTAGTCGCCGAACATCGATGTCCTCCGTCGGGAAAGGGTCCCGCGTCGCGAGCAGGTTCGCGACGCGGGGGTCTTGGGCGTGGATTTGCGGTCCACGCCAGGGAGAGGTTTTGCCTGAGAGGGAAACGGCGACGAACGCCGTGACTAACTGATAGATCTCGTCTTACTGGTAGCCCTTGGGGAACGGATCCGGCTCGACCAGATCGGCGGTCTCGTAGATCAGTTCGAACTGGCCATCGAGCTTGGCGCGTCCCACCCGGGTCTTCGACCAGAGGTGATGATTTTCGTGGATGCGCACATAGCCTTCCGGAGCGCCCTTGAACTCGATGCCCGGCGACGCCGCGGCGATCTTGTCGATGTCGAAGGAGCCCGCCTTCTCCACCGTCAACTTCCACAACCACGGTCCGAGATAGGCAGCCTGGGTGACGTCTCCGATCACGGTCTTCTCGCCCCACATCTTCTTGAACGCAGGAACGAAGGTCTTGTTGTTCGGATTGTCGAGCGACTGGAAGTACTTCATGCAGGCATAGGCGCCCGCGATGTTCTCGCCGCCAATGCCGTCGATCTCGTCTTCGGTCACCGAGATCGTGAGCAGCGCCTGCTTGGAGAGGTCGATGCCGGCCGCCTTGAGCTGCTTGTAGAACGCGACGTTCGAGCCGCCGACGACGTCGGTGAAGATCACGTCGGGCTTGGTCAGCTTGATCTTGTTGATGACCGAATTGAACTGCGTATTGCCGAGCGGATAATACTCTTCGCCGACCACCTTGCCCTTCAGCACGTTCTCGACATGCTTGCGCGCAATCTTGTTCGAGGTGCGCGGCCAGATGTAGTCGGAGCCGATGAAGAAGAACGACTTGGCGCCCTTCTCCTTGGCGATCCAGTTCAGGCCGGCGAGGATCTGCTGAGTGGCTTCCTGACCTGTGTAGATCACGTTCTTGGACTGCTCGAGACCTTCGTAGAAGGTCGGGTAATAGAGCATGCCGTTGTACTGCTCCATGACGGGCAGCACGGCCTTGCGGGACGCCGAGGTCCAGCAGCCCATGATCGCCGCGACCTTGTCGTTGACCAGCAGCTTCTTGGCCTTCTCGGCAAAGGTCGGCCAGTCGCTGGCGCCGTCTTCCTGGATGAACTTGATCTTGCGACCGAGCACGCCGCCCATGGCATTGATCTGCTCGATGGCAAGCTTTTCGGCTTCGATCGAGCCGGTCTCGGAGATGGCCATGGTGCCGGTCGCCGAATGCAGGATGCCGACCGTCACCTCGGTGTCGGTGACCGCGAGACCCGTGGTGTTGACTGCCGAGGTCGCTGGGGCCTGCGCAAAAGATGCTCGCGGTAGCATGGTGATGGCCGGCACGGCCGCCATTCCCATCAATAATTTGCGCCGGAGCGGCGATAACAGGCCCTTGTTCGCTTCGTCTGACATGAGCACCCCACTGTTGTTCGAGGACACGCGATTGGTGCCGTGAGGATGGCTCGAATTTGTGCACTGCAAGCATACGCAAGATCGCGTATACTGCACCGCAAAATGACGACGTAGGCTTTTGGTACGGATTTTGCGAGGGGGTCCGGCGCGTTCGGGAGTAGGAGTGGGGGCTGAAGTGGCAGGGCGGCAGCGAATAGATCGCGTCAGGCGCCAGTACAACCAATGGGTCGCCAACCAGACGCTGGAAGACTACGCGCTGCGCTTCACCGCCAAGAGCGCGCGCCGGTGGTCCGCTGCCCGCGTCGCCAACACTGCCCTGGGCGCCATCTCCTTTCTCGCGCTTGAGGCGATCGGCGGCACCATCACCCTGAATTACGGGGTTACCAACGCCACCGCCGCGATCCTCGTCGTCTCCATCATCATCTTCTGCTGCGGCGTCCCGATTGCCTATTATGCCGCCAAATGCGGCATCGACATTGACCTGCTCACCCGCGGCGCCGGCTTCGGTTATATCGGCTCGACCGTCACGTCGCTGATCTACGCCTCCTTCACCTTCATCTTCTTCGCGATCGAAGCGGTGATCCTGGCCACGGCGCTCGAGATGTGCTTCGGCATTCCGCGCCCGATCGGCTATCTCATCAGCGCGGTCGCGATCATCCCGCTTGTCACCTACGGCATCACGCTGATCAGCCGCTTCCAGCTCTGGACGCAGCCGATCTGGATCATCCTGCACATCCTGCCCTTCGCGGCGATCGCCTGGGCCAACCCTTACTCGTTCACGGAATGGCGCAAATTCGCCGGCGAGCACGGCGACCCCAGCGGACATTTCGATCTACTGCTGTTCGGCGTAGCATCCTCCGTGGTGTTTTCGCTGGTGGCTCAGATCGGCGAGCAGGTCGACTTCCTCAGGTTTCTGCCGCGCGACCGCCGCACCTCGCGAACGTCGTGGTGGGCCGCCCTGCTGATCGCGGGGCCCGGCTGGATCATCTTCGGCGCGCTGAAATTGCTGCTGGGCTCGTTTCTCGCCTTCTTCGCGCTGAGCCACGGCCTCTCCAGCGAGCTGGCGGCCGAGCCTGCGCACATGTATCTCGAGGCGTTTCGCTACGTGTTGTCGCAGCCGGACATGGCTCTGGCACTCACCGGCGCGTTCGTGATCCTGTCGCAGCTCAAGATCAACGTCACCAACGCCTATGCAGGCTCGATCGCCTGGTCGAACTTCTTCTCGCGTCTCACTCATAGCCATCCGGGCCGGGTCGTCTGGCTGGTGTTCAACGTGATGGTGGCCTTGCTGCTGATGGAGATCGGCGTCTACAAGGCGCTGGAGCAGACGCTCGCGCTCTACTCCAATGTCGCGATCGCCTGGGTCGGTGCGCTGGTCTCTGATCTCGTGGTCAACAAGCCCCTCGGCCTGCGCCCGCCGCAGATGGAGTTCAAGCGCGCCCATCTCTACGACATCAACCCGGTCGGCGTCGGCGCGATGACGATCGCGACCATCGTCTCGATCGCGGCATTCTACGGCCTGTTCGGCTCGACCATGAAAGCGCTCGCGGCCTTCGTCGCGCTGACGGTCGCCTTCGTCACCGCGCCCGTCATCGCCTGGCTCACCGACGGAAAATATTACATCGCGCGCAAGCCGAAGAGGAGTTGGGCCAACATCGAATCGATCCAGTGCTGCATCTGCGAGCACCATTTCGAGCCGGAGGACATGACCTCCTGTCCTGCCTATGCCGGCCCGATCTGCTCGCTATGCTGCTCGCTCGATGCGCGCTGCCACGATTTGTGCAAACCGCATGCGCGCGCGCAGGTGCAGTTCGCCGACGCACTCGCCAGGATCTTGCCGCAGGCGATCTATCAGCGGATCAACTCGCAGTTCGGCCACTACATCGGTGTGTTCGTGGTCTCCGCGGGCCTCGTCGCGCTGGTGCTGGGGCTGATTTACCTCCAGAGCTCGGTCAGCGTGCCTGGCGAGAACATGCTCGTCTCCAACGTGCTCTGGAAGGTGTTCTTCTCGCTCAGCATCATCATCGGCGTGGTGGCCTGGCTGTTCGTGCTGGCGCAGCAGAGCCGACGGGCCGCCGAGGCCGAGACCCGACGCCAGACCACGCTGCTGATTCAGGAGATCGACGCCCACAAGCGCACCGATGCCGAGCTCCAGCGCGCCAAGGAAATCGCAGAATCCGCCAACCTCGCCAAGAGCCGCTACGTGGTGGGCCTGAGCCACGAGCTGCGCTCGCCGCTGAATGCGATCAGCGGCTATGCCCAACTCCTGGAGCAGGACACCACGCTCAACACCAAGCCGCGCGACCAGGTCCGCGTCGTCCGCCGCAGCGCCGATCACCTCTCCGGCCTGATCGACGGCATTCTGGACATCTCCAAGATCGAGGCGGGGCGGCTGTACCTGTCGCGCGACGAGGTGCGCCTGACCGAATTCCTCGACCAGCTCGTCGGCATGTTCCGCCTTCAGGCCGCGGCCAAGAGCATCGACTTCGTGTTCAGGCGGCCGGCGCATTTGCCGGTCGTGGTCTATGCCGACGAGAAGCGGCTGCGCCAGGTGCTGATCAATCTGCTGTCCAACGCGATCAAATTCACCCAGGTCGGCAGTGTGCAGTTCGTGGTGCACTATCGCAGCCCGGTCGCGGAGTTCGAGGTGATCGACACCGGCCCCGGCATCCAGGGCGACGATCTCGAACGCATCTTCGCACCTTTCGAACGTGGCGCGCTCGGTGTCTCGCAGCCGCAGACCGGCACGGGGCTGGGCCTCACCATCAGCCGGTTGCTCGCCGGCGTCATGGGCGGCGACATCAAGGTCTTGAGCACGGTCGGCAGCGGCAGCACGTTCAAGGTCAAGATGCTGCTATCCGAAGTCACCAATCCGCAGCGCATTGCGCCGGTGGAGGCCCCGATCTCGGGCTATCACGGCGCGCGCAAGACCATCCTCATCACCGACGACGATCCCGTGCATCGCGACCTCCTGCGCGAGGTGTTGACCCCACTCGGCTTCATCCTGCTCAGCGCGCCCGACGGGCCTGGCTGCCTGGCGCTAGCCCAGCACTGCCGGCCTGATCTGTTCCTGCTCGATATCTCCATGCCTGGCATGGACGGCTGGACGGTGGCGGAGACGCTGCGCGCCAGCGGCCACCATCAGGCGCGCATCCTGATGGTGTCTGCCAGCGCGCTCGAGGCGCACGGCACACCGCTGGCACAGCCTTTCCACGACGGCTACCTGATGAAGCCGATCGATATTCCCAGGCTTTTGGAAAGTATCCGCCAGCTTCTCAAGGTCGAATGGCAATACGGCTCGGAGGAGATCGCGGTGCCGCTGTGGCGGCCGGAGAGCGGCTCGCGGCCGCCTGTACGACACATCGAGGCTCTGATCGGGCTCGGTCAGATCGGCTACGTCAAGGCTATCCAGTTGAAGCTGGACGAGATCGGCAGTGAGCACCCTGAACATGCCGACTTCGTCGCGGAAATGCGGTCGCTGATCGACCGCTTCGATCTCGGCCAGTACATGGCCACATTGAAGACGTTGCATGCGTATGAGCACTGAGTTGAAAAAGCGCGACGTCGCGCTCGTTGTTGACGACTCCCCGGAGACGCTGCGGCTGCTCACCGACGCGCTCGACAGCGCCGGGATGACGGTGATGGTGGCGCTCGATGGCGCGGCCGCGATGCGTATCGTCGACCAAATCACGCCTGACATCGTGCTGCTCGACGCTGTGATGCCGGGCATGGACGGGTTCGAGACCTGCCGCCGCCTCAAGCGCGATGCGGGCCTTGCCAATGTCCCGGTGATATTCATGACGGGGCTCGCCGAGACCGAGCACATCGTGCGCGGGCTGGAGGCCGGCGGCGTCGACTACGTGACCAAGCCGATCGTGATCGAGGAGATGCTGGCGCGGATCCGCGTTCATCTCGGCAATGCGCGGCTGACGCAAAGCGCACGCGCCGCGCTCGATGTCTCCGGCCGATTCCTGTTCGCGGTCAACCGCCAGGGCAAATTGTTGTGGGCGACCCCGCAGGCGCAGAAGCTGCTGGCGGACCACCACGGCGCGCAGGCCGACGACGATTTCGTCCTGCCGGTATCATTGCTGCAATGGCTGGAGCAGGCGAAGGGCAAGGGCAGCTCGAAGTCTCAGGCGGCTTCCTTGCCCGACAATCCTCAGCTCCGGCTGTACTACATGGGCGAGACCGCACCGAACGAGTTCCTGCTGCGGCTCTCCAGGGAATCCGGCACCGCGCCGCCACCCGAGTTCACCAGCGAGCTCGGCCTCACTACCCGCGAAGGCGAGGTGCTGGCCTGGCTCAGCAAGGGCAAAACCAACCGCGACATCGCGCAGATTTTGGGCTTGAGCCCGCGCACGGTCGACAAGCATCTCGAGCAGATCTACTCCAAGCTTGGAGTCGAGAACCGGACCGCGGCTGCGGCGATTGCAACGAATGCGACAAGAAGGAATTCGTAGTCTTGCTCCGAGTGAGTTGGGATGTGACTCAGCACACCGTGTCGTCCCGGCGAAGGCCGGGACCCATAACCCCAGGGAGTGATTTGGCGAAGACTAGTCGTTCGGACTAGCACCGTCCGCAATCGATAGGCCTCGCTGTATGGGTCCCGGCCCCCGTGCGCAATTGCGCACTAGGCCGGGACGACGTTGCAATGCTTGGTTAGCGCCTAGTCCTCACCCGTACACAAACTCCCCGCCATCCAGATTCGTCTTCGGGATCTCGTCCTTTTCGGTCCAGTAATCCTGGCTGTGCTGCCATTCCGGCTTGTCGCCGCGCTTGGGCAGCAGGTCCATGTTGCGCATCATGTAGCCGGGATTGAAGTTTTCCGGATCGATCCAGGGCAGGATCGGCATGTTGTGGTCTTCGGCGCGTAACTTGACCTCGACCTTCTTCTTGCCTTTGGCCTTCATGTGACCGAGCAGGCGGCAGACGAAGTCAGCGACGAGATCGACGCGCAGCGTCCAGCTGGCGCGGAAATAGCCGAAGACCCAGACCATGTTCGGCACGCCCGTGAACATCATGCCGCGATAGGTGACGGTGTCGCCGAAAGCGAGCGGCTTGCCGTCGACCTCGAAGGCGATGTCGCCGAGCGCCGCGAGATTGAAGCCGGTTGCGGTGACGATGACGTCGGCCTCAAGCAGCTTGCCGGATTTGAGCTGGATGCCGTTCTCAACGAAGAACTCGATCTCGTCGGTGACGACGGACGCCTTGCCGCTGGCGATGCCCTTGAACAGATCGGCATCGGGCACGAAGGCGATGCGCTGCCGCCACGGCCGGTAGCTCGGCGTGAAATGCGTGTCGACATCGTACTCCGGACCGAGCACTGCGCTGATCTGCCCGATCAGCTCCTTTTTCACCTGCTCGGGTTTTGACAAGCAAAGCTTGGTGAACGCGTCCTGCTCGAACAGGATCTTGCGGCGAACGATCTCGTGGATCCAGGCCTCGTCGACCTGCAGCCGGCGCAGCTCCTCCGCGATCTCGATGGCGTTGCGGCCGAGACGGAAATAGGTCGGCGAACGCTGCAGCATCGTGACATGCGCGCATTTGTCGGCAATGTTCGGCACCAGCGTCGCCGCCGTCGCGCCGGAGCCGATCACGACGACTTTCTTGTTCGCGAGGTCGATATCATCAGGCCAGGTCTGCGGATGAACGATGCGGCCCTTGAAGCGATCGGTACCTTTCCATTCCGGCGTATAGCCTTCCGAATGGCGGTAATAGCCCTGGCACATCCAGAGGAAGTTCGCAGTGAATGTTTTCGCTTCGCCGGTGTCGGTCGTCACCGCCTCGATAGTCCAGAGGTTTTGCTCGCTCGACCAGCTCGCCGAATTGATCTTGTGCTTGTAGCGGATATGCCGCGCGATATCGTTTTCGTCGATCACCTCGTTCATGTAGGCGAGGATTTCCTCGGCGGTCGCGATCGGCGGCCCGACCCAGGGCTTGAAGCTATAACCGAAGGTGTGGAGATCGCTGTCGGAGCGGATGCCGGGATAGCGATGCGTGGTCCACGTGCCGCCGAACGTCGCCTGCGTTTCCAGGATGACGAAGCTCGCACCCGGAAGCTGCTTGGTCATGTGATAGGCGCTGCCGATGCCCGAGATGCCGGCGCCGACGATCAGCACGTCGAAATGTTCAGAAGCCTGTTTGGCCGTGGCGTGACTGCGAACAGCGACATTCATTGTTGCTTCTATGCCTTGCTTGTTTTTGTGGCCGCCCTTGGTTGGGCGGCGCGTTTCCTCCGCGACGGACATGGTCGCCCATCGCGCTTCCGCTTCAAGATGACATAGATCGGGTCGCGGTCAAATCACAGCGCCGCACCCCAGCTCCGCGCGGTCTGCAAGATCCAGTCGCGATAGAGCGTGAGCGGCGTAACACCGGTCAGCCCGCCGCAGCCGGCGGCTCCGTTCGGCCCCGTGGACCAGCTGATGACGCCGACGAGCACGGATCCGGTCGGCTTGTCCTCGAACACGGGACCGCCGGAATCGCCGGTGCAGGCGCCAATTCCGTCGCGAACACCGTTGGTTACGGGGTCGACCAGCCGGATCTGGAGCGTGCCGGGCTGACCCGTCGCGACGAGGCCGGCAACACGCGTCGCGCCGCCACTCTTGCCCTCGCCACGCACGGTGACGCCGATACCGGCGACGACGAAGCGGCTGCCGACTTGGATCGGAATATTCGGCGCGCCGACGGGCACCGTCGATTTTCCCTTGAGTGGAATTTCCAGCTGCAGCAGCGCCACGTCGGCGGTAGCGCGATGCGCTTGCATTGCCTGCATGTTGAAATTCGGATGGATCGCGACGGTGCGGACATTCAGCAGTTGCGGCTGCCCGTCGGTGCCGCGATCGACGATCTTGTAGTCCGCGCCGGGTTGCACGCAGTGGGCGACGGTAAGCACCAGCTTTGGCGCAACGAGGGTGCCGGTACAGAAATTGCCGCGCGAGCCGACGATCGTGACGACGGCGCGCGCGACGCCATCGGCCTGGGGCGTGCCGCCACCAACGATGGCATAAGCGGGCGTGGCGAGCGGCAGCGCGATCGCAATGAGGGTTACGAGCTTCTTCATGGGAACACGCTTTGGTGTTGACGTCGGTGACAGCATTAGGATGGCTTCGGACTGGCCCTTGCCGATAGCGCATGCTAGCGCTCTTGGAAAGGAATTGACGAGGGCGGGATCTTGACGATCGAGGCTGTGATCTTTGATTTTGGTGGCGTGCTGACGAGTTCGCCGTTTGAAGCGTTCACGCGGTTCGAGACAGAGCGTGGCCTGCCCATCGACATCATCCGGCGCACCAATGCCGCCAATCATCTGGAAAATGCCTGGGCCAAGTTCGAGCGCGCCGAGGTCGATATCGACACGTTCGACAGACTGTTCGCGACGGAATCGCTGGCGCTCGGCGCGGAGGTGCGCGGCCGCGACGTGCTGCCGCTGCTTCAGGGCGATCTGCGCCCCGAGATGGTCGAAGCGTTGAAGCGCATCAAGGCGCAATTCAAGACCGGCTGCATTACCAACAATCTGCCGGCCAATGCGATCGGCAGCATGACCGGGCGCTCACTCTATGTCGCCGAGGTGATGGTGCTGTTCGACCATGTCATCGAGTCCGCCAAAATCGGCCTGCGCAAGCCCGACCCGCGCATCTATCAGCTGATGGTCGAAACGCTGAAGGTCGATCCGAAGAATTGCGTCTATCTCGACGATCTCGGCGTCAATCTGAAGCCGGCACGCGAGATGGGCATGACGACGATCAAGGTCACCAGCGGCGCCCAGGCGATCGCCGGGCTCGAGGCCGCGACGGGATTGAAGCTGAGCTAGAGCGTCATTCTCCGTCATTGCGAGCTATCGCCGAGCCAGAACTACTCCGCCGCAGCTGCGATCCGCTCCGGAAACGCCGCGGCAAGTGAGGCGCGATCGGGCTTCAGCACGCCGCGCTCGGTGATGAGGCCGGTGATGAGCCGTGCCGGGGTCACGTCGAAGGCATAGTTCGCGACCGGCGAGCCCTCCGGCACGATGCGCACGGTCTCAAGCCTTCCGTCCGCGGTGCGGCCGGTCATGTCGGTGACTTCCGTGCCGCTGCGCTGCTCGATCGGGATGTCGCGGATGCCGTCATCAACGGCGAAATCGATCGTCGGCGACGGCAGCGCGACATAGAACGGCACATTATTGTCGTGAGCGGCGAGCGCCTTCAAATATGTGCCGATCTTGTTGCAGACATCGCCATTGGCGGCAACGCGATCGGTGCCGACGATGGCGAGATCGACCATGCCGTGCTGCATCAGATGCCCGCCGGTGTTGTCCGGAATCACCGTATGCGCCACGCCGTGATGGCCAAGCTCCCAGGCCGTGAGCGAGGCGCCCTGGTTGCGCGGCCGCGTCTCGTCGACCCAGACGTGGATCTTGATGCCGCGCTCGTGCGCCAGATAGATCGGCGCCGTCGCCGTGCCCCAGTCGACGGTCGCAAGCCAGCCGGCATTGCAATGGGTCAGCACATTGACGGTCTCGCCCGGCTTCTTCCTTGCGACGATCGCCTCGATGAGTTTCAGGCCGTTGCCGGCGATGCCGCGGTTGATCTCGACGTCCTGCTCGACGATCTCGTCGGCGCGCGCATAGGCGGCCTCCGCGCGCTCCAGTGCATCGATCGGCGCGAGGCTCGCGCGCATCTCGTCCAGGGCCCATTTCAGATTGATCGCGGTCGGCCGCGCCACCACGAGCGTGTCGTAGGCGCGCTTCAGGCCGGCGTCGGAAGCGTCCTCGCGCATCGCCAGCGCCATGCCGTAAGCTGCGGTCGCGCCGATCAGTGGCGCACCGCGCACCAGCATGTCGCGGATGGCGAGGGCCGCGTCCTCGCATGAGGTCAGCTTCGCAACGATGAACTCATGCGGCAGCCGGCGCTGGTCGATCGCTCCGACCGACCAGCCGTCGCGCTCACGCCAGATGCTGCGGAAATGCTTGCCGTCGACCTTCATGGGATTCTGCCTTTCGTATCACGTTCGCAGGATGCGCCCGGCCACCGCGTCGAGCTTCTTCAAGAGCTCGGGATCGCGCGCCTCGGGCGCGGTGATCAGCGCGGTATCGAGCGCGCGGTCCGAGCCGATCGGGCACGGCTCATGCTCGCGCGGGAAGTCTTTCGCCAGCCGCGCCACCAGCGCTTTTGCCTTGTCGGCGTTCGAGCTCAGAACGCGGATGATGTCCTGCACGGTGACGGCGTCGTGATCAGGATGCCAGCAATCGAAATCCGTCACCATCGCGACGGTGGCGTAGCAAAGCTCCGCCTCACGCGCGAGTTTCGCCTCGGGCATGTTGGTCATGCCGATTACGGAATAGCCAAGCGTCTTGTAGGTCATGCTTTCCGCATAGGTCGAGAATTGCGGTCCCTCCATGCAGACATAGGTGCCGCCGCGCGCAAACGCGATGCCCTCGGCTTCGGCCGCCGTGGCAAGGTGGATGCGCAGCCGCGGCGAGACCGGGTGCGCCATCGACACATGCGCGACGCATCCCCTCCCGAAGAACGAGCTCTCGCGTTTGTGGGTACGATCGACGAACTGGTCGACGAGAACGAAGGTTCCCGGCGGCAGTTCCTCCCTGAACGAGCCGCAGGCCGACAGCGAGATCAGGTCTGTGACCCCTGCGCGCTTGAGGACGTCGATATTGGCGCGATAATTGATGTCGGAGGGCGACAGCCGGTGGCCCTTGTCGTGGCGCGGCAGGAACACGATCGGCAGGCCGGCAATCGAGCCGCGCCGCAGGGGTGCCGACGGTTCACCCCAGGGACTCCTGATCACCTCTTCGCGAGCGTCCTCCAGCCCCGGCAGATCGTAGATGCCGGAGCCGCCGATGATGCCCAATACCGCCTGCGTCATGCCTGCTCCACCCCGTTCGCGCCATCGCGATTCCGTGGAGAAGCTATGCCAGTTTTACGTCGGTTTTGGAACGGGTGATGGGGTCAAGAGGTGCCGTCAGGAGAACGCGCGCCAGCACTCCCGGCTATGCCGCGGCCGCCGACCGCAGCTGGGTCGCGACCATGCGCTCCAGCGTCTCGACGGACTGGAAGTTCTCCGGTGTGATCTCGACCTGGGGAATCGTGAAGTCGAATTCGGCTTCGACGCCGAGCATCAGATTGACCATGTCCATCGAGGTCAGGCCGACGTCGACGAGCTTGGCCTGCGGCGTGACCTCAGCGGAGAGCGAGTTCTGCGCGAGGATGCCCTTCACCAGCTTGATGATGCGATTGCGCAACTCGGTATCGAAAGCCTGCATCGGTAAATTCCCATCTGTCGACAAAGGTCGGACCGGTTGCCGGCTACGATGGGCACGGCGGGCCGATCCCGCAATGGACGCCACCATTACTTCGCGTTTCTTAGTAAACGATGACTCAGATTGTTGGATTTCCGGCTTCTTACAGATCCCTAACGCGATCGCGGAAATCCGGACGAGGCAAACAACCCGAACTTAACTGTTCGTTCGGAATTGGGCTTTGTTTACCCTCTATTTCATCGACGAATTTGAATTAAATCCGTAGCCTCATCTCATAAGCAAAGATGGTCGAAGGAATCGCTCAAGCGGCATCGCGAATGATGCCGGCGATCCTGAACGGCAAACCGGAGGCGGACGATATGAACGTGCGTGAAGCAGTCCTCACTGTCGACGAGACGCAGACGAGCTTTCTCGAGCATGGTCCCTCTCTCATTGAGCGCGCCGCCCGCACCGCCACCGTGGCGGCTGCCGACGCAGACGGGGTCGATCGCGATGCCCGCTTCCCCCACAAGGCTTTCGAGGTTGCGCGTGAGCAGAAGCTGCTCGGCGTCATGATCCCGGCCGAGTTCGGCGGCTTCGGTGCCTCGATCCACGACGCCACCGACGTCTGCTACACGCTCGGACGCGCCTGCGCCTCCACGGCGATGATCTACGCCATGCACACCACGAAGGTCGCCTGCGTCGTCAGGCACGGCCACGGCATCCCCTGGATGGAAACCATGATGCGCCGGGTCGCACGCGACCAGTGGCTGCTCGCCTCCTCCACCACCGAAGGTCAGAACGGCGGCAACATCCGCGCTAGCGCCGCCGCCGTCGACGTCGCCGGCGACACTGTCTCGCTGCTGCGCGACGCCACCGTGATCTCCTACGGTGCCGAGGCCGACGGCCTCGTGACCATCGCCCGCCGCGCCACAGACGCTTCTGCGTCCGACCAGGTGCTGTTGGCGCTCGCCAGGGACGATTATTCGCTGAAGCGGACGCTGGGCTGGGAAACGCTCGGCATGCGCGGCACCTGCTCGACCGGTTTCGAGCTGAAGGTCGACTGCCCCACCGACCGCGTCTTCCCGGAATCCTACGACAAGATCCACGCCCAGACCATGACGCCGTTCGCGCATCTGTGCTGGTCCTCGGCCTGGGCTGGTATCGCTGCAGCCGCCGTTACCCGTGCGCAGGCCTTCGTCCGCAAGGCGGCCCGCACCTCGGGCGGACAGATGCCTCCGGCAGCCGCACATTTCACCGCCGCCAAGATGTCGCTGGCCAAGCTGCGGGCGCTGATATCGGCCAATATCGACGCCTTTGCTCTCGCCGAGCACGATGAACGCGCGCTCGGCTCGCTCGACTTCCAGTCTTCGATCACGCTTCTGAAGGTGCAGGCCTCGGAGCTCGCGGTCGAGACCGTGATGCATGCGATGCGCACCGCAGGCCTTTCCGGCTACCGCAATGACGGCGAGTTCACGATGGGCCGCCACCTGCGCGACGTGCTGTCGTCGCCGATCATGATCAACAACGACCGCATTCTGGCCAATGCCGCAACATCGACCCTGATGAGCGGCGTGCCGACAAGCCTTCGGGACTGACGAGCTTTCGAGACCGACGTGCCTTCGTTCAATAAGAATAATTTCAGATAGCAGGAAGCCGACAATGAACATTGCTGTTCTCCCCAACTCGCCTGAGACCGCGCCGCAGATCGCGGATCCGCTCGATCATCTCGCCGATAAGCTCTTTCATCCGATGGGCTCGGACGGCGTCTACGCCCGCACCGCGCTTTATGAGGGCATCGTCGAGCGGCTCGCCGCGCTGATCACGAGCCATCGCGAGGCCGGCACTGAGGTGATGCGCTTCCCGCCGGTGATGAGCCGATCTCAGCTTGAGAAGTCCGGCTACCTGAAGAGCTTTCCGAACCTGCTCGGCTGCGTCTGCAGCCTGCACGGCACCGAGCGCGAGATCAACGCCGCGGTAAGCCGCTTCGACGCCGGCGGTGACTGGACCAGCTCGCTCTCGCCGGCAGACCTCGTGCTGTCGCCGGCGGCCTGCTATCCCGTCTATCCGATCGCGGCGAGCCGCGGCCAGTTGCCGAAGGGTGGCCTGCGCTTCGACGTCGCCGCCGACTGCTTCCGCCGTGAACCGTCAAAACATCTCGACCGGCTGCAATCGTTCCGGATGCGGGAATATGTCTGCATCGGAAGCCCCGATGACGTGGCCGATTTCCGCGAGCGCTGGATGGTGCGCGCGCAGGCGATTGCGACCGATCTCGGTCTCACCTTCCGCGTCGACTATGCCAGCGATCCGTTCTTCGGCCGCGTCGGTCAGATGAAGGCCGTGAGCCAGAAGCAGCAGCAGCTCAAGTTCGAACTGCTGATCCCGCTGCGCTCGGAAGAGCAGCCGACCGCCTGCATGAGCTTCAATTATCACCGCGAGCATTTCGGCACGACGTGGGACATCAAGGACGCCAATGGCGAGCCGGCCCACACCGGCTGCGTCGCTTTCGGCATGGACCGGCTGGCGGTCGCCATGTTCCACACCCACGGCACCGACCCTTCCGCCTGGCCCGCCAAGGTGCGGGAGATCATGGGCCTGCAGCCGCAGATCGCGGCCGATGCCCACGGCGAAGGCTGGCGCTAACGGAACGAGGCCGGTCATTTCCACGGGAAAGACGAGCGTGATCCACACCAAGGTCCGATGCCGCGAGATCACCGAGTCCGACGTCGATGCGGTCGCGGACTTGCTGACGCGCGGCTTCGTCGGGCGCTCGCGCGGCTATTGGATCCAAGGCCTGCGCCGGCAAGCCTTCCGACCGGTACCGGATGGCTACCCGCGCTTCGGCTACATGCTCGACAATGACGGCACGCCGGTCGGCGTGCTGCTGCTGATCTACACGGCGCGGA
Source organism: Bradyrhizobium sp. CW1 (assembly GCF_023100665.1). Taxonomy (NCBI): domain Bacteria; kingdom Pseudomonadati; phylum Pseudomonadota; class Alphaproteobacteria; order Hyphomicrobiales; family Nitrobacteraceae; genus Bradyrhizobium; species Bradyrhizobium sp. CW1. The sequence goes on from NZ_CP064684.1 coordinate 7,958,011, forward strand.
GGGACGGCGATGAGACCGCCATCCAGTGCAATTTGTCGAGCTGGTACGTCGATCCGGCCTACCGCAACTACGCCCCGCTCCTGACCAAGATCGCGCAGCGGCACAAGGACGTCACCTATCTCAACATCAGCCCGGCGCCGTGGACCTGGCCGATTATCGAGACGCAGGGCTTTCGCGCCTATTGCAGGGGTATATTCTTCTCCGTGCCTGCGCTGGCGCGCGTCCCACGCTGGAGCAAGATCGAGGTCATCTCGCAGCACGCCAAAACGATCGACGGGCTTTCCGATGCCGAGACCGAGCTCTTGACGCGGCATGCGCGCTACAATTGCCTCAGCCTCGTCTGCCGCACGCCGAAGGGAGCGTTCCCCTTCATCCTGCAACCGGTGCGCATCCGCCGTGGCATCATTGCGCCGCCCGCGATGAAGCTGATCTACTGCCGCAACGCGGCCGAGTACACCGAATGCGCGGGCCGCATCGGCCGGCTGCTGCTGCGGCTCGGCAAGATCGCGGTCGCCGTCGATTCCAACGGCTCCGTTCCCGGCCTCGTCGGCATCTACACCGAGCGTCGCGGCCGCAAATATTTCAAGGGCCCGCACCGGCCGCAGCTCGCCGATCTCACGGATACGGAACTCGTGCTGTACGGGCCGTAGGCCCGTTTGGACCAGACATTCGATGTCCATCCGGGCCTAAGGCGCAATTGCGCAGGCCGACCGGCGCGACGCTACCTTGCACCCCCCTCCACATTGGCAGCATCTCTGCATCACGGTCACCCTCCGTAAACTACGGCGCTTAAGGGAATTTTCCCGCCTGTTCGCTAGCCTCGGCGGCTGAATTGCCCTGCGTTAAGTCTATTGCCCGCCGAGACCCCGCCGCCCCATGACGTCGATCCGCGACAACGAGCTTGATGCACGCCGCGAGCAGGGCCCGAAGGCCCTGGTCGGGCTGAGCCAGCTTGCACTCGACCACATGGAACAGGGTGTCTGCGTCTACGATGCCGGCAACCGGATCGTGCTGGTCAATCAGCGCTATCTCAGCCTGTTCAACATGTCGGCCGAAATCGTGCGGGTCGGCACGAGCTACCGCGACGTGCTCGCCCACAGTGTGGCCCTCGGCAACATCCCCGCGGGGGAAGTCGACGCACTCTATGCCGCGCGCCTGGCGCGGATCGCAGCCGGCCAGCCGTTCCGGACTCAACAGACACTCGCGAGCGGCCTCGTCATGGCGCTCGAGCTGAAGCCGCTTCCCGGCGGCGGCTGGATGACGATCTGCGACGACGTCAGCCGCCTCGCCCGGCTCGAGGCGGAGCTGCGCGTGCAGACCGAGCGCAGCCAGCACGCGCTCGCCAACATGGCGCACGGCTTGATCATGTACGATGCCGACAGCCGCGTCGTCGTCTGCAACGAACGTTTCCTGAATCTCTATAACCTCGACCCGGAAATCGTGAAGCCGGGCGTCTCGCATTGTACGGTCATCGAGCATTGGATGTCGCGCGGCAACCTGCCGGGCATGCCGGGCGAGGAATTCCACGACACCAGGCTGGAGGACGTGCGCACCAGGAAGGAGAAAACCCTGCTGGTGATGCGCTATGACGGAAGGATGGTGCAGGTGGTTTCCCGTTTTCTGCCCGACGGCGGCTGGGTGACGGTGCACGAAGACGTCACCGAGCGGCTGCAATACGAGGAGATGCTGAGGCACCAGAACTTCATGCTCGATGCGGCGTTGGAGAACATGGCGCACGGACTCGCCTTCTACGACAGCGAGATGCGCCTGCGCGTCTGCAACACCACCTACCGGAAGATCTATCGGCTCTCGCCGGAGGAAGCCAAGCCGGGCACGCATCTCGGCGAACTGATCGAACGCTCGATGGCAAACGGCGCGTTCTCTTCCGAGTATAGCCCGCGACACCTCCTGGAGGCCGCCAGCGCAAGGATCGCCGACCGCAACTCCTCGCCGATACGCCGACGGATGTCGAACGGCACCACGATCTCGGTGCGCTATTGCGCCCTGGCCGAGGGTGGTTTTGTGGCCACCTACGAGGACATCACCGAGCGCGAGCACGCAGTCGAGCAGTTGAGCGAGCAGTATCGGCGGTTCGACGCGGCCCTGAACAACATGAGCCAGGGCCTGTGCATGCTCGATTCGAGCTTGCGCGTCATCGTCTGCAATCGGCGCTACATCGAGATGTACGGACTGTCGCCCGAATTGGTGAAGCCGGGTGTGTCGATGCGCGAGATCATGGAGCACAGCTGCGAGCTCGGCATCCATCCAAACACCACCGCCGCGCGGCTCTATGCCGACTATGTCGAGAGGCTGCGCGAGGGCGAGCACACACTGCACCGCTATTTGGGCGACGGCCGCATCATCAAGCTCAATCACAAGCGAATGGAGCATGGCGGCTGGGTCGTCACCTATGAGGACGTTACCGAGCGCCACAAGGCCCAGGCCCGCGTTGCGCATATGGCGCGGCACGATTCGCTCACCGACCTGCCCAACCGCACGCTGTTCCGCGAGAAGATGGGCGAGGGGCTGAACCAGGTCGCAATCGCAGGTGGCGCGATGGCCGTGCTGTGCTTCGACCTCGATAATTTCAAGACCGTCAACGACCGCCTCGGACACGCGGCCGGCGACCGGCTGTTGCGCTGGGTCGCGGCGCGGCTGCAGGAGAATGTCGGCGAGCACGACACCGTCGCGCGGCTCGGTGGCGACGAGTTCGCGGTTCTCCAGCGCGGACCGCAGCCGCAATCGGCGGAAAGGCTCGCACGCCGCCTGGTGGAGATCATCGGTCACCCGCCGCCGCTGGAGAACCAGTCGATCCATGTCGGCGTCTCCGTCGGCATCGCAATCGCTCCCGATCACGGGCTCGATGCCGACGAGCTGATGAAATGCGCCGACCTCGCGCTGTACCAGGCCAAGGCCAAGGGGCGCGGCGCCTATCAGCTGTTCGAGCCCAAAATGGAGGAAGAGGCGCGCAGCCGGCACGCGCTCGAGCACGATCTGCGCGGCGCGCTGGAGGCCCGTGAATTCCACCTGGCGTTCCAACCGCAGGTGCGGCTCGACACCACCGAACTTACCGGCTTCGAGGCGCTGCTGCGCTGGAAACATCCCTCGCGCGGCCTCGTCCCGCCGGCCGAATTCATTCCGATTGCGGAAGAGAACGGGCTGATCGTTCCGATCGGAGAGTGGGTGCTGCGCACAGCCTGCGCGACCGCCGCGACCTGGCCCGATCTCACGGTCGCGGTGAACCTGTCCCCGGTGCAATTCCGCTCGCGCGGGCTGGTGACGATGGTGACGAGCGCGCTTGCGGAGGCCGGCTTGCCGCCGCATCGGCTCGAGCTCGAGGTCACCGAGACGGCTCTGCTCGACGACAGCGAGGCCACGATCGAGATCCTGCACCAGCTCCGCGCGTTGGGAGTGCGCGTCAGCCTCGACGATTTCGGCGTCGGTTATTCTTCGCTGAGCTATTTGCGCAAGTTTCCGTTCGACCGCATCAAGATCGACCGCTCCTTTGTCGGCACGCTCGGCGAAAGTCCGGAGAGTGTGGCGATCGTCCGCACCATCGCCAGCCTCGGCTCGGTGCTCGGCGTCGAGACCACGGCGGAAGGCGTGGAGACGATTGAACAACTCGACTTCGTTCGCGAATGCGGCTGCACCGCCGTTCAGGGATATTATTTCGGCAAGCCCTGCCCGGCCGCGGAAGTCGGACGCATGATCGAGACGCTGAGCGCAGTCCGCCGCGTGGCGTAAGGGCTCAGCCGAAGCCAATTCCGTATCTCGGTACGCCTCCAAACGACCAATTGTCGCACGTGCGCTTTTCGGCGAGATCACCGTATCGCGCCCGCGCAATGCGCTTTTCTTCTCCCATGATTTCGGGGACAATCCCGTCATAACAATGAGAAACGGCGGCCCGAACGAGGCCACCGCGAGGGAGGAGTTTCGATGTCTCGATACGGGCTGAAGACCTTTGCCATTGCCGCCATGCATGCCGTCGTGAGCGCGCTGCTCGCAACCGCCGCGGGTGCACAGGATTATCCCATCAAACCGGTAACGCTGATCGTTCCATGGCCGGCCGGCGGATCGACCGACATCTCGATGCGCGCGATCGCCGACAGCGCGTCCAAGGTCCTGGGGCAGCCCATCGTGATCGACAACAAAGCCGGTGGCGGCGGCACGGTTGGACCAGCCACCATGGCCGCGGCTGCGAAGCCGGACGGCTACACCATCTCACAGCTTCCGATCACCGTCTTCCGCCTGCCCCTGATGCAGGAGGTCTCGTGGGATCCGGCAAAGGATTTTACCTACATCATACATCTCACCGGCTACACCTTTGGCGTAACCACCAGCGCGGAGTCGCAATTCAAGTCCTGGAAAGACGTGGTCGAGTTCGCGAAGGCAAATCCGGGCAAGGTGACCTACGCGACGCCCGGCACCGGCACCTCGCTTCATATCGGCATGGAGCAGATCGCCGCGATGTCCGGCATCAAGCTCACGCAGGTGCCGTTCAAGGGCGGGGCAGAGACCAACGCCGCGGTACTCGGCCAGCACACCATGCTGCAGGCCGACTCCACAGGTTGGCGACCCTTGGTCGACGCCGGAAAGCTGAAGCTTCTCATGGTGTGGACCGGCGCGCGATCACCGAACTATCCTGACGTGCCGACGCTGAAGGAACTCGGCTATCCCATGGTCTATGATTCCCCGTTCGGCATCGCCGGCCCCAAGGGCATGGATCCCAAGATCGTCGCCAAGCTGCACGACGCCTTCAAGAAGGCAGTCGAGGATCCCGCAGTGATTGCCACGCTCGCCAAATACGACATGGTGCCGAGCTACAAGAATACCGAGGACTACAAGAAGTTCGTCGTCGAGGTTACGGAATCGGAGCGCAAGGTGATCGATACGCTCGGGCTTGCGAAGAAGTAGTATTGAGCCACTTTCGTGTTCCGGGCGTGGTGCAGCGCTTCTCCAGCGCTGCACCACAGAGCCGGGATCTACCTTTGCCACGCATCTATCGATCCCGGATCTGCAGCGCACCGCTTCGCGCCGCATAGCGTCCCGGCACGGCCGAGAGGTATTGATGAACGACCAAACCACCGTCAAACTCCGCCTCAACAACTCCGAACTCTGGGGTGGGTTGATCGGGCTCGCACTCGGCGGCTTCGTGATCTGGCAAGGCTTAAAGCTCAAGCTCGGCACCATCAACGACCCTGGCTCCGGCTACGTGCTTTTCTACACGGGCATCCTGATGTGCGTGTTCGCGGCCAGCATTATCATCTCGGCCATCACCGAGGGCGGACCAACGCTGGCTTCGCGCTGGCAGAACGTGAGCTGGAGCAAGCCGTTACTCGTCATCGTCTGCCTTACCGCGTTTTCCTTTGCCCTTGAGCCGCTGGGATTCCTGCTGTCATCGATCCCGCTCATGCTGCTTTTGTTGCGCTTGATCGATCCCTTGCGGTGGACATTGGCGATGCCGATCGCCGCTCTGGCACCGCTCGGCATGTGGTGGATGCTCAAGCGACTGCTGCTGATCCAGTTACCCTCCGGCCTATTCGGGATCGGCTGATCGCATGGATACGCTTCTCAACGTCGCGCATGGGTTTGGCGTCGCTCTCCTGCCGATCAACCTGCTCTACTGCTTCATCGGCGTCTTCATCGGCACGCTGGTCGGCGTGCTGCCGGGCATCGGGCCGATCTCGGCGATGTCTCTGTTGCTTCCGGTGACACTGTCAGGAACGCCGGAATCCGGCATCATCATGATGGCGGGAATCTATTACGGCTCGATGTATGGCGGCTCGACGACCTCAATCCTGGTCAACATTCCCGGCGAGGCGGCTTCCGTCGTGACCTGTATTGACGGCCACCAGATGGCGAAGCAGGGTCGTGCCGGCCCCGCGCTGGGCATCTCAGCCTTCGGCTCGTTCATCGCCGGCACATTTTCACTCGTTGCACTGATGCTGCTGGCGCCTCGGCTCGCCAACATCGCCATCGCGTTCGGCCCTGCCGAATATTTCAGCCTGATGGTGCTCGGCCTCGTCGTGCTCACCTTCCTCACGCAGGGATCGATGCCGAAAGCGCTTCTGATGGCATGTATCGGCGTCGTGCTCGGACTGATCGGGCTCGACAGCATCACCGCGCAGCCGCGGCTGACATTCGGCCGCATGGAGCTGATCGACGGCATAGGACTGGTCCCCGTCGTGATGGGCCTGTTCGGCGTCGCCGAGGTGCTGCTCAATACCGAGCAGGTGATCAAACGCGACATCATCAACGCCAAAATCACGCAGCTGCTGCCCAACAAGGCCGATTGGCAGGCGAGCGCCGGCCCGGTGGCGCGCGGCACGTTACTTGGCTTGCTGCTCGGCATTCTCCCGGGCGGCGGCGCGGTGGTGGCCTCGTTCGCGTCCTATGCGCTGGAGAAGCGGCTGTCGAAGACGCCGGAGCGCTTCGGCCATGGCGCAATCGAGGGCGTAGCGGGTCCCGAATCCGCCAACAACGCGGCGGCCGGCGGCGCGTTCATTCCGCTGATGACCTTGGGCATCCCGCCGAATGTGGTGATGGCACTGCTGCTCGGCGCCTTCGTCATCCACGGCCTGCAACCGGGGCCGCTACTGATCACGCAAAACCCCGGCCTGTTCTGGGGCATCGTCGCCAGCATGTATATCGGCAACGTCATGCTGCTGATCCTCAATCTGCCGCTGATCGGCATGTGGGTGCAGCTGCTCAAGTTGCCCTACAACATCCTGTTCCCGCTGATTATCCTGTTCACGATCCTGGGCGTTTACTGCTCGAGCAACAATGTGTTCGACGTCTACGTGATGATCGCGTTCGGGATCATCGGCTATTTCATGCGCAAGCTCGGCTTCGAGCCCGCGCCGCTGGTGCTGGCGTTCGTGCTGGGACCGATGATGGAGAACAATCTGCGCAAGTCGCTGATCCTGTCGCAGGGCGACCTCTGGACCTTCGTGCAGCGGCCGATCTCGGCAGCGTGTCTTGCGCTCGCGCTGGTGCTGCTGATGGCGCCGCTATTACCCGCGCTGCGTAAGAAGCGCGAGCTCGTGGCGCTGGATGAGGGCGCGTGAGGGATTGGCAGGTGTCTCAGCCTGCCGCGGGCAGCACGTTATCCGGCGGCGCGCCCCAGGGGCGGTCGGCTGAGGCGAGCCCGATCAGGCGGCCCTGGATGTAGTCGCAGCCCCAGTCGCGCAGCATGTTCGCAGCTTCTTCGTCCTGCACCCATTCGGCCACCGTCTTGATGTCGAGGCGGCGGGCGAGGTCGATCAGGGTCTGCACGAAGGCGCGGTCGTCGGCGGAACGGGTGATGTTCTGCACGAAGGCACCGTCGATCTTCACGATGTCCACGCCCAGCTTGCGCAGATTGCGGAACGAGGTGTAGCCGGCGCCGAAATCGTCGATGGCGATGCGGCTGCCGAAATTCTTCAGCCGGGTGACGAAGCCGCGCACATCGTCGATGTCCTGGATCGCGACGGTTTCGGTGATCTCGACGATCAGCCGCTCGGCAACGCCGGGATGGGCACGCATCAGCGATTCGATTCCCGCCCACCAATCCGGATCCATGGTGGTGTCGGGCGAGATGTTGAGGCTGAGGCAGATGTCCGGCGCGGCCGCGAGCTCGGCGACCACGAGCTCGAGCACCCGGTGATCGACCAGGCGGATCAGGCCGAGGCGTTCCGCAACCGGCACGATGTCGGGCGCGAGCAGCACCTGGCCGTCGCCCTGGTCCATCCGCACCAGGCATTCGTGAAAGGCGCAGTCGCGCGAAAGGGCGGCAACTACCGGCTCATAGGCAAGCTTGATGCGGCGCTCATTCAGTGCGGTGACGATCTCGTCGGTGACGCGGATGTTGACGCGGCGCTGGGCGTCGCGCGCGGCATCCGGGCGCCAGGCTGCGAACGAGCCGACGCGGCGTTGTTTCGCGGTGTCCAGGGTCTCGTGGGCGCGATTGACGGCTTCATCGGCGTTGCGGGCATAGCGCGGCACGCTGACCGCGCCGATCGAGGCGGTGACCGACACCGGTCCGGATTTGGTCGGCACCACCTCGTCGCGAATGCCGGCGAGGAAACGTTCGGCAGCCACGTTCATGTCATCGACGGTGCAGTTCTTCAGGATCAGGCCGAACTTGTTGCCGGAGAAGCGGCCGAGCACGTCGCCGCCGCGCAAGCGCGCGCGAATGCGCGTGGCGACGTCGAGGATCACGGCGTCGGCAACGTCGAAGCCGAAGGCCTCGTTGACACGCGCGAGATGATCGATGCCGACCAGCATGAAGGCCGCGGTCGAGCGGAAACGGGTCGTCTCCTCGATGGCCTCGGCCAGCGCGGCGATCAGATGCGAGCGATTGAGCTCGCCGGTCAGCGGATCGAGCCGGGCCAGCTTCGTCAGTTCCTCGTCGCGGGCATGGCGTTCATTGTTGATGCGGACGGAGCCGATCGCACGCACCGGGCGACCGTCGGGGCCGGCGAACCAGCGGCCGGTCTCCTCGATCCAGACCATGGGATCGGCGGCGCTCATGCGCACGCCGTACTCGACCCGGTAGGGCGTGCCGTCGGCGCCATGCACGGCTGAGGTCTGCGCCAGCGCGGCGGTCCGCATTGATTGCGCGGGCTCGATCAGCCTGGCGAATTCGGCGCCGGTGGCCAGCCGTTCGGCGGGAATTCCGGGAAAGATGGCGCTGACCTGCTCACCCCAGACGATGGCATCGCTGGCGATGTCCCAGGCGAACACGGCCTGGCCGAGGGCAGCCAGGATGTCGGAGGCTTGCGGCAATGCGGGGGTCAAAATCGCCTCGTTTCGGGACAGCGGGGAGTCCTGAGCCGGCACAGGATAAAGCCAGATTCGCCATTGACCCTAGGCAAAGTTGATAAACAATTTGGAAACCACGTTTCCTCGCTCGCAGGAACCGAAGCGGCTCACCCGGCATAGGCCTTGCGAGTACATGACACGCACCGGCGCCAGCGTCTCGAAACGCGACAATCTAGGCCGGTCAACGGTGATTGCGATGTTGAGTACTGGTCAACTGGACGTGGCGGACAACGGCACAGGCTCGGCCCTGGTGCCGCTGATGCCAGTTTTGCAGTGGGTCCACAAGGCCCCGCTGCCACGCCCCGATCCCAGCTTCGTCGCCCAGCTCATCGCCAATGCCGAGCATCTGCCCCAGGCGAGCCGGCTCCGCCGCGCTTCTTCCGAGGATGCGCAGGTCGCCTATGGCAGCAAGCGCCCGCTTCCGAGCGTTAGCGCGCGCACGCGGCAGGTGGCTTGAATCAGCGCGGCGCGTCGGGAGACGGCTGGGTGCCGTTGCCCGGCTGCAAATGAGGCGAGGGAATTTCCGGCGAGGGCGCACTCACAGGCTTCGGCGCCGGGTGATCCATCAGCACGGATTCGGCGACCGATTGTGCCGTGGGCGCGGGCGGCTCCGCCGGAGCTGGTCGCGGAGCGGACACTGGCTCGAACTTGGGCTCGAACTCATCCGCCGGCGTCTCGGCCTGGCGCTTGGTCTTGCGGGGCGCCGGCACCGTCGTTTCGGCGACATAAGCGACGCGGCGGCGGGTGCGCTGGGCGATGCCGCCGAGGAAATCGGCCATCGCGAGCAGCACCAGAAGGAAATAGGTGGAGTTGCCGAATTTCGGCCACATCACGAATTCGGCCGCAGCCGCGCCGAACACGATCAGCGACAGCAGATGATCCATCAGGAATTTCGAGCCGGGCCGCGCGCCCTTGACCACTTCGAGCAGCAGCAGCACGATACCTAGCGCGAGCATCACGTCGGCGAGCGTGACCGGCCAGGCCTCGCCCGTGATCATCGGCACTTTGAACAGCACGTCCGCAAAGGACACGCTCGGCATCAGGAATGCGATGATGTTGTAGACCGCGAGCGGGATCAGGAGCAGCGGGAAACCGACCATCGGCGAAATGCCTTCTCGATCAAGATATCCAGACAGGACAATGCGGCGGCGATGCATTCGCTCCGCCGCCGTCACTGTCATATCTCATGGGTGGGCCGAAATCAGGCAGGCCCGATCGTCCTGCCCACAGAAAGGTCCCGAACTCAGGACTCTTTCTTCTTCAGGACCTGACGGCCCTTGTACATGCCGGTCTTGAGGTCGAGATGGTGCGGACGACGCAGTTCGCCGGAATCCTTGTCTTCCACATAGGTCGGCTTCTTGATGGCGTCTGCCGAGCGGCGCATGCCACGACGGGACGGCGAGGTTTTTCTTCTCGGAACGGCCATTTCAATATCCTCTAGGGATTGGTGTTTTGGGGCATCGTCCGCGAGGGGACGGCTCAGCACCCGCAAACCGAGGCGAGCTGAATGCCGGTCAAGGCCGGGCTTATAGAGGAAGGCCTGCCTTAAATCTAGGGCTCTGGGCCGGAAAATGCGCCCGAAAAGGACCGGAAATCAGCGATTCTCCCGCCAGCAGGTCGAAAGTGAACTCGCCTGCGCTCGCGCCACATAGGTCCCGGCCAGCCGCCGGACACCCGGTCCCGGCGTCCTGGCGCTGCGTTTGACCGGATTCGGCAGGATAGAGGCTAGAAGCGCGGCCTCCCGGGGGGAGAGGTTCGCCGCCGACTTGCCGAAGGCATAGGCGCTGGCGGCCTCGGCCCCAAACTGGCTCTGCGGGCCGAGCTCGGCGATGTTGAGGTAAATCTCCAGGATCCGTGCCTTGGGCAGGACGAGATCGATCCACAGCGCCAACGGGAATTCCAGCGCCTTCCGGACGAAGTCCCGCCCCTGCCAGAGGAACAGGTTTTTCGCCACCTGCTGGGTGATGGTGGAAGCGCCCCGGAACGGGGTGCCGTCCTCCTTCGCATCGTCGATCGCCTCACGCAGCGCACCCCAGTCGATGCCGTGATGCTTGCAAAAATGGGCGTCCTCGGCCGCCACCACCGAGCGTGGCAGCGAGGGCGACATCGCCGCCAGATCGATCCATTCCCGCTGCATCGGCGCACCCCGCAGCGAGCGCCAGATCATCAGCGTCGAAACGGGATGGCCGGCACGGTAGAACGGCGCGACGACATAGGGCGCGAGAGCCGCGACCGCGAGCACCAGGAGAAGGGTTTTGACGACGCGCAAATCAACCTTTCCGGCGCAGAACGAAACGGGGCCACGGGCCCGGCATTAAGTCTGTGATAATTCGGGCCTTTTCCAGCACTTTTTAGGCCTTCCAAACGATTGACTGAGGCGGGCGCATAAAGGATTGTCCCGCCGAATTTTAGTTCTGGAGCCCTTCTTGATGACCGGCACGTCCCCGTCCGATTTCGCCAAACGTCTGGACAAGACCGCTGATGACACCGAGGCCCTGCTCGGGCGCCTGCTGTCGGACGACATCCTGCCCGATGAGATCGCCCGGCCCAAGCGACTGATGGACGCAATGCGCTATTCGAGCCTCAACGGCGGCAAGCGCCTCCGGCCCTTCCTGGTGGTCGAGAGCGCGGCCGTGTTCGGCGTGTCCCGCGAAGCCGCGCTGCTCGTCGGTGCGGCGCTCGAATGCATCCACTGCTATTCGCTGATCCATGACGATCTGCCGGCGATGGACAATTCGGACCTGCGCCGCGGCCGCCCGACCCTGCACAAGAAGACCGACGACGCGACCGCGATCCTCGCCGGCGACGGCCTCCTGACACTCGCCTTCGACATCATCACCCGCGACGAGATTCATCGCGACGCCAATGTGAGGCTTTTGCTGACCCGCGCACTCGCGCGCTGCGCCGGCATCGGCGGCATGGTCGGCGGCCAGATCCTCGACCTCGCCGGCGAAGGCCGCTTTGGCGGCAACGAGCCGATCGACGTCGCCCGCATTCAGCAGATGAAGACCGGCGCGCTGCTGCGCTACGGCTGCATCGCCGGCGCGATCCTCGGCCAGGCCTCGCAAAAGGAATATCAGGCGCTCGACGATTACGGCCGCGCGCTCGGCGAAGCCTTCCAGATCGCCGACGACCTGCTCGACGTCGAAGGCGATGCCGCCGCGCTCGGCAAGCCTGCCGGCGCTGATGCAGCGCTCGGCAAGACCACCTTCGTCACCCAGCTCGGCATCGAAGGCGCCAAGCAGCGCGTGCGCGATCTGCTCGCGCGCGCCGACAGCGCCGTGTCGATCTTCGGCGAACGGGCCGCCGTGCTGCAAGCGGCTGCGCGGTTCGTGGCCGAACGGAAGAGCTGATAGCGCGATGGCGGGCGGCAGCAAGGAAGACCCCGCCCTCGCCCGCTTTCGCAAGATGTCGCGGCCGATGCGGCTGATTTATGCGCGTCCGCGGACGTTCATGTCGCTTGCCGTTGGTATTCTCGTCTGCCTGCTCATCCCGGGTTCGCACCGGCTGGTCACGCGGCTTGTGTTCGGCTGGGATGCGTTGATCGCCGTTTATCTGGTGCTGGTCTACGCGATGATGCTGTGCAACGACCACCAGCACATCCGCCGCGCCGCAGCGATGCAGGACGACGGTCGCTTCGTGATCCTGCTGGTGACGGCGATCGGCGCCTTCGCCAGCATCGCCGCGATCGTCTCCGAGCTTGGAACGCCGCATCGCGGCGGCCTGGAGCTGAGCATCGCAATCACCACCATCGTATTGTCATGGGCCGCCGTGCACACAATCTTCGCTCTGCATTACGCGCATGATTATTACCGGCACGCCACGCCGGGCGGCCTTCAGTTTCCCAGCGGCGACAAGGAAGACCACGCAGATTACTGGGACTTCGTCTATTTCTCGTTCGTGATCGGCATGACCGCGCAGGTCTCCGATGTCGGCATCTCCGACAAGACCATCCGCCGCACCGCCACCGCGCACGGCATCGTCTCATTCATCTACAACACGGCCTTGCTGGCGCTGACGGTCAACATCGCGGCGAGCGCGATCTCGACCTGAACTCATTTCCGCAATCCTAGTTACAGACCTCGGCATTGCCATCGTTGCCCGGGCCGCCGCCGCCGCGATATTCGAGATGGCAGCCGCGGTTGACCGCACGACAGCCACTGTTGTTGCAGAATAGCTGTCCGCCACTCGAGCGGCGGCTGGCGCCAGCGGCAGCAGCGATGCCCGCAGCGCCACCAAAGCCGCCGGCCGCTCCGGCAGCCTCACCGCCGGCCTGACGACGCTGCCGTGCGGGACGCTCGTCGCCGTCGTCCCGCTTGGCGGTCGCAGGCTTGGCGGTCGCAGGCTTGGCGGCACGCTGCTTCTCGCACTCGTTGTCGTCGTTGAGCGCATAGCCATCACGGCAGACGATCTTGGTGCATTTGTCGCCGTCGGTCTTGAAGCCGTGCTCGCAAACCAGCGGACAGACGCGCGACTGTTTCGACTTGACCGTGTCGAGTGCATCGGTGCTCGCCACCTTCACGTCGAGCTTGGTGCCGGCATAACGGTTGAACTGCGATAACGACCGCTGCGCGGATGTCGTCCAGTTGCCGTCGGCGGCGCCGGAGAAGCAGCCGACGCGGCCGAGCTCGGTCTGTACCGAGCGGCTGAGATCGGCCGGCGCGATGGCCGGCGTCAGCGAGGCGACGTTGGTGCCGGCAGGGCCCGCCGTGCTGGCGGGCGCTGCACTCGGCGCCGCGGCGGCGAGATTGACGCGCTGCTGCTCGGCAGCGGCCGCCTGCTGCTGCGCCTGCTCCTTGGCCTTTTGCGCCGCAAGCTGTATCTGCTCGGCGGCCTCCGCATCGGCGGCTGCCTTGGCCTGCGTATCCTTCTGCGCGCCAAGTGCGGCAAGACGATCGCGCTCGGCCTCGGCCTGTTTCGCCTTCTCGGTGGCCGCCGCATGAGCCTGCTCGGCGCCGATTTTCTCGAGTTGCAGCTTGGCAAGGCTCGCATAGAAGCCGTCGGGATGCTGGGCGAGAAAGGCCTCCCACGCCGGCCGGTTGCCGACCTGGAGCGCGAGCTCGTAATCGCGGCGGATGTCGGCCTGAGGGTTGGGCGCAGCGGCAGCCGCAGCGGTCACCTTGACCGGCACCAGCGGCACGTCCTCGCCGCCGAGCGAGCCATAGACGAACGGCTCCTGCTTATTACCTGTCGACTTGAGCACGTCGTCGCGCACGAAGCCGAAGGCACGGCGGACGTCTAGGCCGGGCCTCGTCAGATGCTTCGACAGCGCCACCGTAAAGGGGCTGTTCGCACCGTCGCCATCCTGCGCCGTGAAACCGGCCTTGGCCGAATAGGCGATCAGCGTGTTCGAGCTGGTCGGCTCGACCTGGGCGAGGCCGCGGCCGACGCCGCGCGAGGCGATCGTGCGCTTCATGGTCTTGCCGAACGGATTGTCACGGCAGGCATCCAGGATCACCAGGCGAAGCTGCTTAGCCGGTTCGACCGCGACCAGGACGCGGTCGAGGGAGAGCGCCTCGTCAAAGACGTCGGTGTCACGCTCCAGCTTGGCGTCGACAGGGATCAGATAGTTCGAGCCTTCGACCTCGAGGCCGTGGCCGGCATAATAGACCACGGCGATATCGGCATCGCGGGTCCGGTCGGCGAATTCGCGCAGCACACGCCGGGTTTCCTGCGCCGTCAGGTCGTGCCGGGAATCGACGATGTCGAACCCGGCCTCCTTCAGCGTCCGGGCCATCACCGAACCGTCATTGACGGGGTTCGTCAGCGACGGCGCATGCTGATAGGCGGAGTTGGCGATCACGAGCGCGACGCGCTTTCCGGCGAAAGCAGGCCCGGCGCCGAATAGCAGCGCGACGGCGAGGAGGACTGGGCAAAGTCTGAGCAATTTGCGCATGACACGACTTCCGATTTCGGGGCGATTCGCGCCCTTTGGGACGGCTTTAGCAGGGTCCGTCACGGACGCTTGTAACGGAGGTCACGAAGATGGCGCCGGCGGCAAGCCGAAAGGTCCCCTTGTTCGTCGCGCCAGTCCGGCCGCGGTTCGCCGCCAAACAGGTGCGCAGCAGGTTCCCTCAGACATCCCCGATGTGGCCCCGATATTGCGGCAGATTATCCGTAATCTCGTGCCAGGGCGCCTTCGACCCCACGAAAATGTGGGCGCTCGGTCGGATCGAGGGGGCATCGACCAGGGTTCCCATGGCGACGTGGACCCATTTTCCGTCGCGCACCCGGGAATAAAGCAACGAGCCGCAGCGGGCGCAGTGGGCGTCGTGGGTGGTTTCGTCACCGTAGATGGTGAGCTGGTTCTCGCCTCTGACGATGCGGAGCTTGCCCTGCTCGATGCCGGCGAACGGCTTGAAGGCAGCGCCGGTGGTGCGGCGGCAATTCGAGCAATGGCAGTTCATCGCATAGGAGAACGCGTCCGCTACCTCGTAGCGCACGGCGCGGCAGCAGCATTCGCCGATCAGGAAGGGAGCGTTCGAATTCTCTGATCCGGTCATCACAGCGTCCCAGCAAATGGTACGGACACCATAGCGCATTTTGACGTGTACGACTAAGTTCGCCCTGAGCCATCATTCAAAGGGATGACCCATGAGCCAGAACCGTTCGAGCGTCGAAGCCGTCGTGCAATCTTACTTCGACGGACTTTACGAGGGTGATGCCGAAAAGCTCGGCGCCATCTTCCATCCCTCCGCCGATTTGCGCTGGGTCGAGAAGGGCGAGCTGCAGGTGCTGACCGTGCCGGACTGGCTCGACCGCGTGCGCAAGCGCCCCTCCGGCAAGGCCGAAGGCAAGCCGCGCGAGGATTTCATCGTCACGATTGACCGTTCGGACGACAAGACCGCCTTCATCAAGGTCCGATGCCAACTGCCGCCGCGTTTTTTCACGGACTATCTGGTGGCTATGAAGCTCGCCGATGGCTGGCAGATCGTATCGAAGTCTTACCGGTATGATCTGCGAGAGTGAGGGGCCTAATCTTCCGCTGCCCGAAATCGGGCACACTCCTCCCACATCCTCCGTCATTGCGAGCGCAGCGAAGCTAGCCAGAGTCTTTCCGCGGAGGAAGACCGGATTGCTTCGCTGCGCTCGCAATGACGATGCGGATGGAGTGCATGCCGCATCTCTCCTCCGCCCCCGTCTCGCTCAAAAGGTCCACCATGCTTCTCGACCGCCGTTCGCTGCTCGCCTCGCTGTACTGGATCGCCGCCTCCCCCGCGCTCGCCGCAGACGCGCAGCCTGAGCTCGAAACCTATGAGCGCGAGAGTGGCGGCCGGATCGGGGTCTATGCCGAGAACCTCGCGACCGGCGCAAGGCTCGCCTGGCGCGCCGACGAACGGTTCGTCATGTGCTCGACATTCAAGGCTTCGCTGGCGGCATGCGTCCTGGCGCGGGTCGATCGTGGCGAGGATCAGCTTGCGGCCATGATCCCGTACGGCAAGGCCGACCTGCTGGAGTACGCACCGGTCGCCAAGCAGAACATTGCCGCCGGCGCAATGTCGGTCACCGAGATGTGCAAGGCGATCGTCGAGCTCAGCGACAACACCTGCGCCAATTTATTGCTGGCGCGGATCGGCGGTCCCGCCGCACTCACCGCGTTCTGGCGGTCGCTCGGCGACACCGCCTCGCGGCTCGACCACAACGAGCCCGAGCTCAACCGCTCACCGCCCGGCGATCCCCGCGACACCACGACGCCGGCGGCGATGGCAGGCAATCTGCGCCGGCTGCTCACGGGCGAGGCGCTGTCGGCCACCTCGCGCGCGCAGCTCACGGAGTGGCTAGTGGGCTGCAAGACCGGTGCGAACCGGCTGCGTGGCGGGCTCCCCGCAAGCTGGAAGATCGGCGACAAGACCGGCAACAACGGCAAGGACGCATCCGGCGACATCGCGGTGGCCTGGCCCAAGCCCGATACGAAGCCCGATGCACCGATCCTGATCGCGGCCTATACCCAGGGCGGCACGCCGAGCGCGGCGCAGATCGAAACCGTGTTCGCACGCATCGGCCGCATGGTGGCCGAACGGCTGGCGTAAAGCCGCACGCATTGACGTTGCGACCGCTTCCGGGTGAAGACAGACCATCATGGAAGCGAAATTTCAGACCTTTCTCATCCTGCTCGCCGTGCTGGCGGGCACCGCGCTTGTCGCGCGCCGCTTCAACATCGCGCCCGCCATTCTGCTGATGCTCTCAGGTGTCGGCCTTGCCTTCGTGCCGGGCATGCCAGCGGTCGAACTGCCGCCGGAACTGGTGCTGCTGATGGTGCTGCCGCCGCTGATCTACTCGGCGAGCGTCGCGATGAGCTGGCGCGAGTTCAAAAAGAATCTTCGCCCGATCGTGCTGCTGGCGGTCGGTGCGGTGATCTTCACCGCGGCGTTGGTCGCAACCGCCACGCATTATTTCATCGGCCTGCCCTGGACGATCGGCTTCCTGCTCGGCGCCATCGTCGCGCCGCCCGACGTGGTGGCGCCGCTCGCGATCGCGCGCCGGCTGCATCTGCCGCGCAGGCTGATGGTCATCCTCGAAGGCGAAGGGCTCGCGAATGATGCCACCGCTCTGATCCTCTACCGCTTCGCGCTCGCCGCAATCATGGTCGGGCAATTCTCGCTGCCTCTGGCAGGCGGCGAGTTCTTGCTCATCGTCGCCGGCGAGATCGCCTTCGGCATCGGCGTCGGTTGGCTCTCCCTGCGGTTCCGCAAATGGTCGGGAGACCCGCAGGTCGAGCTGACACTGTCGCTGATCACGCCCTACGTGTCCTACTGGCTGCCCGAGCATCTCGGCGGCTCCGGCGTGATCGCCACCGTCGCCTGTGGCCTCTATGTGAGCTGGAATGGCCCGCTGCTGATCTCGGCATCGACGCGCCTGCAAGGCATCTTCTTCTGGGACCTCGTGATCTATCTGATCGAGGGCTTGCTGTTCCTGCTCACCGGATTCCAGATGCGCGCACTCTACGAGAAATCGAAGGCGTTCCCGCTCGACGACATCATGATTGCGACTGCCGTGGTGCTGGCGGTGGTCGTGATCGCGCGCTTCGCCTGGCTCTATCCCGCGACCTATCTGCCACGAATGCTCAGCAAGTCGCTGCGTGCGCGCGATCCGTCACCACCATGGCAATGGCCGTTCGTGCTTGCGCTCACCGGCGTGCGCGGCGCGGTGTCGCTGGCGGCAGCACTGGCGCTGCCGTTCACGCTGCCGGGCGGCGAGGCCTTCCCGTTTCGCGACCTGATCCTGTTCGTCGCGTTCGGCGTCATCTTCATCACACTGATCGGCGTCGGCCTCACGCTGCCCCCCGTGGTTCGTTGGCTCGGTGTCGCGGAAGCCGGTCGCAACGAGCATGCCGCCGAGCACGAGGCCGAGATCGCGGCACGGCGCCAGGCCCTCGACGCGGCGCTAAAGTCGCTCGACGCGCTGACCGAGGAAAAGGACGTGTCCGACGAGGTGATGCGGCTCCTGCGCGCCCGCCACGAGATCCGGGTCAACCAGCTGCCGGACTCGCTCGATCCCACCCACCACGACGTCTCCGCCGCCGGCACCGCCCTGACCCGCCGTCTGATCGCCACCGAGCGCAAGTTCATCCACGAGCTGCTGCGCGAGGGCCAGATCACCGACGAGACGCGGCGGCGGATCGAGCGCGATCTGGACCTGGAGGAGGCAAGCTTGGCAAACCGGGAGTACCGGGGAGGGCCGCTATAGATTCCCGTCATTGCTAGGGGCGCGAACTACCGCCTCTCGCAAAATTCCCTCATCGCCACCGCCACGGCGCCCGCAATGATCTCCTGCCGCTCCGGGGAGTTCATCGCCATCTCCTCGTCGCGGTTGATGATGGAGCCCGCTTCGAGCAGCACTGCGGCGCTGCGGGTCTGCGAGAGCACAACGAGCCCGTCATAGCGGTAGACGCCGACATCCTTGTCGAGCAATTGGCGCCGGTAGCGGCCCATCACCGGCAGGGTGTACTGGCTGGCATAGTGCAGGTCCTGCTGCTTCAGCTGCCTGCCGATCATCCGGGCCAGCATCAGGCTGGCGGCGAAGTGCGGATTCCGCTGCGACACGAACAGAGAGTGGCCCGAAAAGCGGTCGCTGAAATAGCTGTTCGCGCCGTCGAACTCCCAGCTCCCGAGCAGCTTGTCCGGCACCGAATCGTGATGGATCGACAGGAAGAGATCGGCCCGGGCGTCATTCGCGGTGCTGACGCGCTTGAACAGGCTCGGCCGCGCCTTGCCGTCCGTGACGAGCAACCGGGTCGCGGCAAAGCCTTCGGCCTTGAGCCTCGCCGTAATCAGACTTGCAAGCCGGAAGTTGAAGCCGAACTCCGTGTCGTTGCGCGCGCTCAACGCGCCGTAGGAGTCCGGGGTGTGCCCGACATCCACGAGGATCCGGAATTTCGACAGCTCACACTTGACCGGCGCGTGCGGCGGCTTGGGTTTCGCGATTTTCCGCGCGATAGCAGCATGACCAGAGTCTGCAGGCGCCAGCGACCATAGCAAGATCGACGCGACCAGCGTCGAGACGAGACTTGCGATGATGCTGCGCGGCTGTCCCAAGTACTACTCCGCTGCCGCTGTTCGCGGCCGGCCGACAAAGCCTGTGACGTCACCGAAACGCTCCAGCATCACCGCGGAAAGGTCCTTGGCCTTGCTGGTGACGCAGGCGCCCGAGCGCACGGCATGGCGATCCTGATGCGCGGCCTGCGGCGGCGGCTCGCCCTGCTGAAGCGCCCGCGCCAGCTCCATCACGACTTTCCGGAAATGCATGATACCGAGATCGGTCGGACCGAGATGCTCGCGGGTGCGGTCGGCGATCGGGCCCTGGCTGTCCTGCACGGCCGCATCCTGTTCGGAGACGCCCTTGATGCCGGTGTAGCTCCTGGTCTTCTGCATCTTGCGGTCGATCAGATAGTCGTTGCCCTTGTGGCGCAGCGGCACGTAATTGTCGCCAACCTCCGCGATCACGCCGTTGCCGCGGTCAAAGACGTCGCGCTCGGCTTGCGTCAGCGGCCGTTCCGGATTCCAGGCATAGGTGTAGATCCAGCAATTGGTGTCGGTGACGGGCACGAAAGTCTGCCCAAAGATGTTCTCACCCGGCATCGCGCTCGGGGCATAGGCGTGGAACGGCATCAGAAATTGCGCAATGCGCCAGTAGATGTTGTCGCCGCCGGTGAGCCGCCCGCCGGCGATGGTGAGGCCCGCTGCGTGCGCGGCGATCTTGATCACAGGGCGCGGATCCTCCGCGATCCAGCGCATGTGATCGCTCGACATCCGCGCGATCGGATTCACGAAATGCTTCTTGATGTCCAGGATCTCGTTCTCCTCCTTGTCGAAGGAGAGATGGGCGAAGGTGAAATGCGCGGTGTCGATCGAGCCTTCCAGCGCCTGCACCCAGTTGCAGTCCTGCCATTTCTTGCTGACATAGCGGTGCGAGGCCGGCAGCAGTGCCATTTCGAGATCGGGCAGCTCGGGCATCGCATCCGCGGGACCCATATAGGCCCAGATCATCTCGCCCCATTCGCGCGCCGGATAGGATTTGATGCGGATGAGATCCTTGGCGTTGAGGTCGGGATAGGAGGTCGGCATGTCGACGCAGCGGCCGTCGGTGTCGAACTTCCAGCCGTGATAGACACAGCGGATGCCGCATTCCTCGTTGCGCCCGAGCCAGAGATTGGCGCCGCGATGCGGGCAGTATTGATCGATGATTCCGACAACGCCGCGCGTATCGCGGAAGGCGAGCAGCTCCTCGCCGAGAACGATGATCTTCTTCGGCTCGCCGTCGGGTTCAGGGAGTTCTTCGGACAGCAGCACAGGAATCCAGAACCGGCGCAACAATTCGCCCATGCCCGTACCAGAGCCCGACTCGGTCAGGAATTTGTTGTCCTCGGCGCGGAGCATGGAAAATCCTCCCGACGGTCGTTGTTGCCGGCAAGATTGGCGCGGACGCGGGAAGACGTCAACGCGGAACGCGGCGCGCAGGCCGGTTAAACCGGCCGCTCCCCCTTCACCGTCACGCGCGTGCCGGAGCGCGTGTGCGGCCAATAATCCCACATCGCGCGGTGCTGGGTGCAGCGGTTGTCCCAGAACGCGATGGCATTCTCTGTCCAGCGAAAGCGGCACTGGAACAGCGGATTCTCGGCGTGCTGGTAGAGATAGGCAAGCATCGCCTCGCTCTCGTCGCGCGGGATGCCGTTGATGTGGCGGGTGAAGCCGCGGTTGACGTAGAGCGCCTTCTTGCCGGTGACCGGATGCGTGCGCACCACGGGATGCTCGGCACTCGGATAGGACGGGCGGTCGGCGACGCCGTAATTGGCGTAGAGCCCGCGATAGATCGGCTCGCCGTCATGCAACGCAGTCAGCCCGTCGAGATAGGCCTTCATCCGGTCCGACAGCGCCTCGTAGGCCGCATACATGTTGGCGAACAGCGTGTCGCCGCCGCGCGGCGGGCACTGCTTGATGTAGAGGATCGAGCCCATCGGCGGCTCGTGATCGCAGGACACGTCGGAATGCCAGCCCTCGCCATTGGCCCGCGGCGAATTCGCATCCGCATAGATCTTCATCAGGGCCGGGTCTTCATCCTCATGCGGCGCGGCGGGATGGAAATGCAGCTCACCGAACTTGCGGCCGAAGGCGAGATGCTGTTGTGGCGTGATGTGCTGGTCGCGGAAGAAGATGACGAGGTTTTCGGCAAGCGCGCGGTGGACCTCGTCCATCTGCCGGTTGGAGCGCGCATCGTCGGAGACGAGCTTGCCGATGTCGACGCCCGAGATTTCCGCGCCGATGATCGGGGTCAGCTTTTCGACCGCGATGGTCTCGTAAGGCGCGCCGTCGTCCGTCGCGTGGCGATAGCGCGGGCCCTGCTTGCCGGCGAGTGAGCTCATGGCGTGTCTCCCGATGCATTCTTGCTTGGGAGCATCGTAGCAATGTAGGGCGGCTTAGCGAAGCGTAACCCGCCACTTCGCGCCTGCAAAAATAAGGCGGGTTACGCTTTCGCTAACCCGCCCTACGATTCCTGATCTGGAGCAGAACTATTCCGCCGCGGTCACCGGCACCTTGGCGCCCTGGCCGTAGCGCTGCTCGATGTAGTCGATCACGAGTGCTTTGAAGTCGGCGGAGATGGTCGGGCCGCGCAGGGTGCGGAACTTCTTGCCGTCGACGAACACCGGGGCAGCCGGCGCCTCGCCCGTGCCCGGCAGCGAGATGCCGATATTGGCGTGCTTGGATTCGCCGGGGCCGTTGACGATGCAGCCCATCACCGCGACGTTGAGCTCTTCCACGCCGGGATATTTCGTCTTCCAGGTCGGCATCTCGTCGCGGATGAAACCTTGGATCGAGCTGGCCAGTTCCTGGAATGTGGTCGAGGTGGTGCGGCCACAGCCGGGGCACGCCGCAACCAGCGGCACGAATGTGCGGAAACCCATGGTCTGCAAGAGCTCCTGGCCGACCTGCACCTCGCGGGTGCGGTCGCCGCCGGGCTCCGGCGTCAGCGAGATGCGGATGGTGTCGCCGATGCCCTGCTGCAACAGGATGCCGAGCGCGGCCGAGGACGCCACGATGCCCTTGGTGCCCATGCCGGCCTCGGTCAGGCCGAGATGGATCGCGTAGTCGGAACGGCTGGCGAGATCCTGATAGACCGCGATCAGATCCTGCACGGCCGAGACTTTGGCCGAGAGGATGATGCGATTCTTCGGCATGCCGAGTTCCTCGGCGCGCGCGGCCGAGAGCAGCGCGGATTGCACCATGGCCTCGCGCGTCACCGCGCGCACGTCGCGCGGATCGGGGGAGGCGGCGTTCTCGTCCATCAGCTTGGTCAAGAGCTCCTGGTCGAGCGAGCCCCAATTGGCGCCGATGCGCACCGGCTTGTTGTTCTTGTTGGCGATCTCGATGATGTCGGCGAACTGGGTGTCGCGCTTGTCCTTGAAGCCGACATTGCCGGGATTGATGCGATATTTGGCGAGCGCCTCGGCGCAGGCCGGATAGGCGGCGAGCAGCTTGTGGCCGATATAGTGAAAGTCGCCGATCAGCGGCGTGGTGATGCCGCGCTTGAGCAGGCCGTCGCGGATGTGCGGGACGGCAGCGGCGGCCTCCTCGCGGTCCACGGTGATGCGGACCATTTCGGAGCCCGCGCGGGCGAGCGCTGCGACCTGGGCAATGGTGCCGTCGATATCGGCGGTGTCGGTGTTGGTCATTGACTGCACGACGATCGGGGCACCGCCGCCGACGGCAACGTCGCCGACCTTGACCTGGGTGGTCTTGTGCCGGGGCGCGGGGCCCGCGACGTCGGAATCGATGGTTTTTTCGAGCTTGTTCATGGCGTCCAAATATCAGGTTTTGGTGACGTTCAGCAATGCATCGCGCGGCGCCGCAGCGGATTGACTGGGACGGTTAACCAGAAAAAGCCCAGCAATGACAAGGAGGGCGGCAGCCCCGAATGTCAGGTTCAGCGTGTCGTGCATGATGAAATAGCTACCCACCACGCCAAACAAAGGGGTGATGAAGGTAAAAGCCGACAATTTGCTGGCCGAATAGGTCTTCACCAGCGCGAACCAAAGCGTGAACGTGGTTCCCACGACCCAGATCGCCTGGAAGGCCATCAGGCCCAGCGACAGCGGCGACGGCGTGTGGGGGATGGTCTCCCCGAACAGCCAGGCGGCCAGCCCCAGGATCGGGATCGAGGTCGCGACCTGATAGCCCAGAGCCTTCTCGGGCGCCGCGAAGCGCAGCCGCGTGCCCTTGGCAACTAGCGTGGTCGCCGCCCACAGCGCGGCGCCGCCGACGATCATGAGATCGCCGAGCAGGACATGCGAATCGACGTTGGGCTGCGGCACGCCGATCGCGAGCGCGACACCGGCAAAGCTGATGGCGAGCCCCAGCCATTGCGTCCCGCCAAGTCGCTCGCCGAGCACCTGGTAGGAGCCGAGCGCGACGAAGAACGGCGCGGTGTAGAGGAACACGACCGCCCGCGATGCTGGTGTGAACCGCAGGCCCTGGAAGATCAGCACGAACTCGATGCCGAACATCAGTCCGGCGATGACGCCGGGCTTCCAGGTGCCGTCGCGCTCGAAGAATTTAACGCCGCGCAAGCTGCCGATGATGAACAGCACCGGCAGCGCGCCCATCGAGCGGAACGTGGCCTGAAGCATCGGCGGAATGTCCGGCAGCACCAGCTTCACGGCGATCTGGTTGAACCCCCAGGTCAGGCACAGCATGAGCATCAGGGCGATGGCGCCGGCACTGAGGGGACGACCGGCGGACGGTATGGCTTGAGGTGAGGACATTTCTTCCTAAAAACCGGCTTTGCGCCGTTGTTGCTCTATGCGGCTTTCTGACAATGCGCACAAACGCCCGTGATTTCCACCACCGACAATTTGGGAGCGAAGCCTGAGCTGCGCGCGGCGGCGTTGAGGTCCTTGGCGAAGGATGCCGACGGAATCTCACCGACCAGGCCGCAGCGCTCGCAGATCAGGAACGTCACCGCCGAGATCGCGTCGTGGTCGTGAGCGGCGCAGGCGAGATAGGCGTTGCGGCTTTCGATCCGGTGCACGAGGCCGTTGGCCATCAGGAAATCGAGAGCACGATAGACCGTGATCGGCGCCGGCCGCGACATCGACTTCGCCAGTTCGTCGATGACCTCATAGGCGCCGAGCGGCCGGTGGCTCGAGAGCAGCGCCCCCAATACATGGCGGCGTATAGGCGTGAATTTCTGCGCGCGCTCTCCGCAAACGGCCTCGGCATGCGCCAGCGCATCCGCGGTGCAGCGGCCGTGATCGTGATCGGGCGCGGGAAATGCCGGTTTTGCGAGGGTCATGCGACCGGCGTTCTAGCATTTCGAAAGGGGAACCCAAAGCAGGACCGGCGATGCGGCCAGCAGCCATGCTCGGCCTGCGGGACAGCGTCCCGCAAACCCGCCATGAAATAATCATAAGCTTGCTTATTATATTGCAAGCTTATTGGAGACCAAGCTCATGAGCCCAGGGCCCGTGGACCAGAACTTCCTGTTTACGCTCGCCGAGCTCTATCGCCTGCTCCGGGTCTATGCCGACAAGGAAGCCTCGCGCTTCGGCATCACCCGCGCGCAATGGGCGGTGCTGGCCAAGGTCGAGCGCAGCGAAGGCATGAAGCAGTCGGAACTCGCCGAGCTTCTCGAGGTGCAGCCGATCACGCTGACGCGCCTGATCGACAAACTCTGTGACAGCGACTGGATCGAGCGACGCAACGATCCTTCGGATCGCCGCGTCAAGCGGCTGTACCTGAAGAAGGCCGGGCGGCAGTTGCTCGGGCGGATGAGCGGGCTGAAGTCCGAGCTCACGGCCAACGCGCTCGACGGCATCACTCCGGCGGACGCCCATCGCCTCCTCACCCAACTCGAAACAATCAAGGAAAACGTGCGGTCCGCGATCCAGAGCAGCGGAGCGGAACAAGCGCGTAAGGAGCAACGCTATGGCTGATCAGGTTCTCAAGTTCCAGCCCGAGCAGAAAATCGACGGCGGCAAGCCCACCAAGAAAGCCGGCACCGATCCGCGCCGCCGCCTGGTGGCGGGCCTGCGCCGCTATCGCCGCGTGCTGCTCCTGGTTGTGCTGCCGCTCGTCGTCGCGGTTGCCGGCTTCACCTTCTATCTCAATGGCGGCCGTTACGTCGGCACTGATGACGCCTATGTCGGCGCGCAGAAAGTGCTGGTGACCCCTGATATCTCCGGCAAAATCCAGAAGGTCGTCGTCAAGGAAGGTCAGGTCGTCAAGCACGGCGACGAGTTGTTCGAGATCGACCCCGCTCCGTTCCGTCATGCGTTGGAAGAAGCCAAAGCGCAACTCGCCCAAGCCCGCATCACCTATGACAATCTTGTTGCCAACATCAAGATCTACGGTGACATGCTCAATCTTGCCCAGCAGGGCATGGACCTGAAGCAGCGCGACGTCGAACGCAAGCAGTCGCTGGTGAAGAACAATTACGGCTCGCAGCTCGATCTCGACAACGCGTCCAATGCACTGGTTACCGCCGGCGCGCAGGCGCAATACATCAAGCAGCAACTCTCCAATGCCAAGACCCAATTGCTGGGGAATCCCGAGTTGCCGCTGGAGCAATTCCCCGCCTACGCGCAAGCGAAAGCCAAGCTGGACGATGCCCAGCGCAACCTCGACCACACCGTGCTGCGCGCGCCGATGGATGGCGTGGCAACACAGGTCGAACAGATCCAGCTCGGCCGCTACGTCGCCGCCGGCACGCCGGTGTTCTCCATCATCGACGTGGCCCATCCCTGGGTCGACGCCAATCCGAAGGAGAGCGACCTCACCTACGTCACCGAAGGACAGCCGGTCACGCTCGAGGTCGACGCGTTCCCGAACCATACCTTCAAGGGCAAGATCGGCTCGCTCTCGCCCGGCACCGGCGCGCAATTCGCGATCCTGCCGCCGCAGAACGCCAGCGGCAATTTCGTCAAGGTGGTGCAGCGCGTGCCGATCCGCATCTATTTCGACGAGACCGACAAATACGTACGCAAGCTGAAGGCCGGCATGAGCGTTTACGCCACCATCGACACCGGCCACCAGCGCTCGCTCGCCGGTCTGCTCGGCCTGTCGGCGACCGCGAGCCAAGACAAAGATCAGGACAAGGACTAATCCTATGGCGGAGTCCAATCCCGCCCTTATGGTCCCCGGCCTGCGCCGGAACATGGTGACGATCTGCGCCATGACGGCAACCATCATGCAGGCGCTGGACACCACCATCGCCAACGTCGCCCTGCCCTACATGCAGGGCACGCTGTCGGCTTCGCAGGACCAGATCAACTGGGTGCTGACCTCCTACATCGTCGCCGCCGCGATCATGACGGCACCGGTGGGCTGGATCGCCAACCGCTTCGGCCGCAAGCGCATCTTCATCATCTGCTCGGCCGGCTTCACCATGGCATCGGTGCTGTGCGGGCTTGCGCAGGACATCAACCAGATGGTGATTTTCCGCCTGCTGCAGGGCGTGTTCGGCGCGGCCCTGGTGCCGTTGTCGCAATCGGTGATGCTCGACTATTACACGCTCCAGGAACGCGCCAAGGCGATGTCGATCTGGGGCATGGGCGTAATGATGGGGCCGATCATGGGTCCCTCGCTCGGCGCCTGGCTGACCGAGACTTATTCCTGGCACTGGGTGTTCTTCGTCAATTTGCCGTTCGGCGCCATCACCGTGATCGGGCTGATCATCTTCATGGACGAGACCCGGAAGGATCTCAGTCTCAAGTTCGACTGGTTCGGCTTCGCGGCGCTGGCGGTCGCGATCGGGTCGCTTCAGCTCGCGCTCGACCGCGGCGAGCAATTGGGCTGGCTCGAATCGGGTGAGATCCTTGCGGAGTTCATCGTCTCGGCCGTCGCCTTCTACTTCTTCATCGCGCATTCCTTCACGACCTCGACACCGTTCATCCGCTTCGGGCTCTTCAAGGACCGCAATTTCGTCACCGGCTGCGTGTTCATGGTCGTGATGGGCCTCGTGCTGTTCTCGACCATGGCGCTGGCCTCCCCCTATATGCAGAACGTGATCGGCTATCCCATCATCACCGCGGGCCTGCTGCTGGCGAGCCGCGGCTTCGGCACCTTCTTCGCCATGATGCTGGTCGGCCGCATGATGCGTTACATCGAAGCCCGCACACTGATCATCACCGGCCTGACGCTGACCGCGGGCTCGCTGTTCCAGATGACCGGCTGGACCGATTTGACCCAGGTGCCGGAGATCGTGACCGTCAGCGTGATCCAGGGCTTCGGCTTCGGCCTCGTCTTCGTGCCGCTTTCGACGGTGGCATTCCTGACCTTGTCGAATGAGCTGCGCACCGACGGCACCGCGATGTTGACCCTGATGCGCAACGTCGCGAGCTCGGTGGGCATTTCCGTCGTCATCGCCCAGCTGACACAAGGCACGCGGCGGACCTACGCGATCCTGTCCGAACACATCAACCCGTTCAACCATGCGCTCCAGATGCCCAGCGTCAGCGGCATG
The DNA here is from genome assembly GCF_023100665.1 of Bradyrhizobium sp. CW1. Lineage (NCBI taxonomy): Bacteria > Pseudomonadati > Pseudomonadota > Alphaproteobacteria > Hyphomicrobiales > Nitrobacteraceae > Bradyrhizobium > Bradyrhizobium sp. CW1. The sequence goes on from NZ_CP064684.1 coordinate 7,985,767, forward strand.
ATCAATCTCTCCACCGACGCCGGTCGCGCCATGGCCGATCGCATGGTCAGCGTGCAGGCGCAGATCATCGCCTTCGCGCACGACTACGAGCTGGTGATGTTCTTCATCCTCTGCACCATCCCGCTCGCCCTGCTGATCGGCTCGACCAAGGCCACCCTGCGCAAGCAGGCGGCGGGGCCGGAACATGCGGTGATGGAGTGATGCCTTCGCCGGGACGACACCGATGATGTTGCGCGCCTCTACCCCAAAATCTCCTCGCAGCCCAGATCCTCGACCGCCATCATCACCCGCTCCAGATTATTCCACCAGATCACCGGTGGGATGTTGATGCTCCACTGCCAGACTGGCTTGGTGATGTGCCACAGCACCGACCGCCGATAGTCCTGGTCGAGCGCGCCGCGCGTATAGCCGCTGACACCGTGCGCCATCAGCATCTCGTGATAGCGATTGAGCAGCGGGCGTTCGAGCGCCTGCCGGCGCTCTGGATACCATTGCGTCGCCATCATATAGGCAAGGTCGTGGGTAGGAACGTTGATGCGCCAATGATCGAAATCGAAAATGCGCACAGCGTCAGCGATGCCCGCGCGTGGCAGCAGGAAATTCCAGGTATGGGCATCGCCGTGAGCGATGGTCACATGGCGATGCGAATGGTAGCGTTGCAACAGTTGCTCGGCCTTGTCGATGAAGCGCCGATACAGGGTCCGCCGCTCCTCACTGAGGCGATCACCAAGCAAATCGGCGAAGCGGTCGTAATGGCCGGCGAATGTCTCTATCAGACTCGCCGTATCATCAAGGCTCATCCAGGTGCCGATGGTGTCGCCGAGACCCGCATGGTCCCACCAAGATGCATGCCAGCGGGCGAGCGCCGTTACGATCGCCATCGCCTGATCGCGTGAGGGCGGCAATGGCCAGTCAGCTGCAACGTCATGGCTGTCGGTGAGATCTTCGAGCAGCAGATGCCAGTCCTGGCTCTCCTCGTCGAAATGCCCATCGTAGCAGCGCGGCACGATGTGCGACGGCATATTTGGCGCAAGGCGGGTGTAGAAGGCCACTTCCTGCCGACCAGAATTTGCCAGCGACTTGGCGTAGGCCGGATTCGGGATCTTCAGGATGACAGAGTGCGGGGACCCGGCTGCTTCCCCGACATAGCGCAGCCCAAGTCGGATAACGTGCGACACCATGGCGGGGTATTGGTGCAGCACCTTCACCTCGCGCACGGCGCCCGCATCCAGCACGCCGCCCCTGCGTAGCGCAGCGGTCAGTCGAGCCCGCTCAACGACCGCCGGCAGTTGTGGAGGTGTCATGGACGCCACGATGCCCTCGTCCCGGACCATACTGCACAATCACACCCCCCGGCACCAGCAATAGGCATCGCGCCGGGCTCAGGCCGCCGCTGTGGAGTCGCGCACCGTCCGGACCACGACCGACCGAAGCTGCTCGAGATTGGCCGCCATGCCGGCGATCGCCTGCCTGACCTCCGCGGCGCGCTCGTTCACGGAGGCGGCGTCGCGGCTGACATCACCGATCTTGGCCGAGACCTCCTTCGCCGCGGAAGTCGATTCGGAAATCGACCGCGTGATCTCGCGGGTCGCGGCGTCCTGCTCTTCCATCGCGGCGGCAACCGAGGTGGCGACGCCGTCGATCTCGACGATGTGGCCTCCCATGGTTTCGACGGCGTCGACGGCGGCTTGCGTCGAGGCCTGGATCTCGGCGATCAGCCGCGCGATCTCCTCGGTGGATTTGGCGGTCTGGTCGGAGAGGGATTTCACTTCGGCGGCGACCACCGCGAAGCCACGGCCGGCCTCCCCGGCGCGCGCCGCCTCGATCGTGGCGTTGAGTGCCAGCAGATTGGTCTGGCCGGCGATGCCGCCGATGAGGTCGGAGACCTCGGCGATCTTCTTCACCGATCCAGCCAGCGTCTGGATGGTCGAGCGCGCCTGTTCCCGACCGGCGACCGCCGATTTTGTAACCGTGCTGGTCCGCGCGACCTGGGTTGCGATCTCGCGGATCGAAGCACTGAGTTCTTCAGCTGCGGCCGAGACGGTCTGCGAGCTGCCGAGGGCCTGGGTGGAGGCGGCTGCGACCGCCTGCGATTGTGTCGAGAGCGACCTTGCGATCTCGGACAGACTGGAGGCGGCACGCTCCACGCCTTGCGTCGCCGCGCTCGCGGTGTCGACCGAGCGGCCGGTCTCGCGCTCGACGGTTTCGGCCATCTGATGCAGGGCCTCACGCTTGGCGAGCGCCGCCTCCTGCTCCTTCTGCAACTGCTCCTCGCGCAGGCGGAAATTCTCGACCGCGGACTGCTTGAACACCAAGAGCGCACCCGCCATCGAGCCGACCTCGTCCTGCCGGTGCGCGAAAGGAATGTCGGCGGCGAGATCGCCGGTCGCGAGCTTTTGCATCGCGCTGGTCATGCGCACGATCGGGCGCATCACGCCGAAGGCGACGCCGAGCAGGCCCGCCGCAATGAAGGCGAGGACGGCGGCGGAGACGCCGAGGAGGATGTAAAGCATCGAGCTGTCGCGGTCCGCGGCCAGCTTCTCCATGTCGGCATTCTGCTTGTTGGCGCTCTCGACGATGCTGTCGATGACGGCGCGATGCGCGGTATAGGCCTCCTTGAGCTGCGCGTAGGCCCGCTCGGAGACGGCCGTATCCTTGGCCTTGAGGGCGGGGAGGAGCTGGTCGGACAACAGCTTCCAGAACTTCTGCACCTCGGCGTCGGATTTCGACACCAGGGTCGTCTTCAGGTCGGCCGAGAGGCTGGAGGTGACCCAGAATGCCTTGCGCTCGTCGTAATCCTTGCGGAGCTGGGCCAGGCGTTCGGCATGGGCCGCCAGCTGGTCGGGCTCGCGCATGGCGAGCGTGGCCTCGAGGTAGGCCTCGATCACATATTCCGGCGGCGGCAGGATGTCGGCGATGAGATCGTTTCCGAGCTTGATATCAGAATAGAGCGGACCGCCGACCTTGAGCTCTTTCAAGGCGTAGAGGCTGGTCGAGACCACGGCGGTAAAGCCGATGGCCAGAACGATGCCGAAAGCAATGATTGCGGAAGAAAGCGAAAGACGAATTTTCATGGAAAAATCCAATGGGCCGCGCTGAATCCCACGGACCCTAAAGGATTACGGTAAACACGGGATTGCATCGCGCGGAAATTGCATCGCGCGAACTCCGGAAAAATACGGGAAATGGCGTCAGGTCAACAGTTTCGGGCAGCGAAGCTTGGGCCCGTCCTCCGCTGTCGTCCCGGATCGGCGCTCCGCCTGTCCGGGACGGCGCTGGGGGTCACACGTCGAAAAATACCGTTTCGTTGTCGCCCTGGAGCCGCAGGTCGAGCCGGTACACCGGCTTGCCGGCCTCGCGCACGGCCGTCAGCGTGGCGCGACGGTCGGCAGGCACCACCGCCAGCACGGGATCGGCGGCATTGCCGGCCTCGTCACTGAAATAGATGCGGGTATAGAGATGCCGCAGCATGCCGCGACCAAACACCGCAAGCAGGACATGCGGTGCCTGCGGCTTGCCGTCGGGATCGGGCACCACGCCCGGCTTGATGGTTTCAAAGGAATAATTGCCGTCCTTGTCGGTGCCGCAACGGGCAAAGCCGCGGAAGCTCGCATTCGGCAGCGCGCGCTTGTCCTGCGGATCCGCGAAGCGCCCCTGCGCGTCGGCCTGCCAGATCTCCAGCATGGCATCGGGCACAACGACTCCGTCGCCGTCGAACACGCGGCCCTCGATCCGGACGCGATCGCCGGTGACGTCGGGCGTCAGCGTCGAGTTGGTGAACGCATCATTCCAGGCATACTCGCCGGTCGGCGTCAGGCCGTATTTGAAGAACGGGCCGACGGTCTGCGACGGCGTGATCCCATTGTCCTGCACTTAATGGTTCTCCATAGGGGTGGCGTTCTTGCCGCGCAGCACGATGTCAAAGCGGTAACACAGCGCCCATTCGGGCTGGGTGTTCTCGAGATCAAATGACGACACCATCCGCGCCCGCGCCTTCTCGTCCGGCACCGAATTGAAGATCGGATCGAACGGGAACAGCGGATCGGCCGGGAAGTACATCTGCGTCACGAGACGCGTGACGAAGGAATGGCCGAACACAGAGAGATGGATGTGTGCGGGACGCCAGGCGTTATGATGGTTGCCCCAGGGATAGGCGCCAGGCTTGATGGTGACAAAGCGGTAGTAACCGGAGACGTCGCTCACGGTGCGGCCGGCGCCCGTAAAGTTCGGATCGAGCGGAGCCGGATGCTGGTCGCGGACGTGAACGTAACGGCCGCAGGAATTGGCCTGCCAGATCTCGACCAGCGAGTTCGGCACGCCGCGGCCGTCCTCGTCGCGCACATGGCCGTGCACAATAATGCGTTCCCCGAGCGGCTCGCCGGTGTGTTGGGTGGTGAGATCATTGTCGCCCTCGCGAACGGTCTCGTGGCCGTAGACCGGGCCGGTCAGCTCCGACAGCGTATGGCGCATCGGGATCAAGGGTTTGTTCGGCGCACGCTTGACCGAGCTTTTGTACTCGGGCGACAGCGGCAGCGGATGCGCCGTGTTGCTGTCGACGGGATAGATGAATGTCATTGGCGAACTCCTCCCCGGCCCTTTTCCGACCGGTCAACGCTTCCGCCAATCATTATAGGATATAACTAATTGGGGGAAGCGGCTTTGAGCCCTATTTGATCGGCGGACGCGGCAGGACGGCCTCGCCGGCTTCGAGCCGATAGACATGGTCCAGCGAATACCAGGGCGTCGCGACGTCGCGCTCGGTCGGATGTGGCGTGTCATGGCGCAGGAACTTGCCCATCAGCGCTTTGGTCACGCCGAACTGCACGTCACTATCGATATGCGGGTCGGCGGGGTCGTAGACCTGCGAGATCAGCACCTTGAATCCGGGCTTGAAGACCAACGCGTGCAGGTGCGCGGGACGATAGGGATGCCGCTTCTGCGCCTCCAGGAGGCGGCCGACCACGCCGTCGGTCGGAATGGGATAGCCGACCATCATCACGGAGCGGAACGAGAAGGCTCCGTCCTGGTCGGTCGTAAACTTGCCGCGCAGGTTCATGTCGGCCTGCTCGGGGTCCTGGTTTTCATAGAGACCAACCGGCGACGCGTGCCAGACGTCGACCTCGGCGCCGGCGACGGGACGGCCGTCCTTGTCCACGACGCGGCCGTTGACGAACAGCGGCGCGCCTGGGGTCTCGGAGCGGACGATCGATCCGCCATTTTCCACCCGCGGCGAGTTCAGCCGCCAGAATGGTCCGAGCAGCGACTGGTCGGTCTCCGTGTTGCCCTCATCGCCATTATTCAGCAGGCACACCAGCGGCGAGACGCCGAGCGAGCCTGCCATCAGCACGACCTCATTATGCGTGTCGGTCGAGAGCTTGCCGAGTTCGGCGATAACAGCCGTGGCGTCGCGGAATTCCTTCTCGGTCAGGCGAACGTCGCGAACAAAACCGTGCAGATGCTTGACCAGGGAGACCATGATCTGGCGTAGCCGTGGATCGGATGTCTGCTCCATCACCGCCAAGGCCGCGGCCGTGACGTCCTGCTCGCGCGCGATGATCATGGGATGCTCCCTCACCTTGCGTCATGGCCGGGCTTGTCCCGGCCATCCACGACCTTCTTCTCGCGGCACCAAGAACGTGGATGCCCGGGCCTTCGCCTCGCCGAAGAGGCTTCGGCCTCGCAGGCGGGACAAGCCCGGGCATGACGAGTCTGGGGCACCCGGCTCCGGGATGACGGCACGCTGCGCGTCCCGTCAGTTCAGCTTCTCGATGGCGACCGCAACGCCCTGGCCAACGCCGACGCACATGGTGGCGAGCGCGAGCTTGCCGCCGCGCTTCTCCATGCCGTGCACCGCGGTGAGCGCGAGGCGCGCGCCACTCATGCCGAGGGGATGACCGAGCGCAATCGCGCCGCCATGCGGATTGACGAAATCGGCATCGTCGGCAACGCCGAGCTGGCGCATGCAGGCGATACCCTGCGAGGCAAAGGCTTCGTTGAGCTCGATCAGGTCGAAATCGCCGATTTTCTTGCCGAGACGTTCCATCAGCTTGCGGGTGGCCGGCACCGGGCCGATGCCCATGATGCGCGGCGGCACGCCGGCGGAGGCGAGGCCGAGGATGCGCGCGCGCGGCGTCAGGCCGTGCTTCTTCACCGCAGCCTCGGACGCCAGGATCATCGCGGCGGCGCCGTCATTGACGCCGGAGGCGTTGCCCGCGGTCACCGTGCCGGGATTGCGCACGATCGGCCTGAGCTTCGTCAGGGCTTCCAGCGTGGTCTCGGGACGCGGATGCTCGTCCTTGTCGACGGTGACAGGGCCGGCCTTGCCGCCGGGAATGGTGATCGGGGTGATTTCTTCGGCGAAATAGCCGGCCGCAATCGCGGCGCCCGCGCGCTGCTGCGAGCGGATCGCGAAGGCGTCCTGATCCGCGCGCGAGACCTGGAATTCCTCGGCGACGTTCTCGCCGGTCTCGGGCATCGCGTCGACGCCATACTGCGCCTTCAGCAGCGGATTGATGAAGCGCCAGCCGATCGTGGTGTCGAAGATCTCAGCCGAGCGCGAGAACGCTTCCTGCGCCTTGCCCATCACGAAGGGCGCGCGCGTCATGGATTCGACGCCGCCGGCAATCGCAAGCTCGATCTCGCCGGAACGGATAGCGCGGCCGGCCGCACCGACCGCATCGAGACCGGAGGCACAGAGCCGGTTCAGGGTCTGGCCTGGAACGGAATCCGGCAGGCCCGCAAGCAGGAGCGCCATGCGTGCCACGTTGCGGTTGTCCTCGCCGGCCTGGTTGGCACAGCCGAAGAAGACCTCGTCAACCTGTGCCCAATCGAGATTGGGGTGCTTGGCCATCAGCGCCTTGATCGGGGCCGCCGCCAGGTCGTCGGCACGCACCTTGGCGAGCGACCCGCCAAAACGGCCGATCGGGGTCCGCACGGCATCGCAGATAAAGACGTCACGCATGGTTGTTCTCCCTGAATGCCGCGATCCGGCCTAAATTCTTCAATGTCGACGGAGTTTTAGGAGGGCGCCCGCGGCAGGTCAATTGACCGATACGCGCGTGTTCCGACGGGTGTGCACGCGAGTTGCGCATGCCGCGGTGCGGACAACGTGGAAAACCTCCCCTCTCCGCCCAAAGCGATAGGAGCGCGGGGCGAAATTTTGTAGGTTGCGCCGCCCATGACAATGCAACAACCGATCCCTGCACCGCCTCCCGACGATACGCCCGCGCCGCAGGCGGAAGCTGCCGCGCGCGTCACGCCGATGATGGAACAGTACCTTGAAATCAAGGCGGCACATCAGGGCCTTCTGCTGTTCTACCGGATGGGCGACTTTTACGAGCTGTTCTTTGAGGACGCCGAGATCGCCTCCAGGACACTCGGCATCGTCCTGACCAAGCGCGGCAAGCATCAAGGCGCCGATATCCCGATGTGCGGCGTGCCAGTCGAGCGCTCCGAGGACTATTTGCACCGGCTGATCACCGCCGGGCACCGGGTCGCGGTGTGCGAGCAGACCGAGGATCCCGCGGCGGCGAAAGCACGCGGCAACAAGAGCGTCGTGCGCCGCGGCGTGGTGCGCCTGGTCACGCCGGGCACGCTGACCGAGGACACGCTGCTCGACGCGCGCGCCAACAATTACCTGCTGGCGCTCGCGCGCGCGCGCTCATCGGCGGGCGGTGACCGCTTTGGCCTCGCCTGGATCGACATCTCGACCGCCGAATTCACGGTGACGGAATGTTCGGGCGGCGAACTCGCCGCCACGCTGGCGCGGATCAATCCGAACGAGGTGATCGTCACCGACGCGCTCTATAACGACAGCGAGCTCGGACAGACCCTGCGCGAGCTGCCGGCGGTGACGCCGCTGACCCGCGACGTCTTCGACGGCGCCACTGCCGAGAAGCGGCTGTGCGACTATTTTGCCGTCGCGACCATGGACGGACTGTCCCAGCTCACGCGGCTGGAAGCCACTGCCGCCGCCGCCGCCGTCACCTATGTTGACCGCACCCAGGTCGGCAAACATCCGCCGCTGTCGCCGCCCGCGCGCGAAGCCTCGGGCGCGACCATGGCGATCGATCCCGCCACCCGCGCCAATCTCGAACTGACGCGGACACTCGCCGGCGAACGCCGCGGCTCGCTGCTCGACGCGATCGACTGCACGGTGACCTCGGCCGGCTCGCGCCTGCTGGCGCAGCGGCTTGCCGCGCCGCTGACCGATGCGGCGGCGATTGCGCGGCGGCTCGATGCCGTCGGCAGCTTCGTTGCCGACTCGGCCGCGCGCGAGGACATCCGCAGCATCCTGCGCGGCGCCCCGGACATGTCGCGGGCGCTGGCCCGTATATCCGTCGGCCGCGGCGGTCCGCGTGACCTCGCCGGCCTGCGCGATGGCATCATCGCCGCCGACCAGGTGCTGACGCGGCTTGACGAACTCGACCAGCCGCCGCAGGAGATCGCCGTCGTGATGGCGGCGCTGCAAAAGCCATCGCGCGAGCTCGCGGCGGAATTCGCCAGGGCGCTCGACGATCAACTGCCGCTGATCAAGCGCGACGGCGGGTTCGTTCGCCAGGGCTATGAGCCTGCGCTGGACGAAACGCGAAATCTGCGCGACGCCTCGCGCCTGGTGGTGGCCTCGATGCAGGCGCGCTACGCCGACAACACGGGTGTGAAGGGGCTCAAGATCCGGCACAACAACGTGCTCGGCTATTTCGTCGAGGTCACCGCGCAGCACGGCGACAAGCTGATGTCGGCGCCGCTAAACGCAACCTTCATCCACCGCCAGACGCTGGCCGGCCAGGTCCGCTTCACCACCTCCGAGCTCGGGGAGATCGAAGCCAAGATCGCCAATGCCGGCGACCGCGCACTCGGGCTCGAGCTCGAGATTTTCGAGCGGCTCTGCGCCAAGGCTTTGGCCATCAGCGAGGAACTGCGCGCCGCCGCTCACGCCTTTGCGCTGCTCGACGTCGCGACGTCGCTTGCCAAGCTGGCGATCGACCAGAACTATGTGCGGCCCGAGGTGGACTCGTCTCTCGGCTTTGCGATCGAGGCGGGCCGCCATCCCGTGGTCGAGCAGGCCTTGAAGCGCAATGGCCAGCCGTTCATCGCCAATGCCTGCGATCTCTCGCCGGGCCCTGCGCAAAAATCCGGCCAGCTCTGGTTGCTGACCGGTCCGAACATGGCGGGTAAGTCGACCTTCCTGCGCCAGAACGCGCTGATTGCGTTGCTCGCCCAGATCGGAAGTTTCGTGCCGGCGACACGCGCGCGGATCGGCATCATCGACCGCCTGTTCTCGCGTGTCGGCGCCGCCGACGATCTCGCCCGCGGCCGTTCCACCTTCATGGTCGAGATGGTCGAGACCGCTGCCATCCTCAACCAGGCCGGCGAGCGCGCGCTCGTGATCCTTGATGAAATCGGCCGCGGCACCGCGACCTTCGACGGCCTCTCGATCGCCTGGGCCGCAATCGAGCACCTGCACGAGAGCAACCGCTGCCGCACGCTGTTCGCGACGCATTACCACGAGCTGACGGCGCTCTCCGCCAAGCTGCCGCGGATGTTCAACGCGACCGTGCGGGTGAAGGAATGGCAGGGCAATGTCGTGTTCCTGCACGAGGTGTTGCCGGGTTCGGCCGATCGCTCTTACGGAATCCAGGTCGCCAAGCTCGCGGGCCTGCCGCCGGCCGTGATCACGCGCGCCAAATCGGTACTGGCGAAGCTGGAAGCCCAGGACCGCGGCCAGACCGCGCGCGCGCTTGCTGACGATCTGCCGCTGTTCGCAGTGCCCTCGCGCGCCGCCGCAGAAGTCACACCGCCGAGCGAGGCCGAACTGCTGATGGACGCGGTGAAGGCGCTGCATCCGGACGAGATGTCGCCACGCGAAGCGCTCGATGCGCTGTATGCGTTGAAGGCCAAGCTGCCGAAGCAGTGACGGTGCCGCAGGGTGGGTGAGCCGAAGGCGTAACCCACCACCTTTGTCAGCGCGCGAGAAGTGGTGGGTTACGCTTCGCTAACCCACCCTATGCTTCTGAACGCTACGCCCTCGCCGCGATCGCCGCCACTTCCGCTGCGGCGCGCTGCATGCTGGTCGACATCTCGTTGGTCACCGTGCTCTGCTCTTCGATTGCCGCGGCCGTCGACGTCACATATTCGCTGACGTTGCTGATGGCCGTCTTGATCGAAGCCAGGGCGGTGACGACGTCTCCAGAGATGCCGTTGAGGGTACCGATCTCAGCGCCGATCTTGTCAGTGGCCTGCTTGGCTTGGTTGGCGAGGCTCTTGACCTCCGAGGCCACCACCGCAAAACCCCGACCGGCTTCACCGGCGCGGGCGGATTCGATGGTGGCGTTGAGTGCCAGGAGGTTGATCTGCCCGGTGATGTTGTTGATGAGCTCGACGATCCCGCTCATCGCCAGCGCCGCTTCAGTGAGGCGCTGGGCCTGGGCATCAGCGGACGCGACCTGCTCCACCGCGCTCATCGCCGTCTCGCGCGATTTGGTCATGGCCTCGGAAATCTCCCGCACCGAGGCGTTCAGCTCTTCCGATCCGGCGGCGACCGATTCCATCATGCCGCGGACGCGCTCGTTGCCCATGCGGACCAGCACCTGTTTCGTGACGTCGGTCGCATATTTCACGACCTTGAACGGCTTGCCGTTGAGATCCATGATCGGATTGTAGGAGGCCTGGATATAGACCTCCCTGCCGCCCTTGCCGATGCGCTTGTATTCGGCCGCCTGATACTGGCCGCGGTTGAGCGCCGCCCAGAACTCGCGATAGCCATTGCCATCGCGCTCCGAGGGCTCGACAAACATGCTGTGGTGCTTGCCCTTGATCTCAGCCAGCGAATAGCCGAGGGCGCCGAGGAAATTGGCGTTGGCGGTGATGATCGTGCCGTCCATGTTGAACTCGATCACCGCCTGCGCCTTCTCGATCGCCGTGATCTGGCCCGCAAGGACGGCATTCTTCAGCTTCTCCGCCGTGACGTCGGTCGCGAACTTGGCGACGCCGAAGGGCTTGCCGTTCTCATCGAGTAGCGGATTGTAGGAGGCGAGAATCCAGACCTCGCGGCCGCCCTTGCCGATGCGCTTGAACTCGCCAGCCTGGTATTCGCCGCGGTTGAGCTTGGCCCAGAACTCGCGATAGGCCGCGCCGTCGCGCTCGGCCTGGGGCATGAAGAGGCTGTGATGCTTGCCCTGGATCTCGGTCAGCGAATAGCCAAGCGCGTTGCAGAAATTCTCGTTGGCCGTGACGATGGTGCCGTCGAGCTTGAACTCGATCACGGCCTGGGCGCGGCCGATAGCGGCGATCTTCGAAGACTCCGTCATGCTCCGGATCTTCTTCTCGGTGATTTCGGTCGCAATCTTGGCGACCATCACCGTCTTGCCGTTGCCGTCGAGCACCGGATTGTAGGATGCTTCGATCCAGATCTCACGGCCGCCCTTCGCGATCCGCTTGAACTCGCTTGCCTGATACTCGCCGCGGTTCAATGCAGCCCAGAACGCCTTGTACTCGGCGCCGTCGCGCTGGTCGGCCGGCATGAACATGGCGTGCTTCTTTCCCTTGATTTCGTCGAGGGAATAGCCGAGGGCGTTCAAGAAATTCTGGTTGGCGCTCAGGATCGTGCCGTCCATGGCAAACTCGATCATGGCCTGCGAGCGGCCGATGGCGGCGAGCTTAGCATCCGCGTCGTTGCGGGACTTGCGGCCAAACATCATTGAATCTCCAAAATCATTAAATTGCGAGACGGGATCAGGTGACGTGACGGCGCGGCACACGCGCTGAATTCCAATCGAATTCCGCCGGTAAAACTCGCGTTGCGAAGACCAAGGCGGATACGCAAGATGATTCAGTACCCATAAGATTCGAATAAAGTGCTAACGAATTCTGGGAAAAGCGATCGCCGACAGAGCAGCCTAAAGCTGCACGACGGTAGGCCTTACACGCTGCTCGGTCGGCGCTGTCACTTGAATGCTTGGTCCTTCAGGAGTTTGAAGGAAAGCGTCTCGCGATCGGTCATGGCGAGTTTTGCTACGGAAGTATCCGGCGACGCCGCGCCGCATGTCCGTAGTGTCACGGCGCTTGCCGCGCCTTGTGCTGCGTACGCCGCCCGATCCCCCACAGCGTCAGATTCCAAACAATGCAGGTGGCGAGTGCAAGCCCAAGACCGACGGCGGAGCCGAACCACGCCACCGCCACGTGCAACACCGCGATCGCCATTCCGAATCCGAGCAGCCCCCAAGCCGAATTGGCCAGCACCGCGGCGGTCGGCGGACCGCCGATTCGCGGATGCAGGATCACCATGATGCTGGAAAACACCACCGGATACAGCGCGATGATGCCGCTGATCCGGGGACCGACCCAGCCCGAGGTCGAGACGACGATTGCGACGAGGGTCGCGACCAGCGCGGCCCGCATCGGCACGTCATACCAGCGCCGCGTCACCAGCGGCATCTTTACATGGCGATAGCCCGCGAGCAGCGGAATGCAGATGCCGAACGCGATCAGATTGGCGGCGAGCCCGGCGGTGAGCGGCCAGTCGAACTGCTTGATGATCGAGGCGAACACGATCCAGACCGCGACCGCGCTTCCGCAACTCACCAGAAGGCTGCGCCGCTGCGCCAGCACCACATAGGTGAGACACATGAAGATCGTCGCGGCATTGACCGGCAAGCTCGACAGCGCGCCCTGCGCGATGAAGGCGGCATCGTGGTCGAGCGCGAGGAAGACGTAGGATGGTCCGGCCGAAACCGGCAAGGTCGCGACCAGCGCGCCGATCACCGGCCCTGAACGCTCGGTGATGATCGACGCCGTCACGACGAACGCCGCCGCGACCATCATGCGCAGAACGAGGATGAGGATGAGGTGGAGCTCGGGGGACATTTTTTTCTTTTGTCGTCCCGGGCTTCGCCGAGACGACACGAATTGTTCGGCGAGCGGCCTTCGCTCGCTACATCCGCTGCATCGACACCGAGACCTTCGGGCCGTTCTTGATGGTCTGATAGACCACGCAGTAGCGCTCGGTGAGCTTGAGCAGCAGGTCGAGCTTGTCTTGCGGCGCATCAGTATCGACGTCGAAGCGCAGACGTATCTCGGCGAAGCCGACCGGCGTCTCCTTGTCGACGCCGAGCGTGCCGCGGAAATCGAGATCGCCCTCGGCGTAGACGTTGCCGGTCTTCAAGGGTACCTCGATCGCGGTCGCGACCGATTTCAGCGTGACGCCGGCGCAGGCGACCAGCGCTTCGAGTAGCATGTCGCCCGAGCAGAGCTCGAGGCCGGAGCCGCCGGTTGCGGGATGCAGGCCGGCCATTGCGATGGCGCGGCCGGTCTCGACCTTGCAGGCGATGCCCTCGCTGTCGGTCGAGCCCTTGGCCCTCAACGTGATCATCGCGGTCTTGGGGTCGGTCTTGTAGCGCTCCTTGATCGGGGCCTGCATCTGGCGCAGTGCTGCGGCGTCCATTTTGTCTCTCCCGGGAAAATCGTCTCTACGAAGTACCGGCTTGCGATGTACCGGCTCGGAGCGAAATTGTCACCACCACATGGCCTGACCGCGACCCTGGGTTGCGTCACGGTCGGGCACGCTGCGGTCGAGCGAACGATCGAGTGACGTCAGCACACTTCGCTTGAAATTCTCGAACAGCGGCGAATTGCGGTCGCGTGGCCTGCCCAGGTTGATCTCGATCTGGTCGAACAGCCGGCCCGGCCGCGGCCGCATCACCAGCACGCGGTCAGCCAGCACCACGGCCTCGTCGACGTCATGGGTGACGAGGATGAGCGTCGGCCGCGTGTCGGCCCAGAGATCGAGCAGATGATCCTGGAGGTCCCTGCGGGTGAAAGCGTCGAGCGCCGAGAACGGCTCGTCGAGCAAGAGCACCTCGGGCTGCGGCACCAGCGCGCGGGCGATCGCGACGCGCTGTGCCTGCCCGCCCGAGAGCTCGCGCGGCCAGGCCTGCGCCTTCTCGGCGAGCCCGACACGCTCGAGCGCACGCGCCACCTTTTCACGCCGCTCGGTCGCGGGCCCATCGGCAAGACCAAAGCCGATATTGTCGGCGACGCTGAGCCAGGGCAGCAGCCGCGGCTCCTGGAAGATGATGCCGATCTTGGCATGCGGCGCGGCGATCGCCTCGTTGTCCAGCGTCACCGTGCCCGAGCTTGCGCGGTCGAGGCCCGCGATGGCGCGCAGCAGCGTGGACTTGCCGCAGCCCGAGCCGCCAATGATGGCGACGATCTCGCCTTGCCTGATCTCGGCGGAGAAGCGCGCCAGCGCCTGCACGCCGTTGGGATAGGTCTTGCTGACCCGGTCGAGCGCCAGCATCGCCTTATGCTCCCGTTGTACGCCCAAAGGCGTCCTGCCAGCGCAGGAAGGGCGCAGCCGCGATCTCGATCAACCAATCCGTGAGCTTGCCGAGGATCGCGAAGATCACGATGGCGGCGAGGATCTGCGCGGGCTTGCCGAGCTGCTGGCCGTCGAGCAGGAGATAGCCGAGGCCTTCGGACGCGCCGATCAGCTCGGCCGCCACCACGAACATCCAGCCCAGACCAAGACCGACGCGCAAGGACACGACATAGGCCGGCAGCACCGCGGGCAGCAGGATACGGCGGATCATGGCAGGCCCGGAGAGACGGAATGTGCGACCGACCTCGACGATCTTGCGATCGACGATGAGGATCGCGCCCATCACGCCGAGATAGACCGGAAAGAACACGCCGACTGCGATCAGCGCGATCTTCGAGGTCTCGAAGATGCCGAGCCAGAGGATGAACAGCGGCACCCAGGCCAGCGACGGGATCGCGCGCAGCGCCTGCACGGTCGGGTCGAGCAGCCGCCGCGCCAGCGACCAATAGCCGGATATGGCGCCGAGCAAGGTCCCCGCGACCACGCCGAACGCAAAGCCAAGGCCGACACGCCACAGCGTTGCGGCGATGTGACGGAACAGTTCGCCGGAGCGCGCAAGATCAACGACGGTGGCGAACAAGCGCGAGGGCGGCGGCACCAGCCGGCCGTTGGACCAGCCGGACCAGACCACGAGTTCCCAGCCAAGCGCGAGGGTCAGTGGCAACAGCAATCCCAGCGTCGGCCCCGCATAGCGCGACAGCCGCGAGGGCGCGGCGCTCTCGGCCGGTTCCGTAGTCTGTTGCAGGACTGGCGCGTCAGAGATCATGGCCGGTAGGAAGCGCGTCCTGTGCGAGATTGCAAGGGCGCGCGGCATTCTCGGCGTCGTCCCGGACAAGCGCAGCGAAGCGGAGCGCAGATCCGGGACCCCTAACCACGGGAAGGCGTGGCTACGGTGACTCGGAGTTGCCCCTTTGGCGCCAAACCACTTCCTGTGGTTATGGGTCCCGGGCTCGCTTCGCGCCCCGGGACGACGACCGAGTTTGCCGCCCGCCTGCCTTTAATTCGTCGGCAGCGGGACCTGATCGTCGATCAACGCATCCAGCGTCGCCTTCACATCGACCTTGGCGTCGACGACGCCGGCCTGTTGCAGGGCGAGGCCCGCGGCGAGGATCGATTCGCGCTGGGGCGCGCCGATGCGGCTGTGGGTCAGCTCGGTGCGCTCCTTGAGTTGCTTGTCGACGACAGGCTCCGGCAGCTTGGTCACGGCGATGAAGGTCTTCTTGAGCTCGTCGTAATTCGCGAGCGAATATTTGCGCGCCTCTTCGTACACCGCGAGCACGCGGCGGGCGGCGTCCGGATAGTCTTTCAAAAACTGCTCGCGCACATTGAGGATGCCCCAAGTGTTGGCGTCGGCCTTGCGATAGAACAGTTTCGCGCCGTCCTCGACCTCGGCCTGCGCCATCATCGGATCGAGCCCGGCCCACGCATCGACGTCGCCGCGGATCAGCGCGGTCTTGCCGTCGGCGTGCTGGAGCAGCACCGGCGTGATGTCCTTTTCGGTGAGACCTGCGCCAAGCAATGCGCGCACCAGGAAGATGTGCGGATCGGTGCCGCGCGTCACCGCGACCCGCTTGCCCTTGAGATCGGCGACATTAGCAATCTTGGAATCCTTTGATGTCACCAACGCCGTCCATTCGGGACGCGAATAGACGTAGATCGACTTGATCGGGTTGCCGTTGATACGCGCGACCAGCGCCGCCGAGCCCGCGGTCGAGCCGAAGTCGATCGAGCCCGCATTGAGGAATTCGAGCGCCTTGTTGGAGCCGGCCGACTGCACCCAGGTGACGGTGATGCCGTCCTTGGCGAACTCCTTTTCCAGGAGTCCCTTCTGCTTCAGGACCATCGACACCGGATTATAGGTCGCCCAGTCGATACGGATTTCCTTGAGCGGATCCGCCGCCCGCGCCGCGGGGGACATGGCAAGAGCGACCGCTCCCGCCAACAGTATGCGTCGTGTAATCCTGGTCATGCCCGACCTCCTCAAAACTTCATTGTTTTTCAATGAGTTAGATCTAGAAATCAACGAGAAAATCCATCCCTCGAAAGCGCGCCGGCTGAGAACAGCTTTGCCCAAAGCCGCACCTTTCCAGCATGGAACGACTATTGCGAGAGAATGGCGGGTGACAGCGCCGGCCGCCTCTTATATCCGGTGAGACATGGACAGCGTCGCGACTGAACACAAGGCCGAGGTGGACGATCGCTTCGACACCGCGCGGATCACCGCCGCGGTCGATGCGCTTGCCGAGAAGCACCAGGGACG
Source organism: Bradyrhizobium sp. CW1 (assembly GCF_023100665.1). NCBI lineage: Bacteria > Pseudomonadati > Pseudomonadota > Alphaproteobacteria > Hyphomicrobiales > Nitrobacteraceae > Bradyrhizobium > Bradyrhizobium sp. CW1. The sequence goes on from NZ_CP064684.1 coordinate 8,002,404, forward strand.
CGAGGACGCGTTCCGCACGGCCATGGCGCAACTGCTCAAGGCCGAGCTGATTGCCTCGCGCGCTGCGGCACAGACGATCCTGCTGAAGGACCGTCATGGCCGGCGCTGCGCCGAGCGACTGTGCCACGTGCAGGACGAGATCATCCGCATCCTGTATTCGGCCGCGACCCGCCATCTCTACCGCTCGCCGATTCCGAGCGGTGCCGAGCGCATGGCAGTGGTGGCGACCGGCGGCTATGGCCGCGGCCTGATGGCCCCCGAGTCCGACATCGATCTGCTCTTCATCCTGCCCTACAAGCAGACCGCCTGGGGCGAGCAGGTCGCCGAGGCCATTCTCTATTGCCTCTGGGACATGGGGCTGAAGGTCGGTCACGCCACGCGCTCGGTCGACGAGTCGATCCGGCAGGCGCGCGGCGACATGACCATCCGCACCGCGATCCTGGAGACGCGCTTCCTTACCGGAGACCGGCCGCTCTATGACGAGCTGGTTGCCCGCTTCGACAAGGAGGTCGTGCAAGGCACCGCGTCCGAGTTCGTCACCGCGAAACTCGCCGAGCGTGAGGAGCGGCATCGCCGCGGCGGCCAATCGCGTTATCTGGTCGAACCCAACGTCAAGGACGGCAAGGGTGCGCTCCGCGACCTGCACACGCTGTTCTGGATCGCGAAGTACGTCTACCGCGTGAGCGACACCGACGAACTGGTCGACCGCGGCGTGTTCGACGCGCAGGAATACCGCACCTTCCGCCGCTGCGCCGACTTCCTCTGGTCGGTGCGCTGCAATCTTCACTTTTACTCCGGTCGCCCTGAAGAGCGCCTCTCCTTCGACCTCCAGCGCGAGATCGCGGTCCGGCTCGGCTACACCTCGCATCCCGGCATGCAGGACGTCGAACGCTTCATGAAGCACTACTTCCTGGTCGCCAAGGAAGTCGGCAACCTCACCGCCATCCTCTGCGCCAAGCTCGAGGACCAGCAGGCCAAGCCCGCGCCGGTGCTGAGCCGGATGATGGCGCGGCTGCGCCCCACCGCGGTGAAGCGGCGAGTGCCCGACAGCGACGACTTCATCGTCGACAACAACCGCATCAACGTCGCCGCGCCCGACGTGTTCAAGCATGATCCGGTCAATTTGATCCGCATCTTCCGCCTGGCGCAGAAGAACAATCTCGCCTTCCACCCGGACGCGATGCGCGACGTGACGCGTTCGCTCGGCCTGATCAACGCGCAGATGCGCGAGAATCCCGAAGCCAACCGGCTGTTGATGGAGATCCTGACATCCGACAACGCGGAAATCGTGCTGCGGCGGATGAACGAGACCGGCGTGCTCGGCCATTTCATCCGTGCCTTCGGCAAGATCGTCTCGATGATGCAGTTCAACATGTATCATCACTACACCGTCGACGAGCATTTGATCCGCTGCGTCGGGTTCCTCCAGGACATCGAACGCGGCGGCATCGAGGAATTCGCGGTGGCGAGCGACCTGATGCGCAAGATCCGGCCGGAGCATCGCTCCGTGATCTACATTGCGACGCTGCTGCACGACGTCGCCAAGGGCCGGCCCGAGGATCACTCGATCGCCGGCGCCAAGGTGGCGCGACGGCTCTGCCCGCGGCTCGGCTTCAGTCCGGCCGACACCGAGCTCGTGGCCTGGCTGATCGAGGAGCATCTGACGATGTCCACGGTCGCACAGTCGCGCGATCTCTCCGACCGCAAGACCATCGAGAATTTCGCCGCCGTGGTGCAGTCGGTCGAGCAGATGAAGCTCTTGACGATCCTGACCACCGCCGACATCCGCGGCGTCGGCCCAGGCGTGTGGAACGGCTGGAAGGCGCAGCTCTTGCGCTCGCTGTACTACGAGACCGAACCGGTGCTGACGGGTGGCTTCTCGGAGGTAGACCGCGGCAAGCGGCTCACGGCCGCGTATGCCGAATTCCGTAACGCCTTCGCGGAATGGCCGGCGGAAGAGCTCGACGCCTATATCGCCCGGCACTATCCGGCCTATTGGCTCAAGGTCGAGCTGCCGCGCAAGATCCGCCACGCGCGCTTCGTCCGTGCCAGCGAGCAGGCGGGCCACAAGCTCGCGATCAATGTCGGCTTCGACGAGGTGCGTGGCGTCACCGAGCTGACCATCTTCGCCGCCGACCATCCCTGGCTGCTGTCGATCATCGCAGGCGCCTGTGCCTCGGCCGGTGCCAACATCGTCGATGCCCAGATCTACACCACGACCGACGGTCGCGCGCTCGACACCATCTCGATTTCCAGGGAATACGACCGCGACGAGGACGAGGGACGGCGCGCCACACGCATCGGCGAGATGATCGAGGACGTGCTGGAAGGCAAGCTGCGTCTGCCCGAAGTGGTGGCCCGGCGCACCGTGCGCGGCAAGGCGCGGCCGTTCGTGATCGAGCCGGAAGTGACCATCAACAACCAATGGTCCGACCGCTACACAGTGATCGAAATGTCCGGCCTCGACCGCCCCGGGCTGCTCTACGAGCTGACCACCGCGATCTCGAAGCTCAACCTCAACATCGCCTCGGCCCATGTCGCGACCTTCGGCGAGCGCGCGCGCGACGTGTTCTACGTCACCGATCTCCTGGGCGCACAGATCAGCGCGCCGACACGTCAGGCCGCGATCAAGAGCGCGCTGACCCACGTGATGGCCGGCGACAAGGCGGTTCAGCCAGCGGCCTGACTTCTCTCGTCATTCCCCGCTGAATCATCGCGCCGACTTTTGTTCGGAGAATCGCAGCGCGTTCACCAGCGCAGACAGCGTCGCCGGTTGATGCCGACGACTGGGATAATACATGAAGAAGCCCGGAATTGGCGGAGTCCAATCCTCCAGCACCCGGACAAGGCGGCGCTTCGCAACATATTCGGCGACCTGCTCTTCATAAGCGAGTCCCACACCAACCCCGGCGAGCGCCGCCTGGATCACCAGGTGGGTATCGTCAATGATGAGTGGGCCGTTCACGTTGATCGTGACCGACTTTCGTCCCTGCTGAAACTCCCACCGATATGGTCCACCCGCAAGACGCAGCGTAACGCACCGATGATCGTTCAGATCCTTTGGTTTCTTGGGGATGCTTCGTGAAGCGAAATAGCTTGGCGAGCCCACTACCGCCAATCGCAGTTCGGGCGTGAGGCGAACCGCGATCATATCCTTTTGAATGTACTCGCCAAGCTGGATACCGGCATCGAACTCGCCTGCAACAAGGTCCACGGGGCCAGTGACGGTAACAACGTCCAGAACGATGTCCGGGTAGGACTCAGCGAAAGCTCTCAACCGCGGCAACAACACCATCACGGCAGCTGATCGTGACATTACGATTCGGAGACGACCTTCGGGTCGCTGCCGAACACTTCGGGCCTTGTCGAGGGCGTGACGAATTTGCTCAAGCGCCGGAGACAAGTCTTCCAAAAGAGCTGCCCCCGCAGCGGTTGGCGCAACGCTCTTGGTTGTTCGAGCGAGCAGCTGCAGCTCAAGCCGTTGCTCAAGCCTCCGGATTGTGTGACTCAAGGCAGACTGAGACACACCCAGCTTTATCGCAGCGCGCGTAAAGCTTCGTTCACTGGCCACGATTGCGAACGTCGCGAGCTCGTTCAATTCGTTTGTCATCGTCTATGAATATCGATCATAAGCCCATGCCGCGCAAGTCGGCTGGCTTCATAAACAACTATGCCGTAGGCTCCCACCCGCAATTCGACGACCTACGGTGCTTTTCTGCACGGGCGCCAGGCTGACGCTCGGCACGGCTGGCCGGGCCGGGCCGCATGAATGCCCGGTGTAACGGCTTTGAGGATGACAATGAATACGGACGTTCCCGCCTTGCACTCCCTTGCGCAAACCTATTTCGATGCTGCCTATGAAATGGATGCCGAGAAATTTGCATCCATATTTCACCCCTTGAGTTCCGTGACGAAGGTCGCCGAGGACGGCAACGTGGGCGTGACGCCGATTGCGACCTGGCTGGCAGCGGTCCGCGACATGAAAGCTCCAAAGCAACAGGGCTTCGAGCGAGACGATCAGATCCTGTCGACGGATGTTGAAGGAGAGCTCGCGCTTTTGAAGGTGAAATTGCGCATCCCGCCGCGTTACTTCACAGACCTGTTGTCGTGCTTGAAGGTGAACGGGACCTGGAAGATCGCGCAGAAAGTAATGACGTCGAACGTCTGATGGATTCGGTCACGGCGGGGGAGAGCGGCCGAAGGCTCGCTCGACGGCCCATCGCCGGCCGCCGCCAATCGCTCAACCGTTGTCAAACAGGCGCTTAGACCGCCACGCCTTCATGCCGCAGCAGCCAGCGCTTGCGCTCGAGGCCGCCGCCATACTTCACCAGAGAACCATCGGCGCCGATCAGGCGGTGGCACGGCAGCACCACGCTGATCGGATTGGAGCCGTTGGCATGGCCGACGGCGCGAATGGCTTTGGGCGTGTCGATCCTTGCGGCGAGCGCGCCGTAACTCATTGTGGTGCCGGCAGGGATTTGCGCCAATGCATTCCAGACCTTCTGCTGGAACGGCGTGCCGGCGATGCGCCAGGCGATGTCTGAGAGCTGGCCGAGATCGCCGTCGAAATAGTCCGACAGCGCAGTCCGCATGGCCGCGGGCGCGGGCTGGTCACTCAGGTCCACCAGACCGTAATGCAGGCGCAAGAGCTCGCGCATGCGGTGCTCGTAATCCTCCCAGTCGAGCGCGCGCAAGGCGCCCTCAGCGTCGGTGATCAGCAGCGCGATCCCGATCGGCGTCGCCAGCCGATCGAGGCCGAAGCTTACAGGCGGTTTGGTCGGTCGCGCGGGCATTGCGGCACCATTGCATCGAAACACGCCATCGCACTTGCCACGCCAGCCGTGCTAGCGTCCACCCGAAAGCTGACGCTGGGGGAGCTCAACTTGATCTGGATCGCGAATATCCTGGTGGCGCTGGTCGCCGCACTGCACGCTTACTTCCTGATCCTGGAGATGTTGCTCTGGGACAAGCCGCAGGGCTTGAAGGTTTTCCGCAACACGCCGGAGAAGGCAGCGATCACCAAGGTGCTGGCCGCGAACCAGGGACTCTATAACGGTTTCCTGGCCGCCGGCCTGGTCTGGGGGCTGGTGCACGGCAATCCGGCCTTCGCGTTCCAGATCAAGGCGTTCTTCCTGCTCTGCGTGATCGTGGCCGGCGCTTATGGCGCGGCGACCGTCAGCACGCGGATCCTGATCGTGCAGGCGCTGCCGGCGGCGCTCGCGCTGTTGGCCTTGTTCCTGACCTGAGATGCCATAGCGCGGCACCGCGATCCTTGCGCGGCGCCTGCCGTTCCTCCACAATCTCCGACAGCGATGGCGACCGTTGGCAATCAACGGGACAAGACCGTCGGTCGGAAATTCCGTCAGGAGGAACAAGCCCACATGAGCAATCGCAGAGCCTTCATCACCGCCACGGCGGCGCTCGCCTTCGCGTTCTCCGCCAACCAAGCTCTCGCCCAGAAGAAATACGACACCGGCGCGAGCGACACCGAGATCAAGATCGGCCAGACCGTGCCGTTCTCCGGGCCCTATTCCGTCTACGCCAATATCGGCAAGACCCAGGCCGCCTACTTCAAGATGATCAACGATCAGGGCGGCATCAACGGCCGCAAGATCAATCTGATCCAGTATGACGACGCCTATTCGCCGCCGAAGACGGTCGAGCAGGTGCGCAAGCTCGTCGAAGGCGACGAGGTGCTGTTCACCTTCCAGATCATCGGCACGGCCGCGAACGCTGCCGTGCAAAAATATCTCAACGGCAAGAAGATCCCGCAACTGCTGGCCTCGACCGGCGCCGCGCGCTTCAACGATCCGCAGAACTATCCCTGGACCATCGCCTATAATCCCAACTACGTGTCCGAGGGACGCATCTACGCCAAGTACATCCTCAAGGAGCATCCGAACGCCAAGATCGGCGTGCTCTACCAGAACGACGACATGGGCCGCGACTATCTCGCCGGCCTCAAGAGCGGTCTCGGCGACAAGGCCGCCAGCATGATCGTCGGCGAGGTGTCCTACGAGGTCACCGATCCGACGGTGGACTCGCAGGTGGTCAAACTGAAGTCGTTGGGCGCCGATCTTTTCTATGATGCCTCGACACCCAAATTCGCGGCGCAGGCGATCAAGAAGGTCGCCGAGCTCGGCTGGACGCCGGTGCACATTCTCGACATCAACGCGAGCCCGATCTCGGCGACGTTGAAGCCGGCCGGTCTCGACATCTCCAAGGGCATCATCTCCACCCAATACGGCAAGGAGCCCGGCGATCCGCAGTGGAAGGACGATCCGGGCGTGAAAGCGTTCTTTGCCTTCATGGACAAGTATTTCCCCGAAGGGGACAAGCTCAATACCGTCAACACCTATGCTTATTCAGTCGCCGAATTGCTGACGCAGGTGCTGAAACAGTGCGGCGACGACCTGTCGCGTGAGAACGTGATGAAGCAGGTCGCTAACATCAAGGACTTCACCCCGAGCTTCGCGCTACCCGGCATCAAGATCAACACCGGGCCGAACGACTACCGCGTCAACAAGCAGATGCAGATGATGAAGTTCAACGGCGAACGCTGGGAGCTGTTCGGCCCGATCATGGAGGATGCGGGTCCAGCGGGTTAGCCTCTCGGATATCTCATAGGGCGGGTTACGCCCGGCGGACTGCACTTCGCGCATCCGCCGGCGCTGCCCACCTTACAAACCTGCTGCGCAGCCGCGCATGCTACGAACTGCGGGCGCACGCCCAAACTTGCGTTGCAACAACGCCTCATCCACTATCGCCGTCAGCGGTGACATCAGGTGCGCACAGGCGCACCTGATTGATCACCGGCAACAAACATTGAGGAAATGCGAATGAGGAATGGAATGCTGCATCTGGCCACGGCAACGGCGCTGACCCTGGCGCTATCGGTCTCGGCGGCCAATGCCCAGAAGAAATATGATCCGGGGGCCAGCGATACCGAGATCAAAGTCGGCCAGACCGTGCCGTTCTCGGGACCGGCATCGGCCTACGCGTCGATCGGCAAGACCCAGGCCGCCTATTTCAAAATGATCAACGACCAGGGCGGCATCAACGGCCGCAAGATCAATCTGATCCAGTATGACGACGCTTACTCGCCGCCAAAAGCAGTGGAGCAGGTGCGCAAGCTGGTCGAGAGCGACGAGGTGCTCTTGACCTTCCAGATCATCGGCACGCCATCGAATGCGGCCGTGCAAAAATATCTCAACTCCAAGAAAGTGCCGCAGCTGTTCGCGGCCACCGGCGCCTCGAAGTTCACGGACCCGAAGAACTTTCCGTGGACGATGGGCTACAACCCTAACTATTTCGTCGAGGGCCGCATCTACGGCCAGTACATCCTGAAGGAATATCCAAACGCCAAAGTCGGCGTGCTCTATCAGAACGATGATCTCGGCAAGGACTATCTGAACGGCATCAAGGCCGGGCTCGGCGACAAGGCCGCCAAGATGATCGTCAACGAGTCCTCCTACGAAGTCTCGGACCCGACCGTCGATTCGCAGATCCTCAAGATCAAGGATGCCGGCGCCGATCTGTTCTTCAGCGCCAGCACGCCGAAGCAAGCGGCGCAGGCGATCAAGAAGATCGGCGAGATCGGCTGGAAGCCGGTGCAGATCGTCGACATCAACGCCACCTCGGTCGGCGCGGTGATGAAGCCTGCCGGTCTCGACGCCGCCAAGGGCGTGATCAGCGTCAATTACGGCAAGGATCCGCTCGATCCGACCTGGAAGGACGATGCCGGCCTGAAGAAGTATTTCGACTTCATGGCGAAGTACTATCCGGACGGCGACAAGGATTCGAACTTCAATACCTACGGCTACGGTACCGCCCAGCTTTTGGCCCACGTGCTGCAGCAGTGCGGCGACAACCTGACGCGCGAAAACGTCATGAAGCAGGCGGCTTCGCTGAAGGACGTGACCAGCGATATCGCCCTGCCCGGCATCAAGGCCAACACCTCGGCGACCGACTACCGCGTCAACAAGCAGCTTCAGATGATGAAGTTCAACGGCGAACGCTGGGAGCTGTTCGGCCCGCTCCTGGAAGATGCGGGTCCGGCGGGTTAGTTTTCTCGGAGCAAGCAGGTGAGGCGTGGATGGCCGAGTCAAGCCCGGCCATCCACCTTGAGGAGGGAGTTCCGCCGACGCCGCTCAGGCCGGCACCTCGCCAAAGTTCTTGCCCACCGGCAGCACCGCGTGCCGAATGAGCCGTGAATCCTCCACGGCGGCCTGCCTGTGCTTAACCGCTTCGCGATAGACGGGATCGCGGATCATCTCGACGAACGCGGCGACGCTTGGGTATTCGGCGATGAAGCAATGGTCCCAGCGCTCAGTCTCGGGGCCGATCAGCATCAACTCGAATTTGCCTTGCCAGACGATGCGGCCGCCGAGGCGTTCGAACACCGGGCCGCTCTCGCGGCCATAGGCCGCATAGGCTTCCGCGCCGCTCGCCTTGCGGCCATCTGGATAGGCTGCCTCCTTGCGTAAGCGCACCAGGTTGAGCATGTGGATCGGGCCGGGACGGTCGTTGTCCCGGAACTGCGCGAAAATCTCCTTGGTTGGATCGATGTGGCCCATCTGAGTTTCCTTTTCTTTTATGCCGGCGATCCTAGCTCTGCCGACCTCCCAGCGGAACTGCGGCCAGCGAATGCCGCACCTCCTAATCGCGCGTTAAGCTCTGGGTAACCGGGCCTTAAACAGCGACCGCTAGCGTGCGGCGGGGCGGGCTGACCGGGCGTTTGCGTATGGGGTTGGGAAAGAAAAAGGGTGGGCGGAAGGAGCCGTTGTTCGGCTTGCCTGCGGCACTCGCCGATCTGCGCCTGACCGCGGCCGACCGCATTCCTGGCGGCGATGAGAAGCCGAAGAAATCAACGAAGTCATCTGCCAAGCGCAAGAGCGAGGATGCCGGCGACGAGCCGCCGCGCGAGCGGAAGGCGCCAGCCGGCCGCGGCAGCCCCAAGCGGCGATCGAAGTCACGCATCGGCGCGAGCCTTGGTCGCCTGGTCTATTGGGGCGCGGTGCTGGGCCTATGGGGCGCCATCGCCGTGATCGGCGTCGTGATCTATGTCGGCGCTCATCTGCCGCCGATCCAGTCGCTGGAAATCCCCAAGCGGCCGCCGACGATCCAGATCGTCGGCATGGACGGCAGCATGCTGGCGCAACGCGGCGAGATGGCCGGCGCCAACGTCTCGCTGAAGGATCTGCCGCAATATCTGCCCAAGGCGTTCATCGCCATCGAGGATCGCCGCTTCTATTCGCATTTCGGCATCGATCCCGTGGGCATCCTCCGCGCGCTCGTCACCAACGTGCTCCATCGCGGCGTGTCGCAGGGCGGCTCGACGCTGACGCAGCAATTGGCGAAAAACCTGTTCCTGACCCAGGAGCGCACCATGGCGCGCAAGCTGCAGGAAGCGGAGCTCGCGATCTGGCTGGAGCGCAAGCATTCCAAGAACGAGATCTTGGAGCTCTATCTCAACCGCGTCTATTTCGGCTCCGGCGCCTACGGCGTCGAGGCCGCCGCGCAGCGCTATTTCGGCAAATCGGCCAAGAACGTCACCGTCGCGGAAGCGGCGATGCTGGCCGGTCTCGTCAAATCGCCCTCGCGGCTCGCGCCCAACCGCAACCCCGAGGGCGCAGAAGCGCGCGCGAAAATCGTGCTCACGGCGATGGCGGATGCCAAATTCATCACCGAAGCGCAGGCGCAGGCCTCGATCGGCCAACCCTCCTACAATGTGAAGCCGGTCGGCGCCGGCACGGTCAATTACGTCGCCGACTGGATCGGCGAGGTGCTGGACGATCTGGTCGGCCAGATCGACGAGAGCATCAAGGTCGAGACCACGATCGATCCGAAGCTCCAGAGCGTGGCGGAAGCCGCCATCATCGACGAGCTCGCGGCCAAGAGCGTGAAATTCAATGTCAGCCAGGGCGCACTGGTGGCGATGACGCCCGACGGCGCGGTTCGCGCCATGGTGGGCGGGCGGAACTATTCCGAGAGCCAGTACAACCGCGCGGTCACCGCCAGGCGCCAGCCGGGCTCCTCGTTCAAGCCGTTCGTGTACCTGACCGCGCTCGAGCAGGGGCTGACGCCCGACACGGTCCGCCAGGACGCGCCGATCGAGGTCAAGGGCTGGAGGCCTGAGAACTACACCCACGAATATTTCGGCGCGGTGACGCTGACCCAGGCGCTCGCGATGTCGCTCAACACGGTCGCCATTCGCCTCGGCCTCGAGGTCGGGCCGAAGAACGTGGTGCGCACCGCGCACCGGCTCGGCATCTCCTCGAAACTCGAGCCCAACGCCTCGATCGCGCTCGGCACCTCCGAAGTCTCGATGGTCGAGCTGGTCGGCGCCTATGCACCCTTCGCCAATGGCGGCTTCACGGCGACGCCGCATGTCGTCACGCGGATCAGGACGCTCAGTGGCAAGCTGCTCTACATGCGCCAGGCGGACGAGCACAACCAGGTGGTCGACCCGCGCTATGTCGGCATGATGAACGCGATGATGCGGGAAACGCTGATCAGCGGCACCGCCAAGAAGGCGGAGATCCCGGGCTGGCCAGCGGCCGGCAAGACCGGCACCAGCCAGGACTACCGCGACGCCTGGTTCATCGGCTACACCGCCAACCTCGTCACCGGCGTGTGGCTCGGCAATGACGACAACTCGCCGACCAAGAAGGCCACCGGCGGCGGCTTGCCGGTCGAAGTCTGGTCGCGCTTCATGCGCACAGCGCACGAGGGCGTGCCGGTAGCAGCCTTGCCGAGCTCTCCAGGTGGCTGGGGCCTGTCGAACCTGGCGCAGGCGACGTCGCAGGTGTCGCCGCCAACAGCGGCAGCGCCCGGACCCGCACCGGCCAGCAACGGCGGCTATCGCCCACCCCCCACGCGCGCCAATGCGCGACCGGAGGCAGCCGCAGGACTCGATGGCTGGCTGATGGACCGGCTGTTCGGCGGGAATCGCTAGCGCCGACCTGAGGTCCGGGTGACCTCAAAACAAAAACAAGCGAAAACAACCCCATGCACAGTAGCCGAGGATAACGAAATCAACGGCTTGCGTGAGGCGCAAGACGGCTGATTCTGACAGCAAAGCCATTTGACACCTCGGGCAAAACAGAACCGTTCCGCCATCATCCCGAACGCGGCCGCTATCTCGGCTCTCCCGGTTCGCCACCGGTGTCGTCTTCGGCAAGTCCTGCCTACCATGGCAAAATCGGCCGATCCCCGCAGCTCCCGGAACGCAAAAACACCAGTCTCTTCAAGCTCCGGTCGGCGGCCCGGGATTTGCTCTCACAGGTTGAGCAAGTATCGGAGAGCGTTCCATGATGTCGGGTGTATCCAGCGCGGCGTTGCCTCATCTGCGACCCGCATCAACGTCCGCTTCGAATAGGACATCGAGTCTTCAGCCGGCGGGACCGGATGCGACTGATGCTGCGACCGACGGCTTTCGGATTGACGTCTCGCAGGTCAAGCCCCTGACAGGCGCCAAGTCGATATCGGCGGCGGACAATCCTCACCTGCGCGACCTCATGGCATCGAACTGGCTGATGACCCATGACACGAGCGCAACTCAGTCGGTCGTCTCGGACGATGCCCCTGAGAACACCTATGCTCAGGTGAAGGTCGACGGCAAGGTGGTCGCCACCCTGTACAATGGCGGGTCCTCAACGATGACCAACGAGGCGGCTGGAAAGATCGGCAAGCTGGAGGATCCACCCGATCTGAGTGGACCGGATCTGGCGCAGTGGCGGGCCGACAGATACGCCGAGCGGCTCGGTGGCACCGTTGAAAAAGCTTCCACCGCGATCACGCAATCGCAATGGACCCCGCGTGAAAGCAGCTCCGCAACCTATAGCCGCGATCAACTCGACGCAGCCTTCCAGGCGATGCTGGCCGAGGGCCAGAAGGCCGGCGTGCAATTGCAGTCATCCTATCTCGCCTCGCGCACGCAGCCGGGGACAAGCGCGGATGTCAGCGCCTGAGCAGAGGGATGAATTGAGTACGCGCGGACGTCGCTGCATTCTCAACTGTCATTCCCGCGAACGCGGGAATCCAGTACGCCGCGGCCTCTCGGTTCAATAACAACCGCCTCGGAACACTGGATCGCCCGGTCGAGCCGGGCGATGACAGCGTCAGATGGAGGTTGGCAGCGAGGGCCTAATCCTCGACCCCGTAGCGGTGCAGGTCGTTGCCGTACGTATCGAGCCACTTCTTGGCGCGCTCCATCGACGGGCAGACCTTGCCGCAGACGCGCCAGAACCGCGCCGAGTGGTTCATCTCAACGAGATGGGCGACCTCGTGGGCGGCGAGATAGTCGAGCACGTAGGGCGGCGCGAGGATCAGGCGCCAGGAGAACGACAGCGAGCCGGCCGAGGTGCAGGAGCCCCAACGACTGGATTGATCGCGGATCGAGAGCCGCTTGACCTTGACGCCGAGCTCGGCGGCATAGGATTCCGCCGCACGCTGAAGGTCGCGGCGAGCCTCGCGCTTGAGGAAGTCGCTGATGCGACGGTCCGCATGCTCGACGCCGCCGGCGACGCAGAGAATGCGCTCCCCGCTGTCGCGCACTTCCGTCCACACCGTACCGCGCGTGCCGGCGCGATGAACGATGCGATGGGCCGTGCCGCGAAGTGGTATCACTGTGCCAGGCTGGAACGGCGCGGCCTTCGGCAAACGGCCGAGACGTGCCGCGATCCACGCGCCGTGGCGCTGCGCGAAGTCTTTTGCTTCGGCGAGCGTGCCGCGCGGCGGCATGGTGAGGATGGCTTCGCGATCGCTCGGATGAATTCTGAGCGTGTAACGGCGCGCGCGGCGATGCCGGCGCAGTCGAATCGCAAAATATTGCGATCCATGGGTGATCAGGAGGGTCTTCGGCTCGTGGGGCCGCCGATAGAGGAGTGCGCGAGTGGCCATGTCTGTCAGTCCGGGGGGCAGGAGAGCGCCCGGATTCTGCCATAACCGCCGCCAGGGAAAGCGCTCGGCGCAAAAACAAATCATTTGCCCAATATACAGGGGTCTGGCGTCCGGGAGACCCTACGGACTGGGGTTGGAACCGGCTTTTTTCGCCCCCGTTCGGCGCATGTGGCACCCCCAAGGGGTGAGGTTGGACTCACTCCTACAAAGCTACCTAAATACCGCGAATCTAGCGGGAACTCGCCCCTGTCGGAGCCTCCGACAGGGCGTCGATTTTCAGCGGGAAAGCCGAAAAACGCGATTATTCGGCCGCGAGAGCCTGCAATGAGCTCGGATTCGCCGCCGAGACCATGAAGTCGTGGATGCGCGGCACGATTTCCGATTTGAAGCGCGAGCCATTGAACACGCCGTAATGTCCGACGCCCTTCTGGACGTAATGAACGCGGCGGTGATCGGGAATCGAGCTGCACAATGTGTGCGTTGCTTCGGTCTGACCGATGCCGGAGATGTCGTCGTTCTCGCCTTCGACGGTCATCAACGCGACGCGCGTGACCTTGGAGGGATCGACGCGTGTTCCACGATGGGTCATCTCGCCCTTCGGCAGCGAATGCTTCACGAACACGGTGTCGACGGTCTGCAGGTAATACTCGGCGGAGAGATCCATCACCGCGAGATATTCGTCGTAGAAGTCACGATGCTTGTCGACGAGGTCGCCGTCGCCCTTTACCAGGTTGGCGAATAGCTGCTTGTGGGCATCCATATGCCGGTCGAGATTCATGCTGATGAAGCCGTTGAGCTGCAAGAAGCCCGGATAGACGTCGCGCATCATACCCGGATGCGGGAACGGCACCTTGGTGATGACGTGGTTGCGGAACCAGTCGATGCCGCGCTCCTGGGCCAGGTTGTTCACCGCAGTCGGATTGCGCCGGGTGTCGATCGGGCCGCCCATCAGCGTCATCGAGGTCGGCACAAAGGGATCGCGTAGCGCTTCCATAATCGAAACGGCAGCGACGACGGGAACCGAGGGCTGGCACACCGCCAGCACATGCGTGTTGCCGCCGAGGACATGCAGCATCTCGATGACGTAGTCGATGTAGTCGTCAAGATCGAAGCGGCCGTCGCTGAGCGGCACCATGCGGGCATCGGCCCAATCGGTGATGTAGACCTCATGCGCCGGCAGGAAAGCCTCGACGGTACCGCGGAGGAGCGTCGCGTAATGGCCGGACATCGGAGCGACGATCAGCACGCGTGGATGCGGACTGCGCAGTGGACGGGCGAACTTGCGATCGAAGTAGAGCAGGCGGCAGAACGGCTTTTCCCAGACCGAGCGGACCTCGACGGGAACGCGGATGCCGTTGACCTCGGTGTCGTTGAGGCCCCATTCCGGCTTGCCGTAGCGGCGGGTGGTGCGTTCGAACAATTCGCAGGCCGCGGCAACCGACTTGCCAACCTCGGTGCGTGCCCAAGGGTTCAGCGGATTCTGAAACAGGAGCTTGGTCGCGTCCGTGATCGCACGCGCCGGATTGAGAGAGGCTTGCCCCATCTCGTACATCCAGTACATCGGCGTCGTCAGGACAGGACTGCCTTCGGCCACCAGGGGCGGCGCCCCGCCAAACTCACCAATCGGCATCGCTATATTCCTCTTCGCATCGCAGCATACTGCCGAATGCGTAATATTGCGTCAATGCATGGTTCCGTACATCTACGTGGCCGAGGTGCCCAAACCGGGCAGAATCCACGAGAAAGTGACGTTATTCGCCGCCTGACAGCAGCGAGCCCTGCATCCTGGCGCTGCGCAAAAGGGCAAGGAATGCCCCAAAAGATGCAAGCAACAGCACCGCGTTGATGGCCAACGCGCTCAGCATCAGATCGGTCCTGAAGGTGTTTTCGATCAGCAGCGCGCGCATCCCTTCGAACACGTAGGTCGGCGGCAGCGTCCAGGCGATGTATTGCAACCAGACCGGCAGCACGCTGACGGGATAGTAGACGCAGGCGAGCGGCATGATGCCGAACATCAAGGTCCAGACGATGCTCTCGGCGCCGAGGCCGTTTCGCAGCACCAGTCCGGAGACGAAAATGCCGACCGACCAGCTCGTGAAGATCAGATTGCAGAAGAACGCGATCAGCGGCACGCCGAGCGCATAAACATTGAAGTGAAACAGGAATAACGCGAGCAGCGTCATGGGGATGACGCCGATCGCGAGCCGGATCAGGCTCATGATCATCAGGGACAGCAGAAATTCGATCGGCTTCAACGGGCTCATCATGAGATTGCCGAGGTTGCGCGCCCACATCTCTTCCAGGAACGAGATCGAAAAGCCGAGCTGCCCGCGAAACAGGATGTCCCAGAGAATGACGGCGCCGATCAGGGTGCCGCCGGCACGCGCGAAGAAGTGGGCATTCTGCGCGATGTAAAGCTGCAGAAAGCCCCAGGTGATGACCTGCAGCGCCGGCCAGTAGAGCAGCTCGAGCAGCCGCGGCCAGGACGACAGCAACAGGTACCAATAGCGCAGGATCATCGCGCCAATGCGGTGGACGGAGATGCCGCGGTGGAGGGAGAGTTCGGTCATTGCGGCACCGCGTAGCCCGAATGAGCGAAGCGATATCCGGGACCTTGCTGGCGGCGTTCCCGGGTATCGCTTCGCTCACCCGGGCTACGGTCGCAACATACGGCCTGGCTCATCGTGCCACCTCCTGCGCGCCGTTCACCCTTCCGCGCGCGACGTCCAGAAACACCTCTTCCAGCGTGGTGCGGTTGTAGCGGGCCATGATGGCTTCGGGCGTATCGTCGTCCTCGATACGGCCGCGCTTCATGATGATGACGCGATCGCAGAGCCGCTCGACCTCGAGCATGTTGTGCGACGCCAAGAGGATGGTGGCGTTGTTCGCCATGCGATAACGCTCCAGATGCCCCCGGACCCAGTCGGCGGTGTCGGGATCGAGCGAGGCGGTCGGCTCGTCCAGCAACAGCAGCTCGGGCTGGTTGATCAGCGCCTTGGCAAGCGCAACGCGCGTCTTTTGTCCTGCGGAGAGCTTGCCGTTGGCGCGGTCGATGAACTCGGTGAGATCGAGATCGTCGGCGAGCTCAGCGATGCGATCGGAGAGGTTCTTCACCGCATAGAGCTTGCCGAACACCGTGAGGTTCTGACGCACCGTGAGCCGCATCGGCATGTCGACATAGGGGCTCTCGAAGTTCATCCGACCCAGCACGGACGCGCTGTCCTCCGGCATCCGATGCCCGAGCACCTGCACGCGGCCGGAGGTCGGCAGCACGAGGCCCATGATCGTCGCGATGGTCGTGGTCTTGCCGGCGCCGTTGCCGCCCAGCAGCCCGGTGATGCTGCCGCGCGGAAGCGAAAAGGAGATGTCGTCGACGGCGCGGGTCTGCTTGTAGACCTTGACCAGGTGATCGACCGCGATTGCCGCGGAGAGGCTGCGATCCGCGACAGTCGGCCAGCTTGAAGCCTTGTCATTCTCCGTCATGCTGGGCGTTCTTCTGCTATTGCAGCGGAGAGCGCAAGGCTTGTAATCCGGCGGTTCCGTGAGCCGCGCGCTTGTGATCGAGAAGGCACCGCCCCATTGGCCGAAATGACCGAACTTGCCGCTTCCGACTTTCGCCCCGCGCAGCGGCATATCCGCCTGGATACGATCCTGCGACTGCGCTGGCTCGCGGTGCTCGGCCAGCTCGCCGCGATCTTCATCGTGGCGCAGGGGCTGGAATTCAATGTCGAGATCGTTCCCTGCGTCAGCATCATCGCCCTGTCGGCGGCGCTCAATCTGGCGCTCCAGACCGTGTCCAATCCGCTGCAGCGGCTGGAGCCGATGCAGGCGGCCGGACTGCTCGCGCTCAACATCGTGGAGCTGGCGGGTCTCCTGTTCTTCACCGGCGGACTCCAGAACCCGTTCTCGTTCCTGTTCCTCGCGCCCGTGCTGATCTCCGCGACGGCGCTGCCGGCCCGCTTCACCTTCGGCCTCGGCGTGCTGGCTGTCGCCTGCGCCTCGGTCCTGTTCTTCTTCCATCTGCCGCTGCCCTGGGATTCTGATGATCCGCTGGTGCTGCCGCCGATCTATCTCGTCGGCGTCTGGCTCTCGATCGCGCTCGCGATCGGCGTGACCAGCCTCTACTCGTTCCAGGTCACCGAGGAGGCGCGCAAGCTCGCCGACGCGCTGGCCGCGACCGAGCTGGTGCTGACGCGCGAGCAGCATCTGACCCAGCTCGACGGCCTGGCCGCAGCCGCAGCGCACGAGCTCGGCACGCCCCTCGCGACGATCTTCCTGATCTCGCGCGAGCTGGAGAAGACGGTGAAGGAGCCGAACTTTGCCGCCGACCTGAAGACCCTGCGCGAGCAGACGCAGCGTTGCCGCGACATATTGAGCAAGATCACCCAGCTCTCCTCCACCGGCGCGCCGTTCGACCGCATGAAGCTGTCGGAGCTGATCGAGGAGGTGGTGGCGCCGCACCGCGATTTCGGCGTCGATATCAAGGTGCGCATCGCCGTCGCCATCGTGGCCGAACCGGTCGGCTCGCGCAATCCGGCGATCCTCTACGGCGTCGGCAATATCGTCGAGAACGCGGTCGATTTCGCCCGCACCACCGTCGAGGTGAATGCGTGGTGGAACAAGGACACAATCGAGCTCGTGATCTCCGACGATGGTCCCGGCATTCCGCCTGACATCCTGAACCGGATCGGCGAGCCCTATTTGTCGCGGCGGCGCAGCAAGGACGAAGGCGGCGGCCTCGGGCTCGGCGTGTTCATCGCGCGCACCTTGCTGGAGCGCACCGGCGCCAAGGTCTCGTTTACCAACCGGACCTTTCCGGACCATGGCGCAGTGGTCCAGATCACGTGGCCGCGAGACCGTTTTGAGGCTATCGAGACCTTCGAAGAAACAATAGGATAGGCCGCGACCTTGCGTCGCACAACGGGGCCGATCGACCATTGGCGCCCTTGGCACCGCCCGATTGCGCCGCCATATGTAGACGCGCTGGAGAGAGGACCAAACCTTGAACGCCATCGCCGAACTGAACGAACAGACCGACCGCTCGCTGCTGATCGTGGAGGACGACAAGCCGTTTCTGGAGCGGCTGTCGCGCGCCATGGAAACGCGCGGCTTTGCGGTGACGTCATGCGACACCGTCTCGGACGGTCTGGCGCAGATCGGCAAGGCGGCGCCGGCATTCGCCGTGGTCGATCTGCGGCTCGGTGATGGCAACGGTCTCGACGTGGTCTCGGCGCTGAAGAAGAAGCGCCCCGACGCCCGCGCGATCGTGCTGACCGGCTATGGCAACATCGCCACCGCCGTCACCGCGGTGAAGATGGGCGCGGTCGATTATCTCTCGAAACCCGCGGACGCCGACGACGTCGTCGCGGCGCTGCTGTCGACCGGCTCGGACAAGTCCGAGTTGCCGGCGAACCCGATGTCGGCCGACCGCGTGCGCTGGGAACACATCCAGCGCATTTACGAGATGTGCAACCGCAACGTCTCGGAGACGGCACGCAGGCTCAACATGCATCGGCGCACGTTGCAGCGGATTTTGGCCAAGCGCGCGCCGCGATAACGGTGCCGTAGGGTGGGCAAGGCGCAAAGCGCCGTGCCCACCATGTCTGCTTCAATCTTTGACCTGGATGGTGGGCACGCTCCGCTTTGCCCACCCTACGGCATCGCGCTCGCGGCGCCGCTATTCCCAAAACTCCGCATGCCCCTGCGGATCGACCAGCCGGTTGATCCGCAACGCCGCCGCCATGGCGAACCGCACCGTCATCTGCTTGCGCGTGGCCGCAGCGAGCTTGTGCTCGGGCGCCTCGCATTGCAGGTGCGCACCATAGGCATCCGCGATGATCAAGCCGGTATCTTGCGGAAAGATCTCGCAAGGCAGGTCCTGCGTGAAGGCGAAGAACAGCCGGTCGCAATGCGCCCGGTATTCGTGCCATTTCTGATCGGCGCGCAAATCCTCCACCGACGATTTGATCTCGACGATCCAGACCTCGCCGCGTTCGTTCAGCGCGACGAGATCGGCGCGTCGCCCCGAGGGCAGCGGCAATTCGCTGATGCAGGTGAAGCCGAGCGAGCGCAGCAACCGCGCCGTCCCGCGCGCGATCGCCAGCGCCGTCTCGGATTGTCGGCGGTCCGGCGGCGGTACGAGGGCAATGCGGGCGGTGTTGTCCATCGGGGGAGGATAGCCGATTCCTCCGTCGTCGTCCTGGCCTAGTGCGCAATTGCGCACGGGAGCCAGGACCATGACCCCAAGGGATCGTTGGTGCACGAGGGGATCACCACCAGTCCTCGTCAAATTTCGGCCTGTGGTATTCGGTCCTGGATCTGCGCTTCGCTTGTCCAGCACGACGGCGGGGTACGGAACCGCTCTCGCTCTTAACACTTATCACGCAGCCGCCGCACCTCGGCGGAACCACCGAGGCTGCGCGCGCATGATCGACGATCTCTGGTACAAGAACGCCATCATCTATTGCCTGTCCGTCGGCACCTATATGGACGCCAACGGCGATGGCATCGGCGATTTCAAGGGCCTGTTGCGCCGGCTCGATTATCTGCACGGCCTCGGCATCACCACGATCTGGCTGATGCCGTTCCAGACCTCGCCCGGCCGCGACGACGGCTACGATGTCGCGGATTATTACAGCGTCGATGCCCGCTACGGCACGCTCGGCGATTTCGTCGAGTTCACTCATGGCTGCAAGCAACGCGGCATTCGCGTCATCATCGATCTCGTCGTCAACCACACCTCCGACCAGCATCCCTGGTTCAAGGCGGCGCGGAGCGACAGGAATTCGCCCTACCGCGATTGGTATGTCTGGTCCGACAAGAAGCCGGCCAACGCCAATCAGGGCATGGTCTTTCCCGGCGTTCAGAAATCGACATGGACGCGCGACAAGGAAGCCGGCGCCTGGTACTTCCACCGCTTCTACGATTTCCAGCCCGACCTCAACACCTCGAACCCGCGCGTGCAGGCCGAGATTTTGAAGATCATGGGCTTCTGGATCCAACTCGGCGTCTCGGGCTTTCGGATGGATGCCGTGCCTTTCGTCATCGCGACCAAAGGCGCCAAAGTGAAAAAGCCGGCCGAACAATACGACATGCTGCGGACGTTCCGTGAATTCCTGCAATGGCGGCAGGGCGATGCCATCATCCTCGCCGAGGCCAACGTGCTGCCGAAGACGGACATGGAATATTTCGGCCGTGATGCCGACCGCATGCATATGATGTTCAATTTCCAGGTCAACCAGCATCTGTTCTATGCGCTGGCCTCGTCCGATTCCCGCCCGCTGGGGAAAGCGCTGAAGGCGACCAAGCCGCGGCCCGCCTCGGCGCAATGGGGCCTGTTCCTGCGCAATCATGACGAGCTCGATCTCGGGCGATTGACCAAGGCGCAGCGCGACACCGTGTTCAAAAGCTTCGGTCCTGACAAGGACATGCAGCTCTACGACCGCGGCATTCGCCGTCGCCTGGCACCGATGCTCGGTGGCGACCGCCGGCGGCTCGAGCTCGCCTACAGCCTGATGTGCACGCTGCCGGGAACGCCCGTGATCCGCTACGGCGACGAGATCGCGATGGGCGATGATCTTTCGCTCCCCGAGCGCAATTGCGCGCGCACGCCGATGCAATGGTCGACGGAGCCGCATGGCGGCTTCACCACCAGCGACAAGCCGGCCTTGCCCGTCATCGACGAAGGACCGTACGGCTATCCGCACGTCAACGTCGCCAAGCAGCGGCGCGATCCCAACTCGATGCTGAACTGGACCGAGCGCATCGTCCGCATGCGCAAGGAGGTGCCGGAGATCGGCTGGGGCGATTTTTCGATCATCGCGACGCGCGATCCCGCCGTGTTCATCATGCGCTATGACTGGCGCAACAATTCCGTGCTGTTCGTGCACAATCTCGACGAGAAGCCGCGCGAGATCGCGTTCTCGGCGGGGCTGCCAGGCGAGGCCGGCGCGCACCTGATCAATCTGCTCGCGGAGGACCACAGCCACGCCGACAAGCGCGGCCAGCACCGCGTCGTGCTGGAGCCCTATGGCTATCGCTGGTACCGCGTCGGCGGATTGGACTATCTGTTGAAGCGGAGCGATATCGACGGGACGGTGCGAGGGAACAAGCATCCGGGGTAGTCAGTGCGACCACGCACTCCGTTGTCGTCCTGGCGAAAGCCAGGACCCATTACCCCAATAGGTGATTGTTGTACGAAGCTATCACCACGAATCTTCGTCAAACCACTCCCTGGGGCAATGGGTCCTGGATCTGCGCTTCGCCTTGTCCAGGACGACGGTCAGGGTGGCGTGATGATCACGCCCTCGTTGCCGCGCAGATCCAGCACGCCTTCGATCCGCTCTCGCTCGCGATCCAGGAATGTCGACAGCAGAATCTCGCTGCCGAACCTGATCGCGCTGGTGGTGACCGCGATCGGCTCAGGGCCGAGATTGAGCACCACGGTCACCGCCCTGCCCTCGGCCTCGCGGCGATAGATCAGGAGATCGCCTTGCGCGGCAAGCGGATGATAGTCGCCCGCGACCAGCGGCGGACAGCCCTGCCGCAACGCGATCAGACGCTTATAGAGCGTCAGGATCGAACGTGAATCGGCCTCGAGATCGACGACGTTGTTGCGGATGTGATCCTCCGGCAGCGGCAGCCATGGCCTGACGTCCGAGAAGCCGGCGAA
This sequence comes from Bradyrhizobium sp. CW1, assembly GCF_023100665.1. NCBI lineage: Bacteria > Pseudomonadati > Pseudomonadota > Alphaproteobacteria > Hyphomicrobiales > Nitrobacteraceae > Bradyrhizobium > Bradyrhizobium sp. CW1. The sequence goes on from NZ_CP064684.1 coordinate 8,023,978, forward strand.
GTTGGAAGAATCCCACTGCATCGGTGTGCGGCAGCCGTCGCGGCCGACACCGATGCCGGGCACGTTCTTCTCGAAGGGGTCGCGCACGTCCTCGGGCGCGATCGCGAGCTGATGCATGCCGATCTCGTCGCCATAGTAGAGCGTCGGCGTGCCACGCAGCGTCAGCAGCAGCATGGCGGCGACGCGGGCCTGCTCCGGCCCGACGCGGCTTGCGACGCGTGGACGGTCATGATTGCCGAGCACCCAGTTCGGCCAGGCGCCCTTCGGCAGCGCCTTCTCGTAATCCTCGACGATTTTCTCGATCGAGCGCGCGCTCCAGAAGGTCGAGAGCAGCGCGAAGTTGAACGGCATCTGCGCGCCGGTGAGATCGTTGCCGTAATAGGCCATGAGGCGATGCAGCGGCAGATAGATCTCGCCGATCAGGACGCGGGCATCATAGGCATCCGTGACGCGGCGCATCTCGGCGATGACGTCGTGCACCTCCGGCTGGTCGGTGGAATATTGCGTCATTATCTTTTCGTTCGGCGGCCGGCCCTCGGCATAATGCGGATTGGGCGGGTTGTCGCGGAACTCGGCGTCCTTAATCAGATGCCAGATCACGTCGACGCGAAAGCCGTCGACGCCTTTCTCCAGCCAGAACCGCATCACGTCATAGATTGCCGCGCGGACATCGGGATTGCGCCAGTTGAGATCCGGCTGCTGGGCGAGGAAGGCGTGATAGTAGTATTGGCCGGTGGTCTCGTCGAACTGCCACGCGCTACCGCCGAACTCGGACAGCCAATTATTCGGCACGCCGCCACCCTCGTCCGGGTCGCGCCAGATGTACCAGTCGCGTTTGGGATTGTCGCGCGAGGAACGGCTCTCGACGAACCAGGGATGCTGGTCCGAGGTGTGGTTCGGCACGAGGTCGAGGATCAGCTTAAGGCCGTTGTCGTGCGCGGCGGCGAGAAGCGCATCGAGATCCGCCATCGTGCCGAACAGCGGCTCGATGCCCGTGTAGTCGGAGATGTCGTAGCCGAAATCGGCCATCGGCGAGGGGAAGATCGGCGACAGCCAGATCGCGTCGACGCCGAGCGATTTCACATAAGGTAGCCGCTGCAAAATGCCGGCGAGATCGCCGACACCGTCGCCGTTTGAATCCTGAAAGGAGCGCGGATAGACCTGATAGAAGATGCCGTCGCGCCACCAATCGCTGCCGCCCTGAGCCATGCGGGAAATCCATCCAAAACTGCTTGTTGCGCGGGAGAACGCGGAAGGAGCGCTCCGGTTCAAACCAGCAGGCGAATTGGGACGGCCGTGTGACGATGTCTGCGGTTGTTCCCAGGCCCCGGGGAGAAATCTTTTGCTTGGCGGCATGGCAAAAATCGGCATTGTGGCGCCATGACCGAGCAAAACGAGACACAAGCTGAGGCCAGCGCGAAGGCAGGCGCGATCATCGTCCCCGTGACGCTGTTCGAGCAGAATTGCACCATCATCTGGGACGAGCCTTCCAAGAAGGCCGTGGTGATCGATCCCGGCGGCGACGTGCCGAAGATCCTGGACGCCATCAAGCAGACCGGCGTCACCGTGGAGAAGATCTGGCTCACCCACGGCCATATCGACCATGTCGGCGGCGCGGCCGAACTGCGCGACGAGCTGAAGGTGCCGATCGAGGGCCCGCACGTCGCGGACAAATTCCTGCTCGACAACGTGGTCGAGAGCGGCGCGCGCTTCGGCATGACGGGGGTGCGCAATTTCGAGCCGGACCGCTGGCTCGACGAAGGCGACAGCGTGGCCATCGGCGATCTCCAGTTCGAGATCTATCATTGCCCCGGCCACTCGCCCGGCAGCGTGGTGTTCTTCAACAAGGACTTGCGCTTCGCCCATGTCGGCGACGTCCTGTTCGCGGGCTCGGTCGGTCGCACCGATCTGCCCGGCGGCAGTCACGCGACGCTGATCGACTCGATCAAGACCAAGCTGCTGCCGCTCGGCGACGATGTCGGCTTCATCTGCGGCCATGGCGCCGGCTCGAGCATCGGCCAGGAGCGGATGACAAATCCGTTCATCACCGGCGAGATGTGAGCGCCTATTCCGCGGCGTCTGCGAACGCCGCGGGCTGGCTCAGGTTGCGGTCACCCCATTCGCGGATCGCAGCGACGACGGGCACAAAACTCCTGCCTTATCGGCGCGACGGCCTGAGTTACTTCATCAATCCCGCGGCCGTGAGCGCGCGCGTAATGATCTGGCCGAGATCGAAGCCGCGGGCCTCCTCGCGCTTCGGCTCGGCCGGCTCTTCGGCGATCGCGGCGCGGATCGAGCGCGCCAGATGCGGCGCGGGCGAGCGGGCCGGCGTCGGCTTTGCCTCCGCCTTCTTCGCAGCGTCGGGAATCCAGCCGGTGAGGCCGAAGAATTTGGCGATGTGATAAGACGAGGAGATGCCGGCCTCGATCAGGAACGCGCCTTCCACGCCATAGCGCTGGTCGTTGTCGGCAAGGCCGAGCGGCGTGCCGTGGGCCATGTCGGTGATGGCGTAGGACTCGACGAGCGTCTCGCCGTCCTTGTTCCACCAGGCCTGGCGCGGATAGCCGTCGATGTCAGTTTCCGCCATCGGCGCCTCGGGCAGATCGTGCAGGTCGAGCCATTGCTTGACGATCTCGTTGGCATTGCCGGGATTGACGGTGCGATCGGCGCTGCCGTGCCACACCGAGATCCTCGGCCAGGGCCCGCGATGATTCGAGGCCCGCCGCACCAGATCGCCAAGTTCACGCGCCGGCCGCTCCGGGGAATGAAACATGCCGTCGAGCGCCTCGCGCAGATTGGTCGCGATGCCGTAGGGAAGTCCCGCGATCACCGCACCGGCCGCGAAGACTTCAGGGTAGGTCGCGAGCATCACCGACGTCATGCCGCCGCCGGCCGACAGGCCCGTGATGAAGATGCGCTTGGGATCGACGCGATGCGTTTCCGTCATATGCGCGATCATCTCGCGAATCGAACAGGCCTCGCCACTGTCCCGCGCCGTGTCTTCCGGATGGAACCAGTTAAAGCAGGTGTTGCTGTTGTTGATGCGCTGCTGCTCGGGCATCAACAGCGCGAAGCCGTAGTGCTCGGCGAGCGTCGACCATCCGGCACCGAGGTCGTAGCTTGCCGCCGTCTGACCGCAGCCGTGCAGCACGACGACGAGCGCGCGCGGCTTCTGCAGTTGCGGCGGCACGAACGCGAACAGGCGCAGATTGCCGGGATTGTCGCCGAAGCCCGTGACCTCTTGCAACGGACTGGACGCATCGGCGCTCCGGCCAAACTCGGCGAAGCGCAATCCGTCCAGCTTTGGCAGACGTCTCAAGAGATCGACATTTCTGGTTAACGACACGGCAGCTCCTAGCAGGCGACGTTCAACGTCCACCCAAACCAAATAGTTGCTGCAGCGCAAAATAAAAAGACCGTGTGCTGTCGATGAGGTGCTAAATCTCAGGAAAGCCTGCAGAAATCAGCACGCATTAACCGCAATGCCTCAACTTCATGCAGATACCCGGCGCATCCACGCCAGGAATGCGGCGCAGATCATGATTAATGTTGCGAACAGTGCGAGCGAGACGAGAAATCCTGCGCGCGCTGATTGCACCGCTTCGACGGCGAAAAACATGGCGCCGATTGCGGCCACTCCGGCCGCATTTCCGACTTGCGCCGTGGTGCCGTACATGCCGGAGGCAGAACCGGCGGCCACAGGCTTCACCGTCGAGAGCACCGCGCCGGAGAGCGGCGCCATCACCAGCCCCTGACCGTAGCCGAACACGATCATGGTGAGCGCGAGCAGGAGCGCGGACGGCGCGTCGACAGAGAACGCGACCAGCGCAAGGGCCGCGAGGCCCGCGATCTGAAGCGCGCAGCCTTCGATCAAGACCCTGGTGCCGCGATGGCGCGCCCGTGCGCCACTATGGCGCGAGGCCACGACGAAAGCGAGCGCGAGCGGAATGAAGGCCATGCCGGCCGCGAGCGGCGGGATTTCAGCCCTCGCTGCATGAACAGCGTCATGACCAGATAGAACGAGAGATTGGCGGAGAAGAAAAAGAACGCCGCGCCAAGGCCGCGCAGGAAAGCGGCGTCCGCCAGCAGCGAGAGATCAATCAGCGGCATGCCGCCGGCGCGTGTCACCGCATGCTCCAGCTTCGGGAACCCCAGGAGGATCGCGGCGCCGACCGCCATCACCAGCCACAGCCACGGTGCCCAGCCGACATCGTGACCCAGCAGCAGCGGACCGATCATGCACAGCAATCCGGCGAACAGGACGATGCTGCCCGTGATGTCAAGCCGTGTGCCGGCGCGATGCGGTGCCGAGGGCATGATGCGCCAGGCCGCCACCGCGATCACGAGACCGCACGGCACATTGACGAAGAACACCGAGCGCCAGCCGGTGCCGGCGAGATCGATCGTGACCAGGAGACCACCGAGCAGAAAGCCCGCGGCACCCGCGAGTCCCAGCACGATGCCGTAGATGGCGAAGGCGCGGTTGCGCTGTTCGTCGGTGAACAGGAGATGCAGCGTCGCCAGCACCTGCGGCACCATCAGCGCGGCGGAGGCACCCTGCGTCAATCGCGCGACGATCAACTCCGAACCGGATCGCGCCAGTCCGCACCACAGCGACGTCAGGGTGAAGCCGAGCAGACCTGCCAGGAACACGTTCCTGGTGCCGTGAATGTCGCCAAGCCGGCCGCCGGTGACGACCAGCGTGGCATAGGCGATCAGGTAGATCGCGATGACGGATTCGATCTGAGCCGGCGACGCCTTCAACTCGACCGCGATGGTGGGAATGGCGACGTTGACCACGAAGGCATCGACGCCGAACATGAACTGGGCGGCCACGACGATCGCCAGCACCCACCAGCGACGCGACGTGTCGACCTGCTTTGTGACGGTTTGATGCATCGGCGCGTGATCCTCGGATGTCCTTGCCGATCATCTCAGACCGCATGCGGCGCCGCGATTACCTCGAAGGTAGGATCCTCGCGCGTTCCGCCTCTCTCAGCGTGCCGGGAGAGGAAGACGACATACGCATGGCTGCATTCCGCCGCGCGGGACATCGCACGATTGCGTTCGCTGTCTCCAGCACGTAGCTTCGCGCCACAAACAAAAAAATGTAAGCCGGAGAGAACGCCATGGCGCGCCTGAAGTTCGGAGCCTTCCTTGCCCCGCATCATCCGATCGGGGAGCATCCGATGCTCCAGTTCCGGCGCGATCTCGACCTGGTCGAGCAGTTGGATAGCCTCGGTTATGACGAGTTTTGGTGCGGCGAGCATCATTCCTCCGGCTGGGAGATGATCGCCTCCCCCGAGATGTTCCTGGCGGCCGCCGGCGAGCGCACCAAGCGGATCAGGCTCGGCACCGGCGTGGTGTCGCTGCCCTACCATCATCCCTACAACGTCGCGCAGCGCATGGTGCAGCTCGACCACATGACCGGCGGCCGCGCCATCTTCGGCTCGGGTCCCGGCGCGCTCGCCTCCGACGCGCATACGCTCGGCATCGATCCGATGACGCAGCGCGACCGCCAGGACGAAGCGATCGGCGTGATCCGCCGCCTCTTCAGCGGCGAGCGCGTCACGGCGAAGAGCGACTGGTTCACCATGAACGACGCCGCGCTGCAGCTCCTGCCGTTGCAGGAGGAAATGCCCTTCGTCGTGGCCTCGCAGATCTCGCCCTCCGGCATGACGCTCGCCGGAAAATACGGAATCGGCATCATTTCGCTGGGTTCGATGACGACTCAGGGGCTGATGTCGCTGCAGCAGCAATGGCAGTTCGCCGAGGACGCGGCGAAAAAGCACGGCACCAAAGTCGATCGCGCGAACTGGCGCGTGCTGCTGACCTGGCACATCGCCGAGACCCGCGAGCAGGCGCGCCGCGAGGCCGGCCCCGGCCTAATGCGCTGGCACAATGAATATAATGTCGGCACGCTGCAACGGCCCGGGCTCACCGCGTTCGCCTCACCCGACGAGGCCGTGGACAAGACCGCTTTCGTCGACGGCGCGGCCTCCGTCATCGGCACGCCCGACGACCTCGTCAAGATGATCAAGAACGTGATGCAGGTCTCCGGCGGAATCGGCGCCGTCATCGGCTTCGTGCACGACTGGGCCAATCCGGAGAACACGCGCCGGAGCTGGGACATGGTCGCGCGCTACGTGGTGCCCGAGATCAACGGCTACATCGACGGCTTGCGCAAGTCGCAAAAATTTGTGATCGAGAACCGCGCGATCTTCGAGCGCGCGGGACAGGCCGTGATGGCCAAGATCATGGAAAACGAAAAGGCCGCCGAGGCGCTGAAGGTGACCGGCGCCGGCCGCGTTGCGATTCCGGCCGTCAATGCGCCGGATTTGCAGAAGGAAGCGGCGAAGCGGTAAGCGCGGAGTCATCGCAGCTGGATTGTGTTATGTTGGCCGGGTCTAGCCAACCGGAGCAATCGTCATGTCGATGCAGAATGTGGCCGCCCCTGCGCACGGCTTCACTCCGCCCAAGCGCAACGAGCTGACCCACATCCCCGGCGACGAAGGCTGGCCGATCATCGGCAAGACCTTCCAGGTGCTCGCGGACCCCAAAGGGCATATCGAGGCGAACGGCGCCAAATACGGCCTCGTCTATCGCACGCATTTCTTCGGCGAGACCAATATCGTGCTGCTCGGCCCCGAGGCCAACGAGCTCGTGCTGTTCGACCAGCAAAAGCTGTTCTCCTCGACCCATGGCTGGAACAAGGTGCTCGGCCTGTTGTTTCCGCGGGGATTGATGCTGTTGGATTTCGAGGAGCACCGGCTGCACCGCAAGGCGCTGTCGGTCGCATTCAAGTCCGGCCCGATGAAGTCGTATCTGAGCGATCTCGACCGCGGCATCGCCGCCCGCGTCGCGCAGTGGAAGGCCAAGCCCGGCGAGATGCAGCTTTATCCGGCGATGAAGCAGCTCACGCTCGATCTCGCCGCCGCGTCCTTTATCGGCGCCGATATCGGGCCGGAGGTCGACGAGATCAACCGGGCCTTCGTCGACATGGTCGCCGCTGCCGTCGCCCCGATCCGCCGACCGCTGCCCGGCACGCAGATGGCGGCCGGCGTCAGGGGACGCAAGCGCATCGTGGCTTATTTCCGCGAGCAGATTCCGCTGCGACGCGGCAATCTCGGCGGTGATGATCTGTTCTCGCAGCTCTGCCGCGCAACCCACGAGGACGGCGCGCTGCTCTCGGAACAGGACATCATCGACCACATGAGCTTCCTGATGATGGCGGCGCACGACACGCTGACCTCGTCGCTGACGTCGTTCATTGGCGAACTCGCGGCAAATCCCGGCTGGCAGGACAAGCTTCGCGCGGAAGTCATGGCGCTGGGGCTCGCCCCTGACGCGCCAAGCAGCTTCGACGATCTCGAAAAGATGCCGCTGTCGGAGATGGCGTTCAAGGAAGCGCTGCGGATCAAGCCGCCGGTGCCCTCGATGCCGCGCCGAGCCGTGCGCGATTTCAGCTTCAAGGGTTTTTCGATTCCGGCCGGCACTGCGATCGGCGTCAATCCGCTCTACACCCACCACATGAAGGACATCTGGCCGGAGCCGGATCGCTTCGATCCGCTGCGCTTCACCGAAGAGGCCCAGCGCAACCGCCACCGCTTCGCCTGGGTGCCGTTCGGCGGCGGCGCGCATATGTGCCTCGGCCTGCACTTCGCCTACATGCAGGCCAAATGCTTCGCGCGGCACTTCCTGCAGAACATCGAGGTGTCGCTGGAGCCCGGCTACAAGCCCGACTGGCAGATGTGGCCGATCCCGAAGCCGCGCGACGGATTGCGGGTGCGGGTGAAGGCGGTTTGAGCATCGCAGTCGTCATTGCGAGCGAAGCGAAGCAATCCAGACTGCGTCCGCGGAAGCGGCCTGGACTGCTTCGTCGCTTCGCTCCTCGCAATGACGAAACTATCCGCCCCCCTGATCGAACGCCTTGCGCAGGGCCACGTAGCCCTGCTGCTGCTGGCTCCAGTTGCGGCCGCCGGTCATCGCGCCGTCGATGACGAGGTCATGGCCGTTGATGAAGCTGGATTCGTCGCTGGCCAGGAACACCGCAGCATGGGCGATGTCATCGGGAAGGCCGGCGCGCGGGATCGGCTGCGCGGTCTTGTAGACCTCGCGCATCACCGCCGGCGTCTTCTCCGCCGCGTCGGTCGAAAGCCCGAGCGCCTTGCCGAAAATGCCGGTCGCGATGGCGCCGGGCGAGATCGAGTTGACGCGGACGTTGGATTCGCCGAGCTCCATCGCCACGCATTTGGTGAGATGGATCACCGCCGCTTTGGCTGCACCATAGACCATCGATGACGAGAAGCCGGCAAGACGGCCGGCGATGCTGCCATTGTTGATGATGCTGCCAGATCCCTGCTTCTTCATGTGCGGCGCGGCGTGCTTCATGCCGAGCATGACGCTGCGCAGCAGGGTCGCCATCGCCGCGTCAAAGCGCTCGACCTCGAGGCCTTCGATGCCGCCGGTCTGCGCCGGACCGCCGGCATTGTTGAACAGGCAGTCGATGCGGCCGAATTTGTCCACCGCGAGCGCGATCACCGCCTGCATCTGCGCTTCGACCGTCACATCCGTCTGGCGGAAGACGCAATTCGCCCCGAGCTGCTTCGCCAGCGCCTCGCCTTCCGGTATGCGCCGGCCCGCGATCACAATTTTGGCACCTTCGGCAACGAAGACTTCTGCAGTCCGCAACCCGATCCCGCTCGTCGCGCCCGTGATCACCGCGACCTTGCCATCCAGCCTGCCCATGGAATGTCCCTGTTTTCGAACCCCTTGACGCCAAATGGCGGACACCGATCGACGACGGCGCCGCGACGGTCGGCGCCGCGGCAGGCACTATTCCTGCCGGCTTCCGACAAGGCAAGCTTTGCTTGGGGCCGGCGACATGCGTAACATTCCTGGCGATCGCTCGATTGTCGAACGCATATCGCGACCGGACTGCGCATGGGGAAGCTGATCGACGAATTCCGCAAGGGCTGGCAGGGCGTGGCACCGCCGTCGCTCGGCCTGAGCCTTGCGTTTGCGGTCGCCTGCCTGCTGGTTGCGACGCTGGCGCGCTGGGCCCTCGCCCATGTGCGGCCCGACGTCTATTTCACGCCGTATTTCCCGGCCGTGTTCTTTGCAGCCGCGTTCGGCGGCTTCCGCATCGGCATCATCACGGCGCTGGTGGGCGGCGTGCTCGGCGTCGTCGTGAATTTCGGCGATGCCTTTGCCGATAACGCGCGATTCGCCCTGCTGGCGCTGTATTGGGCGGTCTGCGCGCTCACCATCTGGGGCGTCGAGCACTATCGCTCGCTCCTCGTCGAGCAGCGGCGGATTTCCAGACGCCTGATCGAGGAAGAAGACTACCGCAAGCTGCTGGTCGACGAGCTCCAGCACCGGCTGAAGAACAAGCTGTCGACGGTGCATGCCGTGCTGCATCAGGTGCTGCACGATCAGCCGCAAATCTGGGCCCGGATCGATCCGCGGCTGCGGTCGCTTGCCGCGACCGACGATTTGATCTCACGGATCGACAAGGCCGGCTGCGACATTCGCGACCTCCTGATCTCCGAGCTCGGCCCTTACGGCCATGTCCGCTTCACGCTCAACGGCGACCGGCTGTTCCTGCCGCCGAAACTTGCGGTCACGCTGTCCCTGATGTTTCACGAACTCGCCACCAACGCGGGGAAATATGGCGCGTTCTCCGCGCCGCGCGGGTTGTTGCAGGTGTCATGGACCGTCAGCGACGATCGCCTGACCGTGACCTGGGATGAAACCGAGGGTCCGAGCGTCGACAAGATCTCCGAGCCGGGTTTCGGCACCAAGCTGTTGAAGTCGGCGCTGTCGGCCTTCGACGGCAAGACTGAGGTTTCCTATCTCAGGACCGGACTTCATTGCACCATGCAATGCCGTATCCCCAAGGACGGTTAGACGCGGCGCCAACGAAACCCGTTCGCGCGCGTCGTTCGCGGTTTCACCGGACGCGTTGACGCCCTGTTAATGACGATAGGCTGCGCGCGTCGCATCGCCGCAAAACACCACCGTAATTCTCCGGGCCCCTTAACCAAACTTAAGAGGGAACCGCGCAAGATCGCGGCCATTGCAAAGGCGCGCTGAAACAACAAGATTCATGACTTCTATGAACGACAACAAATATTCCGGCGCGAGCGAAGCCGAACTCGGATTTCTCAAGGAAATCGTTAGAATGCTGCCTGCCGGCCTGACCGTGCAGGACGCGCAAGGCGAACTTCTCCTGGTCAACGATGTCGCGGCTGCCCAGCTCGGCATGGACGGCAGCCGCCCCTCGCGCGATCTAGCGTCGCGCCTCGAAGCCTGCCGGCAGGCCCTGAGCTCCGGCCAGGCGGTCGTCGCCGAGGAAGCGCTCCACGACGGAGCCGCACGCCAGGTGCTGCTGACCACCCATCGTCCGGTCCGCCTCGACGGACGCGAGCTGCTGATCTCGGCCTCCTCTGACATCACCGAGCAGAAGAATTTCGAAGACCAGCTGTTCCGCTCGGCCTATTTCGACGATCTGACCGGCCTGCCCTCGCGGCGCGTGATCGAGCATCGCGCCACCAGCCTGCTCGCGCAGGGTCGCACGGGCGATCGCTTTGCGCTCGCCTTTCTCGACGTCGACAATTTCAAGCACATCAACGACTATTACGGGCACGCCGTGGGCGACGCCCTGCTGGTCGAGCTGTCGAAGCGGCTTGGACGCGGCTTGCGCGACTCGGACATGCTGTCGCGCATCTCCGGCGACGAATTCCTGCTGCTGCTATCGCCGATCCAGAACCAGGAGGAAGTCGCCGAATTCATGCAGTCGACGCTGGAGCGGCTGACCGCGCCGTTCTTCATCGACAATTCGGAAGTGTTCGCCTCAACCTCCGTCGGCATCAGCCTCTACCCCGATCACGGAAGCAGCTTCGAGACACTGCGCCAGAACGCCGACATCGCGATGTACCGCATCAAGAATGACGGCAAGGGATCGGCGGCCTTCTTCGATTCCAGCATGGAACGCGAGGCGCTGGCGCGGATGAAGATCGAGCAGTCGCTGCGGCAGGCCATCCTGGAGAAGCGCTTCTGCTGCGCCTTCCAGTCCAAGGTCGACATCCGCACGCAGGACGTGAAGGGCATCGAGGCCCTGGTGCGGCTGCGCGACGACGAGGGCGTGATCCAGGCGCCCGGCTCGTTCATCAATCTTGCCACCGAACTCGGGCTGATCGACGAGCTGACCCATCTCGTGCTCGCCGAGATCGTCAAGTCGATCGACCTGATCAACGAGACGTTCGGTGCGGAAGCGACCATCAGCATCAACGTCGCGGCCAAGCAGGCCGGCAACCCGGAATTCATGCGCAGCTTTGCCCAGGCGCTCGACGACACCGGCTTTCCGCAGCGCTTCATGATCGAGGTGACGGAAGACGCCTTCGTCGCCAAGAATCATTTCCAGGCCGAGATCCTGCCGATGTTCCGCAAGCTCGGCGTCGCCATCTCGATCGACGATTTCGGCACCGGCTATTCCTCGCTCTCGGCGCTGGCCGACATCACCGCGGACGAGATCAAGATCGACCGCTCCTTCATCACCGATATCCATAAGCGTCCACGCAACCAGGGCATCCTGCGCGCGATCGAATCCCTGAGCGAAGCGCTCGGCATGACCGTGATTGCCGAAGGCATCGAATCCTACGAGGAGCTCGCCTACCTCCAGGCTGCGACCAAGATCCGTTACGCGCAGGGCTATTACTTCTCCCGGCCGATCTTCCTGGAGGAGCTGAAGCTCGCAACGCCCATTTCCAGCGAAGCACGCGCCAGCGTCACAAACCGCTCGACGCAGCAGAACCGGCAGGGCTATTCCCGCGCGAACGGATACCGGCGGTAACCCCGGGCCTGAGTCGTTACTTTGCAAAGCCTGAGCAACCCGTTCCACGGGTGAGGTCAACAATTGCATCTGCCGATTTCTTCGGCAGAAGCGATCCGGCTCGGCCGGGCCGGACAATATCACACATGCCCGTCGCGTGGTCCGCCGGAAGGTGGAATTGCAATGTCCGCACGGTTGTGCAAATCGCTATGGCCAAAGAACTCATCAGGAGGGACCATCGTGCGCCGATCGCTCATCTTAACAACAACCATCCTCGCCCTCGCCGCGGGCACCTCCGCACAGGCCGACGATCTCAAGATCGCGCTGATCTATGGCAAGACCGGCCCGCTCGAGGCCTATGCCAAGCAGACCGAGACCGGCCTGCAGATGGGGTTCGAATACGCCACCAAGGGCACCATGACGCTCGACGGGCGCAAGATCGTCGTCATCACCAAGGACGACCAGGGCAAGCCGGATCTCTCCAAGGCCGCGCTCGCGGAAGCCTATCAGGACGACAAGGTTGACATCGCGATCGGCACGACCTCGTCGGCCGCGGCACTCGCGATCCTGCCTGTCGCCGAGGAAAACAAGAAGATCCTGATCGTCGAGCCCGCGGTCGCGGATCAGATTACCGGCGAGAAGTGGAATCGCTACATCTTCCGCACCGCGCGCAACTCGTCGCAGGACGCGATCTCGAACGCGGTCGCGATCGGCAAGCAGGGCGTCACCGTCGCGACGCTGGCGCAGGACTACGCCTTCGGCCGCGACGGCGTCGCCGCCTTCAAGGAGGCGCTCGGCAAGACCGGGGCGACGCTCGCCGCCGAAGAATATGCCCCGACCTCGACCACCGACTTCACCGCGGTCGGCCAGCGCCTGTTCGACGCGCTGAAGGACAAGCCGGGCCGCAAGGTGATCTGGGTGATCTGGGCCGGCGCCGGCAATCCGCTGGCGAAACTCCAGGACATGGATCCGAAGCGCTACGGCATCGAACTGTCCACCGGCGGCAACATCCTGCCGGCGCTCGCCGCCTACAAGGGCCTGCCCGGCATGGAAGGCGCGACCTATTATTTCTACGCGATCCCGAAGAACCCGGTAAATGACTGGCTTGTCGCCGAGCACCAGAAGCGCTTCAACGCGCCGCCGGACTTCTTCACCGCGGGCGGATTCGCCGCGGCGATGTCCGTCGTCGCCGCCGTCACCAAGGCGAAGTCGACCGACACCGAGAAGCTGATCACGGTCATGGAAGGCCTGGAGTTCGATACGCCCAAGGGCAAGATGATGTTCCGCAAGGAAGACCATCAGGCGCTGCAGAGCATGTATCACTTCAAGGTCAAGGTCGATCCGAATGTCGCCTGGGCCGTGCTCGAGCCGGTGCGCGAGCTGAAGATCGAGGACATGGACGTTCCGGTCAAGAACAAGCGCTGATCTTTCTTCCTTCACCTCTCCCGCTTGCGGGAGAGGCCGGGAGAAGGCTCTGTCCTCTTGGGGTTCTCGCCTGAGGAGACACCCTCTCCCACCCTCTCCCGCAAGCGGGAGAGGGAGCGCAGCCTGATCGCGGACAAATTCTCCTCTCATCATTTGCCAGATCCGCCATGACGCTGACCCTCGAAACCCGCGACCTCACCATCCGCTTCGGCGGCCATGTCGCGGTCAACAGCGTCACTTGCAGCTTCCGCCCGGGCGAACTCACCGCGATCGTCGGCCCGAACGGCGCCGGCAAGACCACTTATTTCAACCTGATCTCCGGCCAGCTCCGCGCATCGAGCGGCAGCATTCTGTTCGACGGCACCGACATCACCCAGCATTCCGCGCCGATGCGGACGCGCGCAGGCCTGGGGCGCGCCTTCCAGCTCACCAACCTCTTTCCGAATCTGTCGGTGGAGGAAAACGTCCGCCTCGCGGTGCAGGCCGCCAACGGCACTCACTACGACATGTTGCGGCCCTGGATGGTCCGCCGCGATCTGATCGCCCGCGCCGATGCTATCCTGGATCAGGTCGCGCTCGGCGGCCGCCGTGGCGTCGCCGCGACCGCACTGTCGCATGGCGATCAGCGCAAGCTCGAGGTCGCGCTGATGATGGCGCTCGAGCCAAAGGTGTTCATGTTCGACGAGCCGACCGCGGGCATGAGCATCGACGAGGTGCCGGTCGTGCTGAACCTGATCGCGCAGCTCAAGCAGGACAAAAGCAGGATCATTCTCCTGGTCGAGCACAAGATGGACGTGGTGCGATCGCTCGCCGACCGCATCATCGTGTTGCATAACGGGCAGCTTGTTGCGGACGGCAGGCCTGCCGAGGTGATTGCGTCACCGATCGTGCAGGAAGCCTATCTCGGCGTCGCGCCCAATAAAGTTGCAGGGAGCGCAGCATGACCGATCTGTTGAGGCTCTCCGGTGTTCACACTCATATCGGCCGCTATCACATCCTCCAGGGCATCGATCTCGCTGTCGCGCAGGGGCAGACCACGATGCTGCTCGGCCGCAACGGCGCCGGCAAGACCACGACGTTGCGCACCATCATGGGCCTCTGGCAGGCCTCCTCCGGCGAGATCAGCCTCGCCGGCGAGCGCATCGAGAGCCGTGCGACGCCCGACATCGCGCGGCTCGGCGTCGGCTACGTGCCGGAGAGCATGGCGGTGTTCTCCGACCTCACGGTGAAGGAAAATCTGGTGCTGGCGGCGCGCGACGGACCACTCGACGACGCCCAGCTGGACTGGATTTTTGGCTTCTTCCCCGCGCTGCGCCGGTTCTGGCTGTCGCGCGCGGGAAGTCTCTCGGGCGGACAGAAGCAGATGCTGTCGATTGCCCGCGCCATCATCGAACCCCGCAAGCTCCTGCTGATCGACGAGCCGACCAAGGGGTTGGCGCCGGCGATCGTGATGGCGCTGATCGAGTGCCTGAAGGAGATCAAGCGCAAGGGCGCCACGATCCTGATGGTCGAGCAGAATTTCTTTGCCGCCCGCGAGCTCGGCGACAACGTGCTGGTGATGGACAACGGCACCATCGTTCATCGCGGCGAGATGGCGGCCTTGGCCTCAGACGTGCCGCTGCAGGAGCGGCTGCTCGGCCTGAGCCTGGAGACGCATCAATGACCGAGCTCGCCGCAACCGATCCGCTGCCGAAGCCGAAGCGCGACATCGCGCCGATCCTGCTGCCGATCGCGGTCGCCCTGGTGATGATCCCGCTGATCGGCTCGCCCAGCACCTGGCTGACGCTGACGGCCGCGAGCCTCGCGATGGGCATGATGATCTTCATCATGGCCTCCGGCCTGACGCTCGTGTTCGGCCTGATGGACGTGCTCAATTTCGGCCATGGCGCCTTCATCGCGGTCGGGGCCTATGTCGCGACCCTGGTGCTGGCGCCGTTCGCCGCTTCCCTCCAGGCGGATTCGCTGTGGACTAACCTCGCGGTGCTGGCGCCGGCGGCACTGCTGTCGATGGCGGTATCCGGCGCGCTCGGGCTGGTTGTCGAGCGGGTGCTGATCCTGCCCGTCTACGGTCAGCATCTGAAGCAGATCCTGATGACGACGGGCGGCCTGATCGTCGCCGAGCAGACGCTCTATGCGGTGTGGGGGCCGCAGATCATCCCGACGCCGCTGCCGACGTCGCTGCGCGGCTCCTTCATCCTCGGCGACGTCGCGATCGCGAAATACCGCGTGCTGGCGACGCTGATCGGCCTCGCCGTCTTCATCGCGATCCAGCTCGTGCTCAACCGAACCAAGCTTGGCCTTCTGATCCGCGCCGGCGTCGAGAACCGCGAGATGGTCGAGGCGCTCGGCTATCGCATTCGCCGTCTGTTCCTCGGCGTGTTCATGACGGGATCGGCGCTCGCCGGCCTCGGCGGCGTGATGTGGGCGCTGTATCGCGAGCAAGTCCACGCCTCCATGAGCGACGACCTCACCGTCCTGATCTTCATCGTCGTCATCATCGGCGGCCTCGGCTCGATCGGCGGCTGCTTCATCGGCGCGATCCTGGTGGCGATGATTGCCAATTACGGCGGCTTCCTGGTGCCTAAGCTCGCCCTCGTCTCCAATATCCTGCTGATGGTCGCCATTCTGATGTGGCGGCCGCGCGGCCTCTATGCGGTGACCAGCCGATGATGATCCTGTCAGGCGATCCGCCGCGCAGCCGCGTGCTCACGCTCGTTCTCGTCCTCATCATCCTGGCGCTGGTGGCGACGCCGTTCCTGTCTCCCGGGGCGAAGGCGCTGAACGTCGCGGCCAAGATCTGCGTCTTCGCCGCGCTGGTCGCCTCCTACGACCTCCTGCTCGGCTATACCGGCTCGGTGTCATTCGCACACACCATGTTCTACGGGATCGGCAGCTACGCGATCGCGATCGCGCTGTACGGGATGGGCCCGAATTGGGGCGCGGTCGCAACCGGCATCGTGGTCGGCCTGCCGCTTGCCGCGCTGCTTGCGCTTGCGATCGGACTGTTCTCGCTGCGGGTTGCCGCGATCTTCTTTGCCATGATCACGCTCGCGGTCGCATCCGCCTTCCAGGTGCTGGCCTCGCAGCTGTCCTGGCTGACCGGCGGCGAAGACGGGCGCAGCTTTCAGCTGCCCGAGCTGCTCAGGCCCGGCACGGTGCTGATCTCGAAGAACGTGCTGGGATTCGAGGTCAACGGCCGCCTCCTGACCTACTATCTGGTGTTCGCCGTCTCGGCCCTGATGATCCTCGCTTTGCTGCGGGTGGTGAACTCGCCGTTCGGGCGCGTGCTGCAGGCGATTCGCGAAAACCGCTTCCGCGCCGAGGCGCTCGGCTTCCGCACCGTTTTCCACCTGAGCTACGCCAACTGCATCGCCGCACTGGTCGCCGCCGGCGCCGGCATTCTCAATGCACTGTGGCTGCGCTATGCCGGTCCCGATACCTCGCTCAGCTTCTCGATCATGCTGGACATCCTGCTGATGGTCGTGATCGGCGGCATGGGCACGATCTACGGCGCGATCATCGGCGCCACCATCTTCATCCTCGCCCAGAACTATCTGCAGGCGCTGATGGGCGTCGCCTCCAAGGCGGCCTCGGAAGCCGGCCTGCCACTGCTGCCGGGGCTGTTGCATCCAGACCGCTGGCTGCTGTGGCTCGGGCTGCTTTTCATCGCCAGCGTCTACTTCTTTCCGACCGGCGTGGTCGGACGGCTGCGCAATCTCGGCGGCGACAAGAGCGCGAGCGGATCGCATTAACGCGTGATTCATGATGCAGCGCGGCGGCTCGCTCGGCGCAACCGTATTCGTGCAACGAGATTAACGCCCAGGTAACTGGCTTTCCTAAGCTTTACGCCATTTGTGCGGTGTATTCCTGTCCTTCCAGGGGGAGGGAATGCGCCAGGTCTTTGCAGAGATTGCGTCACGAATGTTCCTAGCCGCGAAGCACGGCTGGGAGGCAGCCATCCGGCGCGGACCGGTGCTGTGGCTTACTTTGTGCGGCGTGTTGCTGGTCGCCGGGATCTTCGCGGTGACCGCCCTGGCCGTCGGCGAATTTCGCGAACGTACCCTGACCAACCGCGAGCGCGAGCTGGAAAACACGGTGCAGCTGATCGCGCGGCACTTCGATCAACAATTCGAAGATGCGGACGTCGTCGCCGCCGATGTGATCGGGCAGATGAATCTGCCGGAGATCAGTTCCGCCACGGCTTTCCGCGAGCGCATGTCCGGACCCGCGACGAACCAGATGCTGCGGAGCAAGATCAGCTCGGTGTCTTATCTCGGCGACATCGCGATCTACGATGCCGACGGCGAGCTGATCAACTGGTCGCGAGCCCAGCCGCTGCCCAAGATCAACATCTCCTCGCGCGCCTACTTCCAGACCTTCAAATCCGATCCGATGGCCGAACCGGTGATTCTGGAGTCGGTCCGCAGTTTCATCATCGGCAAATGGACCACGATTGTCGCACGTCGGCTGAGCGGCGTGGACGGCAGCTTCCTCGGCACGATGGTCCGCCGGATCGATCCGGACAGCTACCAGAACTATTTCGCATCCGTTGCGCTTGCGGAGGGCACGGCGATCTCGCTGTTCGACCGCAATGGCAAGATGCTGTCGCGCTACCCGCATGTCGAAGAGCTGATCGGCAGGGACTTCAAGGACGCGCCGCTGATGCGCAAGATGCTGGCCGAAGGTGGCCGGCACACCCTGCGCGTCAGGGGCCCGATCGACGGCGACGAGCGCCTCGGCTCCGGCGCCTCGCTTTCGCATTTCCCGCTGGTCATCGTCGCGACCAACACCACGAGCGCGGCGCTGGCCGACTGGCGGCAGCAGACCGGTTTCATGGTCACCACCGCCGCGCTTTCGGCGACCGTGATTGCGCTGATCCTGTTCCTGATCGTTCGCCAGATCAGCCGTCAGAATCGGGAGGCGCAGCAGCGGCTGGAAGCGGAGCGAGGGCGGCTCGACACCGCCTTGAACAACATGTCGCAAGGGTTGATCCTGTACGATGCAGCCGGATACATCGTCACCTGCAACCGCCGCTACGCCGACATGTTCGGCCTCTCCCACGACGTCATCAAGCCCGGCTGTCACATCCGCGAGGCGATGTATCATCGCAAGGAGCGCGGCGCGTTCGAAGGCGATGTCGAGGCATTTTGCGCCGACGTCATGAGGATCGTCGCGGAGGGCACGGTCTCCACCAGAAGCCATCACTTGCCGAGCGGCCGCGCTTTCCAGGTCATCAACACCCCACTCGCGCAGGGCGGATGGGTGGCCACGATCGAAGACATCACCGAACGCCGCAATCTGGAGCAGGAACGCGACCGCAACTACATGTTCCTGCGCGAGATCATCGACCACATCCCATCGCAGATCACGGTGAAGGATGCTCAAACGCGGCAATATCTGCTGGTCAACCGGACCGCGGAAGAGCAATTCGGCCAATCGAGTGAAAACATCGTTGGCAAGACTCCCTTCGACATTTACCCGGATGCCTCCGCCAGAGTCGTCACCGACGACGACAGCAAGGCGCTGCAGATGACCGAGGGATTGTTCAAAGACGAACATGCCTGGCAGAGCCAGGCCAAGGGAATGCGCTACATCACCTCGACCCGGATCGGGATCCGCGACAATTCCGGCGAGCCGCGTTACCTCATCAACGTGGTCGAGGACGTCACCGAACGACGGCGCGCCGACGAGAAGATCGCGCATATGGCGCATTACGATGCGCTCACCGACCTGCCCAACCGGACGCTATTCCGCGAGCAGATCGAGCGCGAACTTGAGAAGGTCGGCGGCGGCAGTCAGTTCGCGCTGCTCTATATCGACGTCGACGAGTTCAAGGGCATCAACGATTCGCTCGGCCATCACGTCGGCGACGAGCTGTTGAAGGGAATCGCCGCCCGCATCCGCGGCTGCCTCGGACAGGACGACCTGATCGCGCGGCTCGGCGGCGACGAATTCGCGGTGATCCAGACCGGCATCAAGTCGTCCGCCGACGTGGTGTCATTCGTGACGCGGATCTTCGAGGCGATCCGCCGGCCCTATCACTGCTTCGGCCATCAGCTCTCCACCGACGCCAGCATCGGCATCGCGATGGCGCCGCAGGACGGCACCGATCTCGACCAGCTCATCAAGAATGCCGATCTCGCGATGTACGGCGCCAAGGCCGGAGGACGCCGCGCTCACCGCTTCTTCGAGCCGGAGATGGATGCGAGCGCCAAGGCGCGCCTGAGCCTGGAGCAGGATCTGCGGCAGGCCCTGGTGAACGGCGGTTTCGAGATCCACTATCAGCCGCTGGTCGACTTGCGCACCAATGAGGTCACAGGCTGCGAGGCGCTGCTGCGCTGGCGGCATCCCGAGCGCGGCATGGTGTCGCCGGCGGAGTTCATTCCGATTGCCGAGGACACCGGCCTGATCAACGAGCTCGGCGACTGGGTGCTGCGCATGGCCTGCAACGAGGCCGCGACCTGGCCGGCGCATGTGCGTGTCGCGGTCAACGTCTCGCCGGTGCAGCTCAAATGCGACACGCTGGCACTGCGGATCGCCGGCGCGCTCGTCGCTTCCGGACTTGCCCCCTCCCGGCTCGAGCTCGAGATCACCGAGGCCGTGCTGATCCGCGACGACGAGGCGGCGCTCTCGATCCTGCACCAGCTCCGCGCCATCGGCGTGCGCATCGCGCTCGACGATTTCGGCACCGGCTACTCCTCGCTCAGCTATCTGAAGCGCTTTCCGTTCGACAAGATCAAGATCGACCGCTGTTTCGTCGCTGATATCGCCGAGACGAGCGGCGCGCCCGTGATCGTGCAGGCGGTGGTGAACATCGCCGCCGCCAGCGACATGACCACGGTCGCGGAGGGCGTCGAGACCGAGGCGCAGCGCGAGATGCTGCGTGCGCTCGGCTGCACGGAGATGCAGGGTTATCTCTTCAGCAGACCGAAGCCGGCCAGCGAAGTGCGAAAGCTGTTCGGTTCGAGCCATGCCTTGCCGGTGGCGGCGGTGGCCTGAGATGGCGAAGCCGGGGAAAACGCCAGCCAAGACGGTCGACGTTGCGGATTCCTATGCCGTGCGGCTGATGCAGCATCTGGTGGTGCCGACCTTCGTGATCGACCCCAAGCGCCGCGTCGTGATCTGGAACAGGGCCTGCGAGCGGCTGACCGGTGTCGCCGCCTCCGAGGTGATCGGCACCAATAAGCACTGGCAGGCCTTCTACGAGACCAGGCGCCCTTGCCTCGCTGACCTCGTCGCGCTCGACCGCCCGGAACAGCTGCCGGCGTTCTATTCGGAATATGCCGCGCGCGGTCATAACGGGCTCGGCTTCAGCGCCGAAAACTGGTGCGTGATGCCGAAGCTCGGCAGCCAGCTCTATCTCGCCATCGACGCCGGCCCCATTCACGACGAGGCCGGCCATCTGATCGCGGTGGTGGAGACTTTGCGCGACCTTGCCGACCAGAAGCGCGCCGAGATGGCCCTGAAGGAGCTTGCCACCAAGGACGGGCTGACCGGCCTGTCGAACCGCCGCGCGTTCGACCAGATGCTGATGAGTGAATGGGCCCGCGCCCAGCGGACGCAGAAGCCCATGGCGCTGCTGTTCGTCGATGTCGATCATTTCAAGCTGTTCAACGACCGCCACGGCCACCAGAGCGGCGACGAATGCCTGCGCGCGGTCGCGTCCGTCGTCAGCCGGTATGCCGTGCGCCCGCTCGATCTCGCCAGCCGTTATGGCGGCGAGGAATTCGCGCTGATCCTGCCGGACATGGGTTGCGATGCCGCCTGCGCCATCGCCGACGAAATCCGCTGCGCGGTGATGGCCTTGCGGGTCACCCACGGCGCCATCGGTGCCGGCGAGCACGTCACCCTGAGTGTCGGCGTCGCCAGCCACATTCCGGACGAAACCGACGACAGCCCCCAACGGCTGCTGGGCGCGGCCGACCAGGCGCTCTATGCGGCCAAACGGCTCGGCCGCAACCGCGTCATGTGCTCCGAACGGCTGCTCGCCGAGTTCGCCAAGCTCGGGCGGGACGGCGTGCCGGTTCCTGACCGCGCGACTCGTAAATCAGCCTAGCCCAAATCAGCCTGGACGAAGCCGGCGGAAGCGGTTGCCCACCCTCCGCCAATCGGCTAAATGAACCTCGACTAGCACCCGTAGCTCAGCTGGATAGAGCGTTGCCCTCCGAAGGCAAAGGTCACACGTTCGAATCGTGTCGGGTGCGCCAGTCTCCTCCAGTGCGCGCTGGAGGCACCCTCACCCGATTTGCGTTGTTACCCCGCCCGCTCAGGTCATCGCCTGCTCGGCGCAAGCCCACCTCAATTCAGCATCGAGATGATCGCCTGAACCTGGTCGGAAGCCGACGTGACCAGTCCGTCGTAGGACGTCTGACCGTGTGCGGCCGCCTTCAGGATGCATTCGGCGACCGCCGCCTTCAGGCCGAACACCGACTGATCGGGCGGCACGCTGGCCATCACGGCCTCCAGCGCCTGACGCATCGTTCGAATGAGTTCGGAGCTGTATTGCATGGGCTGTCCTCCGCAGCCTCATATTAGAGCGCGTGGCCATGCTGGCCACTCACAAGCCTGAGATTGTTTTTTGATGAAGTGGGACATCCCGGAGCGGCGGCCAGCCTGTCTCGAGCGCTGAACCACACCCACCTCGCGCTTCTCATCGCTCGATTGTATCATCTTGCCATGAGCGAATCCGACACGGCGACCGGCGAAGCTTCGCCCGTCCGCAAGATCATCCATATCGACATGGATGCCTTCTACGCGTCCGTGGAACAACGCGATCATCCGGAGCTGCGCGGAAAGCCGGTCGCCGTCGGAGGCTCCGCGGAACGTGGCGTCGTCGCGGCCGCCAGTTATGAGGCCCGCGAGTTCGGCGTTCGCTCTGCCATGCCATCCGCGACGGCGAAGCGACAATGTCCCGATCTGATCTTCGTCAAGCCGCGCTTCGAGGTCTACAAGGCGATCTCTAGGCAGATCCGCGACATCTTCGCGGAGCATACCCCCATCATCGAGCCGTTGTCGCTCGACGAGGCCTATCTCGACGTGACGGAAAACCTGCAGGGCATCCCGCTGGCGCGTGATGTTGCGCTCAGGATCCGCGAGAGGATCAAGGCCGAGACGGGCCTCAACGCTTCGGCCGGCATCTCCTACAACAAGTTCCTGGCCAAGCTCGCCTCCGATCATCGCAAGCCCAACGGTCAGTTCGTGATTCCACCGGAGATGGGACCCGCCTTCGTCGAGACCCTGCCGGTCGGAAAGTTCCATGGGATAGGCCCGGCCACGGGTGCGAAGATGAACGCGCTCGGCATGTTCACCGGTCTCGATATTCGTCGTCAGACGCTGGAGTTCATGAATGCGAATTTCGGCAAGTCGGGCGCCTATTACTACTGGATTTCGCGCGGTGTCGACGAACGGCCGGTCCGGGCCAACCGGGTCCGCAAGTCCATCGGCGCGGAGACCACGTTCTCAAGCGATCTCACCGAATTCGACGCGCTGGTCGCCGAGCTCAAGCCGCTCGTCGACAAGGTGTGGCGCCATTGCGAGGCGACGGGCAGCCGTGGCCGCACCGTCACCTTGAAGATCAAGTTTGCCGACTTCGAGATCATCACGCGCAGCAGGTCCGCTCTTTCGCCGGTTGCAGGCCGGGACGATCTTGAGCGGCTGGCTTGCGGCCTGCTCGAAGTCGAGATTCCGCTGCCCAAGAGCGTCAGGCTGCTGGGGGTCTCGCTGTCTTCCCTCCAGGCCGGGGACGATGCGGAGCCGCCGCAGCTGACTCTCGGCATCTGAACCAAACCGACGGGCTTTCGGCGGACGCAGAGAGCCACGTCGAGCGCGCTCGCAACGCGAATCTACGGTGGCGGGTTTTCAGACTCGCCGCCGAAGGACGATCCGCTGGGCCCGATCAATGCCTCACGTGCTCGAACACGACGATCACGCCCGTCGGTTCGGGCTCGTGTGCCATCAGGCGGGTCAGCTCGGAATCGCCCCAATCGGCGAGGCTGACGACTTCGCCGCTCTGACGCTCGGTGCCGGGCGGCGCCGTGGGCTCGACGACCTTCAGCCCCGTCTCATCGACGAAGAAAGTGTGCTCGCCGAACATGCTGTTGAGCTGCGGCATCGCGGGATGCTCGTCGGGCAGCACTTGAGCGCCGAGCTGGTTGACGGTCTGCTTCACCTGTTCGGATGTGAGCTTCATGAGCTGCTCCGTTTCTGTCACGTCGGTTTCACTGAGCTGAGCCAGAGCGGGCGTTCCCTGCGCTGATGTTCGCCTGGCCCAATCTTCCGAACAGGTGCTACGCACAAATGTTCCGGAGAAATGCATTTCGTGATCGCGCGTCGCGTCTGCCGCGCTTGCGGCACCAGATCGCCACAGGATGCACATGATTCAACATCCCAAGAGCCAAATTCCAAGAGCTGATTTCAAGAGCCGAATTCGTTACTCGCTTCTGTTCTCGCCAACAGAGAGCGCGCAGATGCGTGACAGATATGTGTAGGACAACCCGGTCTCCTCGGCCCAGGCGTTGAACTGCGCCTGCACCTTGGCGAGATCGCCCTTCGACTTGACCTCTTCGGCAATGTCGAGACCGGCATCGCGCAGGCAGGCCACGACGTCCCTGGACGTCACAAAGCCGTCCCAGCCGACGAACCGCAGCAGCATCTGGCCGGTATTGCCACCCAAACGGCTGCCGCGCTTGCTTAGAAGCTCGAGCAGGCCGATCTGGTCGGACGGCGGCCACTTCGTCAGAAACCTGCCGAAGCTGCCGTGCTCTCTTGCGATCTCCTGGACGAAGGCCGCGTTGTCGCGCACCGACATGATCTTGGCACCGTTGCGCACGATGCGCGCGTCGCGCAGCAGGTCCTCCCAATAATCCTCCGGCTGGAAGGTGAGCTTGGCCGGTTGGAAACGCAGGAAGGCGTCTTCAAACCCGTCCCATTTCGTCTCGATCACGCTCCAGGCAAAGCCCGCGCAAAACACACGCTTCGTCATCTCTGCGAGGATGCGGTCGTCGCCGCGTTTGGCGAGGCCCTTCAGGTCGGGCTTTTCCGGCATCAGCTTTTCGAGCGCCTTGGGCCCGCCCTTGCGTTTTTCGGCGCGCGCACGAATGGTCTTGAAGGAGGTCATTGGGAGACACGCGATTGAGGGTGTGCCACGACACCAGAATTCGACGCTCGGGTCCAGCTCCGCCACGTCCGCCGACTTCGGTCGCGCTTGCTCGGTTCGCGGCAAGCCCGGCTATCGCGACAGACGCTTCGCGAGATGGACCGACTGCCAGTCTCCGAGACCGGTGTCCTCGAACCCCGCTTTCTTCGCAAGACCGCGCATCTCGGCGTTCACGCGCGCGGTCTCGGCTGCAATCATCTCGTGACCGAGATCGCTCGCGTGCCTCTCCATCGCCGTCATCATCTGCAGGCCGACGCCCTGGCGCTGAAAGCCATCGGCAACAGAGATGGCGAAATCACCATGCCGTGCAGCCGCATCGTAGGCGTATCTGGTTTCGCCGATGATCGTGCCCTGCCCTTCGTGCCTGATCTCGGCGAGCAGGGTGAAATGACGGGGATT
This sequence comes from Bradyrhizobium sp. CW1, assembly GCF_023100665.1. NCBI lineage: Bacteria > Pseudomonadati > Pseudomonadota > Alphaproteobacteria > Hyphomicrobiales > Nitrobacteraceae > Bradyrhizobium > Bradyrhizobium sp. CW1. The sequence continues at coordinate 8,048,790 of NZ_CP064684.1, forward strand.
GCTGGTCTTGGCGACGCATTCGGCCGCGATCATTGCAAAGTCCGCCCGCGCGCCCATGAAGCGCTTGTTGCGCGATGTCGTGGAGAGGCTCGTGAAATTGATCGAGAGGATCTCGACATCGGACGCGCTGGCCGGCCTGATACGAAGCGTGGCGTTGCCTTCGGCTGACTCGACAATGGCATCCAGCAACGGCTGTGACATGCGCGCGGCTCTCGGCAGGTTGCATCGAATGCACACCTAGCCGAGACCGCGCGCTTACCGCTTGGACGGTGCTGCCAATCTTGCGGCCGAAAACGAACAGTTCGTTGCTCGGTGCCGGGCGTCACACGCGAGAGAGTGAAGGCACCTCCTCCGGCACGATCGCCTGGAGGCCGCCGAAGCGACGCTCGCGGCCGTGGAAGGAGGCCAGGGCCGCAGCGAGATCGCCTGCGTCGAATTCGGGCCACATCCGCTCGGTGAAGTGCAGCTCGGCATAGGCACCTTCCCAGAGCAGGAAGTCCGACAGCCGTTTCTCACCCGAGGTGCGGATGATGAGGTCGACGTCGCGCAAACCGGCCTCGCCGGTGACGAGCTGCGAGAACGCCTCGCGGGTGAGACTCGTCAGCGCCGCCGCCTTCGCCGCCGCGTTGAGGATGGCGTCGCGGGCGGAATAGTCGACGGCGATGCGCAGATGAAGCGTGCCACCGTGCGCGGTGGCGTCTTCCGCGCGCGCGATCGCATTGGCGATACCGTCGGGCAGGCGGTCTCGCCGGCCGATCACGGTGAGGCGCACGCCGTTCTTGACCAGGCTCTGCACCTCGTTGCCGAGGTAGAATCTCAGAAGCGTCATCAGCGCGGCGACCTCGGCCTTCGGCCTTCGCCAATTGTCGGTCGAGAAGGCGTAGAGCGTCAGCGTGCCGATGCCCTGCTTGGGCGCGGCCTCGACGATGCGGCGGATCGCCTCGACGCCGGCCTCATGGCCGCGCACGCGCGACAGGCCGCGCCGCGTCGCCCATCTGCCGTTGCCATCCATGATGATGCCGACGTGAAGCTTGTCGTTGCGGGACACAAGGTCACTTTGCATTGCAAAGTCTCCGGTCAAAAAAGGGGGAGGATCAGGTCGAGACGATACCGAGACGGCCGAGCGGCGCCGCCTCGCGGCCGGCAGCCTTGGCTGCGTCGCGCACCAGGCGTTCGAGCACGGCGAGATAGTCGAGGAAGCGGCGGCGGCCGGCCTTGGTCAGGCGGCAGGTCGTGTGCGGGCGATTGCCCTCATAGCCCTTGGTCACCTCGACGAGGCCGGCTTCCTGGAGCACGGCGAGATGCCGGCTGAGATTGCCGTCGGTGAGGCCGCAGAGCTGCTTGAGATCGGCGAACGCCAGACCTTTCGGATGCGCCATCAGCGAGGTCAGAAGTCCGAGCCTCGCCTTCTCGTGGATCACGCGGTCCAGTCCTTCATAAGAGAAGGGTGCGCTGTCAATCTTCGACATCATGGTCTCCCGATGCGAAATACAGAATGCCCGCCATCACCGATTGCCCGATCACGAAGGGCAGGCCCATGGTCCATGGCGACAGCGTATGGGTCTGGCTCGCGAGCACCACCACCGCAAAGCCGGATATGAAATACCAGGCGCCGGCGAGCGCCACGGTGCGCGGCAGCGAACGGACGGAGGCAAAAATGCCGAGCGACACCAGGATCTGCCACAGGCCCGGCAGCAGCCACAGCGTTTCGCCCGCGAACTTCCACATCACCACCGCAAGCAGCACACCGGCAACGCCAGCGGGCAGGAATTGCTCGACGGCCTGGTGGATCATGGCATCAGCGAGGCCCGAATGATGGCGGCGCGAACGCGCGCGCATCTCGATGCCGATGATCAGGCCGGAGAGCGCGGCGGCAATGAACCAGCCGAAGAAGAAGCCGAGCGGTTCGCTGGTGGCATCCCCAAGCAGCCAGAATTCCAGGATCGCGGTGAGAAGCGCGACCGCGCCGGTCGCGGCCATCGTCGCCGGGCCGTAACCGCGAAATGCCGTGCCTGCCGCAATCTGGCTGCGGATCGCCACGATGTCGGCCAGTGCCTTGTCGAGATCGCGCATTGGCAACGCCAAAACCTCGCTCCGCCTATCCCTGCCGGGTCTATCCGTCTGTTACTTTGTACCGCAAAGCATATCGGATTGCAAAGTAAAGGCAAGTCCCGAAGGTCGCCCGAGAGGATCCGTCCTCAACAGACAACTGCCGGTTGCGCGAGACGTCCTCCCGCGGATAAGATGCGCGCGAACGCGCTGGGGGGAGAGTATGTGGCTTAAGCCATTCATCGTTGCGTCATTATTGCAGGTGAGCGTCGTCACCGCAGCACAGGCAGCCGGCCCATTCGGCAGCGTCAAAATCGGCAACTGGGTCGGCGGCGCGTTCAGCAATGACGAAACGGGAGCCTTCTCGCATTGTGCCGCGACGGCGCCTTATGCCAACGGCGTCATTCTCGTCGTCGGCCAGAATGCTGGGGGCTCGTGGATCTTGAGCTTTGCCAGTCCCAGCTACCGCTTCAAGCAGGGCGAGAATGCCGCGATCGACGTCATCTTTGACGGACAGGAGCAAGCCAGATTGTTCGCCACGGCCAACCAGACGAACATGCTCAGCTCCGTCATGCCTGCCAACGTGGTACGAACGTTTCAGAAGGCAAGCCTGATGGTCGCGACGAGCGGCCGCACCGTGCTGAATTTCGACCTGACCTCGGCCGGGCCCGTGATTGCGGCACTGGCCAATTGCGTCACCAAGGTGAAAGCCGACGGGCTCGACAAGGCCGGCGACTTCACCAAGATCGCCGCCAAGCCGCAGCCAGCGCCGGACAAGCAGGGACCGCCAGCCAACGGCAGCAAACCTGCCAGAGCCAAGAGCGGCACCGGGTTCGTCGTGAGTGCCAGCGGACACGTCGTCACCAATAACCATGTGATCAATGGCTGCGTCGGCGACATCAAGGGCAATCTCACGGGCGAAGCCGGAATGGTTTTGCGCGTGGTGTCGAGCGACGCCAACAACGACCTCGCCTTGCTGCAGGCGCCGTCGACGACCATGTTCAAGGAGTTCGCCCGGATCCGCGACCGCTCGATCCGCTCCGGCGATTCCGTCGTCGCGATCGGCTTTCCCTTCCATGGGCTGCTGACTTCGGACTTCACCGTCACGACCGGCATCGTCAGCTCGCTCAGCGGCATGCGCAACGATTCGCGTTTCCTGCAAATCAGTGCGCCGGTGCAGCCCGGCAATAGCGGCGGCCCGCTGTTCGACACCACCGGGCAGATCGTTGGCGTCGTTACGGGAAAGCTGGACGGATTACGGATGGCCGCTGCGACCGGCAACATCCCCGAAAACATCAACTTCGCGATCAAGACCGGCGCGTTGCGCGACTTCCTCGACAACTCCGTGGTGCCTTACCAGACTGCCGAACCGAAAGGCGAGATCAAGACCACAGACATCGCGGGCAATGCGCGGCCCTACACGATGCTGATCTCGTGCAACGGAATCGAGCAGGCCGACGCGAAGCGGTAGCGGCAACGCGGGCCGGCTGGAGGCGTCGAGCCTATACGAGGCGCTCCAACCGGGCTGAAGTCAGCCAGCTCGCTAGTACGGCGCGACGGGGCGCGGCCGCCGGTGCGATCGCGGTTGCGCCGGAGAAACCTGGCTGTAGGCAAAGCGGGGATTGCGATCGCAGTACAGCAGCCGGCCGGACACGCTGGCTTGGCATTGTTCATAGCTGCTGTAGGAGCATTCCCCCGGATAATCATACTCACCGCCCTGGGCACACCAAGGATAGTCGCGCGCCGCTGCCGGCGTAACCGTCGCGAAGCCGGCAAGGGCTGTCACGCCGAGTGCCACCAGCACCAATTGCGTCTTACGCATGATCTACTCCTCTCCTCACAGCGCATCATACGCGCCATATACCCATCAGGTTTCACGAAGCCGCTTTATTCCAGCTCAATGGCACGGCATCCAAGAAAAAAGCCCTGCCGAACGGCAGGGCTCCATTCCCGGACATCACAAGATCGCTACTCGACCTTCAGGCCGGCGAACTCGACCACCTTCTTCCATTTCTCGGTCTCGGCCTTGATCTCGTCGCCGAACGCCTCGGGCGTCTGCGCCCGCGGCTCGCCGCCGAGTTCGACCAGGCGCTTGGCCATGTCCGGCTCCTTTATCAGCGTGTTGATCTCGCTGTTGAGCTTGGCGATGATCTCCTTGGGCGTGTTCTTCGGCGCCCCCATGCCGAACAGCGCGCTCGCCTCGTAGCCCTTCACGGTCTCGCCGATCGCCGGCACGTCGGGCAGCTGCGGCGAGCGCTCCGCCGTGGTGACGCCGATGGCGCGGAGCGAGCCGGAGCGGATGTGCTGGATGATCGAGGGCATGTTGTCGAAGATCACCTGCACCTGGCCGCCGAGCATGTCGGTGATCGCGGGTGCGGCGCCGCGATAGGGCACGTGCTGCATCTTGCAGCCCGTCAGCGCCATGAACATCTCGCCGGACAGATGCACCGAGGTGCCGTTGCCCGAGGAGGCCATGTTGACCTTGCCGGGGTTGGCCTTCACGTATTCGATGAACTCGGCGACGGTCTTGGCCGGCACGTCCTTGTTGACGGTCATCACGTTCGGCACGCGCTGGAACGAGGCGACCGGCGCGATATCGCGCACGAAGTTGAATTTCAGGTTGGTGTAGAGCGAGGCGTTGATGAAGTTGGCCGGATTGACCAGTTGCAGCGTGTAGCCGTCGGGTTCGGCGTTGACGACCGATTCGGTGGCGATATTGTTGCCGGCACCCGGCTTGTTTTCGATCACGAATTGCTGGCCGAACTTCTCCGACAACCGCTGGCCGATCAGGCGCGCCAGGATGTCGGTGGCTCCGCCCGGCGGATAGCCGACCACCCATTTCACCGGATGGGTCGGGTAATCGGCGGCAAGGGCCTTCGACAGCGGGCTGGCTGCAAGCGGACTGGCGGCGAGCAGGCTCAGCGCGGTACGGCGTGTGATCATCTCAAGGGTTCTCCCAACGTGTTGTTCTTGAAGCCAGATAGCTTGAAAATGGCGTCGGCGCGGTTGTAACAAAGCTTGCCGCAGGCGCAAAGTACACGGGGTGCATCACGACGAAAGGATAAGGCATGGCGGTCAAGGTCGAAGCCCTCGATCATCTCGTGATCAACGTCGCGAACGTCGCAGTGACCGCCGAGTGGTACGGCAAGATTCTCGGCATGGAAGTCAAGGTATTCGACCCCGGCGGCGGCAAAGCGCCGCGGACGTCGCTACAATTCGGTAACCAGAAGATCAACGTCCGGCCGCGCGATGCCGACAAGGTGGAGTGGTTCACCGCGGACCACCAGACCGCCGGCAGCGAGGATCTGTGCTTCCTCACCTCCGCCAGCCCCGACGAGGTGGTGGCGCATTTGAAGGCACATGGCGTTGCGATCGAAGAGGGCCCGGTTCCCAAGCAGGGCGCCCGCGGCACGCTGCGCTCGGTCTATTGCAGGGATCCGGATGGCAGCCTGATCGAGATTTCGTCATACGAGGACGGCGGCCGGTAAGGCCAAGCCGCCTGCCCCACGCACCGTCGCATGAGGGCTGAGAGAGCAGGAAGACGCAATCATCAAAACGCGGCCGCCGGCAAGATGCAGGCTGCACGGGAGGACATATGCCGACTTCGCAAGCCGCCGCCGGAATCGTCGGCCCATTCGACGGGCTCGATGTGCCTTGGCTGCTGAAGATGCGGGCTGACGTGCGCAGCTCACATCCGTTCCTGATCTGGGCGCCGTTCGACGCGCCTGCGCGGCGCTGGAGCTATGGCGAGTTTCACGAGCGGGTCGGCGCGCTCGCGGCGGGACTGACGAAGCGCGGCGTGAAGCCGGGCGAATATGTGCTCATTCACCTCGACAATTGCATCGAGGCGCTGCTGGCCTGGTTCGCCTGTGTCGAACTCGGCGCCATCGCGGTGACCACCAACACGCGCTCGGCGCCGGCCGAACTCGACTATTTTGCCGATCATTGCGGCGCGGTCGCCGCGATCACACAGCCGGCCTATGCCGAGATCGTCGCGCAGAATTGCCGCAACATCCGCTGGATGGCGGTGACTTCGCACGATGCGGGCGCGCCGCCCGGGAACCCGGTCTCACGCGGCGACAGCTTTGAGGAGCTGTTCGCCGATAGCGCCGACCGTCCCAGGCGCGCGATCGATCCGCTCGCGCCGTGCAGCGTGCAATACACCTCGGGCACGACATCGCGCCCCAAGGCGGTGCTGTGGACCCACGCCAACGCGCTGTGGGGCGCCAAGATCAACGCCGCGCACGAAGACCTGCACGCAAGCGACGTGCATCAGGCCTATCTGCCGCTGTTCCACACCAACGCGCTGGCCTATTCGATGCTGGCGACGCTATGGGTCGGCGCCACCTGCGTGATCCAGCCGCGCTTTTCCGCCAGCCGGTTCTGGGGCGCTGCGCGCGAGCACGGCTCGACCTGGACCTCGACGATCCCGTTCTGCATGAAGGCGCTGCTCGAGCAGGAGATCCCGAGCGATCACAAATTCCGTCTGTGGGGCACCGCGATCAACGAGCCGCCGGCCTTCGCCGCCTTCGGCGTCAAGATCATCGGCTGGTGGGGCATGACCGAGACCATCACCCACGGCATCGTCGGCGAGATCGACCAGCCCAACATCCCGATGTCGATCGGCCGCGCCGCGCCGGAATATGAAATCCGCATCACCGACGACGACGGGCGGCCGACCGAAATCGACGGCACCGGAAATCTCTCGATCAAGGGCATTGTCGGCCTGTCGCTGTTCGCCGCATATCTGCACAACGAAAAGGCGACGCGCGAGAGCTTCGACGAGCACGGCTTCTTTCTCACCGGTGACCGCGTGGGGCGGCTGGAGAACGGCTACATTCGCTTCGCAGACCGCAGCAAGGACATGCTGAAGGTCGGCGGCGAGAACGTCGCCGCGTCGGAGATCGAGCAGGTGGTCGCACTGGTCCCCGGCGTGCGCGAGGCCGCCGTGGTGGCGAAGACGCATCCAATGCTGGACGAGGTGCCGGTCGTCTTCATCATCCCGCAGGGTGGCGTCGCCGGTGCCCGGCCTGATCTGCACGACGCCGTGATGGCCGCCTGCCGCGCCGGCCTCGCCGACTTCAAGATGCCGCGCGAGATCCGCTTCGTCGACGACATGCCGCGCTCGACGCTGGAGAAGGTGGCGAAGGCGGAGCTGAGGAAGATGGTGGGGTAGCACGAGCGATTACCACAACGTCGTCCTGGCTTTCGCCAGGACGACACCGGAGTTCAGAACGACCCCAGCGCCACCGGGCGGAACGCTTGCAACAGCTGCTGGTCCAGCTTGCCGCCCATGCCTTCCATCATCGCAAACGCGCGCGAGTGGGTGAAAGGCATGCGATAGGCGCGCTTCTCCACGAGTGCCGCGTAGATGTCGACGATGGTCGTGACCCGCACGATATCGCTGATCTGGTTCGACGAGAGATTGTTGGGATAGCCGGAGCCGTCGAGGAATTCGTGGTGATGCAGCACGACGTCCAGCATCTCCGGCGGGAAGCCGCCTTGAGCCGCGAGCGCGTCATAGCCGCGGCGCGGATGCTGGCGGACTTCAGCCATCTCCTCGTCGGTGAGCTTGCCGGGCTTGTCGAGCAGCGCGGAGGGAACGAAGGCCTTGCCGACATCGTGCAGCAGCGCGGCACGGGTCAGCCGGCGCTGGTCGTCCTCGCGCATGCCGAGGTGCTGGGCGAAGGAGACCGCAAATCCGGTCACGAACAGGCAATGCCGGTAGCTGCCGACATGGTGGCAGCCCACCGTGGTGAGCCACTCGCGCAGCGAGGAGTGCTTGATCGCCTTCAGGATCTTGCTCTCGGCGGCGATGACGTCGTCGAAGGTCAGGGGCACGCCGAGCGGCAGCTTCTCGAACATCTTCTTCAGCACCGCGTGCGCGGCCTCGACGCCGCGATTGAGCGTCTTGCCACGATCGGTCGCGTCATAGACGGCGGTGTCGGGGAAGGCGGCACGGATGCGCTGCAGGATGTCCTCAGGCTGAAGCGGCCGCGAGATGGTGTCGGTGGCGCCCAGCGCCCAAGCCTGCATGGTGCCGTGATGCAGGGCGTCCGCAAGCACGAACAGACGAGGCATGGCGCGATAGGCGTCGCCGCGCAGCTTGTTGCGCACCCGCTGCACGCTGTCGGGCGAGCGCAGATTGATGTCGACCACGAGGCCGGAGAGATCGCGCGAGGGCTGCTCGGGGAGCTCCTGCGTCGTTACCGTGGCAACGTCGCCGACCGCCTTGAGAATGCTGGCGAGCTCGGTGCTCTCGTCGCTCCGGTCGGAGGCGAGCAGAAGCCGGCGTTTGGCGGCGGGTTTGGCTGAGGCGTTCATGGCTTCCCCAAGAGCACGGGCGTGTTTCGGGCAAAAGCCTAAGCCGGATCAGGTTCTCCGGCCCTTAAGAGGCGTGCTCAATGGAACCCTGCGGAATCTGGGACAATTTTACGGAATTCGCGTCCCCGGCGGTTCCAATCAAAAACCTCGAAAACAACCCCATGCACAGTAGAGATGTGGTTGCAAACACAGGGCTTTTTTAACGACGAATCCGCCGGGGGCTGCCCCCGGCGGATCATGTCAGGTCAACAATCGCAACCAGCCTTACGCCTTCATCGCGCCCTTCACGGCTTCGGCCGTGATCGGCAGGGCCCGGACGCGGGCGCCCGAGGCGTTGAAGATGGCATTGCCGATCGCGGGTGCGATCACTGTCACCGCGGGTTCGCCGACGCCAGTGGCCTTTTCGCCATTGGCGATCACGGCGATCGCGACCTCCGGCACCTGGCTCATGCGCAAGGGCGTGTAGCTGTCGAAATTGGTCTGTTCGATGCCACCGTCCTTCAGCGTCGCCTTCTCGTACATCGCCAGTGACAGGCCCCACAGCGCCGCACCCTCGACCTGGGCGCGGATGTTGTCGGGATGCACCTGCGTGCCGACATCGGTGGCGACCGTGAGCTTCTTCACGGTCACTTCGCCCGATGGCGCCACGGCGACGTGAGCGACGCAGGCCGTCCAGCTTGCGGTCGCGCGTTCCTGCGACGAGACGCAGGCCACGCCCATGCCCTCACCTTTCGGCAGCTTCCTGGTGCCGTAGCCGGCAAGACCCATCGCGGCGAGCAGCGTATTGCGCAGCCGCTGCGCACCGCCGTCGTTCTTGCCGGCGCCGTCGAGCAGCGAGATGCGGAACTGCGCGGGGTCCTTGCCCGCCGCCGCCGCGATCTCGTCGATCATGCTTTCGACCGCCCAGAAGGTCCAGCCCGGCGCGACCGAGCGGAGCTGGCCGGACGGCGTCGCGTTGTGCGCCATCTCGTTCTTGATCGCGCGCACATGATGGTTGGGCACGGTGTAGAAGAAGTCGGCCCCGTTCACCGTGAAGGAGTCGAGCGGACCCTTCTTGTCGACCGAGGGCGTCAGGAAATCGGGTATTCCCCAGCGCTGGGTCGGCCACGCCGAAACCACGTCGTGGCTGAGCGCGATGAGCTTGCCGTCGCCGTCCACGCCTGCCTTCACTTTCTGGTAGGTGAGCGGACGCGAGAAATCCATCGTCATGTCGTTCTCGCGCGTATAGATCACCTTCACCGGCTTGCCGATGGCCTTCGCCGCCTGCACCGCCGGAATCATCATGTCGGCATCGAGCCTGCGGCCAAAGCCGCCGCCGAGCCACATCTGATGCATGACCACGAACTTCGGATCGATCCCGGCCGCACCCGCCGCGATCGCGCCGGAGCGCGTTGCGAACTGGTTGCCGGAATAGATGTGCAGGATCTCGCCCTTGAACTCCGCAGTGGCGTTCATCGGCTCCATCGGCGCATGGATATTGATGCTGGTGGTGTACTCCGCCTCCAGCACCTTGGCCGCCGTGCCGAACGCCGCCGCGGGATCGCCGTCCTTGACGAAGAACTGGCCGGAATCCTCCTGCTTCTGAAGCCGCATGGCCTCGTCGAGCAGCGACTGGCTCGACACCTTCGCGTTTGGACCGCCGTCATAGGCGATCTTGAGCGCCTGCGCCGCCTTCTTGGCGTTGGCATATGTGCCGGCGACCGCGACGACCCAGCCCGAGGTCGTTCCGGTCTTGTCGTCGAGGGTGACGGCCTTGATGAAGCCCGGCACTTTCTTGGCGGCACTGTCGTCGACCGATTTCACCGTGGCGCCGAAGCGCACGGGCGGCGTCACGACCGCGCCATAGGCCATCCCTAGCAGCATCACGTCGATGCCGTATTTGGCCGTGCCGTTGGTCTTGGAGGGAATGTCGAGCTGCGGCACCGACACGCCGATCATGGTGTATTGATCCGGCGTCTTCAGCTTGATCGCCTTCAGCTCGTCCGGCGTGAAGGTTTTTGTCGCCTTGCCGCTCTTGACGACATCGGCGAAGGACATCGCCTTCTTCGACTTCGGGTGCGAGATCATGGAATCGCGCACCACGAGCTCCGACGCCGGCACGCCCATCGCGGCGGCCGCGCCTTCTGTCAACGCCATCCGCCCGGCAGCGCCGGCGCGGCTCATGGCCTCGAAGTTCATCATGGTCGACCAGCTGCCGCCGGTGATCTGAGCGCCCAACACGGGATCGTTGAACTTCGGATCGTTGGAGGCAAGCTGTACGCGCATGTCGCTCCACTTCGCGCCCAGCTCTTCGGCCACGATCTGCGCCATGGTGGAGGCGATGTGCTGGCCCATGTCGGCCTTGCGGCAGGTGACGGTGACGAGACCATCGGGCGCGATCGCGTACCAAACGCTCGGCTCGAAGTTCGAAGGCGCCGCAAGCGCCTCACCGATGCCGGGCACGCCGGCATAGCCGAGCACGAGGCCGGCGGCCGCTGTGCCGACCAGGAAGGAGCGGCGGCTGAGATCGGTCGCCTCGGGCGCAACGTTGTTCACGTGCTTGTTCATGTGGGCCTCCGCTCGTTGCCGGAGGCGGATGCGGTGCGCATCTCGGTTGCGGCGCGCATGATTGCCTTCTGGATCCGCGAATAGGTCATGCAACGGCAAAGATTGCCGTCCATATGCGCCACGACCTCTTCCTTGGTCGGGTTGGGATTCTTCGCCAGCAGCGAGGCCGCCTGCATGATCTGACCGGACTGACAGTAGCCGCATTGCGGCACCTGTTCGGCGATCCATGCCTTCTGCAAGGGATGGTCGCCCTTGGCGGCGAGGCCTTCGATGGTGGTGATCTTCTTGCCGGCGACATCGCCGACCATGGTCTGGCACGAACGCACGGCTTCACCGTTGACGTGCACGGTGCAGGCCCCGCACAGGCCGGCACCGCAGCCGAATTTGGTGCCGGTCATCTGCAATTGCTCGCGGATCGCCCAGAGGAGCGGCGTGTCGTTCGCCGCATCCACGGACAGACTCCGCCCGTTGATGGTGAGAGTTGGCATAGGCGTCTTCCCCTGCCGGTGCATGAAGCCGCTTACGGCGGCAACTTGAGTAGCGGACGCCCACCGGGCCGGCGCCAGCCTTGATCGCAAGAATGATCGCGTTCAGGCGCGGAGGCAAATGCAATTTGGAATCGATCGAAACAAACGAGGCGCGCGCATCTTGTGCGTTGCGAGAACAGCGGTGATGCAGCGGCTGAACGCAACAGAGTGCACGCCAAGCAGGCAGGCCATCGCATTCAGGCAGTTTCCTCCGAGTAACCCGGCGCGTTAAGATGGGGGAAGACAAGATAATAAGGTGGATGCAATGCCTAAGATCGATCGGGACGGCGTTGGAATCCATTACGAGGTTCATGGCGAGGGCTGGCCGCTGCTGCTCACCCACGGCTACTCATCGACTTCGGCAATGTGGCATGGGCAGGTCGAGGCACTTGCCCGGGATCACAAGCTGATCTTGTGGGACATGCGCGGTCACGGCCAGTCCGACTATCCCGACGATCCCGCCGCTTACAGCGAAGCACTCACCGTCGGCGACATCGCCGCGATCCTCGATGTGGTCGGCACGGAGCGCGCCATCATTGGCGGGCTCTCGCTCGGCGGCTACATGTCGCTTGCCTTCGCTCGCGCGCATCCAAAGCGCGTCCGCGCGCTGCTGATCATCGACACCGGCCCCGGCTTCAAGAAGGACGATGCACGCGAGGCCTGGAATGCGCGCGCGCTCGCCACTGCCGACAAATTCGATCGCGAAGGGCTCGACGTGCTGAAGGCGGCAACGCGCGAGCGCGCCACCGCGAGCCATCGCGATGCCAGGGGATTGGCGCTCGCCGCACGCGGCATGCTGACCCAGCGCGATGCGAAGGTGATCGAGCTGCTGCCGGAGATCAAGGTGCCCAGCCTGATCGTGGTCGGCGCCGACGACACGCCGTTCCTAGCTGCCTCGGACTACATGGCCGCGAAAATTCCCGGCGCACAAAAAGTCGTGATCCCCGCCGCCGGACACGCCGTCAACATCGACCAGCCACAGGCTTTTGTTGACGCGGTGCTGCCTTTCCTGAAGAACTTGCCGGAATAGGTCGGACAGGAACAGTGGCGATGAAGCGAGCTATATTGGCTGCGGGCGCGGTGTTGCTGTCAGCATCCGCGCAAGCCGAGCAACTCGGCGGGACATTGCCCCGCCTGCCCTTCGTCGCGACCTTGTCGAACAACACGCCGCTCGCTTTCGGCATGGATGCCGACCAGACTGCGCGGGCGCTGGGGCAACCGCTGCAATATGTGCGGGGACGCCCCGGCAACGAGATCTATCTCGCCCTTCGCAACATCGGCGGCAGCAGACTGATCCCCACCCGTCACCGCCTGTTCCTGCAATTCCGCCACGGACGGCTGGCGGGCTGGAAGGAGGATTATGGCGAGAACTGGATGTGGGAGTGAGAGTGGCTTTTCATGACGCAGAGCAATCGTCTCTGCGCCATCATGCGTTGGAGCTGCCACATCGTCACGGCCGGGCTTGTCCCGGCCATCCACGATCTTTCCTACCGCACCAAGAACGTGGATGCCCGGGACATAGGCGAGCGGAAGCGACGCCGTCCTTCGGACGGCTACGCCCGGGCATGACGAGTTTGTGGAACGAGCGGAACCCGCAATCGAAGACTAACCAAAAGGACAACCCGCGTGCGACAGGACATCAAGCTGACGGCCTCCGACAAATTCCAGCTCAGTGCCTATCGCGCTGACCCCGCCGGCACGGCGAAGGGCGCGGTGGTGGTGATCCAGGAGATTTTTGGGGTCAACCATCACATCCGCTCGGTCTGCGATCGCCTCGCCGGGGAAGGCTATGTCGCGATCGCGCCGTCGATCTTCGACCGGACCTCGCCGGGCTTCCAGTCCGGCTACTCGCCCGACGAGATCGCGGAAGCGCGCAAGTTCGTCGCCAGTCCGGACTGGGACGCGATGCTGCGCGACACGCAGGCGGCGATCGATGCGGTGAAGAGCGTCGGCCCGGTCGGCATCATCGGCTTTTGCCTGGGCGGCAGCATCGCCTTCGTCGCGGCGACGCGGCTGTCGGGCCTGAAGGCCGCGATCGGCTATTACGGCGGCGCCGTCGTGCGCTATGCCGACGAGACACCAAAAGTTCCGACACAGCTGCACTTTGGCGAGAAGGATGCCGGCATTCCCCTGACCGACGTCGAGACCATCAAGACGAAGCGGCCGGACGTGGAGGTCTTCGTCTATCCGGGCGCGCAGCACGGCTTCCATTGCGACGAGCGGACGAGCTACGACAAGGCCAGCGCCGACATCGCCTGGCCGCGCAGCATGGAATTTTTCGCGAAGCATTTGAAATCGTAGCGCGCGCGGCTGTCTTCGCTGTCATTCCGGGCTCGCGCTTCGCGCGCCCCGGATGACGAGCAGGAATCGGGTGGCTGCATCCTGCTGCCCGGCGATAGAGCTGGCTGATCAAGCCAATTCGCGCCGGGAGATCATGATGCAGCAGGCCAATACGAACATCGTCATCCGCAATCCGTTCGGCACCATGGACGTGCCCGCGCCTGATGATCGCGACGTCATGGACTATGCCGCAACCGCCGCGCTTGCCGGCGATGCGGCTGACGTCAACGCGGCGGCATGGGCAATTATCGCGGCACAGTCAGACCCGCTCGACGGCATCTGGGCCAGCCGCTGGAATGGCGGCGCAGATCCGACCATTGCCGGCGATACGCCGCAAGCCTGGAAAGAAGGACGCGCGGAGGTGCGGGTCGCAGGCGAGCGCATTTTCCTCCGCTTCGACTGGGACCATGGCCGCCGGCACGGGCTGATCGATACGGCGCGTGATCGCGCGGGTCGCCTGGTCGGGAAATATATCAACCTGACCAACCCGGCGATCACACGGCCATGGGTTGGACTGGTGGTCGACGCCACCAGGATCGACGGATGTTTTCCGAACGGGCGTCTGGATTTCAGGCGGTGAGCTAGAGCTTCGGTTCTGATTGCATCAGAACCGAGGCTCTAGATTCTTTTCTGACGCGTTTTCTTTACGCGAACCGGTATCCACTTCGCTCGAAAACGCTCTAGAACCAGCGCTCGCCGACAAACACGGTGTCGCCGGGGCTCAAGGGGGTGCCGAGCGGCACCACGGCGCGCATGGCGCCGCCGGCTTCGGTGTGCGTGACGGTGACCACGTCGCGCTTGGCGCGGGGCGAGAAGCCGCCGGCGATCGCGACGGCGCTTTCGACCGTCATGTTCGGCACGTAAGGATACTGGCCGGGCGCGGAGACTTCGCCGAGAATGAAGAACGGACGATAGGCCTCGATCTCGACGGCGACCGAGGGCTCGCGAATGTAGCCGTTGCGCAGCCTTGCGGCGATCTCGCCGGCAAGACCCGCGGGGGTGCGGCCGCGTGCCGGCACGCCGCCGATCAGCGGCATGGTGATGGAGCCGCCGGCGTCGATTGCGTAGCTGTTGGTGAGACCTTCCTGGCCGTAGACAACCACGCGCAGCTTGTCGCCGGCGTCGAGATGATAGGAGGCATCGTAGCGAACAGGCGCCGCCATCGGCGCGGCATAACCGACCGGCATGGGCGCAGGCGAGGCAAAGGAATTGCTGAGTGCTGCGATGGCACCGCCGCCACTGCCGACGACGGCGGGCTGCGGCGCGTTGTACGGCTGGCCATAGACCATCGAATCGAGATCGGCGCGCGGCTGCACATAGGCGACGGGACCAGCGGTTTGCATGCAGCCGCCAAGGGTCAGCGCGGCGGACGCTGCCAGGGATGCTGCCGAGATCGACCATCGAAACGCGCGTGCAACCGGCACCGGACTTATCCCTCGAAACGAGACAGATCCAGTGATGCACCGGTTATGGTTAATAAAGCGTTGAGGGGGCGGGTGGCTTGGCAATGGTACAAACACTCCGTCATGCCCGGGCTCTTCCCGGGCATCCACGTTCTTGGTGCCGCACGAAATATCGTGGATGGCCGGGACAAGCCCGGCCATGACGAGGGACCAGCTTACGCGCTCACACCGACGCCGATCGGGCAGGACACGCCGGTGCCGCCCAGGCCGCAATAGCCGGCGGGATTCTTGGCCAGATATTGCTGATGATAGTCCTCGGCAAAGTAGAATTCGCCGGCGGGTGCGATCTCGGTGGTGATGGTGCCGAGACCTTTTGCAGCAAGCGCCTTCTGATAGAGCGCCTTCGATTGATCGGCCGCTTTCTTCTGCGCGTCTGAATAGGTGTAGATCGCGCTCCGGTACTGCGTGCCGACGTCGTTGCCCTGACGCATGCCCTGCGTCGGGTTGTGGCTCTCCCAGAACGTCTTCAATAGCTTCTCGTACGACACCTTGGTGGGATCGAACACGACCAGCACCACTTCGGTGTGACCGGTGCGGCCCGAGCAGGTCTCTTCATAGGTCGGGTTCGGCGTGTGGCCGCCGGCATAGCCGACAGCAGTCGTGTAAACGCCGTCGCCGAGCTCCCAAAACTTGCGCTCGGCGCCCCAGAAGCAGCCGAGCCCGAACACCGCCTGCTCGAGACCGGCGGGATAAGGCGGCTGCAACTTCGCGCCGTTGACGAAATGGGTGGTCGCGGTCGGAATGGCTTGCGCACGGCCCGGCAGCGCTTCCGCGGCGCTCGGCAATGCGGTGGTCTTGCGCATGAACACCATGGACGGATCTCCGAACGAGCCGTTCATCGCCTGGGCTAATTACTCAGGCGGCGTGCTCGCGATCAGGTGGGAATATAGGTCTTTACGCACGGAGCGGCAGCCCTGTTACAGCGCGGCATGCTCGAAAGCTCAATCCCGGGAATAGCCGATCAACGGCTTGCGCGGGCGGAACAGGATCATCAGGAGGATGCCGAGAATGCCGAGGACGGCGAAAACCGGCTGATCCAGCACCAGGCGGATCACCGAGGTCCACAGCCAGGGCGCCTTGGCCTCAACCCAGGTCCGGAATGCCGTCTGGCTGGCCTGATTGATGTCGTTCCAGAACTGGCCGAAGCGGGTGAACCGCAGGGTCTGGTCGGCCACCCAGCGGGCGCCATCATAGACCATGAAGATGAACCCGCCGGCGAGCAGCAACAGCCCAATCAGTCGGAAAAAGCCGCGGATCATGCCTCACCCTATATAGTCGTCCGATCGGACGACCCTCGGAACGCCGCCAGCCAATACAAGGGAGACGGCAGAAATTCAACCTCTTCAGGGCGTTACGGCACTCATCCCGGCTCTGAGGGGCTGCTTTTGCAGCCCGGGAAAGCGTTGACGGTGCCGAAGACCCTCTCTATAAGGGCGCCAACTGGCGGCGGGCGCAATCCTGCCGCCGCTGTTCTTTGAGCAGATGCAGGCTCTTTGGGCTTAGAGGCTTCTTGGGCTGAGAGGCTCCTTGGGCCTCAGAGGCAGCCGCAAGGCCGTCGCTCATGTTCCGGGAACAGCCTAGCAACCGAACACCCTAATTCCGAGCGTCGATTACGCGGTCAAGCAAGCCGGCGCTACCCGACGAAGACGCGACCGGTACCCGCAAAGGACATTGAGACCATGGCCAATACCACTTCCGCCAAGAAAGCGACGCGCAAGATCGCCCGCCGCACCGCTGTCAACAAGTCGCGCCGCACCCAGATGCGCGGTGCCGTACGTAACGTCGAAGAAGCGATCAAGACCGGCGACCGCGCCGCTGCCGTGACGGCGCTGGCGAATGCCGAGCCCGCCTTGATGCGCGCCGCGCAGCGAAACATCATTCACAAGAACAATGCCAGCCGCAAAGTCTCGCGGCTCACCGCGCAGATCGCCAAGCTCGCCAAGTAAACTCGCGAGCGTTCTGGCACGCCGTCCGATCGAGTCGTTCGATCGGGCGATCACATCGCACATCACACGCGTCAAATAGCCCGGCCTCACGCCGGGCTTTTTTGTTGCCCGTCATATTCACGCAAGCAGTCACGCGTCGAACGACCTTCGATCGGAGGATTGCGGCGCTTGCACCATGACGCGTCCGTAGTTTTACCTGCGAATGGTTTTGCAACAGCGGAAACTTGCACCGCGGTGCAAAAAGCCCCTGCGAGGCGGGCGCAAGTTGAATTCGCGGGCTTGCGAGTTCTGCACACCGTAGTTTCCCCGGATCGCGTCACGCGATGGAGTTACCCTGTGAAACGAGACTCAAAAAACGATGGCTCGCTAACAACTTATCGACATAGTGAGGCCAAGCATTTGGAAAATTCACCCGCGCGTCGCGCGCGTGACGCTTTTGTAAAAAATTTTTGGCGGTGGCGGAGAATTGTCACATCGGACGCGGCATCTTCGATTCTGTGCACGAATCCAAAAACTTGCTCTGAAGCCTGTGCACAAGTGCCGCGTGGCGTTAACGCAGATCAAGATTTTTGATGCCTCAAGTGTGAATCAATTCCGTTGCGAGTCTTTCCGCATAGTGTATTCCTTAAGACGTCAGCGGCGCCCACGATCTTGAGACCAGCGCGGTATCGGAAACGGGGCGAGCGTGCAAATCGGCGGCGGTGTGCACGTAGGCGACGCTTCAACAAGCGATTGTCGGATCAAAACCCACAGCAATGTGGGAACGGTAGCTCTTTGTCTGAATGTCTCCAAGCGGGATCTTTCTCTCGCGCTTAAGAGACATCTTGAAAGCTGCCCCGACAGGCATGATGGCGAAGCCGAGCGGACGACGAGTACACGGGCAGGCATCCGACTACGAAGCGGGTGTCGTTTGGACACGCAGGACCTTGTCGTGAGCAATCACGGCAGGACGGGGAGGTATCATGTCTTACGAACTCAACGCGGTATTGAAACACATTTCGACTTCCAGCATTTCGACTTCCAGCGATGCCGTTTTAGATCCGTCGGACATCAAGCCTCCCGCGTGTAACGGAGCGCCGAGTACGCGCTGACCTCGCGACCCCTCCATCTCTAGACATTGCTGATCGGACGCGGCGTTTCCGCCGAACGGTCGAGCCATGCCTGCAGGTGAAATCGCTTGAGGTCCCGCCATCGCAAATATCCCTGAGCAGGTATCCCTGGCAGGAACTCAGCATGGCGCTCACCACGCAACCTTATCTCTCAAGAAAAGTTCTCAAATGATGACAACCCCGGAACAGGATCGCTGGTCACGCGTGAAGAGTCGGCTGCGCTCGAACGTAGGCGAGGACGTCTATACGAGCTGGTTCGCGCGCATGGATCTGGAAGGCGTCCAGGACGAGAGCGTGCGTCTGTCGGTGCCAACCCGCTTCCTGAAGAGCTGGATCCAGGCCCATTATGCCGAGCGCGTGCTGTCGTGCTGGCAGGCCGAGATGCCGGAAGTGCATCGCATCGATCTCACCGTGCGCTCGGCCGTGCGCCCCGTGGTGCAGCAGAAGGAAGCGCCCGCGCCGGTCGAAACGCGCCGCTCGCCTGCGCCGGAGCTGCGCTCGACCGCGACCGCGCCGGTCTCGGCCAATCATGATGCACTCGGCGGCTCGCCGCTCGATCCGCGCCTGACGTTTGCGAGCTTCGTCGTCGGCCGTTCCAACACGCTGGCGCATGCGGCTGCGCGTCAGGTCGCCGAGGGTCGTCGCGGCGATCCCGTCATGTTCAATCCGCTCTACATCCATGCGGGTGTCGGCCTCGGCAAGACGCATCTCTTGCAGGCGGTGACCTGGGCCGGCAATTCCGGCAACGAGCGCAAGGTGCTTTATCTCACCGCCGAGAAATTCATGTACGGCTTCGTCGCCGCGCTGAAGACGCAGACGGCGCTCGCCTTCAAGGAAGCGTTGCGCGGCATCGACGTGCTCGTGATCGACGATCTCCAGTTCCTGCAGGGCAAGTCGACCCAGGCCGAGTTCTGCCACACGCTGAACGCGCTGATCGATGCCGGCCGCCAGGTCGTGATCGCGGCCGACCGTCCGCCGTCCGACCTCGAAAGCCTCGACGACCGCGTGCGCTCGCGGCTGGCCGGCGGCCTCGTGGTCGAGATGGCCTCGCTCGGCGAGGAGCTGCGGCACGGTATTCTCAAGTCGCGCGTCGCAGCCGCCCGCGCCCATCATGCGACCTTCGAGGTGCCGGAGGAGGTGCTGACCTATCTGGCCCGCGCCATCACCCATAACGGCCGGGATCTCGAAGGCGCGATCAACCGCCTGCTCGCGCATTCGAAGCTCAACAATCGGCCGGTGACGCTGGAGATGGCGGAGCACGAGGTGCGCGACCTGATCCGGCCGCAGGAACCGAAGCGGATCAAGATCGAGGACATCCAGCGCGTGGTGGCACGGCAGTATAATGTCAGCCGCTCCGATCTCCTGTCCTCGCGCCGGACCGCCAACGTGGTCCGTCCGCGCCAGGTGGCGATGTATCTCGCCAAGACGCTGACCTTGCGATCGCTCCCCGAGATCGGCCGCCGCTTCGGTGGGCGCGACCACACCACGGTGCTGCACGCCGTGCGCAAGATCGAGGCCCTGGTTTCCAAGGACACGGCGCTGTCGGACGAGGTCGAATCGCTCAAGCGCCAGCTTCAGGAATAAACGCCTATTTGCTTCTGCGCGGGTGCGACCACATCCAAGCTGCATCGGAGGTCGTCATGCCCGGGCCTGTCCCGGGCATCCACGTTCTTAGGACCGCGAACCCAGACGTGGATGGCCGGGACAAGCCCGGCCGTGACGGGCGCAGAGACGTCCCTGGCCGGCGAGGCGTTCAGCGCGTTGCGGAAACATAGGTAAATCGTGGGGAACTGCCCGCAATCCCTTGAATCCGGGGGCCATCCGCGCCACCTTGCGCGACCCTGACGGCTTTGGTCATATCGGCTGGATGATCCGGCTTTCCGGGGTCTTCGGTGCCGTGGCGCGCGTCCCGCCGCCCGGCTTTTCCAGATTTGTGTTTCCTTGGGGATCGGGCGAGTAGTGCAATGAAGGTTACGGTCGAACGCGCGCAACTCCTGAAGTCGCTGGGCCACGTCCACCGCGTGGTCGAACGCCGCAACACGATTCCGATCCTCGGCAACGTGCTTGTTAGGGCCGAAAACGCGAAATTGTCGCTGAAGGCGACCGACCTCGACCTCGAGGTCACGGAAACGCTCGCGGCGGAAACCGCGACCGCGGGCTCGACCACCGTGCCGGCGCACATGTTCTACGACATCGTGCGCAAGCTGCCGGATGGTTCGCAGATCGTGCTCGAAGCCGACGGCGACCGCGCCGTGCTGGCGATCCGTGCCGGGCGCTCCCGCTTCACGCTGCAGACCCTGCCGGAAAACGATTTCCCGGATCTCGCCGCCGGCGACATGTCGCATTCGTTCAGCCTCGCCGCCAAGGACGTCAAGCGGCTGATCGATCGCACCCAGTTCGCGATCTCCACGGAGGAGACCCGCTATTATCTCAACGGCATCTACCTGCATGCCGCGGGCTCCGCCAAAGCCGCCACCCTGCGCGGCGTCGCCACCGACGGCCACCGCCTCGCCCAGCTCGACCTGGTGCAGCCCAAGGGTGCCGAGGGCATGCCCGGCGTGATCGTGCCGCGCAAGACGGTCGGCGAGGTGCAGCGCCTGATCGAGGACAACGAGGCCGAGGTCACGATCGAGCTGTCGCAGGCCAAGATCCGCTTCACCATCGGCAATGTGGTGCTGACCTCGAAGCTGATCGACGGCACCTTCCCCGATTACGGCCGCGTGATCCCGCAGGGCAACGACAAGGAGCTCGTCGTCGACAAGAAGGATTTCGAGAACGCGGTCGACCGCGTCTCGACGATTTCCAGCGAGCGCGGGCGAGCCGTGAAACTCTCGCTGTCGCCGGGCAAGCTGGTGCTGTCGGTGACCAATCCGGATTCCGGCAGCGCGACCGAAGAGCTCGAAGTCGAATACGCCTCCGACGCCCTCGATATCGGCTTCAACTCCCGCTATCTGCTCGACATCGCCGCCCAGATCGAAGGCGACGTCGCAACGCTCCGGCTCGCCGACCCGGGCTCACCGACTCTGGTGCAAGACCGCGACGACAAGAGCGCGCTCTACGTGCTGATGCCGATGCGGGTGTGAGGGACGTGGTCCTCCTCTCGCGACACCTTTTATGCAGAGACAACCCCTCACCCGGCCTCGCTGCGCGAAGCCCCCCTCTCCCACAAGGGGAGAGGGGGAAGCTACAGCTTCGCCTGCCGAAACAAGCGCAATGCACGTTGCTGCGCCCTCTCCCCTTGTGGGAGAGGGCATCTCCACGGGCGGATACATACTCAGTCGGGTGAGGGGTTCGTGCCGCAGGAACCATCCCATCGGCCAGTCTCCAAACGTCTTCGCCAATTCGCGAAGAATATGCGGCACGAACCGGCGGATGCGGAAGCGGCAATGTGGCGCCTGCTCAGGCACCGGCAACTCTCCGCTTTCAAGTTTCGCCGGCAGGTCCCGTTCAACACCTACATTCTCGACTTCGTCTGCTTTGAGAAGCGCCTGGTGATCGAGATCGACGGCGGTCAGCACGTAGAATCACGACGCGATGCAGCGCGTGACGCAGCTCTCTCGCCGAAGGCTTTGTCATCGCGCGCTACTGGAACAACGACGTGCTCCAGCGACCCACTTCTGTATTGGAGGACATCCTTGCAAAGCTCGCCGAGCGGTAAGATACCCCTCACCCGTCGCCTCACCTTGTGAGGCGCCACCCTCTCCCACAAGGGGAGAGGGGAAGAATCGCGGCCACGACAAAGATCTGATGACCCCCTCCCGCATTCATCGCCTGACGCTGACGCATTTTCGTAATTACCGGGCGGCGGGGCTCGAGACGGCGGCCGACATGGTGGTCCTGGTCGGGCCGAACGGAGCGGGCAAGACCAATTGCATCGAGGCGATCTCGTTCCTGTCGCCGGGACGCGGCCTGCGGCGTGCGACGCTGGACGACGTCGCCGACAATCAGGGCGACGGCTCCTGGGCGGTGTCGGCACAGGTCGAGGGCGCGCTGGGCCTTGCCACGCTCGGCACCGGCATCGATCCGCCGTGCGCAGATAGCCCGGTCAGCCGGCGCTGCCGCATCGACCGCGAACCGGTCAATTCGGCGGCGGCGTTCGGCGACCACATCCGCATGGTATGGCTGACGCCGGCGATGGACGGGCTGTTCATGGGAGCGGCGTCCGAGCGGCGGCGCTTCTTCGACCGCCTGGTGCTCGCCATCGACAGCGACCATTCCAGCCGCATCTCCGCGCTCGAACGTTCGCTGCGTTCGCGCAACCGACTGCTCGAGACGCGCAATTACGACGACCATTGGTGTGACGCGATCGAGCGTGAGACCGCGGAGCTTGCGGTCGCGGTCGCCGCAACCCGCGGCCAGACCGCGGCGCGTCTGACCGGCATGCTGAACGCTCGCGCGCAGGCCTCCGCCTTCCCTTCGGCGCAGATCGCGCTCGACGGCTGGATGGAGAACGCGCTGCTGACGGAGACCGCGACGTCGGTCGAGGACCGCTACCGCCAGATCCTGCGCGACAACCGTCCGCGTGACGCCATCGCCGGCCGTACCACGGATGGTCCGCATCTCACCGATCTGCAGGTGATCTACGCGCCGAAAAGCATGCCGGCGCGCGATGCCTCGACCGGCGAGCAGAAGGCGTTGCTGATCGGGCTGGTGCTGGCGCATGCGAGCCTGGTCGCCGAGATGACCGGCATCGTGCCGCTGCTGCTACTCGACGAGGTCGTCGCGCATCTGGATCCCGGCAGGCGCGCGGCGCTGTTCGACGAGCTGCGCAAGCTCGGCGCGCAGGTGTGGTTGACCGGCGCAGACCCTGCCGCCTTCGCCGAGATCGGCGCCGGGGGCGAGATCTTTGACGTCGAAAGCGGACAGGTATCGGCCCGGCGCTAGTCGCCGCCGTTGAACCGGCCCCATTTCTGCCGCGACTAGTTGCCGGAGGCCGCGCCGACGGCGTCGCAGCCGTTTTGCAATCGCGCAATGACATGCCGCGCGAGACCCCTGGAGAGTGAGATGCGGACGGCAAGGTCCGGGGCGCAAGCTCCGGCACGATGGCGGGCGTTTGCGTGCGGCCTCGTCCTGCTCGCGATCTGCATGCTCGCTGCAAGGGCCGGCGCCGGGATGCCGCATCTCGCGGCGCTGTTTTCCGCCGATCTCACGCCGGATCCCGATGCCAGGCTGCTCGCACCGACCCGCTACAGCTTTCGAGGAATCCACACCACCCTGATGCGGGGCGTCGAAGCGCCGCTTCGGGTCAAGCTCGAGGCCACCGTGCCCGCCGAACTCGGCGACGTCCTAGCCTTCTACCGCAGGGAGCTCGGAAAGCTCGGCTGGCAGGAGCAGCACGATGGCGCCGTCGTCTCCGCCGATCACGTCCAGCTCGCGTTCGCATCTCCGCTCGGTCCGGCGATGCTGGAGCTCGGCCGCAAGGGCAGCAGCACCTTGGTTCATCTCGTGCAGAAGAACTCGGATACTGCAACCCGGGCGAACGTCATGCCCGAGCCGGGCCAGGCGAAGCTGGTGTTCAGCAACATCGGCGAGACGGAAGCCGTGCTCGGGATCAACGCGCACATCATCAAGCGCTCGGCCGGCGCTAACGCCGTCTCGCTGGATCTGGCGCCCGGCAGATATTCCTACGAACTGAACGTACCCGGCCGTCCGGCCCACAGCAATATCCTCACCGTCGCAGCCGGCGACGCCTGGGAGCTCACCATCGGGCGCGACGGCGAGGCATGGTCGCCGCTCCAGCTGTATTGAGCCGTCCGGATCTTTGAACCTGCCCGGTTCCTGCCGCGACTTCTCGTTTGAGACCCGCCGACGGTGTCGCAGCCGTTGCAATCGCGCGCGCCCAAGCGCCGCGCGGCATCCTGGAGACGTAACGATGGCGATGATCCCGCGCGGGATGCAAGTCCCGGCACGATGGCGGCTGCTTGCATGCGGTCTCTTCCTGATGGCGAGCTGCTCGATCGCGGCCGGCGCCGACGAGGGCATCGTCGACGTCCACGCGCTGCCCCAGCTCGAAGGTGCGGTGGAAGACATTTCGCGCCCCGATCCCTATAGCGTCGAATATCGCGTACCGATGCGGCAGGCCGTGACGCTGCCCGCGGTCCAAAAGCTCCTGCGCGACAACGGATGGGTGCCCTATGTGATGCCGCTTGAGGAGAAAAGCAGCCTGCTGAAGTTCAGGAAGGGACGACAAGGCCTTTCCGTTCATTTCACGCAGGCGCTCGGCCGGCCCGACCAGTCCGTGGTTTACTACACCACCGACCGGATGTACGGGAACGTGCCATTTCCGGAAGGCGCAAGTGACATCGTGTTCGACGGGACCCGGCCCTATCTCGGCTGCATCGCGCCGACGCCGCTCGATGCAACGTCGGATTTCTACAGCAGCCAGATGGCTGCGATCGGCTGGCAGAAGCTCACGCCGGAAACCGCCGCACGCTGGACCACCAGCCTGAATGAAACCGTTCCCAACGGCCTGCGCGCGTTCTACGCGCATGCCGATAGCAAGGAGACCGGCTTCTATCAGCAGAAGCCCGTGATGCTGACGCTGACGCGCCGCGACGATGGCCGCACCAATGTCGATATCCGGGTCGCCCCCTTCGCGCTGCCGAGCGAGCTCAAAGCCGATAGCGATCTGGCCGGCCTGCCGCGGCCGAGCCCGACCAAGACGGCCAGGGGGCTCGGCGGCGCGAGCGACAACAAGCGCGAAATGTCGGCCGCCGCGATGGCCGAGCTGCCGGCCGTGCTCGCCTTCTATCACCGCGAGTTCGCCGCGCGCGGCTGGCAGGAGGACGGCAGCGCGCAGCTCGCACCCGGTGACGAGGTCGCGATCAAGATCTCTTCGGCGGAGGAAACCGGCGTGCTGCGGCTTGGCCGCAAATATGATTTCACCATGGTCAGCCTGACCGCGCAGGTGAAGGACTCCGCGCTTGCCGCCCGTGCCAAGGCGAAGAAAGAGGCGGACGACAAGTTCCTTGGGGATGCGTTAGGTGCGGCCAAGCAGCTCATCACCGCCGACGAAGCCAGGCGCAAGGTGCAGGCGGCCGCATTGTCCGACGCGCCGCTCAACGCGCAGGCCGACAGCAAGATTCCGGTGCCGCTGCCTGAAAACGCCGAGGGTGTGAAGTTCGAGAGCGACGAGGGCAGGCTCGAGTTCTCCTCGACCTCGAGCGTGAAGGCGCTCACTGCGTTCTATCGCGCATCGCTCAAGCCAGCGGGCTGGAAAGAGCAGCCCTCCGTCATCAATCAGCCCAACATGGCGGTGATGGAGTTCGCAAAGAGCGGCAAGTCGATCTCGATGACCGTGATGCAGATGGGACCGAAGGTGAACGTTAGCGCCAACGGCTCCGGTCTGGTCGTCGCCGCGGCGAAGCCCGTCGAGGCCAAATCGACCCAAGCCAAGGCGGTCCAGACCAAATCGAAGGAGCCGCTCACGCCCGATCCCGATTCGGCCCTGCCGGTGCCGACGCAGCACAGCTCGACCGGCATCAGCTCCACGAAATTTCCCGGCAGCGACCAGTCGTTCCGGACCGAGCTCGAAGCCAGCATCCCCGCCGAGCTTGGCGAGGTCCTCGCCTTCTATCGCGCGGAGCTGACCAATCGGGGCTGGCAAGAGAAGGCCGACGGCGCGATCGTGACGGCCGAGCGGGCGGAGCTCGCGTTCACCTCGCCGCAGGGGCCGGCCGTGCTGAAGCTTGGCCGCGCCCGAGACGAGACCACGGTCAGCCTGATGCAGCGAAATCCGCAGGCCGCGGCCAAGGCCGACATCATGCCGAAGGCCGGACAGGCCAGGCTGATGCTCGGCAATATGGGGCCGAAAGAAGCATCGCTGACGATCAACAATCAGACCGTAAAGATCGCGGCCGGCGCCGGCGGTCCGCAATCGCCGAAAGGCCCGATGCTCGATCTGCCGCCAGGCAAGTACCAGTACGCGCTGCGTCTGCCGGGACGCCCCACTCGCACCGAGATTCTCACAGTGGCCGCCGGCGATGCCTGGGGCCTCCTGGTGGGGCCAAACGGAGATGTGCTGCCGCTTCAGATGTATTGAGCTGCAAGGCCGTTCCGGGGCGTTCCAGGCGCCTCGGAACGCCCTCGTCCCCGCAAAATCCACGCCTTCCACGGCCCGAAACGGCTTCCCGAATCGCGCTTTTTCCAAGCCGCCGAATCGGGCTTCGAAGGCCTTGAAAATCGGCCAAAAAATTCTATTTAATCAAAGACTTGCCGGGGGATACTTTGCGCTAGGCGCAATCCGTCTTTCGTGGCACAAATAGCCCGCATATCAGCGCCTTTTGCGCCGCTGATTCGGGCGACATCTCGAAGGCCTCTCATGACAGAACCTGCTCGGCAGACGCCTGCCGAAAACGAACCCTCAAATCCGAGCGATTACGGGGCGGAATCGATCCGCGTGCTCAAGGGTCTCGACGCCGTCCGCAAGCGTCCCGGCATGTATATCGGCGACACCGATGACGGCTCGGGCCTGCATCACATGGTGTACGAGGTCGTGGATAACGCGATCGACGAGGCGCTCGCGGGCCACGCCACGCGCGTGGACGTGATCCTCAACGCCGACAATTCCGTCACCGTGCGCGACGACGGCCGCGGCATTCCCGTCGACATCCACAAGGGCGAAGGCATCTCGGCAGCCGAGGTCATCATGACCCAGCTCCATGCCGGCGGTAAGTTCGACCAGAATTCCTACAAGGTTTCCGGCGGTCTGCACGGCGTCGGCGTCTCCGTCGTCAACGCGCTGTCAAGCAAGCTCGGCTTGCGCATCTGGCGCGACAACAAGGAACACTACATCGAATTCGCCCATGGCGATGCGGTCGCGCCGCTCAAGGTGGTCGGCGACGCGCCCGGCAGGCGCGGCACTGAGGTGACGTTCCAGGCTTCGACGGAAACCTTCAAGAACATCGAGTATGATTTCGCCACGCTGGAGCACCGGCTGCGCGAGCTCGCCTTCCTCAATTCCGGCGTCAACATCGCCCTCTCCGACATGCGTCACGCCGTCGAGAAGCGCGAGGAGATGCACTATTCCGGCGGCGTCGAGGAATTCGTCAAATATCTCGACCGCAACAAGAAGGCGATCGTTCCGGCGCCGATCATGGTGCGCGCGGAATCCAACGGCATCGGTGTCGAGGCCGCGTTGTGGTGGAACGACAGCTACCACGAGAACGTGCTGTGCTTCACCAACAACATCCCGCAGCGCGACGGCGGCACCCATCTCGCCGGCTTCCGCGGCGCGCTGACGCGCCAGGTCAACGGCTATGCCGAGGCCAACGCGAAAAAGGAAAAGATCGCGCTCACCGGCGACGACTGCCGCGAAGGCCTCACTGCGGTGCTGTCGGTGAAGGTGCCGGACCCAAAATTTTCGTCGCAGACCAAGGACAAGCTGGTGTCCTCGGAAGTGCGCCCCGTGGTCGAGAACGTGCTCAACGAGGCGCTGCAGGCCTGGTTCGAGGAGCATCCCTCCGAAGCCAAGATGATCGTCGGCAAGGTGATCCAGGCGGCGGCTGCCCGCGAAGCCGCGCGAAAGGCGCGCGAGCTGACGCGCAAGAGCCCGCTCTCGGTCTCTTCGCTGCCCGGCAAGCTCGCCGACTGCCAGGAGAAGGACCCGGCGAAATCCGAGCTCTTCATCGTCGAGGGTGACTCGGCAGGCGGCAGCGCCAAGCAGGGCCGCAACCGCGAATTCCAGGCCGTGCTGCCGCTGCGCGGCAAGATCCTCAATGTCGAACGCGTGCGTCCCGACAAGATGCTGCACAGCGAGCAGATCGGCACGCTGATCACCGCGCTCGGCACCGGCATCAGCGACGAATTCTCGATCGAGAAGCTGCGCTATCACAAGATCATCGTGATGACGGACGCCGACGTCGACGGCGCCCACATCCGCACGCTGCTGCTCACTTTCTTCTACCGGCAGATGCGCGAGATCATCGACGGCGGCTA
The DNA here is from genome assembly GCF_023100665.1 of Bradyrhizobium sp. CW1. NCBI lineage: Bacteria > Pseudomonadati > Pseudomonadota > Alphaproteobacteria > Hyphomicrobiales > Nitrobacteraceae > Bradyrhizobium > Bradyrhizobium sp. CW1. The sequence goes on from NZ_CP064684.1 coordinate 8,077,031, forward strand.
TCTCTATATCGCCCAGCCGCCGCTCTATAAGGTCAACCGCGGCAAGTCCGAGCAATATCTGAAGGACGAGCGGGCGCTGGAAGATTATCTGATCGATACCGGGCTGGACGATTGCGTCTATATTCCCGGCACCGGCGGCGATCGCACCGGCCGCGACCTGCGTTCGCTGGTCGATGACGCCCGCGCCGTCCGCGGCGTCCTGCGCAGCCTGCACACCCGCTACAATCGCAAGGTGATCGAGCAGGCCGCCATCACCGGCGTGCTCAACAAGGCGATCTACGGCGATCCGGAGAAAGCCGCCGCGGCAGCCCAATACATCGCCGCCCGCCTCGACACGCTCGCCGACGAGGTCGAGCGCGGCTGGATCGGTCAATACGTCGAAGGCCATGGTTTCCAGTTCGAGCGCACCGTGCGCGGCGTCAAGGACGTCGCCCTCATCGATGACGCGTTCCTGGGCTCGGTCGAAGCCCGCAAGCTCGACGAGTACACCGTCAAGCTCCAGGACGTTTATGCCCGCCCCGGCAAGCTGCGGCGCAAGGACACCGAGCACATGGTCTACGGCCCGGTCGATCTGTTCGAAGCCGTCACCGACGCCGGCCGCAAGGGCGTCTCGCTGCAGCGCTACAAAGGGCTGGGCGAGATGAATCCGGAGCAACTCTGGCAGACGACGCTGGACGTCAATGCGCGATCACTGCTCCAGGTGAAGGTCAAAGAGGTCGACGAGGCCGACGACATCTTCACCAAGCTGATGGGCGACGTGGTCGAGCCGCGCCGCGACTTCATCCAGGAACATTCGCTGAGCGCGACGATCGATATCTGAGATCGGATGGCTTGGACGGTCGTCATGCCCCGGACTTGTCCCGGGCATCTAGGTTCTCCGTGCATCTGGCAAAGGCGTGGATGGCCGGGACAAGCCCGGCCATGACGTAGAGACACGGCTGAACCTCCCCCGCCCTCGCGACAAGTGCAGAATTGCTCCCGCGCTCAATTCTCGGTAGTTTCCGCCTCGAAAACCCGCCCACCCAACACGACAGCGAGAGACCCCGTGGCGCCCATCCAGTACATTGTCGAGGCCGGTCACCGGCTCTCGGGCTCGATCGAGCCTTCCGGCAACAAGAATGCGGCCCTGCCGATCATCGCGGCAGCCCTGCTCACCGAGCATCCGGTGACGCTGGAGAACGTGCCGCGGATCCGCGACACCGAGACGCTGGTCGAGCTGATCCGCTCGGTCGGCGCGGCGGCGGAATGGACCGCCCGCAACACGCTTCATATTCACGCCAAGAGCATCCGCGCCGCCGATCTCGATCCTGATCTGTGCGTGCGCATCCGCGCCTCGATCCTGCTCGCCGGCCCCCTGCTCGCCCGCTGCGGCGAAGTGATGCTACCGCCGCCCGGCGGCGACGTCATCGGCCGCCGAAGGCTCGACACGCATGTGCTCGCACTCGAGCAGTTGGGAGCCAAGGTCACCGCGACCGACCGGCTCGAATTCCGCGCTTCGAAACTGACCGGCGCCGACGTGTTCCTGGACGAGCCCAGCGTGACCGCGACCGAGAACGCGCTGGTCGCAGCCGTCGCCGCCCAAGGCACCACCTATTTGCGCAACGCCGCGTCCGAGCCGCATGTGCAGGACCTCGCCAACTTCCTGGTCGCGCTCGGCGCAGGGATCGAGGGCATCGGCACCAACACCATGATCGTGCACGGTCCGGCGACGCTGGGCGGCGCGACCTACCGGATCCAGCCCGACCATATCGAGGTCGGCTCGCTGATCGGACTCGCGGCCGTGACGCGGTCGCCGCTTCGCATCGTGCGCGCGGGCGTCGAGCATCTGCGCTCGATCCGCATGGGATTCGAACGGCTCGGCATCGTCTGCCGCATCGAGGGCGACGATCTCATCGTGCCATCAAACCAGACGCTGAAGATCCAGGACGATTTTGGCGGCCACGTGCCGAAGCTGGAAGACCAGCCCTGGCCGGCCTTCCCGGCCGATCTGATGTCGATCGCGATCGTCACCGCCACGCAATGCGAGGGCGTGATCCTGATGTTCGAGAAGATGTTCGAATCGCGGATGTTCTTCGTCGACAAGCTGATCGCGATGGGCGCGCGTATCGTGCTCTGTGACCCCCATCGCGCCATCATCGCCGGCCCCAGCCGCCTGCGCGGTGCATCGATGATCTCGCCCGACATTCGCGCCGGCATGGCCATGCTGCTCGCGGCCGTCTGCGCCGAGGGCACCTCCACGATCAACAACGCCGACCAGATCGAGCGCGGCTACGAGCGCATCGACGAGCGCCTCAACGCGCTCGGCGCGAAGATCAGGCGCGTGCCTGAACGGAAGGGCTGAGGCGCTTCTTCCCTTCTCCCCTTGTGGGAGAAGGTGGCGTAGGCGGCCTTTGGCCGCCGTTTTTGAGAACGCCGAAGCTTCGCATCGGCTATAGCGCCGGATGAGGGGTTGCTTCAGCGAGTCCTGCTGCTTGAGGGCCGTACGCGGAGAGATCCCCCTCACCCGTCTCGCCGCTGCTGCGGCGAGCCACCCTCTCCCGCAAGGGGAGAGGGAGAAGACCAAGCCATGTTTTCGTCGCCCGGCTGTGCTATTGACCCGGCCATGCTCGACACCGTCCAGCCTCGTTCGCAGCCGCAAGCCGGCGTGCCGCCAAATCCTCTCGCCGACGAATTCGTCGCGACGCTGCGGCTGGCCGTGCCGATGATGCTGACGCAGCTCGGGCAGATCGCGATGATCACGACCGATCTCGCGCTGATCGGGCGGCTCGGCGAGAGCGCGGTCGCAGCAGCAGCGCTGGCGCACACGGTCTATTTCGTCAGCTTCACCTTCGGGCTCGGATTGATGACGGCGGTGTCGCCGCTGGTCGCGCAAGCCTTCGGCGCCGGCGATGTCAGGCGCATCCGCCGCTCTCTGCGCGTCGGCTTGTGGGTCGCCTTGCTGATCTCGCTGCCGATGATGGCCTCCCCGCTCTATGGCGAGCACATCCTGGTCGCACTCGGTCAGGCGCCGCACTCGGCCGCGCTCGCCCAGCGCTATCTGAATGGGCTGGCCTGGGGCATCGCGCCGGCACTCGGCTTCATCGCGCTGCGCAGCATGATGAGCGCGGTGAACCGGCCGCAGGCCCCGCTATGGATCACGCTCGCGGCGATCCCCGTCAATGCCGCGCTGGTCTACGCCCTGATCCACGGCCTGTTCGGCCTGCCGGAGCTCGGTCTGTTCGGCGCAGGGCTTGCGACCACCATCGTCAATCTCGGCACGTTCGTCGCCACGCTCGCCATTGCGGGGCTGCGCAAGCCGTTCGCGGATTATCGTCCGCTTGCCCATCTCTGGCGGATCGACTGGCCCCTGATGCACAAGCTCATCGCGATCGGCGCCCCGATCTCGTTCTCACTGCTGCTGGAATATGGCCTGTTCTCTTCGGCGGCGCTGCTGATGGGGTTGATCTCGACCACGGCGCTCGCGGCGCATCAGATCGCGCTCCAGGTCACCGCCGTGCTGTTCATGGTCCCGCTCGGCATCGGCATGGCAGCCACGGTGCGGGTCGGCCACGCCTTCGGCCGGGGCGACCCGGCTGCGGTGAGGCGCGCAGGTCTCGTGGCAGCCGTGATCGGGATCGCGTTCGTCTCGGCCCTCAGCGTCGCAATCATTCTCGGCCGCTATGAGCTCGGACGGCTGTTCTTCGGCAGCGGCGAGGCGAGCATGGCGACCGTCGAGCTGACTGCAACGCTGCTGCTGGTCGGCGCGACCTTCTTCATCGCCGATGCCATCCAGACCATCATGGGCGGCGCACTGCGCGGCATCAATGACACCAGAATGACGTTGGTATTCGCCGCGATCGGCTACTGGTGCGTGGGCTTTCCCATCGCCTGGTTGCTCGCTTTTCACGCTGATTTCGGCGCGGTCAGTGTCTGGATCGGACTGTCGATCGGATCGTTCGTCTATGCCGGACTTCTGATCTTGCGCTTCCGGATGCTGACGCGCAAACTGGCGGGATGAACGGGACCGTCCGCGAAGTCATCCCCGATGTCGACGCCGGCACGCTGCTGGCCGGTGCGCAATTCATCGACGCCTTTCGCGTGGAGATCGGCACAGCACCGGTGAATGCCCGCGAGGCCTGCACCAGGATGGTGTTGCACGGACCGCGCTGGATCGGTGCACTGACACGCCTGCGCAACATCCTCGTGAGGCCCTTTGGATTGAAGACATCGGGTGAAGGCGCACCAGCGCCGGGCGGCCCGATCGGCTTGTTTCCGGTGCTGAGCGAAACGCCGGAGCAGCTGGTCGCCGGCTTCAATGATTATCATCTCGACTTCCGCATCGTGGTCGATGTCGCCGGCGAAGCGGTGCTGCGCCACGTCACCCTGACCACGCTGGTGCGGACCAACAATCGGCTGGGCCGCGCCTATCTCGCGTTCATCACGCCCTTCCACAAGCTCGTCGCCCGCAGCATGATGGGGCGGCTCGTCGAGCCGGCCCGATGACGCTCTCCGTCGACCTCTTCTACTCCTTTCGCAGCCCGTTCAGCTGTCTGGCGTTGCCGAAAACGCTCAACCTGGTCGAAACCTACGATCTGACGGTGAATTTGCGGCCGGTCTATCCGCTCGCAGTCCGTGTGCCCGGGTTTTTCAAGAAGGCCAGCCCGAACTTCATTCGCTATGTGGTGCTCGACAGCACGCGCGTGGCGCAGCACGAAGGCATTCCGTTCCGCTTTCCCAGGCCCGATCCGATCGTGCAGCACAAGGTGACGTTCGAGGTCGCGGCGGAGCAGCCCTACATCCACCGTCTGACCCGGCTTGGTGCCATGGCGCAGCTCGAGGGACGCTCGCTCGCATTCACCGATGCAATCGCCCGCGTGCTGTGGGACGGCTCGGTGTCGGGCTGGAACGAAGGCGATCATCTCGGGCGCGGCGCCGAAAAGGCCGGCTTCGATCTCGCCGCGATGGATGCCGCAATCACCGCGGACCCTGATCGCTACGAGCAGGTGATCACGGAGAACGAGAAGGACCACGCCGCCTCCGGCCATTGGGGCGTGCCGACCTTCGTGTTCGACAACGAGCCGTTCTTCGGCCAGGACCGCATCGATTTGCTGGTCTGGCGCATGCAGGGCAAGGACCTGATGCGGCGCTAGCTCACTCGGCCAAGCGCGCTGACTTGTCCGACGAGGCTTCCGACCACTCGCCGACGACGCGATCGAGATCGCAGAGATTCTGGTGCATCTGCTCCAGCGAGAAGCCGATCGCGAAGAAGCGCTCGGCGGTGTCGCTCGGCTGGCCGCGGATCAGGCCGTCCTGGCGAACGGCGGCAACCGCCTCGGCGTAATGCTGGAGCGCGACGTGCACGGGATGAATCGGCGGCGCGCCGGCACCAGCCCGCAACGCTTCGGCCGCCGAGCGCAGAAAGCGCACGATCGCCGCACTGACCTCCGCCAGCGGCGCGGCGAGCCGCATCTGCACCTCGGCCGGCAACGGCACCACGGTCGAGCGGCCGATCATCACGACGTCGTGGCGCAGCCGTAGGATCGTTCGCAGCAAGGGACCGGTGTCGGGCCCGCTTGACAGGCGCGCGGCCCGCTCGCGCTCGGCTTCGGCACCGATCGCATTCATGCCCACCATCGCGGTGCCGATGCCGTCCTGGATCCGGTGCAGCGCATCGTTGTCGCGGCCGCGCGTGAGACCCGCGAGCAGCTCGGTGAAGGCGTCCGCGATCAGCTCGAGCAGCCTTGCCGCGCTGGCGCGGATCTGGCGCACCGCGCGCGAGGGCAGCACCAGGAACGAGACCAGCAATCCCGTGATTGCGCCGACCCCGACCTCGCTGACCCGATCGATTGCCGATGTCATGGGATCGGAATGATGCATCGTCGGAACCAGCAGCACGATGATGGCGGTGACCGTCGCTGCATTGAGGCTCGGGTTGATCGCGGCGACGAAGGCGAGTGGCGCGACCGCCAGCACCAGCAGGCCCAACAGGCCGGCCTCGGTCGAATAAGGGATCAGGATCGCGATGGCGCCCCCATAGATGGCGCCGCCGATGGTGCCGAGCACGTAATCGCGCGTCGCCTTCAGCGAGCGCCCGACGCTCAACTGGGTCACGATCAGCGAGGTCAGCACCGCCCAGAGCGGCAGCAGCAGATGCAGCGCGGTGGCGATCGCGTAGGCCGCGGTGGCCGCGACCGTGACCCGGATCGCCAGGCCCAGTTGCGTTCGCCGCGCCCGGACCCGGTCGAACACATCTTTTGGAAGTCCCATCGTGGAATATCCCGATCCTCTTGGAGCCTGCCAAAAGCATAGCTGATGCCCGCAGCCCATGGCCGCTTGAAAGGCCAAATCAGCCCGCCTAACTTGCGCGCCAAAACGAGGAAACACGATGGCCCACGAAACCGCAACGCTCGCTGCCTATGTCTTCAATCTGAAATACGGGGATATTCCGGCGGAAGTGCTGGATCGCGCAAAGGTGCTGACGCTGGACTTCCTGGGCAGCGCCATCCGCGCCCGCAGCGAAGCGGAATCGACCCCCTCGATCCTGAAGATGCTGGAGGCGCTCGCGCTCGACACCAGGGGCGAATCCACCGTGTTCGGCGACAGCAAGACCTGGACGCCGGCGGTCGCGGCGCTGCTCAACGGCGCGCTCGGCCATTCCCTCGACTTCGACGACACCCATGCGGACTCCTCGCTGCACCCGAGCGCGCCGGTCGTTCCGGCCGCCTTCGCCATCGGCGAGATGGTCGGCGCGTCGGGCCGCGACGTGCTGACCGCGATCGTTGCGGGCTATGAGGTCTGCTGCCGGCTCGGCAACGCGCTCGACCCGACCTCGCATTATGCGCGCGGCTTCCATCCGACCGCCACCGCTGGCACCTATGGCGCAGCAGCGGCCGCCGGAAAGCTGTTCGGCCTGTCCGAGCAACAGCTCATCGCCGCCTTCGGCGTCGCCGGCAGCCAGGCCGCGGGCTCGCTGCAATTCCTGGTCAATGGCGCCTGGAACAAGCGCTACCAGGTCGGAGCCGCCGCGATGAATGGCGTGATCGCCGCGACGCTGGCGCGCAACGACTTCGTCGGGGCGACGGAATCCGTGGAGGGCAAACATGGCCTGCTCGCCGGCTACACCGACGATGCGCATCCCGACAAGGCGGTCGCCGAGCTCGGCAAGACCTACGAGACCATGAAGATCGGCGTCAAACCGTATCCGAGCTGCCGCTATACCCACGCCGCGATCGACGCGCTGATCGCAATGCGGCGCGAGCACAATCTGACGCCCGATCAGGTCAAGCGGGTCGAAATCGGCCTGCATCGCAACGGCATCACGCTCACCGGCGACGCCGCGACCAAGCGCCACCCGACCTCGATCGTCGGCGGCCAGTTCTCGATGTTCTTCACCGGCGCGCTCGCGCTCGACCAGGGCTCATTTGGCTGGGACGACTACAATCGTCTTGGCGACGCCGCCATCGACGCACTCGCCGACAAGTTCGACGTAGTGCAGGACGATCGCCTCGAAATCGGCCGCACCCACCCCTTTGGCGCGCGCGTGAGTATCACGACGGACGACGGCGTGCATGAGCGGCTCTACGCCGATCCCTCGGGGGAGCCGACCTCGTTCCCGGATGCACAGGCGATGCAGCAAAAATTCTTGACGCTGGCACGCCCGGTGCTGAATGCGCGCGCGGAGAAATTCGCAGACGCGATCATGACGCTGGAGCGGTTCGATCGCGTGGCAAAGGCGACGGAGCTGGGAAGGTAAAGCACCTCAATCCATCCCCGCCACCTTCCCTTTAGCGCGCGTTGCCGCAATCACATCCCGCACCAGATCAAACACACCGTCCGCTTCCGGCGGTGAGTTCGGCGAACGGCCGAGCCGCACGATCACGAGTCGTTCCGACGGAATCACGATTGTATACTGCCCGATCGTGCCCTTGGCGAAGAAGGCATCGCGCGGCCAGCCGTGATCGACGCGAAAGGTCGCGCCAAAGCTGTCGCCCTGGTTGGTCCAGAATCCGGCGCCGATACCGACCCAGGCATTGGGCGTCGCCGACGCCGAGTAATTCACCCAGCCCTCGGGCAGGATGCGCCGGCCGCCGGCGACGCCGTCGTCGAGATAGAGCTGGCCGAAACGCGCCCAGTCGCGCGCGGATGCGAGCATCTCGCTCGACCCCTCGATCGTGCCGGCGCCGTCGAGCTGGAGCGTGACGTGTCGCATGCCGAGCGGCGCGAACAATTCGCGGCGCGCGAAGGCAAGCGCATCGGCGGGATTGCCGCCGGCGGCGTTGCGGATCAGATGCGCGAGCATGATGGTGTTGCCATCGTGATAATTCCACACGGTGCCCGGCGCGGTCGCAAGCGGCATGCTCGCTGCATAGGCGGCCATGTCGGCCTCCACGAATTTCATGCGATTGACCGGCTCGAAGGCGGAGCCAAGCGAGGCCTGAAGCGAGCTGCCGAGCGCCAGGCCCGCGGTGTGGCGCAGCAATTGATCGACGGTGATGGCGTGACGCGGATCGTCCGGATTTGTCCAGGCGGCGACCGGTGCGGGCCCGTCGAGCTTCAGTCGGCCCTGGCGCACGAGGATCCCGGTGAGAGCCGAGATCACGGACTTGGTCATGGAGAAGCCGAGCAGCGGCGTCTCCGGTCCGATGCCGTCCGCATAGCGCTCCGCGATGATGCGGCCCGACTTCATGACGACGATTGCGCGGGTGCGGCGGAATGGCGGCGATGGCGGCTCAGCGAAGGCGCGATCGAGTGCGGCTGACAGCTCCGGGCTCTGTGGCGACACGACCGCGGGCCCGGCGATCTCGGGCAGCAACGCCGGCTGCCTGTCATCCGGCGGCAACGTGACGTCGGTGATCCCTCCGCCGTGCTCGAGCGTGCAGCCGAGTCCCTCGCGATAGACGGCGTGGCTGCGACCGATGCCGAACAGCGTCACCGTAACATCCTTGCGCGCGCGATCGACCCGATAGTCCATCGCCCAGCCGAACAGACTTGCGCCCGGCATCGCATCAATGGTCTCCGTCAGGTTAGGCCTGATATCGAGGCCCGAGACAAACGTCTCCGCGCAGAGCACGTCGGCGATGAAGCCGGTGACGACCTTGGGCACGTCATGGGCGCGAACCGTGCCGAGCGCGAGGCCGGCAAAGACGATGGCGATGGTGAGAAGGACGATCTTGCGGCGGCGGGTCACGGGCTTGCTCCGGCTTGAGGCGTGTGCCGGAGACGAAGCGGCATTCACGCGATGCCCGCTCGCCGGATTTGGAAAACGGCAGAGCCGAAAGCAGCGAGACGCTCGCCGATTCCAAAATAACCTTGATATTACAGCGTGCTAAAGATTAGACGGCATTCACCTTCAGCCGCCGGTACTCCGTCGGCGTCACGCCGGTCACGGCCTTGAAGGCGCGGTTGAAGGGGCCTAGCGACTGGAAGCCAGAATCCATCGCGATGGTGATGACGGGGACCTTGGCCTGGGCGGGATCGGCGAGGGCTGCCTTGGCCTCTTCGATCCGGTGGTTGTTCAGGAACACATTGAAATTGCGGTAGCCGAGCCCCTGGTTGATCAGCCGGCGCAGCCGGTATTCGGGAATCTTCAGCCGGCCCGCCAGCACGCCGATGCTGATGTTCTCCTGGCGATAGATCCGTTCGTCCGCCATCAGCCGCATCAGGGCGTCGATGAGCTTTTGGTCGGGGGCATCCTCGCCGACAGGCTGGCTCGCCGCGATCGCGGGCGCCGCTTCCGCGGCGGCTGGAAACAGGTCGGCGCCATCGACGCGCATCATCGCATAGGCGATGGCCGCGACAATGCCGGCGAGCACGCCTGTATTGACGGTGTTGGCGACGTCGCCGACGTCACTGCCGACGACAAGGATCTGGAGCACCGCGTTCAATCCGCCATAGAGCGCGGCAGCACAGACAATGAAGATACGGACGCGGCGGCGGCGCTCGACCAGATCGGCTGACCATGAGGCGATCGTCTGCACGATCGCGAGCGCAATGAAGCCGAGCACGATCAGGTTCACCGCGGTGACGGCGACCCGGACATGTCCGCCGGGTGCGATCCAGAGACAGCTGACGAAGCTGAAGGCTGCCACCAACGCCCAGGTCAATCCGTGCCACCGGCGCAGGCGAAACTCATCGTCGAACAGCGCGCGCGTGAACAGCCAGAACACCACGATATTGCCGGTCGACAACGCGATCAGCGGCGCATGCCATGCCGGTACCAGCGATGATGTTCCGACAGAATAGCTCACAGCATGCGCGGCCGAGCCGAGCGCAAAGGCCGCACCGAGCCGGGCTGCCAGCACATTGCGGAAATCCGAGAGTAATGACGCTGCCAACACCAGCAGCAGCGCCACGGCGGCGGCGCGAAAGGCGAGCTCGGCTGCGGCTGGGGTCATCGGGTGTTGCGATGGGTCGCGGTTGACATCAGCCGAACATCCTTCGTCAGGCGTATGTTTTCAAGCACCATCCGCACCACAGCTGTCATCGTCCGGCTTGACCGGACGATCCAGTACTCCGAGACGGCCATGATTGAACGGATAGGCCGCCGCGTACTGGATGCCCCGCCTTCGCGGGGCATAACAGCGGGCTTAGCCGCGACGCTGGCGCGGAATCCTGCTAGTATCGAGCCCAAGCAATTTAGACGGAGTTTTACCATGAGCTGGCAACCCTCGAACGATCCCGTGCTCGGCGATCCCATGTCCTGCGATGCGCTCGATCTCGTCATCGTGCCGCGCACGCGCGATCTCGGCGACGGCTTCGCGGTGCGGCGCGCGTTGCCGCACGGCAAGCGGCAGATGGTCGGGCCCTTCATCTTCTTCGACCATTTCGGGCCGGTGCAGTTCGTCTCCGGCAAGGGCATGGACGTGCGGCCGCACCCGCATATCGGGCTTGCCACGGTCACCTATCTGTTCGACGGCGCGATCATGCATCGCGACAGTGAGGGCAACATCCAGGAGATCCAGCCTGGCGCGATGAATTTGATGACGGCCGGCCGCGGCATCGCGCATTCCGAGCGCACGCCGGATGTGCAGCGCGCCTCGGGGCAGAAGATGCTGGGCCTGCAAAGCTGGATCGCGCTGCCGGCCGGATCGGAAGAGATCGCCCCGTCGTTCCAGCACTACGGCGCGGGTGACCTGCCGATGGTCACCGAGCGCGACTTCACCGCAAAGGTGATCGCGGGCTCGTCCTTCGGCATCACCTCACCTGTTTCGATGGTGTCGCCGTGGTTCTATACCGAGGTCACGGCGGCCGCGGGCGCGGTCGTGCCGCTCGACCCTGATCATGAGGAGCGCGCCATTTACGTGGTCGACGGCGAGGTCGAGATCGCGAACGAGCGCTACGAAGGGCCGCGACTGCTGATCTTCCGCCCGGGCGACCGCATCACGGTGAAGGCGCTCAAGGCCACGCGGATGATGTTTCTGGGCGGCGACGCCCTGGAGGGCCCGCGCCACATCTGGTGGAATTTCGTCTCCTCCAGCAAGGAGCGGATCGAGCAGGCCAAGCAGGACTGGAAAACCGGCCGCTTCGCCGCAGTTCCGCAGGAACATGAGTTCATTCCGCTGCCGGAATAGGCTAATCCGGCTTCCGGTCGCGCGATCAGGCTCGGCCGGATGTCCCGTCGCAAGGCCTTGCTCCGAAAGTTCTGCCGATGACCACCATGCTCTCCAGCGACCTGCCCCTGCCCAAGATCGGGCGCGGCAAGGTGCGCGATATCTACGCCGTCGACGACGACCGCCTGCTGCTCGTCACCACGGACCGCATCAGCGCCTTCGATGTCGTGATGGGCGAGACCATCCCGATGAAGGGCGCGGTACTGACGCAAATCAGCGCCTTCTGGTTCAACGAGCTCGAAGGCGTGGTGCCGCATCACATGATCAGCGCCGACACCGACGAGATCATCGCCGCCGTGCCGGCCTTGAAGCCGCATCGTGCCGAGATTCTCGGCCGCGCCATGCTGTGCCGCCGGACCACGGTGTTTCCGATCGAATGCGTGATCCGCGGTTATCTCTCGGGATCGGCCTGGAAGGAATATGCAGCAAGCGGAACGCTGGCCGGCGAGAAGCTGAAGGCGGGACTTGTCGAGAGCGAGAAGCTGGAGCCCTCGATCTTCAGCCCGGCGACCAAGGCCGAGACCGGCCATGACGAGAACATTACCATCGCAAAAATGCGCGAGGTCGTCGGCGACGAGACGGCCTACACGCTCGAGAGCATGACGCGCGCGATCTACACGCTCGGCGAGGAGCTCGCCCGCGAACAGGGCATTATCATCGCCGACACCAAGTTCGAATTCGGCCGCGACAAGGACGGCCGCATCATCCTGATCGACGAGGTCATGACGCCGGATAGTTCGCGCTTCTGGGCCGTCGATGCCTACAAACCCGGCCAGCCGCAGGCGAGCTTCGACAAGCAGCCCTTGCGCGACTATCTCGATGTCGAGCGCCGCGCCGGCCGCTGGAACGGCGACGCCCCGCCGCCGCCTTTGCCCGCAAGCGTGGTGGACGCGACCAGCAAGCGGTATCTGGAAGCATATCGCCGCGTGACGGGAAGCGAACTCAAGATCTAGTGCAGGCCCTTAGCGTCGTCCTGGACCAGCGAACGAAGTGAGCGCCGATCCAGGACCCATTACCACCGGGCGCGGTTTGGCGAAGACTGTGGCCGTCACCTCGCGGCACGACTCCTCCCTGGGATAATGGGTCCTGGCTTTCGCCAGGACGACACCGAATGGCGGGCGCTTCGGTTTCTTCCATCCGGCTTGCAAGAATCTTGTTGCGCTAAGTCTCCAGTCGTCTACCTCTCGGAGGGGAATACTCAGCGAGTGGCACGGCGTGACAGATCCAGCGATTGGCTTCACTCCGTCGACCGGGCTCAATCCGGCCCTCAAGCGCGCGCTGAACGATATATTGGGCGGGAGCGCCGCCAGCGTCCTGACCGTCACGTTCGGACTGTCCTACGCGCTGCTGATCTTCGCGGGGCCGTTGTCGCCCTATCTGTCCTACGGCATCACGGCCACTTTCGTCAGCTCCGCGGTGCTTGCGGCCGTCGTCGGGCTCGGCAGCTCGCTGCCCTTCGCGATTGCAGCCCCCGACAGCTCGACCGCCGCGGTGACGTGTATCCTGGCGGCCTCGGTGGTCGAACGCATCGAGACGGCGAACCTGTCGACGCCGTTGCTGTCCCCTATCCTGATCACGCTCGGCCTGTCGACGATGCTGACAGGATTGGTGCTGTGTGGACTGGGCCTGACGCGGCTTGGCCGCGCCATCCGTTACGTGCCTTATCCGGTGGTCGGCGGCTTCCTCGGCGCCACCGGACTTCTCATCGTCATGGGTGCGGTCCGGGTGATCACCGACCATCCGCTGCAGTTCACGACGCTGTCGCACTTCGCCGACCGCACCATCCTGCTGGAGCTCGGTGCCGCCTGCGCGATGGCGCTGGTGCTGTATCTCACCTGGCACCGCTCGCGCAGCCCGTTCGGACTGCCGATCATCCTGGTCGGCGGCGTGCTCACCGCGCATCTGGCGTTCTGGATCACCGGCGTTTCCTTCGATGAGGCGCGCACATTGGGCTGGACCTTTCAGCCACCGCCGCAAGCGGTCTTCATGCTGCCCTGGCATACCGACGATCTCGCCCGCTATCCCTGGTTTGCCATACCGGACCTGCTTGGCAATGTCGTCGCCGTCATCTTCGTCACGGCCTCCAGCACGCTGTTCAACACCACCGGCATCGAGGTGGCCACGCATCGCGAAGCCAATCTGGAGTGTGAGCTGAACGTCACCGGCGCCGCCAACATCCTGACCGGCATGCTGGGCGGCTACCCCGGTTGCAGCTCGACCAGCCGCTCGATGCTCAATTTCAGCAGCGGCGGCCGCGGGCGACTGTCCGGCCTCACCGCCGCAGCGCTGTCGCTGCTGGTGCTTGCCGTCGCACCCGAGCTGCTCGGCTTCATCCCCAAATGCGTGCTCGGCGGGCTGTTGCTCTATCTCGGCGCCGACCAGTTGCACAAATGGATCATCGAGTCGCGCAAGCGGCTGTCGAAGCTCGAATATCTCTCGCTGATAGCCATCATCGCGATCATCGTGGCCTGGGGTTTCGTTCCGGGCATCCTGATCGGCGTCATCATCGGCTGCGCGACGTTTGCGTTCAGCGCCGCGCGGGTCGAGTCGATCAAATACAGTTTCGACGGCTCGGAGTACCGCTCCTCGCTCGACCGCTCGCGCGACGACCAGGACGTGCTGCTTGCCCACGGGGGCAAGATCCAGGGCCTCAATCTCCAGAGCTATCTCTTCTTCGGCTCCGCCAACCGGCTCTACCAGCACGTCAAGCAGCTGCTGCAGGAACGCCCCGAGTGCCGCTATCTGCTGTTTGACTTCAAGCTCGTCACCGGCGTGGATTCATCGGCTGCCTATAGTTTCGCCCAGATCAAGCGCAGCGCCGGCGATCTCGGAGTCGAGCTGATCCTGGTGCATCTGTCGGCTGCGGCCGAGAAGGTGCTGCGCTCCAGCGACTTCGTCGGCGAGGGCGTCACCATCATCCCCGAGCTCGATCGCGCGCTGGAATGGTGCGAGAACGAGCTCATCTCGCAGCATCAGGAGCTGGCGCAGGAAGAAGCCAGCCTGCGTGACTGGTTCACGCGAATGCTCGGCAGCGAAGGCGGCGCCGACGAGCTGATCCGCCGCTGCCAGCGCATCGAGGTCGAAGCCGGCGAGGTCATCGTGCAGGCCGGCGCCCCCGCCGATTCCATGCATTTCATCCTCGACGGCCGCGTCGGCATCATGATCCCGGCCGATCACGACCGCACCACACGCGTGCGCAGCCTCGGCCGTTACACCACGATCGGCGAGATGGGGCTGGTGTCACAGACACCGCGCAGCGCGACCATCCAGGCCGAGGTCGACAGCGTGCTCTACGTGCTGAATACGCACCAGTTCGACGCCATCAAGACCGAGGATCCAGCGCTCAGCCACAAGCTGCTGACCTATTTCGTGTCGGTCATGGCGGAGCGGCTGACCTTTGCGAACCGCACGATCGCGGTGCTCAGGCGGTAGCCCTCGCATCCAGAAACGTTCTGCAATGTGCTACGAACAAATCCGGGTATTGGAAAGGTGCGCCGTGTCCGGAGTCGGGATACAGGATGAGCTGCGCATCACTCATCGCCTTGAACATGTTGTAGGCGTTGATGCTCGGGAACATTGAATCGTCGCTGCCGTGAACAATCAAGGTGGGCTGCGCGATTGCGCGGAGGATGGACGCCTCGTCCTTGCGGGCACACCAGGTGATGATCGCCTTCGCCTGAGGTTCGCTCACACTGTCTCCGCTTTCGGGATCCCGGTCCTGTGCGCGCGCAGTCCTCGCGCGATAAAGCCCCTACCGGCGCGCTGGCTGGCCTCGGAGGGCGTAAAGAACAGCGGCAGCCTGACATCGGCAGCCCCACGGGCAAAGGCGTCGTTGACGACGGCCATCAGATGCTCCTCGCCGCCGCGCGGCGCCGCTCCCGCCACGATCATCTTGCGGACGAGCCCCGTCCCCCGGGCAGCGAGCACCTGAGCGATCATGCCACCGAGCGAGAAGCCGAGAAGATCGACCTCACCGAGATCGAGCGCCCTGATGAAAGTTTCGGCATCCGCCGCCATCCGCTCGACGTTGTCCGGCGTCGCGCCGGAGCTCGTGCCGACGCCCGCATTGTTAAAAACGATGACCGGCCTGGTTTCCGCGAGCCGGTTCACCACGGCCGGATCCCAGGAATCCATGTTGCCTGTGAAATGCTGAAGCAGGACCAGTGGCATACCCTTTGCCGGGTCGAGGCGCCTGAAGGCAAAGCGCATACCGCCGGCCTCGATGAATTCCGTTCGCGCCGTTTCAAGGGACATGCCTTTTCCTTTTTCTTGAAGTGCACGGATGGCTGCTGGCACGACGGCGAGCACTCCATATATGACGCTCGCCATATGTATGTCGTCTTCCCGCGCTCGAGGGTGGAGACGTATCAGCCGGCTTACGGCATCGACAGGACGTAGATGCCATCATTTCGGCCATCGAATTGGCGAGGGGAGCAGGCGCACAAACAGGTGGTCCGTCGCATCCAGGAGTCATCATGAGAATCGGCTTGGTTCTGTCTCCGAGCTTCCAGGCCGTCTGTTTCGGCGCCGTCGCCGCTTTCGACGTGGCGAACAAGCAGGCTGGAGAAAAAATCTACGATGTTCGTGCGTTCTCGGAAGACGGCGGGCTGGTCACCTCGTCTGCTGGGATGCAAGTCATGACGGAGCCTTTCGATCAGGCCGCTTTCGACACCCTCATCGTCGCGGCGGGCCTCGACATTCCAACCTCATCACCCGGCCTCGTCCGGCTGCTTCGCGCAGCGGCCCGGAATGCGCGGCGGGTTTCGTCGATCTGTCTCGGCTCGTTCGTGCTCGGTGACGCCGGGCTGTTGAACGGGCGGCGAGCGACCACGCATTGGCGCTACGCACAGGAGATGCAGGCCAGATTCCCGGGTTGCAATGTGGACGCCGACAAGATCTTCATTGCCGACGGCCAGATCTGGACGTCTGCCGGCATGAGCGCCGGCACCGACATGGTCGTCGGCATGATCGAACGAGATCTCGGTGCCGATAGGGCTCGCTCCGTGGCCAAAGGCATGGTCATGTACCACAGCCGCCCCGGCGGACAATCGCAGCATTCGGTTTTGCTGGAGGTGGGAACGAGCGAAGACAGGATCCAGAAGGCCCTGAACTACGCCCGGCAAAACCTGCGCGAGAGCCTCACGATCGAAGATTTGGCCCGCGCCGCCTGTCTCAGCCCGCGGCAATTCACGCGACTCTTCCGCTCGGCGACCGGCACGACGCCGGCCAAGGCCGTCGAAGCCTTGCGCCTCGAATCCGCGAAGCTGATGCTGGAGCAGACTCGTTTGCCGATCGAGGTCGTGGCGCGCGAGACCGGCTTTGCGACCCGTGAGCGCATGCGACAGGCTTTTGTCCGCGTGCATGGCGAGGCGCCGCGGACCTTCCGCAAGGAGGCTGGGCCACTCGCCATGCTCTGACGTGCCTCAAATCAGCTCAGCCGGATATTGGACAGATCGATCGAGACGACCAGCGGCTCGGTGCTGAAGCTGCCGTCGGGTTGCCGTGCATAAATGCGACGCTTGGTCGGAAACCGGATGCCCGAGACCTCGACATAGCCATCGATCAGATGCGCGCCGGGCGTATTGCCGGCGATCTCCACGTCGTAATCGTGCCGCTTCAAGAGTCCGTCCGCATCGAAATAGAGCGTCTGCACCGCGCTGTGCGTTGCGATGTCATTTGGAAAACGGACCGCAAGACGGCGCCACAGCCCGTCATTCGTACGCACCGGCTCCAGCTCTTCTGCCTCGACTCCCGGCCAGGCGAGCACGAACGGGGTGTTGAGGTAAGTCCACATGGCGCAGCCGGCGAAATAGGCGAGCTGGAGATCGGTCCACGGCGTTTGCAGAGTATGACCTGCAAAGCTGCTGCGCGGGTCACGAAGCTCGTCGAGCACCGTGCCGTCGGCCGCTTCGAGGGCGACCCGCCCCGGCTCGAACCGCGAACGGCGGCGCTCGGCGCCGAAGGGCGAGTGGGACGCCCATTCCTGGCGCAGACCAACCGTCACGGTGGTCTGCTGAAGCGTCTCAGGCTCCCCTTTCAAGGACCACAACACGCCCCCCTGCTGAAGGTCGGCCGCGACCTGCTCGAACTGGTTCCAGCGCTGAAGCCCACCATGGGCTTCGATCGCCAGCTCACTTAGTTTGGTCATCACGTTCTCCTGCGTAGGGGCCGTTGCATTGAGCCCTGCTGCAGAGAACGTTAGGCCCTCACGGGAGGACGGCGAACGCCGTAGATGCCGCGTTTCAGGCCACGGCGACCAGCAGCTAAACCCCCGCCATCATCACATATTTGATCTCGACATATTCTTCCATGCCGTGATGCGAGCCTTCGCGGCCGAGGCCGCTTTCCTTGACGCCGCCGAAGGGCGCCACTTCGGTGGTGATCAGGCCGGTGTTGACGCCGACCATGCCGGATTCCAGCGCCTCGGCGACACGCCAGACGCGGCCGAGATCGCGGGAGTAGAAGTAGGAGGCGAGCCCGAACGGCGAGGCGTTGCACATCGCGATGACGTCGGCCTCGTCCTTGAAGCGGATCACCGGTGCGAGCGGGCCGAAGGTTTCCTCCTGCGCCACCAGCGAGTCCGGCTCGACGTCGGCAAGCACCGTCGGCTCGAAGAACGAACGCCCGAGCTCGCTGCGCTTGCCGCCGGTGACGATCCTGGCGCCGCGCTTGACGGCGTCCGCGATATGGCGCTCGACCTTGTCGACCGCTTTCAAATTGATCAGTGGGCCCTGCGTGACGCCGTTCTCGGTACCGTCACCGATCTTCATCGCCGCGACTTTCTTCGACAGCTTCTGCACGAACTCGTCGTAGATCTTGTCCTGGGCGTAGATGCGGTTGGCGCAGACGCAGGTCTGGCCCATGTTGCGGTATTTCGAGACGATCGCGCCGTCGACCGCCGCATCGATGTCGGCGTCGTCGAACACCACGAACGGCGCGTTGCCGCCGAGCTCGAGGCCGAGCCGCTTCACGCCGACGGAGGCCTGCCGGTAGAGAATCTTGCCGACCGCGGTCGAGCCGGTGAAGCCGACGAAACGCACGGCCGGATGCTCGCACAACACCTTGCCGATCGGCGCTGCATCGCCCGTGACGATGTTGAACACACCCTTGGGCACGCCGGCTCTCTCCGCGAGCGCGGCAAGCGCCAGCGCCGACAGCGGCGTTTCATTGGCGGGCTTCAGCACCACGGTGCACCCGGCCGCAAGCGCCGGCGAAACCTTTCGTGTGATCATCGAGTTCGGGAAATTCCACGGCGTGATCGCGCCGCAGACGCCGATCGGCTGCTTGATCGCGAGCAAGCGCGCATCCGGCCGCTGCGTCGGAATCGTCTCGCCATAGACGCGGCGGGCCTCCTCGGCGAAAAATTCGACATAGGCGCCGCCGATGTCGACCTCGCCGAGCGCTTCGGCGAGCGGCTTGCCCTGCTCGGAGGTGAGGATCAGCGCGAGGTCCTCGCGATTGGCGATGATCAGCTCGAACCATTTGCGCAAAATATTGGAGCGCTGCTTGGCGGTGTGCTTGGCCCAGCCCGGGAACGCGCGCTCGGCGGCCTCGACCGCCCTGGTGGCGTCATCGGCCGAAAGCTGCGGAACCTTTGCAAGCTCGATGCCGGTTGCGGGATTGTTGACGGCGAAGACCGGCGAGCCGACCCAGGTGCCGTCGATGTAACAGGCCTCCTTCAGCAGCGACGGGTCCTTCAACCGGTCGCGCAGATTGGACGTGGCGTGCTGGGCACGTGCGGCGGCGGTCGGGGTCATGGCGTTGCTCCTGCGGGGCTTTTGCGGGCTGTTCCGGTTCGGCCGGAATATAGGGAGACGCGGCGCGCAATGCACCGTCCCGCAACGCACATCTGCTGGGAGCCAGGCTCGGAGCGGCGGAGTTACGCCGCGCCGCTCAGATAGGTCTCGCGCCGCCCGATCATGCGCTCGGCGGCGGCCTTGGCGTCGGCCTTCGAGGAGGTTGCGCAGGTCCGGTATTCGAGATCAGGAACGTCGGACGCGTTGCGGCGGCCGAACCAGGACTTTGAACCGACCGGCAGCAGCGCCAGCGCCTGTGCCAGATTGTCGACAGCGCCGAAGGAATAAAGTGCGCCGGTGCCGGCGATGCGGACCTCGTAGATGCCGGGCGCGATCGGCGCTTCGAGATTCTCGCCCCGTCCGGGACGGGGATAGCGCTTCCATTCGCTCCAGGTCGAAATCATCTGAGGTCCCCCCTCGCGGCCGGTGGGCGGCCGCCAATTTGCATCAAGTCTTAACGTCGACCGTCGATCGGCCGAGAGCTGAACGCCGCAGCTCACAAAATGTTTCAAGTGCTTCAAACAGTCGAAACATCTCGCCAGCACCCATCCACGGTCACGGCTGGTTGCGGCCATCCACCACAGATTGTGACGGAGTGTTGCAGGTCAGCCGCCTTGTCGTCGTGCGAGGGGAGCCGACCGTCAAGTCACGACATCGCGACCGCGGCAGGTACGCGGATGTGCTTGCCGCGCGGCGCACGCGGGAGGACAATCGATCGCTTCCAACAATAATCAAACCGGAGGAAACGCGGATGCAAGGCAAAGCTGAGATCGACGAGATTCTGCGCCAGAAGAGCGAGGCCAGGGAGATTCCCGGCGTCGTCGCCATCGCCGCCAGCGGTACCGAGGTGCTGTATCAGGGCGCGTTCGGCAAACGCGACCTGTCCAAGCCGGATGCGATGACCGCCGACAGCGTGTTCTGGATCGCATCGATGACGAAGGCGGTGACATCAGCGGGCGCGATGCAGCTCGTCGAGCAAGGCAAGCTGTCGCTGGATGCGCCGATCGGCGAGGTGTTGCCCGATCTCGCCAAGCCGCAGGTGCTCGAAGGTTTCGATGCCAAGGGCGAAGCCAAGCTGCGGCCGGCCAAGGGGCCGATCACGCTGCGCCAGCTCATGACCCACACCGCCGGCTTTGCCTACAACATGTGGAACGGCGATCTCGCGATCCATCTCGAGAAATCCGGCATCCCCGCCATCACCACCTGCCAGAACGCGGCGTTGAAGACGCCGGTTATGACCGACCCCGGCACGCGCTGGGAATACGGCACCAATATCGATTTCGTCGGCAAGGCGGTGGAAGCCGTCAGCGGCAAGCGCCTCGATGCCTATCTGCGCGACAATCTGTTCGCACCGCTCGGCATGAGCGATACCGCTTTCAAGATCACCGACGACATGCGCAAGCGTCTGGTCGGCATGCATGCGCGCGGCGAGGATGGCCAGCTCGCCGCGATCCCGTTCGAGCTCGAGCAGGAGCCGGAATTCCACATGGGCGGCGGCGGCCTTTATTCGACCGCGGCCGACTACATCAAGTTTACCCAGATGATCCTGAACAAGGGCCGCGGCAACGGCAATCAGGTGCTGAAGGCCGAGACCATCGCGACGATGGGGCAGAACCACATCGGCGACCTCGCCATGGGCAAGATGACCACGGCGGCGCCGATGTACACCAATGACGTCGATCTCTATCCGGAGCAGGTGAAGAAGTGGGGCCTCAGCTTCATGATCAACACCGCCAAGACCGCCGAGGGCCGCAGCGCGGGCAGCCTCGCCTGGGCGGGCCTCGCCAACACCTATTACTGGATCGACCCGGCGCGCGACGTCACCGGCGTGATCCTGATGCAGCTGCTGCCATTCGCCGACGCAAAGTGTCTCGAGGCTTTTGCCGGCTTCGAGCGCGGCGTCTATGCCGGGCTCGATGCGGGAAGCGGGCAGAAGGCGGCGTGAGGCGCGCCTGACTCTCACGACGCGTCACGGCCGGGCTTGTTGTCCCGGCCGTGCACGCAGCTGACTGGAGGACACGATCTTGGCAGACAAAGCCGACAGTTACGTTTGCGGCACCTCCGACACGCCGCTGCTCGGCGACACCATCGGGCGCAGCCTCGATCAGGCCGCGCGGCGCTGGAGCGATCGTGAGGCGCTGGTCTCGCCCAGCCACGGCGTGAGATGGAAATGGGGAGAGTTTGCCCAGCGGGTCGACGCGCTCGCCGCCGGCTTTGTCGCGCTCGGCCTCGAACGCGGCGCGCGGATCGGCATCTGGTCGCTGAACCGGCCGGAATGGACACTGACCCAGTTTGCCGCCGCCAAGGCCGGCCTCATCCTGGTGACGATCAATCCGGCCTACCGGCTGAGCGAGCTGGAATTCGCGCTTCACAAGGTCGGATGCAGCGCCATCGTCACCGCGACGGCATTCAAGACCAGCAACTACATGGACATGCTCAACACGCTGTTGCCGGAGCTCGCGAGCGCCAAGCCCGGGCAATTGCGCGCGGCGCGGCTGCCGGCCTTGCGCATCGTGATCCAGATCGGCGGCCCCGCCTGCCCGGGCACGGTCCCGTTCGACGAGGTCGCCGGCATGGGCGGTACCCTGCATCGCGAACAGCTCGCCGCGCTCAGTGCCTCGCTGCAATTCGACGATGCCGTCAACATCCAGTTCACCAGCGGAACGACGGGATCGCCCAAGGGCGTGACGCTGACCCATCACAACATTCTCAACAACGGCTATTTCGTCGGCCGCGCCATGCGCCTGACCGAACAGGACCGCATCTGCATTCCGGTGCCGCTCTATCATTGCTTCGGCATGGTGATGGGCAACCTCGCCTCCGTCACGCTCGGCGCAACGATGGTCTATCCCGGCGAGGGGTTTGATCCGCTCGCAACGCTGCGGACGATCGAGCAGGAAAAATGCACCGCGCTGTACGGTGTGCCGACCATGTTCATCGCCGAACTCGACCACGGCGAATTCTCAAACTTCGATCTGACATCGCTGCGCACCGGCATCATGGCCGGTGCACCCTGCCCGATCGAGGTGATGAAGCGCGTCAACAGCGAGATGAACATGGGCGAGGTCACGATCGCCTATGGCATGACCGAGACGAGCCCGGTCAGCTTCCAAAGCGCCGTCGACGACCCGCTCGATCGCCGCGTCTCGACGGTCGGGCGAATCCATCCGCATGTCGAGGTCAAGGTCGTCGATCTCGAGGGCAAGATCGTCAAGCGCGGCGAACGGGGCGAGCTCTGCACCCGCGGCTACAGCGTGATGCTGGGCTACTGGGAGGAGCCGGAGAAGACCGCGGATGTGCTCGACGCCAACGGCTGGATGCATACCGGCGACATCGCCATCATCGACGACCAGGGTTATTGCAACATCGTCGGCCGCATCAAGGACATGGTGATCCGCGGCGGCGAGAACCTCTATCCCCGCGAGATCGAGGAATTTCTCTACCGCCATCCCAAGATTCAGGACGTGCAGATCTTTGGCGTTGCGGATACCCGCTACGGCGAGGAGCTCTGCGCCTGGATCCGCGTCAGGCCCGGCGAGACGCTGACGAAGGAAGAGGTGCGCACCTTCTGCGACGGCCAGATCGCCCACAACAAGATTCCGCGGTACGTGGAATTCGTCGACGAGTTTCCGATGACCGTGACCGGAAAGGTCCAGAAATTCCTGATGCGCGACGACGTGGAGCAACGGCTTGGACTGAAAGCCGCGAAGACGGCGTGAGCCGCAGCTGTCATTCCCCGCGAAGGCGGGGAATCCAGTACGCCGAAGCTTCTCGATTGAATCACGACCGTCTCGGAGTACTGGATCGCCCGGCCAAGCCGGGCGATGACAGCGAGGATGAGGCTATTCCACCTTAAGACGTCAGCCCGCGCTGCCCGGCGAGCTCCTTCAGCGACACCTGTGGACGCGCGCCGATGTGCTGGATCACTTCGGCGGCCGCGAGCGCGCCGAGTTCGCCGCACTGCTTGTGGGGCAGGTTGCGCGCCAGACCGAACAGGAAGCCGGCGGCGAAGAGATCGCCGGCCCCGGTGGTGTCCACGAGTTTCGCGATCGGAGACGCCGGGGCTGCGACTGCGTCAGTTGGCGTCACCACCACGCAGCCTTTCTCGCTGCGGGTGACCACGCCGAGATTGACGTCGTTGCGCAGCTGCTTGAGCGCGGTGTCGAAGTCCGAGGTCTGGTAGAGCGAATGCAGCTCGGACTCGTTCGCGAACACGATATCGACGGTGCCGTTGCGCATCAGCCCCAGGAACTCGTCGCGATAACGATCGACGCAGAAGGAATCCGACAACGTCAGCGCCACCTTGCGCTTGGCATCATGAGCGATCTTGGCCGCCTTGACGAAGGCGTCCTTGGCGTTCTTGGGGTCCCAGAGATAGCCCTCGAGGTAGACGATGCCGGCCGCGGCGATCTCGGCCGGGTCGATGTCGGCGGGCGACAGGTCCTGCGCGGCGCCGAGATAGGTGTTCATGGTGCGCTCGCCGTCGTCAGTCACCAGGATGTAGGAGCAGCCGGTCGCAGGACCGTCCTTCGCCGCGGGCGTGTTGAAGGCGACGCCGGCCGCGCGGATGTCGTGGACGTAGAGCTTCCCGATCTGGTCGTCCTTGACCTTGCCGACATAGGCGGCGCGCGCCCCGAGGCTGCCGATGCCGACGATGGTGTTGGCGGCCGAACCGCCGGAAACTTCCGTCGCCGGGCCCATGTCCTTGTAGATGGCGGCGGCCCGCGCCTCGTCGATCAGGGACATGCTGCCCTTGGTCATGCCGTGCTTGCCCAGAAAGGCTTCGTCGGTCTTGACCAGCACGTCGAACAGCGCGTTGCCGATGCCGAGAACGTCATATTTCACGTCAGCCATTCACCTTGATCCTGTTTGGCGGATTGCGATACCCGCGGAAATCCGCTTCCTGTCGGTCTGAAATCTGGCTCGCGGCCTATCACGGCCGGCCCTTCGCGGGCAAGCAACGGTATTATGCAGTTCCGATGATCCGCTCCTTCCTGACCGTCTCGACGGGGACACTGGCTTCACGGCTGCTGGGCTTTGCACGCGATTCCCTGATCGCGGCGCTGCTCGGCACCGGCGCCGTGGCGGACGCGTTTCTGGCGGCATTTCAGCTCGTCAATGTGGTGCGGCGCCTGCTCAGCGAGGGGGCCCTGAATGCGGCGCTGATCCCGGCCTGGCTGCGCGTTCGTGACCGCGACGGCGAGGCGGCTGCCGCGGCGTTCGCGGGACGCGTGCTCAGCTCCGTGAGCGCGGGCCTGATCGCAATCTCAATCGTGATTGCACTGCTGATGCGGCTGATCATCATGATCATCGCGCCGGGCTTCGTCGGCAGCGCATCGCTCGATCTCGCCGTCCAGAATGCGCGGCTGATGCTGCCTTATCTTGCCTTCGCGGGACCCGTCACGGTGCTGATGGGCCTGCTCAACGCGCAGGGTCGCTTTGCACTCACCGCGTTCTCGCCGCTGCTGTTCAACATCGCCCTGATCGCTGCGAGCACAACACTCCTGCTGTGGCACGTCGACGCGACCGTCGCCGCGTGGATATTGGCGGCCTCCGTCGGCATCGCCGGCCTGTTGCAGCTCCTGATGCTGCTGTCGCAGCGAAGTGCGCGTCTGGCGACACCGTTGCGCGTGAGCTTCGACAAGGACATGCGCGGCTTCTTCGCCAAGGCGATCCCGGGCATGATCGCGAGCTCCGGCCCGCAATGGCTGATGGTTGCCGGCGCGATCATCGCCTCCGCCACGCCGGCCGCGGTCTCCTGGCTCTATTTCGCCAACCGCTTGATCGAGCTGCCGCTTGGCATTGTCGGCGTCGCCATGGGTACGGTGCTGGTGCCGGAGCTGACGCGCGCGGTGAGGAGCGGTCACCGTGACGCGGTTGCGTATGCGGAATCGCGTGCGCTGGAACTCGCGACCGGGCTGGCATTGCCGGCGACGCTCGGCCTGATCGTGCTGGCCGAGCCGATCGTGCGGCTGCTGTTTGAACACGGCGCCTTTGGCGCGGAGGACAGCGCGACCACGGCGCGCGCCCTGATGTGGCTGGCGCTGGGACTGCCGGCGCACGTGCTGATCAAGGCGCTGTCCCCGACCTATTTTGCCCGCAGCGACACGATGACGCCGCTGCTTGCGACCGCGAAAGGGTTCGTGGTCGCGGTCGCGCTCGCGATCCTGCTCGGTCACTTCTTCGGCGCGAGCGGGATCGCCGCCAGCATTGCCGCCGGCGCCTGGAGCAGTGCGATCTCGCTGCTCCGGAAAGGCACGCGTGAATTCGGCTTCTCGGTCGACGCCGCCGCCCGCAAGCGGCTGCCGCGAATCGTGCTCGCCGCGCTCGCCATGGGCGGCCTGCTGTGGCTGACCGCGGGCCTCTTGCCTTCACAGGCCCATGGGCTCATCCGCTTCATTGCGCTGGGATCACAGATCGCCGCCGGAATCGTCGTCTATGGCTTGCTCCTGCAAATCCTCCGCGTCGCGTCCTGGCGCGAGGCGGCCGGTGCCTTGAAGCGCCCCGCCCAGCCCGATCCCGGCGCCTGAAGTCAGCGAAATTCCCTTGACGGGGCAGCGCCGCTGTTGGAAACGACGCCCCGTATCTTGCAGGGAAGCTGCCATGCCATTCGTTGAACGGGTTTTTTCGGGCGTCCAGCCGACGGGCAATCTGCACCTCGGCAATTATCTCGGCGCAATCGTCAACTTCGTGAAGATGCAGGAAACCCACAACTGCATCTATTGCGTCGTCGACATGCACGCGATCACGCAGGGCGTGGACGTCTGGGGCGGACCAGTCGAGCTCGCGCGCAACACCCGCGAGGTGACCGCGGCGTTCATCGCCAGCGGCATCGATCCGAGCAAGCACATCGTGTTCAACCAGAGCCAGGTCTCGGGCCACGCCGAGCTCGCCTGGATCTTCAACTGCGTCGCGCGCATGGGCTGGCTCGGCCGTATGACCCAGTTCAAGGAGAAGGCCGGCAAGGACCGCGAGAACGCCTCCGTCGGTCTGTTCGACTATCCCGTGCTGATGGCGGCTGACATTCTGCTCTACCGCGCCACCCACGTGCCGGTCGGCGAGGACCAGAAGCAGCATCTCGAGCTGTCGCGCGACATCGCGCAGAAGTTCAACAACGACTTCGCTGAGTCGATCCGCAACCTCGGCGCCAATGACGGCCTGTTCTTCCCGCTGCCGGAACCCTTGATCACGGGCCCGGCGACGCGCGTGATGAGCTTGCGCGACGGCACCAAGAAGATGTCGAAGTCGGATGCGTCGGATAATTCGCGCATCAATCTGACCGACGACGCCGACACCATCGCGCAGAAGGTCCGCAAGGCCAAGACCGACCCGGAGCCGCTGCCGACCGAGGAGAAGGGTCTGGAAGCGCGTCCCGAGGCCGACAATCTCGTCGGTATCTTCGCCGCGCTCTCCGGCCGCTCCAAGGCCGACGTGCTCAGGGATTTCGGCGGCGGCCAGTTCTCCAGCTTCAAGAACGCGCTGGTGGATTTGTGCGTCACGAAGCTCGCGCCGATTGCCGGCGAGATGAAGCGCCTCGTCGCCGACCCCGGCCATATCGACGCGATCCTGAACGATGGCGCCGACCGCGCGCGCGCGATTGCCGACGAGACCATGACGCTCTCGAAGGACATCGTGGGCTTCATCCGTCGGCGCTGATAATAAGTTCGCGAAAACGCGGCCGACGCCACGGCGCCGGCTCGCTTCTGCTCTCCCCAAGTACGACGGAGTGTGGCAGCATGTCAGCGTGGACATTCCGGGACATGCATGACCAGCAAGCGACTTTGCTTCGAGCCGGGTCACAAGCCCAAATGCCTCGTCATCGTCGACGACACCGCCGAATGGGATCGCGCGGTCTATTACGCCAGCCGCTGGGCGATTCGGGCCGGTGGCGGCGTGGTGATGCTCCGCATCATCGAGCCCGAACAGCAGAGCCAGGAATGGCTGGGGGTCGCCGACATCATGCGCGCCGAAGCGCATGAGGCGGCCGAAGCCGCGCTCGACCGTGCCGCCGGCCGCGCCAACGGCATCGCCGCGATCACGCCGGAACGGGTGATCCGCGAAGGCGCTGCGATGGAACAGCTGCTGGCGGTGATCGACGAGGACCCCGACATCGCCATGCTGGTGCTCGCCGCGAACCCGGGCGCGGAAGGCCCGGGGCCATTGGTCGCGCTGCTCGCGCACGCGCTGGGCACGTTCCCGGTGCCGGTGACGGTCATTTCCGGCGCGCTCAGCGACCAGAGCGTGGATTCGCTGTCCTAGACTGCTGCTCGTTCGCCTCGCCCCGTTAGCCGGCAGAGGGAAGAAGCGGGTACCCTAACCCGCTGATATAACAGGTGAACGGCCAGCTTACCCCTTGACCGTGCGTTCGCCGTCGCCATCTGCTAGTGGATAGAGCACGCGCCGGCCTTGAACCGGCGACGTCTGGAGAAAACCATGTTCATTCAAACCGAAGCCACCCCCAATCCCGCCACGCTGAAGTTCATTCCCGGCCGCGTCGTGGTCGACGGCGGACCGATGGAATTTGCCAACCGCGAATCGGCCGCACGCTCGCCGCTCGCCGAAAAGCTGTTCGAAGTCCCCGGCGTCACCGGCGTGTTCTACGGCTCGGACTTCATCACCGTGACCAAGGCGAACGGTGAATGGCAACAGCTCAAGCCCGCGATCCTCGGCGCCATCATGGAGCACTACATGTCCGGCGCGCCGCTGCTCGCCGACGGTGCGGCCGCGAGCGATGTCGATCTCGACGAAGAGGACGAGTTCTTTGACGAAGCCGATGCCGAGACGGTCGACATGATCAAGGATCTGATCGAGACCCGCGTGCGGCCAGCGGTCGCCAATGACGGCGGCGACATCACTTTCCGCGGCTTCAAGGATGGTATCGTCTATCTCAACATGAAGGGCTCCTGCGCCGGCTGCCCGTCATCGACCGCGACGCTCCAGCACGGCATCCAGAACCTGCTCAAGCACTTCGTCCCCGACGTGGTCGAAGTCCGGCCGATGTAGGCTGGGGCCGCAAAGGCGTGGACGGCCGGGACAAGCCCGGCCATGATGACGAGCATTCCATGACGGATGGTGCTACCATCGTTCCATGCTGATCCTTGCCATCGATACCGCGCTGGAAGCGTGCGCGGTTGCCGTTCTCGACACCGATGCCGGCCAGCTCCTCGCGCAGGAGCAGCTTCTGATGAAGCGCGGCCACGCCGAAGCGCTGATGCCGATGATCGCGCGCGTGATGCAGTCAGCCAACCTCGCCTTCACAGCGCTCGAGCGCATCGCGGTCACCATGGGCCCCGGAAGTTTCACCGGCCTGCGCGTCGGCATTTCGGCCGCCCGCGGCCTTGCGCTTGCTGCGAAGCGGCCCGCCGTCGGCCTGACCACCTTGTCGGCCTATGCCGCCGCCGTCGTCGGCCAGAGCGGAGCGGCGCCGGTGATCTCGGCGATCGACGCGCGGCACGACCACGTCTATTTCCAGATCGTGGCCGGTGACGGCAGTCAGCTGGTGCGGCCGGGCGTCGCTCCCATCGACGAGGCGATCGCGGCGTCGCAATTCGGCGCGCCGCATCTGGTCGGCAATGCCGCGAAGATCCTCGCCGAGCGCTGGCCGAAAGATATGCCGCAGCCGGTCGCGGTCGACGCGCAGCCCGCGCCCGACATCGGCTGGGTCGCATGGCTTGGCGCCGCCGCCGATCCCGCGACAAATCCGGCGCGGCCGTTCTATCTGCGGGCGCCCGACGCAAAGCCGCCCGCACAACTGCCGCTTGCAGCACAAGCCGCAAGCTCACGATGAAATGGTTGTCGGAATGGTGGCGCGGCGGTACGGCCGTCGTCGAGCCGGCTGTCGCGCGCGACGTCGCACGGCTTGCGCAACTCCACGGCGCCTCCTTCGCGCGCGGTTGGGGCGAAGGCGAGTTCGAGAGCATGCTCAGCGAGCGCAACACGCTGGTGCACCGGTTGCGGCTCGGCCGCAAGACCGTGGGCTTCGCGGTGTCGCGGATCGGCGCAGACGAAGCAGAGATTCTCTCGATCGCGGTCGATCAGGCCCATCGCGGCCGCGGCCTCTCTCGCACGCTGCTGATGACCCATCTCGGCCACCTGGCAGGACGCGGCGTGCGCACAATATTTCTTGAGGTCGAGGAAAATAACCAGCCGGCGCGGCGGCTCTACGACCGAGCCGGATTCATGGTGGTCGGACGCCGCGAACGCTACTATAAGCAGCCGAACGGGGAACAATTGAACGCACTTCTGATGCGACGTGACTTGTCGTAACATTGATGGCAGAAAGCGCCCCGTCAGGCGGACATCACATGACTGGTCTTAAACCTTCCCCCGCTTCCAAGGCGTCCGGCATCGAGGCGCGCTGTGCCGCCACAGGCATGCGCATGACCGAGCAGCGTCGTGTCATCGCCCGCGTGCTCGCGGAGGCGGTCGATCATCCCGATGTGGAGGAACTATATCGCCGCTGTGTCGCGGTCGACGACAAGATCTCGATCTCGACCGTGTATCGGACCGTCAAGCTGTTCGAAGATGCGGGCATCATCGAGCGCCATGATTTCCGCGAAGGCCGCGCGCGCTACGAGCAGATGCGCGACAGCCATCACGACCACCTCATCAACCTGCGCGACGGCAAGGTGATCGAGTTCACCTCCGAGGAGATCGAGAAGCTCCAGGCGGAGATCGCCCGCAAGCTCGGCTACAAGCTGGTCGATCATCGGCTCGAACTCTATTGCGTCCCGCTCGACGACGACAAACCCACAAGTTAAGTGGCGATCGATCTCGTCATCTTCGATTGCGACGGCGTGCTCGTGGACAGCGAGGTGATCTCCTGTCGCGCGCATGCAGATGTGCTGTCGAGGCACGGCTATCCGATCACATCGGAGCAGGTGCTGGTCCGCTTCCTCGGCGTATCCGAGAAAGATGCACGGCGAATGGTCGAACAGGAGATCGGCCGCAATCTTCCCGATGATCTCGAAAGCCAAGTGAATGCTGCGACGCTGCAATTTTATGCCAGCGATTTGCAGCCGATCACCCATGTGGCCGCAGCGATTGGCGCAATCGATTTGCCCAAATGCGTTGCGTCGAGCGGCACGCCGGAGAAGATCCATCATGGCCTGACCTGCGCCGGTCTCTACGATCTGCTTGCGCCGAACATCTTTTCCGCGAGCCAGGTCGCGCGCGGCAAGCCCGCGCCCGATCTTTTTCTGTTCGCCGCCGCGCAGATGAAAGTCGCGCCGGAGCGGTGCCTCGTGATCGAGGACAGCGTCCCCGGGGTGACCGGCGCGCATGCCGCCGGGATGACCGTGCTGGGCTTTCACGGTGGCAGCCATTGCCCGCCGGGCCACGCTGAAAGGCTCCGGGCCGCCGGGGCCGGATTGACGTTCGACGATATGCGGCAATTGCCGGAGCTGGTCCGGCGGGTCGCGGCGGACACCCTGGCGGGCTGATTCAGGGTATTTTCTGAGTGCAGCTGGCGGCTGCCGGGACACGCACACGCCCGGAATCCCGAGGTTTTGGCGGGATTCCGCACTTCCCGCCAGCGCTCGCCCCGGAATGACAGCCCAAAGGGCGCCAATCGCTGGATTTTCGCCTCCCCAGCCTATATCTGAGGGCGGTCCTCCACCTCAATTCCGGATTCCATGACGCCGCCGCGCAAGCTGCACATCAAATCATATGGCTGCCAGATGAACGTCTACGATGCCCAGCGCATGGTGGACACGCTGGCCCCGGAAGGATTCGTGGAGACGGCCAGCGCTGATGACGCCGACCTCGTCATCCTCAACACCTGCCATATCCGCGAGAAGGCCTCGGAAAAGGTCTATTCGGAGCTCGGCCGCCTGCGCGTCGCCAAGGACGCCGCCGCGCGCGACGGGCGTACCATGCAGATCGCGGTCGCAGGCTGCGTGGCACAGGCCGAGGGCGAGGAGATCGTGCGCCGTGCACCCGCGGTCGACGTCGTGGTGGGACCGCAGAGCTATCATCATTTGCCGCAGCTGTTGAAGCGCGCCGGCAATGAAGGCCGCGCCATCGAGACCGAATTCCCGGCTCAGGACAAGTTCGGCTTCCTGGCCCAGCCCAAGCCCGGCGCGATCCGCGCCCGCGGCATTTCCGCTTTCGTCACGGTGCAGGAAGGCTGCGACAAGTTCTGCACCTTCTGCGTCGTGCCTTACACGCGTGGCTCGGAAGTCTCGCGGCCGGTGACAAAGATCGTCGACGACGTGAAGCGGCTCACCGAGAACGGCGTGCGCGAGCTCACGCTGATCGGACAGAACGTCAACGCCTATCACGGCGAGGGACCGGACGGAAAAAGCTGGCCGCTCGGCAGGCTGCTGGAGCACCTCGCGGCGCTCCCGGGCGTCGCGCGGCTGCGTTATTCGACCAGCCATCCGCGCGATGTCGATGACAGTCTGATTGCAGCCCATCGCGATCTCCATGCCTTGATGCCGTTCGTGCACCTGCCGGTGCAGTCGGGCTCGGACCGGATTCTGGCTGCCATGAACCGGAAACATACCGCCGATGATTATCGGCGTGTCGTCGACCGTTTCCGGTCCGCACGCCAAGACATTGCTTTCTCATCAGATTTTATCGTCGGCTTCCCCGGCGAGAGCGAGCAAGATTTTCTCGCGACCCTCGCGCTTGTCACGCAAATCGGCTACGCTGCGGCATATTCGTTCAAATACTCCGCCCGGCCGGGAACGCCGGCCGCGGACATGCAGGAGACGGTGTCCCCCTCCGAGATGGACCAGCGATTGGAGCGGCTCCAGGAACTGATCGACAGCCAGCAATCGGCCTTCAACAAGGCTGCGATTGGCTCAACGGTCGATGTGCTGTTCGAGCGCCCGGCCCGCAAGGACGGCCAGATCGTCGGCCGCACCGCCTTCCTCCAGCCCGCGCATGTGATGGCCTCCCCGGACATCATCGGACAGATCCTGCCGGTCCGGATCGACAGTCTCGAACGCTACAGCTTCCTCGGTGAGCTCGCCATGGCGCACGAGCCCGCTTTATCGCCCATCGCCACTGGAGCCTGAACCCTTGCCCAAAAGCGCATCGGATTCGTCTTCTTCCATCGCTCCCAGCCGCAAATTTGACCGCGACATGCAGGTTCCGCCCGAGACCCAGGTCGTCATCGATTTCGACGACAACCGCGCCGCGTCCGCGCTAGTTGGCCCTTATGGCCAGCATCTGGCACAGATCGAACGGCGGCTTGGCGTCGTCGTCGATTCCAAGGGCAACCACATCACGATTGGCGGCTCGCGCGACGGCTGCGATGCCGCGCGCCGGGTGCTGGAGACGCTCTACGCCCAGGCCGTGAAGGGACAGGATCTCGACCAGGGCGAGGTCGAGGGCGCGATCCGTGCCGTGATCGCGCAGGGCTCGCTGTTCGAGTTCGATGCCAAGTCGGCCAAATCCACCTTCGACAGCATCAATCTGCGCAAGCGCCCGGTGCGTGCGCGCACGGCGGCGCAGGATTCCTATATCCGCGCGCTGAAGCGCCACGAGCTGGTGTTCGGCATCGGCCCCGCCGGCACCGGCAAGACCTGGCTCGCGGTCGCGCATGCCGCGCAGCTATTCGAGCGCAAGGAAGTCGACAAGATCATCCTGTCGCGCCCGGCGGTGGAAGCCGGCGAGCGGCTCGGCTTTTTGCCCGGCGATCTCCGCGAGAAGGTCGATCCTTATCTCCGCCCGATCTACGACGCGCTCTATGACCTGATGGACGCGCGCATTGTCGAGCGCGCGCTGCAGACCGGCGAGATCGAGATCGCGCCACTCGCCTTCATGCGCGGTCGCACGCTGACCAACGCGGCCATCATCCTGGACGAGGCGCAAAACACCACGTCCATGCAGATGAAGATGTTCTTGACCCGCCTTGGCGAGAACAGCCGCATGATCGTCACCGGCGATCCCTCGCAGATCGACTTGCCGAACGGCCAGACCTCTGGCCTCGCCGAGGCGACGCGCCTGCTGAGCGGCGTCGAAGGCATTGCGCAAGTTCATTTCAAGGCCGAAGACGTGATCCGCCACGAGCTCGTGGCGCGGATCGTCTCCGCCTACGAAGGGTCGCCGCAGCGGCCGGCCGCCGGTAAATCCTGACGAGACAGCAACCGGACCATATGGGCGCGGACACGGCGCCCCTTCGTTCGGAACAAGGACAATGTCACACCCCAACCTTCCCATCACCGAGGTCCTCGTCGTCGCCGATTGCTGGCAGCGGGAGCCCGAATCCGAAGCCGTGATCCAGCGCGCCGTGGCGGCCGCCGCCGAGAATGTCGACGAAGACGTTGCGGAGGCGGAAGTGGCGGTGATGCTGACCGATGATGCCGGCATCCGCACCCTGAACAGCAACTGGCGCGGCATCGACAAGCCGACCAACGTGCTGTCGTTTCCCGCGCTGCAGCCGGAAGGCGACTGGAAGCCTGGCGATGCGCCGCGCATGCTGGGCGACATCGCGATCGCCTACGAGACCATGCGGCGTGAGGCGGACGAGGAACAAAAGCCGTTCGATCATCATTTGAGCCATCTCGCCGTGCACGGTTTCCTGCATCTGGTCGGCTACGACCACGAAAACGAAGACGACGCCGAGGAAATGGAAGCGCTCGAACGAGAGATCCTGGCTCATCTCGGCATTCCCGACCCCTATGCCGACCGCCCAGGGACGCATTGAGATGCCGGATTCGGACCCGACTCACGACAATCCGCGCAACACGGCCAATTTACCGGTCGTGGTGACCTCAGGCGAGGTGATGCGCCCGACCGCGGAGGGCTGGCTGCTGCGTGCCATTCGCAGCCTGTTCGGCTGGAAGGCAGGTTCGGTGCGCGACGACCTCCAGGTCGTGCTCGACGCCACGACGCCCGACGACACCGGCTTCTCGACGGTCGAGCGCACCATGCTGCGCAACATCCTCGGCCTGCACGAGCGTCGCATCGCCGACGTCATGGTGCATCGCGCCGACATCGTCGCGGTCAAGCGCGACATCCCGCTCGGCGAGTTGATGGACCGTTTCGAGAGCGCCGGCCATTCGCGCCTCGTGGTCTACAACGAGACGCTCGACGATCCCGTCGGCATCGTCCATATCCGCGATCTGCTCGCCTTCATGACCGCGCGTGCGCGCGTGTCGGGGGTCACGAAAACCAAGCGCAAGAAACCGCTGCCGGCCGGGCTCGATCTGCGTACGGTCGATCTCGCGCTGCCGCTCGAGGAAGCGCGCATCATCCGCAAGCTGCTCTACGTGCCGCCGTCGATGCGGGCGATCGACCTGCTTGCGCAGATGCAGGCCACCCGCATCCATCTGGCGCTGGTGGTCGACGAATATGGCGGCAGCGACGGCCTGGTCTCGCTCGAGGACATCGTCGAGCAGATCGTCGGCGAGATCGACGACGAGCATGACAGCGACGAGCCGCCCTCGATCGTGCGGTTGCCCGACAACGCCTTCATCGCCGACGCCCGCGCCAGCCTCGACGACGTCCGCACCGTGATCGGCGAGGACTTCGTCACCGGCGAGGCCGGCGAGGAAGTGGAGACGCTGGGCGGCTATCTCGTCAGCTTCGTCGGGCGCCTGCCGGTGCGCGGCGAGGTGATCTCGGGCCCCGGCCATTACGAGATCGAGGTGCTCGATGCCGATCCGCGCCGGGTCAAGCGACTGCGGATCTCGACGCGAAAGGAGCGTCCCGCGCCGCGCACCCAGCGCGAGAGCCGGCGCCGCGAGGCTGCGCCGGATGGCAGCCAGCCGACGGCCAGCGACACGCCCACCCCGCCGCCAAGCGACGGGACCGGTCCGCAGTGAGCCCTTTCCAGCGATTTCGCCAGATCGCGCTTGCCATCATCCTGACCTGGGGATGGAAGCGCGCGCTCGTCGCGATGGCTGCCGGCGCGCTCTCGGTGCTGGCGCTGGCGCCGTTCAACGCCTTCCCGGTACTGTTCATCACCTTCCCGGTGTTGGTCTGGCTGATCGACGGCGCCGGCGCCGGACGATATCGCGGCGTCCCCGCCGCGGCGCTTACCGGCTACTGGTTCGGCCTCGGCTATTTCGTGCCCGGCCTCTACTGGATCGGCTACGCCTTCTTCGTCGACGCCGATGTATTCGCCTGGCTGACGCCGTTCGCCGTGCTGGGCCTGCCGGCCTATCTGTCGATCTTCACGGCAATGGGCTTTGCGCTCGCCCGCCTGCTCTGGACCAAGAACGCGACGCGCGTGCTTGCGCTCGCGGCAAGCCTCACCATCACGGAATGGCTGCGGGGTCATGCGCTGACCGGCTTTCCCTGGAACGCGTTCGGCTATGCGCTGTCCGAGCCGCTGCCGCTGGCACAAACGGCGTCGCTGATCGGCCTGTGGGGCATGACGTTCCTGACGGTTGCGATCTTCGCAAGCCCCGCGGCGCTGATCGACCGCACGCCCGATCGCCGCCTGGCGTGGCGCGCACCGGCCGCGGCCCTGGCGCTCCTGCTGGTCATGAGTATCTTCGGCGCGATCCGCCTGTCGCTGCATCCGACCACGATGGTCGCGGGCCCCAAATTGCGCCTGATGCAGCCGGATCTCCAGCAGGACGCGAAATTCAACTACGCCGCCAAGGCGGAGGTGATGAAGAAATATCTGGCCTTGTCGGACCGCGCCTCCGGACCGCAATCGACCGGCGTGCGCGATGCCACCATCCTGATCTGGCCGGAATCCGCCTTTCCGTTCTTCCTGACTCGCGAAGCCGATGCGATGGCGCAAATCGCGGAGCTTCTGCCCAAGGGCACGGTGCTGATCACGGGCTCTGTCCGCGCGCCCGACCTGCCGCGGGGCACGCCGATCACACGCGCCTATAATTCGATCTACGTGATCGACCACGACGGCAGCGTGCTCTCTATGTACGACAAGCTGCATTTGGTGCCGTTCGGCGAGTTTCTTCCCTACCAGGGCCTGATGGAGAAGCTCGGTTTCGAGCAACTCACGCGTGTGCGCGGCGGCTTCATTGCCGGCACCGTGCGCCATGCGCTGCCGGTCCCCGGCGCGCCGTCCGCGCTGCCGCTGATCTGCTACGAAGCAATCTTTCCCGGCGAGGTGGCCGGACGCAATGAACGTCCGGGCTGGATCGTGAATCTCACCAATGACGGTTGGTTCGGAATTTCGACCGGTCCCTACCAACACCTCGAACAGGCGCGGATGCGCGCGATCGAGCTCGGATTGCCGCTAGTTCGCTCCGCCAATACCGGCGTTTCCGCAGTGATCGATCCGGTGGGACGCATCGTCGCCAGCCTCGGTCTCGGGATCGAAGGCATTTTGGATGCAAATCTGCCCGCCGCGATCCCGCCGACTATCTATGCGCGCGTGGGCGATGTCCCCGCGGCCATGTTTGTCGCGCTCGCCGTGTTTCTGGCGGTCCGCCGACGTGTTGCCAAACGGCGTCCCTGATCACGCAGCCGCGGCCGATAGCTTTTGACAACCGTAGTCCCACGGTTGACAGACTGCACGCGGCCTCCTCATTCTGCACCGGCTGCAAAAGACAGTGGGTATTGCTAAATTTCTCCGCAATGTTTCCCAATAACAGGGTCTGATTTTGACGTTGCTTACACCTCAGGCATTCCTGATTGCGCCGAAGGTGATGTTTGGAGGGCTGAGGAAATGTCGAAAGCGCCCAACCCTGTTGACAAATATGTCGGCAGTCGCGTGCGGATGCGCCGCATCATGTTGGGCATGAGCCAGGAAAAGCTCGGTGAAGCTTTGGGCCTGACTTTCCAACAAGTTCAGAAATACGAGAAGGGCACAAACCGGGTCGGCGCGAGCCGCATCCAGCAAATTGCCGAAATTCTCCAGGTGCCGGTGTCCTTCCTGTTCGAGGGCGGTCCGAGCGGCGTGGCGGGGCCGGACGGCTTCGCAGAAGGCGCATCGCCGTCTTACGTCTCGGATTTCCTCGCGACTTCCGAAGGACTCGCTTTGACCAAGGCGTTCACCCGAATCACCGATTCGAAGATGCGCCGCTCGATCGTCGATCTCGTCGAGCAGATTGCGGCCCGCGAAGGCCCCGACAAGCGCTGACGCGCCATCTCAATCCGATTTGAGACTGCGTCAAATCTGGCCTATGTCGTCATTTGTGGCCGCGCTTTGATGCGCGTCCTCCTTGATGATGCGATTCAAAGGCACAGATGCGCCCATGGCCAGCTCCAATTGGTTCGATTCTCAAACTATTCTCGATGGCATCCGCCGCTGGGTGGAGGTCGAGACGCCAACGGACACGCCTGAACAGGTCAACAAGCTCGTCTCGATGGTCGCGGAGCAATACCGCGATCTCCCTGTTACGCTCGAGCGCATCGCCGGTGTCGATGGTTGCGGCGATCATCTCGTGGCGCGCTCGACCTGGGGCCAGGACCGGCCGGGCATCCTGGTGCTGAGCCACCTCGATACCGTTCACCCCATGGGATTCATCGAGCGCCTGCCGTTCAAGGTCGAAGGCGACAGCGCGTTCGGTCCCGGCATCTACGACATGAAGGGCGGCGCCTACATCGCCCACCACGCCTTTCGCGCGCTTTGCGCCACGGCCGATCGCCGGCCGCTCGGCATCACCCATCTGTTCACTTCGGACGAGGAGATCGGCAGCCCCACCTCTCGCGCACTCATCGAGACCGAAGGGCGCAAGGCGAAGTACGTGCTGGTGACGGAGCCGGCGCGCGAGGGCGGCAAGATCGTCACCGGTCGCAAGGGCGTCGGGCGATTCGAAGTGTTCATCAAGGGCGTGCCCGCGCATGCCGGCACGCGGCCCCAGGATGGCCGCAGCGCGATCCGCGAGCTTGCCAACGTCATCCTGGCGCTGGAGGCGATGAACGATCTGGCGCGCGGCGTCACCGTCAATGTCGGCGTGGTGCGCGGCGGCACGCGGCCCAACGTGACGCCGGAAGAAGCCTATGCTGAAATCGAACTGCGCGTGCCGAGCTTCAAGGACGCGGATGAATTCGTCGGCAAGATCCTCGCTTTGACATCGAAGACAGATGGCGTCACCGTCAAGGTCACGGGCGGGCTCAATCGTCCGCCTTACGAGAAGAGCAATGCAGGCGCTTCGCTGTACGAACATGCAAAGACGGTTGCCACGGAGATCGGCTTCGATCTGGTGGACGTTCACACCGGCGGCGGCTCGGACGGCAATTTCACCGCCGCCCACACCGCGACGCTCGACGGGCTCGGCGTCGACGGCAAGGGCGCGCACACCCATTATGAGCAGCTCTATGTCTCGTCGCTCGCACCGCGCGCGCGGCTGCTCCACCGCCTCTACCAGACGCTACGATGAGTGAGCGCAAATCAGATCCGGATCGCGAGGACAGCGAGCGCGCCTTCTTCGGACGCCGCAAGGGCCACAAGCTCAGGCAGCACCAGGCCGAGCTGATCGATCATCTGCTGCCGCGTCTTGCGCTCGCCATCGACCGCGCAGCACCGGCGGATGCCCGCGAGATCTTCGCCCCCGCAGCCGACGATTTGCGGCTCGAGATCGGCTTCGGCGGCGGCGAGCATCTTGCGGCGGAAGCGCAGACCTTCGCCACAACCGGCTTCATTGGCTGCGAGCCTTACGTCAACGGCATGGCGAAGATCCTCGCGCAGATCGAGGCCGCCGAGATCGGCAACATCCGCCTGTTCGCAGGCGATGCCGCCGAGCTCCTGGCCTGGCTGCCGGAAGCTTCGCTGTCGCGGATTGACCTGATCCATCCCGATCCCTGGCCGAAACGGCGGCACTGGAAGCGGCGCTTCGTCCAGGACCGGACCATCGCCGCGATGGCGCGCGTGCTGAAAGCCGGCGCCGAATTTCGTTTCGTCTGCGACATCGACGATTACTGCGCCTGGACGCTGTCGCATCTGTCGCGCTCGCAGGACTTTGTCTGGCTCGCGGAGCGCGCCGATGATTTTCGCCTGCCGTGGGCCGGATACACGATGACGCGCTACGGCCGAAAGGCCACGCGCGAGGGGCGCAAGGCGGCGTATCTGCGGTTCAGGCGGGTCTAGATCGTCTGCCGGTTGCGCCAGAAATTCACGACGCGCTCGGCGGTCGTCGGCATCAAGCGCGTGAAATTCGCGCGCGCCTGCTCAAGATCGGCATCGGCTGGCGTGCGATTCGGGCCGTGCCACATCAGGATCAGCGCCCGCACCGTCGGCCAGCTGACATTCAGCACACGCCCCAGAACCAGGATTGGATCGTAGCGGTCGCCCGTGATCAGGCGGTCGAGGACCGAGAGGCGGACTCCGGACATCGCCGAGAGCGAAGCGATCGCCTCCTCGTATTTGTAGGCCTTCGCGAAGCCAAACAGCGCGCTCTCGCCAAGATGGCCCCCGCGATGCAAGGCCAGCACCGTACGTTGCGCTCCCGAGAAATCGCGACGCGGGCCCGGCGGCAGCGTGGCTTCCTCGATGGCCGCCATGGCGCGCGTGATCTCGACCTGGCGCACGGGATTGACCACGCTCGAGAGGCGACGGCGGATGACGTCGAGCGTACCGTCGAGAAGCTGTTTCAGGTTCTCACCCGAAAGATCGCTGCGCTGGCCGATCCTGAGCGTCAGCACGCCATCCTGCGCGGCACGCTTGATCAGCTCCGAATAGCTGCCAAGCGAGAACACCGCGCCGGCATTGCCCGCGGCGCGGCGCACCACGTCGCGATCGCCGCGCTCGACCAGCACGTCGGTGATGACAGCCGACAGCGTGGGGCGTTCGCTCATCGCCAGCAGATGTCCCTGGCCCTTCAGTCGCGCGATTTCGACGAGAGCGGCGTCGTCGAGCACGGGCGAATGGCGCAGCACGGGGCCCGCCACCGCGATTTCGTTTTCGCGCGCGAGCTCGCTCACGAGACGCCGCGGCGCGTTGTTCAGGCGCGAGAAGCGTTCGGCGAGATCGACGCGCGAGGCGAGCTCGGCATGCGGGACGAGATCGATCAGCAGATTGTCGAAGAGATCGATGACATCGGGACGGAGGTTCTCGGCGTCCTGAAAGAACAGTTGGGAAATGGCATGCGCGATCTCGCCGCGACGCCGCGGGTCGCCGCGTTTGACGATATCGTCCAGTCCGGGAATGAGCGACGTGGCAACGGTCATGAAAACGCAAACTCGTAGGGGGCACGCCGCGGGTACGCCCTGGTCCAAGCCGCCCCACAATCAGGGAATCTAGGCCTTGGAGGTGAAGGAAGCGTTGCGCCAGCGGGCCGCACAGCGGGCGCAAAAAGCCTCGCGCGCCGTGCAATGGGCCTTGTCCGAGAGGGCGGAAAGGGCTATATCACCGGCAATTCATCTTCTCATACGATCCGCGTAGTGAGAGTGGGCCCGAAA
Organism: Bradyrhizobium sp. CW1; assembly: GCF_023100665.1. Classification (NCBI taxonomy): domain Bacteria; kingdom Pseudomonadati; phylum Pseudomonadota; class Alphaproteobacteria; order Hyphomicrobiales; family Nitrobacteraceae; genus Bradyrhizobium; species Bradyrhizobium sp. CW1. The sequence goes on from NZ_CP064684.1 coordinate 8,117,685, forward strand.
GGACCCGCTCTTTTTTATTACCTGAACGCGGCCTGGTGGAAGATGTGCGGCCCGCCGATCTGTCGGGAGAGTTCCGAAGCGGGCTTGAAAGCTTAACCAAGCCTTAACCATACCGAGCGCCTTGACCTCTGACATGACCGAACCGAACCCTGGTTCCACGGATGCCGAATTGCTGGCCGAGCCGAGGCTCGTGGTCGAGCCGGGCGTCGCGGCGCGGGTGTCCGCGGTCGCGGGGCCGGTGCTCGAAGGCATGGGCTACCGCCTGGTGCGGATCCGCATTTCCGGGGAATCCGGCTGCACCGTGCAGGTTATGGCAGAGCGGCCGGACGGCTCGATGCAGATCGAGGATTGCGAGGCGATCTCGCGGGCACTGTCGCCCGTGCTCGACGTCGCCGATCCCGTCGATCGCGCCTATCGGCTGGAAATCTCCTCACCGGGGATCGACCGCCCGCTGGTGCGCCGCTCCGATTTCGAGCGTTATGCCGGCCATCTGGTGAAGGTCGAAATGGCTGTCGCCCATGAGGGGCGGAAGCGGTTCCGCGGCACGATCGGCCCCGTCGAAGGCGACCGCGTGCATCTGCATCGCGACGACATCAAGGCGGGCGAGGCTGCCGACGTTCTCCTGACGATGGAAGACATCGCCGAGGCACGGCTGGTGCTGACGGACGAGCTGATCGCGGAATCCATGCGCCGCGGCAAGGCCCAGGCCCGCGAAATGCGCCGCAATCTCGGCCTCGAGCCGCCGGCGGCGCCGCACGCCAGCATCAGCGAAAAAACGACCAAGAACACCAAGCCGACTAAGAAACCGACGCCGGCCGCGACGAAGAAGCCGGCTCCGACCAATACCAAGAAACATCGCCTGGCCGCCGAACGCGCGCGACGGGGCGAAATCGATCCTGACGAAGGAGACTAGCCATGGCAGTCAGCGCCAATCGACTTGAATTGCTTCAGATCGCCGACGCCGTTGCGCGCGAGAAATCGATCGACCGCGGCATCGTCATCGCGGCGATGGAGGATGCCATCGCCAAGGCGGCGCGGGCCCGCTACGGCAGCGAGACCGACGTTCACGCCGAGATCGACCCGAAGAAGGGCGAGCTGCGGCTGTCGCGCCACATGCTGGTGGTCGAGACGGTCGAAAACCATTCCAACCAGATTTCGCTGGTGGATGCGCAGCGCGCCAATCCCGGTGCCCAGGTCGGCGACACCATCGCCGACACCCTGCCGCCGCTGGAATATGGCCGCATCGCCGCGCAATCCGCCAAGCAGGTGATCGTGCAAAAGGTGCGCGAAGCCGAGCGCGACCGGCAATATATGGAATTCAAGGACCGCATCGGCGACATCGTCAACGGCGTCGTCAAGCGCGTCGAATATGGCAGTGTGATCGTCGATCTCGGCCGCGGCGAGGCCATCATCCGCCGCGACGAGATGCTGCCGCGCGAAGTGTTCCGCAACGGCGACCGCGTCCGCGCCTACATCTTCGATGTCCGCCGCGAGACCCGCGGGCCGCAGATCTTCCTCTCCCGCACCCATCCGCAGTTCATGGCAAAGCTGTTCGCGCAGGAAGTGCCCGAGATCTATGACGGCATCGTCGAGATCAAGGCGGTCGCCCGCGATCCCGGCTCGCGCGCAAAAATCGGCGTGATTTCTCGTGATTCCTCGGTCGATCCGGTCGGCGCCTGCGTCGGTATGCGCGGTTCGCGCGTGCAGGCGGTGGTGAACGAATTGCAGGGCGAGAAGATCGACATCATCCCCTGGTCGCCCGACATCGCGACCTTCGTGGTCAACGCGCTGGCGCCGGCCGAAGTCTCCAAGGTCGTCATCGACGAAGACCGCGAGCGCATCGAGGTCGTCGTGCCCGACACCAACAACCAGCTCTCGCTGGCGATCGGCCGCCGCGGCCAGAATGTGCGTCTGGCCTCGCAGCTCACCGGCTGGGACATCGACATCCTGACCGAGCAGGAGGAATCGGAGCGCCGCCAGGCCGACTTCGAGAACTCCACCCGCGTCTTCATGGAATCGCTCAATGTCGACGAAGTGGTCGGCCAGTTGCTGGCGTCCGAAGGCTTCACGTCGGTCGAGGAACTCGCGATGGTGGACGTCAAGGAACTCGCCGGCATCGAAGGTTTCGACGAGGAGACCGCGCAGGAACTCCAGAACCGCGCCCGGGAATATCTCGAACAGCTGGAAGCCGAGCTCGAGGCCAGGCGCAAGGAACTCGGCGTCGAGGACGCCGTGAAGGACGTGCCCGGCGTCACCTCGAAGATGCTGGTGAAGTTCGGCGAGAACGACATCAAGACGGTCGACGACCTCGCCGGTTGCGCCACGGACGATCTGGTCGGCTGGACCGAGCGCAAGGAAGGCGGCGAGCAGACCAAATATCCGGGCGCGCTCGATGGCCTGGAGATCTCCCGTGACGATGCTGAAGCGATGATCATGCAGGCCCGCGTCAAGGCCGGATGGATCACCGAGGCCGATCTCGCCAAGCCTGCTGAAGAGGCCGAGGCGACCGAAGATCAGCCGGCTTAGGGCGAAGGAGGATGTCACCCGGATGCTCGCCGATACTGACCCCGAACTCGACCATGGACCGCGGACCGAAAGGTCCGCGACCGTGCGGATGTGTGCGGTCAGCCGCGAGGTCCGGCCGATCGACGAGCTGATCCGCTTCGTCGTCTCGCCGCAAGGGCACATAGTTCCCGATCTCAAGCGCAAGCTGCCCGGACGCGGCATGTGGGTCACCGCCTCGCGCGAGGTGGTTGCGGAAGCCGTTCGGCGTCACCATTTTACGAAAGCCTTCAAGCGCGAGCTGCGCATCCCTCAGACGTTTCCCGCCGACCTCGAGGCGCTCCTGGTCCGGAGCGTGGTCGAAGCCCTTGGGATTGCGGCCAAGGCGCGCCAGATCGTCGCCGGTTTCGGCAAGGTCGAAAGCGCGCTTCGGGAGGGTACGGTCGAGGTCCTGATCCATGCCAGCGACGGGGCCGCGGACGGAATCCGCAAATTGGACATGCTGGCGCGTCAAAATGAGGGAAATCGCGGCGCCAAGCCGGAGATTCCCGTCGTCACTGCACTAAAATCGACAGAATTGGATTTGGCACTTACCCGGTCAAATGTGATACATGCTGCCCTGCTCGCGGGCCCGGCGAGCAAGTCATTCCTGTCACGTAGCCAGATGCTGGTCCGATACCGGATGGCGGACGCTGACAGGACTGCCGAAAAGCCCGGCCAGGATTTCTGAGAGACAACGACCACCCGATAGCACGGTGCGGCAACGCACAAGACAACAAGATCAGGATTAGGACTGCTTAATGGTTGATACCAAGACCCCTGGCGACAAGAAGCTGAGCGTTCCGAGCAAGACGCTATCGCTCAAGCCGCGCGTCGAAACGGGCACCGTGCGCCAGAGCTTCAGTCATGGCCGTAGCAAGCAGGTCGTGGTCGAGAAGCGTGGCAAGCGCCGTGTCGACGGCAGCCCTGAACCGCAGGTGGCCGAAGTGGCGAAGCCCGCGCCGGCCGCCGCGCCCAAGCCTGCCCCGGCACGCCCCGCGCCGCCGCGCAACGCCGGCTCCGGCGTGGTGCTGCGCACGCTGACCGAGGACGAACGTTCCGCCCGCGCCAGCGCGCTGGCCGATGCCAAGGTGCGCGAAGTCGAAGAGCGCCGCCATGCCGAGGAAGAGGCCCAGCGCCGCGCGGTCCGCGAAAGCGCCGAGCGTGCTGATCGTGAGGCCGCCGAAGCCCGCCGCAAGGCCGAGGAGGAGCGTCACCGTCACGAGGAGGAAGCCAAGCGGAAGGCCGAAACCGAGGCCAAGAAGCGTTTTGGCGAAGGCGAGCAGCCGCAATCTGTGGCGCGCCCTGCAACGGGGACCTCGGCCGCTCCTGCAGCGCGGCCCGGAGCGCCGATGGCGCGACCCGGCACAACCACCACGGCACGCCCGGGAACAACGACCGCGCGACCCGGAACGACCACGCAGCGGCCGGGAGGCCCGGTGGGCCGCGCCCCCGCCGTCGCAGCCGGACCGGACGAGGACGACGGTCCGCGCCAGATCCGTCGCGGCCCCGGCGGCGCTGCGCGGCCTGTGGTCGCTCCCAAGCCCACCCACAAGCCCGGCCCGCAGAAGGAGCGCGGCCGCCTGACGGTCGTCACCGCCTTCAATGCCGACGACGTCCGCGAGCGCTCGATCGCCTCGTTCCGCCGCCGCACCCAGCGCCTGAAGGGCCATGCCGCGAACGAGCCGAAGGAAAAGCTCATCCGCGAGGTGGTCATTCCGGAAGCGATCACCATCCAGGAGCTCGCCAACCGCATGTCGGAGCGCGCGGTGGAAATCATCCGCATGCTGATGAAGCAGGGCGCGATCCACAAGATCACCGACGTGATCGATGCCGACACTGCGCAGCTGATCGCCGAGGAGCTTGGTCACACCGTCAAGCGCGTTGCCGCGTCCGACGTTGAAGAAGGCCTGTTCGACGCCATCGACGATTCGACCGACACCGAGCCGCGCTCGCCGGTGGTGACGGTGATGGGTCACGTCGACCACGGCAAGACCTCGCTGCTCGATGCGCTTCGTCATGCCAACGTGGTCTCCGGCGAAGCCGGCGGCATCACCCAGCATATCGGCGCCTATCAGGTGCTGTCGCCCGAAAGCGGCAAGAAGATCACCTTCATCGACACGCCCGGCCACGCCGCGTTCACCGCGATGCGCGCGCGCGGCGCCAAGGTGACCGACATCGTCGTGCTGGTGGTTGCGGCCGACGACGGCGTGATGCCGCAGACGATCGAAGCCATCAACCACGCCAAGGCGGCGCGGGTGCCGATCATTGTTGCCATCAACAAGATCGACAAGCCCGACGCCAAGCCCGAGCGCGTGCGCACCGAGCTGCTCCAGCACGAGGTGCAGGTCGAATCCTTCGGCGGCGAAGTCGTCGATGTCGAAGTGTCGGCGAAGAACAAGACGAATCTCGACAAGCTGCTCGAGATGATCGCGCTCCAGGCCGACATCCTCGACCTCAAGACCAATTCGGATCGTCCGGCCGAAGGCACCGTGATCGAAGCCAAGCTCGATCGTGGCCGCGGTCCGGTCGCGACCGTTCTGGTCCAGCGCGGCACGCTCCGTGTCGGTGACATCATCGTCGCCGGCGCCGAAATGGGCCGCGTCCGCGCGCTGATCTCGGATCAGGGCGAGACGGTGCAGGAGGCAGGTCCATCCGTGCCGGTCGAGGTGCTCGGCTTCAACGGTCCGCCGGAAGCCGGCGATCGTCTCGCCGTGGTCGAGAACGAAGCCCGCGCCCGCCAGGTCACCAGCTACCGCGCGCACCAGAAGCGCGAGAACGCGGCTGCCTCGATCTCCGGCATGCGCGGCTCGCTCGAGCAGATGATGTCGCAGTTGAAGACGGCGGGCCGCAAGGAATTCCCGCTGATCATCAAGGCCGACGTGCAGGGCTCGCTGGAAGCGATCCTCGGCTCGCTGGAGAAGCTCGGCACCGACGAAGTCGCCGCGCGCATCCTGCATGCGGGTGTCGGCGGCATCTCGGAATCGGACGTGACGCTCGCGGAGGGCTTCAACGCCGCGATCATCGGCTTCTCGGTTCGTGCGAACAAGGAGGCCGCTGCGGCCGCCAAGCGCAACGGCATCGAGATCCGCTACTACAACATCATCTACGACCTCGTGGACGACGTGAAGAAGGCCATGAGCGGCCTGCTCGCGCCGACCCTGCGGGAAACCATGCTCGGCAATGCCGCGATCCTGGAGATCTTCAACATCTCCAAGGTCGGCAAGGTCGCCGGCTGCCGCGTCACCGACGGCACCGTGGAACGCGGCGCCAACGTGCGCCTGATCCGCGACAACGTCGTCGTGCACGAAGGCAAGCTGTCGACGCTGAAGCGCTTCAAGGACGAAGTGAAGGAAGTCCAGTCCGGTCAGGAATGCGGCATGGCCTTCGAGAACTATCACGACATGCGCGCCGGTGACGTCATCGAGTGTTACCGCGTGGAGACGATCCAGCGCTCCCTGTAAGTCCAAATCTTACCGAAGCGCCTGGATCTTTTTTGAACTGAATTGCGGGAGTACGATGGCCGGATTTTTTCCGGCCATCCACCCCTCTTCGTTTCAGCAAGACAAATGACAATGCCCGTGTCCCAAAAGCGGGCATGACGAGGTGATTTTCAGACCATGCCCCGCCATCATCAAAAAAAGAGTTCCGCGTCTGGCGGCTCGCAACGTCAGTTGCGGGTCGGCGAGCAGGTTCGCCATGCGATAGCCGAGATTCTGGCGCAAGGCAGCGTGCATGATGCTGACCTCGAAGGTCACATCATCACCGTGCCGGAGGTGCGGATGTCGCCCGACCTGAAGCTCGCAACAGTCTACGTGATGCCGCTCGGTGGCCGCGACACCGAGATCGTCCTCGCTGCGCTCGAGCGCAACAAGAAATTCCTGCGCGGCGAGGTCGCGCGGCGCGTTAACTTGAAATTTGCACCTGACCTTCGCTTCCGCGTCGACGAACGATTCGACGAAGCGGAACGGATCGAGAAGCTTTTGCGAACACCCGCGGTGCAGAAGGACCTGGAACAGGATCCGGATACGGATCGGGAAGAAGAACGATGACGATGGACCCGGCTCACGGCACGATCGGCGGCGAAGAGGCCGATCAGCTCGACGTGCAGAAGAATAATTTTGCGGACATGAGCGGCAATTCTCAGCCCGCTCAAGAGCCGCGCCGCGTCAACAACGATCCGCGCGCCAACAAGCAGAAGGGCAACCAGCCGCGCCGCGACCGTCGCGACGTCCACGGCTGGGTCGTGCTCGACAAGCCGATCGGCATGACCTCGACGCAGGCCGTTGCCGTGCTCAAGCGCCTGTTCAACGCCAAACGCGCCGGCCATGCCGGCACGCTAGATCCGCTGGCCTCCGGCGGCCTGCCGATCGCGCTCGGCGAGGCCACCAAGACCGTCCCCTTCGTCATGGACGGCCGCAAGCGCTACCGGTTCACGGTGTGCTGGGGCGAGGAGCGCGACACCGACGACATCGAGGGCCGGGCGACCGCAACCTCGGACCAGCGCCCGACTCGGGAGGCCATCGAGGCCCTGCTGCCCCGTTTCACCGGGGTGATCCAGCAGATCCCGCCGCGCTATTCCGCGATCAAGGTCCAGGGCGAGCGCGCCTACGACCTCGCCCGCGACGGCGAGATCGTGGAACTGGCCTCGCGCCCGGTCGAGATTCACCGATTAAGCCTTGTAGATCAACCGGATAGCGACCGGGCCGTGTTCGAGGCCGAGTGCGGCAAGGGCACCTATGTCCGCGCGCTGGCCCGCGATATGGGCCGGATTCTCGGCACTTACGGCCATATCTGCGCACTGCGGCGGACCCTGGTCGGCCCATTTGGCGAGAACGACATGATTCCGCTGGATCAGCTGGAGGCTTTGTGCGATAGAGCCGCGTCCGGCGAGGGTAGCCTCGCCGACGCGCTTATGCCCGTTGAGACCGCGCTGGACGACATCCCGGCACTGGCCGTCACTCGGGCTGATGCGGCAAGGCTCCATCGGGGCCAGGCCGTTTTGTTGCGCGGACGGGATGCGCCCACTTGTAGCGGCACAGTCTATGTCACGGTGGCAGGCCGGCTTCTCGCGCTTGCCGAAGTCGGCAATGGCGAAATCATCCCCAAGCGTGTGTTCAACCTGACCGGCCTGACTGCCAGCGCCGATCGCAACGAGAGAAATTGACGATGTCGATTGCCGCAGAACGCAAAGCGGAAGTCATCAAGACGAATGCCAACAAGGCCGGCGATACCGGCTCGCCAGAGGTTCAGGTCGCGATCCTGTCGGAACGCATCGCCAACCTCACCAACCATTTCAAGACCCACGTGAAGGACAATCATTCGCGTCGCGGTCTCTTGAAGCTGGTCTCGACCCGCCGCTCGCTCCTCGACTATGTGAAGAAGAAGGACGAGGCGCGCTACAAGGCGCTGCTCGAGAAGCACAACATTCGTCGTTAAGAGTTCTTGCGCGCGCCAACCGGCGCGCGTTTTCGCGCGTGATTTCGAACGAAAGCGTTTGTTTAAAGGTTTTTCGTCGAGGCTGCGTGCGCGTCGGATGCGAGCCGTTGACGGCGAGCATCCGGGCATGATGGGCGAACACCGCGCTTCGGTGTTCGCGTTCGTGCCGACTGACAGTCCAGCAGCAATCCGGCGGCTGGGCACAACGGGCAAGGCGCCCGTATGACCCGAAGGGATGGACGCCATCCGAAATCCAAAAACCATGGCAGGATCGCAGGACGCTGATCGCCCGCTTCGATCAACGTCCCGCAATCTTGCGCATGGTTTTTGTTTTTCGACCCGTCCTTCTTTCGAGAACCCATGAAAGAAGACCTCTATGTTCAATAAGCATTCAGTCGAGATCGACTGGGGTGGACGCCCTCTCAAGCTTGAAACCGGCAAGATCGCCCGCCAGGCCGACGGCGCCGTCGTCGCGACCTACGGCGAGACCGTGGTGCTCGCCACCGTCGTTGCCGCGAAGTCACCGCGTGAAGGCGTCGACTTCCTGCCACTGACCGTCGACTACCAGGAGAAGACCTACGCAGCCGGCCGCATTCCCGGTGGCTATTTCAAGCGCGAGGGTCGTCCGACCGAGAAGGAAACGCTGGTCTCCCGCCTGATCGACCGTCCGATCCGTCCGCTGTTCGTCGACGGCTGGCGCAACGAGACCCAGGTGATCGTGACCGTGCTCTCGCACGATATGGAGAACGATCCCGATATCGTCGCGCTGGTGGCCTCATCGGCTGCGCTGACCCTGTCGGGCGCTCCCTTCAAGGGCCCGATCGGCGCCGCGCGCGTCGGCTTCGCCAATGACGAGTTCATCCTCAACCCGACGCTCGACGAGATGGTCGACACTCAGCTCGACCTCGTCGTCGCCGGCACTGCGGACGCCGTGCTGATGGTGGAATCGGAAGCCAAGGAGCTGAACGAAGAGATCATGCTCGGCGCCGTGATGTTCGGTCACCGCCACTTCCAGCCGGTGATCAACGCGATCATCGAGCTCGCCGAAAAGGCCGCGAAGGAGCCGCGCGAGGTCACCGCGATCGACAATTCGGCGCTCGAAAAGGAAATGCTCGGCATGGTCGAGCAGGAACTGCGCGCCGCCTACGCCATTCCGGTCAAGCAGGATCGCTACGCCGCGGTCGGCAAGGTCAAGGAAAAGGTGATCGCGCACTACTTCCCGGAAGGCCAAGAGCCGAAATACGACAAGCTGCGCATCGGCGGCGTGTTCAAGGAGCTCGAAGCCAAGATCGTTCGCTGGAACATTCTCGACACCGGCAAGCGCATCGACGGCCGCGATTCCAAGACCGTGCGCAACATCGTCGCCGAAGTCGGCGTGCTGCCCCGCGCCCACGGTTCGGCGCTGTTCACCCGCGGCGAGACCCAGGCGCTGGTCGTGACCACGCTCGGCACCGGCGAGGACGAGCAGTACATCGACGCGCTGTCGGGAACGTACAAAGAGACGTTCCTGCTGCACTACAATTTCCCTCCCTACTCGGTCGGTGAGACCGGCCGCCTCGGCGGTACCAAGCGCCGCGAGATCGGCCACGGCAAGCTCGCCTGGCGTGCGATCCACCCGGTGCTGCCGCCGCACCACGAATTCCCCTACACCACGCGCGTGGTGTCGGAGATCACCGAATCCAACGGCTCCTCGTCGATGGCATCGGTCTGCGGCGCCTCGCTCGCGCTGATGGACGCCGGCGTGCCGTTGAAGCGGCCGACCGCGGGCATCGCAATGGGCCTGATCCTCGAAGACAAGCGCTTCGCGGTTCTCTCGGACATCCTCGGTGACGAGGACCATCTCGGCGACATGGACTTCAAGGTCGCCGGTACCGAGCAGGGCATCACCTCGCTCCAGATGGACATCAAGATCGAGGGCATCACCGAGGAGATCATGAAGGTCGCGCTCGGTCAGGCTAAGGATGGGCGTATCTACATCCTCGGCGAGATGTCGAAGGCGCTCACCAACGCCCGCGCCGAGCTCGGCGAATACGCGCCGCGCATCGAGACCTTCAAGATCGCCACCGACAAGATCCGCGAAGTGATCGGCACCGGCGGCAAGGTGATCCGCGAGATCGTCGAGAAGACCGGCGCCAAGGTCAACATCGAGGACGACGGCACCGTGAAGGTCGCCTCCAGCGACGGCGAGGCGATGAAGGCCGCGATCAAGTGGATCAAGTCGATCGCCTCCGATCCGGAAGTCGGCCAGATCTATGACGGCACCGTCGTCAAGGTGATGGAGTTCGGCGCTTTCGTGAACTTCTTCGGCTCCAAGGACGGCCTTGTCCACATCAGCCAGCTCGCCTCGGCGCGAGTGCAGAAGACCTCCGACGTCGTCAAGGAAGGCGACAAGGTCAAGGTCAAGCTGCTCGGCTTCGACGACCGCGGCAAGACCCGCCTGTCGATGAAGGTGGTCGACCAGGAGACCGGCGAAGACCTCGAGGGCAAGGGCGAGAGCCAGCAGCCCGCGCGCGAAGCGGCCGGCGAGTAAATCTCGCTACCTCCAGAAACACGAAGGGCGGCCTCGCGGCCGCCCTTTTTGTTTGTCGCTTGCCGAACTTTGGAATCAGGCCGCGATGTCGTAGCGATCGAGGTTCATCACCTTGGTCCAGGCCTTGGCGAAGTCCTTGACGAACTGCTCTTTGGAATCCGACGTGGCATAGACCTCTGCGTAGGCGCGAAGCTGCGAGTGTGCGCCGAAGATCAGGTCGACGCGCGTGCCGGTCCACTTGACCGCGTTGGTCTTGCGGTCGCGGGCCTCATAGGTGCCGTCGGTGCCGGCCGGCGTCCACTGCGTGCTCATGTCGAGCAGGTTGACGAAGAAGTCGTTGCTCAGCGTTCCCACCTTCGAGGTGAGGACGCCGTTCTTCGAACCGTTCGCATTGGCACCGAGCACGCGCAGACCGCCGACGAGCACCGTCATCTCCGGGCCGGTAAGCCGGAGCAGCTGCGCACGATCGACCAGAGCCTCCTCGGGCATCATGAACTGCTGCCGCTTGCCGATGAAGTTGCGGAAGCCATCGGCCCGCGGCTCCAGCGGAGCAAACGAAGCGGCGTCGGTCTGCTCCTGCGAGGCATCCATGCGGCCCGGCGTGAAGCCGACCTTGACGTCGACGCCGGCATCCTTGGCGGCCTTCTCGACCGCGGCGGTGCCGCCGAGCACGATGAGGTCCGCCAGCGAGACCTTCTTCGCACCGGATGACGCGTTGAAGTCCTTCTGGATCGCTTCGAGCTTGCCCAGGACCTTCGAGAGCTGAGCCGGCTCGTTCACTTCCCAATCCTTCTGCGGGGCGAGGCGGATACGCGCGCCGTTGGCGCCGCCGCGCTTGTCCGAGCCGCGGAACGTCGAGGCCGACGCCCAGGCGGTCGAGACCAGCTCCGAGACCGACAGACCCGAGGCCAGGATCTTGGTCTTCAGCGAGGCGATATCCTGCTCGCTGGCCAGCTCGTGATTCACAGCAGGGATCGGATCCTGCCAGATCAGGGTTTCCTTCGGCACCAGCGGACCGAGATAGCGCACCACCGGACCCATGTCGCGATGGGTGAGCTTGAACCAGGCACGGGCGAAGGCGTCCGCGAACTGATCGGGATTCTCGAGGAAGCGGCGCGAGATCTTCTCATAGGCCGGATCCATACGCAGCGAGAGGTCGGTCGTCAGCATCGTCGGCCGATGCTTCTTGGACTTGTCGAAGGCATCGGGAATGATCGCCTCGGCGCCCTTGGCCGTCCACTGCTGCGCACCGCCCGGGCTCTTAGTCAGCTCCCATTCGTACTTGAACAGGTTCTCGAAGAAGTTGTTGCTCCACTTCGTCGGCGTCGTGGTCCAGGTCACCTCGAGACCGCTGGTGATGGAATCGCCGCCAATGCCCGACGCGTGCTTGCTCTTCCAGCCGAGGCCCTGATCTTCGAGCGCGCCCGCTTCCGGCTCCGGTCCGACCAGCGACGGATCGCCGGCGCCGTGGGTCTTGCCGAAGGTGTGGCCGCCGGCGATCAGTGCGACGGTTTCCTCGTCGTTCATCGCCATGCGGAAAAAGGTCTCGCGAATGTCCTTGGCCGCGGCGATCGGATCCGGCTTGCCGTTCGGGCCTTCCGGATTGACGTAGATGAGGCCCATCTGCACCGCGCCGAGCGGCTCGGCGAGCTGGCGTTCGCCGCTGTAGCGCTCATCGCCCAGCCAGGTGCCTTCCGGACCCCAATAGAGCTCTTCCGGCTCCCAGACGTCGACGCGGCCGCCGGCAAAGCCAAAGGTCTTGAAGCCCATCGACTCCAGCGCGACGTTGCCCGCCAGCACCATCAGATCGGCCCAGGAAATCTTGCGGCCGTATTTCTGCTTGATCGGCCAGAGCAGACGGCGTGCCTTGTCGAGATTTGCGTTATCGGGCCAGCTGTTGAGCGGCGCGAAACGCTGCTGTCCGGCGCCGGCGCCACCGCGACCGTCGGTGGTGCGGTAGGTGCCCGCGCTGTGCCAGGCCATGCGGATCATGAGGCCGCCGTAGTGACCGAAGTCGGCGGGCCACCATTCCTGCGATTCCGTCATCAGAGCGGTCAGGTCCTTGATGACCGCGTTCAGGTCGAGCGACTTGAATTCCTTGGCGTAGTCGAAGTCCTTGTCCATCGGGTCGGACTTGGCGGAATTCTTGTGCAGCATCTCGATGCTGAGCTGGGTCGGCCACCAATCGCGGTTCGCCGGCACACGTTTTCCACCCGAAAACGGGCACTTTGAAGTGTCGTCCATGAATACCTCCTCTGGTGGCGTCGAACTCGCGCCTTTGACCAGGTAGAAACACTCTAAGCTTCACGTTCGATCAGGGGAAGTTGACTTTAATGATCGCAGCGATAAGATTTTCTGATGCTAAACCTCACGCTGCGCCAGCTCCGGTATTTCGACGCCCTGGCCCGTCACAGTCATTTCGGCCGCGCGGCTGAGTCCTGCTCGATCTCGCAGCCTGCCCTGTCGATGCAGATCAAGGAGCTGGAGGAGGCGCTCGGCGGTCTGCTGCTGGAGCGCAGCGCCCGGCAGGTGGCGCTGACCCGATTTGGCGAGGAGCTCGCGCAGCGCGTCCGCGACATCTTGCGCTCGGTCGACGAGCTCGGCGATTTCGCCCGCGCCTCGCAGGACCGGTTCTCCGGACGGCTGCGCATCGGCATGATTCCGACGATCGCGCCCTATCTGCTGCCGACGATCACCAAGAATCTGACGCGCATGCATCCGGAGCTCGACATCCGCGTGCGCGAGACGATGACGCCGCGGCTGATTCAGGAACTGGTGGAGGGTCGGCTCGATACCGCCATCGTGGCGCTGCCGGTGTCCGAGCCCTCGCTCACCGAGGTCGCCCTGTTCGAGGAAAAATTCCTGCTGGTGCGGCCGAGTGCGGATGAGGGAACGCCGGCACCGTCGCGGGAGATGATGCGCGAGATGCGGCTGCTGTTGCTCGAAGAGGGGCACTGCTTCCGCGATCAGGCGCTGTCATTCTGCAACATGCAATCGGCGCCGCCACGCGAGATGCTGGATGCCAATTCGCTGTCGACGCTGGTCCAGATGGTCAGCGCCGGCATCGGCGTCACGTTGATCCCCGAGATGGCGGTGTCAGTTGAGACGCGATCGGCCTCGGTCTCGCTCGCGCGCTTCCGCGACCCGCAGCCGTCGCGCACCATCGGCATGGTCTGGCGCAAGACCAGCCCGCTGGCGCGGCAACTCCTGCAAATCTCCGAGGTGGTGTGCCTGTCGGCGGGCAAGGTGCGCGCACGTCCATCCGTGCGCAGCAAGCCAACCTGAGGCCTCGATGTCGCATCCCATCATTCGCCCAGCCCGCGCGGACGAATACGACGAGATCGGCCGTATCTGGATGGAGAGCTGGGTCTCGACCGGCCTCGGCGAGACGAGCGACTTCCTGCTGGCAAACCTGCGTGCACGGATCCGGCGCGAGACCGAGGACGGCTGGAGCCTGTTCGTCGCCGACGACGACGGCACGATCGCCGCGATGCTGGCGCTGCATTTGCCAAAACTCTATCTCGACATGCTGTTCGTCGCGCCCGCCTATCAGGGCCAATCGCTCGGCCGCCAATTGCTTGGCTTCACGCGCACACAAATGCCCGACGAGATGTCTCTGCGCTGCATCCGCGAGAACGAAAAAGCCTGGCGCTGGTACGAGCGCGAGGGCTTTGTGTTCGAGAAAGAAGAGGTCGAGCCGTCGAACGGATTCATGATGAAGTATTATCGGTGGCGGCGGCAGCGACCCGCCGGATAGGCAGTGGTCGCCTGGTGCAGCTTGCGGTTGTCACGGTTCCAATTTACTGTGGCGTATCCGCCGTCCTCCTGCCCCCTGATCTCCCGGAATCGATGCTTCGAATTGCTGTCTCGCTGATCGCGTTGCTGTCCCTGCTCACCACGGCAGCCGCGCAAACCCCTCCCGCAACCACCGCGCCTCCCGCTCAGACGGCGGCGCCAGCCAAGAAGGCAGTCAAGAAGGCGGCGCCGAAGGCCAAACCGGCTGCACAACAGCCAGTTGCGGCGGAGAGCGGCCCCTGTCAGATCGGCGTCATTTCCGCGATCGGAGACCAGTTCTCGGTGCAACATGTCGGCCTCACGATGTTCGGCAACGAGTATATGGAGGCGCCGATCGAGACGTGGGGTATCGATGATCTGTTCGTCGCGAGGGTTCGCGCCACGGCTCCCGGCACGGCTGTCCGAAAGGTCGCTTACGCAAGCGGAGCCTTCAGGCCGTACTATCATCCGGAAGCGAAACTGTTCCGCAATGACCGCGACGACCTGACGGCGCTGGTGCGGCAGATCGCCGGAGCTGCAAATTGCGAACGCTACGTCGTAGCCACGAAAGCCCGCGTTTCGGTGGATGGCACCAATCAATCAATCGAGGGCCTCGGGGTCTACAAGAATTGGGCGAGCCCTTCCGGGCGCGGCGTCGTGGTTTCCTATTTCCGCATAAACGTTTTTGACGGACGGACTTTCGACATCCATCGGGCGCCTACCCGCAGCTTCGGCGATGTGATTGCTTCGAGTTTCTCCAACAAGAACGACAATATGCAAATCCTCAACAATCTCGAATTTCCCAAGACCCCTGAACAGGTGACCAGCAGTGCATTGCTGCGTGACAGCACACGCAGCCTGCTCACGGCCCAGCTGGACAGGTATCTACCCGCGTATATCAAGGGCGAGTAAGCGCCTTTGCCGAGGGGACGCGACAAAGACTATCGCTCGTCCGCTTCCTGCGGCTGGGCTGCATTTGACGTTTTGGCCCGGCTCGTCGTCCTTGCGGCCGTCGCGTGGTGCTTTTCGACATCTGCTTGGGCGCAGACCAAATTGGTACCACCAGGGGCGGAAACGGCAGGATCAGCCGTCAAGCAAAGCAACAACAAGACGACCACGCGGCGTGAAGCGACGGGCAAACCCGCTCCCGTGGTCGGCGGCCCGTGCGACTTCGGTGTCGTCGTCACCACCGGCGATGAGTTCACCGTGCTGACGACCGGCCTGACCGTATTTCAGCACAAGAAGACGGTCGTCCCGATCCCGGGCTGGGGACTCAATGATCTGATCTTCGCGCGGATTCGCGCCACGATCCCTGCCGGCGTGTCCGTTCTGAGAATCCCCTACAACCCGGCGAAATTTCCTCCCCGCGATGAGTCCAAGGACACATTGAAGGACAGGTTGTTCCGCGATCTCAATGCGGAGCTGGCCCAATACATGCGCGACGTCGTGAAAGGAACGAATTGCCGGCACTACATCCAGATCCTCAATTCAATCAGCCCTTTCGGGTCATCCAACTATACGGTCCGCGGCTTCGGCATCCTCAACCATGATGTGGTGCTCGGGCGTCGCATCTATCTCTACGCCCTGGCGTTTGCCGCATCTTCGATGGGCGCGACTTCTCCGTTGTCAGACAGAGTTCTGCGCTGATCAACACGCATCATTCCCTTATGGTGCAGAGGCTCCTGGGCGTGCAAATCGGCGGCCCCTATCGCGAACTACCCGCAGAATCGTTTCCAACCCGCCCTGAAGATGCCGCCGACAATCCCGCACTGCGCGACGACGTGCGTGCCATGCTGACGGAAAGCCTCGACAAGACGCTGCCGCTGCTGATCGGGGTTCAACGAGCGGCGCGCAACAGCGACGCGCGCTGATCGACACGTCCTTCGCAGCAGGAACTGGTCTCGATTATTGAGAAATCGTGGGCACGTCGCTTGCGCGCCTTTGCCCACTCTACGAGAGCTAATCCTGCGCCTTCAAATCGTCCGGCCGCGGCATCAGGACGGTGTTGTAGCCGGAATCGACATAGTGGATCTCGCCGGTCACGCCGCCGGAGAGATCCGACAACAGATACAGCGCCGAGCCGCCGAGCTCGTCGAGCGTCACGCCCCGGCGGAGCGGCGAATGTTTTTGCATGAAGGCGAACATCGCGCGCGCCTCGCCGATGCCGGAGCCGGCGAGCGTGCGGATCGGGCCGGCGGAGATCGCGTTGACGCGGATGCCGCGCGGTCCGAAATCCGAGGCGAGATAGCGCACCGAGGCTTCCAGCGCCGCCTTGGCCACGCCCATCACGTTGTAGTTCGGCATCGCGCGTTCCGAGGCGCCGAAGGTCAGCGTGATCATGCTGCCGCCCTCCGTCATCAGCTCGGCGGCGCGTTTTGCCACTTCCGTGAAGGAGAAGCAGGAGATCACCATGGTGCGCGAAAAATTCTCGCGGCTGGTGTCGGCGTAGCGACCCTTGAGCTCGTTCTTGTCGGCGAAGCCGATCGCGTGGATCACGAAATCCAGCCGGCCCCACTTTTCGCGCAAGGCCGTGAATGTGGCGTCGACGCTGGCGATGTCCTCGACGTCGCAGGGCAGCACCATGTCGACGCCAAGCTGCTCCGCCAGCGGCTTAACACGCTTGCCCAGCGCCTCGCCCTGGAAGGTGAAGGCAAGCTCGGCGCCGTGGGCATGCAGCGTCTTCGCCATGCCCCAGGCGATCGAATGATCATTGGCGATGCCCATGATCAGACCGCGCTTGCCTTTCATTAAACCTTCCATTGCCTGATAGCTCCCATTATTCCGGCGTCATCGCCCGCCTTGCGCGCACTTGCGCACTGGGGCAGGCGATCCAGTATTTCGAGGCGATTACTGCAAATCGAGAAGTTGCGGCGTGCTGGATGCCCGCCTTCGCGGGGCATGACAGCGTGCCAAAATTACGCATCCAGCCGGCTGAACACCAGCGTGGCGTTGGTGCCGCCGAAGCCGAAGGAGTTCGACAGCACGGTGCCGATTTTGACGTTGTCGATGCGCTTGCGCACGATCGGCATGTCGGCGAACACGGGGTCGAGCTCCTGGATGTGGGCGCTCTCGCAGATGAAACCATTGTTCATCATCAGCAGCGAATAGATCGCTTCCTGCACGCCGGTTGCGCCCAGGGAGTGACCGGTCAGCGCCTTGGTCGCCGAGATCGGCGGGCACTTCTCGCCGCTTCCGAACACCCTGCGGAGTGCGTCGATCTCCGGCGGATCGCCGGCCGGGGTCGATGTCGCGTGCGGATTGATGTAGTCGACCTTGGTCTTCACGGTCGACATCGCCATGCGCATGCAGCGCTCGGCGCCCTCACCTGATGGTGCGACCATGTCGTAGCCGTCGGACGTCGCGCCATAGCCGACGATCTCGCCGTAAATGCGTGCGCCCCGCGCCTTGGCATGCTCGAGCTCTTCCAGCACCAGCACGCCGGCTCCGCCGGCAATCACGAAGCCGTCGCGGTTGACGTCGTAGGGACGGGAGGCCGTCGCAGGCGTGTCGTTGTACTTCGAGGACATCGCGCCCATGGCGTCGAACAGCACCGACAGCGACCAGTCCAGCTCCTCGCAGCCGCCGGCGAAGATGACGTCCTGCTTGCCGATCTGGATCGTTTCATAGGCATTGCCGACGCAATGGTTCGACGTCGCGCAGGCCGACGAGATAGAATAGTTCACGCCCTTGATCTTGAACCAGGTCGCAAGCGTTGCGGAGGCCGTGGAGGACATCGCCTTCGGCACTGCAAACGGCCCGACACGCTTCGGTCCCTTGGTGCGGGTGATGTCGGCGGCTTCGACGATGGTGCGCGCCGACGGACCGCCGGAGCCCATGATGATGCCGGTGCGAATATTGGAAATTTCGTCGGGCGAAAGACCGGAATCCTGGATCGCCTGTTCCATCGCGACGTGATTCCACGCCGCGCCCTGACCGAGGAAACGCATGGCGCGGCGGTCGACCACCGTCGAAGGATCGAGCGTCGGCGCACCCTGCACCTGGGAGCGGAAGCCGAGCTCGGCATATTTTTCAGCCCGCGAAATGCCCGACTTCGCCTCGTGAAGGCTCGCAAGCACCTCCTGGGTGTTGTTTCCGATGGAGGAGACAATGCCCATCCCGGTGACCACAACCCGCCTCATGACAGCCTCGCCTCAATCGTTGTCTTCGTGGTGATGCGCTCAGCCCAGGCTCGTGCCCTGCTTGAACAGGCCGACCTTCAAATCCTTTGCGCGATAGATAATCTGGTCATCCACCGAAAGCCATCCGTCGGCGATACCGAGCACCAGCTTTGAACGCATCACGCGCTTGATATCGATGTTGTACACAACCTTGCGGGCCTCCGGCAGCACCTGGCCGCTGAACTTCAGCTCGTTCAGGCCAAGCGCGCGACCGCGACCTTCACCGCCGCTCCAGCCCAGATAAAAGCCGACCATTTGCCACAGCGCATCGAGCCCGAGGCAGCCGGGCATCACCGGATCGTTCTTGAAGTGGCAGCCGAAGAACCAGAGGTCGGGCTTCACGTCGAGCTCGGCGCGCACCACCCCCTTGCCGAATTCGCCGCCGGTCTCGCTGATGTCCGTGATGCGGTCGAACATCAGCATCGGCGGCAGCGGCAATTGCGCATTGCCAGGGCCGAACATCTCGCCGCGGGCACATGCCAGCAGATCTTCATATTCGTAACCGTTGCGCCTGTTCAGCATGCGGAAGCCTTTGTGTTCAAACCCCGATTGAGCGGCGTTTCCGGCGAAAATGGGCCCCATCCTGTTCGAAAGGCGACATCTGTTGCCATTGTCAGACGAGAATACCGAAGGACCCTGGATGGATAGCGAGCGGCCCTCAATGCCGGGTCGCGCCAAAATGGGTTAAGCGGAACCGCGGGCTCTCTAACACAGGCCATTTCGGGTAGCAAAGCGCTCTCATGAAGGTAAAATGACGGGCCGCCACCCCGGTTCCCTGCCTGATTAGAACCGCTCTAGTTGCGAGAAACTTGCATCTGCATCTATCTCTCCATATATGTTGGGCAACGACAGTGTTCACGCGTGCCCGAAGCTGGAAATGAACGAAAATAACGCGCCCCATCGCGACGAAGAGGCCCATGCGGCGGCTCTTATGTCCGGCCGCCAGCCGGCGTTGACCGGCTGCCCGTGGCACGACGTCAACGAAATGCTCCAGTCCGCAGGGCTTCGCCCCACGCGCCAGCGCATGGCGCTCGGCTGGCTCCTGTTCGGCAAGGGTGCACGTCACCTCACGGCTGAAATGCTTTACGAGGAAGCGACGCTGGCCAAGGTGCCGGTCTCGCTGGCGACCGTCTACAACACGCTGAACCAGCTCACCGATGCCGGTCTGCTGCGTCAGGTCAGCGTCGACGGCACCAAGACCTATTTCGACACCAACGTCACGACCCACCATCACTACTACCTCGAGAACAGCCATGAGCTGGTCGACATCGAGGATCCGCATCTGGCGCTGTCCAAGATGCCTGAGGTGCCCGCGGGTTACGAGATCGCCCGCATCGACATGGTCGTACGGTTGCGCAAGAAGCGCTGAGATCTATCCTGAACTGCTGATTTGATCGTCATGGCCGGGCTTGTCCCGGCTATCCACGTTATTCGGTCAGGCGTCGAAAAATGCGTGGATGCCCGGGCATGACGGTGGAGCAACAGTTCCGCTCCCGCCCAGATCAATTCACCTGCTCGTCCGAGTAGACGCCCCAGAGGCGCTCCTGCTGGATCCAGCCGTCAAAGCCGTTACCGCTGACGCGGCACCAGTTTGCAGTGCACTTCTTCACCTGGGTGACGACACCGGCCTGGAGCCTGGCCGCAACCGCGCTCTCGGGATCGGCGCGGTCGTAGATCGGCGCGAGCTCGTCCTTGTGCTTCATGGTGACGACAGCAGTACGGCGGCCCGACAGCAGCGAGTGATAGACCCAACCCTCGGCGCCCTCGGAATCGCGGACCCGGCGCCAGTTCTCGAACTCGGCGGTGATTTCGACCGGCAGGCCGGAACGGGTGTAGACCCAGGCGACGTCGTTGTCCTTGGTCGGGCCGGCGCGGACGTTGACGTGATCCGATTTCAGGCTGACGTAGCGCGGCACCGGGAGGCCTGAGGCCGTCTGAGGGGTGTTGTCCTTTGCCGAATGCCCGGGACTGACCGAAGCGCTCAACCAGGTGCAAACGAGCGCCATCACCGAACAAAAACGCCCCAACGCCATCAACCCGTCTCCTGTCGAAGGTCCGGCCGAGCCGGTCCCTCGCCCTAAATTCCCAAACCAGGCCGCTGTCGCCCCTGACCCCGCCCCACGCGGGTGTTCCCGAGCCCTTTACCCGTGGTTCTTGTCTTGGCCCGGCCTTCTGCTAGAGAGGACGGACATCTGAACAACCGGTTTGTCCCGATTTTCCGGCCGGAAATGTCGGGAGAGCTTGAAGGAAACGCCGGGGACGACACGGCAAGCGCAGTGTCGAACAACCGGGTTAATGAGGCCTCAACGGCCGGCCTTTGGCGACAGAGGCGGCTCGCAACGCCTCATGAGGGCAGGACATGTCGGTGAAGAAAAAGCCCCTCGTCGTGGTGACGCGCAAGCTTCCGGATTCGATCGAGACCCGGATGCGCGAGCTGTTCGACGCGCGGATCAATCTCGACGACACGCCGATGTCGCCCGAGCAGATCGCGGAAGCCGCCCGTACCGCCGACGTGCTGGTCCCAACCGTGACCGACCACATCTCCGCCGACATCGTCAACCAGCCCGACTGCAGGTTGAAACTGATCGCGAATTTCGGCAACGGCGTCGACAACATCGATGTCGAGGCCGCGCATGCCCGCGGCATCACCGTCACCAACACGCCGAAAGTTCTGACCGAAGACACCGCCGACATGACCATGGCGCTGATCCTCGCCGTGCCCAGGCGGATGATCGAAGGCGCCTCGATCCTGACGGAAGGAAAACCCTGGCCGGGCTGGTCGCCGACCTGGATGCTCGGCCATCGCATCGGCGGAAAGCGCCTTGGCATCATCGGCATGGGCCGCATCGGCCAGGCGGTCGCACGCCGCGCCCGCGCCTTCGGCTTGCAGATCCACTACCACAATCGTCGGCCGGTGGCGCCGAAGATCGCCGAAGAGCTGGGCGCGACCTATTGGGAAAGCCTCGACCAGATGCTGGCACGGATGGACATCATCTCGGTGAACTGTCCGCACACGCCGGCGACCTACCATCTGCTGTCGGCGCGCCGGCTGAAGCTTATTCGCAAGGACGCCTACATCGTCAACACCGCGCGCGGCGGGGTCACCGACGAGGACACGCTGATCAAGCTGATCGAAGGCGGCGAGATCGGCGGCGCCGGCCTCGATGTCTATGAGCACGAGCCCGCGGTGAACCCGAAGCTGGTGCGGCTCGCCAAGGCCGGCAAGGTGACGTTGCTGCCGCATATGGGCTCGGCCACGATCGAGGGCCGCGTCGAGATGGGCGAGAAGGTGATCATCAACATCCGAACCTTCCTCGATGCGCACAAGCCGCCGGATCGCGTGCTGCCGAGCATGCTGTGAGGTCTATTTGCTGCGTGTTTCGCGCTTGCGCCAGTCGGCAACGAAATCGATAAAGGCCCGCAGCGCCGGCGGCGTTTGTCGCCGGCTTGGATAGTACAGGAACGGCCCGGGAAACGGCTCGCACCAATCCTGAATCAGACTGACGAGCGCGCCGGACTTCAGGGCTTCGCCGACATAACCATCAAGCGTCGCCCAGATGCCGGCGCCGTCGAGCGCGGCGCGCATGGAAAGGCCCATGTTGGTCGAGATCAGCTTTGCCGGCGGATCGACCTTCACCAGCTGGCCGGCCTTCTCGAACTCCCAATCGTGCATGACACCGCTGGAGTAGCGGGCGCGGATGCAATTATGGTCGAGCAGATCCTTCGGATGCTCCGGCTTGCCGCGGCGCGCGAGGTAATCGGGCGAAGCGACTACGACATAGCTCTGCGGGCCGCTGAGCGAGATCGCCACCATGTCCTGCGCGAGATGCTCGCCATAACGTACGCCGGCATCGAAGCCCGCGCTGACGATATCGACAAACCCGCTCTCGGAAACGATCTCGAGGTCGACCTGCGGATAGGCCTTAAGGAACGGCCCGATCATGGGGGCCAGCACGAGATCGACCGCGGGTGGCGGCGCGTTAATGCGCAGCCGGCCCGAGGCCATCTCGCGCAGGCCCCGGACCTGATCGAGGGCCTCGCCGACATCGCGCAGCGCCGGAGCCACGCGCGACAGCAGCAGCTCGCCCGCCTCGGTCAGGGCGACGCTGCGGGTGGTGCGGTTCATCAGGCGGACGCCGAGGCGCTCCTCCAGGTCCCGCAATCGCTGGCTAAGGCTCGACACCGACACGCGAATATCGATCGCCGCGCGCCGGAAATTGCGGGTGCGGGCGACCGCCATGAAGACGTCGAGATCACGCAGGTCGGGCTCAGCCATTGTTCGTTAATGTGAACAAGCCATTCTCGATTGTCCAGCTTATCGGCGCAATCGACCAAGCGCATATCAGGCCTCGTCACGCGGCGCAGTCAGCGCCTTTTCGAGGAGAGCCATCATGGAACAGCGCAAACTCGGTTCGACCGGTCCCACCGTCTCCGCTCTCGGTCTCGGG
This sequence comes from Bradyrhizobium sp. CW1, assembly GCF_023100665.1. Classification (NCBI taxonomy): domain Bacteria; kingdom Pseudomonadati; phylum Pseudomonadota; class Alphaproteobacteria; order Hyphomicrobiales; family Nitrobacteraceae; genus Bradyrhizobium; species Bradyrhizobium sp. CW1. Next base: position 8,140,595 of record NZ_CP064684.1, read on the forward strand.
TGCATGGGCATGTCCGAGGTCTACGGCCCCGCCGATCGCGGCGAGAGCATCGCCACGATCCACGCCGCACTGGATGCCGGCATTACCCTGGTCGACACCGGCGATTTCTACGCCATGGGCCACAATGAAATGCTGGTGCGCGAAGCGCTCAAGGAGGTGCCGCGCGACAAGGTGCAGATCAGTGTCAAGTTCGGTGCGCTGCGCGGTCCTGCCGGCGAATTCACCGGCATGGACACGAGGCCGGCCGCAACGAGGAACTTCCTAGCCTATTCGCTGCAGCGGCTCGGCACCGACTACATCGACGTCTACCGTCCGGCGCGGCTCGATCCCAACATTCCGATCGAGGAGACCATCGGCGGCATCGCCGATCTCGTGAAGGCCGGCTACATCAAACATATCGGCCTGTCCGAGGTCGGCTCCGCCACCATCCGCCGCGCGCATGCCGTGCACCCGATCGCCGATCTCCAGATCGAATATTCGCTGATCGAGCGTGGCATCGAACGCGACATCCTGACGACCTGCCGCGAGCTCGGCATCGGCATCACGGCTTACGGCGTGTTGGCGCGCGGCCTCATCAGCGGCCATTGGTCGAAGGACTCCGGCAAGACAGGCAAGGACTACCGGCTGATGACGCCGCGCTTCCAGGGATCGAATCTCGATGCCAATCTCGCATTGGTGGAGCAGCTGCGCGCCATCTCCGCTGAGATTGGCGCGACGCCGGCACAGGTCGCGATCGCCTGGGTGGCGGCGCAAGGCAAGCAGATCGTGCCGCTGGTCGGCGCCCGCACCCGCAACCGCCTCACCGAAGCACTCGGCGCGGCCAAGGTCACGCTGACGCCGGCTCATCTCGCCGTGCTGGCAACGGCCTTCCCGCCCGATGTCGCTGCCGGCACGCGTTACGCCGCTGAGCAGATGGCGCATCTCGACAGCGAGAAGCCGGCCACAGCATAACGTCTGCAATCAAGTGCGATGGGCGCTGAGATCGGTGATCACAGGCCCATCGCCATTGAGCGGATTGGCGGGATCGCGCGCGTAACGCAGCGTCTCGAAGCGCATCGCGCGCGCATCGATCATCAGGAGGCGGCCGACGAGGCCGTCGCCAAAGCCGACGATCTCGCGGATCGCCTCCAGCGCCATCATCGAGCCCATCACGCCCGCGAGCGCGCCCATGACGCCGGCTTCCGCGCACGCCGGCACGGTCCCGGGCGGCGGCGCTTCCGGGAATAGGCAGCGATAGGTCGGATTGAATTCGCCCTGCTCGTTTGTCTCATGCGCGCGGATGGTGGTCAGCGAGCCATCGAAGGTGCCGAGCGCCGCCGTGATCAGCGGCCTCTTGGCGAAGAAGCAGGCGTCCGAGGCCAGATAGCGGGTCGAGAAATTGTCGGAGCCGTCGAGCACGAGGTCATAGTCCCCGATCAGCGACAGCGCATTGTCGGCATTGAGCCAGGTGGCGTGACCGACGAAGCGGACATGCGGGTTGAGCGCCGAGATCCGTTCGGCCGCGCTCTCGACCTTGTGCCGGCCGATATCGGGCGTGGTGTGAATGACCTGGCGCTGGAGGTTCGACAGCGACACCACGTCGTCATCGACCACGCCGAGCGTACCGATGCCGGCGGCCGCCAGATACATCAAAGCGGGCGCACCGAGCCCGCCGGCGCCGATCACCAGCACGGAGGCCCGCTTCAGCGCAGCCTGGCCGGGGCCACCGACATCGCGCAGCACGATATGGCGGGCATAACGTTCGAGTTCGTCCGGGCTCAGCATCGTTATCCTTCCAGATCCTCTCCTCATGGTGAGGAGGCGCGAAGCGCCGTCTCGAACCATGCAGGCCCCGCTGCGGCTGCACGGCCTTCATCCTTCGAGACGCCGCTTACGCGGCTCCTCAGGATGAGGAGCTAGACCTCTCCTGCCGGTCTGAACCACCGCAACATTGTTCGCGACCAACGAGATGTGCTTCAATGGCATTGCGTTCAATGGGCGGGCTGGATTTGTCATGAGATCGATGCTTGCGGCAACACTGATGTTTGCGGCTGCGACAGGCGCGAACGCCCAGATGACGACACCGCAGCTTCCCGGCACCAAGCCGAAGCCGGTCCAGACCGTTCCGATCCGGCCTCCTGCATTGCAGACGCCGGCTGCGACGGCCGATGCCATGGCGCAGGCGGAGCGGCTGTCGCTGCAGTCCGACCTCGCCTGGGTCGGCCAGTATAACGGCGCCATCACCGGCGACGTCAGCGCGCGCCTGGTCGAGGCCATCAAGGAGTATCAGAAGGCCAAGGGCGGCAAGGCGACCGGCGTGCTCAATCCGCAGGAACGCGCAGCGCTCGCCGAGACCGCGCGCCGCAAACAGGACAGCGTCGGCTGGAAGATCGTGACGGAAATGACCAGCGGCGCGCGGCTCGGCATTCCCTCAAAGCTGGTGCCGCAGCAGGCGACCGACGCCAACGGCTCGAAATGGACCTCGCCCACTGGCACGGTGCAGGTTCTGCTCAGCCGCCGCAAGGAGGCGAACCCGACCACAGCCAAGCTTGCCGAAGCGGAGAAGAAAGAGCCGGGTCGCAAGGTCGACTACACCGTGGTAAAGCCCGACTTCTTCGTGCTGTCGGGTCTGCAGGGCCTGAAGAAATTCTATTTGCGCGGCACCTCCAGGGGTGACGAGGTCCGCATCATGACGATCCTCTACGATCAGGCGACCGAGAACACGGTCGAGCCGGTCGTGATCGCGATGTCGAGCGCCTTCAACGCGTTTCCGTCGGGGCCACAGGCGGGGCCGCCGCCACGCAAGACCGTCGAATATGGCACCGGCATTGTCGTCAGCGACGATGGCGCGATCCTCACGGACCGCCTCGTCACTGATAGCTGCCTCGCGATCACGATCGCCGGCTATGGCAGCGCCGACCGTCTCGCCGAGGACCGGGAACACGACCTCGCGCTGCTGCATATTTACGGCGCCCGCGGCCTGGAGCCCCTCAACCTCGCGGCCGGCGCAGCGAAGACGAGTGTCGATGTCATCGGTATCGCGGATCCGCAGAGCCAGGGCGGAGCCGCGGGTGTGTCGAGCCTCAAGGCTACGCTGGCATCCGTCGGTGGTGGCGATTCCCCACTCTCACCGCCACCGTCTGTCGGCTTCTCCGGCAGCCCCGCCATCGACGGCGACGGCAAGTTCGCCGGCATCGCACTATTGAAGCCGGCGATGGTTGCGGGCCCCGCGACGTCGGTGCCGGCGTCGCAGGCGGTGATGGTCTCCGCGGAGACGGTGCGCGATTTCCTGAAGGCGAACGGTGTCGCGGCGAACGGAACGTCCACAGATGCGAAAGCCGCTGTCGTGCGCGTGATCTGCGTGCGCAAGTAGCTCTCGTGTCCCGGGCGCGGTGCGGCATGAAATGCGCGCCGCTGAAGAAGCGCTGCGCTGCGTCCGGGGCATGAGACCTAGCTCAGCCTGAACCTGATCCCGGCCTTCGCAAGACCACCCGAGATCCCGACCGGCGTGCCGTCCGCACGCCAGCAAGCGGCGCCACTCATGGTGCCGTCGTCGTGGAAGGCGATACCATTCATGCCGCCGGCGACTGCCGCGACAGGCTGCACCTTGTGGCCGAGCTCCGCGAGCTTCGCGCGCACGCTCTCCGGCACCCTCTGCTCGACCTCAAGCGCATTGCCTTCGGTCCAGACCCGCGGCGCCTCGACTGCTTCCTGCAAGCTCATACCGTGGTCGATCAGATTGAGCAGCGCCTGCATCGCGCTCGGGAAGATTCGTTTTCCGCCGGGCAAGCCGAGCGCATAGCGCAACTTTCCATCACGGAGTGCCATCATCGGCGACATCGAGGTCGTCACCCGCTTGCCCGGCGCCAGCGACAGGGCGTGGCCTGGACGCGGATCGAACAGGTTCATGTAGTTGTTGGCGATGGCGCCCAGGCCCGGGATCATGATCTTGGCGCCGAACAGATTGTTGATGGTCTGCGTGGTCGCAACCACGTTGCCGAACGCATCCGCCGCCGTCATGTGCGTGGTGTGAGCGCCTTCAAGCTGCGACACGCCGGCGCCCCAGCTCTGCGCCCGTGCCGGATCGATCGCAGCGCGGCGCTCCTCGGCGTAGGCCTTCGAGGTCAGCCGCTCCACGGGGACGCCGACATAATCAGGATCGCCGCTGGCCGCGGCGCGGTCGGCGAATGCGATCTTCAGGACCTCGGCAAGATAGTGGATGGTCTCGGGCGTACCGAAGCCGAGGCCTTGGATGTCGTAGCCTTCCAGGATGTTCAGCATCTGTGCGATATGCACGCCGGAAGCCGCGGGCGGCGGCGGGCCAAAGATAGTCCAGCCGCGGTAATCGGCGCGGATCGGCTGCCGTTCGACGGTCTTGTAGCTGGTGAGATCGTTGCGCCGGATGAAGCCGCCGGCCTTTTCCATATAGTCGACCAGGATATCGCCAAGCGGCCCCTCATAGAGCGCCTTTTCGCCGTGGTCGGCGATATGCCGCAACGTCTCGGCATACTCGGCCTGTACCACGCGCTCGCCGACCTTGAGCGGCTCGCCGTCTGGCAGATAGATCGCCGCGATCGGCTTGTCCTTGCGCATCTCGGCGGCGCTCTCGGTGATGCATTCGTGCAGATAGGGTGTCGTCGCATAGCCGCGCGCGGCGTGCTTGATCGCGGGCTGCATGACGTCGGCAAGGCTCATGGTGCCGAAGCAGCGCAGCGTCTCGCACCAGGCTTTCAGCGAGCCCGGCGTGGCGACCGCCTTTGGTCCGTTGAGATTTTCATTGCCGACGGTGTCGAACACATCATGCGCGGAACCCGGCGTGGGGGTGTAGCTGGTGTCAAGCACCGCCGCGGGCACGGTGCTCTGTCCGTCGATGAAACGGTGGCTGCCGTCGGCGAGCCGGATGTGCGCCATGCCACCGCCGATGATGCCCACCATCATCGGCTCGACCACGGTCAGCGTGAACAGGGTCGCTATCGCGGCGTCGATGGCGTTGCCGCCGGCGGCCAGCATCTCCGCGCCGGCGCTGGAGGCCAGTGGATGGTTGCTGACCACCATGCCGCGGCTCGATACCGCCGGCATCTTCTGGCATTCGAAATTCGTCGCCGTCCGGTCGCGCCAGTTTCCGCCCATGCCGCTTGTCCTTATTATTCACGGCTGCAAGCACAGCACACGGACGAGTACGGGTCCAGTAATGGTACGGATTCGTTGGCATTCCCGATTCCGCCATCATCGTGACTGCTGATTCGGACCTCCGCGATCCCCTTTGGATCGGGCCGGCACGTCCTGAGCGAGAAGAGCTCAGCATCGAGATCGATGCACGTTCGCGTGGCGTTTCCCGAGACCCAAGCACTCCAAAGGATTGATCTTCAATGCACACGATCGCACTGGCCACCCAAAAGGGTGGCAGCGGCAAGAGCACGCTCGCCATCGGCCTCGCGCTGGCAGCCAAGCAGGCCGGCTTCACCGTTCGCCTGATCGAAACCGACCCGCAGGGCACACTGTCGAACTGGCAGCGCCGCCGCACCACCGATGATCTCGTCGTCGAGCCGATCTATCACGCCGCCGATATCGAGCCGCGCCTGAAGATGCTCGCCGACGGCGGTCTCCAGATTGCGATCGTCGATACCGCCGCCGGCCTCAGCGCCGCGACCACCGCCGCGATCCGCCATTCCGACCTCTGCCTGATCCCGGCACGCCCGAGCGTCGCCGACATCGAAGCGACCGTTTCGACGCTGAGCGTCGCGCGCGCCTGGAAGCGGCCTTACAGCTTCGTGCTGAACCAAACCCCGATCCGCGGCCAGCGCATCGACAACGCCGCCAACACGCTCGCCGAGGAAGCAGCGCTTGATCTCGCCGAGGTGCTCGCGCGTCCCCTGATCGTGATGCGCAACGATCACCAGGACTCGCTCGCCAGCGGCCTTGCGGTGAGCGAATTCGCGCCGAACGGCAAGTCGACCGAGGAGATCCGCGGCCTCTGGCATTGGATTGAGACCCGGCTCGAGCTCGACGTCACGACCAATGTCTTGATCGACCAGGTCATCGCGGCCGCGGACGGAATGTTGCACGTCGCCGCCGAGCTGGCCGCCGATGAAACTACGATACTGGCGTCCTGAGCGGGGGTATCGCTCGGATGGCAGCCGGACCTTCACCATCCGGAAGGGCCTTAGCGACGAAGCAATCCGGCCACCAGCCCGGCCGGATTGCTTCGCTTCGCGTTTTTGGGAAACTCTATCTCCGCTGTCATTGCGAGGAGCTTTGCGACGAAGCAATCCAGACTGCTTCGTTGGAAAGCTTCTGGATTGCTTCGCTGCGCTCGCAATGACGGTCGTGGTGGGCTCGTCACCGCCGCTGAACTTACGACCTCTCGGATACGAGCCTGATTTTCACTTCTGACATTTCGGACACCAGAAGGTCGACCGGCCGTTCTGCGTAAAACGCTTGACGATGCCGCCACATCGCGGCGTGGTGCATTTCTCGCCCTCGCGATCGTAGACCTTGAACGAGTGCTGGAAATAGCCGAGCTCGCCCGAGGTCTGGCGATGATCGCGCAAGCTGGAGCCGCCGGCCTTGATGGCGTCGTTCAGCACGGTGTGGATCGCGCCGACCAATCGCTTTGCATGGTCGGTCGGCTCGCCCCCGGCAACGCCCTTGCGTTGTCCGGCCTTGGTCGACAACGTCGCGGCGATCCGGCGCGGCGACAGATGCGAACGATGCAGGGCTTCGCAGACATAGATATTGCCGAGCCCGGCGACCACGCGCTGATCGAGCAGCGCGGCTTTCAGGCTCGTGGTCTTGCCGGCGCAGGATCGCGCCAGCATCGCGGCGTCAAATTCGTTGCCAAGCGGCTCGGGCCCGAGCCCGCGCAGCAGCGGCTCCTCGTCGAGCGCGCTGCGCGCGATCACTTTCATGTAACCGAAGCGGCGCGGATCGTTGAAGATGATGTCGGCGCCGGAGGACATCCGAAACAGCACGTGATCGTGCGCGGAGTCCTTGGCTCGCGGATAGTGAAACTCGCCCGGCGCCGCCTCGTTGTCCGGCTTGATGACGCGAAACGAACCCGACATGCCCAGATGCATCAACAGCACGTCGCCGGAGGTGAGATCGGCCATGAGATATTTTGCACGGCGGCCGAGCCCCGTGACGACCTGCCCCTTCAGTCGGGCCACGAAGTCCGGCTGGAAAGGAAAGCGCAAATCAGGCCTGCGGGTCTCCGCGACCAGGATTTTCGCACCCTCCATGACAGGCTGAAGGCCGCGGCGGACGGTCTCGACTTCGGGCAATTCGGGCATGGTCAGGCATTCACCTTATGAGAGCGGTGTGATAGCGCCATTGCGGCGGGCGCGCTATGGTCCGCCTCGTGGAGTAGAGTAATGGATCGGCCGGGCGAAACCACGCATTTTGGCTTCAGGGACGTCCCCCTGGGCGACAAGCAGACGCTGGTGAACGATGTGTTTCACAGCGTGGCGTCGCGCTATGATTTGATGAACGATTTGATGTCCGGTGGCCTGCATCGGGTCTGGAAGGACATCATGATCACCGCGCTCGACCCGCCGCGAGGCGACCGGCGGTTCGCGCTGCTCGACGTTGCCGGCGGCACCGGCGACATCTCGTTCCGCGCCGCCAAGGCCGCAGGCCCCGGCTTCCATGCCACCGTCTGCGACATCAATTCCGGGATGCTGGAGGTAGGCCGCGAGCGCGCCGCAAAGCGGCATCTCAAGACCCAGGTCGATTTCGTCGAGGGCAATGCGGAAGCGCTCTCCTTCGCCGACCGCAGCTTCGACGCATATACGATCGCTTTCGGCATTCGCAACGTGCCTCGGATCGATCTCGCGCTGGCCGAGGCCTATCGCGTGCTCAAGCCAGGCAGCCGCTTCCTCTGTCTGGAATTCTCCACCGTCGAGATGCCCGGACTCGATCGTCTTTATGACCTGTTCTCGTTCAAGGTCATCCCGCCGCTCGGCCGCATGATCACGGGTGACGCCGAGTCCTACCAATATTTGGTCGAGTCGATCCGCAAGTTCCCAAGACCCAACGCCTTCGCCGATATGATCCGTAATGCCGGCTTCGCCCGCGTGAACTGGCAGATATTGTCCGGCGGCATCGTCGCACTGCATTCGGGCTGGCGTTTGTGATCTCTGCCATAACCCATAGTGCGCGCCTGATGCGCGCCGCGTTCGTTTTCGCGCGCGAGGGCGTGTTCGGCGCCGTCGATCCCAGCCTGGTGCCGCCGCCCGGACAGCTCGCGCTGAAGCTTGCGCGCATCGTCGAACGGGGCGGCCCTAAGGACGGGCCTCGGCTGTCGCGCGCGCTGACCCGGATGGGCCCGGCCTATCTCAAGCTCGGGCAATTTCTGGCGACGCGCCCCGATGTGGTCGGCGTTGCCATGGCGCGCGATCTGGAAAGCCTGCAGGATCGCCTGCCGCCGTTTTCGCAAGTCGAAGCGGAAGCCGTGATCGCGACGTCGCTGGAGCGTCCGCTGACGGACGTATTCGCGAGCCTCAGTGCGCCGGTCGCAGCGGCCTCGATCGCACAGGTGCATCGCGGCGAAGTCTTGCGCGATGGCATCCGCAAGGCGGTCGCCGTGAAAGTGCTGCGCCCCAACGTGGCCGCACGCTTCCGCCGCGACCTCTCCGACTTCTTCTTCGTCGCATACAAGGCCGAGTCCTATTCGTCCGAGGCGCGGCGCCTGCGTCTCATCGAGGTCATCAACACCATGTCGCGCTCGGTCGCGATGGAGATGGACCTGCGCCTCGAGGCCGCGGCGCTGTCGGAGATGGCGGAGAACACGCGCGACGATCCTGATTTCCGCGTACCGACCGTGGACTGGGACCGCACCACGCACAACGTGCTGACGATGGAGTGGATCGACGGCATCGCGCTGAACGATCACAAGCGCCTGGCCGAGTCGCAGGTCGACCTGCCCGATCTCGGCCGCAAGGTGATTCAGAGTTTCCTGCGCCACGCGCTGCGCGACGGCTTCTTCCACGCCGACATGCATCCGGGCAATCTGTTCCTGGATGACGCCGGTCGCCTCGTCGCGGTTGATTTCGGCATCATGGGCCGGCTCGGCATGAAGGAGCGGCGCTTCCTTGCCGAAATCCTGCTCGGCTTCATCACCCGCGACTATCGTCGTGTCGCGGAAGTGCATTTCGAGGCAGGCTACGTCCCGGCGCATCACTCGGTCGAGAACTTCGCGCAAGCGATCCGCGCCATCGGCGAGCCCATTCATAACCGCACGGCGGAAGAGATCTCGATGGCGCGGCTGCTGACGCTGCTGCTCGAGGTCACCGGCCTGTTCGACATGACCACGCGGCCCGAGCTGATCCTGCTCCAGAAAACAATGGTGGTGGTCGAGGGCGTGGCACGCGGCTTCGATCCCAAGCTCGACATCTGGAAGGTCGCCGACCCCGTGGTGCGGGAATGGATCGAGCGCAATCTCGGTCCGATCGGCCGGGTCCAGGGCGCGATCTCCGGCACCGGCGATCTCGCGCGCATCCTGATGCGCCTGCCTGATATCGCCGCGCGCTCGGTTACGGTGCTCGAACAGCTGGAGACCATGACCCGGGAGGGCATCCGGCTGTCGCCGGAGAGCATCGCGGCGATGGGCCGCAGCGAAGGCCGCAAGAACCGTTGGCGCACCGTGGCGCTCTGGATCATCGCCGCGACCTTCATCGGCATCCTGATCGCCGTCCGGAATCTTTGATTGCAGTGCAATCATGCGAATGATAGCATCGCCATCATTTGTGCTGGAGGGGTGTCATGGCGAGCCTGACCATTCGCAAGCTCGATGAAGGCATCAAAACTTACCTTAGGCTGCGCTCGGCCAGGAACCGCAGGTCGGTCGAGGAAGAGGTCCGGGTCATCCTCGGCGAGCTGATCGAGGGCCGCGAGGAGCCCCTGACGCCGTTCACGGCGCCGCCCGCGGCTTCCGCCACCCCCACGCCCCAGCGCAGCGGCGCCCTCCCCGAGGCCAACGTCACCCTGATCATCGGCGGCGGGATCGCGGCCTACAAATCGCTCGACCTGATCCGCAGGCTCAAGGAGCGGCGGATCGAGGTCCGCTGCGTGCTGACCAAGGCGGCGCAACAATTCGTCACGGCATTGGCCGTGAGCGCGCTCTCGCATGAGCGCGTCCACACCGACCTGTTCGATCCCGAGAGCGAGTTCGACGCCGGTCATATCCGGCTGGCGCGCGAGTGCGACCTGATCGTGGTGGCGCCTGCGACCGCGGATTTGATGGCCAAGATGGCCAACGGCCATGCCGACGATCTCGCCAGCGCCATCCTGCTTGCGACCAACCGCAAGGTCCTGCTCGCGCCGGCGATGAACCCGCTGATGTGGAACAACGCGGCGACGCGGCGCAACGTCGCGCAACTTCAACGCGACGGCGTGATGCTGATCGGGCCGAATTCCGGCGAGATGGCGGAAGCCGGTGAAGCCGGCATCGGTCGCATGTCCGAGGCGATCGAAATTGCGGCTGCCACCGAGCGACTGCTGCGGCCGCCGTTGCCGCGCCCCCTCGCCGGCAAGCGCGTGCTGATCACGGCTGGTCCGACCCACGAGCCGATCGATCCGGTGCGCTACATCGCCAACCGATCCTCCGGTAAGCAGGGCTTTGCGATCGCCGCCGCGGCACAGGCCGCGGGCGCCGAGGTAATCCTGGTCAGCGGCCCGGTCGATCTCAGCGATCCCCAGGGCGTGACAGTCAAGCATGTGGAATCGGCACGGCAGATGCTGGAGCAGGTGCAGGCCGCGCTCCCCGCTGACATCGCGATCTTCGCCGCCGCCGTCGCCGACTGGCGGGTCGCCAATGAAGGCGAGCAGAAGCTGAAGAAGACTTCGGCCGGCATGCCGCCGCTCCAGCTGGTCGAAAACCCCGACATCCTCGCGACGATCTCCAAGCTGACCGACCAGCGGCCGCCACTGGTGATCGGCTTTGCCGCCGAGACCGAGCACCTCATCGACAACGCCAAGTCGAAGCTTGCCCGCAAGGGCTGCGACTGGATTGTCGCCAACGACGTCTCCCCCGCAACCGGGGTGATGGGCGGAGACCGCAACACCGTGCACCTCATCAGCAAGAGCGGTGAGAAGAACGATGAGAAGGATGGCGACATTGCAGTTGATTCCTGGCCGGCGATGACCAAGGAACAGGTCGCCATTCGATTGGTCGCGCATATCGCAAAGAGCGTGACCGGCAAATCCCGGGAGCCCGCATCTTGAGCACCAAAGTCACCGTCGAACTGCAACGCCTGCCCCATGCGGAGGGGCTGCCGCTGCCGGCCTATCAGACCAATGATGCCGCCGGTCTCGACCTGATGGCGGCGGTGCCCGAGAACGAGCCGCTGACGCTCGCGTCCGGCCAATACGCGCTGGTGCCGACGGGACTCGCGATCGCGTTGCCGCCCGGCTACGAGGCGCAGGTGCGGCCGCGCTCCGGGCTTGCGGCCAAGCACGGCGTCACCGTGCTGAACTCACCGGGCACGATCGACGCGGACTATCGCGGCGAGATCAAGGTGATCCTGATCAACCACGGCCAGACCGCCTTCGTGGTCAAGCGCGGCGAGCGCATCGCGCAGATGGTGATTGCGCCAATGGTGCAGGCCGCGCTGGTTCCCGTGTCGACATTGTCCGCGACCGATCGCGGGACCAGCGGATTCGGCTCGACCGGCCGCTAACACACCGAATCACCCGAGGAATTACGCGAATTGGAACACCGCCTTCGGCATTTTTTTGGGACCGCCGTTGCGTTCACGATCTGGACTCTTACCGGTGGAGTCACGGTGAGGGTATTGTCGTTTGATTCGCGCGCGACGGGGGTCGCCGCGCGCAAATTCGTGCGATCTTGGGGCAACTATGTCAGGCGTGATCGTGTCGATGCGTCGGACGCTGCTGTCGTGCACATCGCTGGTGCGCAACGGCTTGTTGGGAAGCGCTCTCGCGGCGCTGCTGCCGGCTGCGCCGGCTGAGGCCGCCGACCTCGTCGACACACTCTCAACGTTGCTGGATTTCAACCGGCAGGAGCTCGCGGTGCTGGCCACCGCGCTGGCCTTGCTCGGCTTCTCGGTGGTCGCCGCGATCCTCCTGATGCGCACGCGCGTGCGCACGGCGAAGAACGAGGCGCGGCTGCGCGCCCGGATCGGGGAACTCCAGCTCCAGGCCGACCGCTTCGGCGCATTGCTGTTCGCCGAGCCGCAGATCCTGATCTCTTGGCCGGCCGGCGACAATCGCGCGCAGATCTCCGGTGACATCTCCATGGTGCTGCCGCGCGACTCCTCTCCGCAGCGCGTGCTCGCGTTTGGAACCTGGTTGCCGCCGGAACCGGCGCTGCAGATGGATCACGCCGTCGATGCGCTGCGCGACCGCGGCGACGGGTTCCAGCTGACGCTCACCACCGCGCATGGCCACACGCTGGAGGCCATCGGCCGCGCCATCGGTGGCCAAGCCATCGTCAGGATTCGCGAACTCTCGGGGCTCCGCCGCGATCTGGCCGAGACCAATCTGCGTTACAAGGCACTTTCCGACGAGACGGAGATGTTGCGCGGCTTCGCGACCGCCGCCCCCTGGCCGATCTGGGCCAAGGGCGAGAACGGCGCGCTGGCTTATGCCAATCCCGCCTATGTCCGTGCGACCGAGGCGGCGAGCATCACCGACGCCCAGGAGCGCAAGCTCGAGCTGCTCGACAGCGCCGACCGCACCGCGATGGAGCGGGGACTGAAGGAAGCGGCCAATTTCACCTCGCGGCTGCCGATCGTGATCGGCGGCGAGCGGCGCATCTATGATGTGCGCGCCGTCAATGTCGGTGGCGGCAATGTCGGCGTTGCCATCGATGCCAGCGAGGCGGATGCCTTGAGCTCGGCGCTGGTGCGGATGGCGGAGGCGCATCGCCGTACGCTGGACCAGCTCTCCTCGGGCGTTGCCGTGTTCGATGGCCAGCGCCGGCTTGCCTTCTACAATGATTCCTACCGCCAGCTGTGGGACCTCGACCGCACCTTTCTCGACGCCAACCCCGATGATTCCAGCGTGCTCGACAAGCTTCGCGCCGCGCGCAAATTGCCGGAGCAGCCGGACTTCCGCGCCTGGAAGGCCAAGCTGCACGAGGCTTATCGGGCGGTCGAGGCCGCCAAGGACACCTGGTATCTGCCCGATGGGCGCGCGCTCTCCGTCGTCACCACGCCGAATCCCGAGGGCGGCGTCACCTATCTGTTCGACGACGTCACCGAGAGCCTGGAGCTCGCCCGCCGCTTCGACGGCATGATCCGGGTCCAGCGTGAGACGCTGGATAGCCTCGCCGAGGGCGTTGCGGTGTTCGGCAGCAATGGCAGGGCGCAGCTGTTCAACCCGGCGTTCGTCCGGATGTGGAAGCTGTCCGCTGACGCCATGCGCGACGAGCCGCACATCCAGACGGTCGAGGGCTGGTGCCATCAGCTGTTCGACGACGCGATCGTTTGGCGGCAGATCCGCGAGGCCGTCACCTCGATCGAGAGCCGCGCCGACATTCCGCTGAAGCTTGAGCGCAAGGACGGCAGCGTGCTCGACGGCATGATCCGGCCGCTGCACGACGGCGCCACGATGCTGACGTTCCAGGACATCACCGACACCGAGAACGTCGAGCGCGCTCTGCGCGAGCGCAACGAGGCGCTGGAGGCGGCCGACCAGATGAAGGTGGATTTCGTCCACCACGTCTCCTACGAGCTGCGCTCGCCGCTCACCACCATCATCGGCTTTGCGCATTTCCTCAGCGATCCCTCGACCGGGCCGCTGACCCCGAAACAGGCCGAATATCTCGACTACGTCACCAAATCGACCAATGCGCTGCTGGCGCTGACCAACAACATCCTGGATCTCGCCACCATCGACGCCGGTGCCATGAAGCTGGAACTCGGCCCGGTCGACGTCAGCAAGACCATCGAGCTCGCCGCCGAGGGTCTTCAGGACCGGCTCGCCACCGACCGCATCCGCCTCAAGGTCGAGATCGCGCCCGATGTCGGCAGCTTCACCGGCGACGAGAAGCGCGTGGTGCAGGTGCTCTATAATCTCCTCGCCAACGCCGTCGGGTTTTCTCCACCGGATTCCACCGTCGGCATCAGCGCCCGCCGCACCGAACGCAGTGTGGTCTTCACTGTGACAGATTCCGGGCCTGGAATACCTGCCGACATGAAGGACAAGGTGTTCAACTGGTTCGAGAGCCGCTCGCAAGGCTCGCGTCATCGCGGCGCCGGGCTCGGCCTGTCGCTGGTGCGCTCCTTCGTCGAGTTGCATGGCGGCAATATCCGGGTGGATTCGATCGTGGGCAGGGGCACGGTCGTGATCTGTGACTTCCCGACCGACCAGGCGGCGCATCGCGACGCCGCCGAATGACTGCGCCAACCACATTCGCCGTCGCGCTCCGCAACGAGACAGCCACTGCGCAACTAGTGGCCGACCTCGCGCTGCTGGTCGGCCCCGGCGATGTCATCACGCTCACCGGCGATCTCGGGGCCGGCAAGACCGCGGCGGCGCGGGCCATGATCCGCTACCTCGCCGGCGACGATGCACTGGAAGTGCCGAGCCCGACCTTCACGCTGGTGCAGGGCTACGAGCTGCCACCGTTCCCGGTGATGCATGCCGACCTCTACCGCGTCGAGGACGAGAGCGAGCTCGAAGAGATCGGGCTGTCGCCGCTGCCGGAAGCAACCCTCGTCCTGATCGAATGGCCGGAGCGCGCGCCGTCGGCGATGCCTCAAGACCGCATCGACATCGCGCTGACGCACCGGCCGGCGCTGGGCTCGAATGCACGCGCCGCCGACATCACCGGCCATGGCAAGGCTGCCGCCATCGTCGCGCGGCTGCAGGCGCTGCGCGAATTCCTCGATGCATCCGGCTACATGGAGGCAACGCGCAAACGCATGGCGGGCGACGCCTCGACGCGCTCCTATGCGCGGCTGCAGCGCGACGACGAGATCGTCATCCTCATGAATTCGCCGCAGCGCCCCGATGGTGCTGCGATGTACAACGGAAAATCCTACAGCGCCGCGGTGCATCTCGCCGAAAACATCAAACCCTTCGTCGCCATCGACGAGGGCCTGCGCGCGCAGGGAATCTCGGCGCCCGCGATCCATCATTCCGACCTCGACCACGGGTTCCTGATCAGCGAAGACTTCGGCACCGAAGGCGTGATCGAGGGCGATCCGCCGCGCCCGATCGCCGAACGCTACGAAGCCGCGGCCGATCTGCTGGCCGTGCTGCACGGCAAGACGCTGCCGCAAACGCTGCCGCTCGGGCGGCAGACCTACGCCATTCCCGTCTTCGATATCGAGGCGCTGCTGATCGAAATCGGCTTGATGCCGGAATGGTACCTGCCTGATCGCAACGCGCCGCTGGACGACGCGAAGCGCGCCGAATTTTTCGCCATGTGGCGCGAGTTGCTGCAGAAGGCGCAGGCCGCGCCGAAGACCTGGATCATCCGCGATTATCACTCGCCGAATCTGATCTGGCTCAGCAATCGCACCGGCATCGAACGCGTCGGCGTGATCGATTTCCAGGACACCGTGCTGGGGCCGCAATCCTACGACGTGGTGTCGCTGCTCCAGGACGCCCGCATCGACGTGCCCGAGGCGATCGAGCTGACGCTGCTGTCGCGCTACATCAAGGCGCGCCGCGCCAGCGAGGCGAGCTTCGATGCGGCCGGCTTCGCCGAGCTCTACGCCATCATGTCGGCGCAGCGGAACACGCGTCTGCTCGGCACCTTTGCCCGCCTCAACCGCCGCGACGGCAAGCCGCATTATCTGCGTCACCAGCCGCGGATCTGGACCTATCTCCAGCGCTCCCTGGCGCATCCCACGCTCGCCCATCTGCGCGACTGGTATCTCGCCAACGTCCCGCCGCCCCAAAGGCAGGCCCAAGGCCCGGCCCAAGGCTGAGGCCCAAGGCGGAAAAGGCTAGTAGGGGCTGAAAAGGCTGATTCAGGGCTCGATTTACCGGCTGTTAGCCAAGACGCCGGTAACCTGGCGGCGGAGCAGCCGGATGATTACGGGGCTGGAGCAGGGCAGATGGCGGTGAAGACGGACCAGCGCGGCAACAGCCGGGTTGTTTTCGAGCGCGGGATCGCGGCCCAGATGATGGGTATCGACGGCACCTGGCGGCGCGATTGCACCATGGAGGACGTCTCCGACAGCGGCGCCAAATTGACCATCGACGGCTCAGTCGAAGGCCTGCATCTGAAGGAGTTTTTTCTGCTGCTGTCGTCCACCGGACTTGCGTACCGACGCTGCGAGCTCGCCTGGGTGAATGGTGACCAGATCGGCGTCAACTTTCTCAAGCTCGGTGACAAGAAGAAAAAGGCGCGGTCAACGTCCATCGGGGCGTAACGGCAACACCTGTCGTACAAGCGTCACGGCAGGTGGTTAAGGCGGTTAAGACGCGGTGCGGTCGGTCGAACCTCATGTTAGGATTGCTGCGAACGCGAGATCAGTAGGTCTGAGAAAGCGAAGGATGCCCGTCAAACCGACCAAAGCCATGGTGCTCGCCGCAGGGTTCGGCCTGCGCATGCGTCCGTTGACGGACAAGATGCCGAAACCGATGGTTCCGGTGGCCGGCCAGCCGCTGCTCGACCATGTGCTCGACAAGCTCGGTCGGGCCGGCGTGAGCGAGGCGGTGGTCAACGTGCATTACCTGCCGGACCAGATCATCGATCACACCGCATCCCGCCAGCATCCGCGCGTGACCATCTCGGACGAGCGCGACCAGGTGCTCGGCACCGGCGGCGGCGTGGTCAAGGCACTGCCGCTGCTCGGGGACGCACCGTTCTTTCACGTCAATTCCGACACGCTGTGGATCGACGGCGTACGCTCCAACCTGACGCGGCTCGCCGAAAACTTTGATCCCGCGCGGATGGACATTTTGCTGCTGATGGCGCCGACGGCGACCAGCATCGGCTATAGCGGCCGCGGCGATTACGGCATGCTGGCCGACGGTGCCCTGCGCAAGCGCAAGGAAAAAGAGGTCGTTCCGTTCGTCTATGCCGGCGCTGCGATTTTGTCGCCGTCGATCTTCGCCGATGCCCCCGCGGGCGAGTTCTCGCTGACCAAGATGTTCGATCGTGCCAACGAGCAGGAGCGGCTGTTCGGCCTTCGCCTCGACGGCGTCTGGATGCATGTCGGCACGCCTGATGCCGTGCACGCGGCGGAAGAGGCGTTTCTGGAGAGCGTGGCGTAGGGCTGCGCCATTGTCCCCTACGGCACCTGTTCTGGTCCGGCAAACAGCGGGGACTATCCCACCTCCGCCCATGACCATTTGACTCCGCCTCCCTATATTGGCGCCTGATTCCCGAATCAGGCAGCTCATGCGCGTTTTCAGCGTTCCCATCTCAGTTCCGTTCCTGCGCACCGTCGTCTCAGGCTTGCTCGACGGCCGGCTGGTCGAGGGCTTTGAGGCACGCAAGGAGCCGGCACGGCTGGCGGATGCCACGCTGTACCTGCCGACACGGCGCGCCATGCGCGTCGTCCGCGAGATCTTCCTCGACGAGATGAAGGCGGAGGCTGTCGTGCTGCCGCGGATCGTCGCGCTCGGCGACATCGACGAGGATGAGCTCGCTTTCGCCGATGAGGGCGAACAGTTTTCCGGCGCAACGCCGCTCGACATTCCGCCGCGGCTCGGCGAGCTCGAACGGCGGCTGACACTGGCGCAACTCGTCGCGGCCTGGGCCAAGGGTCCGGTGCTGTCTCCGCTGGTCGTCGGCGGCCCCGCGTCGACGCTGGCACTGGCGTCCGATCTCGCGCGGCTGATCGACGACATGGTCACGCGCGGCGTCGACTGGAGCGCGCTCGATGGCCTCGTGCCCGATATGCTCGACCGCTACTGGCAGCATTCGCTCGAATTCCTGCGCATCGCGCGCATCGCCTGGCCCGGTCATCTCGCCGAAATCAAACGCATCGAACCCGCTGCCCGCCGCGACCTCCTGATCAATGCCGAAGCCAGGCGGCTGACCGTGCATCGCCATGGCCCCGTGATCGCGGCCGGTTCGACCGGCTCGATGCCGGCCACGGCAAGATTTCTCCACGCAGTCGCTTCGCTGCCGCATGGCGCCGTGGTGCTGCCCGGCCTCGACACTGATCTCGATGACGATGCCTGGCGCAGCATCGGCGGCGTCCGCGATGCGCTCGGCAAGTTCGCGGAGCATCCGGTCTCGAACCATCCGCAATATGCCATGCACGCGCTGCTGGATCGCTTTGGCATCAAGCGCAGCGACGTCGATATCCTCAAGCCTCCGGCGGAAGGCGGTCGCGATCTGCTCGCCTCCGAATCGATGCGGCCATCGGCCAAGACCGAGATCTGGCACGATCGGTTGAAGCAGCCGGATGTGGCCTTAAAGATCACCGGCGGTATGAAGAACCTCGCGGTTGTCGAAGCTCCCAACCCTGAAATGGAAGCGCTCGCCATCGCCATTGCGATGCGCGAGGCGCGGCACCTCGACAAATCCGCCGCACTTGTCACGCCCGATCGCGCCCTGGCGCGGCGGGTGATGGCCGCGCTGACCCGGTGGGATCTCGCATTCGACGATTCCGGCGGCGACGTCCTGATGGAAACCTCCGCCGGCGTCTTTGCCCGACTGACAGCTGAGGCTGCGACCAAGGGACTGGAGCCGCCGACGCTGCTCGCAATGTTGAAGCATCCGCTATGCCGGCTCGGCCGGGCCCCTGGCGCATGGAAGGCTGCGATCGAAGGCCTGGAGCTCGCCTTGTTGCGCGGCACGCGCCCGCCTGCAGGCACCGCCGGCCTCTTGCGCGAATTCAATCGCTTTCGCGAGGAGCTGGCCAAGCTGTGGCGCAGCGAAGTCTCCGCGCTGCATAAGGCCGAGCCGCGCGCACGTCTCAAGGCGGAAGACCTCGATCGCATCCAGGCGCTGATCGATGCCTTACGACAAGCCTTGGCGCCGATCGAGAGTCTTGCGTCATCAAAACCGTATGACTTCGCCGAACTCGCGCATCGGCATCGCGAGATCATGATCGAGCTGTCGCGCGACGAGCAGGGCATTTCCGTGGCCTTCGAGGACCGCGAGGGCCTCGCGCTCGCGAGCGCCTTCGACGATCTCCTGCGCGGCGGCACGACCAGCGGACTGATGGTCACGCTGCCCGACTACGCAGACGTGTTCCAGACCGCGTTCAGCGATCGCGCGGTGCGGCGGCGGGACAGGCCAGGCGCGCGGCTCCAGATCTACGGACCGCTGGAATCACGCCTGATGCAGGCCGACCGCATCATCATCGGCGGGCTGATCGAGGGGGTCTGGCCACCGGCGCCGCGCATCGATCCGTGGCTGAGCCGGCCGATGCGGCACCAGCTGGGCCTCGATCTGCCGGAACGCCGTATCGGCCTCTCCGCGCATGATTTTGCGCAACTGCTGGGCGGCGACGAGGTCATCCTCACCCACTCCGCCAAGGCTG
This sequence comes from Bradyrhizobium sp. CW1, assembly GCF_023100665.1. Taxonomy (NCBI): domain Bacteria; kingdom Pseudomonadati; phylum Pseudomonadota; class Alphaproteobacteria; order Hyphomicrobiales; family Nitrobacteraceae; genus Bradyrhizobium; species Bradyrhizobium sp. CW1. Next base: position 8,159,992 of record NZ_CP064684.1, read on the forward strand.
GCGGTGCCCCGGCGGTTGCCTCGCGCTTCCTGCACCGGTTGGAGGCGGTCGCGGGCGATGCGCACTGGAAGGCCGCGATTCGCGCGGGCGAGAAATACGTGCAGTTCGCAGCCGCGCTGGACCAGCCCGACGAGGTGAGGCCGATCAAGCAGCCCGAGCCGCGACCGCCACGCGCGACCCGGCCGCTCAGGATGTCTGTGACTGGGATCGAGGACTGGCTGCGCGATCCCTATACGATCTACGCAAAACACATTTTGCGGCTCGACGCGCTCGATCCCGTCGACATGCCGCTGTCGGCCGCCGACCGCGGCTCGGCGATCCACGATGCGCTCGGAGAGTTCACGGAACGCTACGCCACCGATCTGCCCGACGATCCGGCGCGCGTGCTGCGCGCGATCGGCGAAAAATACTTTGAGCGGCTGATGGAGCGACCCGAGGCGCGGGCGCTGTGGTGGCCGCGCTTCCAGCGCATCGCACGCTGGTTCGGCGAATGGGAGACGGCGCGGCGCGACGCGATCGAGGCGATCGCCGCGGAAACTCGCGGCGAGATCTCGATCCCGCTCGACCATGGGCGCAGCTTCCGTCTCTCCGCGCGCGCCGACCGCATCGAACGGCGCCGGGGCGGCGGCTACGCCATCCTCGACTACAAGACCGGCCAGCCACCGACCGGCAAGCAGGTCCGCATGGGCCTGTCGCCGCAGCTCACGCTGGAAGCCGCGATCCTGCGCGAGGGTGGTTTTCCCGACATCGATGCCGGCGCGTCCGTGAGCCAGCTCGTCTATGTTCGCCTGAGCGGCAACAATCCGCCGGGCGAAGAACGCATTCTCGAACTCAAGTTCAAGCAGGGCGACGAGCCGCAGCCGCCGGACACCGCGGCTGCCGAGGCCAGGGCCAAGCTCGAGGCGCTGATCCGCGCCTTCGAGGACGAGAACCAGCCCTATACCTCGTTGAACCTGCCGATGTGGACCAATCGCTACGGCGCCTATGACGATCTCGCCCGGATCAAGGAATGGTCCGCGGCCGGTGGATTGGGGATCGAGGAATGGTGAAGGCACCGCGCCCCATCCCGGATGAGGTGCGCGCCAGGCAAGCGCGCGCATCGGACCCGTCCGCGTCGGCCTTCGTGTCGGCCAATGCCGGCTCGGGCAAGACGCATGTGCTGGTGCAGCGCGTGATCCGCCTGCTGCTCGCGGGCGTGCCGCCGGAAAAGATCCTCTGCATTACCTTCACCAAGGCGGCTGCCGCCAACATGGCCGAGCGCGTGTTCACCACGCTCGGGCATTGGGTGACGCTCGACGACACGGCACTCGATGCGGCGATCCGCGCGGTCGGCATCCCGCATCCCACTGCAAAATTGCGGCGCGACGCACGAAAGCTGTTCGCCTGTGCGCTGGAGACGCCGGGCGGGCTCAAGGTGCAGACCATCCACGCGCTGTGCACGCGTTTGCTCCAGCAGTTTCCGTTCGAGGCCAATGTCCCCGCGCGCTTCGCCGTGATCGACGAGCGCGACCAGACCGACATGATGGAACGCGCCAATCTGAAGGTGCTGCTGGAGGCCGCGCGCGACCCAGACAGCGTGACCGGCCGCGCGCTGCTGACCGCGATGGCGAGCGCCGCCGATGTCACCTTCAAGGAGGTGGTGCGCGAGGCTTGCCTGAGCCGCGATCACTTCATGGCCTGGACCGATGAAGCCGGCAGCGCGGAGCTGGCTGCCGTGCAGATGGCAGCGGCGCTGGGGGTGGACGCGAACGATCGCATCGAGGACGTCGAGACGGAGATTGTCGACGGTCCGTTCCTGCCGCGATCGCGCTGGAACGAGATCGCCTTTGCGCTGGAGGACGGCAGCAAGTCCGACAACGACCAGGCCTGCCGGCTTCGCGAGGCAAAGGTCTTTTCCGGCGCCGCGCAGGTCGATGCCTATCTCAGCGTTTTCCTCACCGACGAAAAGCTGCCGCGCAAGGCGGTGCTGACCAAGAAGTTTTGCGATCACAACCCGTCCGTCGCCCGCCTGTTCGAGAACGAGGCGCAGCGCGTCGCCGGATTGGTCGAGACGCGCCGTGCGGTGACCATGCGCGACCGCACCGCGGCCCTGCTGCATATCGCGACCGCGGCTGCCGCAAACTACCGCCGCGAGAAGCAGGAGCGCGGGCTGCTTGACTATGACGACCTCATCGACAAGTCGCTGGCGATGCTCGATCGCGTTTCCTCGGGCTGGGTGCATTACAAGCTCGACCGCGGCGTCGATCACGTGCTGATCGACGAAGCCCAGGACACAAGTCCGCGGCAGTGGGACATCGTCGCGCACATCATCTCGGAGTTCACCGCCGGCGAAGGTGCGCGCGAGGGCCTGAACCGCACCGTCTTCGCTGTCGGCGACGAGAAGCAGTCGATCTTCTCGTTCCAGGGCGCCCAGCCCCGGGAATTCGATGCACGCCGGCGCGAACTGCACCGCAAGTTCACGGCGGCCGGACTGAAATTCGATCCGGTCGCCTTCACCTATTCGTTCCGCTCCGGCGCCGCGATCCTGCATTCGGTCGACCACGTCTTCCGCGAGCCCGCGATCTACAAGAGCATCCATTCGCTCGAGACCGGTCATCCCCTGCACAATGCACTCGGCGATGCCGGCCCCAGCGTGATCGAGCTGTGGGACCTTGCGGAAGCCGACGACAGGCAGGAAATCGAGGGCTGGCGCGCGCCGTTCGACGGCGTCGCCGCCACCAGCCCCGAGGTGAAGCTCGCGCGCCGGATCCAAACCGAGATCAAGCGGCTGGTCGAGAGCGGCACGCTGACCGGGCACGAAGGCGAGCGGCGTCCCTTGCGCTATGGCGACATGCTGATCCTGGTGCGCCGGCGCGGCAATGCGTTCGATGCCGTGATCCAGGCGCTGAAGCATGCCAACGTTCCGGTCGCGGGCGCCGATCGGCTCAAGCTCACCGAGCACATCGGAATCATCGACCTGATGAACCTTGCCGATGCGCTGCTGCTGCCGCAGGACGATCTCGCGCTCGCGGTCGCGCTGAAGAGCCCGCTGTTCGGGCTCGATGACGACGATCTGTTCCAGCTGGCCCATGACCGCAAGGGATCGCTGCGCCGCGCGCTTGGCGAGCATGCCACGACAAGCGAGACATTCGCTGCGGCGTTGCGAGGCCTCGAAGCCTGCGAAACGCGGGCGCGCGAGGAGACGCCGTTCGCCTTTTACGCCTGGTTGCTCGGGGGAGACGGCGGACGCGCGCGCATGCTGCGCCGGCTCGGTCATGAGGCCAATGACGCGCTCGATGAGTTCCTGGAGCTGGCGCTGAACTACGAGCGCAAGGCGCCCGCCTCGCTGCAGGGTTTCATGGCCTGGCTGCGCTCGGCCGATACCGAGGTGAAGCGCGACATGGAGATCTCCCGCGATGAGGTGCGGGTGATGACCGTGCACGGCGCCAAGGGCCTGGAGGCCTCGGTCGTGTTCATGGTCGACACTACATCGTCGCCAGCGGATTCGCAGCGGCTGCGGCTGATCCATGTCCCGCGCGGCAATGGCGGCGAGGTGGTGGTCTGGGCCGGACGCAAGGCGGATGATCCCAAACCCGTCGTCGAGGCGCGCAAGGCGATGCTCGAGGAGACCGAGGACGAATATCGCCGCCTGCTCTACGTCGCGATGACGCGCGCCGCCGACCGGCTCATCGTCGGCGGCTGCATGCCCGGCAACATGAAGACGGTTCGCAAGCTGAGCTGGTACGATCTGGTCGACACCGGGCTCGCCGGCTCGGGCCTGACGAAAGAGACGATCGAGACGCCGCTGGGAAAGGCGACGCGCTTCTCCCGACCGGAGGATGTCGTGGCGCTGGGCACGCCCGCGGCCTCGTTGGACCAGGCGACCGCGCTCCCGGACTGGCTGCGGACGCCGGCACCGCGCGACACCATCGACGACGATCCGGTGCGCCCCTCCGGCCAGCCGTCCGGGGACGGCCGCGCCGTGCAGTCGGGCGAATCAGTGCAGTCCCGCGCGCTCGCGCTGCAACGCGGCACGCTGGTGCACCGGCTATTGCAATCGCTCCCCGACATCGCCACTGAGCGCCGACGCGAGGCCGCGCTCGGCTTCATGGCGCGCAACGCGGCGGATTGGGCGGAGGCCGACCGGACCGCGCTGGCCGACAAGGTGCTCGGCTTGATCGCCGAGCCACGGTTTGCGCCCGTGTTTGCGGCCGGCAGCCGGGCGGAGGTCGCGATCGTCGGCCGGCTGGAACGGCCGGGCCACGCCCGGGCGCTGGTGTCGGGGCAGATCGACCGGTTGGTCGTTCGGCCGGATGAGGTCCTGATCGTCGATTTCAAGACCAATCAGGCGGCTCCCAGGAGCGCCGATGCGGCGCCCGCCGCCTATGTCCGGCAGCTTGCGCTCTATCGGGCGGTGCTATCGCGGCTTTATCCCCAAAAGCCTGTCCGCGCCGTCCTGCTTTGGACCGAGGCCCTTGAATATATGGAGATTTCGGCTCCCGCGCTGGACGCGGCGCTGGCATCTCTTCATCTCGGTGTGAGCGTCCTTGACCCGGCAAGGAGCCATTCATAGGTTGACGCCATGATCTTGGCGCGATTCCCGTCGCGCCGTTCTCTCAGGTACGAGGTACTCCCATGGCCGTTGGTAAGGTTTCTGACACCGATTTCGAAGCCGAAGTGCTCAAGGCAAACGGCCCCGTGGTCGTCGATTTCTGGGCCGAATGGTGCGGCCCCTGCCGCATGATCGCACCCGCGCTCGACGAGATCGCCGGCGCGATGGGCGACAAGGTCAAGATCGTGAAGCTCAACGTCGACGAGAGCCCGAAGACCGCGTCGAAATATGGCGTGATGTCGATCCCGACCCTGATGATCTTCAAGGGCGGCGAGATGGCCTCCCGCCAGGTCGGCGCGGCGCCGAAGGCGAAGCTGCAGCAGTGGATCACTTCCGCGGTCTGATCCGCCGCGCGCAAGATTATTTTTGGAAACGGCCGGCGAAAGTCGGCCGTTTCGCGTTGATGGGACATGTCCAGCGTATGATGAGTCCCGCCTGTTGCCTCCTCCTCCCGCAAAACGCGCGCGAAAGTCGGACCCCCTCGTGGCGATGGAGGCGCGCTCGGTCGACGCGATCCCGCGCAGCAAGGAGTGGCAATACGAGCCGAAATGGGATGGCTTTCGTTGCCTGCTCTCGCGCAACGGCGGCAGCATTGATCTGCGCTCGAAATCCGGTGAAGACCTTGCGCGTTATTTCCCCGAGATCGTCGCCGCGGCGCTGAAGCTGAAGGCGGATCGCTTCACCCTCGACGGCGAGATCGTCGTGCCGCACGGCAAGGGGTTTTCCTTCGACGCGCTGCTGCAACGCATTCACCCTGCGGCGAGCCGCGTGAAGAAACTCTCGGAGGAGACGCCGGCGCTCTATCTCGCCTTCGATCTGCTTGCGACGGCCAGGGAGAAGCAGCTTGCCGGGCAACCGCTGAGGGAGCGGCGACCGGCGCTGGAAGCGTTTGCCAAGGCGAATCTGAAAAGCAGCATCTTCCGCCTCTCACCGGCGACGACGAGCTACGCCCTTGCGAAAAAGTGGCTGGCGCAATCCGGCGGCGGCTCGGACGGCGTCATCGCCAAGCGCGTCGACCTGCCCTACCAGGCGGGAAATCGCGACGGCATGCAGAAGATCAAGAAATTCCGCAGCGCCGATTGCGTGGTCGGCGGTTTCCGCTATGCGACCAACAAGATCGCCGGCCGGAGCGTGGTCGGTTCGCTGCTGCTCGGGCTTTACGATGACGATGGTCTCCTGCACCATGTCGGCTTCACCTCGGCGATCAAAGCGGCGGAAAAGCCTGACCTGACCGATCGGCTTGAGGCATTGATCGGCGAGCCCGGCTTCACCGGCAACGCGCCGGGCGGCCCCAGCCGCTGGTCCACCGAGCGCTCGGCGAAGTGGTGTCCGCTCAAGCCGAAGCTGGTGATCGAGGTCTGCTATGACCATTTCAGCGGCGACCGCTTTCGCCACGGCACCTCGATCCTGCGCTGGCGCCTCGACAAGGCCCCGCGGCAATGCAGCTTCGAGCAGCTGAAGCAGAAGGCGGTGGATCCGATGAAGCTGCTAAAACAGCCGTAGCCGTAGCCGCTAGGCAAGCCATCCCGTCGCCAGCGCGTTCGCCAACTCCGGCTGGCCGTTGCGGCGAGCGAGCGTGGCCATCGCCTCGTGATCATAGACCACATGGCGGAACGTGACCTGCCAGGCACCATCGGTTAGCTCAAGGATCGCATAGCGCGCGTGCGGCGTGCCGGCCTCGACGACATGCGGGAACGGATGCTTGTCACGGAAGCCCGGGCCGCCCACGCTGCCGGGATTGACGATCAGCCTTCCGTCGCGAAGTCGCACGGCACGGGCGAGATGGGTGTGGGCGCACAGGATCAGCGATTGCGTGATGCCTTGCGCAAATTTCTCGATGCGATCGAGCGGCGACAGCGCCACCGCGCCGTCGGGATGCACGGTATCGAGCCAATAGACTTCGTCATTGTCGGGCGTCGCGTGGCAGAGGAACACCTGATCGCGAAAGACGCGCGTCATCGGCTGCGCGCGCAGCCAGTCGAGTTGCGCGGCATTGAGCGCGGCATGGGCCGGGCGATCCCACGAGCCCATCTTCTCGGGCGGACGGTCGAGCAGATAGCGGTCATGATTGCCGAGCACGTGCACGGCATCGAGCTGCATCAGGATTTCGATGGTCCGGCGCGCATCGAGCGGGCCGCTCAGCATGTCGCCGAGATTGACGATCTCGGAGACGCCTTGCGCGCGGATGTCGGCGAGCACAGCTTCCAGCGCCAGGTAATTTCCGTGGACGTCGGCAATCGCGGCAAAACGCATGGGTCTTCCCGTAGCTCGGATGGAGCGAAGACTATACAGGAGGCGTGCCGTTGATGGCGAGCACGTGGCCGGCGAGATAGAGCGAGCCGGTGATCAGAATGCGCGGCGGCACTTCGTAGGCGAGCTTCGCCAAGGCGCGCAGTGCGGCCTCCACGCCGGGCGCGGGCTCGACGCGCATGCCGAGGCTGCGGGCGGCATCCGTAAGGCGGTCGACCGGCATCGCGTTGTCGGTGTCGGGAATCGGCACTGCGATGATGTGACGGGTCAGACCGGCGAAATTGGCGAGAAAGCCTTTCGCGTCCTTGTTGGCCATCATGCCCACGATCACGACCAGCGGCCGCGACACCCGCTCTTCGAGATCGCCGAGCGCGGCCGCCGCGACGCGGCCGCCTTCCGCATTGTGGCCGCCGTCGAGCCAGATCTCCGAGCCCTGCGGGCCGAGAGCGAGCAGCTCGCCCGAAGCGATGCGCTGCATCCGCGCCGGCCATTCCGCACCGACGATCCCCGCCTCGAACGCCGCCTGGTTGATCTTGAAGGCGTTGGTGGCCCGCAACGTCGCGATGGCGAGACCGGCATTGTCGAACTGGTGCCGGCCGAACAGGCGCGGCGCTGTGAGATCCATCAAGCCGCGCTCATCGGAATAAACCAGCCGCCCGTTCTCGACATTGACATGCCAGCTCTCGCCCGCGGCAAACAACGGCGCGCGCATGCGCCTGGCCTGCGCCTCGATCACGGCCATCGCCTCAGCCGGCTGCTCGGCGCAAACCACGGGCACGCCACGCTTGATGATCCCAGCCTTTTCGCCCGCGATCGACGTCAAGGTGTCACCGAGGAAATCCATGTGGTCCATGCTGACAGGCGTGATCACGCAGGCCGCCGGCGCGTCAACCACATTGGTTGAATCAAGCCGACCGCCAAGGCCGACCTCCAGCAGAACCACATCGGCCGGGTTCCGCGCGAACAGATGAAATGCAGCCGCCGTCTTGAGCTCGAACACGGTGGCCGGCTCGCCGGCATTGACACGCTCGACCTCTTCCAGTGCCGCGCGCAACTCGTCGTCGCCGACCAGCACGCCGCCCCCGACGCGGCCGAGCCGGAAGCATTCGTTGATGCGAACGAGATAGGGTGAAGTGTAAGCGTGGACGCGCAGGTTAGCTGCCTCCAGCGTCGCGCGCAGATAAGCGAGCGTCGAGCCCTTGCCGTTGGTACCGGCGATGTGGATCACCGGCGGCAGCTTGCGCTCGGGATGACCGAGCCGCTCGAACAGGCGGTGCATCCGCTCCAGCCCGAGATCGATGCGTTTCTGGTGCAGGGCCGACAGCCGCCCGATCAATTCGTCGAGCGGCGGCTTTGCGCGGTCGGAGGAAGCGTTCACGCGTGCGGCGCGGCCGGCGCCGTTTCGGGAGCCGATACAATCTGCGCCGGACTGACGACCGGCTGCACCGGCTTTGACGCGGTCTCAAGCGCCGGCGCCCTGGTCAACAGTCGGCAGAGCCGCGCCAGGGTCGGGCGCAATTCGTGGCGATGCACGACCATGTCGATCATGCCGTGCTCCTTGAGGTATTCGGCGCGCTGAAACCCCTCGGGGAGTTTTTCGCGGATGGTCTGCTCGATCACGCGCGCGCCGGCAAAACCGATCAGCGCACCGGGCTCGGCAATCTGCACGTCGCCGAGCATCGCATAGGACGCAGTGACGCCGCCGGTGGTCGGGTTGGTCAGCACGACGATGTAGGGCTGTTTTGCTTCACGCAGCATCTGCACCGCGACCGTGGTGCGCGGCATCTGCATCAGCGACAAGATGCCTTCCTGCATGCGCGCGCCACCACTGGCGGCGAACACGATGAAGGGTGACTTCTTCTCGACCGCGAGCTCGAGCCCGCGCACGATGGCTTCGCCCGCGGCCATGCCGAGCGAGCCGCCCATGAAGTCGAAATCCTGCACCGCGACGACGACGGCGGCACCTTCGAGCTTGCCGTAGCCGACCTTGATCGCGTCGTTCAGATTGGTCCGCGCGCGGGCATCCTTGATGCGATCGACGTACTTCTTCTCGTCACGGAACTTGAGCGGATCGGGCGTGACGTCAGGCAGCGCGACGTCGTACCAGGTCTCATTGTCGAAAATCGACTTCAGACGCGCCACCGCATTCATGCGCATATGATAGTTCGAGCCGGGGATGACGAACTGGTTGGCCTCGACGTCCTTGTAGAACACGAGCTGTCCGGAATCCGGGCACTTGATCCACAGATTCTCCGGCGTCTCCCGCCGCAGCATGTTGCGGATCTTCGGCCGGACCACATTGGTAAGCCAGTTCATGGTTTGCTCCGATGTGCGATCCCGCCTGGGGACCACCTGAAGGGATATATGGCGGCCGGGACCCGGCCCGGCAAGCCGCCGTATCGTCCGCCTTGCTCGTCGGACTTGGCCGCGGAATTAAGGCCTATTCCGCCGCCTGTTGCGCGCCCTTGACGCCCTGGGCCAGTGCCGCCGTCAGCTCGGCGACGGCGTTGACGGTTTTGGCCGTCGCGCGCCCTTCCGCATCGAGGCTGTTCTTGAGCGCATCGACCAGCGCGGTGCCGACTACCGAGCCATTGGCCTTTTCGGCAATGGCGCGCGCCGCCTCCGGCGTGCGGATGCCGAAACCGACGCATATCGGGAGCTTGGTATGCCGCTTGATGCGCGCGACCGCGTCGCCAACGGCATTGGCGTCCGCCGCCGCTGCGCCGGTGATGCCGGCGATAGAGACATAGTAGACAAAGCCTGACGTGTTCGCGAGCACCGCGGGCAGGCGCTTGTCGTCGGTGGTCGGGGTCGCCAGGCGAATGAAGTTCAGGCCCGCCTTCAGCGCGGGAATGCAGAGCTCCTCGTCTTCCTCGGGTGGCAGATCGACGATGATCAGGCCGTCGACCCCGGCCGTCTTGGCATCAACCAAAAACTTGTCGACGCCGTAGATGTAGATCGGATTGTAATAGCCCATCAGCACCAGCGGCGTGACGTTGTCGTCCTTGCGGAAATCACGCACCAGTTCCAGCGTCTTCTTCAACGTCATGCCGTTCTTGAGCGCGCGCAGACCGGCAGCCTGAATCGAGGGACCATCCGCCATCGGATCGGTGAAGGGAATACCGAGTTCGATCACGTCGGCGCCTGCCTTGGGCAACGCCTTGACGATATTGAGCGACGTCGTGAGATCGGGATCGCCGGCCATCACATAAGTCACGAAGGCCGAGCGGCCGGCTTTCTTCAGCTCGGCGAAACGGGTGTCGATACGCGTGGTCACTTGCTCTTGCCCCTCAGGATGTCGCCGACCTGCGGGACGTCCTTGTCGCCGCGGCCGGAGAGGTTGACGACCATCAGGTGATCTTTGGTCCGCTTCGGCGCGAGCTCCATCACTTTGGCGATGGCATGTGCCGGCTCGAGCGCGGGGATGATGCCTTCCAGCTTTGACAGCAACTGGAACGCTGCGAGGGCCTCGTCGTCGGTCGCGGAGAGATAGTTCACGCGGCCGATCTCGTGCAGCCAGGAGTGCTCGGGGCCGATGCCGGGATAGTCGAGCCCGGCGGAGATCGAATGCGCGTCCTGGATCTGGCCGTCGGCGTCCATCAGGAGATAGGTGCGGTTGCCGTGCAGCACGCCGGGACGACCGCCCGCGATCGACGCCGCATGCAGTTGCGTCAGCCCGTGGCCCGCAGCTTCGACGCCGAAGATCTCGACGGTGGAATCGTCGAGGAACGGATGAAACAGGCCCATCGCGTTGGAGCCGCCGCCGATACAGGCGACCAGCGAATCCGGCAGGCGGCCTTCGATCTCCTGCATCTGCACCTTGGTCTCGTTGCCGATGATCGACTGGAAGTCGCGGACCAGCGTCGGATAGGGATGCGGACCCGCGACCGTGCCGATGCAGTAGAAGGTGTTGTGCACGTTGGTGACCCAGTCGCGCAGCGCCTCGTTCATGGCATCCTTCAGCGTGCGCGTGCCCGACTGCACTGGAATGACCGTTGCGCCCAACATCTCCATGCGGATGACGTTGGGCTGCTGCCGCTCGACGTCGACGGCGCCCATATAGACGATGCATTCCAGGCCGAAGCGCGCACACAGCGTCGCGGTGGCGACACCGTGCTGGCCGGCGCCGGTCTCGGCGATGATGCGCTTCTTGCCCATGCGTCGCGCCAGCATGATCTGGCCGAGCACGTTGTTCACCTTGTGCGAGCCGGTGTGGTTGAGCTCTTCGCGCTTGAGGTAGATCTTGGCGCCGCCCAGATGCTCGGTCAGACGCTCGGCGAAATAGAGCGGCGAGGGCCGGCCGACATAATTCTTGAGATAGCCGTTCATCTCGATCTGGAAGGCCGGGTCGACCTTGGCCTCGGTGTAGGCTTTCTCCAGATCGAGGATCAGCGGCATCAGGGTTTCGGCAACGAAGCGTCCGCCGAAAATGCCGAAATGGCCGCGCTCGTCGGGGCCGCTGCGATAGGAATTGGGTTTTGCAACATTCATCGGACGCTCAACTCTTGACTTGCATCTTGGCTTGCGCGCGCGGCGCGAATGAAGGCCTTGATCATCTCGGGGTCCTTCACGCCCGGGGCGCTCTCGACACCGGAGGAGACGTCGACGCCACCGGCCCGGGTGACGCGAACGGCTTCGGCGACGTTGTCGGCGCTGAGGCCGCCCGAGACCATATACGGCAACGCGAGCTCCAGGTTTCCGAGCAGATGCCAATCGAATGGTGCGCCGAGGCCGCCTGGCCGCGTTGCGTCCTTCGGTGCGCGCGCATCGAACAGGATGCGTTCGGCTATCTCGGCGTAACCGGGCAGCACGGCGAGATCCGCTGACGTTGCGACCGGCACGACCTTCATCACCGGACGACCGACCCGTTGCCTGATGTCGCGCAGCCGGGCCACGCTCTCCGTGCCATGAAGCTGGAAAATGTCCGGCGACAGCGCGTCCATGATGTTGTCGAGCGTGGCATCGTCGGCATCGACGGTGAGCGCGACCTTGAGCGCGCGCCGCTTCACCTGCCGGCCGAGCTCCCGGCCGGCTTCCAGCGACAAATGCCGCGGCGACGGCGGGAAGAACACAAAGCCCACCATGTCGGCACCCGCCTCGAGCGCCGTTTCGAGCGTCTCGGGCGTGGACAGGCCGCAGATTTTGACGAGCAAGGACATGTTCTCGACGGATATGGGCTCAAAGCAAATGGAGGGCCGCGGGTCCGCGGCCGGAAAACGGGCTTTTCGGTTGCGGCCGCTTCTACAACGTCGCGCGCTGCTTGTCTCGCCCGACGGGCCCGTAAAGCCCCACACCGGAGGGAACGGGGAGGCGCTGGGACTCAGGCCTTGCTGCGGCAGACTGGGCCCGCAGATCAGCCAGCTCGCCTCGCGCGGCCCGGGCATCCGCGTCATGCCGGCGCGCCGCACGCCGCCAGTGCCGCTGGCCGAACCAGACGGCACACCCGCCCACGAGGACCCCGAGCGCAGCCACCACGATCAGGAGCAGGAACAGCGGCAGCGTTGCCGAGAATGACGGGTCGTTGGAAACGAAGGGATCGAACGAGACCGTGACGAAATGCCGGTTGGCGACGGCAAAGACCATCAGGACCAGGCCCAGCGGAATCACGACCAGCGCGCTCAGGAATTTTCGCATCTCGGCTCGCTCGCCTTGAATCAAGGTTGCGGCCGCATCACTGGCGACCGCGGGAAACCCTGAGGTGGACCTCAGTCTGGCGCGCCTGGATCCGGATGGTCGCGATTCAGCCGTTCGCGCATTTCCTTGCCGGTCTTGAAGAACGGAACGCTCTTCTGATCGACAGGCACATGGGCGCCGGTGCGCGGATTGCGCCCTGCGCGCGCAGGGCGATGCTTGACCGAGAAGGCACCGAAGCCGCGCAACTCGACGCGATCACCGCGCGCGAGAGCCGCTACGATCTCTTCGAGAATCGCATTCACAATGTTCTCGACATCCCGCTGGTACAGATGCGGGTTGTGCTCGGCGATACGCTGAACAAGTTCGGATTTGATCATCGAGAGATAGGACCCGGGAGCGTGCGGACGACCATTTCCGTGAAAATACCGTGATCTGTCAAGACGCTAAATGAGGGTTGAGCGTCGTGAAAACACGTGACAAATGCCGAAAAAGCGGGCTGGACCTACACGCGCCGAACGGGAAAAACCTCTGTGGCTCGCCCGGTTCCGGTCAGTTCGACGCCGCCGGCTGCCACAAGGCGAGCATTCCATCCATTCCGAGCCGATCGACCGCCTGTGCGACGCCGGTTTGTCCGATTTGATGCGCAATCGAGCCTAAACCCAGTGCTTCCAGCGTTACTGCGGCCGCCGTCTTGAGGAACGGCAGATCGCTGAAGCGCGGCTGCAGCTTGTAATCGCGCACGGAGAGCCCCTTCTTGACGCCCTTCTGCTCGACCAGCCAGGTCACGGCGGTCTTCTCGTCGCCGATCTGATCGATCAGCTTGAGATCGATGGCCTGGCGTCCGGTGAAGACACGGCCATCAACCACTTTCTCGAGCTGCGTGTCATCCATGCCACGCCGTTCCTTCACCAATCCCTTGAACCAGGCATAGGAATCCTTCACCAACGCATCGAGCGCCGCCCGTGCCTCAGGGCTGGTTGGCTCGAAACCGTTGGGCGCGGCCTTCAGCGGCGTGGACTTTACCTCCTCGACCTTGACGCCGACGGTCTTCAACAGCTCCGAGACGTTCGGAAACTGGAACAGCACGCCGATCGAGCCGACCAGCGAGCTCTGCTGGGCGATGATGTGATCGCTGGCGATCGCGGTGATGTAGCCGCCGGAGGCGGCGAGGCCTTCGACGACGACAACGAGCGGCTTCTTTGCCTTCAACCGTACAAGCGAATCATAGAGCTGCTCGGAGCCGGCGGTGGTGCCGCCCGGCGAATTGATGTGAACGATGACGGCGGCGGCCTGCGAATTCTCCAGCCGCTCGAGCGCCTGGGTGCGATCGGAATCGCTGCGGATCAGGCCCTCGATCTGGACCCGCGCGATCGAGCCGGCGGACGCGAACGTGCCGCGCGCACCAGGCGTCGCGACCAGCGCGAAGCCTGCGATCGCCGCGATCGCGATCAGCGCGGCCAATACGCGCCAGAACGTCAGCTTGCGGCGGATCCTGCGGCGATCGACGATGATGTCCGAATCGAGTGACATCTCAATATCTCCAAATGAAAGGCCAGGCGCGTTGTGCCGTCGCAGCGTCGCCATTGGCTTATCTGGATACATCAATTGCGGCGCAATTAGAAGAAAACAAGGCCGGCTGCCGCGTAGCCCGGATGGAGCGCAAGCGTAATCCGGGGTTCTCGCCTCACGGAGAGGCTTTCCCGGATTTCACTTCGCCCCATCCGGGCGACGACCTCACTACAAAAAAGCCCCGGCTCGCGCCGGGGCTTTGATGCAGTGAAACCTGCGTTTCGCTTACTTGGTGTCGCGGTTCTTGAGCGCGGTGCCGAGGATGTCGCCGAGCGTTGCTCCCGAATCGGAAGAGCCGTACTGCGCGATGGCTTCCTTCTCTTCGGCGACTTCGAGCGCCTTGATCGACACTTGGACCTTGCGGGCCTTCTTGTCGAACTGGATCACGCGGGCATCGACCTTCTCGCCGACGGCGAAGCGTTCGGCGCGCTGATCGTTGCGGTCACGAGCGAGCTCCGAGCGCTTCACGAACGTGGTGAAGTCGGTACCGGTGATCTTCACCTCGATGCCGCTCTCCTTCACTTCGATCACTTCGCAGGTCACGACCGCGCCCTTCTTGACATCGCCCGGCTCGGCGAAGGGGTCGCCTTCAAGCTGTTTGATTCCAAGAGAAATGCGCTCCTTCTCGACGTCCACATCGAGCACCACGGCCTTCACCATGTCGCCCTTCTTGTAGTTGTCGATCACCTGCTCGCCCGGCTGCTTCCAGTCGAGGTCGGAGAGATGGACCATGCCGTCGACGTCGCCCTCGAGGCCCAGGAACAAACCGAATTCGGTCTTGTTCTTGACCTCGCCCTCGACCGTCGAACCGGTCGGGTGACCTTCGACGAAGACCTCCCACGGGTTGCGCATGGTCTGCTTGAGGCCGAGCGAGATGCGGCGCTTGACGGAATCGACTTCCAGCACCTGCACTTCGACTTCCTGCGAGGTCGAAACGATCTTGCCGGGGTGCATGTTCTTCTTGGTCCACGACATCTCGGAGACGTGGATCAGGCCTTCGATGCCCGGCTCGAGCTCGACGAACGCGCCGTAGTCGGTGATGTTGGTGACGCGACCGGTGAAGCGGGCACCCAGCGGGTACTTGGCTTCGATGCCCTGCCACGGATCGTCCAACAGCTGCTTCATGCCCAGCGAGATGCGGTGCGTCTCGTGGTTGATCTTGATGATCTTGACCTTCACGGTCTGGCCGATCGAGAGCACCTCGGTCGGGTGGTTGACGCGGCGCCACGCGATGTCGGTGACGTGCAGCAGACCGTCGATGCCGCCGAGATCAACGAACGCACCGTAATCGGTGATGTTCTTGACCACGCCGTCGATGACCTGACCCTCTTCGAGGTTCTGCACCAGCTCCTGACGCTGCTCGGCGCGGGTCTCTTCGAGAACCGTGCGGCGGGACACGACGATGTTGCCGCGGCGGCGGTCCATCTTGAGGATCTGGAACGGCTGCGAGTTGTTCATCAGCGGCGCAACGTCGCGGATCGGACGGATGTCGACCTGCGAACGCGGCAGGAAGGCCACGGCACCGTCGAGGTCGACGGTGAAGCCGCCCTTGACCTGGTTGAAGATGACGCCGTTGACCTTCTCGTTGTTCTGGAAGGCCTTCTCGAGCTTGCCCCAGCTCTCTTCGCGGCGCGCCTTGTCACGCGACAGCACGGCTTCGCCGAGGGCGTTCTCGATCCGATCGAGGAACACTTCCACCTCGTCGCCGACCTTGAGCTCGCTGTCACGGCCGGGGCCGGAAAATTCGCGCAGGGCAACGCGGCCCTCCGTCTTCAGGCCGACGTCGATGACGGCCATGTCCTTTTCGATTGCAACAACCTTGCCCTTGATGACTGAGCTTTCCTGCAGGTTGCCGCCTGCGAAGGACTCGTCGAGCATCGCGGCGAAATCGTCGCGCGACGGGCTATAGGTATCAGCAGAAGTCGAAGCCATTTGTTCTCCAGTTGCGGATGTCATGCCGGCCGTTGGGTTCTTGGGCGCACCGTACGCGCAGTGTCGGAAGGTCCGCAGAACCTTCGAGCGACCGCTCGCTGCTCCGACCTGGAGGGCGGAACAGCGGAAGCGGGCCGGCTGAGGCCCGCGCGTTCGATACGTGGAAATCTTTTGTCCGGAACCTGGATCGCGTCGGCCCCGAGCAGGGACCGAGAGTATCGACCTCAAAGAGCGGGAGCGGGCGCTTCCTCCAATGACGGCAGCGGCTTAACCCCGCGACCGGCCCGCTCGGACGGCCTCGATAATGTCGATGGCGGCCCGGACGCCGCCTTCTATATCCAGTTGGGAGTTATCTAGCAAGTAAGCATCCGGAGCCGGCTTCAGGGGGGCGATCGCCCGGTTCTTGTCGCGCTCGTCGCGCTGGATGATATCGGCGAGCACGGCCGCCTCGTCCGCCTCCTCGCCCCGCGCCTTGGCCTCCATGGTCCGGCGGCGGGCACGGACCTTGGGGTCGGCGACGACGAAGATCTTCACGTCGGCATGGGGGCAGATCACGGTTCCAATATCGCGCCCATCGAGCACGGCGCCGGGCGGATCGGCGGCGAATTGCCGCTGAAAGTTGATGAGGGCCTCGCGCACCTTGGGGATCGCCGAGACGATCGAGGCGCCCTCGCCGGCCTTCTGGGTCTTCAGGGCGGGATTGCCGAACTTTTCGGGATCGAGTTCCAGCGCCGCAGCGACCGCCGCCGCCTCGTCCCGGAGATCATGACCGGACTGCATCAGGGAATAGGCCACCGCGCGATAGATTACGCCGGTATCAAGGTGACGGTAGCCGTAATGGTGGGCAAGGCGCTTGCCGAGGGTGCCCTTGCCCGACGCCGCGGGCCCGTCGATGGCAATGATCATGAAAAATCGGCCCCAAGCGAACGCATCATCGGGATGAAATCCGGAAAACTGGTGGCGATGAAGGCGGTGTCATCGACGGTTACCGGCTGATCGGAGGCGCAGCCCATCACCAGCGCGGACATCGCGATGCGATGATCCATGTGGGTGGCCACCACGCCGCCGCCGGGAACGTGGCCGCGGCCTTCGACGATCAAATCGTCGCCGCAGACCTCGACCTTGACACCGTTGACGCGGAGCATGGCGGCGGTGGCCTCCAAACGGTCGGATTCCTTCACGCGCAGCTCCTGGAGGCCGCGCATGATGGTCGTGCCCTCGGCAAAGGCGGCCGCCACCGCCAGCACCAGATATTCGTCGATCATCGACGGTGCACGCTCCGGCGGCACCTCGACACCGCGCAATTTCGAGGCGCGTACCCGCAGCTTTGCCATCGGCTCGCCAGCGTCGCCACGAACTTCGCTTTCCTCGATCGAGGCACCCATTTCGCGCAGCGTGGTGAAAAGACCGGTGCGCAGCGGATTGGTCATGACGTCGGACAGGACGATTTCGGAGCCTTCGACGATCAGCGCAGCAACGATAGGGAACGCCGCCGACGAGGGATCGGCGGGCACGACGACATTGGCGCCATGCAGCTCCGGCTGCCCCACGAGCGTGATACGGCGGCCGTGCTGACCTTCTTGCACTGAGGTGATCTCGGCGCCGAAATGCTTGAGCATCAGTTCGGTGTGGTCGCGACTGGCCTCGGTCTCGATGACGGTCGTGGCGCCCGGCGCGGCCAGGCCCGCGAGCAGCACGGCGGATTTGATCTGGGCCGAGGCCACAGGCGTCTTGTAGGTGATCGGCAGCGGATCGCGCGCACCCTGGACGGTCAGCGGCAG
The DNA here is from genome assembly GCF_023100665.1 of Bradyrhizobium sp. CW1. Classification (NCBI taxonomy): domain Bacteria; kingdom Pseudomonadati; phylum Pseudomonadota; class Alphaproteobacteria; order Hyphomicrobiales; family Nitrobacteraceae; genus Bradyrhizobium; species Bradyrhizobium sp. CW1. The sequence continues at coordinate 8,177,749 of NZ_CP064684.1, forward strand.
ACGGCCGCCCGCGCCGCCGGAGACGACCTTCGCGCCCATCTTTTCCAGGGGATCCAGGATCCGGCGCATGGGCCGGCTGCGCAGTGAGGCATCGCCGTCGAAAACCGCGGAGATCGGACAGCCGGCGACGGCGCCCATGACGAGCCGGCAGCCGGTGCCGGAGTTGCCGAAATCCAGCGGCGCTTTGGGCTCCGCGAAGCCTGCGACACCCACGCCGTTCACCTTCCAGGCGAAATCTCCGGTACGCTCGACCCCGGCGCCGAGCGCCTGCATGGATTTGGCGGTGTTAAGGACGTCCTCGCCCTCCAGGAGGCCCGAAATCCGCGTCTCTCCGACCGCGAGCGCGCCGAGGATGAGGGCACGGTGGGAGATCGACTTGTCTCCGGGCACCCTTACTTTCCCGGTCAGGGGACCGCTGGCGCGCGACTGGAGCGGCGTCGGCTTGTCGGAATCGGTCAAGTTCGTGTCCTTGGGTAGGCCCGAAACGTCCCTGTGGGACTCGCGGGGCAGGTACCACATGGTCTCCCCGCCGTCACGGGCATGTCGTTCTCCCGCAATGCGCTATTGACAGCGGGCCGCCAACTAGCCAAGTGAAGCACCGCTTTTCAGACATTTCCAGGATTCCTCTGCCGTGGCCAAGTCCGAACTCGGAACTAAACGTATTTGCCCGACCACGGGCAAAAAGTTCTATGACCTCAACAAGAATCCGGTGATCTCGCCCTATACCGGTGAAGTCGTGCCGATCGCGCCCATCGCGCCGGCTCGCGCACCCCGCGGTGCCGAAGCCCGTCACGCAGCCGCTGCCGCCGACGCCACGCCAGAGCCGGCGGAGGTCGAGGAGGTCTCGCTCGAGGAGGCCGATGCCGAGGAGAACACCGGCAAGGTCAAGGCCGTCGTGCCCGAATCCGAGGACGACATCGAAGTCGATGAAACTATCGAGGACGATGACGACGATGATTCGACCTTTATCGCCGACGACGAAGAAGGCGATGAGGACGTCACCGACATCATTGGTGATGTCGGCGGTGACGAAGAGACTTGAGATAATTCCAGAACTGTGGTTCTGGGTCTTTCCCGACGCGTCGCCCAAGGCGCGTCGGACGGTTAAGGGGCCATAGCTCAGCTGGGAGAGCGCTTGCATGGCATGCAAGAGGTCGGCGGTTCGATCCCGCCTGGCTCCACCACGCTTCGCCCTTCGGGCTACGCGTGGCGCAGCCGCGCGGAGCTCGAAGGGCGAAGCGTGGTGTCCGGCGAAGCCCGAAGGGCGAAGACGGACTGGTGAGACTCCCACGCAGCGGCTGCCCGGGCGATAATCGTCAATGTGGTACGTCTACATCCTCCGCAGCATCGAATTTCCCGAGCAGGAATACGTTGGGGCTACGGAAGATCTGAAGCGCCGGTTTCCAGAGCACAATGCTGGCAAATCCACCCACACTGCCAAGTTCAAGCCTTGGAAGCTGAACTGGTACTGCGCCTTCCCTGACAAGCACAAAGCGCTCGCTTTTGAAGCCTACCTGAAGTCTCACTCCGGCCGAGCCTTCACAAAGAAGCGGCTGTCCTAAGAGCGCACCTCTAACCCTACTCCCCGATCACCGCATTCAACCGATCGCGCAACGCCACAATCTCGTCCTTCATCGCGACAAGCTCCGAGACCGAGCAGTCCGATGCCGCCAGAATCGATTGCGGCACGGCCCGCGCCTTGTCCTTCAAGGCCTGGCCCTGCGGCGTCAACGCGATCAGCACCTGACGCTCGTCCTCGCTCGAGCGCGTGCGCTTGACGAGGTGGGCCGCCTCGAGCCGCTTGAGCAGCGGTGTCAGCGTGCCCGAATCCAGGTGCAGCTTTTCGCCGATGCTCTTGACCGGCACGTCGTCGCGCTCCCACAGCACCAGCATCACCAGATATTGCGGATAGGTCAGGCCGAGCCGGTCCAGCAGCGGCTTGTAGACGCGGTTGAACGCATGCGCGGCGGAATAGACCGCGAAGCAGATCTGGTTGTCGAGGCGCAGCGGCGCGTCCGCTGCCGAATGTTTCCGGGGCATCGAGAATCTCACAGGACTTGCTCCATTCTGGGGCCGGCCGTCGCTACATTCAATTGCGAACAATTAAATGTGAGACGCTATAATTTCAATTGCGCGCAATCTAATTGCCTGCGATAAAGATGGCGCCCCCACCCCGAAAACACAGGGAGACAAAAATGTCAGTGAACGTCCTCTACAAGACCAGCGCAAAGGCCACCGGCGGCCGCGACGGCCATGCCGCGACCCTCGACGGCGCGCTCGACGTCAAGCTCACCACGCCGAAGGAGCTCGGCGGCGGAGGCGGCGCCGGCAACAATCCCGAGCAGCTGTTTGCTGCGGGCTATGCCGCCTGCTTCATCGGCGCGATGAAGTTCGTGTCCTCGCAGGGCGGCCCCAAGGTTCCGGCCGACGCCTCCGTGACCTCGACCGTCGGCATCGGCCCGCGCGCGGCCGGCGGCTTCGGTCTCGACATCGACCTTGCCGTCTCGCTGCCGGGCCTCGCCCGCGCGGAAGCCGAGGCGCTGGTCGAGAAGGCGCACCAGGTGTGCCCGTATTCCAACGCGACGCGCGGCAATGTCGACGTCCGTCTGACGGTCGTCTGATCGGTTAGCTGAAGCGGCTGGCCCGAGATACCCCTCGGGCCGGCCGCCTCCCTTGATTTGCCATCCCGCGGGATTGCGGCGAGCGGCCTGCATGACGCCCTACGCGCGAAGCCATTGCCGGCTCGGACGAACCTCGTTAGGCCTGTGATCAATACCGACACAGGGGACGCGAAGGCATGACTGAAGCCGCCAGTTCTGGAGCTGCCATGGGTGCAATGAGCGGCCTGCGCGTCATCGATCTGACGCGCGTGCTCGGCGGCCCCTATTGCACCCAGATCCTCGCCGACCATGGCGCCGACGTGATCAAGGTCGAGCCGCCCGCAGGCGACGAGGTACGCGACTGGGGCCCTCCCTTCCACGAGGAAGACGCGGCCTATTTCATCGGCATCAACCGCAACAAGCGCTCGATCGGCCTCGACCTCGCCTCCGAGGGCGGCCGGACCGTGCTGCTCAAGATGCTGGAGAGCGCCGACGTCCTGATCGAGAACTTCAAGCCGGGCACGCTGGAGAAATGGGGCATCGGCAACGAGGTGTTACGCGAGAAATTTCCGCGCCTCGTGCATTGCCGGATCTGCGGCTTCGGCGCCGACGGCCCGCGCGGCGGCAATCCCGGCTATGACGCCATCATCCAGGCCATGACCGGCATGATCGCGGCGACCGGCTCGCCCGAGAGCGGACCGATGCGGATCGGCGTGCCGCTGGTCGACATCGGCACCGGCCTCTATGCGGCGATCGGCATCTTGATGGCGCTGTCGGAGCGGCAGCGCTCGGGCCAGGGCCAGTTCCTGGAGACCACGCTGTACGAGACCGGTCTCGCCATCATGCATCCGCACACCGCGAATTATTTCATGCATGGCAAGCCGCCGTCGCTCACCGGCAACGAGCATCCCAACCTCGTGCCCTATGCGATCTTCCCGACCAAGACCGACGACATCTTCATCGGCGTCGGCAATGACGGCACCTTCCGCAAGCTCGCCAAGGAGATCGGCAAGCCCGAGCTCGGCACCGATCCGCGCTTTGCGCGCAACAAGGATCGCATCGGCAATCGCGAGGCGCTGCGGGCCGAGCTTGCCGCCGTGTTCAGCCAGCACGAGGCCGAGCCGCTGTGCAATCGCCTGCTCGCCGCGGGCCTGCCCGCCGGCCCCGTGCAGAAGATCGACCAGGCATTGACCAACCCGCACACGATCGCGCGCGGCGATATTATCGAGAAGGATTGGTACAAGGGCGTGGCGTCGCCGATCCGGCTCGACCGCAGCAAGCCGAGCCTGCGGCGCCTGCCGCCGAAATTCAGCGAGCACGCCGCCGAGGTCCTGGGCGAATTCGGCTACTCCAGGTCCGAGATCGACGCGATGGTCGAGCAGGGCACTGTCTGCGGCCCCGAGCGCAAGCGCTAGCGCCCTCGCCTTCCACATCCCACGGCAATGCCGCAGTGCGGTGCGGGCGCTCTGTGCACCGCGAACGGAGGACGCTGCGCGCGCGGCATTCGCCTATTTGACGGCTTCCCTTTTCCAGCGCTTGCCGCTTTCGTTTCGGCCGCTTACACAGTCATGTGAACGTCATATGGCGCTGCTAGCGCAAGCGATCATTTTTGACGGCCCAAGGGAGGTTTACTTGATGGCTCTTCGACATTTTGGAGCGGCTGCCGCTATTGCACTCACGGTTGGACTATCGGCCTCGCCGGCCTTGGCCGTGACCGAAATCCAGTGGTGGCACGCGATGACCGGCGCCAACAACGACGTCATCGTCAAGCTCGCCACCGACTTCAACGCGTCGCAGAGCGACTACAAGGTGATCCCGACCTACAAGGGCAACTATCCCGATACGATGAACGCCGGCATCGCGGCGTTCCGCGCCGGCAACGCCCCGCACATCATGCAGGTGTTCGAAGTCGGCACCGCGACCATGATGGCCGCGACCGGCGCCGTGAAGCCCGTCTACAAGCTGATGGCCGACGCCGGCGAGAAGTTCGACCCCAAGATCTACCTGCCCGCCATCACCGGTTATTATTCGACGTCGAAGGGCGAGATGCTGTCCTTCCCTTTCAACTCGTCCTCGACCGTGATGTGGGTGAACCTCGACGAGCTGAAGAAGGCGAACGTAGAGATCCCGAAGACCTGGCCCGAAACGTTCGAGGCCGCCAAGAAGCTGAAGGCTGCCGGTCATGACACCTGCGGCTTCTCGGGCTCCTGGATCACCTGGGTCAATCTCGAGCAGCTCTCGGCGTGGCACAACGTGCCGCTCGCCAGCAAGGCCAACGGCCTCGACGGCTTCGACACCGTGCTCGAGTTCAACGGACCGCTTCAGGTCAAGCATCTCGAAACCCTGGTCGAGCTGCAGAAGACCAAGACCTATGACTACGCCGGCCGCACCAACACCGGCGAAGGCCGCTTCACTTCGGGCGAGTGCCCGATCTACCTGACCTCGTCGGCCTTCTTCGGCAACGTCAAGGCGCAGGCCAAGTTCAACTTCACCGCCGTGCCGATGCCGTATTATCCCGACGTCAAGGGCGCACCGCAGAACTCGATCATCGGCGGCGCTTCGCTGTGGGTGATGGGCGGCAAGTCGGCCGAGGAATACAAGGGCGTCGCGAAATTCCTGACCTTCCTCTCCGACACCGATCGCCAGGTCTACATCCACAAGGCCTCCGGCTACCTGCCGATCACCAAGGCGGCCTACGCCAAGGCGAAGGAAGAAGGCTTCTACAAGGATCAGCCCTATCTCGAGACCCCGCTGCTCGAGCTGACCAACAAGGAGCCGACCGAGAATTCGCGCGGTCTGCGCCTCGGCAACATGGTGCAGCTGCGTGACGTCTGGTCGGAAGAGATTGAGCAAGCGCTGGCCGGCAAGAAGACCGCCAAGCAGGCGCTCGATGCCGCCGTCGAGCGCGGCAACACGATGCTGCGGCAGTTCGAAAAGACCGCCGTCAAGTGAGGCAATGAGCGGCAGGCCGCGACCCGGCCTGCCGCTCTGCTGGCATCATGCAAAAGCAAGCCATCTTCCAGTCAAGACTGTTACCGTACGCGCTGGTTGCGCCGCAGCTCGCGATCGTCCTGATTTTCTTCTATTGGCCGGCCCTGCAGGCGGTGATCCAGTCCTTCCTGCTCCAGGATGCGTTCGGTCTGTCGACCACCTTTGTCTGGTTCGAGAATTACGTCGAGCTGTTCAAGGACGCAGCCTATTTCGAGGCGATCGTCCGGACCTTCTTGTTCTCGTTCGCCATCGCCGTCTCGTCGCTGTCCTTTGCGCTGCTGCTCGCCGTGATGGCGGACAAGCCGCTGCGTGGCTCGATGCTCTACCGCACGCTCCTGATCTGGCCCTATGCGGTGGCACCGCCCGTGGTCGGCGTGCTCTGGATCTTCATGCTGCATCCCTCGCTCGGCGTGCTCTCGCGCTATCTGCGCAATATGGGCGTCGACTGGAATCCGCTGCTCGACGGCGACCAGGCCGCGGCGCTGATCATCCTCGCCGCCGCGTGGAAGCAGATCTCCTATAATTTCCTGTTCTTCCTCGCCGGCCTGCAAGCGATCCCAAAGAGCGTGTTCGAGGCCGCCGCGATCGACGGCGCCCGTCCGATGCGGCGGTTCTGGACCGTGACCTTCCCGTTGCTGTCGCCGACCATCTTCTTCCTGCTGGTGGTCAACATCGTCTACGCCTTCTTCGACACGTTCGGCATCATCGACACGATGACCCGCGGCGGCCCCGGAACGTCGACGGTCACGCTGGTCTACAAGGTCTATTCCGACGGCCTGCTCGGCGGCAATCTCGGCAGCTCGGCGGCGCAGTCGGTGATCCTGATGGTCATGGTCATCGTGCTCACCGGAATCCAGTTCCGGTTCGTCGAACGCAAGGTGACCTACTGATGGTCGAGGAAGAGGGCTTCCGGCGCAACATCGCCCACATCATCCTCTGGATCGGGATCGCGGTCGTCGCCTTCCCCGTCTACATCGCGTTCGTCGCCTCGACCCAGGACAACGCGCTGATCGCCAACGGGCAAATGTCGCTGCTGCCGGGCGGCCATTTCTTCGAGGTCTACTACCAGACCATTTTCGTCGGCACGAGCGGATCGACCCGCGAGCCCGTCGGCAACATGATGCTGAACTCGCTGGTGATGGCGCTGCTGATCGCGGTCGGCAAGATCGCGATCTCGATCATCTCGGCCTACGCGATCGTCTATTTCCGCTTTCCCTTCCGGATGCCGATCTTCTGGATCATCTTCATCACGCTGATGCTGCCGGTCGAGGTGCGCATCTATCCGACCTACAAGATCGTCGCCGATCTGCACATGCTCGACAGCTATGCGGGCCTGTCACTGCCGCTGATCGCCTCCGCCACCGCGACGCTGCTGTTTCGCCAGTTCTTCATGACGGTGCCGGACGAGCTGCTGGAGGCCTCGCGCATCGACGGCGCCGGTCCCCTGCGCTTCTTCTGGGATACGCTGCTGCCGCTGTCGCGCACCAACATGGCGGCGCTGTTCGTGATCCTCTTCATCCTCGGCTGGAATCAATATCTCTGGCCGCTGCTGATCACCACCCGCGACGACATGCAGACCATCCAGGTCGGCATCCGCAAGATGATCACCACCACCGACGCGCTGACCGAATGGCCGATCGTGATGGCGACGGCCGTGCTCGCGATGCTGCCGCCGGTGTTCGTCGTCGTCGTGATGCAGAAACTGTTCGTGCGCGGACTCGTGGAGACGGAAAAGTAAATCCCATGGCTAACGTCACCCTGCGCAACGTCCGCAAAACCTATCCCGGCGGCTTCGAGGCCATCAAGGGCGTCAACGTCGATGTCGGCGACGGCCAGTTCTGCGTGCTGGTCGGGCCCTCCGGCTGCGGCAAGTCGACATTGCTGCGCATGGTCGCAGGCCTCGAAACCGTCACCGGCGGCGAGATCGACATCGGCGGCCGCATCGTCAACCAGATCGAGCCCGCCGACCGCGACATCGCGATGGTGTTCCAGAACTACGCGCTCTATCCGCATATGAGCGTCTTCAACAACATGGCTTACGGCCTGCGCAACCGCGGCATGAAGGAGGCCGAGGTCAAGACCCGCGTCGACGAAGCCGCCCGCGTGCTCGAGCTCACCTCGATGCTGGAGCGCAAGCCGCGCCAGCTCTCCGGCGGCCAGCGCCAGCGCGTCGCCATGGGCCGCGCCATCGTGCGCCAGCCGAAGGTGTTTCTGTTCGACGAGCCGCTCTCCAATCTTGACGCCAAACTCCGCATCGCGATGCGGGTCGAGATCCGCAAATTGCAGCGCCGGCTCAACACCACGTCGATCTACGTCACCCACGACCAGCTCGAGGCGATGACGCTCGCCGACATTCTCGTGGTGATGAATGGCGGCCAGGTCGAGCAGGTCGGCAATCCCTTGGCGATCTACGAGAAGCCGGCGACGACTTTCGTCGCCTCCTTCATCGGCGCGCCACCGATGAATCTGATGTCGATTCGCGCCGACGAGATCAAGTCGCAGCTCGGCAGCACCGACGCCGGCATCCTCGGCATTCGCCCGGAGGATTTCGTCATCACCGACCAGAGCCCGGCCGGCGGCGTCGCCCTTCCGCTCACCGTGGAAGCGATCGAGCGCGTCGGCGCTGAAACCTTCGTTTACGGCACGCGGGCTCAGGACGAGCAGCGCATCGCCGCCAACCCCGGCGAACTGCCGCCCGGCGAGGTCATCGTCCGCATTCCCGGCTCAGAGGCGCCTCCGATCGGCGAGAAGATCCGCGTCGCAGCAATGCGCCAAAAGCTGCATCTGTTCAGCGGCGATGGGCGGACGCGGATCGAGGCCTGATCGGGTTCCGCTGGGCCGTCGATTAAAAAACGCGAAAACAACCCCATGCACAGTAGAAGGGGGTTTGTTTTTGTTGAGAAAAATCACACCGCAATTTCGTCGGGCCGGCTTGTGGCAGGCGTTTCGCGCCATGGCGACAAGTCAGCTTTTGCGGGTGAGCTGCCAGTCCACAGCCCCGGCTACGTCCTTGAACCCACACGCGGATATGCCCATATTGCTGATCAAGGGGTGCCTGTACGGGCCCTGATGCACCAAAGTCGCTTCGAGAGGACTTTGTAAACTATGTCTCGTGTTCCCATGCTTTCCAGTCCCTTCCTTCTGGGCTTCGACGAGATCGAGCGCGTGCTCGATCGGGTTGTCAAAGGCGCCGACGGTTACCCTCCCTACAATATCGAGAGGTGCGACCGGTCGGAGGGCCAGCCCGAGCGTCTGCGGATCACGCTGGCGGTCGCCGGATTCACCCGCGACCAACTCGATGTAACCATTGAGGAAAACCAGCTCGTCATTCGCGGGCGGCAGCAGGACGACAAGACCCGGCAATACATCCATCGCGGCATCGCCGCGCGCCACTTCCAGCGCACTTTCGTGCTGGCGGAGGGGATGCTGGTGCTGGGTGCGGATCTGAAGAACGGATTGCTGGCGATCGATCTTGCCCGGCCGGAACCGGAGAGGATCGTTAAGACAATCGCTATCAATGAGCACGAATAATGGAACGAGTAGCGGACTCGACCGCTTAGTTTCGAGAGAGGAGTCGAGACCATGAGTGAAGGTCACGTTGCGTTCGAATACGAAGCCAAGAACGTCTCGCCGGAAACGCTGGCAACCCTCGGCGAAGGCCATATCGCCTATGTGAAGCAGATCCGCTCTGAGGATGTGCCGGGCCTGTTTCCCGAAGCGCCGAAGATCGCGCCGGGCCTCAAGCTCTTCGCGCTCCACGCCGCCGACGGCACGCCGATCATGCTGACCGACAGCCGCGAAGCCGCAATCGCCAACGCCTGGAGCAACGAGCTGCAAGCGGTGAGCGTGCACTGAGCACGCGCGCGTCGCACGAATAGGGTTTCAAGCGGGCATGCCTTCGCAGGAAGGCGTGCCCGTTTGCTTTGGGGGATCCAGAATCTTTCCGTGGCAAGATTTTGGATTGCTTCGCTCGCTCGCAATGAGGCAGTGTGCGGCGATGGCTCGCGTCCCGGATGCACCTCAACGCCCGGCCGGAAGCAGTGCCCGCAGGATGTCCGGCTTCCAGGCTTGACGCGCGCTGTCGAAGGCCGCGAAATCATGATCGAACTGCCAATAGGCCCAAGCCCAGCCAAGCCGCTCTGCGCTCCGCGCCACGAATGACAGATATCTGGTCCGTGCTTCGGCTGGAGCGGCCTCGTACACGCCGAACTCGCCGAGATAGATCGGGCGCTTTTCTCTTTGGGACCAGGACCGAATCTTCTCGAAATCGGCGCGGGCCTTCTGTTTATCCTCCGGGGTACCCCAGTCGAGCGGGCCGATTCGCGAGAATGTGGGCGACCACGGTGCGCCCTGATGGGTGAAACGGATCGGCGCGTAATAGTGAAACGTGACGATCAGATTCCGGTCATCCGACGGCAGGACCAGGTCCTCGACCGGCATCTCGTCGACGTTGAGAACCGAAGCGATGACCGTCCGCCGGGGATTGGTGGCGCGGATGATGCTGAGGCACTCGTTCAGAAGGCCGTTCCAGCCGGTGGACGACATCTGCCCGCCCGGCTCGTTGAGGACCTCGAAGACAAGTGCTGGATATTTCCCGGCGTAGCGCGCGGCGATTTGGGTCCAGAACGATTTCAGCTTGTCTGTGCACTCGGAGATGTCGCGCTGACAAACATGGGTATCGTGCTCGTCCAGGATGGGGATGAGATTTCGGGCGAGCACTTCCTCGATGACGCCATCGAGCCGCCTCAAGACGACTTCATCCATTACCTTCTCCGGATTCATGAATCTAAAGCCGAAGAAATTTATCCGAACGTGCGAGAACCCGGCGCGTCTGATCGCAGTGAGGTTGTCCAGACGAAATGGCGCGTTTCGGCCTCCCTCCCAGACGCCGTCGTAGCCGAGGATGTTGATGCCGCGCCCCAATTTTGGAGCAGGGGGCGTGTTGGCCTGTCCGGCTGCCTCGGTCCGGAAGCAGATCGGAAGCACGGATAGTGCCAAGACAAGACGAAAGGCTATCGTCCAGCGGACGCGGATGGCATTCATCCTGTTTGCCCCGTCATTGCTGCAGGCCCCTGCTGGGGCACCGGCCTGCACACTGCGAAGAAGAATGCGACGAGCAGCACCGACGTGAACATTGTCGAGCGAAGAAACATCGTCTCCGTGAAGTTCGATTGAAAGCTCAGGACGACGAAGCCGATGATCAGCGCGCAGTGATACCGATCGATCGACCGGGTGGCGATCAAATAGAGGACCTTTTCCGAGAACAGATAAACGCTCGTGACGAACAGCAAATATCCCAGAAATCCAGTTTCAATCGCGACCGCGATGTAACCGCTATGATAATTGTCGAGCACCCAGCCATGATTCTGGTTGAAATAGTCGTAGATCGCGGGGCGCGTCCAGAATCCGTTGATGCCGAAGCCCAGCAGCGGCGCATCGTTGAAATGGCCGATGGCGTACTGCCAAATGAAGGTCCGCTCGGTCAAATCGACGGTCGCCTCGCCGAGATGGATGGAATCGTACCCCGTCACGTAAAAATACAGCATCAGCAGAGCGGCCAGGATGCACATGATGAATGGCAACACCGCATAGATTTTCATGCAGCGGATCGACCACATGGAAGTCACGAGCAGCCCGCCCGCCGCGAATGCGACAGCGCCGGCACCACGCGACTCCGAGGCGATGACGCAGGTCGATGCCAGAACAAGCGACACGAGGAATGCAATCCATCCCTGCCCCGTGATCTTCTGATAACAGGCAAAGAACATCAGATATGCGCTGATAAAGCCGAGCGTCTGCTTCGATTCGTAGATTCCTTGCCACTGGCCGTTGTGCATCCAGCTCTGGTCGACGCCGATCTCGGGCACGAAGACGGCGCACAACGCCGAGGCGGCGACCAGAACGAACAGCCCAAGCGCCGTGGATCCGACGATCTCGTCGATGTCGATACGCGTGATGAGGCAATACGCACCGAAAGTCGTCACCACAAGTGCAACGCTCTTCATGATCGCTGCGATGGAAAGCGTGGTCCAGAGAACGGAAACGGCCGCGAGGGCATAAAATGTGACCAACGCGATGAGATCTGGATTGGGCTGGATCCGGACCCGCGGCCGTACGAAGACACTGGCATAGATCGAGACGATCCACATCAGCAGCGCGACCGCCTGCTGCACATAGCTCCACTCTGAAGGTAGTAATGCGGGGTGAAGAACACCCATTGATGCGACCACGTTGAGGGTGATCGAGCTGCGGATCACGTTTCTGGCCAGCCGTTCCACGCCGGCGCTTGGCGCTTTCCAGATCGCGCTTTCATATGCATCGGAGTCCGCTGCGGTATGCAGTCCGGCGCCAAGCTGACCACCCTGAAGCACGGCCGCGGGCCGCTCTTCCGCCCCGGCACCGATGTGCAGCGGCGCCCTTCCATTCCCAGTCACGTGCACTCAGTCCACAACGGCGAACGGCCCTTAACGATGTGAGGGCCGCCCCTATGCCCTACGTCTCAAACGGGAAGATATTCGCGTCTTCTACCTTCGAGATCAAGATGAGCATGACGAGATTGCTGCGCGCCGCGCAATCCAGGTGCCAGAATCGATCGGGCCTTATCCTGCAAGAAGGAGGGGAGTTACGCCGCGGTCGCCGGCGGCAGCGCGAGCACCGAATAGATCGCCTGGGCATCGCGCGAGGCGCGGAGCTTCTTGGCGATGTCCTGGTCGCGGAGCAGGCGGGCGATGCGGGCCAGCGCCTTGAGGTGATCGGCACCGGCGCCTTCGGGGGCGAGCAGCAGGAAGACGAGATCGACCGGCTGGCCGTCCATCGATTCGAAATCGATCGGGCGATCGAGGCGGGCGAACATGCCGAAGATCTTTTCCAGCTTGGGCAGCTTGCCGTGGGGAATGGCGACGCCGTAGCCGACCGCAGTGGTGCCGAGCTTCTCGCGTTGCAGGAGTACCTCGAACACGGAACGCTCGTTCTGCCCGGTCAACTCGGCGGCCTTGGCCGCGAGTTCCTGAAGCGCCTGCTTCTTGCTGTTGACCTTCAATGCCGGGAGAATCGCCTCGGGCGCGACCAGATCGGTAATCGGCATGGAAGTTTTCCGAGGTGAATGAAAACGTCAGGTTCCGAATTGGCCAGCCTGGACAAAGAACCTGGGCGGGCCGACGTCAAGAAGATGAAGCAGGAGGCGGACTTAGCTCGCCCCTGATGTGGGGGGCTTCTACTCCAACGCAATCCCGGTGCCAACTCCCGCGTGCAGCTTTGCCCCGGTCATTGTTAAGGCGGAAAGGGGCCCCGGCGCGGGGCCCCCAGAGCGTCGCCCGACGGCCTCACGCCTTGCCACCCACCTTGCCGTCCGTCTTGACCCCCGGGGGGTCTATCCAGCCGACATTGCCGTCGGCCCGGCGGTAAATGATGTTCACCCGGCCGGAGGAGCCGTGCTGAAACACCAGGCAGGGCGCCCCGCTGAGGTCGAGTTCCATGACCGCTTCGCTCACGGACAGCGGCTTCAGCGAGGTGGTGGCCTCGGCGATGATGACGGGGCTGTAGCCGGTGATCTCGTCCTCATCCTCACCCTCGCCCGGTGCCTCCAGCACGTAGCTGGTGGCATCCATCGCGGCCAGCGCCGCGGAGGCGACATGGGCCTTGCGGGCGGAGCGATCCTTGAGCCGGCTCTTGTAGCGCTTGAGCCGCTTCTCGATCATCACCAGCGCCTGGTCGGCACTGGCATAGGCGTCCGGTGCGTTGGAATCGGCCTCGAGCGTGATTCCCGAATCAAGATGCAGCGCACAGTCGGTGCGGAAGCCGAAGCCGTCCTTGCTCAGCGTGATGTGACCAGAGTAATTGCCGTCGAAATATTTGCGCAGGACCTCTTCAGTCCGGTCGTTGACGCGGCCGCGCAGGGCCTCGCCGACGTTGACGCTCTTTCCCGAGATGCGGAGAGTCATGTGAACCTCACTTGGTTCGTGCCTGGCCTGGATTTGGGCCCGATAGCAGATCGAGAGTAGCGCGATTTCGCGCCGGCGCAATCAGGCCGGTTCGGGATTGCGGGAGCGATCGGCCATGGCGGTGGAGACGACGTTACCAAGAGCGCTCTGCTTGTCGCGACGGCGTTGCACCGAGGAAGGAATGCGCATGGCTTCGCGGTACTTCGCGACCGTGCGGCGGGCGATATCAATGCCCGAGCCGCGCAAGCGTTCCACGATGGTGTCGTCGGACAGGATCGAGGAGGGCGCCTCCGCATCGATCAGCTGCTTGATGTGGTGGCGCACGGCTTCGGCCGAATGAGCCTCGCCGCCATCGGCCGATGCAATCGAGGCCGTGAAGAAATATTTCAGCTCAAACGTGCCGCGATTGGTCGCCATGTATTTGTTGGCGGTGACGCGCGACACCGTGGATTCATGCATCTGAATGGCGTCGGCGACGGCCTTCAGATTCAGCGGTCGCAGATGCGCCACACCATGGATGAAGAAGCCGTCCTGCTGGCGCACGATTTCGGTTGCGACTTTCAGGATGGTGCGGGCGCGCTGGTCGAGCGCACGCACCAGCCAGGTCGCGTTCTGAAGCGCATCGGTGAAATACGATTTGTCGCCGTCCTTGCCGATCTTCTTCGAGAGCTGCGAATAGTAGGTCTGGTTGACCAGCACGCGCGGCAAGGTGTCGCTGTTGAGCTCGACATGCCAGCCGCCATCGGGTCCCGGGCGGACATAGACATCGGGCACCATGGTCTGGAGCCGGGCCGTGCCGAACTTCATGCCGGGCTTGGGATTGAGCCGGCGGATCTCGCCGATCATGTCGGCGATGTCCTCATCGTCGACGCCGCAAACCTTGCGCAAGGCTCCGATGTCGCGCTTGGCGAGGAGGTCGAGATGCTCGACCAGGGCCTGCATCGCGGGATCGTAACGGTCGAGCTCGCGGAGCTGGATCGCCAGGCATTCGCTCAAATTGCGCGCGCAGACGCCGGGCGGATCGAATTTCTGCAGTACGGCAAGAACGTTCTCGACGTCCTGTTGCGATGCGCCCAGCCGTTCGGCGGCCTGCCCGAGATCCGGCGGCAGGTAGCCGGCTTCGTCGACGAGGTCGATCAGATACTGGCCGATCATGCGCTGCGCGGCCCCGGTGAAGGCAACCGAGAGCTGCTCGGCGAGATGGTCGCCGAGCGTGGTCTCCGCGGCGACAAAGGCTTCGAGATTGTAGTCCTCGTCACCGGAGGCGCCGCCGCCCCATTCGGTGTAGGTGGTCGGCGCCGCATCCTGGGCGTTGCGCGCGGCCGCCTCGGCCGGTTCCTCGGAGAAGACGTTGTCCAGCCCGGTGTCCATGGTCTGCTCGATCTCGGCGCGGGTGCCGAGATCCTTGCTCATCCACTCTTCCTGGCCGGGCTCGAAGGCTTCGCCCGGGCCGCCGCCCGGCTCGTCGTTGTGGCCGCCGTCGCTGTCATTGAACTGGCCGGTCTCGGCCGGGCCCTCGCCCGCGGGCGGCTCGTCATTGGCCCGTTCCAGCAGGGGATTACGCTCGAGTTCCTCTTCGACGAACGTCGTGAGATCGAGATTGGACAATTGCAGCAGCTTGATCGCCTGCATCAACTGCGGCGTCATGACCAGCGACTGCGATTGCCGGAACTCTAATCTCTGCGAAAGCGCCATGAAGCAAGAACCGATCCCAAAAGTTGGTCCGATTTTTGCTTATCCTAGTCCAAGCCCGATGTACACGTCTTGACGAATTGGAAAAACGGGCTAGAGGCGGAATTCCTCGCCAAGGTAAAGGCGGCGCACGTCCGGATCGGCGACGATCTCATCCGGGCTCCCCTCGGTCAGGATCTCACCGGCATAGACGATGTAGGCGCGATCGGTGAGGCCGAGCGTCTCGCGCACATTGTGGTCGGTGATCAGCACGCCGATGCCGCGGTTGGTGAGATGGCGGACGAGGTCCTGGATGTCGCCGACCGCGATCGGATCGATGCCGGCAAAGGGCTCGTCGAGCAGCATGTAGTTCGGACGCGTCGCCAGTGCGCGCGCGATCTCGACGCGGCGCCGCTCACCGCCGGACAACGCAATCGACGGCGATTTCCTTAGGCGCGTGATGTTGAATTCGTCGAGCAGCGAGTCGAGCTGCTGCTCGCGCTTCTTGCGCGACGGCTCGACCACTTCGAGCACGGCGCGGATGTTCTGCTCGACGGTGAGACCGCGGAAGATCGAGGCCTCCTGCGGCAGATAGCCGATCCCGAGCCGCGCGCGCTGATACATCGGCAGCTTGGTGACGTCGTGGCCGTCGAGCTCGATCGCGCCGCGATCGGCCTTGATCAGGCCGGTGATCATGTAGAACACGGTGGTCTTGCCGGCGCCGTTGGGGCCGAGCAGGCCGACCGCTTCGCCACGGCGCACATAGATGCTGACGCCGCGCACGACCTGGCGGCTGCCAAAACTCTTTTCCACGCTATGCACAGCCAGGAAGCCCGGCCGCTTCAAGAGCTGAGGCCCGCCGGAACCGTTGGGCCTGCCGGCAGCCCTCACGGGATGAACCGCCTGGGCCCGGGGCTGCTCGGCTTGATAGTCCCCTTGGAACTGATCGGGTGCGTGCATCGGCTGGTTACGGGCGATCGGCGGCGCGTCCCTGACAGGGCTGGCCACGAGGCCGCCGACGCTGTCAGCGAGCGCGGTGATGTCCTGGCGCGCAAATCCTGGCCGGCCGCGTTTGGCGGGGCGCCGACGGAACATGCTGAAGAGATCGACCATCCCCGCCTTCTAGCCTTTCGCGACGATCCTGCGCGGTCTTCGCGCGATCTGCCACGCCGGCTTCAGGATTCGCCGACGCAGCATGAATGAAGGGATGTCTCATGCCCAGTGAAACACGCCCGAAAAGCGGCGAACCCCGCTTCGAAAGCCCTTCGCGCTAGATACAGTCTCGGCGCGCAAGCTTCAACCTCGGATCGGCGATGATCGACCCAAGCGTCTGAAATCATTCTTCAAATTTACTTTGACGGGCTTGGGTCTACGCTGACTTATTTGGGTTTAGTTGCGCCAGGCAATTGCAGAGGTCCCGCGCCGGGCTTGCCCGCGCCTCCGGATCCGCAATCATTGCCGCCGCCCTGCGGCAGCAGCGCCTGCACCCGGCCGCTATCGGATTCCACACGCGACACGCCCGTGGTCATGTCGACCGCCAGCCGGTCGCCGCGCAGCACGTTCTTGCACTGCGTCAAGACGACGCCCCCGAGCATGGTGATGAGGTTGGTGCGGGTGTCGAACACGGCGGTCTCGCCCGTGACCACCTGGTCCTTCTGGGTGACGACGACATTGCCGCGCGCCTCCAGTCGCTTGATCGAGGAGTTGCCGCCCGGTCCCGGCGTCGCCGACTGCATCGGCGCCCCCTTGGTCGCCTTTGCCGCAGGCTGTGGCGCGGCCGGCTTGTCGCCGCCCGAATCGTAAAACACCACCAGCGTCTTCGAGGTCATGGTGGTGTCGCCCTGAATGACCTTCACATTGCCGGAAAACGTCGCTTCCTTCTTCTTGTCGCGCATCTCGAGCGAGGCGGCCTCGATCTGGATCGGCTGATCGCGGTTCTGCGAGAAGCCCTGCATCGCGTTGGGCACGCCTTGCATCGTGCTCTGCGCGATCGCCGCACCCGTTGCGACCAGTGCGATGCCGACGGCGAGCGCGGCCGCACCCGGGATGACGCGCCGCTTGCCGTCGTTGCGCGGAAAAAACCTGATCATGAAAATCACTTTGAATTGGCGGACTTGTTCTGGGGCGTACGTGTCTTCGCAGCCGGCGCGGGTTCAGTCGGCGCGGGCTGAGTGGCGGCAGGATCGTCCAGCTTGTCGAGGTGCATCACCACATTCCCTTCGAAGCGGATGACGTCGCCGCCTTCCGTGATCCGCAGCCGATCGGCCGTCAGCGTTCCGTTGGTCAGCTTGACGTCGACATGCTCGTCCGAGGAGACCGTGCCCTTGCCCATGTCGACGAAGGCCGAGTTCAGCCGCGCCTCGTAGCCGGTCGAGGTGCGCAGGAAGATGTCCTTGTGCAGGTCGAGCTGCTGCTGCTTGTTGTCGAACCGTCCAGTGCGGGCATCGAGGAACAGGGTCGATTGGTCTTCCATCAGCACCTTCGCGCGCAAATCATGGAGATCGACATGATCGGGATCGGTGATGTCCTGGGTCGCGGTCTTGGCCCAGAGCTCGTAGGGCCGCTGGTCCGGCGTGAAGCCGGACATGTGCGGCGATTCCATCGTGATCTTCGTGCCAGTGACCACGAGATTTCCGGAGTCGAGCTTCACGGGGATCTGGAACGGGTTGAAAATGGTCGAGATGAGGACGAGCAGACCCATGGCCGCGGCCACTGTCGTCGGCACCGCGATGCGCAGAATCCGCACCAGGCGGCTGTGGCGCGCCGCGCTGGCGAACTTCGCCGCGAGCGCGGCGTCGTAGGTGACATTGTGGGCCGAATTCACCTGGGCTCCTGAGGTGTCGCTCGCCTTGTCCGGCTGGCGGGCGCCCCATTGTAGCCGGCAACGCCAAAATATGCAGCCCGCGACAGGCCGTTACGAAAGTGTCTGAAACGGGGCGACCGCCCAGCTTGGCCGCCGCGCTAAACTCTAGGAATGCGCGAAAATGTCCTCTTCGGCCCAGCCCTGGAGATCGAGCAAAGCGCGGGTCGGCAGGAAGTCGAAACAGGCTTTGGCCAGCGCCGTGCGGCCTTCCCGCGCCAGCATGGCATCGAGCCGCTCGCGCAAGCCGTGCAGATGCAGCACGTCGGAGGCGGCGTAGGCGAGCTGCGGCTCGGTCAGGCTGTCGGAACCCCAATCGCTCGATTGCTGCTGCTTGGAGAGGTCGACATTGAGCACCTCGCGCACGAGGTCCTTGAGGCCATGGCGGTCGGTATAGGTGCGGATCAGGCGGGAGGCGATCTTGGTGCAGTAGATCGGCCCGGTCATGACACCAAACGTCTGGTACAGCACCGCGACGTCGAACCGCGCAAAGTGGAAGATTTTCGTGTTCGCGGGATTGGCCAAAAGCGCCTTCAAGTTCGGCGCGTCGGTATGACCTTTGGGGATCTGCACCACGTCCGCGCTGCCGTCGCCGGGTGAGAGCTGCACCACGCAGAGCCGGTCGCGATGCGGGTTCAGGCCCATGGTCTCGGTGTCGATCGCCACCGCTCCGGTATAGCGGGACAGATCGGGCAGGTCGCCGCGGTGCAGGCGTACGGTCATGGCGTTTCAAACCTCAATCGAATCGGTGCGCTTTGCAGGCTAATCCCCGGCACAGACGCTGGCGAGGGCCGGCCGCGATGTATCCGCTGGCAGCCGCCGGCGCAAGCATCAGGCGCGGCTGGTCATACAGAGCCGCGGCGCTGGTCGTCATTGTCTTTTGGCTTCGCCGGCGAAACCGGATTGCGGCCTGACGTAAACGGTCTCGTAAGCGCCGGTGTATTGCTCGCGCCAGCCTCGCCGCTCCACCAGAAATCGCCGCAGCTGTTCGTGCGCCTTGACCCACAGCACGGCGTCGATCCGGTATTTGTCGAGCACCATGTCCCACGCGGCTTCGTCGATCTCCCAGCTCACCAGCTTGAAATAGTCGCGCAGCAAATCGTCCGGATAGGCGGTCGCGGCGCGACCGTCGACGAATGGGGGGACGGTGCCGTGCGTCGCGAAGATCAGGTAGCCGCCGACGTTCCAATTGTTCAGGACCCGCCGACCTGCGAGATGCTTTCGCAGATAGCCGGCATCTTCACTCGACAGCATCGGCGGAAGTGCGAGCGCCGGTGCAACGTTCAAATAGGCCATCGGCAGGGTGCCGAGACCGACGATGCCGGCGGCCAGCAACGCTCCCCTCACGTCCCGACCGGTGAGACGCTCAGGCAGCAAGCGGCTGAGGTGAAGCGCCATCGGCGCGGTCGAGAAAATGAAGAAGAAAGCGATGTACCTGAACTGATACAGTCCCAGAATCAGAAACAGCCAGGACATCAATCTCGGCTCGAGCGGGATCGGTCTGGAGTTTCTGTAGCGAAGCTCGAGCGCGACGAAGGCCAGCATGTACAGGATGCCGGGAATGCTGCCCGGCATTTCCATGTTGTGATAGTAGGACAGCCATTCGCCGATATTGCCCTGGACGAAGTGCCCCATCGTCGCGGCGGCACCGGCATAGATATTCCAGCCGAGCGGATTGATGGAGGTCGCGGCAAGGCACCCGATCCCCGCGAGAGCAAGGATCCGGAGCTCGGCCCAGGCCCCTCTGAGCACGGCGCCGCCGCAGAAGACGCCGATCACGAAAAAGCCGAGCAGAAAACCGCCATGCAGATTGGCCCAGAGCACCATCAACACGGGAAGCACGAACCATCGCGTTCGTCGCAGGCATTCGCGATAGAAGACGACGCAGAACAACATCGTGCATGTATTCGGCGAGACCGCGAGATACATGTTCGGCGAAGCTTCGTAAGCGGGATAGAGCAGGCAGGCCAAGAAGACCGAGACGCAGACCGCGATCGCCGACGCGCCGTAGCCGAGAGAGATCGCGGTCAGGATGCCGACGATCGCTGCGCCGCAGGCCACCGTCAGCAGGACGAGGCTGCCAAAGCCTGCGTATTGAAACGTCGCACTGGCAAGCGCGTCCCAGAGCCAGGACAGATTGAGCCATGGCTTGTCGCCGTGGGTGAACGACCAGGGGTCGTGGAGCGGGATGGCGTTGCGCTCCCGGATGATATCTCCGGCCGCCAGATGCCAGCCCAGATCGTAATGGCCGAGCAGAAGCGGCGCGTTCAAGACGTAGAACAGGCAGATGAACGAGATCAGGAACAGATAAATTCCCGATCTCAGGAGAAACGGGCTGATCGCGTTCGCAGCCTTGTCGAATGCCGGCTCGTGCCAGACCTGATGCTGATCCACCGCTTCCCCCACGATAAAGCGAGCCCGATGGCTCCGCGCTCGCCGACGGCCGGATGCGAGCCTGCCCGCTGACTAAGAGCTAGTTTGTCTAAAGCGGGGTAAATTCGGACGATGCAACCGAGGGGGGATTGGCGGAATGAAATTCCGCTCAACGGCGGGCTTCCGAGGTCTCCCAAGCAGCTGTTTACACTTGGAAATCTTCGAAGCGGACCTGCATCGTCTCATCCCCGAGCTGTTATTAATGGCATTGCTGGAAAATGCCCGAAATCGCTTCAGCTACCGGTTTCGGCAGCGGCGGCGGCGCAGTCACCGGCTTCGGGGGCGGAGGTGGTCTCACCGGCGGGAGCGATTCAACGACCTGGGTTGGGTGTGGTGCCCAGGAAAAGACTCGATCGTCACCTTCAGTTGTCCAAATGGAGGCCCGCGAGACCGCGACCGCGCAGCGTGGAGATCGCCAGTGCGTGCCTTAAGCGGTCCCGCCGTCATTATTCGTCAGCGTAGCTCCTGTTCCACATTCAGGTGAACCAACGCTGGGCCTTCGATGACCAAAGTTGCATGTATCACCTATTGGTCGAAAATCCCGTAAGTCAGGTCAAGGCACATCAAAGGCATTGATTGGAGAGGGCGTAGCCGAAGCCGCATACCCCCTCGTTTTCCCTTCGCACTCGCCGTCCGGCCCTTCCGCCACATCCGCCGGTCTACCGTCTCGCTGAGCTTCATGCGCTCGCAGTGGTGTTCTGTTCCATATTTTCGATGCGTCGAACGGAGATCTCCAATGAAGCTCAAACTTGCCGTCGCGATGCTCGCCGCAAGCCTCCCGATCGCATCGATGGCTTTCGCCCAAGGCATCGCGCCAGCCGAACTTGCGGTGATCGATGGCTGCCTGAAGACCGCGGAGAAAACCGGCGGTTTCGGCGGCGCGTGCGTTGGGCTCGTCGCCGACCCCTGCATCAAAGCGGCAGAGGGCGCGAATGACGATGTCGCCAAATGGAAAGCCTGCGCGGCGCGCGAACTCGCCATTTGGACGCAGAAAACCAATGAGGCGCTAAAGAAGGTTCAGGCCGGCGGGTTCGCCGACGCGATCAAGGCGGTCAATGACTCGCAGAAAACTTTCGCCGCGTCGCGTGATGGCTTCTGCGCGGTCTTCGACAAGGTCGATCCCGGCATGTACCGGGGCAGCGCGAGCTACTGCCGCCTGCGCGAGACCGCGAACCGCTCGCTGAGCCTGATCAAGCTCGGCGCCGCGGTCAACGAGCATTGAGACCTCTTAGGCGCTTGGGGTCATCAGCTTTGCCGACCTTTTCCCACATAGCGATGACGGCTTCGGCCGCGAGCGCGGTGGACGTCGGCGCGTAGCGCTTGCCTGAACGACTGAAGCCAGCCTCCAGATCGCCTGCGATCGCCGTGCCTCGGTTTTGAGTACCGGTCAGCAACTCAAATTCCCTGCAAAAGCGATTTCAATCGCTTGAGTAGGAGATGGTGCCCAGGAAAGGACTCGAACCTTCACGGCCGTTAAGCCACTGGCACCTGAAGCCAGCGCGTCTACCAATTCCACCACCTGGGCATGCCGGTTAGGCACGGAGGCGGTTACTACGGTTCGGTGACGCGGTTGTCAATTCATGCTTGAACCCCGCTTCGGGATGCGGATTGCGCATCGCAAACCGGCCCGATACAAGCCTGACGAGACGCACTCTTCCCGCAGGATATGGACCCCAGGAATGGATCCCATGGCATCGAATCTGGACACGCTCGTCACGGTTTTCGGCGGATCGGGGTTTTTGGGCCGGAATGTCGTCCGCGCGCTGTGCCGGCGCGACTACCGGGTCCGGGTCGCGGTGCGGCGGCCGGAGCTGGCCGGGTACCTCCAGCCCTCCGGCAAGGTCGGGCAGGTCCACACCGTGCAGGCGAATGTCCGTTATCCGGCCTCGATTGAGGCGGCACTGCGTGATTCGCAGATCGTGATCAATCTGGTCGGCATCCTCGCCGAGGGTGGCGCGCAGAGTTTTGACGCCGTCCAGGCCAAGGGCGCCGAGACCATCGCCAAGGCGGCCGCGGCCGCGGGGGCACAGCTGATCCATGTCTCGGCGATCGGCGCCGACGCGGAATCGCCCTCGCGCTATGCCAGGGCCAAGGCGGCCGGAGAAGCCGCGGTCCTGGCCGCGGTGCCGTCGGCGACGATCTTCCGCCCCTCCGTGATGTTCGGCCCCGAGGACCAATTCACCAACCGCTTCGCGGCGCTGGCGCGGATGTCGCCGGTGCTGCCGCTGATCGGCGGCGACACGAAGATGCAGCCGGTCTATGTCGGCGACGTCGCCACCGCGGTCGCGGATGCCGTCGACGGCAAGGCCAAGGCGGGCGCGACCTACGAGCTCGGCGGCCCGGAAGTCCTGACCATGCGCGAGATCATCGAGGCCATTCTCGCGATTGCCGATCGCAAGCCGATGCTGATGCCGCTGCCGTTTGGCCTCGCCCGCTTCAAGGCCAACTTCCTGCAATTCGCGCCGGGCGCGCTGAAGCTGACGCCGGACCAGGTCACGCTGCTCGCGCGCGACAATGTCGTGTCGGACGCGGCGAAGGCCGCTGGGCTAACGCTGGAAGGCCTCGGCATCGCGCCCGACTCGCTTGAAGCGATCGCCCCGCAATATCTCTGGCGTTTCCGCGCCGCCGGGCAATTCCAGCGCAAGAGCGCGTAACCATCCCCGCAGTCAATTGTTTGAAGTTCGGGGTTACCGCCCCAGTGCCAGCGCGATCAGGCCGAGGGTGCCGACGATCACGCGCCACCAGGCGAACACCACGAAGCCGTGGCGGGTGACGTATTCCAGGAACGTCTTCACCACGATGATGGCGGTGACGAACGACACCACGAAGCCGATCGCGACGATGCCCATGTGGTCCATCGTCATCTCGGAGCGGTTCTTGTAGAAATCGTAGGCGAACGCGCCGATCATGGTGGGAATGGCGAGGAAGAACGAGAACTCCGCCGCCGCGCGCTTATCGGCCCCGAGCAGCATGGCGGAGACAATGGTTGCACCGGAGCGCGACACGCCCGGGATCATCGCCAGACACTGCGCGATACCGATGTAAAGATACATCAGCAGCGGAAACCGGGTGGCGTCATGCTCGCGCGCCTTGAGATCGAGCTTGTCGACCCAGAGCAGGATGGCGCCGCCGACGATCAGCGAGAAGCACACCACCCAGGGATTGAACAGCAGACTCTTGATGTATTTGCCGCCGACGAGACCGACGATGACGGCGGGAAGGAACGCCACCAGCACGCCGATCACGAAGCGGCGTGCATAGACGTCACCCGTGAACATCCCGATCGCGACGTCCCACAATTTCTTGAAGTACAACACGACGATCGCGAGGATCGCGCCGAGCTGGATCAGGACCGTAAACGAATCCCAGAACGCGCCTTCGCCGAGATGGAAAAAGCGCTCAGCAAGCAGCAAATGGCCGGTCGAGGACACGGGAAGGAACTCGGTCACACCCTCGATGATGCCGAGGATCACTGCCCGTATTGCATCTGACATATTTACGGTCCATTTCGGCTGGAAAAGCGGGGCTCTTCTCGCCCATCCGCTCCCTTGCTGCAATCGCAAAATGCAGCGTCGCGCCCTTGCTTCGCGGTTTTGAATGACTAGTGTGGCGCCGCACAAAACATTGATGGATTCTTAAGCACCATCACATAGTCAAAGGCTTCATGTTTACGCTGTTTCATCATCCGTTCTGTCCGCATTCGCGGTTCATCCGCCTGATCGCGGGAGAATACGGGCTTGAGCTGAAGCTGATCGAAGAGCGCAGCTGGGAGCGGCGCGAAGCATTTCTGCTGCTCAATGCGGCGGGCACGACGCCCGTCCTGGTGGACGACGAGCAGCCGCCGATCCCGGGCGCGGCGATCGTCGCCGAATATGTCGACGAGGCCTATGGCTCTGAGATGGGACTTAAGCGCCTGATGCCGGACACGATCGGCGAGCGCGTCGAGGTCCGCCGGCTGATGGCCTGGTTCAACGAAAAGTTTTTCGAGGAAGTCTCCCACCCGCTCGTCACCGAGCGCATCTACAAGCGCTTCATGAGCGAGGACAACGGCGGGGGCCCGCCCTCGGCCGACGTGATGCGCGCCGCCAAGGCAAACGTGCGCTATCATCTGGCCTATATCGGCTGGCTGGCGCAGACGCGTAATTTCCTCGCCGGCGACCGGCTCACCTACGCGGATCTCGCCGCCGCGGCGCACCTCTCGGCGATCGACTATCTGGGCGACGTGCCATGGAGCGAGGACGACGCGGCAAAGGCCTGGTACGCACGGGTGAAATCCCGCCCGTCGTTCCGTCCGCTGTTGAGCGAATGGCTGGCGGGCGTGCCGGCGTCGCGGACCTACGTGGACCTGGACTTCTGAACTCCGATCCGACCGAACTGAAGACGGCGCTGGCAAACGAAGCACGTGCGCTCGGCTTCGACTGCATCGGCATTACGGAGCCCGGCACGATCGAAAGCGCCGGAAAACACTTTCTCGAATTCATCGCATCCGGCGGCCATGGCGACATGGACTGGCTCGCCGCGCAGCCGGAGCGCCGGGTCGATCCCCGCGGGCTGTGGCAGGACGTGCGCAGCGTCATCATGCTCGGCGTCAATTACGGCCCCGACCAGGATCCGCTCGCGATCCTGCAACAGCGCACGCGCGCGGCGATCTCGGTCTATGCGCAGGGCGACGACTATCACGACCTCATCAAGAAGCGCCTGAAGGCACTGGCGCGATGGCTGGTCGCGACCGCAACTTGTGAGGTGAAGCCTTGTGAAGTGAAAGTATTCGTCGACACTGCGGCCGTGATGGAGAAACCGCTGGCGCAAGCCGCGCATCTGGGCTGGCAGGGCAAGCATACCAATCTGGTCTCGCGCGAATTCGGCTCATGGCTGTTTCTCGGCGCGATCTACACCACGCTGGAACTGCCGCGCGACGACGCCGAGATCGATCATTGCGGCTCGTGCCGGGCGTGCCTCGACATCTGCCCGACCGCGGCCTTTCCCGCGCCCTACAGGCTCGATGCGCGGCGCTGCATCTCGTATCTCACCATCGAGAACAAGGGCCCGATCCCGCGCGAATTTCGTAAAAGCATCGGCAACCGCATCTATGGTTGCGACGATTGCCTCGCCGCCTGTCCCTGGAACAAGTTCGCGCAGGAGGGCCGTGAGGCCAAGCTCGCCGCACGTGACGCTTTGCGCGCGCCAGGTCTTGCCGAGCTCGCACGGCTCGACGACGCTGCGTTTCGCGCGCTGTTCACCAAATCGCCGGTGAAACGCATCGGCCGCGACCGCTTTTTGCGCAACGTGCTGATCGCGATCGGCAACTCCGGTGATGCGGCACTGGCGGACGAGGCGCGGCGATTGCTGGAGGATGAGAGCGCGCTGGTACGCGGGGCTGCGGTATGGGCGCTGGGGCAGTTGGTGCCGCGGGATGAGTTCGAAACGATGAGAGCAACCGCCATAGCGCGCGAGCGTGATGACGGCGTGCGCGAGGAGTGGGAGCTCGCTTCCTAATCCTCGGTGTCATGCCCCGGCTTGACCGGGGCATCCAGTACGCCGCGGCCTATCGATTCAATCACGAGCGCCGCGGAGTACTGGATCGCCCGGTCAAGCCGGACGATGACACCGTTGTTGTGGTAAGAGCGCTTCGCGCCTCCTCACCACGAGGATTGAGCATCTTGATTTCCCCGCACGTTCCTCCAAGCTCGCGCGTCATGACAAACATGCCTTTCTTCACCCGCGACGGCGACACATTCCACCCGACGGAAGTCGCCAATGGGCCGTGGGATCCGACATCGCTGCACGGACGCGTCATCGTCGGCCTGCTCGGCTTCGCCATCGAGGAGCGCCATTCCGGTCCTGAATTCGTGCCGGCGCGGCTGACCGTCGATATGTTTCGGCTGCCCACCATCGACAAGCCGATCGAGGTGACGACACGGCTGGTGCGCGACGGGATGCGCATCCGCGTCGTGGAAGCAGAGTTCTTTTCCGGCGGCATCGGCATGGCGCGCGCCTCGTGCCAGCTGTTACGGCGAACGCAGAATCCCGACGGCAATGTCTGGTCGCCGCCGAACTGGGACGTGCCGAAGCCGGCCGACATTCCCAAGCCGACCGATCCCAGGCTCGGCATGAACGGCAAATGGACCACGCGACCGATCGTCGGTCACATGGGCTCGCTCGGGCCACGAAAGCTCTGGATGAGCGAGGTGCGCGAGCTGGTCGCGGGCGTGCCGATGACGCCGTTCGTCCATGTCGCCATCGGCGCGGACTTCGCCAGTCCGTTCGCGAACGCCGGCGACAAGGGGCTCGGCTACATCAACAGCGACGTCACGATCTATCTGCACCGCCTGCCGGTGACGAACTGGATCGGCTTCGAGGTGGTGAACCACCAGGCCACCGACGGTGTGGCGATCGGCGAATGCTGGCTCTATGACGAGCAGGGCCCGATCGGCACCGCCACTGTCGCGGCGCTGGCGCAGCGCAAGCCGATGGTAAATCCGTCGAAGCGGTAGGTGCGCAAGAACGACGGCTAACCCAAATGTCGCTTCATCTCCGGCCGCGCCTTGAGCTCCGCGCCCTGTCTGGCGACGATCTTCGCAATCCGTTCCGGCGCAAACTTCAAATCGACAAACGCCGGCGCGGTGTTGGCGACCTCGTGATAGCTGACGATCCTTCCGTCCCGGAGCGTCATGATCGCCACGCCCTCGAACATCGCCCGCGCGCCATCAGCCTCCGGCAAGATCGAGCGATAGCTGAACGTGTAGCGCGCATAGAGCGTGGTGCCGTTCGACACCGGGTCGTGCATGTCCCAGCGAAAGTCGGTCGCCGTGCGATAGAACCAGTCGTCGATCATCGCGGCGATCTTCTCGCGGCCGGCGAAGGCGCCATAGAACACGTCGTGATAGACGCCGTCCTCGGTGAAGAGATCCGCAAAGGCTTTTCCGTTGCGTTGTTCGACGGCGTCGCAGAAGGCGCGCAGCATGGCGGTGGTGGTCATCGGCGATTCTCCCCTCCCATTCTCAGTCATGCCCCGACCGGGGCATCCAGTACGCCGCGGCTTCTCGGCTTGAGCACGAGCGCCTCTGGAATACTGCATCGCCCGATCAAGTCGGGCGATGACACCGAGTGCTAGGTGACGATTTCACCCGATCTCGGCCACGGCGGCAAGAATGCGGGCGATGTCCTGCGGGCGCGAGAGGCGGTGATCGCCGTCCTGGATCATGGTCAGCACGACGTCGTCGGCCGGCAGGCGATGGGTCAGGGCGAACGCGTGCTGCCAGGGCACGTCAGGATCCTGCGCACCTTGCAGGATGCGGACGGGACAGCCGAGATCGATGGCGCTGCCGAGCAGGAGGTGGTTGCGTCCCTCCTCGATTAGATTCCGCGTGATCGGATAGGGCAAGCCGTCGCCATAGTTCGACGGTCTCAGCCAGACGCCTTTGGTCTCGATTTCTTTCTTCACCGCGGCCGGAAAATTCTTCCACATCAGCTCCTCGGTGAAATCGGGCGCCGGCGCGATCAGCACCAGGCCCGCCAGCGAGGCTTTGGCTTGCAGTTTCTTTTGCCGCTTTTTGATCTCGCGCGCGAGCAGCAGCGCCATCCAGCCGCCCATGGACGAGCCGATCAGGATTTGCGGGCCGTCGCAGAACCGCTCGAATACCGCGACGCTTTCCTCGAGCCAGCGCCCGATGGTTCCGTCGACGAAATCGCCACCGGATTCGCCGTGGCCGGAATAATCGAACCGGACCACGGCGCGGCCGTGATCCCGGGCCCATTCGTCCAGCGCCACGGCCTTGCTGCCCTGCATGTCCGACTTGAAACCGCCGAGCCAGACCAGCCCAGGTCCTTGACTTGATTCTTGGGCCGCGCGGCGGCGCACCGCGATCCGGCGTGTGGACGGGCCTTCGCCCACATCGATGAAGTCGAGCACGGCATCGGGAATTGGGTGATTCATGGAACGTTTACTCTGGCTGTGCGGTTTGAGCTGTCCGGACGTGCTCCGCAGCGCAGCCGGACGTCGGCATTGGCCCTTTGGGACGCTTGCGGAACAGAAGCAAGGTGTCTATGTCCCTCTGCGTGCCCCGCCGTGGCCAAAATGCCTCGCATTTGAGGCTTTTTCGACCGCCGCACGAGCGATTGCTTGCCGGCAACCGTATCTTCCTGCAAAATAGCCGCCTCTTTTCATAACTTTGGAGAACCACCCATTCGCCGTCCAAATAAAGCCCCGCCCACTGCCGCCAAAGACGGGCCGCGCATCAATGACGATATTCGCAATGCGCAGATCCAGCTGATCGATCAGACCGGTGACAACAAGGGCACCATCGAGACCGTCGCGGCTATCCGCTTGGCCCAGGAAGCCGGCATGGATTTGGTCGAGATCTCGCCGAACGTCAGCCCTCCCGTCTGCAAGATCATGGACTACGGGAAGTATAAGTATTCCGCGCAGAAAAAAGCCGCCGAAGCCCGCAAGCGGCAGAAGATCGTCGAGATCAAGGAGATCAAGCTCCGCCCGATGATCGACGACCACGATTACGAAGTGAAGATGCGCGCCATGCAGCGGTTCTTCGAAGAAGGCGACAAGGTCAAGATCACCCTGCGCTATCGTGGCCGCGAAATGGCGCACCAGGAGATCGGCACCAAGCTGCTCGACAAGATCAAGACCGACGTCGCCGAGCTCGCCAAGGTGGAGCAGGACGCGCGGTTCGAGGGCCGTCAGGTCGTCATGGTGCTGGCGCCGCGCTGACGCTGGTTCTTTAGGCTGAAGAATTCAACGGCCCGTCCGGATCTCCGGCGGGCCGTTTTGTTTTTTTGCCTCTCCCGCTTGCGCAAGAGAGAGCGCACCGTCCTCTGGAGGCGATAATTACGTCCTCGTCGCATGCCAGGTGCCGCTGCACTGATCGCCGGAGATGATACCCCTCCACGAACCGGCGCCGTTCACGCCAGCGAGGCGGCCGCCGCCGCTGGCATGGGAGGCCCCGACCGAGACCTGGACCGCGACGGTACCGCTGCGATTGACCCTGCCGGAGACCCGACCGCCGCCGGCGGACGACACTCGGCTGCCGGTGACGGTGAAGGGGACGCTGTAGCCCGAGCTGCAATTGCCGCGGGTGGTGGCGAAGGTGACGTTCCAGACGCCGTCATAGCCGCGGATGCGCGCATTGGCACTCGACGGAAACGCGGCCATGGCGAGCACGGCCAACAGCGCCAGGCAGCGCGGACGAGCGACATCAGTCAAGGACGACAGCGTTTGGGAAAAAGGGGGCATTCTGGTCCTGCTCCGGGTCACACGGCTCGGACATGAGGTTAGCAATTCCGGATAGTCGCCGGCTAGGTTCCACCGGTTCATCGTTGCCAATTCGCCCGTCCTCTGTCATAAGCCCAGCCTTCATTGCCCGGCTGATTAAGGGCTGCCGTGGCGGTGTCCGTGCGGGTTTCGCGCTTGTTCGTAAAACCTGAGCACAATCAACGCTCTAACGAGCATTTTGACGGCCAGCCGCCTTTGCGGGCGGATTTCTATGGCCATTAGGAGAGCCAAATGCCCAAGCTGAAGACCAAATCGGGCGCTAAAAAGCGCTTCAAGGTGACTGCCACCGGCAAAGTGATGTTCGCTCATCGCAGCAAGCGTCACGGCATGATCAAGCGGACGAAGAAGCAGATCCGGCAGCTGCGCGGCACCGCCGTGCTGTTCAAGACCGACGGCGACAACGTCAAGAAGTACTTCTTGCCGAACGCCTGATCGCGTCCACGATCATTGCCACCCGCGCCGCAGCTTTCGCGGCGATCCGAACATCAAGTCATCTTTCGAAGGATTTTTGTCATGGCTCGCGTCAAACGCGGTGTGACCGCCCACGCCAAGCACAAGAAAGTCTACAAGGCCGCCAAGGGTTTCCGCGGCCGCCGCAAGAACACGATCCGCACCGCCAAGCCGGCGGTCGAGAAGGCTCTCGTCTATGCCTTCCGTGATCGCAAGCGCAAGAAGCGGACGTTCCGCGCGCTCTGGATCCAGCGCATCAACGCCGCCGTGCGTCCGTTCGGCCTGACCTACAGCCGCTTTATCGATGGCATGGCCAAGTCCGGGATCACCGTGGACCGCAAGGTGCTGTCGGATCTCGCGATCAACGAGCCCGCGTCGTTCCAGGCGATCGCCGAGAAGGCCAAGGCCGCTCTGGCGGCCTGAGCTAGCGGCCGGCTCCGCCGGCCTTCAGCGCGCGTTGCGAGTAGCGCCGGGCGACCTCCGCCCGGCAGAATGCCGTGAACGACAGATACATGGTGCCGGATTTATTCCGGTACTTCCGGTCACACACGCGCATCTCGCGTTGGTAAGCCTGTTTCCGCGCCATGTTGAGGCCGGGCATGAAGTCCGCCTCGCATTTCTTCTCGACGGCGGCGCCGAGCTGGACATCGCCGCTCGCGGTCAATTGGCAATCCTGAAACACCTTGATCGCGCTTTCGCAGCCCTTCTGAGCAGCGATGGTGTCGACGACCTCGTCCAGCGTCATGGATTTCTCCATGCACACCATGGCGCGCGCCGGGTTGCCGGCGACCAAGAGAACGGCGGCGACAGCAGCCAGACCGGATCTTGAGAGCATCGCGAAAGCCTCCTCGTATCCCCCTTGGTGCCAGGCCCCCGCGCGAGGTTCAACCCAGCCGCTCGTCAGCCCGAAATGACCGGCTTTTCGCTTGACGTTACAGCCTTCGGGCGGCGACAACCCAGCCGAATTTGGCAGCAGGGATTTGACCGTGTCCGACCTCGCAATGCTCGAAACATCCATCCTCGACCACATCGCCGCAGCCGGCGATGAGGCCGCCCTCGAAGCGGTGCGCGTCGCAGCCCTCGGCAAGAAGGGTTCGATCTCGGCGCTTCTTGCCACGCTCGGAAAAATGTCCCCGGACGAGCGCAAGACGCAAGGCGCCGCGATCAACCAGGCCAAGGACAAGGTCACTGAGGCGCTCGCGGCGCGGCGCGACGTCTTGAAATCGGCGGCGCTCGACGCGCGGCTTGCGTCGGAAACCATCGACGTCACCCTGCCGCTGCGCGATGCGCCCGCCGAGGCCGGCCGCATCCATCCGCTGAGCCAGGTCTGGGACGAGCTGACCACGATCTTCGCCGACATGGGATTCTCGGTTGCCGAAGGCCCCGATATCGAAACCGACGACTACAACTTCACCAAGCTGAATTTTCCGGAAGGCCATCCCGCGCGCGAGATGCACGACACCTTCTTCTTCCACCCGAAGGAGGACGGCTCCCGCATGCTGTTGCGCACCCACACCTCGCCGGTGCAGGTGCGCACCATGCTGAGCCAGAAGCCGCCGATCCGCGTGATCTGCCCGGGCCGCACCTATCGCATCGATTCGGACGCGACCCACACGCCGCAATTCCACCAGGTCGAAGGCCTCGTCATCGACAAGCACTCCCATCTCGGCCATCTCAAATGGATCCTGCACGAGTTCTGCAAGGCGTTCTTCGAGGTGGACCACATCAACATGCGCTTTCGGCCCTCGTTCTTCCCGTTCACGGAGCCGTCGCTGGAAGTCGACATCCAGTGCCGCCGC
This sequence comes from Bradyrhizobium sp. CW1, assembly GCF_023100665.1. NCBI lineage: Bacteria > Pseudomonadati > Pseudomonadota > Alphaproteobacteria > Hyphomicrobiales > Nitrobacteraceae > Bradyrhizobium > Bradyrhizobium sp. CW1. Next base: position 8,209,779 of record NZ_CP064684.1, read on the forward strand.
GACAAGGGCGAGATCCGCTTCGGCGAGGGCGAGGACTGGCTCGAGATTCTCGGCTGCGGCATGGTGCATCCGAACGTGCTGCGCGCCTGCGGCATCGATCCCGACGAGTACCAGGGCTTTGCCTGGGGCATGGGCATCGACCGCATCGCCATGCTGAAATACGGCATCGCCGATTTGCGCCAGCTGTTCGACAGCGACGTCCGCTGGCTGTCCCATTACGGCTTCAAGCCGCTCGAAGTACCGACCCTCGCGGGAGGGCTGAGCTCGTGAAATTCACTCTCTCCTGGCTGAAGGAACATCTCGACACCGACGAGCCCTTGGACAAGCTCGCCGAGAAGCTCACCATGATCGGGCTCGAGGTCGAGAACATCGAGGACAAGGCGAAGGCGCTGAAGCCTTTCACCATCGCGAAGGTGATATCCGCCGAGCAGCATCCGAATGCGGATCGGCTGCGCGTCTGCATGGTCGACACCGGTGATGGCGGCGCACCCGTGCAGGTGGTGTGCGGCGCGCCGAATGCGCGTGCGGGTCTCGTCAGCGTGTTCTCCCCGCCCGGCACCTACATTCCCGGCAAGGACATCACGCTCGGTGTCGGCACCATCCGCGGCGTCGAGAGCCGCGGCATGCTGTGCTCGGCGGCTGAGTTGCAGATTTCCAACGACCATGACGGCATCATGGAATTGCCCGCGGATGCGCCGATCGGCGCTGCCTACGCCGCATGGGCCGGCCTCGGCGATCCCGTAGTCGAGATCAACCTGACGCCGAACCGGCAGGACTGCACCGGCGTGCACGGCGTCGCGCGCGACCTTGCCGCCGCCGACATGGGCAAGTTCAAGGACCCCACAATCAAGCCGATCAAGGGCGAATTCCCCTGCCCGGTGAAGGTCACGGTCGAGGACGCGGCGCTGTGCCCAGGCTTCGCGCTGCGGCTCGTGCGTGGCGTGAAGAACGGGCCGTCGCCGGAATGGCTGCAGAAGCGACTGACCGCGATCGGGCTGCGCCCGATCAACGCGCTGGTCGACATCACCAACTTCATGACCTACGACCGCGCACGGCCATTGCACGTGTTCGACGCGAAGAAAGTGAAGGGCAATCTCGTGGTGCGCCGCGCCCGCGACGGCGAGACGCTGCTCGCGCTTGACGGCCGCAGCTACAATCTCGATCCCGCGATTTGCGTCATCGCGGACGAGCACGGCGTCGAATCGCTTGCCGGCATCATGGGCGGCGAGGCCTCGGGCTGCGACGAGACTACCACCGACGTGCTGATCGAATCGGCGCTGTGGAACGAGATCAACATCGCCCAGACCGGCCGCAAGCTCGGCATCAATTCGGACGCGCGCTACCGCTTCGAGCGCGGTGTCGATCCGGCTTTCATGGTGCCGGGGCTGGAGCTCGCGACAAAACTCGTGCTGGAGATGTGCGGCGGCACGCCGTCCGAGAACGTCGTGGTCGGCAAGAGCTTCGGCGACGACCGCGTGATCGATTTTCCGGTGACCGAGGTCAAGCGCCTCTCGGGCATCGAGGTGCCGATGCCGGAGATGAAGCGCATCCTGACTCATCTCGGCTTCATGATGGCGGGCCCGGGGCCCGTCGTGAAGCTCGCGGTGCCGTCATGGCGGACCGACGTGCACGGCAAGGCCGACATCGTCGAGGAAGTCGTCCGCATCTACGGCGTCGACAAGGTGCCGATGACGCCGTTCGAGCGCGGCGAGGACGCACGCAAATCCGTGCTGACCCCGCTCCAGCTCCGCACCCGCCGCGCCAGGCGCGCGCTGGCGAGCCGCGGCATCATCGAAGCGGTGACCTGGTCCTTCATCACCAAGTCAGCCGCAGAGCTGTTCGGCGGCGGCCAGCGCGAACTCGAGGTCGCCAACCCGATCGCGTCGGATTTGTCCGACATGCGCCCGACCCTGTTGGCCGGCCTGATCGCGGCGGCGCAGGCCAATGCCGATCGCGGCTTGAGCGATGTCGCGCTATTCGAGGTAGGGCAGGTGTTCAAGGGCGATCGCCCGCAGGATCAGTTCATGGCGGCAAGCGGCCTCCGCCGCGGCTTTGCGTCGTCGCAAGGTCTGGGACGACACTGGTCGGGTTCGGCGCAGGCTGACGTGTTCGATGCCAAGGCCGATGCGCTCGCGGTACTCGCCGCCGCCGGCGCACCAATGCAGGCCCTTCAGATCGTCGCGGGCGGCCCGTCCTGGCTGCATCCCGGGCGCTCCGGTACGATCCAGATCGGGCCGCAAAACGTGCTCGGCTATTTCGGCGAGATGAATCCGCGCGCGCTCGAGGCGCTCGGTGCCGGCGGCCCGCTGATGGTGTTCGAGGTGATCCTCGACCGCATCCCCGAGGCGAAGAAAAAGCCGACCCGTGCCAAGCCCGTGATCGAGCTGTCGGCATTCCAGCCTGTGTCGCGTGACTTCGCCTTTATCGTCGACCGCACCGTGAAGGGCGGCGACATCGTGCGCGCGGCTCAGAGCGTCGACAAGAAGCTGATCACCGCTGTGAACGTGTTCGACGTCTACGAAGGTAAGGGCATCGACGACGGCAAGAAGTCGATCGCGATCGCGGTGACGATTCAGCCGCGCGAAAAGACCCTGACCGACCAGGAGATCGAGGCCGTCGCCGCGAAAATCGTGGCGGAGGTGACGAAGAAGACCGGCGGCACTTTGAGAGCATGATCATGCTCGAGAATCATAGAGCATGAATCTCACTGACTTTCTTCCAAAGGACGTCAGCCTCACCATTGCGATGGCGCTCTGCGCCGTCGCTTTCGTTTCGGGCACCGCGCGCGGCTTCTCCGGCTTCGGCTCGGCGCTGATCTTCATGCCGTTGGCGAGCAGCATCGCGGCGCCGCGTCTGGTTGCCGCGCTGCTCCTCGTGATCGATTTCGTCGCGGCCGCGCCGCTGCTGCCTGACGCCTGGCGCAAGGCCGACCGCAAGGCCACCGCCGTGATCGTGCTGGGCGCGCTGGTCGGCGTGCCCGTCGGCACCTATTTCCTCAGCGTGCTCGAACCCGTTACGACGCGGTGGATCATCTCCTGCTTCGTCGCCGCGCTGTTGCTCTTGCTGCTGTCGGGCTGGCGCTATCGCGGCAAGGACCACGCGTGGCTCTCGGTCGGCATCGGCAGCCTCTCCGGCTTCTGTAGCGGCCTCGCCCAGACCGGCGGCCCGCCGATCGTCGGCTACTGGCTCGGCCGCCCGGTCGCATCGATCGTCGCGCGCGCCAACATCTTGCTGTTCTTCGGCGCGTCGGATTTCTTCTCGATGATCAGTTACGCGACCACAGGCCTGATCTCACGCGAATCGCTTGTGCTATCGCTCATCGTCGGGCCGGTCTATGCGATCGGCGTCGCCTTCGGTGCGTCGCTGTTCGGCCGTGCCAGCGAGAAAGTGTTTCGCGCCATCTGCTACGCGCTGATCGCGCTCGCGGTGATCGCGGGACTGCCGCTGCTGGACGGGGTGTTACGGTAAGTCTCTCCGCGAGTCGTCCTGGCGAAAGCCAGGAGGTGGATTCACACTCGAAGTGCAACAGTTGAGAGGAGAAGGCCTCTGCCGGGGTTCTGAAGTCAAGGCATTTGCGCGGGGTGTTGTTGTAGGCGGCAATGGACTGACGGAAGCGCTTGGTTGGGAGCTTTTCAAGGTCGGTCTTTCGGGGGATGAAGCGGCGCAAGCGGCCGATGGCGTTCTCGATGCCGCCCTTTTGCCACGGCGCGTGCGGGTCGCAGAAGAAGGTCTTCATCAAGAGGCGCTGCAAGGAAAGGTGGGCGGCGAACTCGGTGCCGTTGTCGAAGGTGACGGTACGGCGCAGTGCCTCCGGTACGGCTTTGAACAGGCGTACGAGATGGCTAGCGATACCGGCGGCGAACTTGCGTTCGATGGGAACGGCGAGCAGCAGGCGCGAGGTTCGCTCGTGGACGGCCAGGATGGCCTGCCGGTATTTGGAGAACATCATCAGATCGGCTTCCCAGTGGCCCGGGACTTTGCGATCGGCGACCTCGGCAGGCCGTTCTGCCAGCGAAACACGGCCTTCGATGAAGCTTGCGGGGCTCCCGCCTCGTTTGCCGCGGTGGCCTCGCTTGCTCTTGCCCCGAGGCAGATAGCGCCGCCAGGTGAAGTCCGTCGTGCGTGTGATCTGGGCGTAGATGAAGCGGTAGATGCTCTCGCAGGAGATCACCCTACGGCCACGTTCCCGGGCCAGCCTGCCTGCGACCTGTTCGGGTGACCAACCGCGGCTCAAGCCTGCCAAGACCTCGCGGCGCAAGCTGGCGTCCCGCTCGAGGCGAGAGCCCTTCCAGCGCCGCGCCCGGGTCTGCTGCTGAGCATAGCTTGGCTTGTAGCCGACTTGCCTGCCACGGTTCCGCCTCAGCTCCCGAGAGATCGTTGATGGCGGCCGATCCAAAGCTGCCGCGATTTGCCCGACCGAGCCGCCATTGGCCGAAAGGCGGGCAATCTTGCATCGATCGTCAAGGGAGAGCTGTTTGTAAGTCCGCCCCATGGCAACACCTCCAGATGGAAGTGTTGCACTTCGTTTGTGAACTCAGGGGACCCATTACCCCAGCGTTTGTAGCGCGAGCTGGCCACCACAAGTCTTCGCCAAACGACTTCTGGGGTCATGGGTCCTGGATCTGCGCTGCGCTTGTCCAGGTCAATTGCCTATGGCCGCGGCGCTCGCCGCTTCTTCGTGGACTGCGTCGGGACGTCGGCCGGCTCGTCCTTGAGCGCGCCGATCTTGCGCAAGGCCGCGTCCGCGGCGCGCTCGCCGCTTTCCCAGGCGCCGTCGACGGTGCCCCAGAGCGTCTCGTGCGTGGCTTCGCCGGCGAGGAACATGTTGCCGATCGGCTCGGCGAGGATTCTTCGCGAGAACTGACCGCCGGGCGAGGCCGCCGACATCGCACCCATCACGAACGGCGAGGCGTTCCAGCGCGTCACGCTGGCTTTCTGCACGGCTGCGGCGACCTCGCTGCCGAACAGCTTCGTGATCCATTCTCTGGCGAAGGCCGTCATCGCCTTCTCGCCTTGCTGGGTGAGATCACGGCCGAACGAGCCGCCGACATCGATCGAGCACAGCGAGGAGCCGCCGATATTGGCGAACATCAGCGCCGTGCGCGTCGAGTTGCTCTGCTCGATCAGGATGTCGTCGCGCGACAGGCCGAGCGGATTGCCCGGTAGCTGCAGCACGATGTGATCGTAGCTCCCGAGCGTGAGCTTTGATGCGGCATCGAGCGTGCGCTTCGGAATGTCAGGCCCGAACTTGATCGCGCCCGAGGTCAGGACATTAGTCGAGACCGTAATGATGGCCGCGCGGGCGGCGATCCTGCCGGCCTGTGTCTCCACGCTGACGTCGCGATTGCTCCAGACGATCCGGCTCGCCGGTGTCGACAGTGCGACCGGCGCCTGCTCACCCAGTTTGGTGATCAGGGTCCCCAGGCCCTGGCGGCAGGCGATCGCGGCGTTGCGATCCTGTGCACGCGCCTTGTCGATCACAGACAGCTCCTTCAGGTCCTTGCCGGCGAAGCTCGCACCCAACATGAACTCGGCCGCCCCGGCCCAGTCGCCGAGATCCTTCGGCAGCACCGAGGCGCAGGCGGTATCGAGCTTGCCGCGCGCGGCCTCGTCGATGGCGCGGTTGGCCCGGACCAACGCCGCCAGGAACTCCTCGGTCTCGCCGGCCCGTGCGTTGCGGCGGCCGATGCGCATCTTCTGGCCTGAGGGCGCCGGCAGAACGTCGAGCCCGGCACTGCGCGCCAGCCGGATCATCGGATTGGTGTCGGGATTGTGCATCCAGCGCGCGCCGCGATCGAACGGCGTGTCGAAGGTGGTCGTATCCGTGATGCAGCGGCCGCCGATCTGCGACGCAGCCTCCACCACCACGACCTTGCGATTGGCCGCCATGATACGCCGCGCCGCGGCAATTCCCGCCGCGCCCGCGCCGATCACGACAATGTCAGCCTCGCGCGGCAGGGTCGCGGCGGTTGCGCGCAGGACCGGCATCGCGGCAAGGCCCGCCGACGCCGATAGGAAGCTGCGGCGCGTGATTGTCATGTCATGGTTTCCGGAGACTTGCGGCAAACGGGAACAGCTAGCGAACCTTGCCGTATCTGATGTTGCGCGGCAACCATCATGGTGAATCAATCGTGCTTGATGTCACAAATCGATGAACCGAATTGCAACACGTTCCGACCATGGTAGAGAAGAGAAAAAGACGGCCGGAAAAGGCCGTGGGGGAGTTTTGAAATGGGGACGGTCCTGGACTCAGTCGGCAAGCTGATTGCCGCGTACCTCTCGAAGGAGGTGCCGGGCTATGAGCCGTTCACGCCGAGCGACCCGGAGCATCTGCGCGGCGTCATCGAGCCCGGCGACGTGCTGCTGGTCGAGGGCAACAACCGCATCTCTGGCATCATCAAATATCTGACGCAGTCGACCTGGTCCCACGGCGCACTCTATGTCGGCCCGATCGAGGGTGCGGAAGAGCCCGACGGCGAGCCGCACGTGCTGATCGAGGCCAATATCGGCGAAGGCGTCACCTCCGCGCCGCTGTCGAAATATTTTCCCTATCACACCCGCGTCTGCCGCCCGGTCGGGCTGTCCTATGAGGACCGCACCACGGTCTGCCGCTATGCAATCAACCGCATCGGCTTCGGCTACGACACCAAGAACATCGTCGACCTGATGCGCTTTCTGTTTCCGCTGCCGATCCCGCAGCGCTGGCGGCGGCGCATGATCTCGATCGGCTCGGGCGATCCCACCAAGATCATCTGCTCGGCCCTGATCGCGCAAGCGTTCGACGCCGTGCGTTACCCGATCCTGCCCAAGATCACCAAGGCCGGCAGCCGTGCTGCCCGCCGCGAGATCCTGCACATCCGCGATTCCTCGCTCTACATGCCCCGCGACTTCGACATCTCGCCCTATTTCGAAGTCGTCAAACCCACCATCGTGCACGGCTTCGACTACACCGCCTTGCACTGGGCCGACAAGCAGAAGCCGCTCGAGGAGGTAGCCGGCACCTTCGGTGTGTTTCCAGAAACGTTCCGTGCGCCGCCGCTCGTTCCTGAAACGATTGACGAAGAGGCGCCGATTCCGGCTGAAGAAGTGAGCGCGCACCCAGCGGAGACGGTCGATCGCGTCACCGTCTCGGAGCGCTTCCGGCGGCTGAAGAAGCTGGCCATGGACCGCCCAAGGCGGCGCGGTCGGGCGCGCGAACGGGCGGCGTAGCCGTCGCTCCACTATCGTCATTGCGAGCGCAGCGAAGCAATCCAGGTCTCTGCCTGAGCAGTCTGGATTGCTTCGTCGCTACGCTCCTCACAATGACGGCGATCTACCGCTCCGCCCGCCCAATCACCGCCATCAGCTCCGCGATCTTCTCGCGCTGGTCCGCCTTGTCGCCGCTCGCGATCGCATGCTCGACGCAATGGGCGACGTGATCTTTCAGAACCTCTTCCTCGACCCGGCGCAGCGCGGCGCGCACCGCCGAGATCTGCGTGACGATGTCGATGCAATAGCGGTCTTCCTCGACCATTTTCGAGAGGCCGCGAACCTGCCCCTCGATCCGGCCGAGACGTTTTCCGACGGATGCCTTGATGTCCTTGCGCATGCGGACTATATACCCCCCTGGGGTATCACTTGCAAGGCCGGAGCGTGGCAATGAACGACGCCGAACACGAGCACCATCGCAAGCCGGAAACACATTCCGGCTGCGGCTGTTCCAGTAAGGCTGTCCCGGTCGAGAAGCCCGCGGCTGCCTCATGCTGCGGCGCGCACGGCTATCACGCGCATGACCACCGCGCCGCGGCAAAAGTCCGCGATCCCGTCTGCGGCATGACGGTCGATCCCGCGACGTCCAAGCACCGCTTCGATCATCACGGCGCGACCTTCCATTTCTGCTCGGCCGGCTGCCGCAGCAAATTCGCCGCCGACCCCGCAAAATATCTCGCCAAGGACAAGACACCCGAGCCCGAGATGCCCGCAGGCACGATCTACACCTGCCCGATGCATCCGCAGATCCGCCAGGCCGGACCCGGCACCTGCCCGATCTGCGGCATGGCGCTGGAGCCGGAAGTGGCGAGCCTGGAGACCGGTCCCAATCCCGAGCTTGCCGACATGACGCGGCGGTTCTGGATCGGCGGCGCGCTGGCGCTGCCGGCCGTCGTGCTGGAGATGGGCGGCCATCTCGCGGGCCCGCACAATTGGATCGATGCGACGCTGTCGAATCGGATCCAGCTCGTCTTTGCAACGCCAGTGGTGCTGTGGGCCGGCTGGCCGTTCTTCGTCCGCGGCTGGCAGTCGCTGCTGACGCGCAACCTCAACATGTTCACGCTGATCGCGATGGGCACGGGCGTCGCCTATGTCTACAGCCTGATCGGCACCATCACGCCGCAGATTTTCCCGGCCACCTTCCGCGGCCATGAAGGCGCGGTCGCGGTTTATTTCGAGGCCGCGGCGGTCATCACCGTGCTGGTGCTGCTCGGGCAGGTGCTGGAGCTGCGCGCACGCGACGCGACCTCAGGTGCGATCAAGGCGCTGCTGCAGCTCGCTCCGAAGACCGCGCGCCGCGTCGATGCCGACGGTAGCGAGCATGAGGTCGAAATCGACGCCCTTCATGCCGGTGATAGCCTGCGCGTGCGGCCGGGCGAAAAAGTGCCGGTCGACGGCGTCATTCTGGAAGGCCGCTCCTCGCTCGACGAGTCGCTGGTAACAGGCGAATCCATGCCGGTCACCAAGGAGACGGGCGCGAAGGTGATCGCCGGCACGCTCAACCAGTCCGGCAGCTTCATCATGCGCGCCGAGAAGGTCGGGCGTGAGACGCTGCTGTCGCAGATCGTGCAGATGGTCGCGGACGCGCAGCGCTCGCGCGCGCCGATCCAGCGTCTCGCCGACCAGGTCGCGGGCTGGTTCGTGCCGGCGGTGATCGCCGTTGCCGTCATCGCGTTCGCAGCCTGGGCCTGGTTCGGACCGGAGCCGCGGCTGGCCTTCGGCCTCGTCGCCGCCGTCAGCGTGCTGATCATCGCCTGCCCCTGCGCGCTTGGCCTGGCGACTCCGATGTCGATCATGGTCGGCGTCGGCCGCGGCGCGCAGGCAGGCGTGCTGATCAAGAACGCCGAGGCGTTGGAACGGATGGAGAAGATCGACACGCTGGTGGTCGACAAGACCGGCACGCTGACCGAGGGCAAGCCGAAGGTGGTCGCGATCGTGCCGGCGGCCGGCTTTGCGGAAGATGACATCCTCCGCTTGGCCGCCAGCGTGGAGCGCGCCAGCGAGCATCCTCTGGCCGACGCGATCATGCGCGCGGCGAAAGAGAAGCAGCTCGCGCTGGGCCAGGTCGAGCAATTCGATTCGCCGACAGGCAAGGGCGCCACCGGCAAGGTCGACGCCAAAACCATCGTGCTCGGCAATGCCAAATATCTGATGTCGATCGGCATCGACACCAAAACGCTCGATGGCGAGGCCGAACGGCTGCGCGGCGATGGCGCGACCGTGATCAACATGGCCGTCGACGGCCGGCTCGCCGGCCTGTTCGCGATCGCCGATCCGGTCAAGGCTTCCACGCCGGAGGCGCTGAAGGCACTCGCGGCCGAAGGCATCAAGGTCATCATGCTGACCGGCGACAACCGCACGACGGCGGAGGCTGTCGCGCGCAGGCTCGGCATCGCCGATGTCGAGGCCGAGGTGCTGCCGGATCAGAAGAGCGCGGTGGTGACAAAGCTGCAGAAGGCCGGCCGCAGCGTCGCGATGGCTGGCGACGGCGTCAACGACGCGCCAGCGCTGGCCGCAGCCGAAGTCGGCATCGCCATGGGCACCGGCACGGACGTGGCGATGGAGAGCGCCGGCGTCACCTTGCTGAAGGGCGATCTGACCGGCATCGTGCGTGCGCGAAAATTGTCGCAGGCGACGATGAGCAACATCCGGCAAAACCTGTTCTTTGCCTTCATCTACAACGCCGCAGGCATTCCGATCGCGGCCGGAATCCTTTATCCAACGTTCGGCGTGCTGCTGTCGCCGATCATCGCCGCGGCCGCGATGGCGCTGTCCTCGGTCAGCGTCGTTGGAAACGCGCTGCGGCTACGGGCAACGCGGCTGTGAGCGAGCGCCTTCTCTCTCGCACCGTTCACGAAACGCGGTAAGATGCGCGTAGCCTGGACGAAGCGGAGCCGACGAAGGCACGCCAGCACGCGCACCGGCATGAGTAGATTTGCCGCGCAGGCGGTGCGTTCCCCTCTCCCCTTGTGAGAAAGGGTGGCTTGCCGCGAAGCGGCGAGACGGGTGAGGGGTATGTCTCCGCGACTACTTTCCTTCGAGCTTGCGGAGAGAGACCCCTCATCCGGCGCTTCGCGCCACCTTCTCCCGCAAGGGGGAGAAGGGAAGGGCGTTCCGCTTGCGGATTTAAGCCGCCTTCGCCGCGCTCCCACCCGGCAATCCCGCCCGAGCGAGGCCGCCGTAGAGCTGCTCGTTCGGCATCTCCTCGCGCAGGATCCTGCGCACCGTGATCAGCTTCTCCAAATCGATGCCGGTCGCAAAGCCCTTGCTCTCGCACAGGAACACGAGATCCTCGAACACGACATTGCCGGTCGCACCGGGGGCGAAGGGGCAGCCACCGAGGCCGCCGAGCGAGCCGTCGAGGATCCGCGCGCCTTCGTCGAGCGCCGCGGCCGCGTTCGCGATGCCCATGCCGCGGGTATCGTGTAGATGGATGCAGATCGGCTTCGACCCTGCGAGCTTCACCGCGGCGCGCGTCAGCTCCGCCACCTGCTTCGGCCCGGCATAGCCCACGGTGTCGGCGATGCCGACGAAATCGACACCGGCTTCGAGGCATTTGTCGACCAGCCGCAGCACTTCTGCAGGGTCGACCGCCCCGGTGATCGAGCAGCCCAGCGCCATCGAGATCGCCGCGTTGACGAGCGGCTTGTGGCTGGTGGCATCGCGCATCTCGCACAGGCGTTTCAGATTGGCGATGGCGGACTCGCGCGAGCGGTGCGCATTGGCCTGGCTGTGCTCTTCCGTCGCAGAGACCACGGAGGCGATTTCGCCGACGCCGGATTCCAGCGCCTCGTTCACGCCGCGTTCGTTGAGCGCAAGCGCGATGCCATGCGCGCCGGACAATGAAGCGACGGTCGCGACGACATCACGAACATCGACGAATTGCGGAAAAGTCTTCGCCGGCAGGAACGAGCCGACCTCGAAATGCCGCACGCCAGCGGCATATTCCTCGCGCACCCAGCGTTGCTTGGCGTCGGTGGACGGAATTTTCTTCACGAGCTGGAGCCCGTCGCGCAGGCCGACTTCGCGCAGGCTGACGCGTTCTGCGGGGTAAATCTCCTGAATCCGGCTCATCCGCGCCTCCCTGTTGTTTTTGACGTGACATCTTCATTTTCATTGTCGATCTCGGCGCGAACGGCCGCAGTGTCGGCGCCGAGCGGCGCGACCCTCAGGCCTTCGCCGATATGGCTGCCGTTCCATTCGATCGGCAGCGCCGGCACCCGGAACGGCTTGCCGTCGGCGGTGACATTGTTGACGAGCCCGCCCGGCCGCAGCACATGCGGATCGGTGAAGAGATCCTCGGGCCGGTTGATCGGCGAAAAGCAGATGTTGAGCGCATCGAGCCTCTCGGACAGTCTTGCCACGTCCCACTGCCTGATGATCCCGGCCGCGCGCGGAATGATCCGGCCACGCGCCAGGATGCGATCGGTCGTGGTGCGCAAGGCGGGATCATCGAGGAATTCAGTCAGGCCGAACTCGCGGCAAAAGCTCTGCCAATGGCCTTCGGTGACGACGCCGATGAAGATGCGCTCGCCGCCGGCGGTCTCGAAGATGTCATAGATTGGCCAGGCATGCTCGCGCTCCGGCATCGAGCGCGGCTTGTTCCCGGTCATCTCGTATTCGACCATGTGCTGGGCAACCAGAAACAGGCAGTTCTCGAACAGGCCGATGCGGATGTCGGCGCCGTCGCGTTTTCCTCCGCGCTTCTGATAGAGCGCCGCGAGGATCGCGATCACACCGAACATGCCGCCCATGATGTCGTTGGCGGACGAGCCGACGCGCTGGGGCTTTTCGCTGGTGCCGGTCATGGCGGCAAGGCCCGCCATCATCTGCACCACCTCGTCGAGCGCGGGGCGGTGCTCGTAGGGACCGGAGAGGAATCCCTTGTGGCCGGCAATGATCAGACCCGGATGCCGGCGGCGCAATTCGTCCGCGCCAAGCCCCTGCTTACCGAGCTGGCCGTCGCGAAAATTCTCAAGGAACACGTCGGCGGTCGCCAGCAGCCGGTGCATGGTGTCGCGATCCTCAGTCTTCTCGAAATCCAGCACCACGCTGCGCTTGCCGCGGTTGAACAATGGGAAAAAGGCGGTCCCCATGCCCCCCAAGCTCCGGGTCTTGTCGCCCGCAGGCGGCTCGACCTTGATCACGTCGGCTCCGAGCTGCGCCAGGATCATGCCGCAGGTCGGGCCCATGACCATGTGGGTCATCTCGACCACGCGCACGCCTGCAAGCGGCAATCCGTCCGCCGATTCTTCCATCGCCATATGCGCCTGTTCCTTTGCCGCGCTGGTTCCGCTTGTTGTCAAGCGGGTTGGTGGAGCAACGGTCTTGCCGAATTCATCGTGGCTTCGTTGATGCCAGCGGTCAATCCGGCCATAAGCGGTGCCGCCGATCTCCCTTGCCGAAGTGGCCCGGGGTGTCTACCTCTCGCGGGTGATTTCGTGAGAGGAACTCCCATGCTGGATGCCGCCGTCAAGGCGCTGTCACAAATGATCTCGCCGCCGATGCGCTCGATCCTGTGGCGGTCGATCGGCGTCGCACTGGTGCTGATCATCGTGCTGGCGATCGGCTTGCAGCGGCTGCTGAGCTGGTTTGCGACCTGTGGCGAGGCGTGGCTGGAAGGCCTGCTCGGTCCGGGTTGGCACTCATCGCTCGAGGTGTTGTCCTGGATCATTTCGATCGCCGCGGGCCTCGGCGTCGTGTTCGGGGCTGTGTTCCTGATGCCCGCGATCACCTCCCTGGTTGCGAGCGTGTTCGTCGACGACGTCGCCGACATCGTCGAGCGCGAGCACTATCCGGCGGAGCGGCCGGGGATCGCGCTGCCGTTCAGCCAGGCGATCTACGAGGGCGTCAAGACCGCGCTGCTGACGATCCTGGTCTATCTGGTCGCATTACCGCTGGTGCTTTTCGCCGGCGCCGGTTTCCTGGTCTTCTTCCTCGCCACGGCCTGGCTGCTCGGCCGCGAATATTTCGAGCTCGCGGCGATGCGGTTTCGCTCGCCGGAGGAAGCCAAGGCGATGCGGCGCGACAACGCCGCCACCATCTTCACCGCGGGCCTGTTCATCGCAGCCTTCGTCTCGATCCCGATCGTCAATCTGGCGACGCCGATCTTCGCCATGGCCTTCATGGTTCACATGCACAAGCGGCTGTCAGGTCCGCGGCCCGAGCTGATCGAGCCGGCGCGGCAGATGCGGTAGGTCAAGCGGACTTGGCGGCGCGCTCGTACGACGCCCCCTCGTAGAGGCGCTCTGCGTCCCGCTTGTCTTGATTTTGCTCTCCGCCGCCGTAAGGTACGCAGCATGATTTTCATGTCCACATTCTTCCCGCTGATCTGAGCGACCAAGTCGTTCCGGCGTATCGCGCCAATCAGATCAAGACGGCTGCGCTGACGCGGTGGCCGAACGGAGAAATGTGCAATGCCCAAAACCGAGCGCATCGGCGTGACCTCTCATCGGGTCCTAAACTTCATCGACGACGGTTTCATCAAGATCGAGAACGCCTTCAGCACGCACCTTGCGGAACAATGCAGGGACGAATTGTGGGCGGATATTGGTCTATCGCCACACGAGCCCGAAAGCTGGACCCAGCCGGTCATTCGGGTGGGATCCAAGACCTCGCCACCATTCATTGAAGCCGCCAACACGCCGATCCTGCACGAAGCCTATGACCAACTCGCGGGTGACCGCCGCTGGATCGCGCCCAATGCGCTCGGAACTTTTCCGGTCCGCTTTCCCTCACCGGAATCCCCTGGTGATGATGGCTGGCATGTGGACATGAGTTTCGGCTTCGATAATCCGGATTTCATGCAGTGGCGCGTCAATGTGAAGAGCAGCGGACGCGCATTGCTAATGCTCTTCCTGTTCTCGGGCGTAGGCCCTGAGGATGCGCCAACGAAGATACGGAAAGGTTCGCACGCCACCATCGCCCGGGAGCTGCTGCCCTATGGCGATGCAGGCGCAACGCTGGAGCAGATCTCTGCCAACGGTTACGCTTCTACGGAAGATTGCGACGTTGAACTGGCAATCGGTGCGGCAGGGACCGTTTATCTCTGCCATCCATTCCTGGTTCACGCCGCGCAACCTCACCGGGGGAAGCGCCCGCGTTTCATGGCACAGCCGCCGCTGCTGCCAACAGGCGAGTTCGACCCGGCGTTGCCACCCTCGCCGGTTCAGATCGCCATCCGTCGGGCTTGTGGTCTGACGTTATAGTCAGAGCCAACCCGGACCGTCGCTCGGCGCGTGGGTCGTCTGGATCCTGAACCTACGTCAGGGGCACTCCGCATCTGCGCAACAGCATCCTGGCGAAGCCGAACGGCGCCGGCGTGAACGGGCCGGGCGGGGCACGGGTGACTAGGGCGACGACGCCGAGCGCCGCCATCGCGACCCAGAAGCACAGCCAGAAGCCGTCGATATAGGCGAGCACATTGGCCTCGCGCTGGACGAGGCCGGCGAGCGTACCGACCGCGCGTGCCTGTGCCGAGCCGGCACCATGGGCCGCAAAATGGTCGGCGAGCTGTTTCAGCATGCGGACCACGTCGACGTCGCCGACACCGAGATTCTGGCCGAGATAGAAGGAATGGATCTGCTCGCGGACGCGCAGCCACGTCCCCATCAACGCGACGCCGATCTCGGCGCCACCGAGCCGCATGATCTGGATATAGGCGGCAAACGAGGTCGCACGGCTCGGATCGGAGTTGGACAGCAGCGTGATGATCAGCGGCAGCAAGGTCAGCGACTGCCCGATCGCCTGGAGCAGCACGATGCCCGCGAAATCCTCGCGCGCCCAATCATGGCTGAGCTGCGTGCCCCAGAGATTGGCGGCGGCGAAACAGGCAAATCCCACGACCACCACCGTGCGCGTATCGAAATGCCGCAGCAGCCAGATCGAGAGCGGCACCAGCACGAACATTGGCAAGGCGCCATAGGTGAGCAGCAGCAAGCCACTCTGCTCCGGCCTGAGCAGGGCGATGGTGGCGAGGAAATTCGGCACCAGCGACGCGTTGGAGAGGCTGGTCAGCGTGTAGAGCAGGATCAGGACCAGCCCCAGGCCGATATTGCGCGAGAACAAGACGTTCACATGCGCCCAGGGCTGCCGCACCAGGGACTCGTTGACGAGGAAGCCCGCGACCAGCACCGCGCCGGCAATGATCAACGCCATCACAGTCCCCGACCCCAGCCAGTCCAGACGGTTGCCCTGGTCGAGCCCGGCATAGATCATCGAGACGCCGGCGCCGAGCAGCAGCATGCCGCCCCAATCGGCGTCGCGCAGCAAAGCGCGATTCACCGGCTCATTCGGCGTGCCCCAATAGACCATCAGGCCCATCAGCGGCGCGATCAGGACGCTCTGCCAGTACAGCCATTGCCAGCCGAGATGGTCGACATAGAAGCCGACCAGCGAGCTCGATGTATCGAGCGCGAAGCCGACGCGGATCGAATAGATCGAGATCGCCGGAAGCCACCAGCGGATCGGTAAATTGCGGAACACGATCATCAGCGTCGCCGGCACGAAGGTGCCGAGCAGGAGGCCATGCACGACGCTGAGCGCGAGCAATGTCGGATAGTCGTGCACGAACGGGATGATCAGCGAGACCGCGGCATAGACGAGGCTGGGGATACCCAGCACGCGACGCAGGCCGAATACGGTGGCAAGCCAGGCCACCGCGGGCGCGATGAAGATCTGCGAGCCGATGCCCGCCGTGGAGAGCCATGCGCCTTCGTCGAACGAGAGCGAGAACGCGCCGCGCAGGTCCGGCAGGCCAATCGTGGTCAGCCGGCTGTCAAAATTGGCGAGGAACGAGCCGAGCAGCACCGCCGCCACCGCAAACAGCGGCTGCGGGGCGACGCCGCCGCGCGAGAGCGGTCCGCGACTGGAATCGTCATTTTCCGCCATTGCCGGCCTTGGTGTCGATGCTGGTGACGACCGACATGCCCGGCACCAGCCGCGCCAGCAGCGGCTGGTTGTCGTCGAACTGGATGCGCACGGGAATGCGCTGCACGACTTTGGTGAAGTTGCCGGTTGCGTTGTCCGGTGGCAGCAGCGCGACCTGCGCGCCGGTCGCGGGCGCAATGCGCTCGACCCGGCCGCGCAGCTTCTCGCGCGGGAAACTGTCGACGGTGATCTCGACCGGCTGACCCGGTGCGACGTGGGTAAGCTGGGTCTCCTTGTAATTCGCGATCACATAGACCTTCGGCAACGGCACGACGTTGATGAGGTTGGTGCCGATGTTGACGTAGTCGCCGGGCTGGACCTGTCGCTCGCCGACGACGCCATCGAACGGCGCGGATATCTTGGTGTAGCCGAGCTTTAGCTTCGCGCTCGCCAGCGTCGCCTTGGTCGCTTCGAGATCGGCCGCGCGCTGCTTCCTGGTGCCTTGCAGGACTTCGAGCTGATGCTGCTGGGCCGCGATCACGGCGCGGCTCGCGCGCACGTCGGCCTGCGCCTTGGCATAGCCTGCGACCGCCTGTTCGAAGCGCTGCCGCGTACCGGATTCGGTCTGCGACAGCGACTGCTGACGCTCCTGCTCCTGCCGCGCCTCGACCTCCACGGCTTCGGCCGAGAGCCGCGCGGCTTGCGCCTGCGCGATCGTCGCATATTGCAGCTCGATCTGGTTCGCCAGATTGTCGAGCACGGCCTGCGCAGCGGCGACCGCCGCTTCGGCCTGCGCGACTTGCGTCTCATAGTCGGCAGGATCGATCTGGATCAGGAGATCGCCGGCCTTGACGCGCTGGAAGTCGGTGACCCCGACGGTCAGCACTTCGCCGGAGACGCGACTGGCGAGCCGCGTCAGCTCGGCGCGCACATAGGCGTCGTTGGTGGTCTGGACCACCGAATTGCCGACCCATTCGTCGAAGCGCTGCGTTGCAAGCGCGACGAAGCCGAGCGCGACGATCACCGCGAACAGCGGAATCGCGAGCCGGCTCCAGAGCGAACTCGCCGGTGGCTGCGTTGGCTTCGGTGGCGGCGGCGGTGTAGCAGGAGGTGGCGATGGCGAGATTTGTTCCTGCTGACTCACGCTAGACTCCAAACCACTTTCCCGAACGCTATTTTCAGACCGTCTTTTCCGGCCACCGGCAGAGATCGTTGATCAGGCAAACCTCGCAGCGCGGCTTGCGCGCGAGGCAAGTATAGCGGCCATGCAGGATCAGCCAATGATGGGCATGCAGCATGAACTCGGCCGGGATCACCTTTTCGAGACCGAGCTCGACCTCCAGCGGCGTCTTGCCGGGCGCAAGTCCGGTCCGGTTGCCGACGCGGAAGACATGCGTATCGACCGCCATGGTGTGCTCGCCGAAGGCCATGTTGAGCACGACATTGGCGGTCTTGCGCCCGGCGCCGGGCAACGACTCGATCCCGACGCGCGTGCGCGGCACCTCGCCGCCGAACTCGCTGAGCAGCTTCGCCGACAGCGCGATGACGTTTCTGGCCTTGGTGCGATAGAGCCCGATGGTCTTGATGTACTCGCGCAGGCGTTCCTCGCCGAGGTCAAGCATCTTCTGGGGCGTGTCGGCGACCGCAAACAGCGCGCGCGTCGCCTTGTTGACGCCGGCGTCAGTCGCCTGTGCCGACAGCACCACGGCAACCAGCAGCGTGAACGGATTGACGTGCTCGAGCTCCCCCTTTGGCTCCGGGTTAGCCTTGCGGAAACGGCTGAAGGCCTCGCGGACTTCGGGCGGCGTCCAGGGTTTCATGGCTTTGAGAGATTTCTTGCCGGGGGCCTTGGGCTTCGCGGCGGCCACCTTCGCCTTTTTCTTCGGCACGGACGTTTTGCGGGGGGCCGGCGTGCGGGTGATTTTCGCCATGATCGGGATATACTGAGGGACGATGAGCACAGGCAATGAAATTGAGCGCGAACGATCTGCAAGCGAGGCTGAGCCTCAGATCTTTTCCGCGCGCCTGACGCCGCACCGCTCGCTGAACCGCACCGGCTTCCTCGCCGTGATGCTGTTCCTGAGCACCGTCAGCTTCGTCACCGGCCTCGTCTTCCTGATGATGGGCGCCTGGCCGGTGTTCGGCTTTTTCGGCCTCGACGTGCTGGTGATCTGGTGGGCTTTCAAGGCCAATTTCCGTGCGGCGCGGGCCAGCGAGGAGATCGTGGTCACGCCATCTGAATTGCGCGTGCGGCGCGTCAGCCAGCATGGCCAGGTCGTCGAATGGACCTTCAATCCGCTCTGGGTTCGACTCGACATGGAAATCGACGAGGATTTTGGCATCGAGCACCTCTATCTGATCTCGCGAGGTCACCAGATCCAGATCGCCCGCTTCCTGGGGCCGGACGAAAAGGCAAGTTTCTACAAGGGTTTGGTTGAGGCCTTAAATGCCGCCAGGCGCGGTCCGACCTACAATCCGGTGACCTGATTTGCGGATCGGAAATCGGGTGGTTTCGTACCCCGCCCCCTCCTACATTTCCAGGCATGATGACACTCGCGATACATGACCAGCGCCTGGCCGGGCCGGGCTCCCAGAACGCCGCGATGCGCGACTATGATTCCGTGCGCCGGGCGATCGCCTTCATCTCCGAAAAATGGCGCACGCAGCCGACCATCGAGGCGATGGCGGATGCGGCCGGCGTCACCCCGGACGAGCTGCACCATCTGTTCCGCCGCTGGGCCTCGATCACGCCGAAGGCTTTTATGCAGGCGCTCACGCTCGATCACGCCAAGGGCTTGCTCAGGGATTCGGCGAGTATCCTCGACGCCGCGCTTGACTCCGGTTTGTCGGGTCCGGGCCGGCTGCACGATCTCTTCGTCACCCATGAGGCGATGTCGCCGGGCGAATGGAAGAACGGCGGCGCCGGCCTCACCTTGCGCTACGGCTTCCATCACTCACCGTTCGGCACCGCGATCGTGATCGCGACCGATCGCGGATTGTCGGGACTCGCTTTCGCCGATCCCGGTGAGGAACAGGTGGCGCTTGCCGATATGACGCGGCGATGGCGGAACGCAACTTACGTCGAGGATCACGAAGGTACCGCACCATTGGCGCAGCGCATCTTCGACACAAAACTCTGGCGGCCGGACCAGCCGCTGCGCGTGGTGATGATCGGTACCGATTTCGAGGTGCGGGTGTGGGAGACCTTGCTGAAGATCCCGATGGGCCGCGCGGTGTCCTATTCGGACATCGCCTGCAACATCAACAGCCCGAAAGCGTCACGCGCCGTCGGCGCCGCCGTCGGCAAGAACCCGGTGTCCTTCGTCGTGCCCTGCCACCGCGCGCTCGGCAAGAGCGGCACGCTCACCGGCTACCACTGGGGCATCACTCGCAAGCAGGCGATGCTGGGCTGGGAGGCCGGGCAGCTGGGGCTGCAGTAAGAGTTGCCACGCGTAAACTGCCCCACTTAGTCGTCCTGGCGAAAGCCAGGACGACACCGAGTGCTTGGCGGGACTCAGTCGCGCGCGAACGTCTTTATCCCGCCAGATCCAGCTTCGATGCCACCGTCGAATCCGCATTGAGCCGGTAGATGATCGGCACGCCGGTGGCGAGCTCGCGCTTCAAAATGCCTTCGGGCGAGAGCTTTTCCAGCACCATGATCAGCGCGCGCAGCGAATTGCCGTGAGCCGCGACCAATGTGCGCTTGCCGTTGAGCACGCCGGGCAGGATCTCCTGCACGTAATACGGCAGCGCGCGCGCCAGCGTGTCCTTCAGGCTTTCGCCACCGGGCGGCGGCACGTCGTAGGAGCGGCGCCAGATCAGCACCTGGTCCTCGCCCCATTTCTTGCGGGCGTCATCCTTGTTGAGACCGGAGAGATCGCCATAGTCGCGCTCGTTCAGCGCGAGGTTCTTCGTCGTCGACAGGCCCTTCTGGTCGAGCTCGCCGAGAATGAGATCGAGCGTGTGCTGTGCGCGCGTCAAGACCGAGGTGTATGCAACGTCGAACACGAGACCCTGCGCCTTCAGCTTGCGGCCGGCTTCCGAGGCTTCCTTGACGCCGAGCTCGGTGAGATCAGGATCCTTCCAGCCCGTGAAGAGGTTCTTCAGATTCCATTCGCTCTGGCCGTGCCGCACCAGCACGAGAAGACGTTCGCTCATCGACTGCTTTTCCGTTTCGTTCGTTGTTTAAGCATGATCTTGTCGGAAAACCGCTTCACACTTTTCCGGATCATGCTTCGTTCAGATGTCGGACAGGCCGAGTACGTCGGCCATGGAGTAGTGCCCCGGCTTCTTGCCATGCGCCCAGAGCGCGGCTTTCAGCGCGCCGTGGGCGAACAGCATGCGATCCTCCGCGTGATGCGACAGCGTCAGGCGCTCGAACGCGCCGAGGAAGCTCACGCTGTGATCGCCGGCCGCGGTGCCGCCGCGCAACGACGCAAAGCCGATGTCGCCGGGCTTGCGTGCGCCGGTGATGCCGTCGCGGCCGCGGTCTGCATGCTCGTCGAGCGCGATGCCGCGGCCGCTAGCTGCGGCCTGGCCCAGCATCAGTGCCGTGCCCGAGGGCGCGTCGATCTTCATGCGGTGATGGGTCTCGACGATCTCGATGTCGAAGCTCTCGTCGAGCGCCTTGGCGACTCGCTTGACCACAGCGGCAAGCAGATTGACACCCAGGCTCATATTGCCGGACTGCACCACGACGGCGCGGTTGGTGACGCTCTTGATCACGGCGTTGTCGGAGCCCGACAGGCCGGTCGTTCCGACCACGTGCACGAGGCCGCGCTCGGCGGCGATCGCGACATTGGCGAGGGTCGCCGCGGGCACGGTGAAATCCAGAATGCCGTCGGCGTCCTTCGACATCGCCCAGAGATCGCCGGAGAGTTTGATGCCATTGGCCGGCAGACCTGCCAGCACGCCGGCATCCTTGCCGAGCAGCTCCGAGCCCGGCGCCTCCAGCGCGCCGGCCAGCACCGCGCCTTTGGTCTCGGCAATCGCCCGCGTCAGCGCCCGGCCCATCCGGCCGCCGGCTCCAGCAACGATCAAGCGCATATCGGACATGGTGCGATCCTCTCACGGCCGTTGTAGCGGGGGGATGCAGTTCCGGCAACCGAGGGGGATTAGGGGCAGGTCGCCTGCGGCCATCCTTCGAGACGCCCGCCTGTGGCGGCCCTCAGGATGAGGTCGCGTCTTGCGGCAAGATATCAGACCCTCATGGTGAGGAGCCCGCAAGGCGGGCGTTCCGGACGATGCTCTGCATCGCCGGGCGAACCATGCAGGCCGAGCATTTCGGCAAGAGTAATAAGAGGAGTTCGCGCCTCAGCCGTCTGACGGTTGCGGGCCGTCATAGCCCTCGATGACGATGAGGTCGGCGACGGAGTGCGGCTGGCGCACCTTGATGTTGGCCTGGTATTCCGGCGAGTTGTAGCAGGCGATCGCGGTCTCGTAGTCCGGGAATTCGATCACGACATTGCGGGTGCGGCTGGCGCCTTCGACGGTGGTGAACTTGCCGGCGCGGACGACGAAGCGGCCACCCCATTTCTTGAAGATCGGACCATTGGCGACGGCATAGGGCTTGTAGCCCTCGTCACTGCTCACGTCGACGCGTCCGATCCAGTAGCCTTTTGCCATTGTTCTTCTCCCTGTGTTGGTAGTTAGCCGAGCGCTTGCGCGATCTCGGCCTGGATGGCCTCGGCGATCGCCCTGGAGTCCGTGGCTTCCACCACCGGCCGCCCGACCACGAGATAATCCGCGCCGGCCGCAATCGCGCGGCCCGGCGTCATGATGCGTTTCTGGTCGCCGCTCGCGGCGCCCGCCGGCCGGATGCCGGGGGTGACGAGGCTCATCTGGTGGCCGACGATCTTGCGCAAGGCTCCGACTTCCTCGGGCGACGATACCAGCCCGTCGATGCCGAGCACCTGCGCCTGCTGCGCGCGCGCTTCGACGAGCTCGGAGACGCCGAGCCGGAAGCCTGCCGCGTGCAGATCGTCCTCGTTGTAGGACGTCAGAACAGTGACGGCGAGGATCTTCAGGTTCGAGCTGCCGCGACCTTCGACGGCACCCTTCATGGTCTGCGGATAAGCGTGCACGGTGAGGAAGGTCGCGCCGAGCCTTGTGATGCTGTCGACGCCCTGCGCCACGGTGTTGCCGATGTCGTGCAGCTTGAGATCGAGAAAGACCTTCTTGCCCTGGTCGGCGAGCTTGCCGACCAGCGGCAAGCCGCCGGCATAAGCGAGCCGATAGCCGATCTTGTAGAAGGTGACGCTGTCGCCGAGCCGGTTGACCATAGCTTCCGCGGCATCAACGCTGGGCAGATCGAGCGCGACGATCAGGCGGTCTTTCGGGGCAATCTCGGCTGGCGTCATGTCACCTCACATCATGCGTTGGGAAACGTCGATCAACTGCCGCACCAGTTCCTTCAACGCGGCGATATCGCCCTCGTGCTTCAGCCTGTCCATATCGTCATAGGCCTGGTCGGCAAAGGCGAGCGTCAGCTGGCTGGCAATCACATTGGCGTGGCAGGAGGTCAGGATCAGCCGCAACGCCTGCAGCGCGCGAGCCGCGCCAAGCCGGCTCTGCGAGGCGCCGGCGAGCGCGAAGACGCGGTTGCGGAACACCTCGCCGCGCGGCTCGTGCAGCTCATGCACGCGGCTGACCCAGTCGATCGCGTTCTTCAGCAGCGGCGGCACCGAGGCGTTGTATTCGGGCGAGACGATCAACACGCCATGATGCGCGCCGATCATGCGCTTGAGATTGATCGCGTGCTTCGGCACACCGGATTTGGCCTGCAGGTCGCCGTCATAAATCGGCAGCGGAAAATCGGCGAGCGAGATCCGGGTGACGTCGACACCGGCCTGATCGAATGCATAGGCAGCGACCGCTGCCAGCTTCGCATTTTGCGAGCCGGTGCGCAGGGAGCCGGGAATGATCAGAATTTTCGGTGCGGACATCCGCTTCCATGCGTTCGGCGAAACGAGACCGCCACGCAAACAGGAATGCCGGCGGAATTAGTCCTTGCGATACACCCAGACGCGGGCCGGCGGAAGGTTCATCCAGATCCGTTCGGAGGCCTCTGTGGACACGCCGGGCAGCGATTTCGGAATCGGCGGCACCACCGCATAGGTGAACTGGACGAAGGGCGCACCGGGCGCCAGGGCCGTGAAGGCGTCGCGGATGAGCCGCAGCCGCGTCAGCATCGGTTTTGTGACCAGCGGCAGGCCGGAGACGACCGCGGAGGCCGGCGCGCTCAGCACGTTCCACAGGGTGTCGCGCAGACGATAGGCATCGCCCTGCACCACCTTGGCCTGCGGATAGCGGTCGCGCAGCAGGGCGCAGAAGCCCGGATTGTATTCGACGAGGACGAGACGTTTCTGATCGACGCCGCGCTCGACCAGGGCCGAGGTGATGGCGCCGGTGCCGGGCCCAAGCTCGACCACCGGTGCGTCCGAATTGACGTCGACGTAATGGGCCATGGTCCGGGCCAGCAGCTTGCCCGACGGCATCACCGCACCCATGTGCAGGGGCTTTTCGATCCATGACCGGAGAAAACGCACCTCGTCATCGAGACGGGGCTTCTTCAACGCACGCGCGGACGATGGCAATGGCATGTCGGGACCGGCCGGGACCGCGGGACCGCGGCGTGTCAGAAAATGGTCATAAAGACGTATAGGCCGAAAGCGGCACGGTCAAGACGCGTCAACTCGCCCGATTACCGAAGAAATCCTTGACCTTGGTGAAGAAACCCTCGGATTCCGGCTGGGTGTTGCCGGAGGAGAGTTTGTCGAACTCGGCCAGCAATTCCTGCTGCTTTTTGGTGAGATTTTGCGGGGTCTCGACCACGACCTGAACGTACATGTCGCCCATCTGGCGCGAGCGCAGCACCGGCATGCCTTTTGATGCGATGCGGAATCGACGGCTGGACTGGGTCCCCGCAGGGACCTTCACCTTGGTCTTGCCCTTCTCGATGGTCGGCACCTCGAACTCGCCGCCAAGCGCCGCCGTCACCATCGAGATCGGCACGCGGCAATGCAGATCGGCGCCGTCGCGCTGGAAGAACTGGTGCTGGGCCAGCGACAGGAAGATGTAGAGGTCGCCGGGCGGGCCGCCGCGGACCCCGGCCTCGCCCTCGCCGGCAAGCCTGATCCTGGTGCCGTCCTCGACTCCAGGGGGAATGTTGACCGACAGCGTCCGCTCGCGGGTGACGCGCCCCTGACCCGAGCAGGACGGGCAGGCGTCCTCGATCATCTGGCCGCGGCCCTGGCAGCCCGGACAGGTTCGCTCCAGCGTGAAGAAGCCCTGCGACTGCCGTACGCGTCCGGCGCCGCCGCAGGTCGAGCAGGTCTTCGGCTTGGTACCGGCCTTGGCTCCGATGCCCGAGCAGGCTTCGCAAGTGACCGAGACCGGGATCTCGATCTGCGCGGTCTTGCCGCCAAAAGCTTCCTCGAGCGTGATTTCCATGTTGTAGCGCAGGTCGGCGCCGCGCTCGCGGCCGCCACGGCCCCCGCGCTGTCCGGCCATGCCGAACAAATCTTCGAAAATGTCGGAAAAGGAGGAGGCGAAGCCCGCGCCGAAACCGGCGCCGCCACCGCCGCCCTGCTCGAAGGCGGCATGGCCGTAACGGTCATAGGCGGCGCGCTTGTCCTTGTCTTTCAGGACCTCGTAGGCCTCGTTGATTTCCTTGAACTTGACTTCGCTGGTGTTGTCCCCGGGATTACGGTCGGGGTGAAACTTCATCGCCAGCTTGCGGAACGACGATTTCAGCGCGGAATCGTCGGCATCGCGTTCGACTTCGAGGGTTTCGTAGTAGCAGCGCTTGGTGGACGTGGACATGATGAGCTCGGTCTATCCGATCGCGATTCAAGTCGGAGCGAAGCAACGTCGCCATGCAGCGATATAAGCACCCTTCCGCCTCGCGGCAGAGGATTGCACGGCAGTGTTCAGAATAACGGCTGGGAATTGATCGATCGTAACGGCCCCGATTTTATCAGTGCCGATTTTATCAGTGCCTTGGCTTGTCGAGCCCGACACGATGGCCTCCCCCGCGAGGGAGGAGGCCGTTGGCGTGTGGAGGGTCCAAGCCGTCCGCATCATCACCCTCGCGGGGTTCAGGCGGACTTCTTGTTGGTCTTGTCGTCGTCGACTTCGGTGAATTCCGCGTCGACGACGTCGTCCTTGGCCGCATCCTTCTTGGCGTCGGCCTCGGCCTGCTGCTTGTACATGGCCTCGCCGAGCTTCATCGAAGCCTGGGCCAGCGTTTGGGTCTTGGCCTTGATCGCTTCGGCATCGTCGCCCTTCAGCGCTTCCTTGAGGTCGCTGACGGCATCCTCGATGGCGCGGCGCTCGGTCTCGGCGACCTTCGAACCGTGCTCGGCCAGTGCCTTCTCAGTCGAATGCACCAGTCCATCCGCGTCGTTTTTGGCAGTCACGGCCTCGCGGCGCTTCTTGTCCGCCTCGGCATTGGCCTCGGCGTCCTTGACCATCTTCTCGATGTCGGCTTCCGACAGACCGCCGGAGGCCTGGATGCGGATCTGCTGCTCCTTGGACGTGGCCTTGTCCTTGGCCGAGACGTTGACGATACCGTTGGCGTCGATGTCGAAGGTCACCTCGATCTGCGGCATGCCGCGCGGGGCCGGCGGAATGCCCATCAGGTCGAACTGGCCGAGCATCTTGTTGTCGGCCGCCATTTCACGCTCGCCCTGGAAGACGCGGATGGTGACCGCGTTCTGGCTGTCCTCGGCGGTCGAGAACACCTGGCTCTTCTTGGTCGGGATCGTGGTGTTGCGGTCGATGATGCGGGTGAACACGCCGCCCAGAGTCTCGATGCCCAGCGACAGCGGGGTCACGTCGAGCAGCAGCACGTCCTTGACGTCGCCCTGAAGCACGCCGGCCTGGATCGCGGCGCCGATCGCCACGACTTCGTCTGGGTTGACGCCCTTGTGCGGCTCCTTGCCGAACAGCTGCTTCACGACTTCCTGGACCTTCGGCATGCGCGACATGCCGCCGACCAGCACCACTTCGCCGATCTCGGCGGCGGTGAGGCCGGCATCCTTCAGCGCCTTGCGGCAGGGCTCGACGGTCTTCTGAACGAGGTCATCGACCAGCGCCTCGAACTTGGCGCGGGTGAGCTTCATCGTCAGATGCTTCGGGCCGGTCTGGTCCGCGGTGATGAAGGGCAGGTTGATCTCGGTCTGCGTCGTCGACGACAGCTCGATCTTGGCCTTTTCGGCGGCTTCCTTTAGGCGCTGCAACGCGAGCTTGTCGTTGCGCAGGTTGATGCCCTGCTCCTTCTGGAATTCGTCGGCGAGATAGCCGACCAGGCGCATGTCGAAGTCTTCGCCGCCGAGGAAGGTGTCGCCGTTGGTCGACTTCACCTCGAACACGCCGTCGCCGATTTCGAGAATCGAGATATCGAACGTGCCGCCGCCGAGATCGTACACGGCGATCGTGCCGGCCTTGGTCTTGTCGAGGCCGTAGGCGAGCGCGGCCGCGGTCGGCTCGTTGATGATGCGCAGCACTTCAAGGCCCGCGATCTTGCCGGCGTCCTTGGTCGCCTGGCGCTGGGCGTCGTTGAAGTAGGCGGGCACGGTGATGACGGCCTGGTCGACCTTCTGGCCGAGATGGGCTTCCGCGGTCTCCTTCATCTTCTGCAGGATGAACGCCGAGACCTGCGAGGGCGAGTAGGTCTGGCCGTCGGCCTCGACCCAGGCGTCGCCGTTGGAAGCCTTCACGATCTTGTACGGAACGAGCTTCTTGTCCTTCTCGACCATCGGGTCGTCGTAGCGGCGGCCGATCAGGCGCTTCACTGCGAAGAACGTGCGCTCGGGATTGGTGACGGCCTGGCGCTTGGCCGGCTGGCCGACGAGGCGCTCACCGTCGTCCGTCACGGCGACGATCGAAGGCGTCGTGCGCATGCCTTCGGAATTCTCGATGACTTTGGCGTTCTTGCCATCCATTACGGCGACGCACGAATTCGTGGTGCCGAGGTCGATCCCGATGACCTTTCCCATGGTCCTGTATCCTTGTTTTTGCGGCAGGCTGGCTGGGCCCAGAAGGCACCCGAACCGAAACCCCCTAAGATCAAACATTCGCGATATTGCGATGGTTGGGGGTCATATAGGAGGGGGGGAGGTGCCTGCAAGGACCGAACGCAAGTTTCGGCCGTGAAAACATTGGGTTTTGGAAGAACATATCCGGGCTGCACCGCCCTTGCGGGTGAGGAATTATTAACAGGTCCGCGATTGGCCGGCATCCGCTACCGCATCCCGCCCCGCCCTGTTGCGGCCAGACCAAAACCGTTAAAAGGCGGGCAGCCGGCCGGGCTCGTCCTCGGGCTGCCTCGCGCGACAAAGCGGCCGGCTGGCCACCATCGAACGGCCTCAATGTGAACCAATCAGAGTGCCCATGAAGCTGATCCGCCCCCTCGCCGCGCTCGCCCTCCTCGTCGCCTCTACGCTTCCGGCTCTGGCCGCCGACGCCGTTTTCCCACCCGGCTTGCGCCTCGGCATGGTGCCATTGGTCGGCCTCAGCACGGCCAAGACCTTTCCCGGCTTCGAGAGCGAGGACGGCAACGTCAAGGTGCTGATCACGGAGCTGCCGCCGGCCGCCTATGGCGAGGTCGTGAGCGCCTTCAACTCCAACCCGGCCGGCACCAACGGCGTCAAGCAGGACAAGATCGAGACGCCCGCGGGCGTGGCCTATTTCACCACGGAGAGCGGCAAGGCGGGCGAGACGCCAGTGCGGCGCTATTCGATGATCGTGCCGGGCGCCGGCTTCTCCGGCTACGTCGCGGTGCAGATTCCGGAGAATGCGATCAAGATCTACACCGACGAGGCGGTGCGGCAGATGTTCGCGAGCGTCGTCACCCGGAAGCAGGTCTCGGCCGAAGAGCAGATCGCACTGATGCCGTTCAAGATCACCGATCTCGCCGACTTCAAGGACGTCCGCACGCTGGCGCCGGGCTCGAGTATCATCCTGGCCGACGGCGACGAGAGCTCCGGCTATGAATCGAAGCCGTTTATCATCCTCGGCGTGATTGGCGCCACACCGCAAGCCGCCGACGACCGCGCCCGCTTCGCCCAAGAGGCGGCGCTCCAGATTCCCGGCGTGCGCGAGTCGCGCGTCACCATGTCCGAGCCGATCCGCATCAGCGGCCAGCAGGGTTTCGAGACCCGGATCGACGGCGTCAGCGGCAAGGACAAGACGCCGGTGACCGTGGTGCAGTGGATCCGCTTCAGCAGCGGCGGCGCCTCGCTGCGCATCATCGCCAGCGCCCCGCGCGAGCAATGGCCGGCCGCCTTCACCCGCTTCCGCGCGGTCCGCGACGGCATCCAGCCGAAGGGCTAGCAGCATCCGCAAGCGGGAGAGGTGCACCGAACCCGCGGCTCAAGCCCAACCACTCACCAAAGCCGGCTGCATTTTCGGGCTTCTGTTCGTATACGAACGGAACTAGGCTCCCCCTCCGTTGAGTTCATCCTGGAGGGAGGCGAATGATGCTGGATCGGCGACAAGTCTTGGCGGCGCTCGGGACGAGCGCGCTCGTGGCGCTCGCGCCAACCGCAATTCTGGCAGCGGCATCGATCAAGCCGGACGATGCATCCGCGCTGCTCGTGATCGACGTGCAGAATTGCTTCCTGCCCGGCGGCAGCCTCGCCGTGAAGGAAGGCGAGCAGGTGGTGCCCGTCATCAACAAGATCTCGAAAGCATTTTCGAACGTGGTGATGACGCAGGACTGGCACACGCAAGGCCATATTTCCTTCGCGTCAGTCCACGCCGGCAAGAAGCCGTTCGAGACCGTCGATCTTCCCTACGGCAAGCAGGTGCTGTGGCCCGACCATTGCGTGCAGGGCACCGACGGCGCCGCGCTGTCGAAAGACCTTGCGATCCCGCACGCCGAGCTCATCATCCGCAAGGGTTTTCACAAGGACGTCGACAGCTATTCGGCCTTCCTCGAAGCCGACGGCAAGACCTCGACCGGTCTCGCCGGCTATCTGAAGGCGCGCAAGATCAAGCGCGTCTTCGTCGCGGGGCTGGCGACGGATTTCTGCGTCGCCTGGACCGCGCTCGACGCGCGCAAGGCGGGCTTCGAGGTCTATGTGGTGGAAGACGCCTGCCGCGGCATCGACAATCAGGGTTCGCTGGCAAAAGCCTGGGCCGACATGGCAAAGGCCGGCGTGAAGCGGATTCAGTCCGCGGATATCGCGGCGAGCGCGTAGGCCCGGTCAAAAAACTGCAAGACCCTCAGCCTGAGGAGCGCGCTTCTTCGCGCGCGTCTCGAAGGATGAAGGCCGCGCTGCAGCAGCGCGGCCTGCATGGTTCGAGACGGCGCTGACGCGCCTCCTCGCCATGAGGATCGACTTAGTTGGCCGCGCCGTTCGGCTCGTTGCTGTTGGCAGCGGGCGCAACCTTGGCGCCGCCCTTGGCGACACCGACCAAGGCGGGACGCAGCACGCGCTCGCCGATGGTGTAGCCGGCCTGCATGACCTGCACGACCGTGCCTGCGGGCACCGACGCATCGGGCACCTCGAACATCGCCTGCTGGAAGTTCGGGTCGAACTTCTGGCCCGAGGGGTCGAACTTCTTCACGCCGTGTTTTTCCAGCGCGCTGAGCAGCGAGCGCTCAGTCAGCTCGACGCCCTCGATCAGCGAGGCGAGGCCTGCATCGGCCGCCGCACGGGCTTCGGCCGGAACGGCATCGAGCGCGCGCTGCAGGTTGTCGGCGATGTCGAGCACGTCGCGGGCAAAGCCGGTGATGCCGTAGAGGCGGGCATCCGCGACCTCCTTGGTGGTCCGCTTGCGCAAATTCTCCATTTCGGCCAGCGTCCGCAGCATGCGGTCGCGCGCCTCGGCGACTTCCTTCTGCAGAAGCTCGACGGAGCCGGGCTCGGGATCGTCGGGCATGATGTAGGGTTTTGACACCACGGGCTCGCCGGCCGCAGCACTCGTGTCTTCGGGTTGCCGGTCTCGATCGGTCATCGGCTCTCTTTTCGCATTCGTCTCAGGGGGTTTCTGGCCCGGATATCGTGCTTCGGGCGGCGAAAATCAAGCGCCCGTGATCGGCCCGGCCGCCGGTCAGCCCCCCAAGAGCCGGCTGACGATGCGGGCAGCGTAGTCCACGGTGGGGATCACGCGGGCATAATTCAGCCGCGTCGGCCCGATCACGCCCAAAACGCCGACGATATGGCCGGCGGCGTCCCGATAGGGCGAGATGATGGTGGACGAACCCGACAGCGAGAACAGCTTGTTCTCACTGCCGATGAAGATCCGCACGCCTTCCGCGGTTTCGGCCCGGCCGAGCAGGTCGATCACGCCGCGCTTGGTCTCGAGATCGTCGAACAGCAGGCGAACGCGCTCGAGATCCTCCAGCGCATGCAAATCCTCGAGCAGATTGGCGTGGCCGCGGACGATGAGCTGACGATCCTCGTTCTCGCCGCCGGACCAGCTGGCGATGCCGGCCGAGATCACCTTGTGCGTCAGCTGATCGAGCTCGGTGCGCGCCTCTCCGAGCGCGGTCTCGAGCTCCAGCCGCGCCTCGGCCAGGGTCCGGCCCCGAATGCGGGCATTGAGGAAGTTGCCGGCTTCGGTCAACGCCGAGGATGGAACTCCCGGCGGCAGCGTCAACACGCGATTTTCGACCTGCCCGTCCTCGCCGACCAGGATCACCAATGCCTTTTCCGGTTCCAAGCGGACGAATTCGATATGTTTCAGCCGCGCATTGGATTTCGGCGTCAGCACGACGGCGGCGGCGCGGGTCAGGCCGGAGAGCCGCGTCAATGCCTCCTCGAGCGCAGCCTCCACCGATTGCGCGTGGCCGACGGAGGTCAACTGGCTCTGGATCGCCTGCCGTTCACTGTCATTGAGGTCGCCGACCTGCATCAGGGCATCGACGAAGAACCGCAGGCCAAGTTCCGTCGGCAATCGGCCGGCGGAGGTGTGCGGGGCGTAGATTAGGCCAAGCTGTTCCAGATCGGCCATGACGTTGCGGACCGAGGCCGGCGAAAGCGGCATGGCAATCAGGCGCGAAATATTGCGCGAGCCCACCGGCTCCCCGGTCGCGAGATAGCTTTCGACGATTTGACGAAAGATGTCGCGGGAACGCTCGTTGAGCTGGGCGAGGCCCGCGCGCGGCGCGATCAGATGGATCGGATCGTGATGGGCCACAGACGGTAACTCCTCTAAGACACAGGTAATTTGTCTATCCCGGATGCTTCTGACAAGCGTGGCGTTGGCGGATTGGAAATCGGGGGTGAAGAAGGCCTCGATCTTCCCCCTTGCCGCCCACCCTCACCCCCCCTACAAGCACCGCCAACAGCACTTTTTTGAGAGTTTTGGAGGATTTCCCATGCGGCCAAGCCGCCGTGCGCCCGACGAATTGCGCCCCGTGACGCTGGAGCGCGGCGTGGTCAAATATGCGGAAGGCTCGTGCCTGGTGAAATTCGGCGACACTCACGTGCTGGTCACCGCCACGCTGGAAGACCGCCTGCCGCCATGGCTGAAGGGCCAGGGCCGCGGCTGGGTCACCGCCGAATACGGCATGCTGCCGCGCGCGACCTCGGAACGCACCCGCCGCGAGGCCTCCGCCGGAAAGCAGAGCGGCCGCACCGTCGAAATCCAGCGCCTGATCGGCCGCTCGCTTCGCACCATCATCAATCTCGAAGCGCTCGGTGAGCGCCAGATCACGGTCGATTGCGACGTGCTCCAGGCCGACGGCGGCACCCGCACCGCCTCGATCACCGGTGCCTGGGTCGCGCTCGCCGATTGCGTCAGCTGGATGAAGGCGCGCAACATGGTCAAGGCCAATGTGTTGCGCGACAACGTCGCCGCGATCTCCTGCGGCATCTACAAGGGCACGCCCGTGCTCGACCTCGACTATGCCGAGGACTCCGAAGCCGACACCGACGCCAATTTCGTCATGACCGGCGATGGCCGCATCATCGAGGTCCAGGGCACCGCGGAACGCGAGCCATTCACGGAAGCCGAGTTCCTGGCGTTGATGGCGCTGGCGCGCAAGGGCGTCGCGCGTCTCGTGGACTTGCAGAAACTGGCGGTAGCGTAGTCAATAGCCCGATGCACCGCCGAATCACCGGAAAGCTGGTTATCGCGACCCATAATCCCGGCAAGCTCGCCGAGATGAAGGAGCTACTCGCGCCTTACGGCATCGAAGCAGTGTCGGCCGGCGAGCTCGGCCTTCCCGAGCCGGAAGAAACCGGAAACGATTTCCGCAGCAATGCCGCGATCAAGGCGATCGCGGCGGCGCAGGCAACGAAGCTGCCGTCTTTCGCCGATGATTCCGGCATCGTGGTCGACGCGCTCGACGGCGCGCCCGGCATCTACTCGGCGCGCTGGGCCGGCCCGAACAAGGATTTTGCCGCAGCGATGGCGCAGATCGAGCGTCTGTTGCAGGAGCGCGGCGCGACCACGCCGGCCAAACGCAAGGCGCACTTCGTTTCCGCGCTCTGCGTTGCATGGCCCGACGATCATCTCGAAGAGGTCGAGGGGCGCGTCGACGGCACGCTGGTGTGGCCGCCGCGCGGCACCGCCGGCTTCGGCTACGACCCGATGTTTTTGCCCGACGGCCATAGCCGCACCTTCGGCGAGATGGAGAGCATCGAGAAGCACGGCCTGCCGCCGCTCGGTCTCGGCCTGTCGCATCGTGCCCGCGCCTTCGTGAAACTGGCGGAGATCTGCCTTGAGCCGCGCTAAGGAAGCCTTCGGCGTCTACGTGCACTGGCCGTTCTGCCTGTCGAAGTGCCCCTATTGCGACTTCAACAGCCACGTTCGCCACGCCCCGATCAACGAGCCGCGGTTTGCGTCAGCATTCGCGCGCGAAATCGCTGCGACCGCCGAGCGCGCGCCCGGACGCGAAGTCACCTCGATCTTTCTCGGCGGCGGTACGCCCTCGCTCATGCAGCCTGCAACCGTCGGCGCTGTGCTCGACGCCATCGGCAAGCACTGGACCGTGGCGAAAGACGTCGAAGTCACGCTGGAGGCAAACCCGACCAGCGTCGAGGCTACGCGCTTCGCCGGCTATCGCGCCGCCGGCGTCAACCGCGTCTCGCTCGGCGTGCAGGCGCTCGACGATGCCTCGCTGAAAGCGCTCGGCCGCATGCACAGCGCGCGCGAGGCCCTCGATGCCGTCGCTATCGCGCGCCGCTCGTTCGATCGCTATTCGTTCGACCTGATCTACGCCCGTCCCGACCAGACGCCGGCGATGTGGGCCGATGAATTGCGTCTCGCGATCGGCGAGGCGGCCGAGCATCTGTCGCTCTATCAATTGACGATCGAAGAAGGCACGCCGTTCTTCGGCCTACATCAAGCCGGCAAGCTGAAGACGCCGGATGAAGCGGTCGCACGCGCGCTCTACGACGTCACGCAGGAGACCTGCGACAGGCTCGGCCTGCCCGCCTACGAGATTTCAAATCACGCGCGGCGCGGCGCCGAGTGCCGGCACAATCTGGTCTACTGGCGCGGCGAAGAATATGCCGGCATCGGCCCCGGCGCCCATGGCCGCCTCGACATCGACGGTATCAGGCACGCGACCGCCACCGAGAAGCGCCCCGAAGCCTGGCTGATGCGGGTCGAGACCAACGGCCACGGCGTCGTCACCGACGATCTCCTCAACAGCGAAGAGCGCGCCGACGAATTCCTGCTTATGGGATTGCGCCTCGCCGAGGGCATCGACCCCGAGCGTTACAAAGCGCTCTCCGGCCGCTCACTCGATCCCAAGCGCATCACGCTGCTGAGCGAAGAAGGTGCAATCACGGTGGATGCAACGGGACGGCTGCGCGTGACGAGCAGCGGTTTTCCGGTGCTGGACGCGGTGGTCGCGGATCTCGCGGCGTAAAGTCTCTCCATCGTCGTCCTGGCGAAAGCCAGGACGACGTCGAGGAAACAGCTACGCCCCAAAGCTCTTCGGCGAGCCCGCGACCGCAACGCCGCCGCCGGTCGTGACCTTCATCACCGCCAAGCCCCGCTCATTGGTGCCGTCGGCGCGAAAGCGGAACAGGCCGTCGATGCCGGCAAAGCCAGAGGGATTGGTGAGCACGTCCGACGAAAAGCGCGTCGTGCCCTGCGTACGCGCCAGCGCGGCCACCAGGGCGACCGCATCATAGGCAAGCGTGGCGGTGCGCACGGGCTCGGCGCCATATTTGGTGCGATAGCGGCCGGAGAAGGCGCGGAAGCCGGCCGGGTCCGGCGCGGCGTAGAGGCCGCCTTGCAAGTTGGAGCTGGCATAGACGCGCGGACTGTCCCACAGGCCGGTGCCGAGCAGCTGGATATTGCGCAGATTCGCACCCGCCGCGCTCATCGCATCGGCGACCGAGACGACGGCGTCGCCATCATCGGCGATGAACAGCGCATCGGCGCTGCCGAGCTGCTGCGCCACGGTCCGGGCCGGCGTGGCGCGATCGGCGCCGTATTTCTCGAACGCGACGATGCGCCCTCCGCGGCGCGGCACCGCCGCCTTCACCGCGGCCTCGACCACATTGCCATAGGCATTGTCGGGCACGAGCACGGCGACGGAGCGCTTCCCGATGCTGGCGGAATATTCGACGATGCGGTTGACGTCGGACTCCGGCAGGAAGCTCAGCAGATAGACACCGCGGCCGGCGATGCTGGAATCGGTCGAGAACGCCATCACCGGGATGCCGCGCGTGCGCGCGATCTGCGCCACCGCAGGCACCGACTGCGCGAATAGCGGCCCCAGGATGATCTCGGCGCCCTCATCGACCGCCTGCTGCGCACTGGCCTGCGCGCCCTGCGGGCTACCATTGTCGTCCTTGATCAGGAGCTGGATGTTGGGATTCTGGAACTCGGCCAGCGCCATCTCGGCGGCGTTGCGCATCGACTGCGCGGCAAGGCCGGCATTGCCAGATGCCGACAGCGGCAGGATCACGGCAACCTTCACCCCGCCGGTGCCGGCGGTCGTCGCCTGTTGCGGCGGGCCGGCCGGCTGGGCCGGAGGCGGGGAGGAACTGCTGAACGGATTGGAGAACTGGCTCAGGCTCTGCTGCACGCCGGCGCAGGCCGACAGCAGCGGCGCGCCGAGCAACAGACCGAGCGCGCTTCGCCGCGTCGCCCCTGACATCAGGGGCCCCTGAACGGGAGACTCCTCCGAAAAGGAGGATCTGGGATCACGTGGGCCCGTCATGACAGTTTCTCTTCCGACCGACCGTCGCCAGCCGGTCACGACATTCTTTCCACGACACCGGCCATGGATTCAGGCATATTGTCGGCAAATAGTTAACTCAAACAAAAGGATAATGCCCGCTTAACGCGGCTTCCTTTCAAGTTCTGGCTAGCTGTCTGCCGTCCGTCACCCAGCATCAAGGCGGCGTTTCCGCCGCGAATATGGCGCTGACGCTTCATTCCCTGGGGAATGTGATGCCGAATGGATCACATTCCAGTCCTGCCTCGCCCCTTGCCTCGCCCAGGCACGATCTTTTTCCGGGGACCGGTTCCCAGCCCCGGGGATCATACCTAAGTTCGTCTGATTATGCGCGCAAAGCCGTCCCCGACAAACACACCTGAGACGACGGAGGCCGCCTCGCGCGGTTTCTCCGTCGACGCCCATCGGCTTGTCGCGCCGAAGGCCGCGCCTGGCCTGCACCTGGTGGCGACCCCCATCGGCAATCTCGGTGACATCACGCTGCGGGCGCTGCAGACCCTCGCCGGGGTCGACGTCATCGCCTGCGAGGACACCCGCATCACGCGGCGTCTGACCGAGCGCTACGACATCTCTGCGCAGCTCAAGCAGTATCACGAGCACAACGCTGAAGCGGCCCGTCCGAAGATCCTGGAGCGGCTTTCGCAGGGCGGCTCGATCGCGCTGGTGTCGGATGCCGGCACGCCGTTGATCTCGGACCCCGGCTACAAGCTGGTGCGCGAGGTCTGCGCCGCCGGCCACGCGGTCTACGCGCTGCCCGGCCCGTCCTCGGTGCTGGCGGCGCTATCGGTCGCAGCGCTGCCGACCGACCGCTTCTTCTTCGAAGGCTTTCTGCCTTCGAAATCCGCCGCGCGAAAGTCGCGCGTGGCCGAGCTTGCGCGCATCGATGCGACGCTGGTGATGTTCGATTCCGGCAACCGCGTGCAGGACACGCTCGCCGAGCTCGCCGAGATCATGGGGACCCGGGAAGCCGCGATTTGCCGCGAGCTGACCAAACTGCACGAGCAGATTTCGCGCGCGACGCTGCGTGAGCTGGCGCGCGATGCCGACACGCTGGAGACGCGCGGCGAATTCGTGCTGGTGATCGCTCCGCCTGCGGCGGATGCCGAGATGCTGACATCGGATGCGCTCGACGACGTCCTGCGTGAGCAGCTTGCCGCGAACAGCGTCAAGGATGCGGTGGCGCATGCGGTCGCCCTCTCGGGCCGGCCGCGCCGCGAGGTCTATGCCCGCGCGCTTGAGCTTGCCAAAGATCTGCGGGGCGGCGATGGCGAAGACTGACGTCCCGTCGGAACCGAAAATCGCCTCGCCCGAGCGCGTCGCCGCGTTCCACACCGGCATCTCTGCGGAAAGCCGCGCTGCGGCTTATCTCATGGCCAAGGGCTACCGCATCCTCGCCAAACGTTACCGCACGCCGCATGGCGAGATCGACATCGTGGCGCGCCGCCGCAATTTGATCGCCTTCGTCGAGGTCAAGGCGCGCGCGACGCTGGACGACGCCGCCTTCGCCGTGACGCCGCGCCAGCAGCAGCGCATCATCGATGCCGCGCAAGGCTGGCTCGTCGCGCATCCCGAGCATGCGGAATTTGAAATGCGATTCGATGCCATGCTGATTGCGCCGAAACGACTTCCACGCCATGTGTTGGCGGCATTCGACGCCTCGACCTGAAAG
This sequence comes from Bradyrhizobium sp. CW1, assembly GCF_023100665.1. Classification (NCBI taxonomy): domain Bacteria; kingdom Pseudomonadati; phylum Pseudomonadota; class Alphaproteobacteria; order Hyphomicrobiales; family Nitrobacteraceae; genus Bradyrhizobium; species Bradyrhizobium sp. CW1. The sequence continues at coordinate 8,246,720 of NZ_CP064684.1, forward strand.
GCAGACCATGAAACTGAACGTCGCCGTCCAGATGGACCCCATCGCCCGCATCAACATCAAGGGCGATTCCACCTTTGCGCTGCTCCTGGAGGCGCAGAAGCGCGGCCACGGCCTGTCCTATTACACGCCCGACAAGCTCTCGATGGTCGGCGAGGAAATCGTCGCTCCGGTTCAGCTGCTCACCGTGCGCGACGAGCCCGGCAATCATTTCACCCTGGGCGAACCCAGGCGCGAGGCGCTCAACAGCTTCGACGTGGTGTTGCTGCGCCAGGATCCGCCGTTCGACCTCGCCTACATCACCTCGACGCACCTTCTCGAACGCATCCATCCGAAGACACTCGTCGTCAATGACCCCGCATCGGTGCGCAACGCGCCGGAAAAGCTGTTCGTGATGAACTTCCCGCAGCTGATGCCGCCGACGCTGATCTCGCGCGATCTCGACGAGATCAACGCCTTTCGCGACAGGCATGGCGCCGTCGTCATGAAGCCGCTGCACGGCCATGGCGGCGCTGCGGTGTTCCGCGTGATGCCGCAGGACATGAATTTCGGCTCGCTGTTCGACATGTTCTCGGTGACATTCAAGGAAGCCTGGGTGATCCAGCAGTTCATCCCCGAGGTGAAGCACGGCGACAAGCGCATCATCCTGATCAACGGCGAGTTCGCGGGCGCGGTGAATCGTGTCCCGGCCGCCGACGACCTCCGCTCCAACATGGTGCGCGGCGGCGCTGCGCAGGAGACCGAGCTCACGCCGCGCGAGCGCGAGATCTGCGCTACCGTCGGCCCGGCGCTGCGCGAGCGCGGGCTGTTGTTCGTCGGCATCGACGTCATCAACGGCAACCTCACCGAGATCAACGTGACCTCGCCGACCGGCATCCGCGCCATCGCGCGGCTCGGCGGACCGGACGTTGCCGCAAAGCTCTGGGACGTGATCGAGCAAAAGCGCGCGAAGTAGCCGCCGGCCCGTAGCCCGGATGGAGCGCAGCGAAATCCGGGATGCCACATCATGTTCAGCGGCCCCGGATTGCGCTTCGCTCCATCCAGGCTACGTAATGCATGCGCGGCATCACCCCACACACCACTAACCACCCATTCACCATGACGCCGCGCGCATCATTCGAACGCAGTGGCCGCACTGCGTGAAACTACGGGGCCGGTGGCCGACCGGCTAACGCGACGTTCACCATCTGCCGAAAGACCACAGCGCGGCCGTCGATCACATTCGGCCTCGCAACACCGCTTATACTTTTGCTGCCTACTCATCGATGTCGGGGAGCCCGCCAGGTGCGGTTCGAGTGCCCCGCGTAGAGTAGAAGCGTATGAACACCGCACGCATTGTCGTTCTCGTCATCGCACTGGGCGCCGGCGGCGTCGCTGCGTATCTGGCGAGCGGCTATGACAACAAGCCCGCGCCCGTTCTCCCCGTCGCCGAGAAGCTGCCGACGGTCGAGGTCCTGGTCGCCAAGAACGACATCCAGCTCGGTCAAGCCGTGAAGCCCGAGGACCTGCAATGGCAGCTCTGGCCGGCGGCGACCGCGAGCAGCGCCTTCATCCGCCGCGACAACAGGCCCGAGGCGCAGATCCAGATTGCAGGCTCGATCGCACGCGTGCCGTTGATGCAGGGCGAGCCAATCCGCGAGCAGAAGCTGGTCAGGGCCGACGGCTCCGGCTTCATGGCCGCGATCCTGCCGTCGGGCATGCGCGCCGTCTCCACCGAGATTTCAGCCGAGACTGCCGCCGGCGGCTTCATCCTGCCGAATGACCGCGTCGACATCATGCTGACCCGCCGCCTGAAGAATCCTGACGGGGCCGCCGGTAACGACCTCATCCTATCCGAAGCGATCCTGACCAATATCCGCGTGCTCGCGATCGACCAGGCGCCGAAGGAAAAGGACGGCCAGAACGCCGTCGTCGGCAGGACCGTCACGCTCGAGCTTAAACCCGACCAGGTCGCCGCGCTATCGGCAGCGCGCCAGGGCGGCACGCTGACACTCGCGCTGCGCAGCATCGTCGATGCCAACTCGGTCGACAGCACGCCCGAGGACCAGGCGAGCAAGCGGTCCGGCGGGGTCAACGTGATCCGCTACGGCGTACAGGCGCGGCAACTGACGTCACAGAAGTGATGGGGACATGATGAACTACGGGGATGATCGGACGGGCATGCGCATTCGGGGGAATCGCGCGCGCTCGTTCTGGACGGGGACGATGCTGACCCTGGGGCTCCTCGCAGCCCCCGATGTCGTCAGCGCCGCAGATGCGCCGGTCGGCGACCAGGCGCCGATGCAGGCAGCCGATCTCGATGTTTCGCCGGTCGGGACGATCGCGCCGGCGAAGACGCGCTTCCTGTCGCTCGGCGTCGGCAAGTCCGCCGTCATCGACCTGCCGCGCGACGTCAAGGACGTGCTGGTCGCCGATCCCAAGATCGCCAATGCCGTGATCCGCTCGGCCCAACGCGCCTATATCATCGGCGGACAGGTCGGCCAGACCAACGTCGTGTTCTTCGCCGCAGACGGCCAGCAGGTCGCCGCCTACGATATCGCGGTGAAGCGCGATCTCAACGGCATGCGCACGGCGCTGCGCCAGTCGCTGCCGGGCGTGCAGATCGAAGGCGTCGGCGACAGCGTGATGCTGACAGGCTCGGTATCGAGCCCGGTCGAGGCCCAGCAGGCCGGCGACGTCGCCGCGAAACTGGTCGGCGGCTCCGAAAAGGTGGTCAATAACATCATCGTGCGCGGCCGCGACCAGGTGATGCTCAAGGTCGTCGTCGGCGAAGTGCGCCGCGATATCGTCAAGCAGTTGGGCGTCGATCTCAGCGCCAGTCTGAACGCCGGCACCGCGGTGGTGAACTTCAACAATTCCAACCCGTTCTCGGTCAGCGGCGGACCGATCGTCAGCAACAACGGATTAGGTGTCGCCGGTCTCACCAAAGGCTTCGCGACCGTCAGCGCCACGATGCGCGCGATGGAAAGTGCCGGTGTCATGCGCACGCTCGCCGAGCCGAGCCTGACCGCGATCTCCGGCGAATCCGCCACCTTCATCGCCGGCGGCGAATTCCCCATTCCCTCGGGCTATGCCTGCGATCCCGTCACCCACGTTTGCACCACCCAGATCACCTACAAGAAGTTCGGCATCTCCCTGAACTTCACCCCGGTCGTGCTGAGCGAGGGACGGATCAGCCTGCGGGTGATGACCGAGGTGTCCGAGCTGTCGAACCAAAGCGCCATCACGGTGACCCAGGCGCTGTCGTCGAGCTCGACCAACTCGATCACCATCCCCTCGATCCAGACCCGCCGCGCCGAAACGACGCTGGAAATTCCCTCGGGCGGCTCGATGGCCATGGCCGGCCTGATCCAGCAGCAGACCAAACAGGCGATCAACGGCCTGCCCGGCGTCGACCAGGTGCCGATCATCGGCGCGCTGTTCCGCAGCCAGGACTTCGTCAACAACGAAACCGAGCTGATGGTGATCGTGACGCCCTATGTGGTGCGCGCGGTGGCTCAGAAGGAGCTGTCCCGCCCCGACGACGGCTTCGCCCCGGCGTCTGACGCCCAGACGGCGCTGCTCGGTCGCATGAACCGCCTCTATGGCGTCGCGCGCCGCGTCGATCCGATCGCGGGCACGCCCGGCGATTTCGGCTTCATCATCGACTGACGACGAACGGACAGGTTGGGGAACGGGGCAAGAGACGGGGCACGAGGGGATGAAGCGATGACGAAGACCATGGCCGATCGACGTCGCGGGTTGAGCGTCGCGCTGGCACTGACGGGGCTCTCCGTCATGCTGGGCGCCTGCAACACCACCGGCGAGATCGTCACCCAGACGGTGCCGACCGACTATCGCCAGCGTCACCCGATCGCGGTCGAGGAAGCCAAGAAGTCGATCGTGATCTTCGTCGGCAAGGCTCGCGGCGGCCTCTCGGCCGCGCAGCACGCGGACGTCGCCGGCATTGCCCGGGACTGGGTGCGCGAAGGCACCGGCTCGGTCGTGGTCGACGTCCCGGTCAACGCGGCGAATTCGCGCGCGGCGGCGGCGACCTATCACGAGATCCGTTCCGTGCTCGCATCCGTCGGCGTGCCATCGCGTGCCATCGTCCAGCATCCCTATCGGCCCGAGGATCCAGGGCTGCTGCCCACCATCCGCCTGAGCTATTCCCGGATCGCCGCGGTCGCCGGCCCCTGCGGGCTGTGGCCGGAAGATATCGGCCCCTCCATCCTCGACCCCGGCTACAACGAGAACCGGCCCTATTTCAATCTGGGCTGCGCCAGCCAGCGCAACCTCGCGGCCATGATCGACAATCCGGCCGACCTGGAGCAGCCGCGGTCCGAGACGCCGGTCTATAACGCACGGCGTGACATGGCCTTCGAGCGCTATCGCAAGGGCACGCCGATCGCGAGCAGCAATCCAGACGCCGACAAGGCCAAACTCAGCGATACAGGCAGATGACACGCGTCCACGACGAAGAAGCGGACGATCCGCAGCACCCCGAGGAACACATTGCGCCGGTTCCTCGCATCTCCGTGCAAGCCTTTTGCGAGACCGCGCAGACGCTCGCCGCGGTGACCGCGGCCGGGCAGGATCGCCGTCTCGCCAAGGCGCATCTCACGGCCAAGGACGGTGGCCTCGCGGCGGCAATCGAAGTCTATGAAACGATGCCGACGCCGAACGTCATCGTGATCGAATCCGACGGCACCCGCGACATCCTCGAGGGCCTCGACGACCTCGCCGGCGTCTGCGATCCCGGCACCCGTGTGGTCGTGATCGGCAATCCCAACGACACCGCGCCCTATCGCGAGTTGGTCCGCCGCGGCGTCAACGACTATGTGGTGGGACCGGTCGAAACGCTCGACGTCGTCCGCTCGATCTGCAGCCTGTTCTCGGCGTCCGAAACCATCATCACCGGCCGCGTCATCGCGGTGGTCGGGGCCAAGGGCGGTGTCGGTGCCTCCACCGTCGCGCACAATGTGGCCTGGACCATCGCCCGCGACCTCGCGCTCGATTCCGTCGTGATCGATCTCGACCTCGCCTTCGGCACCGCGGGTCTCGACTACAACCAGGACCCGGTGCAAGGCATCGCCAATGCGGTGCTGTCGCAGGATCGGCCGGACACGGCCCTGATAGAGCGTCTGCTCTCCAAATGCACCGAGCGTCTCAGCCTGCTTGCTGCGCCCGCCACCCTTGACCGCGTCTACGATTTCGGCGCGGAGGCCTTTGACGCGGTGTTCGACACGCTGCGCATGACCACGCCCTGCATCGTGCTCGATGTTCCCCATCAATGGTCGGGCTGGACCCGTCGCGCGCTGGTCAACGCGGACGACATCGTCATCGTGGCCGAGCCCGATCTTGCGAACCTGCGCAACACCAAGAACATGCTGAACGTCTTGAAGGCGGCGCGGCCGAACGACCGGCCGCCGCTCTACTGCATCAACCAGGTCGGCATGCCCAAGCGGGCGGAGATCGAGGTCAAGGCCTTCGCCAAGACCATGGAGAGCCAGCCGATCGCGGTGATCCCGTTCGATTCGAAGCTGTTCTCGACCGCGGCCAACAACGGCCAGATGATCGCGGAGGTCTCCAAGAGCCACCGCACCACCGAGCTGTTCCAGAACATGGCGAACCGCCTCGCCGGGCGGGGCGAAGTGAAGAAGCCGAAGCGCTCGCTGCTCGGGCCGCTGCTGAAGAAGCTGAAGGGCAGGTCGGGTCGCGGGTCAGCCCCGCATCGCAAGGCATCCTGAGCAAGGCGTTCTGAGCAAGGCGTTCGGACCAAGGCTTCCTGACACGGCATCCTGACGCGCGCGAGCGAGTTACTTCTCCGCCCGCTGCTGCTTCTTCACCAGCAACTGCCGCAGCGCCGTGACCTTGGCCGCCGCCTGATCCGGCGGCAGGTCCGCCTTCACGATGGCTTCGGCCTCGGCCTGCTTTCCTTCGAGTCCCAGCACGAGCGCGAGATTGGCGCGCACGCGGAAATCGGCGGGATTGCGCTCGTGCGCCCGGCGCATCGTTTCCTCAGCCCGCGGCAGATTGTTCTGCAGCATGTAGGACAGTCCGAGATTGGACAGCACCGACGGCTCGTCCGGCACGATCTTCAGCGCGGCGGCGTAATATTGCTGCGCCTCCTCGTTGCGACCGAGCTGATCGAGCGCGGCGCCTTGCGCCGACAGGATATGCCAGTCGGGATCCTCGGGCGAATGCGCGCGGCCGAGGACGTCGAACGCCTGCTGGAAACTGCCGCTGTCGGCGAGCGCACGGCCGTAGCCGGCGAGCAGCGCCTTGTTGCTGGAATGGGCGAGCACGGCCTGCTCCAGCACCGCGAGCGCCTGCGCGCGCTGGCCGGTCTGGCGCAACGCCTTGCCGTATTCGAGCGCGACGTTGGGATCGCCAGGCTTGGCGCGATAGCGCTCGCGCAGCGCATCCATGTCCGGCTTCACGTCCGGCTTGGCCTCGGCCCTGCCAGCCGTGTCCGACTTTCCGCCGAGCGCGCCGGTGATGTCCTCGATGCCGGTTGTCTGACAGCCGCCGAGGGCCAGGATCAGAAGCGCGGAAAACAGATATCTCGCCGGAAGAGAGGCGACGGACAAACGCTTGGACATACTCTGATCACTCGGCGACTGATCAGAGATGCTTACCGATTAACGCTAAAGTCCCGTTAAGGCGGGGCGCTTCCGAAAGCTCAGTCGGTGAATTCAGCGCCGAACTCGCAGCCGATGCGCCAGCGCAGGCGGCACTGCCGGGAATAGTCGGGCGCGAAGATGATGGTGAATTGCGGCGGCACTTCCAGAAATTCCGCCACGACTTTCACGCCGCCATCCGAAATATCCGTGATCGTGCAGTCCCGCGGCAGCGAACCCGCGCCAAAATGAATCTTGGCGAGCCGCGTGCACATCCGTCGTTCGCTTCTCCGGCGATTTGCAAGCATTTGAATTGTTCACCCGTTAGACCACGGCCCATCCCGCACCCCTAGGAGTAGCGGACATTCGTTGGAATGTGCTGAGCAGAGCAGCTTGCATTCGAGGCGTAGTGTCTTCGTCGTGTTTACGATTGGTTAGGACCTTCCGGCGCCCCTCGACCCGTTCCTGTATTGTTCTTGCAAGAATTGGCCCGCTCTGCTACCCCTAATTGTGCAAAAGGGCAGGCTGGTTCGGGCATGGTTCAGCGGGTTTCTACCGTCGCCTTTGAGGGGATCGAGGCCCGCGCGGTCGACGTGCAGGTGCAGGTCGCGCCCGGTCTGCCGGCCTTCGCGATCGTCGGTCTCCCGGACAAGGCGGTGTCGGAGGCGCGCGAGCGGGTCCGCTCGGCGCTGATCGCCTCGGGGCTGGCGCTGCCGGCGCGGCGGATCACCGTCAATCTCGCGCCCGCCGATTTGCCCAAGGAGGGCAGCCATTATGACCTGCCGATCGCGCTCGGCCTGATGGGGGCGATCGGCGCGATCCCTCCGGATGCGCTGTCCGGCTTCACCGTTCTGGGCGAGCTTGGCCTCGACGGATCGATCGCGCCGGTGGCCGGTGTTCTTCCCGCCGCGATCGGCGCCAATGTGCGCGAGGAGGGGCTGATTTGTCCGGCGGCTTGCGGCTCGGAAGCGGCATGGGCGAGTCCGGACATCCAGATCATCGCCGCAAGTTCGCTGATCCAGATAGCCAACCATTTCAAGGGAACGCAGGTGCTGTCGCGGCCTGTGCCGAAGGTGCATGAAGCAGCAAGCTCGCCGCTCGACCTGCGCGACATCAAGGGCCAGGAGAGCGCCAAGCGGGCGCTGGAGATCGCGGCCGCCGGCGGCCATCACCTGCTGATGATCGGCGCGCCCGGCGCCGGCAAATCGATGCTGGCGGCACGCCTGCCCTCGATCCTGCCGCCGCTGTCACCGGGCGAGTTGCTCGAGGTCTCGATGATCGCCTCTGTTGCCGGCGAGATCGAGGGCGGCGCACTGACGGCGCGGCGGCCGTTTCGCTCGCCGCATCATTCCGCCAGCATGGCTGCGCTCACCGGCGGCGGCATGCGCGCCCGGCCCGGCGAGATCTCGCTCGCGCATCAGGGCGTGCTGTTCCTCGACGAGCTCCCCGAATTCGATCCGCGCGTGCTGGATTCGCTGCGCCAGCCGCTGGAGAACGGCGAGGTCTCGGTGTCCCGCGCCAATCACCGCGTCACCTATCCCGCACGCTTCATGCTGGTCGCGGCGATGAATCCCTGCCGCTGCGGCAATGCGTTCGAGCCCGGCTATGCCTGCAAGCGCGGCCGCATCGATCGCTGCACGGGCGACTACCAGGCCCGCATCTCGGGGCCGCTGATGGACCGCATCGATTTGCGCATCGAGGTTCCCGCGGTGACCGCGGCCGATTTGATCCTGCCGCCGCCCGCAGAGGGCTCGGCCGAAGTCGCCGCGCGCGTGGCGGCGGCGCGGGATATCCAGCTCGCCCGCTACGCGGACGCCGGCCTGCCGAAGGTTCGCACCAATGCCGAAGCGCCGGCCTCGGTGCTGGAGGAGATTGCCAAACCGGATGCGCAAGGCCAGAAGCTGCTGCGCGACGCCGCCGAGACCATGCGGCTGTCGGCGCGCGGCTATCACCGCGTGTTGCGGGTGGCGCGCACGCTGGCCGATCTCGATCATGCGGACAGGATCGGCCGGCTGCATCTCGCCGAGGCCTTGTCCTACCGCGCACTCGCGGAGGATGTGCGCCAGATCGCCTGACCGATACGCCCGCGGCATCTTCCTGACGAACAGCACGTTCCCCGAGAGTGAAGCTATGACCGACGCCAATGCCTGCACCATCAGATTTGTTCGTGCGTCCCAATACGCTGATTGGCTGAGGTCATACGAGCTGTGGGTCAACGGGACCAGCGTTGGGAAGCTTGCGCGCAACGGCGTGTTGGAGATCACGCTGCCGGCCGGCGCCTGCACGATCGAGGCGACCATTGATTGGGGCAGGAGCCAGCCGCTCGTCGTTCGCACCACTCCCGGCCAAACCGTCGAGATCGAGGTCAGGAACAGGTGGGGTGCCTGGGCGGCGCTGTGGGCGATCAGCTTCGGCAAAAACAGCTATTTGGTTCTCACTGAAGTCGAGCGAAAAACGAACAGAAGCGCCTGACCGACTGAGATCCTCATCCCCGGATACCGGCATCAACCCGGCGGTAACGAGTTTCCTTTACGCTCTGCAAACCATAAGGCCCATCAGTTCCCCGTACCGGGCCCGGCGAGTAGCGCGTCATGTTGCGTTTCAAGATCCTGGCGTCGGTTGTTCCCCTGTTGGCGGCCGCGGTGTTTGCCCGAAGCGAGATCGGATCGGTCTCGCATCCCTGCATCGCCCTCGGCGACACCTCGGTCGAGCTGACGTCGCTGTTCTGGACCGCCGGCGTGCATGTCGCCTTCACCGATGATCCCGCGCGCGCCACGGTGCGGGTTCAGATCACCGAGGATGCGGACGCGGCCGACTTCGCCGTCGTCGACGACGGCCTCGGCTCGGAATCGGAGTCCTGCCAGGCCAACCCCTCGACTCGCCTGATCTCGATTGCCGCGCAGCCCGTCGACGGCGGTCAGGTGATCTATCTCTCCACCGAGGGGCCGGCGGATTACCGTGTCTATGTGCGCTCGAAAACCTTCTCGCAGCGCGAGGCGGCGGCGCTGATCGTCGGCGCCCGCGGCGGCCACCGCCGTCTCCAGGCCGCCTCGCTTTGAGCCGCGTCGCTTTGCGCCGTTAACGCCTCGTCAACCCTGTTTGGAGGCGGTCGCAGGGCCTCAAACTGTTCGCAAGGTCGGCGGCACATCGTCGTTTACAGCGAGCGTAGCGTTTTAAGAAAACAGTCGGGTCGGTGGCGATGGGTCGGACGTTCCGGATCAAGGTGCGCATGCGCCGCTTCAGGCGACAGCACCCCCGAATCGCCTTTGCGATCCGCTCCTTCATGATCTTCTCGGCGACCTTCGGCGGCGCCTATGGGTTTGTCTCCGGCAGCCGGTCCGAGACGTCCGGCTACGATCCCAATGCATTTGCGATCGGCGTCAGCTTCCTGTTCGCGCTCGCCTGCCTCGGCCTCGCCACGCTCAGCATGCGCCTGCGCTTCGTCAACAAGCGGATGCGGGCGCTGGCTGCCCACAACGAAACGCTGATCGACCGCAATTGGGAGCTGAAGGAAGCGGAAGAACGCGCCCGCAGCCTGTTCGAACAGCAGGGCGATCTGATCGTGCTGCGCGACACAAATGGCTGCATCACCTTCGCCAACGACGCCTATTGCGCGCTTGCCGGACAGGCGCGCGGCGCGCTGGTCGGCACGCGCTTTGATTTCGCCGTGCTGGAGCAGGGCGACAGCGCCCGCGAGAGCAACGGCACGCGCATTCACGACCAGAAGATCACAACCCCGCTCGGCGCGCGCTGGATCGCCTGGCGCGAAGGCTATGTTCGCCTCGACGCCGGCCAGCCCGCCGAATTGCAGAGCGTCGGACGCGACGTCACCGACCGCACCGAGACCGAGCGCGCGCTGTCCGACGCCCGCGATCAGGCCGACGCCGCCAACCGGGCCAAATCGCGCTTCCTGGCGATGGCGTCGCACGAGATCCGCACGCCGCTGAACGGCATCATCGGTATGGGCGGGCTGCTGCTCGACACCACGCTGACGCCTGAGCAGTCGACCTACGCCAAGGCCGTGAAGACCTCCGGCGAAGCGCTGATGGCGCTGATCGAGGAGTTGCTCGACTATTCCAAGATCGAAGCCGGCAAGCTCGATCTCGAGCAGCGTCCCTTTTCGCTCTCGGCCCTGATCGAGGACATCACCGAGCTGCTCGCGCCGCGCGCGCAGGCGAAGCAGCTCGAGATCGCCGCCTATGTCGACGAGCGGCTGCCGCTCGAAGTGGTCGGCGACGCCGCGCGGCTGCGCCAGGTGCTGCTCAACCTCGCCGGCAACGCCATCAAGTTCACTGCGAGCGGCGGCGTCGCGCTGATCGTCGAGCTCGGCATCTGGCCGAACGAGATCAGTTTTCTGGTGCGCGACACCGGCATCGGCATCGCAGCCGACGCGCAACAGCGCATCTTCCGCGAATTCGAGCAGGCCGACGAACGCGTCGCCCGCACCTATGGCGGCACCGGCCTCGGTCTCGCCATCAGCGAGCGCATCGTCAAGCGCATGGGCGGCCGCATCACGCTCACGAGCGAGCCGGGCAAGGGTTCGACCTTCGAGGTCGCGATTCCGCTCGCGCCAGCGCACGCTGGCGCAGAACAGACGGCGTTCCCCGTCCCCGATCTCACCGGCAAGTCGATCCTGCTGATCGCCGACGGCATCGAGGCCTCCTTGATCGCGCGCCGGCTGGAGCGCTGGGGCGGCCAGACCTGCATGGTGACGGACGTCGCGGTGGCGGAAGCGCTGCTGCCGGAACGCTCATGGCATTCGGTCCTGATCGATCGCGCGCTCGGCGCTGCCACCGCCGACCGCCTCGGCGAAGCCGCACGCAGTCATGCGACGCAACGCCTCGTGCTGCTGACGTCCGGCTCGCGCCACGAGAAACTTTCGCCGGCCTTCACGGGCTTCCTGGTGAAGCCGCTGCGCGCGGCCTCGCTCGCCGCACGCCTCACGCTACCCCCGGAGGTCGCCTCGCCCGATCTCGCGCCGGAGCCCTCGGCCCCATCCACCGCCGCGGTACCGGCGAAAGGCCTGTCGGTTCTCGTCGCCGAGGACAACGAGATCAACGCGCTGTTGATGCGCTCGCTGCTGACGAAACTCGGCCACCGCGTCGTCATCGCGATCAATGGCGAGGCCGCGCTGGAATCCTGGCTCGGCGCGGCATCGGCCGGCACGCCCTATGATCTCGTGCTGATGGACATCCAGATGCCGCAGCTTGACGGCATCGAAACGACAAAGCGAATCCGTGCGCATGAGGCAGCTAGAGGCGGCCATCACACGCCGATCCTCGCGCTCACCGCCAATACGCTGGTGGAAGATCGCTACGCCTGCTTTGAAGCGGGCATGAACGGGTTTCTGATCAAGCCGCTCGATCGCGAGAAGCTGGAAGAGGCGCTGGCCGGACTGGCGGCGGCGCGGCAGCTCGCGGTTTGATTCGGATTTCATAGGAACCTGATCTCGGCCGGTAATCGACAATTGAAATCGACCGCGTCGCACGTCACCATCCTCTGGGGCATTTAAACAGAGGATTTCGCATGAACGTGCTTTGCCGCCTCGCTTTCGTGATCCTTCTCTGTGGTTCCACTCAAGCCGCCGCGGCCGATAGCTCGCAACTGATCGCCTCGCTCAAGCAAGGCGGCTACGTGCTGGTGTTTCGCCACACCGCTACCGACGACAGCCAAAAGGATGTCTACCCTTTCAAATTCGACGACATGAGCGCCCAGCGTCAGCTCAGTGAAAAGGGCCGGGACATGGCGCGCCAGATCGGGACGGCCATCAAGGAACTCGCGATCCCGATCGGCGACGTCTACACCAGCCGGCTGAACCGCGCGATCGAGGCCGGCAGACTGATCTCCGGCCGCGAGATCAAGCCGGTCGACGCATTGACGGACAGCAGTAACGCGAGTGCGTCGGGCATGGCAAATCCGACCGGTGCAAATGCAAAGGCGGGCCAGGCCGTGCGGCAGTTCGTCGATGCGCCGCCCAAGGCCGGCACAAACACCTTCCTGGTCACCCACAAGACCAACATCGCCGATGCCTTCGGCAAGGAGGCCGGGGACGTGCAGGAAGGTGAAGCCTTCGTCTACAAGGCCGGCGGCTCGGGTCCCGCAACCTTTGCAGGACGCATCAAGCCTGCGGATTGGATCGCGAAGGCAGGCAAGTGAGCCACCTGCCGGCGACGCACGTCAGCTTGGGTGCGGAGCAGGCCGGGAGCCCGGCATCACTGCGCGCTCCGACGGGATGAACCGTTATGCGGCATAAGCCATAAACCGCGGCGCAGACAGCTTGTCATGCGGCGCCTGGCCTCCCCTGAACATGGTGTCTACCTGGGCGGCGCGCTTGCAATGCGGACACACGAAGAGATGCGCGATGATCGGGGTCGGCTCGTCCGCGAGCAGTTCGGAGCGGAACCACTTCATCTCGATATGGCAGTCCGGGCAGGTCGGTGCTTCGAGATGCTCGGCGGCGCTTCTGAGACGATCAACCATGGGGCCCGTTTGCGTTTCCGAAAGCCATAACCAAATACCCCTCGCCGGTCTGCAACAAAAGATACTCAGCCCGAAATTTGACAAAGGGCGCCGTCCATCAAGGCTGCTACAGCCGCCTGAGCGCCACGCTCGCCACCGTGTGATCGGCGCCCTTCTTCAGGATCAGGGTCGCGCGGGGACGAGTCGGCAGGATGTTGTCCTCGAGATTTGCGAGGTTGGTGCGTTCCCAGATCGCGATCGCGGTGGCGGTGGCTTCCTCGTCCGACAACAGCGCGTAGCGATTGAAGTAGGATTTTGGATTGGTGAACGCGGTGTCGCGCAGCGACAGGAAGCGCCTGATGTACCACTGCCGCAGCGCCGCCTCGTCCGCGTCGATATAGACCGAGAAATCGAAGAAGTCGGACACCACGGGCACGGCCTTGCCGTCACGCGGCAGCTTGCCGGTCTGCAGCACGTTGACGCCCTCGACGATCAGGATGTCGGGCTGGTCGATCTCGGCCCACTGGTTCGGCACGATGTCGTAGGTCAAATGCGAATAGACCGGCGCGCGCACATGGCGGCGGCCGGCCTTGATGTCGGAGAGGAAGCTGAGCAGCAGCGGCAGGTCGTAGCTCTCCGGAAAGCCCTTCTTCTGCATGATGCCCTGCCGCTCCAGCACGGCGTTGGGATACAGAAATCCGTCGGTGGTGATCAGCTCGACCTTGGGACGCGGCGACCAGCGCGCCAGCAGCGCCTGAAGCACGCGGGCCGTGGTGGATTTTCCAACCGCGACCGAACCGGCGACGCCGATGATGTAGGGCATCTTGCGGTCGCGGATGTTGAGGAACTGGCGCTCCGCGTAATAAAGCCGCTGCATCGCATCGACATAAATCGACAGCAGGCGCGACAGCGGCAGGTAGATGTCCTCGACCTCCTGCAAATCGAGGCGGTCGTGCAGCGAGCGTAGCCGGTCGAACTCGCCCGGCTCCAGCGTCATCGGCGTGTCGTCGCGCAGTCGCGACCACTCCTCGCGCGTATAGACGCGGTACGGATTATACTGCTGCTCGGGTGCGCGGATATCCATGACGCGACTCTCCACCTCGGCTAGCTGCCGCCCTTACGCGACGCCTTTTCTTCCAACCCTGACATATTGGTCCGCTTGTCCAATGCGGCCTCGACCTCTTCCAGCTTTACGCCGCGGGCCTTGAGCAGCACAAGGAAATGATAGAGCAGGTCGGCGCCTTCGGCGATCAGATGCGCGCGATCGTTTTCGACTGCTGCGATTACGGTTTCGACTGCCTCCTCACCGAACTTTTTGGCGCAATGTTCGGCGCCCTTGTCGAGGAGCTTGCGGGTATAGGACGCCTCGCCACCCGCTGCCGCGCGGGCGTCGATGGTCTCGGCCAGATCGTGGATGGTGAAACGCGGCATACAAATACTCGGAAAACGCGCCTTGGCCGATGATTGGCCGGTTTCTGACGGGATAAGCCGGTTCCCGCCGATGATTTAGCATTTTTAGGAACGGGAGTCGTCAGGCATCGAGGCGCATGGGCAGCCCGCGCCGGGACATGTGCTCCTTGGCTTCGCGGATGGTGAATTCCCCGAAATGGAAGATCGAGGCGGCCAGCACGGCGGTGGCGTGGCCGTCGCGAATACCGTCGACGAGGTGATCGAGATTGCCGACGCCGCCCGAGGCGATCACAGGAACGGGAATGCTGTCGGCGATCGCCCGGGTCAGCGGGATGTCAAAACCCTGCCGCGTGCCGTCGCGGTCCATCGAGGTGAGCAGGATTTCACCGGCACCGAGCGAGACCACTTCCTGGGCATATTCGATGGCATCGATGCCGGTCGAGTTGCGGCCGCCATGCGTGAATATCTCCCAGCGCTCTCCGCCACCGGCGCGCTTGACCCGCTTGGCGTCGATCGCGACCACCACGCACTGCCCGCCGAATTTCTCGGCGGCTTCCTTGACGAACTCGCGCCGCGACACCGCGGCGCTGTTGATCGAGACCTTGTCCGCACCGGCGCGCAGCAGGGTCTTGATGTCGTTCACCTCACGCACGCCGCCGCCGACGGTGAGGGGCATGAAGCAGGCTTCCGCGGTGCGCTGGACCACGTCCAGCATGATGCCGCGATTCTCATGGGTCGCGGTGATGTCGAGAAACGTAAGTTCGTCCGCGCCGGCGGCGTCATAGGCGATCGCCGCTTCGACGGGGTCACCGGCATCGCGCAAATCGACGAAGTTGACGCCCTTGACGACCCGGCCGTCCTTGACGTCGAGGCAGGGGATCACGCGCACCTTGAACATCGGAGGTCTCCTAGGCAGCGCCTGCGTTACGGATCAGGGCGAGGGCGGACGCAGGATCGAGCCGGCCGTCATAGAGCGCGCGGCCGGCGATCGCGCCGGCGAGTTTTTTCGCGCGCGGCGTCAGCATCGCCTTGACGTCCTCGATCGAGGCGAGGCCGCCGGAGGCGATCACGGGAATCGAGATCGCATCCGCCAGCGCAATGGTCGCATCGAGATTCAAGCCTTTGAGCAGGCCGTCGCGCGCGATGTCGGTGAAGATGATGGCGGCAACGCCGGCATCCTCGAAACGCCGTGCGATCTCCAGCACCGTCACCTGCGAGGTCTCGGCCCAGCCTTCGACCGCGACCTTGCCGCCACGTGCATCGAGCCCGACCGCGACGCGGCCGGGGAATTTCCTGGCGGCAGCCTTCACCAATTCGGGGTCGCGCACCGCGGCGGTGCCGATGATGACGCGGGTGATGCCCTTTTCGAGCCAGGCTTCGACAGTCGCGAGATCGCGAATGCCGCCACCGAGCTGCACCGGAATCGTGATCGTCTTCAGCATCGCCTCGACGGCCTGCGCGTTCACAGGCTTCCCGGCAAACGCGCCGTCGAGGTCGACGACGTGGAGATACTCAAAGCCTTGCGCGACGAAGCTCGCCGCCTGCGCAGCGGGATTGAGGTTGAACACGGTCGCGCGCGCCATGTCGCCCTGTTCGAGGCGCACGCATTGGCCGTTCTTGAGGTCGATCGCGGGAAAGAGAATCACGGTTTCCATCGCAAAAAATTCGAGATCAGGGCGAGGCCGAAGCGCTGGCTCTTCTCGGGGTGAAACTGCGTCCCGATCGCGGTGTCCTTGCCGACGATCGCGGTGACGGGCCCGCCGTAATCGGCGCGCGCGAGCACGTCCGCCTCGTTGGTGGCGTTGAGGTGGTAGGAGTGCACGAAATAAGCGTGCTGGCCCTTGGGGCCGAGCGGCAGCCTGTCCAGCACCGGATGCTCGCGCAGCACATCGAGCGTATTCCATCCCATGTGCGGGATCTTCAGCCTCTCGTCGTTCGGCGTGATCTTCTCGACGTCGCCGCCGATCCAGTTCAGCCCTTGCGTGATCACATGCTCCTTGCCGCGGGTGGCGAACAGCTGCATGCCGACGCAGATGCCGAACATCGGCCGCGCCTTGACGCGCACCGCTTCGGTGATCGCCTCGACCATGCCGTTGACGGCATCGAGCCCGCGCCGGCAATCAGCGAAGGCACCGACGCCCGGCAGTACCAGACGGTCGGCGCTGTAGGCCTGGTCTGGATCGCTGGTGACGAACACCTTTTGCGGGTTGTCCATGCCGCGCGCGGCGCGCTCGAACGCCTTGGCGGCCGAATGCAGATTGCCGGAACCGTAATCGATGATGGCGACGCTCATCTTGACCCTCCCGGTTCTGGAAACAAACCAATGATGCCACCTGCCGGCATTGGCGGCGGGTTGGAGAATTGCTGACCCGGCACGTTGCGGGTCGGCGGCGGGCCACCGCGATCGACGGCCCATTGATCGTTGACGATGCCGCGCTGCTTCTGGCTCCAGCGCTCGAAGAAGCGGCGCTCGGCGGTGTCCTCGTCGTCGGAAATCACCACGTCGAGCTGTCGCCATTTACCGCGCGAGAGCGTCCAGCGTCGCAGGCTGGAGGCCTCGAATCCCATCAGCAGCGCGACGATGATGTCGGCGAAAAAGATCGACGAACGGCCGACACCGAGGCTGGACAGCCCGACGTTGAAGGCGGCAACGAAGATCACCCAGCCGATCAGCGCCAGCCACAGCCGATTCCACAGCAGCCAGAGCGGTCCGAAGATCATCGCCCAGAAATGGAAGCCGTCGCGCACGAAGACGAACTTGTCGGTCGCGCGCAGATCGGATCCTGCGGGGGAGGGAGCATGAACTGTGTAGACGGACATGGCGATGCCCCGTTCCCTAGGAATTCAGTGATACCGCAAACGGCGCGGGCCGCGGGCCGAAAGATGTCAGCCGCCGAGCGAGCCCTTGGTGGACGGGATTTCGCCCACCGCCTTCGGATCGATCGCGACGGCGGTGCGCAGCGCCCGTGCCAGACCCTTGAAGCAGGACTCGGCGATATGGTGGCTGTTATCGCCATATAGGGTCTCGACGTGAAGAGTCACGCCGGCGTTCATGGCGAAGGCCTGGAACCACTCGCGCACCAATTCGGTGTCGAACTCGCCGATCTTGTCGCGGGGGAAGTCGACCTTGAACACCAGGACCGGGCGGCCCGAGATGTCGATGACCACGCGTGACAGCGTCTCGTCCATGGGCATGTGCACGCCGGCATAGCGGGTGATGCCCGCCATGTTGCCGAGCGCCTGCTTGACGGCCTGGCCGAGCGCGATGCCGGTGTCTTCGGTGGTATGGTGATGATCGATGTGCAAATCGCCGACCGCCTTGACCGTGAGGTCAATGCGGGAATGGCGGGCGAGGAGATCGAGCATATGGTCGAAAAAGCCGATGCCGGTCGCGATATTGGACACGCCGGAGCCATCGAGGTTCACGGTGACCTCGATGTCGGTTTCCTTGGTCTTGCGCTTGATCGTCGCGGTGCGCATCAAAACACGCTTCCATCCTAGTTCGGGCCGAAAACGCCGGTCTTTTAACAGCCAAATGACGCCTTCGCTACTGCGGCAACGGCTGGCCGGGCCTCTACTTCTGCCTATGGTGAGCAAATTGGGCCCGGAGCGGCCCGTTGTGCCCCCGCTCCCGACCGCCTAAATCAGCCCGGTCAACGAGGATCATTCATGCAGGACTCCCCAAACAGCTCGCCGGGCTGGCACGGCACCACGATTTTGACGGTCCGCAAGGGCGGCAAGGTGGTGGTCGGCGGCGACGGCCAGGTCTCGATCGGCCAGACCGTGATCAAGCACAACGCCAGGAAGGTCCGGAAACTCGGCAAGGGCGACGTCATCGGCGGCTTTGCCGGCGCCACCGCCGACGCCTTCACGCTGTTCGAGCGTCTGGAAGCCAAACTCGAGCAATATCCGGGGCAATTGACCCGGGCCGCCGTCGAGCTCGCCAAGGACTGGCGCACCGACCGTTATTTGCGGCGGCTGGAGGCCATGATGATCGTCGCCGACAAGGACGTCTCCCTGGTGCTGACAGGCACCGGCGACGTGTTGGAGCCCGAAGCCGGCGTCATGGCGATCGGCTCCGGCGGGAATTACGCGCTGGCGGCCGCCCGCGCCCTACTCGACACCGACAAGGACGCCGAGACCATCGTCCGCCGCTCCCTCGACATCGCCGCCGATATCTGCGTCTACACCAACCGCAATGTGACCATCGAAGCGCTGTCGGCCGGGTAGGCCATGGCCCTCGCCTACACCTTCCGCCCGATGACCGCGGCCGTTCTGCCGCTGATTCGGCGATGGCTGGGCGAAGCGCATGTGCGGGAATGGTGGGGCGATCCGGACGAGCAGTTCGCGCTCGTGAGCGGCGATCTCGGCGAGCCGGCAATGGACCAGTTCATCGTGTTGGCCGAAGGCAAGCCGTTCGGCTATCTTCAATGCTACCGCCTGACCGCCTGGAATACGGGTGTTGGGCCGCAACCGGAGGCCACCCGTGGCATCGATCAGTTCATCGGCGAAAGCGACATGATCGCGCGCGGGCACGGTTCGGCATTCATCCGGCAATTCGCCGACGCGCAGTTGCGGCAGGGCCTGCCGCGCATCGTCACTGATCCTGATCCGCTCAACGCGCGCGCCGTGCGCGCCTATGAGAAGGCCGGCTTTGTCCGCGACCGCATGGTCGAGACGCCCGACGGGCCCGCACTCCTGATGGTGCGCGAGCCATGACGCTGGCAACCACGCATGAGAGCAAGGCCGCGTTTCCGCCGCTCGCCTGGGTCGGCATCGCGCTGCTGCTGCTGGCGATGCAGGCCTCGATCCTGCTTGCGATGGGCCGGGTGCCGATCTGCACCTGCGGCTATGTCAAGCTGTGGCATGGCGTGGTGAACAGCTCGGAGAATTCGCAGCACATCGCCGACTGGTACACCTTCTCGCACATCCTGCACGGCTTCCTGTTTTACGGGCTGACCTGGCTGCTGTTCGCGCGGCTGCCGTTCGTGTCTCTGTCCTGGCCCGCCCGCCTGATCATCGCCATTCTGATCGAAGGTGCCTGGGAGATCGTCGAGAACTCGCCCTTCATCATCGAACGCTACCGCGCCGGCACGATCTCGCTGGATTATTTCGGCGACAGCATCGTCAATTCGATCTCTGACAATTTGTCCATGATGCTGGGCTTCCTCGTAGCGCGCCTGCTGCCTGTATCAGTGACCATCCTGCTTGGGCTCGCCTTCGAAATCATGCTGGCGCTGCATATTCGCGACAATCTGACGCTCAATATCCTGATGCTGATCCATCCGATCGAGGCCGTGAAACTATGGCAATCGGGTCCGCCGATCATCTGACGGCCAAAAAAAGCGGCTTGTCCCGCCCCGCATCTGATCCTAGCTAAGGTCCCATGACAGACTTCTCCCCCCGCGAAATCGTTTCCGAACTCGACCGTTTCATCGTCGGCCAGGCCGATGCCAAGCGCGCCGTCTCGATCGCGCTGCGCAACCGCTGGCGGCGGCAGCAGCTCGAAGGCTCCTTGCGCGAAGAGGTGCTGCCGAAGAACATCCTGATGATCGGCCCGACCGGGGTCGGCAAGACCGAGATCGCGCGGCGGCTCGCCAAGCTTGCCAACGCGCCGTTCCTGAAGGTCGAGGCGACGAAATTCACCGAGGTCGGCTATGTCGGCCGCGACGTCGAGCAGATCGTGCGCGATCTCGTCGAGGTCGCGATTTCTCAGGTCCGCGAGCGCAAGCGCAAAGACGTGCAGGCACGTGCGCAGCTCGCCGCTGAGGAGCGCGTACTTGATGCCCTGGTCGGCGCCAATTCCAGCGCCGCGACGCGGGACTCCTTCCGCAAGAAGCTGCGCGCGGGCGAGCTCAACGACAAGGAAATCGAGATCGAGACGCAAGGCGGCGGCAGCGGCTTTCCGATGTTCGAGATCCCGGGCATGCCTGGCGCGCAGATGGGCGCGGTTTCGATCGGCGACATCTTCGGCAAGCTCGGCGGACGCAGCAAGACGCGGCGGCTGACGGTGGAGAGCTCGCACGAGATCCTCATCAACGAGGAATCCGACAAGCTGCTCGACAGCGATCAGTTGACGATGGAGGCGATCAGTGCGGTCGAGAACAACGGCATCGTGTTCCTGGACGAGATCGACAAGATCTGCGCCCGCGAAGGCCGCGCCGGCGGCGACGTCTCGCGCGAGGGCGTGCAGCGCGACCTGCTGCCGCTGATCGAGGGCACCACCGTCTCGACCAAGCACGGCGCGGTGAAGACCGACCACATCCTGTTCATTGCCTCAGGCGCCTTCCACGTCGCAAAACCGTCCGATTTGCTGCCGGAATTGCAGGGCCGCCTGCCGATCCGCGTCGAGCTGCAGGCGCTGACCCGTGACGACATGCGCCGCATCCTGACCGAGCCGGAGGCTTCGCTGATCAAGCAATATGTCGCGCTGATGCAGACCGAAGGCGTCACGCTCGACATCACCGACAACGCCATCGACGCGCTTGCGGACGTCGCGGTGGCCGTGAATTCCACCGTCGAGAACATCGGCGCGCGGCGGCTGCAGACCGTGATGGAGCGGGTGCTGGACGAGATCTCCTTCACCGCCCCAGATCGCAGCGGCGAGACCGTCAGGGTCGACGCCGATTTCGTGCAGAAGCACGTCGGCGACCTCGCCAAGAACGCGGATTTGAGCCGGTTCATTTTGTAATTCCGGACGGTCGCGCTATGGATGCGGCGTGACCGCACGCTTCCTGCAAAACCCCTGGCGCCTGCTGCTCGCGATCAACGCGGCAATCATCGTTGGCGTCTTCGTTCACAAGATCCAGCTGCCGCCTTACGTCCCCTACATCCACCTCCTCGTCGATTACCATTTTGGCTTCATCAAGCGCGCGCTGATCGGGACGATCGTCGCGCTGTTCACCGACAAGGTGCCGCTATGGCTGGTGTTCGCGCTCGGCGGCGCTACATGGCTGGTGACGCTCGGGCTGTACGCAAGACTATTCCAGACAACGTTCGGCTTCACCGCGAAGACATTGCCGACGTTCGTCTTCATCGCGGGCTCGCCGTTCTTCCTCAAGAACTTCATGCACACGCTCGGCCATTTCGACATCTATGGCTGCGCGCTGGCGATCGTCCTGCTGCTGGTGCCGGCCGGCTCGCTGCTGTTCGTGGCGCTGGCTGCGCTGTTCTCGATCGTTCTCGTCCTGATCCACCACATCCATCTCTTGATGTATGTGCCGACCATCATCACCATCGTCGTGATCAGGCATTATCTAGCGCATGGCTGCGATCGCACCAATGTCGCGTTCGGCATCATGGCCCTGCTGGCCGTCTCCGCGCTGTTCTTCGCCGCGCAGTTTTGGGGAACGATGCCGGTCCCGGAGGCGGATTTCGTCGCCGATCTGAAGAGCCGGATGGCCGATCCGTCGCGGACCGACCTGCTGCAGTTTGCCTACATCTGGTATCAGCCGTTGGCGAAGGAGATTTCCGACACTTGGGGCCGCCTGCCGCACAACATCCTCGGCGTGCCCGTGTTCGCGCTGCTGATCTGGCTGCACACACCGCTGTGGCGCTATTTTGCGAATTTGATCGGCGCGCTCGCAAGCGACACGCATCGCCGCCTCGTCATTGCGGCGCTGATCGGCGTCAGCCTCGCCTATGTCGTGATGTTCGCGATGGTATTCGACTATTCGCGCTGGATCTCGAACTGGGCAGTCTGCATGTTCCTGATCCTGCACGCGGTGAAGATGCTGCCCGCCGCACGCGAGACGCCGCTGATTTCGGCGGAAGATCAGACGACAAATATCTTCGGCCTGATTGTCACATTGATCCCGCGCGTCGGAATCGTGCGGCCGTTCTAATATCTCGCCCGCCTGATCCGCACGTAGAGCGCGCCCTCGCCGCCATGGCCGATACCGGCCTCTTCGAATCCGACGACGAAGGCCCGGAATTCCGGCAGGCTCAGCCATTCCGGCACCTGACGGCGCAGCACGCCGCTTTCGCCGCCGCTTCGGCCCTTGCCGGTGATGACCAGCACGAAGGTCAGGCCGTCATGATGGGCGCGGTGCAGGAAGCCGCTCAGCGCGCGGTGGGCACGCATCTGGGTCATGCCGTGCAGATCGAGCCGCGCCTCGATCTCGCTGCGCCCGCGCGACAGCTTTGTGCGCTCGCGCTTGCCGAGCGGCGCCAGCGGCGGCACCGCCGGCTTCGCTGCGCGCGGTGCCGGGGCAGCGGCAATCGGACGTGGCGACGGCGCAATCCGGGGGGCGGGCGCTGCAGGCGAAGACTCGTTGCGTGGTGCAGCTTGCGCCTTCGCCGCACGATGCTTTCTCAGCGGCTTGACCTGCTTTGCGACCGTATCCCACAGCGCGCGCTCTTCCTCACTCAGCGCGCGACGGCGCGGCGAGGGACGAGGCTCCAGCACGGGCGGACGGGACGATCGCTTCATTGTTGCCGATGGGAGCGATTTTTCACCGGCCGCCGCGGCTCCTGAACTGGCTCGATCACGGGACGCGGCACCGGCAGCGGGACTGGACCGGCGACAGCGACCGTCTCGCTCTTGCTTTGCAGCTCGGCAGGCGGCTTGTCCTTCGCAGGCTCCGTTTGCGGAAACAGCTTTGCGATCTTCTCCGAGGGCCGCGGGTCCGGCACCGGGAGCCGCGCGCCGCGCGTTGTGGGATCGAGGCTCTTCGGCACCAGCATCACGAAATGCATGGCATGGCGCAGCCGTCCGGAGACCCGGCCGGCATCCTGACCCGCGCCGAAATAGAGATCGGCGCGCGCCGGACCGATGATGGCCGAGCCCGTGTCCTGCGCGATCATCAAGCGATGGAACGGCGTCTTCGCGCGTTCGGAATCGATCGGCAGCTCGCCTTCGATGAAAAACGGGGTGCCGTAGACGTGGAGCGATTTGTCGACCGCGATCGAGCGGCCGGCCGTCAACGGAATGCCTTGCGCGCCGACCGCCTCCTCCTTGTCGGATAGATTGACCTCGCGAAAGAAGATGTAGGAGCGGTTCTGGCGGCGCAGCTCCTTGGCACCGTCAGGGGTCTGCGCCATCCACTCCCTGATCTTCTGCATCGACATCTCTTCCTTTGGAATGATGCCGCGCTCGATCAGGATGCGACCGACCGCCGTATAGGGATAGCCGTTATAGGCGTCGTAGTTGAGCCGGACCGTGCCGCCGTCGTCGAACTTGATCCGCGCCGAACCCTGGATCTGGGCGAACAGCAGATCGGTCGGGTCCTTCAGCCAGGCAATCTCGAGTCCGCGGCCGGCGATCTTGCCGTCCTCGATCTCGGCGCGGTCGTAATAAGGCACGAGCTTGCGGCGGCCGATCTTGCGATAGACCGGGCCCTTGTTGGGCAGGCTGACCGAATCCTGCTTGTAACCGCGCACAAAGAGATTCGAGGGGCGGCGATAGACCGGGACATTGTAGACGTCGGTCTGCGTGCGCGATCCCTCCAGCACCGGTTCGTAATAGCCGGTGACGAAACCATCGGGCTCGCCGAGGCGCGAGATCCGCAGCGGCGCAAAATTCTCCTCGAAGAAGGTTTTGGCCCGAGCGTCGTCGGTAAGCTCGAGCGATTTGGCGACCCGGCAGGGTTCGCCCAGCGAGGCGCCCAAAGCCTTCGGTTCGGGAGCGCCGGTCTGCGCGTTGATCGGACGGCAGCTCGCGCGAAAGGTCTTGTAGGCGGCGAGATGATTGTCGTCGCCCCAGCCCTTCACGTCGGCCCAGGCCAGCGGCAGATATTGGGCGCCGGGAATTTCGAGCGGCAGGGGAAGCTGCGGATATGGCAAGGCGCGCGGCGGCGCGGCAGGCAATTCCGGGAGATGATGGTGATGGCTGCGATAGTGGCGCCGCGCCGCCTCAGCGCCGAGTGAAAACGACGACAGCGCGACGGCACCTGCGCAAAGCGCCGTCGCGCTGGTCTTCAGGAAAACCTTAATTCGCGCTTCCGGTGCCAACCAGCTTCCAGTTCGGATCGCGAGAAGTGATGTCGCGGGCGAAAGTCCAGATGTCGGTGATGTCGGCGACCGTGTCGGCGCTTCCGTCGACGATGTTGCCGGCCTTGTCCCGGGTGGCCGAGATCATCTGCGAGACGAAGCGGATCGTGAGCTGGGCGGTGCGGTCGCGCAGTTCGGCGCCGACGAGCTCGGCCTTGTCGATCGAGACAAAACGCGTCTCGGTCTTCTGCTCGTTCTTCTCGCGCTCCTTGATCGCGGCATCGAAGCTTTCATAGACCTCCGACGACAGCAGGTCGCGCAGCGCGCGGCGGTCGCCATTGGCAAAGGCCAGCACGATCATCTCATAGGCGCCGCGGGCGCCGGAGATGAAATGCCGCGGATCGAAGGTGGAATCCTTTTCGACGATGGCGTCGAGACCCTGGGCGAGCACGGTGCCCGGCTCGGTCAGGCCCTTCCAACGGTCGGAGGGCGGGGTCGGCTCGGCCGTCGGCGCCAAGGGAGCCTGGTCGATGACCTTGCCCGGCATGGTGACGACGTTCTTGTCCTGGGCGCCCTGGAGCGCGTTGCGGTCGAACGGCGGCCGCTCGTTGCCCGTGCGCTGCCCCAGCACGCTGCGCAGCCTCAGAAAGATGAAGACCGCCAGCGCCAGGAAGATGATGGTGTAGATGTCCACGTCGTATTCGCTTTCTGGTCGTCTGTAGAAGGGGCCGTCTCGAAAGGATCGTGCCGGGAAAATCGATCCGGCCAGTAGACCGTTCCATACCGGAACGGCAAGTCTACATCACCATTTTGGGTCCGCGCGTCAGGTCCGTGGGATGTAGGCACGAAATCTTGCCCGGCCAATGGCGCCTTTTGGCACAGCACCGAGTGTAGCGCGTTTTATGCTTAAGGGGAAACCCGATCCTGCCCGGAAATCGCGCATCTTCAATCGTTTAAGGCGCAGTTGCGCTGGATCGCCGGGGTGAACGCCACAGTTGTGGGCGTGGCCGGAATTCCCCATCCGGGACCGTTCGTCCTTGTGGAACGAGGTAGCCCTATGTTAGCCAACCGCCGCGAAATTCAGCCCAATCGGGTAAGGAGACACTCTTATGACCAACGGTAACGGCACCCCTCCCGAGGCGGCCCAGGCTCCCCAGCTCAACGTCCTGGCGCAATATACCAAGGACCTCTCGTTCGAAAATCCGAATGCGCCCAGCTCGCTCCAGCAGCAGAGCCAGCCGCCCCAGATCAACATCCAGATCAATGTCAGCGCCAACAATCTCAGCGAACAGGAGTTCGAGGTGACGCTGTCGGTCGAGGGCAAGGCCGAGACCGCCGGCAAGATCATGTTCTCGTTCGAGCTCGCTTATGCCGGCGTCTTCCGCATCTCCAACGTGCCGAAGGACAATTTGCATCCGCTGGTCATGATCGAATGCCCGCGCCTGCTGTTCCCGTTTGCCCGTGAGATCATCGCCACTGCCGTGCGCGACGGCGGGTTCCCGCCTTTGATGCTGGATCCGGTCGACTTCGTCGGCCTCTATCGCCAGAACATGGAGCGGCAAATGGCCGCTCAGCCGAGCGGCCAGGCTTAACCAGCCAAAGGGGCGGCTGGAGCGGGCAAGAACTCGTTCCAGATCGCCTTGTCGCCGAGCGTTGCGATGAAGGCCCGGTGGGCCTCGCGCTCGGCGTCCGAAATGCGCGGGGTGAGCGGCGCCGGCCGTTGCCGCCGAGGCGCATCGGCAGCCCCATTGGCGCGAGTCTCTTCGGATTCCGAAGCAAGCAGCAGCTGCGACTGCCGCGCCCCGACCAGATCCACATAGACTTCCGCAAGCAGCTCGGCGTCGAGCAATGCGCCGTGCTTGGTGCGGCGTGAATTGTCGATCGCATAGCGTGAGCAGAGATCGTCGAGCCGGTTCGACACGCCGGGATGCTTGCGCCGAGCCAGCAGCAGCGTATCGACCAGCCGCTCGCGCGGGATCGCCGGGCGCTTGATCCGGTCGAGCTCGGCATTGATGAAGCTGATGTCGAACGAGGCATTGTGGATCACCAGCGGCGCGTCGCCGATGAACTCCAGAAAATCGTCGACGACCTCGTGAAACAGCTGCTTCGTCGCCAGGAATTCGGCCGACAGCCCGTGCACCGCAAAGGCTTCTGCCGGCATGTCCCTTTCGGGATTGATGTAGACGTGGAAACTCTGCCCCGTCGGCATGCGATTGAGCATCTCGACGCAGCCGATTTCGACCAGGCGATCTCCCCGCAACGGGTCAAGGCCGGTGGTTTCTGTGTCGAGAACGATTTCGCGCATGATCTGGGAAGCCGTGTCAGGCGGCGAATCAGGCGCGCCGCTGCGGCATCTTAACGACGTCGGCGAGGATGTGCGCGATTTGGGCGCGCACCGGTTCGAGTCCGTGGGATGTATCCACCACGAAATCGGCACGCCTGCGCTTTTCCGCATCGGGTGTCTGCTTGGCGATGATGGCGTCGAGCTTGGCCTCGTCCATCGTGCCGCGCGCCAGCACCCGCTCGCGCTGCAGTTCCGGAGACGTGGTGACGACGACTACGGCATCGACCCGCGTCTCGCCACCCGTCTCGAACAGCAGCGGTATGTCCAGCACCACGACCGGCGCGTTGGCGGCTTCGGCGTCGGCGAAGAACTTTTTCCGGGAAGCGCCGAGCATCGGATGGACGATCTGCTCGAGCTGCTTGATGGCCGCAGGATCGTGCACCACACGCGCCGAGAGTTTTGGCCGATCAACCTTGCCGTTCGCGGTAGTGCCGGGGAAGGCGGCCTCGATCGCGGGTGCGGCCTCGCCCTCATAGAGCTGATGGACGGCCGCATCGGCATCGTAGACAGGCACGCCAGCCTCCGCGAACAATTTCGCGGTGGTGGATTTGCCCATCCCGATCGAGCCGGTCAGTCCCAGGATCCGCATCAGCGCCCAACCATATCTGCCAGTCACACCGCAACTAGCCGCTCGCGCCGCAGGAACGCAAGCAGCGGCAGCAGCGGCAAGCCGAGAATGGTGAAGTGGTCGCCCTCGATACGCTCGAACAAATGGATCCCCAGGCTTTCGAGCTGATAGCCGCCGACGCTGGTGCTGACGGCGCCGCCGGCGATGTCGAGATAGGCCGAAAGCTCGGCCTCGGTCATCTGCCGCATCGTGAGGCAGGCAACCGAGACGTCCTCGAAGATGATCTCGCCATCGCGTGCGATCGCCACGGCGGAATTCAGCTCATGGCTATGGCCGGAGAGATCGCGCAGCTGCGCCAGCGCCTGGGCGCGGCCCGCTGGCTTGTTGAAGAGGCGATCGCCAAGCGCCAGCGTTTGATCAGCACCAATGACGGTGCTTCCAACGTGATGGGCCGAGACTGCCTTGGCTTTTTCGCGCGCCAGCAGCAGGGCAATCTCGCGCGGACCAGAAAGCCCGGAGGCGGCCTGGATGCCGCGCTCGTCGATATCAGCCGTGATCGCCTTGAACTCGAGCCCGGCATTCGCCAGGAGCATCTTTCTCGCGCTGCTCTGCGAGGCCAGGATCAACGAAGATTTGCCGAGCCAGAGACCCATCGCGAAACTATCCCAAAGCTATTCAGAAGGCCGGTTACGCTGACGATCGCTGTAAAGTTTCATGATCGCCGCGGCGGTTTCCTCGATCGAGCGCCGCGTGACGTCGAGCAGCGGCCAATCGTGCTTGGCGCTCAGCTTGCGGGCAAATGCGACCTCCTCGGCGACCGATTGCTTGTCGGTATAAGTGTCGCTGCTGGAATCGGCCCCCATGGAGAGCAGGCGGTTCGTGCGCACCTGGATCAATCGTTCCGGCGTCGCATGCAAGCTCACCACCAGCGGTCGCGTCAACGTCTCCAGTTGCGAGGGCACCGGAATGCCTGGAACCAGCGGCACGTTGGCAGTGCGGATGCCTCGGTTGGCAAGGTAGATCGACGTCGGGGTCTTGGAGGTGCGGGAAACGCCGACGAGCACCACGTCCGCGTCGTCGAGCCCTTCGACATGCTGGCCGTCATCGTGGATCATCGTGTAGTTCAACGCGTCGATACGCTTGAAGTATTCGGCATTGAGCACGTGCTGGGCGCCGACCCGGCCGGTCGTGGCAGCTCCGAGATAGGCCTCGAACAACTGCATCACCGGCCCGATGATCGACAGGCTCGGAACATTGATCCCCTTGCACTTATCCTCGAGCCTCGAAACCAGATCCTTCTCGAGCAGCGTGAACAGCACGATTCCCGGCGCTTCCTCGATCTCGTCGAGCACGCGATCGAGCTGTTTCTGGCTGCGCACCAGCGGATAGACGTGCTCGACCGGGGTCACGTTGGCGTACTGGGCGGCAACGGCGCGCGCGACCGTGATCAGCGTCTCACCGGTGGAGTCGGAGACGAGGTGCAGATGGAAATAATTGTTCGAAGTCGGCACAAAAGCCCTTTGTATGGAGTCGGTGTGGTTTGTGGATTTCTGTGGAGCTTAACCTCCCGGAAAGGGATGTGCGACACCGGGGGCGGGACAACGGCGGATTTTCTTCACACCGCTGCCCCTGAGAACAACTTCGACGCCCTCCCGAAAGGGAAACGGGATTGCGTCGATAACCCTCTTGATAAGCTGCCGACAGAAACGCGCAAGCCTTTGAAGCTGACCGACTTATCGAAAGCGGCCGGAGCTGTCAGAGGATATGTTGATGGATGTGAACAAGCGCGTGTGAACGGGCGGACGGAGATGTGTGAGTCCAATTCACCGTCACATAGACTCAAACCTTAAGAATCTAAGATTCTTATTGGAGAAGGGCGCTACGGACGGATATGTGTGCAGGCAAGACCTTAACGAGTTCTTACTATCCCCAACGTTTCCCCTCGGCTGGGCAGGAATCCGGACCCCCAGACATGTTTGAAGACGTCTACCTCTGGATCAAGGCGCTGCATGTGATCGCCGTCATTTCCTGGATGGCGGGCATGCTCTATTTGCCACGGCTGTTCGTTTATCATTGCGAGGCTGAAGTCGGCTCGCAGCAGTCGGAAACGTTCAAGATCATGGAACGGCGGCTGTTCAAGGCGATCATCAACCCCGCTATGATCGTGACCTGGCTCGCCGGGCTCTACCTCGCCTGGGCTGGACACTGGTTCACTTTCGGCTGGCTGCACGTAAAACTGGCACTGGTCCTGGCGATGTCCGCGGTCCACGGCTTTTTTTCGCGCTGGCTGAAGGATTTCGCGGCGGACCGGCGCCCCCGGAGCCAGAAATTCTATCGGATTATCAACGAGGTACCAACTGCCTTGATGATTCTGATCGTCATCATGGTGATCGTGAAGCCGTTCTAGGCAGCGGTCGCGAACAATCGCTCAGTGCTTCTGCTTGCGGAGTGTGAGGCGATTTTCTATATTAGCGATATCCCACCCAACGCAGGCGGATGTGGTCGTGTCTGAGCTTTCCAGAGGCCGGACACCCCATCAGGTTTGAAGCCTCACCGGCGCTCTCCTTGCCAGACCTGCGGACCTTACCTTTTCGCGTCCGCATTTCAGAGCCTCCTCGCACCCCCCTCCCAGGTTACCCCACAGGACCACCCCAATGCGGGAAATCAAACTCCAGGACCTCAAGTCGAAGACGCCGGCCGAGCTCGTCTCGTTCGCGGAAGAGAATGGGGTCGAGAATGCCAGCACCATGCGCAAGCAGGAGCTGCTGTTCGCCATCCTCAAGCAGCTTGCGCTCGCCGAGACCGACATCGTCGGCGAAGGCGTCGTCGAGGTTCTCTCCGACGGCTTCGGCTTCCTCCGCTCGCCCGATGCGAATTATCTGCCGGGCCCGGATGACATCTACGTTTCGCCCTCGCAGATCCGCCGTTTTGGCCTGCGCACCGGCGACACTATCGAAGGCCACATCCGCAGCCCGAAGGAGGGCGAGCGCTATTTCGCGCTGCTGAAGGTCAACACGCTCAATTTCGAGGACCCGGAAAAGGCCAAGCACAAGGTCAATTTCGACAACCTCACGCCGCTGTTTCCGAATCAGCGCTTCCGCATGGAAATCGACGACCCCACGCGGAAAGACCTGTCTGCAAGGGTGATCGACATCGTTGCGCCGATCGGCAAGGGTCAGCGCGCGCTGATCGTCGCGCCGCCGCGCACGGGCAAGACCGTGCTGATGCAGAACATCGCGCACTCGATCGCGCATAATCATCCCGAGTGCTATCTGATCGTGCTCCTGATCGACGAACGTCCGGAAGAAGTCACGGACATGCAGCGCTCGGTGAAGGGCGAGGTCGTCTCCTCGACCTTCGACGAGCCGGCGGTGCGCCATGTCCAGGTCGCCGAGATGGTGATCGAGAAGGCCAAGCGTCTGGTTGAGCATGGCCGCGACGTCGTGATCCTGCTGGACTCCATCACGCGCCTCGGCCGCGCCTACAACACCGTGGTGCCGTCATCGGGCAAGGTGCTGACCGGCGGTGTCGATGCCAACGCGCTGCAGCGGCCGAAGCGGTTCTTCGGCGCCGCCCGCAACATCGAAGAGGGCGGCTCGCTGACGATCATCGCGACTGCGCTGGTTGATACCGGCAGCCGTATGGACGAAGTCATCTTCGAAGAGTTCAAGGGCACCGGCAACTCCGAGCTGATCCTCGATCGCAAGGTGTCGGACAAGCGGACCTTCCCGGCGATCGACATTTCGCGCTCCGGCACCCGTAAGGAAGAGCTGATCACCGATCCGGTGGTCTTGAAGAAGATGTACGTACTCCGCCGCATCCTGAATCCGATGGGGACGATGGACGGCATCGACTTCCTGCTCGACAAGCTGCGCTCGACCAAGAGCAATTCCGAGTTCTTCGATTCGATGAACACCTGATTGCAGTGCAACATGATCCAAAGGGCGCCTTCGGGCGCCCTTTTTCTTTGTGCGACTTTGTTGCAGCGAGCTGCAGCATGGCGGGGCGTTGTCGTCTGGAGTAGGCGTCGTCTAAGATGTTGATATAATTTATGAATAGCGGATCGAGGGATGCCGCTCATTCCGTTGCAAGTGGTTCTTGCAGTAGACGCTCGCGAATTTATTGCATCGCACTATTGGTTTTGCTGCGAGAATCCAAGCAGCATAATCGCTCGATTTGTCAGCCGAAACGGATGTTTGCCTTTTCCCTTTCAGCCGGACAAATAGGCTATGTATCCGCGAGACCACACCATCTTTGCACTGTCGTCTGGCCGTCCGCCAAGTGCGCTTGCGGCGGTGCGTGTCTCCGGGCCAGGCGCCAGCCTGGTGCTGACGACGCTGGCGGGCAAGCTGCCGGCGCCGAGGCAGGCCAGCCGCCGGCTCCTTCATGACGGCGTGGGCCAGCCGATCGACGATTCGGTGGTGTTGTGGTTTCCGGGGCCCGGCAGCGCGACCGGCGAGGACGTCGCCGAATTTCACGTCCATGGCGGCCGCGCGGTGCTGGCCGCACTGTTTACCGCAATTTCCGTAATTCCGAATATGCGAGCTGCCGAACCGGGCGAATTCACCCGGCGCGCCTTCGAGAACGGCAAGCTCGACCTGACCGAGGCGGAGGGCCTCGACGATCTCATTCATGCCGACACCGACCGCCAGCGCCGCCAGGCGTTGCGGCAGTTGCAGGGTCTCCTCGGCAATCGCGCGCGCGACTGGCGCGAGCGCATCATCGACGCCTCGGCCTTGATCGAGGCCGGCATCGATTTCTCCGACGAGGGCGATGTGCCCGCCGAGTTGAGAGCGCCTGCGGTCAAGGCGATCAGTGCGCTGCATGACGAAATCGCAGAAGTCCTTGCGGCACAGGGACAAGCTGAACGCTTGCGCGACGGCCTGGTGGTTGCGATCGCGGGCGAGCCGAATGTCGGCAAGTCGACGCTGATCAACCAGCTCGCGCGCCGCGACGTCGCGATCGTCTCGCCGCATGCCGGCACGACACGCGATGTGATCGAGGTGCAGCTCGATCTTGATGGCTATCCCGTCACGGTGATCGACACGGCCGGCATTCGCGAGACCGACGATCCGGTGGAGCAGGAGGGTGTTCGCCGGGCGCGAGCCCGAGCCGAAGACGCCGACCTCGTGTTGTGGCTGGTGGAGGCGGGGCGCGCGGTCGATCCGGCCGCAATGCCGTTGCTGGGGAAGTCCGGCAATGCAGGCAGCCGCTCCGGCGGTTCGGTCTGGATCGTGCGCAACAAGATCGATCTCGGCGGGGTCGAGGACGTCGGCCTGTACGGTGAGTTCGGAATCGCCGCCAGCCGGGGGGACGGCATTCCCGCGCTGGTCGATGCTATGGTGAAATTCGCCGCCGACTTCTTCGGAACGACTGAGGGCGCGTTGGTGACCCGGGCCCGGCAGCGGGATTTGCTGCGCCGGGCGTCGGACAGCTTGCGGCGGAGTCTGGAGCTTGTAGAAGACGGCGAGGAGCTTGCCGCCGAAGAGCTGCGCGCTGCGGCCTATGCCTTGGGCCGGCTGCTGGGTCGGGTGGATGTCGAGGACGTCCTAGGGGCGATTTTTCAGAAGTTCTGCGTTGGGAAGTAGCCCTAGTCTTCATTGTACAACTAGCCTTTGTTCCACTTCTTCGTTTCACGTGAAACACTGCGGTCGCGTTCCGAGACGTTTCACGTAAAACGTGACTCCATTACCCATATTTGCTGGCAAACGTGGCAGCTAAGGGAGCGGGTGAGCGGAGAGATCCCGGATCACTCCGCTCGCGATGATGGGAGTATGCCGCTGCCATCGAGCTTCGAGACCGGGCCGCATCTGGACGTTACGGCCCTTCAGTAGACACTTTATGCGTCGGGAGCTCCGTTTTCTCCCACTGAAAATGATAATCTTTCCAAGGGCGGTTCTACTGTGCCTGGGGTTGTTTTCGCGAAAAACATCTGGGCTCCGCTTGCACCGTTTCACGTGAAACAACCGCCTTTCCAGTTTCCGCTTCCGGCTTCCCCGCCTCTGAGCTAGAAGTCCGTCCATGCGCACAGAGCGAGAGAGCTTCGACGTCATTGTGATTGGCGGCGGCCATGCCGGCTGTGAGGCCGCTTCTGCCTCTGCCCGGATGGGCGCGGCGACCGCTCTGGTGACGCACCGCTTCTCCACGGTCGGCGCGATGTCCTGCAATCCCGCCATTGGCGGTCTCGGCAAGGGCCATCTGGTTCGCGAGGTCGACGCGCTCGATGGTCTGATGGGCCGGGTCGGCGACGCCGGCGGTATTCAGTTTCGCGTTCTCAATCGCCGTAAGGGCCCAGCGGTCCGTGGTCCGCGCGCGCAGGCCGACCGGAAGCTCTATGCGGC
The DNA here is from genome assembly GCF_023100665.1 of Bradyrhizobium sp. CW1. Lineage (NCBI taxonomy): Bacteria > Pseudomonadati > Pseudomonadota > Alphaproteobacteria > Hyphomicrobiales > Nitrobacteraceae > Bradyrhizobium > Bradyrhizobium sp. CW1. The sequence continues at coordinate 8,280,371 of NZ_CP064684.1, forward strand.
CGCGATGCAGGCGGCGATCCGGGAGACCGAGGGTCTTTCCGTGGTCGAAGGCGAAGCGGACGAGCTGATCGTGGTCGAGGGACGGGTGATCGGCCTGCGCCTGGCAGATGGCCGCGAGCTTCGGGCAGGGGCTGTCGTCGTCACCACCGGCACCTTCCTTCGCGGTCTGATCCATCTCGGAGAGAAGAATTGGCCCGCCGGCAGGGTCGGCGAGGCGCCTGCGATGGGCCTTTCGACCTCGTTCGAGCGCGCCGGATTCACCCTTGGACGGCTCAAGACGGGCACTCCGCCGCGTCTGGATGGCACGACGATCGACTGGTCGGCGGTCGAGATGCAGCCGGGGGACGAGCCTCCGGAGCCGTTTTCGATGGTGACCGAGCGGATCACGACGCCGCAGATCCAGTGCGGAATCACCCGAACCAATTCCGCCACCCATGAGGTGATCCGGGCCAATGTTCATCGCTCTCCGATGTACTCCGGCCAGATCAAGAGCTCCGGACCGCGCTATTGCCCCTCGATCGAGGACAAGATCGTTCGCTTCGGCGATCGCGACGGTCACCAGATCTTCCTGGAGCCGGAAGGGCTCGACGACAGCACTGTCTATCCCAACGGCATCTCGACCTCGCTGCCGGAGGACGTTCAGCTCGCCATTCTCGCAACCATTCCCGGCCTGGAGCGGGTGAAGATGGTCCGGCCGGGCTATGCCATCGAATACGACCACATCGATCCGCGTGAGCTCGATCCGACCCTCCAGACCAAGCGCCTGCGCGGTCTGTTCCTGGCCGGCCAGATCAATGGCACCACGGGGTACGAGGAAGCTGCCGGCCAGGGCATCGTGGCCGGGCTGAACGCGGCATTGGCTGCGAGCGGCGCCGCGCTGACAGTGTTCGACCGAGCTGATGGCTATCTTGGCGTCATGGTCGACGACCTCGTCACCCGCGGCATCAGCGAACCCTATCGGATGTTCACCTCCAGGGCCGAGTACCGCCTGACACTGCGTGCCGACAATGCCGATCAGCGTTTGACCGAGAAGGGCGTCGCTCTGGGCTGCGTTGGCAGCGCCCGGACGGTGCATCATCGCGCCAAGATGGACGCCCTGAATGCGGCACGAGCGCTCTCGAAGTCGCTGACGATCACTCCGAACGAAGCGATCAAGCATGGTCTGTCCCTGAACCGGGACGGCCAGCGGCGCTCGGCTTTCGAACTGATGGCCTATCCCGATATTGGCTGGAGCCAGGTCCGTGCGATCTGGCCCGAGCTGTCCGGCATTGATCCCGTCATTGCCACCCATCTCGAGATCGACGCGAAGTACGATGTCTATCTGGAGCGCCAGAGCGCGGACGTCGAAGCCTTCAGGCGGGACGAGGGGATGGTGTTGTCGGACGTCGATTACCAGCAGGTCCCCGGTCTCTCCAATGAGGTGCGGGCCAAGCTGGAGAACGCGCGGCCGTTCACCGTTGGCCAGGCCGGCCGAATCGACGGCATGACGCCTGCCGCGCTCGGCATTCTTGCGGCCTATCTCCGCCGCGAAGCGCGGAAGACTTCCAAAGTAATCGCATAGGTTTCACGTGAAACAGCGCGGGCCGGCCGGCGGCAGATCGTCTTCAGGAAAACCCTCGGCGGGTGAGGGTGCCGGTGTTCGCTCCGAACCGGCGCCTGCCCGGCCAAAGATCGACAAGGCCAGCGCCAACGATCGATCGTGGGACGTCGTCATTGCAGCCGACAAGGTTGCGGCGCTCAACCTCGCGCCTGTTTCACATGAAACGGAAGCCCGGCTCGATCGCTACATCGCACTGCTGCGGGAGTGGCAGGCCAAGACCAACCTCGTCGCGCCCTCGACATTGCCGTACCTCTGGACCCGGCACATCGCCGACTCTCTTCAGCTCGTCGCTCTCGCCCCATCGGCCAAACGTTGGGCCGACCTCGGCAGCGGTGGCGGCTTTCCCGGGATCGTCCTGGCCTGCGCCATGGCCGGGACGGCCGGGGCGAGCGTCCATCTGGTCGAGCGAATCGCCAAGAAGGCGGCCTTCCTGCGCGAAGCCGTGCGCGTCACGACATCTCCGGGAGTCGTACATCTCGCTGAGATCGGGGATAATGTGGATAGAATCACCGGCCCGGTCGATTGCGTCACCGCGCGTGCGCTGGCTCCGCTACATCAACTCATCGGCTTTGCGGAGCCGCTGATGCGCCGGGGCGCAAAGGCGTTGTTTCTCAAGGGTCAAGATGTAGAGTCTGAATTGACCGAAGCCACTAAATATTGGAATATTCAGCCGCAGCTCCACCACAGCCGTACAGGCGACGGTTGGATCGTCGAGCTGGCTTCCGTCGAACGGCGCGGGTGAGGCGTCAGGGGCCGAGTGGGGGAATTTGCG
>NZ_CP064685.1:0-380496 GCF_023100665.1 Bradyrhizobium sp. CW1
TGAGGCGCTTGGACGATTCCACTTCTGGGTCTCGTTCCTCGGCGCCTATGCGATTTTCTTCCCCATGCACTATCTGGGCCTGTTGGGTATGCCCCGCCGCTATCACGACATCGGCGAAACGGCCTTCGTTCCGGCATCCGCCCATGACCTCAATGCGTTCATGAGCGTCGCGGCCCTGATCGTCGGCTTCGCCCAGCTCGTGTTCCTGTTCAATCTGATCTGGAGCCTCTTCAAAGGAAAAGAGGCCGGCGGCAATCCCTGGGGCGCCGCGTCGCTGGAATGGCAAACGCCAGAGACCCCGCCGGGGCATGGCAACTGGGGCAAGGAGCTCCCGATCGTCCATCGCTGGGCCTACGATTACAGCGTCCCCGGCGCCGCCATGGATTTCGTGCCGCAAAATGAACCGCCGGCCGGATTGTCGGCGCAAGGGCCCCACGCATGAGCGCCATCATCCTGTTCATGGCTGGAATAGCCGCAATTGCGGGATGGTGGCTCTCGCAACAGCGGCTGGCAGCCAAGCCATGGCTGGAGGAAGGCGTGATGGTCGATCTTCGCGAGGAGAGTACCTCGTCCCTGCCGGCGGCGAAGCTCGGATTGGGCGTATTTCTCGCGGTCGTCGGCTCGCTATTCGCACTCTTCATCAGCGCCTACTCGATGCGCATGAACATGGTGGACTGGCGGACGCTGCCAGTGCCAGCGCTGTTGTGGTTCAACACCGGCGTCCTGGTCTTGAGCAGTGTGGCACTGCAATGGGCGTATATGGCCGCGCGCCGCGACGACATCGACGGCATAAGCATCGGCCTGTGCGCCGGTGGAGCGTCCGCCATTACATTCCTTGTCGGGCAACTGCTGGCGTGGCGCCAGCTGAGTGGCGCCGGGTACTTCCTGGCGTCCAATCCAGCCAATTCGTTCTTCTACCTGATCACCGCTGTGCACGGGCTGCATCTGATGGGCGGTCTGGTGGCGCTCGGTAGAACGACTGCCAAGGTATTGCGTGGCGCCGAGGCGAGCCAAATTCGTCTGAGCGTGGAACTCTGCACTATCTACTGGCACTTCCTGCTGTTGGTCTGGCTAGTCCTGGTCGGCCTGCTGACGGGCTGGACAGACAATTTCGTCGACATCTGTCGCCAGTTGCTGAGCTAGGGAGGCAAGGGACCAGATGGCAGAAACGGCGCTGATAAACAACGTAGAACCGCCGGCGCGGCCTGCAGGTTGGCGTGGCATCGCCGCCGATTGGTCCTCGGATCAGCGCGCCTTCAAGAACGTTTCCTGGGGGAAGGCCATGATGTGGATCTTCCTCCTCAGCGACACCTTCATCTTCAGTTGTTTCCTGTTGTCGTACATGACGGCGCGAATGTCCACGACCGTGCCGTGGCCCAATCCCAGCGAGGTCTTCGCCCTCACGATCGGGGAAAAGAAAATCCCGCTCATCCTGATTGCGATCATGACCTTCATCCTGATCAGCAGCAGCGGGACGATGGCGATGGCCGTCAACTTCGGTTATCGCCGCGACCGCGTGAAGACGGCGGCCTTGATGTTGGCCACAGCAGCATTCGGCGCAACGTTCGTCGGAATGCAAGCCTTTGAATGGACCAAGCTGATCATGGAAGGCGTCCGGCCCTGGGGCAATCCCTGGGGTGCGGCGCAGTTTGGTTCGAGCTTCTTCATGATCACTGGCTTCCACGGCACCCATGTAACGATCGGCGTGATTTTCCTGATCGCCATTGCGCGAAAGGTTTTGCGGGGAGACTTCGATGTCGAAAGGCGCGGCTTTTTCACAAGTCGGAAAGGGCATTACGAGATCGTCGAGATCACCGGTCTATACTGGCACTTCGTCGATCTCGTGTGGGTGTTCATCTTTGCGCTTTTTTATCTCTGGTGAGGTCGCAGCATGACAAACGTTGGGGTACATCTGGAAGCGCAGCAACACTCGCTGCAAGCCCCCGTGCATGACGCATCTGCATCAGGAGCCACCCACACAAAGGGCCAGCAGCATCCGATCAAGCTTTATCTCGTGGTCTGGGGATGGTTGTTCGTTCTGAGCACCTGCTCCTATCTCGTCGACTATTTTGGCCTCCACGGCCATCTCCGATGGTCGCTCATCCTGCTATTCATGATGTTGAAGGCTGGCCTGATTGTTGCGGTCTTCATGCACATGGCCTGGGAGCGGCTGGCTTTGGCCTACGCGATCCTGCTGCCGCCGGTCCTAGTGTTGGTATTCGTGGCGATCATGGTGTTCGAATCCGACTACACGCATCTGCTCCGGGTCTTGTTTTTCGCCCCGACGGCGTAGCCTTGCTTTCGTGCCAGAAGGAGGACGGCAATGACCACCTATGTCATGCTTGCAAATTGGACCGAGCAAGGCATCCAGAAGGCGAAGGACTCGCCACGCCGTCTGGACGCTGCGAAGAAGGCTCTCAAGGATATGAGCGGCGAGATCAAATCATTCTACCTGACCATGGGTGACTTTGACATGGTCGTGATCCTCGAAGCTCCGGACGACGCTGTTGCGGCTCGCTTTAGCCTGCAACTGGGGATGCTGGGAAACGTCCGGACGCGCACGTTGAAGGCGTTTCCCGAAGCCGCCTATCGGGAAATCATCAACTCGCTGGGCTAGAGCATGATCCGAAAAACTGCGAAGCGGCTTTCCGAAAAGATAATGCTCAAACAAGAAGCTGAAGCGCGATGATGATTCATCATCTCATCGCGCTTTAGTCGGCTCGGGACTAAGTCGGCCGGAAGAAAGTTCGCTAAACAGGCAGTGCACCGAAGCACTATGATCGTGCGACGAATGCACATGACCCCGCTTCCGCTAGCGGACACGCCAAACGAACTTCATCCGTTCATCGCATTCATCAATGGGCTATTGGAGCGAATGAAACTGATGATGGATCAGCAGCGGCGTTTTGTCGCCGATGCTGCGCATGAACTGCGGACGCCCATCACCGCGCTTAGTTTGCAGGCAGACAATCTCGATCCGGCCGATCTTCCCGAGCAAGCGCGCGCGAACGCCTCGGCGCGCTCAAGCAGGGCGATACGCCGCAGCAAGCATCTTCTTGAGCAACTGCTCGCGCTGGCGCGACATGAGGCCGGCCCGAACGGTGAAGCCACCGTGGTCCCGCTAGACCGCACCGTGAAGGATTTGGTGGCGGATCTGGTGCCAGAGGCGGCGCGCAAGGGAATAGATCTTGGCTTCCAGTTGATTGAACCAGTCGCGATCAAGGGCGAGCCCATGATGGTCGCGACGATGATACGCAACCTGCTCGACAATGCCGTGCGCTTGACGCGCGGACGGGTCGACATTGGGGTCTACCGCGCGGGCAAGGAAGCGGTGGTGCAGATCGAAGATACCGGACCAGGCACCCCGTCCGGCGACATCGATCGGATATTCGAGCCGTTCTTCCGCGGCAGCCGACCGGCTGAAGATAGTATCGGGCTGGGCCTCTCGATCGTAAAACGCATCGTTGACCGCCTCGGGGAGATAATTGTGCTGGAGAATATTTCGGACGGCCATCCAATGAGCCTGGCGGTCGAGGTCGTTCATGGCTTCCATCCCTCCATCGATTCGAGATGCATAGATGGCGATCTCCCCGATCCTTGAGAACAAGGACCTCTCGGCTCCTTCCGTCTTCACGCCGGCTGCCTTGATGCGGGAAGCACGCCGACAGAAGAACATCGAGGCGGTCGGCGTCCCATCCGTTTGCCTGCTCGATCCGGACGGCGATCTCGTGCGCCATCTCCGCCGGACCGGGCGCGCAAAGCCCTTCGGAGGCTGGCCATGCTATCACACCGAGCTCGATGTGTTCTCGCTTGCCGGAAGGGAGGTCGGCATCGTCGGACGGGCCGTGGGGGCCTCTTTCGCCGTTCTGGTCGCCGAGGAGCTGTTCGCCAGCGGCTGTCGCCTCCTGATCAGCTTGACGTCCGCTGGGCAGATCGTCGACGCCGGTGAACCGCCGTACTTCATCATCATCGAGCGGGCGCTGCGCGACGAAGGAACGAGCTACCACTACGCTCCGCCTTCGGAGTACGCCAGCGCTTGTCCTCGCCTGCTGGAGGCCGCAACCGAAGCAATCAGAATCGGCGGACCGCGAACGATCATGGGCGCAAGCTGGACCACGGATGCCCCGTTCCGCGAGACCAGCCAGGCCGTTCAAGCAGCCGCGGACCGGGGGATACTTGCCGTCGAGATGGAAGCGGCCGCGCTGTACGCCTTCGCCGCCGCCAGCGACAGCAAGGTTCTCTGCGTCGCTCACGTGACGAACACGATGGCTCAAACGGGCGCGGACTTCGAGAAGGGCGAAGACGACGGCGCGGTGGACGCGTTGGCGATACTGGGCCCAATAGTAGCTGCTTTGGCCGAAGAATAGAGGATTTCGTCTCCTCAATCGGCTATGCTCCGCGGGCTGCACAATACCCCCTTCGCCACCGACCGGCCCAGTGCGGGCGGAGTTGGTCTTCTCGCGGGACGGCCGGACAGTTCGCGCCCGTCGGGGAGGGGGGCGGCCCCAGGGATTTCGGAAGACTGCAGGCAAGAGGAATTCATGAATTTGCAATCGACCCTCACGTGCCCGGCGTGTGCTCATCAAAAGACCGAAACCATGCCGACGGATGCCTGCCAGTTCTTTTACGACTGCGAGGGGTGTGGCCTTCGCCTCAAGCCCAAGCCGGGCGACTGCTGCGCCTTTTGTTCCTACGGACTGTTCCATGCCCTCCGATTCAAATGAAGGGAGCATGCTGTTCGTGATCTGATGTCGTAAAGCGATCAGAGTACGAACTTCTTAGCAAGGCCAGTCACGATGAGAGCTCTGCGTGGATTGAGGCCGGTCATGCTCCGATCCTCCAGGCTGGAATCCCGTCCAGCGCTGCAGCCCTCAAAACCAGAACGATCACGACCAGGGCGAACGTGAACCCCATCGTGCCGCTCAACCCTGACATTGTGTCGTGCATCATGCCTCACCTCACCCAGCAGGCTCCAGCAAACGCAATACGGTGGGCTTCGTCACTTCCGGCGCTTGTCCCTTCGTGTTGTCCTCGGGAGGCAAGCGGAAGCCTTTGACGAGCCCAAAGATCGCCGGGATCACGATCAACGTCAGCAGCGTGGATGAGATCATTCCGCCGATCATCGGCACTGCGATGCGCTGCATGATTTCGGAGCCGGTCCCGGTGCTCCACATGATGGGCAGCAGGCCCGCCATGATCGCGACCACCGTCATCATCTTGGGCCGCACGCGCTCCACCGCGCCTTCCATGATGGCGTCGTACAGATCGCCGCGGGTCACGGCCCGCCCCTGGGCGGCACGTCTCTCCGCAGTCTCCGCGAGCGCCTGGTTGAGATAGATGAGCATGACGACGCCTGTTTCGGCGGCCACGCCGGCGAGCGCGATGAATCCTACGGCCACCGCGACCGACAGATTGAAGCCCAGCCACCACATCAGCCAAAGCCCGCCGACCAGCGCGAACGGCAGCGACAGCATCACGATCATCGTCTCGGTGATCGAGCGAAAGTTCAGGTACAGCAGCAGGAAGATGATCAGCAGCGTCACGGGAACGACGATCTTCAGCCGCGCGGTGGCGCGCTCCAGATATTCGTACTGGCCGCTCCACATCACGTAGTAACCGGGCGGGAACTGGATGCTGGCCTGCACGGCGGCTTTGGCGTCGGCCACGTAGCCGCCGAGATCGCGGTCGCGGATGTCGACGTAGATGTAGGTCGCGAGCTGCCCGTTCTCGGTCCGGATCGAGGTCGGCCCGCGCGCCGGCGCGACCTTCGCGACCTCTCCGAGTGGCACAGCGCCGCCGGCGGGCATCGGCACCAGCACGTCGTTGGCGATAGCCTGCGGATTGTCGCGCAGATCACGCGGGTAGCGCATGTTGACGGTGAAGCGCTGCCGGCCTTCGACGGTCGTGGTCACCGTCTGGCCGCCGAGCGCCGTCGCGATCGTGTCCTGCACGTCCTGGACCATGATGCCGTAGCGTGCCAACGCAGTCCGGTCCGGCGTGACCTCCAGATAGTAGCCTCCAATGCCGCGTTCGGCGTACGCCGAGGAGGTGCCCGGCACGGCCTTGAGCACCTGCTCGATCTGCTTCGCGAGCTTGTCGATCTCGACCAGATCGGTCCCGATCACCTTGACCCCGATCGGCGTCCGGATCCCCGTCGACAGCATGTCGATGCGGGCCTTGATCGGCATGGTCCAGGCGTTGGAGACCCCGGGAAACTGCAGCGCCTTGTCCATCTCGGCGATCAGCCCGTCGATGGTCATGCCAGGGCGCCACTCCTGCTTGGGCTTGAGGTTGACGATCGTCTCGAACATCTCGGAGGGGGCCGGGTCGGTCGCGGTCGCCGCACGCCCAGCCTTGCCGTACACCGAGGCCACCTCCGGAAACGACCGGATGATCCGGTCCTGGGTCTGCATCAGTTCGGCGGCCTTCGTGACCGAGATGCCCGGCAGCGTGGTCGGCATGTAGAGCAGCGTGCCTTCGTTCAGGTTCGGCATGAACTCGGTGCCGAGCTGGCGCGCCGGCCAGATGCTGACGGCCAGAACGGCGAGCGCGAGCACGATCACCAGCGTCTTGGCCCGCATCACGCCCTTGATGACGGGGCGATAGATCCAGATCAGGAACCGGTTGATGGGATTCCGGTGCTCCGGAACGATCCGCCCGCGCACGAATATCACCATCAGGGCCGGCACCAACGTCACCGACAGCAGCGCGGCTGCCGCCATCGAGAACGTCTTGGTGAACGCGAGCGGGCTGAACAGCCGCCCCTCCTGCGATTCCAGCGTGAAGATCGGCATGAACGACACCGTGATGATCAGCAGGCTGAAGAACAACGCCGGTCCGACCTCCGCCGCGGCGGCGATCAGGACGTCGATCCTGGACCTTCCGGGCTCCGCACGTTCGAGATGCTTGTGAGCATTCTCGATCATGACGATGGCCGCGTCGACCATGGCCCCGATCGCGATCGCGATCCCGCCGAGGCTCATGATGTTGGAGCCGAGGCCCAGCAACTTCATGGCCCCGAACGCCATGAGGACGCCGACCGGCAGCATCAGGATCGCGACAAGCGCGCTGCGGACGTGCAGCAGGAACACGATGCAGACCAGCGCGACGACGACGCTTTCTTCGAACAGCGTGTGCTTGAGCGTGTCGATGGCCGCGTAGATCAGGTTGGAGCGGTCGTAGACCGGCACGATCTCAACCGACTTCGGCAGGCTGGAGGCGATCTCCTGGAAGCACTTCTTGACGTTCTGGATGACCTCCAGAGCGTTGAGGCCGAAGCGCTGCAGCACGATGCCGCTGGCGACCTCGCCCTCGCCGTTCAGCTCCGTGATGCCGCGCCGCTCGTCGGGCCCGAGTTCGACCCGGGCGACGTCCCGCAGCAGCACCGGCGTGCCGCCGGAGGTCTTCAGCACGATGTCGCCGAGGTCGTTGATCGATTTGATGTAGCCCTTGCCGCGGATGACGTACTCGAACTCGGAGAGTTCGACCGTCCTCCCGCCGACGTCGGCGTTGCTGGCGCGGATGGCGTCGCGCATCTTCTGCATGGTGATCCCCCGGTCGCGCATCCGCTGCGGATCGAGGATCACGTTGTACTGCTTGACGAAGCCGCCGACGCTCGCGACCTCGGCGACCCCCTCGGCCTTCGCCAGCGCGAACTTCAGATTCCAGTCCTGGATGGTCCGGGTGTCGGCGAGGTTCAGTTCCTTCGAGATCACCGCGTACTGGTAGACCCAGCCGACGCCGGTCGCGTCGGGACCGATCGTGGGTGTGACGCCGGCGGGCAGGCGCGCGCTCGCGCCGTTGAGGAATTCCAGCACGCGCGAGCGCGCCCAGTAGATGTCGGTGCCGTCCTCGAAGATGACGTAGACGAACGAGACGCCGAAGAACGAGAATCCGCGGACCACCTTGGACTTCGGCACGGTCAGCATCGCCGTGGTCAGCGGATAGGTGACCTGGTCCTCGATCACCTGCGGCGCCTGGCCGGGGTACTCCGTGTAGACGATGACCTGGGTGTCCGAGAGGTCCGGGATGGCATCGAGCGGCAGATGCAGAAGAGCGTAGAGCCCCGCCGCGGCGGCGAAGCCGGTCCCGAACAGGACCAGCAGCAGGTTGCGGGCGGACCAGGCGATGAGGCGCGCGATCATTGCTGCGCCCCCTCGGCAAAGCCTTTCAGCGCGGCCTTCAGGTTGCTTTCGGCATCGATCAGGAAGTTCGCCGAGACCACGACGGCGTCGCCCTCCGCGAGGCCCTGCCGGACCTCCACGAACCCGCCGCCCCGGTGGCCGAGCTTGACATCGCGCGGCTCCAGCCGACCCTGCCCCTTGTCGACGAACACGGCCTGCCGGCTGCCAGTATCCATGACCGCGCTCTCCGGCACCGCGAGGACGGCCTCGCCGCTGCCGGTGTCGATGTTCGCGTCGACGTACATGTCGTGCAGCAGGATCAGGTCCGGATTCTGCAGTTCGATCCGGACGCGCGCGGTGCGGGTCTCCTTGTTGATCTCCGGGTAGATCACCTGGACCTTCCCCGTGAACTCCCGTCCGGGAAAGCTTCGCGCCTTCACCGTGACCGGCTGGCCCTTGGCGATCATGCCGAGGTCGCGTTCGGCGACGTCGATCAAGGCCCACACCGTCGAGTGATCCGCGATCCGGAACAGGACTCCGCCGGGCTCGACGCGCATGCCCTCGACGGCGTTGCGCTCCAGCACGATGCCGTCGCGCGGAGAGGTCCATCCGATCGAGGTCGGCACTGTCCGGCTCTTCTCGATCGCCGAGATCGCGGCGTCGGGCACATCCAGGTTCATCAGGCGCTGGCGCGATCCACGGCCATACTGGACGTCGCCGCTGGTCGTCTTGGAGGTGATGGTGGTGAGGTACTCGGCTGCAGCCGAGGAGACGGATGGGCTGTAGACCTCCATCAGCGGCTGCCCCTTCACGACGTGAGATCCGGTCGTCACGTCCGCCACCTTCAGGATGAAGCTTTCCGCCCGCATCGCGACCACTGAAATCCGCCGCTCGTCGAGCGCGATCGTGCCCGGCGCCCTGACGGCGGTCCGGACCACGCGCATTGCTGCGGGCTCCGACTTGACGCCGGTCCGCTGGATCTTTCCGGGCGACAGTTTGAGGAAGCCATCATCGCTGTCCTCGCCCTCATAGACAGGGATGTAGTCCATCCCCATGGAATCCTTTTTCGGGGTCGGCGAGATGTCCGGCAGGCCCATGGGATTGCGGTAGTATTTGATCTTGCGATCTTCGGAGCCGTCGGCCGTTGTAGTCGTCGGGGCTGCCGCCTGGTCATCGTCGAAGCTGACATCGGCGCCGGCCGGCACCGCGCGGTAGTCGCGGCCGTCCGGCGTCTTCCTCGGCACCAGCGAGTACGATGGCTTGCCGTCCGGATCCTGGTAGTAGATCGGGGCGCGGCGCTCTTCGGCCGCAGCGGGGCCGATCAGGGCGGCGGATCGCGCCGCCAGCCGCTGCGGGCCGGTGACAACGAATGCGATGCCGGCCGCCACGATGAACGCGGCGGCCACACTTGCGGTGAGGGCGCGGGTCACTTCTGCGCCGTGATGACGAGCTTGTTCTCGACGGTGCCGCTCTCGCCCTGGACTTTGGCTCCGAGCGAAAGCTGCCACCGCCCCGCCATGCCGAAGGTCGCCTTGAAGCGGTAGGTGCCCGGCTCCGTTCCCGGCATGGGCGTGACCTTGGTCGCCATCTCCTGCATCCCGTCCGGAGCCATGTCCAGACGGCTGGCGAAGATCACGGCATCGGGCACAGGCTTGCCGTTCTTTGTGTTCACGAGCTTGACGGTGATGACCTTGTCGGGCCCGGCCTGGACCGACTGATCGACGAGCTCGAACTTGTAGTCCTTGATATCGGCCAGTGCGGCCGGGCTTGTGCCTGCGACTGCGGCAGCGATCAACGCCGCCTCGACGGCGCGCGCGATGGTAGAGGTCTTCATTTTCTGGTCCTCGAATGTCCCAAATGCGCCGCCGAAGCGGCGTGCATCATCCGCGCGCGTGAAGCGCACGGACGCGATCGGCGTAGAGCGCCGTTCAGCCCAGGGTTCGAGGGGGTTGGTGGGGAGGTGGACGGGTCAGACCGTCGCCGATTACGTCGTCCGCGACCAAGTGCGTGGTGCGGATGGCGTGCCGCAGCGGGAGGGCGGCGGTCTCGGAGAGGCCCGCCTGGGCCGTCTTCAGGACGCACATCGCAACCAGCGGGCAGTCCTGACAGCCCGTGCTTTTCTGCTCATCGGGGCAACAGGGCATGTCGGCCGACACGGACATGTCGCTCATGCTGTCCGAGCGAGCTTGCGCGGCTGCCGCCGGCGCGGCCAAGGGCGCCAACGTCAAACCGGCGGTCACCAAGACCGCGAACGCAACTCTGAGCAGCCCGCGCAGATTCATGGACCTAGCATCCCACGAGCGGACTCGCTTTGGAAGTCGCGCCCCTTCACATCTTCGCCACCCTGGACCCGCAGCGACATAGCTCAGCCGGCAGTGGCAGCACCCCTGCACCTCGCGCTCCGTCACTCAGCGGGCGTCTTCAATCTGGCCTGGCCTGCACACGGAGGCCACATCAGTGCGGACGAGCCTTTTATCCTCCACTGCGCAATATCGCCGAATGGAACTGCGATATGGATCGTTAACTCCACAACCGCAGACTTCTGCAAGACGCACGGCTTCGCCTCCGTCTGTCGAGTCAACCGGTCCTGTGCGTTCCCAGCGCGCGGGGACCGTTCCTTTTTCGCCCCATTCCTCGGCGGCAGAACCCCTCCGGCGCAGCGCGGCAGGGGCAGCGCTTCTGTGAGGTCAAACCAATCGCTCACTCCGTCCGCAGCTTCTCACGAAGGCCGTGAGCGACTTGGAGAGGAGGCGTTTACCACCTCGCCTGCCGCTGCCGGGCAGGCAAGCCGACATTAAGACCTCGGTGGGAACGTGCCGCGAACGGAGCCGCCTCCTAGATGTCAACCAGCCGCCGAGAAGTGGGCAAGTCCCGCGTCCCGCTATGGGTCGCGGGCTTTGTCGCGTTGGCTTGCGTTGCCATCCTCACCCTGAGCGGATGGCGGGAATGGGAAGCTCGCCAGGTCGACCTGAGAAACGCGGAAGTGGACATGGCCAATCTGGCCAGTTCGCTCACCCAGCACGCCGAGGACATGTTCGAACTTGCGGACACCATCCTGGCTGGCATGGTCGATCGCATGGAGATCGGCGGAACGAGCGCCGGCGCAGTGACCAAGATCCAGACCTTCCTTCAGGCTCGCAAATACAACAGGAAGCGGATCCGCGGCATCTTCGTCTACGACGAAACCGGCCGCTGGCTGGCGACCACCGAGGACGTCGATCTGGCCGGCCTGAACAACAGTGACCGCGACTACTTCCAGCAGCACCGCGCAAGTGCTGACCGCGGCACACTGCTCGGCCGACCTGTCAAAAGCCGTTCGGGCGGCCAGTGGATCATCACCGCGTCTCGGCGCTTCAATCATCCGGACGGCAGTTTCGCTGGTGTTGTGCTGACCAGCATCGACGTCGCGTACTTCGCCGAATTCTACAAGCAGTTCGACATTGGTCCAAACGGCGCGGTGTCCCTGCTCAGCGCCGACGGAATCATGTTGGCGCGCAGCGGCGACGACCAGGGCGCTTATGTGGGGCGGGACCTCTCCAAGTCGCTGCTGTTTTCGAACTTGGGAAACGGACCCAGTGCCAGCGTCTACTACTTCAAGTCTCCGATCGATGGCCGGCAACGCCTGAGTTTCTATCGGTTGAGCACGCGTTATCCGATCCTGACGGTGGCCACCAAAGCAGAGGAAGACGTTCTCGAGCCGCGGCGCCGGCAGGCGGCCGTGCGCATGAGCATCGTCTCCGGCCTCACACTGGCGATCGCGCTCATCGGGTGTTTTCTGGTGCGCTACCTCTCGCAGCGCCAACGCATGGCGGCGGCGTTGGTGGCGAAGGAGGCGGACTTTCGCCTCTTGGCCGAGCAGTCGAGCGACATCGTCATGCGCATCGGTTTGGACGAGCGAATCCTTTACGTCTCGCCATCCTGTACGCGCGTTCTCGGGTGGGAGCCTGCCAAGCTGCTCGGCACGCCGGCGCTTGCTGGGATCAATCCTGAGGATCGGTCCCGGTTGGAGCAGGCCATCAACTCCCTCAAGTCGGGCGAAGCCGAAGAGGCGCGGATCATCTACCGGACTCGCACTCGGGCGAAGTCCGAGATCTGGGTCGAGACGGCGCTGCGGGTCACCCGGTCCACGCTCAGCAACGAGATCGACGGAGTGGTCGCCATCTCACGGGACATGACTGAGCAAAAGGATCTGCAGGACAAGCTGGCAACTCTTGCCACCTCCGATGGTCTGACCGGACTTGCAAACCGTCGCCATTTCGACGAACGTCTTGCCGAGGAATGGGCCCGGGCCAAGCGCGATGAAACGCCGCTTTCCTTGCTGCTGATCGACGTGGACCACTTCAAGAAATTCAACGACCAATACGGCCATCAGGCAGGCGATGCCTGCCTGCGCTCGCTGGGCAGGATTTTGGCTGAGCAGGTTCGCAGGCCCGCCGACCTGGCTGCTCGGTACGGCGGCGAGGAGTTCGCGCTGTTGCTGCCCAACACCGACGCCGACGGATGCGCCGAGGTGAGTGAGCGAGTTCGGAAGGCGCTGCGCGAGCTAGGCATGTTGCACGCGCTGAATCCGCCTTCCAAGTTTGTCACGGTCAGCCTGGGAGGCGCCACCAACAACCCCATCCAGGGTGTCACCGAAGACGCCCTTGTCGCGACAGCAGACCGGGCGCTCTATGCGGCCAAGGAAAGCGGTCGCGATCGGCTGGTGGTGGCAGGTCAGGTTATCACTTGGCCCGGCGCAAAGAGCGCATGAGCCCAGCCGCTGTTGCCCGGCACTCCTGATGCTGAGGCGCAACGGAGCGCTGGCAGCGTTCCGCCCGCCATCCGATCAGGTCGTTCTAAGACCGGGCGGACGAGCGAGATTGAGGAGCGCCACCCACCTTCTCCCGACCAGGCGATGCGCTCGAGCTGGTCGTCTGGATAGTGCCGCCGGCAGGCTCGCGCTCGCCGGGGGCCGAAGGAGCCCCGATAGATTACTTCTGCCCGGACGGAGCTTGCGCGTTCGAGTTGTTCGGGTTGTTGCCGTTCTGCTTGTTAGCCTCATGATGGCCCACCGCGCAGCCCGCCACCGCGCCGAGCTTGCCATGGCCCGCCATGTGGCCGGCAACACCGCCGACGATCGCGCCCTTGATGCACCCCTTCGCTTGCACCGGCGAGGCCAACGCCAGTGACAGCAGGCAGACAGCCGCAAAGATGGTCTTCATGATCTCTCCTCCGAAAAATCGACGCTCGCGATGGTCAAGTCGCGAAGTGAATGGCCGTTCCGCGGCCATTGTTCGTGTAGATCCATTGCTGGTCTCACGTCACCCGCTCGGCTGGGCCTGATAAGCTCGGACGCCGCAAACGCCCGAGCTCATGCTGAGCGCACCGCGAGCATCTGAATTCGAGCTCGACACCGGGTGAAAGGTTTTTCGGCAGGTTCGCGGCCATCGGCCAGGCGCCGCAGTTCGGGCACTTAACCAGCAAGGTATCGGTTTCAAGCATCGTTGCCGTTCTCTGCCGCCCCGCTGGGCAACCGCGCCAAATCCGAGACGTTCCTGCGTGCTGCCAGACCTAGGAAAAGCTGCCGCGAAGAGCAAGGACCGATGTTGCCTGGCTCACTGAACGGTGGCGGCGCTCAGACGAGGGGAGGGCGCTGCTCAGGAGCTTGTAACGTTCGGTAGTCCGTCTACGATCCCGAAATGACAGAGCACAAAGCTTGCCCGAAATGCGAGGGGACCATGGAGCAGGGTTTCATTCCCAGCCTGGGGCGTGGGCAGTTGCTCTGGTTTGCGGGAGTGCCGCCCGCCACGTACCGCGAGTCGTTCATGTTCGGCAGGAAGGCGCTTACGGTGGCCACGTATCGCTGCTCGGCCTGCGGCTATCTGGAATCGTATGCGGAGGCAGGATCGCCCGAGTAAAGAGAGCGCTTCATGGAAACGATTGCTGGATCTACCGCCCTTGTGCTCGCCATGGTCACGGGGCTCGCGTTCTATTTCCGCTTGAAAATGACAGGCCTGCAGCGGCGACTTGTCACGCTGGAAAGAGTTGAAGCAAAGCTCGATTTACTACTGAAGCAGGGCGGTGTGAGCTATGAACCGCTGGGTGGTTCGACGGAAATAGAGGACGCGCTCAAAGCCGGCGAGAAGGTCCGCGCAGTTTCACTTTACCGCGCCGCGAACGGCTGCCCGTTGGCAGAAGCAAAGGCAGCGATTGAAAGGGCGCAGCGGCCCTAACCATCGTCACGTCAGTTGCCTTATGAAGCTTCGGCGTGCCCTCCTAGCTGGAATTGGACTTCGCGCCCGCGGTAGGCGGCTCGGACGGAACGAATCAGCGCGACCGCGTTGAATCGGCATGTGTGCGGTGGCGTTGCGTCAGTCTCGTTCGGGAGTATCGCGCGTCCATGGCGCCGTCAAAGCTGCTATTCCTGGTTACATCGAGCCGTGTGATCCCACGTTGCGCGAGAGGCCGCCGCGCGGCGAAGACTGGGTCTACGAGATCAAGGCCGACGGCTACCGCGCGCAGCTGCACCTGCGAGACGGTGAGGCCAAGGTCTATTCACGCACAGGCCTGGACTGGACCGAACAATTCTCCTCGATCGCCGCGAGCGCCGACCTACTCAAGGCAAACACTGCGATCATCGACGGCGAGGCCGTGGTGTACGGCAGTGGCGGCCTGCCGGACTTCCAGCAGCTCAGGCGGGAGCTCGGCCTCAAGCGCAGCGAGCGTGTGCGCTACCACGCGTTCGATCTCCTGTACCTCGACGGCTATGACTTGCGCGGCGTCGCGTATGAGGATCGCAAGCGCCTGCTGCAGCGGCTTCTGAAGGACGCACCGGAAACCTTCATTTACGTCGAGGCGCTTGCGGCCGATGGCAACGTGATCTTCGACAAGGCGTGCAAGCTCGGCCTCGAAGGTCTGGTCGCCAAGCGGCTCGGCGGACCTTACCGGTCCGGACGTCAGGAGAGCTGGATCAAGCTCAAGTGCAAGAAGAGCGAGACCCTTCCGATCGTCGCCTTCGTGGAGAAACTTGGGGCGCGCCCGCGCAAGGTCGCCTCGCTCTACGTCGGCCGGCGCGAGAAGGGCAAGCTGCTCTACGCCGGCAAGGTCCGCACCGGCTACACCGAGACGACCGCGCGCGAATTGCGCGAGCAGCGGCTTGATCCGTTGATCCGCAAGACTTCTCCGCTCGATGTGGCGGTCAAAAAGCCGAAGGCGACCTGGGTCGAGCCGACCCTTGCAATCGAGGTCCAATATGGCGCACTGACCGATGATGGCCTGCTCCGCGAAGCCGTGTTCAAGGGTTTTCGCGACGATCTTGGGGTACGCAAGGTAAAGGCGCCGCGGCTGGTGCCGTCCGTCGCCGGCCGGCCGAAGCTGGGCGTCCCCCGAGAGAACATTTTGCAGCTTCTGCCCGAAGCCGTTGCGCCGTCGAAAGAACAACTCGCCGAGTATTGGACCCGGGTCTGGAAGAAGGCGCTGCCGCACCTCGGGCATCGGCCGCTCAAGCTCGTGCGCCACGTGCACGGCACAACGTTCTATCACAAGGGGCCGCTGCCGAAGGACATTCTGCCCGCCGTGCACCAGCTCCGTATTCAGAAGCGCGAGGGCGGCCAGGGAACGCGCCTGTGGGTCGACAGCCTGGACGGTTTCCTTGGGCTCGTCGAGATCGGGGCCATCGAGCTGCACCCGTGGAATGCGACCGTCGAAGACTTCGAGCATGCCGACCGCATCGTGATCGACCTCGATCCCGGCGAGGGCGTCGACTGGAATGCCGTCGTGGAGACCGCGCTCGATCTGCGCACGCTGATGAAACGAGAGGGTTTTGAGACCTGGCCCAAGCTCACCGGCGGCAAAGGCATTCATCTGATGGCGCCGTTGGATCAGCCGGTGCTGCACGACAAGGCGCATCGGGTCGCGCATCAGTTGGTCTCCGCCCTCGCAGCGCGCCATCCGGACCGCTACCTGCTGTCCGCCCAGGCAAAGCGCCGCGATCGCATCTTCCTCGATTATCTGCGCAATGGCCGCGGCTCAACGGCCATCGGCACCTATTCCCCGCGAGCCCGGGAGGGATTTCCGGTCGCTGCGCCCGTGACCTGGAAGCGCATCGAGAGCGGGATCGCGCCGGATGCCTTCACCATGGACAGTCCATTCCGCGCCAACTTGAGAAGGTAAGCCATATGTCAGATGCATTCGATCAATTGGTGGAATGGCGCTACAAGCCTCCCGGCGACAGGCGCAGCATTCCTGCCGAACTCTACGCCGCCGTGGTGTCACTGCCTGAAACCGATCGATCGGACCGGCAGAGAGTGAACGAGGTGGTACGCAGGCACGATCAAGCTCGTCGCGAGGGCAGAACCGTATGGCTCTACCTCGATGACTACGAGAACGGGGAGTCGCGCACGATGGGCGATCCCGAATGGGTGAAGCTATTTGCATCTGGGGGTACTGCCGACGCCTGGCTCCAGGACAACGACCCCGAGGGCGTTGCTTGGGAATACGAAGTGGAAGGCGGTCCAGCCGAGGGATCGGTGTGGCTCTGCTTGCCCGATCCAGCGTCCAGAGCCGTCGGTGAGCCCGATTGGATCAAGCTCTTTGCCTCGAAAGAGCGCGCAAAAATGGCTTGAGGACAACGAGGCAAAGCGCGACATTTGGCAGTACCCGGTTCAGGAGTGACACGCATGAGTGCGTTGGTTGACAGCTCGGTCTGGTTTGCCGCGCCGCCAAGCGGGACGCTCAGAATGGGCACGCCAAGTCGATCCTCCGGAGCATCGACCAATACCTCACGACGGACTTGGTGCTGGTCGAGACGTGCCAGCTTCTAAAAGCTCGATTTGGTCGCGGCGTGGCGGAAGTCTTCTGGGAGCGGCTGCGCGACAGCGGAGTTCGGATCGAACCCATCGTCCGCGGCTTCGGAGATAGGAGCGCGCTTCCCGGACGAGAGCTTTTCCTTCGTCGACCGGACGAGTTTTGCCCTGATGGAGCGCATGGGGATCACGCGAGCAGCGACCTTCAACCCGGGCTTCGCAGCTTACCGACCCCGCCGCGGCCAGAAGCGGCCCTTCCAGATCCTTAGCGAAGGCCACAGCGCAGTCTTCATGATCCTCAGACAAGCGCTGCTTGAACGCCGGCCCGTTCAGGTAAGCCGTGACGGCAAGTGCCAGACGGTCTGCCCCTACATTCTGGGCCACGCCGCCGGCGAGGAGCGCGCATTCGTCCTCGTCGTGGACGCGAGTTCGCGCACGAAGCGTCCGGTCCAGGCCAAGTGGATCTGCCTTCGGCTGTCGAAGATCGATGACGTTCGCTTTGCCGATGAGCCCTGGATAGAGCAGGACTACCCCGGTCCGGTGCAGCGATGTGTCGATCAGGTGCACTTGGACGCGAGCCTGTTAGCTCGAGCGACAAGCCTCGGCTAGTTCGAGGCCAAGCGGCGCTGGGCGCGCGCTGCTCCGCTTTAGAGCAGTCAATTCCACACGATCGGCGCCCCGCGAAGTGCACTCCTGCCGATCTGCTTAAGCCCGTCGACCGAGGTCTCGCCCTTGCTCGCGGCTTCGAGGATCATGGAGGCCACGTGGGTGCGGGCAGCGGTCTCGTAGCAAGACACGCTCTCGCACACATCTTCGAGGACCGCGCGCAAAAGCGCGGTGGTTTCAGCATCGAACATTGGAGGTCTCCCCCAGCGAAAGCAGCATCCTGCCTGAACCCGCCCAGCCTGGGATTCACGCAAGTTATGGATGACGAAAATTTCTGCGGAAAGACGGAGAGGATTTGAGCGTGGCCCCGCCTTTTGGGGGCTGGGGGGCTTGAGGGCGGAGCCACGCAGGCCTTGCATTCGCGCGGGCCCGCCGCACCAACGGCATCAGGCCAAGCCCGTTCCATGCAGACGAGATGTCCGCTCGCAACGCGAAGAACTATGGCTCTGGGGGCCGCAGCGGCCGTGGGCCCATTTGAGGGCGTTGGTATCGAGCAGAGGGTCGTCGTTGCAGTTGGTGCAGACGTACCGCGGCCGCTTTTCTGAGGCTTCGTCGGGCACAGCTTTCATCGGCTTGCCGCACGCTGGGCACGCCTTCCGGACCGGATGGAGCATGGTCATCTGTTTCCCCTGCGATGGCACTCTAGTTCAGCCGACATCGGAAGCTCAAGCGGGCCGATGAAATCCAGGTAGCGTTCACGCAGTATTGCGGGCCCTTCTTGACTCCGCGACCGCAGAGCACTCAACTCAGGGCAGTGATGTTGAGGGGCGTGTCATGGAGCAGGAGTTCTACCGAGGTCTGGCCCAGCGGGTCCGCGGTATGGCAGAAAAGGCTGATCCGTTCACCCGGCGTCGTCTTCTGGATCTGGCCAAGCGGTACGACTCCAAGGGCGGCGCCGCAGGACCGGGAGGGACCGAACGGCCGCTGCCGGCGCCGCGCACGACGCCGCCTACGTCGAGCTTCTCCGAACCCGGCGAGGCCTGACGCGCACGCCCCTGTCGTTCTCGACGGTGGAGCATGGCCGCCTTGCCGCAGGGGCCGAAGAGAGCCCGCCAACGGAGCCTCCCGATAACCAAGCTCGCGTACCCAGCCGGTGGTTCTGGCCCTACCAGCGAGGATTTGACGCCGTAAGCGGGTGTGGATCGCATTCCGCCCTGAACGCGAGCCTAGCGGCTTGAAAGGGGGTCAGAGGAGGCGCTGCGCCTTGCACCGGTAACGCGCTGCCGTGTAGACCAGCCTTCCGGCACGTTGTGGTCGGCAGCCCCGCGTAGACGAGTGAGTTCCGACCATGCCAACGCGGCGGAGATCCATCTCTGCCGCTCCGGCCCATCGGCTTCGGCGGCAAGCTTCATCGCCGCGACGGCCTCGCGCTCGGGGTCGTACTGGAGATCCATGGATGCAATATAGTTGCAGATCGTAAACGATCACGCACCAGCGTGACCGTAGCAATCCGGGGCCGGCACCATACGCGGCTGGTGTCTAGCCGTCCTGACGAGCCGCGCCCAATCCGCCCGGTTCCTCAAGCGCACTCGCCTGAGAGCGAGCCGCTTCCCGCTTTTCGCTCGTCGATTGTGATGATTGCTGGAGACTGGCTGAAGCGTAGGTTCGGATTGCGCAGGATACCTCGGTTTTCCATTCGAAGTGTCGGATGACTGTCTCGCGGTTGAACGATCCGGTTATGCTGATCAGTTGAAGGGAGCCAACCAATTGCTCGACACGGCCGTCGCGCCCCAAAGGGAGCAGCAAGCGCTCACAATCGATCGTATGGCCGCCGCTGTTGTAGGTCGAAAACACGCTGTAGATGGCGCAGCCGCTGGCCACGCACTGCTCGGCGGCGGCTAAACCGAACTCCTTCAAGGCTGGTGGAAGAACCTCTTCCATCGATTTCCCGGCCCAGCTCGAATTGAAGACCTCTCCAACGCTGGTACCTTGGTAAAGCGCGCGAAATGTGCGCCCGTCTTCCCGGCGCTCAACGCTCCAGATGATGAGTTGTTTTGGGTCGTGCAGCCGCGCTTCGGGCCTGAACTGGTCGAGCGAAGGAAAGGGCAGATCGCCGGCCGTGCGTGCCCAGTACCGGCACATGGCCTGCTGACTGATGGACTTCACATCGGCAAATGAACCGTCCGTGTATTGCATGGCCCCAAACCTCGCCCTTTCGCGAGTGCCCCCGCAACAGGATCCAACTGCACCGACACGCGCGCAGGAAGACGGTCCGTATTTGGGCGGAGCAGTCGCCGTTCGAGCTCAAGGATTCGCTCAAGCGGCGAGGTTATCGGTGGAGCGATGGTACAGACGGGCGGTCGAAGTCCTGGTACGTCGACGTCTGCGAGTCCGCGCTCGATGACGAGCTCACGTTCTGCGGACCGAGATCTACCTAAGGGACGTCGAGCCGCGGCTGCAGACGCTGACCGCCTTCACCCGCTTCTCCGGCAGGATCTGATGGCCACGAACCGTCATCCCGAATACGCGGCGAACCTGGCCCTCAGCGGCCGAGACGCTTCTCGACCCGCTTGCGGCTGTTGCCGACCTTCTTCACGGCCTTCTTCACCGCCGAGGCTGAGCGGCCAGTCTTCTTTGCTTCGTATCGCACTTCGTAGTCCTGGCCTTTAGCCACGCGGGCGCGATCTTGTTTGCGTCCCCGTGCGGTCTTTTTCTTCGCTGCCATATGCTCCTCCATCTGCGAAACTGATGGCAGTGCAACGCTTCCAGGAATCGCGAGGTTCCCTCAAGGAAGCTGTTGCGGGCCCGAGCCGGACCGCGAGCGACGCAGCATCTCGGCTCCACCTTGGTGGGCTTTTTCCACTTTCGCTTCCTCAACCTCCTGCACGAAGATTTCGTCGCGCCGCATGAGCACAGCGGCCCTTTGGCGCACGTCGCCCGAGTTGGCCAGCTCTGAACGCTCCGGCCTAATTAGCTTCAAGTGTGCGCCCGGAGCCCGCTCCCGTTTTCTTGCAGATGCGGCCGCCGCCGAGAAGAAGCTCCAGGAACTCGCCCGCGCCGGAACAGAGTCCTGGTCAACCCTCAGCGCCGCCCTTGCTGAAACACGCGCCACTTTCGATCGCGCCAATCAGGCCACCCGAGAGGCGTTCAAACGCGCCACCACTATCGGCATCCAAAAGGTTGGATGCCGATCACCCCGAAAACGGGGTCCTTATTCCATGCCGAAACACACCCCTCGCACTGGTTTGGGCGTGCTCGCCCGCGCTCTGCCTGAGTCGGACGACATTATCGCTAAGTTACGCGCCTCGCGCTACTCGCAGACTCCAGGAGCTACCAGCCGGCAAGATCAAGACCTACAAGGCCGTCAAGGAGCCTCGCTAGTCGTCGACAGCACGGTCCACGTTGCAGACGTTGCGAGCTAGTTAGACGGGCAGCCGAAGCCAAAGGTCGTTGCTGGACAACGTACCGGCCGGCGTGGCTATCTCGATATCGACGACGCGAAATGAGCCGGGCTGGTCATCATACAAGTAGCGAAGATGCCAGACAGGGCCGAGTTCTGGTGTAATGGCGAAGTCATCTAAGGCAGTCGCGACGTATCGAACGGCATCGCGATGTGCTATCGGCGCGGAGAACATCGTTTCCATCAGCGTGGCAAGGCTCATACCTTCCTGGAGCATGGTTCGCGCGACTTCGTCACCGTGGACGAGCCTGAGGGCCGATACGAGGGCCGCGATAGCGTCAGGGTTCTTTAGAGACACGGCAGATTCGTTTCTGGCCAAAAACCGGACTATTGACGCAAGGGCGCGTGGGCGGCGGTTGCGTGTTTTCGCTGGGCAATGGACGTCTGCTACAACACCTCAGCACGAACCTGAGCCACGCCACGTTTCGTAATCCCCAAGCTGCGCGCAGCGGCCAGCGAGAGGTCGAGGACACGGCCACGGACCCAGGGTCCGCGGTCGGTGATACGAACCACCACCGACTTATTCGTCTCAAGATCAATGACGCGGACTCTCGTGCCGAACGGCAGACGGCGGTGCGCCGCGGTTAGTAGATTCCGATCAAATGATGAACCGCTCGCTGTCTTCCCTTTGGCATACGAATAGTACGAGGCTTTTCCGGAAATGGCTCGATTGAAAGATTGACCGCCTGAACGATCTTTCAAGGACTCTTCTCCGTTCGGAGGTTGCGTTTGCGGCTCATCCTTCTTTATCTGATCGAGCCCTTCAGGAGCGGGCTCCGCTTGAGCCTTTGGGATGATAGACCATCTGTCATTGAATGTTTGCCCGACAGCAGGGGTCGCGTGAAGCCCCGTCAAAGTCGAGACCGTTGCAATCACGATCATTCCAGAAAGCGGACGCATGATCGACCTCGCCAAGGCGCGTTCCGGGACATCCGGGATTCATATGCGGAGAGGTGATTTCATACCGATGTTTCTGCAATGTCTCGCACGGCGGAACCTAGACGCAGCGCAGCAAGCAGATAGCCCGCTAGAAGCGTGACCGGTAGCCGCTGATGATGCACCGCCGGAGGCTCAGGTCATGAAACAAGGGCCCGCCGGGTTAGCGCTATGTTGGCGACTCTGCTAACCCAATCCAGTGATCGGTGCCCGCCGATTGCCAACAATCTCAATTAAACTCCGCCGGCTGATAAGGTCGGCGGGTTTTTCTTTTTGCGCGCCAGCAACGCCGGTTCCCACTGGCGGGTGCAATTAGGTGACTGTGCGTGATGGCGTATCTACTGGGGCCTGCGCACTTCCCTCTGGGGCTGCGGGCGTAATCGGACCTGCCACTACGATAGCAGGCGGCTTTTGTTTCCGTTGCCGAAGGGACCAACCATCCAGCTTCTTCTTCCATCGCTTGTTCAAGTCTGGCATCGAAATGTAGGCGGAAAGGTCATCCGGATCAGTGCGACTGAAATCAATAATCTTGCTGGCGTCCTTACAATGCCCGACGAGAGCGCCGGACCAGTAATGGTAGGCAACCTTCTCGTCGAACACCTTGTTGGCGATTCCAACTGCAATGAGCTCATGAATGTTCAGGCACGCATGCACTGTCTTATATTCATCGCTCTTTACAACTTCCTTGAGAGCTTTCCCCCCGTTGATCTGTTTGCTTACAGCTTCCACATGATCATCGAATGCTTGGAACAGTTTCACGATCGAGCTATCCGCCTCAGTCTTGAGAAAGAAGTCGATCGTAGCTCTCCTGCGTGCAATCGTCCTCGTGACATGTATCGAATAGAACGCTATGCCCCCAACAACGATGGCAACACACGGCGTGATCAGAGGCGCATACGGCAGAAGCTTGTTCGCTGCGAAGTGGGCAGTATCGTATATTGCCCAACCCCATGACGCGATGACTTGACCGCTCATTGATAGCTGCGATCAGTAACGCGGTGTCCGATGACCGGTGGCGCCGGTGTAGGGATTCGCGTTTCCGCTGGTGCCGAAGTTGTCCCGCTGCGTGCCGTTCGGATTGGTGGCGACGTACGGAGCCACATAGGTGCCGGTGCTACGGGTGTAGCCCGACGAAGTGTGCGTGCTCGGGTTCGAGCCAGTGCCGCTGAGATATTGCGCGTGTGCTGTGGTTGCGGCGAGCGTTACTGCGACGGTCAGAACGAGTCGTTTCATTCCCAGTCCCCCAAATGGTTTTATAAAGCGCCGCACGCAACCACAGCTAGACCGTGGTGTCGAGTCCGACTAAGGAATGGGCCGGCTACTGTCGCCTTGGGAATTTACGGGGTCGCCGGCTCACGCTGGCGGGCCAATCCTTCCGGGAAATCTTGGCAATGGCGCGGGCCCACTTGCATCCCAAAAGCCCCCGGACCACCTTGGGGCTGAACTGATCGTGCGGAACAGAGCAGCGCCGACCGCAGGCGCCGCAGCGATGCGGAAGCCTGCGGATTCCCCCTAATTGAAACGGCCCGGGGCCTCCCTAGACCTCCTGGTATTGAACGCCGAGGTTCTCGCACGCGGTCTCAAAAGTCTTCTTTGCCTCGGAATCTTCAAAGCAAAAGCGCGCCCCAATGTCCGCGCGATCGATCCACCAGTCGATTTTTTTTCCTTCTGCAATGCGCGACGCTTCTCCGCGGAGCAGATCAAGTTGTCTCCCGGCGGCACGAACGATCAGGCAATTTTCCTTGGCCATCAAATGCTGTCCTCAAATGGTGATGCAGTATCGATAAATTGATGCCGACAAAAGATGAAAATCATGTGGCCGAGGGCGGGAACAAGCGGCAATTGAGGCGGAATTCCCTTTCGCGGAGATCATTGATCCCTTTTCAGCTTGCGCCGGTCCCAATGCGGTTCTTTCCCCTTCGGGTTGAACTCCGGGACATTTTGTCGCTTCAGTGCCCTCATGATCCCGATCCGGGCAAACATCGTCGGTCCGCCGCCTCCCGCTACCAGGATCAGCGCTTGCATCGCCGCTTGCCATTCCGGCGCCGCGTGCTCTTTCTTCGGCAAGGCGGCAATGTACTCGCCGGCGTCGAGTTAGCGTCAGCAGAGAGCGATCGTCAATCCTGACCGGATCCTCGAAGGGCCGCCGCCAGCCTTTGGTCGTTTCGTCTTTCGATAGCGGGCGAGCTCCGCTCTTGCGAGTGCCGGGGCCTGCTCAAGCGCTTCTGCCCCGGTCAACAGGTTCGGCGCGAGCCGCCGTCCCGGCATATCGTCCCAGTAGAAATAGACGCTCGCCCGACCATCGGCGAAGCAGACTTCGTAGCTGCCGGTCTGGGGCACAGCCTCGTGCTTGCGGATGCGGACGGGGGTGGGCGCCATCGGTCTAAGCAATTGCCTTTTCGGCCTCGGGTTCATCCTGAGGCCGCTTTTTAGGTCGGCGCCGGTTCACCGGGCCATTCTTCTTGGAAAGAAGCGACGATAAGCGCCTGGACAGCTTGGGCTCGCCCCCGGATGATGTAAGTTTCCGTGCAAATCCCTAACGATTGGGGGCTGCCGTGGGTACTTTCTTACTCCTGCTCGCGGCGTGCGTTGTTGGTGTTCTTCTCCTACAGGCCTTCCGCCGATAGGGCCGACTGCGGACGCAAGAGTTGCCATTAATCCTCAGCCCAGCGCCGAATTAAGCTTTTTGGCCGGTTGTTTTTGACTGTGCACGGTTGAGCGCGTTCAACTCCATCAGTGGAGACGAACGTGATCACTTGGCTGCTCGTAATCGTAATCGCGGTCAGCGTTGCAATCCTGATTGCCCACGCGATTGACGCGATACGTTCCTGAAGCTCAGCGCTGCGGCGCGCCCTTCTGCTTGTCGTGCGTGTGGCACGCTCGCGTCAGGCGGCCGGTTCACGCTGGCGGGCCCGCTGTTCTCCGGGCGAGAACAGATTGTGATTCTAATAAATCTTCGTTTGTTCCTTGCGCGTGTATTTATAAGCGGAACACCTAGAAGTAAGGCCGCCTCAGTTAGCGGCCTTCTTGCTGTAGTTCTCTGCGATCTCGTGCAGCGCGGCCCGCTCGAGGGGATCGGTCGTCGCCTGGGCCAGCTCGCGGCAGATAGCTTCCATATCCTACCGGTGTCTTCGCAAGCGACGCAGTTCATCGCTTAGCCTTCGCGGCTCCGTTCTCGGCCTCGGCTGCACCCGCGCGTCGACCAAAACCTCGGTGATCGCCTCGCGCAGGCTGTCCCGATCGAGGATGCGGATGAGCGGGTCGATGGTCTCGGCCGCGTCTCACTCGCGCGTGAGGTAGTCGGCGATGCCATCATGGCGAGGTCGTAGCTCTGCTGATCCGCTTGGCGGGGGCGAGGCGCGCCATGCTCAAGCAGCTCCGGGTAATGGAAGCGCGAGTTGGACGGCAAAGGGCTTGGTAGCATTCGCTTCGATGAAGGCCCGCAAGGCGGGCGTGATCTCGGCGGCGGCGGCGCGTTCCGCCAGCTCATCTGCGACCTCGCTGGTCGCGTCGCGGGGCCACCCCTCAATGCGGCTGAAAGCCACGATCCGAACCGGATAGGCGTACTGGCCTAAGAGCGCGTCGCGGATGATCGTTCCGAACTCGGTGTGCTCCTCGTCGGTCTCGCGCCTACCGCAGCCCGCCCTGGCGCCGAGATCATCCAGGAAAGATTCCGGTTCACGCTGGCGGGCCCAAGCGGCGCGTTCCGGTGGACGCTAGCCTTAATTGCCCCGCATTGCTGGTCGAACGAGCCCCATGCGTGCCGCATATGGTTGGAAGAATTGCAGGTTGATTGCTGCGGTTGCCGCGTTGCTTGCATCCGGCGTCGGGCTAGGAGGGTGCGCCACTTCGAGTACCGGCTCTTCATTGATGGACGCACGAGCGCAGGCACCGGCCCAGGCTCCAGCCCTCCATTATCCCGCCGTAGAAGATGTGCCCCTGAGGCGCGGCCCCGCTATGACTCACGATCAGCAGATGAAGCTCAAGCAAGCGCTTGTCGCAGCGCGCGATCGACAGGGCGCGAAAGCCAGCGGCGAGCGTGAGAGCACTACAACTGCCAAGCCCTGAATGGTCCGCCACTGTTCCTACTGCGGTTGACGGTGGAGCGCCGGACTACGGGCGCCCGGAGGGCTCTGCGTTTCCACTACGCAAGATCGGAACCTTATGAGGTTCCGCCGACTTGGGGAACTTAAGTGGTTAATTTACATGACCTATTCCATTCCGATATTCACTGAGTGTTGCAGGCTAGCTACAGCAATAAGCAAGGGAAAAAGTAAGGTCTGCGCGGCAGTGGGTGAACAAGTCGTGCTTTCAACTTCTTCCTGGGGAGACACTCGTGAGAAAACTTCTACTGACTGCGGCCGGGGCACTGGCTCTCGGCCTATCGGCTCCCGCCAGCGCGGCGGATATGGCAGCGCGTCCCTATACCAAGGCGCCTCCGATGGTCGCCGCTATTTACGACTGGAGCGGCTTCTACATCGGCGCCAACGGCGGTTGGGGCTCAAGCCGCAACAGCTGGGATTCGGTTGCGCCCTTCCTGGTTGGCCCCGAGGGTTCGCACGATGCAACCGGCGGTGTTGCGGGTGGTCAGGTTGGCTATCGCTGGCAGACTGGCACCTGGGTGTTCGGCCTGGAAGCGCAGGGCGACTGGGCGGACCTGCGCGGCAACAACCTGAGCACCCTGTTCGGACCGGGCTTCCGCAACGATTCACGAATCAATGCGTTTGGTCTGTTCACGGGTCAGCTCGGCTGGGCCACCAACAACGTCCTGTTCTACGTCAAGGGCGGTGCTGCCGTGACCGATAATCGCAACCGGATCTATTCGACTGCGACTGGCGCTGTGCTTGCCACCACCGGCGATGACACCCGTTGGGGCGGCACGGTTGGGGTGGGCCTGGAATACGGCTTTGCCCCCGGCTGGTCGGCTGGTGTCGAATACGATCATCTGTTCATGCAGGATCGTACCCTCACTTTCACGGGCCCCGCGGGCCTAGCATTCGGTGCGGATCGCATTCGTCAGGACGTCGATCTCGTCACGGTTCGCGTCAACTACAAGTTCGGCGGCCCTTCCATCGGACGGTACTAAACCGTTCAGCTCTCCCGTTCCAGTAAACTGGCCCGGCCGCAACAACGGTCGGGCTTTTTCTTGATAATCCGCTCTTTCTGATTGCGCCTGAGTTCTTGAACAGGCTGAACGGGGCGGTGTGAGTACTCCCACGTCAAGCCGAGTTTGATTGTAAGGGGCTGCCTGGTTCAGCCTAAGTGCGCGGGCAGGGCCTTCCTCGCCGCCCTGGAGCATCCGCCAGCCGAGCACGAGCCGATGCTTGACGAGCTGATCGAGCACCCGTCGGCGAGCGTTCTCCCGCGCCTTGCCAACACGCCGCAACGTCGCATCGATGATCGCAAGGGGCGTCGCGGGAGTAGGGGACGGAGGGCGCGGGAGCGCTGGTCGGCGTAGACCAGGAGGAGTGACGATGACCGACGTGCTTCTTTGGGACGCGGGGCCTGGATCATCATCATGGTCGGAGCTGTCGGTATTCTGGCAGCGGCCATGCATGCTCGCCGCATTAGGCGGGAAAAAACGCCGAGGCGGGCTTGAAGCGATCGACGCAAATCACGGATCCTATTGCGCGACATGGGCAAGGCTCGCCACGACGACGATCTGGCTGACTATCACCTTCGCGCCGCCGGCGTCGCGGCGATCTGGATCGAGGGGCCGGGCATATCGGCGCGGCGACCGTCGCGACCGTCGAGGACCAGCCGGGCCGCATCGTCGATTGCTGCATCCGCGGCGTCACTTCCGCCGCAGCTATCACTGTACGATTGAAGCAGTCCGTCCAGGCAAGCCCGAAGCCATCCCGCGCAAGCTCGAGGATGGCGGACGGGCTCTGCGTCGGCCTCACCAAGCACCACACGGACGTGGAGCGCCCTCGCGCCGCGGTCGCGGCCTTCAACGCGGCGATCGAGAAGATGGAGGCGGCGAACTATTCGAGTTCAACGCGGCCTTCAAGGCCGCCCGGAAGGTTCACCCAACCATCCGCTACCAGGATTACCTGCACGCCCGGAAGGCGGCTATGCTAGAGGCCGCGGCGAGGGAGACGCAGCGGTAAGGCTGTCGTCAGGTTTTGAGCCTATTCACATGCGAGCTATCTTCGTCGCACCAAATGCCGGTTGTGCCTCATTTTTCAGACGAAACCCCTCTTGATCAAATTGACTTGCCGTCCCGTCTTCGCAATGCGCTCGAGATCGAGGGCGTCAAGACCGTCGGCGAGGTACGGAACATGGCCGATGCCGATCTGCTGAGCTTCCAGAACCTCGGCGCCGCCTCCGTTCGCCATCTGCGTCAATTATTCGGAGCTTCGCGAAGCGACCGACGTCGAAAAGGACGCGGCGGCGGCTAAGCCGGGAGAGGCGCGCGAAACGAGCACCGGCCCCTCTTTCAGGTACTCGCCGAGATAGGCGCTGCCGGATAATTGCCTTTCGACAGAGTGGGGGAGGGCTGCGGCGGCCCACGCGAATATTGGCGCCTGGCCCTCGGGTTGCATCGCGGCGAGCGAGATCATTTTTCGTGCCGGCGTTGGTGCGCGAGCACTTCACCTCCTCCAATTCAAACCCGGCGAGTGGGTCGAATGGGTGCCCTCTGCCAGCAAACCTGCCTCATGGCCCCAGCGGCATCGGCGCGAATTAGACGGACCAAGCAATAGGGCTTGCCCCCAAGCGCCGGAGCATTCACGAACGATCGAATTCCGGCGGCTCAGCACTCGCGGCTTGCCGCAAACGTTCGGCCTCCAGTCTAAGGCGGCCCGCGCGTTTCAAAGCCTCGTGGCGCTCGGATCCGGCAGGAAAGTTGCGCGCTTCCGCAAGCGCAGCCTCAGCCTCCTGCCAAGCGCGATCAGCCTCCAATTGCTGTTCCTTCTGCCCCATGGCCAACCCGTCGCAGCTACCCGGCACGGACACTCGGGTGATCGTATCCAGCGGCTTTGGCATTTTGCAACTGCGATCGCCCATCGCAGCTAGTTTCGGGCCGATCGAAATCGCGGGTTTACGCAGGGGAACAACTGGTCATCAAAGCGAGTTGGGCAGTGAACCGAATGGAGGACGTCATGAAATTGCTCGTTGCTTCCGTCTGCTTGTTGGGCCTCGCCGCGGTCTCTCCGGCGGAGGCGAAAGGCTGCATAAAGGGTGCGATTGTTGGGGGTGTCGCTGGGCACCTGGCAGGCCATGGTAAGGTCGGAGCTGCGGCCGGATGTGCCATAGGCCATCATGAGGCCAACAAGCAGCAGAACCCGAGCGATTCAAACGCCCAGGCCCCCGCGAAGCAGAAATGAGGAGCTAAAAGTCCGACGGATCGACGTCTTAAAGAACGCCCAGACCCAGACGTTGCTTTTCAGTTGGAGCTCGACACCGGGGAAACTTTCCTTGTGCCGATCGGACCCAAATTGGTGTCCGTTCTGATCGAGAGTCTTGAGCGAGCGCGGCGGATAATGCCCGCGGTACTATCACGCCAGTAGGTAACTCAACTTCGGTATATGGACTTTGCAACGAATCCTTCGAACCGGCGCACAGCACGGGCAACACACGTCTGATAGGCCGAAATGATCTCACGCAGATCCTCTGGGTCCAAACGTGCGGAGAGCGACGTCGAACCGACAAGGTCCGAAAACATCACGGTGACCTGGCGGCGCTCGGCCGTATCCTTGGCAGCTTTGTCCCTTACCAGTGGAGTGTCGACTATTGTCGTTGGTGCTCCTCCCTCGGAGTGCAACCTCTCGATAGCGTTGAGCAGCTTACGGCGATGCCCTACAAGTCCGACCCCAAGGTCCTTTAAGTCCTCGGCCGTCAAGCTCGGCAGGACTGTTTCGTCAATCTGATTGTCGCGGAATGCCGCCTCATATTGTTCGAGGCCAAGCCTCC
Organism: Bradyrhizobium sp. CW1; assembly: GCF_023100665.1. Classification (NCBI taxonomy): domain Bacteria; kingdom Pseudomonadati; phylum Pseudomonadota; class Alphaproteobacteria; order Hyphomicrobiales; family Nitrobacteraceae; genus Bradyrhizobium; species Bradyrhizobium sp. CW1. Next base: position 29,823 of record NZ_CP064685.1, read on the forward strand.
GCAGCCACCCTCCGACGTCCATGACGGCGCCCTATCACCTAACGTTACATGATCCCTCAAGCGAAACAGACTGTCTAGGTACCGCGTTCGAATGGTCTCGGGGAGGGCAGTTCTTGGCGAAACGCGGACATTCGCCTGATCGGCACATCCGCGAAGAGCCAAGATCTACGACGAGGTGAGGGTTCCGCAGCCATCCTCTCATACAGCCGCCACCTCTCTGCGCGGGTGCGGCAGATGAGCTAGATCTGCTGGGGTCATTTGGAGGCAACGCCCTCCTCGAGCAGCTCAACCTTGCCGCGCGTGTTGTCTGTTATCGCAAAAACCTCGTAAAAATCGATCTGCGGCTTCATGCCGTAGCGCTGGATGATGCCCTCGAGCCACGGCCCGGTGTAGAACGCCGTAGCGTCCTCGATACGCTCCCACTGGTACACGCCGCCCGCCCAGCCGCTTTCGGACCAGATGAAGTGCTTGCTGATCAGCCCCGTCACCTCGCGGAAGTTGGGTGCGATCTTGTGAAAGTGCTCGCAACACGCGGCGTAGTCGATCTGCGGCGGCAGCTTGTATCGTACAACGGCGGTAATCATGTGACCTCCTTGTAAGCATGCCCGGCACAACATTGATGGCAAACCCGCGATCAAGCAAACGAAGCGGGAAGCGACCTGGTCAAAGGCGCAAAGCTAACCGGTAGCTTCTGTTCTGCTGCGACAAGTCGACTATTCCAGAGCACGCTGGACTCAGCGTTAGAAGTCAGCCTTATCCTGCATGGTCTTTGGATAGGCGTCGCTCAATTCGCGTAACGCAGGCTCCATGCTGGCGCGTGTGTACGACCGAAATATCGATCATCCACTCGCGCCGATCGCGATCACATGCGACAGACGGTGCCGTGAGTAGGTCAATACGATTGACAAGAGCCTTAATTGCCGCGGCTATCTTCCTCCAGTGTCATCGGCAGGGCAGGGCGCGCTCGGCATCTGATGGAAAATGCGAGCGCGGCACGGGCTCAGATGATGCCCGAAGAGAGGCGAGCTAAGGGCCCGCAAAGCGCCACCCGGTGACCGAAGAAAACCAACCGCCGCTGCGGGGAAGAATCCGCGCGCGTCGCGCTGGCGCAGCCAGAACGTGGGGCTCAACACCTATTCGGCTTGTTTTCAGGCCCGCTGCGATCGCGATGCCGCGGTAAAACAACTCGAGAAGGCCGCCCGACGAAACGAGGTCACCCTGCTCGAGGCGCCGGCAGATGCCATCGTCCTCGATGTCGCGCAACGCTCCGTAGCGTCGATTATGAAAGAGGCGGAGCCGCTCTACACGCTCGTTTCCCCGCTCGAAGCAAAGGTTCTGGTCGAGGGGCGCGACGTGGGAAAGGTCAAGACCGCATCTCTCACCCGCGTGAAACTGGAAGCGTGGCCGTTTCAGAAGCACGGCACCCTGGAGGGACAGGTCAGAACGCTCTCCGAGGACGTTTTTAGTCCAGATCCCAAGAAAGACGGGGAAGCACGGCCGCACTACAAGGCGCGCATCAAGCTCACCTCAGCCGAGTTGAGCAATGTGCCAAACCATTTCCGTCTTATTCCCGGGATGGCCGTAACCGCGGAAATCAAAGCGGGCGAGCGCAGCGTCATGTCGTATTTCCTCTACCCGCTCCTTCGGGGGCTCGACGAGAGCATTCGAGAGCCGTGATGAATGCGTCGAGTTCAGCGGCCCTCTTTTGAAGGTTGGGTTGTGGCCCTTCACGACTGTTGCGCCGCCTCACGTCATCGGTCGCTGAAGCGCCATAGCGGAAATGGACGGGCCGGCGTCTATCGCAGCAGACGACGCTCTTGACCCGAACCCGCACTCCCAGAATGTCCGATAACACGGAGTTAAACCGGAAGCGGCTTGCTCAAGTCCGCGGCCGAAAAGAGGACGTCGTTAACCGGTGATTAACGAACACCGCTCAATCTAAAACAAAGCAACCAAAAAACAGCGAGTCGGCACTCCTGGATTCCAAGGTGCGGCTGCAACGTCGGTTGGTTCGTCTCCGTGGCCGGTCCTACGTCACTTCGTGTTTTCCCCGGTCATGCCAATCGTGAACTGGTTTGGGAATCGACGCAACGCTTGCCCCGTTCGCCCGGATTTTTTGTCGGGCGCGCCGGCAAAGGAGGTAAGGATGGCCAAAGTCTTGGTCGTAACGTCAGGTAAAGGCGGCGTTGGAAAAACCACTTCCACCGCCGCGCTCGGTGCCGCGCTCGCACAAAGCGGAGAAAAAGTCGTAGTTGTCGATTTCGACGTCGGCCTGCGCAATCTCGACCTCATCATGGGGGCGGAACGACGCGTTGTATTCGACCTCATCAACGTCGTGCACGGCGTTGCAAAGGTTTCGCAGGCGCTGATCCGCGACAAGCGGCTCGAGAATCTATGGTTGCTTCCTGCATCCCAGACCAGGGACAAGGATGCCCTGACCGATGAGGGGGTCGAGCGCGTCATCGCCGATCTGCGAACCAAGTTCGATTGGGTGCTCTGTGACAGCCCGGCGGGCATTGAGCGAGGTGCAACCCTTGCGATGCGCTATGCGGATGAAGCGGTTATCGTCACGAATCCCGAAGTCTCGTCCGTCCGTGATGCTGATCGCATTATCGGGATGCTCGATTCCAAGACTGCAAAGGCAGAGAAGGGCGAACAGGTGAAGAAACACGTGTTGATCACCCGGTATGACTCGGGCCGCGCAGCACGAGGCGAAATGCTCAGCATCGATGACATTCTCGAAATCCTCACCACTCCACTTCTGGGAATCATTCCCGAAAGCCAGGACGTCCTGCGGGCGTCAAACGTCGGCTCCCCGGTCACGCTGAACAACGCCGCAAGCGCGCCCGCCCGGGCCTATACCGATGCGGCGCGGCGCCTGAATGGCGAGATGATTACGATGATGGTGCCGGTCGAACGCAAGGGCTTTATGGAAAGGCTGCTTGGACGGAGGGCGGCATGAGCATGAACTTTTTGCGGTTACTCAGCCGCCGCCCCGGTTCCGCCCCGGTTGCCCGGGAGAGGCTGCAAATTCTTTTGGCGCACGAACGCGGCCTGCGCGGCCAGCCGAATTTACTTGGGATTCTGCGGGAAGAGATACTTGCCGTGGTCTCGCGACACGTCATGCTCGATCCGGAAAAGGTTATCGTTCGGATGGATAGAGGTGAAAGTGTCTCGACGCTTGAAGTCGATATCGAGCTGCCCAATGAATTCGAGAAACGGATCGCGGCCGCAGGCTGACGCAGGTCCTGCCCCTGAGGAAAGCACGGGGTCATTTACCCGGGAATACCGCGTGGCTTCTTTGGAAGCATCGGTGGCGACGGTCCCTATGACGGGCGTCATGCGAGCCTCTGCGTGTCTACGTGCGGAAGCTCGCCCATCTCGCGGGACCGGCCGGCGCCGTGGCGCTGTTTTCCGGCGACGGCCAATTCCGCGCCGCGACAACGGATCCACGCTCGTCGGGGCGAGGTGGTCGGATTTCCTCGGCGCGGCGTGCTTGCTCTGACACATGCGCGGGGAGCCGCGGGGTGCGGTCGGCTGTCGTCCCGACGCAGACGAATCCTTGCGCTAGGTCTGACATCGCGTCTGCAGGTTCAATGCTTTGAAAAGCACATCGAAGGCACCTGACCGGCACGGCCTGGCCTCAGCGACTGGTTGGGCGCGACTGGCGCCAGCGCTTGCCTCGGAAGTTCCGTGCCGGGGCCGAGGTCTGGGCAGCATGATCGCGGATTTTCCGGTTGCGCTGCGCTCCTGCTGCTCGATGATCTTCGAATCTTCTTGCGCAACGATCGCAGTTTGGTCCGGCGGATGCATCATTTCGCTCGAGGAAAGCGGCTGCGGCGGCGCTTTGAATTGCCGAATTTCGAGCCGGTCTACCTTGGTCAGTGTATCCTGTGAGGGGCGCAATCCGACAGTCGCCTCAGCAGGCGGCTCGTTCACAGGCTCTGTCATGCGAGGCGGTGCCTCGAGCTCCATCACCGCGAGTGTCGCGAGGCCAACGAGGAAGAGAGCCACTCTCATCTGATTTCACGCTCTCTGAACGAGAAACCTCGCTCAGATCCTCTTAGAAGTGAGCTCCAGAAATCGGAGAACGATTGCAACGGTCCAATAAGGCCGCTTAGCGGCAGAGGTGAACCAGGGAGAACGGCTACGGGAGAAGATCAACGACAGGGTTAACGCGGGTCATGTGAACTGGCCCGCTGAAGCGGACAGTTAACTCGCCGACGATGTGGCGCTGACAGCTTCTCACTTTGAAAATGTCACCAAAACTCGCCGCTCGACGGCCATTTCGTCCTCACTAGGCTCAGGCAAATTGGCGGCTTCATCTTGAGGGGGAGACGTGCGTCTGTGAGCCAGCTGTCATTTTGTCTTCCGATATCTAGGTCGCGTCACCAAGGCCCGCATTCTGGAGGCTGTCAACGACGGTGTGAGCGGCGAGGCTGCCGAGCGGATGGCAGATATGAAGAAGGTCGATATGGCGGAAGCAGCCGAGCAGTTGCTCGCTGCGACCGACTGGCTGCCCGCTGTGCTGAGGACTGCCAAGCCGCAAGAGCAATCCGATGCGCCCAATGCTGGGCTAGGCGATGATGCCTATTCGGAGGCTGCCGAGTGAGTTCTCATCCGGGGCCGCGCGTGCGCGGCCCCGGCCAACCATCCAAAATTTCGGCCGCGCGCCTTGGCGCGCGGCCGATTTAATTGATGCAAAGGTAGCGATCACAGACGCATGCCGACACCTGGAGGACGGATACGGGTCCTTCCGATATTGCCGATCGTCGCGAACCGCTAACCCGGGATGGTCGTCTGGCCCGCTTCATCAGCGGCGATGTGCTCTTGCCCGGGTCCTTGTTCAAACGAATGATGGCCGCCGTTCGGATCGTCTTTCGGCGGGAGTTCCTTCCCGCGGCGGTCCGATACGCCACGACAGCATGCGAAATTGGTCGCTCAGGCCCAGCGCATTGCTTATGATGTACAGCAGATCGACCGCGCGTTCTCGACCAATTATGCGCCGGCGACGCCAGGGATCGACGTCGTGACGTGCAAGAACAGACAAGACGCTCAATGTCATCTCATCTGTATCGCAAATGGAAGCGAACAAAAACGCATCGTACTGAGACTCTAGACGAGGAAGGTCGGTCATTTCATACTCCCGCTTCCGCTGGGCAAGACGCAGTGTTGACAATCGGTGCGGAGTCGCGGCTGCTGGAGTTGCTAAGCTGACGCCTCAGTTCACGGGTTTCTTCAAAGCGCCTCGTCACGTCACGGAGGATCGCTGCAGTTCCAGCGGGCCGTCTCCCGTCATCGCGCAACAAGACAATAGTGAATTCGACAGAAATGAGCCGTCCGTCCTTGGTCAATCCCGGCACTGACAAAAGGTCGCCTTGGCCGTAAGGGCTTTCTCCGGTTGCGCGCGGCCATCAGATCGCCGCGGTGGCCGTGGCCCGGAAGCTCACCGTGCTTTGATGGCATTTGTTGACGAAGGGCGAGGATTACCTGTGGGCGCGCCCGGCACTGGTCGCCATCAAGACCCGCGCGATGCAGCTTCAAGCCGGACATCCGCAACAGAAAGGCAGCCGGCGTGGGCCAGCGTATGCCTACAACATCAAGGTATTGCGCGACCGCGAGATGTTGATTGCCGCACAGGCGGAGCAAAGCTACGAGCGCTTGGTGAGGCAATGGAAACCATGGCGGCCAAAAACCGGCGCGCGGGCGCCTCAACTCGGCAAGACAAAATAGGGCAGCCTGGTGGCGCTTGCAGCCGATGCGCCACGCTTCGCCACGAGGTCGCCCGCCCACCAAGGATAATCCCGCCTGACGGCAAGTGCCAGCCAGGAATGCAGTCCCGTTCCACGCCAGCATGCCGCCGTGCTCGGGCCGGTCAAGGCCAAGCCTTGCGGTGGCCGCAAACGCGGCCAGCCTTGACTGCCCCTGCGCGCGGCGGCTGCGAGATCGATGGCCGGGACGGAAGAATGGCCCGCGGCGCAGCCGAACAAAAGAATGGACGTACGCGATTTCTGCAATCGTCATCTCGGTCATGAAAAAAATCGCTTGTCCATCTCATCCGTCGTCCGCAAGTGTTTCCAGTGCTCGGCCGGGAAGTCGTAGAACGCCAGTAGCGTGTCTCGATCCTTGCTCAGGCAATCGGCGGCGTTCTCGTACTTCAGCGCGTAGCTCTCGATGAAGGCGTCGAACGCCAGCTCGGCGGCGAGCTTCGTTTCAGTCATCCAGATCTCCTGCAACGCGCGTTTGGCCTTCGGCTGCTGGCTCTTCGGCAACTTGGCGAGCACGTTGGCGGTCTTGTGCACCCAGCAGCGCTGCTCGCGCGTTTTCGGCCAGACCTCGCCGGCCGCCTTCCAGAACCCGAGTGCGCCATCGGCGATGGTAAGCTGCGGCGCCACGTCGAGCCCGCGCCGCTTCAGATCGAGCAGCAGATCGCGCCAGTCCTGCGCGCTCTCGCGGGCGCCATCGGTGAAGCCGACCAGTTCCTTGCGGCCTTCCGGGGTCGCGCCGATCAGCACCAGGATGCACTGCTTTTCGTCTTCGAGGGGCGCTTGAAGATGGATGCCATCGGCCCAGATGTAGACGTAGCGCTTCGCCGACAGATCGCGCCTCTGCCACGCGGCGTGCTCGTCGAGCCAGCCATCCTTCAGGCGACCGATGGCGGATGCCGACAACCCGGCAGCATCCTTGCCGAGCAGCGCAGCCAGCGCCTCAGAGAAGTCGCCGGTCGAGATACCCTTCAGGTAAAGGATCGGCAGCAGCGTCTCGATCGACTTCGACCGGCGCATGTAGGGCGGCAGGATCGACGGCGAGAACCGGATGCGGCCAGGATCGGCGGCGTCCGCTTCGCGATCGCGTACACGCGGCTGGCGGACGGCGACCGGACCGATGCCGGTCATCACCTCGCCCTCCGGCAGGTGACCGTGGCGGACGACGCGCTGGTGGCCGTCCCGGGTCTTCAAATGGGCATGCTGGCCTAGAAAGTCTGCAACCTCGGCCTCGACCGCCTGGGCCAGCAGGGCACGCGCTCCATTGCGCAAGACTTCTGTGAGTTGATCGTCGAAGATTCCTGGCTGAATCAGATGGATGACGTTATCGTTGGACACGCCATATCGCTCCTTCGGTGGAGAAGTGGAGGCGTCAAGCACCCCCACGATATGCCGCCTTTCCGATTCCCGCCGTCACCAACTTTGGGCGATAGCTCGGTCAACTTTCAATTCGAGGGTATTTATTAATGTCGGCAGCTAACCTCATCGTCGGCTCGGACGGGGCTCATCTCATTTCAGATGCACTCGTATGGAGCACAGCGGATCAGACGATCACAGCGATCTGTAACAAGGCGACCTTGCTTCCTCAATTTCGGGCTGCTGCAACGATCCGCGCCGAGCACTTTGTTGTTTTTCAGGCCGTGTCGCTTGCTCTGTCGACAATAGCGGCAAGCGGCTTTGACGAATTCCAGCAGGCGATCGGCCCCACGCTTAAGGAGCTGAATGACCGGATGGCCGCAATGGGCGCCGCGAGTCCATTCGAGGTGTCGGTCGCGGGAATCTCAGAACAGGGTGGCCCATCCGCTTTCCGGATGACGACGCTGCAGGCCGGCAGCGAGCACATCGAGCCGTGGCAAATCGTTGAGATGCCGCGGGGGTTTAGTCCATGCCCGTGCAACACCGAGTCGCAAGAGACGGAAATCAGGGTAGCAATAGAGAAGGCACCGGCAAGCCTTGATGGTCACGTCATCGCTGCGTTGAAAACAGCCGGGACTTCACTGAGGGCCGGACTCCGTGTTGGGTGGGCGGTTTCGGGTAATTGACGACCATTGGCGCCAGCGGCATTTCCACGCGGATCATTCCCCGGTGGCCGAATGATGTTGTCGGGCAGAAGCTGGTCTCGCGCTGATGACTCGCGAGCCAACCATGAAAATGAATTTCGGCAACCTCCCGTCAGAACTCGCAGGCTCTTGCGCTTAGCACGCCTTTCCAACTCCGTTCCCACGAGGGAACAGTATGCCAATGTTCAAAAGCGAACAGAACCGACTGCTGAATCTTCCTAGGCTAGAGATGCTTGGCGATCCCATTCCGCCAAGTCGCCTCCAACGGTCCCGGCATGTAGGGGTGCCGGGACCGTTTTTTAGTGGACGCTCAACATGGTCTCAAATGGAGAAGTTAAGTGGCTATAGGCACCGTCAAATGGTTCAACCCGACGAAGGGGTACGGGTTCATTCAACCGGATTCGGGCAGCAAGGATGTGTTCGTTCATATCTCCGCCGTTGAGAAGACTGGTTACACCTCGCTCGCAGAGGGAGCTAAGGTCAGCTTCGACGTCGTGAACAATCGCGGAAAAGACTCGGCGGAAAATCTACGGATAGGGTGATACAGCCAAAATCCGGTCAAGCGGGTTTGCGGCGTTTTCCGGTCAGACAGGTCGGTGAACGACGCCTCGGCACAACGAGAGGCGCGTGGCTGACGATCAATCGTTGTCCACGCGCGATTTCCGAAACTCAACTGGGCCATCTATGAGTCGGCTCTTACGAGCCTTGACGTCAGCGGCGCTAGCATCTTTATCGCGCAAACCATCGATCGCGTCCGCCGCTAACTCGCCGGCCCGATCACTTTGTGTAGGATAGCCGTCGAGCCAATCCTGTTCTGTCGCTAAGGCGGACCAAGCCTGCGCCATCCGCTTGTAACGGAGTGCCGCCTGCGCATTGGTCGCCCCCTCGGCGAGCTGCAGGCAGTTCTCGGCATTCGCGAAATTTATCGGACGTTTTGACCATCGGACACAACGGCCTTCCGGTGGGATCGTTCCGACTGATTGCAGCGGCCGTGGTACACGCAAGCGCGCGCGACCACCACTACCGCTGATGGCCCAGACCAATTCCCAGCACGATCGCCTTCTGACGTAGCGCTCCCTCGGTTCGCTTCGTCATCTTGGCTATTTTGACGACGGGCGTCCGTGCCTTGGAGGTAAGCGCGAATTTCCCTGCACCTTTTGCTTTTGAGTGCTCTGATGCATGAGGTGTCCACCAAAATAGGTGGACACCTTGTGATGGCAGACGATGATCAGAAACTGCGGGTCAGGCTTGTTGGTCGGAACGGTCGCCGGCGCTACGAGGCGGCATCGAAGGAGCGTCTTGTCGCGAGTTGTCTTGAGCCTGGCGTTTCGGTATCGAGACTTGCGCTCGAACACGGGGTCAACGCGAACCTGCTTCGGAAATGGATCAAGAAGCACACCGCGACCAGGTCTCTCCCGCGGTCTCCCCCATCGGCGTTCATCCCGGTTCAACTTGAGGGGGCTTCCGATCGCGCCCTGTCGCGGGGGAGCAGCGTGGCGATGGTGGGTTTGCCGGCGGCTTGCGATGAAGTGCGCGGGTCGGAACCCAAGGGGACTACAGCTTTTTGTTCTCCGGCCAAAGTGAGCGCGTCGCTGCCGAACGGCGTGAAGGTCGCGCTGGAATGCGGCGATGTGGATGCATTGACGGCGATCATCGGAGCCCTGGGCCATGTTCAGACTGGGCGGTGACCTGCAGGTCTATCTGCACCGTGAGCCGATCGACTTCCGGGCTGGCATCAACAGCCTTGCGGTTCTGGTCCAGGAGACGATGGCGCTCGATCCGTTCGCTCCGGCGGTTTTTGCGTTCTGCAATCGCCGTTGCGACCGGATGAAGTTGCTGTTCTTCGACCGGTCCGGCTTTGTGCTGGTCCTGAAGCGGCTGACCGAGGACAAGTTCCGATGGCCGCGCCGCCAGGAGGCGGTCGTCACGCTGACGACCGAGCAATTGCACTGGATCCTTGACGGCATCGATATCGATGCGATGGTCCGCCATCCGGTGCGGCAATATCAGGTTGCCGGCTGAGCTCTCGACTTGAGCGGTTGACGCGTCGGTACGGTTCAGATTCAAGAATCCGATGAATCGAACCGGCGAACCGAGTGTCGAAGCGCTGTTGGCGCGCATTGCTGCGCTGCAGGTGGAGAATCGTCAGCTCACGGAGCGCGTCGTCAGGCTCGAGGAAGAACTGGCGCTGGCACGCCTGCATCGTTTTGCGCCGCGCAGCGAAAAGCACGTCGACCGTCTGTTCAATGAAGCCGAGCAGGCCGCCGACGAGGATGATGCCGGCAGCGAAACGGACAATATCGCCGAACTTCCGGACACGGGCTTGCCACCCGTCGAAAGCACAACGGGAAAGAAGCGCGGCCGCAGACCGCTGCCGGCGAACCTGCCGCGTGAGCGGGTCGAGTATGACCTGCCCGACGATCAGAAGGCGTGTCCTTGCTGCCGTGGCCAGATGCATCGCATGGGCGAGACTGTCACCGAGCAACTTCATATCGAGGTGAAGGCGAAGGTTTTACAGAATGTGCGCTTCAAATATGGGTGCCGCCATTGCGATCGCACCGGGATCAATGCCCCTGTCGTGACCGCGCCGATGCCGACGCAGCCCTTGCCGGGCAGCGTTGCCACGGCCTCAACGCTGGCGTTCGCGCTGGTTCACAAATATGTCGATGGCACGCCGCTCTACCGTCTGGCGCAGGCCTTCGAACGCGCAGGTGTTCCTGTCAGCCGCGGCGCTTTGGGTCACTGGGTGATCGGCTCGAGCGAGAAGCATCTGCATCGCATCTCAGACGCCCTGAAGCTGCGGCTCAGACTGCAACCTCTCATCCATGGCGACGAGACGACGGTTCAGGTCCTCAAGGAGAAGGACAAAAAAGCCACCAGCACATCGTACATGTGGGCTTATCGCAGCGGCCAGGGCAGTCACGAGCCCATCGTTCTTCTGGATTATCAGCCGGGCCGCGGCCAGATCCACCCGCAGGCCTTCCTCGGCGATTACCGTGGCATCGTGATGAGTGACGGCTATACCGCATGGCGCACGCTGGAAGGGACCACCCACATTGGATGCATGGCCCACTCCCGACGGCGCTTTGTCGATGCCCTCAAGGCGAGGAAGAAGGGCGGCGGCCCGCCAGAGCAGGCGCTGCGGTTCTTCGAACAGCTTTACCGGGTTGAAAGGCAGGCGCGGGACGAAAAACCAGACAGAGGCGAAACGCCAGATCAATGCATTCGCCGCTTCCGCCAGCAACACAGCATTCCCGTCCTGAACGCCCTCAAGGAATGGCTCGATCAAATCGCCCCGAAGGTCTTGCCCGACAGCAAGCTTGGCGATGCCGTATCCTACACTCTGAACCAATGGTCATATCTGACGCGCTACACGCAAGACGGCAGGATGCCGATCGACAACAATCTCCTGGAGCGCGATATCAGAATCTTTGCCACTGGCAGAAAGAGCTGGCTGTTCAGCGACACCGTCGAGGGAGCCAGGGCCAGTGCCGTCGTCTACAGTCTGATGCTGACCTGCCGCGCCTCACGCGTCGAGCCGTTAGCCTGGTTGCGCCACGTGCTCACCGAATTGCCTCAGCGCGCCGACGACGCCGATATCACCGACCTGCTGCCCTTCAACTTCCCCAAAACCGCCGCTGCCTGAACGGGTCAGATGCCGCCCTCGATACGAAGGCCATCCGTCAAAAGCGCGGGCGTCATCGTGCGGAGAAAATCGCGCTTACCCTTGGAGTGCGCCTTCAGGTCCTTGATATCGTCACGCGTCCACTCGCGGCGGACAGTCTTTTTCTTTTTGGCCAACTCGGCTCTCCTTCATTGATAGGAGCGCGGTCTAACAACATAGCGCAGTATGCGCAACCCGCGCGGACGTCATTAAGCGCGCCTCTGTGGTCCCAAAGAGATCGACACGTTCACGCGGGACGGCATTCGCCTGAAGGACGGCAGCGAGCTCGCCGCCGACATGGCGGACAGCGCCGTTAGCCCATTGCTGAGGATTCAGCCCATCGCGCGACGGTTGAACTACGCGCCTCATTTTCGGCTGAGGAGCGTCAGCGCGCAATCGTTAGTCGCTCGTTACTCAACTGCCACGTTTGAGGGCTCGCTGGAATAGTCCGCCGATCTCGGCGAGCGATGGCGCAGAAGGAACGAGACGCCGCAACGAGTTCCTTTTCTCCAGACGACGCGGCACATAAAAATTGCGGAATGGCCGTTGAACGACAGCACAAATTCGTTCGCAAACACGTAGTAGGGTGTGGAGATGCAGGCCCCAAGGGCGTTGATATCGCGCACCATACATGGATGTGTCCCACGAATTCCACCAAATGACAGCTGCGCCGCCTGGTTGATCGGTATGCGCTCCATTGCACGACGTTCGATCATGGCGAGATGCTCCAAGATGAGGAGGTAACTTTCGAATCGAAGCGATCGCTGCGATTGCGATTCGCCCCTTACGAAGTCAGTTTTCCGGTCCCGCCGAAGCCCGCAAAACGGCCATACTCACACATTGAGCCGGTGGGGCCCGCTAACAAGCAGTGTTGTTGTCCAATTAGAATTGATCGGAACTAGTGGTTAATTCGGGTGCCCATCAGGGAGAGCGCTTGCGCACGACGCTACGCTGCCCACCCGCGTTGTTGCGGCGGTTAAGGACGCTGAGACGACGAGGTTGCTGGGACAGGGGCCGCTCTTCAGGGCTTTGGCAGCTTGTCTTGCTCGGCGCGGGCTAGTGCTTTCGCCTTGGCCTCTGCTGTAGCGCTGTCGAGCATCTCCGGCCGCATGCGCCGGCCAGGAATATCCTCGAAGAAAAATAGACGCTGGCGCGCCCGTCCGGAAAACGCACCTCGAAGCTGCCGGTCTGCGGCACGGCTTCGTGAGGGATAATGCGGATGTTCTTGCTTGCGGCCATACGGGGGGCTCAGAGGCTTAAATCCGTTCAGACGTCATCCGGAGGGAGCTTTGCTATGAGATGTGGCCAGTTGCGCTCAATGATGCCGCGCAGCTCGGCGTCGACTTCCTGGATGCTGTCGAAGTTCTCAAGCTGGACGCGAAGCGCCTCCATCTGGTCGGGGTCGAGCACATGGCCACGATATATCTCTATGGGCATAGATCGCTTACTCCGCCCCGTTGTGCCTGAGTCCTGGCCAGGATGGGGCAGCGGCCCCTCATGGTCGAAAACTGATCCTAGGTCGCGCATATCGATCCAGCCACCGCAAGCCGGGCACTTGATGAAATGTTCGGCCTCATGTGCCGGGAGACCGCCGACACGCTCGCCTATAAACTTGCCTCTGGGTATCTTCATTGTGTCCGTCAGGACAGAGCACAAGAGACGGCCCCGGCTTGGGGGGCTGGAGTATTATGGGCCGGAGCCGCTCCGCCAGCTCGCACGAGCCAGCGAGAGACCAAACCGGGTAATCGGGGCACGGTTCCTAACGGGGCGACAACGTATCCTGCCCGGGCGCCAGCAGCCGGACGTAGGTCCCGCTCTCGAGCAGCTCGATCCAACCCTTTTCGACAGCGCACTTGACCTTCAGGCGCGTGGCAGGCACCGAGCAAGGAATTGCCGGCGCGCCTTCTTCTGATCGGTCGCCAATTTTATCTTCTCTCTTAAAAGAAGGATCTCTGAATATTCCCTCTCGATCTCGGGATCGATGCGAAGGGATTCAAGCTGTTGGGCGTGCAATTTGAATAGCGCTGCAATCTGCTCACTTTGGATGGGGCGCATGGCAATCAACCCCCGATTGGAAACGAATTCAGTCAGCGCAAATCGGGTAGAAACTTTTCCGAACGCACATCATAGAGCGAATTTCGGTGCGGCGTCTCGTAAAATAAACTGCCAACGTTACTGTCTTACTTTTGTAGCCCCTTGGGGCGCACGCCGATCACTCCCTTCGAGGGAGCACCGATCAATTGAGCTTGCGCAGCAGCTTCTTCACCAAGGCCCGCAGTTCGGCGAATTCATTCAGGATCGTCTGCTGCATGGCAGCTTTTCGACCCGGCTTCGACGAAGCCGTTGCCTTCTTGGCCTTCTTTTTCTTTGAAGGCATCAGTGTGACACTACGCTGGAGGCGCGCCGGTGTTCAGAAGCTGAGCGACGGCTGCTACGATCTGCGCTGGCGCAAATGGCTTGCTCAATAGGATGCTGTTGGGCACGCCGTGAGCGGACCACTGATCGGCCGCCGCACCAGTCATGTAAATAACAGGGATGTCAGGATTTAACTCTCTGGCGCGGTGGCCGACTTGCCAACCGTCAACAGTACCAAACAGATTGATGTCGGTGATGAGGGCTCGATACTTGGTGGCGTCGCTTAGAAGAAGTTTGACGGCATCCTCTCCACTGACGCTGACCTCGGTCGTAAAGCCGCCGTCGGACAATGCATCTGTCACCAGGTCTCGGACAAGCTGATCGTCCTCGACGACCAAGATTAGAACCGCGGCCCCTTGCATCCCTCTCTCCCTGTCGCCGGTCAGGTGTGTTCCGGGTCAGGAACTCATGAGAAGCGAGTTATGTTCCAAAGTGCGCATAGCGATGCCGTCCACTCCCTTCAAGGGAGCGCAGCGCAACAAAGATCGTAGGGCTTTAGTTGGGGATTGCTTGCTGTCGGCTCTAATGCCGCCCTATCGGGCCATCCCTGGTGAATAGCGCTGTTCGACGAACCTGTCCTTTTCGACAGGTACGCGCCGTCCCGAGGCGTGGGCATGATCGCCGCGCTAAAAAGACGAGGGCGGCGATGCGACGTTACTACTTTCCGATTCTCCACAAGGGAGAGACACAGGCGGACGACACGGGGGAGCTATTTGGCTCTGCTGAACTAGCGGTCGAATATGGCGCCCGTGTTGCTCGGGACATCGCCAGCGATCCCGAGTGTGACCGCGGTGCGGGCACGGTCGTAATCGTGGTCGACCCTCCGGTGGTGAGATCGCGCGGCATACGGTTAAGCTTTAGAACCTGACGGTTTGTTGTCGACGCGGGCATCAATTAGAACGATATCCTTGTTGTCTGTCATATCCAATTTCTTCAAAATTGCATTCACCTTCCGAAGCTCGGCGACGCTGAAATAGAGGATCACCTTGATTGCATTTTTGGCGTCGCTTGCAGCTTGGTAAATCGGGACTTGCTTCTGAAGGTTTCGCTCTAGCTGTATTCTTTGCCAACTTCATCTCGACGAGGGTTTTGTCGTGTGCGCCTCGTGAGATTTTGAAATCAACCGGTCCTCTGCCGTCGTTTGCTTCGGTACCAACATCGGAAGGCGTCCCGAACCAGACCAGGCGGTAGAGGATCTGAAGGTCTTTTTCTCGCTGAACTGGCGCCCCGTGGTGATAAAACAGTCGGTGTCCACCCTTGTTCTCGATGACATCCTTCAGATACCCGACGCGCGCATGCGCCTCTTCATAGGCGCCGCCGCCGATTCCGTAGAAGGTAGTCTCACGAAGCAGCGTGTGTTGAATATCGGCGACCTGCCGGATGAATGTGTATTCAGTTGCAAGCACCTTCTCGGCACTAAGGTCGGCTGCTTCGCCGCCGTGCTGTTCCTTCAGCTTGATGTAGTAGTCGATGAGCTGCGGGAATTCTAACAGGGTCCTTCTGGCGGCTTCCGGCCGCTCTTTGGCGCTGGGACGGCGTCTACGACCGGGTTTATCAAGGATATGGCGAAGCGGCACGGGCACATCCTGGCGCTCCTGCGGGCGCATCGCCCCGTCGTTAGGAAAGCTCAGTGATGGAAGTTGATTGGGACGACGTAAGTCTCGAGGTCGCCCGGTTTTTCGGACGGAAAACCAGGGAACGGGCTGGCGCGACGGAGGATCGCGAGGGCCTCCTGATCGAGCACAGTGTGGCCTGACGATCTCGTCACCTCGGCACGCGCCACTTCACCTTTGCGGTTCAGCGCGAAGCGGACAACGGCCGTGCCCGCCTCACCCCGTGCCCCCGCGGGATAACGCTTGAAGCGTTCCAGATGACCGGCAACAAGAGCATCATAGCGGTTCGAAGCGGCTTGCGCGAACTGGCCGACGCGCTCGCTTTTCGGTGGCGCGCGGGTTTCCGGAGCGGGCGGCGGCGCTTCAGGCTTGGGCTCCTCGACAGGTCTGGGTTCGGATTTCGGAAGCGTCACATCAGCCTGTTGCTGCGCGGGCGGCGGTTGTACTTGCTGCTCGAGCTTCTGCTCTTCGGTCTTGGGCGGCTCTTTTGGCGCCGCATCGGCCTGCTGCATGGCTGGCCCGATCGCGAGATCCTGGTTCTGAACCTCGGGTGAGGAGGCCTCCATCGGCGCGAGCGAGACCGCGATGGCTGGAATGATCGCCGGCTGGCGCGGCTGGCGCGCGTACCACAGCGTAACGGAGGCGACGATTGCCACATGCGCAGCCGCAACAATGATCGCAGCCAGGCTCCAGCGCGAAAGGCCGCGTCTGTCCGGCAGATGGAGCGCAAATACCGTCATGGCTTGTGCGCCGGCGATTCCAGACCGACCAGCGCCAGCTTGAGATAGCCGGCATCACGCAAGACGTTCATCACTCCCATTAATTCGCCGTAACTGAGCGCCTTGTCGGCGCGGATGAAGATCGTCTCATCCTTGTGCGCACCGGTCGCGGTGTCGAGCGTAGTCGCGAGCTCGTCGCGTGATGCGGCTGCATCCCCAACTGCAATCGTGCCATCCGACTTGATCGTCACGAACACCGGCTTGTCCGGGCGCGGCTGTTCGGGGGCCGTGCTGGCCGGCAGATTGACGCCGATGTCGACCGTTGCGAGCGGCGCCGCCACCATGAAGATGATCAGCAACACCAGGATCACGTCTATGAACGGCGTGACGTTGATTTCGTGATGGATCTCGAGATCGTCGTTCGCGCGCGTGCCAAGTCGAACAGCCATGATCTACTCCGCCGCCCGGAACCGCATCGACGCTGGAGAACTCGCACTGCGGCTGATCATGAGAAGAAGCTGCGCCGAGGCGTCGCCGAGCAAGCCCTTGTAGCCGCTGATCACCCGCGCAAGATGGTTGTAGATGACGACGGCGGGGATCGCCGCGACGAGGCCAACCGCCGTAGTCAGCAGCGCCTCAGCAATGCCGGGCGCGACCACGGCGAGGTTGGTGGTATGGGCCTCGGAGATGCCGATGAATGAGTTCATGATCCCCCAAACGGTGCCGAATAGGCCGACGAAAGGCGCCGTCGCGCCGATGGTGCCCAAGATCCCGACGCCCCGCGAGACCTGCCGAGTCATTGCCGCCTCGACGCGTTCCAACCGCAACGCGACACGCTCCTTGAGACCATCGTCGACGATGAAGTCGGAAAGTTCGGCCTCGCGCGCTGTGGAAAGGACGAGCTGCGCCACAGCATCCCTTGCGCCGTCGCAGGCGCGAACCGCCTCGGACAATTGCGGGCCGCTTTCCAGCATCCTTAGCCGTCGCCGCACGCTCCCGGCTGCCAAGCGCAGTTCGATGGTCTTGGCGAGCCAAATCGTCCAGGTCACGAGCGAAGCAAAGGCGAGCCCGATCATCACCGCCTTCACCACGACGTCGGCGTTCACAAACATGCCCCATGGCGATAGATTCCGCGGCAACAGCGGATTTGGGGCGTCACTCTGCGCCAGCGCAGCGGTCGACGTGGCGAGCAAGAGGACGACGGCGCTCGGGAGCGCGAGCAGGCGTGCCAGGCCTTGGGTTGCGGTCCGTGACTTGAGATCGGTGTGACGCATCTGATTCTCGTATCTGTTGAGGTTTCGCATCCGCCCCCGCTCAAAGCTTCTGCGAAATACCGAAGAAGAAGCCGCGGCGTGGCCCGAATTGCGGGGCGAACACGCCGATCCCGGATCCGTCGCGGATTCCGTAAATCGTGTCGAACACATTGACGATGTCGAAGCGCAAGGTTGTCGGCTTCACGTCGTTGAACCATTTGAATTCATGCGAGACGCCGAAATTCACCTGCGAATACCAGGGAAGCGACGCGGTGTTCGCGAAGCCGCTGCGCAGACCACTGCCGTAAAGGACATCCATCGAAACACGGGTGCCACTATCCCACTTGTACGACGCGCCCGCCGATCCCGAGACCCACTGCGAGTGATCGGTGTAGACATAGTGACTCGCGATGTAGGCAAGCTCGTCGGCACCGAATAAGAACTGGTTCGACACGACGTTCGTCGCAATTTGTCGCGCATAAGCGATGTTGGCATAAGCGCGGAAATGCGTGTCCGTGTATTTCGCCGAGAGCTCTACGCCGTAATTGTCGCCCTTTTCGTAGTTGAACGCGGTCAGCACATAGGCAGCGCCGAACTGCCCATCATCCAGCAGGTCCCTGGCCATCTTGTAGTAGCCGTCCACGCCGACTTCGAGACCGGGTAAGAGCTTCTGGGTGACGCCAACGTCGAAATAGTGCGAACGCTCGGGACGAACCGGATCTGCGAAGTTCACCTCCGGCTGCTGCGTGGTGTTTTGCACCAGGCCAAGATTGGTCGGTGCCGCCAGCACGAGCTGCGGCGGCGTGAAATACCGAGCATAACCGGCGTGGAACACCGTGCCGTCCCTCGGGGTGTAGGTCATGCTGATGCGCGGGCTGAGCTGGTTCGCATTGGTGTACTGCATCATCTGATCAAACCGCAACCCGTAGTTCACGGTGAGCTGGTTTGTCACTTTCCATTCGTCCGCGATATAGGTTCCGAACAGAAAGCCGGTCTTGCTGCTTTGATCGAGCACGTTGAAGGGCGCATCAACCGGAGCGCCTGTGCTGTCGACTGGCAGCAGAACCGATCCGTTGCTCACCAAGGCATTCTCAGCGCTGACCGTGAAGCCTGCGTGCAGTGTATGAGCGTCTGAGAGGCGGTAAGCCGCATCGGTTTGAACGCCATGAGTCAGACTTCGACGGTACACGTCCGAGGCCACGCCGTTGAAGACGAGATCGCCGACGACGTCTGGCACGAAATGCACGCTGCTATAGCGGTTGAAATAAGAGGTCTGCAGATCCAGCCCATTGCTGGAGTATTGGAGCGCCAGCACGTTGAACGAATTGAATTCACGCTGGTTCTCGTTGAGATTGGCGGAATTGAAGTCGGACGCGCCAAAGGCTGTGAATTGAGGCGCCTGGCCGGGATTGTTCGGAATCTGGAAGCGACTGTTGGAAACACCACCCATGTAGACGATCCGCGTGGTCGGATCGACGACAGTGGAGAGGTAGGCAAACCCCTTGCCCTGGTCCGTATGATCGTGGATCGCGTTAGTGGAGGGGGTCGGATTTTCCAGGCCCAGATTGCTGCCGAAGTAGCGCCCGGAGACGAAATACTGAGTGCTGCCGACCGTACCGCCCCACTCGGCGTAGGGCGTGATGGTCTCGTGGCTGCCGCCATAGATGCCGACCTTGCCGGTGTTGTCGAAGGCGCTCGACTTGGTTTGGATGTCCACGACGCCGGCGGTGCGCAGGCCGTATTGTGCCGGCAGCGCGCCGGTGATCAGCGCAAGATTGCCGACAATGCCGGTGTCGAGAATCTGGCCGAACGCACCTACGCCATCGGGCAACATGATGCCATTGATGCGGTATTGAACGTTGGCGTGTTCGTTGCGGACGTGCAGATCACCGCCAGCCGCAGAGTCCTGACTCACCCCTGGTGCCTGCAACAGAACCCGATCCAGCGAGGTATTCTCGCCTTGCGGCAGGGCTTCGATGGCCTGCTGTGTGATCTGATAGGGGCTCGTGCCGGTTGGCGCCAAGATGGTCTGGCGAGCCGCATCGAAATGCTGGTTCTGCTCGGTGACCACCTGCGCCTGGGTCGGCGCAGGCGGCAGGGTCCTGACGACGACCTGCGGCGTCGGCGGCTTGGGTGACCGCCGCCGTTCGACCGGGGCGGCGACGCGCAGTTCCGGCAGAGGTTTGCCCGTCCCCGCCTGCTCAGCTGCAGCCGGCGCAGGCGTGGCACTCTGCTGCGGCGTCTCCTGCGGCGCAGGGGGAATGGCGGGAGCAGGGGTTCTGTCCGGCGGTTGCGGCTCGGCTGTGGCGGCTGGTTGAGGCGCGTTGCCCTGCGCCAACGCTGCCGCGCCGGTAAGGGCGAGCAAGCCTACTGATGATGCCGAGACGAGCGCCTTGCGGCGCAACAGCTGAAGCGGAAGACCCATGATGGGCGCCTGACCAAATCTGCGCTTGAGATGCTAAAAATGCCGTGCGGGCCGTTCCGAAATGGAAAGGAGCTTTACCATTCACAAGTGGCGAGGCTCCCCAGCCAGCGGCATAGCGGGCAAGAGGGTCAGGAGATGGGGGGGCCGCGGGACTGGAATGGCGCGCGACGAAGCGCGACGACGAGGCGAGGTGGCGCCGTCCTGCGATCAACAGCAGCCTGCTTGAACTCCAATAAGGTTACAGGGGGTGTCGAGGCCAACCCGTTAGCCAGCGCCGCGCTCGCGACGCAGATTGGGCACAGATAGTCGGGGTGAGAGTCGTTCGAATGCCCCTGCGCCTTACCGTGATCGGGCAAAGCCAGAGCGTCCACGATGGAACCGCGCTCCGACGCCTGGCCAGCGTGAACATGCCCGAAGGACAGCGCAAAGTTCATGGCCAGCGCGAACAGCGCGAACCATGTATTCAGCCTGGCACTAACCCGAAACCAGCGCATGTTCAGCCAGTTCTCATCCGCGCGGCGCACTTGCCGCTAACGACTTATCCTAGCCCATGGAAACTCGTCTTGAAAGGGCAAGCGCTTTCGGGAGCCGGACCAGGAGTGCGGGCAACTTAGGGCCTCAGTTGCCACGCAAATATCCGAATCTGGCCCTTCGGCGCCTACTAGGCCGCCGCGCGCACCTTGATCGCTTCGTAGCCTCAGCCCAAGGGATTATGGGTACACGGTCTCGTTCTCTGACCGGCTGCGGACCGAGCGATGTTGGCGCGTGCCGGTTTTACCACGCCCGTAGGCGTAGCTGGGGCGCGCAGCATCATTTGGAAGAGCGCCCGGTTGGCTTGGTACCGCGCCGCGGAGCGCCTCCTTTCCGAGCTTTGCATGATGAGGTGACCGTCGGCCGTGAATAGAAACCACATCCATCTTCGGCCCCGCCGTCGCAGCTGGGTCTCTACAACGAGAAAGCGCTCGGGCATCGCCGCCGCCGACTGGTCAGAGGGACTTCCACTGCTGTTTGTCTTTCCGTCTCGTCTCAGGTTCAGGGACATCCGGCACGCGGCAGCAAGGTTCCCGATCGGCATGGTCTCCGGCAGGAGCCGATCAACGTCGTATCCTGTCGAGACAGATCCGGTGTTGCATGCGGCAGTCGCTCCGTCACCCGCGCCTGTGCCCGCTCCGGAGCACACCGTGGTCAGCAGTGGCGGTGCGCCGCTCTACAGCAAGGCTCCCGGAGGCAACCCATTCATCGATAACACGACGGTGACCCTCTACGGCCACGTCGATCTCTCCGGTGACATCTTCAATGCCGGCGTTTACGACCAGGGCACCAAGTTCGGCGTCCCCAGCAACCTGACTTATTTCGGGGTCCGCGCGCCCTACGGCTATCCCGGCTGGGCGGCGATCGCGCAATTCGAGTCGCTTGTAGAAGTCGCGGCCGTTCCAACGGAGCGCGCGGCGTTCGGTACCCGCGACAGCTTCATCGGCATGGAAAGTCCCTGGGGAACGATCAAGGCCGGCAAGGCCGATACACCGTACAAGAAGGCGACGTCGAAATACGATCCGTCCTCGGCAACGCTCGGCGACTACAATTCCATCATGGGCAACACCGGCGGCGATCTGCGCGCCGAGTTCGATTGGCGGGCGTCTCATGCCATCTGGTATGAATCGCCTATGTGGTATGGTTTCCAGGCCGCTGTCATGGTGTCGCCGGGACAGAACACGGCAAAGGACAACAGCGACTATGCCCTTGGCGACTCCAACTGCCCCGGCACTTCGGCGCGGGGCAGCGGCTCCGGCTTCCCACTGACTTCAGCCCCGGAAGGCTGCACCGACGGTTCCTACGGCAATCTCTACAGCGCCTCGCTGACCTACAATCAGGGCCCGTTTACGGCTGTTGCGGCCTATGAGCTGCATGAGAGCACCAATCGCATTGGTGACGAGGCGGTCACGCCGCTCAGCAATGGCGGTCTCCTTCTCGTACCGCCGGGCTCGGTTGGCGTCGCGAATGAATGGGCGGCCAAGTTCGGCGCCGGTTACAAGTTCAACGACATGATCGGGGCCCTGCAACTCTACGGCATCTACGAGATCATGCGCCGGGAGCATACCGATCCGGCCTTCAACGAACGCTCGCGGGATGGTTACTTCGTGAGCGCGACCCAGACGGTCGACAAATGGGATGTCAGCGCCTCCTGCGCGCACGCCAATTCGTCGCCAGGATAGCCCGGCACTGGCGTCCTCAACACCTACACCGTCGCGGCTCCTGCAGCCGCCGGCGCTGCGAATTTCGCGCTCAACACGCTGAACTCGAGCGCCGACCAATATGCGCTGGGCGTCAAGTATCACTTCAGTCCGTTCGTGAGCTGGTACCTGGTCGGCAGCTACTTACGCAACGGCCCGGGCGCGCATTACTGCCTGGGCGTCTCTGGTCACGGCTATGGCGTCTGCGGCCGCGATGCCAACAACAACGTGGTTTCCGGCAACAAGGCCGAAGCGGTCACGACCGGCATGACGTTCGACTTCTGAAGCCAAGGTCTACTACGTTCGTAATGGGGAGCCATGCCGGCTCCTCTTTCCGAAGGTGAGCAACATCGTGACGCAGGGCGGCGTTAAGGCACGCCGTTTTGCGGTGATACGATCCGCTGCCAGGTCTTCACGAACTGCTCGCGTTTGACCGCATCGAGATAGGTCAGCGCCGGGAGCCCTAGCGTCGGAAAATTTAGCAGGCCCGGTTTGTCAGCGAGATACCGCGCTTTCATCTGCTCGCGGTCAGTACCCAGACCGGCAATCGAAAGACCGAATGCATTTGACACGACAGCCTGGCCGGCTTCCGAGAGCGCATACTCGACGAATGATCGGGCAAGTGCCGCATGTTTCGCTTTGCGGGGGATCACGATCGTGCGGGATACGGCCACGACGTAATCTTCCGGCAGCACGATGCCCAGATTTCGTTGCGCCTCCGCCTGGCGCAGTGCATAGGAGCCCAGGACATCATAAGCGATGACGGCGTCGCCGCGGCTCAGCGAATTCAGCATATCCTGGGTACAGCAATACAGCCGTGCCTCGGCGAGGCCGAGCGCGTGCGCAAGGCGCCAGAAGTTGGCCGAAAGCATGGACTCGGTGGTTGCAAACAGGTACCCGACGCCGCTGACCTCGATGTCATAAGTCGCAATCTTGCGACGAAATCGCTCAGGCGAAATCTCCAGCAGCCGGATCAGATCCTGATGCGACTTCGGCACTTCAGTGCGCTCGATAGCATCCTTGTTGTAGACGATGACGGCGGGTTCAAGCGTGAACCCGAAGATCTCGTCGCGCCAAATGGCCCAGTCCGGCAACCCACGGACTGTGATCGACGCCTTCTGGACGTGCCCATCATTAGCAAGCTTGACCTGCAGGTCCATGGCCGAGCTGATCAGAAGGTCGGCGGCCGCCCTATCATCGCTCGGTGTCACGGCCTCCTGATAGAGCGGGACAGTCTCATAGAGGCGATAGCGAACTTCGGTTTCGGGATGCGCCTTTTGAAAGCCCTCAATGACCGGCCCCATCGCCACGACGTCTGCCGTTCCGTGAATGAGCAGCGTACCGGAGGCCGGCGAGGGCGCGGAAAAGACGATCAGCTCGTGCGTGGATTTTGACTGGTCGGCAAAGCAGACGCAGCTTTCGGTAGATTCTGGCGCAAAGTCAGATTCGGATATTCCATAATGAAGGTTATGGTCGCGCTTGCGTCGAACCGGCGCTATCGAACGCATCGGTGATAGGGTCATGGCCTGCATCGGCTCCTCGACCGTGCGGATTGGAGGTGGCTCCTGTAAGCGGTGCGCTGCGCTGACCTTTTGCAGGTCGGCCCGATTCAGGGAGACGGTAGCGAGAGATGTCGACGTCTGAAGATGCAGGTCACGCGGACATAAAGAAGGACGAGGGTGAGCGCCGTAGGGCACACAGTAGGGGCCAAGTCGGCGACCGCGGTTGGCATAGAACAGACATGGCCGGAGTTGAGTCTCACAAACCGAGTTGTTGGCTCCGTGCGGCCGATCTAAAGGAAATTGATGATTGAAATTTTCGGCCAGGCGTCCGTCCGCCGCGCGGCTTCGATCTTCGCCGACCAAGCGTCAATGAGATTGCCGAGTACCAATCGGCCGTTGCCACGGATATCCGGCCATTTCATAGTTGGCGTTCCGAGCGGCAGTGAAATCACTCCATGCGCCGCGCAGAGCAGGGCCGTTGCCAGTCGTTGCGTTAGCATCGGCGTTGTCTCCACACCCAGCTCGGAGAGATACTCGCCGATCGAGGTCACAAAAATCCCAAATCCCCGCCGCGCAATGTCGGTCTGCCCGAAATAGACGCCATCAGGAAAGCGTCTGTCCTCGACCGTCCCAGCCATCGAATAGAGCGAGCGGAAGTGATCGGGGTTGTCGACCCAGTAGTCGATATAGGTCTCCATGACACGCCGCAGCCGGGCCTCGCTGTTGGAATGTCGCGCGCGGACGCGCTCGAGCCGATCCGCCATTTCCTCAAGATTCCGTTCTTTGACCGCCAGCAACAGAAGTATCTTGGTCGGGAAGTACTTGAGGACCGTGCCCTTCGAGTAGCCAAGCGCGTCAGCAATCTTCTGGATTGACACAGTTTCGAGGGTGCCCGTCGCGAATTCCCTGCGCGCAGTTTCAAGGATGCGTACCTGCAACGCCTGCTTGTCGGCTTCCTGGCGCGCGCGGCGCTGAAACCGCCGCGCGCTCTCGGGATTTCCTGACCGCTTGATCGACATTTTCCGAATCTCCGCCGGTCTCTCCTTGCCGCTACGTCACTGGAATGACAAGCAAAGAAAGATCGTTCATTACCGGCTTGCTACGCTTGAGATAAATGACTATGGTCAATTAACCAGAAACGACAGACAGTAGGAGGAAGCAGTGGGGATGTTGGCGCTCGATCATGCCTGCAGTGACTTCGATCCGTTCGGCGCGGATACCCGCGCCGATCCATACCAGGCCTATGTCGAGCTTCGCGCCGCGGGGCCGATCATCCGTCTTGAGAAGTACGGCATCTTCGCCGTGCCCAGGTTCGCCGAGGTCAAGGCAATCTTCGCCGATCATGTGAACTTCAGTAATGCCGGCGGTGCCGGACTAGCCAACTACTTCAAGGAAAAGCCCTGGCGCCCGCCGAGCATCGTCCTTGAGGCGGATCCGCCGCTGCATACGCGCACCCGTAAAGTGCTGGCGCGGATCATGTCGCCTGGCGCTATGCGGAAGTTGGAAGATGCGTTCAAGGCCAAGGCCGTCGCGCTGGTCGATGACCTCGTCGAAAAGGGGTCGTTCGATGCGATCCGCGATCTTGCAGAAGTGTTCCCGCTGACCGTGTTCCCGGACGCACTCGGCATCGACAATGAGGGCCGCGAAAACTTCCTGACCTATGGCGCGATGGTGTTTGCCGGCATGGGGCCGGAGAACGACTACTTCCGAAGCCTGATGGCCCATGCGCCCAAGGTGCTGCCCTGGGTCGCCGCGAAATGCCTGCGGCAGGCGTTGGCTCCCGGCAGTTTCGGGGCGCAGGTCTATGAGGCGGCGGATACCGGCGAAATCACAGAGGAAGAGGCGCCGCTGCTGGTCCGATCCTTTCTCTCGGCCGGACTGGATACTACCATCAGTGCGATCGGCATGGCGCTCTACAGCCTTTCCCGTCATCCCCAGCAGTGGGCCATCCTGGCCGCCAATCCGTCGCTGGCGCGCGCGGCGTTCGACGAGACCCTGCGGTACGATTCGGCGGCGCCATATGTATTCCGGACCACGCCGCACGAAACCGAAGTCGCTGGTGTGCCGATCGGCAAGCACGAGAAAGTGTTGCTGCTGATTGCATCGGCAAATCGCGACAACGCGCGGTGGGAGCGAGCCGATCAGTTCGACATCACCCGGCACGTCGCCGGACATATCGGGTTCGGTACCGGCATCCACGGCTGCGTCGGTCAGATGGTCGCACGGCTCGAAGGCGAAGCCGTACTGGCAGCTTTGGCTGAGCGTGTCGCATCGATTGAGATAGCAGGCGAGCCGCTCTACCGGGACAGCAGCGGATTGCGTGCGCTCAGCTCGTTACCAGTGCGCGTTGTCACGCAGTAGGCGCGGCCGGTCGCGCAGGGGCTCACGTTAGCGGCCGCCAAGCCTTAGGCGAAGTCCGCTAGAACCGACCTAATTCCAACACCGGATCCGGTGGCACTGCTTCTCGTCGCCTGCAACGATGATGACGCGGGAACAAGGAATATTGAGAGGGCAACAGTCGCCGCTAGAGATAACCAATTGATTTTAATAGCATTTCCGATTCGCATAACATAGATTATGGAATAGTTTTACAATTCTTGGAATATGAACGAACTTGGAATATGAACGAAGATGACTTCGGATTACTTTGATATACTTTTAGTTGGCATTTTGTCCAGATCGGCCGGCTCGCGGCGCGTTGCACGCCGGCTCCGCGCGCGAAAAATGCCGCTGGACGTAACCACGACGGGTTTTGCGCCTGAGCCAGGACTCGAGGGCTTCGACGGCCTGCACCTGACCATCGAACAGATCGAGCCGTCGCCGACCACGCCCACCGAGACGGCCCCATGCGCGCACCAAGGCCGTATCGCCGAACAGCGTCGGCTCGATCGTGAGCACGTAAAACCGCGCCATGTTGCGGGCCGGATCGCGCCGCTCGAGCACGAGATATTGCACGGTGAGTTCGGACATGCGCCAGAATCGCAATTCCCGAATCGAGCGTCCAATTAAATAAACGAATCGATCAGGACCAAGGATTCAGAAATTTCATGCAGGCAATGAGACAGTCGCAGTCAGGCTCGCGGCGGCTAAGCGAAGCCGGGAGCTCCAGTCCTGCTGGGCGTGCTCCCTGGACATGTCGTATGAACAAGTTGCCGCGCGCGTACTCGACGGCGATCCCCTCCTCCGACCTCAGGCATTGCGCAAGACTTTCTCGAGTTGCGCAACGAGCTTCGACCTCTGCTCGGCAGGAAGCTTGTCCAGATTGATCTGCTTCCAGCGCACCGCCGGCAGGTCCGCCGCGCCAGGGACGCCCAGCAGGCTCCAATCGGGCTCGCCGCGCTTGAACCCCAAGAGAAAATCCTTGTGAGCTTGCGGCATTTTTCCCGCGAGTTCGGCGATCAGCGTTTCCCGGGCTTCGAGCAACTCGTCCAGGCTTACTTCATCTGCGGTCATGCCTTCGAAGCCGTGCGTGAATTCGTGCTGGATGTCCTTGCGGCGAGGAACCACGACCTCGGAAATCGGCCTGTCATGGCTGACAAGATAGACGATGAACGCCTTGCGGAGATCGTCCGTGATGCCTTCATTGGCGAGCAGATCGCGGACGTCGAAGAGGTCGCGCGGATGCTGCCGGTCGAGGGCCGCGACGAGTTTACCGGCGTATAGATCGGCGAACGAAACAACTTTCATCTGTGCGAAGCCGAACGTTTTTTCGACGCTCGGCGACACGTCGCGCAGCTCCGGTTCGAAGACGCAGCCCCTGATCACCGGGGTGACCTCGATCTTGATCTGGGCGTCGCCTTTCTGGACGGTCAGCTTGGTAACAATCTTTTCACGAGCGTTGACGACTTCCGTCACCCGCGCGCCCGGCAATCCTTTCCTG
Source organism: Bradyrhizobium sp. CW1 (assembly GCF_023100665.1). Classification (NCBI taxonomy): domain Bacteria; kingdom Pseudomonadati; phylum Pseudomonadota; class Alphaproteobacteria; order Hyphomicrobiales; family Nitrobacteraceae; genus Bradyrhizobium; species Bradyrhizobium sp. CW1. Next base: position 57,350 of record NZ_CP064685.1, read on the forward strand.
ATGGCCGCCGCGATGCGCTTCATGGCCGCATCGATCGCAGCAAGAGATTCGGGGCGCGGAGCCACTGGCAGATAGGTCAGGTCAATATCCACCGACAGGCGCGGCACGTCGCGGTGGAAGAGATTGATGGCGGTGCCGCCCTTGAGCGCCAAATCAGGCTCCGCCGCGACCAACGGGATCGTCTCGATCAACAAGGCCACTTGATGCCAATACTGTTCAGACAGGAGCATTGAGGTCATCTGGGATGGTTATGAGATATTTGGTGTCGAGTTTGCCGCCCTTGACGAGCATGCGCTTTCCCGTGCCGAGATTGACTTTCGACTTGTCGATCTGTTTGAGCCAGGCGTGCTGATGCCGCTCCGAGAACCAGAAGAACAATCGTTTGACCTTGACGCTTTTGCAGTCGTTCAGAAGCGTTTGCAGCCGCCGGGGACTCAGGCTGCTCAAGCCTTCCGCGAGTGCATCGACCTGATGGAAGCTTTCGTGGCCGGGCAATTCGTCAAGCAGTTCGAGGAACGCACGTTCGGGCGTCGACACCGTGAGAGACCAGTCGAATGGTGCCGGTATTTCCCGCGTCGTACCCGACTTTGATTCGGGCAGACTCCCGTGCGTTGTGAATAGACTTTGCGTGCGGTGAACGCAGAATTTCTGTTTGAGCGGGAGTTTGCCGAGCCAGCCAGGAGCAGGCCGCGTTCCGTATAGATGCACGGTCGAAGGACCCGTCTGGCTCAGGTAATGGCCGAAGCCTTGTGCTTCGATCGCGGTGCGTCCGCCGACGACGAGATCGGAGCCGAGCAGTCGCTGGAGTGACACGACGACGCCCTGCCACGAGAGTTCGCCGAGCGGGCGCTTGAAGGTTCCCCGCGCCGGCTGAACGAGCCAGCCGGCTGATACATATTGGCTGCGCAGGCTGGTGGAATATCCATGCCGCTCCATCCAGGCAGCATCGACCAGAAGTCCCTGCGGAAGGGTCCTTTCGAGCTTGTTTAGCTTTCTATTGGTTTGCTTAGCCATACTAAGTAAATTAGCACCTTTTCAAACCATCCTCAAGGTTTCAGCTCTGGCCGTTTTGCGCAGTCCAACTAAGCAAAATTAAGTCAACGTAAACCCAGAGGAAACCTCCCTCCACGGCCCCTGGAACCGCCTTTCCGAGGCCGAGCCTCGCTGGTTAGGCCCCTAATTGAACTTTGTTACGACGCAGTCGCTGTCTTCGCCGGATAGCGTCGCGTTGGCGTCGGCTTCGTTTCCGCATGCGTCGAACTGGCGCTATTGAAGGGATATTCAGAGTCGAGGCCGGGGTCGGCTCCTCGACCGCGCGGACATCCAGCTCCGTTGCTTGGGCGGTGCGGGCTCGAGCCTCCATGATCTCGAGAACCGCGCCTCCCTTCTCAGTGACACGCCAGCCGCCGTTCATCCGCTCGGTAAGACGTTGGGAGAAGATATCCAGGTCGGGCACGCGGGCTGCCAATCGCTTTGTCCGTTCGGCCCAGTCCAATCCGCTGGTCGCCAGAATCGCCATATCGCGCTTGGGTCCGCGATTGCGGCGAACCCGTCTCGATAGCTGACCAGCACCTTGAGAACCGTCACCTGGAAGTTCACTGCCCACCCGTACCCGGCTTCCGCGAACTTACTTCCTCGACATGTATCCGTGAACCTCTGTCGACTCAGAGCGTCGACATCGCAATCGCGCGCGGATGGTGTTGAATCCGCCTGGCCCTGGTTGCCTCACTCCGCGGCTTCAGCGGGTGAGCTTTTCAGATCGGCAAACTTCGCCGCCATGGTGGGATTGCCCCGGGTCAGCTTCTTGATCGTCACATCCTGGGCCTTGTCGTTCGCGAGGCGCAGGTTGCGGTCCGCGCCGATCAGCGCATCCTTTGTCTTCTGCAGATGATCAATGGACTTGTCGATCTCGTTGATCGCGGTCTGGAAGTGCCTGGATGCCAGGTCGAAGTTCTTCGAGAACGCGGTCTTGAAGGTCTCCAGCTGGTTTTCAAACTGGGTGATCTCGATATTCTGCGCCTTCACGAGCGCCAGCTCGGTCTTGTACTTGAGCGAGTTGATCGCCGCATTCCGCAGAAGCGTAATCATTGGCAGGAAGAACTGCGGCCGGATAACATACATTTTGGGGTAGCGGTGGAAGACGTCGACAATGCCAGCGTTGTAGAGTTCGTTGTCCGGTTCAAGCAATGAGACCAGGATGGCATACTCGCAGCCCTTCTCGGTCCGATCCCGGTCAAGCTCCTTGAGAAAGTCCTCGTTCTTGCTCTTCGATGCGCTTTTGTCGCTTTCGTTCTTCATCTCGAACATGATCGAGATGATCTCGGTACCTGCCTCGTCCGCGTCGCGGAAGATATAATCGCCCTTGCTGCCGGCCCGCGCGTCGTTGTCCTTCTCAAAATAGGCCCGCGGAAAGGCCATCGACCGCACCCGGTTGAACTCGGTCTCGCAGTGTTGTTCGAGGGTTTCGCCGACCATCTTGGTCGACAGACGCGCTTTCATATCCTTCAGCCGCTCGATCGCGTTATCGCGATCCTTAATTTGCGTTTCGTACTTGTCCTTGAGCGATTGCTCGGAGAGCTGCTTTTCAAGCTGAACCTGCTTGATGCCGTTCTTCAGCTCATCGCGCTCCTTCTCGATGGCGCCGACCGCTTCGGTCACGGCGAGCTTCTTCTGAAGCTCAGCGGCCTCAAGCCTGGCCTTCAGCTCCTGGATTTCCTTTTCCTTGGCGGCAGCGATTTTGTGCTGCTCGCTGGCAAGGAGCGCTTCGGCAAGCTCCGAAGCCGCTTTCTTCTCGCGCTCGGACTCGGCCAGCGCGTTCGCGAGCCTATCACGCTCCTTTTCCACGGCACTGAGCGCTTCGCTGACCGCAAGCTTCTGAGCGACCTCACCCCCATCAAGCTTGGACTTCAACTCCAGGATTTCTGCGTCCTTGGCCGCCGCAGTCTTCTGCAGATCGTTCCTCACCTGGGCCTTGGCCAGTTCAACAGCGCTGTGCTTGTCACGCTCGGCCAGTTCCAGCCGTTCGTGGAGCTGCTGTGCAAAATCGGCGTCCCGGACCTGCTTCAGGATATCCGCGTAACCAGACTCGTCGACCTTGAAGGCCTTGTCACAGTGAGGACAGATGATCTCGTGCATCGGGGCAGCTGCTGTTGTCATTCGAAAAATGGCTAGGGCCGACGGCGAATCGGCCTCCGCGCATTATGAGAACAAAATTAGAACGAGCCCGTTTAGAGGGTCAAGCCAGAAGGAGCGGTTTTGCGCATTTTGCTTCGGCAATCCCCCGCTTTCCGATTCAAGATCCCCGCCTGCGGTCAGGACCGGAGTGCGGGACGTCTCCCACGCCTCTTGCATTTGCGGGATGTAGGCGCGCGACCGCAGGTCGAGCTGACGATCGGCAGGTGCGAATGGCCCCACATGAAGCAGGGACAAAGATCCGTCGATCAACGGGTGGTCCTATTCAACTCTAAAACAAACCAACCATGGATGCGTCTGCGCTTAGTATGGCAGCCAGGCCTGTCCACAGCTTTCCCGTTTACCGACCTCTACTGTAGGAGACTTGCAACCAGCGCGCGAAGCAGAGAAACTTTGCGGGTTTTGATTCGGGGGGATTCTTTGACAATCGAACGCGTCATCGTGCGCAATTACCGCACGTTACACGATACTGACCTCACTTTGGGCGCTGGTACAAACATCGTCGTCGGGGACAATGAATCGGGGAAATCGACCCTTCTTGAAGCGATTAATCTTGCGCTCAGGTGCCAGCTTGCCCGTCGTCCGGCCGCTTACGAGCTTCATCCATTCCTGTTCAGCACCAAGGCTGTTACCGAGTTCATTGACGGCCACAAGAGCGGGAAGCCGAAGCCGCCACCTGAGATCCTCATCGAGTTATATTTTCGCGATGAGCCGGAACTGGCTGAATTGAAAGGCACAATGAACAGCGAGATGCTGGACCTGCCCGGCATCTGCCTGAAGATCAAGCTCGATGACAATTTCAAGGATGAATACCGGGAATACGTGAAGAGCCCGTCCGAACTGAACAGCATTCCGATCGAGTATTATGAGATCGAATGGCTGAGCTTTGCTGGCGATCCCCTGACGTCCAAGGCGATTCCAGTCAAGTCTGTCCTGATAGACCCGAGCTCGATCTCAAACATGCACGCCGCCAACCGGTACGTGTTGGAGATTGTTCGAGACTATCTCACCAAAGTGCAGTCAGTCGAGCTGGCCCTGTCCTACCGAAAATTGCGCGATGAATTTCAAGGCGACGCGCGCATCAGCGCGATTAACGCCGAGCTGGCCTCAAAAACCGGCGCGGTCTCCGACAAAACGTTGTCCGTTGCCATGGACGTGACGTCGCGCGCAAGCTGGGAAGCGGGCGTGATGCCCCATCTCGACGATATCCCGCTCACGCTTGTCGGAAAGGGCGAACAAAACGCCGTTAAGGTAAAGCTTGCCATGGAGGCGTCTGACACCTGCGATATTTTCCTGATGGAAGAACCTGAAAATCATCTTTCTCATACGAATCTAAACCGGCTGATCGGGAAGATCATCGCGAAGTCCGAAGGACGCCAGCTTATCATAACGACGCACAGCAGCTTTGTTCTCAACAAGCTCGGCATCGACAATACGATTATGTTCGATGGCAGGAGCGGTGTTCGCCTCAAGGATTTGCCGGAGACGACCTACGCCTATTTCAAAAAACTTCCGGGTTACGACACGCTTCGAATGATCCTCGCGAAGCGCAGCATCTTGGTCGAAGGTCCATCGGACGAACTGGTCGTACAGAAGGCCTTTTACCAGGTTCACAAAGCCATGCCGCTCGACAAGGGTGTCGAGGTAATCTCGGTCAACTCTCTGGCCTTTAAACGCTTTCTCGACATTGCCCGCCTGCTGAAGATTGACGTCACCGTGGTGACAGACAACGACGGGAAAGAGGCCACGAAGACTGCCGGCTACGCCGAATACGTCAAATCGCCCAATATTAAGGTTTGCGTCGGCAAGGACGATCAATTTCAAACCCTGGAACCACAGCTATTGCATGCCAACGGCCGGGCGACGCTTAATGGGCTTCTTGGGACAAAACATGCTGATGACGCTTCCCTGCTAAATTACATGAAATCGAACAAAACCGACGTCGCGCTAAAGTTGTTTGATAGCGCCGACGTGTTCGTCATTCCGGCTTATATCAATGATGCCATCCGCTAATCGCATTATTCTCGCATGCGCCGGATCCGGCAAATCGACGACCATCGTTGATGACGCATGTGGCGACGCAAGCCGTAAGGCTGCGCTCATTACCTACACAATAAATGGTGCTGATGAACTGGTGAAGATTGCGTGCGAGCGCCACCGCGCCGTTCCCGCTCACACCGTCATCAGCACCTGGTATGCGTTCTTGCTGCGCCACTTCATCCGACCCTATCAAACGCAACTCTATAAGCCGCGGGTATCGCGTTTGCTATTCGTGCGAGGTCAAACGGCACGCTTTGCTAAAGCGACGAATATTGGGCAACACTATTTTTCAAAGCCCGGAATGATTTACCTTGACAAAGTCTCCAAGTTTGCCTGCGAAATCATTCGACAGACGGGAGGCCAGCCGGTTCGTCGGTTCGAGCAAATCTTTCAAAGGCTCTTTATCGACGAGAGCCAGGACCTGTCAGGCTACGATCTCGATCTGATCGAACACCTGCTCAAGTCAAAGAGCGAGATCGTACTAGTAGGCGACCATCGACAAGCAACTTATACGACAAACGATTCCCGCAAGAACAAGAAGTTTGTACGCAGCCATATCGTCGATAAGTTCAAGGAGTGGAAGACGGCGAAACTTTGCTCCCTCCACTATCAGAGCGAGAGCCACCGCTGTGTCCAAGACATTTGCGATTTCGCGGACTTGTTCTTTCCGGGCGCGCAAAAGACGGTCTCACGCAACGCCGTCACAACCGGTCACGACGGCGTTTTTGCAATCGAGAACAGGCATGTCGCCGACTATTGCGCGAAGTACGCGCCTCAGCCTCTTCGATACAGCCGAAAATACAGCGACATCCCTGGTCGGCCCATTAATTTTGGCGCAGCGAAGGGCATGACATTCGATAGAACGCTCATTTATCCGCATGGGCCGTTGCGCAAGTATCTCGGCAGCGGAAAGCTCACCGACGCCGGGAAAGAGATCCCCAAGCTGTACGTCGCCGTCACGCGAGCCCGGCAGAGCACAGCCTTTGTTGTGGAAGACGGAGCCTCGCTTGCGGCTGTGAAACTATACCGACCATAGCCGTATTCCGACGAAACAACCTGACCGCCTTCGGGAAACGCTTTCGTTTTGCAACATTGAGGAGCCTTACGTGTTCGAAGAGAGTTTGGAGGCTTTGCCCGACGGGCGCAAAGCCCTTGAACGCTGGCAGACACCTGCGGAGTTCATCGCAAAGGTCGAAGAACTTGCTGCGCCGATTAAATCGGACAAGCTATTCAACCGGGCCGAAGCCTCCTTTCTCCTTGATGCGATGGTTTTAGCGGAGTTTGTGAAGTTCCGTCCGACCGAGCAGGTGCGTCTTGTGGGCCAGTCCGCACAATGGCCTGACGGGCAGACCGGATCACCTAAGGCCTCTGTAAACATCGAAATCACAGAAGTGCTGGAAGAAGGACGGCGGCGGGGCGATGAATACCGCGAAGGCAAAGAGGCGAAGAAGGAGACGGCCGAGGATTGGCGAACCCGAGCACTTGCAGTTCCGGAACGGCTTGAGAAGGCCATCGAGCGAAAGATCGCAAAAGGCTACGCAGGTAAATGCAAGCTTGTTGTTTACCTCAACATGAGCACATACAGCATCCTACAGAAAGAGACCGAGGCCGCCATCGCGGCAGTCAAGGCCAAGTATGCGGATAACTTCGATGAGATCTGCGTTCTTTGGCAGGAGAAGCTGCTTTAACAAGGTATATCTCATATAGCTGCGTAGTGGGTGGAGAAGCAGTATTCGCTTTCAAGATAACTGGAGAGCCTAAAAGGGTAATTGGTCGTCCTGAATTCCGGTCGAAAACCGAATGGCGTTCCGCGCCCAGCCGCTTCCGCGCGAAGCCGCATCACGGAGAGAGGCCTCGCCCGTGAGCACCCATGTGGGCAGCTTCGGCTGGCCGCGCTGCTCAGCGAAGCGCGCGCGGCATTTGGCCAGAAATGCCTCCATCCTTGCCACGATTTCCGGTGTTGACTGAAGGACACCCGACGGATGGTACTCAATTTCCGGGCGGTATCGAAGAAACTTGGGCAGCGCTTGCGCCGGCGACCAGGCCACAAATGGAATCTCCTGCGCCTCGAAACTTGACCCGCGCGGCAAATAGTGGGGACCCAAATCGACGAGCGTCTCCGGAAGCGAGACCCAATAGTGCGATGGCTCATTTTTTCCCGAACCAAAGCCTTGTCCCCGCTCTTTCAGCCCTAGCCGAAACAACAAATGCCAGGAAATCGCCACCCACGATTCGCGCAGAAATACCGGCATCCTGTAGGAGCGCGGCCAAACCAAACGCCGCATACATGCATCGATTGTGATAGTCCTCGGGGAATGAGCTCCGCAAAGACCGATCGGCGATCTCAATGCTTCTGGTAATAAGGCTTGGAAGGTTCATGGAAGAGGTCGTGAGAGGTGGCTAAACTCAATCGTTTCCGTAATCAGGCTCATATTCTCGCTGGCGAGCCTCTGTTTCCGTGTGCTCAACATCAAGGTCCACTGCTTCGATTTCTTCCCGGCTGCCAAGGCGCAGTCCGCAGGCCGGACAGTAGAACTCCTCGGCGACATATAGCACGACAACCAGTTCTTCGAAGGGGTCGTTGTCATCATCTGAGGCCTCCTCCCCGTAACAAACTCCGGCGAGAAACGCGTTTGACTTGCAAGCCGGACATTCTATCGCCCAGACTTTCTCGGCGAACATCTTGAAGCTGCGACGCATGTCTAGAGGATCCGCTCCCTTCGCATGCGCTTGAGCAGCATTTCGTTCTGCTTTCGTTAATTTTGCAAACTGGTCAGCGGCCGTTTCCACCCGAATTTTGGCGGCTTCTTCTATGGCATGTGTATAGTCCGCCATGAGTTGCTTCGGCGCCTTGGCCGGATCAATGCCCAGCCAGACTTCGATGTCCTTGCCATGAATATCGAGTATGACCGCCGCCGTGTGCCAGAAACGGCCCTCCCACGCCCCCGGAAGGACCGCTGCGAACGGCACCTCACCGGAATGAAGCTCGGCGTTCCTCTTCAAGCTCATCGTCGTGCAGTGTTCTTCCGTCTTTTTGTCGAAACGCTTGGAGACATGGCCCAGACGCTCAAATACTGTCTTCGCGGTAATGGTTTTTATGTCTGTGGCAACATTTATTCCAACCGCGGCCAACAGTGCATTTCCTTGTGGGTCAGCAACGAGACAAGGGTGTATTTCGGCGAGCGCCCACTTACCAAGAAGCTCAAGGGCGAGTGAAGCCCACAACTGATATTCTCCCATGTCCTTAGTATTCTTGGCGGCAAGAGCCCGAGAGATATAAGCCTTTGACTTTCCGAGCAGGGCCTCGGGTGAAAGCGCTGGCGCAATCTGCTTAGTCATTGAATGCTCACTCGTTGAAGATGCCGGTCCGGTGAAGCGAACGGCGCAAGCTGCCCGCGCCCATGCAACACCCTCCAGTTGTCGATAATAAGCACGTCGCCCTCCCGCCAATGAACTTCGACCTTTTCGCACCCGGAGAGCCGCGCACGCATCGCCTCGAGTGCCGCCGCAGCCTCCCGAGTAACCGGCGTCATGCAGCCCTGGTCAAAGCGTATGAACTCGCGCGCGCGATCGGTGATACTTGCATAAAAGGAACGACGCCCGTTTCGTACTAGAAACGTCCCCGCCTCGCACTGTCGCGCTTCATCCTCGGTCAATGCAAGATTGCTGAATCGGGTAAGTAGCGTAGGCACATCGGCTTTGCCAGGAGACCGGCACGCTATTACGAGAAAGCGCGGGGGACAGACGTGATGCGCCCCATCAGTGTGCATAGGAAATGCTTGTTGGCCATGAATAGCACTAAGTGAGCGCGGATGAGCCGCCTCGCGCGATAAAAGTCGCAACGACTCCACAGCAGCACGTTTTCGCCCGGAGACAGGCTCACCAAGCCATCTTGAAAGCGCAAGCAAATCCTCTTCGAAGCTTTCTGAGAGGCGCGGCAAAGACATGGATAGCCAGCCGCGGCCAATTACCCGTTGCGTGAGATCAGGACCAATTTCTGAACGTTTTTGTGATGAAAGGACGGTCATGTAATCGGGCGCTCCTAGGTGCCTTTCCAACTCCAGATCAATTGGTATCGGACCTCGTTTCCATCATCGCTGTAAAGCTTGTCGTTATAACGGTACCGTATTTGCGGTCGAGGCCGGCTTGCCGCGCCAAACTCGAGAACTGGTTCTCCGCGACCACGACGTCGGAATAAGCGATAACCGCGCAAAAGGACTGCATGTCCCGAAAGTCATTTTCCTGGATGGGTCGGTTGTGCTGCCCCTCCAGCCGCAATGCCAGCTCGCGCTCTATGGCGTAGGTCGGCGTCTCGTTCATGATGCGCCGCGCGTGCTTTTCAAGGATGTCGCGCACTGAAACGTCAGGAACGGCCGCTTTAGAGACCCAAGCCTGAATTTCATCGATTTTGTTTATCATCAGCACGGCATTTTGGATGTTCCGCCGCATCGACTCCTTTTCACCCGCATGCCTTGTCCGGCGTTCCTCGACGTGCTGGCGAATGCCGTCCATCCCCTTCGAAAATCGCTGGACGGCGGTGGTCCGGATGTCTTCCGGTGTTTCCATCAGGTACCGAAACAAAAATTCCTGCGGATTCCCTTTTGCAAATTCGTACATCTTTTCCGATACAACTGGTCCTAGACGCAGATCATCCCACTCCGCTGTCGCTTCGTAGAAAACTTGCGAGAGAAACCAATTGGCATCCCGCGCCGGGAGCGGCAAATCGTACGCGCGCCGAACAGTATCGATGACCTCCATTTCGAGGCGCTTGTGCCTACCTCGGAATACACAAGATTCGCCGAGCGTTGTGATGCAATACGCCAGATCGAAGCGCCGCTCGGGATTATTGACTTTGTGCGTCTCGTAGATGTTTGTAGCCGTCAAAGGAAGTAATACGCGGTCGGCTTTTCGCTCGCCGACCAGAAATTCCAGTGCAGAACGGGCCTCGCTTTTTTCATCAGGATTCTTTGCCGCCTTTGCCAGTGCGATCCATTTGTTCTGATCCAGATAGACAATCTTCCTAGTCATCGTACCTCACCGTCCGGGGCGAACGTCGGACAATAGATCATGGCGCTATACGCCGGCATCCGCCGTAGCAAGGACTTCCGTGCCCGTGTCGTGCTTGTCGATCGCGAGAGCCTATTTATCGAACAAGCGCGGAAGCCTTTGCCACGGCACATGGCTTTCATTGGCTCGCAGCCGACCAGGTCGCCCTCAATCCCGGAAGGCACTTTCGCGTCGAACGCTTTACCCCCGCCGAAGGCTTTGCTTCCACCAAACCCTAGCCACACGGTTACGATGGCATGACGGCGGCAATGACCAGAGCAAGCTCCTCCTGACCCCGCCCGAGGACGTTGTTGCGCTGCTGGCACCGCCGACCCGGCCGCACCACTGCCACCACGCGGCAGCGCGGGGGCATCCAAGCTTCGAAGGGCCAGGCCAACGCTCGCGCACCACTCACACCGGCGAAATCCTGAGTTCTAACAGAAGACAGACCCGTCTTCACAAAGCCAGAGACCAGCCGGGGCGGCTCGAACCACACGAACCGGCCTCGCAGGGCAAGCCTCCCCTTGCTGCGCTTGCGCATAGGCGCCCGGCCGGACTTTCCAGAAGACGCGACCCCACTTCTGAAGGCACAGACTCTGGCCTCTCCCGGCGTGCCTCGCCGATATAACCTATCCGCTGGCAAATGGGGGCACGTATGACGCCGGACAAACTGATCGAGCATTTTCGCTGTCATCCCAGCAGATTTCTCGATAGTTGCCCGGCCGCAGCCGCTGCATCGCGTTCGCGCGAAAGGATGGTCCGAGCCACGCGGTCAGGGCCGGAGCCCATGAGTCCGGCTCTTTTCCAGATAACCCGGCGGCCCCGCCACAGCGCATCATCGCCCGGTGGCAGCTCGCGCGCGGCCGAGAGCAATGCGCTGGTTCTCGACGTCATAAGGCCGCGATAATCCGTTCGACGCCCTCGACCACGGCTTTCGCGTCGTTCCTCGTCACCAGCTTACCCGTGTGAACCGCATCATTACGCAGCTTCGTCCATCCCATCACCTGATCATGACCGTCAAAGGCGACGCCGTGCTCCGTTGCCAAGCCGAGCAGTTGCCGGATCGACATCGGCCGCCGAACTGCTTCCCGCGCAGGCTTGCTCAGGTGCTCCCGTAAGGTTGTTTCGAGAAGCGTCATCGCCGCGATAACCGCCGCGCGATACTCCTCGGCTTCAAGAAGCCGGCGCGGCTCCTGGCGCTGCGCGAGGCCCATTGCGTCCGCTAGGCGTTGCAGGTGCCTGCCAAGGTCTTGCACAAACGGGCTCTCTTGACAGGACCGCCGGACGCTGAAAAACCAATAGCCCAAGGTTCGGAGCCGACAACTGAGAGAATTCCGTTAGAACGGGGATAACCTCACAAGCCGCCGCCGGTTTGGCCTACCATTCGTTTCCTTGGCGCGTGCCAGGGCAAGCCCCAATTCGAGCTGCGTATTGGATGAGCTCGCATCCACCACCATTACGGCGGCGCGATCAATGAGCGTATCGATTTTCGCGCTGACGCTGTCGCCGAGATTGACGACGTCTGCGGCCGTAACCGGCACGAATCGCGCAGCTTCCGCCAGTGGAAAGACGTTCTCGCGGTAGAACGGAAGCACATCGAGCGGCGTCGCAAACAGGCAAAGTCGGGTCATGGCGTCGCGCGGAAGTAGAAACTGCTCCAGCGGCTTTTCTTCGGTCGCCTTCAGCGTGGGACCCGCGTGCTCACGGCGATATTCGCGCAGTTCGACAAAAGCCTCGGCGAGAACCGCGCCATACCTCTCGCGCGTACCCGGCAGGTTGACGACCTTGACCCCACGACGCTCGAAGCGGGCGATGTCGCCGGGCTTCGCATTGACCATGATGGCATATGCCATGCGCCGCGTTTTGCCGAGGCGGCTCGCCACCACATTCCAGATCTGCCGGAAGTCTAGGTCGTCGAGGCTGTACCCGATGAACACGGCGGTCTTGGTGATGAGAAGGTTCGAAAGATAGGTCGCGATTAAAGGATAGTTCGTAAGGAAACCGTCGTAGTCGGCCTCGGTGACCACCAACCGCTTGGGGTGGCGCACGTCTCCGTGCAGCTTGAGAAGAAGCGTACCCGCTGCCCCCACATTGATGGAAAGCTGGTCCTCGTCCACCACCGGGTGAACCGTCCGGTTATCCTGCCGGTCGAGGTCGTACTGCTTCTCAAGAAGGAAATCAAAGTTCGTTGTGCAGACGATATCGAAAGGAAGGCTGCAAACTCCTTATGCGCGGGACCCGGTGGACCCGATCGAGATGCAGCAGCTCCGCCAACCGTTCGATGAGACGGGCCCGCCCGAATTCATGCTCGTAGGCCGAAATGCCGTCCAGAACACTGGTCGGTGAGTAGTCCTGGAGTTCGTCGGCGAAGCTTTTGCCAAGCTCAGACCATAGCGGCATCTTGGCGGGCGGTGGCAATTGCGCATTCAGCGACATGCCCGCCCCAATGACGGGCAGCCATCGGCCGTTCACAAGGTCTTCCAATAACGGCTTTGGGAAATGCGCAAGGTATTTGGGAGCCACGACTGCCTGAAATCATTTAGGTTGGAACGCTTTATCAAGCAACAAAAATGGTCACTTATCAAGGACCGCGCAGGTCAGCACGCAATCTCGCCCAATCGAGCGCAGCTATACTGCGCCCGACACGTCGATGACGATGACGGCCAGGCGCTGGCGCATGTTTTGCGGCATGAGATTGATGAGCATCTGCTCCATCTCGGCGGCGGATTGCGGCCGGTTCATGCCGTTCGGTGGAGCGGGGATGGGATACGGCCTCTTGTCCCCAAACCAGAACACGCAATAGACGCCGAACCCCTTCGCATCGGGGTCATGCGCATAAAACCGTTCAAGCTGCCCCTGAATGGCCGTCCAGACCTCGGCATGATAGTCACGCTTCAGCTCGCAGAGCACCTTGCGCGACGGCATTGCCACCGAGATATCGGCCCTTTTGTCGGCCACCATGTGGCCTTCAGGCTCGACCGTAATACCGAGCGGCAACAAAGACGGCCGCATTAGCGTCACGACATCGTCGCGGCATGCCTCCTCAGGGCGAGGCTTATCCGGCTTTGAATGAGAGTCGAGATTCCAGAACTGCTTGAAAATATCCGTGTTCGCTCGCGCGATGCGATGCTTGAGATCGACAAGATGCGCGACGAGCAACGCGTGAAGGTCGGCCACGGTCGCGGGGGACAGGTTGGCCAATGCCTTCACCGTTTGCGGCCAGCTCGGCCGATCATAATCAGCATCCCGGCGCCGCTGCCGCTGGTTTGCGAGGTCATGAAGAACATGAGGACGGTACGAGGCGAGTTGGCTGTCGTCCCGCAACCTTTCAAGTGCGTCGGTCGCCGCCTGACTTGGCGATGCAGAAATCGCGCTGATGAGCGAGCGCACCCAATCGGCCGCATCCCACGCATTCGTGTCGCCGCTCCAGCCGCTGGACGGATGCGATGCATTGGGAAAATGGCTGCCCGCCAACTGGGCCATGAATTCAACCATGGGCAACGGCAAGGGCTGCGGAGGCTGCCCCCTCCCGGCAAAACCGCTTTTGTCACGAAGGTCAAACACGAAGGCAGGATGGGCCCCGGCCCGTTGCCGAACATCGTTCTCGAACGCCGCCGGCGCGAGCATATAAGCTGTGGCCAGCCAAAGATCCCGCTGCCGTTGGTCAACAACGCTACCTGCCAGCACGGTCTGCGCCAATGCCAGCAGGCGGTCATGCAGCACTGGGAGCTTTATGGCCGCGCTCAGCATTTCGTCGAGGCGAAACGGCGATGCGTTGGGATAGTCCCGGAGCAGGCCCAGCACGATATCGGCTCGATAGGATTCAAAAGCTACATCAGTCAGAAGTTCGTGAAGCCCATCGGCGAATTCGTGTCCCCTTGCGAGGCGAGCCCGCGCCATTTCCAGATAGGCGTCGCGCACCAGTTCGGGGCGCTGCTCCAGCAATTCTTTGCGCCAGGGGTGAACCATCACGTGTTCGACCCCGTCCCGCGGCACATAGACCGGATGGGCAACATCGAAGACGAGCATTCCTTTCAGAAAATCATCCGGCAGGTTTGAGAGGCCCTGCCCGGCCGACATGCGCTCATTCAAACCCGCTGCGAGCACATACCACCATTCGGCGTATTGCTGCTGAGCCGTTGAGCTCACTATTTCGGCCAATGGCGGCAGGTCGTCGCGTGAGAGCGACGCAGCCAGCCCTTCGAGCGCGGCATCGATTCTCTCTTCGCCAAACCACGCGGCGACGCGCGCACGGGGCGTGGCTACGCGGTCCACGTCGTTGTACTGCGCGAAATAGAGCCGCATGATATGAAGCAGCCAGCCTGCATGAAGGCCGCTCCGGATTTGCCCGACATTGCGGTCAAAGTCCTGCTGCTGCTTCTCGCGGGTCTCCTCGGTATCGACTTCCTCTCGGCTCGTGCGCCCCTCAAAATACCTGTCCGGCAGGTTCGAAACCGTTGCCCGCGTGCGGGTGGCCGCAAGCGCCGCATCCACATCGGGCAGTGCAAAGAGCCGATCGAACACCTGGCTCGCGTGTGGTTCCGTGGCGTGATAGCAGAGGCTAAACGCGATGTCGCAGAGAAACACGCGGCGGTCACTTCCCGGCGCCGTAGCGAGCAACTCCGCCAACGCAAGGTCCAGCAATGCGTCCGTGTTCAGCTCGAACAGCAGCGCCTCACGAAAGCGATGCCAGGAGAGCCATCGGTTCTCATCCAGCGGCACAGTCCGAAAGAAATGCAGCGCCAGCTCTGTGAGCCGCTCGGGCGTTTCGCCCATGGCGACGCGCAAGTCGCGCGCCCGGCTTTCGTTATTTCCGCCCTTGAAGGCGACGCGCTTGCGAAGCCAGTTGATGACTCGCGCTGGGTCCATGGGACCCGGCGCGCGCCAGGCGCGGACAAGGATCCGCGCGTAGAAGGTGCCGGCCTCCCAGGCGCGCCGGTCAAAGCCCCTCGCTTCTTCATTCGGGACGACAATGCCATCAAGCACAGCCGAGAGGTCAGCCAGTGGAATATCGTCCGCAAGATTCCAGAACAGGCCCGTGCTGGCCGCTTCGTCACCCGTCTGGGCGTCGTTAAGAAGCGCCACGACGTCTGCCGCGCCATAGGGGCGACCATAAAAGGCCCGTATGATTTCTGCGCGGAGCCGCAGGTCGTTGGTGGTCTTGCCGAGGCTGCCGAAGACCTGCCCGATGGCGGTTTCGCCGGCCACGGCGTAGCGCAGCAGCGCGGTCAATGCATGCAGGCGCTCAGCCATGGGTGAGGCCTGCCGTGCGAGCGCGGTCGCTAGGTCCGGGAGCATGGCCGGGATCGGCGGGCCGAGCGCAAGCGCATCCACAACAACCGAACGCACGCCGAAGCCCGAATTGGGATTGTTCAGAATGGCGCGGAATTCCCCGACCATGTCGGGCCGTGCCAGACCGCCGATGGCTTTCGACTCCCAGTTGCCCGAACGGAACCAGGGATTTTCCCTCGAAAGCCTGTCGAGTGCCCGCACAAGGCAGGCGCAGGATGAAGGCGTGAGCGAAGCTGCATCCCCATAGGTCAAGACTCCATAAGGGTCCGCCTCGATAAGCGCGTCGGCATGCGCGGGCAGATGTACCGCGAGCCAAGCGTGGAGCCCGCGCAATTCCGCCGCGGGATGCCCATCGACACCCATCAACGCGACCACCCGGCCGAAGGGCAGGCCCTCGTTGACCTGCGTCGCCAGAAATTCAGCCGCGAGATATTCCGCCGTGGTGCGGTGCGAGTAATCGACCGTCTCGGGTTCAGGCCCCGCATCGAAGACCCGGCGGCCCAGCGCAGCTTGCACCTTCTCCGGCGGAAAGAACGTGACCGAGCGATAGCCCGGGATGTCTTCCGTGCCCTCCTGATCCGTGAGGCTGATGGCCTCGACATCGCTGATAAGGCGCGCGGCGCACACCGCGCCCGCGATGGGCCGCAGTTCGGCGGCGGAGTAGGAGCCGCTGCCCGAGCGCGCGCGCTCCTGGTTAGACTCCTGGAGCCAGAGCCCGGTCGAAACTTCGAAGAGCGCCTTGCGCGTCGCTGGCCAGTTACCCGCCTGCACCGCGCGCCAGAGCATGATGAGGTTTTGCGGGTTCTCGAGAAAATCGCCGAGACCGCGCTCAACCGCTTCGGTCAGGAACGCATCCGCCTCGGCTTGCCCCGCGCCCTGTGCAGCGAGAGCGGCCAGTTGCTCGCCGCGGGAAAGGCTCTGGAGCAGGAGGACGGGCGTCTCGCCGTGCTGCTCGAAATAAGGTTGCAGCGCCGCAAGATCGCTTTCCCCGAGCCAATCGGCCACCCGGCAGGAAATCCGCACCTTGGCGGGATTGACCTCGAAGAGCTTCGTCACCACGGCATCAACAGCGTCCCGATCGGTGCGTCCCGCGCGCTGCTCATCGAGGCCGTCGATAAACAGCGACTGCCCGGCCAGCATGTGGGCTGGCATGGCGAGGAAGGTCCGGGCTTTCAGAAACCGTGCGCCCTCGGCCGCGGCGGCCGCCCTGAAGACATGCGTTTTACCGGCGCCGGGGTCGCCCAGGAGCACAAGGTTTGGCGCGGCCACAAAATCGCTAAACGGGCGAGGCGCTGCGTCCTGTGGCCGGTCGGGTTCGATGTTGGTCCGGCGAACGGTGCGTGTCATGCTGCTGGCTTCTACTTAGGGCAATAGCTCGCTTCCACAACCCACCGCTGTCAAGCGCCACCGAACCCCTATCAATAGCATGTTGGGCATCCGCCGCCGCTGGCGCGTCGGCGGCCACCTCCGATGTCGGGTGACAGGTTTGTCACCAACGACATCGACAAGCTCCTTGACCACACGCACCCGGCTGTTCCGCCAGATACGAATTTGACTCGGCGAGAATTTCTTCGTCTCATCTTTGACAAGACCATCATACTCCTCGAACAGCTTGGAAAGCTGGAAGGAGGGACGAGGCTGGGTCCCGAGGACAGCAGCACGGGCCGCGGCATCGTTCCGTAGTTCCGGCTTATCCAGCGCGATGACCCGGTCCAGCCAGGCTTCGGGCGGAAGCATCAGTAATTGACCGCTCTCGACATAGTCGAACCCCAGGGGACCGAGCCCGCCGTCGCGCATCCTCGTAGCCGTTGGCGACCGCCTCGGCTTGCCGGCGGGGATCGAACCCCTGTTTCAGTCTTGAGAGGGTTGAGGATCCTGTTGCCGCGTGCTCGCCGCCAAAGCATCTGGTCTGGGCAAGACGTAAGAGACTGTTTTTGATAGTGCGCAGGCGCGATGCAGTGAATCCGAAGGACTCGAGCTCGCAGCCGAATCAAGGACTAGATCACTGTTGGCGTTCGGCCGCGATGCTACCGAAGTTGCTACGGAATCGCGAGAATTTTGCGAAACCGCGCTTGCGATCGAACCCCCGATCTGAGCTCGCCTATCTAGTCCGCTCATCGCCTCGTGTTTTTTCGCGCCCCGCTGCATCCATGTCCTTCTTCGCGTCTCGGCGCCGGCTACTGGCCAGCTCCGAAAGCGCCCTTTTCAGCGCATGCCGCCGGGTTTCGACAGCCGGCATCTCGTTGACGAATTGCCGTATTTGTCGCGCTAGCACGCGATCTTCTGCCACTCCAGACCGCTCTAGCTCGGCGGCATAGTCGATCTATCGCCGGCGGATAGCGTCCTGGCGTGACTTAATCTGTTCGCTCCAAGGATGTTTGGCAGTCCTGCCGCCCCTCACTTCCGAAAGCACCTCCTTACGGGCGAGCCTTTCAACCTCGGGCGTGATCTTTCGCTTGCGCAAAGCGAGCACCGCCCCGCGATCGGCCTTTCGAGCCCGTCCGCGGGTTCGGCGGGGCGTAGCCTCCGCCGCGATCCCGCGAAGCCGGAGTTCGCCAGCAAATCGTTCCCGCCAGGCCTGAAGATCCGCCTTGCGGGGATTGAGTCGCTTGCCGTCGTGGCTCAGGGACCGGACGGTCAAGTGCACGTGGGGATGCTTGTCGTCGAGGTGCTGGACGAAGACGTAGTCGTGATTGTAGCCGAACGACTCGATGGCAAATGCCCGGGCTGAATCCTTGACTGCGACGGCATCGGTGCCAGCCGGCATCGACAGGATGATGTTGACTGAAAGCGACCCGTCGCGGCGGCGCTTGTTGTCGAGACCGGCATCATCATCCCATTGCTGCTGCAGGTCTTTCAATCCGGTACGACCTGCCAGCGTCGTGCCCTGCTCTGTTTCCGCATCGAGCTCGCCGTTTCGCGTGATGTATGCCAGGTGCGACTTGAGATGTGCTACGCTCTTGGTCCGGCCGGTGATCTTGACCATTACCTCCGGCGCTCGGCGCACGATGCGTTCGAGCTTTGCACGCATCGCCGGCGTAAGGCGGCCAGCAGCGGCCGGATCGGGAATATCCCACTCGGCCCGCCGCGGGCGCCGATTGGGCGTTTCCCAGACATACGAGATCGGCGGAAGTTCCGAGGCCAAGTCGGTCGGTCGCGGCGAGCGCCGGCTCATCGCCATCCATCCCAATAATCCGCGTTGCCGTTCAGCGCATTACGAACGTGCGCGAGCTCTTTCTCAATGACCAATTTGGCCTCTTGAATTGCGGACAGATCGGATTCAACCGCCCTGCCCTGCAGAACACTGGTGTTTGCGGCGCGCGCGATCTGGTTGATGTTGCCGCCGATCCGGTTAAGCTCGCGGACGATTGCTCGAAGTGCGTCATGCTCGCTCGGGGAATGTTGCACCGGTGAGGCCAACCGCGAGCGCACCAGTGCGACGATCCATCCGGTTCGGGTCATGCCGCGCTGATGTGACACTTCCGCGAGCTGCCGCAGCTCGCTCTCGCGAAATCGCACCGTCACCTTCTCCGGCCGCCCGACCGGCAACGCCAAGATGCGCGGCGCTGGTGTAGCTAGTGAATCGGCAATGAGACGCCGAAGCAGAGCGGATTTGCCGCCCTGGGTGGCGGCAAGAGCTGAGAACTCCGCAGCGACCTCGTCGGAGACGTGAAGCGAGATCAGAGCCATGCACGCCAATCCCAATCGCGATGTAATACATCGCTGGCGCGAAGCCTATCCTGCACTAGAAAACGCGAATTCTTCCACCCCCTCCATGTTGGTTCAAACCAACAGGGCCGGCATTCAAAGCTCGCCAGTTGCTGCAAATGAGATCCAACCCCGCCGACGATCGATGCGGAGAATTCCTCTGGCAATGACGCAGCCGTCGCCCCTAATTCTTGTTCTCCACGAACGCCGTACGCGCAGATCGGCAACATCGGCACCAAATATGTGCACCGCGTACGCCGACCAACAACGCGATCCAGAAATACCTTGGTGCCAAGAAAGTACCCCAGCTCTTTGTGGCAACCGGTGCCACCAAGTTCGGAGATCCCAAGAATTTCCCCTGGACTATGGGATGGCAACCAACCTACCAGACCGAGGGTCGGATCTACGCCAAGTACATCCTGCAGAACCTTCCACAGGGTAAGATCGGCGTGCTCTACCAGAATGACGATTCCGGCCGCGACTACCTCAAGGGCCTGAGAGACGGCCTTGGAGCGGAAGCCGCGAAGCGCATGATCATCGCCGAAATACCCAACGACCCGACGGAACCCACGGTCGACTCTCAGGTGGTTGCGCTGAAGACCTCCGGCGCAGATATCTTCTTCGACGAGACCTCGCCCAAGTTCGCGGCAAGGCAATCCGCAAAGCCGCCGAGATTGGCTGGAAGCCGACGCTGTTTCTCGCCAGCATCTCCAATTCCGTAGGCTCCGTCCTGAAGCCGGCGGTCTAGAAAATTCGAAGGGTGTCCTTTCCTCGAACTACATCAAGGATCCGACCGATCCGACCTGGAATGATGATCCCGCCATCAAGGAGTGGTCGGCCTTCATGGACAAGTATTTTCCCGAGGGCGACAAGACGTCTACCTTCAGGGTCTATGGCTACGCCATGGCGCAAACGCTGGTCCAGGTCCTGAGGCAATGCGGCGACGACCTGACGCGCGAAAACATCATGAGGCAGGCGGCGAGTCTAAAGAACTTTGAGCTCGGTCTGCTCCTGCCAGGCATCAAGATCAACACGAGCCCGACCGACTACTTCCCCATCGAGCAGATGCAGATGTCGCGATTCAATGGTCAGCACGGCGAGTTATTCGGCAGCGCCATCTCAGGCGAGATCGGCAGGGAGTAGCTAGAAGTGAGCGCGATGTGCAACTTATCCAGGGCTGGGCATGGAGCGGATTGAATGCTACTGCCCATCGTGGCTGTGAATAACTTGGGCGTAAGTCAGAGAAAGCGAGCCTAGCTGAAACCGGCCGCCAACTGAGCCGGCCTTACTCTTTGAGGGCGTCTAGTTTTTCAGTTAGCTCGGCGAGGTGTCGGTGAGACCGGCCACGGCTCGCTCACCTGGATTCCCAGCAATGATTTACGGCACTGCCCGAACCAAAATTCAACCTGCTCGCGGGTTAGTTTGTCGGGGACATTCGCAATCAGCATCGCCTCAATCTAATTGAGTGTTCTGTGACGATAACAATTTAAAATAGCATAGGCCAGCACCCCCGCCGGGTATTGGTATGAATAGGCCACTGTGGGGTTCGAAACGGGCCACTGATGATGGCCCTTCCTCCCATTCGAGGTGGACAACTCAGGTTCCACAACTCGCCCGAATGGTCTCCCGATGATACTTGTAACTCGGCATCGGGCCGCGTGGGCATTTGGGAGGATGTGATGGCAAGTATTGGGCATGGGCTAAAGATCAAGTTTGGACTCGGACACGACCCGTCACCCGATAGAGCCGACGAATGGGCTCGATTGACCAGAGAATTTATCCGACAAGGACACAGCCCGGACGCGGCCGGAGATCGGGCCGCAAAGCAATTATTTACCGATTATAAGACTCGGGTCTACGCCTCGGAGGCCGACACTATCGCTCTATTATTGCAGCAGGCTGGCGACAAGAAGTGACGATAGACGAACTGTGGGCTTTCATTACCGCGCCGGGGACAACGTTCGTGGTCGGCGGGGTGGCTGGGTTTTTGGCTAATCGAATCACCATGACGGCCTCTGAACGGAGCGCTCATAGGCAGCGCCTGTACGAAAACGGCAATTCTCACAAGCGTGAAAAGGAAAAGCGATACCTCGAATACGTTAGCGCGCTTGGGACGTATTGTGCGAAAACAGATCCCGCGACTCTTTCTGATTTTCAGATCGTGTCAACGGCTGGAGAACTTTACTTCAACGAATTGAAAATAATAGCGTCTGCAATACTGGACGGAAGAATCGATGCCGCCTCGGCGAGAGACACGTTCGTTCCAAACATTTTGGAAGCGCTGGATAAGAACATCCCACAGCATTACGACACTCTACACAAGATGGCCGCTAGGATCGGCGTTGCTTATGATGGCCAATTTAAGCGTTCAAACTATGAGCCACTTTTCAAAGTGGTAGAGAAATACGCGAGCAATGATCTTTTACCATCATTGCTCGCGCCTCCACGCAACGGCTAATTCTTGCCGCCCTGAATTACCGTGAACTTCCGGCGGCGATCTGGCGGGTCTCGGTGGGCAGCGCAGGGGCGACCGCAAGCGCGGCGTCCACAAGCTGCGCAATGATCCACGCCTGCCAGCAAGCCCCAGCACCTTCACTGGCGTCGTGCGCAGGGCTTCATGAGTGCGGCACAGATTGCAATGCGCAACGTACAACCCAACTGCCGCAACGTGATTATCGAGCTTCTTAGAGAAGCCATTGGTGAGGCGAGTAAATTGGCGGCTATCTTCTCAGGTACCGATCAAAGAACATCTGGGCACTAGCGCCCAAATAAAGGCACGACTCGAGTTCGCGGGCAAGCCGGGCGAATGCCAAGCGGCTATCTCGTTCGATCCCGACCTCCGGCCTTGCGCGCGGGGCACCAAACCTATCAAGGTAGGTCATGCCACGGTTGGCAAGCGCTTCGAGCGCCTTTTCTGAGCGGTCCCAAGCCTCACAGGCTTTGATGGGAAGCCGGACACGATGACAGTAAAGTTCAAATTCTTTGGTGATTGATTGAAACCAAGCCGCGTGTCGGCCCGCAGAGTGGGATTTTCATGTTGTTAACTTGAAAACCTATGTTGCGGACGATAAAAGCCCGACCCCGCCAAATGCGATTGGAGACACTATGGCCAAGAAAACGAAACTCGTTCGTCGCGAGTGGACGAAGGATGACGTGCGACAAATGAAACAGATGGCCAAGACCAAGGCTGGTGTTACAAGAATCGCGAGGGCTTTGAAGCGCACAGCCGGTGCGACCAAGGTAAAAGCCGCGAAGCTTGGTGTTTCGTTGTCCATGCGATGAGGCTTTGCGCGCGGCATTCTGTTTCGATCCGGGGAGCCGCGCGCAGATTCGTTAAAGAGAACTAGCATTACAGTTGCTTTTGTTGCGGGCTTCTGAATCCATGGGCAACCATGATTCGAATGTCGTGGGCGCGGGCCGCGTCGGTTGAGGCGACGCTTGCGTTGTGGGCGGCGTCGCTTCGAGAGATCAAGCAACGGATACGTCCGTTGTTCACGCAAGAGCGTGTTGCGACGAATGCAGGTCTGTTCCTGGAAGGTCTGCTCGGAGATGAGCAGCGCAAGACCGGTTGGATGCGCGCGGAGGCGGCTGGCGATCCCGGCCCATGGCGGCAGCAGGCGATTCTGGGTCGTGGAGACTGGGACGCTGATGCCCTGCGCGATATCGTGCACGACTATGTCATCGAGCATTTGGCGGATGACGATGCGGTGCTCGTGATCGACGAGACCGGTTTTCTCAAACAGGGCAAAGCGTCATGCGGAGTGGCGCGGCAATACACTGGTTCGGCAGGAAAGATCACGAACTGCCAGATCGGCGTCTTCGCTGCCTACGTTTCGCGTCATGGCCATGCGTTCATCGATCGCGCGTTGTATCTTCCGAAGGAATGGACCGACGATCCAGATCGTCTGGAAGCCACATATGTGCCTGCCGATGTCGGCTTTGCGACCAAACCAAAGCTTGCGACGAGAATGATCGCACGCGCGATAGCCGGGTCTGTACCATTCAAGTGGGTTGCCGGTGATACCGTCTACGGTGTTGGCAACATCGAACAGCAACTACGTCGGGCAGGCAAAGGCTACGTGCTTGGGGTCAGCAGCGCTCATGTGTTTCGATCCTGGGGCAAGCGACCGCCGGTCGCCGGTACGGCTGCAGACCTCGCCCGGACGCGGCGCTCATCCGACTGGAAGCGCCTGTCGGCGGGAGCCGGAACCAAAGGACCGCGGCTGCACGATTGGTGTTATCTCGAATTGGCGGATCTCGAGGCCGAGCAGTCCAACAGTGCAAATGACGGTTTGTGGACACGCGGTCTACTGATCCGTCGTCGCATTGCCGATGATGACCTCGCCTTCTTCACCACCTGGTGCCCAGCGGGAACAGCCATTGAAACGCTGGTCGCGGTCGAAGGCCATCGATGGGCGATCGAGGACAGCTTTGAAACGGCGAAAAACGAGTTCGGGCTCGATCACAACGAGAGCAGATCCTGGCATGGCTGGCACCGTCATGTGTCCTTGGTGATGCTCGCCTTCGCCATGATGGCCGCGATCCGACATCGCGCTAATCCGCCACCGCCCAAAAAAACGAAACGGCGCCCCCCGGCAAAAGCCAAAACATAACCACCCCACCACTGATCCGTTGGTCAATCCAGGAAATCCGCCGCATTGCTATCAGACTTGCGCGGAAGCGGATTCAACCCGCACACATCATCGCATGGTCCTTCTGGCGCAGAGCTCACCAGGCTGCCGCTCAACGCGCCCACTTCAAATCAAAAAAGCAACTGTAATGCTAGGGTTCAGACTCAATTGATCCAATAAGCGACGAGAGCGGCGAGGTGGACGGCGGCCAAGAAGTTTCTGGCAAGTTTGTCGTAGCGAGTAGCAACACGCCTGAAATCCTTGAGCCGGCAGAAACAGCGCTCGATAACATTGCGCCCTTTATAGAGGCGCTTGCTGAAGCTGTGGAGGGTTACCCGGTTGGATTTGTTTGGAATGACGGGTTTCGCGCCGCGATTGACGATTTCGGCGCGAAAGCCGTCGCCATCGTAGCCTTTGTCCCCAATGAGGGAAGACATGGGCGGCGCGAGCTTCAAAAGGGCCGGCCCTGCGGCAATGTCTGCGGCTTGTCCCGGAGTGAGATGAAATGCGCAAGGTTTGCAATCAGGGTCGCTCAGCGCGTGGATTTTCGTGGTCCGCCCACCGCGCGAGCGGCCGATCGCCTGTTCACACTCCCCCCTTTTCCGCCGCTCGCCGAGCGATGCGCTTTGATCGAGGTGGAGTCGATCGACAAAGCCACTCGGTCCTTGCCGCAGCGGGCGAGCGCTTCAAAGATCGCCTGCCAATGTCCGCGCGTAGCCCAGCGATGAACCGATTGTAGATCGTCGTGTAAGGGCCATAGTCGGACGGGCAATCGCGCCAGCGTGCGCCGCACTGGAGCATGTGAATGATACCGCTGATAATGCGTCGATCGTCTTGGCGCGCCGGGCCGGTCTGGTTCGTTGGCAGATGCGGCTCTATCTGAGCCCACTGCTTGTCGTTGAGCCAGAACAGTCCTTTGCGCATCGAAGTCCCCCGTGCCGAATCAACTTGGCACGAGGGAATCAGAACTCGCTAATTAGGTACAGACCCTTCTGTAATGGGCCCGATGATGTCAAGCCTCCCGGTGAACGTCGCGCCGCCGAGCTCATGCTTCTGTCCGTGGTCAACGCCTGGCCGCCACATCATGCTGTCAGAGGGAGCGGTGAGCCTATCTAGATACGCGTGGTTCGTCGGACGACGGCCACTGGGCGTGTAACGGCTTCACCGCATCCACCGTCCCGGCGACGGGACTTCGGGCACTGGGCTTCTGTTCAGCCCGGTTGCATTCCGGCTCTTCTCCTCGTGCTCTATGCTGCGATCGGGCCCGCTTCAGCCCATCGGTAAGTTGTGCCGTCGACCCAGATCCGATGCAGGATCACTGCAAGCTTACGTGCCAAGGCAACTTTTGCGCGCTTCGAGCCTCGCCGCTTGGCGACGTCCATCCCCCAGCGCTTAAGTTTTGAGAACCGCGTGATGCGCGATAGCAGAACGTTGGCGGCTTCATACAATACCGTGCGCACCATCTCGTCACCGGCCAGCGTGATTCCGCCCGTGACGTCCTTTTCTCCCGATTGGTACTTCTTTGGCGTGAGCCCGAACAGCGCACCTGCCGCCTTCGATTTCGCGATGCGATGAGGCTCATCAATCGCCGATTTGTAGGTGATGGCCACCAAGGGACCAACGCCCGGCACGGTCATAAGCCGGCGACAGACCGCATCGTCACGCACAGTTGCCAGCACAGCCTTGTGCAGCCTTCCGTACTCTGCCTTCAAGGCAGATCGCGCCGAAAGCATCGCACCGGCAATGCGCTCTAATGTCGCCTGACCAGTAACCAACTCTCGGATCCGCGCTTCGAAATTCCTCCGCGTCACCGGGCCAACCTTCAGCCCGAAGCCACGCAAAATCCCTCGAATACTTAATTCCACGTCGATAAGTCGCCCGAGAAGCTGTTTGCGCGCGATCAGGAGTGCCCGGATCTCCTGCGCACCGACCGACTTTGCGTGCACCGGCTGGACCAGCCCATCCGGATCAACTGGGCTATCCCGCGGGCATCCTTGCGATCAGTCTTTACCGTCATCGCCGATAATGCGGCCTTTACGTGCCGTGTTTCCAGCAGAACCGTTTCGAATCCTGCTTTTCTCAGCCCCGCATGCAGCCATTGGGATAGCGGCCCAGCCTCCAGCCCGATCCGCTCCACTGCAAAGCCGAGCGTCTCAAAGAACTCAACTAAGGCGTCGGGTTCGCTTGCGACCTTCGCCTCTCTCAGGATCTTACCCTGGGCATCCACAACGCACACGCTCGACAGTTCCAATGACACGTCGATTCCGGCATAGTTCTCCACGGCTGTCCTCCGTCTCTAGATGCTTGGGGCCGACTCAAGTCGTGACCCCGTTTCATCATCTATCGGGGGACAGCCACCATCATGACCCCTTCCTCGGAGCAGGGCCCATTACGGCATCTAGAACCAGCCGCCGGACTTAGACTCCCCAATTTTGCAGACGTGTGAATTTTCCCATATGCCGGTCGAAGCCTCTTTTTCGCCAAGGATTCACCGCCCCCCGGTAGTTGATTAATTGTCGGCTAAAACGCTGATCGTTTCTTCGCAAAGGCGGCGCAATCACGCGATCCGAGCAATTCGCAAGCTTCTGCTAGCCAACCTTCCCTCATCGATTAACGAATTTGAGCTTTTCCTGATCGGGATCGGGAAAAGGCGGCAATGGCGCAACCGGCGGTCAAAGGACGCAAGTGAGCAATGGTGTTCGCGTTGTGGATCAATCCGCATGGTCCAAGCGTGCTCGACTGCGCCGACAAACATCCTCGTCCCTCACCCGCTCACCGGGCCGGTAGCGGTTAAGCATGGCCTTGAAGAAAGCGGTGGCGCCGCCTTGCTTTTCGAAGCTGCGCGTCGCCAGCTCCAGGGTTTTGAACGGCCTCCCATTCAAGCCACACCTGCCGGCACTACCGCAAACTCGAACTGCGCCTCGCAACCATCATGCGCGCATACTGGCTTTTTGAGAGTAAAAGGCCTCTGGAACTTTTTCCGGCTGCACTTTTTGCAGGCGAACTGGCTGCGGAAAGCCTTGAACTCCTCCCAGCGCGCCTTCTCGTCGCCTATCGAGCCGCCGCCATAAAGCCCGTCCTGGAAGTGGCTGCCAAAATTCTCGATCTCGCCCTTCACCAAGCTGTCGAGGAAGCGGTTGTTGACCCCCGGCACCAGCGCAGGCGCGAGCTTGGCATCCTTGAGCAGGCCGGCAAGCGCGGAGGCCAACTCGCTGCGTTCGTAAGAATAGGCCCTCTCCAGCGACCGGATCCGCACGCTGACCCCGAAATCCCGACAGACGCCGAGAAGCCATTCTTCCTCGGCTTGACGCATCTCGTTGGCCGCCGACTGGCCCACAGCCCAACGCGCCTCGACCATTTCGTCGCTGACCTTGTGGTCGGCGAAACGCGGCCCGTAGGCCGGATCGAGACCAATAATCCGGGTGAAGTGCCACACCTTTGGCTCGAGCTGGTCCTTCAAATAGTTGAAGAACCGCTCGTCGTGGGTGGCAATCAGGATTTGGCTGCCATCGAACATGGTGGCGATGAGCCCTGCAATGGTGCGCCGATGATCGGCGTCGTAGGAGGTAACTATGTCATCCAGTGCGATGATGGGCGCGCCGAAGTTAAACTGCTGGATCGCCGCCATCCGCAACGCCAGCGCCACCGAATGGATCTGTGAGTCGCTCAAATAGCCGCCCGGTTGCACGCCAGTGCGATTCTTGGCGAAATCGATCAGGAGGTTGAGCCGCTGCTGGTTCGTGTCGTCTTCCGCCGGCAGCTCCAACCGGATTGGCGCGGCGCCAGCGCCCTGGATCAGCTCGTAGATGTCGTTCATCGGCGTCTGAAGTTTGTCGAGAAGGGCCTGCACCTTCTTGCGGATCTCGGCCGAGATTATCGTCGCCTGCGCCGTCAAGGCATCAGAGAGTTTCCCCAGCTGAGCTCGCGTCCGCAGGGCGAGGTCCCGCTCTCTCTGTAGCTCCAGCAGCCGATCGACCGTCGTCTTGGCCTTGATATAGGTGTGGTCCCCTTGTTTCGACTCTATGTCGAAGATGGTCTGATCGAGCGCAGCGAGCAGCTTGGCGATCGCCGCAACGATATCCGCCGAGGCTGGCACGCCAGCCTGAGGCCAGCCGGCTATGCCGGCTTGATACGCGATGAGATCGGCTTTCAGTTCCGCTTCATCTTCGCCGAGGAGGCCAATGAGCCCCGGCAACGCAGCCACCAATTGGGTATGAGCTTTGGTCGCAGCAGTCTTGGCCGCGTCGAGCGCCTTCTTGGCGTCGGCATAATCGGCCAGCTCTTCCAGATGATTGGCGATATGACCCCGGATCGCCTCGGCGCTGCCCGCCGCCGTCTCAGCTACGGGCGTTTCACAGACCGGGCATACAGCAGGGGCCGGTGCACCTTCGGCGAAAAGCGGCTCCGCGGCTTTCCACAAAGCCTGAAACACGGTGCTCGCCGCCTTCTCGCGCTCTTCCGCTTCCTCGGCAAGCGCGGCCGACAGCACCCCCACGGCCCCATCAAAGGTCGGAATCGCGCCGCTGGCGACGGCCTCGCCGCTCTCCGCGTCCGTTAGCTCCGCCCATAAGGCGGCCGCCGCATTGCGGATCTGACGCAGGCCTGCAAGCCCGATCTTGTTCTCTTCGGCCTTAGCGCGCGCTTCCAGCTCGAGATAGGCCGGATCGCCAGCCGTCAGCGCCGCCAGCACTAGCGACGCGTCGAGCGGAGCTAACACCGACATGTTGGCGTAAGCAAGTATCGCCGCCGAATCCCAGGCTTTCACCACCTGGGCCGCCTCCCTAGCGAGCTGGGTATCTACACGCTGCAGTGCCGTCCCGTCCTCCGACGCCGCCTTTACCTGCGTGCGCAGCGCGCGAATATTCTTCTGCACCTCGACTAAAGGGCCGAGCTGCAGCCAATTGGCGACATCCGTGTAGCGCTGTTCGGGCGTATGAATTTCGACGAAGGTGCGCAGCGCGTGCCCGCGGATGATTGGTGGCACCGCGAAGCAGGCGTTCACAGTCGTGGCCACTGCCGGCATCGGCCGCTTCGCCCCTATCGCCGATCGGCTGCCGCTGGTGGCATGCTTGCCCGAAACGACGCCAATCGTGACCGCCGGAGCGATCTTCGCCTCC
The DNA here is from genome assembly GCF_023100665.1 of Bradyrhizobium sp. CW1. Lineage (NCBI taxonomy): Bacteria > Pseudomonadati > Pseudomonadota > Alphaproteobacteria > Hyphomicrobiales > Nitrobacteraceae > Bradyrhizobium > Bradyrhizobium sp. CW1. The sequence goes on from NZ_CP064685.1 coordinate 86,376, forward strand.
TCCGCCAGATTGTGCGCCAGTGCGACCGGCCCGGCCTGGTTGTTGATAGTGCGCAGCCCGAGCCTTTCGAGTGTGCCATCCTTGGAGAACATGAATTCCAGCGCATCGATGACGCTGGACTTGCCGCTTCCGTTCGGCGCAAAGATCGCCAGACAGCGCTTCTTGCTGAAATCGAATGTCTTCGGTTGGAGATACGCGCGGAACCCGGAAAGCTCCAAGGACTGAAGGAAGTAAGAGTCAGCCATTGGCCAGCCCCGCGTTCGGAGGATTGGCACGTTCGCCTGCGAGTTTCAGGACGGCGTCCTTGGCCTGAGCGACGGCGTTCTGCGCGGGCTGCGCTTTCAGGATGTGCGTCTTCAGGATATCCGCCAAGCCGGCATCGACACCCTCCCTCTGCGTCAAGCCTACTCCCAATGTCGCAAGAAATGCCTCGGGCGACTCTATAGGCTCTACTTCACTTTCCACGCGCTTATTCCCTATTGTCTGCCTGAGGCACCGAGACTGCCGCAGAAAAATGGCACTTCCTTCAATTTTACTAGCTTAGTTGCGGAGACTATCCTGTACCAGGAGCCCAAAATCGCGACACGCTTCCGCTGCTGCGCGATTCGGCTGATTCGTCTTTCTCGGAGGACGGCCAATGGTCACTTGGATCCACACTAAAGCGACCGTCGCAAGCAGGAGAGCGACGAGTCTGCAACCAGTGCGATGGATCGCAGAATCTCATGATGTATCTCCTGGCTGCCCGACGTTGGCCGATGAAGAAGAGAATCAGCGACTCCGTTGGAGAATAGGCCGTGTGCTGATTCGGTGCACGTCGCGCACTCACGTAATAATGCACGATAACTGCGCCACAGCAGGCGCGCGGGTCGAAATCATGCGTCGGGTTGGAGGGCACACAACTAATCGGCCAGGCCAAGGCGCTGAACCGGAACCATAGCTCCCTCATTTTGATCCGGGGCGCGCCGCCTCGGGAATGAGATCGGAGAAGGCTTGCCCAAGGCGCTCTAAAGCCTGCGATCTCCCGTGGCGCAGCCGCCTTCGGCGGAGCGGCGCTAACGTTATATCGACGTCGGGCCGCAATCCTTGCTTGGGTGGCACGATGTCGGGCGCATCTCGGCGGGCCGGTCGATCTAACCTGGTCCCTTGCCTGGGTGCTGGCCAAAACGCCAATGTCCGCGTCATTCCCAACGCAACGAGCTTGGAGCAACTGAAAGCCAATGCTCGTGCTGCGGATCTCATCCTTTCAAAAGAGAAATCACCGACCCGATCTGATCGGCGAGTTCGTCGACATGTCACGGCAGTACGCAACTCGAATGCACATTCTGGACGCGCCGCCTCCGTTGAACGCGATCTACGCCTTTCGCCGTGCGTGATTGCTGCAGACGGACGGGTGAGCGTGTCGATCGCCGCGTCCGAACTGCGGGCAAGCGTTCGGCTCCGACCAGCTCAGCGCCGCTCAGAATATGCAGCAGCACGATCCGCCCAAGTATTCCGCAGGCACAATCTATGATACATTTTCGGAACTATCACACTCGGGATGGGGTGAAATGCCGAAGAACATTGTGATCTTCTCAGATGGCACCGGCCAGGCCGGCGGCATCAATTTCGACGAGGCTAGAACGAACGTCTACAAGCTCTACCGAGCTTGTCGCGTTGGTCCTGATACCAAGGTTGACCCATCAGCACAGGTGGCCTTCTACGATCCTGGTCTGGGGTCGGCTTCCGACGGCGGCCACTTCAAGACTGGCTGGATGCGGTGGCTCTACAACCTGGCCAGCATGGCAACGGGCCTCGGGATCACCCGCAACATCGTCGATTGCTACGCGGCGATCATCGCTCTCTACGAAGAGGGCGATCGAATCTATCTGATCGGCTTCAGTCGCGGCGCCTATACGGTTCGATCTGTCGCCGGCGTGATGACCCAATGCGGCATCCCGCAATACCTGCCCGATGGTTCTCCCCTCAACCGCGACTCCAAAAGTATCAAGAAGTTGGCCGAGCACGCGGTCAAGAATGTTTACCAATTCTGCCCTCCTACACCCGGAAGGACACCATAGGTTACCGAAAATTCCTGCTCGAAACGCGGGATGCCATCGCAGCGCAATTCCGGCGCGAGCATGGCAGTTCACAGACCGTTGGCGAGGTCGAACAGGCCAATGTATTTCCTTATTTCATCGGCGTCTTCGATACCGTCGCGGCTCTCGGGCACAGATATCTTGGCTCTGCGTTCGTAGCGATTGGCATCGCCATCCTGGTCGGACTGCATGCGGGCGGCAGCGTGCTCGAGCCTTACTTTCCGTGGGCTGGATGGGTAGCGCGCATCTTGAGCTATTTCGGCATCACAGCCGCACTGATTGCGTTTCTGAGGAATTATCTCAAGCTCGCGCCGCCAATGCCGGGCTACAGTCTGGCCAAGCGGCTCATGACCCTGCACCTGGCGCCCCCCAAGCACAAATTCTATGACACCACATTGAACCGCAATGTCGGCTACGCCAAACATGCGATTTCGATCGACGAGAACCGCGCCGATTTCAAACGGGTTCACTGGTCGCCGACAGCCGAGAAGCAGGACCAACGCGATGCTCACGGCAATCTCTATTTCGAGCAAGTCTGGTTTCCGGGCGTACACGCCGACGTTGGTGGTGGCTATCTGGAGAATGAAGCGCGCCTGTCGGACGTGGCGCTAAAATGGATGGTCGCTGGCGCGTCGCTCGTCCCGGATGGTCTCAAGCATCATGGCAGCGTCTTGCGGCTATCTCCAGACCCCGCCGGACCGCAACACAATGAGCAAGCGGGCAGCATCCTCACGGCCGGTGTGCGCCACCTTCCTGTCGATCCGGAGACCGGCGAGTCCGCGTCACCAATGCACAAATCCGTCTACAAACGGTTCGAAACAGACCACGTCCTGCTTTATGATCGGATGGCACCTTATCGTCCGGACAACATGCGCGTTCACGTCGATTTCCGGAGCTATTTCGACCACGGGACGCCTCCACTGCCTAAGTGCGTTGCAGACGATCTCGAGTCTAAATGGGAAAAAGCCAACCATGTGGGCCGGCTATAGAGCTTGAGCCTTCACGTCCCTATCGTCGGATAGGCGACATCGATGCACGCACCCGTGCCGCGGTCCTCCTTGATGACCGCTCCTTCATCGGCTGCCCAGCGAAGATTGGCTGCGACCGCGCCGGGAGCAATCGATCTCCCACGAAACTCCGCGAATGGGACTTGCGGATGGGCTCGCTTTCGAGTGAAGCAGCAGATCAGCCGACAGCTTTTTGCTTGATCCAGTATGCGATAATGTAGGCTTGGTCCGTAAAAGTCGATGCGATAGGGTCCAAGTCGAGTTTTTTGCAAATCTTGCGCTTTTGCTTTTCGAATTCCATATATTCCTTGGCTATCACAGTCCCGCCAGGAAGAACTTTCTGATTTGACTCCGCTCGAAGAAAGTCGCGGACCTGAGCTATGACAGAATTGGTATTTCCGTTATGCGACTGTATGTCTTGCCCGGCGATGTCGGAGATAAATTTCTGATATCGATACTTCTCTTTGTCCAACACCAAACAACTTTTCCGACGCTGTTGCGCTGTTCCAAATCGCTTCGCTCCCAAGAAAATTCCTAGTTCAAGGGGCATGTTGAACCGCGGTAGTCGACTTGTACTATCCAGCTCAGTTCGACAAAGATCGTGAATGCCAAACCGGCATTGTTCGACCAGCTTCATGATCTTTTCGATCCGGGTCCCCCCGCTATCGATACTTTCGAGCGCGCAACGAGGCTGGAAGCCGCAGCGAGCGACAGTGAAAACTATCGCGTCGAAAAAAGGTCTATATTTCTTATCGAAGGGACAATTTATGAAGACAGCCAGGTCCGCAGATGGGCGAGACATTAAGATCTTCCGCGAACACCTGTGATGGCCTTCTCTAGGCGCTGCACACTGAATCCGCGTGGCTTACCTGGCGGCTTCACGATGACGACTCCGTCTGGCGTCGCCCCGATCGGATCGTAACCAGCCGTCTTGTACAGGTTTTTTATCCGCTTCACGCCGGGATTCTTGCTTTCGCCTACTGTGACCCAGCGTCCCCCTGCGGCCTTCTTCACCTCCGCGGGAGGTAACATTCGGAAGGTTGCTCCAACCAAGTTGCCCGAATGCCCGGAACCGGCGGTGGACTTTTTAGCCGCCGCTCTACTAGATTTCTTCACTGCCATTTGATGCCATGTCTCTCGAAAGTCGCGACTCTCATCTACAGCAAGATGTAAGACCACTCCATCCATACGAAAAGAGGAATTATGAAGTTCTTAGAGAACCACCACCGTATGGAGACGCAAAGAGCTTAAAGAAAGTATCCTCGGATCCGCACCTTAAGTAGTAGCAAAATTCTTTAGCAATTACAACAAGCAACTTCGGGATAGCGTCGCGTCCGATATACGCCCAGTATCATTTGGATTCGATCGGTCGAAAGTACGTGCGACTACTCTCCGGGAGGTCGAGCAGGTATGAGCGTGGTCCACCAAGCATTTGGTGAGCCGCCGCCAAGGAAGCTAACGCGGCCCCGTTCTGGTTTTCGTTCGGTTCGAGAAGCCTTTTTTAGTTACTCAGCGCGAAAAAAGGATTCCGGCTATTATTAGATGCGTAAAAGTGTTTTGAGCGCGAGCATTATCATGCCCAAAAGGACATACCGACCCAACTATTCGCCGCCGATCGACCCGCGGGCTCAAGAGATCAAGGCATTACGACGCGAGCTGTCCGACCTTCGCCATGACCTGATCCGACTGCAGCCTCAAGAGATTGCTGACCTGCTGTTCAGCTATTATGGCTGCACAACGAGGGCTGAGTGGGAAAAATGGAAGCGCGATACCGCCGGAGCCGTGATCCAGCACGCCAAGGTCGATCCGGCGCAGGCCTCATATCCCGGCATCGAAGAGCGCGCGGCATGCCCGTTATGTGGGGATGGCACGACCGCATTCGGCGCGCGCGGCGGGTTCGCCTACCCAGGCGGGCTGGAACGTCACCTGAGGGGTTATGGCAATATGCACCAATGCACGGTGCTCGGCACGGCATTCAAGCTCGCGGCCGATTACCTGCACGAAACGTTGCTCGCCAGTGACCGCGCCGAAAAGGAGCGCGAGCAGAAGCGACGGGAGTTGGAACCGATGGTGCAACACGCCGCGCAAGCTCCTCCGGCCTTTCTGTACCAGAACGAGTGGCGCGGCCCCGCGCGAGGCGAAGCAAAGATAGGTGAGGCCGAGCAGCGGCTACACGATCTCGGCTTCGAGATCATCATCGAGGGCAATGTTCGGACCTACAGGTTCGTCCAGGACGACTGGCTTGTCCTTGCCGATCCGCGTGGCGCCAACAAGATCGAATTCGAGGTGACAAGCCTCACCAACCCGAAGAAAACGGCGCGGCATTGGCGCGCCAACACCTTCTATATGCTCGACAGCTACGCACTCGACGTCCCCGGCAAATTCCGAAAGCGGCTCCAGGAGGCCATCGAAAGCTTCGCTGAGGCGACGAAGTCATGAGCTGTCCCGTCAAGGCCTCGCAGTCCGAGCAAGGATTCTATGAGAAGACTAGCACGCCTGGCTGGCTGCGCCTGATTGTGCACCGGCACGGGGACGAAGCCGTCTATGTCGGCTTCACCGGCTTGAGCCAATGGACCTCTAGCTTCGCCCGATGCGCAGGTGCGAAATACACGCAGATCGAGGCAAGGTTGTTTCCGAAAGAGCTAGCCGGCATCGCGGGGCACCTGGAAGCGCCGAAACTCGACCGCAACACCCGGATCGGAGGGCAACCGGCCAAGCTCGTCCGCGACCTGCTGGCCGATGCCACGAACTCCGATGGCTTTTTTTCCGATCTGGTCAACGAGCACCTCTTCAGGACATGGTGGCGCGCAACCATCAATGAGTTGATTGAAACCGGCAAGCTCGATGCATCCAATCGCGGTCACGCTCTGCGCCTTTGGACGACCGCACGCAGCCGCGGCAAGATCTTCGGGGTGCGCCTGCCCAAAGTGCCGGATTTTACCCTTCAGACGCACGGCCTGATCGGAGCGTTGCTCGCGCAGGAGCTCATCTGCGACGACCGCCGGGAGAGCGACGGCCGCACGGTCTATCGGGTCACCGACGAGGGCCACGCGACCGGGATGAAATCCCTAGTTCCTCGCATGAACCGCGCGGCCGCTGAGGCTTTGCTCGCTGAGGTCCTCGCGCGCGTTGCCAGGATCAACAATGACGGCGAGCTCCTTCACTATGTCACTGAGGTGCGCGTGTTCGGCTCCTACCTCACCGACAGCGGTGATCTCGGCGACCTCGACGTCGCCATCAAGATGGAGCGCAGGCGGATTGCGGGCGAGTGGGTGAAGGCGGCCCAGGCTCTCGCCGATAAGAGCGGCAGGACCTTGGACTTTTTTCAGAGGCTGACATTCCCGGAGACGGAAGTCCGGCGCAGGATCAAGCGCCGTTTGCCGCGCATCTCGCTGCACGACACGAGCGAGCTCGACGAGAACCCGCAGATGGGCGGCAAGGCAGTCTACAGATTCACTCCGCCCCCGGATAAGCCGCAAATCTCCTGAGGCGGGCCCTGCCGCTAGCGCCGAGCCGCGCTGTCATGCTGATCTCGCCAGCCGGCGCCGAACGGGTGGGAAAGCAGCGTGCCGACCTCGTAGCGCGCCAGTTTTCGAATCCCGCGCAGGGCAAGGCCAGAGGTCGCATAGGCGCGCGCTTCGTTGGCTCCGCGCTTGTCCCGAGATGATGTTCTGGATGCCGACGCCTGGCAGGAATGAGCGGCGAGCCTACGATGAGAGTAGACCTTCTGGATCGTCGCTTGTAAGAGGCGGGAAGAGCCACCACACTCACGCGGCGCTCTCCGCAAAGCCGCCTTCGATATAGGCTGCGGCTCCTACCTGTATGCGGCGCAAGACTTGGTGGTAAGTGGAGGAGCTTGCTTCATAGACGGTCTCTACGACCGAAGCGGGTGCAGCCTGGGGCAATGTCGCAAACGTCTCGTTGAGGACGCGCCCATCCATCTGGCTAGGGGCGACAATTCCCAAGAGATGCAGAATGGTCGGCGCGATGTCGCAGATTCCCGACGGAACTTCTGAAAGGCTGCCCGAGCGGAAGGCAGGTCCGGCGAGAATGCCGACCGCCGCCAACTCTTTAGGATGCAAGCCGCCATGTACTCCCAGTCCGATCGGCGCGTCGTTGCTCCAGGTTCGGCCGATGAGGCCGAATGGATCGAATTCACTATCGGCGCGATAGGAGAACAGGATGTCGCTGGAACGGGCATGATCTGCCATCACAAGCTGTCGCGCAAAACTGCCCGGCGCGATGCCGTCGACGTCATTTCGTCCAGCGGTGAAGATCGGTCCGCACCACGGCGCCTTGGTCATTGCTGCGACCGCCCGCCGGATCTTCAGCTCCGAGGGGTCTGCCAGATAAATGGCTCCGACCTGGCCGGGAACGAGTATCGCATCTACGTCTTGTCCGGGCGCCGAGCCGCAACGGAATCCGGCATCTCTGAGCACTTGGTGAACGTCAGCCTGCGCATGGACGCTCACGTGCCCATGATCGGAGACGGCAATGATGTGGACGTCCTGCCGCCGACCTTCAGCCTCCCACCAGTCCAGAACGCGACCGAATTGCTGGTCGGCCCAGGCGAGCGCTTCCAAGGTCCGTACCCCTGCCGTGCCGCAGTAATGAGACGAGCTGTCCGGTTCGCCAAAGGAGAGAATGGTGACGTCCGGCCGAAGCTGTGGCCAGACGATGTCGAGCAAAGCCGCCGTCAGATAGCTCTGCGCTGCGAGGTCGGGCGTTCCTGCAGGCGGGGGCGCCGGGGGTGGACCGATACGAGCATTCAGCGCCTCGAGAAGAGATCGGGAAGTCGCGAGCCGAGCGAAGTGCCCCGAGATTGTGGGATGACCGAGCGTGCGCGCCTTGTGGTTGAACAAGCGGGTTGTCCCGGCAGAATTCGAGGCGAGCACCGCGAGCGTCTTGCCGTGGGCGGCAAGAACCTCACCGAGCGATGGCACGCCCATGAGACGCCCGCCGCTCAACGTATCCAGGGTTTCGACCAGCTGGTCATCCGCCGTGTCGACGTAGCGGGACGGCACCGCTGCGCGGTCGAGGTATTGGTTCCCGACCATGCCATGGCGCCCGGGTGATGCGCCGGTAACAAGACTAGGCATCGCTGCCCGCGTTTCGCTCGGATAGACCGTGGCATTCCGGGCGAGGGTCACGCCCTGCCGCTGCAGCCTGTGAAGATGAGGAGTCGCTGTAGCGTTTATAAGATCGGGACGGAGCCCATCGAAACTGACAAGGATGACGCGTCGGGTAACAGGGTGGGTCACAGAGGCTTTCACGATAATGTCTTGTCCATGCGATCGCGCAGCCAGTCCCCGACCAGCGAGATGGACAGTGTGGTGAGCGAGATGATCAGCGAAGAGGGCACGAGTATCCAGGGCGCGCGGGTCAGATAGTCACGACCATGGCCGACCATATTGCCAAGAGAGGTGAGCGGCGGCTGCACGCCCAGACCAAGGAAGCTCAGACCACTCTCGAGCAAAATAATGTCCGGAAAGGCAAGAGTCATGGTGACGATCAGGGTTGAGGCGATGTTCGGTAGGATGTGGCGCAGGTAAAGGCGGCAAGGTCCCGCGCCCAGCTGGCGTACGGCGACCGCATAGCCTTGCGTGTTCGCGCTCATCGCGAGCGCGCGCGTGACGCGCGCGTAGCGCTCCCAGCCATGAAGGCCAAGGAGGGCCACGAAGAGCAGCAGAGAGTTACCCACGAATGCAAGTACCGCGAGCGCTAGAACGAGAAACGGCATGCTGGCCTGGAAATCGACACATGCGAGGATGACCTGTTCGACCCAGCCGCGGAGATGGGCGGCGAGAAAGCCGAGCGTGGTACCCAGGCATGCGCCTATCAACGTGGCTCCAAAAGCAATGAAAAGGCTCATCCGGATCGATATCAGTAAACGAGCCAGCAGGTCCCTGCCAAGCTCGTCGGTGCCGAACAGATGCGATACGTGCCCCCCGAAGCCAATAGGCGCAGCGAGACGATGCCGAAGATCAAGTGCGGCATAATCATAGGGAGCGAGACGATCTGCCAGGATCGCGATCACGAGCATGAGCGCGAGCCAAGCGATGGCGCCTTGCACAGCAACATTGCGCCAACGAAGTACTCTCTTCTTCTTAACGTGAGCAAACGACATCTGTCCGGCAGACATTTCCGCCATCTACGCTCCTCCAGCAGAGCGCGTATCGCGCAGACGCGGATCGAACATACCGTAAAGGAGATCGACTGCGAGGTTCGTCGCGATCATGGCGGCTGCCACCAGCAGCAAGATGCATTGGACCACAGCCAGATCGCGACTTACGACGGAGACGACGAGCAGACTGCCGATTCCCGGCCAGGAAAAGACGCTTTCGACGAGCACCGTCCCCGCGATTAAGTTGCCTACCATCAAACCCACGATGGTCAACACTGGTATGGCGGCATTGGGCAGGGCATGACCCGTCACGACTCTGCGCCATGGCACACCCTTGGCACTCGCCGTGCGGATATAGGCTTGCCCGAGCACCTCGAGCATGGCGCTGCGGGTGAAACGAGCCAGAACGGCCGCGCCGCCAAGGCCAAGCGTGACCACCGGCAGGACCATATGGCGCACGCTGCCTGCGCCCCCTGAAGGAAACCAGGGAAGCTCGACCGCAAAGGCGAGCACGAGTACGAGCCCGAGCACGAATGAAGGCACGGTGAAGCCCGCTACCGTCACCATCATCACCAGGCGGTCGGTGAAACTGTCGCGCTTGAGGGCTGCATAGATGCCGGCCGGAACGCCTAGGAGAAGATTGAGGGCGAGTGCCGGAGCAGTGAGCATCAGCGTGACCGGGATGCGTTCGGCAACAACCGTGGCGGCAGTACGCCCGTCCCGCATGGATTGGCCGAGATCTCCGTGGACGACCGCAAGAAGATATTTTACGTATTGGACCCAGAGTGGTGCATCGAGCCCCCAAGCCTTGCGAAACGCCTCGACCGCGTCGGCCGACGTTTCAGGCGACAGCATCGCGCGAGCGGGATCGCCAGAGGCTCGCAGAACCACGAAGGCGAATGTGACTACCATCGCTATGGTGAGCACGGCGCGAGCCACCCGAACCATGATGAAGCGGGTCATCAGGCGACGCTCCCAAGTTGAAGACCATCCCTGTTGATCAAATGGCAAGCGACCCTGCGTCCTGCGCCTACGGATGTGAGCTCGGGCACAATCCGTGCGCAGGCCGGAAGAGCCGCCGGACAACGTGGATGGAAGGCGCAGCCGGCGGGCCGCGCCGATGGATTGGGCGGATCACCTTGCAGGATCGTCCGCTCGCTACGCCGTCCAGGCCTGGGTACGGCAGAAACCAGCGCTTTTGAATACGGATGCAAGGGGGCGCGCAGAACTGCATCGGGCGAGCCTTCTTCGACGATCGAGCCGAGATACATCACGGCGATGCGATCACTGATCTGCCGAACGACGCGCAGGTCATGGCTGATGAAGATCATCGCCATGCGCCGCCGCTCCTGCAGGTCACGCAGAAGATTGACCACTTGAGCCTGGATCGAGACGTCGAGCGCGGACACCGGCTCGTCGCACACGATGAGGTCCGGATCAGTCGCGAGTGCCCGTGCCAACACCGCACGCTGGCGTTGGCCACCTGAGAGTTCATGAGGATAGCGCGCCCCGTGATCGGTTCTGAGGCCAACGTCAGCGAGGAGCCTATTGATCAGGTCCGCTCTTTCGGACTTGCTGCCGATCTGATGAATTTCGAGCGGTTCTGCGATTTGCGCCCCGATCGTCAACCGGCGATCGAGCGCCCCCAGCGGGTCCTGAAATACCATTTGGATTCGCATCCTGAGATGCCGCCAACGGATATCGCCCATCGCCGGCAACTCTTCTCCGCCGAAGCTGACGGTGCCCGCATCCGGTCGTTCCAGGCCAATGAGAAGCCGGCCGGCGGTGGATTTTCCGCAGCCCGATTCGCCAACAAGTCCGAGCGTCTCACCGCTGGCCAGAGACAGCGACAGTCCATTGACGGCGTGGACCGTCGAGTGACCCCGAAACAGGCCCTGGCGCAAGGAATATCGTCGGACAAGCCCATCGGCTTGGAGAAGCGGTGCGACCGTCATCGTCATGCGGCGACGGTCTCGTCCTGGCACCGCTGGCCGGTGACATGCAAGCAGGCAATTCTGTGGTCGGCATTATCCTCCACAGACGTCAATTCGACAGTGCATTCGCCACACCGGTCCGTGCGCAGGTCGCAGCGTGGCGCGAAGGGACATCCTGGCGGAAGGTCCGCCGGGCTCGGAACGACACCGGGAATGGCGGCGAGGCGCTGCCGAGGCCCGTCCAGATTCGGGAGGGCCCCAACAAGCCCGCGTGTATATGGATGAGTGGGATGGTCGAACAGACGCACGGCGGGTGCTTCTTCAATGATGTGCCCGGCGTAAAGCACCAGCACGCGCTCGCAGATCTCGGCGACAACGCCCAGATCATGTGAGATCAGGACCAGCGCCATGCCTCTTTCGCGTTGAATCTCTTGCAGAAGCTCAAGGATCTGCGCCTGAATAGTGACGTCCAAAGCCGTGGTGGGTTCATCGGCGATGAGGATGTCGGGCTGTCCCGCAAGCGCAATGGCAATCATGACCCGCTGATTCTGCCCACCGGAAAACTCGTGCGGATAGCCGCCAAGCCGTCGCGCCGCATCGGGAATGCCGACCTGATCCAGCAGACGACGCGCTTCGTTGAGCGCGCTGCGCCTGTCCATCCCACGATGGAGCTGCAGAGCTTCGCCGATCTGATCGCCCACGGTACGCACGGGATTGAGCGCGCTGGTCGGATCCTGAAAGATCATTGCAATTCGGCCACCACGCACCTGTTCCAGATGACGGGCGGGAGCATGGAGAAGCTCTTCGCCAGCAAAGCGTACGCTGCCTGCCGTCCGGGCGCGTGCCCCCAAGAGGCCAAGCGCCGCAAGCCAAGTCACCGACTTTCCGCAACCACTTTCGCCGACCATGCCCAGCGCTTCGCCACGGCGGAGACTAAGATTTATTCCACGCAGCACCGGCACCTGGTCGAAAGCGACCTGCAGCCTTGTGATCTCAAGAAGTGGTGTCATCTGAGCTCCCTGTCCTGCCAGCGTCGACGCGGCTGCTCCTCGCGGGCGGCGTCGTAGGAATTGCGGGAGCCGGGCAGCCCACGTGGTGGAGCTGCGCGCAAGCGGAGGAACGCGTCATTCATACTGATTCAGGTCCGGATCAGGGCGCTGTTGAATGGGCCGAAATTGAGATCGAGCGTCAGCCCCGGCAACCAGGGTACGTCGCGCCGCTTGCCATAGAACTGGCCGGACACATGCAAAATCACACAGGGTGGATCGACGTCATTGATAATCTCGAGCATGCGGCGGACGATTGGACGGCGCTGCTCGGGCTCAGCGGTCTCCTGGAGCTGCGCGCCCAAGGCGAAATACTCCTCGTTCTTCCAGACCCCGACCGACTTCGGCAGGGCGCCGCTGGGGCCGTATTCACGCCAGGGATGGCCGAGATGATCCAGAAACAACGCCGTGTTGGAGGTGTCGAAGATCGCCCGCACCGGCTGGCGCTGAACTTGGGCAAAGTTTTCCATCATCTCGATTTTGACGTTCAGGCCGACTGCACGCCACATCTCGATCATGGTTTGCGCGCCAGAGATCTGATTGGGGTAGTAGTTGTTGAGGAGCCGATAAATGATCGGCTCTCCTTTGTAGCCCGCCGCAGCGACCAGCTCCTTCGCCTTATCAGGATCATAAAGCAGCGCGGGGAAATCCTCGATGTAGCCCTGGCCATAACTCGCGAGTTGATAGCCATTCGGAATCGGCAGACGGTTCGCCCACAGGCTCTCGATCAAGAGCTTGCGATCGAGCGCAAGGCTCATCGCGCGGCGGATCCGCACGTCTTTCAGCACCGGATCGTTCTGGTCGAGCACGAGCGAGCGGATATTCTGTACTCGCCCGCCCGAGACCTGGAGATCGGCCCGCTTCTCGATACGCTCGAATTGATCGGGTGGGATGTCAGTGATGAGATCGAGCTCGTTGGCAAGAAGGCCGTTCACGCGCGCGGAAAGCTCGGGAATAATGCGATATTCGACGCCCTCAAATGGTGGCCGCCCGCCCCAATATGCATCGTGCGCAGTCAACGTGACATGGATGTCGAGCTTGTGATTGACGAGCTTGTACGGACCGCTCCCTACAGGAGCTGCCGTCCAGCGCTCCCACGAGCCCGCGGCGGTAAACGCGCGCTTACAGACGATCTCCGCTCCCCAGGAAGCCAGACGCTGCTCGAGCAGTGCGTCGTTCCCTTTGGCGTGGACAATGACCGTATAGGGATCGACGACATCCACTTTGTCGATCCGGTCCAGCGACTGCAGCGCATCGGACATTCCGCTGCGGCCCGGTCCTAAGAGGTGGTCGGGCCCGAGGCTAAAGGCGACATCTTCGGCAGACAGCGGGCTTCCGTCGTGGAACGCCACGCCTTTGCGCAGGAACAGCCGCAGCGACTGCGCATCAACTCGCTCCCAACGTTCGGCCAATGCCGGCCGCAGCGCCATCCCATTGGCGTGGTCAAAGCCAATGAGGCTATCAAACAGCTGTGGCATGATCCGCCGAATGGCGGTGTCGGTTGCGATGACTGGGTCAAACGTGCGGGGAAAGCCGGACATGCCAACTCTTAATCGCCGCCGGGCTGGTTTCTTGCCGTCGCTCTCAGCCCAGGCGGTGCTCGCGGTCGGCAACAAGCCTACTGCGACCGCACCAGTCAAAGCCTCTCGCCGTGTCAGATGGCTGCGGGTCATCACCGTCTCCCGGAATTCGCTTCAATCAGTACGGAACGCACAGCCTTGACCTTGCGGCGATCAGCAGATCCTCGCAGCGGTCGAAAACTAAGATCGCTGATCTCGTGCTTGCCAAACGTGTCCGACGTTAGAGCCGCGAAATACTACGCTGCGATGACATTCATCGAGTAAGTCGATGTTCACGTGCGCATATGAGATGACATGAGGCTTCCGGGCAGAGAAAGGTGCCTCCTCGGAACTGGCTCGCTCCCCATTGGGGTGAGTGAAGCTGCCTAACTAGAGAGACGTCAGCGCTCTCACTGTTAGCGCAACCAAATATGACCTCGAGTGATCGACCGTGGCGCAGAGCGATGTTCCCCCCTTTGACGCTCGAGGCAAGTCTGAGATGAAACGAGCCACGAGACCAACATCGACATGTTCGATCACTAGATCGTAGGAATGCGATCACACCATTGGTTGGCCCGCTTAAGAGCAATTAGAAACCGGCAAGATTTCCGCTTTTCACTCAGGTGCTGACTCTTGTCTCTCGTTTTAGACCGACTCAGATGTCGTCCGTCCCTCAAAAAGCCAAGATCATGACCGCTGGCGCGGCCCAATTGCGCGATCAGGGCGCCGAGGTGACCCCGCTCAGTGAAGGCCAGCCGAATCCGCGAAAGAAGGGTTGCCCGATGTCCTCCGTCAAACGCCTTCGTACTCGCCTGAACGAGACCAGTCTCATCCATGTCATGGCCGCCCATAGCCCTCTTTCGGCTCTGCTGGCCGAAGAGGCCGGGTTCGATGCTTTGTGGGCATCGGGCTTCGAACTCTCCGCGCTTTACGGTCTGCCCGATATGAGCCTGATCTCGATGACCCAGCATCTCGACATGCTGCGCTCGATCGCTGGACGCACGACGCTGCCGATCATCGCTGACATTGACACCGGTTATGGCAATGCAATCAACGTGATCCACGCCGTTCAGGAATACGAGCGAGCTGGCGCCAGCGCTGTGGTGATCGAAGACAAAACCTTTCCGAAAGTGACGAGCCTTATGGCTGGCGGACGCCAGGAACTGCTTCGCGTGGAGGAGTTCCAGGGCAAGATCGAGGCCGCTGTTGCGACAAGACGAGACCCAAATTTTCTCGTGATCGCCCGCACCGAAGCCCTGATTGCGGGTCTTGGCGAAACTGAAGCTCTGCGCCGAGCAAAAGCTTACGAAGAGGCCGGCGCCGGAATGGTGCTAATCCATTCGAAAAAGAAGGATGCATCAGAGATCGAAAGCTTTTCGCGCGCCTGGGGCGGATCGGTGCCGCTAGCGATCGTGCCGAACGCCTACCCGGATCTGGACGCCGAGCGGGTCAAAGCACTCGGGAATATCCGCGTAATGATCTACGGCAATTACGGTATCCGCGCTGCTGCAACTGCGATGAGAGAGACCTTCCGCCGAATCATTGCCGATGGCGGCGTCCAGAACGTCCACAAGGATATTCTGCCGGTCGAGGAGATTTTCGACCTCCAGAACGTGGATAGCGTCAAGGCGGCCGAAGCTCGCTTCCTTCGCTAGATCTCTTGTCCAGGGCGTCATTGCGTCTGAGCTCTGCTCGGGCGCAGTTTTTGCTGTTCGCCAATTGCCGTAAACGCCCCTCTCCTCCAGAAGGGGGACCGCGCAAAGAGCGATCACGCCAGCCGATTTAACGGCACGATTTCGTCGCGCCTTTGGAAACCAATGTGCGCACCTAGAAGTGAGCTCGTTCGCACGGATTGCACCGCGTCTGAGCGAAATCGCTTTCGCGCGCGACCTGCAGTTGGTATCTAGTAACCCGGCTACGAACATCGAATAATGTGATGGACTATTGATTTCGGGCAATGCCCTCCTGCGAGAACTGACGGGCATGCCCGAAATTCCGGAGCACAAAATGGCTACCGAAACGGATGAAGTGCCACTCAATGCGATCCGGGTATTCGTCACAATTGCGCGCGAGGGAAGCGTAACCCGCGCGGCTAGCGCCTTGAGAATGACCCAGAGTTCGGTCAGCCGCTACCTCGCCGTGCTGCAGGAGTATCTGGGCAGTGACCTCATGCAGCGTCGCGGCCGGCGGAGCGAATTGACGGAATTCGGACGGCTTTTTGCGAACACGGTTGCAGAACCGCTAGATACCGTTTGCTTCACCGCCAAGAGAATGCGCCGACGGAATCGTCGAGACACCAATCGGATTGTAGTCCGCACGTCACTCTCGACTTTCGCTTACGCCTTTCTGATTCCAAATCTCCAAGCTTTTTCTAATGAAATGGGCGGCGTAGTTGTGGATGTGATTAGCTCACTTTCGCAACCGACGTCGTCCGACGATTACGACATTTTGATCACACGGGATCTTTCCGTAATCGAGCCGGCAGATGATTGGGAAATCTACAACGAGCAACTCGTATGTGTGGGCTCACCAAATCACGTCGATGGCAAAAGCCTCCCGGTTGTTCGCACAGTACCCATCCTGAACATCACATCCCGGCCTGACATAATGCCGACATGGCTGCGGGCCATGAACCTGACCCCAAAGGATATAAAATCGGGAGCGCGATATGATCACAATTACCTGGCCCTGCCGGCGGTGATGACGGGCAAATGTCTTCTCGTCGCGCCCGAAATCATTGTAAGTGACCTGGTACGTGGTGGAGCTCTCAATGTGATTCCACGATCGCGCACTCCCAGCGGCATGCAGTATCGCGCCTATGCTGTCGACCGAGGCGATAATCCCGAAATGTCTCGCGCTTTTTGCCGGTGGCTCGTTCGTCTTTGTAAGAAGACCGCCCTTGCGGAGACGGCATAACATTGTCGTAGCAGCATTCCAATTTGCTGAACATCTCACCTGGCGCCCGCTTTTCTTGAACGTGAGAGCAAAGCCCACAACGCGAAGCTCGGCCCTTCCTCTGGACCAAGAAAAAGGTCCTTCAACGTCGTTTGAAAGCAGCCGTATCACTCAGCCCTGATTTAGATACGAATTGCAGAAGGCCCCCGGCGGGCATGCCGGAGGCCTCCTTGGAGGTTTTCTTCGTTCTTTGAGCCCTCTTTTCTCCTTCCGCTGGTTTAGACAGAGCCTCACCAGTTCCGCTGAGCCCGCAAGAGCAGGGTCACCGTGCTCTGATCTTTCAATTCGTAGGGGGCCGCCGGCTTGGCGACCGCAGACTGCACAGGCAGTGTCACTGTACTTCCGCTCGCGTACTTTTGGTCGAGCATGGTGTAGGCGAGATCTGCCGTGAAGGTCAGGTTCTTGACCGGCGTCCAGCGCGTGACGACGCCAACAACCCCATAGTTGAAATCAGGATTACAGCCAGCATTGCCGCTCGACAGCGCAAGGTTGGCTACGAATGCACCGCAGATGTAGCCCTTGGCTGCGCTGTTATACCGAACGGCGCCCCAGCCCCCGTAGATGGCACTATTCCAATGAGGATCCCAGTTGTGTGTGTAACCAGCATGGAAGCCGTACGTCGTGGTTAGCTCCTGGCCCGCACCGGCAACGAACACGGAGTCAGACAAGCCCGCCAGGCCGACGCTCTGATAAGCACCTGCCAGCCCCGTGCCGCCGTACATCGCGTAAGTGGTTGGCATCAAATCGTTGAAGTTGTAGCGGGTCGCGCCGTTGGTATAAGCGCCTGACACGTTGATCGTGTCACCGGCTCCAGTCGGGATGTTCTTGATTGACAAGGCCAAAGCAGCAGCCCAGCCCCACTTGTCGTCCGGATGCCCGGTCGCTTCGTCGCCACCGTAGTACCCAGCATGGTTGTCGTGCGCCGCGAACGACGCCTGGAAGAGACCCCACGCCTGGTCAATACGAACCATCGCGATGAGGTCTGGAGACGATGAACCGCCGATGTTGTTAGTACCGTACGCACCGGTGGCGAGAGCGGCCGCCGTTGCTCCGCTTACATTCCAGAGATTGGTCGTGCCGTAGGCGACCTGATCCTGGGCTGAGAAAGCGGCCGTGATGCCTTGTCCGAAGTCAGCGGTATAGGTGAACTGGTTCACGCCGGTGACCCATCCGCCGCCGCCCGGAAGATCATCGAACTCGTTGCCTGGATAGTTGGTCCAGGGCGCCGAGAACTGTGAGACGGCCTTACCCATCGTAAAGCCTGCGAACTGGATAAAGGCGGAGTAGACGCCGAGCGAACCACCAGCGACCTGTGAAGCTGTCGACGTTGTGTAAGCGGTCGCCCCATTGACGGCACTCGTGCCGGCGCCAGTATAGCCGCCTGACGTCCAGGTGAACACGCCCGAGAAATAGGTGCGAACGAGGCCGTACTCAGTCGCGGTGCGCGTGTCGATGCTCAGTCCTTCACGCGCGCGCCAAGTGTAGCTATTGCCTAGACGGTTGCGTGCTCCCGCTACGCCATTGGCGGCCGGGTCAAAATCGCTGTTGCTATTCGCGACAACGTCAGCGCGCAGATATCCGCCAAGCTTGATGCAAGTGTCCGAGCCAGGGATGTAGTAGAAGCCAGCGCCGTACAGTGAGCAAACCTTCACGTACTCCACTGCTCTGGCTTTGACTGGCAGGTCAGCAGCTTGTGCCCCACTCGACGCGAGAGACGCCGACGCAAGAGTCAAAACAACATTCTTGATTGTTCGAAGTAAGCGAAAGTTCGTTTCTGAGAGTGTCATTGTCCCTATCCACTGGAGGTCAGCATTTGTGCGGCCGACGCAGTATCGTTGGGACGCAATCGTTTGGTGACGGAGATCAAGTAATCCGATGGCAGGTTCGGATTTCACGATGGATCACATGAGAACTGGAGTCATCCAATCGACTTCTCGGCCGCAAGATACGTAGGGCTAAGCGCGTGTTGCTGCGCAGGTCCAGGCGAGCGGTCGGATGCCACCCAGCGACAAAGCGCTGAGCTGTCGTACTGGCCTATGAGCTTCGCACCCTGGGAGCTCGATCCACTTCCAGCCTTCGGCGGCGATCGTTTCCGCCTCTGCCTTTCGCTTCTCAGCGACCAGACCGTCGAGCAGAGCGACGTCCTCGAGCCAGCCGCCGTCGTCGGACTGGAACGGGTTGCGCAGCACCACGCCACCGGCCGCCTCGTAGGCATCTAGCCAACAAACATGGCGCGACGGTCGGAGGCGCGCACCGACTTCTCCGTCAGCATGCGGCGGATCTGATAAGGCTCTTTCTGCCAAGAGCCGGAGATGGTCTGCCAGACCTGCTCCTGGCGGCCGTGATCCGCGGTGACGGCGGAGGCCATCAACTGCTCGAGCGACATGCCCTCGTCGGCATAGACCTCGAGCAGCGTGGGCGAAACCGAGGCGAGTCGCAGGCGTTGGTTCACCACGTTGGGCGAGCACGTAGCTCACGCTGTCCCGCGGAAATAGCCGAGATAAACTGCGATGAGTGCGGCGCAATTGCCGGCTGAGGCTTTCTGCCATTGCGGCTTCGTCTGTGGCGACGCACCAGCCTACGACATCGTGGATAATCTGACGGGCAAGGTCACCGCTTGTTGGTTGAAGCGTCGAGAAGGAGACATAACACGGCATCGGCGCGCACTCCGACTCCGCCGCAATCCGGGTTATCGCGCGTCCTCTTTCCTTGCTCACTGTGCCTATTGATCTCCATTCCCCTCTTGCTCGCCAGCATCGCTCCGGCTTGTGGCAACAAAGCGCTCTCGTACAATATCGACCCGGCCTTCAGGTCCCTTGATATTGCCGTCGAGAAAATGATCAAAATCCTCATGACCTAAGAGCGCTTTGAACTTCTCTGCAATGAAGCAGCGAACATCATCGTCTGCGTTTTGGATTTCAGCCACGAGTTCCTCTCGCCCGTCAACGACGAGAAGGATGTCCTCGATGTCACGGCTGCCTAGGAGATCGTCGTTGCCGCGGCCGAGATATGCTTCCAACTTTGTCGCCACGAACAGTTCCGGCGTGAGGCGCTTGATGTTCAATGTCTCGTTCAGGTGACACGTGACCGCCGTCTCGATGCCTTTGGCGTACCAGCGATTGCTAAAGCCGAGAATGCTTTCATCATCCGGCATGAAATCGACTTTGAGGTCGCCGAGCCGCATGCGGCAAATGACCTCGTCTTCCGGAGATTCCACGAACCCCTTCTGACGCAACTCGTCTTGCAGTTGAGCCCATTGCGCATGTCCGACGAGATCAACGATCAGATCCACGTCATCGGTTGCCCGAACGCCTTCGAGCACGATCTCGTCCGTAATGAAAAGGGCTGTTGTGCAACCGCCAACAAACACCAGCCGCTCGCGCAGTTCATCTCCCAAAGACTGCGCGACCGTTTGCAACATATGAAGCAACTGGCCTTTAACGGTGGTCATTTTCTGAGAAGCCTTTCCGATAAACGCTCGGCCGCGAGCCCAGCCTCCCTTTGATGTCCAAGCCTGACACCATCGATAAGGGCCAGATACTCGTACAGGCGATCGTCTTTTTGAATGGCCTGGGGTACGCTTTTAAACAGCGGGTCTACCGCCTGCCCCATGTCCTTGCCTTTGGCGTACGGCCAGACGTAAATGTACTCTCCTGCGCTGATCAGAAGATTTTTAAGCGGGGCGGCCGCAAAGGCGGTGGGGATGCCCCGGGTCATCGCACCCGGTTTAGCCGGGAAAACGAACTTCAATCCGTGCACCACGAAATTATAGAGATCGCGGCGGTTGGGCTTTGCCTGGCCGGTTTCCCGATCTTTGACCGCAAGGCCCGACGAAACGCTCCGGTTAATCGACGCATTGACCTCTGTCTTGCTGATACCAAGGGCTGATTCCAGGCTGCGTACTGAGTACGGGTCATCGTTATGCGCAGCCTCCCCAAGATGCGGGTCGCCCTCATTTTTGGCCTGCTCAAGGCTCACGAGCTTCAGCAATATAACAACGTCTTGACTTTTCATACGGATTCGCTCTCGTCCGTTGTCCTAGGACTAAGGACAGTAGACCATAAGGGGCCTTCGGATCAAGATTAGAACGTATTGCTTTGTGGCGCCCACTAACGCGGAGGTTCGTCCCACTTCCTAGTAGTATCTTCGATTCTCGCTACTTCAATTGTTGCTGATTCAAGTCTGCCCTTGCTTGTCAGCCGAATTCGTACGCCCAACCGGCCCGCCAGCGTTTCTAGCGAATCCATAACCGCTCCCTTGAGCGAGATGGTGGCGCCCGTGTGGATTTCCAGCAATACATCTAGCGCGGTTTGCGTGCCGTGCGCGGCGATCATAGAGACGGCTCCGGATGCCTCGTTGTAGGACCATCGGGCGACCACTCTCTCGAGAAATGAAAGCGGCAGAAGATGCTGTCTTTCACGCAATGTCGTCAGTGCATGCCCAACGTGTGCTGCCGTGTCAGAATCTAGAGATCGATATCGTTCAAACCAAGCACCTGCTTCAATCTCCGCTCGATCGCCGACAACGCGTCCTGGGATCCAAATCGCGCCAATCCCTCGGCCAAGTTTAGCCCGTCGACCGGTTCATAGTCTTCCATGGCTGTCCACTTCTCGAGCAGCGGCAGGAAGAGGTCAGCGCCCTGGTGCAGCGGCGCAGCATCGATCACTCCTCCCTCGAACATGTCCATTTGAAAAAGGGCTGTCATTCCAAGCACGATGCTGCTGGTCAATCCCGCCCTATCCGATGGAGAGGAAGTGCGTTCCTTGAGGCGTCGCATCGTCCCGCTTAAGATAGACAGGTACTCGCCTCGCCTTGGAGATCTTGATCTTCTGCGAGGCTGTACGTAGATCGATACTACTGGTGCTGTTGAGAACGTTGCCGGCCTGGCTGCCGGCCGTCGAAGGAAAACCGCACCCACTCGCATCGAGCGGAACGGTCCGTCGATCGCGGCACCGATCTCATCTCGTCATTGGCCTCTCTCCAGAAGCTCCTCAAAAAGACTGTCGCTGCTCGGCTGCGGCTGGATGCTACCGTCTGAGTTGCACCAGACGGAAATGTCTGTTGTCCCAGAACGGCGTGCTCGACCATCTCCCATCCAACGGGAGTAGTGTCCCAGGGCTCGGCCCCCGTCCGCGAACCGCGCCACCTCCATCAGCCGCTCAGCGGCGCCTCCATGACGAGGCTGGAAAAACAGAGTGAGGATTTGGGGGGAGTTTCTGCCATGACGATCTCTGCGAACAGCTTTGCGTCGACACCGCAGCAGCCGGTTGGACTGGCCTCTTCGATCCACGAGAAACGTAAGGTTTGGGCGGCGCCTCATCGCCTCACGCCCGCTGCTTGTCTCGCCGGCGAGAATTGATCTGCGCCATCAGGATCGGGCCAAGCGAAAATTCGCCGACCTCGGCTTTTCGCGTCAAACCGCGCAAATAACCGCCGGCGGAATTGATCGCCGTCCCGCGCTGCAGGATGCACGCGACGACAATGGCTGCGGGCACCTCGCCCATGACTTTTTGCGCCTCCTCCCAGGCGCTCGGGCTGATGCCCAGCATCGATCGCACAACGGCCGCGGTAGCGAGGAAATCGCGCCAGTTCGAAACCCCACCCTTCGCATAATCGACGATGTCGGGACACGCACTCAGGACCATTCCCAACGGATAGGCCCCCTCCCCGACTCGCGACGGTTGAGGTTTAGGCTCAGCTCCCGTCGCCCTGCCTTCTCGGAAGACAGGTTCAAGATCAATTGGGGTATCTGGATTTGAAGTCTGTATGTGGCGCTCAGGGTGGGACTCATTGGCGCTCGGATTCTTGGATTTGATGTGTTCTTCCAGAAGATTGAGCACGTCGTCGGCAAGCTGAGACAACTCGTCGGCGATCGGCTCGAGCTGCTGGCGGGTGGCCGTGCGCGGAATCTGGTCGACGATCGCGCGGAAGGCGGCGTGCACAACCTGCCAATCGGCAGGCCCCTGCCCTCCCCTTCGCGTCGGAACGGCTTCCTCGATGCCAGTTGCAATCATCTTCGCAATGTCGCGCCGGCACAGCGTGATGCGCTCTCGTACGAGCTTGAGTGCGCGGGCCTCGGCTTCGATATCGGCTGCCAGGCTCTCGAACTCCTCCGAGCGCACGACCAGCGGCGACAGATCGAAGCCGAAGGCGAGCTCGATGTCGCCGGCATTGTCCTTCCGCGCATACCGCTTGCCATTGGGACTGTCGCGCCGAACGATCAGGCCCGCGTCGACCAGCACGGAGAGGTGACGTCGCAGCGTTGACGCTGGCATGCCGTGCGCCCGCCGACTGAGTTGATGATTGGACGGGAAGACAATCAGATCGCCTGCCCCCGTCAGTGCGGTCTCGGGATGGAACGTTAAGAGCGCGTTCAAGACCGAGAGCGAGCGTTCCGACACGCCAAGGCGCGGCCGTGCCGTGCAGATGGCGTGGAAGATCTTCCACTTATGGACGATCTTTTCGGGCGGACGTTCGGTTGCGACCATCTGGCTTGCCACATGGGCAAGCGTCAGCGATCGCCGCCCAAAGGGCGTCGTTGGGGAGTGTGACTGCATGTCTTTGCCTCATGCGGGCAAAGAAAATCCGCTCACCAAAACGGTGCCGTCGCTAAAGACGCTTGACTGCGATTCGTGAAAGTGATTCTCTGTCAGTCGCCAAACGTGACGAGAGAAGGCTTTCGGACGGAGACGTTCCGGGGGCCTTTTTTCTTTTCCGCTATGCTCCTACGGTGAGAGGACGGAAACGCGGGTACGCATCGCGCTGCCCGACCGTGTGAGGTCCAGGCAGCGCCATATCCAAAGCGGCAAGACGCCCGATGTCACTCATCGGTGCCTCCATCGAGAAATGCCCGGTAGAGTTCCGGCAGCCGCGAAATAACAAAGTCTCCAAACGCAGGCGCGGCCTTTTCATCTACAGCTAGCGTGATGCGATCTGCGCGACGTTCAATCTTCACGATCTTTTTGCCTCCGTCGTCCGCCCAGGTTGTCGGCCGTGCAACTTTGGGCTTGCGGGGCGCCAGCGCGGCGAAAGCTATCGCAAACCGTTCATCGGAAGTAGCGCGCTCAAACCGATCGCTGGCAACGCTGTCGGCCAACACCTTTTGGTCGTGGCGGCCTACAAGCCGCTCCGCCAACTCCATCCAGCGCCGGCGGCCGGTTTTTGGCGCTGGTCCGATTGCATCGAGTAGGCTCCGGGGAAGGGCCCGCGCGACCGTGATGAGGCGGGAGAGCTCCGTCTTGTCGACGCTGAGCGCCGCCATGATGATCTCGCGCTTGAATCCACGATCCTCGAGCGCAGCGGCGTAAGTTGCCCGCTCAATAAAGGACAGATCCTCCCGCTCACCATTCTCCTTGCCTTGTGCCACCACCAGGTCTTCGTCGCTAAGGTCGCGGACCACGGCCCGCGCAGGGCGGCCAAGTTCGGCGAGCGCACGAACGCGACGATGGCCATAGGCAATCTGAAATCGGCCCGGGCTGGACGGATGCGGGCGAAGGAGGATCGGAACCAACTGCCCATTGGCGCGGATCGATTCAACGAGAGCGGAGTGCTTCTCGTCCACGCTCGTCATACGATCGGGAACGATCGAGGCGTCAATCAAATCTGGGGCGATCTCGACGACGGTTTGACCGGTGGTGAGTTGCTCGGTCAACGCCTTGGCGGCATCGCGCTCCGCGGACAACATCTCGAGTGAACGGCTCATGGCGCCGACCGCTCCGCGCGACCCGAGTGTTGGCTGGGTTGGTCTGCGATTGTCGCTGGGCTCACCTGACGAGGGTTCGTTGACCGCGGTCAACTTGTCATCAATGAGGTCCGCAAGCAGGTTTTTTCGACCCATTAGGCCCTCCCCCACGCAGCCTGGATGAGGCTTTGGATTTCACCATTGACGCTGTCCAGCGATTCCATGGCGCGGTCGTAGGTAGCCCGTGTGAACTGATCGCGGCTGACCTCATAGAGCGTTTGCTTCGTGATGCCGGCGTCCGAGATCGCCGTACTTTTCAGCATCATGTTCGTGACCATGCGGTCGCCAAACAGCGAGCGCATAAAGCCGACCATTTGGGCCTGCGGTCCATCGCCGGGCTCATAACGCGTGACGAGATAGCGCATCCAATCGTAATTCATGTTGCCGCCTGCTTTGGCCACGACGGCAAGGAGGTCGGATGTCATGATTAGAAATTGGCACATCGACATGACATCGAGCATTTGCGGATGCACAGGGATCAGAATTGCCGTTGCTGCGCAGAGCGCAGAAAGCGTGAGAAATCCGAGTTGAGGCGGACAATCGATCACGACAATATCGTAGCGGTCCTGGACCGTGGCGAGGGCACGGGCAACGCGGGCGAAGAACAGCGGGTCACCCGACTGGCGCGCAGCTAGCGCTTTCGGGGTTTCATGTTCGAATTCCATCAGTTCGATGTTGCCCGGAACGATGTCGAGCCCCGAAAAGTAAGTCTGCCGAATGATCTCATTCAGTTCGCGACGCGCATCGTCGTAGCGGATGGCGCCGTACAGAGTTCCGTTTTCCTCGACATCAAACTCGGGCTGATAGCCGTGCAGCGCGGAGAGCGAGGCCTGCGGATCCAGATCGATCGCGAGCACTCGATAGCCCTGTAGCGTGAGATGTTGGGCGAGATGCGCGGCGGTGGTGGTCTTACCGGACCCTCCCTTGAAATTAACGACGCCAATGACTTGCAACTGTTCGCCCGCAACGCGATACGGTCGGTATCGGCGCGCACCCTTGCCGGATTCATCGAGATAAGCACGAAGACTTTGAATATCGTCGAATGTGTACGACCTTCGACCCGATGGGCTGGTGTCCGGCTGAGGGCCCCTGCCCTCCAGCGACAATTGGCGGAGGTAGCCGTCATTAATGCCGACGAGCTTAGCGACTTCGCCAGATGTAAAGCGGCGCAGATGCTTGCGTGCTTTTGGCGGGAACAGCTTCGTTCGGTGGGCGTGCAGCTTCGCCGACAGTTCCCGCGCGTCTGCCGCGATCGTGTCGTGGATCGCCTGCGGCGCGCCAGGCGTGATTGACGCCATCGCTTGTTGGTCGTTCAGGGCCACGGCTTTCTCGCGTAGTTACGAATTTCGGGTACACGGCATGCGCAAAGCGTGGCTATTACGCCCGATTCTGGCCGGTCTCGCAACAGTTAAAGGGTAAATCAATCCTTAACGGTCCGAATCGGCCGCGGGTTGGTCTGAAGTTGACCGCGGTCAACTCTCGGCACGTAGCCTGCGCGGCTGCTGCGGTTCCGAAGGCGCCGCTCTTAAACAGAAGTTGACCGCGGTCAACTTTCTCCCCACGCAGTTCCCACAATCGACTCGCGCTCGAACTCTATCACCGACCCATTCGGATCAAAATTCAGCGTTGAGCCCTGGCGCGCTCGGCTCAGCCGCAACCGCAACATCCGCTGCGCGGCGCCCGCGTCGAGACCGTGCAGACGCGGGGGATGGCAGGTCGGAAGGATGGCAGGTCGAGAGCCCCGCGACCGTCACGCACGAGCAAGTCGTCCAGCACAT
Source organism: Bradyrhizobium sp. CW1 (assembly GCF_023100665.1). Taxonomy (NCBI): domain Bacteria; kingdom Pseudomonadati; phylum Pseudomonadota; class Alphaproteobacteria; order Hyphomicrobiales; family Nitrobacteraceae; genus Bradyrhizobium; species Bradyrhizobium sp. CW1. The sequence continues at coordinate 112,595 of NZ_CP064685.1, forward strand.
CACCAGATGCAGGCGCTTGCGTTTGCACCGATTCGTCGCGTGCTGGCTTGGAATGGCGAGCCGACTCGGCGAGCGCTGCAGCGAGGGAAAGTGCCCTCTTTCACCGCTAAAGCCGGCGCGCTCCCAGCCGCCGTTCCACCCTCGAAGCCGCATGATCGTCGGCTGCGAACATGTCGCGCTCGCACAGCACGACCGCGACGTCAGCCCGCATAGCGTGACGATCAAGGGCTTTGGCGGACGGTCGGCTCCCAAGCGGCACAACACCCCGGAAGCAGTGGACCTCGCGCGGCAGGCGTTCGAGCTTAGGCACGGGGTTGAGGACCTGTTATCCCTCGCGGGTGTCCTATGCGGATCATCCGCCGTGCCATCCCGGGTTGCTGGGTCCCACGCTCCACGCGACTGGCGGGACGAAGAAAGCAGCAGGGAATGGCGGCGCGACGGGCAAGAGGTAGACCGGAGCCGGTCTGGCGATCAGTGTCGCCGAAACCGGTCTCGGCCAATCCAGTTCGGAAGGAACGGCATCTCTTCATCTTCGCGGAACGGGCCACAATGCGGATCAGGGGCGGTGCAGCCCATTTCCCGCTCGCAGCCGAGGGCGAATGCAGATGTAGTCGACGGAGGCTTCCTCAGCTCCGCCTCCTTGGCGCCTTCCAGCATCCAGGTCGCGCCGCGCCGAGGGTTTGCCCCAGCGGGTCTCGGTTCGGTTGTCTTGAAACCACGCAGGCGCGGGCGAGGGCATCGGCGAGGTTGTGGTCGTCCGGGACGGATCGAGGTCAGCTAGGGCGGCAACAATGGAAACAAAGCGCGCCTCGTGTTCCGGAGACGGAAAGGGCAGGGTAGGGAAGCGGAAAGGACGGAGGAATAGGGGAGGCGTTTATCAGCCGTTAACCATAAAGTTCCAGTCAGCACCACAAAGAGCCGCACGTCGACCTGAGGCCGCCCGTCACTGGAAGGCCAGCGACCTTGGCGGTCCTACTAACGGGGCCTGCTCCCGTATTCCCTGTATCGGAATCACCTAGGGATGGTTGCGTCTAGAGGAGCATGCCATAGCCATATCGAGAATTCGCAGACCGAGGCGATGGCGCGGGAACTGACGGTGGTGGAAAAAGGTCCGCTCACCCGAACAGTGCATCGGCACGCGCTCATGAACTCGAGATCGAGCCGACGTCGTTTTTCCTCGACCGTGGCGTCCAGTTCTGCCCGGATGTGCCAAAAGGGGGGCAACTCCGCGGCGGACGGCCCACCAAAAGGAATCCGCGACGGCCTGTATGAGGAGATTCATCGGCGCATCGCCCTTCATCGCGCTCATCAGCGACTGAGACGAGGCACGCGAGCTATTGGCTCGCCTGCAGCAAATCGGAACGCGTCTGACGTCGCCGCAGGCCGTGGGGAAGGGGGTGTCGTGGCGTCGGCACTAATCTTTGGGTCAGCGCGACCGCGGAGGGGCTCGAAGATTAGCTAGCTGATGCTCATTGCCGCAGTCCCGGTGCAGCCTGAGACCGCACGGCTCGTTGGACGCCATTCTCCCTTCGGGCAAGGGCGGTCCGGCGGGCGTCAATTTCCGGGGGTGTTTTTACCTACGCTTCACCTTGCCTCCGCGAAGCCGGATTTTCGCGGGCGGCCTGCTTTGCCGGGAGGGCACAGTCACCGGAAAGGTGCGGCTGGTCCGGAACAGGGCAGGGTTGGCACGAGTGGCGATTTGTGGTTGATTTGAAGCTTGACGCTGGTGATTTACAGCGCTGCGCGTGCTGATCGCACTGCGGCGCCACCTACCGATAAGGCGTGCTTATCGATAGCGAGAGGAGAGCGGGAACAGGCCTCGCTGTGACGGAACATAAAGGTGTGTTAGGTTCCGTTTCGCCGTTTCCTCTTAAGGTTATTAAGGCCTTGTCTTCGGGCTACAAAATCTCCGATCCGATGCCTTGGGCTCAGCTCGCGGGGCCGCTTGCCGCGGCCGAGGATGCTGTCGCCCGCCTCGACGAGCGACTGGCCAAAAGCCCAATCCGTGACGGTGCGATCAGCCGAATGCACTTCGCCGACGCTTGCGCCACTCTGTGGCTTGACGGCGAACTTGTCCACCTCGATGACCTCGTGCTCCACGACGCCGGCATGGACGTCCGCGCCCCCACCCACGAGCTGACCCGGGCTCACGCCGTGCTGCGCGCCCGTCGGCGCATTGCCGACGCAAAGCCCAATTGGGCGCTGTCGGTTTCCGGACTGGCTGACCTTCGGGGCCGGGGTGAGCGAGAAGAGGTTGAGGAACGTCTCGGGCTCAACGAGGACGCAGAGCGGGACGCGGTGGGTTTCGACGGACCGCTTGGCGTCATGAACACCGATCTCCATCTAGCCGCAGCCTTCGCCGCGGTCGACGCCGCCAACGCCAAGGCGGAGCGCAGACTTGCCGACGAGCTTCGGTCGTGGCCAGAGCGGGACTCGCTCGTCTACGATCCGGACTGGGACGAGGACGGCCGCATCGATGACTGGCGCGCCGTCGTCGATGCGACCCGCAATTTGCCGCCGACTCTGGCGGCTGCAATCGCCGCGGATGCTTGGGACGCGATTGAACCACTCGAGCACACGCCTTGGCTAGGGTGCCTGCTCGCAGCTAGCGTGTTGCGCGACCGCGGCAAGACACGCTGCTATCTGTTGTGCCTGCATGGCGGGCTGAAAAGCATCTCGCGTGAGCGTCGGCGGGCACGTGACGTCGCAGGGCGGCTGGTTGTGCAGCTCGAGGCCATGACGGCCGCCGCCGAGGCCGGCCTAAAGGACCACGACCGCTGGCTGATGACCAGAAACCTGCTGGCCCGAAAACTCGCCGGCCGGCGCGCCACTTCGAAACTGCCGGCGCTCCTCGACTACGTGCTGACCCGGCCGATCGTCTCGGCCGGCATGATCGCGGCGGAGCTTGGAATCACGCCCCGTGCGGCCCAAAACCTTGTCGCCGAACTCGACCTTCGCGAGACCACGGGCCGGGGACGCTATCGCGCGTGGGGCATCCTGTAGAGCGCGAGCCGCAAGCAACGTGAATTCCGTGCAAAGAGCGTAATGGGCGAGCATTCGCGCGCCGCAGAACATCAGTGAGGCAGCACGGAAAACGGGATCCCATAAAGGCGTCGATGGAATCGGCGATGCCGCAGGCATTGAAGGAGTTGACGCGGATCCACACGCTGCTCGAGAAGCACTCTAACGCCGACTTCGTGGTGCTTCTTCGAGATCATGACGGGCCTGCCGGTCACGATCGGGCTTCTGGGTACCCTCAATAAATTCCTGGCAAACACCTATGCGAGGTCGAGGGAGTGGCCGCACCACATGGTGACGCAGCGGGAACCACCATGAGTCCCCCAATGATACGGGCGTGCAAGGGTTCTCACCACTCAACCTTGACCGGATGTTTATCGTTACCATGAGCGGCGTTTACCAGTGCACGCGGTCACTGCGTGGAACCACCTGTGTTCGCTTGCGTGCGCTGCACGCGCAACGCCGATTAACGCCCCAGCAACCTAAATTAGATACTCACGAGAAGACTCGAATCGCACGGATGTACTGCGGTTCGATTTTTCTGGCGTAAGCGTAGCGTGCGCGTAGCGACTTGTGTGTTTGCGTACCCGTCCGAAGGGCGCGCGGTTCGCGTCCTTCGGCACTGGTCTCTGCATATTCGCATTGATGCCTGGAGAGACCGCCTACTAGCACACCGCCTCTCCGCTGGCGCCTCAGCCGTTCGCGCGCCGCCGCTCGCAATCCCCAATCGGTCCCAGGCCCGCGACGCTGCGCGCTCGCTGACGATTCAGCCGCTCGAACCGCTGAAGCAGGCGGAAGCACGCCAGAAACTCTGGAAGGCGATGCTGGTGACCAGATCTGGCTGCCCGAGGTCGGCAAGTCGACGCACTACCACGCCTAGTGGGTGCGTCCGTCCTGGCTGGCCGAGATGAAGAAGATGACACGAGCGCCGTTCACACCTTCTACCGGCCTTGCGCCTGGGGCGAAGCCAGCGAGGAACCAAACTGGGGCATCCCGCGCAGACCGCCGCACTCTCCCCCCCGAACTCGCCGAGGAAGCGAAGAGCTCGGCCGAGATGGCGTGAGCGAACGGCGGTAACCTTTCTTACGTCTCCCCGCTTGCGGGGAGACGTAAGATCGCTCTTGCGATGCGGGCGAGGGGGTACAGGTCTTTCGACAGCCGAATACGTGGAGAGATGCCCCTCACCCCAGTCCTCTCGGCGCGAGCAAATCTCGTTGCGGCCCCGTAGGAACGGGGAGAGGGAGAAGTCCTCCTCAGGCCTCGATATCCAGCGCACAGTCGAAATTCGGCGCTGAATGCGTCAGTGCGCCGGCTGAGGCGTAGTCGAGGCCGGTGGCCGCGATGGCTGCGATCGAATCCAGGGTGACACCGCCGGATGCCTCCAGTTTGAGGCGTCCCTCGTTGAGCCTGACGGCTTCGCGCAGCGTCGCAATGTCCATGTTGTCGAGCAGCACGGCGTCGGCAAGGCCGGTGTCGAGCACCTCGCGCAATTGCGTGAGCGTGTCGACCTCGATCTCGATCTTGACGAGATGGCCGGCATGGGCGCGGGCGCGCTCCAGCACGGGGCGGATGCCGCCGGCGACCGCGATGTGGTTGTCCTTGATCAGGATCGCGTCGTCGAGGCCGAAGCGGTGATTGAAGCCGCCGCCGCAGCGTACCGCGTATTTCTCCAAGGCGCGCAGTCCAGGGGTGGTTTTTCGCGTGCAGCAGACCCGCATCCTGGTGCCTTCGGTGCGCGCAACGTAGTCTGCGGTAAGTGTTGCAACGCCCGACAGGCGGCCGACGAAATTCAGCGCGGTCCGCTCCGCCGTGAGGATGGCGCGTGCCGGCCCCGAGATCGTCAGCACCTGCTGCCCGCGGGCGACGCGCGCGGCGTCGCGAACATGCGCGCGTATCTCGATGTCGGGCGAAAGCTTTTGCAAGGTGGCGAGCGCCAGTGGCAAGCCGGCGATCACGCCGGACTGCCGCGCGACCAGGATTGCTTGCGCCTTCGTTGCTTCGGGGATCGTCGCAAGCGAGGTGATGTCGCCGGCGCGGCCGAGATCCTCATCGAGCGCGCGCAGCACGGCCTCGTCGATCGCGAGCGGGGAGAGGAAGGCGTCGGGATAAAGCAGAGAATTCGGGGTGATCATGGCAGACTCCGTCAGGCGGTCATCGGTTGCGCCGTGCGCGGTGTCGGGCGTTCGCACAGGCTGTCCGCGATCTCGCGCACTGCTGCGAGCGTCGTCATCGTGCGTTGCGCGAGGGGGGGCACGTCCGCGGCATGGTCGGAGCGGAAGTGCGCGCCGCGGCTCTCGCGCCGGTTCCAGGCTGACGCCACAACGAGCAGGGCTGCCGTTGCCATGTTGCGGACCGCGATGCTCGTGGCCTCGCGTTCGAGCGCGGCGAAGCTGCGAACCGCGTCCGCAAGCCCGTCACCATTGCGGATCACGCCGACATGCGTGCTCATCAGCATCCGCAGCCGCTTCACGGCCGCAGCATCCGGCGCGCCGTCCCGCGGCGTCGGCACGTCCGCAAGACGTGCGGGCGAGGGAGTGGTGCGGCCGGCGATGTCGTCGGCGATGCGCGCGGCGTAGACCACGGCCTCCAACAGCGAATTCGACGCAAGCCGGTTCGCGCCATGCGCGCCGGTGGACGACACTTCGCCGCCGGCCCAGAGCCCGTCGATCGAGCTGCGGCCGCGATCGTCCACCGCGATGCCGCCCATATGATAGTGCGCGGCTGGTGCGATCGGGATGGGCTGCGTGGTGGGATCGATCCCAGCGGCGATGCAGCTTGCATGGACGGACGGGAATATGTCGGCAAAACGTGCACCCAGCGCCTGCCGCGCATCGAGGAAGGCGCCGCGCCCGGCCGCGATCTCCGCGAACACGCCGCGGGCCACGATGTCGCGCGGTGCGAGCTCGGCGAGCGGATGGCGCGCCGCCATGAAACGCTCGCCACGGCCGTTGATCAGTGTCGCGCCTTCGCCGCGCAAGGCTTCCGTGGCGAGCGGCGCGGGATCGCGGCCGACCATGATGGCGGTCGGGTGAAATTGCACGAACTCGGGATCTGCAATCACCGCGCCGGCGCGTGCGGCGATCGCAAGGCCGGATCCGCTGGCCTCGCGCGGATTGGTGGTGACGGCATAGAGATGGCCGATGCCGCCCGTCGCGAGCACCACCATCCGCGCGGCGAGCAGGATCGGCTGTGCTGCCGCGTCGCCAGCTTCGCGCAATCGTAGGCCGGCGACCGCGCCGTCCTCGGTCAACAGCGCTTCGGCGACGAAACCTTCGATCAGCCGGATCGACGGCGTGCGCCGCACGGCTTCGCTCAGCGCCGCGATGATGGCGGCGCCCGCGCCATCGCCACGCACATGTACGATACGCCGCGCCGAGTGTGCGGCCTCGCGCCCGACTGCGAGCCTGCCTTCGAGATCGCGGTCGAACGGCACGCCATAGGCGAGAAGGTCGTGAATCCGCGGTGCGGCCTCGCGCGCGATCCCGAGTGCGACAGCTTCGTCGACGATGCCGCCGCCAACTGCAACCGTGTCCGCGGCGTGCGCTTCCGGCGTATCCCCTTCAGCCATTGCCGCGGCGATGCCGCCTTGCGCCCATGCGGACGACGCGCCCTGTCCGAGCGGCGCGGCCGAGATCAATGTCACCGGCCGCGGCGCGAGCTTGAGCGCGCAGAACAATCCGGCAAGTCCGCCGCCGACGATGACGACGTCGTCGGAGCGGGTGAGGGTGTGGATGGTGTTGTGCATGGCTGTCTCCATTTACTCCGCCGTCGTCCCGGCACGGCCGCTGTGTGTGTCGCTAGTTCTTCAAATTAATCATCCGCTCGACCGAGCGCCGTGCGCGTTGCGCCAGCGCGGGATCGATCGTGACCTCTTCACGAAGCATCAGCAGGCTCTCCAGAATGTTGGCGAGCGTGATGCGTTTCATGTGCGGGCAGATGTTGCAGGGGCGCAGCATTTCGACGTCAGGCAGCTCGGCCCGCACATTGTCGGCCATCGAGCATTCCGTGATCATCACCAGCCGCCGCGGCCGCCGCTCGCGCACCCAGTTGATCATGTGCGCGGTCGAGCCCGTGAAATCGGCCTCGGCCAGCACGTCCGGCGGGCATTCGGGATGAGCGATGATCTGCACGGAGGGATCGGCCTCGCGGTAGCTGCGCAGCTCGGCGCCAGTGAAACGCTCGTGCACCTCGCAGGCGCCCTTCCAGGCAATGATCTTCACGTCGGTCTTCGAGGCCACGTAAGTGGCGAGATAGCGGTCGGGCAGGAAGATCACGCTTGGTGCGCCGAGGCTTTCGACCACCTGCACCGCGTTCGACGAGGTGCAGCAGATATCGACCTCGGCCTTCACCTCCGCGGAGGTGTTGACATAGGCAACGACAGGCACGCCGGGGAATTTTTCGCGGAGCAGGCGGACGTCGGCGCCGGTGATGCTGGCAGCGAGCGAGCAGCCGGCGCGCGTATCAGGAATAAGCACCGTCTTGTCCGGATTGAGCAGTTTCGACGTCTCCGCCATGAAGTGCACGCCGCACTGGACGATGATGTCGGCCTTCACCTTGGTGGCTTCGACCGCGAGCTGGAGCGAATCGCCGCCGATGTCGGCGACGCAGTGGAAGATCTCCGGCGCCTGGTAATTGTGGGCGAGGATCACCGCGCCCCGCGCCCGCTTCACCTCGTTGATCGCCTTGATCGTCGGCGCCAGCAGCGGCCATTCGATCGGCGGGATCACATGTTTCACGCGCTCGTAAAGCGGCGCGGTGGCGCGCTCGACCTCCGGCGTCCATTGCAGCGAAGGCATTGGCAATGCGGGCCTCGAGCCCGCTGGGACGGGACGCGGCGCACGGTGGTCTGGCGCTGCGGCCGGTTGGCAAAGTCGTCGGGGCCGTAAAGTCCAGAGATCGGCATTGAAGCCTCCCGCAAATGTTAAATAGGCTCAATTTGAGTACATATGGAGCCTGAGAAACCCGGCCGAGAGGCCGGGTTCGATTTCAGCAGCGCTCAAATATGCTCAATGGGTAAATTAGACCAGGACAACTAACACTACTCCAAGAGCTCCACGGTCGAATTTTTGGATCTCGACTGAACCTATAAGGGGCGACCAGACTGCAAAGTGTGAAGTCGCATAACCCGTCGAGTAACACGCGCTCGTGGACGGCAACTGCGACAGAGACGCGACAACGCAATGCGCTTGAATCCCGCGTTCAGGCCATCAATTTCGATGAATTTCACCGCCGCGCCTGTGCGAGGTTGCGCCCCAAAGCTGCTCAGTGTGGAAGCCATTTCGATGCCGTTGCCCGGGATCCGGCAACACACCTTCGAATCGGCGCTATCGGAGCGGGCGAAACGCCGCGCCGCTGCGCGAGACTACGGATCGAGATCTTCCTTTGAACGTGCATTTCGGTGAGATTACTAGCATTCGCAACTCAGCTAGGCGCGGCCGCCAAGGGCGGCCCGAGTTTCTCGTCGAAAAGCCAGTAATCCGAATCACTAGTAATCGTTCTTAAATCGTAGGCGCAGGTGAGCGCGTGATGCTTGCACAGGATCGCTGCAACGAGCAGAGATCCTCTGTTGAAATCTTGTCAGTGCGAACGAGCTCTGAGGATAGGACCTAACATCCGGTGGCGCCGCATTTGACCAAGCCAGCAACGCAAGTCGGGAACGACTCTGCTGACACTCAGCTGCTGGTGCGGCGATTAACGTTGGAGGTCCGATCCCTCAACATCTGTCTGGAGGATTTTCTTCAAGTCCGGGCCAAAGCACTCGGCATCACTGGACCACAATTGACAATCTTGATGGCAGTGACAGACCTGGCGAGCGAGGGGGATGTTGCAGTCAGCACGGTGGCAAAATTGCTGAAAGTTGACCCGTCCTTCATTACAATAAATTCCAAGGCGCTGGAGAAGGCCGGATTTCTGCGGCGCAAGCCCTGTATCAGGGATGGTCGGGTCGTCCACATGTCACTGACCGACAAGGCTTGTAAGCGCCTCGCGAACGTCGCTGCACAACAGAAGGAACTCGATCAATTTGTGTTCGGTGAGCTTGGCGTTGAGGAATTGACCAAACTGTCCAGCCGATTTGCAGCGCTCAGGCGACGGCTGGACGGGGCTCGTTTAAAGGCCTCCATGGATATTGGCGCGGTGACAACCCGAGGCAGGGGACGACTTCAGTCGACGAAGGGAAGCTCGTTGGATCGCTGATGGTTGCCTTTGCGAGGGTACCACGCACGTCCAGGCACCGTCATCATCAAGCGCCCATCGGCTCATCGCATTGCAATTCCGCCTCGGCGTTCGACGAGCGCCGATCTATCAGGTGCTCGGGTCCAACAACTTTTTGCGACGACACGGTCACATCCGCTTCGTGAGACGTTGCAGCAGCAAGTAAGGGCGAACCTGGCTGGCTCATGTCAAAGTCAATGAGCAGATTTGCCATCCCGGCCCATACGATGGTCGATCCTGGGCTCATGCCGCTTTTCTGGAAGTCCCGATCAAGATAGATTCGGTATGCGGCCCGAGCTCTACGCGTGGGGCGCAGAGTTCTGGAGTGGCTTGACTCATCGCACGCGGAGTTGGTTTCTAAGCGTCTCGGTGCGGCATATCAAAGTGCTTGCAGATGGTGACGAACGCCTTTCTCGCCTCGGCATTCTCGAAGCAAAAATGTGCCCCCTCATCGGCGCGCTCAATCGACCAGTCGATTTTGGCAGCCCGTGCAATGCGCGATGCCTCTTCGCGCAAGAGATCCAATTGCGTCCCATGGGCCCGAACGATCACACAATCTGGCATTTAGAACCCTCGCTAACCCGAATGTCCAGTTCACGATGTATGGCCGGGCTCACATCGCCATTAATCCAGACCATGGCTCTTGCAGTCCTCGTGATATAGCTGACCTCGTCGAGGCAACACCGTTACGCGCTTTGATGCAAGCCACGCCGAAACAGGTCCGGGCCGATTGCACATAATTGGAAACAAGGCGGCAGTGATCTCTTCCGGACGCCTCCCCCTTTCGAGCAAACCCGGATCGGCGCGCGTTAAGGTTTCTGAACGGCGGAACTATGAAGAGAGACGTTTTGTGTGTAGGGTCGCTGGCACCGGGGCTGGACCGCATTTTTTCACGATAGGCATTTTGAACCCGGGCCGCCGCCAATATTGTCCGCGGCCTTTTTCAGCAATAACCCGATTTGGGACTGGCCTACATGCGACGGTTTCGGTGCTTATAGCCGCAGCTCGGATTATGATGAATTAGCTGGCCAGCACAGCAGTGCCGCATGGGGGCGTTAATGCACGATTGGAAGAACGAACTTGACGCACTGGCCGCGGAAACGATGGCATTTACCAAATCGCTGAAGCTAGACATCCAGCTGCCCCGGTCTCTGCCGAAGGAAGCCGTCGAGCGGGGTGACCTGAGCGCGTCAGAGTATGACGGCAGCGAACGTGAAGAGATCAAGAAGCGGGTCGAGAGCTTCAAAGCGCACCAAAAGCACTTCACGCGCGAGCGCGAGGAATATGCCAATTCCCAACTGCGCCGGATCAGACCGATCACGAGAGCCTAGACGAGCTTGAGCCCGCCGAAGCTTCCCTGCACACTCAGCGGCACAAATTGAGGTAGCGATAGTCCGCCGATCTGGGCTTGATAAGTGCGCGGGTTTGCGGCTGTCCCAAACCGGCTATTAGAAGTGGACCCCGGAGCGGGGACCATGGATCGCCAAAGTTAAGGTGTGATCCGGCCTGCCTTGTCGTTCAAATCAAGCAGCTTTCTTCTGCTGCTGTTGCGTCTGCTGTGGGTATGTGGGCAACGCGTTTGCGTTGTCCAAGCGAAGCGGCATATCCACAGTCCTCGCCGCCTCGATCCTGTCGATGCCGGCACGCCATGCCGCCATCGGAAACTGGTTATTCATCGCCTGGTGCGGGCGGCGATGATTGTAAAAGCTCATCCATGATCCGATGCCATCTCGCGCTTCGCGTCCGTCGGCATAGGCTTTCAGATGCACTTCCTCGTACTTGATCGAGCGCCACAGCCGTTCGATGAAAATATTGTCCATGAAACGACCGCGTCCGTCCATCGAAATCGCAATGCCTACAGCCTCAAGCCTGCCGGTGAAGGCTGAGCTGGTGAACTGCGCGCCCTGATCCGTGTTGAATATTTTAGGCCGGCCGTGCCGCGCCAGCGCTTCGTCGAGCGCGGCGATGCAAAAGCCCGTATCCATCGTGTTCGACAGACGCCACGCCAGTACCGCCCGGGTAGCCCAGTCGATGATCGCCACCAGATACAGGAATCCCTGCGCCATCGGAATGTAGGTGATGTCGCTGGCCCAGACGTGATTGGGCTCGGTGATGCCGACGCCGCGCAAAAGATATGGATAGATCTTGTGGCCGGGCGCTGCCTTGCTGGTGCCGGGACGCGGGACCAGCGCCTCGATTCCCATCACGCGCATCAGCCTTTGCATGCGCTTGCGGTTGATGCCGTAGCCTGCCTGGTTGAGTTCGAACACCATTCGTCGCGAGCCGTAGAACGGCCACTTCAGATGCAATTCGTCGATCCGTCGCATCATGGCCAGATCGTCGGAGCTGGTCACCGGCTCGGAGCGATAGACGCCCGAACGCGCCAGATTCAGCAGCTCACATTGCCGCCGAACCGACAAATTCTCGCCAGGGCGCTCGACCATCGCCCTGCGCTCGGGGACGGTCATCGCCCGGGCCTCTTGGCCAAGAAATCCCTTTCAACCGTCAACTGGCCAATCTTCGTATATAGCTTCGCCGTCTCACGCTCATGCTCCTCCTCGCCATCTCCCAAAGCCGTCGCGCCACGCACGAACAGGCTCGCCAAATTGTCGAGGACTTGCTTCTTCCAGCCGTAGATCTGGTTCGGGTGAACGCCGTGCCGCTTCGCCAGTTCAGGCACCGTCGCGACCTCGCGCAGGGCCTCCAGGGCAATCTTGGCCTTGAATGCGGCATCGAACTTCTTGCGTGATTTCGTCATATCCGTGCTCCGTCGGTTCAAACAGAGCAGGACGCTTCACACCTTAACGTTTGGTCCTATTTCCGGGGTCCACTTCAGAGTTGAAGGGCGCGACCGCTTCTCGTTTCGGTTCGCTTTCGCATGCGGCGCGGCGACGGCGTGATGATCTGGCTCGAGGCCAATTTCAAGATCGCCGAACACTCGCCGGGCGATGACCTGGAACTTGTCGGCGTTCTTCTCGACGTTTCCAAGCAAAAGCCCGTTGAGGATGAGCTATCTTCAGCCAACCTGAAGCTGGGGCAGCTTGCGACGCCTGACGGGCTTACCGGGCTGGCGAACAGACGCAGCTTCGATGCATCCTTCGCGAAGCCTATGCCCAAGATCAAGTGCTTTCTGTGCTCTTGATGGACATCGATCACTTCAAAGGATTCAACGACGCTTTCGGTCACCAGGCCGGCGATGCTTGCCTTCGACGCATCTCCGAAGTGATTGGAAGTGGACGGCAAACACCGGAGGGCTCTCAGCGCGATACGGCGGCGAGGAGTTCGCGGTGGTCCTGCCGGGTGTAAGCGAGGAGAGACCAGTCAAAGTTGCTGACGCAATCCGGTTGCTGGTCACCCGATTGCACATCTACCATCCTGGAGCACAACGACAATATGTGACGATCAGTGTTGGCATCGCGGCGAAAAGCGATGCGACGGCAGATGAACTAAGGCTGACGCGCGACGCCGACATAGCCCTCTACACCGCCAAAGAGCACGGAAGAGATTGCACCATCGCGAGTTCCACGATGGTCGCCTCGCGACAGGAAGTGACATCTCTCGCGTCTTCGCTCCCAGATATGGAGCGAGCCCAATTATCCCTGACACTCCCGGGGCTGGAAGCCGCCGCCTGCGATCATTTAAGCAGGCGGCGTTTTTGCTTCGACGGCCTCTGCGAGCAGAACGGTGTCGGGGTGTGGCTCAAGAGTGTCCGAAGGCGGACGGCACCGGCCGCCCGTACTGGCCTGTTCTCGGACATCACTCCTCGATCCGGGCAGCCACAGGCCCAGGATGCGTTCCTGATTGGTGGAGCACGTCAGCCTCTTATGAGGACCGTCTACGAATCCCAGTATGGAATAGGCGGGCGAGCGATCATCAGCCAGAAGATAACCAGCACGGCTGCGAACGCCGGAAATCCGAAGGCGAACCACCACCGAAAAAGTCGGTAATACCGGGCGGGCAGCTTGGCGTTGGTCTCTACCGCACCGACGGCAAGATCGCGCATTTGCATCTGCATCCACACCACCGGTAGCCAGCAGGCGCCGGTCACCAGGTACAGTGCGATGGACGCCGCAATCCACCCATCGCGGAGGGAATATCCGCTCGACCAAGCGAGCCATGTGCCGGTGATCGGCTGCAGGACCACGGCACTCGCCGTAAATAGGAAGTCGGCCAGTACCACCGTCCGCGCGACCCCCGCGATCTCGCGCGGGTCGCCGCGCAGATGCGCCACCAGCATGAAAAAGGCGATGCCAGCCCCAGTACCGAGCAGGACGGCAGCACCAATGATGTGCACCATCTTAAGAAGGAAATAGAACATCAGCGATCCTCCCGGATCGCCATGGCAACCAGATTGAGCATCAGCACCGGCCAGATCTTCAGCATTGGTCCAAGCGGATCGGCCCACAGCCGCGGCACCAGCGCCGTGCCGATCACGAAATAGGTTAGCGAGATGATCAGTGCTGCCCAGAGCCCGTAGCGGCTCAGAGGCCGAAAAAGAATCGCGAGGCCGATGCAGATGTCGGCGAGCGCGCCGGCGATGACGGTGAGAGAAGCGACTTTTTCCGGCACCCTGCCTTCCCGTAGCAAGGACATTCCAATTTCCCAGCCAGGGCCAAGCGAGATGATGCCTGTGACGATCCAGAACAGGCCGAAGACGCCGAATATCAGCGGCTTGAGCGCATATAGCCGGGCAAACCAGCGTTCCTGCACGGACGCGGGCTCGCGTGCGAGCGCGCCTGCAAGATCGCGCGGCCTCAAGCCGGTAAGCTGACGCCAGGGCTCGGGATCGCCGGTCGCACCGCGCCGCATTTCCGCCTTTGCCGTCGAACTGATGGGCGTTCCCCAACCCAGCATCTGGGCCAGGTCCCCCGCCCGGTAAGCGCCCGAAGCCACCCAACCACGCAGGTGCAGGCGGTAGGCGGGCCTCCAGCGTAGCCATGCGCGAAACAGCGCCACGGCTTCGCTGAAGGCGATCTGCCGTGGACCGGCTAGATCAAGTGCGATGCGCGAAGGAGCCCCGGGTTGCAGGAAGAACAGAACCGTTTCTACCACATCGTCGAGATATACGGGCTGAATAGCTGCCGTGTCCGGCATGACGGGTAGAACCGGTAGTGATGCCAGCCCTCGCAACAGCGCGCTGCCCCCATAGGCGGGCCGGCCCACCACCACGGAAGGCCGCAAGACGACCCAATCGAGGTCGCGCGCCATCAAGGCGGCTTCGCCATCCCGCTTGCTACGAGAAAAATCGGTGGGCGCATCGCGGTCGATGCCGATCGCCGAGAACAGTATGACCCGGCGGACGCCTGCGCTTTCGCACGCGGTATAAAGAGCTGCGCTGCCGGCGACGTGAACCCCTTGCATGTCCTGCCCCTGCAGGGCACCCGCCGCATTGATGACGGCATCGACGCCGGCAACAATGCCCTTCCATTTCGCAGCGTCGGTGGTCCTTGCAACATCGAGGATGACGTGTTGAGTATCAGGCGCCGCGTCCGGATGGCGCGACACCAATACGCATTCATGCCCCTCGGTGGACAGCCTGGCGTCGATCGCCGATCCGACAAGCCCCGTGCCGCCGACGAGAAGGATGCGCATTGACCGGGCCCTTCGATCGGCGGCCGGATATCGCAAGCCGCCCATCAAATTCTTGAACGTGCGGAACGACTAAAGCGGAACTGATGCAATCGTTCCTCCGGGCGGAACGGATGAGTCGCGGCCGCAGGCAGAGCCTTGTCTTTGGCAAGCATCGCCCTCGGGAGACGACGCTTGCCATTAGTGTTGCGGCGCCGCCGATATCGATGGGCCGTTCGTTCAAACACCCTGGACTAGCGCAGTTACGGCCTTCCGCTCGTGGTCCATTGCGCTGGTCGGCGAAGCAGCGACATTTCTGAAGCGAGAGGTAGAGCGAAAGTCGTCCCGCTGAGTGGCCTACCGCCACCTTTGACCCGCAGCAGACATTTGCCGGAGGACTCACGCGCCGCGCAGACAGGCATTCGCCTGCAGAATGTCTCGCTGGCCGTAAAGATTTGCGGGGCGCTATGGCTCCTGCTTCTCAGCGAGTTCTCGCGCAGCTAAACTAAGCTCCAGCTCTCTGAGCTGCTCGATCAGCCGATCAACGATCTGCTCGCAGTCCGATGGCGTCAGTGAATGCACGCCGTGTAACGTCAGTTGGTTCTGGAGGATCGTCGCCATCGTTGCTTTGACGCTCATGGGGACCTCGACTGAAAATCAGTTCGTCATCAAATTCAATCTGAAGTAGATGCCAAAGATGGCGGATGCACAATGGCCGTAAGATTGCGGATACGCGAGGTGGCAAAAGCTTTCGCGCTGCCCAAAGGCGAGATGTGTCGCGTCGCGCGCTTTTTGGTCTTTCGAGCTGATCCGCCGCCGGCGAGGCGCCGCGGCTACTTCTTCAACAATATCCCCCATCGTTCGCGCCATTCGCCTCACTGATCCGGCGTGGCGGCCCAGTTCGGCGGCAATCTTCGATACACCAGCTCCTGCCCGCGCCACTAAACAATTGCTGGAGCTCGCGCTGGGCCCATTGCTTCGGCTTCGGTGTTTTCATTGTGCGGCGCTCACAACCTGCCGCTCTGCGTACCAGTGAGACTGGTGCCAACTCTTGGGAAATTTACGGGTGGTGTCTTTCCGCAATCACGAAGCTAACGTGCGACGCCGACTAGCCACTGCGAGCTCGCCAGATGGCCGTGTGCGCGTCCCGATATGTTGCGGAGTTGGGATCCGATCGTAGCAGGGGAGAGTGGCGCGCCGGTGGGCTAGGTCCTCGTAGAACCTGCCGTATGCGAGCGCCGGACCGCCGCTTCTGGCGTGTCGCGTCAGTTGGCACAGCGCAGCGGCAGGTCCTAAGCAAGGTTGGCGCGCAAATTTGCCGTTGTGTATCGTTTGATACGTCGCGATTTGGTCTGCCTTGCTACTGTTTCCCGAACAATGGGGAGCGGGCATGGACCGGCAAAAGGAAGCACTTGGGCAGTTCGAACACCCGGACTGTGCGAATTGCCGCACCCCCATGAGATGGTTTCGCTCGGATCTGGTGCGAGATACTCTAGAACCGATAATCGCCCACCTTTTCGTCTGCCCCAACTGCAAGCGCGCTCAGCGGAGCGATACAGCCCTGACCGCGGTTCGCGGCCCGCCTGACAAATTGGCGATCCCGCGGTTTCGTGTCTTAAGGGGTGGAAAGTAGACACACCTCAGTGGCCGTCCTCTTTGTTCCCGCATGCAAGTCCGCTGATGGCCTGAAGGCCTAGATCGCGATGGCGTCAGCCGCGTCGGGAGGTGAGGCGAGACCGGCCACGGCGGCCAGCAGTTCGACGCTCTTGACGTTAGCAGGCAACTTGTGCCGCTGGGCGACCGCCTGCTAGGAAAGTGCTGATTTCCGGGAACTACTTAGCCGCCTGCCCCTACAAACTCTAATTGCCCGCTGGCACGCCTGCCAAGCTTAGGCCCTCGTAGATGCGCTCGCGCTGGGCCAGGAAGGTCGGGTTTTCACTGCGTCGCTCGTTTCGAAATCTTGCAACAGTAAAGTGCGGGTCCAGCTCGAGGCCGGCATTCCGCTCCTCCCGCGCATCGGCAGCGCGGCCGCTCAGCGCGAACGCCGCGGCTAGAAAAAAATGAGCCATCGCGACGTTCGGATTCATGTCGACCGATTTGCGGAGCCGATCCAACGCTGAG
This sequence comes from Bradyrhizobium sp. CW1, assembly GCF_023100665.1. Classification (NCBI taxonomy): domain Bacteria; kingdom Pseudomonadati; phylum Pseudomonadota; class Alphaproteobacteria; order Hyphomicrobiales; family Nitrobacteraceae; genus Bradyrhizobium; species Bradyrhizobium sp. CW1. Next base: position 129,515 of record NZ_CP064685.1, read on the forward strand.
TTGAGCCTGCCGAGGAACAGGTCGGCGATACCGAGTAGGGCATACCAGCGATCGAGCGCAGGGTCCCGTGGGCTAAGCCGGATCGCCTTTGTGAGGTCAGCTTCTGCCTCTTCAGCTCGCCCCAGTAGAACCTTCAAAAAGCCTGCATCAGCATGGGCCCAAGCTAGATTACGATCGAGCGCAATAGCGAACTGAAGTTCGCGCAGCGCGCGTTCCGTCGCGCCTGAGACATGGAGGAGATTGGCGTGAACGAAATGGGCTAAAGCGTTGGAGGGAGCAAGCCTCAGTGCCTCAGTGATGGCCATGTGGGCGATACGTAGCTGTTCGTCCCGATTGGTCGAGGCGAAGGTGCGAAGGTGGTTGCCATGATAGAAAGCAAGACCGACCAACGCCTCGACGTTGCGATCGTCCAACCGGAGCGCCGCGTCGAACAGGTCACACGCGGCGCTGTCGCGGCGCAGCGACAAGGGTTGGTTGAGGATTGCCCAGCCGCGCATGGCCAAGTCCCCGGCATCCATATTGTTCGGTCGTTCGCGTTCGGCGCGGCGGCCCTCTGCTGCAACGAGCTCGACACCCACGGTCCGGGCGAGGCGCGTGGTGATTTCGTCCTGCATGTCGAAGATATCGGCGCGCGGCTTGTCGAAGCGCTCGGCCCAGAGGTGTGCGCCGGTTTCCGTGTCGATGAGCTGCGCGTTGACGCGAATGCGGTCCCCGCCACCCTGCACGCTGCCTTCCATCACGTAGCGCACACCAAGTTCTCGCCCGATCACCCGGACGTCCACTGGCTTGCCTTTGAAAGTGAAGGCAGTGTTGCGAGCTATGACGAAGGCGCCAGGAATACGCGACAGGTCGGTTGTGAGGCTTTCAGTGACACCGTCGACGAAGTAGTCCTGCTCGCTGTTGCCATTGAGATTGACGAAGGGCAGGACAACGATGGAGAGCCGCGGTGCGACGGTCGTGTGCGGCGCCGCTGCTGCGGGGTGCGCGGCTGAAATCGAATAGATCTGCACGAGCTCGGCGATGTTCTTCAGTTGCTGCTGCCCGCGATCTTGCGCAGCGATATCGAGTTTGCCACGTACCTGGTCATAGGCCGCACTGGACAAGCAAATACCACCAGGCTCGGCAATCCCTTCGAGCCGCGCAGCCACATTGACACCATCGCCCATGAGGTCGCCATCGTCCTCCACGACCACGTCACCAAGATTGATGCCGACGCGGAACTCGATGCGCCTGTCCTGTACGAGGCCAGAGTTGCTCTCAGCCATGACCTGTTGCATATCGATGGCCGAACGAACTGCATCCACGACCGAGGCGAACTCGGCCAGCAAGCCATCCCCAGTCGTTTTGACGATACGCCCGCGATGGGCGGCGATCATAGGATCGATGAGATCCTTGCGGATGGTCCGGAGGCGATCGAGCGTGCCTTCCTCGTCAATTCCCACAAGCCGACTGTAGCCGGCTGCATCGGCCGCCAGGATTGTCGTCAGCCGTCGGTTTGGCCGCTCGATCGCCAAAGCTCTCTCCTGGCTTGTTCGGGGCCAGTCTACGCATTTGGGTGCAGGTGCCAAGGGAGTCGACGATGAGGATCGCGGTCGAAATGTCCGTTGATCGCCCATCACGTCGGTTGGCACACCGCAGTGACATGTCTGGAGCGAGAGGTAGAGCGGAAGTCGTCCCAAGTCCGGGTCCGACCGCCGCCTTTGACCCAATGCAGAAGTCATCTACTCGGCCCGACAAACGCCGCCCCTGCTTCGGTATGACGTAGGCCAGCAATCGCGCCGGGGGTTGAAAGCGCGAATAGAGGGTGCGTTCAGGCCGTGCGTCACTGATGGTCATTCGTCGAACGCTTGATTGCTCCCATCGATCAACTGTGTCATCGGCACCTCACGAACACGTGTCCCGCAACAGAGCATGGACGCGAAAATCACCATTGCAGTACGACCGTAATTTCATATTATGACCGTAATGGCATTGAGCTGAGCCGCTGTTTGGCGGCAGCGGCATGCCGCCTAACAGCTCTTTGCGAGGATCTCATGGAAGACATGATCGCCACTGCACGCCAGTTTGCATCGCGAGACACCACAGATCTCACCTCGCTTGGGCTCGCAGCCGCTGCAGCAGCGGTTGGCAACGGCGACATCACGTCGGAAGTCTACACTACTGCGCTTCTGCAGCGCGCCCGAGCGCTTGCCGAGCTGAACGCCTTCATCACCATCGACGAGGTCGCTGTGCTCGAGGCCGCGAGGGACGCGGACAAGGCGCGTGCGGCCGGCTCGGCGGCCCCGCTCCTTGGCGTGCCCCTCGGGGTGAAGGACAGCTATTTGACGAAAGGACTGCCTACCAGCCTGGGCGTCGAAGGCCTCTCTCATTTCGTGCCGCGCGAAGATGCCGACGCTGTCCGGGCCATTAAGGGTGCGGGGGCTTTGGTCTTCGGCAAGAACAACCTCGTCGAGATGTCGTACGGCTTGACCGGTCACAACGCACGTTACGGCCAGGTGAAGAATCCGCACGCACGAGATCGCGTGTCGGGCGGCTCGTCGAGCGGCTCCGCCGCATCCGTGGCCGCTGGGCTCGTTCCCGCGTCCTTGGGCGGTGACACCGTTGGGTCCATCCGGGTACCCGCATCGTTCTGTGGCGTCGTGGGCTTCAAGCCAACGACCGGGCGTTGGCCGCGCTACGGCGTTGCGCCGATCTCCCATACGCTCGACACGACGGGCGTATTCGCCCGAAGCGTTGAGGACTGCATTCTGGTGGATCAGGTCGTGACTGGTGAAGAGGCTGCGGAGTTCTCCGACGGCAACGGCCTGAAGGGAGCCCGGCTGGCCTTCGCGCCGCGACAGTTCCTGGATCTGGTGGACTCCGAAGTCGAGACCCGCTTCCGCGTGGTGGTTCGGCGGCTGCAGGAGGCCGGCGCCGAGGTCGTTGAAGTAGACCTTGGCGAAGACTTCAATGCCCTCGTCCAAACTGCGACGTGGGGCATCTTCGCTCATGAGACGATGGGCGCAGTTTCGGAATTTCTTCGCCGCCATGACATTCCGACCACGTTCGAGGCCATTTACGAGGGCCTTAAGCCCCAACTTCGGCAGGCGTGGGGGCACATCGTACTGCCAGGCGGTGCGGGCGCTACCTCGGCAGAGGCCTACCAGACAGCGCTCAACGTGAGCCGCCCGGAAATCCAGCGACGGCTCAACACGGCGTTCGTCTCTCATGGGGCGCTGGTCATTCTGCAACCGACCACGCCCTGCACGGCGCCTCTGATCGAGGAGCGGGCGACCGTCCATATCGCGGGGCAGGAAGTCAGCTACCTCGCTTTGGCGAACCACACCGTGTCGGCGAGCAGCGTGGGGCTGCCGGGTATCAGCCTTCCTGTTGGCTTGTCTCGCGCGGGGCTGCCGATTGGGCTCGAGCTGGATGCTCCCTTAGGGCGCGACCGGGAGCTTCTAAACCTTGCCCGCGGCATCGAAGGCATCTTGGGCGGCAAGTCGAGTGCGATCTAACGAAGTGGCCGCTTCGCGTGGCGAAGGGACCGCCTGCAAACAACGACAACCGATTAGAGGATCAATAGATGGCCAATGCACTGCACTCAACGCGGCCATTCCGGTCGAGCACGTCACCATCCGCTCAACAAAGCCTTTCGAGGACGTTCGTGCCAAGCTCGCGACCTTGGCACCCCGCATCGATGACGGGATCTTCACTCTCCTGCGATACGGTGAAGGCACGCGCGCGCTGCGAGAGTTGGAGGCCGGTCCGCCGCTCACCATTTTCAGTCAGCGTGACCATGGGGCACTCCTGGCTATTGCTGGGCTGACGCGCCGATCCATCCAGTTCGATATCGGAAATCCGCTCACCGCAGCCAAGATGACCCGCCATCAACTGTCTGCGGGGCTATATGCGCCCATTCGCGTCCTATTGCGCGAGGATGACGATGGCGGTGTCGCGTTTGAATATGATCGACCAGCATCCGTTTTCGGTCAGTTTGGCAGCGATAATGTCGATGCAGTAGCCCAGCAGCTTGATCGCGACCTCCAAGCCCTGTTGGAAGCGGCTGCAGCCTAACGGCTGCGGGATATTGGTGGAGTGGAGAGAAGATGCGTTTTGAGAAAGGTCATAAAGCAGCGACGCGACGGCACATCATCGATGTGGCGTCGAAGTGCGTGCGCCGAGACGGCATCTCCGCCGCCGGGATCGCCGGGATCATGGGCGAGGCCGGCCTGACCAAAGGCGCATTCTCTCCGCACTTCGAGTCCAAAGACGCGCTCGTTCGCGAGGCGCTGGCGAGCGCGCTCAGCGACCAACAACATCGCCTCGATGAGGATCAGCGGAGGGGCCTGGCCCTCGAGGGGGCGATCCGGAGATACCTCAACCGCGCTCACCTCGAAGACCCGGCGGAAGGGTGCCCTTCGGCGGCGTTGCTCCCGGAAATCGCCCGCCAGCCCCTGTCCACTCGGCAGGACTACGAGAAAGCGCTGCGAAGCTACGTTTCGTCTCTGGCCGCACTGCTTCCGGATGCCGATTCTGCAGCGAGCCGCCGCCGCGCGACCGCCATCTTCGGCCTCATGGTGGGCACCCTCCAGTTCGCGCGGGCCGTCCCCGACGCTGTCCAGGCGGACCAGATCCTGGAAGGCGGCGTTGAGGCCGCGTTGCACTTGGCGCGAGTTTGATCTTGCTAGATTAGGAAGGGCGGAGAGGTGCGAAAAGACTTTCCTTTCTGGCCCGTCGCCGACCTTCGTTTGCAGGGCCGCTATGTCTGACTTGAGGAGATAAGCCGACCTCGGTCCATGGCTGATAGAAGCTGCAGGGTGTCTACCGCCACACCTTGTCGATTCACGCGCTCAAATATGGTCGCAACCGTGGCGCGGTCCTCGATCGTCGAATACTGCACCGGCACTCGCATTTCCTTAAACACGGATTGCATCTCATTAATGCGCTTCGCGTCTTCGTCCTTGAGGTCTTTGGTTGCTGCGCGCTAGGGGACGGTGTCAAACAAGGCTTTCAGAGGAAAATACCTGCCTGGATCTGCTTCCGAGTCGGAGAGTGCAACGAATTGCGTCTCCTGTGCGCCGCTCTCGGCCTTCCCTCTCGAAGAAGATGTTCAGCCTGGGGCAACGACCCTAAACCAGTCGCGCATGGTCTGCCGATGCGCTCGACCTGTTCAACAGGAACCCGACTTTTCGAGTTCCTTTATCCGGAGCTCATTTACCCGTGCGCATTTAATAATGCGCGAACAACCAAAACTGTGAACTGGCTCTCACAAGCAAAGCGCCGTCTAGCGTAACGTAGCGATAAGAAGCCAGTGATGTAGCATCGCTACCCGTCGAACAGGCCGATTGCTGCATACTTGGTGGTGCTTTTCGTCCCATGGGGCTTATTTTTGCAGGAGCATCCGAGATGCAGACGCTTGGACAGACTGCGCATTTCAACATCCAGTACGACGAAACCCTGCTCGGCCCCGATGGCAATCCGAACGCGATCTCGCGGGCTCAGCGAGTCCTGGGAGTCTGTGAAGCTGAATTCGGTCTCTTGGCTAGCTGGTATAAAATCACGGATGGATTTGGACCCGACAATCGCGTCACAGTTCAAATCATTGCGGACTTTGCAGCGGGTGGGGCAAGCAACAACGGGTACAAGGGAGGCAACACGATCATCAAGATCGGCAACCAGACGGCAAACGCGAACGCGATTGCTGCAGGTCAGAGCAGCTGCATGTCTTTTGTGGCTGAATTGGTCGAGGTCCTTGCCAGCTATCGCAACCAGCACGGAAACGCCGCCTGGAACGCGAGTAAGAGCGATGGCGAGGGCCTGTCGTTGCTTTGCGCCCGCGAGCGCTTCGGAACAGGGTATTCACTGTTTTTCGGAACGCCATGGGTGAACAGCTGGTTGCAGTCCAGCCGCGACACGCGGTGGATCAATGCCTCCGAGAACACCGACAAGAATCCGCTCAGCTTCGGATTGTCCCTGCTGTTTCTCTACTATCTCAAGAACCAACTGAACCACTCCATTCCGGACATCATTGCTGCGGGAGGGGACAGCCTTGCGCAAACTTATCAAAACCTTACAGGCAAGAGCGACGCAACCGCAGCCTTCTCGCAATTGATCAATAAGTATTTCCGGCCGGGGAGCACGCCCCAGCTCGCCACCGAAAATCCTTTTCCACTCTTGGAGGGATTGCGGCGGGAGGTAAAGCTCTCGCTTGACCCCGAGGGAAAGCCGTTCCACGTGGATGAAGGGGTGGCGTTGACGTCACCCTTCTTCACCTGCCCAAAGGATCTCTACAAGTGGTTTGTCGACAGCGCTCCGAAGAAAGTGACTTGCGTTGCGACTGTGCGTGGATTTGGCCTTCCCATATACCGATGGCGAGTTAATGGGGTCGACCTGAATCCACCGGCGCAGCTGGACCAGCCAAACGTGCAGGGATCCATCACGGTCCAGGCGACAGTGGCGACCGATCATGCAGCCCAGCCATCTACGTCAGCCCTGCAGGACGTCCTCATCAACTATGGCGTCGGAGAAGACGATTTCAGTTCGAACCTGGTCTTTGACTTGCCGGGAGTCGTTGGCCACGTCGATTTGTCAATCGAGGCAAGCGCGAGCGAGCGGTTTGCGTCGAGCGACGTTAGTTGGACGGCTCAAAGTATAACCGTTGATAACGAAAGTCTTCATTGGGAGGCACGTTACTACACCGACCGAGAGCGCTGCATGAAGCCCTTCCTTGATGTTGCGGCACGTTATATTCGGTCCGACCCGTTCTTTAGTTTGGTGAAGTCGCTGCCGGATCCTCCGCAGGAATATACTCGAGTGATTAGAGAGCTAACACAGGCCTCCGCTCAGATTGCTACTCTAGCGCAGCACGCGCCCGACCAGGCACGAGAGTTGCGCCACGCTATGTCGTCGGCGCTGGGTATAGCTCCTGCCGTTTTGGACGAGCTCGGCAAAGCGAACATCAGGTCGACCGCGGTGCCCCACGAAGTGCCGGAGACCCTCCTAAAAGGAATGGGTCAGCAGAGTGGCTAACTATCCTGATAGTCATGCACTGCCCGCAATACCAGCGATGAAGCGGTTAGCGGCGCCATTGTCAGCGACTTAGCCTTTTCGCACGCCTTAGCGATTCGACGATTGGTCCGATCCTTTCATCCACCGTCTTGTTGCTTATGCTGAAGGATATGCGATCCGTGCTCCTAGCCGAAGCATCAATGCGGGCCTTTTGAAGATTTGAAAGATGCTCATCCTCAGGCCAGAGCTCATCTTGGATATGGCAGAAACCAACCGTTCTGCGAGGGTGAAACCAACAGAAGTTATTACCCGTTGATCCAAGTGCTACGTGATGCTTGTTGGATGACAGGCGTTCCTCGAGCCCAGCCGCCTTCAGGGCGGTTGCAATCTTGTCCATGACGGCCAATGAAGCAAAGTCGCGCTTCTTCTCCCAATACTTCCGATCCGTTCGTTCAGCCTCCTCCGAAGTATGTGCTTCAGGGGTCTCTCCGGTAACGTCCAACACAGTGACGCCATGAAGAACCACGTTGCTTTCGTCCAGCTTAAAAGCTCCGACCTGCACTGCGATCATCGGCACTGAACGATTGAGGACCCGTAGCACGTTGAAAAACGGCTCGTGATTCCCTCTGCGACAATTACGGCTCTGTGTTCTGACCCGGGACGACGCTGCCGCTCAACACCCCAATATTCGATGGTGCGGATATGTGGTTCTCGTCCAACGCTCCCAGCATTACCTCTTCTTCGTAGACGGTGTCCGCTTCCTCCGAGTACATCAGGAAGTCGCTCTTGCCGCCATGCGGCTGACGGCGCTCTCGCGCGAGACTTCAAGCTCGCCCAGACCAAGTATGCTGGTATCGTTCAATATCTGAGTCTGGAGCCACTTCTCGACCAACCCAGCCGCGCGAAGTTCAACCGCTTCAATGTTTTTCAGCGCGAAACCCGTTCCTGAGCTGCACCTCGGTTCCGAAGACACGGGGTGTGTTATGGGCATGCTCGGCGACTTTGGCCCTGCGACATGTCGGCAGCCTGCCAGGCCGGCATGACTCACAATATTCGAATGTCAACTCGGCGGAGAGACCGGCCGTCTATTCAGGATCGCGCGCTCATTGTCGTTCGTCGTTGCACCTCGGAACACAGCAACAAATCGATCGCCTTGCCAAAGCTCAACGTCGTGCTCGGCATGCATTTGCTCGGCTCGACGCCGCGCCGCCTGCTCGTCAATGCAGTCGAGCTTCGCCACGCAGATCACTTGTCGGCTGCTGTCCACCACGAATGCTTTGTACCGCATTCCGCAATCCGATCCCAACGGGGACCGTCATCGTAATTGAATGTCCGTCTAAGGCGGTGGGCAAACTAAGTGTGGGCGGGCGGAACCTTTGTACGTGTGGCAATTCGGCTATACTTGGAATTCATCGATCGCGCGGCGACACGCGTACGTGCCTAGCTATTGCGCTACCTCACTGGCGTAATCTCACCGCGCGCCGAAGCGTGCGGCTCGAGCTTAGGATTGAGAAGCCACCAAGCATTATCAGCAGCATACCTGACCAAGTTGCCGTCCAGCTGCGTGCCTCGTCGTGCGCGTCTGCAACGCGCGCGCCCACTAGCAAAGCTGGAGGGGAGCCGGCGAGCGCGGGCGCGAGGAGCTGCTCAACGTCGACTTGGCCCGGCACGGAGTGCTCAGGCGGAAGCCGCCGGCTCTGCGCTGACGTCTTGGCGTTGCCAATATCGAGCACGGCAGCGGCATCAGCCACCTTGATTTCGGCTGCAGGCGGCTGAAACGGCTCGGCCGGTGCGGAGCGCAGCAACTCCGCGCGCGCATCAACCACCGCGCTGTGCCTGGACTGCGCAGTCCCGTTCTCGTCCAAACTGGCGGTGCGATCTTCGGCCCCGCGATGACGAACTGTCTTCTTCACCTTCGCGACACCCTCGGTCAGGAACCAGCATTTACGGTGACCGTCGAACCGATAGACCCAATGCGCCCGGTCCGCGGTCGTGTTGCCGGGTCGCGGCAAGCATTGCGGTTGCGCCAAAGAGGTCGCTGCGGGCTCGCGAGGAGCGGCATTGAACAAGTCGGCAAACGGGTCGGAGACCGCAGGTGTCGCCGAAAGACCTCCAACAAGAGCCAAACCGGCGAAGCAAGATCGCAAATGACGGGACATCAGAAACTCCCGGTGTTGCGCCCCACCCGCCACGACCCTTCGCGCCTACATGGGCCGCCATGCGGCTCAATTCCGGCGGCGCCATGGATTCATTGTGCGCCTGAACGACATCCCGGTCCGAATTGAAAACCCAGTGCAGCAGCCGAGGTTGCCAACCGTTCGGGAAGGTTTGCTCCCGACCGAGGGAGCGGCACAAGTCGGGAACTCGGGTCCCACGCGAATGCGCAAGCTGTTCCGCCGCCCATCATTAAACCGGCCCAGCGTTGTGTGCCGCTGGGGCGATCGCATTTCCATGTGCGACCTGACTACCATTCTGGATCGTCGAAGCCGCCGTAGTCCCGAACGATGTACTCTCGGGTGAAGCGCTCGACCGGACGCCAGCGCTCGTGAATAACGATGGTTGCAGTCGGCGGCCTCCAATAATCAGGATGGATGACGATGGTCGGGGATGGCGGGTAGGGATAGCGGGAATGAATGCGCCAGCAAAAATCCCCCTGGCATGCGATGGCGGCCGAGGCGCTCGCGGCGGAGAGGGCCAGGAGACCGGCAGCGGCGCTTGTTGCAATAAGAAGTCTCACAGGCGTGGTATTCATTGTCTTCCTCCTCCTTCTTCATTTTACGCACCGTAAACGGCCGTGCTTGTCGCTTCGTTTCAAAAAGTAAAATTAAAACAGGAACGCAGGAGTTCGACCGCTGCCCACGGCGCAGCCGAGGGGCCTGCGTTTGCGGCGCAGCACGCGGTTCTTGGAGCAACCGGATCCGACGATAGGCCTTAGCGTAAACGAACATCGCAAACGGACCACCGGTACGGTATCGTAGGCGAGCTCTCGCCCGACGGAGGCGCACATGAAGCGCAGCTGGTCGATGTTGATCGCCGTCGCTGGGGTGGTGATTGTGTTCTTCTCCATGCTCGCCATTCGGGAGCAGCGCGCCGGCTTCGATGCGTTTGGCAAGCAAGGGGCACCCGCAGGCGTCGATCTATATGACGATCCCGCTCTCCGGGAGATCAGCGAGCGTAGCCCCTACATGCGCAACGAGCGCTGAGTCGGCTTGCTTCCTGCGGCGATCCCAGGCACCCATCACAAATCTTCCCGCAGGCCTTGAAGATCGGGTGGCCGGACCTTCTTCTCCGCCCACTTCGCGCGGTACTCGACCTCGGCCAGCAGCTTCGGCGCGACCCGGAGGCCCTTTGGGCGATCCGCTTAGCGACGAAACGCGTGCCCCGTGAGCCTGCTTCGTTGGCATCCGTCCATGCGTTGCGAAAGTCGGCATCGGCGGCCATCATCGCGATGCTGCCCCGCCCATCCAGAACTTCAGATCCGATGCCACTCAGCCACTCCGAGAGACGGCGCAACCAATGCTCGGAAGAGACCTGCGGTTTGATAAACCTCAATCGTTCCGCCCAATCCAAGGCCTCACCCGCAACGGGAACTTGCGTAAACAATGAGCAGCTTGACACCGCTTGTTCTGGAACGAACTGTCGCACGCAGACATTCTCCAACTCACGAAGTGAAGGAGAATAGGATGCGCAAGTACTTGTTTGCTGCGGCGATCGTGAGTGCAATCGCGACACCCGCAATCGCGGATGAAGTCGGTGTCGGCGTTCAGGCCGGTCCGGTCGGCGGAGGCGTCACAGTCGGAGAGTCTCACGAGCACCGACCCGTTGATCGGGACCGCACAACGGTCATCAGGGAGCCTGAGCATAGGGAAAGTGACAGAACGACGGTCATCAAGAAAGAGAATGAGGACGGCAGCCGAGAGAAAACCGTCATTCATCACGACAACGACTAACAAATGTGCCCGGACCACCGTCCGGGCTTTTCTTTTGCCTCGCGACACAGAGACGATTCGTTTACTTCGCTACTTCTTACTCGGATCGTCTGCGGGATTGACGTAAGTTATCCCGAGTGGCCCTTGGCCATGAATTTGAACAACGGAAGGACTACTTGTCCAACCATAGTGGTTCATTTTGGCAGGCGCTTCGGCGTATCCGCCCGCTGTTAGCTCGATCGCTTTCTTCTCATCGAGTTTGTCGCCCATTCCGATGTGAAAGTTGCCCGATATGACGGTAGCGCCTTCATCTGTTGGATGATTATGGGCGGGAATTTTATAACCGCTTGGCATTCTTAGGCGGAGAACGAACAGCCCTTCTTTGGACGGGTCGCCCGAGAGTACCGCGATGTCGGCCCCCTTCGGCAAGGTGGGTGGTGCTGCCTCCCATTTAAGCTCACCAGAGTTAATCGGCATTTTCATATCATCGGCAATGGCTGTGTTCACACCTGCCAGGACGAAAGCCGAAGCGAGCAAGCGACTGAGCATGATCTCCTCCTTTTGGTGAGCGACCATCGTGTGCCAGCGGTGAAGCAAGTCAACTGAAAGTTAGCCTGCCGCTGCTGCATTCTAACGATTGGAGGCCTTAGCAGATTTATGATCAAGAGTGACAGCTCCGCTGACCTTGGCTTGCCAACGCTCGGACGAAACATCGAAGAACTCGGCCCGTTGCATTTTCTCGCTCGAAGCTTACTCAGCTACTGCTCCAACCCACGAGCCCATGTTTCAGCTTAACGCTGCGTGGGTTAACCACACCAAGCGAGCAGCCTCATTTTGGACCAACTGATCATGACCGTTGGGCCGCTCTGCACGGGGAGCCGCCACGTGATTAGAATCGTCGTGCTTGGAGTGGCTTGCCTAGTTGGACTGGGCGCTATTGCTGCAGCCGCGAAGAAATCCGGGCCGCCGCCCGCGGCCGATGTGGTCATGCCAATAGTAGCCGGTAACAAGGCTGATCGCCTGCCATTCACAATCAAAGTGGATATGCCAGCTGCCGGTGAGCGCGCGGATGTTGCGTACGTCCAGCCTGGCGAAGAAGAGCAAGCTGATTTACCGCCATCCGCACCAAAGCAAGTCGCTCTTCCACCGCGTCGCGACTTTACGCCTCGTCATTGGCACGATCCCCATGACCTGAACGCCAGGGCCGCAAACAAAAGAGCCGACGCCGCGAAAGGACCAAGAAAGGGCGCGGCTGATCAGCCTCTAAAGCAGGCTGAGGCTAAGCGGTGCCGTTCGGACGGGCTGGATCCCCTGTTAAGAAAGCTGAACTTATCGCCGCCGTGCGATTCATGACCCCACCTCTAGTCGCCCGCTGCGCAATGGTTCTAATCAATATTGATCTGGCGGCTCATTCGCCGTTAATGATTGATTCAGTTTGCAGCATGATCATTGGGGAGCGACAAGGGATGCGATCATGCGATTGCGCCAGGCGAATACCTTGGAAGAGATCGAGGCGAGGGTCGCTGAAGCCAGCGAAGACCCAATGGCGCGTGTGACGCTGAGCGCGCGGGATTTCTCGAGTGCCAGCCGAGAAGAGGTTCTTGCATTATTGAAAGCAGACGGCGATCGAAAGCGCACCAATTGGCTGGTCGCAGGCGCGGTGATCGCTGGTTTTGCGTTGGGATGGGCTGCCGGTTTTGGTCGGTACGGTCCTATAACTTTCGCGTCGCTCAATTCAACCACTCAGACAGAAACGCCTTCGCGTCGAATCGCCGAAACGAAGTCAGGCCGCAGGACCGGAGGCCCGCGAAAGACGGTATCGACTTTGGCTTTGCGAACACCGCCAGGCGTAAGTCAATTCTCCGCGGATGGAGCGATCATTTCCGCCGAACCTACAGCCACATGGTCCGACAGGCCTCATCAATCCGTGGACGTATCGAGCACCGTTTCTCAGGCCATCGAAGCAGATATGACGGCGACCGGCTCGATAGCGCCCAGCGGGCCTCTCATGCCTGCCCCGGAGACAAGACCAGCAACCATTGAGGGTTGGACCGTTCTTGACGTTCGCGGCGGAACGGCGGTTCTCGGAGGGCCCGATGGGGTTCGGATGGCAATGCGCGGCGATACAGTTCCCGGCATCGGGCGAATCGATTCGATCGTGCGTTGGGGCAACCGGTGGATTGTAGCGACAGCTAGTGGATTGATCTCGACTCCGTAAACGGCGCGCAACGCCCGCGGGGGAGCGGACCTGTCGTCCATCTGCGAGAGGCATTCGGGATGGGCCAACGGCAGGCGTGTAAAGCCATCGGCTGTTGCCGCATCACCGTGAGATACCAAACCACCCGGGCTGACGATAGCAGCCTTCGCCAGCGCATGCGGGCGATCGCCCAGGAGCATCGCCGCTTCGGTTATCGGCGGCTGCATGCTCTGCTCAAGCGGGAGGGCTATCTGATTAACCACAAGAATGGGATGGCCTCTACCTTGGTCGCCGCAAGGGCGATGAGCTGATCTACGCGGGCAAAGTTGATCACGGCTTTTCGCCAGCCGACGCGAAGGAGCTTCAGAAGAAACTCAACCCGCTGATGCGCAAGACACAACCCTACACGAAGCGCATCGCGCATCGAGGCATTTGGGGTGAACCGCAATTGCTGGCGCAGATCGAGTACAGGACCAAGAGCGCCGAAGGAAAGTGCGGCATCCGCTCTTCAAGGGATTGAGGAAAGTTTTGGGATGACTGATGCGTTCGACCAATGGAGAGAATGGGCGGGAAAGCCTCCGGGTGATCGGCGCACGAGCCCGGCTGAATCGTACCACGCTGTCATGGACCTTCCGCCTGAGGATCGGTTTGACCGTGAGAAGGTCAACGAGGCGGCGCTCAACAATGACAAGAGTCTGTCTGGATTTACGAGCATGGTCATAGGCGCGCGGCGATGTGGATTGGATAAAGGTCTTTGCCACCTAGGAGGCCGCAAGCGCATGGCTTGCCGAAAACGATCCTGAAGGCGTGGCGTGGACCCATCCGATTGAACGGGAGAGACAGTGATGACCAGCGTGGGGTTGTATGTCAGCGCTGCCGCCCTTCGATCCGGCTAAGTAAGCCACGGCTCAGAGCTCGCTGTAGATCGGGATCGAAGCGGCATGTGCGTCGACGACTTCGACGACTTTCTTTTCCAGCGGGAGATCGCCCTTGCGTTCCGACCATATCTTCTTGAAGCGCTGGACGATTTCCGCGGCCGTGTCGACGGCCAGCTTTTCCGAGATCTTCGCCTTCGCCGCCAGATGCGTGAGCTCGTCCTTGGAGAATTCGGTCATCTTCTTCGTGCGCGAGTAGTTCAGCGCCATCTTGTCGTCCGCGATGTAGGGTATCGTAGATAGCAAATCGTAGGCGGGGGACAGGACGGGCGTGCGGCGGTCGGGGTAGATCAACGACCAATTCTTCAGATGCATGTCGGCGTTTCCGATCAGCGTGCTGAACACGAGGCGTCGGACAAACTCGGCAACGCCGGCTTCGCCGGTCTCGATGCCGAGAACGCGCGCGATGCTCCGGTAGTTGGCCTTGTCGTACTTCTCGTCCGGAAACACGCCGAATACCTGCGCGAAGTCCTCCATGTGGACCGGTCCGTCGGCGGAGCGGTCGAACCGCTTGACGGCGAGCGCACGTCCCTTCAGCTCGCCGATTCCTTCCGGAAGCCCCTTGATCGACTCGACGTCGATCAGTTGGAGCTCGGGCACTTCCATGCCCATCTCCTTCGCCAGGGTCATCATGGAGAATTCGTTTTCCGGCACGCCCGGGTACTGATGGGACGGAAGCTTGACTATCCACGAACCGCCGACGCCCTGGACGGGAATGGTCAGCTCGGCGTTTTTGGGATCGTTCTTGAGCGCGGAGAACTTCAGCTGCACGCCCGCGAGCGAGAAGCGCAGCAAGTTCTGCCGCTCGTCCGGTGTGAGATCCTCCTCGACTTGGGAAGGCAACGCTTCTCCTTCCGCCGGATGGACTGACAGGGCGCCCGGGAGGTCCCGGCCCAGCATCCAGAGAAGAAAGAATTCGCGCTTTTCCTTCACGCCCGCGCGTTCCGCGAGGTAGCGACGCAGCGGTCCCTCCGGCAGAAGATTGGAGAAGAAGGGCGGAACGACCTGCTGATACGGTTTGAATGAGGTGAGCAGATTTCCGAACGTGTCCTTGAAGGACAGGCTCAATGTTGGGCGTGCGGCGTCGTCGATGTAGCTCTGGTTGAAGGCGAGCAGCGACCGGTCGCCCTGTATGAGCGTGAGGGTCGCGATCGGGTTGTCGTGCAGGCGTACGTCCAGGACCGATACGTCAGGCATCGTCATCCTCTTCGTCGAGAGCGTAGGCCGGGCGGGGGGCTTCTACGGGATGCGCGATCCGGTTGCGTAGACCTTGCAACACGCCTGCCGAATTTTCCAGCACTGGGTTGGGGATAGGTTCGGCGCGATAGCCTCGCAGTGTATCGACGACGTCTTGGACAAGGTTCAGGTCAGTTTTCGAAAGATGGACCTGCTTCAGAAAGCGCAAGTATTCGGCGATGTGGTCGAGCGCAGCGGAGCTACCGTGGCGCTTCCTTTGTCCGGAAACGATGCGTTCGGCCTTCACGAAGAGGTTTGAGGGTCCTTCCTCAAGGGAGAATTCGTTGAGGTTTGAGCGCAGGATGCCCTCCACCGCGGGAAGCAGCTTCTTGGGCACGAGTACGACCTCGAGGTCGAGTGCCCGGACCATCTGGATGAAGCTGGACAGGCCCGGTTCGACCCGGCCGGTCTCTATCTGGGAGATGTGCGCCTGGGTCAGACCCGATCGGACCGCCAACGCACGCTGGCTTATGCGCTCTTGCGTGCGTTTCGCCTGGACAGTCCGGACAAGCTCTTCGCTCGGATACGACATGATATATAATCCTAATCAAAGGATTGTTTCGATAAGAATGATATATCACTGCCATGCCTCCAGTTTCAAGCTCGATAACTATTCTTATCGTCACGGGCGTCATGTTAATAATAATATATCAAACAAGTAGGACAACCAAGGACGCGACAACGTAGCTCCATTTCTCGAACGCCATGGTGAGCCGGCTCTGAAGCCCCACATGTCGGTTCCCGGCCGTCGATCCCACCGGAACACTCACTTTGGGATTTTCGCGCGAAAACCCCGATTGGGCTCCGCGAGCCCAGCCAAACTGCCGCGGGCAGAACACGGAGGTAGAACGATGTACGCCGACACGGAAGGCTATTTCGGGCAGGCAAGCGGGATCCCCTACAGTCGGCTCCACGAGCTTCGGGTCGAGATATCACGAACTTTCAGGACAAGATCGAGCGTCTTCGCCGCGAGGGAATCCGGCTCTCACCAAAGCTCGAATGGGATGCATTCGTGACGGCCTATACCCTTCACGACGAAGTGCCCCTTCATTCGTACCCGCGTCGCATCATGCCCTTGATGCGGCAGCTTCGGGAGCAGGAGGAGCGAGCACGCGCGAACATTTCGGAGTTCGATCCTTCCACATTCGACAAGAACGACGCGGCCGAAGAGCTCCAGTTCCGCTTCACGACGAATGCTTCTCTGATTGGCGATTTGTACCTCGTCTACATTCGGGAAGCGCTCACGGCCCATGAGAAGGAGACCCTGACCGCCGAAGAAAACTGCAATCTGTATTGCGCCGCGGCCGCTCTGCAGACTCTCGTCGATATCTGGAACGAAGCCGCGAGCCTGATGAACAAGCTCAATGTAGGCGCCGAGGGCCAGCTGGGCTTCGAATTTCTGGGCATCGAGGAAATCATGACCGTCGCGACGTCGCAGAGAAGGCATTCGACTTTTATGCGGAGGTCGAACTCGTCCTCAAGAACGAGATGACCGACACGCGTACCATCGATCTGGGCCAGTTCCGCAGACGGAATTCGCGGGTCCCGCGGGCCGTTGCAGCACCCGATGCCGCCCTCGGTTGGCGTCTCGACCTTACGCGGCGCGAGGACATCCATCTGCTGCCTGGCGGTGGCGATCACGGCCGCTGCGAAGGTATTGAAGACGCGTCGATTACCGAGAATGGGCTCACAATGTTCGCTCGGGTCGATAACCGCGACAATTGGCTAGGCACCCACGACGCCTGGGTCGATTGCTCGATCAGCCTGCCTGTCTACAGAGACCCGAGAGGAAGACGGGCCGACCCGGACCGGCGAGTTGAGCTGGAATCGCGACGAAACTTTCGAACTGCCGCCCAACCTGCGGTCGGTCCACATCGACGTCACAACGTTCGACCGGCGATCCCGGGTGTTCACCGGCGCGGGATCCGACCGGTTCTTCGATGTCAAATCCGAAGGACGGTCGCTGATTTTCAGACCGCGCCCTCCGCGGGACCTCTAACGACCGCGCGTTCGAGGGGCCATCAGCCCCTCGCATCGCCTTGAGACAGGAGTGGAATCTATGAAGCGAAGCATCCTTGGCCTGGTCGTGCTCTTGATGTTGCCGCTGACTGGATCGCGGGCAAGCGATGTGGTCACGGTCTGGGTCGAACCGTCGCAGAGCGTCGACGTCTATTGGGAGGTGAACCTCTCGGGCAAAGTGTACGTGGCAGCTGATATCGACGGGAGGCCCGCCTGCCTCGAGTATTGGTGGATCCGGTGGCCGACGACGTCGATCAAGTCGCTCGGCCGCCGCTGTGGCGCGACATCCTTCTCGGTTCGCGGACTTGCCGATCTCGCCGTCGGTGGCAAGCTGCGCGCCGGCAGTGCGGAGGCCAAGACACGCATCCGAGGTACGGCCTCGGAGCGGGTCGCGCACGATCTCTTCAGGGTTGTGTGAAAGAGGATCCCGTTGTGAAAGAGGATCCCGGAGGAATTATGGGTCAGAACAAGGCAGATCGGGTCGTCGGTTGTCCACCGCCGACCCTGTCGTCTATGTTGAACGCCGCCTTCGACGCTGGAGACGAGCATGAATCTGCCGACACGCAGCAAACAGAAGAAGGCCAAAAACGAATCCTATGCCATTCTGATCTACACGCTGCGCAACGTCGAAATGTTTCGGAACATGACGGGAAAGCAACTACGGCATCAGGGCGGGTGACGAATAACTAATGAAACACAATTGAGATCGTCACGGTCCCCACAATCCGCAAAACCGACGGGACTCGCGATGAGCAGTCGCAACCGGTATCTCATCCAGGAAGAACGTCGGCGCGCCGGCGCCATCAGAGGTGGCCTCTTCGCGGCGCGCGCTGAGTTTCAGGCAGGAGAGCGCGACGGGAAAGAGCTGCTGGTTATCGCCGAACAATATCTGGAGACCGTCGACCGCCTGCAATATCTCGAGCTTTTCGACGCCGATACGCTCGAGCCAGTTGAGAGCCCGCTACATCGGCCTGCCACCTTGTGCGCGGCAGCCTACATCGGCTCGACGCACCTCATCGACAACGTATTGCTCGACCGTATCTGCCCCGTAGCGGCGCCAAGCTGCCTATGAGCTCTGCCCCGATACGCCCGTCTCATGCTCCTTCAGATCCCTATGATCCGCTGTTCCGAAAAGCGGCTGCGCTTCATGCTCCAGTCCGTGTCGTGGGCCAGCACGAACTTCAAACTGGATTAAATCCGCGGGGCACGGTCAGACCGCGACTACCGAACAAGTTGGTTGCAGATCGATCGGTCTCCCGCCGCTTCTGATGGAGGCGATGAAATCCCTGAAGATAGCAGTCAAACGCAGGATTTAGGCGTGAGCTCGCCACTCATTGCGAAAATGCATACGATCTCTTGGGGCATGCTCGACGACCAGCGTCAACTCCGGTGCATCTAGATGAATCATGTTACCGCAAATAGAGATCGCCGCGAAATGTCGCTCATGACCGACGAACAGTGCGAGCTTGAACGCTGCAAGCAAGAGATTACGCGTCTTAAACAGTTGGTTGTGCAGCTGTCTGAAATTGTTCTACGCAACGTTGTAAATAGCGCAGAGGCACGAAGCCCAGCCCCATGAGTCGCTGAGCGCCCCCCGCCGGCCGGCGGAAACGAACGTATAGCGCGCTGTTCTCCGCAGCGCGGCACCCACCTTCCGGGCTGCGGAGCGCCCTCGCACTGGCCGCCGGGTAATAGTTGGCTTCGCGAGATAGCAGCCCCACTCCAACCCACGTACCTCACGTTGCTGTCTTATCCTGCTGCGAGCGATAAGTCTCTGCGAGTCGCAAGAAGTTTTTAAGCACCACGTGCCCGTCTTGGGTAAGTATCGATTCCGGGTGGAACTGCACACCAAAAGTTGGTTGATAGCGATGTGCGAGGGCCATGATCTCGCCCTCGTCGGAACGCGCTCTCACCGTAAGATTCGGTGCGCATGACTCATCGAGCTCAACAACAAGAGAATGGTAGCGACCAACGCAAAGTGGCGACGGTAGCTCCCTGAATAGCCCTCGGCCGTCATGCGTTACATACGAGGACCGACCGTGCATAGGGCGACGTGCACGCGCCACCCGTCCGCCGAATACGCTCCCAATACACTGGTGTCCGAGGCAGATGCCGAGAATTGGAACGCGACCCGAAAGTTCGCGGACGACGGCCGTAGATACTCCGGCCTCAATTGGAGTGCACGGACCGGGGGAGATGACCACTGCGCGCGGCTTGAGGTCAACAAGGTCGCTCACGCTCATCGCGTCGTTCCGGAATACTTCCGTTGCTTCACCAAGCTTATGGAAATAGCGGGCAATGTTGAAGACGAAGGAGTCGTAGTTGTCGATGATGACAATCAAAGCGCACCGGATGTTTCAGCACGAAATGCGTCAAAGATTCGCTGCGCCTTGGCAAGCGTCTCCTCGTATTCTGCCGCCGGGTCCGACATCGCCGTTATACCGCTACCTGCATGAAACACAGCCATATCATCGTCGATCGTTACAGTGCGGATCGCGATGTTCGTGTCCATCTGTCCGTTGAAGCCGATGAAACCGATCGCCCCGCAATAGACCTCTCGCGCCACACGCTCGATTTCCGTAATTATCTGCATCGATCGCACCTTGGGCGCCCCCGTAATGGAGCCACCAGGAAAGCAAGCTCGCAGTAGCGTAACCGCATCTTCGTCTCCCGCAAGTGTACCCGTAACGATGGAGACGAGGTGATGCACTGAGGCATAGGACTCGAGATCGCACAGGGCTGGAACGTCGATTGAATGTGGAGTGCAAACACGTGATAGATCATTACGCATGAGGTCGACGATCATAATGTTCTCGGCACGATCCTTTTCGGACGCAACGAGCATGTTGGCGCGGCGCTTGTCTTCGTTGGAATCAGCGGAACGCGCGATCGTGCCTTTGATCGGTCGTGTTTCGACCTTTGTTCCGTCGAGCTTCAGGAATCGTTCAGGCGAGCTCGATGCGATGGTCAGCTTGCCATACCGCAGGAGGGCCCCAAAAGGTGCCGGGTTCAATGACCGCAGTTGGCGGTAGAAGGTGAGCGGATCGAACATAGTCGACAGCCTGGCCGTGAAGCGCTGCGCAATGTTGGCTTGGAAGAGGTCTCCGGCCAGAATCAAGTCGATGACGCGCTGTACCGCCGCAATGTATGCTTCACGGCTGAAGTTGGAATTCCATGCACCCGCTGTGGCAGGGAGCACAATCCGCGGCGACTTTGGGTTGGCAAGCAGGGCTGCGAACTCATCGGCTCGACGACGTGCGCGCTCGCCGCGACGTGCGGGATCCTGCTCCGGCCATCCGGTCGAGACGATCCAGCATCTGTTGTCCCGGTGGTCGTAGCTGACGACCACGTCATAAAGATTCAGAATGGATTGGGGCAAACGCTGACCGGGGATTGCCGGCGCCGGCAATCGCTCCAGCGTCCTGTTCAAATCGTAAGCGAAGAAGCCAGCCGCGCCTGCCTGAAATGGCGGGAGATCGGGACGATGCTCTTGCGGATAGTTGGCGAGAAGAGTGCGAAGAACTTCCCATGGATCGCCATCGATATCTTCGCCGTTGCAACTCGCCCGTCCCCCCGCGACTATGTAGGTGCTGAATGGATCGCAGGTCACATATGAGTAACGCCCGAGCAACTCATGCGTTGCTGCGCTATCGAGAAACGAGAGGTGCGGTCGATGCGCGAGACATTGCACCGCTGTGATAGGCTCAATCCACTGTAGTTCACGGACGTGCATCGGCTATGAGTCACCGGCGACTGGCGTGCTGTGAGACACGCTTCGAATATGATCCCGACCACAACGAGAGCGACGCTGGTCGGAGCGCCGCAAGCTCTCGAGATTGAGTGTCAGGCTAAGCCCCGTCGGTGGATGCGATGCGCGGACTAAGTTGGACTACGCCTGCCGCTGAGACGAAACGCGCATCTGTTGATAAGTCATAGTCGGCCGCGAGGCGCAGCTCGCGCAGCGGTCGTGCTCGCCTGATCGATTCCTGGTAGAGGTCATGCGCTTTGTAGGCTGCGAGTTCCGTCTCGTTGTCGAACTCACCATAGACGACGACGTCGATATCGTTGCCGAACTGGTCGGCCTTGCGATTGCGAGCAATCTCGAGCCGCCGGGCATGCGAGATCGTGGTGAGAAGCGATAGGCCTTCGATCATTTGGTCGATATGGGCCTTATCTTTGGCGGTAAACAAGACGATGTGACGGATCATGGATGGCCATAGGTTAAAATCGCGAGCAGATCGCATAGCTATCTTGGAATCGAGCCCGCTGCAACGCTAGCGCCACATGCCGCCTCGCGCGGCAAACAGACAGGGTTTGACACTCTTGCGATGGCCTGCGGTCTGAAGCGGAGCCCGCCAATCTCATTCTGGTCAGGACGCGGGAAGGGCAAGGCGCTCAATCGTTTGAATGTGGCGTGAGAGCAGGTTGCAGGCTTGATCGACGTTGCGCGCTCGCAGTGCCTGCAGAATCAGGCGGTGATCCTGATTGGATCGCGGTCGCCCCCCAGCATTGCGCGCCATCGCGAACACCAATCGCGAATTTGCAAGCTGTAGTCCGTCGAGACTGGCGAGCAGGCGCGGCATCGCGCACGGCGCCACCAGCGCCTGGTGAAAGGCGCGGTTGGCCATCTCAAAATCCTGAATCGTCTGGGCATTGTCTCCTTCAATCAGGGCAAGCTCAATTCGTGCCAAATGGGTGGATGTGAACTTTGGCGCCGCATTGCGCAATGCGACCACTTCGAGCGCGGCACGCATCTCGGCGATCTCTTTCACTGAATTGGTATCAAGCGGGGCAACCCGAACGCCGCGACGGGGCACAGCGACGACAAGATGTTGCGCCTCCAATTGCCGAAAAGCCTCGCGTACCGGGACGTGGCTCGAGTTGAACTCCCGCGCGACATGATCCTGCCGCAGCGGGGCATCTGGCTGGATGGCGCCGCTGATGATGCGCTCTCCGATTGACTCGGCAATGCGCCAGGCAACGGTCGTACTCTCGCTGTCGGTCATCATAGATTATCTACCGAAAAATCGCGTGCGTTCGCAGGCGGTGTGGATTAGCATCAGGCGAAGGTCAACGATCATAGATAATCGCCAGTATTATCTATGATCAATCATTGATGGGAACGCAAGTCTTAATGATTGCCTCTGGGAGAGTAGAACGGAACGACAGTAGAATCGGCGCACAGCTCCGCAGTAACTGGGAGCGCGCCGAGGCCCAAGCGCTCTACAGCCTGCCGTTTGCCGACCTGATGTTTCAGGCGCAAAGCGTTCACCGCGACAACTTCGATCCAAACCACGTCCAAACCGCAAGCCTGCTCAGCATCAAGACGGGCGGCTGTCCGGAAGATTGCGGCTACTGCTCCCAGAGCGTGCATTACCAGACCGGTCTGAAAGCGACCCGCCTGATGGATTGCGCCGATGTGGTCGCCAGCGCACAGCGCGCCAAAGATGCCGGCGCGAGCCGCTTCTGCATGGCCGCGGCCTGGCGCAGTCCAAAAGACCGCGATCTCGATCAGGTCTGCGATATGGTTAGCGCGGTCAAAGGTCTTGGAATGGAAACCTGCGTCACGCTCGGCATGCTGACCCCGAACCAGGCCATACAGCTCTTTGAGGCTGGACTCGACTTCTACAATCACAACGTCGACACCTCGCCGGAGTTCTACGGCAAGATCATCAGCACCCGTACTTTGCAGGATCGCATCGACACACTCGCACATGTTCGAGAGGCCGGTATCAAGGTGTGCAGCGGCGGCATTGTCGGCATGGGCGAGCGCGTCGAGGACCGCCTTGGCATGCTCGTGCTGCTCGCCAATCTCCCCAGCCATCCAGAGAGCGTTCCAATCAACATGTGGAACGAGGTCGAGGGCGTGCCCGTGAACGACACCGCGGAGCGTCCCGAACCCTTTGCGCTGGTCCGCCTGGTGGCGACCGCTCGGATCATGATGCCGAAGAGCGTCGTCCGGTTGTCCGCTGGACGGCAGTATATGACCGATGAACTGCAGGCGCTGTGCTTTTTTGCCGGCGCGAATTCGATCTTCATCGGCGACACACTCTTGACCACCAAGAACCCGCAGCGCGATCGCGACGCGAACTTGCTGGACCGGCTCGGCATCGCGTCCAGCCTGGCCTGAATCAATCAGAGCAGCGCGCGGCCGCGCGGAAATCCAGCTTGGGCGAGAAATGCAGATTACTTTGATGAAAGGCAAAATCCATCGCGCCTCGGTCACCGAAGCCGACCTGCACTATGAAGGTTCGATTTCGATTGACGGTGCGCTGCTGAATGCTGCTGGATTCTTGATCAACGAACGCGTTGAAATCTACAACATCGATACCGGAGCGCGGTTTGCCACCTATGTGATCGAAGCGCCTCCAGGATCAGGCATCATAGGTCTGAATGGTGCGGCAGCGCGACTCGCGATGCCAGGAGACAAAGTTATTATCGTTGCATATGCCTCCTTTGATGGAGCCGAAGCAAACAATTTCAAGCCGCACGTTGTGCTGGTCGACCGAGCAAATCGCATCTTGCCAGGCTGAAGCCAAGGGCCCGAAACTGAAGCCTTGTTCTTCGCTGCCATCAGACCCTTTGTAAGATCGATCGCTACTGTCCGAGTGAAGAATGAATCCAATCCATGCGACCAAAGTTGCCGATTATGTCGTAGCCTTGCATGCCCTGAAAGAAGACGACCGGCTGCGCGGCCTCAAGCCGCGTGCGGGGATCGATTTCGCGTCGAACGACTATCTCGCGCTGGCGAGCGCACCGCGCATGAAAAAGGCTGTCTTGGACGCGATCGAGGCCGGTACACCGATCGGTGCCGGCGGGTCGCGGCTTTTGCGCGGCAATTGCGAGGAGCACGAACGTCTCGAAGCAGAAGCTGCAAGTTTCTTTGCGGCGGAGACAGCGCTTTTCTTTGGCGGCGGTTATGTTGCAAATTTCGCTGTCCTGACAACGCTGCCGCAGCGGGGCGATTTGCTCGTTCTCGATTCCCTGGTGCACGCGAGTATTCATGAAGGCGCGCGAGCTGGCCGGGCCGACTTTCGGACAAGCGCGCATAACGATCCCGAGTCGGTCGAAAGCGCGATTCGTGACTGGCGGGCCGGTGGCGGAATGGGCCGGATCTGGATCGTGGTCGAAAGTCTCTACAGCATGGACGGCGACTTTGCGCCTCTCAAGGATATGGTCGCGCTCGCCGACCGGCATGATGCGTTCCTGATGGTAGATGAGGCCCACGCAACAGGCGTTTACGGCGAGCAGGGACGAGGACTCACCGCGCCCTATGAGGGACGCGAAAATCTGCTGGTCGTTCATACCTGCGGCAAGGCGCTGGGCGCGGCCGGCGCGCTCGTCACTGCATCCGGCGTGCTGCGAGACTTTATGGTCAATCGTTGCCGTCCATTCATCTTCGCGACCGCGCCGTCGCCGCTGATGGCTGTCGCCGTGAGGGAGGCGATACTGATCCTGCAGCAGGAACCTGAGCGACAGCAGCGTCTCACCAAGCTGGTCGCGCTCGCGCATCGGGAGATGAGACAGCGCGGTTGGAAAAGTCCTTCGGATTCGCAGATTGTCCCATGCATCATAGGCGACAATGCGCGCACGATGCGGCTCGCCTCTGCATTGCAGGCGCGCGGGTTCGATATCCGCGGAATCCGGCCGCCAACCGTGCCGGCGGGCACGGCCCGCTTGCGAATTTCACTGACGCTTAACGTGGGGGAGGACGACGTGCGTGCAATGCTCGATGCCTTGATCGAGGAGACGAAAGGCGAGCTTCAATGAGTGCCAAAATCGTCGTGACGGGCACAGGTACCGGAATTGGAAAGACGGTGTTTTCCGCGGGGCTCGCCAATCTCCTCGGAGCGGACTATTGGAAGCCGATTCAGGCTGGTCTCGAGGGAGAGACCGATACCGAGGTCGTCGCTTGTCTTGGCGGCCTCTCGGCCGATCGCGTCCTGCCGGAACGCTACCGCCTTCAGACCCCCGCTTCTCCCCATCATTCTGCCGAACTTGACGGAGTTCGCATCGAGGCGGATTTGCTCGATGTGCCCGATACCGGGGAGCGACCATTGGTGATCGAGGGCGCGGGCGGGCTGATGGTGCCGCTTAGCGGCGACACACTCTACATTGACGTCTTCGAGCGATGGCGGCTTCCAGTGGTGCTTTGCGCAAGCACTGCGCTGGGCACCATCAATCACTCGCTCCTGTCGATAGAGGCTCTCCGAAAACGCGAAATCCGCATTCTTGGGATCGCCTTCATTGGCGAAAGAAATGCTGAGACTCAGGTTGCGATTCGCGAGATGGGGCGGGTGCGCTGGCTAGGGCGATTGCCATGGCTTTCTCCCCTCACGGCAGACACGCTGCAGGCCGCATTCCAAGCCTCATTCCGTGCTGATGATTTCAAGCCGTGATGCCGAAGACAAAGTCGCCGATCTGGCATCCGTTCACGCAACACGCGCTTCAAGGCGAAATGACAAAGGTTGTACGTGCTGATGGTGCTTATCTTCACACAGCAGATGGGCGCCGTATTATCGATGCCATTTCATCCTGGTGGGTCGTAACGCACGGTCATTGCCATCCACATATTGTAAGCGCCATTCAGGAACAAGCCGGTAAGCTCAATCAGATCATCTTTGCCGGCTATACCCACGATCCGGCTGAGGAGCTTGCTGCGCAACTTTTGAAGCTCGCACCCCGTGGTCTCGACTATGTCTTCTTCTCCGACAGCGGCTCTACCAGTGTCGAAGTAGCCTTGAAGATGGCACTCGGGTATTGGCATAATATCGGTCAGCAGCGAAGACGCATTGTCGTAATGCAACATTCCTACCACGGCGATACGGTTGGGGCGATGTCCGTTGGTGCCAGAGGCGTGTTCAACGCGGCGTACCGTCCGCTGCTGTTCGATGTTACCTCGATCCCGTTCCCCGCGAGAGGTCGTGAGCAGGCGACACTCGCTGCGCTCGAGTCGGCATGCCGAAACGAAATGCCAGCCGCCTTTATTGTGGAACCTCTGATATTGGGGGCGGGCGGGATGCTGATGTACCCAGCCTGGGTGCTAACAGTGATGAAGCGGATCTGTGAGGCGTCGGACGTGCTGTTCATTGCCGACGAGGTCATGACCGGCTGGGGCCGCACCGGATCGCTATTTGCTTGCGAGCAGGCCAATGTCACGCCCGATATCGCTTGCTATTCGAAAGGTCTCACGGGAGGGGCGCTCCCACTCGCGGTTACGCTCTGCCGTGCGCACATTTTCGACGCGCATTATTCGAAAGATCGTATGCGTACGTTTTATCATTCGAGTTCATATACGGCGAATCCGGTAGCCTGTGCCGCTGCAAAAGCGAACCTGGATCTTTGGTGGCATCGGGACTCCCGCGAACGCGCCGCTTCGCTCGCCGCCATGCAAGAACGGGCAATTGAGCCATTCCGCGCCGACGCGCGCTTTGAAAACGTTCGTCGTTCCGGGACCATCACAGCGCTTGATTTGAAAACGAACGATGGCGGCTATTTGGCGGACATCGGTCCGAAGCTTCAGGCTTTCTTTAACGACCGCAATCTGCTGCTGCGCCCGCTCGGCAATACCATCTACGTGATGCCGCCCTATTGCGTCACCGCGGCAGATCTCGACGAAATCTACGCTGGCATCAGCGATGCAGCCGATGCGCTGGTTTGAAGGCGCGCTTTTCGAGTTCGGACTCGCGCTCCTCCTTCGTAGCGATTCTCAACATTCCAGAAAGAAGGCCAAAAGACGTTCTCCGGTACAAAGCACGCTTGCGTTAATGAAGTCCGTGACTTCCCGGGAATTGACCAATGAAGCCTGGGAGTGACGGACCATGTCGGTAGCGCAAGCCGGCTTGGTGGCTTGCAGTTCCTGATGTCAGTCCGCATCAGATTTTTGATCTTGCTGCCGCGGAGCTCCCCGGCACGATCACGAAGCAGGACCAGTGCTGACCGCAGGTCGCCAATAGTAGAGGCGTTGAAATCCACCGAAGAATCCGGAGATCCAACAGGATTTGAGCGCGATAACGGGACGTGTTGCATTGATGGATTGTCCGAAGTGCTCCAATATGAAGCTGAGACGACGCAAATGTGAAGCCGAGACAACGCTCTCATGTGACTGAGACTAGTTGAGTACCATGTCTGGGGAGCAAAGGCGCAAGATCTGGCAAAGTCAGCGTGCCCCAGCCAAAACATGGGGCAACGCCGCTGGGAGATATGATGTTAGACCGTGACGGTGACTTGATCTTTCAGCTTCTGCTTTACCTTAGTCTATTGCTTATTGTTGCGTCTCTGATGGGCTTAAGCGCGACGGGGATTGCAGCATGGTCGAGCGAATGACCCTCAGCAAGTATCAGTTCGCGGGCGAGCTGCGGCAGTTGATCGAGACGCACATCGGCCCGTCGAGCACGTTCGAAGACTACGTCCTCATAATCGGGGAGCTGGAAGGGGCGAAGAACAGGCTGGAGCTGGAGTCCGAGAAGTTCTCGGACGAGGAGGTTGACGCCTGCGAACTATAGCGAGCGATTCGCACTGTACAGATCTGGTAGGCGGAGGATACCATGTCCGAGTAGGGCAGAAGGCGAGTTCGTGCTTCTCGCGAAAGCTAGTCGAACGTTGGTGCGCTGTTTGATGACAAAACCGCACCGCGCGGTTTTTGCCGCGACAAAGCCGCCGAATCGACGATCAAGTGGAGAGACGACCACCTCAGGCTGCTCTCCCGCCTATAATAGATGCCGTTGAATTCCGTCGAAGAACATACGGTCAAACGCAGGATTTCAGCATCGTGGCGCGGCACTTTGCATTCATCAACATTGAAATATGGTTCCGGTCAGCACAGAGGAAACACACATGCGATCGCAGAGCGCATATCTCCACGTCCAGCAACACCTCGGCGAATCTCGGAATGTCGCTTCTCCTTGTCGGTTCGGCTCTAGCAGCGGAGCTCACGTTGAAAGTCAAATGGCGGGATTTTTTGTAGGAACCGCTCCAATCTGAAGCCCAGACGACACACTCAGGTGAAAGCGAGATTTGGTCGTTCGTTACGTACCCTGTTTGTCGTAGCAAAAGCCCCCAACTTCGCCATCGTCGGCGGAAACGAACGTTGCACAGTGGCGCGCTGTTCTCGGCCAACATGGCTTCCTGGAGCGGCCTTGTCTCCAGGGGCCTGCCCCAAGCTGTAAGTAGCTATTCGAGCAAGAGAAACGTGAGGGAGCCTATGACACGCTATTTCTTCAATGTCGGCGGCAGCCACCCGTTTCAGGACACCCTCGGGGAAGAGTTGCTCGACGACAATGCGGCTTGGCAAGCTGCTCTTGATATAGCGCGCCATATTGCAGCAAGCCTAACGCCTGGCGACGGGTGTCGGCTTGAAGTGATGAATCTGGGTCGGCTAATCCATTCTATAGAGATTACTACCCAAGCATTTCACACTCCTGCTTTGGTTGATCTATCACACTAAGTGATGTTGACCCGGATGACCTCAGCTGCAGAGCTGGCCCACAACAATAGGGTTCTCCTACCACCATCAGCCTTTCAGAAAACTCTTCGATGGCCTCGAGCGAAAGCGATCCCTGCCTCAATTGCCTCCATTTGCTTCCTGCTTCCGCCATAAAACGTCTCGCAAGACTGATGTCCCCGTGTTTTGACTCCAGCACCTGGTCCAGTTCAGGACCCGGATCGACATTTGCGATCTTCAAAAATGCGAAGTCGATGCACGCCTTCGATCAGTATCTGCCAATTGAGCGGGCTCTCGGCATCCTCGCGGTCGCCAAACTCGATGAAATTTTCTTGCAGCTTGCGCGAATTGCTTCTATGCGGCCCATGGCCGTGAAAGACAACAAGCCCGTGGCTCACGGCGTTTCGCAGGTGGCGCAGGGCTGTTCCATATTGTTGGACTTAGGCCGGAAAAGTATGACGCTCTCTTTGAGCGAGCTTTATTCCATTGTGAAGCGGTCATACCGCGACACATTTTCCTGAAGCGCCGCGTGCATTGCTAGACCATGATCGTCAAGCTCGGCAAACTCCTCGTCCTCGCGCAGTGTCGCCAGCACGCCCGCGCCGCAATCGGCCGCAACGAACTCGAACAAGGACGGCCGCGCCTGGAAGGCAAGGATGCCCGTTGCGGCAGCACCGGAATGCTCGTGAATGTTGGATTCCATTTCGCGCAATGCGGCGGCGAGGCTTTGCGCGACCGGCTTGAGAAGCCCGGCCGCTTCGGCCGCTGTCCGCGCCGTGATCAGAAACCGGTTCCTCTGAAGGTCATCGGCCTCGACACGTGGATCGAACGTCGTGCGCATGAACCCGCAGCGGCGCGTCTCGTCGAGCCAGATGTTCTGGTTGCTGGCGAGGGCCGCTCGGAGATCGAGTTGCGTGATGGAATCGAGCCAGGGCGTTTGCAGAAGCGGCCCGGTCCGGCCGTTGCTGGCTTCCATCATCAATTCGATCAGCGGGCACATGTCCGTCGCGGCATAACGAACCTGCGGCGCCCCGTTGAGCCGGCCACGCGCATGGGCCCCGACAAGATCGTCGACAACCTCGAATGTCAGATTTGCCCGCGGCAAAGGTTGATTCGAAAAATCCACGTTTGGCTCAAATTGGGATTGAAAAACCCGGCTGCCGGGAGGGCACTTTAGGCGAGTCGACCCGTCCGGCGTGAGTCGATTTCTGCCCTTTACACCACCATTTGCGTTCGGACGCGCCAGACCGGGTCACCTTCGAACCGCATTCCGCCAGCCCCGCACAAGCTTTTAAACTCATCGCCCAGCAGGTTCGATATGCGGTCCATAAGGCGGGTAAGCTCACAGACGGCCGACGCCGGCCCGCTCATGCGCTGATCGTTTGTCGGTGAGCTCTTCGGCACAGCTGGCAGGGGGAGGGCCGCGTCGACCCTGCTTCCTGGGCCGTGATACAATGTCGTCATGACCGAGTCTCAGCCCAAACAAGACAGTGCCCCCAACCCCGGTATTCTTGCCGGAAACTTGGCCGCACCCGTCAAGCTATCGGGTTTGCAACTGCATGGTGTCTCTGCGGACGCGGCCCGCGGCGGCGACACCGTCAAGGTCTGGACACGGCTAAGCCTGACTTCGGACGACCACTTTTTTCACCGTGTGGTGGAAGGTCTGAGCAATCATATTGAGCACATGGCGCGGCAATCCGGACAGACCGTCAACCTAAAGCGGGCGGACGTCGCCTTGCTGGTCGTGCGTCCCGACGACACGGGCGACCTTTGGGTAGACGCGGCGGCCGTCGCACTTCAAATCATGGCTAAGCGAAACATGGCTGCTGGAACGGTGGTGTTTGAAAATGACATCGGCGACGTCACCGGAATGGGCTTTCCCCTTGTCGCCATCGGCAAGAGAGATCGTGTCGTTTGCGTCTTCCGGGAAGGCTGGCGCTTTGCCCTTTTCTTCGATTTCAATCCGGGTGGCGACTTCTCCGTTTCCGATATCCAGCGTGACCTCGGCACGCTGTACCGTAGGCTGAAGTACCGGGATCTCTACGATGCGATCGCCGATCAAGCCGTCTTTTCCCAGCTCATCGCGGCAGGCTGGTTTCCGTTCGTGGAGATTCTCGGGCCTGAGTTTCAGGGGCTGGCGAATTCAAGCGAAGCGCGATTCGATCTCGACGATGCGGAAGCAACGATCCTTGCGAAGTTTGACGCCGAACGCATCGAGCGCATGTTTACCCGGTGGGTGGCGAAGGCGCACTTTGCGGGCAAGGAACGGCTTCTGCGCTCGGCGCTGAAGTCCTTTGCCGAAGGGGACGCCATACCCGTGCTCAAAATTGCCTTGACCGAGATCGAGGGGATTTTGGGTGACGCCTATCGCAAGGTTTATGGCAAGGGCGCAAAAATCAAAAAGCTTCTGGAGTTTGCGGTTGCTTCCGCCGAGGCTAAGGCTGGGCAGTCAGACACGTTGTTGTTTCCCGCAGCCTTTGCCCATTATCTGAAATCTCACACCTTCGCCGACTTCGATCCTGCAGCACGCACGGGCAATGCCAGTTCCCGCCATGCCGTGGGCCATGGGTGCAGCAGCAGCCGAAACGTACACGCTGGCGCGCGCGCTCCAGGCCCTCCTCACGTTAGATCAGCTAGCCTTTTACACCTGAAACACCGTTCCCGGATGCGACGCAACATATCGAGCCTGACATCGGGCCCTGACGAGGCAGGCTTGGACGCGCTGTGGACCAGCGTTTAATCGGCCGGCTGTGCGGATCGTTGCCACAAAGTCCGGCGCTCATTTGATGCGGAATCCAAACGGGAACCTGTCGTGATCGCTGATGACGTGGATTTCGCGGAACGGCAAGGTGCTGGCCACCGAACGCAGATCTTCCTCAATCCGGCTCCAGCGTTCGTTGGGCAAACTGTGCAAGGGCGCTTCGATCAGCAGATCATGCCCTGCGTATTTCGGGTGATCCTTCTTGCGAAGGCAAGACTTGATGCCGTTGCCGATGACCTTCAACGCGCCTTCCGAACTGTGCATGATGCGAGACCGCGCCAAGCGTTTCTTGAAAACCTTTTCCGGGGCGTCGTCCGGTAAGCCGAGATATCCCGGAACCACTCCCTTTTTTCGTTCATCTCCTGGCCGAGCCGCTGTTGCTCGCGGGATTGCGCCACCGTGACCTCAAGACCCTGTGGCGCGGCGTTCGGCTTGTCGCGCAACCAGCAATCCGGCACGTCACTGCTTAGCTCGAACCGGATGTCGCCTTTTGCTTTGACGAACTTGACGTGATGCAAAACAGGCACCACCTCATCGCGCAGCTTTTTTACCGCGCCGGGTTTGGCGCGGTAATCCGCCAGCTCGGCACGCTGGCCGTGGTTCGCTAAAGTAGTCTGCCAGCGCCTGCTCGAACTCGGCAAGCGATATCCGACCCCTCAAACGAGCATACAGGCGTCCAAGTGGTCGTATCCAGGTTCGGCACCATGAAAGAATCCTAGGTTGCCGGCATCGCCTTACGCGTTCCGGCCAACTTACTGATTGTAGCGCAAACGGCGCAGAAAGGTCCGCGCGGTCACCAGCACGATGTGAAGCCGGAAGGTGCTGTGATCTTCATCCGACAGGCCGGGATGCGAGCCGTCCGTATGAAGCATCTTGAACAGGCCGTTGATGTAGTTCTTGCCGTCTTGCGTCCATTCGTTGCGGGTTTCGGAGAGATAGCCAATATTCGCCAGCCACGCGCGTCGGTTCTCCGATGTTGGTTGTGCCGATCGATCCGCACCTTCGTGAAAGGCAATCGCGTCAAACAGCCCTTCAAGGAACGTACGAAACTGAGCGTTTGCCGCTGCCCAATCGCCCCGCGCATGCGCCTCGATGCCCTGACTCAGATGGCCAAGCGGTTCCGTGAAGCCGAACTGCTTGAGGAGTTCATGCACTTCATTGTCCACCACCGATAGGCCGAGTTCTTCCGGCAACGCCGCACGTAGCGCCGGGCGTTCTCGCTCATCGAATGCAACGACGTACCCGTCCCGCGCCAGGCCGCGCGCCAAGTCGGTCTCCAAATCATTCACCGGCTCAGGGTGCATGAGCTGGACGGCCTCGCGAATAACCGCTTCCGCCAGCGCGAGCGTGCCTTCCAGCGTTTCGACGGGATCGGCTGGGCGTTGCACGACAATGCGGCCCAGAAGGCCCGCTTTCTTCGCGACGCTGATCGCTGTGTCGGAGGTGATCTCGTTTTCAAGGCCGAGGCGCAGAACCATGTGGTTGAACGGCGCTTGGTACATCTTGGTCAGGAATGCGACGGCGGAAATGACCGTCGGCCGCGTGAAGGGAACGGCAGTCATGTCAGGCCGGAACCTTCTTGAGATGATCCGCCAGCGTGTTCAAGGTGCCCATCGCCACGCTGAAATCCGGCTTGTCGCCATAGACCATGTCACGCTGGAAATTAGCAAAGTCGTCCACGAAGACCTTGTCGTTGGGAATGCCCTCGATCGCACGCAGCGTCTCGCCCAGCGGATCGTTCTTCCATGCCGGGAAACTGTCGCCGCGTGTGGCGGCATCTGCGAGCATCACTTCATGGGCCAGCGTGGCGGCCTCCTTCACATCGTATTCGTCGCGGATCATGTGAATATCATAGATATGCCGGACCAGCGTTGGGTCGCGCTCCTCACGCAGGCCCTCCAGCTCCGAGCCTGCACGCCATGTCAAGGCCACGAATTTCTCCGCGGCGGTTTCCAGAACGGATGAACAGGCGATCTTCGGTAATTCCGGATCGCGGCCGTAGGCTTCTGCGATGAAGGAGATCACGGACTTGTCCACGGTCTCGCGCCGCAGCGGCCATACCGAGGTTTCAATCTGGACATTGGGCCGCAAGATGCCCTTGCCCTCGGCGAGGGCTTTGTAAGGCAACTGGTATTTGGTGTAACGCCCTTCGTACATCGTGACGCGGTGGTCTTTGTTCTCAGGATCGAAGACAAAGCCCGCGCCCAGCAGCGCATCGGTAATTGTTTTGCGCAACTTGCGAAGCTCGCCGCGCGTCGGAGCCTTATCGCGGACGATCTTAAGGTCGACATCTTCCGACATACGCTTGGTCAGCTTGTAGGCGCGGCTTAGCGCCGTGCCGCCGCCGAACACGAGGCGGAAATCGCCGGTATCGACTGCAGCGATGGCGGCCAACGCCTTGACGACATACCAATCCTTCTCGACAAGCGTGGGGCCCGGGAGCCCAAAATACTCCTGGACTTCGAGCAGCTGTTCGAGGGTTGGGTTATCGCTCAAGAACCAGCTCCGCGTTGCGGTAACGTAGATGACGTGAGAAGCGACCTTTGACCCGCACCACCGGGTTCACGGGGACCTGCGTCGAGCGGCCCTCATTATACGCACGTTGGGCTTCGGTCGGCTCCCATTTGACGCCTAGCTTGTCGAGCGCCTGACGTGCCACGCCGGCGAAGCCGTCACGGCTATAGAGCATCGGCTTGCCGCTGAGGCTCGAAACGGTCGCACGCCCGTAGACGCCATAGCCGAGCCGCACCAAGCGGCCATCGTCCACGAGCTTGCGCAAGACGCGCAGGACCTGATCCTCGCCGCCGAGCGTCTTGAATTCACGCGTTAGGAACACGTCCTCGCCCTTCTTGCGGGCGATCCGCTGTTCTATCTTTTCGCGCAATGTGTGCTTGCGAGGCATATTGGTCCTCCTTGCAAAAACCCGACATTGAATATAGGCAAAAACCCGACGTCATTCAACAAATAGTGCAATAGATTCAATAATATAATGAATATCAATGACTTAGATCAGTCATTTACCCGCTCGATCCCGTCCAGCGCCTGCGGCATCGGCTGAGCAGAGCGAAGCCAGCGACTCGGCGTACACTGGCGGAGGCGAAAAGAAAGATTATCGGGTGGGGCGGCCAAGCGATGTCCGACAAGATGAAGGGAAACATCCTCGAAGACCTGGTTGCGATGATGCACCAGGTGCCAGGCGTTCGCGTGGAGAAACGAAGGAAGCTGCCCGTTCTGCGAAGCAAAACGAAGCGGAAGAGAGAAATTGACGTTCTGATCACGTCCAGGGTCGCGGGCTACAAAGTTCAAATCGCGCTCGGATGTAAGAACGAAGCCACAGCCCTCAAGACATCGGCGGTTGACAACTTCGTCGGGATTTTGAACGACGTCGGCATTCCCATACAGCAAGGCATTCTCGTCAGCGCGAACGGTTACACGCGTGACGCGCAAGATGCCGCGGACGCGCATGGGTTCGAGACGACACCTTCCAGGCCGAGCTTGCAGGCGTGTGCGAACATCTCGCGTCCCTCGATCTCGAAGCTTTCGCTGAACTGGACGTCCGTGCCATCGACGATCTTCCGTAGCTCGGCTTTCCTCTGGATCAGCGGCAGCTTCCGAAGATCGCGGCCATTCAGATAGAGCAGATCGAACGCCACCAGCACGATCTTGGCCGACCTACCCTTCTCGGTCTGCAGCACCGAGAAATCGGTCGTGCCGTCGGCGGCGGGGACGACGATCTCGCCGTCGATGAGGGCCGAGCTCGCCCTGATGCGCCAGGCGTCGTGGGCGACCTTCTTGAAGCGGTGAGTCCAGTCGTGGCCGCGCCGGGTAAAGATCTTGGCCACCTCGCTGGCCAGGTGGACCTGGACCCGGTAGCCGTCAAACTTGATTTCGTGAATCCATCGCCTGCCGGACGGCACCCTCTCGATCGAGGTTGCCAAGGCCGGTTCGATGAAGCCGGGCAACGGCGCCTTGACGCCGATGCCGGCCGCTTTTTTACGCTGAAACGCCACTGAAGCACTCCACGCAACAGCTGATTCAAACTGACATAGTTCGAATCGTTCCGGAACCCGTGAATCCTTTACTGCGTTGCTTCATCATCAATCCATCAGGAGGAGCCGATGGCGACAGCGAAGAAGAAAACAGCACGCGGGCGCAAGCAGGACCGAGCCCGTGTGGCCCGCGGGCAAAAGTATGAGGTGGGGTACGAGTCCAAGAAGACCGGGCGGTCGGCATCAGCGGTCAAAAAGGCTGTCAAAAAGGTCGGCAACAGCCGCAAGCGCGTCGAGAAGCGTCTCGGGCGTTAGTCACCTTTGCTGGCGTCGATCGTTCAGCGCGTGCCTAGACCTCGGTCGGGCATTCGGGGCAGGTATCGCCGATCGAGTCCAGGACCTCGGTCACAGCCCCGGCGGCCGCCTCGGGCGAAAGGCCCGGTGGCGGATCCTGGCGGGCGATTTGGAACGCCTGCTCACGGGCGTGCGGATCTGCGCGGTCCTGCATCCAGCCATGGTACGCACACTCGCGGATCGCGCCTGCCTCCTGCAGCACGGCTATCGCCCACCCCCGTACCGTGCGGATCGCCGTCCGCCTCTCCTTGGTCATCAGCATCAAGATCGCTCCTCCGCGAGGGACGGATCCTTGCAGCCCTCGGTTCGTTCCGGGCTGCTAACACAGAGCAGGGATTCCAAATCGTTGGGGCAGGTGCTTTTCCACGTGTTCCGCCGCCCTGTGCAAAACCAGCCACGCCGCAATCTTGTCCTTCCTTGTCCGCATCGCGCATGACGACGTTCAGCCCCTCGTCTGGTAAAGGGCGCTGCAGCGCCTTGCGTCCTCCGAAAGGGGCGCGCTGGGACGAAATTTACGCGCTTCGCCGGCTGAACAGCGGGCATCCAACGCGACCGGCGAAGTTATAAAGAATGACGGCGTCTGAAAGGTTTACGAATTCACTTGGCTGATGGACGCAATTCTGCTCTGGGCTCGCTCCGAGGGACACTGGCGGCGCCGCACGGAGTTTCACTATCCTGAGCCGCCCGAGAACCTGCCGGCGCTGAAGCCACTCGCGAACTGGCCGAAATCCGATCCACGAGATTTGCGGTAGCTAGAAGGTCATTGGAATGCGTCGAACCTCTGTCGCATTGATTATCGCCGTTTTGTCGAGCGTAGCATTGGCCGACGATTTTGTCGGCCAGGCCAGTGTTATCGACGGCGACACATTGGAAATACATGGAGTGCGCATCCGGCTCTGGGGCATCGATGCACCGGAGAGCAGCCAGCTGTGCCGTGGCGACGACAGTCTGCAATATCGGTGTGGTGCTCAGGCCGCGAACGACCTTGATGCCTTCATTGGCCGCAGTGCCGTCAATTGTGTTCCAGTCAGCCTCGACCCGTATGGCCGCACGGTCGCGACCTGCTCGGTCGCAGGCAAGGATCTCGGTGGTTGGCTTGTACGCAACGGTCTTGCGCTGGATTGGCCCCAATACTCGAAGGGCAGGTATCACGAAGCTCAGCGCGAGGCTGAGCGCGCGGGCCGAGGACTTTGGAAGGGCAGCTACGTCGAGCCGTGGCTCTATCGTGCATGCATCCGCGCAAGTGGAAGGCCGTCTGCCTGTTCGGACGATGCAAATGCCCATCCTTGATGCGATCCCTGCGGGGCACCAATCCAGAACGGGCGTTAGCCAATCACGACACTTGGGCAGGTGGCTCTGGCGCCGTTTGGGCTGCTCACTCTACCCATCATTTCCAATCCCCTCACTGCACAACGGGAATGAAATGGTTGCAGCCACCGGTGAATTGCCGGCCTCTGGTTGCGCGCTTGAAGTGGACGGCCGGCTCAAAGCCGAATTTGCAGCCAGAGGCGGCGCCAGGGCAGGTGGAAGAACTAAAGAAGCGTTTTCCCATGCTTCAGATCAGGATCTATGACGCGCACACCAATGCGCGCGAGGAAATCTAGGTCCTCCGACTTAAGCCCTGGTGGAGTTCTTCCGCTTGTGCGCGTGCGGCTTCCGCCGCATCGGGCTCTCGTTGAACCGAGCCGCTTTGCGTCTCGGCCGTCCGGCTTCGATCCCTCGCGCAAGAGCTGCGGAGCTCCTCGCCGGGGGCACTCGGGAAAGGGGCCCGCCTGCGGCGATCGCTATCACTGCCCCGTTCCCGGGTGCCACTATTGAACCGGTCTCGTCGCTGCACTCGGACCCGCGTGCCCCTTCGGGTCGCTATGCTCACGCTCTCCGGGTGCCATTTCCCGTCGAGGCGATGCGCTCTTGGCGCACGCCCGGTCGGGCCTGGGGCCCCAGGCATCTCAGTATCTAGTCCTGAAAACTTGGGACGGAAGGCGGACCGGGTCGCAAATGTCGCATTCTGAATGAGAGGCTGAGAGTAAGAGTGTCGCGCGGTTTTGCCGTGACGGGTTACAGGCTGCGAGAGAGGCTCGCGGCACCCGTCGCGGAGATCCGCGATGTCCAGACATCATCCTCGGGCGCGCACCGGTGAGGACCGGACGAGCCTTTATGACGACATCACCAACAAGATCATCGCCGAACTGGAGGCCGGCCGTGTGCCGTGGGTGCAGCCTTGGGGCACCGCGGCGGCGAGGGCGCCTTTGGCCATGCCGAAGAGTGCTGCGACCGGCCGCCAATACAGCGGCGTTAACATACTAATTCTCTGGGGGGCTGCCACCGAACGCGCATTCACAGGTCAGAGCTGGCTCACATTCCGCCAGGCGCTATCGCTCGGTGGTCACGTTCGCAAGGGCGAGCGCGGCACGACCGTCGTCTATGCCGACCGCTTTGTGCCGGTCGACGAACAGCGCCGCGCGAGCGAGAACGGTGAGGAAGCGCAGACCATTCCGTTCCTCAAGCGCTTCACACTTTTCAACATCGATCAATGCGAGGGCTTGCCTCCGGAGATCGCAACAACAGCGCCGCCTCCGCCGCCAGACCTGATCGAGCCGCAGGTCGAAAAGCTCATCAAGGCGACTCGCATCGACTTCCGCACCGGCGGCAACCGCGCCTTTTATGCGCCGACAGAAGATTATGTGCAGGTGCCGCCACCGCAAGCTTATTTCGAGCCGATCAACTGGCATCGAACGGCCTTGCATGAGCTGGCGCATGCCAGCGGCCATCCGTCACGTCTCAACCGCGACATGTCGGGCAGCTTTGGTACCAAGAAGTATGCCTTCGAGGAGTTGGTCGCGGAAATTGCCTCCGCGTTCGGTTGCGCGTCGCTCGGTATCGTGCCAACGGTGCGGCACGCCGATTATATCGGTTCGTGGCTTGACGTACTGCGCGAGGACAATCGTGCAATTGTCCGGGCCGCTTCACAGGCCAGCAAGGTCGCGGACTATCTCCTTGGATTCTTGCCAGCACCCGCTGCCGACATGAAGGCGGAAAAAGCGGACCAGGAAGCGGCGTGAGACTCCACCGGGTCACCGCGGGCACGAGAGTGAGAGGGCGGGTCGTTTTCCGCGACGGGTTGGAGGTCGAGAGAGAGGCTCTCGGCCGCCCGTCGTGGAGAATCGACATGACGAAGGCTGTCGAAAAGATCACCTTGTCGCCCTCGCGTGATATTCCGTTCAACAAGCTGGTGCTGAGCCAGTCCAACGTCCGGCATGTGACGGCGGGCATTTCCATCGAGCAACTCGCCGAAAGTATCGCGCAGCGTACGCTCCTGCAAAGTCTCAACGTGCGGGCGGTTGTTCGTGCGTACGGTTGCGAGCGGTGTGGAGGTCCTGTCGAAAGTGCTCGACCCCTATCCGATCACGCGCATCAGTGAGCGGGAGGCCGCCTGATGTTCAGCAAGCCTTGCGAGTTAGCACGCCGCCTCGCGCGCGAGGCCGAGGCGGTGTGCCGACACTATCTCTCCAATGGAAAGAGGGAGGGGCGGTACTGGCTGGTCGGCGATGTCCACAACGCCCCAGGGCGCTCACTGTTCGTGCGGCTCCAGGACTCACGGAAAGGCTCCGCCGGAAAATGGACTGACGCCGCAACCGGGGAACATGGCGATCTCCTCGACGTCATCCGTGAAACCTGCGGCTTGCGCGATTTCCGGGAGGTCGCAGAGGAGGCGAGGCGCTTTCTGAGGCTGGCTCGTACTGAACCGGAACTCGTCCCGAAACCCGTTCGTCCCTTAGGACCGGCCGGATCGCAAGACGCGGCAAGACGACTCTTTATGAGATCGCAACCGATCGAGGGGACGCTGGCCGAGACATATTTGCAGCGTCGCGGGATCGCCCACCTGCACCATGGTGGCAGCCTGCGTTTCCATCCGCGCTGCTATTATCGGCCCGACGAACACCTGCCAGCCGAGACCTGGCCGGCGATGATCGCCTGCGTCACGGATCTCGAAGGCAGGATCACTGGCGTGCATCGCACCTGGCTCGACCCTGACGGCTTTGATCGCATTCGGCTGGGCAAAGCTCCGATCGATACGCCGCGACGCGCGATGGGCGATCTCCTGGGGAACGCGGTTCGCTTCGGCGTGGTGGACGACGTGCTCGCTGCCGGCGAGGGAATCGAAACCATGCTGTCGCTACGTTACGTGTTGCCGATCATGCCAATGCTGGCTGCGCTCTCGGCCAATCATCTCTCCGCCATGGTTCTTCCGACCGGGCTGCGCCGGCTCTACATCGCCCGCGATGTCGATGCCGCTGGCGATGCGGTGCAGGCGACCCTCAGCCAGCGCGCAGCGGACGCCGGCATTGAAGCGGTCACGCTGTCGCCCCGGCTGGGCGACTTCAACGAAGATCTGCATGTCTTCGGTGTCCATGCTCTCCAAGCAGCGTTGCAGCTCCAGCTCGTGCCAGAGGACGTCGTTCGCTTCCTGCATCCCTCGACTGTACCCGCGGAATAGCTTCCGGTCCTTGATCGACGTCGATCGGCCAGTCATAGGCGAGGCCAATACCGGAAGAGGACGCGACCTCGGCCTTCTAGAGAGCGATCGGACGGCAGGCGGAGCGCGCCGGCAATGGCTACGGCCGGCTATTTTCCGCCGCGCGCCAGTGATGTGAAGACACATCATTGGGTTCGCCGCGCGCTTTGCATCGCGAAGCAAAATAGCCGGCCTCCGCCATCCTCCGCTGCCGCTTCGGCCCTTTCGGGTTCTGGCACGCTTCGGCCGCCGTCAGAGGATCGCCACGAAGGCGGCGATAGTCGCGGCCGATCCAGCAAAGGACCTCTTCCCATGACCGACCATGACGACGTCGAACCGCTGCACAACTCTTCTCCGACCGACCAAGTCATCACCGAACTCCAGCTCTTCGGCTATCACCCCTTCGACGACCAGCCCGATCCAAGACCACTCCCAGAGGGCAAGATGGTTGGCGGCGCCGTCGCCGATATCTTCGACGCCCTGGTCGCGACCTTGAGCGACACCCGGCTTGAGCCGGACCTTGACGATCTGCTCTGGTCGACCGTCAACCTGTTCCATCGTGCCGTCGAGCGCGTCGAAAGGCAGCTCGATAACAACGAACAAGCGCAGCACAAGAGCCAACGCGAGCAGAACGGGTCCGAGGTGCGATCGGTCGAACTCGAGCGCCTGACCGCCGAAGGCGTCACGCTGATCGAACGCCGCAACTGCCTGGAACTCTTCCGTGACCAGGCCATCGAACAATTTGAGGTCAACACCGGCGCATCCTGGCGCCCGCGATCGGGATCATTGGTCAACCACCGCACGTTCACCGCAGCGATGATCGACTCCCGCGACTTCATTGCCGCCAAACGCCGCGCCGAAACCGAGGTCTTGTTGCCACCCGGGCCGAAAATCGCACTCACCGGCGGGCTCGACTTCAATGACCACAACCTCATCTGGGATCGCCTCGACAAGGTTCATGCCAAGCACCCGGACATGGTCCTCCTGCATGGCGGCTCTCCCAAGGGCGCCGAACTGATCGCCTCCAAATGGGCGACCAATCGCAAGGTCCCACAGATCGCTTTCAAGCCGGACTGGACGAAACACGCCAAGTCGGCGCCGTTCAAGCGCAACGACGCCGTGCTCGAACTCCTGCCGATCGGCGTCATGCATTTCCCGGGCACGGGAATTCAGGACAATCTCGCTGACAAGGCGAAGCGGCTCGGTATTCCCGTTTGGAAGTTCGGCGGCGCATGAGCGCCGTCGAAGACGCCAAGGTGGCGTTGCACGCCGCAACTCCGCCTCGTTTCGATTTTAGGTCCGAAGCCGCGCCGCGGTGGTGGTGGAGGCGCGACCAATACGTCTATGCATTGGAGCCACCGCCATGCTCGCCCTTGGGCTTGCCCTCAACACGCTCGGCATCGGTTTGTTCTGCTGGCTGATCCTTGCGCTGGCGGTCTATGCCTTGCCGTTTTTCGTCGCGCTCAGTGTCGGAATATCGGCATTTTCGCGATGGCGCGGGCCTCTTCGGCGCACTGCTTATCGGAATTGCTTCTGGCGCGCTGACGCTTGCCGCTGGTCAGCTCACTCTCGCGGTTAATCGGTCCTTGACCTTGCGCGTCCCGGTCGCAACCGTCTTCGCGGTCCCGCGGCAATCGCCGGCTACCATGTGGTGTTTGCCCTGTCCCAGATCGGGGTGCGTTCGCCGAGCTGGCGGGAGGCCTTCGCTTGCGTAGGTGCGCTTTGCATCGGCGGCACGGCATGGGCGCGTTTGACCGCTTCGCGAGGCCCCCCACCGTCTCACTCGGCCGGGGTGGTGGAGAATACACCTCGACCAATTCTTCCAGCCGCCACGCTCGAGCGATGAGGCTGCGTCGTCATCAGGTCGAGCAAGCTCGCACAGAGACCAGGTTGAACGAGACGGCGTCGAGCTCGAGCGAAAGGCAACCGCGTCTCCCTTTGAAGCCTTTATGCAAGGCCCACCAATCTCTGTCTGGCTCGCATAGCTGCGTGGGGCGCACCGCGCTCGATCATTCCTGCGGGAGACGATACCGCCCTTTGCGGCAGATTGTTTCTCCTTCTGCGCCGGCCCGTCCCGACCTCTTGCTCAGAACAACCGAAATTTGCCACTCATCTCCTTAGGATTGCGGTTCAGCGCGCGGACGCACGTGGCCTCCTTGATGGCTCGATCTGGCCCAAGAGCGGCTGCGCCTCGATCGTCTGAGCCGCAACGCCGTTGATGCGACTTTCTTCCCCTGGGCTTGCGCCCATTCCTCGCGAGACAAGAAAGTCGCTCCAACGGCGTCCTCCGCTGCGCTCCGGCCTGCTAGCGGGTGCGTCGCCGATCGTCTTCGGCCTTTAGATCGCCATCGAGGCCGCGGTGGTCGCGGGCTCGAAACACAACAGGAGAAGTGACATGGCTAACATCGGTTCTTTCAAGAAAGTCGGCAACGATTTCCAGGGCGAGATCGTCACCCTGAGTTTGCAGGCCAGGGGCGTCCGCATCGTCGCCGAGACCAACCGCTCCAACGATAACGCTCCCAGCCACCGCATCTATGTGGGCCGGGCGGAGATCGGGGCAGCCTGGTCCAAGCGCTCCGAGGAGGGCCGCGATTACCTCTCGCTCAAGCTTGACGACCCGTCGTTCAACGCGCCGATCTACGCGAACCTGTTCGATGACGAAGGCGGAGAGGGCTACACGCTCCTGTGGTCGCGCCC
Source organism: Bradyrhizobium sp. CW1 (assembly GCF_023100665.1). NCBI lineage: Bacteria > Pseudomonadati > Pseudomonadota > Alphaproteobacteria > Hyphomicrobiales > Nitrobacteraceae > Bradyrhizobium > Bradyrhizobium sp. CW1. The sequence goes on from NZ_CP064685.1 coordinate 172,581, forward strand.
GCGCAAGAACGGGGAGTGAGGCTCGGTCCAAAGCCCCGCCTGAGTTGATCGGGCGGGGCTTCTTTTCCAGCCTAAGGCGGCAAGATGATCACGCTGCTGTTCCATTGGAGCGGTTCTCACATCACCTCTCGTGGGTACCGATATCTATTTTGGTCTGGTCAATGCCGGTATCGTAGACAGCTTGCTCTTGGGGCAGCGAGGGGCTTTGCGGAGCCCGGGGACCGAGCGCCTCAACCTCATAAGTCACCGCTGCAGCGCTAACGCTTTGCTGACCTTGCATCGGGCGTCTAATCGGGCGGAGGCACAATCGGAATGGCAAGTTCGGCGTCTACGCGGTCCCGTTTTGACCATCATCTTGAAGCCCTTCACTCACGCTTGAGCATTGCCGGATGGATTGTAAGGGCAGGAGGCTACACCCTCCTTAGGTCCGACCGCATAAAACCGGCAAGCAGAGCTCGAACAAAAACCTCGTCGAACCGCTCGTGCGAGGCTTCTTGCAGGCGGCAGGGGAACGTCTCGCCGCGGTACGATGCTCTACTGGTCAATCTTTTTTCCTCTTCGGTGCTTTAGGAAGCTCCTGGAGAACTCCTGGTCCGGTAAGACAAGATTCACGTGGCTAACACCCAGTGTGGTTGCGAGTTCGAACAGCGTCACCACGGTTGCGCCGACCTTGTTCCAATCCGCTGATATATTGTTGCGTGAAGCCGGACGCCTCTGAGAATTTCTCCTGCGTGAAGCCTTTCTGCTTCCGCAGTTTTAAAAAATTCCGACCCACCAACTTGCGCATATCCATCGGCGCAAGTTGCTTCTTCACATTGAACTGAGGAACCGTGCCTGCGCACGTCTATTGTCATTCTTGCGAGATTTACCATGCAAACACCGCCCCTTGAGCCGCATGTCGCCGCCTGCGCCCCCACAGATCCAGCGCTCACATCCTATGATGAGGAGCATCTGGTGACGTACTGGCGCCTTCTCGACGCCGCGGCAGATGGCGCCGACTGGAAGGAAGTGGCCCGAATCGTGCTGCACATTTGATCCGGACCGAGAATCGATGCGGGCGCAAACTGCATTCGAGAGCTATTTGAGGCGCGCTAGATGGCTGGCAGATCACGGCTACCGTCATCTGGTTGCGCGGTGGCGCAGGTAGATAGCAGGATTTGGCCATCCGAGTTGAGAAGTCAATTCTCTCCGACCATCATGGATCTTCTTGAGCATCACTTGGTGATCGCTTCCACGGCAACTTGGCACTCCCACAGCCCTTATTGACCGGCTATCGAGTCAATCGCGCTTGGAGAGTTCAGCCCGGAGTAGATGCGGTCGAGCGCACAATCACGCACGAATTTTGCTCGCCTTCTCCTCGACCAGTTGGGCGGGTCGAACTTCCAGAGCCTGCGAGACTTGCCAGATCGTAAGCAGGGTCACGTTTTGCAACCCTCTCTCCATTGATGAACGCGCGGTCGACACCCATGCGCTCTGCCACCGCCTCTTGGGTCAGGCGCAGGTCTAACCGAAATCGACGCGTGTTTGCTCCAAAAAGCTTGCGGATGTCCATCCGCAGGATAGGAAGCATTCGCGTATTTGGCGCTGCTTTCACCCATGACCCGCAAGGGTCTTTCGTAAGCGCTTAGCCGCAACCCTATTGAGGCTGGCTTGACGTTTTGCGGAATCGCCACGGCATGAGGTCTTCGATGCGGCTATGGGGATGGCCGTCGATGATCGTCTCGAGTGTTTCGGCGATGTAGGCGGCCGGGTTGACGTCGTTGAGCTTGCAGGTGGCGACGATCGAGGCGAGCAAGGCCCAGTTTTCGGCTCCGACCTCATGACCGGCGAAGAGCGCATTTTTTCTGGTCAGGCAGACTGGCCGGATGGCGTTCTCGACAGGGTTCGTGTCGAGCTCGAGGCGCCCGTCTTCGAGGAAGCGGGTCAGACCTTGCCAGTGATTGAGCGCGTAGCGGATGTCCTCGGCGAGCGTCGAACCGCTGGAGATCATCGACAGCTGCTTCTCGAACCACATTTTCAAAGCGGCGACGAGAGCCAACGAATGCTCCTTTCGTGCGGCGAGCCGGATGTCCGGCGATGCACCGCGCACCATGGCTTCAATGGCGTAAAGCTGTGCGATGTGCCGAATGGCGGCCTCGGCGATCGGCGATTTGCTATTGCGGGCCAATTTGACGAAGCGTCGGCGCAAGTGGCTCCAGCAATGCACGAGCGTCCAAGGCCCTTGCAGTCGAGCGACTTCGGTCAGTCGATCATAACCGTCATAGGCATCGCATTGCAGGAAGCGTCCGCCAAAGCCATCCAGGAACTGCTCAGCGAAGGCACCGCTGCGACTGGGGGCATATCGGAACAGCACGATCGGCGGACTTGGGCCGCTGTGGCCGCGGTCGTCTGAGGCAATCGCCCAGAAGTAGCCTTTCTTCGTTTGGCCGCGCCCGGGATCGAGTACCGGCGCCTTGGTCTCGTCCATGAACAGCCGATCCGCCATGGCCAGGTGGTGGCGCATGTGGTCGGCGATGGGCTGAAGATGGAAGCAGGCGCGGCCGGACCAGTTGCCCAGTGTCGCCCGATCAAGTCGGATGCCCTGGCGCGCATAGATCTCGGCCTGACGGTAAAATGGCGTATGGTCGCCAAATTTGGAGACGATCACATGCGCGATGGCCGCTTCGGTCGGCAGCCCGCCGGGCACGACGTGCTCCGGTGCGTGCGCCTGCACGACGGGGCCGGAGCAGCGGCGACAGATGTATTTTGGGCGGCGTGTGATCAGCACGCGCCATTGCGCCGGGATCACGTCGAGGCGCTGGCTGACGTCCTCGCCGATCTTCGTCATGGCGCCGCAACCGCACGGGCAAAGCGTACTCGCAGGCTCGATGATCCGTTCCACCCGCGGCAAATGGGCAGGCAGGCAGCCGCGATTGCGATGAGAACCTTGATCCGGCGCGCTCCGCGATCGGCCCTTGATCACAGCCTCGGCTCTCTCCTGCGCCGCGTCCAGGATGCCTTGCGCGATCTCCACGTCTTCCAGCGGCAAGTGATACTGATCTGGCCGCAGCTTCTCGGACGTCGCGCCGAACTTCTCGCGTCGCAATTCGCCGAGAATGACCTCCAACCGACGCCGCGCCTCTTCCGACGTCGCCAGCGCCGCCTGATGTTCGCTCAAGGCCGCCTGCGTTTGCGCCAAAAGCGCTTTCAATTGTTCATTTTCGTCGCGCAGCGCCGCGATGCTCATGCGCTATTTCGAGCACATCGCCGCCGCGCGTGCCACATTCAAAATAGCTTCCGAGTCATTCTGCCGCAGTTATCCAGCCGCCTGGGGACGCCGCGCTTCTTCCGGGCGGACCAACCTCCAATCCAGCCCTTCGAACAAGGCAGCGAACATCGCGGGCGACATTCGCATCACGCCGTCTGCGATCGTTGGCCAAACGAACTTGCAACCTTCAAGACGCTTGTGCACCAACACCAGACCCGTTCGATCCCAGACCAAAATCTTGATCCGGTCCGCTCGTTTCGATCGGAACACGAAGGCTGCGCCGCTGAACGGGTCGAGACGAAGCATCTCCTGCACCTTCGCCGCAAGCCCATCGTGGCCACAGCGGAAGTCGATCGGCCGCGTCGCGATGTAAATCTTCAGATCGGCACCGGCCGCGATCATCGTGACGCTCGCATCGCGCGGATCACACGGGACAGCTGCTCGCCATCTATGGCTGTGTCCGTCCGCAGCACGACATCGCCGATCGCGATCTCGAGCTTGATCGCCGGAACCTGACGCTCCTCCAACGCACCTTCCACGACCAGCGGCGCGAATGTCGGCTGCGATGCCTCGCGCGGCGGCAACATGCCTCGCTGTCGAAACCGCCGCCGCCAATCGTAGATCTGCCAGCGCGTCGCTCCGTGCTTGCGCGCCACCTCGGACACCTGGGCACCGGGTAACAGACTCTCGGCGACGATCCGAGCTCTCTCGGCTTCCGAACGTACGCGGCGCCCCGATGGTCCTTCAAGAACCTCCAGCCGGCTCACCGACCCCCTCGTTGAGCCGTCCAAATGGACGTCCTTTTTGCTGTCCAATCCCATCCCAAACCTCCGTCCAAGCCGGAGGCTTCTTTCGCACGTTCATTCGAATTCTGAAGCAAGGGTATCGGCTTCGCGCTTACGGTCTTTCTACGAGCAGACCATCTTCTGGGCGCCCGAGGCGATGCCAACGGTGGTGCCGATCGTTCGGAGCGCGTCCGGCTCTCAAGGTTCGGACGTAGTACTTCCGCTTGCTGACCTTACGTCGGCCACCATGAGGCAAGCACCGGACGGCTGGCATGCCCTCTTGCTGGTCCAGGGCGCGCAGCATCGATTATGGCTCAGAGAGGCCCCGCACCTCGGTACCGGATATGCCACCGAATTGCCGCTTGACGAGAATTTCGTCGCGCGCGCCCACGCCGCACATCGCTTATGGCGAGCGCTGAACGGCCGCCCGCCGGGATCTGCCTTTCATCGGCTTTCGGCCCAGCAGCGGAAAAGGCTCGGCCTGGCTCTGCGAGCGCGGGATGGGCATGAGGATGGCGCATCCTATCGAACGATCGCCGAGGTGATGTTCGGCAAAAGGCGGCTCATCGACCGCGGCTGGAAGACCCACGACCTGCGCAGCCGTACCATTCGCCTGGTCAAAGCCGGTCGCTTCATCGTGCGTACCGGCTACCGTGCATTGTTTCGATCGAGATCCCGCAAGAAATAGATCTGGATAGCGTACAACTGATGCAACCAGGTCAGGTTTGGCGCCTCTCGCCCTCCCGCTGACTGCACCGGCGGGCGGCCCGCGGTCGGATCTTACGCCTCATGCGTGCCGATCGCCTGCGGCGCATCGGAGCGCGTCGAACTTTCCCGCACCACGCCCAACAGCTGAGACGTCCCTGGCTGCGCAGCAGAATCGTCGGCCGATTGCTGACTACCAAAGCCTGCAGTCCTCTTTTGCCGATCGCAACGCGAAACCAAAAGGAGGGGTGCCGAAATCGTCCTAACAATGTTCGGCATCCCCTCACGTGCGTTCGCTCCTCCATGATGTCCGTCGACGCGCGATCAAACTCCGTCGCGCTCCATGACATCACGGGAGCGATCCGATGCCCGACCCGAACGCCGGCACGCCGCAGCGCTATCTTCGCACACCAGAAGCGGCACGCTTTCTTGGCCTCTCCGGCCGCACCCTCGAAAAGCATCGCACCTATGGCACAGGTCCGACCTACCGCAAGCTAGGCGGCCGCGTCGTCTACGCGCTCGAAGACCTGAAAGCATGGGTGGACCGCGGCGCCAAAACGTCGACCAGCGATCCCGGGGTTGGCACGGTCTTGCCCGCCAAGCGGCACGCGCCCATCGCCTACGCAGGCAAGGAGCGGCGCTGACCCATGCCGGACAGCAACTCCTTTGCGCGCTGGCGGCGCAACTCAGAACGGGAGCAGCTCGATCTGTTTCGCGCTCTTCCCGGTGATCTCGCGCCGCGCGACGCGCAAGACCTAATGGCTTATCCGTTCTTTTCGCTGGCGAAGTCAAAGCGGACCGTTCCCATCGATTTCGGGGCCGGGACAATCAAAATCCGTGTCGAAGCCGTGCCGGAACATGGCATGGCGACCATCTGGGATGCGGACGTGCTGATCTGGGCCGCCTCGCAAATTATCCAGGCGCGTGATGCAGGTTTGAAGACATCGCGGTTGATGGCCGCCACCCCTTACGAGATCCTGACTTTCGTTGGACGCGGCACAAGCGTGCGCGACTACGATCGCCTCAAGGCTGCGCTCGACCGCTTGCAATCGACCACCGTGATGACATCCATTCGCCAGCCGACGGAGCGCCGGCAGCATCGGTTCTCGTGGATCAATGAATGGAAAGAGACCGCGGATATGCACGGCCGCGCCCGCGGGCTCGAGCTGATCCTGCCAGACTGGTTCTACACGGGTGTTCTGAACGAAGCGCTCGTGCTGACGATCGACCGCGCATATTTCGATCTGACTGGTGGACTGGAGCGCTGGCTTTATCGCCTCGTGCGCAAGCACGGCGGTCGCCAAAAGGGCGGCTGGAGCTTTGATCTTGTGCACCTCCACGCCAAATCGGGCTGCCTATCGCCACTCAAGCACTTCGCATACGACCTGCGCCAGATCGTTCGACAGCAGAGATTGCCGGGATATGAACTGGTCATCTCGCACGACCCAAATGGGACGGAACGGCTGAACTTCGCTCCCACTGCGGTCGACCCGCTTACCCACCGGCTGCGCAAGCGCGGGCTTATCTCCAGCTCGGGGGAAAACCTGTGAATCCCGCCGTGCTATCAGGGACCAGCGCCACCGTGCCATCCGGGACCGAAAACGCGTGCGATCAGGGACCGCTATCGCGGAAAAGCCGTTGCCACAGAGGAGCTTCCGCTTCCTCTAACTTTCCTAACCAGGAATCCTTCGGATTCCTTCTAACGGACCCCCAGTCCACGTCCCTGCAGAGCCGGTCCTGGCTGTCCAGTGAGCCCACGTACGCCAACCTCCGCACGAGAGCGGCTGAGCTGCGTCTTGGTTCGTGGAAATGGGCCTTCGCAGTCCTGGACCTGCAGGAGCGTTGTCTCGTCTTCAGGCTCGCTTGGCGTTCTGACGCGGCCGTGAGCGCGAAGCAGTCGTGCTTTGCCCCACTTGTCGTCTGCCTATCACGCCTCCTCGTCCTGGATTTCAGATCGCCACGTCTCAGCACCGCGCCCGCCGTCTTGCGATATGGAATTTCAATATGAATGATCTCACGACGGTTGAGCTCCTGTGGCTCGAGAAACGCATCGAAAACCGCATTCGGTTCGGCCGGCCTATATCGGAAACGATCATCGGCCATCACCGGCGTGTTCTTTCATTTGCGCCTGGGAGCATTTTTGCGTTCGTACGCTGGAGCTCCAATGACTTCGGAACCGTACTGTCACGCATCGATATTCTGCGCGCGTCCGCGCCAGGGCAGCGCTACTCGACCGTGCCTTGGATCAGTCCGGGCGGCGAGAGCCTGCTGAGATTGTCCGGTTGGCCGAAGGTCGAACGTGTCCTGCAACTGATCGAGGCGGTGGAAGCACTCGGCATCGATCCCGCCGACGCGGCGCCCGACTACTGGCACCACGCGCACAACCGCCTTTCGGTGAATGAGACTCCGCGAAGCTACACCCGTGCGCGCCACCAGGCGTGGCTCCGGCGCCAAAGGGTGACACTCTGATGGGCCAGCTCATAACAATTCTTGCAATGTGCGGGGGCACGGCTCTTGCGCTCTCCGCCGACCGGGGCACAGCGCCATGGTATGTTTGGAACGCTTCGCACAGCGTGCCGATCGGTCTTTACCGCTTGCAGGCGGTGGAGCGTCTCCGTGTCACCTCGCTCGTAGCCGTTCGCCCGCCTGACCCGCTTGCGTCCTTCCTTGATTTGAACGGCTATCTGCCGCTCGGCATTCCCATGCTCAAGCGGGTCTTGGCGCTCCCTGGGCACACCGTCTGCAGACGAGAACTCACTATCCTCGTCGACGGCATCGAGATGGGCGAGGCCCGCGAGCGTGATGGCCGTGGGCGGCCTTTGCCCGCCTGGCAGGGATGCCGCGTCCTGCTGGACAATCAAATCTTTCTGATGAACTGGCAATCCGCCGACTCTTTTGACGGCCGCTATTTCGGGCCGATCGCGGCCTCCGCCGTCATCGGCCAAGCTTTGCCAGTGTGGACGAAGGAGGAATGACCATGCTTGCCTCGCTTCATCGGGTTGCAGCTTCATCATGCTCCCGCGGACCACAATCCCTTTGCTCCTTTCCGGCCAAGCTCGTCAGCAGATGCGGGCGCGCAGATGATGATCAGCTGCAAAGGCCGCACGCTGACTGCTCCCAGGTTGCGCTCGAGGCGATGCGGGCATGCCGTCCATCCTTCCGTATCATCGCGGCATTCCTGGCAGCTTTGGCAGCTGTCGAATTGCCGTCGAGCTGTCGAGCCCAATCCGAATTGCAGGCGCCTGCTCCGCCCTCAACGTGCCTTGGCAAATTCGTCCCATATGCGGCCTTCATTGCCGAGGCGTCCCGCCGGTTTGCAGTTCCCGTGCAATTGGTTTGTGCCGTGATCCAGGTCGAAAGCAGTGGCAAAGCGCAGGCCGTGTCATCTCGAGGTGCCCTGGGCTTGATGCAGATCATGCCAGGGACGTGGGTCGACCTGAGCGCCCGCTACAATCTAGGCATCGACCCCTTTGACCCCCATGACAACATTTTCGCAGGGGCCGCCTACCTGCGAGAGATGCTGGACCGGTTCGGCTCGGACGGATTTCTCGCCGCCTACAACGCAGGCCCCCAGCGCTACGCGAAGCATCTGACGACGGGGCGCGCGCTGCCTGAAGAAACCCTGGCCTACCTGAACAAACTCGAGCCATTGACCGGCATCATACAGCGCTGGCGCGATACTTCGGTCCCCGTTCCCAGCACAGATTGGAAGCAGGCCGCGCCGTTTGTTCCGCGATTTCATCCCTGGTCGAGCGAACGGAGCTCGGTATCCGCTCTGCATGAAACGCCTTCATCGAAAGACACGCTGACCCCCAACACAACTGGACTTGTGCCCCATGCGAGTGGTCTGTTCGTGCCGCGATCGGACGAATCGAAGTCTCAATGACGATAATCGCATCTCCTCGCATGCCATCGCAAGTTCTCGCATTTTGGAGAGTGATGAGGACGCGGGCGGAAGGAGCGGACCGGGGATGGCAGGATAAAAGCCGCAAGGTGCGGCCGGTCGGTTGTGAGAAATCTGGCTTTAGTTTCAATCATCCAATGCAACTTGCGAATCTTGAGCGCACATTTTCAGTTTTGCCAAATTGCAGCCGCGGCTCAGCTTTTTGCACTCTGCCGGCAAACCATGGCCGGTAAGGACGACTTCCGAATCCGCCCTGGCCGCATTCGCTCTACGCGAGCGCCGGGGGCAAAGCCGTTTCTGGCGCAGGCCCTCAGAGCCGCGCAGAAGGCCGGCGGTCTGTCACGCGGCTATCGTCGTGGAACAAACTTCGGACGTGGGCGGGCCGCGAGCCTTGCAGCGTCCAAACTGCTCAGCAACCGGTCTCGCGGCGCCATGGTCAAGGCGCGGGTGGTTCGCCAAATGCGCACGCCCGGGGCGCTGCGGGCCCATCTTGGTTATCTGCAGCGTGACGGCGTCACCCGGGACGGGGCGCCAAGCAAGCTCTTTGATGCTCTCGGAGATGAAGCAGACGGCCGCGGCTTCGCCGAACGCTGCGAGGGTGACCGGCATCATTTCCGCTTCATCGTTTCGCCCGATGATGCAGGCGAGCTCACCAGCCTGCGCAGCTTCACCCGTGAGCTCATGGATCAGGCCTCACGCGACCTTGGAACGCGCCTCGAATGGGTCGCGGTCGATCACTGGAATACGGAACACCCGCACATTCATATTCTCGTGCGCGGCCGCGCCGATGATGGAAAAGACCTCGTCATCAGTCGCGACTACATCGCAAACGGCTTGCGGGCCCGAGCCGGCGATCTCGTCACCCGCGAATTGGGTCCCCGATCCGAGCTCCAGATCCGCGAAGCGCTGGAAGCCGAGGTGAGCGCCGAGCGCTGGACCAGGCTCGACCGGGTGCTCGCGCGGCAAGCGGCATTGGCCGATGGGGTCATCGATTTAAGGCCGGAACGGGATGGTGCCCGGGACCCGTTACGAGACATTCGGATCGGGCGGATGCGGATGCTGGAGCGCCTGGGTGTGGCAGAGCCGGCAGGGCCCGCTCGCTGGGTCTTGGCCGAAGACGCCGAGCCACGCCTGAGAGCGCTTGGCGAGCGCGGCGACATCATCAAGCGGCTGCACAAGGCGATTGCCAAGGATGGTATCGCACGCTCACCGTCCTCCTTTGCGCTCGAAGGCGAGCATCACGGTCAACCGATCATTGGCCGTCTCGTCGCCCGCGGACACGACGACGAATTGAGGGGCAATGCCTTTGCCATTGTCGACGGCATAGACGGGCGCGTCCATCACCTCAAACTCCCCGATATCGAGGCGGCTGGCGACGGGCCGATTGGAGGCGTCGTGGAGCTCCGCCGCTTTGAGGATGCGAGGGGACGGACACGCATCGCACTCGCGGTAAGATCGGAACTCGTCCTCGAAAAGCAGGTCACCGCGGAAGGTGCCACATGGCTCGACCGGCAGCTTGTGGCGCGCGAGCCTGCTGAGTTCTCGCGCGCCGGTTTTGGCGCAGAGGTCCGGGCAGCCCTGGAACAGCGGATTGATGTGCTGGCAGAGTACGGGCTTGCACAGCGGCACGGCGACAAGGTGCGGCTTGGCCGCAATCTGATCGAGACCTTGCAAAGTCGCGAGCTCGATCGCGCCGGCCGGCGCCTCGCGGAGGAGACGGGGCTTACGCATCTGCCTGCTCGATCAGGTGAACAGGTTTCGGGGACATACCGACAGCGGCTTTCCCTCGCCTCGGGGCGCTTTGCCATGATTGATAATGGGCTCGGCTTTCAGCTCGTGCCTTGGGCTCCTTCACTAGAGCGGGAACTGGGCAAACAGGTGAGCGGGATCGCAGGTCCAGGCAATGTCGATTGGTCCTGGGGCCGCAAACGGGGCCTGTCACTTTGACTGGCAGTTTCTCCGCTGGGCTGCGATCCACGACTGCGGCGCTAGCTGCGGCTGCGCTCGCCCACGTACAAGCGAAGCCCGCTGTCCTTTTGTCGCCAGAAGAAGTTCGCTGTAGTCGCGCTCACTGCAACCACGCCCCAGCGGGTCTTGGGGGGCCGGGACATTCGCCGCATAGCGGCGAGACGGGGTTCTCTCAGCTCGCGAACCTCTCGCTGGTTCGACCATTCTGCGTGCCCGGTTCCGAGCAACTGTCTCCTCCTGGATATCTTGATGCAGGTGCGAGTTTTCGCTAGATGGCATGTGTTCATTTAGGAGAAGTGACGGTGACGATCGGTACTGTAAAGTGGTTCAACACGACCAAGGGCTACGGTTTCATCAAGCCGGATGACGGCGGCCCCGACGTCTTTGTGCACATCAGCGCCGTTGAAAAGGCCGGATACACCGGCTTGGCAGAAGGCGCTCGGATCAGCTTCGAGGCCAAGGCTGGTGGTTCCGGCAAAGTATCAGCCGAGAATCTCCGGATCGGATAAGGCCGATATCGCCGACGGCGGCGGCAACGGTTGGATCGGAATCCCTCCTGAAAAGGGACCGATCTCGCCAAGAAGATAGCGTCGCTAGTGGGCGATACGGCCGTGCCATGGCATCGATCTGGACCCGGGCGCACCGTGAGAACCAGTTGGTTAGATTGACCCAATCTACCCGCTGTCATTTCCGCGAACTGCTGCGGCTTGCCGCTGGGGTGACTTCAGCGTTGCTCTCGATCGGGCCAGCCGGCACCAGATGCACGATGCGATAGCCATTCTCGTGCAGATAGCGCAAGAACGCCGGCATCATTGCGGCCGTTCGGGCCTGGGCATCGTGCAGGAGAATGATGCCCTTGCTTGCGACCTCCAGCCGCTCGGTAACTGTCTTTAGTTCTTGTTCTGGGGTTAGGTTCTCCCAGTCGCCCGCCGAAAGGTCAGCTCCAAACACGACCATCCCGCGCGAACGCAAGAATTCGAGCATCGCTGGGCTCGAGTCGAAATACGGAAACCGGAAAAAGCGCGATGGCGGGCTTTGGGCGGAGGCGCCCTTGAGCGCCGTCTCATCGGCGGCAATTCCACGATCAATATCCTTCTTGGCCTGTTCGAAGGTCATCTTCGACATCATCGTATGCGACCAGCTGTGGTGTGCGATGGTGTGGCCCTCGGCAGCAATTCGGCGAACGAGCTCTGGAGACTTCGCGGAGGACTTGCCGACCAGAAAGAACGTGGCCCGTACGCATTCCTTGGCGAGCGCCGCCAGTACCTTTTGCGTGCTCGGCGGCCGCGGCCCGTCGTCAAAGGTGAGGACGACCTCATGGTCAGCCAAAGGGAGCGTTTCCCGAAAGCTGTTCAATCCAACGCGCGCGTGGGCCTTTGCGTCGACCTCGAGGACGCGGGAGGTGCCGAGCACATCCTGCCGTGGGCAGTCGGCCGCGTCTGTCACGACTATCCCGGCAAGTAGCAGGGTCACAGCACCAGCAAGCGGCGTCGTCAATCTGAGCAGGCGCGTCTTTGAATGCGCCACACCTCCACCCTTACCTGAGCCAGCAGCATTGCCGAAACACCATAACCTCATGCGATTCAGGTGGCTCTTGGGAAAGGGCAGCTTGGCGGCGGGTGAGCTTATCTATTGCGCGATCGTCAGAACTCCGGGACCCATTCAGCGACACTTCGCGAGGATCGAAGGTCGTCCGTCCCTCCAGCGTTTGAGCGCTCCAGGAGGGCAATCTTCAGGAACGCTTCACATTACTTGAGCGAAGTCAGCGTTTTTCTGCCCATCCATGAGCTCTTACGCACATAATCGGCATTTCGGCGCCGTCTCATGATGCAAACCTCGATCAGTCCCGCTTCGCTTGAATGGGCGTTGGCTACGTATCTCGGCTTTGTCCCCGCCGATCTCTGCGCTGCCACGCGCGCCACTGCGACGCGAGCACCATTGTAGTTGTGTGCGCACGTCGATATGCCGAGATATCCCGATCATGTCGGCAACAAAAATCATTTGGCACCAGGTCATCCTGGTCTGCCTCATCGTGCTCGCGTTCCTGTGGGCTGCGACCGAATGGACAGCCTGGCGGCTTGCGTTCCAGCAACAGCTTGGGGCTCCCTGGTTCAAGCTCGGGCATTGGCCGATTTATCAGCCGGCAGCTTTCTTCGGCTGGTGGTTCAAGTTTGATGCTTATGCGCCCGTCGTTTTTCTGGAGGGTGGCGCGATTGCTGCAAGCGGCGGCATCGCGGCCATAGCGCTCGCCATGTTGCTCTCGGTCCTGCGAGCCCATGAAGGGCGGGACGTCACCACCTACGGCTCGGCGCGCTGGGCCGATCTACGCGAAGTCAGACGGGCCGGGCTGTTAGGCCCTGACGGCGTCGTGCTCGGCCGGTTCGGACGTCATTATCTGCGCCACGACGGGCCCGAGCATGTGCTTTGCTTTGCGCCGACGCGCTCCGGGAAAGGTGTTGGCCTCGTCATTCCGACCCTTCTGACCTGGCCGGCCTCCACCATCGTCCATGACATCAAGGGTGAGAACTTCCAGTTGACCTCTGGGTGGCGCGCGCAATTTGGGCCCGTGCTGTTGTTCGATCCGACCAATCCGGCCAGCGCCGCCTACAATCCACTCCTCGAGATCCGCCGTGGCGACTGCGAGGTGCGAGATGCTCAAAATATCGCGGATATTCTCGTCGATCCTGAGGGTGCACTCGAGCGCCGCAATCATTGGGAAAAGACCAGCCACTCACTCCTGGTGGGGGCAATTCTGCACGTCCTCTACGCCGAAGCCGATAAGACCCTCGCCGGGGTTGCAAATTTCCTTTCGGATCCATCTCGCCCGATCGAGGCTACGCTCAATGCAATGCTGGCGACTCCGCATCTTGAGACAGGCATCCATCCAGTCGTCGCATCAGCGGCACGCGAGCTTTTGAACAAAAGCGAGAACGAGCGCTCGGGTGTGCTCTCGACGGCGATGAGCTTCCTCGGGCTCTATCGTGATCCGGTAGTTGCCAAGATCACCGCGCGAAGCGATTGGCGCATCCGTGATCTCGTCGACCGTCCTGAATCCGTCTCACTGTACCTCGTGGTGCCGCCATCGGACATCGTCCGCACCAAACCCTTGATGCGGCTCATCCTGAACCAGATCGGACGGCGTTTGACCGAGAGCCTTGATCCCGACCGGCGCCGGCAGAAGCTGCTTCTGATGCTTGACGAGTTTGCAGCCCTCGGCCGGCTCGACTTTTTCGAGAGCCAACTCGCCTTTATGGCAGGTTACGGCATCCGCAGCTTTCTCATCACGCAGAGCCTTAACCAGCTCGAACGCGCCTACGGTCCGAACCATGCGATCCTTGACAATTGCCACGTCCGGATCGCCTTTTCGACCAATGACGAGCGCACCGCCAAGCGCGTCTCCGACGCGCTCGGAACTGCGACCGAATTGCGAGCCATGAAGAACTATGCGGGCCACCGCCTGAGCCCGTGGCTTGGGCACTTGATGGTCAGCCGCCAGGAGACCTCTCGTCCGCTGCTGACTCCCGGCGAAATCATGCAACTGTCTCCGCAAGACGCGGTCGTGATGATTTCCGGTGTGCACCCGGTCCGTGCCAACAAGGTCCGCTACTATGAGGATCCGCAATTCCAGCGACGTGTCTTGAAGCCGCCCCGCTTGGAGCCGAACAAGCAGCCCACCCGCCCAGATGACTGGTCAGCCCGCGCCCAAATATCGCCGTCGGGCCAGCTGCTGACCAGGCGCACGGGCAGGAGCGACGAGGCGAACGGCGGCTTACGCCGCGAGCCGGAATTGCATGAGGAAATCGAGATCAAGACGCCGGCCGGCGAGCACGAGTTCGACCCCGAGCTCGACGAGGGTGACGAGGATGCCGTCCAGGCGCAACTGATGAGCCGGTCGATGCAGGGAGTTGCGCGAACCGTCACCCTCGATCCCGACGATGGAATGGACCTGTGAGCGAGGCAGCGTGAAAAAGGTCCAGCTCAGCATCTATCTCGATCCCGAAACGTTCAAAACGCTTGAGGCCTTCGCAAGCCGCGGTGGCCGGTCCAAGTCGCTGGTGGTCGAGGCCGCAATAGGTTCCTTCCTTTCTCCGGACGATTCCGATCGGCGCGAGGCTGTGATAGCAAAACGGCTGGATCGGATTGTGCGGGTGCTCGAGCGTCTTGAACGCAATGATGGCATCACGCTTGAGACCGTCGCGCTCTTCATCCGGTTCTGGCTGACCTCAACTCCGGCATTGCCGGAGCATTCGAGCCCTGCCGCCCGCGCCAAGGGCGGTGAGCGGTACGACCGCTTTGTCGAAGCGCTGGGACGACGACTTGCGAGCGGATCCAGCGTCCTGAAGGAGGTAAGCATCGACGTGCAAGCCTCCAAGAAGCCCGAATCGGCCTAGGTGAGCCGAGCGGGCGCGCGCGAAGGCAGACCGACACAGAGTCGTGAAGCGCGGGGAGCTTTCTTGACGTCCCAGAAGGCCATCGCGAGTGGCCCCTAGCTGCCGCGCAGGAGGCTGAAAGATCCGGCTCATCTTGAGCCCGCCTCGTCTTTCTTTGGCTACGCCAGACTACGACGCCGATGTCGGCGCGATTGATGTCGTGGTCGGATTGACCCTTCTGTCGACGCATCATCGCTGGGCCGATTCATCTGTTTCGACCGGAAAGCCACGCCGCACGGATAGCATGTGCCGTTTCGTGCGGTCGCAATTGAGGAGCTGAAGAAACAATGCAGATCGATGGTGAGGCTGAAGGTCAGGCCAGCTCGATTGGGAAAAGTTCCGATGGCGAGGTGGAGCCGAACTCGAACGAAGGTCTGCGAACCAAGAAGATCATCGTTCAGCTCTCCGAAAGCATCTTCGAGCGGCTTGAAGCCGCGACCGAACGCGCGGGAGTCGGCAAGAGCATGGTCGTCGACACGGCGCTTCAGCGTTTTCTGGCTCCTGCGCCAGCGGCCGAAGGGCTCATTCGTGAAACTCCGGACCGGTTCAGTGGTCAGATGGCAAGGCTCGAGCGCGAGGTCGCGATCGTTGCCGAGACAGTGGCCCTGCATGCGCGCTATCACCTCACCGTTACGGCGGCCATGCAATCATCCCAGCAGCGGGACGCATGCCTCCTCGGCCAAGAACGCTGCAAGGTTTTGGTCCAACAGCTCGAGCGCGGAGTGCGGTTTGGCCAACCATTGATTCAGGAGACGATTGATCGGCTCGGAAGGGCGAGCTGGCGTGCCTCTGAAATCGGTAGCGGTGTATCAGAGAGGCGAACTGCAGAAGAACTTCTTCAGGAGGGTTCGTCCGCACCCGCTGTAGAGGGGGGCTCCGAGCCGCGCGCTGCCGCCGAGGAGGGCGGCAGCAAGGTGAACTTTCGGAACCTGTCCAGCTCGTTGTGTTGAACGCACCGTCCAGAACGGCAGAAGCGTACAGAAAGGGTTCGCCGCGCAAACAACGCCTGTGGCACGCATCGAACCGCTTCCTGTGTGGCGGCTCATCGCCTGCATCTTTCTTCCCTTCGCGGCCGGGTACTACCTTGCTTACCTGTTCCGGACGATCAATACGCTGATCGCTGGACCCCTTGGCTCCGACCTCGGGCTGGGCGCTGCCGACATCGGGCTGCTCACGTCGATCTATTTCCTGGTCGTCATGGCGGGTCAGATTCCGATCGGCATGTTACTAGATCGCTACGGGCCGCGCCGGGTCCAGAGCTTGCTCTTGGTTGTGGCAGCAGCGGGGGCCGCGCTCTTCGGACTATCGACGGGTTTCGTTTCGCTTCTCATCGCCCGCGCGATGATCGGACTTGGGAGTGCAGCAGCGCTGATGTCGGGCCTTAAAATGATCGTCCTCTGGTTTCCTAGAGAACGTTTGGCCCTCATCAATGGCTTTATGATCATGCTGGGTTCGTTGGGCGCGGTCACGGCAACCGCTCCTGCCGAGGTGCTCCTGGACTGGATAGGCTGGCGCGGCCTGTTCGCGGTGCTGGCCGCCGCAAGCGCGCTCGCTGCCATTTTGATCTATCTGGTCGCTCCCGAACGAGTCGACAGCCCATCAGGCAGCACGAAGCCGGCCACACTGAAAACCATCTACTCTGATCAACGCTTCTGGCGGATTGCCCCCTGTCGGCAACCTGTATCGGGTCGGCGTGGGCACTGCAGTCCTTGTGGGCGGCACCTTGGCTTTGCGATATCGAACGGCTCAATCGAACAAGTCTCGTCAGCGAGCTGTTCGTGATGGCGACTGTTTTGAGCCTCGGGGCGCTAGTCTTGGGCGTGCTTGCAACCTGGGTGCGCAGCCGTGGCAGGAATATGGAAGTGTTGTTCGCGGCCGTCGCGGCCCTGTTGATCGGAGCGGAGATCGTCATCATCCTGCATCCGCCCTGGCCGTCACTTCTGCCGTGGTGCGTCGTGTCGGTGGCCGGATCGGCCACCGCTTTGACCTACGCCATCATAGGAGATTATTTCCCGCCCCAACTGGTCGCGCGCGCGAATGGTGGTTTGAACGTCCTGCAATTTGGCTGGGCCTTCATCGTGCAGTACGGGACGGGCCTGATTCTTGAGCGATGGCCCGTTGAGGCCGGCCACCATCCTTTGATTGCCTACCAGACCGCGTTCGGACTGAACGTGCTGCTACAGCTGGCGGCGCTCGCCTGGTTTGCCGTTCCATGGTTTCGAAGTCGGAAAGGGAAGAAGAGGACTTCGGCCCTACTCCAACCGGCCTGCGGCTGGAGCTCGGCTCATGCCGCTATCCCGGCGAGCGAAGCTGCGGTGCTGGAGGCGGATGAACACCTGGAGTGGTGACGCGAGCTTGACGGGCTGATGCCCAACGAGTGCTCCTTTTTCAGCGCCGCCGAACACGAGCTTATCGAACCTTCCTTTCCGACTCTTGCCGTTTCTACGCCAGACTACGACGGCGATGATCCTGTCTTGCGATAGCGTAGGATCTGCTTTTTCTACTTGTCTCACATGAGGCCGCTGAAGGGCAGGGCCTCGATCATGTGGGGCAGCCGTGGCGATACATTCATTTCATTTGGAAGCCGAGTTGCGCGGGGCGCGCATGCTCCGCACCGCCCTTGGGCCGGCCATTGCGGGCTTTTTGGAAGATCAGACCGTTGTGGAGGTGATGCTCAATCCCGACGGCCGGCTGTGGATCGACCGACTGTCGAGCGGCCTTACAGACACCGGAGAGAGCCTTTCGGCAGCGGATGGCGAACGAATCGTCCGCCTGGTCGCGCACTATGTAGGAGCCGAAGTTCATCCCGGCTCGCCCCGGATTTCGGCTGAGCTGCCGGAAACGGGGGAACGTTTCGAAGGATTGCTGCCGCCGGTTGTTGCCGCGCCGACCTTTGCCATCCGCAAACCGGCGATCGCCGTGTTCGGGCTGGACGACTATGTCGCCGCAGGCATCATGAACGTGAGCCAAGCGATCGCGCTTCGCAATGCGGTCGCCGCACGGAAGAACATCCTGGCCGCCGGCGGCACCTCGACCGGGAAGACCACGCTGACAATGCGCTGCTTGCCGAGGTCGCGAAAGGATCGGACCGCGTCGTTCTTATCGAAGACACCCGGGAGCTTCAGTGCAGGGCACCGAACCTCGTGGCATTGCGGACCAAGGATGGCGTGATCTCGCTCTGCGACCTTGTGCGCTCCCTCTTCGCCTGCGCCCTGACCGCATTCCGATCGGCGAGGTCCGTGGGCCGAAGCCCTCGATCTCTTGAAAGCCTGGGGCACAGGACATCCCGGCGGCATCGGCACGATCCACGCGGGGACCTCGCTTGGCGCGCTGCGCCGGCTCGAGCAGCTGGTCCAGGAAGCCGTCATCACCGTCCCGGGACAGTGCACGCCCTCGGCTGTTGGCCCGCAAGACTTCGTACCGGCCTGATGGATCCATCCGCCAGCTTAACGCAGCCGCCTCAAGACCAAGGCCGCCCGGCGGTGACGAGGGAGCAGGGCTTCTTCTGGCCTAGTCGACTTCGCTAGGATGAAGCCCGCGTCTTTCACGAGCTACGAAGGTGCGGAACTTGATACCATGTTGCCATGCGCCAGCCGTCAGCACATGTGTCTATTGCGTTCAGACGGGCGGCTCAAGATGACGCATGCTCCACTATATCCCGGGGGGGGGCGCTGGCTGCCCCGTCGCTGATGGCCGGAGCTGCGCAGCGGAAATTGCCGCGGCAGCCCAAGAAGGCTCGCAACGTATCAGCTGCCGCCGCATGCTGAGGTATTCTCTCCCGTTCTTTGATCAGACCTTGCGTTGTGCCCATTGCCACTTACAGGGCTGCTGCAAGGCTCGGGGGCCTGACCGAGCAAGTCCCGCAGGCGTTCGATGCGGGCGGCCTGGAAAGGTGAAGCAGGGTTGGTCATCAAGACGGGTCCGTCGGCTAGAATGCGACGGCTCGTCACCAGAAGGTCATCACGAGCATGGCCGCTCGATGGCTTGTCGGCTAAGCCCGTGCCCGTAGCGTCGGCACAGCCCCAGTCGGCGCTATGAATGCGCACCATGTCGCGATGGGCGCGCTTGATGAACGAGCGCTCAACCGAGCGACGGGCGAATATTGAAGCGACTAGCGCAAGCCCACAAATCAAATAGCTGTTCGAAAGGCTCCAAAATCCACCGACGACCACCGCGGTGAAAGTGAGTGCGGCGGCGGCGTTGCAGAGCTTGCCGACCATGAGCTTGCGGCCTCCCATCAGAATTGCCAGCCGGGCCGATCATCGGCGTTTTTGGTCCATATCCGCCGCTTTGCGATCCATGACTCGTACCGCGACCTTCCTCTCGGCTGCAGAGAATCATTCCCACGATGATTGCGCCATCATTGGGAGGTTCGGTGCGCCCTTCTTCCAGTTTGGAGGGAAAGCTTTCTTTGTGTATCGGTGGATTGACCCTTATCTCTCCTCTCGCCTAGGAAGCGCCGGGAGTTGAAGTGCCTGCGTTAAGAAAACAGATCAGGACCGAGATGAGCCACACGCCGCAGTCGCCAACCCAGCGAGTTACGATACCCCTTGTTCAGCAATGGAAGGAGGAGGGGCGGCGGATCGCAATGACCACCGCTTACGACGCGGTTGCAGCGCGCATCGCTGATCCGATCGTGGATATTATCCTCGTCGGCGACAGAGTTGGCAATGTTTGCCTCGGATTCGACAACACCTTGCCAGTCAGCGTCTCGATGATGAATCATCACCTCGAAGCGGTTGCGCGGACAAGACCGCGTGCCCTTCTCATTGCCGACACGCCCTTCCTCAGTTTCCACGTGAGCCGGGAAGAGACCATCCGCAACGCCGGCGGCTTCCTCCAGCGTGGCGCCGATGCGGTGAAGCTCGAAGGCGGTGCAAACCGCCTCGATATGGTACGCGCCCTGGTCGACTGTGAAATTCCCGTGATGGGACATCTCGGTCTCACCCCACAGAGCGTCAATGTCATGGGTTTCAAGGTGCAGGGCCGGACTGCCACCGACGCCTTCGGCCTGCTCGAGGACGCGCATCGTCTGGAGGAAGCTGGTTGTTTTGCTCTCGTGCTGGAGGGAATCCCGGCGGAGCTAGCAGCGCGGGCGACGGAGATCCTGAAGATTCCGACCATCGGAATCGGAGCCGGTCTTGATTGTTCGGGGCAGGTGCTCGTGTTTCATGATGTCGTGGGTCTTACCGACCGTAAGCCGCCCAAATTCGTGCGCGCCTATTCGAATGGATTTCAGCTGATGCAGGAGGCGCTCTCGCGCTGGGCGACTGACGTTCGTGACGGTACATTCCCAGGAGGGCAGGAATCCTATCGCCTTCCGGACGCGCTCAAGGAGCTCGTCGCAAACTGGCCTCCACACGAACCAACCTCAGGGTCGTAATCATGCGAACCATCCGATCCGTTGCTGAACTGCGTCGCGCTTTAGCTGAGGCTCGGGGCCCCGACAGACACATTGGATTGGTGCCCACGACGGGTTACCTGCACCAGGGCCACATGGCCCTGGTCGAAGACAGCCAGGCTCGTTGCGACGCCACGGTCGTCAGCATCTTCGTTAATCCTACGCAGTTTGGCCTAACCGAAGATCTCACCACCTATCCCCGCGACTTCCCTCGCGATGAACAACTTTGCCGGGAGGCAGAAGTCGACGTCCTCTTTGCTCCGGAGGTGCGGGACGTCTACTCTACCCGCCTCAGTTTGATACCTTTGTTGAACCCGGTGCACTCGCGGAGTCCCTGTGCGGCCCGTTCAGGCCCGGCCATTTCCGCGGCGTTGCGACCGTTGTCTGCAAGCTGTTCAACATGGTCCAGCCGGATGTCGCCTTTTTCGGGCAGAAAGACTTGCAGCAATGTGCAGTGGTCCGCCGCATGACCTTTGATCTCAATCTGCCGATCGATATCGTCACCGTGCCGACGGTCCGCGAGCCGGATGGCCTCGCAATGAGCAGCCGAAACCGCTATCTCAGCGCCCCGGAGCGCAACCGTGCATTGGCGATCAGCCGGCGCCTGCTCTCGGCGGAAACCGCGTTTCGCGAAGGAGAGTGCGATCCCGTCCGGCTGCTATCGCTTGTCAGGCCTCCCCTTGAGGCGTTGGATGAGTTGCAATACCTCGAAATCGTGGACGCTGAAACGCTAAAACCGGCCACGAACCCGTTATCGCGTCCGGTCGCCATTTGTGCAGCAGGCTATGTTGGCCCGACCCGGCTTATCGACAACGTCATGCTCGATCCGGACGCCAGGAGATAGGAAGCTCCAATCGGCGGGCCCCTCACAACGTGACAGCAAACAGGTGCAGAGAGGCGCTAGCGGAGAGGAAGCGAGCGAACCTTGGAGGGGCGCCACCTGACGAGCTTAGTGCGAGGAGGCGTGGAGCGTGTCTCTATTGAGATGGCGGATCCGGTCGCTCAGATTTTTTTTATCTTGAGGGCACGGCGCGCTTCATCGTCGCGGTCAGTTTTTTCGTTTTCCGACCAAGTACTTTGCCGACGAGGTTCCCACGTTGTGATCTCTCGTTTTGCTTGGTCTGCTTCATCGACATTCCCTAGATGCATTCAGCAAAATACGAGGACTGGGACATGGTCATGACATGGCCACTCACAGACCAGGGCCTAATGGCGCGGGAGCCAACGCGGTGACCGACACCGCTCGCCAGCTCGGCGTGACGAAACTGTTGCAGGCGGGCCCATTGGCGTGCTTAGCAGCAGAAATGACGCCCTCTTCGCTTCCTATCTGGCGGCGGCTCGACTGCTTCGTGAGCCTGCTATACCGGCGTGCCCTCGCTCGTGCTGACGGACCATGACCAGCTTCGCCCACGGCGCTTAAGGGAAATCTCAAAGAAAGAAAAACGATCGGACATAAACACTGACGGTCTGTCTGTACCGGAACGCCCGCTGCGGCTGCCCCGGCGATGGATTCTCCGCGGGAAAATAGACACTCTGGCAAGTGGCGAGACATCGCACGGACATCGCGGCGAAAATCGTCAAAAAGAGCCCCTCCAGCGCTGAATTCCATCACGGAGGCGCTTCCTCTAGCGCTGGCGTGGCGGAGCCAGACCAGCACAACTGTCCTGCTTCGAGGGCATGGCGGCAACGTCTTGGACAATCAACAAGCAACGACGACTGTGGTGAAGTTCATACTCGACTTTGGAATCAGCTAGTAGTTCTTTGAGGAGTTCACCGTGCTTTCTCTGCTACCATTCTTTGCGCCTTGCGGAGTCGCCAAGTGTTGGACGCAACGACCACTGCGCTTCTGCGTGCTGTTCTTGAGGAGGTTTGCGACAGTCTGCCTCGCAGCGAAACCGGCACTCGGGCCCATGTCGCTTCCAAGATCTTGGAGGCCGCCAACAAAGGTGAGATCACGGCGGAGCGCCTTCGGCAGGTCGCAATGCAAGCTCTTCGCTCCGCGCCAACCATGTGGCGCTAGATACGGACAAGACCGATAGTGCTCATGTGAATTTCCAGGTCACGGTGTTGAAGATCCTTGTGAGCTACCCGAACGGCTTCGCATCCATGCCGGACCTCAAGCGAGACATGGCCATTTTGGCCACGAGCGGTCCGGATTGGGCGGCACGCACCAAACGAATGGGCGCCCGTGTGCCCGAGCTCGACCTTTTTACGCAGCAACTCGTCGACCGCTTGCATGGAGGGTGGCGCATCACGGACAAGGGACGAGCGGTGCTCGAGCTGATGGAGCCGCGCCCTACTACGCACCAACTCCAACCAGAGGACACGAGAGCTCCTGAGCTGCCATCGCCAGTGCCGGCAGGATCTCTTCCTGTCGAACTACGCCGGAGTGAGCCCGAACGACTGGGGCGGCGCCGGTCCTCCAGGGTCACTGATGGCTAACGAGGCCGGCGCAACGATGCTGGACTCTCACGATCTCCGCCGGCGGATGGCCCGCCGGATTTGATTGACCAGATAAGTGCCCCAAATGATCATCATCTCGCCGACACGTTCCGTGCGCTTGCGCTCAGGGTACGTTGACCGGAGGCATGGCCGCAGTCGGGCGTAACACGAATTGTTCTCGCTGCTGCCCACGCGCTGCCAGGATGATCGCATGTTCGAGCCTCTTCGCGTTATTATGAAGGTTAAGTAATTTAAGACCTCGCTTTGCCTCTGAGGTCAAAGGCAATAATTCTCTTTCAACTGCCGACTTGCCAGCGTGGCCGGCTTGATGTCGCTCGCAAACAGCTCTTCGGCTTCTTTTCTGACGAAATGATTTGAAGGCGCTGCTGAGCGGTGTGATCTCGATGCTTTGGAGCAAGCGACAAACAAAGCGCGTGCGTTTCGAACGAGAGCATTGGGTCACCCTGTTGGGTGTAAATGGAAAATGGTGGCGCGATTGCGTTCTCGTTGAGATTTCCGAAACTGGCGCCCGCCTACGCGTTGACGGGTCTCCAGACGTGCTCAAATCACGACACTTTTTCTTGCTACTTTCCCGAACTGGATTGGCGTTTCGCCGGTGCGAATTGGTCATGCTAGATGGCTCGGAAGCGGACGTTCAGTTTGTAGTCCCTAGCATTGCTGGTTTGAGCACTCCTAGGATCGGCGGACTGTGACGAGGGGGAACTGCAAGCCAGCACGCCGTCGCTTGAAGAAAACGCGCTGGAGCAGGCAGCTAACATCCTGCCGGTAGGAGTCCGCCGTCTGCCACGAGCCGTTCGCGGGGTCGCGGAAAACGGCGCTGGCGAGTTCAGCGACGACGTCGTCGCAGTCCCGTGCAGAAGCTCGGCGATTTGGTCGATGTCGATGCAGCCGCGCTCGTTGAGGACGACCGCGAGCGCGTCTGCCGCGCTGGTGATTTCCGGGCCGCCGCCGGCGCGATCACCGATCGGCCCGGGCTTCGCGGTGTTCGTCTCGAGGTCGTAGTCCTCGATCGAGGCGACGAGCCAGCAGTCCAGGTCGTCGAGGAAGGGCTGGATGTTCGGCCGGCGGTGCGTCTCGCGCACCTCGACGATCTCTTCATCCTCCACCATGGAGACGGTGGTGAAGTTGATCGGGCCGAAGTCGCGGGCGAAGTTCGACTAGGCGATGCGCAGCCTGACCTGGGCGTTCTTCCACGGTCGGTCGAGCTCCTGCGCCTTCAACACCTCGCGCACGGAGTCGCGGACCGGGATCGGCTTCCGGATGATGCGCACATGCTTTTCCGGGATGCCCTCGGCGCTGCGGCCGTTGCGCGCTTTCACCACGACGGGCTCGCCGTCGACGACCTGCATAAATCCGTGGGCCTTGTCGAAGAAGTAGCTGCCGTCGCGCACGTGGCGATCGGCAGGCCAATCGACGTCCGATGCATCGCGGGCTTCTTCCAGGTCGGGAGCACTTCGGTACTCGTCGATCGCTATAAAACGTATAGACGTAAACAGTTCGGATCGAGTTCGGCGCCGATTCTCTGCGATCACCTTAGCTCGGTGGTACCGCGCCTTCCCCCCCGAGTTGCGCCATGAGCCAATCTGCGAAGGCTCGTACCGCCGATCTCTGTCGGCTGGCGCGCGGGTAGATCAGGCGGTGACCAACGTAGCGGATATCGTTAGCGCGTCGTGCCAACGGAGCGACCAATCGTCCGCTCGCCAGTTCGCGCTCGGCCAGGAGGGTCGATTCCAGCGCGACGCCCAATCCCTCCGCAGCCGTAGCAATCGCAAGAAAGCTCCGGTCGAATCTCATGCCGTGAAGCGCAGGGGCTTCCAAGCCATTTGCGGTGAACCATTGGTGCCACTGCACCCGCTTGACGTCGGAGCGGATGAGCGTCTGATCGAGCAGATCGGCAGCCTTTCGTATCGATTTTGCGAGCGAGGGCGAGCAGAGCGGCGTGACCGTCTCCTCCGGCAGAGGAACAATTTCGACACCTTCCGCGCGCGGCGGACCGTAGACGATGTCGATATCGAAATCATCATTGCTGAAGCGTGCGTAGTCGGTGTTTGCAGCCAGTCGAACTTCGAGCTTCGGGTAAGCGGCGAGAAACTGTGCAAGCCGTGGCGCCAGCCATTGCGCGGCAAAGCTGGGCGCGGAATGGACGCGCACCAATTGTGGCCCGCGCGCAGCGACTTCCTCGAGGCCGCGACGGAGCTGGTCGAATGCCGCTCCCGTGTGACGCATAAGGTTCTCGCCGGCCGGCGTGAGCCGCACGGATCGGGCGCTGCGCTCGAACAAAACGGTCCGAAGCGTGCCCTCCAGCTTGCGGATCGCGTGACTGACGGCACTCGGGGTCAAGTGAAGCTCATTCGCCGCATCGCGAAACGATCCAGTGCGGGCGGCCGCTTCAAAGGCGCGAATTGCCGATATGGGGATATTCGACAGCATCCCACAAGTGAACCAGATTCATCGGTCCGTGACAACTGCGCGCTTGTCCGTTCATCCTCCGCGGGTCATTCCTTGCCTTGCCAAGGAAGAATAAATTCGTGGGAGGAACTGATGCTGCTCAGCGGTAAGACGGCCATCATTTCGGGCGCAGCCTCGCCGCGCGGGATCGGGCTTGCCACCGCCCGGCGGTTCGCCGGCGAGGGCGCTCGGGTCGCCATTCTGGACATTGACGCTGGCGCTGCCGCGGATGCTGCGACGTCGCTTGGAACCTCCCACACTGGGCTAGGGTGCAACGTCGCCGACAAGTCGTCCTGCGAGCAGGCGGTCGCCCGCGTGATCGAATCTTTCGGCGGCATCGATGTTTTGATCAACAATGCGGGCATCACCCAGCCGGTGAAGTTTCTGGAAATTTCGGCGGCCGATTGGGATCGCATTCAGGACGTCAATCTCAAGGGCATCCTGTTTCTCTCTCAGGCGGTGATCCCGCATATGCGCGCACGGAAATCCGGATCGATTGCATGCATGTCGTCGGTCTCGGCCCAGCGTGGCGGTGGAATTTTTGGCGGCCCGCACTACTCGGCGGCGAAAGCCGGCGTGCTTGGCCTCGCCAAAGCGATGGCACGGGAGTTTGGCCCGGATGGCATTCGCGTGAATTGCGTCACGCCCGGCCTGATCGGCACCGACATCACGGCAGGGAAGCTGACCGATGAGATGAGAGCGAAAATCCTGGAAGGCATTCCGCTCAATCGCCTCGGCACGGCGGAAGACGTCGCCGGCATCTACACCTTCCTGGCGTCGGACCTCTCGGCCTATGTGACCGGTGCCGTGATCGACGTCAACGGCGGCATGCTCATCCACTGAGTTAGCGAGACAAGGTCAGATCGATGGAAACGCCGACCAACACGCTTGCGAACACGCCCAAGCTGGCGGACCGCGCCTACAACATTCGCCGCAATGCGCTGCGCATGGGTGAAGTCCAGGGCCAAGGCTATATCGCCCAGGCGCTGGACATCTCCGACGTTCTCGCGGTGGCCTATTTCCACGCAATGCGCTACCGGCCGGAGGATCCGTCCTGGGAAGGACGCGACCGCTTCCTTCTGTCGAACGGGCACTACGCCATCGCCCTCTACGCGGCTTTGATCGAGGCGGGGATTGTTCCCGAGGAAGAGCTCGAAACCTATGGCAGCGACGAGAGCCGCCTGCCGATGTCGGGCATGGCCTCCTACACACCCGGAATGGAAATGTCGGGCGGTTCGCTCGGGCTTGGGCTCAGCATCGCAGTCGGCATGGGCCTGGGGCTCAAGCGTAAGAAATCCGAGGCGCGGGTGTACACCTTGTTCTCTGACGGCGAGCTTGATGAAGGCTCGGTCTGGGAGGCCATCCAGTCGGCAGGCCACTACAAGCTCGACAATGTGATCGGCATCGTCGACGTCAACAATCAGCAGGCGGACGGTCCTTCCACGCAGGTCATGGCATTCGAGCCGCTGGTGGACAAGCTTCAGGCCTTTGGCTGGTTCGTGCAGCGCGTCGACGGCAACGATCTCAATGCCGTAGTTGCCGCCTTCGACGCCGCCAAGTCCCATCCTGAGCCCAAGCCACGGATGATCATCGCGGACACGCTGATGGGGAAAGGTGTTCCATTCCTGGAGCAGCGCGAGAAGAGCCATTTCATCCGCGTCGAGCAGCACGAATGGCAGCTCGCGCTCGCCGCGCTGGAAGCCGGGAGGCAGGCATGAAGACCGTCAGATCCGCACCGAAGCCGGGCAAGCCTCGCCTGACCACCTCGGCCATGATCGCATCGATCGCGACCGAGGGACAGAAGACGAAGCCGGCGCCCTTTGGACACGCGCTCGTCGAGCTCGCACGCAGCCGTCTCGATGTGGTCGGCATGACGGCCGATCTCGGCAAGTACACTGACCTGCACATCTTTGCGAAGGAATTTCCGGACCGCTATTACCAGATGGGCATGGCCGAGCAGCTTTTGTTCGGCGCCGCGTCCGGCCTCGCCGCCGAAGGCTTCATGCCGTTCGCCACCACCTACGCCGTGTTCGCATCGCGGCGGGCTTACGACTTCATACACCAGACGATCGCGGAGGAAGACCGCAACGTGAAGATCGTCTGCGCGTTGCCGGGTCTGACCTCGGGCTATGGCCCGAGCCATCAGGCCGCGGAGGATCTTGCGCTGTTTCGCGCGATGCCGAACATGACGGTCATCGATCCCTGCGATGCCCATGAGATCGAGCAACTGGTGCCCGCCATCGCGGCGCATCAGGGACCGGTCTACACGCGCCTGCTGCGCGGGCAGGTGCCAGTCGTGCTTGACGAGTACGACTACAAATTCGAGCTCGGCAAGGCCAAGCTGATCCGTGGCGGGGAGGACGCCCTAGTCATCTCGTCCGGCATCATGACCATGCGTGCGCTCGAAGCCGCGCAAACTTTGAGGGGCGACAGCGTCGATATTGCGGTGCTGCATGTTCCAACCATCAAGCCGCTCGATGCCAAGACGATCTTGCGGGAAGCCGGTAAGTCGGGCCGCCTTGTCGTCGTTGCCGAGAACCACACAACAATTGGCGGTCTTGGCGAGGCGGTTGCCGGACTTCTGATGCGTTCCGGTGTCCATCCGCCTTTTCGCCAGATCGCATTGCCGGACGAATTTCTTGACGCCGGCGCACTTCCGACACTGCACGACCGCTACGGGATTTCCACCGCAGAGGTCGCGAGGCAGATCAAGCAGTGGCTTTAGAGTACCGGCGCTAAGCGCCAACTCAGCCAAACCTCAGTGAAGAGCTTCGCCCGCCGCGGGTCGCGCGGCGAGCGATGGCTCTTCCCCGAACGCCGGCGGTCGAGAGCCGGCAAGCGAAGAACCCGGAAAGCTGCACGCCGGCGCAGACTAAAGCAGTCGGCAGCAACGTCAACGCAGGATCAGGAGGAAAACATGACTGTCTCGAAGACCGGAAGCATCAGCCGCCGTTCGCTGTTGATGGCCGCCACGGCCGTTCCTCTCTGCGGGATTCTCACCCGGCCGGCGTATGCCGCAGAGTTCGTCTATAAGTTCGCGACCGGACAGGATCCGACGCATCCAGTGAATATCCGGGCGCAGGAGGCGATCGACCGTATCCGCGAAGCGACGAGCGGTCGACTGGAGATTAGGCTATTCCCGGCCAACCAGCTCGGCTCCGATACCGAGCTCTTGACCCAGGTTCGCAGCGGCGGCGTTGAGTTCTTCAACCAATCGTCCTCGATACTTGCCACCCTCGTGCCTAGCGCAGGCATCGTGAACACCGGGTTCGCATTCGCTGACTACGACAGCGTATGGAAGGCGATGGACGGCGACCTCGGCACCTACATCCGGGCGCAGATCGCCAAGACGCCGATCATGGCGGTGTCGAAGGCCTGGGACAACGGCTTTCGTCAGGTGACCTCGTCGGGCCGCGAGGTGCGGAGGCCGGATGACCTGAAGAATTTCCAGATCCGCGTTCCACCGGCGCCGCTGCTCACCTCACTCTTCAAGGCGCTCGGCGCCGGGCCGACGCCGATCAACTTCAATGAGGTTTATTCCGCGTTGCAGACCAAGGTTGTCGACGGCCAGGAGAATCCGTTGCCGATCATCGCGACCGCGCGTCTCTACGAAGTGCAGAGCACGTGCAGCCTGACCGGGCACGTCTGGGACGGCTACTGGATCCTGGGCAACAAGCGCGCCTTCGAGCGCCTACCCAAGGACGTACAGGAGATTGTGACGCGCGAGCTCGACCGCTCCGCCGTCGACCAGCGGGCGGACATCGCGAAGCTCAGCCAGTCATTGCGAACTGACCTCTCGGCGAAGGGCCTCAAGTTCATCCATGTGGATCGTGGCGCCTTCCGCCAGGCCTTGTCCAAAACCAGCTTCTACGCCGACTGGAAGGGCAAGTTTGGCGAGGAGGCGTGGTCTCAGCTCGAAAAAGCCGCGGGCCAGCTATCATGACCAGTATGAGCCATACGCCGCACGTCGATGCCGGCATGGCGGCCGGCAGATCTCAAGGGGACGCGCGCAGTTGGGTGGTGACAGCGAACAGGATACTTGGCCACGTCGTCGCAGTCCCGGCGGCACTGCTCGTCCTTGCGGAGATCGCAGTCCTGTCCTCGGGCATCGTGGGTAGATACGTGTTCCGCTCGCCGATCGTCTGGTCCGACGAGCTCGCCGGCATTCTCTTCCTCTGGCTCGCCATGCTCGGATCCGTGATCGCGTTCCAGCGCGGCGAGCATATGCGGATGACCGCCATTGTCGGCGTTCTCAGTGCGGAACTTCGCGCGTTCCTGGACGTCGTCGCAGCAGCGGCATCGCTGGCATTTCTCGTGCTCGTCGTTTGGCCGGCCTATGAGTTCGCCGCGGACGAGGCGTTCGTCACGACCCCGGCGCTCGAGATCGTCAACACCTGGCGTGCGGCGGCGCTGCCGATCGGGATCGGGCTGATGCTGATCGCAGCCGTCCTCCGGCTCATCCGCATCGCGAGCCTGCGCAGCTTGCTGGCCTCCCTGGCGATCGTCGCAGGCATCATCGGGACGTTCGTTCTGCTGGCGCCGGTCTTGAAGCCGCTTGGCAATCTGAATCTTCTGATCTTCTTCGTTTTCGTGGTCGGCGCGATGGTCTTTGCGGCGGTGCCGATCGCGTTTGCATTTGGCCTCGCCACGGTCGGCTATCTTGCCCTGACAACCGGCACGCCCGACGTCGTGATGATCGGACGAATGGACGAGGGCATGAGCCACCTGATCCTGCTTGCCGTGCCTCTCTTCGTCTTTCTTGGCCTTCTGATCGAGATGACGGGCATGGCGCGCGCCATGGTCAGCTTCCTGGCGAGCCTTCTCGGTCACGTGCGTGGCGGACTGCACTACGTGCTGGTCGGGGCGATGTATCTGGTCTCGGGCATTTCCGGCTCCAAGGCGGCTGACATGGCTGCCGTGGCTCCTGTGCTGTTTCCCGAGATGCGGCAGCGCGGGGCCAAGCCCGGCGATCTCGTTGCGCTCCTGGCCGCGACGGGCGCGCAGACCGAGACGATTCCCCCGTCACTGGTTCTGATCACGATCGGCTCGGTGACCGGTGTGTCGATCTCGGGGCTGTTCACCGGCGGGTTGCTTCCGGGCGTGGTGCTCGCGCTCATGCTCGCGGCCGTGGTGTGGTGGCGATACCGCCGCGAGGACCTGTCCCACGTCAAACGCGCGACGGGGCGAGAGATCGGCCGCGCCTTTGTGATTGCGATTCCGGCCATAGCACTGCCATTCGTGATCCGGACCGCCGTCGTTGAAGGCGTTGCGACGGCAACGGAGGTCTCGACCATCGGCATCCTGTACTCCGCCTGTGCGGGTCTCTTCATTTATCGGCAATTCGACTGGCGCCGTATCTATCCGATGCTGGTCGAAACGGCTTCGCTGTCGGGGGCGATCCTGCTCATCATCGGCGCGGCGACGGGCATGGCTTGGGCGCTGACCCAGTCGGGATTCTCAGCCTCGTTGGCAAAGTTCATGACCGGCCTTCCCGGCGGCGTCCCTGTCTTCCTAGCGGTGACGACCGCGACCTTCGTGATCCTCGGCAGCGTGCTGGAGGGGATCCCGGCCATCGTATTGTTCGGCCCGCTCCTGTTCCCCATCGCGCGGCAGGTGGGGGTGCACGACGTCCACTACGCGATGGTGGTCGTTCTCGCGATGGGCATCGGCCTATTCGCGCCACCGTTCGGCGTCGGCTACTACGCGGCTTGCGCCATCAGCCGCATCAACCCGGACGAGGGCATGAAGCCGATCGTGGGCTACATGATCGCGCTCTTGATCGGCACCCTGATCGTTGCAGCCGTGCCCTGGCTATCGATCGGCTTCCTTTGAGCGTCGGCGGAACGCCTCGCGGGACAAAACCGTGAGGCGCCTCGTCAGGCGAATTTCGGCAGATACAGCGGCAGCCCTTCGCAGGGCATATCGATCTCCTCGACCTGGCCCTTGCCGACTTCAGTGACACGCAGCTTCTTGCCCTCGAGTGTAAAGGCACAATTCGTCGGCTGCGGCCCATCCAGGATCAGCCGGTCGACGACTTCGCCCCGTCGGTCCAGCACCGTGACGTTCTTCTGGTTGTAGACCGTGCAATAGAGGCGGCCATTCGTCCCGAAGGCCATACCGTCCGGCCCTTTGAAGTCAGGATTGGAATCAGGCTGCAGGACGTTGCCGAAGACCGCACGTTTCGGCGAGGCTTCGCCGAGCACGTCGTATCGGTAGATCTCGCCGGTGAAGGACGCGTTGGCATAGAGCTGATTGTCGGGACCGAAGGCAATGCCGTTGGTGAACCGGATCTTGCGATCGAGCACGCGCAGGACTTTCATCGCCGCTGGATCGATCTCATACACACGGCCGTCCCAATCAAGATTCATATAGTCGTCGACGAAGGCTTGCCCGTTGATGAAATCCTCAGCAGCCATGCCGGAGTCGGTCATGTAGAGCAGTCCATTCGGACCGAAGCAGAGATCGTTCGGGAACAGAAAGCGGTCGGCACCTTCGCCCTGCATGCGCCGGATCTCGTTTCCGCTTTCGTCGATGCAAATCAGCGCCCGAAGACCGGCTTCTGCGATCCAGATCCGGTCGTGACAGTTTTTTCCACGTGTAGTCTGTCGGGCACCTTGTTGCCCAGGGGGAACCATATATCAGTCCGTCACTATTGAAATGGCGCGCTATAACGGACTAAGACGAGGTGTGCTCATGACGAGCGCGCGAGGCCTACCGCTCCGCGCTGGACCTCTTCGTTGATTGACAAAGCACATTCAGTCGCCACGATGCTTGGGGAGACAAAAAATCGTGGAAATCTGGTCTGCCAGTCCGGTGATGAAGAATGATGAGCAAGAAGACAATTCGGACGACCAAATTCGAAGCGAGTGTTTCAGAGCAGCTGCCGGCGGGACGGATCGGCGCTCGTTTGCGTGCCTGGCGCCGCAACAAGAACATGACACTCGACGAGCTGGCTCTCGCGACGGGACTGAACAAAAGCTTCCTGTCCCGGATCGAGAAAGACGCCAAGGCACCGTCGATCGCAACCGTGATGAAGCTCTCTCGTGCTTTGGACATTCCCGTGGCGCTGCTATTTGGTGAACAGGTCGCGGACTCGGACATCCATCTGGTTCGTACAGCGAACCGGCAGCCGGAGGAGGATCCGGTCCATGGATACTCTTTTGTATCCCTATCGCCAGCGGGGCCGGGCCGACGGGCGGAAGCTTTCTTAATGACGCCGCCGGCCCACTTCAGTGAGGCAACCTACGCAGAACATTCCGGCGAGGAGTCGCTCTACGTCATTACGGGCCGCGTCGAAGTGAAGTTCGCGGACCGCAGTGTCGTCATGGGCCCCGGAGATTTCCTGCAGTTTCCGGGGCACCTCGTTCACCACGTGCGGCGGGTTGGCGCCCGCGCAACCGTCCTTATCGTCATTAGCCGAGACTGATCCACGCCCACCACCTTCCGAAGGCCTGATGCTATGCTTGATCAAGATGCGCCATTCATCGACTACTATGTCTGGCTGATGTCGGACTGGGCCTATTTAGGGCAGGTCAGATTGTCACAGATAACCGCGCGTCACGGAGTTCGTGTCACTATATCCCAATGCGCATGCAGGATGTCTATGCAGCAAGCGGCGGGATCGTTCTTGAAAAGCGTTCATGGCAGCGACGCGACTATCGCATCGAGGAGCTTAAGCGTTGGAGCGAGCGGCTCGGGATGATCGTCAACATCGAGCCTTCCTATTTTCCTGTCGACGTGGATCTTGCGTCCTGCATGGTAATTGCGGCGCAAAACCAAGGCTTGAATGTCGACACTCTCGCGAACGCAATGATGCGCGCGATTTGGGTCGAGGACGAGAACCTCGCCGACCGCGACACGCTGCTGAGAACTGCGGATCGCGCCGGTTATGACGGTTTGACGCTGTTGGAGGGGGCGGCAGGTGCTGCCCGCCTGGAATACGTATCCAATACCTCTCGCGCATTGGAAGCTGGTGTCTTTGGATCGCCGTTCTATGTCTTCAAAGGCGAACGGTTCTGGGGGCAGGATCGGCTGGATATGCTTGAAGAGCGACTGATCCGCACAAAAGGCGCTCCGCTGGGGCGCAGGCCGCAAGCCTGATTCATTTCGAGTGTCTGAGCCGATCCGACGTCGACGCGGTCACCGTGTCGGCTTCAGCGGACTGTCGGCCCAACTGCGGGCAGGCGGCTCGGCAGCGGGTCGTCTTCCAAACAGTACAAGCGTAGCACAACCGCCCCTCGTTGGAGTCGTCGGCACGCTGGCATTGGCTTGCCGCAGGCCGGACACGCATTCCGGATCGGAAAAGCGCTTGGGTCTGGTGTTTCTCACCGCGATTATGAGTCAGCCACTCTCGTTCGCAATTGTTCGGGCGCGGTGCTGGCCAAGGCGCCAGCGGATCGTGCCGTGCTTCGGCGCCTACACCAACGACGTGCGGAGATTGCGCAACAGCCGAGTGGCGCCAACGCCGGATACAATAGGGGCGCAGACGGGAAGTGCGCGCACTAGCAAAAAGGCCCCTTCTGATCCACTTTCCGGCCGACCCGGAGTATATCTCTTGATGCGGTCCGATGGGCGAAGCCCTTGCGCCAAAACAACAATACGGCGGGGCTAATCGCCGTACTGCCAAGCTGGTTTGAGCTAGATTTGATACTGAGCACGCCTTCAACGCGTCTGCGTTAAGCAAACCTTTCATATTTCGCCCGTGAGCGCGCATGCGGATTGGAATAGGGTTAAAAAAGCGTTAACCTGAAGCTACACCGAGTAGCATCCAGGCAATGAACCTCTCTCGCCGGAACTTCATGCAAGCGGCCCTCCTAGGCGGTGCCGCGCTGAGCGGAGGTGCCGCGTTGAGCGCGGTCGCCACCCATCAACGTCGCCCCCTCCCGTTGTCGCCGCTCCCGCACGCCGCTGATCTTGCCGGCTTGGCTCCCTCGTCCGCAGCGTTGAAATCGCAATCCTTGGCACTCGGTAGATTCTTTCCGTCCCTGCTGGATCCCGATGCCGCAGGCGGTCCTTTCATCGGCAACACGCTCTCCGGCGATAAGTCATTTGCCGATTACGTTCGCCAGGGCGAACCCGGTAACTCGG
The DNA here is from genome assembly GCF_023100665.1 of Bradyrhizobium sp. CW1. Taxonomy (NCBI): domain Bacteria; kingdom Pseudomonadati; phylum Pseudomonadota; class Alphaproteobacteria; order Hyphomicrobiales; family Nitrobacteraceae; genus Bradyrhizobium; species Bradyrhizobium sp. CW1. The sequence continues at coordinate 207,019 of NZ_CP064685.1, forward strand.
TTTTCCTGAGGCAGGCTGACGGCCGCGCCACCATTCCATGGACCCCCATTTTCTTGAGGGGAAACAACCAGCTATTGCAGTTGCCGTCATCTGTGACGCGACAAATAGACTGCTCTGATCTTTTGGTGATGAATGAGAGCAGTGCGCGTTATCCCGTCTTTGGCAACAAGGCGCGGAAGTACGAATTCCTGCTCCCGAATCTGAAGTGGTCCGGCTCCAAGCGTTTAGGGACCGTTGGCGCGGTCTCTAGCAATCATGCTCTGCAGTTTGCCCTAGCCAATCGTGTGGCCGATTTGACCGGTGACGGACAGCCGCTGAATTGTGCCCTGGACTTGGTGCTTTTCGAGGTGCCGGGAGCTACCACGGACATGGCGCGGCTGGGTATTTTGCGAGGCCTGGTTGAACACGTTGCCATAGCCAAGAACAACATTGAATTGGTGGGCCAAGCTTCCCAGGAATATGCGAGAAATTGGCTACATTCGGATACGGATTCGCTCGTTCCCCCAGGCGGCTCGAACGACCTGAGTGTGTTGGGGCATATGAATGCGATTGCCGAGTTGGCGCAGTTCCTTAGCGCCGCTCAGGCGTGGAGCGCACCGCCCGACGTGATTTTTGTCGCCATGGGCAGCGGCTCGACGGTCTTGGGCCTTCTCCTGGGCGTCCATTTGATGGGATGGAAGACCAAGGTCGTGGGAGTGGCCGATCAGGACAAATCATATCTGACGCGATGGCTTGTCAACCGGCAACCCTCCTTGCCATTTGTGGAGGGGAATGTTGCCAAACTCGCTCGCAGCACGGTCCAGTGGCTGCAGCAAATCCGCTTTCCAGGCATCTCCCCTGATGTGCTTCGCGTGATGCAAGACGAGATATTCGTGCCGGATTCCACCAGCTGGCAGCCCGGCTACGGCTTGGTCGAAGCCGCCGACGTTGCGTGGGCGAACGAGTTGGAGGAAGCCGGACTCATCCTTGATCCAGTCTTCACTTTGAAAGCATGGCGCTCGTTGCTCACCATGTCTAAAGCGGGGGCGCTCAAGAACAAGAAGGTTCTTTTCTGGAATACTTACAACAGCTTTGATTACATGCCGCCTCTTCTATCCAGCTTGGGATAGCCGATGCGTGGTTACCAGCCATTGATCGTCTATATAGCAGTCGTCATGTTTCTGACGCTGGCATATCTTGCATCACCTATTTCGAGAGAGGCCTTTTGGCAGGTGTTTCCGGGGCTTGAAACAATGGCCCAAGCGCATCCACTCGGCACCGCTGTGGCGTTTCTGGTCACATCCACTGTCCTTGCATTTCTGTCCTTTCCCTCCATGCCAATGATTTGCCTGGCCGCCGGTTTTTACATGGACGGGTTGGAGGGAGGCGCCACCGTGCTGCTCGGCAGTGCCTTTGGCGGTTTGAGCGCGTTTCTCTTCTATCGAAAGCACATTCAACGTCGCAGCGCTTCATTATGTCAGCAATCGGCTGTGAGACTCTGGTTGACCTTGCTCGGACTACGCCTCTCGCCGCTGGTGCCCGCACCACTGGTGAATTTCATTGCCGCGATGCTTGACGTCACCCCTCTTCAGTACCTGACGACCAGCATGTTGGGCGGCGCGCCGCTGGTCCTGTTCTATGCGCAAATAGGGCAGCAAGGGCATCACTTACTGTCCGGCGAAACGCCGCATTGGCAGCAGTTTTCCGGATACTTGACCATATTATGCTTAAGCACGCTGTTGAGCGCGATGGGTCCGTGGCGGTCGGTGCTGAACGACCTCAAGAAACTGAAAGGCACGCCCGGATCGAACAATCTTCCGTTGCACTCAGCACCTGGCCTGCAATCAATCCTTTACCGACAAACTGGTTTTTCCGAAAACTGAAATCTACTTTGTTGTATTTCGCCATCCTTTCTTAAACTCACAGCTATAGATTGCAGGCGCTTCTACTGGCACAAAGGTAAAGAGCGCCTCCATGTCCCTGAAACGCTTTGTCCGCGGGTCGCTAAGCGGCGCCATGGTCTTCCTTTTCGCGACTTCAGGCTGGGCAGCTGATCTTGCAGAGATCAAGCAGCGAGGCGAAATCCGCCATCTTGGCATCCGCTACGCCAACTTTGTGACCGGCGCGGGGGATGGTTTGGACGTCGAGCTGATGCAGGGCTTCGCCAAAAGAATTGGCGTCTCCTACAAGCTTGTCTACTCAGATTTTTATTCGGTCATCCGCGACCTGCTCGGCAAGGATGTGGTGCGCAAAAATGGCGAAGTGACGCTGGCCGGTGACTATCCCATCAAAGGCGATGTGATATCGAGCGGCTTCACCGTGCTGCCCTGGCGTGAGGCCATTCTTCTATATTCCGAGCCGACCCTTCCTTCGCAGGTTCTCTTGGTGGCACCAGCCGAGTCTGATCTGCAGCCTATCCAGGACGGCGCGGATCTTGCGGCAGACATCGTCAACACCCGGAAGGCGATCGGATCCAAGAGCGTACTCGTGATGGAGCGCACCTGCTTGGATCCATCCAATTACGGCCTGGTCAACGTCGGTATCGATTTAAAGGCTTACAACAAGAGCGCCAACCTGAACGAGATGGTCCCGGCCATGCTCAACAAAGAGGCCGAATTGACACTGCTCGACGTGCCGGATGCCATTCTGGATTTGCGCAAATGGGCGGGCAAAATCAAGATTCTGGGGCCGATCTCCGAGCAGCAAACGTTGGCAACCGCCTTTCCGAAGGACGCTCCAGCTTTGCGCAATGAATTCAACGCGTATTTGAGCGAGATCAAGGCCTCCGGCTTCTATGACCGGCTGGTGGACAAATATTATCCAGGCATCCGTCGATTTTTCCCGGAATATTTCGCGAAAACGAATTAATGATATCTTCGCTGATTAGATTCAGTCGATCGTTAGCGCCACGCTGGCTCTTGATAGCGGCAGCGGCGTTTCTGCTGTCGATGTTTTATCTGATTGGCAATCTCTATACGTCGCAAGTGGAGTTGCGGCAAAACGCCGATGCGCGTCTGGTGTCGCTCGGTGAAGCGCGCGCCGCGGAGGTCAGCGATTTCTTAGCTGAACGGCGGCAAGCCGCGGCACGGCTCGCAGCCAGCGAGGACATTTCCAACTATTTCAGCAATCTCGATCTCGGAATGTCCGTCAAATACGGCCTCTTCGCCAATTTGGCTGCAATCGAGCGCCGCTTTCAGGCGACGATGGTTGAGGAGAAATATCAGGGCCAAGCCGCCTATTTGCGGCTGGCTTTCTTCGATCGCAACGGCGTGGCGCAAGTTGATGTCGGCTCGTCCAGCGCGACGACAGCTTCGCCGGGGCGTAACGCCCTGGCCGAACCATATATTCAGATTGACGACAAGCGCCGCCTGATTGTGGTCAGCGTACCGGTACTCCAGAAGGGCAAGATAAGGGGAACGGTCGAGACCGTGAGCAGTCTCAATCTACTTTCCTCATTGGTGTCTACCAACGACCTCGGCCAGCCGCGCGAATTCCTCCTGGGAGACGATGGGCAGGTGCTGCTCCCGATCGAGCGAGAGCACTCGGCCGTTGTCACCGAAGGCCCCTCGCTAGCCAAGATTTCGTCTGGCCGCATACAACCGCTGTCAAATCTCAGCGCTTCCGAACTGAAAGGATATCTCGCACTTCGCTCGCCAGTTACCGGCACTCGACTTTCCGTCCTTCGGCTGGCCAGCGAGGATGAACTATACGGCCGTACGCTTTCACCCGTTTCCGTTTTTTATCTTGGCCTCTTCGCCATCGTGCTATTTATGCTGGCGATCGGCTTCGAGCGAATGCGTCAAAATGCGGCGCGGTTACAAATCAAGTTCGTGGAGTCCAATCGACATCGAGCGGAGTTGGCCGAAAACAATCTCGCTCTCTCTCAAGAGATCAGGCGGCGCGAAGCCATTGAGGCCGACCTGCAGCGACAGAGGGAGGCTCTGGACAAGTCAAACTCTGAATTGCGCATAGCCGCGGCTGCTTTCAATGCTCAGGAAGGCATGATCGTCACCGATACCAAAGGCGTAATCTTGAGTGCCAACCGCGCCTTCGTGGGCTTAACCGGCTATACGATCGAAGAATTGGTGGGACAAACCCCGAGACTGTTCCGGTCTCATCGGCGTGATTCCGAATTCTACCGCAGTATGTGGGATTCCGTTCAAGCAACTGGCGGCTGGCAAGGTGATATGAGTCTCAGGACCAGGCGCGGAGAAAACTGCGCGCGCTGGCTGACTATATCCGCTGTGAAAAACGAGACGGGCGAGGTCACCAACTACATCGGCTCGTATTATGACATTTCTAAACTGAAGCACGCTGAGGAAAAGATCCAAGAACTCGCTTTCTTTGACCAGCTAACAGGCCTGCCGAACCGCGTCCTGCTGATCGACCGCGTGCGCCAGGCGGTCAATGCGAATATCCGTAGCAACTCCTACGGCGCCTTGCTGTTCATTGATCTGGACAATTTCAAGACACTGAACGACTCGCTGGGTCACCACATGGGCGATATGCTGCTGAAATGTGCGGCTCAGCGCCTCTCGCATTGTGTGAGGGCGGATGACACAGTTGCCCGCTTTGGCGGCGACGAATTTGTCGTTCTTCTCGCCAATCTGGGTACACAGAAAGCAAAGGTCGCAGCTTTACAGGCGGAAGCGATAGGCGAAAAGATACTCGCAGCCTTCACCGAGGTCTTCCAACTCGATGCGTATGAATATCCCTGTACCGCAAGTGTTGGCGTGACCTTGTTTTCGACTGATGAGTGCAACGTTGACGAGTTGCTCAAGAGAGCCGATCTGGCAATGTACGATGCGAAAACGGCGGGGCGAAATGGCCTGCGGTTTTTCGACCCGGCCATGCAGACTATGATTACAGCCCGCGCTGCCCTCGAGACCGATCTACGAGAAGACCTTAAGAAGGAACGGCTTTTGCTGCATTACCAGCCGCAGGTCGATCACGAAGGAAGGCTGCTGGGGGCAGAAGCGCTGGCGCGCTGGCCGCATGCGCATAAAGGGATGATTTCTCCTAGCGAATTCATCCCCGTCGCAGAAAGCACCGGCCTCATCCTTCCGCTCGGCGCCTTGATGTTGAAGACCGCGTGCCGTCAGCTGGCTCGCTGGTCAAGCGATCCGGCGACCGAACGCCTGACCATCGCAATCAATGTCAGCGCCCTGCAGATGCGTCAGAAGAATTTTGTCGAAGAGGTCCGCGCGATCATTGAGCAAACCGGCGCCAATCCCCATCGCCTCAAAATCGAACTCACTGAAAGCACATTAGTCAGCAACGTCGACGATGTGATCGCCAAGATGGGCAAATTGAAAGCGATTGGCATCGGCTTCAGCCTCGATGATTTCGGAACCGGCTATTCAGCGCTTTCATATCTGAAGCGTTTGCCGCTTGACCAGCTCAAGATCGATCGCAGCTTCGTCAAGGACGTTCTGGTTGACTCTAATGACGCCGCGATAGCCCAGATGATCATAGCGCTTAGCAGAAGCCTTGGCCTTTCAGTCATCGCCGAAGGCGTCGAAACGGAGGAGCAATATGCGTTCCTGGCGCGACATGGACAGCTCAGTTACCAGGGCTATTTGTTCGGACGGCCTATGCCGGCCGAGGATTTCGTGAGTCTCGCCCGAGCTTTCTCGCCACGTCACGGTTTGAAGCGGGTACGCGGGTCGGTCAATCGGGCTTCCGCATAGGCCGTCGCCGGGAGACGCCAATTGCTGTTGTTTCTTGCTCGTTTTGAGTGGCGAAGCAGCCGTCCGAATGCAACCGACACAGCCAAAGCCCAATCGAGGCCATAGCGCCTGCTCGTGGTCCAAATCGGCCGCGCCCCGGCAATGTCGCGCCTGCTCGCATTATGTCGTCGATCATCGGTGGTTCCTCTGGTTGCGTTGTTGCCGTTGGCGTGTCGCAACCCGATCCTACCGGAGAATTTCCGGTGGCCAGGCAATGGCGCCCGCCTGCTACGGCGCTATTAGAGGCGCACGACCGGGTGGCTTTGCTCTACCGAGCTACACCACAACCGTGGACACGACCCGTACCACCGCTGGAAAGAATGGGCTTCCTGTCTCTGCGCAAGACGCGCCGTTAGTCACTTAAGGCTCCGCTTTGACCGAATGAGTCCGCGTACAATTGCTCAAGTTTCACAACTTCATCTTGAGTGAGCTCGGCGAATTCCTTCTCTCGTGCCCGCTTTGAAAGTCTTCCTTGATTCTGTCGCAGAAAGCCAAACAGGTTGTTGAGCGTTCGCTCGGGCATGTCGATGATGTTTTCGACTCCGGATCGGAACATATCGAAGTTGCGCAGGAAGCTCGTCTCATTCGGAAGGTCCAGCTCAATCGTCTGGCGTACACATTCGTACAGAAATTCGGCATGCGGGGTCGCGTCGAAGAAGCGGTAAAAATCCCCGGTGTCGTTCAAAACCTTCACATTATTCTTTGGGGTCGCTTCCCATTGTACGCACGGAAGTAGCCTGCTGGAATAGCTTTCCAGCACGCCTTTGTACTCGGCGATCCGGTCTAGAATCGCCGACGACACTGGAAAATGGACCCCGGCCGGATTAAATCCGCGCCGCGCGAGGACATGATGCATCAGGTATCGATGGATGCGTCCGTTGCCGTCCTCGAATGGATGGATATAAACAAAGCCGAAGGCGAGCACCGCCGCCGCGATAATGGGATCGAGCTCGTTCTCGGCGGCGAGGTCGAATGCGATCAATCCTGCCATAAGAGAGGCGATGTCTTCATGCCTCGCGCTGATATGGTCCGGGATAGGGCGCTGTGTATCGCGGTCATGCTCTCCGACGAAGCCGCCTTCCTGCCGGAACCCGAGCTTCACGAAACGCTCGTCTCCGATGACGATGCCTTGCAGGCGCAAAAACTCCTGCTCATCGAGCGGCGCGCGTCCAGCCTCGCCGATGGCGCGTCCCCATCTTTGAATGCGATCCTGAGGCGGCCTTTCGCCTTCGATGATGTAACTGGACTTTGAATCTTTCAGCAGCAGAAAGGCGGCGGTCCGCGCGAGCAAATCCTTCGGGACTTCGCTGACGACAGCGCGCGCGCGCTCCTTCCAGTTCTGCGCGAGAAATTGGTTCAGCGCGGCCGTCTTGAAAACGAGCGGACAAAATTCCGGGGTGCCGGGAAGATTGTTGCGAACGCGATGCCGGGCGGAATTCGTGCCAACCCCTCCGAACTGGAGGTCGGTATCGATGGCGTCTACATATGAGACCTTGTCTGTAAGCGACAGATTCAGCTCGCGGCCAAGCAACCACTCGTACAGAAACCAGATGCGGCGTGTGTAAATTCCGGTCGGCTTCTGCCGGACAAGCTCCGCGATGTCACCCTCGTTAACGACTAGGAAAAGCCGCTTCAGGACGGAAAGATCGACTCCTTCGTTCTTGAGGGCAAAAGTCAGGTGTCCCTCAAGCGAGGCCTGGGGAGCATGGCGAGGCGTGTAGATCCGCCAACCATCCTGTTCAATGATGCGGTGCCGGGCTCCGATGGCCGAAAGGGTGCGGGGGACCGGCACGGCCAGCTTGTAAGTGTCGATGAGCGCGGCATAACCCGCGGGGACAGCGGGCTCAGGCAATCGCCTATCGTGAAAAACATTCACCGATCCTGAAAATTCTGCGCTCACTTACATTCCTCTGAAAAACATTCCCCGTCCTCGAATTTTGGTCACTGAGGGCTTGGATTTCGAAAATCCATCATACCACGTGAAAAATAATCTCTCAACGGAATAATCATGAAAATGGTTCACTTTGGACTGAGAACCCGACCCACGATTCCAGTAGCGGACCAGGTCGGTCCGGGATGGAACCTGTCATGGCGCCGGTGATCTGCCGACGTTCCGGTTTTCAAATTCGCCATCATTTTCATGACGTTCAGATAGGGCTGATTTTACGCTGAAGACGACGAATTCTCTTGGCATTCAGACGCGCTGCGATGCCCCGGCACGACCGTGGTCCAGCCAACCGCACGGCACGACCTGCGAGGCGCTGCCGCTCTTGAAGACCGACCCGGGCGTCCAGAAGCCGGCAGAGGCCACATCCTTGTCAATCGCGGCTCCGACCCTGACCGCAAGAGAGAGGCCGTCGCTGGTGACATCGGGATGAGCAAGCGTGTTCGTCATGCTGGTGGGGTCCGCTTAGCTCGGCTCGCTGGCAGGCCCGGTCTTGACTGGCCAGCGTTTCGATCTCGCTCGATAGTCCCTCGATACGCCCATCCATCGATGCGAGTCTTCCGCTAAACCCTCGATGATGCGCAACATGCAAGGCGAAAAACATTGGCGCTAATTGCCAAGATACCGGGCAACTCGAACAGGGAATGTAGGCTTTGTCGCACACCATGCCTCGCTCCAGGAGGAACGCACGGGTCTGTTTGATGGACGGGTGCGCTGACCGACAAATCCACCGCGGACACGGTGCAGGGCCTGGAAAGTCGAGTAGATCGGCAGTGTGACGCGCTGCGCGAGAACCCCGATAGAACTCCTCTTGTACTTCCGGTACCGATGGAGGTCGCGCCCGCTATTCTGCGAGGTTTCCGGTTTGACTGCATGTCCGCAGCTCGGACTCACGCCACCCATCGTGGTGCCGCCCTCACGCGTGTCCAAGCCCGCGCCGCCAACGTAATCCTTGCATGCAAGGATCAATGCCGTCGCAGGCGCGCCGTCATTGCCGGCATGGTTGTCATCGCCGCGACCGTCGAGACGACACAGCATCGCCTTCGACGAGGCCGCAAATCTGCACAGTACATTGCAAAGTTTCGTGGTTCCCGACGCTTGCGGCTCGGCGGAAGCTGGCCGGTAGTGGATATCAAGACCTTCTGGGAGGGTGGATGGACGCGCAGACTTCCGTCAATTCCGGCGTCGCGCCTCGTTCTGTCACGCTTGCGAGCAGGCGCCTTCGGATCGCGCTGCTGCTTTGTGCGACGATGATCACGATCTATTTCGGCTTCATGGCATTGTTCGCATTCGACAAGCCGCTTTTGGGCACTGTGCTTGCGCCCGGGCTCTCGCTTTGCATCGTGCTCGGCCCTCTCGTCATCGTTTCATCGTTCCTGCTCTGCCTCATCTATGTGCTGTGGGCGAACCGGGTATTCGATGCCAGCCTTCGTGACCTCGAACGATAGGACCTCGCGATGGCGAACAACTCGCTCTCGATCGGCTTCTTCTTCGCATTTATGGTCCTGACGCTCCTGATTACTTACTGGGCGGCGCGGCGCACCCGTACCACGGAGCACTTCTTTGCCGCGGGCGGCGAGATCACCGCATGGCAGAATGGCTGGGCGCTCGCCGGCGACTTCCTCAGCGCGGCCGCGCTGCTCGGCATCGCCGGCATTGTCACCTCGAATGGCTTCGATGGCATGGTCTACTCGATTGGATGGCTGGTCGGCTGGCCGATCATCCTCTTTCTGATTGTCGAGCCACTGCGCAATGTCGGGAAATTCACGTTCGCGGACGTGGTCGCCTATCGGCTCAGCCAAAAGCCGGTGCGGCTCGCCGCGGCGGTCGGTACGCTGGCGGTGATCCTGTTCTACCTGATCGCCCAGATGGTCGCGACCGGATCGTTGATCAAGTTGCTGTTCGGCCTGCCCTACACTTGGTCGGTGGCTTTGGTCGGTGCTGCCATGCTCATCTATGTGCTGTTCGGCGGCATGCTCGCCACCACGTGGGTGCAGGTGGTGAAGGCGGCGCTGCTGCTCGCCGGCGGAGTGATCCTGGCAGTCCTGGTCCTGATGCATTTCGACATGAACCCGCTCAAGCTGTTCGCCGCAGCGGCGGAGAAGTACGGCACAAGAGTGCTGCAGCCAGGTTCGAAGGTGGTTTCGGGGCAATGGGACGCGATCTCACTCGGCCTCGGGCTGATGTTCGGCACCGCGGCGATGCCGCACGTCCTGATGCGGGTATACACGGTTCGGGACTCCAAGGCCGCGCGACTATCGATACTTTATGCCACCGGGCTGATCGGCTTCTTCCACCTGATGGTGTTCATCATCGGCTTTGGTGCCATGGTGCTGGTCGGCCCGGAGGCGGTGATGAAAGCCGGCGGTGGCGGCAACATGGCTGCACCTCTGCTCGCCCTCACAGTCGGCGGCGACGCCTTCTTCGGTTTCATCTGCGCAGTTGCGTTTGCCACCATGCTGGCGGTGGTGGCAGGCCTGACGCTTTCCGGTGTGGCTACGTTGTGCCATGATGTCTGGACCAACGTCGTTCGCCACGGTACGGCATCGGAGGCTGAGCAGCTCAAAGTGGCGCGGATCGCCACCGTTGCCATCTCGGTGCTGGCAATCGTGCTCGGCATCACCTTCGAAGGCCAGAACGTGGCCTTCATGGCCGGGCTCGCCTTCTCCATCGCCTGTGCCGCCAATTTTCCATCACTGGTCCTCGCCATCATCTGGCGTCGCTTCACGACGCCAGCGGCCGTCGCTAGCATCATGATCGGCACGCTAAGCTCGCTGGTGCTCATTGCGCTGTCACCGACCATCCAGGTCGACGTGCTCGGTAAGCCGCTGGCCCAGGTCAGCGGCGCCTGGTGGTTCGTCTCGCTGCGTAACCCGGCCATCATCAGCATGCCGCTGTCGTTTGCCGTGGCGATCGCGGTGTCGTTGTTGACGCGGGAAACGAACGCGGATGGCCGCTTCGACGAGATGCAGCATCGCATCCTGTTCGGGCGCTCAAGGACGATGCCGTAATCGGCGGAGTGAACCAGAGCTGGGAATTCCGAATGGCATGCGCGGAACTGCAGATGCTCCTGCACAATTTCGCCGTTGGCCCTTCGCGCGTCAATGTTACGATTTTGAGCCGAACATTTTGACCAGGGGGACAGAAATGCGCGACGCCTCACATCACCATCGTTTCATCGGCAGCCTGTGCAGTTGCGGAGCGCATGCTCCCGCGCAGCCGACTGTCGAAGAGGCCGTGTCCGAAAGCGTCCAGCAGGCACTTCTGCATGGCCTTTTCCCGCAGCCGGTTTTGCGGCGGGAACTGCTTCGCACCGTTGGCGCTGGGGTGATCATCGGCGCTCTCTCCAGCATCCTGCCAATCGACACCTTGAAGGCAATTGCCCAGGAGCGAAGGCCTCTCGAGAAAACCAAGCTGGCTGTTGGCTTCCTCCCGATCACCTGCGCCGTTCCGCTGATCTACGGCGAAAGGCTCGGCAGCTACCGCAAGGAAGGTCTGGATGTCAGTCTGCAGAAGATCGCCGGTATCGCGCTGATCCGCGACAAGATGCTCAACGGCGAGCTGGACGTCTCGCAGCAGGTGATGCCGGTCCCCCTGACGATGACAGCCGGCCTCGGCGGTAACGTCCAGTCGATCAAGGTGCTGACCATCTTGAACCAGAACGGCAACTCCCTCGTTTTGGCCAACAAGCACAAGGACAATCGGGATCCCAAGAACTGGAAGGGCTTCACATTCGCGGTCCCGTTCGAGCAAAGTCACCAGACCCTGCAGCTGCGCAACTATTTGGCTACCGCCGGGCTCGATCCGGACCAAGATGTCAAATACCGCATCGTACCTCCGACCGAATACGTGGCGAGCCTTCGCGTCGGAAGCATCGATGGTTTTTTCGGCGGAGAGCCGGGCGGTCAGCGCGCGGTCTACGAAGGCGCTGGCTTCATTCATCTGATCTCGAAGGATATCTGGGATGGACATCCTTGTTGCTCTGTCACCGCCGCGGAAAGCTGGATCCAGCAAAATCCCAACACATTCATGGCGTTCTACCGCGCCATCATCGCGTCCAGTCTTCATGTCTCGAAGCCGGAGAACCGGGTCGGCATGGCGAAGGTGCTGTCAGAGCCGCAATATCTCAATGCTCCCGAAATTGTCCTCGAGCAGGTTTTGAGCGGCACGTATGCCGACGGCCTTGGCACCATCCGGAAAGATCCGCGGCGGGTTGATTATCAGCCGTTTCCGCAATATTCGGCAGCAGTTTGGCTGATGACCCAGCTCCGGCGCTGGAACATGCTAAAGGAGGATGTCGACTACAAGGTGCTCGCCGAAAAGGTGATGCTGGCGACCGATGCCGCTCGGATCATGCGCGAGCAGGGCGTGACGCCGCCAGCGGTCGGCTTCGGCACCGAAAGGATTCTCGGGAACGAATTCGATTCCAATAAGCCGCAGGACTACCTGGCTTCGGTCCGGAAGGGGGGCTGATGGAGGTGTCACGCCGGCTGCAGCAGCCCTGGGTATCCTCGGTCGCGATCTTCATCGCATTTGTAAGCGTCTGGGGCTGGTTCACCGCCGGTTCGTCGGGAGGTGTTAGCGTCGCCGATGCCGAATATGTCCGCCTTGCCGGCCAGAGCGCGCCGGGTCAGCAGGCCGGTGCGATCCCCTCACCGTGGATCGTCGCGCTCCGCGGCTGGGATCTGATCACACACGCCTTCGATCACGGCAATCCCAACAATCTGGGCATCGCATGGCATCTGGCCTATTCCATGGGCCGCGTAGCACTGGGCTTCACGCTGGCCTTACTCGTCGCGGTGCCCCTAGGCTTCCTGCTCGGTCTATGGCCTGCTTGCCATCGCGCGTTGGATCCTTTCATTCAGATCCTGCGGCCGGTATCGCCACTCGCGTGGATGCCGCTGGCGCTCTATACGTTCCGCGACAGCACCGTCTCGACGATCTTCATCATCTTCATCTGTGCGGTCTGGCCGATGTTGATCAGCACGGCAACCGGGACAGCTTCCGTGCGGGCTGAATGGCTGAACGTCTCGCGCGTATTCGGTCTTCCACGACTAGAGCATGTCACGCGCGTCGTCTTTCCCGCCAGTGTGCCTATGATCCTGTCGGGAATGAGGATCTCGATCGGTATCGCCTGGTTCGTCATCGTGGCTGCCGAGATGGTCGGCGCACAGAGCGGCATCGGGTACTTCATCTGGAACGAATGGAATAATCTCCAGATCGCGAGCATGATCGTCGCCATCGTCCTGGTCGGCGGTATTGGATTGGCGCTAGATATTTTGCTCAAGCGAATAGGCGAAAGCCTCAGCTTCCGGGAATAGGACGATGGCGGATCTCGAGATCAACGATGTGTCAATGTCGTTTGTTGACCGTTCTGGCAAGGGGCTTCTTGCGCTGGATAGAATCTCGCTCGCTATCGAAGACAGCGAGTTTGTCTGCTTGATCGGCCATTCAGGCTGCGGCAAGAGCACGTTGCTAAACATTGTTGCTGGCCTTCTGGCGCCTACAAAGGGTGCAATACGCTGCGCCGGGACGACGATTTCTGGCCCGAGGCCGGAGCGCGCAATGGTCTTCCAGAGCCATGCTCTATTGCCCTGGATGACTTGCTACGAAAATGTTCGCCTTGCGGTCAAACAGGCCTTCAAGGGTGCCGCGGCATCCGAATTGAAGGATCGCTCGGAGCAGGCGCTGAAGCTTGTTCACCTGGAGCACGCCATCAACAAATACCCTTTCGAGGTGTCAGGTGGAATGAAGCAGCGGGTGGGCATCGCTCGCGCTTTTGCGGTCGAGCCTAAGGTGCTGCTGTTGGACGAGCCGTTCGGCGCGCTCGATGCGCTGACCAAGTCGAGCCTTCAGGACGAACTGGTTCGCATCGTGGAAAAGACCCCGACCACGGTTGTAATGGTCACGCACGACATAGACGAAGCGATCTTCCTGAGCGATCGAATTGTCGCGCTCTCGAACGGACCGGCTGCGCGAATCGGGCGGATTTGGGAGATCGATACCTTGCGACCGCGGGACCGGCTCAAACTGGCGACCCACGCCGGGAGTCTGCAGTATAGAAAGGAAATTCTCGAGTATCTGTATCAACGAGAATGCGTGCCTCAGGGAATGGTAGAGCTATAACGGCCGAGATCGTTGCGGCTGGAGCGCGAGAGCGGGCTGCGCCCCGCGGCTTCAGGCACCGAAGGCACGGAAATCGCCTTCAGGCATCTTGAAAGCCGCCGTAGAAGGCTGTTTGATCGGGCGGGGGGCGGTCACCCACCGTCGGATTTTCGTCGTTGGCCTCTTCCGGATTGGCACGCAGGAGCGAATGTTCGACTGGAACGACCTGAAATTCTTCCTTGAACTCGCCCGGCAGGGGCGGTTGATGCCGGCCGCGCGGCGCCTCAAAGTCGACCACACGACGGTCAGCCGGCGCATTTCAGAGCTTGAGCGAGATCTTGGTATCAAGATTTTCGACCGCAAGCCGAACGGGTTCGTGCTGACGGAGGACGGGCACAAGCTCTACCAAGAGGCCGAGAAAATTGAGGGCGCGGCCCTGGTGATATCGGAAGATTTCCGCGCCACGCCCGCCGAGCCCACTGGTCGCGTCCGGCTGACGAGCATGGAGGGTATTGCCGCCTTCTACCTTGCCGAGAAGTTGGTCCAATTCAATGAGAAGCACCCGGGCGTTGTCGTGGAGCTTGTGACCGAAAGGCATCTGATCAATCTGACCAAACGCGAGGCGGATGTGTGCATCAGCTTCGTTCCCCTCGTGGGCCCCAAACTTTCGGTCAAAAAAGCTGGCGAGTTCAAGCTTGGGCTGTTCGCGTCGTCCAGGTACATCGTGGAACGGGGGACGCCGGGCACCATGGAAGAATTGAAGCGTCACGATTTCATTGATTATGTCGACGATCTCGTGGCTATCCAGCCGGTGCAGTGGCTGCACGACGTCCTGGTGCCGGAGAGCGTCGTGTTTCGATCGACCAGCATGGCAGCCCAGCAGAATGCGATCGCTGTCGGGCGTGGCATCGGCCTTCTGCCCTTCTTCTCGGCAAAAAAGGATCCTCGCCTTGTATGGCTCATGAAAGATGTGGTGGTCACGCGGTCGCTCTACATTTCCGTCCATGAGGATATCGAATATATGGGTAGGGTGCGTACGCTGCTGCGGTTCCTTCATGAGATCTTCAAGGCGGACAGAGCGTATCTGAACGAATTCGAGTGATCGAATACGCGCAAGTGTATCTGCGGAATTTCTTACGGTCGACGTCCTCCCGTGATGTACTAGAATGCCGGCGCGAGGGAGCGCTGCGATGGCTGACGACTTTACGTACAAGGTACGCGGCTTCTTCGGCCGAATTCCCTCTGAACCGCATCTGCTGACCGACCGCATCACGCCAGTCGAAGGCTGCATCGTGTTGTGCCATCTCGGTGTTCTCGATGTCACTCATGGGGATGATTGGACGCTGGAAATCGCCGGCCTGGTCGAGACGCCCGCGAGCTTCTCCGTCGGTCAGCTCAAGTCGCTTCCAAAGACCGAGTTGGTCTCGGTGCATCAATGTGCAGGCAGCCCGCTGGCGCCCGACAAGCCCACGCAGCGGGTCTGCAACGTGCGCTGGGCGGGCGTTCGTCTGGATCATGTGCTAGCATCAGCGGGCGTGGCGAGGAGCGCAAATTTCGTCTGGTCACAGGGGGCGGACTCCGGCGACTTCGGAGGCATCGCGTGCGGACATTACATCAAGGATCTGCCGCTCTCCCGGATATCCGACGACGTCTTGCTCGCCTATGAGATGAACGGAGCGCCGCTGCTTCCTGAGCACGGGTATCCGTTGCGGTTGGTGGTCCCGGGCTTCTACGGCACGAACAGCGTCAAATGGCTCCGCAAGCTCGAATTGCGCTCGGAGCGGGCTCCGGGCGTCTTCACCACCACATGGTACAACGACCTCGCGCCGGACGGCTCGACCCAGCCGGTGTGGGCGATCGCCCCCCAATCGGTCATCGTGGCGCCAAAGCCGAATCGTCAGCTCAGGCGTGACGAGGTTTTGCAGGTCTGGGGATGGGCCTGGGGTGACGACGGAATTGCGGCGGTCGAACTGAGCGCCGATGAAGGGCGGAGCTGGCAGGGATGCCGCTTGGAGAAGGTGTCAGGACGATCCTGGACCAAGTTCACCTGTGATTGGATAGTAAAAGAGGGATGCTGCGGTCTCCTGTCTCGGGCGATCTCGCGATCGGGCGAGAATCAGCCGGCCGGCGGCCGACGCAACGCGATCTATCGCGTGCCGGTCCTGGTCGTCTGAAGACGCGCAACCGCTCGTGCAGATTTTCCGCATTCGCCACCCGCCGGCGAAAGACTAACCTGTGGTGCCAGAAACCGAGAGGATCGTCTCAAATGCCGTCGAATTTGCCGCGCTTCAAAGCTGCCGCGTGCCACACATCTTCAGTTTTCCTCGACGCGGCCAAAAGTGCAGACAAGGCCTGCGACCTCGTTGCCGAGGCGGCACGCAACGGTGCCTCGCTGGTTGCTTTCCCGGAATCGTTCATTCCCGGCTTTCCCGTGTGGGCGGCGCTGCAGGCGCCGATCATGTCTCATGATTTCTTCAGAGCGTTGTCGGCCCAGGCATTGCGGCTCGACAGCGCGGAATTGACAAAGGTCAGGATGGCGGCCAAGCGCCACAACGTCGTGGTCTCTATCGGTTTTACGGAAGGGACGGTTGCCAGCCTTGGCTGTATCTGGAACTCCAATCTTTTGATCGGCCAAGATGGATCGATCCTGAATCATCATCGCAAGCTCGTTCCGACCTTTTACGAGAAGCTGATCTGGGCTGCCGGAGACGCGCGTGGGTTGCGCGTCGCGCAGACCTCCATCGGCCGCATTGGCATGCTGATTTGTGGTGAGAATACGAATCCACTTGCCCGCTATTCATTGATGGCGCAGGGCGAGCAAGTTCATATTTCGACCTACCCGCCGATCTGGCCGACGCGTCCCTCCAAGGAGAAGGGGGGCTATGACCTACGCAGGGCCATCGAGATCCGGGCTGGAGCTCATTCGTTTGAAGCCAAATGCTTCAACATCGTTTCGTCCGCCTGCATGGACGTAGGTATGAAGGACGCGCTCGGACAGGCTAACCCCGCCATGCTGGATGTGATCGAGGGCACACCGCATGCTGTATCGATGATCCTCGATCCAACAGGGCAGATTATCAGCGACGTCCTCTCAGACAGCGAAGGCATCGCATATGCCGATATTGACGTCGCGCAATGCGTCGAACCGAAGCAATTTCACGATGTCGTAGGCTACTATAATCGTTTCGATGTGTTTTCGCTGACGATTGACCGTTCGCAGCGCGAGCCGGCCGTTTTTATCGACATGGAGACAGGCGAGGGGGACGAACGGCCGGTCCAGTCCTCGCAGCAGGAGACGGTCAGACCCAGAGTGGCCGAGCTTGAGCGGGCAGTTGCGGACTGAGTGATCCATCAAGGGGGGCCGAGATGAAGCGCGTTCTCAGCGAGCTGTTGGAGCAGTGACCGACAGAACTCGTGCGTTCCGCCGTCGGCTCCCTTTGAAGGTCGGCGCGCGAAGGATGGGATCATTTCGGGCGGTTACAACGTTCATCCGAAGGAGTTCGAACTCGAGATCGACCGCATTCCAGATGTGCTCGAAAGCGCCGTCGTCGGACTGCCACATCGATTTCGGCGAGCGAGTTGTCGCGGCCGCCGTCCCGACGGCAGGAGGAGCTGCAGGGGAAAGGGATGGCGTGGCGGTGCTGAAGGACGGCTGGTTCCATACAACCTGCCGAACAACGATTTCTGCGTGAGCGAGCTGCCCGGAATACGATCGGAGAGGTTCAGAAGAACGTGTTGCGCGAGTTCAGAGGGAAAAAAGGCGGCCAGTCATTCTGCTCGTCTGGATCGTTGCGAAAACCGCAATGGTAAATTGAAGGAACATTCGATTATCGCCCGAATGGGAAATGATAAGTACCGAGACATCGTTTGAATAGCGAAAGCGAATTGGGAATGTCAGCTACGATCAAGCTCTATGGCGGCAAATTGTCCGGACACAGCCACCGGGTCGAGCTCTTGCTCGGCCTTCTCTCGCTTCCCTACGAGTTGATCCCGACGCCCCCTGCCGAGCGAAAGACGCCGGCCTATCTCGCGATGAACCCGTTCGGGCAGATACCTGTCATCGATGATGACGGCGCCGTCGTTGCCGATTCCAATGCAATCCTGATCTATCTGGCCAAGCGCTACGACACTACCGAGACGTGGCTTCCGGAAGATCCCGTCAGTGCGGCTGCCGTGCAACGTTGGCTGTCCGTGGCAGCCGGACAGCTCGCATATGGACCAGCGACAGCTCGGCTGGGCAAGGTGTTCAACTTGCCCGTCGATGGCCGGCAAGCGGCCGAGATCGCCAGCAGTCTGTTCAGCGTGATGGATGGTCATCTTGCGAAGCACGAGTTTCTCGCGGCAACCCATCCCACCGTGGCTGATCTCGCTTGCTACAGCTACACACGGGCCGCTCCGGAGGGAGGCATTGAACTGTCCTCCTACCCGAACATTGTCGCCTGGCTGGGGCGGCTGGAAGCACTTCCGAATTTTCAGCGGATGCCAAGCGCGCCTGCGAGCTGATCGGCAAATCTTCTTCGAGGTGCGGTCATGACCAGCCTTTCCGAACGGAGCTCGTCTCCTTTTCACCAGGGCGAGATCGACGTGCAGCGACGCGTCGGCGTGGCCGACAGAATGAGCGAGCGCGGGAAAACCTCCATCCGCACATGGATGCCGGATCAGCACCGTGAATTCTTCGCAGGACTCGAATACCTCCTTGTCGGCTCGTCGGACCGAGCGGGCTGGCCGATCCCTTCGGTCCAGTTTGGCCCGCGCGGATTCGTCTCTTCACCGGATCCAGGACGGCTGCGCATCGAAGCGTTACCGAAAACCTTCGACCTGCTCGGAACGAATCTTTCCGTGGGCGCCAGCTTGGGCGTGCTGGGCATAGACCTGACCAATCGTCGGCGAAACCGCATGAACGGAACGCTGATCACCCTCGACCAGACAAGTTTCGAGGTGGCGGTCGTGCAGAGCTTTGGCAATTGCCCTCAATACATCCACACGCGCCATATCAGCGCGGCACCATCCGCTGCGCCGGAGCAACTCGGTCCCGGCGAGGTCGAGGCGTTCGCCGTCTTGGACGATGCGGCACGAGAGCTGATCCGCCACTCGGCGACCTTCTTCGTCGCCTCATGTGCGGCTTCAGATGACGGATCATCGTTCGATTGCGATATTTCTCACCGCGGCGGTAAGCCAGGCTTCATTCACGTGGCGGATAACCAGATCACCGTTCCGGACTTTGCGGGTAATTCTTTTTTCAACACGCTTGGGAATTTTATGTCCAATCCCAGGGCGGGACTGCTTTTTGTCGACTTTGTCGTCGGCGATGTCCTAATTCTGCACGGGACGATCGAGTTGCTCTGGAATGATCCGCCGATTCAGGGCTTCAAGGGCGCCGAGCGCGCCTGGCGGCTTCATGTCACGGCCGGCCGGAGAGTGCGTGCTGCGGCGATCCCTCTCATCGGAGAAGTGGTCGAATATTCTCCGAGGGCGCTCACCACGGGAGCTTGGCCGAGAGGTGAGCGTTCCCAGTGACCCAATGGAGCTGATGAGAGCGAGCATGACAGCCTCGAGCGGCCGATGGAGATCGACAGGGCCAATCTGATCCCGGCCCAGCGATATTCACGGATTGATCGGCCGAATTCAGCTCTCTGGCGCGACTGCCAGAGTTCACCATTTGGGGGCCGGGCCAACTGGCGGGTTGAGAAGGCCGTGGGGCTGCCACGGCCTTCCATTCGGAGAAGATCAGGACATCGTCGGCATCACGAACTCGGCGCCGGCCCGGATGCCGGTCGGCCAACGGGTCGTGATCGTTTTCAGCTTGGTATAAAAGCGAACGCCCTCGGGGCCATGCATGTGATGGTCGCCGAACAGAGAGGCTTTCCATCCGCCGAACGAATGGAATGCCATCGGCACCGGGATCGGTACGTTGATGCCCACCATGCCGACCTGGATCTGATGCGCAAACTCACGCGCCGCATCGCCATCCCTGGTAAAGATTGCGGTGCCGTTGCCGAACTCGTGCTGGTTGATCATGTCGGCCGCGTCGTCATAAGACTTGGCCCGGGCCACCACGAGCACCGGTCCGAAGATCTCTTCGCGATAGATCTTCATGTCCGTGGTCGCGCGATCAAACAGGCTGCCGCCGATGAAGTAGCCCTTCTCGTAGCCCTGGCGATGGAAATCGCGCCCGTCCACAATCAGCTTCGCGCCTTCGTCAACGCCGGCATCAATATAGCCTCGGACTTTGTCGAGGTGCTGCTTCGTCACCAGCGGGCCCATCTCGGCCTCGGGGTCAGTACCGGGACCAATGTTAAGCGCGCGGACCTTGGGCGCCAGCTTTTCGATCAGACGATCGGCGGTGGTGTCTCCGATCGGAACGGCTACCGAGATCGCCATGCAGCGCTCGCCGGCGGAGCCATAAGCCGCGCCCATGAGAGCGTCGACGGCCTGGTCCATGTCGGCGTCAGGCATCACGATCATGTGGTTCTTGGCGCCGCCCAGCGCCTGGCAGCGCTTGCCGTGGCTGGTCGCCGTCTCATAGATGTATCGCGCAATCGGCGTCGAGCCGACGAAGCTGACCGCCACGATATCGGGATCCGTTAGGATGGCATCCACCGCTTCCTTGTCGCCATGCACGACGTTGAACACGCCGTCGGGCAGCCCGGCCTCCTTCAGCCACTGCGCAAGCACGAGCGAGGCCGAGGGATCGCGCTCCGACGGCTTGAGGATAAACGTATTGCCGCAGGCCAGCGCAACCGGGAACATCCACATCGGGACCATTGCCGGGAAATTGAATGGCGTGATGCCAGCGACCACCCCGAGCGGTTGACGCAGCGAGTGGCTGTCGACACGGGTCCCGACATTCTCGGTGATCTCTCCCTTGAGCAGTTGCGGCGCGCCGGTCGCGAACTCCACCACCTCCATGCCGCGTTGGATCTCGCCCTTCGCGTCCGAAAGCACCTTGCCGTGTTCGGCGGTGATCACTTGGGCAAGTTCATCGATTCGATCCTCCATGATCCGCAGGAAACGGTTGAGAATACGAGCACGGCGCAGTGGCGGTGTGTTCGCCCAGCCCGGGAAGGCCTTGCGGGCGGCTGCAGCGGCCGACCGCACGTCTTGCGTCGTGGCAAGTCCGAGCGTTGCCGATTGCTCGCCGGTCGCGGGATTGTAAACCGGCGCGGTGCGAGGGCCCCGGCTCGGCACCAGCTCGCCATTGATGAAGTTCGGAATAGTCACGGGCATTGGCTGCTCTCCCTAACATGATGCTTGATCGAGCCAGATATGCAGCGCATAAAAATGCGGCATCAACGGCCGAATTCGCGGCTCCGTTGTGCAGAAAGTGTAGTCAATGGATTGGGAGCGCGTTCGGATATTCCTAGAAGTGGCGCGTGCCGGCCAGATTCTGAAGGCCTCGAAAAGCCTACGGCTGAACCATGCAACGGTCGCCCGGCAACTGACCGCGCTGGAGAGTAGCTTGAATGCCAAACTGCTCGAACGACACACTACAGGCTGCGCGCTGACGGCGGCGGGCGAGGCGCTCGTCGCGGCTGCCGAGCGCGCAGAGAGCGAATTCCTCAAAGTGGGATCGAGCATTGGAGGCGCCGCCGAGGCCCTCACCGGAACCGTGCGCGTAGGGGCACCGGACGGGCTTGGCAACTACTTCCTGGCCGATCGGCTGGGCGCGCTGGCCGCGAAGCACCCGGGCCTTGTCATTCAACTCGTGCCGCTTCCGCGCACATTCTCCCTGTCAAGGCGCGAGGCCGACGTTGCGATCACGCTGGACCGGCCCAAGCAGGGTAAGCTGATCCTGTCCAAACTCACCGACTACACGCTCAGTGTCTATGCTGCTGATGCTTATCTCGCGCGCGAGGGTCCCATCAAGACGCAGGCCGATCTTGCCGGCCGCCTGTTCGTCACCCAGGTCGAGGATTTCGTCTACAGCAGGGCATTGGACTATGCCTCAGTGCTCGGCCGGCTCATGTCGCGACGCTATGAATGCGGTAGCGTCGTTGCGCAGATGGAGGCCGTTCGTGGTGGACACGGCGTCGGAATCCTTCATGATTACGTGGCCCAGCGCTATCCCGAATTGCAGCGTCTGCTTCCCGACATTCGTTTCGTGCGGAATTACTGGTTGACGTCGCATCCCGATACGCACGAAACGCGGCGGGTTGCAGAAGTGCATCGCTTTATCGTGGCATCAGTCAAGGCGGCGAGGCCGTCTTTCGAGGCTGCTTGAGCGCCACTGCCGGTTGCTCGGGCGGAGCTGTTTGGTTCGTTCCCGATCCGGCGCATTCCATGAACGCCCGCAGAGCGGAGGACACGAATGCGTCCTTGCGGTGAACGAACACCGTGGTGGCCCTGCCGGTCCCGTTCGGCAGCGAATGCAGGCGGATCAAGCCCTGTCGTTCGGCAGAATCAGCGACGACGCGCGGCACCAATGACAGCCCGACCGAAGCCGCCACACAACCGATGATTCCGTCGAGCGTTCCCATTTCCATCCAGCGCAGGTCGACGAAACCACGATGCGCAAGATATTCGGACAGACGCTGTCGATAGGAGCAACCGGCACGAAACACGATCACCTTCCGGCCGCTTCCCGAAGCCAGGAATTTGCCGAGGTGTTGGGGGGACGTCACCATCGGCGGCGTGATCAGCACCAGCTCCTCCTCCACGATCGGTGTGCAGGTCAGTTCACCGTGCGTGACCGGTGCAGAGACAAAAGCTCCGTCAAGCTTCCGAGACAATACGCAGTCGACCAGCGCTGCGGTCGGGCCTGTCTCGATTTGGACGTCAACATCGGGATAAGCGATGCCGTAATGGGTGAGCAACGGTGGTAGGCGCAACGCCGCCGTCGTCTCCATTGATCCAATGCGCAGCTCCCCGCCCGGCCACGCCTCGTCCTTCACTGCGCAATGCGCCTCGGCCAACAGATCGCTGATGCGCTTGGCGTAAGGAAGCAGCCTGTTGCCCATGGAGGTGAGCGTAACGCCTTTCTTGGACCGATCAAAAAGTCGGACACCGAGCTGGTTCTCCAGCGCTCGAATTCGCTGGGTCACGTTCGATTGCACGGTGTGGAGATTGTGGGCGGCGCGGCCGATTCCGCCGGCCGTGGCGACCGCGGAAAAGAAATTCAGATCCGTGCTGTCCATGTGGTCATCTCCCGGAATGATGACTCTGATCAATAATAATCACTTTTATGTTGTCAACAGCCAATCTAGCTTCCCAGTATCCGAGACGGGCATAAGCCTAGGAGAGCAAGAGACATGGCTATCAAGACGAGACTGACCGAATTTTTTGGGCTCGAGCACCCGATCGTGCTGGCGCCGATGGATCCGGCCTCCGGCGGCGAGCTGGCCTCCGCGGTTTCCGCGGCAGGTGCTCTCGGCCTTATTGGCGGCGGCTATGCCAACCGCGCCTGGTTCGAAGAACAGTCCGCAAAGGTGAGCCGCCCGGACGTCGGCTGTGGATTCATCACCTGGGCGCTGGCGAACGATCCGGGTCTGCTCGATCTCGCTCTGGAGCGGCACAAGAAAGCGATCATGCTGT
Organism: Bradyrhizobium sp. CW1; assembly: GCF_023100665.1. Classification (NCBI taxonomy): domain Bacteria; kingdom Pseudomonadati; phylum Pseudomonadota; class Alphaproteobacteria; order Hyphomicrobiales; family Nitrobacteraceae; genus Bradyrhizobium; species Bradyrhizobium sp. CW1. Next base: position 230,308 of record NZ_CP064685.1, read on the forward strand.
CGTTCTCGGATCCTGCGCCATATGCCCCGAAAGTGAAGCAGGCCGGCATCCCCCTGATCTGTCAGGTGCATACGCTCGAGCATGCCCAGCGGGCGATCGACGTCGGCGCGGACGTTATCATCGCACAGGGTACGGAGGCCGGCGGCCACGGACTCACGGCGCGCTCGACGATGCCGTTCGTTCCTGCAGTCGCCGATATGATCGCGCAACGAGCGCCGCGCGTTCTCCTTCTTGCCGCCGGAGGCATTGCTGACGGACGCGGTCTCGCCGCCGCGCTAATGCTAGGTGCCGACGGTGCTTTGATCGGATCGCGGTTTTGGGCCACGCAAGAATCGGTCATTCATCGCAACGCTAAGGAAAAGGTGCTGGCAGCCACCGGCGATGAAACGATCCGGACACGTGTCTACGACGTTGTCCGCAAAAAGGCTTGGCCCTCGGAGTACACCGGACGCCTGATGAAGAACGGCTTCATCGAAAGGTGGCATGGCCGGGAAGACGAGCTGCGCACACTGCAAGAAGCCGAGCTGCAGCGCGTCGAGAAGGCGTGGGTCTCCGGCGACTACGATACGGCCAATGTCACGGTCGGAGAAGCAATCGGTCTCATCAACGACATTCCACCCGCCGGTGAGCTGGTGAAGCGAATTTCGGCAGAAGCAAGCGCATGTCTTGCGCGCTATGCGCCGACGCGAACTTCTATCGCGGCCTAACGGGTCCGCAACTTTCTATGTATTGCCGGGTGGAAAAGGCGCGTGCGCTGCGGCGCACGCGCCCGGGAAAACACGTGCCCAACAAGGCCCATGGAGAGATATGATGAGCGAACCTAAAGCGGACGCCCCGAACCTGAGCATCTGGACGGTGGTGCTTGCCTCAAGTGCAGGCACGGTTATCGAATGGTATGACTTCTATCTCTATGGAAGCCTTGCCGTGTTCTTTTCGACCCTTTTTTACCCCGCCAATGATCCCACCGCCGCCGTCTTGATCAGTGTTGCGACCTTTGCGACCGGATTCGTCATCCGGCCGTTCGGTGCCATCCTGTTCGGCAGTCTTGGCGACCGATTGGGACGCAAGCACACGTTTCTGCTGACACTTATCTTAATGGGGATTTCGACCACCGCGGTCGGCCTTTTGCCGACATATGAAAATATCGGCTTTGCTGCACCTGTCGCGTTGGTCTTGCTCCGTTTGGTACAGGGCTTGGCCATCGGCGGCGAGTACGGTGGCGCTGCCATCTATGTGGCTGAGCATGCACCGGTAAACCGTCGAGGCTTCTTCACCAGTTTTATCCAGACCACAGCCACCTTGGGCTTCTTCGTTGCAATTCTGGTCGTGCTGGCGTGTCGGCTATCGCTCGGGGAGGAAGCTTTCCGTGCTTGGGGCTGGCGTATCCCGTTCTTACTGTCTGCACTTCTCGTCGTGTTTTCGATCTATCTTCGTCTGAAGCTGAGCGAGTCGCCGGTTTTCGAGCAGATGCGCCAGGCCGGCAAGGTCTCGCGCGCGCCGGTTCGCGAAAGTTTTGGGACGAGACAAGGGTTGGGTTATGCGCTCTATGCTCTCTTCGGCGCGACGGCGGGTCTGGGATGCGTGTGGTACACTGGACAATTCTATGCGCTGTATTTCCTGCAGAGCGTTCTCAAGGTGGACTTCCTGACGGCAAATGTCTGCGTCGCCGTTGCTCTAGCCCTTGGCACGCCCCTGATCGTCGTGAGCGGGGCCCTGTCAGACCGCATCGGACGCCGCCCGCTGATTGTCGCCGGCCTGCTGCTCGCCGCCGCGCTCTACGTCCCCATCTACATGGGGATTGCAAGCGCCACGGCTGCGCACAATTACGTGGTCGTCACCGCGCTAATCCTGGCGCAACTCATCTTCGTAGCGCTGGTCTGCGGGCCGAATGCCGCATTTCTCGTCGAGCTCTTTCCGGCGCGGCTGCGATATACTTCGCTGTCGCTTCCCTATCACATCGGCACCGGGATATTCGGCGGCTTCGTTCCGCTGATCAGCCTCTCGCTCGTCAGCTACACCGGCAACATCTACGCCGGCCTGATCTATCCCATCGCGATCGCACTGATGACCGCGGCGGTTAATGTCCTCTGCCTGCCTAAGACTGTCGCAGTCGACCTTTCCAGTGAATTCGGCAACACACCGGCAGCCAGCCGCCAGATCGCATGAGCCGCCAATTGCCATCAAGGTGTTCGTGCAAGACCCTTTGCACGAACGCCCCGCGGGAATTTGCCGTGGCGATGGTATGAAGGATTTATTCGACGTCTGCGATGAGCCCCTGGCTGTCGTGATTACGAAGACTACCTCCCTCGACTTGTCGCAGATGTCCTGCGACCCAGTCACCCCGTTGCCGATTGCAACGGGGTGTTTTTTTTGCGTCCGCATCCGCCTCGTCGAAGGCAATCCGTTGCCCAAAGCAGCAGCAATCTGTCTCGATTGTAGGCGATCATCGCCGGTCCACCTGCTCGTGCTCCGTTCGCGCACGCCCATTTGCGAAGATTCGCACTGTCTCGCTCGTGCGCGATGGATACAGTTTTTCCGAGCAGGGGAGGGCATTGCCAATGAAGCTGATAAACAAATTGTTGCTGCTGACATGCGGCGCGCTGGTCGCGGTGGCGACCGGAACAGTTCCGGTCTTGGCCAAGGAGACCGTAAAGCTTGCGTTTATTGGACCATTGTCGGGCGGGAATTCAGCTCCCGGTATCGGGGGCCGCAATTCCACGCAGTTGGCCGTGCAATTGAGAAACGCCGACCCATCGGCAAAGTACATTTTCGAGCTCGTCACCTTGGACGACGAATGCAAGCCGAATATCGGCATCCAGGTCGCAACCAAGGCCGCATCGGATCGTAGCATCATCGCCGGTGTGACCCACTATTGCTCTGCCGTAGGCATCGCGACGGTTGATACCTATGCCCGGTTCGGATTGCCGGTCGTGGTGTGGGGCGCCATCCTGCCCGAGATCACCTATGGCAACGACTACCACGAAATTCATCGCGTCAACGGGACGATGATCAATGAAGGCAAGCTCGCAGCGGAGTTCCTCACCAAGCAGGGTTTCCTGAAATACGTTGTCGTTCACGACACCACCGACTACGGCAAGGGACAGAACAAATATTTCAGCGAATATCTCAAATTGGCCGGCGGCGAGATCGTCGCGATTTTTCCGGTCAGCCCGGATCAGCAGGACTTCACGGCTGAGCTCACCAAGATCAAGGAGCTGAAGCCAGATCTGATCATGGTGGGCGGCCTGACGCCGCTCGGCGTCCGATTGCGGGCTCAAATGGATCGGGTCGGTGTCACCGCTCAGCTTGCGGGCGTCTCTGGCATCATGAACGCAGGCTTCCTGGAAGGCGCAGGTGCCGCGGCGGAAGGAACGATTTCCTTCCACAACGGTGCTCCCATCACCAAATATGAGCAGGGTCAAGCGTTTCTCGACGCATACGCCAAGGCGGGCTTTCGCGAAGACCCGGACGCCTATGGCCCCTTCGCCTACTCCGCCGCCACTCTGATCATGGATGCGATCGAGAAGGTTGGCCCCGACCGCGCCAAGGTCAGGGACCTGCTCAATACGACCAAGGCATACAAGTCGCTGGTCGGCGAGATCAATTTCGACGACCACAGGCAGAACATTCTGAGGGCCAACGTCTATGTCGCCCAGGATGGTAAATGGGTCTATTGGCCGGATAGCGAATATGCCGCCAGCAAACGAAAACTCCGCCTCAATTGACCAGACGTCATGCGACGCCCTAGCGTGCGGAGACATTGATGGACATCGGGATCGTAGCGCAGCAGCTGTTCAACGGCCTCATGCTGGGGGTGATCTACTCAATGATCGCCGTTGGATTTTCGCTGTTCTTTGGGGTGCTCGACGTCATCAAGTTCTCGCATGGTGACGTCGTGACGCTCGGAAGTTTTTCAGCCTTGGGAGCCGCCGGCGTTTCGGGAGCTCTCTTTGCGCTGCCCCCTGCGCTGGCCTTGCTCACCGGTTTGGCGGCTGCGGTCGGCGCCGGGGCGCTCGCGGGCATCGTGATCGGGAGGATTCTTGTGATCCCCTTGCGCGGCGCCCCCAGCATCAATGTGCTGCTCGCGACCTTAATGGCCGGCACCGTGCTACGCGAGGCCATCCGGCTTGGCGTGCCCAACGGGGGCAACCCGAAGCCGTTTCCGGCTCTGTTGCCGAGTGGCATGATCAATGCCGGTTCCTTCAGTGTGGGTATCGATAGTGTGATCATCGTATGTGCCGGACTGCTGTTGGTGGTGGGAACGCATCTGTTCGTGACCCGCACCCGGTTCGGGCTCTCGATCCGCGCCGTGGCCCAGGATGACGAGGTTGCACGCCTTGCAGGCATCGACCAGCAGCGCGTGGTGCTGGGGACCTTCGCATTGGGATCGGGCTCGCCGCCTTTGCCGGCTGCATGCTCGGGCTGTATTACCGCGAGATCAGCTTCAACATGGGCGTTCTGCTCGGCATTATCGGATTCGCCTCGGCTGTGGTGGGCGGTCTTGGAAGCCTGATCGGGCCGATCATCGGGGGATTTCTATTCGCCGGCGTGCAGACGCTGGTTGTGGTGGCGATGCCGATCTCGAGCGCTTATCGCGATGTGGTGGCCTTTGCCGTCATCATCATCCTGATTGCGTTGTTCCCGACAGGAATCATTGCAGAACAGCGCAGCGAACGGGTGTGACATGAGCAGCCTTTCAAGCCCGGCTCCCTCGCTCTCCGTCCCACGGATTCGTCGTCATCCGCGCGCCCTCGTCGCAGCCGTGGTGGCGCTCCTGTTTTCCGGCGGCGGCGTGATGATGCACGCCGAATCCCAGCCCGTCGTTCTCGCCTTGCTCGCAGCCTTCGTTCTGGCGTTTGGAGTGTCCGATCGAACGCAGATCGGCCGGGAGATTGCCGCCACCTGCGGCGACTACCGAGGCGTTGCCAATGGCATGGCATTGCTGTGTGCGTTGATCCTGATTGTCCTGTTTCACGCCGATCACTACGCGCTTCTCATGTTGTCAACGGTAGCAATCTTCTCGACTGCCTGCATCGCTCTCAACTTGCAGCTCGCATTCGCCGGCATCGCCAACTTCGCAGGCGCGGCCTTCTTCGTCGTGGGATCATATACGGCCGCCCTAGTGACTGCATACACCACCGTTCCGCGCACATTTGCGCCGTTGATCGGCGCGATTGTGACGGGTGCAATGGGCCTCGTGCTGTTGCTGCCGGTGCTGCGAACGCGCGGGCACTATGCCGCGCTCGTGACGATCGCCTTCGGCGTGCTGCTGCGGACCTGGCTCGAAGTCAACGACGTCCTCGGCGGGCCCCAGGGGCTGAAGATCGGAAGCTTCTCGATCATGGGGCTCGATTTCGCCCGGCTCAAACAGATTGGTCCATGGAGCGTGTCGTTCTATCTGCCCTATGCAACGCTCTCGGTCTGCATGTTCGGCCTCGTATTCATCCTCGTCCGTCGTCTGGAAAACTCGTGGGTCGGCATCGCCCTGGACGTTGTCCGCAGCGATGAGACCGCCGCGGCGGTGTTCGGCCTGTCGATCCGGCTGTGGAAGGTCGTCGGCTTTGTCCTCGGCAACGCCATCATCGGCATGGCTGGAGCGCTCTACGGGATGATGAACGGGTTCGTGACACCCAACGGCGCGGGCCTCGGGGACTCCCTGCTGATGCTCTCCAATCGTGGTGCTGGGCGGAATCGGCAATTTGTGGGGCTCCGTCGTAGCCGCGCTGATCATCCTGGAAGTGCCGGAAAAACTGCAGTCGATCCAGGAATTCCGCCTGTTGCTGTTCGCCTTGCTCGTGCTCGTCATCTTGCTGTTCCGCCCGGGCGGCATCCTGCCTCGTCCGGTGAGGGACCTGTCCCGCTTCATCGACGGAGCGCCAAAATGAGTAGCACTCTGCTGCATTGTGCCGGTCTCACCAAGACATTCGGCGGGCTGGTCGCGCTCGACCGTTTCGACGTCGAAATCGGCCGCGGCGAGACGATCGGGCTGGTCGGGCCCAACGGATCGGGGAAGACGACATTCTTCAACGTCATCACGGGACTTTACGACCCGAACGCGGGAACGATCCGGCTCGATGGCCGCGACCTCTTTGGCTGTGCGCCCCAGATGATCGGTCGTGCCGGTGTCGCGCGAACCTTTCAGCGATCGAGGCTGATGCTCGATCAGAGCGTGTTCGACAATATTGCGGTCGGAGCCCTCTGCCATTGCGATCTCGGTCTCCTTACAAATATGTTTCGGCGCGCGCGGTGGGGCAGAGAGCTGCGGGAGACGGTCAATCGCGCAAGGGAGATTGCGTCCCGCTTCAACGCCGCGATTGCCGACCGGCTGTTCCAGCCTGTGAACTCTTTCGCGATGATCGATCGTCGGCGGATCGAGATCTGCCGGGCGCTGATCGGCAGGCCGCGCCTGCTGTTGCTGGATGAGCCCTCCGCCGGTATGACCCCGGATGAGACGCGCGAACTCATGGACGATCTCCTCGCATTCAGGTCCGAGATGCCGGACCTCGCCGTGGTCCTGGTGGAGCACGAAATGGACGTCATCCGGCGTGTCTCCAATCGCTGCATCGTGCTCAATTTCGGCCGAAAAGTCTTCGAAGGCAGTTTTGACGGGTTGATAGCCGACCCCGAAGTGCAGGCAGCTTATCTCGGGATAGGGCAATGATCAGCGTGCGACGAACCGCGGCGCGGACGTTGTCGGCCAATGCGATCAACGCCGGCTACGATCGCGCTGACGTTCTGAAGAACGTGACCATCGAGGTCAGGCCCGGTACGGTAACGGCCATCCTGGGGGCCAACGGCGCCGGCAAAAGCACGTTGATCCGGGCCATCCTCGGGTTGACCCGGATCCGGAAAGGCGAGGTTCGCTTTGGGCACGTAGCGACTACAAACATGCCTACCCACAAGATCGCGGCCCTCGGGATCGCGACGGTCCCGGAAGGCAATCGCGTGATGCCGCGCATGAGCGTCCTTGATAACCTCAAGGTGGGCGGATTGATCATGCGTGACGACAGGCGCGTTGCGGCCCGGATGGAGGAGATGTTCGAGGTGTTCCCGCGTCTGAAGGAGCGGCGAAGCCAGCTCGCGGGAACACTGTCCGGCGGTGAGCGGTCGATGCTCTCCATCGCGCGAGGGCTGATGGCCGATCCGGAACTCGTGATCTTCGACGAGCCCTCGCTCGGACTGTCGCCGTTATTTGTCTCGGAGGTTTTCGGAATAGTCCGACAACTGAAGACAGCCGGGCTTTCGGTTCTGCTGATCGAGCAGAACGTGCGTCAAACGCTCGACGTGGCCGATTACGGCTACGTGCTGGCACAAGGACTCGTTGTCGCCAAAGGAAGCGCTGAACTCTTGAAAGAGAATTCCGAGCTTCACAAGGCATATTTTGGAATCCACTAGGGAACGGAGCTCGCTATGAATTTTCAGGTGTTGGAGCGGATCAATCCGCTGCGTAAGCCGAAAGGTTTCGAGCCGGTGGTTCAGCGTTGGTCCGTCGGTTTCCCACGCAAATGCGACGCCTTGTGTGTTGCATTTCACGGCATCCAGGGACCGAACGCGGAAGCCGTCTACAAGTCCGGCTTCATACGGTGGATGTCCGAAGCCGTCAGCCTGCCGAACGGCCCGCACGTGCACGATCATGCGTGGTTCGTCGATCACAACGGCCTCTATACGCATGTGGTTGCGAGCTATTGGGTTGACCGGACCCGTCGTGATGATTGGCTCGAAGATAGTCGCGTGGCAAATTGGTGGAACGATTCGGCGAGGTGTTCGGAGGCAACGGGCTACTTCCGTGAGAGCTTGACCGTTCCGATTGAACGCCTTGAGACGCTGTATTGGAACGATTATCCAGCCGGAATGAGTCGCTCTAACGAAGTGGCGCTCTACCCGACACCGTATTGCGGCTACTACGGCGCGATGCGCGACCGGATCCCACTCGCGGCGGTCGATCCCTTGCCGTCGGCGCTGCCTGAGCTCCCATCCGCGACGCCGCGCGAGACCAGGTCCAATCGGTGGCGGATCGCTACGCCCCGGAACCTCACGGTGATTCGGTCGGCGGCCTTTTGGGGGCGCTGCGATGCCGACCAAACCGAAGATTACATGCGCGACCTGCGAGCTCCCCTCGAACGCGGAATGGACTTCTTGCGCGAAAGTCCTGAGGCAACGGGTTGCTGCTCGCTGCGGTTTCAGCAAACATGCGATGTCGGCGGGGCACCCGAGCTCGAGACTCATGCGCTCGGATATTTTCTCTCGCTCGGCCACATGGAGAACTGGGCTGAGCATCATCCGTCGCACGGGGCGATCTTCCGCGCCGCAATGGCCCGTTACCGCAAGTTCGGCGCGAAGAACCAGCTCAGAACCTGGCATGAAGTCTTCGTGCTGCCGGAGAACAACCAGCTTTTCGAGTATGTCAACTGCGCACCAGGCACGGGCCTATTGAACTACTTCGAAGGCGAGCGGCGGTCCTAGGCTGGACGGCTCGAGTTACGGCCAGAATTCGATCAGATCGAACAGGGCTGTCATCGCGCTCGATACATAGACATCCTTTCGCCAGACGAACACCGTCTCAACGGCCGTCCGGGAAGGCGGCAACGCATGCGCAGCGACCCTGCCGTCCCGGGCGGCAGCTGCAATGACACCTCTCGGCATCAAGGTGACACCAAGGCCGACGGAGACGCAACTGATGATGGCGTCGAGAGAACCAAGCTCTTGCGGCTCGGACAGAGTGATCCCCATTTCCATCAGCATCGTCTCCAGACGGGTGCGATAAGAGCAGCCGGTCTGAAAGACGATCATCTTCAAGGGCCCGATGGCAGCCAGGTCCTTTGTCCGGACCGAAGGGGTCGTTACCAGCACGAGCTCCTCGTGGAAGAAAGGCCGTTGATGCAGGTCCGGGTGATCGACCGGGCCCGCGACAAACGCGCCGTCGAGACGATACTCGAGGACGTCATTCAACAAGCGTGTAGTGTTTCCGGTCGTGATCGTGAGCTGGACGTGGGGACAGGCGCTGGCAAACCTTGGCAGAAGCGGAGACAATCGCAACGCGGTGGTCGTCTCGAGGCTTCCGATCAGCAGAGTGCCCCTCGGCACACCATCATCCCGTGCCGCAGCTCGGGCATCCGCGGCAAGTTTTGAAAGCCTCGCGACATAGGGGAGGACCCTGCGGGCTGCCGGGGTTGGCGTTACGCCCCGTGCGTGACGCTCGAAGAGTGAAATGCCAAGCTTGCCCTCAAGCACTCGGATACGAGTTGTGACTTTGGATTGAGCAGTACACAGCTGCGTTGCCGCACGGCTGATACTTCCAAGACGCAGAACCGTCTCGAACACTTTGAGATCGGAGAGATCCATTCCAGTCCACTCTTGAAGCCAGCAGCAGCAACATTTTGAATGTCGTCACAATCATCCTAACGACCAATGTGGGCCGCGTGAAAGACGCATTGGGGAACCATGCGGCGCGCGTCGTCATCTAGAGACGAGATGACCGTCATCTCAACTGGTAATGGTTCGCCGCGAACCGCAGTGATCGCAACGAGGCTTGCATAAACTCACATCCCAGCGCCCTTGTTCGACTGGCCCTGATATCAAGGTGGCCCTGTGGGCTAAAGGCAATTTTTATCAATGTGCGATAGATGAGGCGGAGTGATGGTCGGACTCAGCGTGTTGAGGATTTTTCATGCTTGCCAAGTTCAAGATTTCTTCCAGGCTGATGTTGATGGTGGTTCTCTCTGTTCTAGGTATTGCATCCGTGGCCGGGGTCGGCTTGTCGGCCCTCAAGAGCAGCCTGCTCGAGGACCGAAAAGACAAGCTTCAGCAGCTCGTCCTGCTGGCGAAGCAGGTGCTTGAATTGGACTACCAGGGATCCCGAGCGGCAGGGCTCTCCGATGCGCAGGCCTTGGAACGGAGCAAGCAACTGCTTCAATCATTGCGTTTCGGCAAGGACGACTATTTCTATGCCCTCGACATGGATTCCGTACTGGTCGCGCATCCCAATCCCAAGTTTCAGAACAAGAGCATGAAGGACACCTCGGATGCCAACGGTGTCTTTTTCTCCCGGCTGCAAGTCGATCTTGTGAAGTCCGGCGGATCCGGCTTTGTCGCCTTTAGCTTTCCCCGTGCCGGCGTCGGCGACCCACTTCCCAAGATCGCCTATGTCGTGGGGTTCAAGCCCTATGACTGGGCAGTCGCGGGCGGCATCTATCTGGACGACGTAGACGCGATATTCATGGCAGAAGCAAAGCGCATTGGCCTTCTCATCCTTATAGCCCTTGCGCTTGTCGTGGCCACGTCAATTCTTCTCAGCCGCAGTATCACGCGGCCGATCGCCAGTCTCACGCGGGCGATGCGAAAGCTCGCCAGTGGCGATACAAGATCGGCGATTCCTGCGCTCTCGCGTGCGGATGAAGTGGGAGAGATGGCGACGACCGTCAAAGTGTTTCAGGACGCCATGATAGAGACCGCTCGCCTTCGCCAGGAACAGGACGAGATGAAATTGATGGCCGAGACGGAAAAACGGGGCCTCCTGGGCAAGCTGGCCGACGAGTTCGCACAAGGTGTAAGCACGTCACTCGATGCCCTCTTTCACTCGGCTTCCGCTATGAGGACGACGTCCCAAGGCATGTCGGAGACGGCGAGATCTGCCAGCCGCCAGTCCGGAGTGGTTGCGACTGCTGCAGAAGAGGCCAGCTCAAGCGTGCAGTCGGTCGCGTCGGCCACTGAGCAGCTCTCGGCCTCGATCGCCGAGATAGGCAATCAGGTGGCGCGTTCGACCAAGGTCGCCGGAGGCGCCGTTGAAGAGGCGCAACGGACTAATATCACAATTCAAGGTCTTGTAGCCGCGACATCAAAGATCGGAGACGTGGTTCAGTTAATAACTGCGATCGCAAGCCAGACGAACCTGCTGGCGCTAAATGCAACCATTGAGGCCGCCCGTGCCGGCGAGGCGGGAAGGGGGTTTGCCGTCGTGGCAAGCGAGGTGAAGTCGCTCGCAGGGCAGACCGCACGTGCAACGGAGGAGATCTCGACCCAAGTCAACGGCATGCGGGGCGCCATGAGCGAGGCTGTCCAAGCAATCGAGGGCGTGAGCGGCACGATATCCTCGATCAACGAGATCGCAATTGCGATTGCATCCGCCGTGGAGCAACAGGGTGTCGCGACGCGCGAAATCGCACGCAGCATCCAGCAGGTCGCGCAAGGCACCGAAGACGTATCGCGCAACATCGTCGGGGTGAGCGAGGCGTCTGCCCAGACCGGGGTGGCTGCGGCTGATGTGCTTGCGGCTGCAGGTGGGCTGAACCACCAGTCCACTTTGCTGAAAGCGGATGTCGATCGCTTCCTGGCAAGTGTTCGGGCCGCGTGAGTTGGCGTGCTCCGTCGTCCATCTTAAAAATAGATGACCGTCATCTTGAATGATGATGTCGATCTCGGCAGAGAAAACATACAACGAGTATTGCAGCTTTTCATTGCTCGGTCCACCTTGGTTGCCGGCCGCAGCTTTGTTAGTTGAGCCTCCAGGAGCATCGCCATGCCATTTTTGCGGTTCGATTTGATCGAGGGACGAAGTGACGCGGAGATCCAACGGCTTTTGGATGTCACTCACGAAGTTCTGGTCGAAACGCTCCACGTGCCGCCCCGCGATCGCTATCAGGTGGTGCATCAGCACCCCAAATCCAGCCTCGTCGCGCTTGACACAGGTCTTGATATCAATCGGACCGATAAATTGGTCATGCTGCAGTTGACGAGCCGACCGCGCGACAAGGCGTCCAAATTGGAGTTTTACCGCGTCCTCGCCGAGAGGCTGTCGTCGTCCTGTGGAGTAGCGTCAACTGACCTCATGATAAGTTTCGTGATCAATGCGGATGAGGATTGGTCATTCGGCATGGGACGAGCGCAGTTCGTCACCGGCGAGTTACACTAGGCCTGGAGCAAGTTTGCCTCAGTGTTATTGCAGGGAACGGAACCCGTCCGCCCGCCCGCACCGAGCAGAGACGCCTGCCTCGCCCATAAACGGAAACGCGTTGTCCCGTTCGACTGACATAAGCGACTCGGGGCCGGAATTGCCGCTTGGCTGCGGATTTCCTTCCCCAGAAGGCCAACACGATTTCTCTAACGCTCTGGTCGCGGACTTTTTTTGCCCGCACAAGCGGGGCTACGTTCTTGAGCCGCATCAGGTCAATACGATCTCACTTCAATGCCGCGGCGGGCTCTAGACATTCGACAAGAACCGTAGCCTCAATTGGTTACAGACTATCGCTTCTACGATCCCTTCATTCAGTCGCGCAGCAGAGACCGTTGCAATGACCCTCCTTGCTTTCCCAAAACCAGGTTGGCAGGCGTACAATTCCGCCGCTGAACACCTTCGCGGATTAGGTGCCCCTCTGGCGCAATTCGATTTTGCTCGGGTTCGCACCCCCGCAGAAATGTCGGTCTCATTAGCGGTGCTGGAAGCAACCAATTGCTGCATCGGGGCCATTGTGCGCGACCTTGATGGTGCGTCCGCAGCTGGACCGATCATCGAGCTGTCGCGGGATCTGTCGCATTCTATTCAGGATGCACGCGACAAGTTCGCTTCGAGCGGGCTTTAAATACCATTACCCGTCAGGAGCTGCTTACGAATGAACAGCAGCGGTGGATCAGTCAGGTCGGTGTCCCAGAAGCGCAGCGCAACCCAGGTGGCTGAGCCGACGGCATCTCCGGCGAAGTCGTCAGCATCCTGCCTCGATCAGAAAGGTCGTGAGCAACGTTGGCAACTATGTGACGTCGGCAGCCCGCGGCAATCGACAAGTAAAGCGCCGAGCCGAGAACTGTCGACCAGCCCGCAGCGGCGTCGCTGCTGGGTTCGCGGAGCGCCTTATCTCAGCTCCCGCTGGATCGGTCCGGTATCGCGAGACATGCGAGCGCAGGCTTGGCCAGGAGGCAAAGACACTTGCTCAAGAAGCTTGATCTCGCGCGCCCAAGTCGATCACTAACCGATGAGCTTGACACGCTTTGACAGTCACACCACAGAGGCACGCGAGGCCACTAAAACTCATGCTGGCGGTGCTGGGCTGAGAGCGCTGCCCGCGCGCAACGAGGGTGCCCGGCAAGCGGTGGGGCTGTGTCCGTCGCCGATCGGCCTGAAAGTTCTTCTATCCTATCGAGGGATACTCGAGGACCCCCGTCGCTGACACCGAGCGCGCGCCCCGAACGACGATGCTCCAAGAGACACATCAGATTTGCAATCACTCGCCTCGGCGTGACTTTGGGATCGCGCTCAGAAACTGCGACAACCAGACTGCACGCGCACAAATCCTGCAAGCTCGAAGACGACGAGGCTGTCGTAGAAGAGTATGCCAGCGCGCGGTAGCAGATTGAAATACGCAACTATTGCGTTTGATGTCCCGTCGCTTGATTCTCTCGCGATCGAAGGCCGCTGGTGTCGGCCGTGGAGTTGTCATGACAGCGGCTTTGGTCATCGCGCGAGTTGCACGCATTGTAAGGCTCACCAGCAGAGTTTCGGGCAAGTACAATACACAATGTCCCCCGGCCGACCGTCGCTCGAGCGAATTCGTCAGAGGTCCAGCTGGTTCGCGCTTGGTCAAGTGTTCGGGCTCCTTGAGCGCGCGGGTTGCTTCACCTGATCCGCTAATCTCGACCGGCGGCCTCTCCGCGTCCTCGGATGCCGCTCGTTCTCTGCGCGAGCGCGCAAGAAGCAGCCAGATAGCGTAGCCGAGCCAACACACCCCTTGAACTGCGCATGCCATCCCGCGCCTGGAGAATTCATGTCTTCTGCAATCCGAACGCTTCATCTTGGGCTTAATCTTCACGGCGCGGGCGGACACGCCGCAGCATGGCGTTGGCCGAGCACCAATCCGAGCGCTTTCTTTGACATCGAGCATTATCTTCGGGCAGCGAAGGTGGCCGAGCGCGGCTTGCTCGACGCGGTGTTTCTTGCAGATACCCCGGCAATATCTTGGGATATTACCCGCCGACCGCCACTCAACGGGCTTGAACCTACGCTTGTTCTCACGGTAATCGCACGTGAGACGAAACACATCGGACTGATTGCAACCGCGTCGACGACGTACAATGAGCCGTACAACCTGGCGCGTCGTTTCCAATCACTTGATGTCATTAGCGGCGGCCGCGCCGCCTGGAATGCTGTCACGACCTCCAGCCCCGCGACGGTCGGCAATTTCGGTGGGCGCGAGCTCGGTCGCGAGGAGCGCTACAAGCGCGCCGAAGACTTCGTCGAAACGGTCCGTGGGCTATGGCTGAGCTGGGGAGATGGAACAATCGTCGGGGATCAGACATCTGGAATCTACGCCAATCCCCACTTTCGACTGCTCGACCCCAACACCAATATCTTTAGCGTCCGCGGTCCGCTCACGCACCCCGGTTCGCGACAAGTGCACCCGATCATTGTTCAAGCGGGAGGCTCGGACGACGGATTGCGGCTTGCCGCGCGCAGCGCCGATCTGGTGTTCGCTGCTGCAGGCGACCTGGAGACAGCGCTGCGCGAGGCCGGACGCCTGCGTGCGCTGTCGCATCAACTCGGCCGGCGGACGGCGCCGATCATACTGCCGGGCCTGGTCACCTTCGTTGGCGGCACGGAAGAGGAGGCGTATCGCCGCAAGAGAGCGATCGACGAATTACTCGATCTGCCCGGCGCGCTTGTCGCTTTGGCGCGAGGCATCAATGTGGCGCCCGAAAAGCTCAGCCTTGACAAACCCATTCCCGAGGAACTGCTGCCCGATCCAAATGATGTCCCATTTTCGGTCGGTCATCACCGCACCATCGAAAGCTTGGCACGCCAAGGCCGGACAGTTAGGGAGATCATAAGCAGCGTTCAAGGTTTCGGCCATCGCGTGATCGCGGGCGCACCGGAACAGATCGCCGATTCGATCGAGGCATGGTACCGCGCCGGCGCAGTTGATGGCTTCAACATCATCCCAGATGTGTTGGAGGATGGTGCGCCCGCCTTCATCGATCATGTCGTTCCAATACTGCAGCGCCGCGGACTGTTTCGCACCGAGTATCGGGAAGAAAGCTTGCGTGACCGTTTTGGCCTTGCGCTCCCAGGGGGCGTTCCGTCGCAAGAGCGGGCGACGGCCTGATCGCCCGTCTGCCTCGCGGTTTCACTATCAGTAGCTTGGAGTTCGATATGTCTCTGTCCGACACACAATCATCTGCGCTTCTCGCGGGCCAGCCACACGCTTACAGAAAGCAAAAGGCAGCAGCCATTGCAATAACGCTCTCCACGCTCTCGCAGATCGCCTATGCGCCCAGCACTTTTGCTCAGGACGGTTCGAGCGACAGTACGAGGCGCGGCGGCATTATTCGATATGGCCACTTTCAGGAGCCGCCTTGCTTGTTCGGAGGATGGGTCCAGCAGTGGTATCTACAGCGGCAATATAGCGACAATCTAGTCGCCCGGACGAAGGACGGGGAGATTGTGCCATGGCTGGCTACATCATGGACCATCTCCGACGACAAGAAAGTGTACACGTTTCAGATCAAGCCGAACGTGAAATTCACCGACGGGACACCGCTCGATGCACAGGCAGTCGCCGACAACATCAATGGCTGGCTCAGCACCAATCCGGACCTCCGCAATCCGACGGCCGCTCCTTACCTCAGCGACAACTTTGAATCGGCAGCGGCAATCGCGCCCGCGACACTTCGACTAACGCTAAAGGCGCCGTTCCAGCCGTTGCTCAATGTTCTGGCCCAGTCGTCCCAGGGCATTCTGTCGCCAACGGCGCTCAAGCGTGGACTTGCGGTGAACTGCGAGAACCCGGTCGGATCGGGTCCATTCATCGTCCAGAAGTGGAATCGGGGAAAAGAGGTTATATTCCGCCGCAATCCCGACTACAACTCCGCGCCGGCAACAGCCAAGCACCAGGGACCGGCTTACGTTGACGGGATCCAGTGGAAGTTCTTCCCCGATCAGACCGTTCGGTATGGCTCTCTGCTAACCGGGGAATCTGATGCAGCTTACGACGTTCCAGCCGTCGCTTGGAAAGATGCGAACTCGCGCTTCACTGTCTTGCGGCACATTACGGGTGGCACGCCCCTGCGCTTGGCGTTGTATACGGCTCGCTCGCCTTTTGACGATCTGCTCGTTCGCCAGGCGTTTGCCTATGCCGCCGACCGAAAAGCCGCGGTCGAGTCCTCGTTCCTGGGCTCCTTGCCGTTTGAAGGCAATGGCGCGCTAAGCCAAAGCTCGCCCGAATATATTAGCGAGCTTGCCCCGTCATACAGGTATGACGTCGGCAAAGCCAATCAGCTCCTGGATCAGGCGGGTTGGACCGAGCGTGACAGCAGGGGCGTTCGCCTCAAGCATGGCAAGCCGCTCGTCGTACGCATCTCCTATTCGAGTTCGTTCTTGAAGCCCGACGGTGAGCAGGCCGTGCAGGTGATCCAACAGCAGGCAAAGGCTGCCGGCTTCGACGTGCGGCTTCAGCCAACGAACCAGGCCGATTTCTTCGCCGGGAAAAATCTCGGTCCGAACGATTACGAGGTCGTCCTTCTCTACTGGGTTGCTCCCGGCGCTGAAATCTTCCGCATCTCCTGGAAGCCTGACCTTAATGGTGAGCTCAATCGCTTCAATCCCTCACGCTACCAGGACCGGGCACTGTGGGACATTATTCAGAAGGCCGAAAAACACTTCGACAATGCTGAGCGAACCGCGCTCTATCAGGAAGCAGAGCGCAAGATCGTCGCTGACGCTCCTGTCGTGGGGTTCGCAGTCCTGGACGTCACTCTAGCTGTGCAAGCACATCTAAAGGACATTTGGCTCGACCGCGGCTCCGTCGGCGAGCCGGTCTTCTATGATAGCTATTTCGACAAGAAATCCGCCCCGTGAAAGTCGCAGCCCGCAGACGGGCCGTGTGGTTCGCACATCGCATCCTGTCCGCCGCAGCGACCGTATGGGCTGCGGCAACATTCACCTTCCTTGTCCAATGTCTGCTGCCAGGTGACCGCGCCCAGATCATTCTCAACGTCGTCAGCGGCAATGTAGGGGCGGCCCCTCGACAAGAGCTTGCGGCAATCAACGCAAAATATGGCTTCGACCAGCCGATTTTCTTGCAATACGCGAAATACATCTCCGGGATTTTGCAGGGGGACCTTGGCCAATCCTACCACCAGCACCGGCCAGTGACAGCCATCATTGCCGAACAGATTGGGCCAACCGTCCTCCTTGCGGTCGCCGCGCTCTTAACCGCGTGGGTGATCACTATTCTGACCACAGTTTTTGCAGCCGGGAGAGATAATTTCTGGGCAAAGCTGCTGAGCGGGATGCAGGTTCTGTTGGCGACCGTGCCGCCTTACTGGCTAGCCACCATCCTGCTCGTCGTCTTTGCCGTACAGCTTCGCATCTTTCCTGTGGTGGGAGGAAATTCGGCGATCGGCCTCATTCTTCCGACCCTGGCGCTGGCGTTGGAACTGTCTGGGCTCTTCGGGCAAGTCGTTACGAGTGAGTTCACGCGTTTGCTCGAGTTGCCCTTTGTAACTTCGGCGCGAACGCGAGGCATGGGCGATCTCGGTGTGCGGTTTCGTCATGTCCTGCGCCATGCAGCTTTGCCAGCAATCACCTTGTCAGGCTGGGCGTTCGGTAAGCTTCTGTCCGGTGCCGTTTTAATTGAGGCCGTCTTTGCCCGACAGGGACTTGGCGGCGTCCTGGTCGCCGCTACAGCCACGCGCGACGTTCCCGTCGTCTCCGGCGTCATTCTGGTCTCCGCTGGCCTGTTTGTCATTGTCAGCGTGACCGTCGATTTCGCCTACAGTATCGTTGACCCAAGGATCAAATTGGCATGACTTGCTCTGCCGCGCTACCAGACGTCCTCAAATCTCGCTATTGGAGGGAAGCACTTTCAACGGCACAGGCAATTCCTTTGCGGGTTTGCTTGGCCATAACCATCGTTACGTTCTTCTTAACAGCGGCGGCCGCGCCCTGGCTGCTACAGACCCATGATCCGCTGGCGATTGACCTGGCGTCCTCACTACAGGCCCCCTCGCCAAGCCACTGGCTGGGGACTGATCAGTCCGGTCGCGATTTATACTCCCGCATTGTTGAAGGGGCAGGGCAGTCCCTGACCATTGGTCTTGGCGCGACCGCGTTGAGCGTGTCAATTGCACTCGTTCTGGGGTTCGCCGCCGGTCTTTGCGGCGGAGCCATCGATAATGTTCTCAGCCGTTTGCTCGACGCACTCTTCGCGCTACCGGTGCTTTTCCTTGCGCTTCTGTTCGTGGCCGTTTTCGGCACGACTGTGCTGACGTTGGTCATCGCGGTCGGGATCGGAACAACCCCGGGTTATGCCCGGATGATCAGGGGGAAGGTCCTGTCTGTTAAGGGCGCAGGATATGTGGAGGCAGCCAAGGCGCTTGGACACCCGTATTGGCGTATCGTGCGAAGGCACATCCTCCCCAATGCCATGAACCCGTTGACCGCGATGATCACGCTTGGCGTCGGCCAAGCCATCATCTGGGCATCGGGCGTTGCGTTTCTGGGACTCGGTGTTCCCCCTCCAGCCCCTGAATGGGGGGCGCTCCTGAATGCTGGCCGCAACTACGTGATCTATGCGTGGTGGCTCGAGATCATGCCGGGTCTGGCAGTGGTGATCTTTGCTCTCAGCGTGACGGTGATCGGACGTTATCTGCAGAACCGCCTCGAAGGAAAGGGCTGACATGTTGCATGTTCTTCCCCCCCAGCCTCCTCAGCCAAGTCTTCTCAACGTAGATTCGCTGCGCGTGTCATTCGGACGCGACAATCCAAACGGCACGGCCGTGCGTGGCGTGTCGTTCTCGCTTCGATCGGGGCGTTGCCTCGCGATCGTCGGCGAATCCGGCTCCGGCAAGAGCGTAACCGCGCGCGCTCTCGTCGGGCTTGCGGGCCATGGGGCACATGTTCATGCGCACGAGATGAACTTCACAGGGACAGACCTGACTGACCTCAATGAACGTTCATGGCGGCTCATCCGGGGCAAGAAGATCGGCTTCGTGCTGCAGGACGCCCTTCTCTCGCTCGATCCACTCCGTCAGGTCGGCAGAGAAATCGGCGAGGGCCTCCTTCTCCATCGTGCTGTCCACTCCCGTGAGGAACTCAAACGCCGCGTGGTTGAGCTGCTCGAACTCGTTGGGGTTCCTGAGCCTGAGATCAAAGCCCGGCAGCTGCCGCATCAATTGTCCGGTGGCCAACGCCAGCGAGCCCTCATTGCGTCGGCGCTCGCACTCGATCCAGACCTCTTGATCGCCGATGAGCCAACCACCGCGCTCGACGTGACCGTGCAGGCACAGGTGCTGGCGCTGCTGGAGGAAACCAAGGCACGGGGCAAGGCTCTGATCCTGATCAGCCATGACCTGGCGGTGGTCTCGCGCATGGCGGATGATGTTCTGGTCATGCGCGAAGGCGAGGTCGTCGAGCGTGGACCAGCTGCGCAGATCTTCGGCGACCCGCAACACGATTACACCTCGCAGCTCCTGAACGCGGTACCCTCGGGACGTCCCCGCGGCTCCCGTTTGTCGTCCACGGCGATTGCACGCCTACCCAAGTCTCTGAGCCCGCTGCAACAACCACACTCGCCTAAATCCACTGCAATCATCCTCAGTGCGACCAATCTTGTGAAGCGATTCAACGGCCCTGATGGCGTCCCGCGGACGGTGGTTGACGGCGTGTCCTTCGAGCTTCGGTCAGGCGAAACGCTGGGCCTTGTGGGGGAATCAGGATCAGGTAAATCCACCACAGCCCGCCTGGCGATGGCTCTGGATACTCCCGACGAGGGAGCCGTTCTGTTCCAGGGAGAGGCGTGGAGCGAAATCGCCGAACGCAAGCGTAGGGCGCGACGCCGCTCGATCTCCGTGATCTATCAAGATCCGCTCAGCTCCTTTGATCCACGCTGGACCGTCGGCCGCATCATATCTGACAGCCTCCTTGATGTGGACACCGGGTCGGAGCGTCGCCTGCGCATTATTGAGCTGCTCGAGTCGGTGGGCCTATCGCCAGCATTCCTGGATCGCCGGCCGCTGGAGCTCTCGGGCGGCCAGCGCCAACGCGTCGCGATCGCGCGTGCGATCGCGCCAAAGCCAGCCGTGATCGTCTGCGATGAACCGGTTTCCGCTCTGGATGTCTCGATCCAGGCGCAGGTGCTCGACCTGCTCGGGGATCTCAAGGCGCAGCTCGGTATGAGCTATCTCTTCATCTCGCACGATCTCGGCGTGATTCGCCATCTCAGCGACCGGGTCATGGTCATGCGCCATGGACGCGTCGTCGAGAGTGGCGATACGGATGAGGTTTTCCTCAATCCACGGGCGGACTATACCAAGCGTCTGATTGCTGCGGTACCTCGCCTCGTCCGACCTGTCGCAAGCGATCGCTCGTCTAGCCTCGTCAGCGGAGAGGTCGCATGAATGCGCCAGTACTTTCGGTTAGGTTTAGCGTGGATCGAGGACCAATATACTGCCCGCCGAGACCGATGTCCCGCCAATCCCATCGGGGCTGCCGATACCTCTTGCCCGCAAACGGATCGGAGGATCCGTCTCAACCAATAGACGAGACCGCTCCTGATATGGTCGAGCCGGCTCATTGAAGGCGAGTATGCGCGCGGTCCAAGCCGCACAAGCTTCTCTAGAGTCTATGTTGCTTGCTGATTGCCGCCATGCACGACGATCTCTCCGGGAATCTCACGACTTCTCCACCTGTGACGGGATGGAGTAGGTGCAGATTCATTTGAGCGCTTTCTCCTGACAGGATTGCCGTGCAGGGCGGCGACCGCTTCAACGCGAATATTGCTGCGCCCATATCTCTTGGCTGCACTAACGCCCATCACATCGCCGCTTGGATCGCGCTCCAGAAGCCGTATATCGTATACGGCAACGGAGCACCGATCGCGATGCTCGCCCTGTGCGCCTTAGTGCTGTTCGTCTCGAACTGGGGTACAAACGCAGCCATCACAGCGCTCGCCAGGCTGTTGTCGTCAACCGGGGCCCATTCCAAACTCCGCTTCTTCCAATCGATACTTCCCAATCGCCCGATTTTTTGACTTACCCAACCTTACCCAATCCGAGCCTCAAAGGCCGCTTTCGTTAGATGCGCGAAGATTAGCCTCGGCAACGCCGCGGCCGCTTGAAGAGGAGGGGGCGCGTGGTTTGCGGGCCAAAGAGCCCATCGGAGGGAATCATGCCAAGGACGCTCGCCGCTTTGCGCGGCCATACGGCTAGTTTTGCACAAAAAGCTCTCATCTGCTCCACGCTTTTGGCCGGAACGGCCATGGCGTTTTCCCAAGCTAAGGCGGAGGACATCAACTGGCGCCAGTTCGAAGGCACGTCGATCGTCTGGGCCTACGACATTCATCCGTATGCCGACGCGGTCGCGGCCCAGTTGCCGGAATTCGAGAAACTCACCGGCATCAAGGTGACGCCCGAACTGTATCCCGACGATGCCTATTGGAATAAGCTGACCATCCAGCTCAGTACAAAATCCCGCAGCTGGGACGTGGTGGGTACGGGCATTCAACCGGCCTGGGATCTCGCACCGGGCCAGTTGCTCGAGCCGCTCGATCAGTATCTGAACGACGCTAAGCTCACGGCAGCGGGCTACGACTACAAGGATTTCTTCCCTGCATTGCGGGATGCGCTGACCTGGAAAGTCAAGGAAGGCCAAATCGAGCCAGGAAGCGGGCAGGTGTGGGCGATCCCGCATGGCTTTGAGAACATCCAGCTGTTCTACCGTAAGGACATACTTGAAAAATACGGCATTGGGGTCCCAACGACTCCGCCAGAGATGTCCGCCGCCTGCGAAAAGCTGAAGGCTGCGGATCCCGCCATCACCCCTTTGGGCGTGCGCGGCGTGCGCTTTTGGAGCAGCATCCACACAGCTGCCATCTCGATTGCCAGGTCCTATGGCGTGCATGATTTCGTCGTCCAGGACGGCAAGTTGGAGACAGGGCTGGATTCGCCCGAGTCGATCGCCTTCCACAAAGACTATGTGGACATGATCAAGAAATGCGCGGCGCCGTCCTTTGCCAATGACAACTGGTACCAGGTCGTTGATGGCATCAATTCAGGGCGCACCGCGATGGCGATTGATTCTAATATGTTCGGGTTTTGGAACGACGTGGCTGGCAAGCCCGCGTCCGGCAAAATCGCGTTCGCACCCCCATTGCACGCACCGACTAGCAAGAACTTCGAGTCGAATATCTGGATCTGGTCGCTTGCGATGAACGCTGCGTCCCAGAAAAAAGGAGGCGCCTGGCTGTTCATCCAATGGGCGACATCGAAGCAAGTCGAGCTGAACGGCGCCATCGCCGGCAAGCTCGTCAACTCTCCGCGCGCCTCGACCTGGAGCGACAAGGCCTGGCTCGACTATGCGGCAAAGCCAGAGTTCAACAATTTCGTAGACACGTTTAAAACCGTGCAGGAACGGGCGCAACTCGCCTTCACAGCCCGCGTAGGCTTTGCCGAAGCAATGAACGCATGGGCCGTAGCCATGCAGAAAATGGTCAACGGAGCCGACGTGAAGGCGACGCTGGCCGCCCTTGCCTCGGAAATCCGTTCGTCAATGTGAAACAAATGGGGCGGCGAGCTCATCGCCGCCCCATGCATTTTAGAGATAGACCGAGATGGACCTTCGAGGATCCGACGGGCTCGTGACGCTGCAGTCTTCAGCCAGCCCACTTGTTGCGTCAAACGATAAGGCGGTCACGCGCGCCGAGCAGTCGCATCTTGACTGGTGGAGCATCGCAGCCATAGCGCCAGCGATCACCATATTGCTCGGCTTTCTTTTTCTGTTCTTCTATGGCGTCTTTCAGTCGCTGACGGATCTCAAGTTCGGTCGGCCGCTGGTCCACTTCGTCGGCCTCAACAACTATGCAGCGCTGATCAAGTCGGATGATTTCTGGAACAGCATTCGGGCCACTCTTGTCTACGCCGGATCGGCGGTGGTTGCGGAGGCTGCCTTCGGTCTTGCACTTGCAAAATTGTTCGCGACAGAAGTCATCGTTGCACGGCTGATGCGGCCGGTCATCCTCTTGCCCCTCGTGCTGCCTCCGATGAGCGTAGCGCTCATGTGGACGACGATGATGGACCCGCAAAGCGGGATCCTTAACTATCTGCTCTCGCTTGCAGGAATCGCCCGTTTTGCATGGATTTCAGATCCCAACACCGCAATGTTCTCGCTCGTCCTGATTGACGTCTGGACCTACACGCCATTCTTTGCGCTGATCATTTTCGCAGGCCTTCAGGGTATCAATGAAGAAGTGAGGGAGGCCGCGCGTGTCAATGGCGCAAAAGGGTGGGCAACCTTTGTGCATATCGAGTTGCCGCTGATCGCTCCCTACATTCTGATCGCGGCTGTGTTTCGGCTGATCGAATCGCTCAATCAGTTCGACATCATCTTTGGCACTACGCAAGGCGGGCCTGGAGATAGCACCTCCGTTCTTTCCGTGCGCGCCTACATTGTCGCATTCCAGAATCTCGCCTTCGGGCGTGGTGCAGCCCTCATGGTCGTCAACTGGATGATCGTGCTGGTGGGAACGTTCGCCATGGTCAAGCTGTGGCGCGTCGTGCGGCAGCGCGTCAGCTGAGGGCCAACGTATGCGACTGAGACGCGCCACCTCCGTCAATTTGATCCTCAACCTGCTCGTCGGCATTTGCGCATTGATCCTGGCCTTCCCGCTTGTCTGGATCGTGATGATGTCGCTCAAGCAGCAGGCAGAGGTCATGACCTGGCCGCCGACCTTCCTGTTCTCGCCGACATTGGAAAACTTTCGCGTCTTGTTTGACGTCGCCCAAGCCGGAGCAACCAGCTACGGCACTATCAAGATCGATTTCCTGACCCCGATCACGAACAGCGTTGTCATAGCGCTTGGCTCTGTCATCGTGTCCCTGCTCGTGGGGGTCCCTGCCGGCTACGTGCTGGCAAGACGGGACATACCCCTCAAAGAAGACATTGCCTTCTTCATTCTGGGGTTCCGCTTTGCCCCGGTCCTACTGGTCGTCATCCCCCTGTTCAGCGTTTTCCAAACGATTGGCCTGTATGACACCTATATCGGCATGATCTGGGTCTACCAGGTCGTCACACTGCCGATGATCGTTTGGCTGAGCCGCTCCTATATCGAAGATATCCCAAAGGACATCGAAGAGGCGGCTGCCATGGATGGCGCCAAGCCGGTCAGGGTCGTGTTGCATATCGTGCTGCCGCTTTTGAAACCTGGTCTGATTGGGGCCTCTCTGCTCATCTTCCTGCTCGCGTGGCACAATTTTGCCCTCGGCCTGATCCTCTCTTCGACCAAGGCGCCGGTAACCGTCGCTCTGCTCAAGCTGCTAAACCCGGGCGTGCAATTCTATCCCGTCATGGCGGCAGGATTGGTCGTGACGATGATCATTCCCGTGATCCTGATCGTCATCGGCCAGCGCCACCTGGAGCGTGGCCTTACCTTTGGTGCTGTAAAATGAGTGCCAGGCCGTTGATGTTCTTCGGAACGACAAACCTCGATCTCTGCTTCAATGTCGAGCGGCTGCCAACGCCAGGTGAAAGCCTGATGGGAACGCTGACCCGTCACCCGGGAGGGAAAGGCGCCAATCAGGCTGTCGCCGCGGCTCGGCTTGGCTTGAGACCGCACTTTTACACGCGCCTTGGCGATGATGATGCGGGTCATTGGCTCCTGCAGTCCCTGACAGAGGCCGGCGTTTGCGCCGACGCGATCGAAATCGCGCCGGGCGAAGTCTCCGGCTCGGCTCTGGTCATGGTCGGTGACGACGGCACTAACATGATTGTCATAGATCCCGGCGCCAACCTAAACGTCACGCCGCAGATGATTGAGAACGCCGCGGAATTCATTCAGCACAATGCGATCGTGGTCGCCGAAATGGGTATGCCGGTCGGAGCGCTCAACAGGCTCTTCGAGCTGAAGCGGGACAAGGGCTTCGAGCTGATCTTCAATCCGGCGCCAGTGAGGTCCGGGCTTCCGTCGACAGCGTGGAGCTGTGTCGATTTCGTCACACCGAACCAGACAGAGGCTTTTGAGCTGACAGGTATCGAGGTCGACGACTTTGAAGGTGCCGCCCACGCTGCGTCCAAGCTTCTTGATCTCGGGCCAGGTGCCGCGCTGATCACCCTCGGGGCACAGGGCGCCTATTATGCTGATAAGACCCGCTCTTTTGCCCTGCGAGCCTTTCCCGTGAGAGCGGTCGATACTACCGCCGCAGGCGATGCCTTCAACGGAGCATTCGCCGCATCACTGGCCGAACGGCTGCCCTTGAGAGAAGCGGTCAGGAAAGCGCTGGCGGTAGCCGCGCTCTGTGTGACTAGACGCGGCGCGCAAAGCTCCATGCCGAGCGCCGAGACCGTTGACGAGTTTCTGAAATCCCAAACGATCCTGGAGTTGGAATGACCGAACAGTTCTCAGTTTCAAACAGAACGGTGCTCGTGACCGGTGCCGGGGGCGGCATCGGGTCTGCCATCGTGAATGCGTTTCGATCTGGTGGAGCGAATGTCCTTGCCACCGATGCCAACCTGGAAACTCTCAGGAGCACTCTGGCAAGCCTGCCCCATGGCAACGGCGTACTACCGATGGCGATGGATGTCGCAAGTGAGGACGATGTTAATAGGGTTCTGGACGCGGTCGCCAAGCACTTTGGCCGGCTCGATGTGCTGGTTAACAATGCGGGCGTCAAATCTGCCCAACCGCTCCTGAATGGCGATGCGGACAAAATCGAGCGGACCATCCAGATCAACTCGGTCGCGGTCCTGCGCTGCTCAAAGCTCGCGATCGAGCGCTTCATGAAGGACAAAGGGGGCCGGATCGTCAATATCGGATCCTCGCTATCGTCCCAAGGTGCAGTCTTTAACTACCAGGCGGGCGGCGCCGACTATTGTTTGTCGAAAGCAATTGTTCACGACCTCACCAAGCTGCTCGCCTATGAATGTGCCCCACACAAGATCAATGTGAATGCCATTGCGCCCGGGATCATCGATACACCGATGCATGGGCGCCCGCGCGAGGAAACCGAGGCACGTCACGGGGGCCGTATCCCGCTCGGACGGGTCGGCGTGCCGGAGGATATCGCAGGTCTTGCTGTTTTTCTTGCAAGTCCTGCAGCTTCCTACATGACCGGGCAGATCGTACACGTGAATGGCGGGATGCTGATGAATGGCTAGTGTCGCTTCTCCCCCCATTTGGCCGCCAGTGGACGGTATCATTTCGGATCTCGACGGCGTCGTCTACCGCGGCAACGCGGCTATCGTCGATTCCGTGGAGGCATTTGGACGGTGGCAGGCAGCCGGATTGCCCATCTGCTTCGTGACGAACAACTCGACGCACACGCCAGCAGATGTCGTCAGAAAACTGGAAGGCCTTGGGCTTGTTATTGCGCCGAAGGACGTGGTCACCAGCGCCATCACCGCCGCCGAGCTCATCCGCGCTACATACCCGAAGTTTGGGCGTATATTCGTCATCGGCGCGCCATCCCTTACGAAAGCCATGACAGACGCGGGGCTCGAGGTGACGGATCGAAAGCCCGACGCCGTGGTCATGGGGCTCGATCGACAAATTACGCATGAGAAGCTGCGGATTGCGGTCGACGCGATCCTAAATGGAGCAGCCTTTATTGGCACCAACCCCGACCTCCTGTTGCCGACGGCAGGTGGATTCGAGCCCGGGGCAGGAGCTACGATCGCCGCCGTGGCTGCCGCCACGAAAGTGGAGCCTTTGATTGTTGGTAAGCCGGAGCCGCATATGATCGAGACTGCACTTTCCCGCCTGGGCACGGTACGCAGCGCCACCTTGATGATCGGAGACCAGATTCAGACTGATATTCAGGCTGGCAAGAGAGCAGGGCTTCCGACCGTGCTGGTCACGACCGGCGTGCCGCCCCGAGATGATCCCTCACTGGTATCGCCCGATTTCATCGTGTCCAGCCTGTCTGAGGTTGGGATAGCCCGAGCCACCATTGGAAGCCAGCGACCGAGGAGAGCGTGATGGCCGATGTTCGCCTGGAAGGTATCAATAAGGCCTATGGGACGATCCAAATCCTGCGGAATGTCGACCTGATCATTGAACATGGCGAATTCGTCGTGTTCGTTGGACCATCGGGTTCAGGCAAGTCGACACTGCTCCGAATGATCGGAGGGCTCGAGCGTATCAGCGGCGGGCGGCTCTTGATCGACAATGAAGTCGTCAATGACGTTGATGCCGCCGACCGAAACATCGGCATGGTGTTTCAGAGCTACGCACTCTATCCGCACATGACCGTGCGCGAGAACCTTGCCTTCCCCCTGCGTATGGCCAAAGTTCCGAAGGCCGGGATTAAGGCCAGGGTCACCGAGACTGCATCACTCTTGCAGATCGGTCATCTGCTGGAACGCAAGCCTCGGCAACTTTCAGGCGGACAAAGGCAGCGCGTCGCTATCGGGCGTGCCATTGTACGCGAACCCAAAGTGTTCCTGTTCGACGAGCCGCTGTCGAATCTCGATACTGAGTTGCGGGTGCAGATGCGGGTGCAGATTGCCAAGTTACACAAGCAGCTTGGCAACACCATGATCTACGTGACCCACGATCAGGTTGAGGCAATGACAATGGCCGACAAGATCGTCGTACTCAAGGACGGCAATATCGAGCAAGTGGGCAGTCCGCACGACCTCTATCACAATCCGGCATCTCGCTTTGTCGCCGGGTTCATCGGATCGCCTAAGATGAATTTTCTCAGCGGCCACATCGAATCAGCGCACGCGACGGGCATGGGCGTCAAGCTCGATGCAGGCGCGACAATCCTCGTTCCCGTCCAGCCGAACCAATCGCTTGTCGGCAAGCCGATCACGGTCGGAATTCGCCCCGATGATTTCTCTCCATCCGCGGCGGAGAAGACCGATATTGGGATCGAGATCGACGTCGATTTCGTCGAGCATCTTGGCAGCGTCACCTACATCTACGGCAATGCTGGCAGAGAATCGATGGTTGCCAAGGCACCGAACGCGGCGGCGCCCAGTAGGTCCGGCAAGGTTCGTCTTGCGGCTTCGCCGGCGGACTGCCACCTCTTCATGATGAACGGAAATGCGCTGCGACGGTTGCATGCGCCGGCAAATTGGAGCTAGCCTTCCGACCTGCCCTGCAGGAGGCGGGACGGCATGCACACGCGGGTGGACCAGGTCAAGGGCGGCGGGATCAGGCGGTTCTTCCGGAACTCTCGTTCTTTTGTACTCGGGGCGGGGATCGGATCAGGCATGGCCGCCAGAGCTGCCGAACGGGCGGGCGCGGATTTCGTGCTTGCGCTCAATGCCGGCCGGTTTCGCGCAATGGGTGGCTCTTCACCTGCCTCAATTCTTCCGATCCGCAACAGCAACGAATTCGTGGCTGGCTTCGGCCGGACCGAGATCCTGCCTTCAACGAAATTGCCAGTCTTTTTCGGGGCCTGTACCTTCGATCCAAAGCTCGACATCGACCGCTTTCTCGAGCGCATCATCAGGTGGGGCTTTTCCGGGGTCACCAACTTTCCTTCCGTGATCCACATCGATGACTACAGAAGATCTCTGCTGGAAAAGTCTGGCCTTGGCTACGAGCGGGAAATCGAACTCCTGGTCAAAGCTGCACAACACGGCCTGATGGCAATCGGCTATACGCGCACCCAGCCCGAGGCAAGGCGCATGGTCGAAGCCGGCGTCGAGGCCATCTGCATCAATTTCAATCTCAACCGGCCGATCGAAAGCGGATGCGACCCCACGATCAGCCTGTCCGAGCTCGCCGCGCGCACAAGCGCTGTTGCTCGCGTCGCTCAATCCATCGACAGGAACACGATCTGCCTGATGGGGGGCGGGCCAATTACGAAGCCTGACGAACTCCTCGATATCTGCCGCGAAACAGGTGTTCAGGGCTTCATCGGCGGCTCGTCGCTCGACCGCGTCCCGTTGGAAATGTCGGTCCTTGAGGTGACTTCAGGCTTCAAGACCATTCACTTGTTGCGGGAGAAGGTCGATCTTCTCGAGCGTCAGCTCCAATTGAGCGGGTTCAGGCACGGTGTGATCGCGCAATCCTCAATCATGAAGCGCGTGCTCGAGACTGCAAGGCGCTTGGCAGGCCATCCCAGTCCTGTGCTGGTGTGGGGCGAGGCGGGGTCAGGAAAGCGACGAATAGCCAGTCTGGTCCACGCCTTCAGCGACAAGAAACTGACCAAGCCGGCGCTGTTTCAATGTCGGCCCGGCCCAGCCATCGATACGGTCGGCGTCCTGTTCGGCGCCGGGCAGACTGAGACCAGGCGACGCCAAGTGTCGCTCCTGGAAACCGCAACGGATTCTACGATCCTGCTCATGCATGTCGATCAATTGTCGCGGGACGGGCAAGAGCGTCTTGCCGACTATCTGGAAACCGGCAGTTTCACGCCGCTGAATAGCGTAGCACTGGCACGTTCCTCTGCACGGATCATTGCAACTGCAACCGTTGCTCGCGGGGGGGCTCTTAACGCTGTACTATGCCCTCGGCTTGTTGCGCTGTTTGCCGGGCTGGATATTGGGTTACCCCCGCTGCCCGATCGTCTCGAGGACCTTCCGCAGCTTGTTCAGCATTTCACGGTCGAGGCTAAAGGAGATTCGAACGCCCAGACGCTCGGTATAGAAAATTCTGCGTTCTTGGCGCTCGCAGGCCACAACTGGCCGGGCAATTTGAGAGAATTACGCCAGATCGTGAATCAGCTGGTGACGTTGCAACAAACGCACATTACGGCTGATGTCCTGAGGCCACTGTTGACGGCGTCATCACCTCTGAAGCCGACAAGCGTGTTCTCCGAACGCGAGTGGATCATCGAGGGCTTGAAACGAAACAAGCTGCATCGAGGGAAGACTGCCCGGTATCTGGGGCTTTCAAGAAAAACTCTGTACAACAAGATCAAGGGGCTGAGGATCTTGGAGTAGCAGTTGCCCTCTTGTTTTTGCCCAACGGCCGCCTTGAAGCTGTCACGTCCAAGAGCGCGAACTTTGGGATCGACGACCCCTGTTGGTCAAGCCTGGCCAATTCCATCTCGTCGCAAATCCTCAGCGCGAGAGCCGTTTCCGGCAAGTAGACAATGCCATGGAGATGCGGACCAAGACGTCTCTCTGCCGATATCATTGCAGCATCATCGGCAGCGGCGAACAAGATCTTAAACCCCAGGCTAGCAAACCATTCCATGCGCCGAAGTTCGAGCTCCTGGCCGGAATCGACCGGTTCGCCAGCCGCAGATCGCTCAATCATGGACGCTGGTGGGAAATTTACTACTCCGCTGACCCCAGCTTTTTTCAACGCTTCGGCAACGTCCTCCCAACACGCGAACGGATCGATCATCATGATGGCCGCGTACGTGTGGGCGCGCGTTATCTCGGAAACGTTTTGCAAGCCGCGCAGCAGACAGTCATTCCAATCGATAATGGGCAAGGTAGCCATCACGAGTATGGAGCCCTTCGGAAGGCTGCGCAAAGATGGTGCGTAGATTTCCAACGACGCACCTTTACGGCCGACGGGCAGAAGACTGGCAAGTTTCCCGATGCCTGTCACTTTCAACGCATTATACCCGATTTTACTCATCGTATCATTCGCCGATCTTACACGTGATTTGAACCCGGTCTACATGTGAGCGCACGCCGGATCCGCTGGCAGACCGGGCTTGTCTGCTTCCTCCCTCGACTTAAGCCGCTGTTGGAGAAGTCCAGCAGCGGCCTCTTTTTCAGGTTCCGGGCCAGTGAGGGCATGCGATGCCACCCATTCCGTCAGAAGCTTTCCGAGCAGGCGTGCTTTTTTGAACTGCGGGGGACCATCTTCGAAGCACTCGCAGGAGTGTGGCTCCATCCGGTCCTTCCGCGGACATACTAATCAGATTGCAGGTAAAAGCAGGTCGGCATTCTGCGTGCGACACCCGATAAGTCTGTACGGCGCGGCGATCTCCTCCTAGTCGAAGTCCTCGATCCCGGACACCAAGGGCGGCGGGAGAAGCACGCAGACTTTCTTGGTGCATAAGATAGAACTTGTTCATCTTGGCTATGACCTGCGAGAATGTTCGTCTCGAAGGATCTACTGAAGCTGGTCTCTCACGTCGGCCGAGGCGCTCGCAGGCTCAACGCATCTGCTGGTCTTCGTTCCAATGCTCGTTGATATCTGCTCAGCCTCCACGCGCGTCAGTCTCGGAAGGGTGATCTTCGGGATGTCCGGCCTCCTCTTAGGCACGACAGAGGGTTGTACCAATTTTAGAGCTCTTGCCGGGTGACGCCGCCCGATCTTCGTACATTCCGACCGCGAAGGGTCCGGCCAGATCGTAGCCGAAACTTGTTGGACGTTGCGTTAGCCTTGTGAGGACGAATTCGCGCGGCTCCTGCAGGGGAACGTTCGCAGTATTCGAGGCCGATGCCCGTTGCGACTCGGACCGATAGCCAGTCGCGAGTGGCCATGTGAGCGCCGTTTAGGACAAATCGAGACCGTCGCACCAATCGTGACCCGACGAGCAATTTGGCAAGCAAGTGCGGGCTAGTCGGGCGACGATAAGAGGGCAATGCCCCGATGTCAACCAAGAGAGCTGAACCAATCCGCGATTGATATATCTCAATAATCATGCAACCCTTGCCATGTGTATGGAGTGGCCAAGCGCCCGATAACGGCAACAAGGACGTGAGATGACTAGGAACTGGGATGAAGCGATCGAGCGCATCAAAGATCGCATTCGTTCGACAGCGCAGCAGGTTGGCGATAGTTTCCCGCATTGGGCCGATCCAAATACCGGAATCTGGAAAACGACAGCTCATGGTGATTGGACCGGCGGCTACTGGCTCGGAATGTTGTGGCTTGCGTCGCGAGACGAGGCGGGCGAGCGCTACAAGCATTTGGCTGACGCAGTCTGTAAGCGTCTCGTATCCCGCGTAAATGCCGACACAGCCTTCAAGGCTGCGACGTTCTACTACGGTGCGGGCCTGGGGGCGCTGCTCGGAGGAAGCAAGTCAGCGCGAGAGTTGGGTCTCGCGGCGGCAAGAGACATCAAACATCGATTCGACCCCAAGCTGGGTTTGGTGCCGCTCGGCGCAAATGCCGAAGAAGGATCACATGTTGGAGCGACCGCAAGCAGCATCGATAGCTTGGTGGTATCTCTGCTGCTCTTTTGGGCTGCAAGGGAGTCGAACGACAGCCAAATGCTGGACGTCGCCGCCAAACATACAGCCCGGGTTCTCTCAATCCATCAACGAGAAGATGGTGCCTTCGTTCAATCCTCTTCCCTCGACGTGCAGAGTGGCGAAGTGCTTCAACGCTATACGCACAAGGGATACAGCGAAAGCAGCGTTTGGGCGAGGGCGCAGGCATGGGGCGTGCTGGGTTCGACCATCAGTTGCCTCTCGGGAGGCATCGACGAGCGCTTCCTTGCTGCCGCAGTCAAGGGTGCGGATTGGTGGATTGATCACGTGCCAGCCGACGGCATTTCTTTCTGGGACTTCAACGATCCTGCGGCCCCGAATACTGAACGAGACACAGCCGCGAGCGCCTTCATGGCGTCTACTCTGTTCAAGCTGAGTTCGGTCGCGCCCTGTGAAGGCAAGCGTCAAAAATACAAAGATGCTGCGGAAAAGACGGCCGCCGCTCTCGTCGATGGCTATCTCACCCCGTTGGGAGACGATGACAACAGACCCGTCGGCATGTTGGTCGAGGGCTGCTTCAACAAACGGGAAGATTCTCGGCCCGAGGACTACGTCAAAAATGCCGAGCTTATCTTCGGTAGCTATTATTTGTTTGAGGCGCTGCTGATGCTCAGCGGTCGCCTGCAGCCCTCTGAGGTGTAAGGAACGCGAGATGCGACTAGTTCAATTTGTGACGCCGGAAGGCCGTCGGCAGGTGGGCGCCATTCTCAATGATGGTGCCCAGCCGGTGGTCGTCAAAGATGCGACGAGCGTCCGCGAGCTTGCGCTGGAAGCCGCGCGCTCGGATGCGTCCTTGGAACAACTTATTTCGGCACGGGGGGGTGAGGGAGAAGTCGATTATGACGAAATTGTTGCCGAGAAGAGGTTGCTTCTGCCGCTCGATCATGCGGAGCCGTCCCGCTGCACCATTTCCGTGACGGGCCTAACGCATCTCGGAAGCGCCGAATCTCGAGATGCCATGCACGCAAAATTAGCAGCAGATGATCTCTCCGACTCGATGCGCATGTTCAAACTCGGTCTTGAAGGTGGCAAGCCGAATCATGGAAGCATCGGGGTGCAGCCCGAGTGGGCATACAAGGGGGATGGTTCGTGGGCGGTGCCTCCCGAGCATCCGCTTAGTTTGCCGGCGTGGGCCGAAGATGGCGGCGATGAAGCAGAGGTCGTGGGCCTCTACGTCATCGGCGACCAAGGGGAGGTCCTGCGTGTGGGCTTCAGCCTCGGCAACGAGTACTCGGATCACGTGATGGAGCAGCAGAACTATCTCTATCTCGCCCATTCAAAATTGCGCGAGTGCTCTTACGGTCCCGAAGCCTTGCTCGGCGAGCTCCCGAGTGACGTAACGGGTACCGTGCGCGTATCGCGGGCCGGTTCAACGATCTGGTCTGACAAATTCATTTCCGGCGAAGACAACATGTCACATACCATCCGCAACCTTGAACATCACCACTTCAAGTATCGCGGTTTCCGTCGGCCGGGTGATGTTCACGTGCATTTCTTCGGCGCGAGCGTTTTGAGCTTCGCCGCCGGGGTCAGGCCGCGCAGCGGTGACGTCTTCGAGGTGGAATCGAAAGCGTTTGGCCGACCATTGCGCAACCCACTTATCGCGGACGAAAAGACGGAGCTCCTTTCGGTCAAGGTACTTTAGGTTTCACAATCGAGGCAGGTCTACCTAAGTGACGCTTGGGTCCTTCATGGAGCGAGTGACGGTGCGGCGAGGCGGCGGTCACTGACCTCTCCTGTATCCGGAGCGCTCCGCCGTCTTTCGACACGTCGGAAATCTGTTGAAAATCAGCGGCTTCTCGCCCAAATTCATGATTGCGAGCTCGGCCTCGGGAGTTGAAGGTCAAGGTCCTCTAAGATAAGCGGTTGAAATGCAAAAATGGTATCCCGAACTGCGCCCCGGCAAGGCACCCGCTTTTCTCCGTTTACTCGAGGCTATTGAGAAGGACGTTTCGTCCGGGTCGCTTGCTGTCGGGGCGAAACTCCCGACTCAGCGTGACTTGGCGGAGCGCCTCGGTCTCAGCGTCGGCACGGTGATCAAGGCCTACGCAGAGGGGCAACGCAGAAGCCTGCTCGTTGGCCACGTTGGCCGGGGGACGTTTGTTGCAGAACAGCGCCAGAGCGTCCAGTCTCGCGGGCGGGTGATCGACCTGAGCTTGAACATACCAGGCCCCTCGCGGTTGCCGAAAGTGCTCGCAGATAGCAGGTGGACGTTCCCCAGTGACATCTCCGATTATGTCGGCTACCTCTCTCAGTCCGGGGTGATGGATCATCGTAGCCAGTTCGCCAGGCTGTTGCGCGATACCGGCTTCGATACCGGACCTGACAATCTCGTCGTCACGAATGGGGCGCAACACGGGTTCTCGTTGACACTGAGCGCCATTTGTCAGCCGGGTGACAAGGTATTCGTCGAGGCCGCCACTTACCATGGCATGAAATCGTACGCTCATTTCGCCAAGCTTGAGCTGGTCGGGCTTCCAATGGATAGCGAAGGCCTCGTTCCGGAAGCGTTCGACAGAGCGGCGGCTTCGGGCAATGCGCGAGTGCTGTTCACGATGCCCACGGTCCAGAGTTCCACGGCCACAATCATGGGAGCCGCTCGCCGCCAGGAGATTGTGCGAATTGCACGCAAGCACGACATCCTAATCGTCGAGGACGATGCCTACGGCTTCTTGGACCAGGCCAGCATTCCTCTCGCCTCGCTGGCTCCGGAGCGGACGTTCTACGTCAATACGCTGTCGAAATGTCTGGCGCCCGGCCTACGCCTGGGCATGCTCGTCGTGCCCGAACAGTATATACCCCGTATCCATCAGGCCATGCGGGCGACCGTTTGGATGGCGTCTCCCATCTCCTCCATGATCGCCTCCGAGTGGATCGAGAACGGCCTTGCCGCCAAGGTGCGTCAGTCGTTGGCACAAGAAGCGAAGAACCGCGTCAAACTCGCTTCACAGATCCTACGGCCGCATGTTAGGCCCAACCATCCACCGAGCTTTCACGTCTGGCTGGATTTGCCGAGTGGCGCCGTCGAGCATGTTGCCGCCCGAGCATTGCAACGCGGAGTGATCACCACGCCGTCTTCCGCTCTGCTTGTCGATCCGTCGCTGATCTCGGGATTGCGAATCTCGATCGGCGTGCCGGATCGTATCGAGGATCTCGAGTGGGCCTTGCGGCAATTGGCCGGATCGTTAGAGCCCACCAACGAAGCTGACATGTCCATCATCTGAAACCAGAATGCGCCAAGCGCATTCTGGTTGTGCTGTCTCTTCCGGAAGTGGCACCTGGTCAGATGTTGCCGCCGAAGGAATAGGACGTCTTGACTGTCGTGTAGAACTCGGCGGCATATCTGCCCTGTTCGCGCGGTCCGTAGGATGAGCCCTTACGGCCGCCGAACGGAACGTGGTAGTCCACCCCCGCGGTTGGCAGGTTGACCATGATCATCCCCGCTTGAGCATTGCGTTTGAAGTGACTCGCGTACTTCAGACTCGAAGTGCAAATCCCAGCCGACAGTCCGAACGGGGTATCGTTTGCGATCTCCAGGGCATTTTCATAGTTACGAGCACGGATCACCGTTGCAACGGGTCCGAATATTTCCTCTCGTGCGATCCGCATTCGATTGTCGACTTCCGCGAAGAGGGCAGGAAATAAATAGAAGCCCGGCATATCTCGACTAAGCAGTTCGCCGCCAGCCACGAGCTTGGCGCCTTCATCCTGGCCTAGACGAATATAGCTGAGATCTTGATCGAGCTGACGCTGATCGACCACCGGGCCAATGTGGGTTCCGGCTCTGCAGGCGTCGTCCACTACAAGGGATTTCATACGTTCTGCCATTGCTGCAACGAAATCGTCGTGGACGCCATCTGTCACGATAAAGCGGGAGGAGGCAGTGCAACGCTGGCCCGTCGAGAAGAAGGCGCTGTTCACTGCACATTCGATGGCCACGTTGAGGTCGGCGTCGTCCAGAACGACCATCGGATTTTTCCCGCCCATCTCAAGCTGAACCTTTTTCATCGGATGAGCCGTCGTACAACTCTGCGCGATGTATTCCCCCCTGGAAGTCGAGCCGGTGAATGAAATCGCGGCAATTTTGATATTCTTCAGCATGGCCTCACCAACGACGGAGCCGCGGCCCATGACGAGGTTGAACACACCTGGCGGAATACCTGCGCGCGAGATGATCTCCGTTAACGCGTGCGCCGATCCTGGCACCAGCTCTGCTGGCTTGAATACGACCGTGTTCCCGCACGCGAGAGCAGGAGCAATCTTCCAGGCAGGGATCGCGACGGGAAAATTCCAGGGCGTGATGAGCCCCACAACGCCCACGGGTTCTCGGGTAATCTCGACGTCCACCCCAGCGCGAACGGACGGCAGCTTCTCGCCTGGGAGACGCAGACATTCACCCGCGAAGAACTGGAAGATCTGTCCTGCACGCGTGACCTCGCCAATCCCCTCTGGAAGGGTCTTACCCTCTTCGCGGGAGAGAAGCCGCCCAAGTTCCTCCTTCCGTGAAAGGATCTCGGCGGCGATCGCATTGAGGCAATCGTGCCGAGTCTGGATGGTTGAACGGGACCAGGCTCGGAAAGCGTCGAATGCCGCGTCAATCGCTCGCTCCACATCGCTTGCCGAAGCTTGCGCAAATTCGCCGACCACGTCGGACGTGTTCGAAGGATTCACGTTCGGCACTGCGTTCGACGCAGCAAGCCATTCCCCGGCGATGTAATTCAAATTCATCGGTGTCCATCCAAATTAGGTTCGTCGAAAAATGCCATGCGGGCGCGATGGCGAATTCATCATCGCTCTACGCCGGCGTTGGTACCGGAATTCCCGGGGACAGTGCTCGACCGCGCCGCAATCCAATTCCACATATATTGGGATATATCAATGCCGCATTGAGCTAGCATATGATTTGACCTGCTTAGAGTTGTGCTGTAGCTTTCGTGTGCCGGCTTGTGGCCAGCCAAAATCAGATTCATTAGAGAGGTCGCCAAGTGATCGCTGAACCCGCAGACAACACGCTCACCCCGAAAGCCGGCGCCCTTAATGGAATTGTCGTGCTGGAAGTAGGAATGGTGATGCAGGTCCCTCTTGCCGGCCAAGTCTTGGGCGATCTCGGCGCGGACGTCATCAAGGTCGAAAGACCCCAGGGCGACATCACCCGTGGGCTCGATTTCGAGGCGACTCGGGTTGGCGGAATGAGCTCCTACTATGCAGCCATGGGACGGAATAAGCGTACACTCGCCCTGGATCTCAAGAACCCAGTCGCCAAGGAAATCCTGCTTCAGCTGGTCGATAAGGCCGACGTGCTCAT
Source organism: Bradyrhizobium sp. CW1 (assembly GCF_023100665.1). Lineage (NCBI taxonomy): Bacteria > Pseudomonadati > Pseudomonadota > Alphaproteobacteria > Hyphomicrobiales > Nitrobacteraceae > Bradyrhizobium > Bradyrhizobium sp. CW1. Next base: position 267,720 of record NZ_CP064685.1, read on the forward strand.
GCATAACTTCCGACCGGGCGTGATGGAGCGACTAGGCCTCGGATTCCCCGAACTGAGCGCGCGCAATCCTCGGTTGGTCTATGCCGCTGGGTTCGGGTTCGGTGAAAGCGGGCCTCTGGCGAGCCGGCCCGGCCAGGATATGTTGGCGCAGGCTTTCAGCGGGCTTGCTCGCGGCGGGCTTGAAGAGCATCAACCGCCTCACTTGACCAATTCGCCTATCGTTGACTACGGCGCTGCTATGTCGCTTGTACAAGGTGTTCTCGCGGCCCTTATTGAACGTCAAACCTCCGGGCTCGGCCAAGTCGTTTCGACCTGTCTGTACGATGTTGCACTCGCCATGCAACTCTGTGAAATTGCGAGCGAGAGCATTTACGGAACGAAGACGAACTGGATCAGTCAGTCGATCTTCTTCAAAACTAAAGACGGCTGGGTGTCGGTGGTTATGCTGTTCCGTGACAATCCGCTTGGGCTGATGTGCCAAGCGCTCGGTCTACCCGACATCAGCACGCGACCTGAGCTGTCAACCCGCGAAGGTCAGGTTGCGAATCTTTCGAGGGTTCAGGAACATTGCGCGGAGGCGATAGCCTCACTCACGACCGAGGCGGTGGTGCAGCGACTGTCTGAGGTGGATCTCCTTTGCACGGCCGTCAATGAGATCGCGGACGCGGTCAGTCAGGCCCAAACTGCGCACAATGGCATCATGTGGCAAGTAGATGTACCGGGGCGCGGAACCGTCCCGTTGGCCGGTCTTCCGATTAGCCTGTCGCGTACCCCGCCAGGCATCCGGATCCACCCAGCACCGATCGGTGCTGCCACCGACGAGGTGTTGTCCTCATTCGGATTCTCAGTCGAGACCATTACCGATGCCCGCAATAGAAGGGCGTTCGGCTAGCCGCCGTGGCCTTCGTTCGCGGCTTGCGCGAAGAAGCGCCATAAACTCCAAGCCAAACCTTCGCGGATCACGCTTTGACCACATCAGACCTCGTCATCGCCTCCACGCCGTCCGCACATGTTCGGCTGTTGAGCATGAATAGACATGCGAAACGAAACGCTCTGAGCAATGAACTCATCGCACATATTGCCCAAGCCTGCCGCGCTGCCGTTTCCGACGAGGAGGTACGTTGCATCGTGCTCACAGGAGGCGACGCCTTCTTTTGTGCGGGCGCGGACATCAAGGAAATGCAGCAGCGCGGGTTCGAAGCCATCAACAACCCTATCAGGCGGAATGATTGGAGAGATATTACGACCTGCGTGAAGCCCATCATTGCAGCCGTTGAAGGTGTATGTTTCGGCGGCGGGAACGAACTGGCCATGCTCGCCGACATCGTGGTGGCGGGCGAGAATGCACAGTTTGGGCAGCCGGAAATCAATATTGGCGTGATCCCTGGCGATGGCGGCACTCAACGATTGACCCGCGTAGCAGGAAAATCATTGGCAATGTTGATGGTTCTGGGCGGTCAGCCAATTTCTGCTCAGGCCGCGCTGCGTGCCGGGCTCATCGCGGACATCGTCCCCACCGGCACGGCGAGCGCGCGAGCGCTCGAGATCGCAGGCCTCATTGCGCAGAAGCCGCCGCGCTCCGTCGAACTCGCCAAATCAGCGGTGCTCGCCGCGTATCAGACGCCTCTGGATGCGGGTGTGGAATTCGAACGACAGGCAATTCGGGTGGCCTTCACGACTTCGGACCAGCAAGAGGGCATGGATGCCTTCTTTGAAAAACGCCCGCCCAGATATCGGGGAGAATGAGATATTCGACGGAAGGGCCTTTGCCTTCCGTCATTGGTGCGGAACGGCTCCACCATGACGAGCCATAAGGCGGCGGTCTTCACCAATTGAAATGCCACTACCTGGCCATGCTCCCCTCTCGGCTTGAGAGTAAGGGAGCCGTTCGCAGTATTAGGTTCGCGATGTAACCGCCCAGTGGCTGAGTTCCTAAAACGGGCGATGTGCGACGCCACGGCGACTGACTCGTGCGTACTGTTAGTGATGCGCACCTTCGTCGCACCTCGCAAGAAGTGCAAAGCGCAAACCGTCTTCGCCGTATGACAGGGCCGCGCAGCAATCTACTGAAGCATTGCCGACACCTCGGATGACGGCGGCCCAGCCGTTTGCCTTCCACTATGCTTCGTCAAGGTGGTTAGGATGGGAGTACAGCGACATGTCCGCGAACGCGATCACCTGCTCGTGCGCGTGAGTCCCATGGACGGCGACCGGAGATTCCGACTCAGCCCATCGTAACGCCGCTGTCCATGGCCTTTCCCCTTTGAGCACTTGAATTGTTGGTGTTGTTCAGTTGCGCCCGGACGTTGAGAGAGGCGGGCGCTGATCGCTCCCGCGGAGTCCGCGGTTCAGAGCCATTTTTCGTCGAGACGTTCAGCATTTCAGGCCCGCAAGGCAATCAACGCGCGGATTGGGATAGCGCAATCGGGCCGGGAAATACGGCAGCTGGGCTAGAATACGCTATTCTCCAGCGCCTTACAGGCGCTCCATATTTTCCGCAGGAGCTCTGCCGATCGCAAAAACAAGTAATTAGCTAGCCCAAGACCGTATTGCTGTGTCGCAATATTGACATTGGGCTATCTGCGTGTTGTGCTCCTCACGTACGGACTAGGGCAAGTACGACCGGCGTTGGGAAATAGCGACCGTGAGCGAGAGGCACTTTTCGCCCGCGGAGGATGCCGCCAACTCACGGCGCCATCGCCATAGAAAGACGAACGCGACGCGCAAAGCGCGGGTGCAACAGGAGGGAAACGGTGAAATGAGCCAGACGCTCGCATATGCAGGCTGCTTGCAATATCAAAACGAAATGGCTCGGGGACGTCTTCTCCGCGCACCTCGGTCTTCTCGCCTGAGTTCGCCCCTCACAGCGCGGAGGTGCTCGCTTGTATTCCGCATCAGCGCCACGGAAGCCCACGAACGGCGATGACCTCTCGCCTCGGACTCCTGCACCCATCATCCATGACGAATTGATTAAAAGAGCGGAAGCAAACCATGCAATTGACAGCACACCCCGTAGGGGACGTCGTTGAGATCGAAAAGTCCGTCGCGACGAGGTCAATGACTCTGGGCCTCGGCGGGGGCGTCGCCCTCGAATTCTACGACTGGCAGCTCTATGGCTTCATGGCGGCATTCCTGTCGCCGCACTTCTTTCCAGCCACTGACCCTGTCGTCTCGCTGCTCGCGGGACTGGCAGTATTCGGAGCAGGGTTTGCCGCACGGCCTTTAGGGGCGGCGCTGCTCGGCCCGATCGCAGATCGCATCAGCCACAAAGCCGTGATGCTGATCGCTGTTTCCGCCATGGCACTATCGTCGCTGATGATCGCAGTGCTGCCAGGCTACAAGGATCTCGGCATCACTGCCACCATCGTGCTGGTTTCCCTTCGGCTGGTGCAAGGCCTCGCCGTAGGCGCCGAAGCGGGCGTTGCAAATGCGATCGCGATCGAATTGGCACCGGCAGGTCAGGAGGGACGATACCTCGGACTGATCAATGGCACATTCATCATGGTGGGCTCGATCGGAGCCAGCTTGGTTGCTTTCCTGGTCAGCGGCGCCGTGTCCCCTGAAGTCATGCGCGATTGGGCTTGGCGCGTTCCGTTTGGCGTCGGAGGTGTTCTAGGCTTGCTCATCATCTATCTTCGGCAGACCCTTCCAGAAACCCTAATCGCTCGCGCCATGCATCGGGTCGACGAGGACTCGCGCATTCAAAAAACGACCGGCGGAGTGTGGAAAGCGCTTTGGAAGGCAAGGCTGTCCCTTTTCGCCGCGATTCTGGTTGTTGGCGGCGTGCAGATCGCTAATTACACGTACAATTTCGGTTTGCCTAACATTGCCAATGGCGTATTCAAGGAAAACAGCACTTATGTGTATGGCATCGTGACGGTCATGGGCGCGATTTGGATGGTGTTCTCGCCGACAATCGGTGCCTTTGCGGATAAGGTGAAACCATCGCGGGCGTTCGTGATGATGCGCCTGCTGCTAATCCCGTCGTTCTTTCTATCCCTGCTCTATGCCGAGAAGAGCATTCTGACCTTCTCAATCGTTATGTTGGTGGGCGGAACTCTGGTCGGCTGCAATATGGCGCTCTATAACTTTATTGCCACAACGTTGATGCCCAGAAATATTCGGACCACCGGCGTCGCGCTCGGGTACGCTATTGGCGCAACGATATTCGGCGGTACCACACCATTCCTGCTGCTGTGGCTCCAACGCTCTAATCTGTCCTGGGTGTTTCCATTCTACGGCACGGCCGTCGCGTTGCTTAGCATCATAGTTTATCTGATCGCGAAAAAACGAGGCGGCGTCTACGTCGGGGATTAGGCACGGCGGGGCTTCGTCTCCTACTTCTGGCTACCCCAGCGTGAACGATCCACATCACGAAGGGCCCCGCATTGGACGGGGCCCTTCTCATTCAGACCGATTGCAACACGGAGATTTGGCCTGCTCTGGATCGAGGGTCATCCGCAGATTATAGACGTTTGTGATCGATAGTCGCAGTCCTAGACGAGGCCCTCGGCGGGCACTCCGGGCAGGTTTTCGGTCCTCGTATCTAGGACCATTCGATCGTGGCCGCGGCGCCCCCCCAAAGTCGGCCGGGGATGGATCCTGGCGCGACGTCGAGCGCAAGCTGATTGGCGCAGGGAGCGCAGCGATCAGCATCCAGCCGTTCTACCCCGCGCTCGTATAGCTCCAGCGTCATTGAGGACCACATAAGCCAGCCGCGTAGCGCGCCCGAGCGGCGAGCAGCATAGGCATCGGATTAACGCCAGTTCTCCGGCTGCAATCAGGATCGGCGCTGAGGCGGTCTCGGATACTGAATTCTATTCTAACCCATTAGTTTCTTCATGTTCATCTCGGGGCTTGCGAGCGCGTCTACTGGAGGTCTAAGCCGCCTCGCGATCATGATTTCGGCGGCACGAATTTCTCTCGCTACGACACCTAGGCTCCCGAATCCGCATGCGGCCACCAGGCGTCCATCTGCTGCGAGGTAAAACAAGATCTGAGCCCTCGCACCAAAATCTCTGATTATGGGAATTCCTCCTTCCGGAACGAGGCCCACGATTTGCAGTGTCTCGTCGTACTGATCCGACCAAAACCAAGGAACGTCCTCGTAAGGACGGTTCTCGCCCAACATGTTCGCCGCCGCCGCCGCACCTTGCCGCCGGGCATTGCGCCAGGCCTCCAGCCTGATTCGCTTTTCGTAGAGGCGGTGAGGAAACGAACAGCAGTCACCCGCCGCGAAAACGTGCGGATCTGAAGTCGCGAGCGTCTCGTCCAGAGCGATACCGTCCTCGATTGCTAGTCCCGCCGCTTGCGCAAGGCCGACATTCGGCGTCGCGCCGACCCCAACGATCACGAGATCGGCGTCACGCGAGCGACCGTCGGCCATTACCACTTTGGAACGGCCTTCGCTCCTATCGATGCGTTCGACGATCGCGGCTATCTCGATGCGCACGCCAGAACGTTCGTGCTTGGCTTTGATCAACTCGGCCATAGAAGCTGGCACTGCCCGCGTAAGTAGCCGCGATCCTGCCTCGAGTACGGTCACCGAAGCACCTCTCGAGACGGCGCTCGCGGCAACCTCAAGCCCGATGAAGCCGCCTCCGATCACGATCACGTCGCATCCTTGACCAATGACATGGCGGATGCGCGTGGCGTCCTCGTACGTCCGTAGTGTCGCCACCTCGGCTCCTTCGGCGATCGGAACGCTCAGTTTCCGAGGTCGGCCTCCCGTGGCCAGTAGGAGACGGTGATACGCTATCGCTGAGCCGTTTGAGAGCGTAACCATGTTGGCCGCGCGATCAATTGAGACCGCTTCGCTTCCCTGGAGATACTCTATTTCCAACTCGGCAAGGCGTTGTGACGTCACAATCAGCTTGGGTCCAGGGTTCATTTCGTCGAGCAGGAGCGCCTTGGATAGAGGCGGGCGCTCATATGGCAGTATAGTTTCGTTGCCTACTAAGGCCAGTCTGCCCCGCCATCCACGTTCGCGCAGGGCGATGGCGGCGGCTGTGCCGGCTTCGCCCGCGCCGACAATCACTATTGTGGATTTTGCACTCAAGTGGCCACCCGATCGCCAGTTGAAGGCGGCGCATCGTTTGCCAGACTCTCGAACACGTTGCGCACGAGGGATTTGAGTAAGAGAGCTTCCTTCCAACGATCTGTGCTGTCGTTGCCTTGTCGGTCGGTAATTGCATAAGGCTGCGGACCAAGTTCGCAGACGAAAGCGAGACGGGCATCCGCACCAGCGCGCCTTTGCCAGCTCTTGAATCCATACTTCCACCAATAGAGAAACAGATCCAACCAGATTTTGTGCTGAGGGAACGTGATCTCAACCTGTATCTGCTCGCGCGATGCAACGCGGCCATGAAATGCCCAGGTGGGGTCGAGCACCTGCCGCACCTGCGCTTCGTCTTCGTCCGAGATCGGATACCAAAACTCGCGGCCCAATAGGACGTGCGAGAGATCAGCGAGCATCCGCATCTCGGGAACCTGATCCATCAACTCGAGTGTAAACAGGAGATCTGTCGTCATCCTATTGCGATGCGTCTCGAAGTAGATCGGCATGTTCGCATCTTGCGCCACCCTGATCCAGCCTTCCAGCAGCGGGACACAGTCGGCGACACGGCGCGGGCGAATGTCAGGCTGGACGTCGAGATGCACGACGTCGAGGCGCCGAGCAAGGTCAATGGCAGCTTTCAGGTGATCGATCGTCTGCGGGAAGCACATGCCCTCGACTGCAAGTCCCGAGCCGTCTAGGGCACGTGCAATCAGGGCGACGCGCGCAGGATCAGTGCACGAGGTGCTAATGCCGTCGAACCCGGCTTCTTGGATCATCGCTATGTTCTGATCGATGGAACGTTCGACCCCGTCGGGCTGGCGCCGTTCCATCGCCCAAAGGGACTGTAGTATAAGCAAGCTCTGCTTCGACATTGTCCTGCATTCCGCCCTTTGGCTCCGTTTAGAGCTTGATGAAGACGGTGTCGTTCTCGACCTTCACCTCGTAACTGCGCAAGTCGACGCATGCGGGCAAAGCACGCGACTCGCCCGTTCGGTAGTCGAAGGTCCCGAAGTGCTTGGGACACTCAATGATTCCGCCGTCGACGATGCCATCCGCTAGGTGGACTTTCTCGTGGGAGCAATGGCCATCGATCGCGAAGTAGTCTCCCTCGGGAGAGCAAACAATAACAAACGTGCGGCTACCATGATCGAAGCGAAGGGTCTCTTCGGGCATCAATGCATTGGTAGCACAGGCGGAAACCCATTCTCCTTGGCTGGTCATTCCGTATCCCTCTAAATCTATATCGCAACAATTGCACCGATGCCTTGGCAAATCCGCGACCGGCGCAGATGTCCTTGGCGGGCGGACGGGAGGCTCCCGCGCGTGCGCAGTGCTCGTAAGAAGAGAGCCGGACGGACATTCCGCAACATCAGAGCTAACTGCCGCGCGCCCACTTCTTGGCCTTTATGCGTTTGTACATCCTCTCGTCCGCTTCCGGAGAACCGTCGTGAGCTGTGCCGAACCACTCGTCGAGCGGGATGCGACGCTCACCGTAGTTCACTTCGAAATACTTGTGGTGGAGGTAGTGATAGAAGTTGTCCGTGTTGACGGCCTTCGCATCGTCCACCACCACCCGGTCGAAACCGGTGTGAGACTTCGCGGCGGACAACCCTGCGTGCATGAGCTGAAACATTGCATGCACCGGGTGGGAGGGCACGACGAAATGGATCAGCACGCCGGAAAAATAGGCGATGTGTTCAAGGGGAGACATTGACAAGCCCGACCACGGCCCCGGGTTTACGTTCTTGTGGTGTACTTTGTGTACGATGTGGTACAGCGGCCCGATATGAATGAGCCGGTGAATCAGATAGAAGTGCAACTCGCGCCAGACCGGCATCACCAACACGAGGATGGCGCAGTACACCGGGTGCTGTCCGAAATCGACGTACGGCAGATAGCTGTTAGCGTAGAGCCACCAGGTGGCCGCCTCGTATGCGGTCCATACTGGCACCGCGCTACACATGGTCCAAAACACGTTCTCAGCCGTCTGGCTTCCGAACATAAAGGCCGTATTGTCGGTGTCGGGCCACTTTGCATTATACTTGAAGTTGGTTTCCTGGCGCCGTTGGATATAGAGGATGAAGTGAAAGCTGCCATAGACTAGGAGCGTTAGCCCAGCGTTGCGCAGCAGAATGAGCAAAATCCAGTCAGCGCGGAATTCCCGCATTGTATCAAGCGCGGGTGTCAGATAGATCCACGATACAAGCGAGATCACGAAATAGAGGGTATTCCAGGGCAAGAAGTACCCCGGCAACCAACGAATAACTTTCTTCGGTTGCACTGGCCAGACAAAAATCGGCGCGCGTTCGGGCCTCTTGTTCGGTGTCCAATTCCCGCGTTTGTCGCGCGCCCCGTATAAGATGTCATCCATATTTGCTACTCCATCAACGTTTTGAAGAGAGAAGCTCGCCTATGCGGCCAGATTCTCAGGCGCCGAGACATCATCGCGGTCATCGCCCGCACGAGACTCAGATCAGAACTCAAAAGCCCTCTTGCTTCAGCCTTGACATAAACTCGGCGAATTCGTCGTCGTCGATAATCGAGGTTTCCTGCGGCCCCGGAAACGCGTTCGCACTGACGTCAGCGCGAAATGCACTGAGGGCTTTCACACGCTCTTCCTTGACACGCTCTTGCAACGCTTGCAGGTTTCCATAGGTCCGGGCGTGCCGGGGCCGCCGGCCTTCGCCACCACATATGTCCTCGGTGAAGAGAAAGATAACGTCCGCATCAGGTCCGGAGCCAAGCGAAACCGTCACCAGTCCGGTTCGCCGACGGATCTCTGCCATGACTCTGGCGGGGATAACCTCGCATTCGACTGCAAAAGCGCCTGCCTCTTCGAGGCGGCGGAAGCGATGAAAAAGCGTCAAGGCCTCGTCGGCATTCTTGCCGAAAGCGCGAAGCTTTCCGACCCAGGTCGATTTCCTTGGAACGAGTCCCAGGTGACCCACGACCGGGATATCTTCGGCCGCGAGCATAGAGACGGTCGCCATGCCGCGTGCCGTGATGACCGCATCGGCGCCGTCGGTCAGCGCCTTCAATGCGGTGCGTAGGATATCGTCCCGGGTTACGGCATCGGCAAAGCCCAGCGCCGCAGTGACGAAAAGCCGTTTCGAACCCTTGCGCACGGCCTCCACGTTGCGGGCGCGGGCAACCAGCATCTGGACACCAGCTTCCTCCGCAGCTGCTGCCTCGTCCGCCGTCTCAGCGGTGACTTGAGTGTAGCGCTTGCCCGAGTCTCGGGCCGCGCACAGATCGGCTACGGTCACCGTGCGCTCAGCTTCGCGCGCGGCCCAATCGTAAATCCGCGGCATCTTGCTCACTAGCTCTCAAAGTTATTGCCAAAGGTCCGGCGCGTCGAACCGGCGCCTGTCAAGGAATTTCGGAGGGTCGCCTCGCCACCTATCAACTGCGTGTCGTCCTTCGGTCGAGTGTCGATGTACAAAGTTGTCAAGCCGCCGGCCATCACTGTGCACATGGTTCGATATGCGGATGCCCTGCAGCGACAGCGAGACCATGCCACACGAAGTGCGGCGGGTTTGGATATGGTGGCTCACAGCCGATCCTCACCTCGCTCATGCCTCTCTTGACGACGGAGCAGGCCAAGTCGGCATCTGGAAGCATGTGGTTCAGGCTCATTCTGAATCCTTTCAAGCCGACGCGAAACTTGTACGATACATCTCGTCGACTGCTCTACGTGTTGCCATGCCAGGAATGACCCCGAGCTTGGTGCAGACCAGGGCGCCGCAGCAAACCCCGAACCGCGCCGCTTCGATCACATCCCGTCCTTCGGCCAGAGCCACGGCGAAGCCGGAATTAAACGCGTCGCCAGCGCCAGTCGTGTCCACGACGTCGACCTCGGCGGCTGGGATGGCTGTATCGATCGTGTCGGTCACAATGAGCACGCCGCGGTCGCCAAGGGTTACGATGACATTGGCGGCGCCGCGCTTGCGCAGCATCTCCACTAGCTCGCGCGAAGGGCGCGGATCGTCCGGCCGTAGACCGAGCAGAATACGAAGTTCGCTCTCGTTCGGCGTCAGGTAATCGACTAGCGGGAAAATCTCATCAGGAAGCGGCGCGGCGGGAGCTGGATTAAGGACAGTTTTCTTGCCGTGTTTTCGGCCCAGCTCCATGGCTCGCATTGCTACCTCGACCGGGGGTTCGAGCACCGCCATGACGACGTCGCTCTCCCGGATGCGGCTCTCGGCGCGATCTACATAAGCCGGGTCCATAGCGTTGGTTGCGCCATAGTCCATGATGATGAAGTTCTCACCGCGCTCGTTGAGAATGATGAAGCCCACCGCCGTCGGACTCTCAGCGATTTGCTTGACATGCACTGTACCAACGCCCTCGGCTTTGAACAGATCGGTTGCGATATCGGCGAACTTGTCTTTGCCGATGATGGCCACCAGCGAGGAGTCCGCCCCCAGCCGCGCGGTCGCAACCGCCTGGTTTGAGCCCTTTCCGCCAGGCCCCATATCGAAACTGCTGCCGAGCATTGTGACGCCGAAGACGGGAATGTTCGGAGCCCTAATGGTAAGTCCCACCGCGAAGCTGCCTACGACGGTGATTTTCGGTTTACCCATCGATTCCTCCCTTGAAGGTGCTTAAGGCTCGCGCTTGTGTGGATTGCCTCCACGATATCGGCATAAGGAAAGTGCGGCGCTCAACGTGAAGGCGCTGTTCGCGGGCGCTGAGTATTGACACCAGCTCCTCCCTAAATACTCGCAGCAGCCGCCCAAGGAGACAAAACGTGCATCCAGGATGGCCCATCGGCGAGTTTGCTTATTAGTCGTTGTGAGCGAGCATAGATGTGCAGCTCGTGCGTAGAAATGGACAAAGCACGCTCTGACTTATATAAAACGCGCATGGTAAAAATACTGCAGCGCACATTTTTCCCTGAGAGCCATCAGTATGTCCTTCCTGATGTCGCCTGGACTCGCTGCGCCTTTACGGTGCTGAGGGCTGGTAAAGTCATCACTGCCCCTGACCATCACATCGCGCGAGATAGCTATCCGGGCCAGGACATTCTCTACTGCACAGCGGGTCATGGCTTCGTATCGAGCGAGGGAAGGACATTGAGCGTTGGGCGCAATCAATTGATGTGGATCGCCAACGAGACACCGCATGCGCACTGGCCCGACGAGAGCGATCCCTGGACCGTTCTATGGGTACGGATCGACGGACCAAACTGTGCAGCCATTCGGCGAAAGGTGTTCGGCGGTGGTGCAACCCTCGCAACAATATTGGCGCCGAACAACATCGACCGGTGGTTCGAAGAGCTGTTTGGTGTTTTGCGCGCTCGAGATGATAACGTCGATATGGCCCTCAATCACCTTGTGGCAGAACTGCTGCACCTCATAGCAGCGCCTTCACCTCCGCACGGTGAGTCTCGTCTTCCAGCCCCATTGCGCGCCATCGTCTCAAAGATGCGGCAGGCTCCAGCGCGATCCTGGCATGCCGAGGAACTGGCCTCCGTCACCGGTCTCAGTGCCGCACAAACGCGGCGGCTATTCCAAAGGTATCTACAGATCAGTCCGCGGCGCTGGCTGATCCGAGAGCGTATTTTGATGGCGCAAAAGTTACTTTTGGAAACTGACGCGGGGCTCGATGCTATCGCCGAACGCTGCGGTTTCTGCGACGTCTATCACTTCAGTCGCGAATTTAAGCGCAGCACTGGCACGGCCCCCCGTACTTGGCGGCGCGCCGAAGGGAATTGAATCGATACGTTGCAGCTTTCAACGTCTGGCCATTAAATGTTTGGAGCACATCTCCAAGGTGAAGTAGCTGGATGTTTCCCTGCGGAAACTAAGCCGCTAATGCATTGCGTTGCTCTGTCAGATCGCTGCCACATTGCAACTCTAAGCTGACGACGCTGGTTTGCTTGTGTCGCCGCGCCGCTTCGTCAAAAACGAGCTGCTCGCGTTAACCGCGACAGGAAGTGGCAAGGTTTGGCGGCTCGGCAGGGGCTCCGCACCCAAATGCATTCAGCACCCGAAGCCGTTTTACCCAATATTACCCAGATCACGTTGCGCGCCCACTTTGGGCGAATGCACTTGCTCCGCAGTATGTGGCGAGTAAGTGGCCATCGTAGAATAATCGATGGGCGGCACGTCCAAATGCCGGGATGAAATTTCTTAGGAGAGCCTCATGTCAGTCGCCCTTCCCACGCCAACCCAGCTTCGTAGCATCGCCGAACAGTGTGGTCTCTCACTGACCGATGAGGACGTTGCCTCGTTCCTAGGCCTGATGCAGGGCTCGCTCGAAGCGTACAATCTCGTCGCTGCAATGCCCGACGAATTGCCGGTGGTCAAATATCCACGCACTCCGGGCTATCGGCCGTCACCGGAGGAGAACCCGCGCAACGCCTGGTACCGCAAGTCGACGGTGAAGGGCGCGGCGAGCGGCAAGCTCAAGGGCAAGACGGTGGCCCTGAAGGACAACATCATGCTGGCCGGGGTGCCCATGATGAATGGCTCGGCCACCCTCGAAGGCTACGTACCCGACTTCGACGCCACCATCGTTACGCGCATGCTCGATGCTGGTGCCGAGATTGCCGGCAAGGTTCACTGCGAGGCCTTCTGTCTCTCGGGTGGCAGCCACACCAATGCGACCGGTCCGGTGCATAATCCACACAGGATGGGCTATTCGGCCGGCGGTTCTTCCTCGGGAAGCGGGGTTGTGGTCGCGCTGGGCGAGGTCGACATGGCGATCGGGGGCGACCAGGGCGGCTCGATCCGCATGCCATCCTCGTTCTGCGGCACATACGGTATGAAGCCGACCTGGGGTCTCGTTCCCTACACGGGCATCATGCCGATCGAGGTCTTTATTGATCACACCGGACCGATCACGGCAACAGTGGCCGATAACGCGCTGCTGCTCGAGGTGATCGCCGGTGACGACGGCTACGATTCGCGCATCAAGGCACCAAAGGTTGACGAATACACCAAGGCCTTGGGTGCAGGCATCAAAGGGATGAAGATTGGCATCCTTAAGGAAGGTTTCGAGCAGCCGTCCGCGGAGGCTGCGGTCAATGAAAGCGTGCGCGAGGCAGCCAAGCGCTTTAAAGATCTTGGTGCGACTGTTGAGACCGTCTCCATTCCGATGCATCTCCTGGGGGCGGCGATCTGGACCCCGATCGGAACCGAGGGCGCCGTCCAGACCATGATGTTCGGCGACGGCTATGGTCTCAGCCGAGGCGATCTCTACCCGACCTCACTGATGGATTTCCATCGCGGGTGGCGGCGGCAGGCAGACTCGTTGTCCGAGACGAACAAGCTGTTCCTGTTGCTCGGCACTTACATCAACAACACATTTGGTTCCAGGTTTTACGGCAAGGCCGTCAATATTTCCCGCCGCCTCGCTGCAACATACGACAAGGCTCTCGAGACCTATGACCTTCTACTCATGCCGACGACGCCGATGAAGGCAACGCCGCTGCCGCCTGCCGGCGCCAGTCGCGAAGACTATTTCACTCGCGCGATCGAGATGTTCACCAATACCGCGCCATTCGACATTACGCATCATCCAGCCATGTCACTGCCCTGCGGAATGGTCGACGGCCTACCAGTGGGCCTGATGCTGGTCGGTCGTTACTTCGAGGAATCCACCGTCTACCGCGCCGCCCATGCTTTCGAACAGATGGGCGACTGGAAGAAGATGTGAGACGGGCTGCGATGGCGTCCGGGTGGATCGCAACATATGACTAACGCATTCATGGCGGCATTCGACATTCTGAGCTTCGGCGCGATCATGGTCCTGATCGTACTGGGCCTCGGAGTCATAGCGAGCATGATGGGCATCTTCAATTTTGCCCAAGGCGAGTTCGTGTTGCTCGGTGCCTATATTACGTATCTCGCCTATAGCCATGGTCTCCCCGTTTGGGTCGGTATGGCGGCCGCACCGATCCTCGTCGGATTGCTGGGTTTTGTACTCGAAGCACTCATTATCCGCCGCTTCTATGCGGCACCGATCGTGGCGATGCTCGGCACCTATGCCCTCGGTCTTATCATCCGAGAAACGGTGCGGGGCCTGATTGGCGGCTTCTATCTGACGGTTCCGGAGCCGATTGGCGGATCTATCGCTATCGCCACTATGCACATCTCGGCCTGGCGCTTCGCGATACTCGTGATCACGGGTTTGGTGATGGGGGCCTGCTATCTGCTCCTGTCGCGCACGAGCTTCGGCCTGCGCGTTCGGGCGACGCTGGAAAATCCAGCGCTGGCGCGCGCCTCTGGCGTTTCGACGACGTTCATCTATGGCGCCACCTTTGCTTTCGGCGCAGCGTTAGCGGGGCTCGCCGGTGCGCTTATCGTGCCGGTTTTCGATCTATTTGCCGATCTCGGAATTCGTTTTCTGATCCAGGGATTTGTTGCCGTCATGGTCGGTGGCGTCGGCTCCTTCATCGGACCGGTGGCAGGGGCCGGCGTAATCGGCGCTCTTACCGCGGCGCTACCTTGGGCAGTGGCACCGGTAGTCGCCGACGTGCTCGTCTTCGTGCTTGCCATCTGTTTCATCAAGTTCCGCCCGCAAGGCCTCATCGCGCAAAGGGGGGTGTAGTCATATGATTGCTGATCGCGTCCAACTCACACGTCGTCGTTTCCTTTCGAACTTCGCTTTCACGGCTGGTGCGATCGCCACAGGAGCCAGCAGTTGGGTGATCCGCCCCGACTGGGCCAATGCGGCCGAAGGCCCCATCAAGGTCGGCATCGCGATCGATCTCACCGGCCCAATCGGCTTTGCCGGAAAGGCGGATGCCAACGTCGCCAGAATGGTGATCAAGGAAATCAACAATTCCGGCGGACTTTTGGGCCGGCCGCTCGAGCTTTATATCGAAGACACCGCCTCTAATGAATCGGTGGCGGTGGGCAATGTGCGCAAGCTGATCCAGCGCGACAAGGTGGACATGGTCCTCGGCGGCCTCGCGAGCTCGATGCGCAACGCGATCAAGGATGTAATCGTATCACGGGGCAAGACACTCTATATTTATCCACAATTCTATGAAGGTCAGGAATGCACACCATACCTGTTCTGCACCGGCGCCACACCGGCGCAGCAATGCGACACATTTATCCCTTGGCTGATCAAAAACGGCGGCAAGAGGTTTGCCCTTCCAGGTTCTAACTATATCTGGCCGCGTAATCTGAATGCATACGCCCGTAAGTTGATTGAAGCAAATGGCGGCGAGGTCGTGTTCGAGGAGTATTATCCTCTCGACCAGGTCGATTTCTCCGCTACTGTCCACGGGATTATCTCTAACAAGGTCGACACTGTCTTCAACACTGTCATTCCACCCGGTGTCGGCCCCTTATTCAAGCAGCTCTATGAAGCGGGCTATCTCAAGAACGGCGGACGGCTTGCTGCCGTGAATGAGGATGAGAATTATCTTAGCCTCCATCCGGTCAATGAGATGGAAGGGCTTGCGAGTTGCCTCGACTATTACAAAGCAGTCGCCAAAGATGATCCCGTCTCCGCCAGAATTCAGGCGGCCTATGAAAAGGACTATCCTGGAGATTCCCTGTTTGCCGCGAGCAGTGCCGCGCCCAGCACCTATCGCGGTCTGAAACTTTGGGAGGCCGCGGTCAAGGAAGCCGGGAAGGTCGATCGCGAGTCGGTGGCTGCGACGCTCGATCACGCCAAGATCGCGGAAGGTCCGGGCGGACCCGCCGAGATGGTGCCGGGCAAGCGGCACTGTAAGATGAACATGTACACGGCGGTGTGCAAAAGCGGGAAGTTTGAAATCGTGGAACGTAGCAATGGGCTTGTTGATCCCAGGGAATGCTGACGAGTCGCGGCGGAAGCGATGAGCGCGGTAGAGAGGCCATCGGTGCCCACATTAGAAGTGAATTGTGCGACGGCTGAAATGGCGGAAACCGCCTTTGCAGGGCAAGTTGGCCCTGCGCGACGGGTCCTGCTCATCATCGAAGGGCTAGTGCTGATTGGAGCACTAGTCCTTCCGGTGATGCTGCACGACTATCTTACGGTGTTTGCGACTCGCGTCGTGATCCTGGCGCTCTTCGCTCTCTCGTTCGATCTGGTGTGGGGGTATGCCGGGATCATGAGTTTCGGGCAGGCCCTCTTCTTCGGCTCGGCAGGCTATGGCGTCGCGCTGCTTGCACGCGATCTCGACATCACCTCAATCCTTTTAGTGCTGCCGGCGGGCACACTAATCGGCCTCGTCTTCGCGCTGCTGCTCGGTGGTTTCCTCCTACTCGGCCGGCATCCAGCCAGCGTGATCTTCGTTTCGCTCGGTACGCTCACCGGCGCCTATGCCGCCGATCGTCTCGCGCGAGGCTGGTACTATCTTGGCGGCCAGAACGGCATTCCCTCGATTCCGCCGATGACGCTCGGCTCCTACGAACTCTCGGAAGGGCCGATCTTTTACTATCTCGCACTGGGGCTTCTCGTCATTGTCTACTTAGCATGCCGCTTCCTGGTGCGCTCGCAGTTCGGTCTCGCGCTCGCAGGACTCCGCGAGAACGAGCAGCGCATCGCTTTCTTCGGCTATAAGACACAGCATCTGAAGGCCATAGTGTTCGCGATCAGCGGCGCCATCGCAGGCCTGGCCGGTAGCCTCTATGCCTTCCACGAGGGTTTTGTGTGGCCCAATATGATCGGCGTTGTGGTCTCCACGCAGGTCGTGCTCTACGTGCTGTTCGGCGGCTCCGGCACGCTGATCGGCGCGGTGATCGGTACGGCCATTGTCGAAGGCCTCTCCTTCTGGCTGTCGGACAATTACCGCGACATCTGGCCGATCATTCTGGGCCTGCTCCTGCTACTCGTGATCCTTTTCCGGCCGCTCGGGCTTATCAGCATAGTGTTGACGGAGCGCGAGCGCGTGGGTGGCTTCGCCGCGAAAGCGCAAAACAAGAAGAGGGCGCAGCATCATGCCGCTTCTTGAAGCCGCAGGCATTGGAAAGATCTTTGGCAAGCTTACGGCACTCGATGGCGCGGCTCTCACGGTCGGCGAGAACGAGTTCCACGGTTTGATCGGGCCGAACGGCTCGGGCAAAAGCACGCTGATGAAGTGCATTGCCGGGGCGGAGGTGCCGACCCAAGGCAAGGTCAGCTTCATCAACGCTGATATCACCGCATTCACGCCCACCGAGCGCGCTCGGGCTGGCATGAGCCTGAAGTTCCAAATCACATCGGTGCTGCCAACCCTCACCCTCTACGACAATATCTTGCTCGCGCTGCAGGGGCACTGCTCGCTTCTTGATCTTGTGTTCTCGCGCAGCCGCAGACAGTTGCACGACCAAGTCATGATGATGCTCACCCAGTTTCGTCTTGCTGATCGTGCGTTTGATGCCGCAGCAGCGCTTTCTCATGGTCAACAACAATGGCTGGAGATTGCGATGGCGCTCGCGGGCAAGCCCCGGCTGCTGCTGTTGGACGAGCCCACCGGAGGCATGAGTCTGGAGGAGCGCCGCGTCACCGGCGAACTCTTGCGACCAATCAAGGAGCATTGCTCTCTCGTTATCGTAGAGCACGATCTCGATTTCATCCGCGATATCTGCGACCGCCTCACCGTCCTCGACCAAGGCAAGGTGCTTGCGACAGGAAGCGTCGCGGAGATCCAGGCCAACAAACGTGTCCAGGAGATCTACTTACGCCGTGCTTAAACAACAGTTCCTCGACATAAGGCATCTTGACGCGGGTTATGGCCGCAGCCAGGTGCTGTTTGACATTACCCTCGGCATTCCCAGGCGCGGCGGTGTCGCCGTGCTTGGCCGGAATGGTGCAGGCAAGACTACGCTGATGAAGGCCATCGTCGGCGAGCTACCAAGCTGGAGAGGCGAGGTTTTCTTTGATGGCCACGATTTCAATCGCCTCCGGACCGAGCAGCGTGTGCGCGCCGGTATCGGCTATGTGCCGCAAGAGCACTCGGTGTTCGCACGCCTCTCGGTACGTGATAATCTCGCAGTGGGATCGCTCTCCAACACCGACGCTTCGGCGATTGATCGGGTCCTGACGATCTTTCCCAAGCTCGGCCACCGCTTGGATCAGGCAGCTGGCACTCTTTCGGGCGGCGAGCGTAAGATGCTAGCGATCGGGCGTGCGCTACTGGGAAACCCAAAGCTGCTGCTGCTGGATGAGCCGACCGAGGGAGTTTGGATCGGCGTGATCGAGGAGATTACTGAACGCCTGACTGCGCTCACCAAGGAGATCGCGGTGATCATCGTCGAGCAGCACCTGGATCTCGCTTTGCGCGTGGCGAGCCACGCGTACGTACTCGATCGCGGCCGCATCGCGCTGCACGGCGCGGCAGGCGATGTCCGCGGCAATCCGGAACTTCTGCGGTACCTCGCACCTTAGTTTCTAGCGCCAGTCCGAGATAGTTAACTCACTCGCTAAGTGAGCTTGGCGGAGCAGGCGAGGGTTCGCCATAGCAGTCGGCGAACAGGCCGCTCAAGCGTTGTTGTCAGCGAGGATGCGGCGGCACGTTGTGGTCAACGGCTGAGAGGATGACATTTGCGGCATCGTCGGCGCTGCACTTGAGGTACGTGGCCGAGGTCACGTTCGGCTTTTGTGATGGGGAAGCGGCGGCGCAGCTCTCGCCTCATGACACCGAAGACGCCGCGCTTCTCCCGGAAATGAAGACGCGAAGGTGGATTTTGTGCGTCGTGACCGCAGTGCCCCTGTCGACATAGGCCCGCTCAATCGCACCGCCACAGAGTGTCTCGGCGCAGTCGATGACGTCCCACAAACGTGTGACCTTCGCAGGGGGGCGGGCATTGCGCCGGCGTGCAGCACGAATAGGCCCACCACGGGCCCGGCGGTTTGTTGCTGAGGACGGAGGTCCTCACGTCCAATTCGTAGAGCGCGGCGGCCTTTGCCGAATGCACTCCACCTGCGGTGGCATGGAGGCGAACTGGCGCCCCTGCAAGCGCAACGCAACCTCGATGAGGGATTCGTTCCAGGGCTGTGACACAGCAGGATTGCTTGGTCGAGCCCACAGACACGCTACATCAATTTCCAGAAGGACGCTTTTGAGAAAAGCCGAGGGGAGGCCGGCAGTCTTCCTATAGGCCACCGTTTCAGGGCATCTACCCAATCTTACCCAATCACACTCCTCGCCGATGTTATAGCCAGCGTCGGCTCGGTTTAGACCACATGCTATTAAGAATGATCCGGGAGGAAGATCGTGTCTCACCATTGCACGGGCGACCAGGGGTCGGTCCGGGATGGTAATCGATCTGGGATTACGGCCGGCGCCTCAGGCGCGGTTGCAATCGTGGCTACGCTGGACACCAAAGGCCCCGAAGCATCCTTCCTCTCGGACATCATCCAAACATGCGGCCGAAAGACCATCCTGATCGATATCGGGACCTCGAATAATGAGGTGAAGGCCGCCCACGCAACTGACGCGAGCCGCGCGCGCTCAGCCTCGCCCGCCGAGCTCCTGAAAGAGATTGCCGCAGCTACCCGCATAAAGGTGGCTGGCCTGCTCGCCTCGGACGCAATCAGCGCGATTGTGGCCATTGCAGGAGGAAAGGGAAGCGCTGTTTTCGGCGAGGTCGTGTCTGATTTGCCTTACGGCTTCCCCAAGCTGCTGGTGACCAGTGCAAGACCAGCGCTCCTGGCCGAACTCGCGATTCACAACGACATCATGCTCTATCCAACCTTGGTCGATTTCTTCGGCATTAACGCGTTCACGGCAAGGGTGCTGGAGAATGCAGGCCGAGCCATTGCGGCCATGCGCTATGTGCCGGCCAAGCATGGGTGCGAAAGAAAGATTGTTGCGATCACGGCCTTCGGTGTGACGACGCCCGCGGCAACTCAATGCGTGGCACGTCTTGCAGAGGCCGGCGCAGACGCGATCGTTTTTCCCGCCAACGGTGCTGGCGGTCGCAAAATGGAGCAGCTGATTGCTGCCGGCGAATTCGATGCCGTGCTCGATCTGACCACAACGGAATTGGCCGATGAACTCATGGGAGGCACGGCCAGCGCCGGGCCCGATCGGCTCAAGGCGGCCTCGCGCCGCTCAATCCCACAAATCATCGCGCCCGGCGCGATCGACATGGTCAATTTTGGTCCACCGGCCAGCGTTCCCGATCAATTTCGCGGCCGCCAATTCTATTCACATACACCGTACACGACACTGATGCGAACCACGCCTGCGGAGAGCGCAAAAATCGGCCGGGTTACGGCCGAGCGGCTCTCGCAAGCACGCGGGCCGGCAGCCGTGCTTTGGCCAGCCAAAGGCGTGTCCGATTACGACCGAGAGGGTGGCGTCTTTCGCGATGCCGATGCCGATGGGGCATGGCTCCAGGCAGTTAAGGACAATCTCCGGCCAGAGATCGTTGTTTGCGAGCTGGACTGTCACATCAACGACCCCGAATTTGCCGAGGCCGCCGTGACGTGGCTCCTCAAACAACTAGGTCAAGGAGGCTCGTCCCGTGCGGATGTTTGAGCGAACCGACATTCTCTCGCGGCTTGCAGGTCAGGTCGCGGAGCGAAAAGCGATCCTTGCCGCGGCGAGCAGCTGCGGCCTCGTCGCAAAATGCGCCGCACTCGGAGGGGCGGATATGCTGGTGGTCTACTCTACTGGGCTCTCGCGGCTCATGGGGCTCCCCACCAGTCGTATCGGTGACTCCAACGCGCGTACGCTGGAGCTTGCGGCAGAAATCCGCAACGTCGTGTCTTCCGTCCCCGTCATAGGCGGCGTCGAGGCCTGGGATCCCCTGCGGCTCGATCTCGACGATCTTCTCGACAATTTCCTAGCCGCCGGATTCTCCGGTGTGATCAACTATCCCACCATCTCCACGATGGGAGAGAAATGGCGCGACCGCCGCGGTCGCGTTGGACTTGGCTTCGAGCGCGAGCTCGAGATGATTGCGACTGCCCGCAAGAAGAACATCTTCTCGCTTGCCTACGTTGCGAGCCCCGAAGATGCCAAAGCCATGGCAAGCAGCGGAGCCGACTGCATCGTCCCACATGTCGGCGCGACGCGCGGCGGGCTCGTGGGCCATGAGGAGGGCCAGTCCATCCAGGAGGCGATCCGGCGCATCAACGAGATCAACGCGGCCGCGCAAGCGGTCCGCTCGGACGTCATCCTGCTCTGTCATGGTGGGGCGGTCGCGGAGCCCCAGCACACGTTCGAGGTCTATCGGTCGACCGAGTGTGTCGGCTTTGTCGGGGCCTCCTCAATCGAACGAATACCGATTGAACGCTCGGTCAAAGCGGCGGCAGAGGAGTTCAAAGCCGTTCCCCTTCCGCGACATCACTGACGTTCAAAGAAACACCGCAGCGAGGCGGAGATGGACAAGCCGATCAACCAATCAGGCGAAAAAAGGACAGCGGCATTGCCAGCAATAGGTGCTACTCAAACGTTCGAAACAGAGGTGCTCGTGGTCGGTAGCGGAGCAGCCGGCCTTTCGGCGGCACTCTACGCCGCAAAGAATGGCCTTCGCGTGACGGTTTGCGAAAAGTCTTCTCGTCTCGGCGGGACCACGTCGCTGTCGAATGGCATGATCTGGGTTCCCTGTTCGCTTCAGGCGCGCTCCGCCAAAATCGATGACTCGCTTCCAAAAGCCAGGACTTATCTTGAGCATGAGCTTGGCAATTACTATCGGCAAGACTTCATCGAAGCCTATCTTGAGGACGGGCCGACTGCGCTTGCCGCTCTCGAGACCGGGACAGAGGTCAAGTTCACGCTGGCCTCGGCGCCCGATTATCACTCAAGCCAGGTCGGCGGAGTCGACAAAGGCCGGGCACTCAGCCCTGCACCCTACGATGCGCGGCTGCTCGGCTCCGACTTCGATCTGATCGGCGACCCCATTCGCGTTGTGCTCGGGGGGATGATGATTTCTTCCAGCGAAGTCCGAAGCTTCCTGAATCCGTTCCAATCGTTTGCTTCCCTCAAGCATGTCTTGCGTCGCGTGACTCGCTACGCGCGGGATCGCTTGAGCTACAGGCGCGGCACCGAGTTCAGCGGAGGCAATGCCCTGATTGCGCGCCTGCTCGTGAGTTTGCGGAAGTTAGGCGTCGAAATATGGCCGGCGTCTCCTCTCGTTGAGCTCGTCATGGAAGACGGGCGCGTCACAGGGGCAATCGTCAAGCGCGGCAATTCTGAGATCCGCGTGCGCGCATCCCACGCTGTCATTCTCGCTACAGGCGGCTTCGCCCGCAACGCGCAGCTGAGAGCCGAGCTGAGCGGCCCACACCAGCATGACGACACGCTGGCTCATGCCGATGTTACAGGCGATGGCATTAACCTTGCCACGAAGCTCGGAGCTGCAATCGACAAGGATGTCGCTTCTGCAGGGTTCTGGACTCCAGTCTCGATGTTCAGGAGTGGGACAGGCTCCCAAATTGTCCCCTACGGATGGCTCGACCGCGGACGACCCGGCGTCATCGCGGTTGCCCCAAATGGGCAACGCTTCGTCAACGAATCCAATTCATACCACGATATCTGCCTCGCAATGTTTGGAAACGGATATCCCGCAGACAAGCGGTTCTACTTCGTCTGCGATCACGAGTTCGTTCGGCTGAGGGGCATGGGACATCTGCTGCCTTGGCCATGGACGCTGAATATCCGGAAGTACGCGCGGCTCGGCTACATCAAACTGGGCCGAACGATACCGGAGCTCGCCATGCAAATCGGCCTGAATCCCGGCGAGCTCAAAAGGACGGTCGAGGAGCATAATGCGCACGCCGCCGCTGGCGTCGATCCGCTCTTCAAACGCGGTGAATCGGCGTTCAACCGCACGCTTGGCGATCCGTTGGTAGGAACGAAAAATCCAAATCTTGGGCCCATCCAGAGTGGCCCCTTCATCGCGCTGCCGATCGTTCCGGCAACGCTCGGCACAGCCGCTGGCTTGGCGACCGATAGCTACGGCAAGGTTCTGGACGCAGAACGCGAGCCAATCCCGGGTCTTTATGCCTGCGGCAATGATATGACCTCACCAATGCGTGGAATTTATCCGGGAGCAGGCATCACCATCGGCCCCGGCATAGTCTTCGCTTACCGGGCAGTTTCGAACATTCTGGAATCCGCTCATCGCGTGCAGAAGGCGCCTGCATCCGCAACGTGAAATCGCGTCTCACGGCATCTGTATCGCGACAAGAGGTCAATTCAGTCATCTTGTGCCGTCGATTTTGCTGCTTTGGGAAGCAAGGACCATGTCTTCATTCTGGCGGCGTTCTCCTGTTCGAACCTCTGCTGGATGCCTCCCGGACCGCGTTGAACCGGTGCGATCAATTTCGCCTTCGGCGGAGGTGCATTGTGGCGGCGGGATGCGAGCCCATCACGCGAGTGTCTGAACGCCGTCATCGAAGACCGACCTTCGCATTTTATTCACACGCGTTTCATCCTCTTACGTCTGGAATCAACATGCGTCGTTCGCGCCTCGCCAAAATCGTTGCGACCGTTGGTCCGGCGACAGCTGCACCAGAACGATTGCGTGCTCTCTATCTCTCAGGCGCAGATACGTTCCGACTAAATTTCAGTCACGGGAGCCCGGACGATCACGCACGGGTCTATGACTCGATCCGCAGTCTCGAACGGGACTTCGGCACGCCAATAGGCGTCCTGCAGGATCTGCAAGGACCGAAGATCCGCATCGGCGCCGTCGAAGGCGGCAAGCTCGATCTACGCGCCGACGAGAAGGTTCGATTTGTGCTCGACGGAGCTACGGGCGGAAAGCAATCGATCCCACTACCTCATCCGGAAATATTCGCGGCCGCACGTCCGGGCCAGACTCTTCTCGTCGACGACGGCCGAGTGCGCCTGCGCGTTGAGAGTCCGGGCGATGGGCAGATCATCGCGACAGTTCTCGTCGGTGGAGCTATCCGCGATCGCAAAGGGGTAAACCTGCCAGGTTCGCTGCTTGCTATATCTCCTCTGACGAAGAAGGACCGCGGCGACCTCGCCTTCGGCCTCGCCCTCGGGGTCGACTGGGTCGCCCTGTCGTTCGTCCAGAAGCCTTCCGACCTCCTAGAGGCGCGCGGGCTGATCGGCGAGCGTGCCGGTCTGATTGCGAAGATCGAGACGCCAATGGCGCTCGATCGTATCGACGATATCATTCGCCTATCAGACGGCATTATGGTCGCACGCGGTGATCTCGGTGTCGAAATCCCGCCCGAGGAGGTGCCGGGCCGACAGAAGGAACTCATCCGCGCCTGTCGGCTGACCGGAAAGCCCGTGATCGTCGCAACACAGATGTTGGAGTCGATGGTGGCTGCACCGACAGCGACGCGCGCGGAAGCCTCAGACGTCGCTACCGCCATCTACGATGGAGCTGACGCGGTCATGCTGTCGGCTGAGTCGGCAAGCGGCGCCTATCCAATCGAGGCAGTTGTCATGATGGACAAAGTAATCAGAAGTACTGAACGGCATCATCTCTATCGGTCGCTGGTCCAAGCCTCGCAAGCCGACGAAGAGATGTCCCCACCGCATGCAGTCGCCGCCGCTGGTGCAGACCTTGCGGTGACCCTCAATGCGAAGGCGATCATCGGTTTCACCGCAAGCGGCACGACGGCGGCGCGCATCGCGCGCAAGCGGCCCCCGGTCCCGGTTCTTGCTCTCACTCCAGATGAGAAAGTCGCGCGGCGCATGTGCCTGCTGTGGGGGGTGCACAGCATCGTTTCAGACGACCCCGCCACCGACGAGGAGATGACGCAGATAGCCGCAGGGGTGGCGCGCAACGAAGGTTATCTTGAAGCAGGTGATTTGATGATCGTCGTATCCGGCGTGCCGTTTGGGCAAATAGGTGCAACCAACAACGTCCGTATTGTCACCTGCTAAAATGGTTCAGGACAATTTCGCTACATCCGCCCTAAGAAACGAAGCACTACGGGCCGAACAATGATCGCCGACAACGCTCTGATTCTTCATCGGTGAGACCAGGAGCTGACCTTGCTTGGGCTCGACTACAGCATTCGGCTCTTTGATTTGCTCCCGGTTATCGAAGAAACGCTTTCGGTCGAAATCTGGTGCAGTGATGCGGCGGGCCGGATGCAATGCTCTGGCGGCTTTTTTGCGCTCCTCGGAGGTTCGAACAAACAATGACATTCAACCGATGCCGACGAGGTGATGAAAGCGCGGCGGAATACGTTCTTCGGCGCTGGTCGGCAAGCCCGGCGTCCGACGGCGATAGGTTGAACCCTTCGTCCGCTTCCCGAATGACGATCCGCCAAATGTCGGTACCGTTCGTCCCACAGCCGCACCGTAGTGTGACATTCAAAGTCATCGAGCGCCCCACTGTTCGGCGACAACTGCGATACCACAAGGCTTTACTGGCTCCACCAAATCGGGCCTTGTCATCAGCATCGGATAAGGAAACGTCAGGCTCGGGTGCTTGATGGCGAGGCCGGGGTTAGCGGTGATACACGCGTACCGGAAGCGGCATTCCAGCTTATCAGAGTCTTCGAACGAAACGGGATCTGTAGTGAACAACAACTCCTTGGTGCCGGACGTCAGCGAGTTCCTGGAGCTCTGGGAGCAAACTTTCAATGTGCACGCGCCGGAACGTCTGGTTGTGCTATACGCCGATGATGCGCTGTTTCAGGGTACATCGAGTGCTAAGCTCTGCATCGGGGCTAAAGAGATAGGCACTTACTTTCATGGCATCTCTACCGTAAAAATGGACGTATGGCATTCCGTCAGTTTGGCGTACAACGTTGTTTTGGTGGTGGGAAATTATGTCTTTTCACAGTTGCGGAATGGTCATGAGGTGTCGATACCGGCTCGGTTCACCTTCGTATTACGTCGCGAGGACGGCGTGTGGAAGATCGTGCACCATCACTCATCTGCCATCCCCGATTGATCGCCGAACCAAGCTTTGCGGTATCGGAGTTTGTAGCTGAAGTGGCACACTCAGGCTGCCTCTCGCCAGCCTGCCCATCGTGCGGCTGGATCGCAACAATTTGCAGCGCTCGCAACGACAACAGGACGGCAGCGAGGTACCGCCTGCTTTGCTGAAGCGACTGACGGCAGAAGGGCAGTCCCTGGTCGAACGACGCGACGCCTTCGAGCTGGTGCGCGACTAGGTGGTTGGTCCCAAGCTTTGATCGTGCATTCTTATCGCATGATTCGAAGGATGCGCTATTGGTCAAGTTTTACACGGCTGCGCCACCACGACGGAGGCCGTCCGTCGAGCAATACAAAGTAGTCACGAGAGCTTGAGAGCGCTCGCGAAGCGCTACTATCAACCAGAAGACCGTCGCGAAGGGGAAGCAGCGCGAGACCGTCGCCGATCGCTCGACAGCCCCCAAAGAAGCCAAGTCGACTGTCCTTAGCATCAAGGCGGAGGCGATCATCGTCGCCTTCCGGGCGGCATACGCTGCTGCCACTGGACGATTGCCTCTATGCGCTGCAGCCAACCATCCCGCATCTGACGAGGTCATCTCTGCATCGCTACCTCCAGCGTCATGGGATTAGCCGATTGCCGGAGGTCGAAGGCAGCAAGCCTTCGAAGAAACAGTTCAAGGCTTATCCGATCGGCTATTTCCACATCAACATTGCTGAGCTCCAGACCGCTGAAGCCAAGCTCTACCTCTACTTCCCCATCGATCGCACCAGTAAGTTCGCCTTCGTGCAACTGGTCAAGAAGGCGGAAAGGACCTCCGCCTCGGCCTTCCTCGAAGCTCTGATCGCCGCGGTCCCCTACAGACTCCACACGGTTCTCACCGACAATGGGATGCCCAGCTTCTGGGCCCGCAATTTTGACCATCTTAACATCGCCGCCGGCGAGCAGGTACTTCAAGTCGGTGCCGGCACCGGATACTATTCGGCGGTGCTGGCCGAGATTGTCGGACCCGCTGGTCGTGTGACGGCGATCGAAACCGACACAGAGTTGGCGTCGCGGGCCCGAGTGAACCTCGAGAGCTGGCCCCAGGTCGATGTCGTCTCGGGCGACGGCCGGGCGGTAGATGTCGGCGAGCTTGATATCGCCATCGTGTTCGCCGGAGCCACTCACCCATCCCGTGTCTGGCTTGATCGCCTTGTCGAAGGTGGCCGGCTTCTGATGCCTATGACGGACGATACCTGGAAAGGCTTTCTTCTCCATGTGGTACGGCGTCGAGACCACTTCGAGGCCTCTTCCATTGGTGCCGTCTCCATTTATCCTTGCACGGGTGGACGCGATGAGGACGCTGCAAGACGTCTACATAACGCGATCGACCGGTTGCCGCTTCGCAACCTTCCAATTCGCGCGTTGCACGTAGGTGAGCCGAGATTTAACGACTCAGAGAATGTGTGGTTTAGCGAGCCGGGCTTCTGGCTCGAGCGTGATCCTCCATGCTAAGACGACCTACACTGATCGAGCGCATACCTGTTCAGCCAAGTTGAAGATCACCGGCTCCGACGAGAACGCGCGTGGTCGAGCAATTTTACACGTCGGCGTTTGCTCCACGAGTAAGGTCGTGATGCAGGATCACTTCTTTGAAAATGAATGATAGGAACTTCTCGGCAAACTCTGGGCAAGGCTAGCTGCCTGTGCGAGCGTGCGTAGTCTTTCGACTTGGCGTTCCTCACGAGCTGGATCTGCCGAAGGCGATTGAAGTCGCACTTTTAGTTTTCCGACCTGCCGAGTGCACCTGAAACGCTCCGCGAGAATGTGGATAAGGGCCGCATCGAGATTGTCGATGCTGCTCCGCAGTTCGTTCAATTCGGATGGAGTTTCCAAGTTCGCGTCTCCTTTCTATGCAACCATACTTTCCAGCTTGACACCGGGTGGTCTCTGGCTGAAACATTTTCAGGCTTTCCGAGTCACTGGGCCCTAACAGCCCGGTCTGATTGAACGAATTCGATCAATCTCAGTACGCCACCTCGGCATTGAAAGCATTTCTGACTCGAGCGCAGTAAATCAGTATTGGCCCATGTGGCCATCGAGGCCGGCGGGTCTTTGGCCAACAATCTCAAGAACCACGTACGTTACTGCACTTCCTAGCCTGCTGCCAGCCGTCGCGGTGCGGGCCAGCGCGACCAGGCCAGCGCATTCTTACTTTTGGGCGCGGTGAAGGATCGTCGAGCGTGCCAAGTGGTGGATGCCGTTGCTCTATGAGGTCTGGTCATAGGGTCGTATGCCTTAGTCGAACCCACGGACTGCCGGAGTGGCAGCTTCTGCAGCTGCAACTTCACTCATAAAGGCAACAGCCAGTCCGAAGCCGATGAGGCCAATCAGGATCGACCCTGCAGCAAGGGATGTGACCCCGCTAGTTTCGACGAGGATACCGCCGAGAACGGCCCGATGGCTATTCCTGCGAAGGTGGTCGAGCTGTTCATTGCCAAAACTAGCTTCGACCTCTCCCCGGCTAGATCGAGAAGCCGGTGCTGGATCGGAACGAGATACATGTAACTCGCGTTGCCCCAAAGAAATGCGGTGAGCACGGTTAAGGCACCATGATGCCCGAATCCAACCAGAGCTACGAGAACGATTAGTTGTGCGCCGATCACCGCAATGAGAACTTTGTAGGGGCCGAAGCGATCGGTTAGAAAGCCGCACGCTGCGTTTCCTGTCACAGCTCCGAAACCGTACGCAAAGAGCGCGGCTGAGAGCAGCGGCACGCCTGTAAGCAGAGAACCGGTGATAATGACGCTCACATAGGAGTAAACACGAACTCGGAAATGACCACGAATAGGGTAACCGAAAGAACACCGTAGATAGCCCTGGGGAAGTCTTTCGAAGCCGGGCCGTTTCCGCGCTCCGGCGCCTTTGCAGAGACACCGGACATCATAGGGGCGAAGATCAGCAATGCCAGGAGCCCCGCAACTGCCACGAAACCGAATGCGAAACGCCAGCCGATGGCATCAGCGATCCAGCTAGTCGCCGGAACACCCGCAACTTGTGAAACGGTCATACCACCGAAGATAAGGGACAATGCCGACCCTTTGCGACCGGGCGGCAGGAGCTCGGTTGCCAATGCGGTGGCCGCCGGGGTGAACATGGCTGCGCCGTAGGCTGAAATGACGCGAGCTGCAGCCATGGTTGCAAAGTTCGGAGCGATCGCACAGATCACGTTGCCGATGATGAAGATTGAAACGGATAGGATCTGGACATTGCGGCGGATTAGGGCCCGGAACATCCAGGCATTCAGCGGCGCAAAAACCGCGTAGGAGAGTGCGTAGATTGAGATGATCCATCCCGCCGCTCCGGTTGAAATGTTGAGGTCACGAGAAATCACTTCTAGTGCCCCGATGATGACAAACGTATCTAGGCCAATCGCGAACGCAGCGATCATCAGAGCGGCAAGGGTTAGCTTTGTTCGTGTATCAGGAGGGGATAAGCTCATGATCCTGGCCATTCAGTTCATCGTGAGGTGTTCAAAGCCGTCATGCAACTCAGGATAAGGGCCAGCCGATGGCCATGCCTGAATACCCGGGGACGACGGCCAAGCTGCCACGGCCCCAGCACCTCTCCACATCCTGTGTGATCTCAAGCTGGTCAGGATATTCGAGCACCACGCTGCGTAAGTCCCGCATCATACAAGCCCTCCAGGAGTTTTTTCGCTACAACCGGCGCTGTCGTTTCGAAAAGCGGCTTATTTGATGCTTTTGCGTCGATCTACCCCACCCCGGCGAGCTCGGCGAGTATGACGTCTCGCAGCTTGGCCCCTTCGAAGTGGAGATATTTCACGCTGGCATGACGCGTACATCTTCTCGCCCGGCAGGGCGTGCAAATGCGCGGCGTCAGGATGCAGCGATTCGGTGCACGCGACCCGCTACAGATCACGATTTGGCTCATCCCGCTGCAATTTTGCGGGAATGCTGCGGCCACAATCTGAGATAAGTTTTGGTGAATGGTTGCGAAGGAATCACCAATGAGCGGCACCAAAGTTGATGGCGAAACGGTATTGCGCGCGGCTTGCACTGGCGATGCCCAGGCGCTCTATGACGTGACGGCACAATCGGTTCAAGGACTGGCAATCACCCATTACAAGCCCGAGCAACTGGAGGGGTGGATGGGAGAACGTACTGCCAAATATTACGAGGATGTCATCGCTGCGGGCACCACGATCATAGCCGAGCAGAACGGAGAGGTATTGGGGTTCGTCGACTCAGTTCCTGGCGAGGTGACCCGCCTTTTCGTTTTGCCGAAGGCATCAGGCCGCGGAATTGGTGAGCGATTGCTCAAAGCTGGTCTTGAAGCCGCGGCAAAGGAACACCCAGGACCAATCAAGATCGAGTCAACCTTGAACGCGCAACGGTTCTATGAACGTCATGGCTTCAGGGCCATCCAGAAGGGCTACTTCTCTCATGGGCTTGGCGGAGATCCGATCGAGATTGTCCTCATGGAAATGGCACGATAGAGCAGAGTGCAGAGCACTTGGTCCTCAGATATCATCTCTATCTGCAGGCCGGCGCGATTTCGAAACATCATGATCGAGCCTTCCTCCCAAGCCGCACGACGTGCCGCCACGAACAACCTAGACCATCGTCTCACCTCTTCCGATCGCACGAACGAAACTCATTTCGACCGCTCGAACAATCGGTGCTTCGCCAGGAACACATTTGTCATCATCGAAGCAGTCGATGTCAGCTTGCCTGCTTTGCTGCGCCTTAAACCCCAATTCGCTCTTCGCACCGGCCACCCTGCCACAGCGGAGCTAGTTTTTAATTAGTCGCCGCCGCGTAGCCTCGAGTCCGGCGATTTGCAAGGACGCCCGGTATGGAGGCGACCGGCACAAGCATCGACACGGGCCTCTGATGCAGGCCGATCTCCAGGACATCGCGCCAAGCGCATCTGCGGACTCGTGCGCTGGAACTTGCGACCTCATCACATCGCTCACGCCGCACAAGCGCGCTCAGCTCAAAATGACGTACCAGGGGCCGTCACAGGACCCGTACACAGAAGCTGGGGCAGGAGATCCCGATCTTCAGGAGGCCGCGTCGCGGCGAATTCCGCCCTTCGTTGTCCGATGATCGCCGCGCTGGGCATTCAAGACCCTGCCTCGCAATCCGTTTTTGCGGGAGCGACTTCGCTGGAATGCGCGGCGACTCGGGATTGGTCATTTATGGCTGTTTGCGCTGACTCGGGCTGAATTCCAAAGCATAAGCTTTCGCCTCAATGCGCCGTTTGCTATGATGTCACCGGAATGATGACGGAGTGCGCTATGGAGCCTCAGTGGCTGACGTATGGGAAGCGATTGCAAGCTATTGCGTCTAGTGGGCTCCATTTTGCGCGAGATCAATTTGATCGAGAACGTTACGAGGAGATTGCCTCTATAGCCAATGAAATGCTCGCCAACTTGGGAAGTGTTCCCATCGAGAGGATAGAAGGGCTCATCTCTGATTTCGCGAAGGGCTATGCGACACCGAAAGTCGATGTGCGCGGAGCGATCGTAGAAGAGAACAAGGTCCTTCTGGTCCGTGAGAAGAGCGATGGTCTTTGGGCCTTGCCTGGCGGCTTTGCAGACGTTGGCCTTTCTGCTGCCCAAAATATCGCAAAGGAGTTGTACGAAGAGGCCGGATTGAAAGTGTCTGTTCGTCGCCTCTACGGGGTCCGACACAAGGCCGGCGCTTCCTATTCGCCTGATGTCCGGGATTTCTACAAAGTTTTCTTTCTTTGCGATAGGCTCTCAGGCGGTGAGGCCCGGCCCAGATTGGAGACGAGCGAGGCGATCTTTTTCCCGAAAGATCGGCTACCTCCGCTGTCGCGAGGTAGAACTATCGAGAGTGACGTTGAAGCAGCCTTCGCATTCGCAACTGACGCGAACAAACCTGCCTTCTTCGATTGAGAGCTCGATCCATTCTCTTGGCCCGCACTCTTTCGTCCGTCAACAACGATGTTGCCGAATGAAGAGCTCCGCATGACAGAGAGAATCATTCGGGCGCCATCAACCACGGCGCCTTGCGCGTGCTTTGAAAGTCGGTCGCTGGTCGCTATCTTCTCTTCTAGTGAAGGTCGTGACCGAGCCCTTCGGCACTCATTCGGTGGTGTAGAGCGGTCGGTGCGCAGAACGCTCAATGGTTTCGGTTGCGTCATCGCAGCCCAACGTAGCTGATGCTGGTCAAGCAGCTTCATCAGCGATCACGTCCACCAACAAACGTAAGGGCGCTGAAACTCGACTGCATTGGTGACCGCCTCTATGCCACGCTCAAATGCGTTTGCCCCGTGCTTGGGATGGGCGCCGATGATCGGGAGGCTGTCCACGCGCCGCGTCAGCGGTCGGCGAGGGGGATCCCGCAGCAACCCGCATCTGCCTCAGCATGTCCTTCAAGCTCTGCGCGAAATCCTCGTCCGGCACCCAGTAAACGTCGTTTCTGTCGCCTGACGTTGCGACCGGCGAGCGGAAGACATTTACGCCACGCAATCCGTCGCGGAACTATACTGTCGATCAATCGCAAGAAACCGTGTTTGCTCCCGCGACCTGAACTTACTAGCCCTTGGCGAACGACCGCCCATTTCTGCCGACTCTCCAACACTCGGTCCTTGGGATTGCGTCGGTTGACGCGGTCGGCCGCCCTTCGCGTAGAACCGGACCTTATTATCGGTCGCGTCGATTTAGAATGAAATAGTTGGCCAGCCCGATCGTTAATAGCAAGAAGGCCGACACGACTGTACGAATCAGGATGGAGTCGATCTCGGACTTGAACACGGCGTTGTTGGCTTCAGCACCTGTTGAGAAATCGACATAGGACCCGGCGGCGAGGAGGAAAATGGCCAAAAGGCTGGAGAGGAGAAAGAACGCCGTCTTCATGCCTGCTTACTGTTCGCGAGTCTGGATGTGGGTGCGGAAACAGTCTCAGGCAATCGCCTTGACTGCGCTGGAGTAGACGCTGGCCGGCCGCGCGAGTCCGTAGTGCTCGCGCAAGGTCGTGCCGGTGTAGTCCTCGCGGAACAGGCCGCGCTTGCGCAGGATCGGGATGACCTGCTCGGCGAAGGTATCGAAGCCGCCGGACAGCCATGGCGGCATCACGTTGAAGCCATCGGCTGCGCCGCGCTCGAACCAGGTCTGCATGTTGTCCGCGATCTTTTCGGGCGTGCCGGCAATGACCCAGTGGCCGCGCGCGCCGGCGAGGCGCTGCACCAGCTGGCGAATGGTCGGCTTCTCGCGGTCGACGATATCGACCACGAGCTTGAAGCGGCTCGCGACTCCGCGCGCGCTCGCTGTGTCGATGAGATCCCGGGGAACCGGGCTATCGAGATCGTAGCCGGTGAGGTCGAGGCCTATCATCTGACGCAGCTGCGTCAGGGAGAATTCGGGCTGGATCAGCTCGTTGAATTCGTCCTGAAGTCGATCGGCTTCAGCCTGCGTGCTGCCGATGAAGGGGCTGATGCCGGCGCAGGATCTTGATCTCGTCGGGACTGCGATCGAAGGTGCGGGCCTGGCGCTTGATGTCGGCATAGAACGCCGTCGCCGACTCCAGTGTCTGATGCGCCGTGAAAATTGCCTCCGCGAACCGGGCGGCGAACGCGCGGCCGTCGTCGGAGGAGCCGGCCTGTACGTAGACCGGCCGTCCCTGCGGCGCCCGCGAGATGTTCAGCGGGCCACGAACGCGAAAATGCTTGCCGAAATGGTCGAGCGTGTGGATCTTGCTGGTGTCGGCGAAGATGCCAGAAGCCGGATCGTTGACGAGCGCGTCATCCTCCCAGCTATCCCACAGCCGGGAGATCACGTCGAGATATTCGCGGGCGCGCTCATAGCGCTCGTGGTGAGGGGGATGTTCAGGCAACCCAAAGTTCTGTGCGGCCTGCTGCGCACCGGTGGTGACGATGTTCCAGCCGGCGCGACCCCGGCTGAGATGGTCGAGAGACGCAAACAGCCGTGCCAGATTGTACGGCTCGGTATAGGTCGTTGACGCCGTCGCGATCAGCCCGATACGGCTGGTGACGGCGGCAATCGCTGCGAGCCAGGTGATTGGTTCGAAACGAAGGCGCTGGGCGTACCGAACATTGTCGGCCAGCGCCGGCCCGTCGGCAAAGAAGATGGCGTCGAATTTGCTCGCCTCGGCCCGTTGCGCCAGCTCCTGATAATGGGTGATGTCGAGGATGCGGTCTGGTTCAGATCCCTTATAGCGCCACGCCGCTTCGTGATGGCCGCCCGGATAGATGAAGAGATTGAGAAGAAGCTGGCGTTGGTTGCTCATGGTTCGTTTGTTCCGATGCGATGGCCAATGGTGAGACTTGAACGATTAAAGACCCGGAGAGGAATCCCGTGGCTCCGGCTTTCGAGCGAACGCGAAGCGCAGATATCGCTCCAGGCGGAGGCCCTCCGGGGTACGCTTCGCCTCGACCAAGCCAGCAAAGGCGCGCTCGATCGCTTCCCGTTCCGCTGTGGAAAAGCCGCCGAGGAAGTTACCGAATGCACTAGCCTCGGACCATCCGAGCGCCGAACTCACGTCGTCATGCAAATCGACCAGTGAACGCAGGTCGCTTCGGTAATCGACGAGACCGGCCTCAACGAAGAGCATTTTGAGCTCGTCGTCGGTGGCTCCGAGCACCCGGTGCGCTTCACCACTCCTCTCGGCGAACCCAGCCTGTTCGGTCGCCTGCCGAAGCAAAGTGCGGGACTCGTGAGTTTTGGTCGGGTCCTGAACGTTCAACCCGATCCGGCCGCCCGGCTTGAGAACGCGGTGAATTTCGTGAAGGGCTCGCCGCTTGTCTGAGATCCAATGGAACACGCTGTTGAGATAGACGGCATCGAATTCCGCAGGTTCAAAGCGCGAAAGGTCTTCGGCGCGGCCGATCGCGAATGTCAACGTCTTCGACGCGCGGAGACGCGCGATGGCAATGCGGTTCTCGAGAGGATCGATGCCGGTCACACGGCCGTCAGGCCCGACAAGTTGTGCGACGAATTCGGTAAGGCGGCCCGTACCGGCACCGATATCGAGCACGTGATTCCCGGCCTTCAATGCGAGCGGGCCGACGAGGAATTTACCGTGATGAAACTGGAGGATGCCGGCCTGCTCATAGGTGCGAGCAAGCTCGGGTGTGTCTCGTTCAAGGCTGATGACGCCGGAGGTCGACATCGTGCTTCTCAAATCTCCAACGGGCCGTCGAGACAGCTTGATTGGACGAAGTTTATGTTGTCGGAACGAGGAATGTCGATGAAATTGAATTACGTTGTTCGGTGTGATGCGAGCATGAATCTAGCGGCGCGCATCCCTGGAAGAGATGATGTTGCAAACCGATCGTCTCAATTGGATGCCCCAGCGCATGCCGAGCGTCTCACCCCGGTCTCTGGCTCGCTCCACGACACTACGCAAATCTTTCAACACGCCGAAGCCCGGCGATTGGCTCGTTGTGCGGGTTGAAAAACAAAGCCGATTCCATTTCATTGACTGAGTATCGTTCGCTTCTACGATTTGACCGCATTTGATGCTGAAACCTCGAGGTGCGAACATGTTTCAGTCCGTTGTCGACACTGCGGCGCGCGAGACCTTGCGCCTGATTGGACCCGATCCGCAGAACTGGATCCCTGACCGTCAGGGGATCGATCACAGCGTCGCCATCATCGGCGGCGGGCAATCCGGAAGCGCGTTCGCCTTTGCGTTGCGTCGTGCCGGCATCGGCAAGGTCACCCTGATCGATGCCGCCGGCGACGCTGCTTCGTCCGGCCCCTGGTTGAGCAGCGCGCGCATGAACAAGCTGCGTACGCCGAAAGGGTTGCCTGGGCCCGAACTCGGTTTGACAGGGCTGAGTTTCCAAGGCCTGGTATGAAGCCCGCCACAGCGCCGCCGCGTATGAAGCGATCGATCGCATTGCCCAGGTGGATTGGGCCGCCTACCTCGACTGATATCGCAGCACGCTTCGCATCAACGTGCGCTGCCGGACGCGGCTTCTCCGTGTCGAGCCGACCGCTGATCATTTGCGGCTTCATCTCGACCTGGCCGGCGAAGCGCGAACGGAAACGGCCCGCAAGATCATTCTTGCCGGTGGCTTCCCCAGTAACGGCGGTCCGTCCGTTCCCGACGTGCTCTCGCGCAATCTGCCAAAGGAGCTTTACGCTCATACGCTGGAAGCGATCGATTTCGAGAAACTGCGCGACAGGTTAGTCGCGGTGCTGGGCAGCGCGGCCTCCGCATTCGACGCGACGGCGGTGGCGCTCGAAGCCGGGCGAGGGAGGTGCATCTCTTCGCGCGGCGCGACAGGCATGCCTCGGAGCCGGTGATCAGGACGCGCGGCTATCCGGGAGCTTACGACAATTACGGATCGTTGCCGGACGCTCTTCGCTGGCACCAGGCCATCCGTTTCCGCCGTGCCGGATCCACGCCACCGCCTGATGCGGTCGCGCGCGCCGTCAAGTTCCCGAATTTCCACCTTCATCTGTCGGCGCCGTGGACGTCGGCCAAGCCGTTCGAGCGGCGGCTGCTTGCGACCACGCCGGATGGCAATATCGCATTCGGTTTCGTGATCGCCGGTACGGGTTATCGGGTCGATCTCGCAAAAACACCGGAGCTGGCCGCCTTCTCCGACAACATCCTGTTGTGGCGCGACCGCTTTTCGCCTTCTGCGGACGAGCAGGACGAAACCCTGAGCGCACATCCCTATCTCGGGTCGGGGCACGAATTCCTCGAGAAGGCACCCGGCCGCGCGCCCTATCTCCGTAACATCCACGTCTTCAACCCTGCGGCGTTCGTGAGCTTCGGCTTGCCAATTGGAGACGTCCCGAGCTTCAAGCGTGATATCCCGGCCGTCATCGCGCAAATCAGCAGGGATCTCTTTCTGGACGATCTTGCCTCGCATGAGGCCCGCATCAATGCGCCGATCGCCGACGATTTCGAACCTGCACTTTATGCGCCTGCGGTGTGGCGCACGCAGAGCGTCGTCGCGGCTGAATAGCAGAAAGCGCAGATATCAATCGGATACGTCGTGCGAGTGCGTGCAACTATTTTCCACCTTCGTCCAACTTTGGAAGCTATTTCCGAAAGTCTTGAGTTAGCATCCTGTGACTGAGCGAGAGGCTGCATTGATGCCGTCTCTCGGGGAAGATCCCGCCAGACCCGATTGCCGCCAGAGCAGACGGCGATACTGCAAGAGGATCGATCACGACCATCAGCTGTGTATTTACTCCGCCATCGCATCAGCGATCGGCGAACGGCGGAGCCTTGTCCAAACGGGATCGCGATCTTGGGGAAAATGACATGACGGACGCAATCACCATCGACAACGTCATTCCGCGCGCGGATATCGTCAAGCGGTCGGCACGTATCGGCGCGGAGATCAGGAACATCAAGCTCTCGGGCGATCTCCCGGACCGGACGATCGCGGCGATCAACCAGGTTCTGCTCGAGCACAAGGTCGTCTTCTTCCGCGACCAGAACCATCTCGACGACGCGGGGCAGGAGAGTTTTGCCGTGAGGCTCGGCAAACTGGTTCCGCACCCGACGGTCGGCGCGACCAAGGGAACGGCGTCGATCCTGGAACTCGATTCCGGACGCGGCGGCGGCCGCGCCGACCAGTGGCACACCGATGTTACCTTCGTCGACGCCTATCCGAAGATCTCCGTGCTGCGCGGCGTCGTGATCCCCGAGTTCGGCGGCGATACGATCTGGTCAAACACCGCGGCATCCTATCTCGATCTGCCGGCGCCGCTGCGCAAGCTCGCGGACGAACTCTGGGCGGTGCACAGCAACGCCTATGACTACGCCGTCAAGACCCGCGCGAGCGAGGCCGACAGGAAGCACTTCGAGGAGGTCTTCACCGGCACGATCTACGAGACCGAGCATCCCGTCGTTCGCGTCCATCCCGAGACCGGAGAACGGACGCTGGTGCTTGGCAATTTCGTCCAGCGCTTCGTCGGCCTGTCGAAATACGACAGCCAGAAGCTATTCGACCTGTTCCAGTCCCACATCACTGCGCCCGAGAATACGGTGCGCTGGAGCTGGCAGCAGGGTGATGTGGTGATCTGGGACAA
This sequence comes from Bradyrhizobium sp. CW1, assembly GCF_023100665.1. Lineage (NCBI taxonomy): Bacteria > Pseudomonadati > Pseudomonadota > Alphaproteobacteria > Hyphomicrobiales > Nitrobacteraceae > Bradyrhizobium > Bradyrhizobium sp. CW1. The sequence goes on from NZ_CP064685.1 coordinate 305,578, forward strand.
TCGCGCTACCCAGCACTACGCCGTCAACGATTACGGCGACCAGCACCGCGTCGTCCGGCGCGCCACCATCGACGGCGAAGTGCCGGTCAGCATCGATGGCCGCAACAGCGTCACCCGCGTCAAGTCGACCAAGCCACAGGCGAAGGCCGCCTGAAACGAGCGAGGAGTGAATACAATGGAAATCGCTATCTCTGCGTTGCGTCGCCTGGTTGCCGGTCTGCGTGCAAGAGGGCGGCAACTTGGCCTCGCCGCCCTCGGGCTGATAGGGCTCGTCGGCAGCGCCATGGCCGAGCCGCAGCTCGAAAGGACCGAGGTCCGCTATCAAGGCTGGGCCGGCCAAGTCACGTTTATCGAGCTGGCCGATGACCTCGGCTATCTCGCGCCGCTCAAGCTGAAATGGATCGGCAACACCATCAGCGGTCCGCAGGACATCCAGACGGTGGTGACCGGCGATATCGACATCGGCGGCGCGTTCTATGGCGCGATCATCAAGCTGATCGCGGCCAAGGCGCCGATCAAGGCGGTGGTCGGCTATTACGGCTCGGACGACAACACCTACAACGGCTATTACGTGAAGGATGACAGCCCGATCAAGACCGCGCGGGACCTGATCGGCAAGAAGGTCGCGGTCAACACGCTCGGTGCACATCTCGAATTCGTGCTGCGCGAATACTTGGCTCGTAACGGCCTTACGCCGGCGGATGCGAAGCAGGTGACGCTGGTCGCGATCCCGCCCGTCACCGGCGAGCAGGTGTTGCGGCAGGGACAGGTCGAGGTGGCCACGCTCAACGGCGTGTTGCGCGACAAGGCGCTCGAACGCGGCGGCATCCGCAGGCTGTTTGCCGATACCGACATCTTCGGAAACTTCACCGGCGGGTCCTACGTGCTGAGGGACAAGTTCATCAAGGACAATCCCAACACCTCGCGCAGGCTGGTCGAGGGCGTGTCGCGTGCCATCACCTGGGCGCAGACGACGCCGCCGGAGGAAGTCCGCGCCCGTTTCGAGCGCATCATCGCCGATCGCAAGCGGAACGAGGACGCCACACCGATCAAGTACTGGAAGAGCACGGGTGTTGCGACCAAGGGCGGCGTGATCGGTGATGCCGAGCTGCAGGTGTGGGTCGACTGGCTGGTCAAGGATGGTCTCTTGAAGCCGGACCAGCTCAAGCCGTCTGATCTCTACACCAACGAGTTCAACTATTTCCGCGCCGGCAAGACCGCGGAGGCCAAATGACCATGGCCAAGATCCGCTTCGAGCATGTCCGGAAGGACTTCCTGGTCCGGGGCAAGGATGGCGGGCCGGCGCAACGCTTCACTGCGCTGGACGACATCACGCTGGATGTTCGGCCCGGCGAGTTCCTTGCGCTGGTCGGGCCGAGCGGCTGCGGCAAGTCGACCTTGCTGGATCTGCTCGGTGGCCTGACGGCACCGAGCAGTGGGCGCATCCTGCTCGACGGTAAGGTCATCGACGGACCGGCGCGCGACCGCGGCATCGTATTCCAGCAATACGCGCTGTTTCCCTGGCGCACGGCTGTGCAGAATGTCGAGTTCGGGCTCGATATCGCCGGCCTGAAAGCCAGGGAGCGGCGGGAAAGGGCGCTGCACTATCTCGACCTGGTTGGGCTGTCCGGCTTTGCCGACCGCTACCCGCACGAGCTCTCGGGCGGCATGAAGCAGCGCGTCGCCATCGCCCGCAGCCTCGCCTACGATCCCGAGGTGCTGCTGATGGACGAGCCGTTCGCGGCGCTGGACGCGCAGACGCGCGAAACGCTGCAAGGCGAGCTGTTGCGGATCTGGCGCAGCACCGGAAAGACCATCCTCTTCATCACGCATGGCATCGACGAAGCCGTCGTCCTCGGCCAGCGTGTGGCGGTGATGACTTCGCGTCCCGGCCGCATCAAGCAGATCGTCGATATTCCCGACGAACTACATAGCGAAACCGAGGACGTCCGCTCGTTGCCTCAGTTCGGGCATGTGCGGCATGAGGTCTGGTCCTTGCTGCGCGACGAGGTGTTGAAGGCGCAAGGAGCTCAGGTCGCCGCAGCGGACGGCGAGAGCGTCGCAAAGGCGAAGGAACTGGCTCATGTCTAATCTGGAGGTGCTGACGTTGCTGGAGCTGGCCGAGGGAAGTCCGAAGCACCGGGCCGCACAACGCGTCGGTGCGCTTACCGCGGCCACGAGCGGCTTCGCGCGATGGTTCGGTGTCATCGGGCAGCGATCGCTGCTGCTGGTGCTGTTCCTGACAGTCTGGGAGACGGCGCCGCGGTTGGGTCTGATCGACGTGACGTTCCTGCCGCCGTTTTCCGAAGTGATCGCCGCGGGTTGGCAGCTCGCGCAGAGCGGTGAACTCTATGAAGACGTCGGCGCGAGCCTGCTGCGGGCGCTGAGCGGATTCCTGATCGCGGTCGTTCTGATGGTGCCGCTCGGCTTGCTCACGGGTTGGTACGCCCGGCTTGGCGATCTGCTGAACCAAACCATCGAGATAGCACGCAACACGGCGCCGCTGGCGCTGCTGCCGGTGTTCATCCTGCTGGTCGGCATCGGGGAGCTCTCGAAGATCACGATGGTGGTCTATAGCTGCGCCTGGCCGCTGCTGCTCAACACCATCGCGGCGGTCCGGCAGGTCGATCCGCTGCTGGTCAAGTCGGCGCGGACGATGGGCGCGACGCCAAGCCAATTGTTCCGCAAGGTGATCCTGCCGGCGTCGCTGCCAACCATCTTCGTCGGCATTCGGCTGGCAAGCGCTTCCGCGATGCTGGTGTTGGTGGCTTCCGAGATGGTCGGCGCCAAGTCCGGGCTCGGCTATCTCATCATCAACAGCCAGTACAGTTTCCTGATCCCGCAGATGTATTTCGGCATCCTCGGCATCACCGTGATCGGCCTCGTCTTCAACGCGATCCTCGAGGCGCTGGAACGTCGCTTGATGCGCTGGAAGGCGCCCGTAGCGGCCTAGCCCCGTTGTTGCGGGCCGTAGCCTGCGTCACGAAGCTGTTTGGCGGCGCATCTTCGGTCACCCAGACGTTGCCCCCAATCGTCGAGCCGCGGCCGATCGTGATCCGGCCGAAAATGGTCGCGCTCGCCCGATGAAGAGCGCGGCGCGATGGACCTGGTCGCACAGGCTGTCGAGCGCAATGCTGAGGCGGTTGAGGAGAACGACATGCAGACGTGCCCCGGTTCTGGCCTAGGCTCAAAAGTGCTACGTGCTCGCGAAACAGTGGGCTCGAGAACGAAGATGACCTTACCTACGAGCTGCTCCATGACGACGTCGTGACGGCCGATCACCTCCCGTCGCAAAGCATCACGGGGGCGGCTTTCCACATTGTGTGTGCGCTGCTGAGATGGACGTGACTGTGGCGAGCGAGCTTCGCCGTTGCAACTCGCGTCCGTTGCTCAAACGATGAGGGGCGACTCTTGGCTGCACTGCAACGCCGATGGCGCTGCACGATTAGGATGCGAAAAGGACAGGGTCGCGCTCCTATCGCTTGGGAAGGAGACCTGATATTTTGCCGCCGTAACCTTTTGATCGAAATCTTTGAAGACGCTCCAAATTTGATCGTACCCCGGTGGGGAGTTTTGTTCATGCAAAGCGATTTAAGGTGCGCCGGGCGTCACGCGGCGAGTGCCGTTGAGGTGGAAGAGTTCGCCGCCGAGCCTCTAGCGACCGGCAGGCCCGAAGCTGCAAACGATAACAACGAGGACGGCCCCTCGCTGCTCGTTCCATTTCCTGAGGGTTGGTACGCAACTTGTTGAAACATGGTCCGAGATCGGGGCCTAGCTTCCGAGTGCGCGTACTATCCGCTCGACCGTACGAAGCGGTGTTCCGCTTTTTTCTGCCGTGTCCTTTGCGAAGCTGCCCGTACCGCCAATTTGGCGGATTGATCTGCGGTCGCCGCCCTTCTTCGTCTCGGATGCACCGCCTCATAAGCCGGCTTCCGCTTTGCGACCAGCTTCGCCCGTTGTGCCGCCCTCAGGTCGCGGATCAGGTTCTCATCGATTTCAGCGAGCCAGACGATCCCGACTAAAAAGACGGCAGAACGAAATTTGCCGAGAGCAGGAACACTATTCACCGGGGCGAGGTTTGTTTTTCATCAGAGGCTAGGGATCGCGGAGTTCTCTTCCATGGCTACCCAGATCGTAATGGACAGCACAGGCGACAGCAGACATTTCTTTGAGCGAAAGGACCCGAAGGGGCTCGCCGAGGCTGAGCGGCGCTTCAAGAAGTTCACCGCCCAGGGATTTACCGCTGCCACTCGGACGCCGGCCGGCGATCTCAAGCTGATACGGTCATTTGATCCAACAGCGGATGAAACGCTGTTCTATCCGCACTTAGTCGGCGGTTAGAACCGTCCAGCATCAAAGATGCTTTTGTTCGGACGTAACGTCGCCCAGGGCGCGCGTCTACGTGCCCTGCGTGCCCTTTATCGGAGCTTCAACGAGCAAAATGGCCCGGAAGCGCGTGCACGTCGTCTTTTGCGGGAATGGTTATCTCCAGAACAGCGCGCGCAATTTGATGCCAATGGCTTTTTTGAAGTCGCTGGTTCTCTTACTGGCCGTCGATACCGAATTTATCAGGGCACGATGAGTAATGTTTTGGAGCTGGATGAACAACTGGAGCCTAAGGTGGGGTGGTGCTTCCTCCCCGAACGGGAGTTGGCAGTTGGCGATGTGATGCTCGCCCAGAAGATCGCACTCGAAACTGACGAAGCCGCAGTTCTCGCGATCGCGAAGTCGTTTTCTCCGAGACTGCCGTTTGTGCCCCGAGCAGTGCGGCGCGGTCACTAGAGCTGATCATGGGCGGGGCCGTCGCTTGTGACGGCGGCGACCCCTCGCCGCGAAGGCGCCGTTACGCGAGACGCGGACCACTTCGCGACTGCATCCAGCATGGGCGCTGGGCCCGATCGACGCAAGATCGTCCGTGCGTTAGTGTTACTTGAACCGCGGCCTAACTACGTTCGGCCGCTTCGTGGATCGGCCGCGTGAGACCATTTCCTCGACAGCTCGCAGCATCCGAGCGGATTCAGACCGAAGATGTTGAGTGTGCGCCGCATCTTTTGGCTCTAAGAATCTCGACGAGGAAGCGGTTCAATCGCGATGTGACGAGACGATTGTCAGAGTGTTGCGAGCGCAACGCCGTGATCTCTCCTTGTGTCTCGACTAAATCGAGCGGGTGATCATCCGGGATTATTCGTCAAAACGGGGCTCGCGCTATCCATAGCAAAAACGCGAAACCGACGCGCCGAATGTGATGGCGCGCCGACTTCGCCATTGATGGACCCGGACGGGGGGCAATGTCCGGTGTTCAGCCTAGCGTCGCCGGAGGCCGGGTCAACCTAAGTCGCGAATTAAGCTTGATGTCGGGGCTGCAGGTTAAATACCGGAACCCGAAATCGCAGACGGCGAAGCGTGCAGACAATCGGACGTTGGCTGCTGTGGCACGGGATGGTTCTGTTCCTATTGGGGTTGCTGACCGGCTTGGCCGAACAAAGCTTCTCGAACAGGAGGGTGGGCTTGCGGCGCACCTCTAGGGCGTCATGAACGGGACTTTCCTTTGGGGCTGGGGTGCTGTTGGACACAGGTTCGACTATCCGCCGCGCTTGAGCGCGGCACGTTTGCAGCGCTGGTGGCGGGGACATACGGCAATTGGGCGACGACAACGCTCGCCGCTGTGACCGGCACAGCCGCACTCTCACCCATCACAGCCGCGGGTCGAGGTGCGCCGGCCTGGCAAGAGATGCTGGTGACGACCGGCTTCGTGTGGGTTGGCATCCTGATGCTGGCCAGCTCTTGCATCGTGCTCTGGGGGCTGAGGCGATGAGGTGGGCAGAAAACAACCAGGATCTTCTGTCGGAGGTACCGTACCCGTGCGACGATCGGTTGGTAGTCCTGTTCGGGCCCATGTGGATCCGGCCTGCTTTGCAACGCACGCGAGCGTGGCTCGCTTCCGGATCTCCTGCTATACGGCAGCAACCCAGTTACGTAGGCCCTCGATCGTGCGAAAGCCGTCGGCGGCGTAGCAGCGCGTGTCCGGCTGAGATGCTAGCATCATCTCCGCCAGCGCGTGTCCGGGCCCGAGGTCTAGTACCTCGGTGACGCCCAGCTCTGTAAGCGCGTCCAGGGTTGCCGCCCAATCAATAGGATGGGCGACCTGGTTTGCCAGCTTCACCGTCGCGCCCGCGACCGAGAAGATGCGTTCGCCGTCACCGCCGGCAAGTAAGACGCGATGGTTTGCGACGGCCGCGTCCCTGTTGACATCGAGTGCCTGTTGCAGAGGTTGGCAGGCCTGCGCGAGCCTTGTCGTATGCGACGCGATTTTGACGGCCAGAAGCCCCGTTCGCACTCCTTTCCGGGCAGCCTCGTCGCAGAGCGCAATGACCTCCCGCTCCACGCCTCCGATCACGAAAAGAAGGTCCGGATTCCTGATCGCGATCTCGCAGCGGTGCTTTGCAAGCAGAGGTTCGATCGTAGCCCGGTCGAGCCCGCGGATGTAACCCAGGCGACCGGTGGGCCCCGCTGCGTTCTCCATCAGCCGGGCACGAATATTGGTGAGCCGCAACGCTTCTTCGGCAGTCCAGATTCCCGCGATACTCCAGGCCGCCATCTCGCCGACGCTATACCCGGTGACAGCGGTCTCTTCGGTCAACAGGTCAGCGATGCAGGCGTGGGTCGCGAGAGCCGATGTGACGGTCAGGATCTGGCTGGCATAATTCTCGGACAGTTGCTCGGGGGTGCGCGTCCGAACGAATTCCCGCGGGTCCTCACCGAGCCAAGCCGTCGCCGCGGCGAAGATTGACTCCGCGGCAGGCTGGTCCGCGACAAGATCAAAGATCTTGCCCGAAAGCGCACCTTGTCCGCCGCAGAGCAGTGCTAACATCCGCGATCTATCCCATCGACGAATAGCGCCATTGCCAGCAGGTCTGCGGAGCCGCCGGGACTGAGATTGCGGGTCAGGAACGCTTGGTGAATGTCGGCGGCACGCCTGCGCCATTCCGGTGATCCAACACCGCCGGCGGAAAGGAACGCTGACGCGCTGGCTTGCGCGAAGCACAGTCCCTCGAGCCCGCCTCGATGCAGGAGGTTGGTGTCGGTGACGCTAGTAATCAAGCTCATGCACGTCTGAACGCGAGCGGCTTCCTCGTCATGAGGTGCAAGCTCGCGCGCTGCCTGCAGCGCGGGTAGGGCGATGTCGTAGACAGACGGGAAACCGTCGGCGGCTTCCCCCCTGGCGCCCCCGGCGCCATAGCGCCGCGCGGCCACAGCGCCGTGGCTGCGCAGCGATACCGGGCCAGATAGGATGTCCTCGCCCCAACGCTCCGAAACCAGCCGGCCAAGAGATTTGCGAATGCCGACGGCACTCCGATAGCCGGCCGCGGCGCAGAGCAGGCCAAGTCCGAAAATCGCGCCGCGATGGGTGTTGACGCCGGAGGTCGCAGCCATCATCGCGCGCTCCGCGGCAACCCCGATGGCGCGCAGCCGGTTCATGCCCGCACCTGCGGCGCCCGCGAGGGCGAGATCGCTGAAGAAAGGCATCAAGGTCTCAGCGCTCAGGCACAACAGCCCGGCGTCCATGTCGCGATGCGCACCGTTGTCGACATGGCTGACAAGCCCGGGCTTCGGATAGGTTTTTACTTCCAGCTTCAGGCATAGCGAAGCAAGATGACCGAGCTGCTCGGCATCAAGCGCGCCGCCCGGCTGTGATTGCCATCTGAGCGCAATGGTCATGAGACATGACCTGTGAGGAAGGCCGCGCGAGTCGTGGTGGTCACTCCTGCCGGGCTCTTCACAAGCACTTCGTCTTCGTCAGTGCCGGTCAGTTCGCGCCATTGAACCCCGCCGGCGGGACCTGTGATCTCACCGTCCAGCCGCATCGGCGACTGCTTTGCGATCCGCGCGATGTCGGACAACAGAATTCCTGTCTTGTCGGCCGACGAGAGAGGCCACAGCAGATCGAGGTCCGAGCACTCCGAAAGATAGGGCAGGCCGGTGAGGTGCTGCCACGCAAGGCTGCCATAGGCGCGGGTCTCCGGCAGGAGTTGGACGAGTTTCTCGATCGTCTCGCGCCAAGCGGGCGGCGCCGCGGCCGCGGCGTCGGCCAGCAACGGAGGCTGAGCGAACGCGACGATATCGGCTGCGGCCAGCGAGACCGCAATACGACGTTTACCATGGCTCGGCGGCAGCGGCAGTCCGAGCGGAACGAGGCCTGCAGTATCGCTGCAAGCCGGTCGGCGAACGACGAGAGGACGGCCGACGTGCGCCCAGCCTGCGACGATCGGCTCGCTGGCGAGTTCCGGATAACGCTTCATCACGGCCGTCCAGCCGGCGGCTGTGACCTTGACCATGCTGTGGCGCGCGAGAGCTTCACCCATTTGGCGCTCCTTGATGTGAAGTGGCTGAGACGACAACGCGCTCGGCAAGTTCGGCCGCTTTCCGCCGGCCGCCACGTTGGGCACCGATCTGGCCGCGATCATCCTGTCCGTGCGGTCGTTGCAGCACGGCCGCAAGCTGCGGCGCCAGCGGCGCATGTTCATCCCAGACGGCGTGAATGCCGCCGGTCTGCACCATGTTGTCGAGCCCGGGCGCGAACACCGGCGTGGCTTCGGCCCTGGCTTTCAAGACGTCGATCGGAAGCTTGGTGACCCGCGCCATCGACGGCAGATCCATCACCGCGGGATGCGCGCCGGGCAGCGCCACCAGCGTGCCGGTGGCAAGCGCGGTGGCGATGAATGCGCCGGCGGCGCTGCCGCCATAGAGCAGGCCGACGGTGCGGTGTCCTTCGGCTTCCGCCAGCAGCAGGGCCTTGGCGAGATGCGACAGATACTCGCTGAGGCCCAGCAGTTCGTCGCGCTTGCTCATGCGCTGGCTGGCGGAATCCACCAGGAACAGGATCGGCGCACGGTCCTTCGTTTGGACGATCTCGACCAGCCGCCCCGCGAGCATGATGACTTCGTCCACGCCGAGCGGCTTCCCCTGCGTGATGCCGAGCACGTGGATCGGTCCGCCATCAGGCAGGGTTGCTTGTCCCGCGATCATCGCGCCGGTCGTTTCGATCTTGCGGCCGTTCGGGAATAGGCTGGCCAGGATGTCATCGAGCGTCATCGGCATTCTCCCTGTTGGCTGCCGCGCGAAGAAATGCGCCGCTCGGAAGTGCGGGAATCTCGGTCGGCTGCCCGATGCCGAGCGTCTCCCAGATGTCGACGGCGTCCTTGGCCTCACCAAAACGCTGCAGCCGTCGTTCGAGGCGCTTCTGCTCGGCCTCGAGAATCTCGGCGTCGCATCGTCTGGCTATTTTGATCGCGTCAATGGCCGCCTCGCGAAACGCCGTCGCTTCGTCGTCGACGAAGATATCGGCACCGCCGATGAGATAGCGGTGCTTGCCGCCCATCGTGCGCCAGACCAGCGCGCGGTCGCGCGAGTCGAATTCCTCGATCCCCTTGTTGGTTTCGATCACCTCAGGGCCGCTGACGCTGAGCCGCCCCTGTTCGGAGATGATCAGCCGCGAGCAGGTGCCGGCGATCAGGCTGCCGCCGCCATAGCAGCCGGCGCGCCCGCCGATCAGGCCGACGACGTGGATGCCGCCGCGGCGTGCCTCGATGATCGCGCGCATGATCTCGGCGATCGCAAGCTCGCCGGCATTGGCCTCCTGGAGCCGCACGCCGCCGGTGTCGAACAGGATCAGCAGATCTTGCTTGAGCGTGCGAGCTGCGCGCAGGAGGCCGTTGAGCTTGGCGCCGTGGACCTCACCGAAGGCGCCGCCCATGAAGCGTCCTTCCTGTGCGGCGACGAACACCGGCGAGCCATCCAGGCGACCGCGGCCGATGACGATGCCGTCGTCGAACTGCTCCGGCAGGTCGAAGATCGCCAGATGCGGGCTCATCTCGCGCTGCTCGGGACCGATGAATTCGGCAAAGCTGCCGGCATCGACCAGCGCTTCTATGCGTTGCCGGGCGCTCGCCTCATACCAGCTCAGCGAAACCGTATTGACTGTGGCCACCGTCATCGTTCCGGCTCCTCGATCTTGCGGATGCCTTGCGCGAGCCGCAGCGCGACCGTGTCGGGTCGGGCTCCGCCGTCATTGATGGAGATGCGCAAGCCCCCGGCAGAGCGGCGGGCGACGAAATCGCGGACCACGGCGTCCCACACGGGGCCAAAGCCGTGAGCTGCGGTTGCGATGTCGATCGTGCAGCTGTCTGCCGGCGAGGTCCGTTCCAGCAGCACTTCGAGATTGCCGGAGGCGACCACGCCGACGATCGCCTGCGCGCGGGTGCCGCCGGCGCGGTTCGGTGCAGTCAGTCTGAAGCTGAGCTTTTCCATGCGAAACTCCTCACCAGTTGCGGAAGCGGCTGGGCGGGCGGTAGAGACCGCCGGAAGCCAGCATGAGGTCCTTGATCGAGCGGGCCGCCAGCAGGCGCCGGTCGGCGTCAAGCGGATCGATGCCGAGATCCTCGGGACGGCGGATCACGCCGCGTTGCCGGAGCTGCTCCACGAGCTTTGCATCGCGCGCGCGCCCGATATCGGTGTAGCCGGCAACGCCGCGGATCGCCTGCTCGCGCTCGTCCTTGCTGCGGCACATCAGCAGGTTGGCGATGCCTTCCTCGGTGACGATGTGGGTAACGTCATCGGAGTAGACCATCACCGGGGCTAGGTCGAGGTCGAGCTTGCGCGCCAGCTCTAGCGCATCGAGTTGCTCGACGAAGAGCGGGACATTGCCGTCACCGAATGTCTCACCGATCTGCACCACGAGCTTGCGGCCTCGGCGCAGGGCAGCATTGGAGGCGGGGTCGGCCTCGGCACCCGCTTTGAGCCAGGGTTCGCTCGGGTGACGGCGCCCGCGCGGATCGGAGCCCATGTTGGGCGCGCCGCCGAATCCCGCGATGCGGCTCGTCGTCACCGTCGAGCTGTGGCCTTCGAGGTCGATCTGCAACGTCGATCCGATGAACATGTCGCAGGCATAGAGGCCCGCCGTCTGGCAGAAGGCGCGGTTGGATCGCAGCGAGCCGTCGGGACCCGTGAAGAAGATATCGGAGCGCGCCGCAACATAATCCTCCATGCCGACCTCCGATCCGAAGCAGTGGATCTGCTCGACCCAGCCGGATTCGATCGCCGGAATCATCGTGGGATGCGGGTTGAGCGCGAAATGGGTGCAGACCTTGCCCTTGAGGCCGAGCTTCTCGCCGTAAGTTGGCAGCAAGAGCTCGATTGCGGCGGTGTTGAAGCCGATGCCGTGATTGAGCCGGCGCACGCGGTAGGGCGCATAGATGCCCTTGATGGCGAGCATCGCCGTCAGGATCTGGGTCTCGGTGATGGCCGCGGGATCACGGGTGAAGAGCGGCTCGACATAGAAGGGACGGCCGGCTTCGACCACGAAATGCACGAGGTCGCCGGGAATGTCGACGCGGGGCACCTTGTCGACGATGTCCGTGACCTGCGCCACGACGAGGCCGTTCTTGTAGCTCGTCGCCTCGACGACGGTCGGAGTGTCCTCGGTATTTGGCCCCGTATAGAGGTTGCCGTCCCTGTCGGCGCTGACGGCCGCGATTAAGGCGACGTTCGGCGTCAGATCGATGAAGTAGCGGGCGAACAACTCGAGATAGGTATGGACGGCACCGAGCTCGATCTTTCCCCCGAATAGCATCCGCGCGATCCGCGCCGACTGCGGGCCTGAATAGGAGAAGTCGAGCCGCCGCGCGATGCCCTTGTCGAAGATGTCGAGGTGGGATGGGAGGACCACCCCGGACTGGACCATGTGGAGGTCACGGACGTCTTCGGGGTCAAGGTTCGCGAGCGCTGAGGCGAGGATGTCAGCTTGCTTCTGATTGTCACCCTCCAGGCACACCCGGTCTCCTGACCGGATCACCGCATTCAAAAATGCGGGCAGGCTCGGGATCGGGACGACCTTTCCCTTCGCGTGCTTTCGGCCGGCCGCCAAGCGCTCTCCCAGGGCGGCCCTTTGCATACCCCAACTACTCATTTCGGCTCCTTGGCATGCGAGGTTGGCTTCCACGAGTCAGAGTGTATGCGTATTGCCTTCCGATGTCAATTAATGTATACGCACGGCAGGAGACAATGGCATACACAGGAGGGAACTTTCGATGCGAGTGCATACACAGCTTCGATCTCTGGGGGTCAGCGCCCCGCTCACAGCCGGGAGGCGCCCGTGACCATTTCCGGCGTAGCTCTGCTCGCGATCTGCACGCTGCTCGGGGTCCTGCTCGGCGACCTGCTCGGCGTCGTCCTCGGTGTGAAGGCCAATGTCGGCGGCGTCGGCATTGCGATGATGTTCTTGATCGCCGCCCGGCTATGGCTGCTACGGCACGGTCTCCTCAGCCACGGGCTGAAGACAGGCGTCGAGTTCTGGGGCAGCTTCTATATTCCCATCGTGGTCGCCATGGCCGCGCAGCAGAACGTCGTCGCTGCGGCAAAAGGCGGTCCCATCGTTGTCATTGCGGGGATCGGCGCGGTGGCGGTGTGTTTCGCCCAGGTCGCTTTGATCACTCGACTCAGCGGCCTTGTCGAGACGATGGACGAGATCGAGGCGCGCGAGGCGATCGAGGCGAATGTGCCCCACTTCAAGTCCGGGAGGATCGGATGACCATGATATCCCACGTTCTTGCCGCAAACTCGCTGATCACGGCGTTCGCCGCGGTGGGCATCCTGATGTGGATCTCCGGAGCGATCTCGAAATATCTCACCTTCGGGCGCATTCACGCCTCGGCGATCGCGATCATGCTCGGGCTTTTGCTCGCGTTTTTCGGAGGCCTCGCCACCGGCGGTGAAAAGGGCCTCGCCGACCTGCCGGCGCTAACCGGGATCGGACTGATGGGAGGCGCGATGCTGCGGGATTTCGCCATCGTCGCCACCGCCTTCGAGGTCGACGTCGTCCATGCGCGCAAGGCCGGACTGATCGGTGCGGTCGCGCTCGGATTGGGGACGGTCGTTCCGTTCATTCTGGGCGTTCTCGTCGCCGCAGCCTTTGGCTACACTGACGCCGAATCGCTGACGACGATCGGCGCCGGCGCGGTCACCTACATCGTCGGGCCGGTCACGGGAGCGGCGATTGGCGCCTCCTCGCCGGTTATTGCGCTGTCGATCGCGACCGGTGTATTCAAGGCGGTGATCGTGATGATCGGTACGCCCTTTGTTGCGAAGATGATCGGCCTAAATAATCCGCGCAGCGCAATGGTGTTTGGCGGCTTGATGGGTACGGTCAGCGGCGTTTCCGGAGGCCTGGCGGCAACAGATCGGCGTCTGGTGCCTTACGGCGCATTAACAGCAACGTTTCATACCGGGTTGGGATGCCTCGTCGCACCGTCCATTCTCTACTTCACGGTGCGCGCAATCATAGGAAGCTGAATGGCAGGTCTGTTTAAAGTTGCGGCTGAGGCAGAAGAAGATGGCGGCCTTCTCTCCGATCGCGTCCGTAATGCGCTGACCGACGAGATTGCCTCCGGTGCGCTGGCTGCCGGTTCGGCGCTGGAAGAGCAGCAGCTTGCCGATCGCTTTGGGGCTTCCCGCACGCCGGTGCGGGAAGCCCTCCGGCAGCTTGTCGTCAGCGGGCTCGTCGAGGTGCGGGGCCGTCGCGGGCTCGTCGTGGCACGGATGACACCCGAACGCATCATGGACATGTTTGAAACCAGCGCAGAGGTGGAAGCCATGTGCGTCAGGCTCGCGACCTATCGCATGACACCGCTGGAGCGCAGCGATCTGATCGAGCTCCACGACAGCTCGCTGGCAATGGTCGACGCCAACGACGTGGATGCCTACGATGCGTTTAACCGGCTGTTCCACGAAGGCATCTATAGCGCAACGCACAACGCGTTCATGGCCGAGCAGGCGCAGGAGGTCCGTGCGCGTCTCAGCGCCTTCCGCCGCACGCAATTGCGGCAGGGCGATCGTATCCGCAAGTCCCGGGACGAGCATGATTCTATCATGCAGGCGATTGCGGAGGGCGATGGCGATACGGCCGCTCGCCGAATGCGCGCGCACATGTTGAACGCCGCCGCGGCGCTTCGGCGCTACATCGACGACCGCGCGGGCGGAGAAGGTCGAGCGTGACAGTAGGATCCCCCAACTTGCGCGTTTGGTGATCAATCGAGTGATCGGATGAGATCTCCGCCTGCTATTCAGGCCGAGGCTTCGTTCGTTGGAGTTGCGACTAGTTCAGCCACCTTGTAGGAATCGAGCTACTTAGGGGCGACATGGGTTGAAGACAACCTTCAAATCAAGCATTTGCACTATCTCCTCGTTTTGGCGCGAGAACGGCATTTTGGCCGGGCGGCAAAGGCATTGCTGATCAGCCAGCCGGCGCTGTCTCAGGCAGTCCAGCAGATTGAGAAGCGATTTGGTGTTGCGATCGTGCTTCGGCACCAATCGGGCGTCCATGGCTTTTCGGCCAAGGACGAAAACATTCTTCGCATGGGCGCGACAGGCGCTAGCTGACCATGATCGGCTTGTTCACACCGCAGGCGACGCGGCTAGTGACGAACTGTGCGGGAACGCTCAAGATCGACCTTGCACCTGTAGCGATGTCGATCGTGTCGCTCCTCACGACATCGTTCAGCGAACGATACCTGAACGTCACCCCGACGGTGCTGTCCCGCAACCTGACGCAGATCGGCGGCCTAAGCCTAGTGCGGTGCGAAAGTAGGGCGACAACGGAATTAACGGTCAGCCGCAATGTGCTACTTTCAAAGATGAGCCCATGCAAATTAAACGCTCTGTCACAGCAAGAACTCGCTCAACGAATCTCTCGAAAGGATTCCGCGAAGCTCGTCAGCCCAGCGACGTTCAGATCTGATATTGCGTCGAATGAACGTTTGTCGTCCGTCCAGCTGACGATGCTGTATCCGCCCTTCTGTCGAATCGCGCCGTTCTCGGGCGCCCCATCGTGCAGGGTCTTAGTCAAGCTGATGAGGTGTTGGCGTCTGCGATACACCAGCGTCGGTAAGGGTGTGCCGGATATGACGTCTATTCGCCCCCCGAGCAACTCGAAAACCCTGGCCGACCAGATCTACAACCTGGGGGCCTTGCGTGATCCGGCCGTTGAACCATGGCTTGAAGGTATGTTGATCGGAGGAACTAACGTCCGTCGGGTGCGAGGACATGAGCGAACGCAAATGTCCGTCAAGGAGCTGACTGGTTGAGCCGAGTGGTTCGGGTTGAAGAAGGGCGATTGAGGTCAATGATCCGGAAACGCCCGCCACAATCATCAAGGAAGCGGCCAGGAGCACCTATTGCGGCGATTGACTGTTGCAAGAGACTAAGGCAGTGCGACTGCCGCTTTAGATTGCTTGTCCCAACGCCGCTTTAGGCATTCAATTCCATCACCGCGATTACGCTCTCGTCGCTAACCGGCAACCGACCAGGCTTCCAGCCCGCACTCTTCAGCACGGCGTGACCGAAGAGGACAAAGGCGCCAAGCAGGAGAAGCAAATGTCCAAACTGTCACGACGAGAATTCATAGCTGCGACATCTACGGCACTCGTCACTGCGCCGTATGTGCGCGGGGCCTATGCGGCCGGCAAGCTAACCATAGGCTTCTGGGATCACTGGGTTCCCGGAGCGAACAAGGGCGCGACGGATCTTGTTACTGAATGGGCCGAGCGGGAACGCGTTGAGGTTCAGATTGATTACATCACGAGCCAAGGCAACAAGCTTCTCCTGACCGGCCAAGCCGAAGCACAAGCGAAGACCGGTCACGACGTATTGCGTCAGGCGACCTGGCAGCCCCACAGTTTCGCCGAGTTGCTTGAGCCAGTTGACGATGTGATGGAGCCCGTTCTCAAACAGAATGGCAGCGTGAATGAAACCGTCAACTATCTTGCTCGAGCTAACGGTAGATGGATCGGGGTTCCCGCTTGCCAGGGCAGCCAAATCCAGCCCCCGTGCTCCCGCATCGACCTGATGAAGGAGCATGCCAAGATCGATGTGCAGGCGATGTATCCAGCGGGGTTGCCGCCGAAAGCCGAACATTGGACCATGGATACGTTCCTGAAGGCAGCTGAAGCCTGTCACAAGGCGGGTTTCCCGTTCGGGATTGGACTCGGCGATACCAACGATAGCGTGTGTACCGCCGGAGCTATCTTCCAGTCATTCGGCGCTCATCTTGTTGATGCCGATGGTAATCTCACGGTCAAAACCGATGAAGTACGGCAGGCACTAGAATTCTATAGGAGGTTGTTGGCTTTCTTGCCGCCAGATGTGGGCGCATGGGACGATGCATCGAACAACAAACTGCTGATAGCCGGAAAAGCCGCCCTAATTTTCAATCCGCCGAGCGCGTGGGCAGTTGCGAAGCGCGACGCTCCGCGACTCGCCGAACAATTGTGGACCTACGGGTTCCCGGCTGGGCCTAAGGGGCGCTTCGCGCCGTATCTTCCCGCGTTCTGGACAATCTGGGCTTTCTCCAAGAACAAGAAAGCAGCAAAGAGCCTGCTTGCGCATTTGTCGCAGCCGTCATCGACCGAGAAGCTTGTGGTCGCCAGCGCCCGTTATGACCTGCCGGCCTATGAAAAGCTGACGACGATGCCCGTATGGGCGGAAGCGGAGCCACCGAAGGGTACGCTCTATCACTATGCTAACCCGTTCAATCATCAAAACCTATCCATTGCGGGGTGGCCGGCCCCGCCGAAGGTCGCGCAGCAGATCTACACGCGCGCGACGATGACCAAGATGGCGCTGCGCTACTCGCAGGGCGAGCCACTGGAGAAAACACTCACGTGGGCAGAAGGCGAGTGCGAAGGGTTCATGCGAACCTGATAACGTCGGTGCCCACCCGGACGGTTAGACGTTGAGCGCGCATCCGCTATCAAAGCTAGCAAGTACATTGCAAATCGTCGATTCGTAGTGGCGCGCTGTGCATGAGCGCCACTGCCTATTGTGGCCAAAAGGCCATGGAGTGATTCAGGTGGCTCATCAGGTTGGTGAACGGGGCCTACGGATGCTGCCCGTTGTGCAATCCTAATGCCTCCCGTTAGGAGTGGCTGTGGACAACTGAGCTCACAGCAAGCATCTCCTCGCGACCGCAATTTATACGCTCAGCAGCTTGAAAACGAGTGTGTGAGAAGCGGCGAAGTGTACACCTTCGCAGCTGTTGCTGAGTCAAGGAATTCCGACATTGGCCTCTCCTTCCTACGCATTCACCGGCTCAGCACCTTCCGGTACGTTTTCTCGGTTGCCGAAATACCTTTCCGTCTGGACATCAGCTTAAGTTGACCCTTAGATTACGGCGAGCCTTCGGCTGGTTACCTTGAGCCACCGGACGTTGCTCCATCCGGGTTCACCATGGCTAGGTCGTCGAGTCGTCGCGCCAAGATACTCGGCGCGGCGGCTTAGTTTATCCGCCGCACGGACGAGCTTCATTTGCCGAACAAGTTCGACGATGATCGCTTCGATCTAGTTGAGATGCGACGACAGATCACGCACTTGCGCTCGCAACACTCTGACACATCTTCTGGTCACATCGGGATTGAACAGCTTTCTCGTAAAGACTGCATTTATATCTGAGCCGACGGATGCGGCACACGCGCAGCACTTGCCGTCCAAATTAGCGCGGACTGTGCAAACTGTTGAAGAGCTCGTCGCGCGGAACCAATCCCTCACGCCATCAGGCACCGTCAAGTGGTCCAATTAACATTAACGCACAGACGTTCTTGCGCGTGGCGCCAGCGGCGCCGATGCTCGATGCAGTCGCGAAGTCGTCCTCGTCTCGCGTACTGGCGTGTTCGCGGCAAGGGGCTGCCGCCGTCACAAGCGGCGGCCCCGCCCGTGATCAGCTCTAGTGAGCGCGGCGCATCGCTCGGGGCACAGACGGCAGTCTCGGAGAAAACGACTTCGCGATCGCGAGAACTGCGGCTTCGTCAGTTTCGAGCGCGATCTTCTGGGCGAGCATCACATCGCCAATTGCCAGGGCCCGTTCGGGAAGGAAGCAGCACCCCGTCTTAGGCTCCAGTTTTTCATCCAGCTCCAAAACATTAGTCACGGTGCCCAGATGAATTCGGTATCGCCGCCCGGTATGAGAGCCAGTGACTTCAAAAAAAACCATTGACATCAAATTGCGCGCGCTGTTCCGGAGATAACCATTCTCGCAAAAGACGACGTGCGCGCGCTTCCGGGGCTCGCCTCGGTTAATAGTGTTCCTGCTCTCGCAACTTTCATTGTACCTTCTTGTTGGTCAGCGGTCGTCTGCTGGCCTAGACGGACGAAAGCCTAATCCGCCGCGACCTGACGTCGGCGCAACGGGCGAGGCTGATCGCGAAGCGAAAGGCGGCTTATGAAGCCGTGCATGAACCGCCGAGGGCTGTCGGCGGGCGGGCTTCGGCGACGAAGCAGGGTCGAAAGTTAAGCGACCGCCAAGTTGCCGGATGCTTCTTTCACAGCCGACACAGCCGCCAAGGCCGTCAAGCCGGAGCGGACGATCGAGCGCGACGCGACCCGCGCCAAGGCACTAGGCCCCTATCTTGGACCATGTTTCAACACGTCGCGTACCAATCGTCAGGAAAATGGAGCGAGCAGCCAGGGCCCGTCCTCATTGTTATCGTTTGCAGCTATGGGGCTGCCGGTCGCTAGAGGCTCGGCGGCGAACTCTTCTATCTCAGCGGCACTCGCCGCGTTACGCTCGGCGCGCCCTAAATCGCTTTGCATCAATAAAAATCCCCACCGGTGCACGGTTAAATTTGCAGCGTCTTAAACAATATCGATCAAAAGTTTTAGGCCCGATAAGATATCAAACCTCCTTGGCAAGCGATAAGAGCGCGGTCCTGTCCTTTTTGCTTGTTAGTCGGGCAGCCCCATCAACCCTTGCGCGGTGCAGCCACAGTCGTCCCTCGTTCTTTGAGCGGTGGTCGCTCCATCAAGCTTTTCGGGCGGCGATCATGACCGGTGAGGGCGGCGCCGCGCGCCGTATCTGGACGCGGCCGAGCGAGCGGCCGCGTCCATGGCCGCAAACCCGGATGTAAGTAAGCGCCGAACTTTCGACCCGCATTGCCTCACGCAGAATGTTACTGGACAATTTCCGCTGACGACTGCAGCAGCGCCACCAAACTGGTTCGTGGCCTCTATGGCGAGAAAGATCAGCATGGGCGCGGGGCGCGAGGTGTTGTCGACGGTGGTGGAGCGTTACCGGTCGGCCAAACGGGCGGAGAAGGGTTGCGTCCTCCACTGTTCTGGTCATCAGCGCCGCAACCATCGACCGCCTGCTCGCCGACGTGAAGATCGCGGCGAGCGGCGGCAGGCGGCGCCGTGCCGAATTGTATTCGGCAATCCGGCGCGAGATCCCGATCCGCACTTCAATGACCGGAACAGTCCGCCGCCCGGGTTCTGCTAGGTTGACATGGTCGCTCATGGCGGCGCGTCGGTGGCTGACTCGTTCATCCAGTCCCTGACGACGGTCGATGTCGCCACGGGCTGGACGGAGTGTCTGCCGTTGGTGACGCGGGAAGGTTCGCTCGTCGTCGGGCGATCAATCGGGCACAGAGCCTCTTCCGGCGCGCGCGCCTTGGTTCTTGCGCGGGGTGGACTTCGACAACGACATGCCTTCATGAACGATGCGGTCGTGCCATGGCCTCGCGAAAAGAAGCTCGAAGTCACACGCTCGCGCGCGTACAAGAAGAACGATCAGGCGTTCGTCGAGCAGAAGAATGGTGCGGTCGTCCGTCGCCTCATCGGCTACGGCCGCTTGGCCTCGAGACGGCGCGCGTGATGGGCCGCCTCTACGCGGCGGCACGGGACCAACGCCGCAAGTGACGATTCTCCTTGCCAACCCTGAGCCGTCCACACATGGCTCTTTGCGAAGTAGCGTCCGGCCTCATGAATGCCCGCTCAGTGCGACAGGGCGGACTTGATTTGCTCACAGGTTGAGCTCTCCGCATTTTAACCCCACAGCAGACCTCGTCGCATGCTCACGCTAGATCAGCGACTGCCCCTGACGGAGTGAAAAGACTATCGGTTTGCTATAATTCGCTCCCGATTTTGAGGGAGAAGCTGATGAGGCGCACCGCGAAACGCATCGAAATCATCTGGTGAGCGCAACGTCTTTGAACGAGGATACGAGCGCCTTTTCCAGCTTTCCATTCATGCCGCAGAGAATGCCGTAGGCCGCCTCGCGCGGCATCGTCGGCTTGTACTGCCGGTGCTCGATCAGCGCCGCAAAGATATCCGAGATGGTAAGAATGCGAACGATGTCCGTGATGTTCTCGGCGCAGAGGCCGTCGGGATAGCCGCTGCCGTCGAGATATTCGTGGTGGTGCCGGACGCAATCGAGTATTTCGGAAGAAATTGAGCCGTGCTCCTTCAGCACGTCATAGCCCACCGCCGGATGGGTCTCGACCAGCGCGCGCTCGTTGTTGTCGAGCCGTCCCGGCTTATCGAGAATAGCCAGGGGAATCCTGGCCTTGCCGATGTCGTGGAACATGGCAGCGGTAGAGAGCCGTTCGAGATCGCTTTTGCGGACGCCAAGACTGAGGCCGAAATCTATCGCGATGCCGGTCACGAGCAGGCAGTGTTGATAGGTTCCCTCGTGATGGCGCCGCACGGTCTTCAGCCATTCGGACAGCCCGTGCTCGGAAATTCGGTTGGTGATCATGCGGCCGGCCTCCTTGGTGCCGTCGACGTCGATCCGCTCTCCGAGTGTGACCAAAGTGAACAACGATGCGATGGCGTTGGCCCCGATCTCGACCGCATCGTCAGGCTGCGAGATGTCGCACGGCGAACGGGCTTCGCTCCCGGCCGGATCAGACAGCGCGCCCATGAGCTTGGTCGGATCAATCTTGCCGGGCAAAACGAGGGTGGCGCCCAGCGCGTAGGCCTGCGAGATGCAAACGTGGGAGGTTTGCTCGACGAGGAAGATGCGCTTCCCGGCCTTTGCGAGACGCAAAGCTCCCCTTTTCAGTGCGGCAATGTTTTCGACAGATCGTAGATCGGCACGGATGACCACGGCGGCAGGCGCATGCGGTAGCTTTGCCTCGACGTCGAGCCGCTCGCCCGCGACAGTGAACTGCCTTTCAAGGACCGAGCAGAGCCCGAAGAGCTTATCGGAAGTATCAGCCAGGACATGTACCAACATGACTGTACCTCTTTTTGTCGGGTGCCGGTCTGAATTGGGCCTTGTCGTCAGATTCTGCACGATCATTGCATCAGATTAGAGTTCGACAAGGCTGCTCGGCTCAAGCCTGTTTCGGTGAGGCTCTGTCGCCGGCCGTTTTTGGGGCTTTCTTGCCATCTGCCTGGATGAAGTGAACCCCAGCGATGGTTCCGTCGATCCAGACCAACTCGCAGCGCCGATAGGCCAGTCCCGTGGACGATAGCAGCATGAAGAACTCCTTGGCCTTGAGGACGTCGACCGATCCTTCGACCTCGATCTTGGCGCCGGTGTCCGAGACGTCGAGCAGGACGCAGCTTCGGCGCCAAGTGCCGTCGGAGCCCATCAGGTTGACGGCCTGCCTGTGGTCCATCCGTACCCGAGAGGCCTTGCGACCGTCGAACTTCATCGGCTCGCTCTCGATTTCACAGTGCGATCATCCGCGCCCGCAGAGATTTCTCCCCAACGAACGGACCATTGGCTGGTCGACAGATGAAGCTTTTCAAACAGCTCCTGAGCTCGTTCGCGTCCGCTGAGTGAAAGGCGCGGGCCGCGACTGTTGAGGATGGCCAGCGTCGTCTGCCAATTCAGACGCGACGCCCGACAGGCCATCACCAAGCCTTCGCAATCGGGCTCCGCCATTACGTGCTCGACGACCTCCACGGGTGCTCCGGACAGCACCGACAGCGCGGTGTACAGATTGGCGGTCTCGCTCCGGATCACGAACCGATTAACGGTCGAGTCGTTCAGCTTGCCGGCGCGGTTGAGCGATACGATCTCCGGCCTCGCAGCAGCATATTCTGTCTCGCAAAGGCGCTTCACCGTCACCGGCATTTCGGAGGACGTGGTTGCCCCTGAAAAAGCGCACGGACGCGCGTCGGCCTTCGTGCCGGCTGCTGGTGGTGGAGATGCCGATAGCAGCGCGCGGACAACCATGTCCGGTGTGCCTGGCCTCAAGGCCAGAGCCTTGGTGATCTCGTCATCCTGCTCGGCCTTGCCGATCAACATGGAATAGCCGGTGTCGGAGAATCGCGCCGCTGGATTTCCGATAAGCGCCAGACAAACCTTGCTGCTGCCGCGCTGCAGCAGCACGTCCGTCACCACAATTTCGATCTCGCGCCTGTCAGCAATGGCGAGGAGGTGACGCTCGCTGCTGGACGCCGCGATGCCCATAAGATCCCTCGGCGACAGGGCCGGAGATTGGCGCAGAACGGGGACCGCGATTGCGGCGTCTTCGCATGAGGCAAGACGCCGCAAGGTCTTTTTCGGAGCCGCCCGCAGGTCTGCAAGAGCTGTACTGAGCTCAACAAGTGTGGAGGGGGCCGTCCGGGCGATCAGGCGAACAAGGACCTCATCCAGCAAGTCTACATGCGGCTCTTGCAACCGAGCGTTCCCGGCGACAAGCAGCTCCACGATGCGCCGAAGCATCCGAACACAACGCTCAGATGAGCTCCCCGCAATGGTAGCGTCCAACTCGACAATAACATCGGCTGCGGCAATTCCCGTCATTGGCGGGGCCTTAGTGTCAAAAGGAACTATGCAATCACACGTATCACGCGCCGAAGTTGTTAACATAGGTTTATGATCTGTGTCTCCCGGGTATCGGGAACCGTGATTACTTGGGAGTATCCTTGAAATCGGCAGGCGCGCCGTTTCCATTGATGACCGAAGCGCCCACACCGAACCTTTGCTCCAACGACATCGACCGGCTTCGCAGCTCGACAAGGTCGTTGAACGTAGGCTTCTCGCCGCACGTTGCGGCGACGCGAGCCGAGCAGATCAATCTGCCAGGGTGCGACATTAGTTCCACCGAAGTCTTTCCGCATCATCGACCCAGCTTGCGCCCGATTTCATGGCAATCGAATTCGCGATGGAAGTCCATGAGCTGCTGATCGTTTGACGAAAGGGGCTGGCGGCCGGCGATCGTCATCCCTCGCGGCGGCGGGTGTTGCTGCTCCATGCAGATGGTTGAGCGGCAATGGGCCTCGCTCGTGAAGCGGCGGCAGGTCATAAGTCGCGATGGGCCGAGAGCCAACCTCCGTTTTGCGGTTTTCGAGTCGAGCCGGTTGGCGCTGCAGTGGCGGCGGAAGTTGGTCGAAGAGGTGCCTGTGTGCTGCTATCACCGCAGCCTGAGCCGCGGCATCCGTCCAGCACCCTTCGACACTTGGGTTCGTGAACCTGCAGCGGCAGCGAGAACCGGACGGCAGGCCCCTTTGAGACTTGCTCGCCCGTCCTGAGAATGTCCGCTCACGGGGTAGCGCGGAACTCGCGGTCATCTCGTGGTCAAAGCGACTCGAATGACACAACTCGGGCATTGACCTGGTCGTAACTGATCCTGCTCGGTTAACGGTACGGGGGCGATACGACCCCGCGCGTCTTCCGCTCAGTTCTGGCTCCGTAAAGCGACAGCGATGCTGTCGCACCGGCTCCGAAATCAACGGAGCTAGGGCTCATCCGGTCTTTTGGGCACCTACCGACCGTCACGAACGCGCAGATTGAAACGGCGCGCTGGGGCTGCCATGATCGTGCACTTCCAAGCAGTCCAGCTGAACTGCAGATCTTAAGGAGGCGACCATGAAGTACAGCGTGATCATTGGCATCGCATTGTCGGCATTGGCGCTCTTAGGCACTTTTGGCATCGCTAACGCTCAGAGCGATTGCAAGACTCTGGTAAAACCTTCTCCGTTCGGTCCAGACGATCAGATCGGAGCGACCAATCGCATTACTCCCGCTGTGACAAAGGCCGCGGCTGCGGAAATCCAAACCGGCGCTGTCGTTCCCATGGCCTACAATCTAGTCGACGGCGTGCCTCTGTTCGGTACCCGCTTCACCAAGACAATGCTGACGACCGCCTCGCTCGTGCCCGGTGCCGAATACGGCAAAAACAAACTGACCTATATGGAAGACACCTATCTCAGTCAAAGCCATGTCGGTACGCATATCGACGGCATGGGCCACATCGGCATCATGGATTGCTACTACAATCAGACGCCGATGGGTAAGTTCGTCACCCAGAATGGCTTGAAGAAGCTGGGGCTTGAAAACCTCAAGACTTTTGCGACGCGCGGCGTGATCATTGACATGGTCAAGGTGTTCCAGGACGCGGGAAAACTGCAAACCAATGCCGCATGCCGAATGCCATGTCTCGACGGCGGCACGGTGATCACCGATGCCGACATTCAGGCTGGTTTGAAAATGTACAACGTCACCCTGCGTGACGGAGATGCCGTTTTTCTACATACCGGCTGGGGCGACCTATTCAATCAATTCCCCGCGCAGAACGCCAATTACAATAAGTCGGAGCCAGGAATTAGCAAAGCCGCTGCGCAATGGCTTGCCGATCAGAAGGTGGTGTTGGTCGGAAGCGACACCTGGGCGGTTGAGGTGATCCCTAGCGAGGATGCGATGGAAGCCTTTCCCGTCCACGCGATCCTGCTGACGGATAATGGCATCCACATCATCGAGAACGTTCGCACGGATTTGATCGCCGCTGAGGCGGCGAGCAGCAAACGTGCGACCTTCTTCCTCTCTATGACCGTGCCGAAGGCGGTCGGCACGACCGGCACCTTCGTCAACATCGATGCAATCCGGTAGCGTGCCTGGGGCAGGGTGGAGCGAACAAGGTCCCATGACGGCGTTTCGGATGGGACGCCGTCGATTCTTGTTGGCCACCCTCGCTGTAATTTCAGCTCACCGCGCTGCCGACGCGGAATCTCGACGCTTCCGAGTGGCCTTTGCTAATTTGAACGAGGAGCCAGGCACGCGGATCGATGGTCTTGGCTTCACCGGCGCGGAGATCCGCCGCAGCTTTGAGCTCGCCTCGCGAAGCTTGCCCTTGGACGTGATCTACTACGACAATGGCGGCGACGCCGACAAGGCGGTCGTCAACGCACGTGATGCCGTCTCCAAAAACGTCGACTTGCTGATCGAGTATAATTCCGATGCGAAAGCAAATGCCGAAATCGGACGCCAACTGAAAGCGGCGGGCATTCCTTTCCTTGCAGTGAATTATTCCATTCCAGGCGCGCCGCTCTATGCCGCCGATAATATCGCGGCAGGCCGGATCGCCGGCCAAGCCCTCGGCAAATTCGCCAAAGAGACCTGGCCCGATCAGACCCTGGTCGCAGCAATCCTCGGCGACGTCTCCGATCCGGGCGCTGCCGTCGCCGCGCGCGTTCGGGGTTTGACGGAGGGGTTGCGGCAGGAACTGCCCGACCTTTCGCCGGTGCAATTGGATAGTGCCGGTCATTCGGTTCGCGCCGGGAGCGTGCTCGCTAAATTTCTAGCCACTCAAACCCGGCGCAAAATACTTGTTGCCGCGCTCGACGATGCCTCGGCGCTCGCCGCCAAATCTGCGGTCGAAACGGCCGGGCGCATGAGCGACTGCGTCATCGTTAGCCAGGGTGCTGATCGCAGCATTCATGGCGGCGCCAGCGAAAAGAAGGAGATTGATCCCGCCAATCGCGGAAGTGTCATTCTGGGGTCGGTCGCCTATTTTTTCGACCGCTATGGCTACGAGATCCTTCCAATCGCCTTGCGGATGCTGCGAGGCGAGCAGGTGCCGCCGCAGATTTTCACCAAACATGTCCTGATTTCGGCGAAGAATGTATTTGCCGAATATCCGCCGGTTGACATGAACTGACCTCAGCTCCCCGGCGGTCCATAATAGTAGATGCCATTGCGGCCCTGCTCCGGATTGGTCATGGTGGCGAATGTCAAGCTGCCGTCTGATCCTGCCGAGGTGACGGAATTGAGCGCGAGGGCGGGAAGGAAGGCACCGTTGGCAAGACGGTCTCCCACCATGGCGACCCGCCGAATGGCTCCGGCGCCTCCGATGTAAATACCGAGGGGACCAGGCGCGTCGTCGACGCCAGCCACGAACGCAATGGTGCCGTCTCGGCCGAAATTCGGCCAAGGGCCGAAGGCGGAAAAGCGACCGCCGCCGGGCGCCGGTTCGCCCGTGACCGCCAATTGTGTCAAACCGCCTGCATTCGCAACCAGTAGCGCCTCGGATGCGGCGCTCGAGCCAAGATGGGCGACGAAGGCTACGTTGTCGTCATCATCGATCGCAGCCCGCTCAGAAAACCGTACCAGCATCTGGCCCCCGGGGGCGGTCTCTCCCGCGCCCACAAGAACGTTCAAACCGCTGGCGCCGACGACAAAAATTCCGCCCAAAATCGCCCCGTGCTCAACGACCGCGGGGAAGGCAACCACTCCCTTGTTGTTGATTGCCGGTAGACCGAAACGATCAAAAGTACCGCCGCGCGGGGCTACGTCGCCGCTCGCCACGAGCTTACGCAATGCGCCCCCGCTATACAGATACAAGACCTGCAGCGTTTCCCGGCCTCGCCTGACCGTTCCCACAAAAGCGATTTCATCGCGATTGTTGAGCACCGGCGTATCGAATTCTGCAAACGTGCCGCTTCGCACACCCGGCGCGTCCGTCCCGCTCAGCGCAATCACTTTAAGGCGGCCTTCCACAACCAGAAAAATCCCCTCGTTGGCACGCGCTCCGGCAACACTCGCACCGAATGCAATCTTCCCGGCATCATTCAACGCGGGAAGTGGATGCCGCGCAAATTCGGACAGCACGCCACCTCCCGGCACCGCATCGCCCACCGCCGCCGCCTTCGTAATCCCCGAGGCGGTTGCAAGGAAAATACCCTCGGCCGCCTTCGCCCGCGCGAGGCTTGCGTAAAACGCAATTTGGCCTCGACTGTTGACGGGCGCAACGATCGGCTGCGAGCCGACGTCGAATCGATCGAAGCTGCCGCCACCGGGCGCGGCCTGTCCGGAGGCGACGACCAGCCGCAACGCATTGACTACTTGAGAGGTCGTTGGCGCTTCAGCCTTGCGGGTGGGTTCTGACAGACTGGCCCATAACACCGCGATCCAAAGGGATACGACCACCGCACCTGCCACCGCTAGGCGGGAACGCGCGCTAGCAAGCAATGCTCCGCGGAAAGGCGACCGTTGGGGGACATCCATTTCCGTCAGTTCTTCATCATGCCGGCTTTGAGCGCCGTCACATCATGACGGAGCATCTTCAGATAACTGTCGGCTTCCTCGCCTGGCTTGGAAAGGGCGTCACCGTAGAGAGTACCGCCAATCGAGGCTCCGGTCTCCTTGGCCACTTGCTGCATGGCGCGCGGATCGGTGATGCTGTCGAGGAACAGCGCGTGTATGCCCTCCTGCTGGATCTGTCGGGTGAGTCGCGCCAGCTCAGCCGCGGACGGCTCGCTGTTGTTGGTCCAACCATTGATGGACAGCAGCGTAATGCCGTAGGCCTTCGCCAGATATTGCAACGAATCGTGCGAGGCCAGAACACGCCGCTTTGCGGCCGGCAACGCGGCGATCTCGGCCTTCGCCCAGCCGTCGACAGCCTGCAATTCCTTGATGTAGGCATCCGCGCGCGCACGATATTCCGCGGCATTGCCTGGATCGCTTTTTGCCAGGGCGGTTGCGATGTTCCGGACGTAGATGACACCGTTCTTCGGGTCGAGCCAGGCGTGCTGGTCGATCTCTTCCTCCCCAAATTTGCTGCGCGGTCCGCGTTCCTCCGTCGAAGTATGTGTCTTCGCGCCCCTGCTGACGATGATTTTGGCACCGCTGAACTTGACCTGTTTCAGCAGGGGCTCGAGCCAGGGTTCGAACTGGTCATTGAGATCGTTCATGAAGACGATCTTGGCTTCGGCGACATTTTTGCCGTCGGCGAGTGACGGCTTGAAAAGTTCGGTGTCGCCGGCCGGCCCGACCAGGGTGACAAGATCGACCTTATCGCCGGCAACATTGGCGACCATGTCACCGATCACGCTGAATGTCGCCACTACCTTGATCCTGTCTTCCGCGCCGGCCGTGCTGGCGCCGAGCAATATCGAAACGCTGGCAAGAACAACGCGGAACCGAGCGCGGATTGAAAGATCGCTTTTCATGGCTTTTTCCTAAGGCCCTCGGGTTTAAGCCATGTTCGGCCAGCCGCCAGCAGCGACATGCCGTAGATCACTCCCGCGCTGATCACAATGACAGGCCCCGAGGGCAGATTCGCGTAGTAGGAAATGAGGAGCCCGACAAGCGCCGCAGCCATTCCCAAGACCGTCGCAAGGACAATCATCGGGAATACTTTGTTTGTCCAGCAGCGCGCCGCGGCGGCGGGCAGCAGCATCGGGCCAATCGCAAGCAACGTGCCAAAGGCCTGGAAACTGGCGACGAGATTGAGAACCACGAGCGTGACGAAAATCGCGCGGAATGCGCCGCCGCCACCCCCGACAGCGCGTAGGAAAGCGGGGTCGAAGGATTCCACCACCAGGGGTCGATAGAGCGCAGCCACAACGAGCATGGTCGCGCTGCTGATGCTGGCCATTAGCAGCAACGCCTTCACGTCGACCGCAAGCACCGTGCCGAAAAGAACGTGCACCAAGTCGGCTTGGCTGCTGCGTGCGGCGACGATCAGGACGCCGAATGAGAGACATATCAGATAGAAGGCGATCAAGTTTGAGTCTTGGCGCTGCCACCTCGAGCCTGCCGAAAGTGCGGCGAGGGCCGCAACCGCAAGCCCGGTTAGCAGACCCCCGATTGTCAGAGCGGCCAGGGAATAGCCAGCGTAAAGAAAGCCGAGCGCAGCGCCAGGCATGACGGCATGCGACAATACGTTTCCGTCCAGGCTCTCGCGGCGCATGAGCAGAAGTGTACCCATGGGCCCATTTGCCAAAGCGAGCGCGAAGCACGCGACGAGTGCGATTCGCATGAATCCGAATGACGCGAATGGATCGATCAAAACGCCTAGGATCTGTCCACTCACGCGACCAATCCGATGTGCGCGCTCTCTGGCGGATTTAGCGCTTGCTTTGCTCGCGCAAGATTGTCGACCGAAAGCGAAACCGAGGTTTCCCCCCATGCGATGGGCGAACGCGCCAGCAGAAGGGTCGAGGGGAAATATCGGCGTACCTGGTCGAGATCATGCAGCACCGCCACGACGGTGCGTCCTTCTGTCCGCCAACGTTGTAGGATAGGCAGCAGATCCTGGGTCGTGTTCTCGTCGAGCGAGGCGAAGGGCTCATCGAGCAAGATGACGTCGGTGTCCTGCAGGAGCAGCCGTGCAAACAGAGCCCGCTGGAACTGGCCAACGGAAAGTTCAGAGATTTGCTGATCTGCGAGGCTTGAGAGGCCGACGGCCGCGATTGCTTCGTAGACGCTCGCCGCGAGGCGCCGGGGCGGCTTGCGGAGCGCACCGAAATTGCGCCAATCGCCCAGCGCCACGAGTTCTGCGACCGTGATCGGAAAGCCGCGGTCGAGTTCGTCCCGCTGCGGGAGATACGCCAGACGATGGCGCTCAACAGCGGCGCAAGTGACCTCACCGGCGGCAGGCCTAAGGATCCCGGCGAGCGCTTTCAGGAGCGAGCTCTTCCCGGCGCCGTTTGGGCCGACGACAGCTGTGAGGCTCGCGGGCGCAAAATTGCCAGTCAAGCTCTCAAACGCGTATCTATCACCATATCGAACTGAAAGATTGCGAACCGAGATTCCTTCCAGCCGGCGAGTGTGTTCTTCGGATGCGTTGGGATGGTAGCCGTTGTCGAAAAGACGGGCGAAGGCAGCTTGCGCGTTATCTCCAAGCGGCGCGAGCAAGACGGCAAATGATTGCCTGAGAGATGCGGTGCCGGCGCGCACCAGCCCGAGCACCGCGAGATCAGACCAACGTCGTCGCGCGGGATCCGAAGAATTGGCCATTACACGTCCCGGTGAACATGTCAGAAGTAGTCTAGGGAACGCAACTAGGTGGGTCAATCCTGTCCCATGGAGCCGCCACGTGATTAGGATGGTCCTGCTTGGAGTGGCCGGACTAGGTGCTATTGCTGCAGCCGCCAAGAGATCCGCGCCGCTGCCCGCGACCGAAGTAGTCATGGCGCAATCGAACTGGACATGCCGAATGCCCTTGAGCGCCTGGACGTCGCGTACGTTCGGCCCGGCAGTGAAGAGGGAGCTGATTGCCGGGACCGACACCAAAGCAAGCCGCCCTTCCACGGCTTCGACCTTACTCCTCGTCATTGGCGATCCGTACGACCTGAAGGCCAAGGCTGCAAACGAAACAGCCGACCGCACAAAAGGATCAAGAAACTGCGCCGCCGATCAGCCTTTAAAGCAGGCTGAGGCTACACGGAGCCGTTCAGAGGGGCTTGAACCACTCTTAAGAAAGCTGAACGGGATTAGAGGACGATCGGTCGCCCCTAGAGGTCGATTTCAAGGATGAGAATGAAGTAGAAGCCAACGTTGACGAGGAGGTCGAACACGAGGACAGAGTCGCTGATGATGACGATGAAGAAGGCTAACAAGTGAGGAGGGCCGCGCGTGTGCGGCTCGCTTTCTTGTCGGTGCTTCAAGGATTGTGGGCACGGGTGAGTTGGCCAGCCATTGCGCTGCACAAAATTGCGAGCAGGGCGAGAATACCGGAAGGCTGACCCAGCCGCGAGGTCTACCGAATTAATCTTTTTGAAGGCTAATGGTCCCTAGGTAGTCGCGGTACGCTTCTACGCGCGTTCTACTACACCGCCATTATCGAGGACCAAGAATTCTCCTCGATCCGGCCGCTGATCGATTGGCTCGACTACAACGGCTACAGCGTCGTCACCAAGCCGACTAAGGAGTTCATCGACGCCGGCGGCCGCCGCAAGGTCAAGGGCAACATGGACATCGAGCTTGCCGTTGATGCTATGGAGCTCGCCGAGCATATCGACCAGATGGTTCTGTTCTCCGGTGACGGCGACTTCCGCTCGCTGGTCGAGGCCGTGCAGCGCCAGGGCGTGCGGGTTACCGTGGTGTCCACCGTGGCCACCCAGCCGCCGATGAGTTGCGCCGCCAAGCCGACGTCTTCACCGACCTTGTCGAGCTCCAAGCTAAGATCGGTCGGGACCCGTCCGAACGCCCGGCTCCGCGCGAACGCGAGTCGCGCTATCAGCAGCAATTCCCGCGGCGCGAGACCGTCGCGGGGCTCAAGGGATAGCGTGCTCGAGGAGTGAGCCCCCCGTGGCGCGATCCAGTCATTAGTACAAGCTCGGTGCCGGCGCACGTGGCCCCGGAGACAAGGCGCGGCGAATAAGCCGGCATTTGCGCCGGGCTGATCGCCAATATGGTTCGGTTCTCAGGAACGGACGAATTAGAGGATAGTCTTGGCGGCCGGTCGGTTCGGATTCTGACATTGCGCTGCTTGCTCGCGAGCTTCGCATGGTCGCGTTGCGTTTCGCGGCTCCTCGACACGCGCGCGATGATGCCGGGCGCGCTTTAGCACGCAACAAAGCCCTAGCAAGTAGCATCCGAAACTGAGGTGAAACCCAAACTGAAACCAGTGCCGGTCAGCTTCGTTGCGGAACCTATACTGGCTGCCGCTAAACGACAAATTGGTTATCTTCGATAATCATGATGACTCCATCGCAAAATTGAAAAATATGCTTGGGGAAAACATGGGAGGTTGGAATGGAAGCTGCCCGCCGCTTTCGCGCAATGGCGTTGCTTTGCCGGCAGAGTGCCGCGCACCAATCTGAGAGAAGCTGGAAGCTGCTCGCTGAGGCAGAGTACTGGGAGCATCTGGCGGCTGCGGCTTTGGCTCACTGAGGGGTCGGCCGAGCGGTTTTTCGTCCTTACTCTTTATATCGACTTCTTAGTTCAAGTCATAATTTGAGGCCGGTCATGTCCAGTATGCGTCAGATTTATACTTGTGCTGTTCTGAATGAACGACTCCAAGCGCTTCTGGCGGGGCTTAGAGAGGTGGAGAAGCTTCGAAGTAAGCTCCGACATGTAGAAGCGCGAGCAATCGGCAGAAGACGGCGTACCAAAGCGGGCAGCAGAGCAAGAGGCGCTTAGAGACCCGCCGGGCCCGAAGGGTGGCTTGCGTTGGCTCACTCGCGCGATTCATCCTCGCATCTGCCATTATTTGGCGGAAGACTGGCGCCTTCATCGCGCAGTAGCGAGCCTCAGCGACTGTGGCCCTGCGACATGTCGGCAACCTGCCAGGCCGGCGTGCCTCACAATGTTCGAACGTCAACTCGGCAGCGAGACCGGCCGTCTATTCAGGATCGCGCGGCCACCCCGATTTTCGTTCGTCGTTGCACCTCGGAACACGGCAACAAATCGATCGCCTTCCCAAAGCTCAACGTCGTGCTCGCCATGCATTTGCTCGGCTCGACGCCTCGCCGCCTGCTCGTCAATGCCGTCGAGCTTCGCGACGCAGATCAGTTGCCGGCTGCTGTCCACCACGAATGCTTTGTACCGCATTACGCAATCCGATCCCAACGGGGGACCGTCATCGTAATCGAATGTCCGTCTAAGGCGGTGGGCAAACTAGGTGCAGGCGCGCGGAACCTTTGTACCTGGCAATTCGGCTATACCTGCAGCGATCGCGCGGCGGCGCGCGTTCGTGCCTAACCTATTGCGCTACCGCACTGGCTTAATCTCACCGCGTGCAGAAGCGTGCGGCTCGAGCTCGGGATTGAGAAACCACGAAGCATCATCAGCAGCACACCTAGCCAAGTTGCCGTCCAGCTACGTGCCTCGTCGTGCGCCTTTGCACTGCGGCGCTTGAACGGAAACCACTGAGAATATCGCTCCTAGGTCGAGAGGAGGGAACACCGACATCCGTCCCGTCGCTGATCTTGGGGCGCAGCACTTCGTGCACCATAAGTGCCCATCTCGCTGCGCAAGATGTCTGGCGCCTCGATTGCGTGGGATTTGAGCTCGGCAACAATCTCCTGCGGCAGCGTGAAGTCGCTCAGCTGTTGGTCGCAATGACGGGCGAGCGGGCGAGCAGCAGCACGGCACTTTGCAGGGTCTGTTTGCCGTTCTCGATCGCATTCTCCCTGAATGGTGATCGTGGTGCCGACCTTCCCGAGATTCGAGTTCCAGCGCTACAAGCCAAACCAGCGGACGCGCGACCAGTGGACCCGCTGGTGGAAAACGTGCGGCAAATAAAGCGGAAACGGCTCCCAATAGGCATAGCGTTGGGAGCGGCGGTATACATGCCGTCGGTAGGGACGCGCTGCCGTGATGGTCGGCTTTTCGGACGCTGTATCGGTGGTGTTTGGCACCAGCGACGGGCGCGGCACCGAGGCAGGCGGCGATCCGCCCGGGGGCCGAGTGTTAGCTTCTGCAGCGGGCGCGCTCGCGGCAGGCGTTGCCGGAGGCGCAGGAAGCACAGCATCTTCCGCACGACTTTGTGCATAGGTTGCGGCAAGAAGCATAGTTGCGATCGCTAATCTGGCAGGGGTCGTTTTCATGCGAAATCTCCCAAATGAACTTTTGTGGTGCAAGCTGGCACTCACGCCGAGAGGACGGAGCGACCTCGAAGGCGCCTAGCTGCTCGAAGTCTCGATCAGACTGGGACATTTCATTTTGAAGCGGTCTTCGTTTCCATATTGACGACCTGGACCCGGCGGTTGACCGCAGCGTCAGGATGATCTGAATCCTTCAGCCTAGTCTCGCCATAGCCGACGGTAACGAGATCGCTGCCGGAGAGACCGTAGTGCTCGACCAGATAGCGTTTGATGGCGTCGGCTCGTCGCTCCGAAAGATCCTGATTGAAGGCATCACTGCCAATCGCATCGGTGTGCCCGGCGACCACAAAAACGGAACCTTTCAGGCTCGGATCCGAGAGGGCCTTCCCCAGCGCCTCGACGGAGGTCAGGGAGACCGGACTGATGGCGGCTGAGTTGAAGTCAAACTTGATCTCCAGATCGATATTTGGCTTGGTCGAGGCGATCTCCGCGATCTCCTCGCGTTCACTCGACGACAGGGAGCGGGTCTTGCGGTTACGAACGGTGTCCAGGACGGCATCTGTGTGCGCCTTTGCAGACGGGTCCGCTTGCGGAGAAACAGAAAGGCTGCGGGTCAGCGGTTTCGGCTTCAGGGCAGAGAAGATCTGCTCGGCCGAGACGTTGACCTCCCCGGCGAGCGCAAATCCTGCTGTCATCGAGAATGCAGCACCGAGCGTAATCGCCTTGATTGCAGAAAGCCGATGAAAACGCGTCATGATCGTATCCCCTGGTAACAATGTTCAGTTGCTGTGGTCAGCATAGATGCATCCTGGAGCCAGACTGTGACCCACGTCACGCACACAACAATTAGTTTTCGATTGGGCGACGTTCGCATTGGCTTCAGCACCGCTCTCCCTTGAGCTTGGCCCTTGGCGGCCGCGTTCACGAAGAATAAGCTTGCAGGTCTGGGAGAGCGCGCAAGCCAGTTCGATCAAGGCCCACGATACCGGCGTGATCTAGATCACAATCCGCTCTCCGGGATCGGTTCAGTATTGCACTCAACTGTCCAGTTGGCGGGAATGGAGCATCATTTGCGGCAAGCGAGGAGACACGATCATGCGCTTCTTATTTGCAACATTCATGCGCTTTTTGATCGCAACATCAACGGCAGCAGCTCTTCTAGCGAGCGCGAATGCAGCCCTTGCTGAGAAGCGCGTCGCCTTCGTCGTCGGCAACGGCGCCTACAGACACGTGACGCCATTGCCCAACCCGCCGATCGACGCCAAGGCGATGGCGGCGACGCTGCGCAATGTCGGCTTCGAGGTAATCGAAGGCTCGAACCTCACCCGCGATCAGATGACCGCGAAGCTGCTGGACTTCGGCCGCAAAACACAGGGCTCCGACGTCGCCGTGTTCTATTATGCCGGCCACGGAATCGCGGTTGACGGCAGCAACTATTTGCTGCCCGTCGACGCCGACATCAAGTCCGAGATGGACGTCAAGCTTGGCGCGGCCATCAATATCGACGTGACCCTCGACCAGACCATGAGCGACGCCAAAGTCAAGCTGGTCTTTCTCGATGCCTGCCGAGACAATCCGTTCGCTGCCAAGATCAAGGCCAACTCAACCACCCGCAGCGTCAACGTGCAGAGTGGCTTGGCCGAAATGAAGTCCGGCGAAGGCACTCTGATCGCGTTTGCAACTGGCCCAGGCCAGACAGCGCTCGACGGCCAGGAGGGCAACAATAGCCCCTTCACCCGCGCGCTGGTCGACAACATCGCCAAGCCGGGGGTCGAGATCCAGCAGGCGATGACCTCAGTCCGCGCGCAGGTCAACGAGGAAACGCAAAAAGGTCAGCTTCCCTGGGGCCACACCAACCTGATCGGTGCCGTCTACCTCAATCCAGCGCAGCAGACTCAGCTCGCCAACGCCGCACCGAGCACTTCCACCAGCGCACCGGCCGCCAGCACCAGCAGTCATTCCGACGGCATCGAGCTTGAGTACTGGCGCTCGGTGAAAGAGACCAACAAGCCCGAAGAACTCAACGCATATATTTCGGCATATCCAAACGGTCAGTTCACGGCGTTGGCGCTGGCGCGGCTCGCTGCCATCGAGAACGGCCCGTCGACCACAGCCCGTAACCTTACCTCCGGTGTCGATCCTGCTACCTTCACCGATGATGCCAGCCAGCTCACCGAGGATCAGATCGGCCTCGACAAGGGTCAACGCCGCGACGTGCAGCGTCGCCTCAACGGGCTCGGGTTTGACAACAAGGTCACTGGTGCATTCAACGGAGATACCCGCTCGGTCCTCAAACGATGGCAGGCCGCCCGCGGCTATCCCTCGACCGGCTATCTCAACAAGCTCCAGCACAAGGCGTTACTTGGGGAGATTGTTGCGAGCAACTCGGGAAGCAGCGACGAACCTTCCGAGGACAAGCCCGCCCGGCGAGCGCGCCGGAGCGGCGGCGGTGGCGGGGGCGGGGGCGGTGGCGGAGCGTTTGCAGGTCCGGGGCAGCTTTTCGGAGGTATGATGCGCGGTATGTTTCGACGGTAACACGGTGATCAAGGACCTCAGGTTCAAGTTTTAAGATCATTCCAAAGCGAGGGCCGCAATACTTAGGGAAGCTTGCGCCCCTCGTGCTAGAAATTGAAACTCTGGTCTGTGGACCCGGTGGGGAGACCAGATTGAACCGCTGGCATCCATTGCCGGCAGGATGACGATCGAATTCAGTGTTAAGTAGCTGATGTGCTGCGACCCGCCGATTTATCCAAATGCTGCTTACTCCAAACGTATCCATTCGGCGTACGCCGCAGTAATCTGCATAACGCTGTGGTAGGCTCGCGCCTTCCAGATCAGCTTGTGATCAATATTGCGCAATTGCGCAGGATGACGGGCATTTTGAGGTCGACCGACCGCAGCCAAAGAAAGACCCGACGCGCTAACAACTCGGTGAACTTGGCATCGGCGACCCGAAGCATAGACACGGCGCCGCTACTTCGCAGTGATTTCTCGGACGATGCCTGGTTTTGCAAGATGCTCAATCGCCTTAGCCAGAGTGGGCCTTGAAAGACCAAGCTCCATTGTGGTCGCAGGGACGGAAAAAAGCGGACGCTTCTTCAGCAGTTCGTGCTCACGTAGGTCGATGCTGCAGGCCGGCCGAGTGCCGATGTGGCTCGCCGGTCCTTCTCGAACAAGTCCAGAAGTTGGCCGGCGGTGTCAGTTGCCTGCGTAGCGGTTTCGACAACGCCTTCAAGGAAAAACAAAATCCAGCTATCCCAATCGCCGGTCTCGCGGACGCTCTGGAGGAGTTCGTAGTACCGCTTCCGGTGAGCCTTGAAATAGAGGCTGAGATAAAGCTCTGGCTGCTTGAGCTCGCCGCTTCGCAGAGCTGGAAGGTAATGAGCAGGCGGCCAAGGCGACCAGTGCCGTCCAAGAAGGGATGGATCGTTTCAAACTGGACGTGCGCTAGATGTGGCTTTGATCAGAAGGGGAATACCCGATGCTCTGCATGAAAAGAACGCTCCAGTGGGCGACCTAGCAAGGGGGATGCCTGGGCGCTGACATAGAAAGTCAGAACCGATGCCAATTCTTGGCACGACTTATGCTCGGGACTTGCCACCGGGATTTTGCTCATCCCCCGGGGCTGGGAAGCCGCCGCCTGCGATTATTCAAGCAGGCGGCGTTTTTTCTTCTGAAATCGATCGTGATTAACCTGCTCAAATTGATCGAAACACGCGCGCCTTAGCAGTCTAATCGTGTGGGTCGTTTCCTTTCGGCTCTTGCAAGAATTTCGGCAGGTGTGCACGCGCTTCGCGGTCACGCGGAGCGGGGCGTTCGGACGGATCGCGACCGAGCTTGGACTGCAGCTCGACGAGGTCCGTGAAGACGTCAGCCTGGCGGCGCAGTTCGTCGGCGATCATCGGCGGCTGGCTGGCGATCGTGGAAATCACCGTGACCCGCACGCCGCGACGCTGAACCGCCTCGACCAGGGAGCGGAAGTCGCCGTCACCCGAGAACAGCACCATCTGGTCGATGTGCTCGGCGAGCTCCATGGCGTTCACGGCGAGCTCGATGTCCATGTTGCCCTTGACCTTGCGGCGGCCGGAGGCGTCGATGAACTCCTTGGTCGCCTTGGTGACGACGGTGTAGCCGTTGTAGTCGAGCCAGTCGATCAGCGGCCGGATCGAGGAGTACTCCTGATCCTCGATGATCGCGGTGTAGTAGAACGCCCTAAGTAGCGTCCCGCGGCTCTGAAACTCCTTCAGCAGGCGCTTGTAATCGATGTCGAAGCCCAGAGTTTTTGCCGTCGCGTAGAGATTGGCTCCATCGATGAAGAGCGCGATCTTGTCCGTAGAGGAAGGTGACATTCGATTCACGCCTTCAGTGGAGCAGCTCGGAGCAAGCCTGGAAGCATCTCGGATACGCGATGCGCACGGGCGGTCGCATTCTATATAGATCACTACCGGAGATCGTCGAGTAGACGGACGCTTAACCTTCTACTTTTTTCAAATGGTATCACGCCTTGGAAACCCGACATTAGCCGAAAGTTGGGCTGTCAGATTTGTAATGTGTCTTGTCTATTTCCAGGTCCTTATTTCGGGGTGCTCGCGCCATGAGAGTTGGCGATTTTGCTCTCTTTGATCTTTGGATTGATCGGCGCGGCCGCGGCTGGCGGTGGTCTGTTTCGAGTCCATCCGGAAACCTTTTGTTGGTCGGAAGGGAGAGAAGCCGGTCCGCAGCGCGTTACATGGCTTCTCGAGCCATATTCCAGTTGCTGCTGACCGCTCCTTATCGCAACGGAATGAGATCTAAAGATAGGTCGGCACGGTGGCATCGACCTGAATGCCAGCAAGGGCTTTCGGAGGTGCATCGCCTGGGCCGAGACGGACATCCCGGCCATTGAGGCGGGTCTGCAGACGCCGTCGGAGCGGGTGACCGGATAGAAGCGGGGTGCCACGGAGACCTTGAAGGACTGGTCCACCGAGCAGACCGGCCACCCGAACGAGATTCCGAAAGCGCTTCGTCGCAAGCCTCATCGCCGGGAGCCGGTCCACGATGTTGGTGAGAACCTTCGGTGGCAGCCCGCTGCCAGAAAGCTTCCAAGTTGGCCCTTCAAGATGCATGCTGATGCTGCCTGCCTCCTGGCCTCCCCCAAGCCGCAATGCAGACTCGACGGGCTTCACAAAGGTGATCCGTCCGGCCAAGGCAAAGATGTTCGAGATGTCGAACTCGGCCAGTGACCACATCGTTCCGAAAGTGAAGTTCTCCGCCGCGTTGCGAACAGGCCCGCTTTTCAGAAGTAGCGACAGGTTTTCCGGCGTCATGAGCTTGGCTGCCAGATCATCAGCGATTCGTTGCACCAAATGCGTTGATGGCTATTCGCTCGATCGGTCGCAGCAGGCGTTTTTGTCCGAGCCGGTCCAGGTAGGCCGTCATCACCTGGTCAACGATGGAATGGCGGACGCGGGGCATATCCGTCCGAGCCACGATTTTCGCAATATCGTCACCCCGGACGGCGGAAACCAAACCCACCAGCGAAACGAAAGCCGATCCGCCATAGATTCCTACACAGACCAGGACGGCCAAGACGACGCCGATCAGCCATTTCATGGAATTGCAATGGAGCCAAATGAGCTTTGTTCCAAGGCCCGCGCGCCGGACGCTCGTTAACAGTCGCCAAAGGCACTCACTAGACCAATCGAAATGAGAACGACCGCAAGGCACGTCCATAAGGCTGGCGAGCTGGAGCCGATACCGGCAATAAAGATCCCGACGCCGAGGACGGCGATGAATACCGAGATCGCATAGGCAACCGCTTTATCCATTGGTCTGAGGGAGGCTTTATGGGCATGCGACTCTCTGGATGTCGATATGTTCCTATTGAGCGGCCGGCTTCAAACCAAAGGACTGGTGCGGGATTTGACCGGCGGTTTCGACGTCCCTCTCGTCCGAGATGCGCCAGGCTGACACTCCGAAACAGACGGTCAGGAATACGGCCGTCACCAACAGCAGTTGCTAAACTTCAAAGTCGAGCCCTCTTACTTCGCGGGCTAGTCGAGCAACGCCGTGGCCGAGGGGGTGAATGGCGACGTATCTGCATCTTGTTGGCGAGAACGTCCCTGGCGTACAGCCCCTTCTTCTAGGCAGGAAACGGTTCGAAGGTCACAGCCCTTCTATTGCTGCTGGCCCTTGGCGACGGAGCCGTCCTCATCGTCGGCTATGGGGCCTTTGCGGCCGCGCATAGCTATTGACCTTAGGAATCTGTGGTGGTCGCCGGCTCATGCTGGAGGGCGAATGGCAAATACGAAGGCCGCAGCGGGAGGTTTAAACCGCTGCGGCCTGCGCACGGTCGAATGAAGCCGGGTTAAAAGGACCAAGTGAAATATGTAGCCAGCCCCGGTGACAAAAATCTGCCCTAGCTTTGTCTCGTTTGCAACCACCATTTCGGCGGAACCGAACTCAACTTAACGGGCATTTAGTTCCAGAACGGAACGATTTTGCTGTTCTCCCGACGAGCCAGAGCTTGGCGGTGCCAAACGACAAACCCAAGCAGTGGACCGAGGGCGCGGTAGACGCTGATCAAACCTTCGGCTTGGCCGCGGCTGAAATCTTAACCGAGCTTTGAGGTACATCGCGTGCGTAAAACGCGCGACAGGAGACATCGACATTTTGCTGCGAAGCGAGAGGGGTGCTGGACACAGAGTAGCCGTAAAAGGCGCTGCTACAAGTCCTCTATGCTGGCTCCGCCAAACCCTACGGAAAAGCAGGGAATGGTGAGGCCGCCGCGTCTTACCGCACAACGAGGCGCCCGCCCTGAGCGGATACTCTCGACGTCTTCGTTCTTGAAGGTTGGAGGCGTATACATCGCTTGTCTGCGTTTCCAGAGGTGGTCCGCTCGGCGCGAAGGGTCATGGAGCATGGGCTACTTGTTTGTTGTGAATTCCGGTTCGCTAGTCGCATCCGGCGCGAGACGACCGATCAGTCCATGGATGTCGCCCAAGACCCACAGATCGCTCACCTTGTCGCCTCGAAACGTGAAGATCGGCGCACCGTACCACCACACGTGGCGTCCGGTGGGCGCATGGCCGAACATCGGCTTTCGATGGATGCCGTGGAAGCGCAGCTTGCCCGAGACCACGTTGCCGTCCTCGAAGAGATCAAGGATGTCAGACGTATAGTTCTCGAGAGAGTCTGTCACCCATCGGACGTAGTCCGCGAACTGATCGAAGCCGACGAGGACGGGGCCGAGCGAGCCACGGAAGGTGAAGCCAGGCTGAAATATTTCGGGAATTAGAGCAACGTCCGCATTGTCCCACATTTCCTTGTAGAACTTTCGGACGATCTCTTTCTGAGGGCTTAGAGTATTCCGAGCAAAGTCCATGGCGGGCTCGAGTCCTGGCGGCGGCGCAATCATCTTTGGCCTCTCCTTGACGAACGTTCGTTGCGGGCGACCTAGAGACGATTCAGGGACTGCTCAAGGTCGCCGAGCAAATCTGCCTCGTCTTCCAGACCAACCGAGAGGCGAATCAGGTCATCTCCGACTCCCCTTTGCAGGCGCGCTTCGGGACGAACGGCGCGCCGGGCATGAACCAGGCTCGCGGGATGCATGATAAGCGTTTCAGCATCTCCGAGACTGACGGCAAGCGTAATGAGCTTGAGGTGGTCGAGAAAACATCGGGCGGCATCAAAACCCCCGCGTAGACCAAAGGACAGCATTCCAGAGCCCGCTGACATTTGTCTCTTTGCGATTGCATGCCGCGGATGGGACGGCAGAAATGGATAATTCACCCACTCTACCGCCGAGTGGGCATCGAGCATGCGCGCAATCGCAAGTGCGTTGGACCCGTGGCGGTCCATTCGGAGAGGAAGCGTCTTGATCCCGCGCAAAATCAGAGAAGAAACCATCGGCGACATGACGGCACCGGTGATGTAGCGCAAGCCGCGATCACGTATTTTTTCGATCAACTCGGTCCGTCCCAGCAGAGCCCCTCCGAGAACGTCTCCATGCCCGCTGATATACTTGGTAAGGGAGTGGAGCACGATGTCCGCCCATTGGAGAGGCCTCTGCAGCGCGGGAGATGCAAATGTGCCGTCGACGATGACCAAGAGGCCGGCCCGCCGAGCACGTTGCGCAATGGCTTCGATGTCGAGCACGTCTCCTGTGGGATTGACCGGCGTCTCAAAGTAGACGGCTCTACTGCGAGATGTGAGAACAGTATCCAGATTGGCGGGGTCATTGAGATCGACAGGGATGGTCTTTATGCCGAAGCGCGGCAAGCCCTGTTCCGTCATGGTCGTCGTATTCGAATACAAGGTCCGATGGACGATGAGTTCGTCATCTTGGGATAGGAGCGAAAGTACCAGGGCACCGAACGCGGCCATTCCCGAGGCCAGGACGACGGCGTCTTCGGCACCCTCCAAGTTTGCCAAGCGGGATTCCAGCAATGCGGTCGTCGGGTTGAACTCCCGCCCATACAGTTTGCCCCCCAATGCGGCCACCGCATCTAATTCGGCGACGCTGTCGAAGGCGAAGGTCGACGTCATATGAATGGGATGGGATACCGCGCGAGAGTGATGGGCAGGGTCATACCCATGGTGGATCGCTCGCGTCGAGAACCCGAACGCAGGTTCATCCGTTCCAATTCGTTCCGAAGCAGCCATATTTGGGGATCTCCCATTTTTGGACGAGCGGTCATTGCTTTCAGATTTGCCCCGAGGCGGACCGCCACGGCCGCATCGCTCTACTTTTCGGACGATGTCATCTATTGACGTTGACGACGGTGCGCCCGCG
This sequence comes from Bradyrhizobium sp. CW1, assembly GCF_023100665.1. NCBI lineage: Bacteria > Pseudomonadati > Pseudomonadota > Alphaproteobacteria > Hyphomicrobiales > Nitrobacteraceae > Bradyrhizobium > Bradyrhizobium sp. CW1. The sequence continues at coordinate 347,678 of NZ_CP064685.1, forward strand.
CACTTGGCCACTCATCAGGCCGCGAGCCGCGGCGACGACCTCATTCAGACCGATCTCGACCGCCGTCTTCTCCAGATCGGCTTCGGTTAGCAAGGAAGCGAGACGATCCCAGGCTTCGACGCGTTCTGCCTTCGAGCGGGTCACGCTGTTGATGCCGAACAGCGCCACTCCTCGCAGGATGAAGGGGGCGACGCTTGCGGGAAATTCCAATCCTTGCGCCATGCCGCACGCGGCGACCGCTCCGTCCGGTTTGATTCCGGCGCAAACATTGGCGAGCGTATGGCTGCCTACCGAGTCGATCGCGGCGATCCATCGTTCCTTCTGCAGCGGCTTGCCGGGCTGTGACAATTGTGACCGGTCGATGATCTCGGCAGCACCCAGGCTCTTGAGATAGGGCTCCTCGTCCGGTCGGCCGGTCGAAGCCACGACGCGGAAACCGAGCTTGTGGAGAAGCATGATTGCGATGCTGCCGACGCCTCCGCCGGCCCCGGTCACCAGCACGTCGCCCGCGCCTGGACGGATGCCATACTTCTCGAGGGCTACGACCGACAGCATCGCGGTATAGCCCGCGGTACCGATGATCATCGCGCGGCGGGAAGGCATCGAGGGCGGCAGCTTGATCAACCAATCGGCCTTGACCTTTGCTCGCTGCGCCAGGCCGCCCCAATGTTGTTCGCCGACACCCCAGCCGTTGAGAACTACCCGGTCCCCCGGCGTGTAGGTCGGGTCGGAGCTCGACGACACCACGCCAGCGAAGTCGATCCCGGGCACCAGCGGGAAGGATCTCACGATCGGGCCCTTGCCGGTAATCGCGAGGCCATCCTTGTAGTTCAGCGTGCTGAACTCGACTTCGACCGTCACCTCACCGTCGGGGAGGCGGCTGTCCGGTAATTCAGCGACGTCGGCGCGATATCCCCGCTCGTCCTTCTCGATCAACACGGCTTTGAACAACTCGAACTCCTCTTCACGATTTTCTTCTGGACCTGGCCTTCGGCTCGTCCGGACGCGGCAGGCCGGCGACGAAACCGGCGATGAAGGTATCGAGCGGGAGGCCGTTCTTGACGAGGCGCGCCCGCATCACCGCTCCCTCCCAGCCGATCCAGAAAAACTCAGCCAGGGCATCGCAGTCCGCGCTGCCGATCTCGCCAGCCTCGTATGCGCGTTCCAGGCAACGCGCCACCTTCCGCTGCCATCCTTTGACGATCTCGTCCAAGGCGGACCTGTAATCGTCGGGCAGCGCTTCGACCTCTTGGCTGAGGTTTCCGACGAGGCAGCCGCGCGTATAGCTGTATTTCGCCATGCCCGCTTTGGCGCCTTCGACGAAAGCTCGCATGCGCGCCAACGGCGCAAGCCTTCCGTCGTCCAGGGCGCGGTCCAGCTTGTGTCGGAAGAAGGAGTCGTAGGCCTTCATGATTTCGCGGCCGTAGTCGGCCTTGCTTTCGAAGTAGTGGTAGAACGAACCCTTTGGCACGGTGGCGCGGCGCAGCAGCGCGTCCAGGCCCGTAGCTGCAAAACCTTGTTGGGTCATCACCTCCATTCCGCAACGGATCAGAACGTCGCGGGTCGGCGCATAGCCGACTTGATTTCGGCCCTGCCCATTGCGGTGGTTGTCTGTAGATTTCGCCATTTTGTGTTCTCTATAGACCGATCGTCTAGAACATAACGATGGGGTTTGGCAACCCTGGAAGGTCGGGCTGCCGGGCGCGACATTTGGCCTAGGTGTGGTGCAGCATGCATGATGCACGCTTTTTCCGCAGCGTTTGCCCGCTCAATGTGCGCCTCTGGGTCGGGTCACGATGGTTTCACACTTGACACAAAGTGTCCTTGGCTTGAAGGTGGGTCGTCCTTCGAGGGAGGTGCTGCATGTTTCGATCTTTGCGAAACAGAGCGTTGATCGCCGCCGGCGCCGCCATTCTTTGTCTCGGCTTTATTGCTGAGCCGGCCGATGCGGCCGATGCCTATCCCTCGACCACGATCAAGCTGGTCGTCGGATTCCCGGCTGGAGGCCCGACTGATATCATTGGCCGCGTCATCGGCCGTCTCCTCTCGAAGGAGTTGAACCAGACCGTCATCGTCGAGAACAATGGTGGTGCCGGCGGAATGATCGCCGCGTCAAACGTCTCCCGCGCGAAGCCCGACGGGTACACGCTTCTCGTCGCGGTGGAGTCCTCGAATACTCGCGCCAAGGCACTCTATGCGTCCGTGCGCTACGATCAGCAGAATGGCTTCACCTACATTCGCAAGGTCGCGAAGCAGCGGAATCTGCTCGTCGTGAGCCCGAAATTTCCTGTGGCCAGCGTTCCGGAACTGGTCGCCTATCTGAAGGCGCACCCTGGAGAAGTAAACTTCGGCGGTACGTTCGGGGCGACGTCCCATGTCGGCGGCACGCTGTTCGACATGGCCTATGATACGAAGATGACGTTCATCAATTATTCGGGCGGCAATCAACCGATCGTCGATTGCATGTCGGGCATCCTGCAGGTGGGCTTCTTCACCGAAGCCACGATCGGCCAGCAGGTCAAGGCCGGCACCCTCAAGGCGCTAGCGGTGACGTCGGCCGAGCGGTCACCGGCCTTCCCGGATCTGCCGACAATCGAAGAGGCGGGCGGCAAGCCTATCGATATCTCCCCATGGTTCGGGATCGCGGGTCCGCCGGGCCTTCCGGCCGACGTCGTCGCCAAGATTGGCGCCGCCCTCGACAAGGCTTCGGGCGATCCGGAGTTCCTGAAGCAGTTGGAGACGATCGGCGCAACTCCGATCGCTGGTTCGACGGTGGAGACCTTCACGGCCGACGTCGGACAGGAAGAGGCCTACTGGAATAAGTGGGCTAAGGACATTGGGGCGCCTCTTCAGAAGTAGCTCGCCGAAGGATCTCCTGTGGACTTCTATCACCAGTACGACGTTCATCTCTCCGCCGAAGAGCGTGATCACGTGGCGAAGGCGCGGGCGTTCTGCGCCGGTACCTTCTCCGACAGCGTCTTCGCCGCGCACATGTCAGGTGACGCGTTCCCGCAGAAGTGGATCGCCGAGTGGGCCGCTCTCGGCATGCTGGGCCTCCAGGCCAAGCGCGCTCACGGTGGCTTGGAAGCGTCTTATCTGTGCAAAGTCCGCGTCGCGCAGGAAATGTCGCACCACGGGTTTGCGGCAGCGTTCTGCCTGAACCACCATCAAGGCGGAGCGACGCGCCTATCACAAACCGGTACGTCGATCCAGATCGAGCGTCTGCTGCAGCCCGCGTTGCGCGGCGAGCTTCTTCTGACAACCGCCATGACGGAGCCAGCCGGTGGCAGCGATGTCTCCGCCCTGACCACCACCGCGGTTCCAGTCAACGGCGGCTGGGCTCTGAGCGGCACCAAGGCGTGGATGACCGACGGCCTGCTGGTCGGTGGTCTGATCGTCCTGGCCCGCGTCCGAGACGCTGCGGGGGCGGGTGAGATCGCCAGCTTTTACGTGCCCTTCGGCCAAGCCGAGACGGTGAAGCGCACCGAGATCGTCGTTCCCGGAGCGCGTTCCTTCCGTCTGGCCGAAGTGGCCTTCGACGCTCACTTCATTCCCGATTGGTGTCTGATCGCAGCGCCGGGCGCCGCGCTCAAGGCATCGATGGCGTCGGTCAACGCGGCCCGCGTTCACGTGGCCGCCATGTGCGTCGCGACTCTGTATGCGGCGCTGTGCGAGGCGGTGGACTACTGCGAAGGCCGGCAGGCCTTTGGAAAGCCGCTGACCGAACATCAGGGCCTGCGCTGGGAGCTGGCGGAGGTGTCGGTCCGGCTTGAGGCCGCCAACGCGCTCGTCTTCCGCGCCGCCGAGCAGATACAGACCGGGGGAAATCCGGTCGCCCTCGCTGCGCAAGCCAAGAAGTTCGCTGTCGACACCGCGCTTTGGGGCATCGATCAGTGCGTCCGGATCGTCGGCGCGACGGGCGCCGGCGCAGCCCACCGCCTGAACATGCATTTCGCCGAGGTCCGGATGGCGGCCTACGCCGACGGCACCAACGAGATGCTGCTCGACCGGGTCGGCCGTGGCCTGTCAACGACGTACCTCAAATCAATCCCGTAGCAGAGACGGCGGATTTACGATGCGCAACGTAGTGGTCGAAGACGCGGCGGCGGCCGTGGAAGGCATCAAGGACGGCGACGCCGTCATGATGGGCGGGTTCGGCGGAGCGGGGCTTCCGCTCGGAGTGGTCAAGGCGGTGCTCGACCGGGGCGTCCGCGACCTGACGCTGATATCGAACAACGCCGGCTCCACGGAGGACGATCTGTCGCTGTGGTTCGAAGCCAGGATCGTTCGCAAGATCGTCTGCTCCTATCCGCGCAGCGCCAAGCAGTTCGCCGAACAATATCGTGCCGGCACGGTCGAGCTCGAACTCGTTCCGCAGGGCACGTTGGTGGAGCGCATCCGGGCGGGCGGCGCCGGTCTCGGCGGCTTCCTTTCTCCCGTCGGCGTCGGGACGGTATTCGCTGACGGCAAGGAGAAGATCGTCGTCGACGGGCGCGAATTTATTCTTGAGCTACCGCTTCATGCAGATTTCGCTTTCGTCAAAGGTCATCTCGCCGACACGCTCGGCAACGTCACCTACAACAAGACGGCGCGCAACCACTGCGCGGTGATGGCGACCGCCGGCCGGACGGTCGCCGTGGAAGTCGACCGCGTGGTCAACGTCGGCGATTTGGATCCGGAAGCCATAGTCACTCCATGCATCTTCGTCGATCGCGTTTTCGCAAGGAGCTCCCGATGACACCGCTTGCACGCGATGCGCTGGCGCGCATGGTCGCACTTCATCTGCCGCAGGAAGGATTCGTCAATCTCGGTATCGGCGCCCCGACGCACGTCGCCGACTACCTGCCGGAGGGGTCTGGCGTGATCCTTCACAGCGAGAACGGCGTCCTCAACGTAGGTCCGAAGCCGGCGGCGGGCGAAGAGGACTGGGATCTCATTAATGCAGGGAAGATGCCCATCTCGATCCGGACCGGCGGTTCCTACTTCGACTCCAGCCTCTCGTTCGCGATGATGCGAGGCGGTCATCTCGACGTGGCCGTGCTCGGCGCCTTTCAGGTGTCCAAGAGTGGTGATCTCGCCAACTGGACGACGGGTGACAACGGGTCTCCGCCCGGCATCGGCGGAGCCATCGATCTGGCGGTCGGCGCCAAGTCGATCTGGGTAATGATGGACCACACCACCAAGGATGGCCGCTCCCGCATCGTGGAGCGATGTGGATATCCGCTCACGGCGCGCGGAGTGGTGACCCGCATCTTCACCAACCTCTGCATCATCGACGTAGCCGAGGACGGCCTGACCGTTCGGGCCCTACTCGACGGCCTCGCGATCGAGGCGCTGCGAGATCGGACGGAGGCGCCACTGCGCGTGCTGGGTGATCCCCTGACCATCAGGCAGGACGGGAGCGTCGCATGACCTATCGCGTCGCGGAACTCGTCGCGGACTGTCTCGTCGCGCACGGGGTGGACAGGGCCTTCGGCGTCCCGGGAGAAAGCTTTCTGGCGCTGCTGGACGCGCTGCGCGACCGTAACGATTTCGATCTGGTGACCTGCCGGCACGAAGGAAGCGCGAGCCTCGCGGCGGTCGCTGACGCCAAACTCACAGGGCGCGCAGGCGTCGTGATGACGAGCCGTGGTCCGGGCGCCTTCAACGCCGCGCTCGGACTTCACGTCGCGGCGCAGGAGGCGATTCCGCTGGTGATGCTGGTCGGTCAGGTCGATCGTCCGAACCTCGCAAGGGACGCGGTGCAGGAGATCGACTGCGGCCGATCTTTCGATGGCGTGCTGAAGTGGTCGGTGCGTCTGAACTCGGCGGATCTCGTTCCAGAGATGATGGCCCGCGCGTTCGCCGTGGCCCATGCGGGAACGCCAGGTCCCGTCGCCATCGAACTGCCGGAAGATCTCCTTGAAGACCCGGCCAAGGGAATTGTGGCCACAGCCAACGGAGCTGTGCGTCCGGAGCCCGGTGCTGCGGCCATTGAACAGGCGAGGGCGGCGTTGACGGCGTCGGAGAGGCCGATCCTGCTCGTCGGCGGCGAATGCCGGGCGGCATCGTTCCGCCAAGATCTGATCGCGTTTTCCGAGAAATGGAACGTGCCGGTCGTCACTATGAACAAAATGCAGGACCAGTTCCCGAACTCTCACCCGCTGTGGGCGGGTCAGTTCGGGTTCTTCACGTCTCAGCCTCATGTGAAACTGCTCGAACGCGCCGACCTCGTCGTTGCTGTCGGAACACGTCTGGGCGATCTGTCCTCGCTCGGCTTTGCGTTTCCGAGACAGGCCGAGCCTCGCCAGCCATTGGTCCATGTCTATCCAGATCCCGATGCGATCGGAAAGCGCGTCCGAACCGACGTCGCGGTCGTCTCTGGATCGCATGCATTCGTGTCCGCCATGCTCGCAGCTCCCGCGACGGCGCGGGCCTGCGCCGAGTGGTCCTCCGCGGCTGCCGCGGCGCGGACGGCCACGCATGGTTGGCCTCAGTTCGGCGTACCATCGGCGGACGTCTTCGGTCACGCGGTGGCGGCGATCGCCGCGCACTTCAGGCCCGATGGCATCGTCACGACGGATTCAGGCAATTTCGCCGGATGGGTCCATCGCATCTTCAGCCTCGAGCCGACCGCGCGGCTGCTCGGCTCGGCTTGCGGGGCGATGGGCAGTGGGGTCCCGTCCGGGCTCGCTGCCAGCCTTCGCTTTCCGGAGCGGCAGGTGGTTGCCTTCTGCGGAGACGGCGGCTTCCTGATGACGGGCAATGAGCTTGCGACGGCCGTCGCCAGAGGCGCGAACCTCACGATCGTCGTATCCAATAACCAGTCCTACGGGACCATCCGGTCGCACCAGGAGCGAGCCTTTCCAGATCGTCCCTACGGCACTGACCTCTCAAATCCCGACTTCGCTGCCTTGGCGCGTGCCTTCGGCGCGAAGGGATTCATCATCGAGGACGCGGAGAGTGCTCCGTCGACGGTCGCAGAGGCGATGACGACCAAGGGACCGGTCGTCATCGAGGTGCGATCAGACGTGCGCCAGACCCTTGACAAATCGCTCGCCGCATCACGTTGAGACCAGTTCGGATTAAGGCCCATGGAGAGAACATGATGGACGCGACCGCAATCGATGAGCCCGAGGTCACCATGTCCTGGCAGGGCGTCGTCCGCTTTTTGCACAAGACCCCGCGTGCCTTTTTGCCGATGCGCTCGTTTCCCTCGCTCGAGCTCGTCGCTGGACGCGGTATCGAGGGCGATCGATATTTCGCCGGCCACGAAACAGGATTCTACTCCCACAAGCCGGAGGAGGGGCGGCAGGTCACCCTGTTCGAGATGGAGACGCTCGAGGCCCTGCAACGCGACCACAAGATTGAGTTGCTGCCCGAGGAACATCGCCGGAACGTGACCGTCGAAGGCGTCCCGCTCAATCATCTCGTCGGCCGTCGCTTCCGGCTCGGAGAAGCGATTGTCGAGGCGACCCGCCTTTCAACGCCGTGCCGGCACATCGAGGAGATACTCGGCAAGTCCGTCTTCGATCCGTTGATCAACCGGTCGGGGCTGAACTGCAAGATCATCGCAGGGGGCACGCTACGCGTAGGCGACGCCGTGAGGCCGATCTAGATGGCGAAGGCGATCAAGACGGTCTCCACCGTCGTCTCGAAGGTCGAGGATCTCGGCAACGACACCAAGCGCTTCACGCTGGTCGACCAGGATGATTGGGAGCTGCCACCCTTTCGGGCCGGGGCCCATATCGACGTTCACCTGGACCAGGGTCTCGTCCGGACTTATTCGCTCTGCAATGAACCGGACGATGATCGGCGCTACGTGATCGCGGTGAAGCGCGAACGCGAAGGACGCGGCGGCTCGAACTTCCTGCACGATCGCGTGGAGGCGGGACAGCCGATTTCGGTCTCGCTGCCGCGCGGCGGGATCGCACTGGACCAGGAGGGAACGAACGTATTCCTCGCGGGAGGCATCGGTGTAACCCCGTTCATCTCCGCAATTCGGCATCTCGAACGACGAGGGCGCTCGAACTACGTGCTGCACTGGACCAGCCGCGGACGACCGGTCCTGACCGACATGATCGCGCCGGCAATCGGAGCAGGCCGTGTCCGCCTCTACGATACGACCGCGCAGGCCAAGCCCGTCATCGCCGAAATTGTCGGGGAATTTGCCAGATGTGGCCTAGCGGCCTGCTGCGGACCCGCAGCGATGCTGAAGGCTTTCGAAGATGCCGTCTCGGCCTGGCCGGAAGAGCGCAAACACATCGAAATGTTCACCCCGCCCAAGGCCATCGCCCGAAGCGACGTGCCTCCCTACGAGCTGTATCTGTCGGCGAGCCAGAAGCTTGCAACTGTCACGCCAGATGTTGGTCTTCTCGGAACGCTCGATGCCCTCGGCGTCGACGTCCCCGTGTCCTGCGGCGGCGGCATCTGTGGCGCCTGCCGCACGCGCTGGACCGAGGGGCCGCCCATCCATCGCGATCGCGTGCTTTCGCCTGCTGAGCGGCAGAATGAGCTCATCGTCTGCGTGGGCGATTGCGCCGGACAACGGCTAGTGCTGGATCTGTGATCAGTCGGCACCCGTTCTAAGGTTGGAACTATCGGTGATTTGGTGCGAGATCGATGCGGGCAATAACTTGGGAAAGAGCCGAGCGCAATGACACTCAACCTCAAATTCCTTCGCGTGCAGAGCGGCATGACGCTGGAGCAGCTTGCCGCCGATTCCGGTTTGACCCGCAGCTATCTTTCCAAGCTGGAACGCGGGCTCTCCTCTCCGTCGATAGGCTCCGCCCTCAAGATCGCCGCGGCTCTCGGAACGACCTTAGACCGCTTCTACGGCCAGCCGGACGACCACGACCCGATCACGATTGTCCGCGCGAAGAACGGGAAGGCCGGCGACGTCGACACGCACCTGTCGCTAGTCGCCGGTCTGGCTCCCGGCCGCACCATGCGCGCCTTTATCGTGCGACCGACCAAGACGGCGAAACGCGGTCGCATCATGAGTCACCACGAAGGTGAGGAAATCCTGTTCATTCTCTCCGGCCGGATCGAGCTCGTCATCGGAAAGCGCAAGGAAAATTTGAAGCCGGGCGATTGCGTCCAGTTCGACTCCACGATTCCGCACAAACTGACGCAGGTGTCTTCCGAACCAGCCTCGGCGCTCGTCGTGATAGCGACCAAAACCAACTAGAGGTGCCGATATGCCGATGATGCTGCGGAAGAAGGACTTCTACGCCGGGCTGCTCATGGTGCTGCTGGGCGCCGGGATCGGCGTCAACTCAGCAACATATTCGCTCGGGACCTTGGCGCACGTGGGACCGGGCATGTTTCCGTTGATGCTCGGCCTCATGATGGTTCTCGTCGGAGCCCTGATCTTCGTCACCGGATTGGCGACGCCTCTCAAAGAGGGAGAGCGCGTCTTGCCCGCGGCGATGGAATGGCGTGGCTGGGCCTGCATCCTCGCGGGTCCTCTGATGTTCGTCCTCTTCGGCCTCTATTTCGGAATGGCCGCGGCCACCTTCATGTGCGTCTTCGTCTCCGCGCTCGGCGACAGGACCGCCACGCTGAAAGGATCAGCCGTCCTGGCCGCGGTCGTCGCGGTCGTCGGCTGCCTCCTCTTTTCCTACGTGCTCAAGGTTCCTTTCCCGCTGTACCGTTGGGGGTTTTAGATGTTCGCGAGCGCGCTTTCCGATCTCTGGTACGGCTTCGACGATCTCCGCAAGGAAGTGGAGAAATGGAATCCGGAAGAGGTCGAGCGCGTCGCCAGCATTCCAGGCGAACAGCTCAAGCGGGTCGCCCAGATGTTCGCCACCGAGAAGCCGTCGACGTTGATCTGGGCCATGGGCCAGACCCAGAAGACCGTCGGCACCGCCAATGTGAGGGCGAGCTGCATCCTGCTGCTTTTGACCGGCAATGTGGGGGGACCGGGCATGGGCGCCAACATCTTCCGCGGCCACGACAATGTGCAGGGCGCCACCGACGTCGGGCTCGATATTGTGACGTTGCCGTTCTACTACGGCCTCGCCGAAGGCGCGTGGAAGCACTGGTCGCGGGTCTGGGACGTTGACTACGAGTTCTTGAAGTCGCGCTTCGATTCCAAGCAGATCATGGAGACTCCCGGCATTCCGCTGACTCGCTGGTTCGAGGCGGTGACGCTGCCGAAGGATCAGATCGCTCAGAAGGACAACGTACGGGCAGTGTTCGTTCAGGGGCACGCCAGCAACAGCATCACGCGCATTCCGGAGTCTCTCAACGGCCTGAAGGCGCTGGACCTGCTTGTCATTGCCGACCCGCATCCCACGACCTGGGCGTCATTGGCGGTCGAGGCCGGCCGCAAGGATGGCGTCTACATCCTTCCCGTGGCCACGCAATTCGAATGCAAGGGATCGCGCGTCGCCTCGAACCGCTCGCTGCAATGGGGCGAGCAGATCGTCAAACCGATCTTCGAATCCAAGGACGATCTCGAGGTCATCTATCTGGTGGCCAAGAAGCTCGGCTTCGCCGACCAGATGTTCAAGCAGATCAAGGTCGAGAACAATCTGCCTGAAGCAGAAGATGTGCTGCGCGAAATGAACCGCGGCAGCTGGTCAACGGGCTACTGCGGGCAATCGCCTGAGCGGCTTAAGGCGCACATGAAGAACCAGGCGAAGTTCGACATGCTGACGATGCGTGCCCCTAAGGACGATCCCGAGGTCGGCGGCGATTATTACGGCCTGCCGTGGCCATGCTGGGGCTCGCCGGAGGTCCGGCATCCCGGCACGCCGCTGCTCTACAACACCAATCTCGCGGTGATGGATGGCGGCGGCACGTTCCGGCCCCGCTTCGGCATCGAACGCGAGGAGAAGCTGCCAGACGGGTCTACGCGCAAGGTTAGCCTGCTGGCCGACAAATCCTACTCCAAGGATTCCGAAATCCAGGACGGCTATCCCGAATTCACTCTGGCGAGCCTAAAGAAGCTTGGCTGGGATAGCGATCTCACCGAAGCGGAGATGGCTACGATCATGAAGGTTAATCCGACCAATCCGGATTCGGTGTCATGGTCGCTCGATCTCTCAGGGGGCATCCAGCGGGTCGCGCTCAAACACGGCTGCGTGCCGTACGGCAATGGCAAGGCACGCATGAACGCCTTCGGCCTGCCTGATCCGATTCCGGTCCATCGCGAGCCGATCTATACGCCACGTGTCGACCTCGTCGAGAAATATCCGACGCTGCCCGATGCCAAGCAGTTTCGCATGCCCAACATCGGCTTTTCGGTGCAGAAGGCTGCGGTGGAGAAGGGGATTGCCAAGCAGTTCCCGCTCATCCTCTCTTCGGGCCGTCTGGTCGAGTATGAGGGCGGCGGGGAGGAGACGCGTACCAATCCGTGGCTTGCCGAATTGCAGCAGGACATGTTCATCGAAATCAACCCGGCCGATGCTTCCGATCGCGGCGTCAAGGACGGCGGCTGGGTCTGGGTCACCGGCGCCGAGAACAATTCCAGGGCGAGAATGAAGGCGCTCGTCACCGAGCGTGTCGGCAAGGGCGTCGCCTGGATGCCCTTCCATTTCGGCGGCTGGCTGGGGGGCAAGGATCTTCGCAGTGCCTACCCGAAGGGGACCGATCCCATCGTGCTCGGCGAAAGCGCGAACACCATCACGACCTACGGGTATGATCCCGCGACAGGCATGCAGGAGCCGAAGGTCACTCTTTGCCAGATCGCGGCGGCATAAGGAGCAACGACGATGGCACGTATGAAATTCCTCTGCGACGCCGACCGTTGCATCGAATGCAATGCCTGCGTCACCGCCTGCAAGAACGAGCATGAGGTACCCTGGGGCATCAACCGGCGCCGCGTGGTCACCATAAATGATGGCAAGCCGGGCGAGCGTTCGATCTCGATGGCCTGCATGCATTGCACCGACGCGCCCTGCGCGGCTGTGTGCCCCGTGAATTGCTTCTACACCACTGCTGATGGCGTGGTGCTGCACTCCAAGGACCTCTGCATCGGCTGTGGCTATTGCTTCTACGCCTGTCCGTTCGGCGCGCCGCAATATCCCAAGGTCGGGAACTTCGGTTCGCGCGGTAAGATGGACAAATGCACCTACTGCGCCGGCGGCCCCGAGGCCGACGGCAGCAAGGAGGAATACGAGAAGTACGGCGCGAACCGGCTGGCGGAGGGCAAGCTGCCGCTGTGTGCCGAAATGTGCTCGACCAAGTCGTTGCTCGCCGGCGACGGGGAGATCATCGCCCAGATCTACAAGGAACGCGTGATGAAGCGCGGCTACGGCTCCGGCGCGTGGGGCTGGAAGACCGCGTATCGCGAGACGATCGAGTCCTGACGCGGACGGCAGTCAAGGACGCGATACCGGGAGGCGCAGATGGCGTCATTTGGAAGACCCATTCGCCTGGCATTTGGCGCATGCGCGCTGCTTCTGGTGATCACGGCTACTCCGGCGAGCGCGCAGCAGGTCAACCCGACCGCAAGCTCCGTCAAGGAGCAGCAATTGCTGCAGGAACTGAACCGAATCCAGGGCCGCGTCAGCATTCCGGATCAGAGGTCGGGCGTGCTCGAGCAGCCACAGGGACGCGAATGGCGGGAGTTTCGCAATGTCACGCTGCGCTGGATCGGCGGCGTCGCGATTATCGGCATGCTGGCTGTGCTCCTGATCTTCTATCTCACCCGTGGCATGGTGCGGCTCGAAAGCGGGCGATCGGGACGCACCATCGTGCGCTTCACCCTGTTTGAGCGCTTCGTGCATTGGATGACAGCCACCTGCTTCATCATCCTCGCCATCTCAGGTCTGAACATCACTTTCGGGCGGCCGTTGTTGTTGCCGCTGATCGGTTTCGAAGCCTTCTCCGAGTGGTCACAATGGGCAAAGTACGCCCACAACTATCTGAGTTTCCCGTTCACCGTCGGCGTCGTCCTGATCTTCCTGATGTGGATCGCAGGAAATCTCCCGAACAAGGTGGACCTTGCCTGGATCAAGCGGGGAGGAGGCATTGTCGGCCATGATCATCCGCCGGCCTATCGCTTCAACGCCGGCCAGAAGATGATTTACTGGATCGTCGTGATTGGGGGCGGCTTCGTTGCAGCGACGGGATACGAGCTGATGTTCCCGTTCTACATCAGCGGCATCGAAGGCATGCAGATGGCCCAGATCATCCACTCCGTGGTGGCCGTGCTCTTCGTGGCCGCAATGATTGCGCATGTTTACATCGGCACGATCGGGATGGAGGGAGCTTTCGAGGCCATGGGCTCGGGTGAGGTCGATCTCAACTGGGCACGCGAACATCATAGCCTCTGGCTCGACGAACAGAGTGGGCGAACCGGACCGAACGATCAAAAATCGCAACCAGTGACCGCTGCGGCGGAATGAGGGGAGCGGCTGAAGAGGGCCGGTCAGGTGCGCTCTATTGCGTTCGCTCTCTGGCAAACAGGACGGACCGGTCTTCGATCTCCTGCTCGGTCAGCGTGCTCGCTTGGCCTGTCTGCAGCTCTTGAATGTTTGGCATGCCGCTCCGTGCAGAGCGAAGAAGTGCGTGCGGTCTGAGCACGCTGCTGGCCGCACCGATGACGAGCAGGGCCGTGACGAGCGAAAGCATAAGCGCTTCATTCGACATCTCCGTCCGGTGTTGCATCCGCCAAGACGGGAGTAAGCTCTAATTCGTGCCGGTGATGTGAGCCACCTCACATCCTCCGAGCTTTTTAGGGTTCCGACGGCTGAACGAAGGTCGGGCAGTCCTCGTGGTTTGCGCTGCCGATCAGCGCTTGCTTAGGTTTGCTTGCCCTGCATACAGGCTGCCACAAACTCGTTCTTCGCGTGACTTTGTCCTTTCATTATTCTCCCCACTGGAAAAGCCACGTTCGGCAGCGAGCTGCCTGCATTTTTCCAATTTCTGAGGATTGCAGGGCGCGCCCTGTTGAGCTGCACAGCGCCGGCCAGCACCAATTAGAGCAACGGAAGCGAGTGAAATCAGCCCCTATGCACGAGGGAACGCAGCCACTGCGCCAGCCACTCGTAACCCTTCATCAGCGCAAAAGCAGCCTGCGCCCAAAGGCGCCGGTGCAAACGCCGCCAAGCGGCCGGCGACTCCAAACGCCGCCAAGCCGCCTACGCCGGGGATCAAGCCGGACGAAGGCCAGCAGCCCAAATGAACCGTCAAGCCAGCGAGCGCCCAAGAATGCTGCCCGACTAACATGGGTTCGCCAGCGTTTATCTGCCGTGGAGGGCCATGCGGCCGCAGTCGCTGCTTTAGCGCTTCGACGAGTAGATTACTGATTGGTCTTCGAATTCATCAGTCGCGAGCTTACCTGAAGCGGCTGTGAGTGTTTCGATCGACATGGCGTTAGCGGAGGCGACGGCACGATCGGCAGAGGACCCGTATAACCTAGTGTTGGCCGCGGTGGTGGCGGCAGCAAGGAGAGCGACAGTCGCAAATCCAGTGATCATCCTATGCTTTGGCATGGGAAATCTCCGTTCCCAACCCCACGGCAGTTGGTCCCAGAAATCTCGCAAAGGTTCAACGAAGACAACCAATAGCTATTTGATAATGGTCAGTGGGGCTGCACTGGTGGACGGCCAAGCCGCCTCAGTTGGCGTAGTTGCAATGTACCGAACAACGCTCGTGGGTCGGATCAGGCTGTATGTCGAAGACAACTTCCATAATGCTTGAAGAAGTGATCAAGCTTCACTGGTTCGCCGGTATCTCGCCAGACCAGTTTTTTACCGAGGCTGGCCGCCACCGCGAGGCGGTGGTGGCCGCCGATTAGAGTATGATCATCCGATGCTATGGCGATAACTTCGCCGTCTTCGTCCATGATTTTCATGTGCTGCCTCCAATCCAGCGCTCGATCAGCGCCGCCGCGATGGTGTGCGATCTATCTAACCTCTTGCGCGCTCTGGGCGTTCCAACCAACCCATGAAGATCACAGCGGCGGCCATCTGCGGCTTTTGACCCCGAGGCGACGTTTGGAGGGAGCAGCCCTTGGATCGGCCCACCACCAGGGAAGGCCGCAGTATCACCCAGTCGAGGTCGCGCGCCATCAAGGCGGCTTCGCCTTCCCGCTTGGTGCGAGAGAACTCGGTGGGCGCATCGCGGTGCCACCATCTTCTCGAAGCGCGCTCTGTCGGCATCGGTATTCATCGCCGCCGCGAAACGCTTTGCGCGGGCGATCTGCTCCAACAAGAACGTCTCATTCCTAGGCATCGCGTCATCTCGCTCCGCCCCCTGCCGCTCTACCAATGTGCGTCGCGCTACCCTGTTACATCGTGCTCATTCCTCGACGGGAAGGTTCGGCAGCATGCAGCTTCGTCGACTTATACGCTGCTCCACATTTCAATAGGAACGAGCGAAACCGCGCCAAGTTGATCCCACTCATGGGAGGAGATCTCGCATGGCCTATGAAGAACGGGAAACAGGAAATCTGATCGGCAGCGACAAGGTCGAAGGGACGGCCGTTTATGGCGCCGACAGTCAGCGCATCGGTTCGATCGAACGGGTGATGATCGATAAGATCAGCGGCAAGGTCGCCTACGCGGTGCTGGGTTTTGGCGGCTTCCTCGGAATTGGAGACGACCACTACCCGCTTCCGTGGCAATCGCTGAAATACGACACCAGCCTTGGCGGCTACGTCGCGGGGATCAGCGACAGTCAGCTGAGAGGAGCGCCAAAGTACAGCGACGAGAGTAGCTGGAATTGGTCAGACCCTTCGGTCGCCCGCTCGGTGGACGATTACTACGCTGGCATTCCGGCTCCATGAGCTGGAGAGGCGCAGCGTAGACCCGATCGCCGGTCCGCGGCGACCTTGCCGCGCAGACGGAGCTCGCAGGTGCGCTTCGACGGGCGGCAGCGACCGCTCACTTCGCCGGCGGCCGCAGTGGGCCGTCCGCCCACTTCGGGGCGGTCGGGTCGTGCAGCGCGTCTTGTGCCGTCCGGTGCAAGTTGCCCGGACTGGAAATTCCGTGATCCGAAGCACATATCATCGGGATGGTGACAATTGTGCAATGCACTTGCGGTGCTGAGTACAGACGCACCGAAGAGAAGTTCCTGGTACCGCATACAGGTGACGCGGTCTGCGCAATCTGCGGAGCTGCTCTGGAATCGTGGCAGGAAAGCACCCACGTTCCCAGTTACCAACTTATTGAACGTCCGAAGACGAAGACGGAGTGACAGAAAGAAGCGGACTCCAGATGAAACCGATCTCAAGCAGCGATCGGCGTGAGGTCCCTTATTGGCCCGAATCCGAGAAACTCAACACTTACCTCTAGCTTGTCTGACAGGGATAACCGGACCTCGTCCGCGCCGGCCGCCAACTCCGTGTCTGCCCCGCCAAAAAAGGGGTAAAGTGCTCCAGGGTCACATCCGAGGAGTAACAACATGACCCTACTCCCCAAGTTAGTTCCTGCGATCGACCGGCGTGCCTTCGCGATCATGGGCAACACGATGCCACCCCGAGATCCTGATGACGACGAAGAGGAAGACGACGACGACGACGAAGAAGAGGAAGAGGACAAAACCGACGAACCGCCGGTCGTGCGCGAGCCGGATGAAGACTAAGCAGGGTCCTTATACGTAGCCTGAGCTTCGGAGAGCGTGATCCCCAGCCTGCGTGCCAGCGCGCTGGTGCGTCCGGCGGCTTTCAAGGTCGGTCTAATTCCGAGAGCAGCGGACAGACGCTGAATGGACCACGGGTTCTCGGCGCAGCACTCTCGGCGTTCGCGGGTAGAGGAGGCGAGCATGACCCTCATATGGCTTGGTGTGCTCCTTGTTTTCGGCGGCGTGCTCCAAATGGCGTTTCAGCCCATTTGGCGAGGCCGACTCAGCGGTGGAAGGCGGCTTCGCTCCGGGCGTGATACGCTGGAGCCTGAAAGACCGGGTAGCGGCTTCGGCATCAAATCGAACTGGCCTGGACTTGTGATGGTCGCGCTTGGCGGCGCTTTTTTGCTGGCCGGGGCTGCCATCTGAGTTGAAACGAATGTCCCAGGCGTTGCCCGTTATCTGGCCAGGCCAATGTGCCAGAGCCATGTCTCCTCCTGGCCCGTGGCTGCCTTGATCCCACGCTGCCAAATGTCGGCTGATAGGGACAGACCGGAAATTTGCGGATGAGAATTGGCGCTTTTGACGAAGCGGATATTGAAGGCGCCTAGTTCGCGCATCATCCCGCTTCCCGTGGCCTTGCGGATCCTCGCCACACCGGTTCTTCTCGAGCCAGGCCACGGCGTCAGGTCCATCGACGACGCATTCGAAGGTTTCCCAGGTTGGGTCCTCCAGGGATTCCGGTTGCAGTCGCTTTGCTGCATACTCAACGAGGTCGTGCAAGCGTTCGTATCCTCGTCGGCGCTCAAGGAAATCTGCAATCGCCGTGCTGACCCATCCTCGTTGGGCCAAATCGATAATGCTCGGAGCGTCAGCCTCGTTGAACCAGGGTGTGGCATCGAACTCGATGCAGCGGACATTAGCGGCGGTATGGCAAGTCGCGTGGATCATGGGATTCCTCCGTTCGCCGGCTAAGTTTCATATCCCTGCCTCGCACGCCCTCAGGCTTTGACCAGATCCCCCAGCAAGTTTGCGGCCACAGTCAGCTTGGCGAGCGTCAGTCCGGTGGCGGCAATTTCCTCGACCGAGCGGCGGATGCGCGTCGCTTCGGGGTGAGCCGTGAGCCAGGTCTCGACGGCCTGCTGGCCGGATTGGCCGGTTGCCAGCATATGCGCTGCCAGTCTTCTTTCGGCGCCAGCGATCTGCTCAACGGCGCGATCGATGGCCATACGTTCGAAATAATCGTTTGCCGGCACGCTGCGCGCGGCGGCAACGATCCGGTCGAGCCGGAAATTTGCCTCGGCGGCAAAGAACGTCGCGGCGGCATCGCTGATGCTGCGGCTGGTGCGCTCCGCCACGGTCACGATATCCGGTGCCGAGACCAGGGCGTCGAGATCGGCGAGTTCGCAGGCGAGGCCGGCCGGGACGCCGGCGTCGGTCAGGTCCTGCCGACGCTTGGCACGTGCGGGCTGCAAGTCCGTCGGCAGGGTGGTGTCGAGCCCGGCGACGATCTGGCGGATAGCTTGGCCGAAGCGCGCGACAACGGCCTCCAGCCCGTCCTTGAAATCGACATTGCGCACGTACCAGACCATGCGGGAAAGCAGGAGGTCCTGGATTGCCGCGTAGAGGCTGAGCTGCAACTGCCCGTCGATACGTGTGTCGAGCGCGTCGATCGCGTCATTGAGCCGCCTGAGCTCGTAGATCGCGTCCACCGCCACCTGCGCCATGACGATGGTCCAGATATCGGCGTCGGTCTCGTCGGTCAGGCGCACGATGCAGGCCGGGCCCCCGCGGTTGATCACGGCATTGACGAGACTGGTTGCGATGATCTCGCGTCGGAGACGATGGAGCTCGACCGCGGTCGGGAACTTGTCGGGAACCTCGCGCGGGAAGTAAAGGGTCAGTCTGCGGGCGAGGTAAGGATCGTCCGGCACGCTGGTGAGGAGCAGGTCCTCGTAGAGCGTCAGCTTGGCGTAGGCGAGCAATACGGCAAGCTCCGGCCGTGTCAGGGCTTGGCCGCGCCGCGTGCGCTCGGTGAGCGCTGCGTCGTCCGGTAAGAACTCGACGGAGCGGCTCAGCAAACCGCGCTGCTCGAGCGACTGCATCAGGCGGGTGAGGAAGCCGGTCTCGGCCACGCCTTTGCGCTCGGCGAGCGAGAGCGCCAGCGTCTGCAGGTAGTTGTTGCGCAGCACCAGCGTGCCGACCTCGTCGGTCATCGTAGCTAGCAGGCTGTTGCGGTCGGCGGGGCTGAGGCGTCCCTCGCGTTCGGGGCGTGCCAGCGCGATCTTGATATTGACCTCGAGGTCGGACGTGTTCACACCGGCCGAGTTGTCGATGGCGTCGGTGTTGAGCTTGACACCCTTCTGCGCCGCTTCGATGCGGCCGCGCTGGGTGACGCCGAGATTGGCGCCTTCGCCGATCACCCGGGCGCGAACATCGGCGCCCGAGATGCGGATCGGATCGTTGGCGCGGTCACCGGCCTGATCGTCGCTCTCTCCCGATGCGCGGATATAGGTGCCGATGCCGCCAAACCATAGAAGGTCGGCGCGCGCTTTCAGGATCGCGGTCATCACCTCGAACGGCGTGGCCTGCGGCTTGTCGAGATCGAGCAGGCTCCGCACTTCCGGTGCGAGCGGGATCGCCTTGAGCGTGCGCGAGAACACGCCGCCGCCTTGCGAGATCAGCGACTTGTTGTAGTCCTGCCAGCTTGATCGCGCCAGGTCGAACAGGCGCTGGCGTTCGGCGAAGCTGATCGTCGGATCGGGGGAGGGATCGATGAAGATGTCGCGGTGATCGAAAGCCGCCACGAGCTTTGTCGCCGGCGAGAGCAGCATGCCATTGCCGAAGACATCGCCGGACATGTCGCCGACGCCGACCACGGTGAAAGGCATGGTCTGAATATCGGTGCCGAGCTCGCGGAAGTGGCGCTTGACCGCTTCCCAGGCGCCGCGCGCCGTGATCCCCATCTTCTTGTGGTCGTAGCCCTGGCTGCCGCCGGAGGCGAAGGCATCGCCGAGCCAATGGTTCTTTTCAGCCGAAATCGCATTGGCGATGTCGGAGAAAGTCGCGGTGCCTTTGTCGGCGGCGACGACCAGATAGGGGTCGTCGCCGTCATGCCGCACGGTCGAACCGGGCGGCACGATGATGTCGCCGTCGAGATTGTCGGTGAGTTCGAGCAGCGAGCGAACGAAGATGCGATAGGCTTCGGTGCCCTCCGCGAGCCAGGCGTCGCGATTGGAAGGCGGCGGCAGGCGCTTGGGCACGAAGCCGCCCTTGGCGCCGACCGGCACGATTACGGCGTTCTTGACCTGCTGGGCCTTGACCAGGCCGAGGATCTCGGTGCGGAAATCCTGCGGCCGATCGGACCAGCGCAAGCCACCGCGCGCAACCTTGCCGAAGCGCAGGTGAATGCCTTCGACACGAGGCGAATAGACGAAGATCTCGTAGAGAGGTCGCGGCGCCGGCAAATCGTCGATCAGCCGCGCGTCGAACTTGAAGGAGATTACCGGACGCGGATGCCCATCCTCGCCGATCTGCCACAGATTGGTGCGGATGGTCGACTGCACCAGATTGGTGAAACGGCGCAGGATGCGGTCTTCGTCGAGCGAGGCGACGGATTTGAGCTGCTCCTCGATCTCGGCAAGGAGAGTTGTCTCGCGCGCCGAACGCCCGCGATCGGTAAGGACAAGGCGCGGATCGCGGCGGGCCTGGAACAGCGCGACGAGGTTGGCCGTGATCCCGGCGTTCTTGCGCAAGGTCTCCCACATATAGTCCTGGGTGAAGGGTGCGCGGATCTGGTGCAAATAGCGCGACAGTGCCCGGATGGTCGAGACTTCCCGCCAGCCGAGGGTCGTGCGCAGGATCAGGGCGTTGTATCCGTCGGATTCGGCGCGATCGGCGACCACCGCCATGATCGAGGCTTCCAGGCGATGGCTGAAGTCCGGGCTGATCTCGATCGGCTCGCCGTCGCTGGTCTCGATCGTCATGTCGTGCAGCCAGACCGGCTCGGGCCTGTTACCGGGCACGATCTGATAAGTGCGTTCGTTGACCACGCGCAGGCCGTGATTTTCGATCACCGGTACGCGATAGGATAGCGATAGCGGTGCGGCGTCGGAGAACACCTTCAGGCCGAAGTGCCTGGGATCGTCCTCGCCCTTGTCGCGGTGCACCGAAATCGTCACCGGGCGGGCTGGGGTCAGCCTTTCGATGGTCGCGATATCGGCGATGGCCTGCTCCGCTGTGAAAACCTCGGTATAGCCGCCGCTAAAGGATTGGGCATAGCGGTTGGCGAGCATGCGCGCCCGCATGCCGTCGGTCGACGCGGTGAGCGCGGCTTTCAGCTTGTCGGCCCAGGTCGCGGCAATGGCGCTGATTCCGGCTTTGAGCGTGGCGCGCTCGACGACGGGCGTCTTGCTTTCATAGCGCCCGATGATGAAGTGGACGCGCGCAAGCGCGCCTTCAGGGAACGATACGTAGGAAGCCGACAGGGTCCCCTTGTAGACCTGCGCCAGGAAGGCTCCGACGCGCGTGCGGACGTCGGTGTCGTATTTGTCGCGCGGAATGAAGGTGAGGATGGAGACGAAGCGATCGAACTTGTCTACGCGCGCTAGCGCCCGGACGCGCGGGCGCTCGTAGAGGATCAGGACCTCGATGACGAAATTGTAGAGCGAGTCGACGTCGATCTGGAACAGCTCGTCACGCGGATAATCTTCGAGGATATGCATGAGCGCCTTGCCCGAATGGCCGTTCGGGTCGAAGCCGGCGCGCTGCAGCACCCGCGAAACCTTGTGGCGCACATAAGGGATCTGCCGCACCGAGCGGGTATAGGCCCCTGAGGTAAACAGGCCGACGACGCGCAATTCGCCCTCGAGCCGGCCGTCGGGTGCATAGAGCTTGATGCCGACATAATCCATCCGGATGCGGCGATGGACGAGGCTTGAGACATTGGCCTTGATGACGATCAGCAGCGTCGGCTCGTGCATGAACTCGCGAATTTCCGATGTCATCACCACCATTTCGTTGCCGCGTCACAGGACCTTCGTATCCGGATCGCGGAGGATGCCGAGGCCTTCGCCGGTCGTGATGTCGTCCGACGCATCGCTGTCGGGCGAGAAGCGGTATTCGCGCACGCCGAGGAAAGTGAAATTGTCCGCGCAGAGCCATTGCAGGAACTGGTTGGCTTCGGCGACCTCGTCGATCGGCAGCGGCGGCGGATTGGAAGAGAACGTCTTGATGGCTTCCTCGACGCGGTCACGCATGGCGCGCCAGTCGGTGACGCAGGCGCGGACGTTGTTCAACGCCCTGGTGAGTCCGTCGATCAGCTTCTGGCGATCGGCGTCGGCGTCCAGGCGGGTGATATGGAGGTGAATCAGGCTTTCGCGTGCGCCCCTTGCTCCCTCTGGCAGTGCTTCGCCGTAGAAGCGCAGCAGCTTGCCCTCAGCATCGCGCTCCACGGCGATGATCGGGTGGGCGACGAGCGTGACTTCGATACCCTGCTCGGCGAGCTCCGCCATCGTGGAGTCGTACAGGAAAGGCATGTTGTCGTTGAGAATCTCGAGCACGGAAATCTCGCGCCCGTTCGGCAACGTCGGATTGACCACGCGGATATCGGCGCTGCCAGACGTGCGCCGCTGTACATGCTCCCAGGCGTGCTCCGCCAGGAGGGCGAGCGAGGCGGCATCGTAATTGTCGAGATCCTCGATATTGCTGTAGCCGAACAGAGGCTCGGCAAAGGCCCGGGGGCTCTTTCCCGGCGGCACGCTGCCTGCTGCGTCGCGGATCAGGGTTGCCCGGGCCTTGTTGTCACGCCACGCCATCGTGTCCTCCATTTGCCGCGCCGTGTCCGCATCATTATCATTTTGCGGTCACACCGACGCAAAGTAGAGCACGTCGGGCCGCCGCTTTCGCGCCGCGCGATGGGTCCTTGTTAAACGCATGGCTCGGGCTCAGCTCAACGTCGGACCGAGCGGCGATCGCGAGAGGAGCCCTGGTCAGTGATGCGCCGCAACACTCCTGACGGTGTCGGTCAGCACATCACCGGACGCGGAATGGCTGACGTCACCCAGACTGATGATGCCGACCATCCGCTTGCTCTTGTTGATCACCGGCAGCCTGCGGACCTGCAGCTTCTCCATATGATGCATCGCCTTCGCGAGGTCATCGTCCTCCCGGCAGCAATGGATGCCTTCGGTCATCACATCGCGCGCTGTCGCGCGGCCGGCATCGAAGTTGTGGCTTGCGAGCCCTTTGCAGACGATGTCGCGGTCGGTCACCATCCCGACGAGCTTGTCTTCCTCGCCAACCGGAATGCAGCCGATGTCGTGCGCCCGCATCAATTTGGCAAGTTCGGTGATAGGGGTGTCAGGGCTGACCCAGTCGACACCCTTGTGCATCACGTCTTTGACCTTCATGGCGAGTCTCCGTTCCTGGGTTCCAGGTGCGTTGATGCAATGCAGCAGCGCCCCCATTTTCTGAACTGTACAACCGATCGGGTGCGGGGTCGCAGGAGAAAGCATCACTCCTTGGCGATCCGGGCAGACAACCGCCGACGCTGTCGCCGTCACCCTTCCCAACAATTTAACAGCGACGTCGCGAGCCGCGTTCCCGCCCAGGATCGCAAAGGCATTGGGTGGTGCGCAAATTCCTCAGTCGTGCGCGCTAAAACGCCCGTGCGGTGCGTTGCCCGTCAGGCGCGCAAACTGCGCGTGACCCATATGAAGCAGCGTCTCATGATCGCCGGCTTCCATATAGATGTCCGGCTGTGCCTCGATGCTGTCGTCGACGATGATATCCAACCCGTAGCATTTGCCGACGGCAGGAACGGCACCGTGTGCACAGTCGCTGAACAGCCGATTGATCTCGCTTGCATCGGCCATGTGGACATTGTCGCCGAGACTTGTCCTCAGGTCCGACAGGCGAAGGTGATGCGATGCGGGCAAGATGGCCAGCATGTATTCGCCGTTGCGCCGCAACACGATGCCCTTGGCGAGGCGGTCGCCCGAGATATGGCAGGTCTCAGCCGTTCGCGTGGACGTCATGCTGAGTTCGTGCGGGATCAGCTCGTATTGGATGTTTTCAGCGGCCAGGTATTTCTGAAGCGTGGGAGCAATGGCCATGACATCACCTCCGATGCAGGATGCAAACCATCCACCCCCGGCAGACTCTCGCCATAGGATGGGCGGCTGCCTATAGACCCAACACAGGTCTTCCATCCGCAATTATATACGGGTTCGCAATTTTATACAGGGTGGCGCGCCAAGTTGCGCTATTTCACGATATGATGCGGTGCGGCGCCGCTTCGAGAGCGCCATGTTGCCTGACGACCGACTGGCAGCGCCGGCTGCTTCAGCCGACCTCGCCCCTTTGCGCTGCCGCGATGGCGGCGATGCAGGTTCTGGCAGCCGTGTCCTCGCCTCGAGGCGCTAATCCCGAATCGAGCGGGCGGGCGTCTCTCATTTCCGCTATAATGAAACCATGACGATCGGGATTACCGGACCTGGACGCAAGGCACCGAGGCAAAGTGCCATGGTCGGGTTGATTGTTGCGGCCGTCGTCATTGGGATTTGCCTCGTCCTGCTTGCGCTCGCGAGCGACCTCCTGGTCGACTGGCTGTGGTTTGCCTCGATCGGTTATCTCCAGGTCTTTTGGACCACAATCGGCGCCGAAGCCGTCGTCTTTCTTGCAGTCTGGATCGGAACCACCGTCATCCTGTGGCTGAACGGATGGCTCGCGCTACGCTTTGCCCGACAGCGGCCGATGCAGTTCGTCGCCGCTCCGGCGTGGAGCGCCGCGGGCAACGCGCCGCCGGATCTGCTTGCGCTTGCGCGCGATCGATTGTCGTGGCCCTGGTTGATCACAGGCGTTGCGGCTTTGCTCGCTCTTCTTGTTGCGGCAGCCGAGGCCGGCAACTGGGGCGTCTTCCTGCGATTTGTCTATCAGGTGCCCTACGGCGCAGACGATCCGCTCTACAACAAGGACATCGGCTTCTACCTCTTCTCACTGCCCGCCTATATCCTCATCAAGAACTGGATGATGCTCGCGCTCGTTCTGAGCGGGCTTTTCGCCGCGGCGATCTACTGGGTGCACGGCGAGATCGAATACGACGTTCACCGCCGATCAATATCGCCGACAGCGATCGCTCATGGTTCCGCTCTGCTTGGTTTTCTCTTCGCGGTAAAAGCCTGGTCCTGTGCTCTCGACCGCTATCTGCTGCTCTACGGCGACAATAGCGTCGTCGTCGGCGCAAGTTACACCGACGTGCATGTGGGGCTGCCGGCGTTGTGGCTGATGATCGGACTTTCGATCATCGCGGCGCTTACCGCCTGGGCGAACATCCGGGTTCGCACCTACCGGCTTCCGGCCGTGGCGATTGTGCTCGTCAGCGCCGGTACGTTCGTGCTGTCCGGCGTCGTCCCCGGGCTGTTCCGGCAGTTCTTCGTCAAACCAAGCGAGTTGGAGCTGGAGAAGCCCTACATTGAACACAACATCGCGCTCACCCGGCAGGCATACAATCTCGATCAGATCGCAGCCAGGCCGTTTACCGCCGAGCAGAAGCTTACCCCCGAGGCGCTCGAAGCCAACAAGGCGACAATTGAAAATATCAGGCTGTGGGACTGGCTGCCGCTGTCGGATACCTACGCGCAACTGCAGGAAATCCGCACCTACTACAAATTCCATGACCTCGACGTCGATCGTTACTGGCTCGATGGCTCCTACCAGAGCGTGATGCTCTCGGCCCGCGAACTGCGGTCCTCCCTGCTGCCGCCGAACGCCCAGACTTGGGTCAATCGCCACGTGCTGTTCACCCACGGCAATGGCGCGGTGATGAGTCCGGTCACACGCAAGAGCGCCGAAGGACTGCCGATCTTCTATCTGCGGAATATTCCTCCTGTCGCAGACGTCGGCCCCAGGATCGACGAGCCGCGCATCTACTTCGGCGAGCAGACCGACGACTACGTCGTCGTCAAGGGCAGCATCCCGGAGTTCGATTATCCGAAGGGGAAAGAGAACGCCTATGCGGCCTATGGCGGCGCCGGTGGCATCTCGATCGGGGCAATGGCCACGCGAATGCTGTTTGCTTACTATTTCAACGATCCGAACCTGTTTCTCTCAGGCTACATTACGATCGACAGCCGGATCATGATCCGGCGCAATATCCAGGAGCGGGTGAGCACGATCGCGCCGTTCCTCAGGCTCGATCATGATCCTTATCTGGTCGTCAGCAGTGGGCGCATGTTCTGGATGCAGGACGCCTACACGACGAACGCCTATTTCCCGTATGCAGAGCCCGCACAGGGGCTCGATCTCAACTACATTCGCAATTCGGTGAAGGTTGTCATTGATGCTTATAATGGGACTGTCGACTTCTACCTTATTGATTCAGGCGACCCGATTGCAGCGACCTACCAGCGCATCTTTCCGAGCTTGTTCAAGCCGTTCACGACGATGCCGCCGGACTTACGGAAGCACGTTCGCTATCCGGAAGACCTGTTCATGATTCAGGCCCGACTGTACCAAGCCTACCACATGGAGGCGGCCGACGTTTTCTACAACCGCGAGGATCTCTGGCAATTCCCGCGCCAGCCGGGCGGCGACGGCATCTCGACGATGACCCCCTATTACATCATCATGCGCTTGCCCGGCGAACCGCAGGCCGAATTCTTCCTCATGCTTCCCATGGTACCGAGCCGCCGCGACAACATGATCGCGTGGCTCGCCGCGCGCTGCGACGCGCCCGACTATGGCAAATTGATTGTCTACGAATTCCCCAAGGAGAAGCTTGTCTACGGGCCGTTCCAGATCGAGGCGCGGATCAATCAGAATACGGAGATCTCGCAACAGCTCACGCTGTGGAATCAGATGGGCTCGCGGGTGATCCGCGGTGCCAATTTGCTTGCGATTCCGATCGAGAACTCGATCCTTTACGTATCGCCGCTCTATCTGCGGGCACAGCACGGACACCTGCCGGAGCTGAAACGCGTGATCGCAGCCTACGGTGAACATGTGGTGATGAAGGAGACGCTCGACGAGGCCTTGTCAGCGCTGTTCATCGAGCCTGGCGCGATGCGGCCGGTGTCGAGCTCGAAGGAGGAAATGCTTGTCACACGCCCGTCGGCAAGTCAGGCCCGGGAGGCGCTCGATCGCTACAATCAGGCCGTTGAACGATTGAAGTCCGGCGACTGGAAAGGCTTTGGCACGCAGTTCGACGCGATGCGCGAGCTTCTGGAGGACATGAACCGGCACTCCACGGGCCAGTAGCGCCGCGGCTCCTTTGGTGCCGGAAATGACGAACGCGACGCCACGCTTGGGCTCCGCTCGAAATCATATCGTGATTTCAATCGCATAAGAGTTCGCAGTTTTGTTCTGAGTGGCGCGCCATTTTCCCAAACACGTGCCCGTCTCATGTTTTCCGCATCACCGAAGCCGACAGCCTCCGCGACGCGTTCGACCGGTTCTGCAGTTGTCTCTATGCGGCCTCGCGCCAGATCGGCGCGGAGGCGTTCAACCATACGCGCGGGTGTGGCGCCGGTCTGCGCCCGGAATGCGCGGCTGAACTGGCGCCGGCTCATGCCGGCTGCCTCCGCCAGCTGCTCGAGTGTCAGTGCTACGGATATGTGATCACGGGCATAGCCGAGGGCAGCGGCAATACGGTCGTTCTCGGGTGCCAGATCGACCGAGGCTGCGAATTGTGATTGTCCGCCATGGCGGCGACGGTAGACGACGAGGTGCTGTGCAACGCACTTGGCGATGGCGAAACCATGGTCCTCCTCGATCAAGGCCAGCGCGAGATCGATTCCGGCCGTAATGCCTGCCGAAGTCCATATGTTGGCGTCCCGACAGTAGATGTGATCCGCCTCGACCCGGATGGATGGATAGTCTCGCTGAAGGCGAGCCGCAAATCGCCAGTGCGTCGTCGCTCGACGTCCATCCAACAGCCCAGCTGCCGCGAGCGTGAATGCGCCCGTGCAGACGCTCGCCACGCGCCGGCAGCGGTTCGAAGCGTCAACGATACGGCTGAGTGTGACGGCCGAAAGGAGCGGACCGACTGGTCCGCCGATAGCGAGGAGCCTATCGAGCACGGCATCATCGAGAGACGTAGCGGCAGTAGCGATGCCAAGGCTGTTCGTTAGCCACGGTTGACTTCCTCGACATCGAACCCCCAAAGCGTGGCGAGGCGTTGGGCGCATGGACGGCGCTCCTATCGCCTTGCTCCCCCGTCCGGGAGGGAACCGGCTCGTCATCGTCAGATTCGACGATCGCAAGGATTCGCTCATGGGGCGGCATGTCCGTCGATTCGGTCCAATCGGCGATCACCTCGGCCGGCGTAATGGCCAGCGCGTCGTTAAAGTCCCGTCCACCACCCTCAGCGCGAACGGGTCTCGCGACGGCCTCCGGGAGGCCACCGTTTCGAATATCGGTCATATTGGTCTTCACCTTTGGACGCCAAGAAGCGCTAAGCGCGCGTCGTCAAATTCTGTCTTGGTAACCTATTGAATTCACGTCGAAAAGCGAAGTCTGGGCAGTCGCAGGGGGCGGTTGTTGCGTGTCCCCGCAACCAAAGCCCCAGCAATCTCGATTGAATACTGGGGTTTTCTTTTGGGGGGCGAGTCGACCCGAATAGCATCGTTGATCTGACTGGCAGGCTCAAATCATCTCGCAACGACGCTCACTCGCGCACGGTCGAAAGCTTCTTCGGCGCACGGGCAATGTCGCGCGTGAACTGTCGGCCGTTAAAGCTGGATTAGCCCGGACGCTTCTCTCATCCTCGATTCGATGCATCCCCTGGAGGATTTCCTCGATCGAATGTGGCGAGATGCCAAGTTCGGCAAATCCAGGCATCTCCGGTGATGACACGGAGTCAATCCGCATCAGATCCACCTGATTGCGAGTTAGGGGCGGACGAGGGAGTATTTCGGACGCCCATGCCAGCGCGTGCCAAATGGCAAACGGGATGGGAATCAGGCGAGGCGCGAGGCCAGCTTGATACGCGATCGCTCTGAGCAGTTGCTCGTAGGGGTAGGGGGTCGGGCCGCCGAGCTCAAAGACCGTCGGGTGAGTCTCGGCTCGCGCCATGATTCGGGCAACCGCCTCCGCAACGTCTTCGACATAGACCGGTTGCAATCTGGTCCGGCCGCGGCCGAACATCGGATAGATCGGAAGCCGACGAAGAAGCTTGAGGACGGTGCTGAGAAACGCGTCGTCCGGTCCGAACATCACGGCCGGGCGGACGATAAATGCATCGGCGAATTCCGCGCGGACCGCCCGTTCACCTTCGCCGCGCTTTCGGATGTAAAGGGATGGCGAGGCGGCGTCGGCACCGATCCCCGAAACGTGAACAAGCCGTTCGACTCCGGCCCGGTGGGCCTGGGCTGCTACAAGTTGAGCCGCCTCGACGTGAACGGAGTGAAAAGTCTCCCCTCCGCGCTCGCGATAAAGGCTGACCGCGTTGACGGCGCCGTAGGCGCCGGCCAGCGCATTCGCGACGGATCGCTCGTCGTGAATGTTGGTCGCTACGGATTGAAGCTGCACGTCCGGATGCCGTGACGCGATCCGGACGGAAAATTCGTGATGGCGCAGATGGCAAACAATGCGGTTGCCGAGAAAGCCGGTTCCGCCGAACACGGTGATGGTGCGCCCGTTCGTTGCTGCCTCGGCTAGCGTTCGCGGCTCCACGGGAACAGTGAGGCCGGGAAATCCGCCGCATAGCGGTGACCAATCGGCGGGCGCGGCTGTTCTTCCGGCCGGTTCGGGTCAGGCTCGATCACCTTCCGATAAAGATGCCAGGTGGCATGACCGAGCACCGGCAGAACGACGGCGAGACCGACGAAGAACGGTAGCGAACCGATCGCCAGCAGTGTCGCAACAACCAGACCCCATACCGCCATCTCAATTGGATTTTCCCTCACGGCCCGCAGCGACGTCCGGATTGCGTCGATCGCAGTCGCATGCCGGTCGAGCATCAGCGGAAACGACACGACACTGACGCACAGGGCCACGACGGCGAACAGGAAGCCGACCCCGCAGCCGACGATGATGAGCGACCATCCTTCCGGCGTCGTCAAAACACGCGTTGCGAAGTCAGGCATGCTTGCAGCCGGAGCGTGGCCAAAGGTTGCAACGTAGATCGCGTTCGCGGCGCCGATCCACACCCCGAACAGAACCAGCAGGAGGATGCCGAGTTCGAGCATGGCGCCGAATGACGGTGCGCGCAGCACCTGCATGGCATCCCAAGCCGCTGCTTCCTCTCCGCGCTCGCGGCGGCGGCTGAGCTCGTACAGGCCGAGCGCGGCAAAGGGACCGATCAGCGTAAAGCCCGCAGCCAGCGGAAACAGCAGCGGCAGCACCGAATAGCCGATGACAAGTCTAAATAGGACAATTCCGAGGACGGGATAAATCACGCAAAGGACGATGGCGTGAGTTGGGATGGCGTTGAAGTCTTCCCAGCCCAGTCGCAACGCGTTGCCCAAATCGGAAAGGCTGATCTTGCGAACGACAAACGGGGTGGAGACGCCAAACACTTGCAGTCTGGGTCTTGCGAATACGGTGGTCATGGCGCCGGTCTCCTTGCTTCTGATCGCAGGGGAAATGGCGCGCCTTCAAGTCGCGCACATTCGCCTCATGCGCGAAAATCGCGACTGAGCCCGGCAAACCAGATTCAACGAGAAGGAGCTTTGCCGGACGACACCTGTCGCGACCGGTGCACCCAGCTTAGCGCGATGGGTGGAAGAAACAAGACAGCGCTTGCGGCTGGGTGATTGTGCATCTGCACAGTTCGTTTTGTTGCGTTGCGTCACCAAGCGATCGCTGCCGGCCTCTACCGCCGGCTTGAAATGATGCCGGAGACGCTCGCGGTGCGACACACTCCACTATTGACGCCCGGCTCGAGGCGTACCATGTTGACTCCAACGCCCCCAGCTCCGTTGAGACTTGTGCGGTCGTAACGTGCACTCGGCGTCGCGACCGGTTGAATGGGCGAGGCAAGAGGCATGACGGCGGCGGATGTGATTCCGCCATCGCAGCAGACGTGAGCTCCGCCCTCTGGTTCGTATCCGCAGCCTTTAGCGGCAAGGATGCATGAGGGATGGCTGTAGCAATCATACTGCTGTTGGTCGCAATCGCCTCGGTGCTGTTTCACATTTTCAGCCCGTGGTGGTGGACCCCGCTCGCCTCAAACTGGCGCTACATCGACGACACGATCACCCTGACATTCTGGATAACCGGGATGGTTTTCTTCGCGGTCGTCGCGTTCATGGCCTATTGCGTCTTCCGCTTTCGACACACGGAGGGTAGGCGCGCAGCCTACAATCCCGAAAACAAGAAGCTCGAATGGTGGCTCAGCGTCGGTACTGCAATCGGCGTCGCAGCCATGCTGGCACCCGGCCTGGTCGTCTGGCACCAGTTCGTCACAGTGCCGGCCAATGCGACCGAGGTCGAGGTC
The DNA here is from genome assembly GCF_023100665.1 of Bradyrhizobium sp. CW1. Classification (NCBI taxonomy): domain Bacteria; kingdom Pseudomonadati; phylum Pseudomonadota; class Alphaproteobacteria; order Hyphomicrobiales; family Nitrobacteraceae; genus Bradyrhizobium; species Bradyrhizobium sp. CW1. The sequence goes on from NZ_CP064685.1 coordinate 378,612, forward strand.
ATGGGACAGCAATGGCAATGGAGCTATCGGCTTCCCGGAAAGGACGGCCGGCTCGGGACTTCCGATGCCCGCAATGTCAGTGCCGAAAATCCCATGGGGTTGAATCCCGACGATCCCGCCGGCCAAGACGATGTCGTCATTCAAAATGACGACTTGCACCTGCCGCTCGGGAAACCGGTGAAGGTGTTGCTCCGCTCGATTGACGTCCTGCATGATTTCTATGTGCCCGAGTTTCGGGCGAAGATGGATATGATACCGGGCTCGGTCACATATTACTGGTTCACGCCCACGCGCACCGGAACATTCGAGGTTCTCTGCGCGGAACTCTGCGGTGCCGCGCACGCGCAGATGCGGAGCAAGGTCGTCGTAGAGGAAGAGAAAGAGTATCACGCGTGGCTGGACAAGCAGCGGACGTTCGCCGAGCTTTCCGGGCAGCGGGATGTCGCGAAAGCGGCTTACACGAGAGAGAGCGAATAAAAACATCGGCGAGGAGCGCCGCATAGCAGGGGGCGAACTCTTCGTTGAAGAGAGAGACCAAGGAGGGAATTCCGATGGTCGATGTCCCGTTTGACACAGTCGCAGGCGTCCCGCCCGCCGAAGTGGGCGAGGTCGAACTCTATCATCCGAGAAGCTGGTGGACGAGGTACGTCTTTTCGCAGGACGCCAAGGTCATCGCCATCCAGTACTCGATCACGGCGATGTCCATTGGGATGGTTGCGCTGGTGCTGTCATGGCTGATGCGGCTGCAACTCGGATTCCCGGGCACGTTTTCGTTCATCGATCCGAACCAGTATCTCCAGTTTATCACCATGCACGGCATGATTATGGTGATCTATCTTCTCACCGCGCTGTTCCTCGGCGGCTTCGGCAACTACCTTATCCCGCTGATGGTTGGCGCCCGGGACATGGTGTTCCCCTATGTGAACATGCTGAGCTACTGGGTCTACCTGCTCGCGGTCGTGGTGCTGGCCTCGACCTTTTTCGTGCCCGGCGGGCCCACCGGCGCCGGCTGGACGCTGTACCCGCCGCAGGCGATTCTCTCCGGTACTCCCGGGCAGGATTGGGGCATCGTTCTCATGCTGGCCTCCCTGATCCTGTTCATCATCGGCTTCACCATGGGCGGACTGAATTACGTGGTGACCGTGCTGCAGGCGCGCACGCGCGGCATGACGTTGATGCGTTTACCCTTGACGGTGTGGGGCATCTTCACGGCCACCGTCATGGCGCTGCTGGCCTTCCCGGCGCTGTTCGTCGCTTCGGTGATGTTGCTGCTCGACCGCCTGCTGGGAACCAGCTTCTTCATGCCGACGCTGGTCGAGATGGGCACGCTGACGAAATACGGGGGTGGCAGCCCGATCCTGTTCCAGCATCTGTTCTGGTTCTTCGGTCATCCCGAGGTCTACATCGTCGCCTTGCCGGCCTTCGGCATCATTTCCGATCTGATCAGCGTCCATGCCCGGAAGAACATCTTCGGCTATCGCATGATGGTCTGGGCGATCGTCGCGATCGGCGCCCTCAGCTTCGTCGTGTGGGCGCACCACATGTATGTGAGCGGCATGCACCCGTATTTCGGGTTCTTCTTCGCCACCACGACGCTCATCATCGCGATCCCGACCGCGATCAAGGTTTACAATTGGGTGCTGACCCTTTGGCGAGGCGACATTCATCTCACCATCCCGATGCTGTTCGCGCTGGCGTTCATCATCACCTTCGTAAACGGCGGCTTGACCGGCCTGTTTCTCGGCAACGTGGTCGTAGACGTTCCGTTGTCCGACACGATGTTCGTTGTCGCTCATTTTCACATGGTGATGGGTATTGCGCCGATCATGGCGGTGTTCGGCGGAATCTATCATTGGTACCCGAAAGTCACCGGACGAATGCTCAA